>NZ_FOYS01000002.1 GCF_900115785.1 Halogeometricum limi
CGATATCGCTGTCTTCCTGCATGGCTTCGGCGACGTCGCGGGTCTGGAACGCGATGGATTCGAGCGTCGCGCGGACGACGTGCTCGCGTCGGGTGCCGCGTGTCATGCCGACGATGGTGCCGCGTGCGCGCTGGTCCCAGTGAGGCGCGCCGAGGCCGGCGAAGGCGGGGACGAAGTAGACGCCGTCGGTGGAGTCGACCGAGCGGGCGAGTTCCTCTGTCTCGGCGGCGTCCTCGATGAGGGTCATATCTTCGAGCCACTCGATAGCGGCGCCGGTGATGAAGATGGAGCCTTCGAGGGCGTACTGGACGGGTTCGCCGGAGCGCTGGAAGCCCACCGTCGTCAGGAGGCCGTTCTCGCTCATGACGGCTTCGTCGCCGGTGTTCATGAGCATGAACGACCCCGTACCGTAGGTGTTCTTGGCGTCGCCGGCGTCGAAGCAGGTCTGTCCGAACAGCGCGGCCTGCTGGTCGCCGAGCGCGCCGGCGACGGGGATTTCCGCGCCGAGGAAGCCGTCGGCGTCGGTCGAGCCGTAGGTGTCCTCGTCCGACGAGGGTCGGACTTCGGGGAGAAGCGCCTCGGGGACGTTGAACTCGTCTAAGAGTTCGTCGTCCCAGTCCATGTCGTGGATGTTGAACAACATGGTTCGGGAGGCGTTGGTGACGTCGGTGATGTGGTTGCCGGTGAGGTTGTAGATGACCCACGAGTCGATGGTACCCATCATCAACTCGCCGTCCTCGGCGCGGTCACGGACGTCGTCGGGACGCATGCGCGCGAGTTTGATCTGGTCGGTGTTGTCGAGGAGCCACTCTGCTTTGGTCGCGGAGAAGTATGCGTCGGGTTCGAGGCCGGTCTTCTCGCGGACCCACTCTTCTTTGCCTTCGTCTTGGAGTTTCTCGATGCGGTCGGTGGTGCGCCGGTCCTGCCAGACGATGGCGTTGGCGATTGGTTTGCCGGTTTCGCGGTCCCAGATGAGGGTGGTTTCGCGCTGGTTGGTGATGCCGATAGCCTCGAGTTGCTCTGCGTCGAGGTCGGCTTCGTCGAGGGCGTCGAGGATGACGGCCTCGGTGTTCTCCCAAATCTCTTCGGGGTCGTGTTCGACCCAGCCGGGTTCGGGGTAGATCTGTTCGTGTTTTCGGTACGCGTTGGCGACGACTCGGCCGTCGTGGTCGAAGACCATGAAGCGGGTTCCGGTAGTGCCCTGGTCGATGGCTCCGACGTATGTTTCGTTTGTCATGATTACAACTCCAACTCCTGCCGGCCCCACGGGCCCGCCGTCGGCGACGCCGCGGTACGCCGAACGTGCTAACAGACCCCAAGAATTAGCATAAACGTTTCTCAAATACCACGTTTGCGAATGTCCGTACAGTTCGAACGTTCGCGGTACAGTCGGGCGGTCAGGGAGTTCCGTCGCCGTCAGACCCATACCCGCGCGGACCAACATCTGGTAATGACGCGAAACACCGACGTGCTGGTGGTCGGCGGTGGTGCGACGGGTGCCGGAATCGCTCGTGACCTCGCACTCCGCGGCGTCGAGGTGACACTCGTCGAACGCGGGGGCCTGGCGTCCGGAACGTCCGGGCGGTCACACGGGCTCTTACACAGCGGTGCGCGGTACGCCGAGGCCGACGAAGTCGGCGCGCGCGAGTGCATCGAAGAGAATCGAATACTGAGACATATCGCGGGTGAGTGCATCCGCGACACGGGCGGTCTGTTCGTCCAACTCGAAGGCGACGACCCAGGGTACTTCGACGCCAAGCGCGCGGCCTGCGAGGACATCGGTATCCCGACCGAGACGCTCTCCGGCGAGGAGATTCGCGCGGAGATACCCGACCTCTCCGCGGGCGTCGAACGGGTGATGAAGGTGCCCGACGGCGTCGTCTACCCCTCGCGCCTCGTCGCTGCCAACGCGGCGGACGCCCGCGACCACGGCGCGACCATCCTCACGGACGCGCCCGTCGAGGGGATGCGCGTCGAGGGCGGGGAAGTCGTCGCCGTCGCCGTCGGCGGCAGCGTCGACGACACCATCGAAGCCACGCACGTCGTCAACGCCGCCGGCGCGTGGGCGGGCGAACTCGGCGAGATGGCCGGCGTCGACGTGGAGCTGCGCCCGACGAAGGGCGTGATGGTCTCCGTCGACTACGAGGGGTTGGGCCCGGTACTCAACCGCGCCCGCGACCCCGAAGACGGCGACATCGTCGTCCCGCACGACGGCGAAGTCGTCCTCGGCACGACGAGCGTCGAAGTCGACGACCCGGACGACTACCCGCAGGACGCCGAAGAGGTAGTGGCGATGCGCGAGGAGTGCGGGAAGATGCTCCCGGCCGTCGCCGACGCCGAACAACGGCGGGTCTGGTGGGGCGTCAGACCGCTGTACGCCCCCGACGAGGACTCCCGAGGCGGTGCCCGCGGTATCTCTCGCGGGTTCTTCGTCCTCGACCACGCCGAGGAGGGCGTCGAGAACCTCACGAGCGTCGTCGGCGGGAAACTCACCACCTACCGCCAGATGGCGGAGGCGACGGCGGACCGCGTCTGCGACCGACTCGGCGTCGAGGCCGCGTGCGAGACGGCCGAAAAGCGACTCCCGGGAGCGGACGACCCCGAACAGTTGGACCGCTTCGTCGCGGCGTTCGGGGAGGCACAACCGACAGACGAGGACGTGGTTCGCGGCCGCGCGGACGACTGACGGAGTGCGGAATCGCGCGCTATCGGCGGCCGTCGGCGACGGCGAATCCCGCGCCGGACTCGGACGCTTCGCTCACGGTCGAGACAGTCGCGTGCTCCGGCGGAGAGCGAAAGCGCGTCGCGAAGGCGCTCAGACCAGCGCTTCTTCGAGCAGTTGCAGAGGGTGTTTGATGTCGTAGCCGGTGCCGTGTTCCATCTGCATCGAACACGTCGGACACTCGGTCATGCCGACGTTCCCCTCGGCGTGGTGCATGTGGTCGAACATCTCCTCGCCGATTTTCATCGAGGTGTCGTACTTCTCCTCTTTCCATCCGTAGGTGCCCGAGATGCCCGAACAGGAGTCGCCCACGTCTTCGATGACGACGCCGTCGAGTTCGCGGAACAGTTCGACCGCCTGCCGGTCGAGACCCTGATTTCGGGCGTGACACGGCGCGTGGTAGGCGAACGACTGTTCCTCCACGGAGGCGTCCTCGATGGCCGCTTCGAGGTCCTCGTGGACGCGGAGGTACTCCATCGCCTCGAACGTGTGCGCGGAGACTCGCTCGGTTCCCGAGAACGAGAACAGTTCGGGGTACTCCTGCTTCAGCGACATCGAACAGGAGGTACAGGAGGCGACCACGTCGTAGCCCTCGTCTATCAGGTCGTCGAACTCCGAGACGTTCACCGCGGCGGCGCGTTCGGCGTCGTCGAGCATCCCGTTGGCGAACATCGGCGTGCCGGAACAGCGCTGTCTCGGGACGGCTATCTCGTAGCCGAACTCCTCGTACACGCGGACGAGTGCCTTCGCCACCTCCGGAGTGTTGTAGTTCGAGTAACAGCCGTGGAAGTACGCTATCTTCTTCTCCTCGGAGGACACCTTCGCGCCGCCGCGTTCGGCCCACCACTCGCGGAACGTCTGTTCGGCGAACTCGGGGAACTCCCTCTCGGCGGTGATTCCCAGCAGTTTCTCGTTCACCTGTTGGACGAGCGAGTTGCCCATCACGAAGTTGGTGAGTCGCGGCACCTTGCTCCCGAGTTCGGCCAGCAGTCGGTAGTTCGAGAGGATGCGGTTTCGGACGTACTCCCGCGAGAGTTTGTCCATCTGTTCGTCGACGTACTCCCCGCGAGCGGTGTTGTGCATCTGGCTCAGGGGGACGCTCGACGGGCACGCGCCGTCACAGCGCATGCAGTTCGAACACGACATGATGGAGTCGTCGATGTCCTCGTCGCCCTTGCGCTTGAGTCGCCACTGCTCCGGACCCTGGAACTTCGGCCCGGGGAAGTCGTCGTCGACTTCCGCCACCGGACACGACGTGTCGCAGGCGGTACACTTGTAACAGTTGTCCGCGCCGGGGCGGAGGTCCATGTTCGTCTCGTCGTCGAACACCTGGACGGGTTCGAAGTCGTTCTGTTCGTCAACGCCGAAGTCGGATGGTGGTGTCTGTGCGTCGCTCATGTGGTCAGGCCTCCTCTCCGGCACGGCCGCCCGCGACTGCCGCCGTCGCCAGTGAGACGCCGCTCGCGGACTTCTCGCGTGCCACGTCCGCGCCGCCGACGACGCCGCCGGCCGCCCGGAGGTTCTCGAACTGTGGTTCGCCACTCGCCGTCGTGGGTCGCATCTCCTCGTCGGGGACGACGCCGAACCGCGCGAACGCGTGGTCGCCGAACGCCGCCTCCTCGGACCAGTCGTACCGGTCCTCGGCGTGCGGGACGTGACAGTCGAACAGCGGTTCGGTGACGCCCTCGCGGTCGGAGTCGATTCCCTTCCCCACGAGTCCGCCCGTCGCGAGGACGAACTGCTCTGCGTGGTAGGGGACGCGACTCCCCTTCTGGTCGACGTACACCGCCTCGATTCGGTCGCCGTCCGCCTCGTAGCCGACGGCGGGGTTGCCCGTCGCGATGCGGACGCCGGCGTCGTCTAAGGCGTCGAACAGGCGGTCTTCGAGCTTCAAGCCGAGGAGGCTCGGCGGCCCCGTCGGCACCTCGAACACCGACATGCCGAGTCGAGACTCCAAGTCCTCCCGGACCTCGTCGCCGTGCACGTCGCCGAGCATCGCCGGGAAGCCGACGCGGTCCTCGCCGCTCGTGTGTTCGCGAACCGTGTCCGCGAGGGCGCGCCGGACGCCGACGCCGCGGTCGACGCGTTCGTCCTCGTCTAACGCCTTCGCGAACCGGGTCAGTCGAGCGTCGGCGCGGAACCGTTTCGGGAACGGGAGGGTGACGCCGCGCGTCTCGAACGGGACGCCCGCGTTCGCCACGTGTTCCGCGACGACGTTCGCCGCGAAGTCCGTCGTCCCCTCGAAGCCGACGAACAGCGTGTCTTCGTCGATACTCGCCAGACCCGGCGCGACGGACGCGGGGTAGCGGGCGGTCGGTTTGACCGTCCCGCCGTAGGTCGGAACGAGCGCGTTCGTGTCGGTGTGCCCGCCCGCGTACATCTCGCCGACCGCTTCGTCGAAGATGCGGAGACCCTCTCTCACCGCCTCCTCGCCGAGGATGCGGTAGGGGTGGTCCTCGGACAGGTCGGCCATCGCCGCGTACGGGTCGGCGTGCGGTCCGTCGCCGTCGGCGTAGCCGAGAACGTCTATCAGCCCGCTCGCCTGTCTGAGCGTGCTCTTTTTGTGTGCGACCAGACGGACTTTCTTGCCCGACTCCGCCGCGGCGAGGGCCGCCGTCGTCGCGGCGAGGCCGCCGCCGACGACGAGGACGTCGTCACGAATCGGCATGGTGCCCTCCGTCTGACCGCGAGTCCGACGAGACTCGCGACGCGTCGCGTCGCTCACCTCCGTCAGTCGCCGCGCGGTCGGTGTCGTCGCCCGCGGCGTCTCCGGCCGCTCCGACGGCTGCGCTCGCGCCGGTGTCGAACGCGGCGAAGTCGACGCCCTCGTCCGACGCCGCCGGGTCGCCGTCGCGGTTCATCGTCGTCGCGTGCAGCAGGTGTTTCAGCATCGCCTGCGAGAGCTGCTCGCCCCACAGACCGTGTCGCTCGCCCTTCCAGCGCTCTTGGTAGAGTTCGTCCAGCGAGTCGCGGACGACCACCTCGCTGTAGTCTCCTATCAACTCGTTCGCCATCCGGTGACAGCAGAACGCGCCCTGACAGTTGCCCATCGAGGCGCGGGTTCGGATGCGGACGGCGTTCAGGTCCGTCCCCGAGTGGTCGAGCGCGTCGTGAATCTCGGCCTGCGTGACGGCTTCGCACTCGCAGACGGTCGGGTTCGGTCCGTCCCACCCGCCGAGTACCTCGTCCGTGCGCGACCCGAGACGCTGGGCGCTTCGACGGCCGACGGGCGAACGGATGCCGAACTCGTCCATCCAGTCGCGGAGCACGGAGAAGTCCGACGACCCGGGGAGGGGAACGTCTGCGGTCTCACACTCCGCCTCGACGCCGACCTTCTCGCAGACGTGGTCGGATATCTTCTCGGCCATCAGACGGTACGTGGTGAGTTTCCCGCCGACGATGGAGGCCATCCCCGGCAGGTCGTCGCGGTCGCCGTGGTCCAAGAGGAAGAAGTCGCGGGTGATGTCCGTCGGGTCGGTCGTCCCGGTTCCCGGCGGTTCGTAGAGGGGGCGGACGCCCCAGAACGAGCGAATCGTCCGCGCCTCCGAGAGCATCGGAACGAGTTCCGAGAGCGTGTCTATCATCAGGTCGACCTCCCACCCCTCCTCGGGGTAGTCTTCGGGGTCCTCGACCTCCTCGTCGGTCGTTCCGAGGATGCACGTCGTCTCGTGGGGGACGATGATGTCGGCGTCGCCCTTCGGCCGACAGCGGTTGACGACGGTGTCGACCTGTCGGACGTTCATGATGGTCATGACGCCCTTCGAGGGGCGGACGGCGACTTCGACGCCGGCCATCTCTCCTATCTGTCCGGCCCACGCGCCCGTCGCGTTCACGACGTAGTCGGCGTACAGTTTCTCGCGCGTGCCCGGTTCGCCCTCGCCGATGCCGAGGTCCTTGTCCTGGTGTTCGACTTCGACGCCGATTATCTCGCCGTCCTCGACGAGGACGTCCACGACTTCCGCGTGCGTCTCGACGCGCGCCCCGTGGTCGATGGCGTCGGCGGCGTTGGCGACGCAGAGGCGGAACGGGTCCACCGCACCGTCGGGGACGCGGATGGCGCGTTTGACGTCTTTCGCGAGGTACGGTTCCATCTCGCGGGCCTCTTCGCCCGAGAGCACTTCGGCGGGGATGCCGCACTCGCGACAGCCGTCGAGTTTCTTCTGGAAGTAGTCGTCGTCGTCCTCCGGCCGTTGGACGAACAGGCCGCCGGTCATCTCGACGCAGTGACTGGCGATGCGACGGAGGACGCGGTTCTCGTCGATACACTCCTTGGCGGAGGCTTGGTCCGAGACGGCGTACCGGCCTCCACTGTGGAGCAAGCCGTGCATCCGCCCCGTCGTCCCGTGTGTCAGATTCCCCTTCTCGACGAGGGTCACGTCGAGTCCGCGCATCGCGAGGTCGCGCACGATGCCGCACCCGGTTGACCCGCCGCCGATGACGAGGACGCTCGGCGTTTCGGTCATCTCACTACCTTCTGGTGGGACCGACCCCACTTTATTTTACCTCCTCTCCGACACCACGCGTAAACTATCTCTTCCGATGGGACCGACTCTCCCGAGGTGCCTTCAACTCCCGTGAGAGAGGTTCTCGACCGCATTCACCGCGTGCTCTCGCGTCTGACACTACGACGTAGATGAACGTTCCTAATAGTTACGTGTGCTCCTCGCTGACCGCCGAACACCGACGCGGAGAGCGAACCCACCCGAGAGATTTACCCGCCGTCACCGGGGTGAGAGACGCCTCGCGTTCCGCGACCGGAGACCAGGTGTTTTTATCGGTCCTCGGAGAATCTGGCAACGATAGCCAGCGTATCTCATGCGACTCACCGACCGAATCGACCGTCGACGACGCCGCGGGGAGAGAGTGCACAGCCTCGTCCGTGAACTCTCGGCGCTGAACCCGACGCATCACCTCGCAGAACCCATCGGCCGCGGGCCGACGCTGGAACGCCTCCTCGATAGACTCGACTCGACGTTCGACGGCCGCCTCCCCGAGTCGTTCTGCGTCGTCGGCCCGAAGGGCGCGGGGAAGTCCGCCGTCGTCTCCGCCCTGTTCGACCACCTCGCGGCGACGACGACGACGACGCGGCGCGGCGTCATCCAGACCACGACGCGAGCGTCGGAACCGTCACCCACCGAGTTCGCCGCCGTCGATGCACGGGCGGCAACCTCGGAGTTCGCGCTCCTCCGAACGGTGCTCGACGCCGTCGTCGACGAACGCGTGCCGCGGCAAGGCGTCGGGACCGAGACGCTCCGCGACCGACTCGCCGCGGAACTGGACTACCGGCGTCGTCTCGTCGTCGCCGTCGACCACGTCGGCGAACCGGAGACGCTCTCGCTCTCGACGCTCGACTCGGCGTTGGACCCCTTCTCCTCGGCGCTCTCTTACGTCGCCGTCGGCCGGGAGTTCACCGACGCGACGCGACCGACGGTCGAGATTCCGCGGTACGAACGCCACGCGCTCGTCGACGTGCTGACCGCGCGCGCTTCCGACGCCCTGACTCGCGACGCGTTCGACCACGAGACGGTCAGCGACGTGGCGTCGTGGGCGGACGGCGACGCGCACGACGGACTCGCCGCGCTGTTCGGTGCCGCCGTCACCGCCACCGACGAGGGCGCACCGCGAATCGACGCCTCGCACGTCGCCGCCGGGTGCGACGCCGTCCCCGACGACTGCTGTTCGCTGGGGCAGGTGCTCGCCCTCTCGGAGAGTCGCCGTCGCGTCCTCGCCGTCCTCGCGTCGCTCCCGCCGGAATCCCGTTCCTCCGTCGTCGTCGCCGCGGACGCCATCGCGGCGGACGAGTCGGTGGGGTTGTCGGCGACGACGGTGAAGCGGGTCGTGTACGAACTCGCCGAACACGGCTTCGTCCGTCGCGTCCGCGGCGAGACGACCGACGAGGGCCCCGGCCGTCCGCCGACCAGGCCCGAACCGAACTTCCCGACGGTCGTCTTCGAGCGACTGACGGCGGGGCCGACGCCGGAGTGAGTCGCCGCGGACGGTGCCTCTTTGCCGTCGTACGCCGAACCGCGACTATGGCTAGCGACGCGCCGCCACTCGTTCTCGACATCGACGGAACGCTCACCGACGACCCCGGCCGCCTCGACCCGCGCGCGTTCGACGTCCTCCCGTCGTGGGACGCGCCCGTCGTCCTCGCGACGGGGAAGGCGTTCCCCTACCCGGTGAGTCTCTGTCACTACCTCGGCCTCGACAAGAACGTCGTCGCCGAGAACGGCGGGGTCGTACTCGCCGCCGGCGAGGTGACGTACACGGGCGACAGAGACGCCGCGCAGGCCGTCGCCGACGAGTTCGTCGCACGCGGCGGCGACCTCGGATGGGGGTCGTTCGACGACACGAACTACTGGCGCGAGACGGAAGTTGCGGTGGACCGCTCGGCGGACGAGACGCTCCTCAGAGCGGTCGCCGAGGAACACGAGATGGAGGTCATCGACACCGGCTACGCCTACCACGTGAAGACGCCGGGCGTGGAGAAGGGAGTCGGCTTCGAGCGACTGTGCGAGACGCTCGGGATGGACGCGAAGGAGTTCGTCGCCGTCGGTGACAGCGTCAACGACGTGTCCACGTTCGGCGTCGTCGGCCGGTCGTACGCCGTCGCCAACGCGGACGAGGCGGCGCGGGCCGCCGCCGACGAGGTACTCTCCGAGTCGTACATGGACGGGACGCTCTCGGTGCTGCGTTCGCTCTCCGAGTAACGCTACGTCTCTTCGCTCGTCGACGCGTCGACCCACGACGCGTACGCCGGGAGCACGTCGCTCTCGTCGAACCGTTCGATACAGGGCACGTCGTGCGGGTGTAACGCCTCGATTCGGTCGCGGAGTTCGTCGTACCGTTCCGCCGTCGTCTTAGCGAGGAGTATGGTCTCGCTCTCGTCGTGCACCTCGCCGTCCCACCGGTAGACGGAGTCGGACGCGACGCGGTTCACGCACGCGGCGAGTCGCTCTTCGACGAGCGTTCGCGCGAGTTCGTCGGCGGCGTCGGGCGGGGCCGTGACGTAGACGGTGGGCACCTCAGGCTTCCGCGCCGTCGTCTTCGAACGGCGCGAACGTGCCGTTGATGTCCCACTCGTGGATGCAGTAGAGACTCCCGACGGTCGTCTCGTCGTCGGCGTCGGTCACGCGCCACGACGCCTCGGCGTCGTCCCATTTCTCGGTTCGCCCGCAGATTTCACAGGTCCGCCTCGTCGGCGTCCGGAGGGTGGGTCCCGTCATGCGCCGAGAGACGGCGGCCAACGCGAAGAAAGTTGCTCTGTCACTCGCGTCTCCTCGTTGCGTCTCCTCGTCGCGTTCCCCCCCGTCGCGTCCGCTCTCGGCCCGCCGCCACCGGCGGAGTTTTTGCCCGCCCGGACCGTCCAGCGGACATGGGATTTCACACGTTCGACGTCGACCGGGCCGCGAAGTTAGACGACGAGGGTCGCTACCGGTTCTGTTCTCGCGAGGAACTCCTCTCGCTTCTCTCTGCCGACCCCGACGCCGTCGTCGCCGATTTGGGCAGCGGAACCGGATTCTACACCGACGACGTGGCCCCGCACGTCGGGACGTGTTACGCCGTCGACGTGCAGTCGGCGATGCACGACCTGTACCGCGAGAACGGCGTCCCCGAGAACGTCGAGTTCGTCACCGCCGACGTCGCGTCGCTTCCCTTCGCGGACGACCACCTCGACGCGGCGTTCTCGACGATGGTGTACCACGAGTTCGCCGGCGACGAGGCGTTCGCCGAACTCGCCCGCGTCGTCCGCCCCGGCGGCCGTCTCGTCACGGTCGACTGGTCGAAGACGGGCGACGGCGACGACGGGCCGCCGACGGACGAACGGTTCGGCCTCGGCGACGCCGTCTCCGCCTTCGAGGCGCACGGGTTCGACGTGGCGACGGCGGCGACGCGCCGCGAGACGTTCGTCTGCGTCGCTCGCCGCCGATAACACGAACGTCTAACGAACGACGTCCGTACTAGGAAAATCTAGTACTGAATATCGAATTAGGTTGTGTCAGGACAACGCTTATCGGCGAGAGTTTGCCACTCGAAGACATGGTACTGAACAACGCGGTCATCGACCCCTACCGGGCGGAGGAAGGCTACTACGAGTGTCGCGACTGCGGTGCGCGCGTCTCGGGAACCGCGGTCACCACCTGTGAGGGGTGCGGTAGCGACGCCGTGTTCAACCTCTCCGTCTCGCGCGAGTAGTTCTCCCTCAGTCGAGGCCACCGCTGGGTGCGGCTTCGTCGACAGTCTCCTCGTCCACTTCCGCGAGTCCCGCGTATCGGTCGACGAGGAGGACGGCGACGGCACCGAAGACGGCCGTCACGGCGAATATCGCGTAGCCCTCCGTCGTCCAGACGCGGCCGAGTTCGCCGAGTTGCTCCGTCGTCTTCGCGACGGGCGCTCTCAGCGCGCCGACGATGAGGGCGACGAGGAAGGCGAGCGTGGCCTCTCGGTAGTGTTCTAACGCCCAGCGGACGGCGTGCGCGACGGTGAGCAGTCCGAGAACGGCCCCGACCATGAACACGACGACGACGACACCGTTCTCCACGACGGGAGCGACGGCCCCGCCGAGGACGAGTCCGAGGAGACTGTCGACGAACTCGCCGAGCGTTCCAGTCATGTACTCGTACTGCCCGAGGAGAATGAGGAGTAGCGACCCCGAGATGCCGGGGAGAATCATCGCGCTGACGGCGATGGCACCCGCGAGAAGGGTGACGGGGAGACTCGTCCCGAGCGAGGACCCCGCCTGCCCGGAGACGACGAACGCGAAGACGAACCCGGCGACGGCGGCGGCGATTCGACGGGGCGTGTCGACCTCGACTTCGGAGAACAGCACCCACGCCGAGGCGGCGATGAGACCGAAGAAGAACCCGAACGTCGGCACCGGGAACTCCGTGATACCGATGTGGACGACGCGAGTGATGCTGACGACGGCGACGGCGATGCCGGTTCCCAACGTGAGGAGGAAGGCGACGTCCATCTCGTGCAGTGCCTCGACGGCGTCGTCGCGACGGGCGGGGACGACGCCGCCGAGGACGGCGGCGATGCGACCGGGCGAGACGGCGGTGACGGCGGCGATGAGTCGTTCGTAGATGCCCGTGACGAGTGCGATGGTCCCGCCGGAGACGCCGGGGACGGCGTCGGCGGCACCCATACAGACGCCTTTGAGAAAGACGACGAGCCACGAGGTGGAGAGTTGTGCGCGCGCGTCGTCAGCGGCCTTCGACATGGAGGGTCGTTTGCCGCGGAGGTACTCCCGTGTTTCGCTCCGCGCGAGTGCGTGCGACTCGGCCGGACGTGGTGCAACTCCACTGCGCTCGGTAGCAGAATCCGGGAGCGAGGCGAACGTTCAAACGCTCACGAGCAGTGAACTATCACAATGAAGCTCAGCATCATCGGCAGCGGGTACGTCGGCACCACCATCGCCGCGTGCTTCGCCGACCTCGGACACGACGTCGTCAACGTCGACATCGACGAGGACGTCGTCGAGGCGCTGAACGACGGCCGTTCGCCCATCCACGAACCCGGCTTGGACGAACTCATCGAAGAACACGCCGGCGACCGCCTCCGCGCGACGACGGACTACGACGCCGTCCTCGACACCGACGTGACGTTCCTCGCTCTCACGACGCCCTCCGACGACGACGGACACATCGACCTCTCCATCATGGAGGCGGCGACGAAGTCGCTCGGGTCGACGCTCGCAGAGAAGGACAGCGACCACCTCGTGGTCACGAAGAGCACGGTCGTCCCGACGACGACGGAGGAGGTCATCACGCCCATCCTCGAAGAGCACTCCGGCAAGACGGCGGGGGAGGACTTCGACGTCGGCATGAACCCCGAGTTCCTCCGCGAGGGGAGCGCCGTATCGGACTTCTTAGACCCCGACAAGGTCGTCCTCGGGTCGAACACGTCCCGCGGCGCGGCGACGATGCGCGCGGTCTTCGACCCCCTCCTCGAACGCGCGCCCGACGCCGCCCTCGTGGAGACGGGCATCCGGGAGGCCGAGATGATAAAGTACGCCAACAACGCCTTCCTCGCGGCGAAGATTTCGCTCGCGAACGACCTCGCGAACATCTGCAAGGAGTACGGCGTCGACTCGAAAGAAGTGCTGGACGCCATCGGACTGGACTCCAGAATCGGCTCGGCGTTCCTCGGCGCGGGCGTCGGGTGGGGCGGCAGTTGCTTCCCGAAGGACGTGGCCGCCATCGTCGCCGCCGCGCGCGACGTCGGCTACGACCCCGCGATGCTGGAGGCGACCATGGAGGTGAACGACCGCCAACCCGTCCGGATGCTCGACATCCTCCGCGACCACGTCGACCCCGACGGCGCGCGCGTCGCCGTCCTCGGCCTCGCGTTCAAACCCGGCACCGACGACGTGCGCAACTCCCGCGCCATCCCCCTCGTGGACGCCCTCGTCGACGCCGGCGCGGACGTGGTCGGCTACGACCCCGTCGCGACGGCGAACTTCCGCGAGAAGTTCCCCGACATCGACTACGCCGACTCCGCCGCCGCCGCACTCGACGGTGCCGACGCCGCCCTCGTCGTCACCGACTGGGACGAGTTCGCCGCCCTGGACGACGAGTTCGACGCGATGTCGGAAGCCGTCGTCGTCGACGGCCGCCGCATCGTCACGCGACGCGACGGCATCGTCTACGAGTCGCTGGTCTGAGCCGACGCCCGAACCCCGTTCTCTCCTCGTCTCCGCTTTTCGCCTTCACCGCTTTTCTCCACCTCTCGTTGTCTCTCCCCGTTCGCCTTCGACTCTCTCTGCTCCTCTTCGTCTCTCTGCCCCCGCCGTTTCTCTGCTCCTCTTCGTCTCTCCGTCCCCTCTCCGACCCGTAGACGCTCCGCTCGCCGCGCGTCCGGAGACGGCGTCCGCTCGTCGGAGCGACGTTCCCAAAGAAGAGTTGGTCGAGTTCGAGTCGAGACGAGTCGACTCGTCGTTCGACGGCGTTACGCCGCGGGTTCGGCGAGCGTCGCCGAGTCGGGGGCGACGACCGACGAGGAAGTCGACCCCTCGTCGCCCTCGCCGTCGGACGAGGAACTCGAACCGGTGTTCAGTTCGAGTTTCTGCGCGTTGCGTTCGAGTTCGACCGAGAGGTCACCGGACTCCGCGCCGTTGACCTGTCCCTCCGAGACCGAGAGGTTCGCGCGGTCGCTGACGATGTAGCCGCTCTCGTTCAGCGACGCGGCGGTCGAGATGGTGTACGGGCCCGTCGCACGAACGCTGACGTTCGTGTAGCCGTTGTCGGGGCCGTACTCGTCGTAGCCCGTCGTCGAGTACGGGAGCGTCATCGTGAACTCGCCGTTCTCGTCCGTCTGGGCCTGCTGGGTGTAGGTGAACGTCTGGTTCGACGTGGGCATCTCCATCTGCACGCTCGCGGTGACCGTGGTGTTCGCGGGTGCACCGCTTCCCTGCACTGTCGCGCCGGGGACGCGCTCGAAGGACTTCACCCAGGCGCTGCTCTCGGGCAGAAGCGCCTGCGGGTTGACCTGTGCGGCCCGCGCGTCCTGGTACGTCAGTTGCAGGTACTGGTTCGAGGAGGTGGCCGTCGAGTTGCTCACCTTCACGAGGCGGTAGTGGTCGAGGGCTTCGACGCGTTCCTCGGGGAAGCCGCCGATGCCGCCGACCTGCGAGTTGCCGTCCTCTTCGACGAACTGCTCGGCCGCGCTCATGTTGTCGAACGTGCGGACGACCGACGCGTTACCGGCCGGGTTACCGGGGACGGTGACCGTTCCGCTGCCGGTCTGTACCGTCCGCGGTTCCCAGTCGACGACGACCGGAGACGGCTGTTTGGCGCTGCCGTGGTAGTAGTACAGGCGGGTCATCATGCTCTCGTAGAACCGCTGGTTGCGCACCAGGAAGTTCTCGCCCGTGTACTGGCCGCTGCTGTCGAGACGGTAGACGCGCTGTTCGTAGAACTCCGAGGAGGAGAAGTTCTCCTCTGCGTCGTAGAAGACGGCCGGCGCGCCGAACTTCGACCCCGGCGTCGCCATCTTCCAGTCGACCATCACGTAGCGCGTCTCGTTGCCTTCGGTGCTCTGCGACGCCAGCACGTCCTCCGCTTGGGACTCGTTCGGCGCGAGGAGGAAGTTCGCCGCCTCCGTCGCACCCTCCTGGAACGGGTTGGCGTTCGGGATGCGCTCACCCTCGACGGTTATCCAGTGTCCGTAGTCCCACCACGATTGGACGCCGTAGGCCCCCTCCGGATAGGAGAAGTCGTCCGTCTCGTCGTACTCGCCGTAGTACTCCATCTCGTTGTCAGCACCGCCGAAGGTGCCTTCGGCGGGCGTGTTCCCTTGCATCCACTCGAGCGAGGAGTCCCACCGAAGCACGTCGCCGGGGCCGTTCGCCGCGCTCGTCTGCCACGCGGTGCTCGTGTCGTCGAACGCCGGGTTACCGGTGTCTCGGACGTTGAGCGGGACGAGGAGGACGGGCGCTGCGATGAGGAGGACGACCATCACGAGCGAGACGACCTGGTACAGTTCGAGGTCCGTGACGCTGGACGCCGTCGCGCGGACGTCGAGGAACGACAGCACCTCGCCGAGGAGGTACGCGTTCATCACGACGACGATGGCGGCGAGGTAGTAGTTGAAGCGAACCTGCGTGAACGCCGCGGACGTCATGAACACCGCCCAGACGAGGACGAGTAGGTGTTCGGGGTCCTGTCGGACGAGTAGCGTCGCCCCGACGATGAGGCCGCTGACGATGGCGAGGCCGACCAGTTGGCCGCCGACGCCGATGAGACTCCCGATTCCGGCCGGGATGGCCGGCACGAGGAAGACGAGCAAGACGGCGAAGAGACTGCCGACGACGTACGCGTAGTCACGCGTGTCGCCGCGGGAGACGAGCGGCTTCGCGAGCATCCAGATCGCCGCCGCGATGGCCGTGAAGAACGTGAAGCCGTAGTCGGAGACGATGCGGTTGACCGGCGTCAGTTGCAGTCGGCTGAGCGAGTTGGGGTCGAGGTACGGTTGGGCCTCGCCGATGGTCCGCGTCGCGGCACCGGTGCCGAAGCCGAGGATGTTGAAGAAGTTCGTCGCGATGAGCGACCACGCACTCGGCAGCGCCACGTAGAGGAACCCGAGGGTGACGAGGACGAGACCGAGGACGGCCGCCGGGTACGCCGACGGCTCGACGTCGCGCGACTCGAACTGCCTGGCGACCCACGCGAGGAACACCGCGCCGACACCGACGGCGAGAGAGAGAAGCGGTTGTGCCAGAGAGAAGTGAACCGCAGAGAAGCTGAACTGGTCCACCTGAACGAACATCAACAGTGCGGTGACGCCCATCGAGACGGCGGCGGCGAACGCCGTCGGCTCGGGGCTTCGGCCGTTCGCCACGTCGCTCGACATCTTCACGAGGACGAAAGCCCCGAGGACGCCGACGATGAGCACGCCCGGCGGCCACACCCACATGTAGAGTGCCGTCGCGACGCCGGCGAGGGCCGCCCACGTGATGGACGAGCCGATGGCGTCGAAGTCGCGTTCGGAGACGACTTCCCAGATGGGCATCTCCTTCTCGGCGACGGCGAACGCGATCATCAGCGCGGCGATGGCCAGCGCTTGGAACAGCGGTTCGACGCCGTTGTGGTCCGAGACGCCGACGAGCGTCCGTTGGAGGAACAGACCGGGCATCAGACCGAGGAGGACGGCGGCGAAGACGCCGGGGCCGCGTCCGGCGAGACGCTTGCCGATGACGTACACCGGAATCGCGGTCAGCGCGCCGAACACGGCGGGAGCGACCAACAGCGTCTGCGCGACGAGTTCCGGACTCGGACTCCCGAGACCGAGAATCAGCGCGACGGTCGCGACGATCTGGTCGTAGAGCGTCCCGAACTGCCCGACGCTCGTACCGTAGGGGAAGTTCGTCCACGGGTCGAACGGCATCGTGAACGGCCAGTGCCTGACGACGTAGTTCACCTCTCTGAGGTGATACCACGCGTCGTTACCGGAGAAGAACACCTCTCCGCCTCTGATAAACTTGCTGTACGACTGGAGACGGATGACCAACATGGCGGCCATCACCACGAGAAGTGCGGGGACGTGGTACCAGTCTTCGAAGCGTTCGAGGACCGAAGACGTGTCGTAGTCCTCGCGACGCTCGTTGTCTACACTCATCGCTTTGGTGACGGAGGAAAACGCGCATAAGCCTTATGATGACGGTCTATAGGCTCCCTGTCAGGATAGTCGAGCGCGACGCTCGGTCGACCGACTCTCTCGTCTCTCCGTCCGTCACTGGTCGTGTTCGGCGGTGGCCTCGTCGTACACGGACAGCATCTGTTCGAGTACGGCCTCGGGAGAGAATCGCTCGGCTACCGACGCGCGGTTCGCCTCGCCGACGGACGGACCTGCCTCGCGTGCGCGTTCGATGGCCGCCGCGAGTGCCTCCGAGTCGCCGGGTTCGGCTCTGAACGCGGGGTCGGTCACTATCTCCGCGGGTCCGCCGACGTCGGTTGCGACCACCGGGAGTCCCGACTCCATCGCTTCGAGGAGCGTCCGGCCGAACGGTTCGGGCCAGACGCCGGGGTGGACGAACAGGTCCGAGGAAGCGTAGTACCGCTTCACCCGTTCGTACGGAACGCGCCCCTCCAACGTCACTCGGTCCTCCAGGTCGAGTGCCGTCACCACCGACTCGATTCGCTCCCGTTCGTCGCCGTCGCCGACGATTCGGAGCGTAACGTCCTCGGGGAGTCGGGCGACGGCCCGGACGAGCACGTCGACGCCTTTCTCCTTGATGAGCGACCCCACGTAGAGCACCGAGTACCCGTCGCAGTCGTTCGCTTCTCGTCGTTCGAGCGGTTCGAAGTCGGGGTCAACCATGTTGGGGACCACGACGAACGACTCGGGGTCGAACCCGTTCTCGCAGTAGACGCGCTTCGACGCCTCGCTCAAGGTGACGAAGCGGTCGATGCGTCTCGTGTACGCGCGGATGACCCGGCCTGTCGTCGGGAACGCGAGTCGCTCGTAGAGTCGTCGGAGCCGGTTCGGCTCGACGTTGAACGTCCGTTTCGGGAGGATATCGTAGGAGTTCAGTGTCGCGACGCTCGGCACGTCGTACCGGTCGCTCAGATAGCCGACGACGGGGTTGAGTGCCATGTTGTAGGCGTGGAGGAGGTCGATATCGTCGAGACCCGTCTCGGTGAACTCGAACGCGGCGGCGGCGTAGAGGTTCCCGAGTTCCGGGAGGACGTGCGGTGGTGACCCGAGTCGTCTGACCGTGACGCCGTTTACGACGTCCTCACGCCTCGCGTCGAAACTGAACACGGTCACGTCCGAGACGGCGTCGTGTCGGTCCAGGTGTTCCGCCAGTAACTGTACGCTGACCTCGCCGCCGCCGCGCATCGTCGGCGGATAGCGAGGGGTCACCAGACCAACGTGCATCGGTTTTTGGCTCCCGTGACGGAAGTATATATGTTGTGTTATCTAGGTGCAGGAGGCCTCACGAAACGGCGTAGAGACGTGGTTTGACAACACTGAAATAGTCGGGACGGGCGGAATACACACATGGTGAAGCACACGGTCGCCGTCTGCAACTACAACATGGTCGAGACCGTGGAGCGGTCGCTCCGCGCCATGCTCGACCAACTCGACGACACCTTCGAGATGGTCGTCGTCGACGGCGGGTCGCAGGACGGCAGTTTAGAGATACTCAGAGACCTCGAAGACGAGTACGAGATGCTCCGCGTCGTCTCGCTTCGCCCCGACTCGGACCGCTACCTCGGCGCCGACCGGAACACCTCCTTCGAGGCGTCTGCGGGGGAGTACATCCTCGAATCACTCGACTGCGACGACTACTACGACAACATCATCGTCGACTTCACCGACCTCTACCATCAGATAGAAGAACAGGTGGACTTCGAGTTCATGCTCCACGGGTGGGGAATCAACATCGCTCCGCGGAGTCTTCTCTTGGACGTGCCGTACTACAACCTCGGCGGCGCGGAGGACCGCGACCTGTGGCGTCGATTGTTCGCCCGAGACGCGATGATTTGGCTCCAGCACGACTCCATCGGGTGCTCGCTCGGTTACGAGAAGTCGCTGATGGACGAGATCAACCGAGACATCCACGGGAAGATCTGTGACTTCCAGTCGGGTATCACGCTGAAGAGCGCGCTCGAGTGGTCGCTGTCGCACCCGCAGTACGGCATCGTCGAGAAGGACCGGAGCTATCCCGCGAGACAACTGAAGAAAGCGTGGGACTTCGGAACGCATCTCTACGCGTACGCGAAGGCGCGGGGTCGACCGCACCACGAGGCTCCCGAACAGTTCAAAGAGAAGGGTTCGGTCGAAAAGTACATCTACGAGAACCGGATGACCGTCTCCGACATCGAGGAGACGTACGGTATCGAAATCGACACCGACAGACTCTCGAAACTCGGGCAGAAACGCCTCGTCAAATGAGGAACGTCGTCCTGCTGTGTCTGGACTCCGTGCGGATGGACACGTTTCAGGAGTTCGCGACACGCCTCCAAGACCGCGCGGACGTCGAGTACACGCAGTGTCGTGCGGCGAGTTCGTGGAGTCCGCCGAGTCACGCGAGCATGTTCACCGGCGAACTGCCACACGAACACGGTGTCCACGCGTTCAACCCCGACTTCTCTCACCTCTCGCGCGAGGACACGTTCCTCGGTGACCTCTCCGAGCATCGACTCGTCGGAACGAGTGCGAACGTCTACGCCAGTTCCGCGTACGGGTTCGACGGTCTGTTCGACGAGTTCGTCGATGTCTCTCCGCACCGGCGATTTCCGAACGGCCTTGACGTCGTCCAGTTCGGTTCCGAATCGGACGAACGGGGTCTCTCGAAGTACGCAGCGTTCGTCCGCGCGGCACTCGAACACGACCACACGCTGGAGAGCCTCGCGAACGGTGCCGTGGTGCAACTGGAAGATATCTCCGCGAAGCTCCCGTTCCCGAAGCCCACCGACGACGGAGCGAGTATCGTCGCGAAGAACGTCGAACGACTCGCCGACCACGACGACCGACCGTTCTTCCTCTTCGCGAACTTCATGGACGCGCACCTCCCGCACACGCCCGTTTGGGGATACGACCAGTCGTTGCACGACGTGCCCGCCCGCTGGCACTCCGACAGGCTGGACGACGCCGCTATCAACATCCGCGGGGAGGCGGCGGAGTACCCCGACGATATCGAGAACTTCCGACAGCTCTACGACGCGTCGGTCGAGTACCTCGACCGGAAGGTCTCTGCACTGATCGGACGCATCGAGGAAGCGACCACGCGCGAGACGACGTTCGTGGTCACCGCCGACCACGGCGAAAACCTCGCGTACCAGCGAGAAGACGGCCTCATCGGGCACAATGCGTCGCTCTCGGAGGCGCTCTTGCACGTGCCACTGTTAATCATCAACGCTCCAGCGTCTTCGACTGCCGTCGTCGACGACTACGTGAGTCATCTGGACCTGGGTGAGTTGATAGTCGGCCTCACATCAGGGACAGCACCCGATATCGGTCGGAGTCGCGTCTTCGCCGAGCGAATCGGCTCGACCACGTCGAACGACCACTCCGAGAAGGTCAGACGGCGTCTCACCCGAACGATTCGAGCCGTCTACGAAGGTCGAGACAAGTTCCTGTGGGACTCGACGGGGTTCTCCGGGCGATACGAACTCGACCCCGACCGACCGAGTTGGGAGCGACTGGCCGACGACGGAATCGACGTCGCGGAGTTCGATGCGTCGTTCTCCGTCCCGTTGGAAGACGCCCGTGAGACCGGTCTCGCCTCCCAGTCGAGGGGAGAGACGAACACCGCAACCAAGCAGCGACTCGAAGACTTGGGCTACCTCTGAGCGCTCGTGAAGTCCTCTCTCGACCTGAACCTCAAGAGCGAAGCGCTCTCTGCCGTCACCTCCAAGGTCGCGATGGCCGCCCTCGGCTTCGCCGGTGTCGTCATCTTCGCGAACGAACTCGGCGCGGAGGGGTTGGGACTGTACTACCTTCTTCTCGCACCCAGTCAGATAATCGCGAAGGTCCAGACCGGAGTCGGAACGGCGCTGAAGAAGCGCATCAGCGAGGCGCAGACCCAGGCAGGAGAGTACATCTCTATCGGACTGCTCACTCACGTCGTCGTCACCGCTGTGACCGTCGCCGTCGTCGTCCTGTTCGGCTCTGTCCTCCAGCGGTACATCGACGCGTTCGAGCAACCGGTACTCATCGCGCTCATCGTCGCGTCGTTCGGTCTGTTCGAGGTGGCGTTCAAGGTGTTCGAGGGAAGCGGCTACCCCGCTCGCGCCTCGTGGATGGATACCGTCAGGAGCGTACTCACACTGGGTCTGCAGCTCGTGTTCCTGTTCATGGGATACGCCGTATACGGTCTCGTCGGCGGGTACGTGCTCGCGGCCATCGTCACCGCGGTTGCTATGCTCGTCAACACGGGCGTCCAACCGACGATGCCGTCCCGCACAGCGCTCGGACGCACGTGGTCGTTCTCGAAGTGGAGCGTCCCCAACTCGCTGCTCTCGGCGTCGTACTTCAGGATGGACGTGATAATCCTCGGCATCCTGTTCGTGAGTACCGACCCCGTGGCCGCCTACGAGACGTCGCTCCGCCTCTCGCAGGTCGCCGCGTACTTCGCTGCGAGCATCTCCGCCCCACTCGTCGTGAAGATGAGCGGCCTGTCGTCCATCGGCGAGAGCGTCGAGTTCGACCTCAAGAACGCCATGTCGTACGTCGGCCTGTTCGCGCTTCCCATCTTCTTCGGCGCGCTGGCGATTCCGGAGGCGCTGATGGTCACGGTGTTCGGCCCGACGTTCTCGGGCGCCGGCCCGGTTCTCATCGGACTCGCGCTGTTTCAGGTGTTGAACTCCTATCGACAGCCGATAGACGCGCTCATCGAGGCGACGGACCGACCGAAACTCAAGTTCCGAGTCATGCTCGTCACCGTCGTCGTCAACGTCGCGCTCGCGTTCCCCCTCGGCTGGGAGTTCGGCGTCATCGGCGTCGTCGCGGCGACGGTCATCGCGGAGTTGACCCGGTTCGTCCTGTATCAGACCGTCGCCTACCGCGAGTTCGGTCGACCGGTCGCCACCCGTCCGATGTTCCACCAGGCCGTCGCGGCGGCGACCATGTTCGTCGCCGTCGAACTCGTCACCCGCGAGTTCCGCATCGCTGGGTGGCTGGACCTCCTCTTCGTCGTCGGCTTCGCGGGCGTGGTCTACTTCGTCGCACTGACCGTCCTCAGCGACCACTTCAGAGACCTCGTCTCGTCGACGCTGTCTCAACTCGTCTCGTCGGAGACCAGCGACTCGTAGACCCGTTCGGTCTCTTCGCAGACGGCGTCCCACCTCGGGAGCGACTCGCTCGGTGCGTCGAGGCCCGCGGCCCGTCCGACCGCCGCCGCGACGGTAGACGGCGTCGGGTCGTCGACGCCCACACAGTCGTCTCGTCCCACCCAGTCCACCAACGCCCCGGCCTCCCGAACCACGCACGGCGTCCCCGCCGCCAACGCCTCCGCGACGGTCATGCCGTACGCCTCGAACGACGACATCGTCACGAACGCCGCCGCACCGGCGTACAGTCCGGGTAACTCCTCGTCGGCGACGTAGCCGAGGAACTCGACGCGGTCCGCGACGCCGCGGGACTCGGCCCGTCGCTTCAGTTCCTCGGAGTAGGACCCGCTCCCGGCGACCAAGAGGTCGTACTCCGGCAACTCGGTCATCGCGTCGACGACGAACTGGACGCCTTTGTACTCCTCGACGCGGCCGACGCAGAGGAGGTACGGTCGGTCGCGGTCGAACGGTTCCGCCCCGGCGAATCGGTCGACGTGGAGACCGTTCGGAATCACCGTCGCGTCGATACCGAAGTCGTCGTCGAGCCGTCGCCGCTCCCACTCGCTGACGGCGACGACCTGCCGTGCGCGTTCGAGTGCGCGTCTGCCGACCGCCGCGTAGAGACGGAGCAGCGCGTCTCGGAACCCCGATGCGCTCCCCGCGTGGTAGTGCGGCGTCGCGACGAACGGGTCCGTCGTCGCCGCCGCGGCGAACGCCAGCGGGAGCGAGTGGTAGTTGTGGCCGTGGACGACGTCGGCGTCGAACGCGCGGACGGCGGTGAAGATTCCGGGGGCGGCGTGGTAGGCGTCGCCGGGTGCGAACGCGTCGAACCGCCGAACCGAGACACCGTCGCGGACGCACGTCGTCTCCACGTCGGGACCGTCGTCCGCGCTGAAGACGGTCACGTCGTGACCGCGTTCGACCATCCCCGCGGCGAGTTCCTCGACGTGCGTCTCGACGCCGCCGGTGTGTGGCGGGTACTTCGAGGTGACGTAGAGTACCCTCATCGCTCGCTCTCGAACGCCGCGCGCGACTCGCGGTCTATCTCCCACGTCCCGTCGGCGTCGCCTCGAAGTCGAAGGGCGGCGACCAGCAGCGACGCCTGCGCGTCCAACACCGCGTAGACGGGTTGAAGCGGGCCGAGTGCGTCTCGCTGACCGAGTGCGCCGAACGCGAGGAAGGCGGCGATGAGGCAGAGGCCGAACGGCCCCCCGAGGACGAACACGCCGGCGGTGAAAAGCGTCGCAGCAGCGAGGAGTAGCCACGGTCCGACGACCATCAGGAGGTAGTTCGCGGGGAGGACGACGAGTCCGTACAGCCCCAGGGAGGAGTCGAACCGCGCGTCGGCGTGTCGGTGGAGCAGTTGGAGCAGTCCCATCGCGCGGCGGTCTTTCCGCGTCCGACGCTTCGTGAACTCCGAGACGCCTGACTCGGCGAACTGCATCGTCGGGTCCATCACGACGCGCTTGCCCGCCCGTCTGATTCGGAGCGCGATTTCGGTGTCGTCGGCGAGTGAGTCCTCGGCGATGGGCGAGAACAGGTCTCGACGGAAGGCGAAACAGGGGCCGTGGAAGATGAACGTCGAGTCGAGTCGGGACTCGACGCGCTGGACGAGAGAGAGCATGTCGCGGTAGTCCTGTTCGACGTCGCTGTCGCCGATGACATCCGTCTGTCGGCCCGTCACCGCACCGACTGCGTCGTCCGCGAGGTTCGCGGCGGCGACTCGGAGAACGCTCGGGTCGAGTTTCGAGTCGGCGTCGGTTCGGAACACCACCTCGCCCGAGGCGGCCCGAATCGCGTCGTTGAGCGCCGGTGCGACCCCGCGTCGCTCGTCGTCGTGGAGAATCGTCAGCGACGGGGCGTCTCGACCCTCGAAGAACGAGCGAACCACCGCGGGCGTGCCGTCGTCGGACGCGTCCGCGAGGACGAGTTCGACCTTCTCCATCGGATAGTCGAGAGCGAGCACGTCCCGGAGTTTCGTCTCGATGATCTCCGCTTCGTTGTACGTCGGGACGACGACGCTGACGGTCGGTTCCCACTCGCCTTTCTCCGCCGGCGACCCCTCCGGTCGGAGGAGCGCGAAGAGCGCGAGGTAGAGGAGGTACGGAAAGAGCGCGATAGCCGACAGACAGACGGCGAGGGCCGTCGAACCGAGGGCGACTGCGTTGCGGCGCATAGCTGGCTTCTTCGCGCCGAGATGAAAAATCTCCCGTGTCACCGCTCTCGGGCGCGTTACTCGTCGGCGTCGTCGCTCTCTGCGTCGTCGGCTTCCTCACGAAGTCGCCGCTCGGCCTCGTCTCGGTCCTCCGGGTAGCCGACGTCGATTCGCCAGCCTTCGAGCCGTATCGCGTCTATCGTTCGACCGCTGTCTATCAGGAGGCCGACGGCGTCGGAAATCTCGTACTCGCCGCGGTCGGAGGGTTGGACGAGGTGGCAGGCGTGGAAGATGGCGGGCGAGAACGTGTAAAAGCCCGTCATGACGATGTTCGACGGCGGGTCGTCCGGTTTCTCGACGACGCCGGTTATCTCGCCGTACTTGTTGGTGTCGCAGACGCCGTACCGACTGGCCTCCTCCCACGGCACCTCTTCGACGAGGAACGCCGCGTCCGCCCGGTCCTCTCGCTGTCGCCGGACGACGTCCTTCAGGTTCGCGTTGAACACGTTGTCGCCGAGCATCAGCATGAAGTCGTCGTCGATGTGCTCTTCGACGGTCAGGAGGGCGTGTGCGAGCCCCTTCTGTTCGCGCTGGTGAGCGTACGTGATGGGGATTCCCTCGTACTCGTCGCCGTAGTGGCTGATGATCTTCTCTTTCAGGTAGCCGACGACGAGGACGAACTCGTCCGCGCCGAGTTCTTTCAGTCGGTCCAGACAGTGGGTGATGATCGGTTTGTCGTCGACTTCGACCATCCCTTTCGGCTTGTCGTCTGTCAGCGGCCGAAGTCGAGTTCCTCTTCCTGCCGCGAGAACCACCGCTTGCATGACCCGACGTTCTCCGTCGGTGCGTATATATCTCGGGTGTGCGTTCGCCGCCTGCGTTTCAGTCTCGTCTCCGCGAGCCGATGGGAGTGCGGCCGTCTCCGCTCCCGAGGGGTCCCCGTCGTCGCCGCAGACAGCAACCCTTTTGCGCTCGCCACGAAGAAATCCGGCCGATGCCCCCATTGGATTCCGTCTGCGTCCTCGTGCCCACCTACAACGAGGCCGAAACCATCGGTGACGTCGTCGACGACTACCGCCGGGAGGGGTTCACCAACGTCCTCGTCATCGACGGTGGGTCCGACGACGACACCGTCGCCGTCGCCGGAGACCACGGCGCGCGCGTCGTCGTCCAGTCGGGGTCCGGCAAGGGACAGGCGGTTCGCGAGGCGGTCGAGTACCACGTCGACGCGGAGTACGTCCTGATGTTGGACGGCGACGCGACGTACCGGGCGGAGGACGCGGAGGCGATGCTCGAACCGCTCGATGGGGGGTACGAACACGTCATCGGCGACCGGTTCGCCGACATGCGCGAGGGGGCGATGACGCGTTTCAACCAACTGGGAAACCGCATCGTCAACCGCGCGTTCGCGACCATCCACGGCCACGACTACGAGGACATCCTCTCCGGCTACCGCGCGTTCTCTCGGGACTCGTTCATGCGGATGACGCTCACCGCCGACGGGTTCGGCGTCGAGACGGAGATGGCAGTCGAGTGCGTGAAGCGAAACATCCCGACGGCCGTCGTCCCCATCACGTACCTCCCGCGCCCCCACGGGTCGGACACGAACCTGCGGCCCATCCGCGACGGCGGTATCATCTTCCTCGAACTCTACCGGCGCGCGAAGACGAACAACCCCCTGTTCTACTTCGGGAGCGTCGGCGGCGCCTCCACTGTCGTCGGGTTCGTCATCGCCCTCTACGTCGCCGTCGAGTGGGTGACCGTTCGTATCTCACACGAGGTGATGGCCGTCGTGGCCGCCTTCGCCGTGTTGTTCGGCGTGCAACTCCTGATGTTCGGGGTGCTCTCGGACCTCATCCTGTCGCTGCACCGGGACACCTTGCGGAAGATAGAGGAGGAGAACGAGGACGCCGACTCGTCCGCCGGGTCGTCACGGCGAGTCGACGTGGCCCCCGACGGCGGGGAATCTGACGGCGAGGACGGACGCGACCACTGAGAGACGCGACCTCAGAACGGAAGCATCGCTCGGAGTTGGCCGAGGAAGTTGTTCGACGCCGAGCGTCGGTACTCCTCGAACACCGGATGCAGCGAGTCGAGTAGTTCGGCCTTGCTGGCGAACTTGGACTGCGGCACGGACTCCAGTGCCTCGCTGAGTCGGACGCTTCCCCCGGCGGCGTTGTACGGGACCGCGACGTCGTCCAGTTCGCGGACGAGTTCGTCGGCGGTCACGGGGTACGTCACGTCCGCCTCCGACAGGTGTTTCGCGAGTGCGGCGATACCGAACTCGAGCGTGTCTGGTTCGTCCCCGCCCTGCGGTGGTGGTCGTGCAGCCATCGACGGAGGCTACGGTCTCATCCGTTGAAAAACCCCCGACTACGTTCGAGACCGTCCGTATCTGTTAACCGGCGGGAGTTCGTGTGACAGGACGACGATGACGGACTACACCACCGTGTCGATACCGAAAGACCTCGCCGAACGCGTCGAGTCGACGATAGAGGGGACCAGTTTCTCCAGTACGAGCGACCTCGTGCGGTTCCTCCTCCGCAGTATCGTCATTCAACACCAGCGCGAAGGGAAACTCACGGAAGCGCAGTTCGAGGACATCGCAGAGCAACTCGCGGACCTGGGCTACCTCGACCGCTGAGCACCGAGAGTTCCCGTTCAGTCGTTCGCGAGCGACTCTCGCGGCGGTTCCGCGTCGAGGATTTCGAGGGAGAGGCGCGTCCCGGAGCGGTCGAACGCGTCCATCGAAGCGTCGTCCCACGGCGGGACGGCGACGAGGACGGCGGCCGCGAAGTCGTCCTCTCGGGTGGGTTCGGCCGGTCCCTGCGGGTGCGAGACGAACTTCGCGCGTCCGCGCCCGGCGGGCGTGCCGAGGTCCATCCCGAACACGGCGCGGACCGACCGCCCCGCCTCGGGGAGATAAAAGTGCGTCAGTACCGGCGTCTCCGGGTCTAGCTCGACGTCGTCGCCGAACTCCTCGGCGGGCGTCGTCGCGAGGACGACGGTGACTCGTTCCGGTTCGGCCTCCGACGCCATGTCGAGGAGCGCGTCGTGGAGCCCTCGGGTGATGAAGACCACAGTCGCTGTAGTACGCCGGCGTGTAAAAACGTGACCGCGCCCTAGGAGAGCATCTTCTGGAACGCCTTCTTGTACGCGCTGGGAAGGTTCTTGCGAGCGTCTTCGAGGGCACCTCGGAGGGCCGTCGCGGCGTTCTCCGTCACGCCCGCGCCGTGTCCGACGAGGACGCGTTCGGGGTCGTAGCCCCGGAGGGCGCGGCGCGGCGGGAGCGGACGGAGCATCGGGTGCACGCCGAGGCGTTCGCCGGGCGCGCAGAAGTACGACGCCGTCCCGAGGGCCTCGGGAACGAGCAACGTCCCCGACGCCTCGTGGTAGAAGCCGACCTCCTGCCACGGCGGGAGCGACGAGTCGACGACGGTGAACGCCTCGAACCCCGAGTCGGCGAGGGTCCGTCCGAACCGTTCGACCGGCGCGTCCACGTCCCCGGCGACGCCGGACATCCAGTCGGCGACGTACACAGGCACGTCGTGGCGGTTCGCCAGCTTTCCGGCGTCTCGAACGTGCCTGTCCAGGCCGACGACGACGCCCGACACCTCCCCGTACTCGGCCAAGAGTTCGTCGAGGCCGGGGGCGTCGACGGGGTCGAACACCCAGAGGCCGCCGTCGTCGCCGACGAGTGCGTGGCTCGCTCGTTGCATCTTCTCGTCCGGGTACGCGAGCCATCCGACGCCGCCGTCCCACCGGTCTATCACTCGGTACTCCGCCGTCCCGCGACCCTTCATCGGCATACCCGAACGAAGGACGGCGTAAGTATAAACCTCGTCGCCGAAGCGCGGGTTGCCGCTCCCGGCGGGGTTTATCTGGCGGTTCGTGGTGCACGGTTCGTGATGTGTAGTTCGTGGTGCACGGTTCGTGGTTCGTCCTCTCGGGCCGCGGGAGACGGGTCGATATTTTGGGGCCTCCTCGCGTAGAGCGGGCTATGCTCACCCGCCTGTGCCGTCTCGGATTGGAGGCCAAGTATCTCGGGACGGCCCGAGAGTTCTACGAGACGCGTCTCGGCCTCGCCCCCACCGACGAGTCCGACACCGCCGTGACGTACCGCGTCGGCGAGACGACGCTCGAACTCCGCCGTCCGCTCGACGTCCCTCGCGGCGGCGTCCACACCCACTACGCGTTCTCGACGACGCGCGAGGCCTACCCCGACTGGATGGCGTCGCTGTCGGACCTCGACCCGGTGGAGTTCAGCTTCGGGCACTCCAACTCGCTGTACGTCTACGACGCCGACGGCAACTGCGTCGAGATCGGCGGCATCGACGACGGGAACGACGCCGAGTCGCTCGGCGGGGAGAACCCGCTGTCGTCGGACCTCCCCCTGACGGGCATCTTCGAGGTGGTGCTGGAGGTGACCGACCTCGAACGCGCCGAAGCGCAGTTCCGCGCGCTCGGGTTCGAGGTGAGCGACAGGGGCCAAGACCGCCCGCGCGTCCGTCTGTCGGGTCCGGTCGACCTCGAACTGTGGGAACCGCAGTTGGGTATCGCGGACGCTCGCGGCGGCCTGCACGTCGACCTGACGTTCGAGACGGCCGACCCGGCGGCGGCCGCGGAGGCGGCCGGGCCGTGGGTCGACGGCCCCGACGAAGTGGCGGGCGGACTCCGCGTGCGCGACGCGGACGGGCACGTCCTCACGTTCGTCACCGACTGCCGGTGAGTGTGGCAGAACGGGCGTCGCCGACGCGACGCTCAGAGCCGATTCGTGTCGATGTCGACGCCCGGCGGCGTCACGACGAGGAACTTCCGGAAGTGCATCAGCTGTCCGCCCATGTCCTTTATCTCGCGTGCGAACCCGGTCGCTAACTCGTTCAGGTCGCCCTCGACTGCGAGAAAGAGGACGTTACCGTCGTCGACGAGTCGGACCCACTCTCGGGGTTCCGTGCCGCCGTCCAGGACGCCGAGAACCACGTCTCCGTTCAGGTCTTCGTCGTCGAGTTGGTCCTCGGCCGACGAGAGGTCGAGGTTGAAGTCGCTCATACCCGGTCACATTGCGGAGGGGGACGAAAAGGATTCGGTGCGCGGGCGGCGGAACTCCTCACCCAGTCTCACCACACGGTCGTGCGTACGTGTCTCTTTCTCGTGGTCCACGTTCGTCCAATCGACGGCGCGCGCGAGCCACCGGAACCATTCATTCACAAATTCAGGCCCGGAAAAATCCCAACAGTAGATGTTCTGACTCGTTACGGTGAGGGAGGGATATAAGGTAATATGTACACTTCGTATCCTACCCAACCCGTTTACGTCGGGCGGTTTCGTGGTATCTCTTCGAAGACCGTGAGAGACTGTATACCGTTCGTGACACGGTAGCAGGGAAACGCTTTTATACGTCTCGGGGCTGGGATGTGATACGATGTCTCAACGACACACGGAGGACACTTCGTCGGGCTCCCCGGCGGGTCGAGTTCTTCCAGGGCACATTAGCCCACATTACTGAATCGGAGATTGACGGTGTACGGATTTTCGACACGACGCTGCGCGATGGTGAGCAGTCGCCACGCACCTCGTTCAGTTACGAGGAGAAGCGCGACATCGCGGCGACGCTAGACGAGATGGGGACGCACGTCATCGAGGCGGGCTTCCCGGTCAACTCGGACGCCGAGTTCGAGGCAGTCAGCGACATCGCCGCGTCCACGGACACGACCGTCTGTGGGCTGGCCCGCGTCGTCGACAAAGACGTGGAAGCCGCCCTCGACGCGGGGGTGGAGATGGTCCACGTCTTCGTCAGCACCAGCGACGTCCAACTGGCCGACTCGATGCACGCCTCCAAGGAGGAGGCAGTCGAACGCGCCGTCGCGAGTGTCGAACGAGTAAAAGACGCCGGTGTGGAGGTCATGTTCTCGCCGATGGACGCCACGCGGACGGACGTGGGGTTCTTGGCCGAGATACTGTCGGCCGTCGACGACGCCGGCGTCGACTGGGTGAACATCCCAGACACGTGTGGCGTCGCCACGCCGACGCGCTTTGCGGACCTGGTTCGCGAGGTGCGACAGCACACCGACGCACACATCGACGTGCACGCGCACGACGACTTCGGACTGGCCACCGCGAACGCCATGGCGGGCTTCGAGGCGGGCGCGGCGCAGGCGCAGGTGTCGGTCAACGGCATCGGCGAACGCGCCGGCAACGCCGCCTACGAAGAGGTCGTCATGTCGGCCGAATCGCTGTACGACGTCGACACGGGAATCGACACGAAGCGCATCACGGAACTGTCGCGCATCGTCGAGGAGGCGAGCGACATCCCGGTGCCGGCGAACAAGCCGGTGGTCGGGCGCAACGCCTTCAGCCACGAGAGCGGCATCCACGCCGCCGGCGTCATCGAGAACTCGGACACGTTCGAGCCGGGTGTGATGACGCCCGAGATGGTCGGCGCACAACGCGAGTTCGTCCTCGGCAAACACACCGGCGCGCACTCGGTTCGCAAGCGACTGGAGGACGCCGGGTTCACGCCCGACGACGGCGAAGTACGCGCGGTCACGCGCCGCGTCAAGGACTTCGGCGCGGAGAAAGAGCGCGTGACGACGGACGTCCTGACGCGAATCGCTCGCGAAGAGGGCGTCGAACACGAGGACGACACGGAGGTTCGAGCCTGATGGCTCGCGCCCCGTTCGCTCACGACGGTGAGCCACGGGTGCGCGGCCGGCCGTGGGCCCGCAACGCTTGCGTCCCGCGAAACGTTGATTACGGTGCGAGAAAATCGACCGAGTACGATGCGACGACGACCACCACAGCAGTCCGCCACTCCCGCAGCGTCGGGAGTCCCCGCGGACGACGTGGCGGCCGCGCAGTCGCTCATTATCGTAGGGGCCGCCTAGCCCCTCACTCTCTCCTCTCGACCGTCGACGTTTCGCCCGGCACACAGCCACAGAGAGACTCACAGACCTTCCAGACGATGGAGCACCACGACAGTACACGCGACCGGCGACCGAACCGACCCCTCACCCACGGAGGCCGACGATGAGCGAACCAGCACCACCGAAGAAAGACGCCGACGAACCGGCCGACGAGGCGACCGAACAGACACCCGTGACCACGGGCGCGTCGTCCGTCGTCCGCGCGCTGGAGAACGCCGGCGTCGAAGCCGCGTTCGGCGTGCAAGGCGGCGCTATCATGCCCGTCTACGACGCCCTCTGGCACTCGGACATCCACCACGTCACGATGGCCCACGAACAGGGCGCGGCGCACGCCGCCGACGCGTTCGGCGTCGTCCGCAACGAACCCGGCGTCTGTCTCGCCACGTCGGGACCGGGGGCGACGAACCTCGTCACCGGCATCGCCGACGCCAACATGGACTCGGACGGCGTCCTCGCCCTCACGGGACAGGTCCCCTCCGAGATGGTCGGGTCGGACGCGTTCCAGGAGACGGACACCATCGGCGTCACGACGCCCATCACGAAGCACAACTACTTCGCGGCGGAGGCGGACTCCGTCGGCGACACCGTCGGCGAGGCGTTCGCCCTCGCCGGCGAGGGCCGCCCCGGACCGACGCTCGTCGACCTCCCGAAAGACGTGACGATGGACGAGACGGACCGCCAACCCGGTCCGGCGAAGACGCCGAAGACGACGACGCCGAAGACGACGCCCGACAAGGCGGCCGTCGCCGACGCGGCGCGCGCCATCGAGGCGGCGGAACGACCGTTGCTCCTCCTCGGCGGCGGCGTCATCAAGGCCGACGCCACCGACGAAGCTCGCGCGTTCGCGCGCGAGTTCGGTATTCCGGTGGTCACGACGATGCCGGGAATCGGTTCGTTCCCCGAGGACGACGACCTGTGTCTCTCGTGGGCGGGCATGCACGGCACCGGCTACGCCAACATGGCCATCACCCACACGGACCTCCTCGTCGCCGTCGGAACGCGCTTCGACGACCGACTGACCGGCGGAGTGGACTCGTTCGCCCCCGAGGCGGAAGTCGTCCACGTCGACATCGACCCCGCGGAGATATCGAAGAACGTCCACGCGGACTACCCCGTCGTCGGCGACGCCGCGACGACGCTCGACCGCCTCGCGGACGAAGTCGCGACCGAACCCGACGCGGGCGAGTGGCGCGAGCAGTGCCTCACGTGGAAAGACGAGTACCCGATGGACTACGCGACGCCCGAGGACGAACCGCTGAAACCGCAGTTCGTCGTCGAGTGTCTCGACGAGGCCACCTCCGACCGCGCCGTCGTCACGAGCGGCGTCGGCCAGCACCAGATGTGGGCCGCGCAGTACTGGACGTTCACGGAACCGCGGACGTGGGTGTCCTCGCACGGCCTCGGCACGATGGGCTACGGTCTGCCCGCGGCAATCGGCGCCCGACTCGCCGCCGAGGACGACCAGGAGGTCGTCTGCGTCGACGGTGACGGCTCGTTCTTGATGACGATTCAGGAGCTCTCCGTCGCCGTCCGCGAGGAGTTGGACATCACCGTCGCCGTCCTGAACAACGAGTACATCGGGATGGTGCGACAGTGGCAGGACGCCTTCTTCGAGGGGCGTCACATGGCCGCCGAGTACAACTGGTGCCCCGAGTTCGACAAACTGGCCGAAGCGTTCGGCGCGCGCGGATGGCGCGTCGACGACTACGACGAAGTCGCAGACGCCATCGAGGAGGCCCTCGCGTACGACGGTCCCTCGGTCATCGACTTCCACATCGACCCGAGAGAGAACGTCTACCCGATGGTCGCCTCCGGCGGCGCGAACGGCAAATTCGCACTCACGGAGGACCAGCTATGAGCTCCGACGATTCGAACGAGACGACCGACTTACCGAAGCACGGACTGGCCGGCCCCCGACCGGAGGAACGACCCCACCCGGAGGGGCGGCGCAACTCGCAGGGTATCCGCATCGACCCCGAAGTCGAGGCGGAACACGACCCGCGACGCGCCGTCATCTCCGCGTTGGTCGAGAACGAACCCGGCGTGCTCTCGCGCGTCGCGGGACTCGTCTCTCGACGGCAGTTCAACATCGAGAGCCTGACGGTCGGTCCGACCACCGTCGACGGCCACGCGCGAATCACGATGGTCGTCGAGGAACCGGACCCCGGTATCGACCAGATAGAGAAACAGATGGCGAAGCTCAAGCCCGTCATCTCCGTGGGCGAGTTGGACGACGACGCCGTCCGCGCGGAGTTGGTCCTCCTGAAGGTGGAGGGCGACGAACCGGACAAGGTCCACGCCATCACCGAGATGTACGAGGGGAAGACGCTGGACGCCGGGCCGCGGACCATCACGGTCCAGTTGACCGGCGACGAGCGAAAGATAGACGACGCCATCGACGCGTTCCGCCAGTTCGGCATCATCGAGATAGCCCGAACCGGTCAGACCGCACTCGCACGCGGCGACCAAGCGACCGTCCCCGGAGAGAAACCCGGAACCGCCGGCGAACCGACCACACCAACGAACTACGATGACTAACGACGAACTCACGACGACCGTATACTACGACGACGACGCAGACCGCTCGCAGATAGACGACAAGACCGTGGCCGTCCTCGGGTACGGCAGCCAGGGCCACGCCCACGCGCAGAACCTCTCGGACAGCGGGGTCGACGTCGTCGTCGGCCTGCGCGAGGGGTCCTCCTCGCGAGACGCCGCGGAAGCCGACGGCCTCCGCGTGGCGACGCCCGCCGAGGCGGCGGCGGAGGGAGACATCGTCTCCGTCCTCGTCCCCGACACCGTCCAACCGGCGGTGTTCGAGGAGATTCGCGACGAACTGGAGGCCGGAGACACGCTCCAGTTCGCGCACGGCTTCAACATCCACTACAACCAGATTCGCCCGCCCGAAGACGTGGACGTGACGATGGCCGCCCCCAAGTCGCCGGGCCACCTCGTCCGCCGTAACTACGAGGCGGGCGAGGGGACGCCGGGCCTCATCGCCGTCTACCAGGACGAGACGGGGTCGGCGAAGGAGGAAGCGCTCGCGTACGCCCACGCCATCGGGTGCACCCGAGCGGGCGTCATCGAGACGTCGTTCCAAGAGGAGACCGAGACGGACCTCTTCGGCGAACAGGCCGTCCTCTGCGGCGGCGTCACCTCGCTGGTGAAGCAGGGCTACGAGACGCTGGTCGAGGCGGGCTACTCCCCGGAGATGGCGTACTTCGAGTGCCTGAACGAACTGAAGCTCATCGTCGACCTGATGTACGAAGGCGGCCTCGGCGAGATGTGGGACTCCGTCTCCGACACCGCCGAGTTCGGCGGTCTGACGCGCGGTGACCGCGTCGTCGACGACCACGCCCGCGAGAACATGGAAGAGATTCTCGAAGAGGTGCAGAACGGTACGTTCGCCCGCGAGTGGATCGCGGAGAATCAGGCCGGTCGACCGTCTTACACGCAACTGAAAGACCGCGAGGAGAACCACCACATCGAACAGGTCGGTGCACCGCTTCGCGACCTGTTCTCGTGGGCCGACGAGGACGAGAAAGAGGCCGCGGAAGCGCCCGCTGACGACTGAGTACGATGAGCGACAACGACAATCGAACCCGAGAGACGGAGACGGAGACAGAGATGCGACGCGTGAGCCACACGAATCCGTACACGAACGAGACGCTCGGCGACACGTTCCGTCGCGGACCGGCCGTCACCGACGGCGGCGAGCGACGAGACGAGGACGCCATGGCGAACGTCGACCACACGCCGCGGGAGGGCGACGGCGCCAACGCGGTGTGGAACCGCGGCCGCGGTGATAGCGATGAGTGAGGGGACGCTGTACGACAAGGTGTGGAACGAACACACCGTCACGACGCTCCCCACCGGGCAGACGCAGTTGTTCGTCGGTCTGCACCTCATCCACGAGGTGACGAGTCCGCAGGCGTTCGGGATGCTTCGCGAGCGCGACATGGAGGTAGCGTTCCCCGAGCGAACCCACGCGACGGTGGACCACATCGTCCCAACCGCCGACCAGTCGCGACCCTACGCCGACGGCGCGGCCGAAGAGATGATGTCGGAGCTAGAGGAGAACGTCCGCGAGGCGGGTATCGACTTCTCGGACCCGACGTCGGGCGACCAGGGTATCGTCCACGTCATCGGGCCCGAGCAAGGCCTGACCCAACCCGGTATGACCATCGTCTGCGGCGACAGTCACACCTCCACGCACGGCGCGTTCGGCGCGCTCGCGTTCGGTATCGGTACCTCGCAGATTCGCGACGTGCTGGCGACCGGATGCATCGCGATGGAGAAACAGCAGGTTCGCAAAATCGAGGTCACCGGCGAACTCGGCGACGGCGTCGAGGCGAAAGACGTCATCCTCGAAATCATCCGCCGACTCGGCACCGACGGCGGCGTCGGCTACGTCTACGAGTACGCGGGCGAGGCCATCGAGAACCTCGGGATGGAAGGCCGCATGAGCATCTGTAACATGTCCATCGAGGGCGGCGCACGCGCGGGCTACGTCAACCCCGACGAGACGACATACGAGTGGCTCGCGGAGACGGACGCCTTCCGCGACGACCCCGAGAAGTTCGAGAAACTGAAGCCGTACTGGGAGTCCGTCCGCTCGGACGACGACGCCGAGTACGACGACGTGGTCACCATCGACGGGAACGAACTCGAACCCGTCGTCACGTGGGGGACCACGCCCGGACAGGGCGTCGGCATCACCGAACCCATTCCGGCCCCCGAAGACCTGCCGGAGGACAAACAGGACACCGCGCGCCGCGCGCAGGAGCACATGCGCGTGACGCCCGGCGAGACGATGCAGGGCTACCCCATCGACGTGGCGTTCCTCGGGTCGTGTACGAACGCACGACTCGCGGACCTGCGCCGCGCGGCCGCCCTCGTGAAGGGTCGACAGGTCCACGAGGACGTCCGCGCGATGGTCGTCCCCGGCAGTCAGCGCGTCCAGACGGCCGCCGAAGAGGAGGGCCTGAAGGACGTCTTCGAGGAAGCCGGCTTCGAGTGGCGCAACGCGGGTTGTTCGATGTGTCTCGGCATGAACGAAGACCAGTTGGAGGGCGACGAGGCGTGCGCCTCCTCCTCGAACCGGAACTTCGTCGGCCGACAGGGCTCGAAGGACGGGCGCACCGTCCTGATGAACCCGCGCATGGTCGCCGCCGCGGCGATTCGCGGGGAAGTGACCGACGTGCGCGAGATGAAGGAGGTGAACGTCGCATGACCGAGGAGATTCCGGAAGTCGACTACGTGTCGGGGACGGGGATTCCCATCCGCGGCAACGACATCGACACCGACCAGATAATTCCGGCGCGGTTCATGAAGGTGGTCACCTTCGACGGACTGGGTCAGTTCGCGTTCTTCGACCTGCGGTTCGACGACGACGACGAACCGAAGGACCACCCGATGAACGAAGACCGGTTCAAAGACTCCTCGGTGATGGTCGTCAACGCCAACTTCGGCTGCGGGTCCTCTCGCGAACACGCGCCACAGGCGCTGATGCGGTGGGGAATCGACGCCATCGTCGGCGAGTCGTTCGCCGAAATCTTCGCGGGCAACTGCCTCGCACTCGGCATCCCGACGGTCACCGCCGACCACGAGACCATCTCGGAACTGCAGTCGTGGGTCGAGGAGAATCCCGACGGCGACATCGACGTGGACGTGGAAGCGGAGACGGTCACCTACGGCGGGAACACCGTCGACGTGACCGTCGACGACGCCCAGCGAAAGGCACTCGTCGACGGCGTCTGGGACACGACGGCGCTGATGAAATCGAACGCCCGCGCGGTACAGGAGACGGCGAACTCCCTGCCGTACATCCAGAGCGATGACTGAGGAAATAGTCGTCGTCGAGGGCGACGGCATCGGCAAAGAGGTCGTCCCGGCGGCCGTCACCGTCCTCGACGCCGTCGGCGACTTCGAGTTCGTCGAGGCCGAGGCGGGCGACGCCGTACGAGAGGAGACGGGCGAAGCACTCCCGCAGGAGACGTACGACCTCGTCGCCGACGCGGACGCGACGCTGTTCGGCGCGGCGGGCGAGACGGCCGCGGACGTCATCCTTCCCCTTCGCGAGGCGGTGGACTCGTTCGTCAACGTCCGCCCCGCGAAAGCCTACCCGGGAGTCGACGCGCTTCGCCCGGAGACGGACGTCGTCTTCCTGCGCGAGAACACCGAGGGCGTCTACTCGGGACACGAGGACCGACTCTCCGAGGACCTCTCGACGCTCACGCGCGTCGTCACCACCTCGGCGTCGGAACGACTCGCCGAGTTCGCCTGCGACTACGCTCCCGAGGGCTTCCACGTCGCGCACAAGGCGAACGTGATGCGCGAGACGGACGGCCGGTTCCGCGATAGCGTCGTCGCCGTCGCCGAGGAGAACGGCGTCGACACCGACGAGGTGTTGATGGACGCGTTCGCGACGCACGTCTGCCTGAACCCCGAACAGTTCGACGTGGTCGTCTGCCCGAACCTCGCGGGCGACGTCCTCTCGGACCTCGCGGCCGGACTCGTCGGCGGACTCGGTCTCCTCCCGTCGGCGAACATCGGTCCGGACAACGCGCTCTTCGAACCCGTCCACGGGACGGCCCCAGACATCGCGGGCGAGGGCGTCGCCAACCCGTCGGCGACGATTCTCTCCGCGGCGATGCTGTTGGAGCATCTCGGCTACGAAGAGGAGGGCGCCGCGGTCCGAGACGCCGTCGAGGCGACCTTGGAGAACGGCCCGCGCACGGCCGACTTGGGCGGCGACGCCTCCACCGAGGACGTGACCGCGGCCATCGTCGACCGACTCGACTGAACGACCGGACACGGTTCGTTTTCCGCCCGCTTTCGAGCCCAGTTCGTCCGAACCGCTGATTCTCGACGCTGTTCTCGGCGTCTCATCCGTCCGCGACCGGCCGACAGTCGAGTGTCTGCACGACTTCACGAATTTTCTGCGGGAAACGTGCAGGAGCGAACGTATATCGAACACAAACAATTAACAACGAACAGGCGCTACTCCCGAGTACGACTGACGCTTATGTTACCAGCAGAGCGAAAAAGACGAATCGTGGAACTCGTCTCGGCGGACGACGGCCGGTCCGTCGAGGGCCTCGCGGAGGAACTCGGCTACTCGAAGGCCACCATCCGGCGTGACCTCCGAGAACTGGAGGACCGCGGACTCGTCGAACGGTCACACGGTGGAGCGGTTCCCGTCACGACGGTCGGGAAAGAACAGACGTACGGACAGAAAGAGGTGCAGAACCTCGCCGGAAAGCGAGCCATCGCCGCCCGCGCGGTCGAAGAGATAACCGAGGGTCAGGTCGTCTTCTTCGACGCCGGGACGACGACGATAGAGGTGGCCAAACAGGCCCCGAAAGACGGGTCGATGCTCGCCGTGACGAACTCGCCGCGTCTCGCCGTCGAACTCGGGCGCGAGGAGAACGACGTGAAGTTGACGGGCGGGACGCTTCGCAGTCGGACGAGGGCGCTCGTCGGACCGACTGCAGAATCGTTCATGGAACGGACGAACTTCGACCTCCTCTTTCTCGGGACGAACGCCATCGACTCCGAGGGCGGGTTGACGACGCCGAACGAGGACGAGGCGCGGATGAAGCAGCTGATGGTCGAGAAGTCCGCCCGCGTCGTCCTCGTCGCCGATACGACGAAGGTCGGGAAACGTTCGTTCGTGAAGTTCGCCGACGTCGCCGACGTGGACGTGTTCGTCACCGACGGCGAGTTGCCGCCCCGCGAACGCCGCGCCTTGGAGAACGAGGGCGTCACTGTCGTGGAGGTGTCGCCCGAATGAGCGACGACGTGTTGACGGTGACGATGAACCCGGCCGTCGACCACACCGTCCGCGTGACCGAACCGCTTCGGACGGGCGCAGTCGCCCGGACGGACGACGCGAAGTTCGACGCCGGCGGCAAGGGAATCAACGTCTCGAAGTACCTCACGGCGCTAGACGTCGACGCGCCCGCCACGGGCTTTCTCGGCGGGCCGTTCGGCCGGATGATTCGCGACCGACTGACCGACGACGCCGTGCCGAACGACTTCGTCACTATCGGTGACCGAACGCGACTGAACACGACGGTGCTCGGTCCGGAGGGCGAGTACAAGATAAACCACGACGGGCCGACCGTCTCCGAGGACGAAGTCGAGACGCTCGTCGAACGCGTCCGCGCCCGCGACCCGGACAGGTTGGTCATCGCCGGGAGTCTTCCGAACGGCGTCTCCACGGCCGACGTCGACGAACTCGCATCGGCGGGCGACTGGGAGACGGCCGTCGATATGGGCGGGGCGTCGCTCACCGAACTCGACGCCTCGTACCTCGTCTGCAAGCCCAACCGCGAGGAACTCGGCGTCGCGACGGGGATGGCCGTCGAGACGACTGCGGACTGCGTCGCGGCGGCGCAAGCCCTCCGCGAACGCGGGTTCGAGTTCGTCGTCGCGTCACTCGGCCCCGACGGTGCGTTGCTCGCCACCGACTCGGGCACTTACCACGCCGCGGCGCTTCCGGTCGACGTGGTCGACACCGTCGGCGCGGGCGACGCTCTCCTCTCCGGATTCCTGGCCGGGTTCGCGCGCGGAGAGTCCGAACGGACCGCGCTCCGAACGGGCGTCACCGTCGCCTCGCGCGTCGTCGCCGCCTCGGGGACCAGCGTCCCGGACTTCGAGGGCGTCTTCGAGACGCGAGACGACGTGGGCGTCTCCACCGCCCGACCCTAATGTTCGTTAGTTCGGGTCTCGACGCAGAAGCGAACACAAATGCGCATATCCGAAAGTGTTTTTGAAGACGTTTAGTAACTATCGTGAGGGAGCAAACTATGGCACGTAAGCAGTCAGCGGAGAACGCATACCGGTCCTACCTGACGAAGATCAAAGAGGACCTGATGACGGGTGTATCGTACATGATTCCGTTCGTCACCATCGGGGGCATCTTCCTCGCCCTCGGCTACGCGGTGGCGGGCGTGACGGGAACGGGCGTCCAGGACGTGTTCGGCGCGACGGGGACGATGGGGTGGTTCCTCGCACAGATCGGTGTGGCGGGGCTCACCATCATGGTGCCCATCCTCGGCGCGTACATCGCGTACGCCATCGCCGACCGTCCGGGCCTCGCACCCGGATTCCTGCTGTCGTACATCATCCAGCAAGGCAACGTCCTGCAGGCGGCCGGTGACGTCATCGGCCTGCAGGGCGGTGCGGCCGGTGCGGGCTATCTCGGCGCGCTCGTCGCCGGTCTGCTGGCCGGATACGTCGCTCGCTGGATAAAGGGCTGGAGCGTCCCGTCGTTCGTCCAGCCGATGATGCCGGTGCTCATCGTACCGGTGCTGACGATGGCGATTCTGTCGCCTCTCGTCATCTTCGTCCTCGGCGTCCCCGTCGCCATCGCGAACGCCGGACTGACCAGTTTCCTGCAGAGTATGCAGGGGAGCCAAGCGGTCCTCGTCGGCGCACTCCTCGGCGGCATGATGGCGTTCGACATGGGCGGACCCGTCAACAAGGTCGCCTACGTGTTCGCCACGGGCCTCATCGCCGAGGGCGTCGTCGCCCCGATGGCGGCCGTGATGATCGGCGGGATGGTCCCGCCCATCGGCCTCGCCATCTCGAACTTCATCGCGCCGCACAAGTACGCGGCCGAGATGTACGAGAACGCGAAGTCGGGCATCGTCCTCGGCTTCTCGTTCATCACCGAGGGCGCGATTCCGTACGCCTCCTCGGACCCCGTCCGCGTCATCCCCTCGATCATCGCCGGAAGCGCGGTGGGCGGTGCGATGTCGATGGCGCTGAACGTGACGATGCCCGCCCCGCACGGCGGTATCTTCGTCGTTCCGCTGTCGAACAAGCCGTTGATGTTCCTCGCCGCAATCGTCATCGGGTCTCTCGTCACGGCCGTCATCGCGACGGTCACGAAACCCGACTTCGACGAACGCGTCGGCACCGGGTCCGGCGCGGCGGCGTCCGACGACTGACCACGACCACCGACCAATCGAACTAAAGACCACCGACAACGCAACTACCTTACTCTTCCCGTTCACATATTCGCACGAAAATGCTCGAAGATGAAATCGACCGCCTGATGCCGACGGCGCACATCTCGTTAGACGAACCGCCCGCAGAGAAACAACTGGCCATCGAGTTCCTCTTGGACCTCGTCGTGGAGAACGGTCGCGTGACCGAACGCGAGACGGCACTCGCGGACCTCAAGGAGCGAGAGAAAGAGGCCACCACCGGCGTCGGCATGGGAATCGGAATCCCGCACGCCAAGACCACCGCCGTCGAGGCTCCCTCCGTCGCGTTCGCGCGGTCCTCGGAGGGCATCGACTTCGACGCGATGGACGACGAACCCGCGAAACTGCTGTTCATGATTCTCGTCCCCGAGGAGGGCGGCGAGGAACATCTGCAGATTCTCAGTTCGCTCTCGCGCGCCCTCATGCACGAGGACGTGCGCGAGAAACTCCTGAACGCCGAGGACGAAGAGACGGTTCAGAACACGGTTCGGGAGGCGGTGAACTGATGCCCGAACGCGTCGTCGAAGTCGTCCCCGAAGACGGCCTGCACGCCCGTCCCGCCTCGAAGTTCGTCGAGACGGCAAACGAGTACGACTCGGAGGTCAAAGTCGGCCCCGAAGACGGCGACTTGGTGAACGCCGCGAGCATGCTCGCCGTCACCGGTCTGGGCGTCTCCGGCGGCGAGAAGGTCCGCATCTCCGCGGAGGGCGACGACGCCGAAGCGGCACTCGACGCCCTCGAAGAAGTGCTTTCGACACCGGAGGACGAACTGTAACCGATGACAGAACGACGACTCGGCGGCGTCGGCGTCACGCCACTGTCGGGCGTCGGCGACGTCGTCTGGTACGCGCCCGACGCGGAACTGGACGACCCGCCGGCCCCCGAAGACGTGGACGCCGAGGCCGAGACGACGCGATTCGAGGAGGCTCGCACCACGGCACGTGAGGAGTTGCAACTCGAACGCGAACGGACCGCAGAGCGCGTCGGTGAGGACGAGGCGGCGGTGTTCGACGCGCACGTCCAGTTCCTCGACGACCCGCAGATAACCGACGGCGTCGAAGAGAAGATAGCCGAGGGACTCCCCGCCGAACACGCCGTCCAGCGGACGTTCGACCGCTTCGTCGAGCAGTTCGAGGGCATGGAAGGTCGGATGGCCGAACGCGCAGACGACCTGCGCGACGTGCGCGACAGACTCGTTCGCGTCCTCGCGGGCGGCGAACGGGTGAACCTCGCGGAGTTGCCCGAGGGGAGCGTCGTCTTCGCCGAGCGACTGACGCCGAGCGACACGGCGCAGTTGGACCCCGAACGCGTCGCCGGGTTCGTCACGGTCACCGGCGGCCGAACCTCCCACGCGGCTATCTTCGCTCGCTCGCTGGCGCTTCCCGCCGTCGTCGGCGTCGGCGAAGAGTTGTACGACGTCGAAGACGGCGAGACGGTCGCCGTCGACGGCACGGACGGCGTCGTCGTCGTGGACCCCGACGAGTCGACCCGCGAGGCCGCCGTCGACGGCGACGACGTGACGGTTCGTCACGACCCGGTGTCGACGGCCGACGGCGTCGAGATAGAGGTCGCTGGAAACGTCGGCACGCGGGCTGACCTCGCACCGGCCGCCGACCGCGGTGCCGACGGCATCGGTCTCTTCCGCACCGAGTTCCTCTTTCTCGACCGGCAGTCGCCGCCGGACGAACAGGAGCAGTACGAGGCGTACGTCGAGGCGTTGGAGACGTTCCCCGAGGGCCGCGTCGTCGTCCGAACGCTCGACGTCGGCGGCGACAAGCCAATCGACTACCTCGACCTGCCCGAAGAGGAGAATCCGTTCCTCGGCGAACGGGGGATTCGGCGGTCGCTCAGTCCCGACGCGGACCTGTTCGAGACGCAACTTCGCGCGCTCTTGCGCGCCGCGGCGCACGACACGGGCGGTGACCTCGCGGTCATGCTCCCACTCGTCTCCACCGTCGACGAGGTGGTGGCCGCCCGCGAACGACTCGAACTGTTCGCCGACGACCTGGAGCGAGAGGGAATCGAGTACGCCGTTCCCGAGTTCGGCGTGATGGTCGAGACGCCCGCCGCGGCGTTCATGGCCGCGGACCTCGCCGAAGAAGTCGACTTCTTCAGCATCGGGACGAACGACCTCGCACAGTACGTCATGGCGGCCGAACGCGGCAACGAACGCGTGGCCGACCTCGGCGACTACCGACAACCGGCGGTGCTCCGAGCCATCCGCGCGACCGTCGACGCCGCCGAGGGAACCGACGTCTGGGTCGGCATGTGCGGTGAGATGGCCGGCGACCCCGAGTTGACCGAACTCCTCCTCGGCCTCGGCCTCGACGAACTCAGCATGAGCGCCGTCACCGTGCCGCAGGTGAAACAGGCCGTGACGGAGACGAACACGGAGGCGGCGCGAAAACTGGCCGATAGCGCACTGTCGGCCAGCACCAAAGATGAAGTCGAACAAGTGCTAACACAGAACACACAATCATGAAGCTAGTCGCAGTCACCGCGTGTCCAACTGGCATCGCTCACAGCCAGATGGCCGCAGAGAACCTCGAACAGACAGCAGACCGACTCGGCCACGACATCAAGGTCGAAGTGCAGGGCGCGATGGGCGCGCAGAACGAACTCACGGCCGACGACATCGCCGAGGCGGACGTCGTCATCATCGCCGCCGACACGGCCGTCAGCCGCGACCGGTTCGAGGGTAAATCCCTCGTGAAGGGAACGGTCAAAGACGGCGTCAACGACGCCGAAGGACTCGTAAAGAAGGCCGAAGAACTCGCCGAGTCCGACGGCGCAGAACAGGTCGACGTCGCCGCCGGCGGTTCGGACGCGGCGGACGCCGAGTCCGATGCCGACTCCGACCCAGAACCCGCGGAGACGAACTCGCAGCAGGCGACGCAGCAACGCCGCGGCGGCGACCGCGAGAAGGGACTGTTCGCCCGTCTGAAGAAACTCTTCTCCTGAACCGCCGTCGTCGCTCTCCGCTCTCCGTTCTTCGCCGCTTCACTCCGCGCTCCGCGCTTCGTCCTTCGCGCGCTCGCTGCACACTGCGTCGATAACAGTCACGAACGCTCTCGAAAACGAACAGAACCGAACAGACACGCCGGTGGTCATATCTCGTCCGACTCGCCGATTTACACGGATTCGAGTACCGATATGTGCTGTTCGCAGTTCGTGCGTCGTACTCGGGAAATCGTGCAGGAACGAAAGCTCTCCGCATACGTTATAATCCCCGCACGTGAATCCCCAGACAGGTGACCCATAGTGCCATTCTACGGCGGTAGTGAACTCGGCAAGGTCTACGACGACGCACTGGAAGACGGGTTCGGTCTCGTCGCCTCGAACGTCGCCGAAACCAACGTCATGATGGGGTTGATGGAGGGTGCCTCGCGAGAGAACTCCGACCTCCTCATGCAACTGTCCGGCGGTGCCTGTTCGTTCGCCGGGAACGGCGACGCCGTCTCCGGCCTGAAGGCGATGGGCAACTACATCGAGGTCATCGCCGACCAGTACGACATCGGCGTCTTCCTCAACATGGACCACCAGACGGACATGGAGTTCATCGAGGCGCAGATGGACCTCGGGATTCCCTCCTCTATCATGATCGACGCCTCCCACGAGGCGTTCGAGGAGAACGTCGCGACGAGCAAGGAAGTCGTCGAGATGAAAGAGGAGAAGGGTGCGGACGTCCTCATCGAGGCCGAACTCGGTCAGATAAAGGGCGTCGAAGACGAGATAGAGGCCGAAGAGGCGTTCTACACCGACCCCGAACAGGCCGTCGAGTTCGTCGACCGGACGGGGTGTGACCTCCTCGCCATCTCCGTCGGGACGCAACACGGCGTCGCGAAGGGGAAGGACCTCGAACTCCGCCCGGACCTCGCACACGACATCCGACAGGCACTCCGCGACCACGGCCTCGACACGCCCCTCGTCCTGCACGGGTCCTCGGGCGTCCAACCCGACCAACTGCAGGAGATGCTCCAACACGGCATCTGTAAGGTCAACAAGGACACGCGCTACCAGTACGAGTACACGCGGACGGCGTACGACCACTACCGCGAGGACCACGAGGCCATCGTCCCGCCCGAAGGCGTCGAGGACGCCCGCGACACGTTCTTCAACGAGACCGAGTGGTCGCCGAACAAAGACGTGTTCGACCCCCGCGTCGTCGGCCGGAAGATTCGTGACCGCGTCGCGGACGTGCACGCGGACCTGACGCACGTCTCCGGCAGTGCGGGCCGAAGTCGCTACCGCTGAACGCCTCGCGCACTCCTCTTTCGTCGGCGGCGTCGACACCGCCCCCGCGCTTAAGTCGCTCCGTGACCTTCTGTCAGTCATGCCTCAAGTACACCTCGACGAGGAGACGGTGGCCCGACTCGACTCGCTTCGAGAAGAGGACGAAGACTACGACGAGATAATCACCGAACTCATCAACATCTACGAGGCAGAAGAACTCACGCTGTTCCGCACCGGCGACGAAGTCTGACCGACCGCCGACCCGCCGACTCACCGGTTTCAGACGCGCCCGCGGCCTGCTACTCTTGGTACGCGACTCTGACTCGTTCCCACTTTCCGTTCGACTCCAGGTGACGCTGTAACTCGTCGGCGTACTCCTGAACGAGACGCTCCGCCTCTCGCCGTTTCTCGGCGTCGTCGCCGCCGCCGCCACCGCCGAGTCCCAGTGCGCCCTTGATGGAGTCGAACAGACCGCCACCGCCGCCCGACGACGACTCCGCGGGTGCGCCGCCCATCTGCGCCATCTGCGACCGGACGTTCTTCAGTTCGGGCATTATCTGCGGGAGTTTCTCGGTGTCCGCGACGATGCGCGCCCGTTCGGGGTCGTCCGCGTGTTCGATCTCGAACTCCGTCGCCGTCATGATGAGTCCCCACTCCTGACTGGAGAACTCCGAGGCGGCGACTCGGTCGTTGAACTCGCGGTCGACCGTCATCCGGTCTCCGACGATGCTGTCGGTCCAGTTAGCCATGTGTCGGCGTATGCGTACGAGGCGTTTGAGCGTTTCCCCGTGCAGGAATCGCCGCACGGGCATCCTTTTTGCGCCCGTGGGTCCCGATAGTCGTATGGAACGATACGACCTTCTCTACCGACTGTACGCGGACTTCGAGACGGACACGCTCAGAGAGTTACAGAACTTCGTCGACCTCTTTCCCCCCGTCGACTCGCGCATCGCACTCGACTACTGGGAGGACGCGAGCGACGAACTAGAGGACCGAAAAGAGGAGGTGCAGTCGTCGTTCGCCGCCGGCGCGACGTTCGCCGAGATAGCCGCGCGGGCGACTCGCGACCAGACGTTCACGGCACTCGACCTGCACTCGAAGTACGGCCGGTCGGTGAACGCACTCGTCCTCGACGTCGACGAGACGCTTCGTTCGGCCGGGCGGACGGACAACGAGATTCCGCGCGACACGCTCCACCTCCTGACGGAGTTTCACGAGGCGGGCGTCCCCATCGTCATCTGCACCGGACAGACCTTAGAGAACGTCAAGGGGTTCACCATCCAGGGTCTCGGCAACGAACTCGTCCACTCGGGCGACGTGAGCATCGTCTACGAGGCGGGGACCGGCGTGTTCACTCCCGGCCACGGGTCGACGACGAAGCAGTTGCTGTACGAGGACTTAGACGACACCGTCCGCGAGGTGTTCTCGGAGGTTCGTTCGCGCGTCCTCCCGCAGGCGCCGGACGACCTGCGCGAGTCCGTCCACCTGCAGGGCAACGAGTTCAACATCACGCTCAAGCCGAACTTCGACATCGGGAGCGACCCCGCCGAAGAGGTCATCGACCACGGCCTCGTCTACCTCGTGGACCTCCTCGGCCGCGCGGTCGGTTCCGCACTGGACGGCGAACTCGGCGTCGACGCCGACGGCGGGGTCGCCGAAGACTGGGCCCGCGCGTACTACGCCGCCGCGGACCCCGAAGTTCAGACCGTCCTCGGCGACAGAGGCGCCGCACCGGAGTGTGACCCCGAAGACGTCCCCGAGACGGTTCGGTCGCTGTTCGACCGCATCGACGTCGCGTACTACCACGCCGACGCGGCCGAAATCGGGTCGCTCGAACTCAACAAGCCGAACGGCGTTCGGGCGGCCCTCGACGTCCTCGACGTCGAGGACCCGTTCGTCCTCGTGATGGGCGACAGTAAATCCGACCTCAGAGTGATGGAGTGGGCCGACGACGCCGACGCGGGTATCGCGGCCGCGCCGCAACACGCCTCCGAAGACGTGTTGACTCACGTCCGCGCCACCGACGAGTTGGTGTACGACCGCGGCGACGCCGCGTCTCTGCTCCGCATCGTCTACGTGATGAACCTCCTCGACGAACTGTAGTCCCGGGGGAACTGCCCGCACGAACCACTTTTGCCGTCCGGGTCCGAACGGCCGATTCGGACGCTCCGACGACCGACGGCCGGAGTGCAAAGGTTTACAACTTATCGAGTAAACGCAGAACTATGAGCAAAGATTACGCAGACTTGCACGACCCGAACGCGGAGTACACGATGCGGGAACTCTCCGCCGAAACGATGGGTGTCTCGGGGAAACGCGGTGGCCGCCGCGACGTCGAGATAACCGACGTCCAGACGACGATGATAGACGGCAACTTCCCGTGGACGCTCGTTCGCGTCTACACCGACGCGGGCGTCGTCGGCACCGGTGAAGCCTACTGGGGCGCGGGCGTCCCGGAACTCATCGAACGGATGAAGCCGTTCCTGGTCGGGGAGAACCCCCTGGATATCGACCGACTGTTCGAACACCTCGTCCAGAAGATGTCCGGCGAGGGGTCGGTACAGGGCGTCACCGTGACCGCAATCTCCGGCATCGAAGTCGCCCTCCACGACGTGGCAGGGAAGATTCTCGACGTTCCGGCCTATCAACTGCTCGGGGGCAAGTACCGCGACAAGGTGCGCGTCTACTGCGACTGCCACACGGCCGACGAGGCCGACCCCGAAGCGTGCGCCGACGAGGCGGAACGCGTCGTCGAGGAACTCGGCTACGACGCGCTGAAGTTCGACCTCGACGTCCCCTCGGGCCACGAGAAGGACCGAGCGAACCGTCACCTGCGCAACTCCGAGATTCGCCACAAGAAAGAGATAGTGGAGGCCGTCACCGAACGCGTGAAAGACCGCGCGGACGTCTCCTTCGACTGTCACTGGACGTTCTCGGCGGGGAGCGCGAAGCGACTCGCCGCCGCAATCGCCGACTACGACGTCTGGTGGCTCGAAGACCCCGTCCCGCCGGAGAACCACGACGTCCAGCGTGAAGTCACGCAGGCCTCCCCGACAACGCCCATCGCGGCGGGCGAGAACGTCTACCGGAAGCACGGGCACCGTCGTCTCCTCGAAGAGCAGGCCGTCGACATCATCGCGCCCGACATGCCGAAGGTCGGCGGGATGCGCGAGACGCGGAAGATAGCCGACATGGCGGACACTTACTACGTGCCGGTCGCGATGCACAACGTCGCCTCGCCCGTCGCGACGATGGCCAGCGCCCACGTCGGGACGGCCATCCCGAACTCGCTGGCCGTCGAGTACCACAGCTACCAACTCGGCTGGTGGGAGGACCTGGTCGAAGAGGACGTCATCGAGGACGGCTACATCGAGATTCCGGAGAAACCCGGTCTCGGCGTCACGCTCGACATGGACGTCGTCGAAGAACACATGGTCGACGGCGAGACGTTGTTCGACGAAGCGTAGCTTCGTCGTACTCGCAGCACGAGGTGCTGCGCCGTTCGACGGGGAGTGAAACGACTCGTCGTGCAGGAAAATCTTCGATTTTCCGTGTTCGACGAAGCGTAAGGCGAGTCGAGCCACGAGACCGACGCTTTATGACGGACAGGCGGCGCGCGTTCGACTACTCGAAGCGGTCGCGCCGCGCACTCGCAGGTCGCTCCGAGTGACTGTCACGTCACGGCGCGGACTGGCCGCCGCTCTTTATAAAAACGTACGTGCCGGTACACCTACACTTATCGAACGCCGAGTCAACTGTTGACGTATGTCGTACTCTGTCGACTACGAACTCTCGGATGCCGACGAGAACGTCCACCACGTGTGGGACAACAGTCTCGACCCCCGCGTCACGGTCGAACCCGGGGACATCGTCCGGTTCGAGTGCCGGGACGCACTCGACGGACAGGTCGGCCCCGACTCCGACGCCGAGGACCTCGCGAACGCGAGTTTCGACCCGGTCCATCCGCTCACCGGCCCCGTCGCGGTCGAAGGCGCGGAACCCGGCGACGTGTTGGCCGTCGAACTGCTGGATTTCGAGCACAAAGGCTGGGGGTTCACGGGGTACATGCCCGGCGAGATGGGTCTCGGTCTGCTGCCCGAGGAGTTCGAGGAGGCGGGCCTACACGTCTGGGAACTGGACGACGAGGTGGCGCAGTTCGTGAACGGTATCGAAGTTCCCCTCGACATGTTCCCCGGTATCATCGGCGTCGCCCCCGGCGACGACGGCGAACACGACACGCTCCCGCCGCGGGACACCGGCGGAAACATGGACGTGAAACACATGACGGCGGGGTCGACGGTGTACCTCCCCGTCGAGACGGAGGGGGCGTTGTTCTCCACCGCCGACTGCCACGCCGCGCAGGGTGACGGTGAGGTCTGCGTGACCGGGATAGAGGCACCGATGTTCGTCACCGCGCGGTTCGACGTGCTGAAGGACAAGTCCGTCAAGCAACCGCAACTGGAGACGACCGGACCGTTCACCCCGACCGGGTCCGACGAACCGATGTACGCGACGACGGGCATCGCCGACGACCTGATGGTCGCGACGAAGAAGGCGGTCAGACACATGATCGACCATCTGGAGGCGGAACGCGGCCTCACGCGCGGCGAGGCGTACATCCTCTGCTCTGCGGCGGTCGACCTGAAGATAAGCGAAGTCGTCGACGCGCCGAACTGGACAGTCACGGCGTACGTGCCCGAGAGCATCTTCCCGTAGCGAACGAGTCAGTCGTCCCCGAACGTCTCGCGCAAGCGGTCTGCGATGGATTTCCCGACCGTCCGGGGGTCCGCTTCGAGCAGTTCGAGTTCGTCGCCGACGCGAATCGTCCCGCCGTCGACCACGTTCGCGCAGATGCCGCCGCGCTTCCGTCCGAGGGCGCGAGCGACGCCGTCCTCGCCGGCGACCCGTTCGACGTGCGCGCAGGGTGGTCGCGGCCGCGTCCCGCGGAACGTCACCTCGCCGACGCGGAACGTCGTCTTCAGCAGGTCGTGGAGGTCGACCCCGCGCACGACGACGTTTCGTCGGTGACGGCCGTCGGTGAGGTCGATACCCGTCTCTTCGAGAATCGCCTCCAGTGCGCCGGCGTCGACGAACGTCACCTCGCACACGTCGTACGGCGAGTAGTAGCCCGTCCCGAGGAGGTAGCGGTCGCCGCGGAGGCCGCCGTCGACGGCTTCTATCGACTCGTGCGACACCATCGGCGCACCGTCTTCCGGACTCGTCCAGAGCGCTTCGACGCGGCCCAGTGGCTCCCGTTCGCCCGCGTCGTCTCCCGCCATCAGCACACCGACCGGGGGTCGAACCCGAGACCCCGCAGTGCGTCCGCGTAGTCCTCGTACGCCAACTGGATGGTGTAGCCGGCGACTCGCCGGGCCGTCTCCCAGTCTTCTTCCGTCTCACAGGTCGCATCGAGGAGCGACAGTCCCCGTTCCAGCGTCTCCAGCGTCTCCGATTTCAGTCCGCGGAGGACGTCTGCCGTCCTCTCGTCGGCCTCGTTCACGAAGAATCCGATGAGTTGGTTGTACGTCCGTTGGCTCACGAGGGGACGACCGACCATCCCGGCGGCGATTCGCTCGACCGTCGCGTCGCGGCCGCGCAGGTACGCGTGCATCGGTCCCGGTTCGTCGTCCGGTTCCCATTCCCCGTCGAGTTCTGCGGTCACGCGTTCGAGGTGGTCGGCCTCCTGGTCGGCGACGACGGCGAACGCCTCGCGCGCGTCGTCGTCGGTTTCGTCCGCCGTCCATCCGTCGAACGTCACGTGAGCGGCGTGTTCGCTCGCGGCCGCCACGTCGAGGACCCGTTCGCGCGTCAGGTCCGCGTCGGTCAACGCGACGAGCAGTTGTTGGGAGCCGAGTCGGTCCAACTCCGTCTGCTTGTCTTCTTCGACCGTCGAACGGAGCGTCGCTGCGTCCATACCCAGTCGTTCGGGCAGTACCGTCGTGAACCTTCGTGTCGGGGCGGTCTCAGTTCTGATATCCGGCGACGAACATTCTTCATGGGGTGTCCCATCGGGGAGGACATGAGCGACGACGCTGTTGCCGTGACCGACGAACAGCGTGAGATGGTCGACGGGTCGGCCCTCGCGGACGGTCTCGGTCTCGACGGCGACGAGATAGCGTGGCGCAAGGAGTTCAACCGATTCGGCGCGGAGGACGTGGCTCGACTGGAGTCGCTCGAACCCGTGTTCGACGACGTGGCCGACGAGGTGGTCGACGAGTTCTACGACCACCTGACGGGCGACGAGGGGGCGACGGAGATACTGGGGCGGTCGAGTAAGGGTCTGACGGCACTCAAGGCCGACCAACGCGCGTACCTCCGGTCGCTCGGCACCGGCGAGTACGACCGCGAGTACTTCGAGCGGCGGGCGCGAGTCGGCAAGATTCACGATATGTTGGAACTCGGGCCGAAGTTCTACCTCGGCGCGTACTCGGTGTACTACGAGGGGCTGACCCGGGCCATCGGCGCGGAGGTCAAACGGGAGTACGGCGACGGCGGTGCCGACGCGGACGGCGGCGGACTCCTCTCTGGCCTCCGCGGTTCCGGCGACGGCGGCGACGTGTCGGCAGCGGTCGACGCCGTGGTCGAACGGACGCTCTCGCTCATGAAGCTGTTCCTCCTCGACCAACAGGTCGCGATGGACACGTACATCCACTCGTACAGTCAGGAAGCGCGCGCACAGGCCGAACGGCGTCGCAAACTCGCCTCGCAGGTCGAGGGCGAACTCCGCGACCCCATCGAAGACGTCCACCAGTCGTCGCTCACCGTCTCCGAGGAAGCCGAGGAGATTCGCAGCATCGCGAACCGACAGGCGGCGGACATGGACGAAGTCGCGGGCGAGGTGTCTCAGATGAGTGCGACCGTCGAAGAGATAGCCGCCACCGCGGAGGAAGTCGAGCACACGAGCACGGAGGCCGCCGAGCGCGCCGCGAACGGCGAGGAGGCGGCCGACGAGGCTATCGAGGTGATGGAGGACGTCAGTCGGGCGGCGACCGAGGCGTCCGAAGACGTCCGTCGCCTGCAGGAGAAGATAGACGAGGTGGACGGCGTCATCGAGACCATCAACGAAATCGCTGAACAGACGAACCTCCTCGCGCTCAACGCCTCAATCGAGGCCGCACGCGCCGGTGACGCCGGCGAGGGATTCGCCGTCGTCGCAAACGAGGTGAAGTCGCTCGCCGAGGAGTCGCAAGCGCAGGCGAGCGAGGTGGAACAGACGGTCAACAGCGTCCAACAGGAGGCCGGTGAGACCGTCGAGAGTCTGTCGGAGACGACCGAGAAACTCCACGAAGGGATCGAGCGCGGCGAGGACGCGATGAGCAGTCTCGGCGAAATCGTCGACGCAGTCCAGCGAACGACCGACGGAATCGCTGAAGTCGCCGACGCCACCGACAACCAGGCGATGAGCGCCGAACAGGTCACGAGCGTGGTCGAGAACACGCGTCAGCAGGCCGAGACCGTCGCCGAACAGGTCGAGGACGTGGCGGACGCGAGTCGCCGACAGGCCACCAAGATGGAAGGCATCCGGGAGTCGACGAAGCGACTCGCCGTCGGCGACGACGGCGGAGACGACGGCGAACTGGCCGGCGGCGAATCGAGCGACGACGAGACGGCGGCCGGTGTCGTGGATGACGCGTCCGCCCCCGCCTTCGTCGACACGGACGGCGGCGTCGACGCGATTCCCGAGGCGGTCAGGGCGAACGTCCCCGACGACGTGCTCGCGGCCGCAGCGTCCGACGAGTCGACCGACGCGACCGGCGGCGACGACGCGGGCGACTGAACGTCGACCGAGTGGCTCCAACGACTCGCGAAGCGTTCTTCTCACGACACGTGCTACTGGAGGTGTGACACCGAACAGCCTCCACGAACGACTCGAACGAGGTGAGTCGACGTCCATCCTCGACGTCCGAAACCGAGACGAGTTCGAGACGTGGCATATCGACGCCGAGGCGGCCACGACGACGCTCGTACCGTACTCGAAGTTCATGGCGGCCGAAGTGCGAGACGCGGTGGCCGACACCGCCCGCGAGGCCGGACTCGACCCCGACGACCCCGTCGTCGTCGTCTGCGGCCGCGGCGAGGCCAGCGACTACGTCGCCGAACTGCTGAGAGACGCCGGCTTCGACGCCGAAAACCTCGAAGAGGGGATGCGAGGGTGGGCGCGCGTGTACGTCTCCGTCGTGATTCCGATGGCGGGCGAACACGTGGTCCACCAGTACCGCCGCCCGTCGAGCGGATGTCTCGCCTACCTCGTCGTCTCCGGGGACGAAGCCCTCGTCGTCGACCCGCTTCGACAGTTCACCGACCGCTACGCCGCCGACGCGCGGGAATACGGGGCCGACCTGGTCTACGCCGTCGACACGCACGTCCACGCCGACCACGTCAGCGGCGTCCGGCGACTCGCGGCAGAGACGGGGGCGACACCCATGTTCCCCTCCGGGGCGAGAGAACGCGGTCTACAGGCGGACGTGCACGCCACCTACGTCGTCGACGGCGACGAGATTCGCGTCGGGGACGTCGCTCTCACCGCCGTGCACGCGCCGGGACACACCTCCGAGATGACCGCTTTCCGCATCGACGACCTCTGTCTCACGGGAGACTCGGTGTTCGTCGAGAGCGTCGCCCGACCCGACTTAGAGCGGGGCGACGAGGGGGCGGCGGCGGCCGCACGGCGACTGTACGACACGCTCCACACCGTCTTCGGCGCGTTCGACGACGACGTCCGCGTCGCCCCGGCGCACTACGGACCGTCCGCCGAACGGAACGCCGACGGGACGTACACCACCACGTTCGGTGACCTTCGGGCGGAACTGTCGGCCCTGTCGCTCTCTGAGTCCGCGTTCGTCGACCACGTCACGAACGACATGCCGCCGCGGCCGGCGAACTACGAGGAGATAATCGAGACGAACCTGGGACGGGCGGACGTCGACGACGCCGAGGCGTTCGAGTTGGAACTCGGCCCGAACAACTGCGCGGTGTCGAACGCGGACTGACGCCTCGAACGAGGCAGTCGCTCGCCGGTTGGTAGCCACTCGCCGCTGGGTAGTCACTCGGGATACTGTCGTGACACGCGACGCACGGCACCGCGCGTCGCGAAGACTGGAGCGTCGTTCGCTCAGTCGTCGTCTGCGGCGGGTGCGGCCGACGCCGCGTCGTTCTCGATGCTCGGCGGGTAGACGCCGCGCTTCAGCTTCAGGTCGCTCTGCGGGCGCGCCATGCACGTCAGCGCGTAGTGTTCTTTCTCCTCGTCGGTGAAGCCGCGGGCGGCGGGTTGGACGACTTCGCCTTCGATAATCTCCGCGGAACAGGCCAGACACATGCCGACCCGGCAGGAGTACTCCTGTGCGATGCCTTCCTCGATGCAGGCTTTGAGAATCGTCTGCTTGTCGGAAACCTGAATCGACTCGCCCGTCCCGACGAACTCGACGGTGTACTCGGTCATGTACCGAAATTTGCGGGACCGTATCAAAACTCTTTATGGAGTGATTCCGTCGCCGAACCGAGGTCGGAACGTGCCGGACGTCGGCGGCGACGGTGCGTTCCGCCGACCGCTGGCGGGTCCGAGCGGTCAGGTCAGTCCGCGCTCGGCCGCCCCCTCGCGTATCTTCTTCGCCCGCTTCCGCACGCGGTTCGCGTACCGCCGTACCTTCTCGGGTTTCTCGCCGTAGTAGGAGGCGACCCACTCAACGTCCACGTTCTGTTGCGTGAGGAAGTAAGCGACGAGCGTATCCCGTCCGGCTTGGACTATCTCCGGCGGGATGCCTCGCTCTCCCGTGCCGGCCTCCTGAAAGCCGTTCACGTCGAAGTAGACGTCCGCGTACAGCGTCGCCGTCTGGGGGTCGTCGAACTCGATGCCCTCGTGGTGCGGTGCCTCGAACCGGTAGGCTGTCTCGTCTCCGCCGGCCGTTCGTTCGACGATTCGGACGCCGAGGATGTACTCGCGGTAGACGGACTCGGTCGGGTCCGCGGCCTGTTCGTCGGTCGTTCGCTGGTTGGTCTGTGACATGTTAGGTCTCGAAGTGGGGCCGAGCGGTCGGCGACGGTTCACGGGCCGCCGTCCGGCGACCCGGCCGCGCAGCACCGGTCTCTCGGCACCGAGTTACTCGCTCGACGCTTCCTCGTCCGAGTCGTCGCCGTTTCCTTGGCCGTTACCGTTGCCTTGGTTCTGGCCGTTGCCCTGACCGTTACCGTTGCCTTGGCCCTGGCCGTTCTCGTCGCCGTTTCCGTTGCCTTGGCCGTCCTCGTCGTCGTTTCCGTCGTCCTGGCCGTTCTCGTCGCCGTCGCCGTCACCGTCGTCCGGGTCCTCGGGTTCGTAGACGTAGAGGCCGTCGTTCGGGTACGACCGGGCGGGTCCGCCGAAACCGTCCTCACAGCAGAGCACGCGGCCGTCGCGCATCGTGTAGACGTTGTCGACGTTCCGGAGGGCGTCGTTTGCGTCCTCCGGCGGGTCGGTGAAGTCCGGTCCGACGATGACCGGTTCGAGCGTCGAGACGTTGTAATCGTCTTCGATTTCGGCGCGGTAGACCACGCCCCCGTCGACGCGGTCCATCTGGACGTCGCCTTCGTCGTCCGCCAGCGCGTCGTTGAACTCGGAGATGCCGAAGTAGACGTAGTCGCCCGGTCCGGCGTCGTCGACGCTGTCGACGCCCTCTGCCTTGTTGAACTCGATGGACGCGCCGATTTCCTTCGCGGCCGCGCGAGTCTCCAAGAACGGCACGCGTCGGAGTTCCTCGTCGACCCCGCCCGGACCGTTCTCCTCGTACTGCTTCGCCCACTCGACGATGTCCTCGTTCGAGATGTAGTTCCGGTTCCCGTTGTGGATGACTTCGAGGTCCGCTTCGCGAAGCGCCGCCGCCGGGTCGTCGGCCCAGTTCGTCTCGGCGTGCGATTCGAGGTAGTCGACCTGCGTGACGTCGTCGTACTCGGCGACCCACGACTCGACTTCCGCGTTGGTCGCGTGCCCGAGTTCGATCCACTCCACTTCGAGGGGGACGTCCGCGGGAGAGTTCCGTTGGCCGGCCTCCTCGGCGTTCGCCGCGTCGTTCGTTATCTTCGGCGCGTACAGCGTCCCCGACACCCGCATCGGGTCGTCGAACCACGGGATGGGCGAGTCGGCGACGAACTTGTAGATGCCCTTGCTGTCGCCGTCAGAACAGCCGTAGACGGTCTTCTCGTCGCCGAGGATGTCCGGCGCTTCCCACGAGGCCCGACCCATCACGTAGTACTTGACGGCTTCGGGTTCGTCGGCCGCCGGTTCGCGGAAGTCGACGAAGTAGCCGTAGCGGTACGGGTTCGGGTAGACGTCGTCTATCGGCGTCGTCGCGAGGTTCTGGTCGTCGACCTGGTCGTTCTGGTCGGACCCGAGGTAGTACGCGAGGAACTCGACCCCGGTCAGCGACCAGTAGCCCTGCGGTTCGAAGTCCTCCGCGAGGTGGTCCTTCTCCGCGTACGTCGATATCGCGTTCGATATCTCGCTCGGATTCGGTCGGTTCCAGAACTGGCAAGCGCCGACGAGTCCCAGACCGGACCCGGCCTCGACGATGTCGCTCACCGTCGCCGTCAGGTTGACGCGCGGATGCGAGTAGTTCTCCTCGGCCGAAATCATCGTCTCCCACGGGCTGAGGTCGCCGTAACAGTTGATTCGAGTCCCGCCGTGCGCGCGGAGCGACTCGGTGTTCGTCAGGTTCATCGCGTTCTCCATGTCGGCCTGCCACTCCCCGTCGTCGTCCTGACTGAGCGGAACCCGCGAGACGCACCCGGGACTGTTCTCCCAGTTCGTGAACAGATAGCCCTCCGTCCCCTCGTCGTTCGTGGAGACGAACTGGTTGCAGTCGGGGTTGCTCGCGGCGAGTCCGTACTGCGTGCCCGCGAAGTACGGTCGCTCCTCTCGTTCGGGGTCCTCGGGGCTCTGACGCATGATTTCGTCCCCGTCGGGCGTCTGCGTCACGCCGAGCAGTTCGTCGCCGCCGTTGATGGGTTGACGCCCGTAGAAGAGGAGTTCGTAGTTCCCGTTCGCGGCCCGAACGTCTCGCTGTTCCTCTTCTGTCTCCGGAATACCGACCTCCTCGAAGTCGTCGTTGTTCCCGTCGAACTGGAACCGGAATCCGCTGAAGTAACCGACGCCGGCCCGGCCGAACGGTTCGGGGTTCTCCTCGGCGGGATGCTGGAGACTGTACAGCAGGGACCCGTCCTGGAAGACGAACGGCCCCGTCATCTCCGCGCCGAACGCCGTCGTCGAGTGGCGCTTGAGGCTCCCCTTGACGCTGGGTGCCCCCGGTGTGTCTGACTCCTCTACCTCGTCTGCACTCGCGGCCCCCGCGACACTCGCTCCGAGTGTGGCGGCCACGGAACTCGCCATCAGCTTTCGTCTGCTTAGGTCAACCATCTGAGTACACGAGTAGCTGTCTCGCTAATGAGCATTTATAATTGGGATATATAAGGGAATAACAATCTAGACATAGCCTGTAGTAATACGTAGCAGTACGTTGCAGAAAGACCTCTGAGCGGCGAAATATTGCTTCTGGAGACTGCTATCTTCTAGAGAATGTCAGATGCTTAGTGAACGCAGATTGGGGTGTTGTGAACGCACTGTACAACTATCTATGTCTCCAAAGACGAAGATTTCCGCTCCCCTCGGAGTCCGGCCTCTATGAGGGGCGTCCGTTCCGAAGTCGTCGAGTAGCCGTTGTACACGTTTTTCGACACGAATTCCACGAGTTCGAGACAGTCTCGCGTCGGTCGCTACCCGTCGTCGTGCGTCCGAACCGTCAGCACGGGGACGTCGGAACTCCGGACGACTTTCTCCGTGACGCTCCCGAGGAGGTAGCGGTTCAGTCCGCTCCGGCCGTGCGTCCCCATCACGACGACGTCGCAGTCCTCCTCGTCGGCGTAGTCGAGAATCGTCTGATACGCCGTCCCCGTCTGGACGCTCGCCGTCACGTCGACGCCCTCGCGCTCTGCGGCCTCGACGATGTGGTCGACGGCCTGTTTCCCCTCGTCTTCGAGGGCTTCGAGGACGATGTCCGCACCGGCCTCGAGCGAGGCGTACGCGCCCGAGTCCACGACGTAGAGCGCGTGGATGCTCGCACCGTACTGCTTCGCGAGGTCGACCGCGTGTTCGACCGCACGGTCCGTCGCCTGACTCCCGTCCGTCGGCACGAGTATGCGTTCGTACATCGAGTGCCGATACGACGCGACGCGGTTAGAAACTGTTCGCCGAAGAGGGGTGTTTCTCGGCTATTCGACGTCTTCGACGGACTCGCCGCGGAAGGCGAGTAGCGCCTCTTCGCACCGTTGTAACCCGTCGATTCGGGCGGTCTCGTCGAGCGAGACGGTCTCGACGACGGTCCAGCCGTCGCTCTCGTCGAACGCCAGTCCCTTCACCCACGATTCGGTCGCGAGGATGACGGCGCTCGCGTCGCCCTCCTCGCGGATGGGGCTCGCGAGTTCGACGGCCTCCGAGTGGTTGAGGTCGACGAGTTCCTTCGCTGACAGCGGTCTCGGCGGAAGCGACTCCACGATTGCCATGGTCGTCGCTCGGCCGTCGCGGTGCTTGTGCCTTCCGAACCGTCCGCCCACCGCGACCAAAAAGCTTCTACGGGATTACGCGGGAGTCTCTCCCATGACTCTCGGAGACGCGGCCGACGACGGCGCCGCGACTCGATTCGGCCTCCGGTTCCGCGGGGACCGAGTCGCCGCGGCCGTCGTCTTCCTCGCCGCACTCGCCCTCCTCGTCCGTCTCGTCGGCCTCGGTGCTCGGCCGTTCCACTGGGACGAGGCCCGCGTCGGCTACTGGACGCTCCGCTATCTGGAGACCGGTGCGTTCGAATACCGCCCCCTCGCCGGTGGTCCCCTCCTCTATCACCTCGACAGACTGGTATTCGCCCTCGTCGGCGTCTCCGACGCGCTCGCACGTCTCCCCGTCGCCGTCCTCGGCGCGGCACTGCCGCTCTGTGCGCTGCTCTTCCGGGACAGACTCGACGACGCCGAGACGCTGGTGTTCGCCGCGCTCCTCGGGTTCAACCCGCTCTTCGTCTACTACTCGCGCTTCCTCCGCGGCGACGTTCCCCTCGCGCTGTTCGCCCTCGCGTTCGTCGGCTTCTCGCTCCGCGCGTACGACCGCCGGAGCAGACGCGACGCGTACGCCGCGGCCGTCTCACTCGCTCTGACGCTCGGGTCGTCGGGCTTCGCGGCCGCCTACCTCCTCTGCTGGGCGGCCGTCGCCGTCCTCCTCGTCGACCAACCGAGCGCCGTCCTCGACGGAGGTGCGTCCGCCCGCCGTCTCCTCGGGTCGGTTCGCTCGCGCGTCGCGGGCCGAACCGCGTCCGCCGTCCGCGCCTCGCTCCTCTTTCTCGGGACGACGGTACTCCTCTTCGCCCCGCGCGCCGGCCCGAACGTCGACGTCGGTCTCACGAGGCCGACGACGTGGCACCTCGTCCTCTACGAGTCCACCGTCGGCGCCCTCTGGTCGTTCGTCGGCGTTCGCGTCCTTCGCCGCTGGCCGTACTGGACGCACGAACTGTTCCCCTACGTCGGCGACCTGTTCGATACGCTCGGCTACGTCGCCCTCCCGATTCTCCTCGCGGCCGTCGCCGTCTTCGCGTGGAACCGGTACGTCACCTCGCCCGGTCGCCCCCTCGTCGACGCGTTCGTCTACTGGGCCGCCGTCGCCGTCGCGGTGTTCCCCGTCGTGACCGAGGTGTCCGCGCCGTGGGTCGCACTCCACGTCGTCCTCCCCCTCACGCTCCTCGCGGCCGTCGGCGGCGCGGCACTGCTTCGCTACACCGTCTCCGTCGCCGGCGGTGACGACCGGGACGTTGCGACTGTGGCGGCCACGACGCTCCTCCTCGTCGCCGTCGTCGCGCAGGCCGGCGCGGTCACCGCGACGGGCGTCTACGGCCCGTCCGACCGGTCGAACGACCTCGCGCAGTTCGCCCAACCGAGCGACGACCTGACTCCGCTCTTCCGGAACGCCACCGCCGTCGCCGACGACGACCCGTCGACGCCCGAGGTGCTGTACGTCGGTCCCGACTACTACACGGCGTGGGACCCCGGAAACGAGTGGCCGCCGGTCGTCCAGAACTGGGGGAACCGACTCCCCCTCCCGTGGTACTTCGAACGGGCCGACGCGGACACCATCAGCACGGAGAACGTGACGACGTTCGACCGACGGGCGCGGAACCACTCGACGCCGCCCATCGTCGTCACCGAACCTGGTCTCTCCGGGGCGATGCGAGACAGACTCGGCGACGAGTACGCGGCGACTCGGTACCACCTCGGCTTGTGGGACCGGCGCGCCGTCGTGTTCGTGCGGCAGTCGTAGTCGCGCGCTAGCCGTGACCGTGCGGGAGTCGTCGCGTACGGGAGTCGTCGAACGGACGAGAAGCGGAGTCCGAACGCCGTCGCTCAGCCGTCAGCGTCGAAAGAACAGGATGCTTCGTCTCTGTCGTCGGGTTACCGGAAGCCCATCGCTTCGATCTGCTCTTGATACCGGTTGCGGATGGTGACTTCCGTCACCTGCGCGACGTCGGCGACTTCGCGCTGGGTCTTCTTCTCGTTGCAGAGCAGGGAGGCGGCGTAGATGGCGGCGGCCGCGAATCCCGTGGGCGACTTGCCCGAGAGCAGGCCCTGTTCGGCGGAGACGTCGATTATCTCTGTCGCCTTCGCCTGCACCTCCTCGCTCAGACCGAGTGCGGAGGCGAAGCGCGGGACGAACTGCTTGGGGTCGACGGGCTTCAGTTCCAGACCGAGTTCCTGGGAGATGTAGCGGTACGTCCGTCCAATCTCCTTCTGCGGAACGCGGGACACTTCGGCGACTTCGTCGAGCGAACGGGGGATACCTTCCTGCCGGCAGGCGGCGTAGAGCGCGGAGGTGGCGACGCCCTCGATGGAGCGCCCGCGAATCAGGTCCTCGTTCAGCGCGCGTCGATAGATGACGGACGCGACTTCACGAACCGAGCGCGGAACGCCGAGCGCGGAGGCCATCCGGTCGATTTCCGAGAGCGCGAACTGCAGGTTTCGCTCGCCCGCGTCCTTCGTTCGGATTCGCTCCTGCCACTTTCGGAGTCGGTGCATCTGCGAGCGCTTCTCCGAGGAGAGCGAGCGTCCGTAGGCGTCTTTGTCCTTCCAGTCGATGGTCGTCGTCAGTCCGCGGTCGTGCATCGTCTCGGTGATGGGCGCGCCGACGCGGGACTTCGACTGCCGTTCGGAGTGGTTGAACGCCCGCCACTCCGGGCCGCGGTCGATCTGTCGCTCGTCCAAGACCAAGCCGCAGTCGTCGCACACTAACTCCCCCTGGTCAGCGTCCGTGATGATATTGGTGGACTCACACTCCGGGCACGCAATCCGCTCGTCGGAACTCTGCTCCACTTCCTGCTCCTGCTGACGCTGGCGGCTCGGACGTTCCATTATAAGGTTTGTGGTGGAGGATGCATTTAAGTCTTTGTGCTATCGTGTCGGCTGAATACGATGATTAGATGGTAGTAACGACCGTTCATACACCGATTTGATTATCCGGTAACCGGTCGAAACGAACTGTATGCGTAGCCGAACCGTATTCGTGGTTCTCGCCGTACTCGTCGTCTCGGGCTGTCTCGGGGCTGTTTCTCCGGGCGCGTCGCCGACGGAGACGTCGGACGCCGACGGAACCTCCGACTTCGGCGGTCCGAGCGTCACCGTGACCGTCGCGGAAGTCGTGGACGGCGACACGGTGAAAGTCCGATACGCCAACGGGTCGCGCGACACCGTTCGCCTCCTCGGCGTCGACACGCCCGAGGTGTACGGGTCGAACGCGCCGGGCGAGTTCGAGGGCGTCCCTGACACCGAGGCGGGCGTCGCCTGTCTCGACGCCGCCGGCGAAGACGCCTCCGCGTACGCGAGAGAGCGACTCTCCGGCGAGGAAGTCACCCTCGTCTTCGACGAGACGGCGGACCGCCGCGGCTACTACGGCCGTCTCCTCGCGTACGTCTCCGTCGACGGGAGGTCGTTCAACCTCGCACTCCTCGAATCCGGACACGCTCGCGTGTACGACAGTACCTTTACCGAACGTGAACGCTATCGCGCCGCCGAGGCGGACGCCCGCGCGGCGGGGCGCGGCCTCTGGTCGTGCGCCGACCGGACGACGACGGGAACGAGCGCCGACGACGCCTCCATCGACGTCGTTCGGATTCACCCCGACGCCGCGGGCGACGACAACGAGAATCTCGACGACGAGTACGTCGTCTTCCGAAACGAGGGCGAGGAGTCGGTGAATCTCACGGGCTGGTCCGTCGTCGACGCGGCGGGCAACGAGTACGACTTCCCGCCGGGGACGACGCTCGAACCCGGCGCGGAACTGACGCTCGTGACCGGACGGGGAACCGACAGTCGGGAGACGCTCTACTGGGGCCGCGAGTCCGCGGTGTGGAACAACGGCGGGGACACGGTCGAACTTCGGGACGGACGCGGCGTCGTCGAGGCCGAGCGTCGGTACTGACGCGACTCGACGACGAGTACCCGCGTCCGAGGGGGGAGGAATGGGGGAATGGGGGACGCGGAGCGTGCGACCCCATGCGTTGGTATCACACGGAGAGGCTTCAGTCCCTCGGGCCGTTCATCTCCCGCGCACAACTCTTCTCCGTCCTTCGATAATCTCCCGATAATATTACTATTGGACATTCAACAAGGCTTTTGTATGATTAGCAGGTATGTGCTAGTGTCATGAGCACGACCCCCACTTCGAACGCGTCTGCGCCCCACGAGATAGCCACCGACACCGTCAGCGACGTGACGCCAATCGTCGTCTCGGCGTCGAGTCTCGACTCGACGGCCCCGGACTACCTGCGCGACGTGAAGGCTGAACTCGTCGGAGACGGCTATCATCCGACGGTGCTGACCGTCGACGCCTGTTTCGGTGAGGACTGTCCGCTGGCGACGCAGGACGTCGCCGACGAACTCCGAGCGTACGTCCGCGCCGCGTCGTTCCTCGGGACCGCCCGCGTCGAGGTCACCGTCGACGAGGCGGCCGACGAAGCGGCCGTTCGGACGGCGCTCCGCGCACTCGAAGAGCGAGCGCACCGCGAGGGGGTCGCTTTTTCGGTGTCCGGCGCGATATCCGCCTGATGGCGACGAAGTCCGCGCTCGAAACACAGCTCTCCGTCGTCGCGGGGTTCGAGAACCCCCGCGTCGAACTCGAACAGTACCCGACACCGCCGACGCTGGCCGCCCACGTCGTCCACGTCGCCGACCTGAACGGGGATGTGGAGGGAAAGACGGTGGTCGACCTGGGAACCGGAACGGGGATGCTCGCCCTCGGCGCCGCCCTCCGGGGCCCGGCGCGCGTCGTCGGCGTCGACGTGGACGCCGAAGCGCTCGGAACCGCACGCGAGAACCGCGTCCGCGTCGGGACGACCACCCCAATCCACTGGGTCCGCGCCGACGCGACGCGCGCACCGCTCTGTATCGACGGCCCGGTGACGGTGCTCATGAACCCGCCGTTCGGCGCGCAACACGGCCACGAACACGCCGACAGAGCGTTCTTGCAGACGGCGTCGTCGCTCGCCGACGTGTCGTACTCCGTCCACAACGAGGGCTCACAGGAGTTCGTCGAGGCGTTCGCCGCCGACGAGGGCGGTGAGGTGACGCACGCGTTCCGCGCGACGTTCAACCTCGACAGGCAGTTCGAGTTCCACGAGTCCGAGTCGCGGGACATCGAGACCGAAGTGTTCCGAATCGAGTGGCGCTGACCGACTGCCCGAGGTGGGTCATCGACCGAACGAGGCCGGTCACTTGTACCGCTCTCGCCTCGCTATCTGGAGCTTCGTATCGCCGTACTCGACGAACAGCTTCTTCTTTTGTCGCGTGAACGTGAGGCCGTCCAGCGTCGCGGTCTGATTCTCCGCGGGGAGGCGTGCGCTCACCGAGTTGTTCTGCCGCGCGACGTGGAGGTAGTACCCTTGCGGTGCCGCCTCGATGCTGATGTTCCGCCCGCCGACGACCGGTCCGGCGCGTGCGGGTTCGGCGGTGTAGACGACGCGTGCGCGTTCGTCGTGGCTCAAGAGGACGCGGTAGGTGGTGTTGCCGCCGGTGGTCACCCAGCCGTCGCGGACGGCGAACACCGTCTCGCGCCACCCGGGGCCGCCGACGAGAACGGGGACCTGTCCGTCGAACGCGAGTCGCCCTTTCGACACCGCCGTCGTCCAGATTCCCCGCTCTTGGCTCCTGACGATGACGCCCGAGGTGGTCACCGCCGTCGACTCCCCGAACGCCTCCACGTCGAACACGGCGGTCATCCCGTTCGAGACGTTCTCCGCGTACGTCACCTCGTAGTCGCGGACGGTCATCTCCTCGCCGGGGAGTTCGCCGTCGTCGGCGGTGTAGAGGTTGTACGGCACCGCGGGTCCGGAGATGGCGGCGGCGACGAGGACGAGACAGGCCGCCCCGGCCTGCCACTTTCGGAGCGAGAAGGCACCGTCGAAGAGGTCCGCGAAGATGATGCGGTCGGAGGCGACGACGGTGAACGTCACCACCGTCGCGAGCGCCAGAACGAGGGCGACGCCGACCGCCCGGTAGAGGACGTACGTCTCGCCGCCGCGGTACCAGTAGACGGCCCACATCGACTGCTGGATGCCGAACAGGAGCGTTCCGGCCCACAGTCTGGCCGCCGAGGGCCGCGCGGTTCTCGGTCGGGACCGTACGACGGCCAACCCGAGGAGCACGCCGAGGAAGAGACCGAGCGCGTGGCCCTGAATCGCGATGTCGGCCCACCACGGCGTGACGTAGGCGGGGTGACCGCTGGCGGTGAGTTGCGGGACCTGAACGGCGTTGTAGAACACGCGGACGACGCGTCCGGCCGCGAGGGCGACGACCGTCGCGAGCGGATAGTTGACGAGTGCGAACCCCGCGAACGCGAAGACGACGCCGGAGAAGCCGATGATGGGGCCGAGCGCGAACGCGGAGGTGAGGATGCCGACGACGAAGACGACGGCGGGGAAGACGACGAACGCGCGGACGTACGGGTTCGTCCGCCACGACCCGAACGACGTGCTCCCGCGCTCTCGCGCGTAGTGACCCCACGCGTACTCCGCGAGGGGGGCGAACGTCACCGTCCCGATGAGATTTCCGAGGAGGTGACCCGGTCCGCCGTGCGAGAACGCCGCGGTGAGTACGCCGAGCGGGTAGAAGTACGACCACGCCCGGAACGGGAGCGTCACCGGGCGGTTCCAGTACCCGAGCCCCCCTTGGACGAACAGGTAGACGGCGAGGACGCCGAGAACGCTGACGACCGTCCCCCACGGAACGCCGAGGAGGAATCGTTCGCGGAGCGCCGACCGAGCGCGACTCGTCGACCGGTCGAGGAGGAGAACGACGGCGATGGAGAAGACGACGGCGGCGACGAGCAGCGCACGCTGAACCGCTAGTGTTCCCGGAGTGTCCATCATGAGCGTAGTTCGCCGGCGGCGTTATGAAACTCCTGCCGCCCGTGAGCGTGTGCGTGGCCGACGACTGACACGGCTACGGCTCTCGCTGCCATGACGCTGTCGGTGGGCGGCCCCCGGAGAACGAGTCCCGTTCAGAGTTTGGACTCGGCGTCCTCGGCGAGTTCCTCCATCCGCTTGCCGACGCGGCCGGCGTTGGAGAACTCGTCCTCGCTCATCGCCGCCGCGAGCGCGTTGCCGAGGACGAAGACGGCGTGTTTGTGCTCGCTCTTGGACTTGTGGACGTGCGACGGTTCCACGGCGAGCTGTTCGTACGGTTCGAAGAGCTCCCCGTTGACGTGCTCTTGAGCAGCGAAGTGGTCCTTGATGGTCACCATCTGCTCGTGAAGTTCGAGGAGTTCGTCTTTGTGCATTGTCGTGGGTTATGCGAGAGGTCGATTTAAGGATTATTGGGGTTGGCTGACACGCGAGTCCGGGCGTCTCAGAAGACGTACTCGTCTTCGTGGCCCATCATCCCGTCGTCCTCGAAGCGGTCCTCCTCGTCCATCGGACCGCTCGTCTTGAACGCGCGAATGCCCGTCGAGAGGAGTTCTTCGATGGCTTCCTCGCGGTTCACGAACTCTCCCTGTTCCACGAGTTGCGCAATCTGCATCTCGATGTGCTCGGGAACGTTGATATTAACTTTCGGCATCTAACGCCCGGGGGTTTGAAGGCGGGTTATTTAACTCCTGCGCCCGGCTTTTCGCATTCGACGAACGTCTACTCCCTCGTTCTTACGTTTCGTTTCTTCCGTGCGAACCGATGTTCGTCGAGCCGATAGCACGGATGCTCCGGAGTCGTCACCGTTAGGTACGCTCCGACGAACGTACGAACATGAGTAAGGACGTCACGGGACTCTACGAGGAGTTCGGCGACGACAGACTGCCGTCCGGCCAGCGGGAGACGTCGCGCTTTCCGGTGCTTTCGAAGAGTGGTACGCCGTCGTGGGACCCTGCCGACTGGACGTTCGAGGTGTGGGGTGCCGTCGACGAGGAACTCACGTTCTCGTACGAGGAGTTCGAAGACCTCCCGTCGGAGACGCAGGTGCAGGACTTCCACTGCGTCACCGGGTGGTCGAAGTTCGACTGCGAGTTCACCGGCGTCACCTTCCCCACGCTGGCGGAGATGGCTGGCGTCGACCCGGACGCTGTTCACGTAATGTTCCACGCCCTCGACGGCTACACGACCAACCTCCCGCTCGAAGACTGCATGCGCGACGAAGTCCTGTTCGTCTACGAGTACGACGGCGAGTTCCTGCCGCCGGACCACGGCGGACCGCTCCGCGTCGTGACGCCGCACAAGTACGCCTACAAGGGCGCGAAGTGGGTCTCGGGCGTCGAGTTCCTCACCGAACCCGAACGCGGCTACTGGGAGAAGCGCGGCTACTCGAACACGGCGAACCCGTGGAACGAGGAACGGTACAGTTAGACGCGCTGGGCGTCGGCCTCGACGCGCCCTCTCTCTGCGATTCTCGGCGACGCTCGTTCTCGGACGCCGCCGTTCCGGGATAGTCAGGTAAAAGACTGTGGCCTCCTCATCTCCAGCAAATGGCATCGCTGCGGACTGACGAGGCAGAGACACACCTCGTCAGCAGGTCGGTTCCCGTGTCGGCACCGTCGTTTCGCGCCGTCCTCCGCGCCGCCGACGCGCCGCGTACCGTCTGGTCTGCGCCCGACGAGGCGACAGTCGTCGGCAGCGGGGCCGCCGCGACGGTGACCGCGGACGGGCCGAACCGATTCGACCGCGTCCGCGAGGCCGCAGAGGACCTGTTCTCCTCGGGCGACGTCCACGCGGGGACCGAAGCGGCCCGTCCGCGTCTGTTCGGCGGGTTCGCCTTCCACGCCGACAGCGCGGACGGGTCGCCGTGGGAGGACTTCCCCGGCGCGCGGTTCGTCTTCCCCCGCGTGCAGGTCACCTACGCCGACAACGGGACGTGGCTCACCGTCAACGCCGTCGGCCCGGACGCCGACGCCGACGCGGTCGAAGAGCGTCTCGCGACCGAACGCGAACGCATCGCGTCGCTGCCGGACCCCGGTCCGGTCGCCGACCCGCCGGGCGTCGTCGACAGGCGCCGGACGACGGCCAGAGACGACTGGAACGCGAGCGTGAACGCCGCCGTCGAACGCATCCGCGACGGCGACCTTCGGAAGGTCGTCCTCGCGCAGGCGCTGGAGGCGGACTTGGAGACGGACCTCTCGATTCCCGACGTCCTCGAACGACTCGGCGACTCCTACCCCGAGTGTTATCGCTTCCTCGTCGAACCCGAACCCGAGGCGGACCGGCCGCAGGCGTCGTTCTTCGGCGCGACGCCGGAACGACTCGTCAGCCTCCGCGGGCGAACCGTCGAGACGGACGCGCTGGCGGGGACGACGGGCCGGGGCGAGACGCCCGCCGAAGACGAGTGGTTGGCTCGCGAACTGCTGGGCGACGAGAAGAACGTCCACGAACACGCACTCGTCGCCGAGACGATACGCGACCAACTCTCGCCGTTCGCCTCGTCGGTCAACGCCCCGGAACGGCGCGTCAAACGCCTCGCGACCGTCCAGCACCTCTGGACGCCAATCACGGCGACGCTCGCGAGGAACGAACACGTCCTCTCGCTCGTGGAGGCGCTTCACCCGACGCCCGCCGTCGGCGGCCTCCCGCCCGCGAAGGCCTTAGAGACCATCCGCGAGACGGAACCGTTCGACCGTGGGTGGTACGCCTCGCCCGTCGGGTGGATCGACGCCGCGGGCTACGGGTCGTTCGCCGTCGCCCTCCGGTCCGCCGTCGTCCGCGGCGCGACGGCGACGCTGTTCGCCGGCGTCGGCATCGTCTCCGACTCGGACCCCGACGGCGAGTGGGACGAGGTCCAACTGAAGTATCGCGCCCTCCTCGACGAACTCGAACGCCGATAGCTGTTCGCTCACAGATATGACCGCACCAAACCGAAACGTCCTCTGGGCTCGCACCGTCGTCGACGAACTGGCCGACGCCGGCGTCGACGCCGTCTGCATCACGCCCGGAAGCCGTTCGACACCCCTGACCGAAGCGTTCGACAGACACGACGACGTCCACGTGTTCTCGCACTTAGACGAGCGTTCGTCGGCGTTCTTCGCCCTCGGCCGCGCCCGTCGGACGGGCGACGTGACACCGCTCGTCTGTACCTCGGGCACCGCCGTCGCGAACTTCCACCCCGCGGTCATCGAGGCGTCGCAGTCGCGCGTCCCGATGCTCCTCCTCACCGCGGACCGCCCGCCGGAACTCAGAGATTCGGGGGCCAACCAGACCATCGACCAAGCGAAACTGTTCGGCGACTCGGTCCGGTGGTACAAGGACGTGGCCGAACCGGAGGCGACGCCGCGGAAACTCCGCTCGCTCCGAACCACGGCCGCACGCGGACTCGCGAAGGCGACGGGAACGCCCGCCGGACCGGTCCACCTGAACTTCCCGTTCAGAAAGCCGCTCGAACCGGTCGAGGTGGCGGGCGACGTACCGGACGACCTGCCAGAACTCGCCGCGTCGGGCCGCGACGGCGCGTTCGTCCGGACGACGGCGGGCGTGCCCGAACTCGACGACGACACGCTCCGCGAGGTGGCCGAGCGACTGTCGAAGCCCCGAGGACTCGTCGTCGCCGGCCCCGCGGACGCTCCCGGCGTCGAACGCGAGGCGCTCGCGGCGTTCGCGCACGCGACCGGATTCCCCGTCCTCGCGGACCCGCTCTCCGGCGTTCGCTTCGGCGGGCACGTCCGCGTCGCGCCCGTCGTCGGCGGCTACGACGACTTCCTCGACGAGTCGGTCACCGCGTCGTGGCCCGACCCGGACGTGGTGTTCCGCTTCGGCGCGTCGCCCACGTCGAAACCGCTCCGCAAGTACCTCGCCCGCGTCGACGCCGAGCAACTCGTCGTCGACCCCGCCGCGGGGTGGCGCGAGGCCGAGTTCACGGCCACCGACCTCGTCGTCGCCGACCCGTCGCGACTGATGGGCCGCCTCTCTCGTCTCCTCGCCGGGCCGGGGAGTCCGGACTGGCGGCGGCGCTGGGAGGACGCCGACGCGACGCACGAATCCGTCGTGAGTGATTTCGCGACCGACGCCGACACCGCCGGGTTCGAGGGTCGCATCCTCGCCGACGTGTTCGAACTCGCCCCCGACCCGGCGACGGTGTTCGTATCGAACTCCATGCCCGTCCGCGACGCCGACCGGTTCGCCGCGCCGACGACGAAGAATCTGACCGTCCTCGGCAACCGCGGTGCCTCGGGCATCGACGGTATCACGTCGACGGCGCTCGGCGCGGGGTCGGCGACGACGGACGACCTGACGCTCGTCACCGGCGACATCGCGTACTACCACGACATGAACGGCCTCCTCGCTATCGGTCGTTCGGACGTGGACGCCACCGTGGTCGTCGTCAACAACGACGGCGGCGGCATCTTCCACATGCTCCCCATCGAGCGGTTCGACCCGCCCTTCACCGCCCAGTTCAAGACGCCGCACGGCCTCGACTTCGAACCGAGCGCCGACCTCTACGGCCTCTCGTTCGCCCGCGTCGCCGGCGACGACAGAGACGGATTCCGCGAGGCGTACGAGACGGCGACGAAGGAGGACGGGTCGCACGTGATAGAAGTCGTCACCGACGCCGAGGAGAGTCACCGCCTCCGCGACGAGATTCGCGCCCGAATCGTCGGCGAACTCACAGAGTGAACAGTACATTTTTCTAATCGGTTCGGCGAAGAACGGGTGTATCCTCCGCCTCCGCCCTCCGTGCGGGTGCCCGCGTGGCGCTCTCTCGCCCCGGCGCACTCGCCGTCGAAGACGCCCGGATGCGGATGACACTCGACACCGACCGCGGCGTCGTCGCCGGTGGTTCCGGGCACGTCAGGGCGACGCGGACGAACGAGTCCGGCGCGGTGACGAGTCGCTGGGAGACCGAGTTCCGGTACGAGGTGCGCGTCGACGTGGCCGTCGACCGACCGGACTCGCTCGGAGCACCGTCGGTGTCCGAGTGGGCGTGGCGCGTCCTCGCGTACTGAGTCCGGGACCCAGTGTTTTTCACGCCGCCCGCCGACGTGACGTACATGTCACGAGGTGCCACCGACTCCGAGACGGAGGCGAGGCAGGTCCGTCCCCGCGAGGATAACGACGAACTCGGCCGCTGGCTCGAAGACCTGTTCGACGGGACGGCGGAGGCGACGGTGTTGGGGCTTCCCGCCCTCGTCGTCGCCGCGTTCTCCGGCGACTTCGTCGCCTCCTCGGCCGCCCTCGGTGCGGCCGTCGCCCTCTCCGTCGGCGTCGCCGCGTACCGAAACGGCCGCCTCTCCCTCGGGCCGGAGTGGCCCCCGTTCTCGGTGTTCTACGCCGCCGTCCGAACGCTCTGGTACAACGTCGTCTACCTCGTCGCCGTCTTCGGAACCGTCGGCGCGGGCGTGTTCTCGCCGACGCCGCCCGACCTCGCGGCGGCCATCGTCGCGGGGTTCGTCGTCGGCACCGCGGGCCTCCTCGCGTTCCCGTTCGTCGCCAACGGCGTCGAGTCCGCGCGACGACTCTGACCGGTCGAACGGTTTTCCCCCGCTCTCGTCCTCCGCGTCTCGCGGGCGACGGGTTCCGCGGCCCGTCCCCGCGCGGTAAGCGAATCTTTTTGCGCGCACCGGCCGCCTCGTCGGTATGGTCTCGGACATCTTCGACCCCGAACGGTGGGAACCCGTCGCCGGTTCCGACGAGTTCGACGACATCACCTACCACCGGGCGGTGGACGTCCCGGCGGTCCGCATCGCCTTCGACCGACCCGAGAAACGGAACGCGTTCCGCCCCGGTACGGTCGACGAACTGTACGCCGCCCTCGACCACGCCCGCAAACAGGCCGACGTGGGCTGTGTCCTCCTCACCGGCAACGGCCCCTCCGAGAAGGACGGCGGGTGGGCGTTCTGCGCCGGCGGCGACCAGTCCGTCCGCGGCGGGTCGGGCTACGAGTACCGCGACGACGACGCGGCCGACGAGGGCGACGACCCACTCGTCCGCGAGGCGAAGGCGGGGCGACTCCACATCCTCGAAGTCCAGCGACTCATCCGGTTCATGCCCAAACCCGTCGTCGCCGTCGTCCCCGGATGGGCCGTCGGCGGCGGCCACTCCCTGCACGTCGTCTGCGACCTGACGCTCGCCTCCGAGGAACACGCGAAGTTCCTCCAGACGGACCCCGACGTGGCCTCGTTCGACGGCGGGTTCGGCTCCGCCTACCTCGCGAAACAGGTCGGCCAGAAGAAGGCCAGAGAGGTGTTCTTCCGCGGGAAGACGTACTCCGCCGAGGAGGCCGTCGACATGGGGATGGCGAACGAGGCGATTCCGCACGAGGAGTTAGAGGACGTGGCCTTGGAGTGGGCCGACGAGATGACGAAGAAGTCGCCGATGGCGATGCGGATGCTCAAGTACGCGTTCAACATGACCGACGACGGCCTCGTCGGACAACAGGTGTTCGCGGGCGAGGCGACGCGTCTCGGCTACATGACCGAGGAGGCTCAAGAGGGGAGAGACGCGTTCTTGGAGAAGCGCGACCCCGAATTTAGAGAGTATCCCTGGTTCTACTAACCCACCTTTTTCCAGGGGGTCCTCGGCGACGGCTTCGCCGTCGCCTCGAACCCCCGCAAAAACCTGGAGGGAAAAAAGCCGCGCCTCGCTCACGTCGTTCGCTCGCGCGGGACAGTAAGCTTGAAGCACTCGTGAGCGGACTCCCTATTCGGCGTTCATTTTAGGGTCGCCGAAAAGTCGGAACAGCTTTATGACTTTAGGCTGGCCTAAAAATATGGCTGGAGAGGATGCAGCACCCGACGCACCGACTCGACGCGACTATCTGAAGTACGGCGGTGCAGTGCTCGGCGGAGCGCTGTTGGCGGGATGCACCGGCAGTTCGACCGACGACGAGTCCGGAGCGACCACCGACGCCGCGACGTCGACGCCCGAGGCGACTGCGACCGAAGCGACTGCGACCGAGACGACCGAAACGGACACCTCGTACTCGGTGTCGATGGCGCCGGTCGGCGAGGTCACCTTCGAGTCGGTCCCCGACTCGTGGGTCGCGTACGACGGCGGCTACGCCGACATGGGTGTCGCTCTCGGCGTCGGCGACGGGATGACCGGCATCGGGAGCGCAGACCGGTACTACACGTACGTCTACGACGAACTGCCGGGCGTGAGCGTCGACCGCGAGAAACTCGAAGCGAACCAACTGTCGGACGCCGACATGTCCAAAGAGGCGTTCTACGAGTTGAACAACGACGTCCATCTGATGGACCCGAAGATGCTCGTCAACTGGTTCGGGTGGGAACCACAGGACGTCGACGAGATTACGGAGCAGGTCGCGCCGTTCGTGGGCAACCTCGTCTTCCGGCGCGAAGACGAGTGGCACGACTACCGCTACTACACGCTGTACGAGGCGTTCGAGAAGGTCGCACGCGTCTTTCAGGAGACGGAGCGCTACGAGGCGTTCGAGTCGCTTCACGACGAGTTCATCGCCGATATCCAGAGCCGTCTGCCGCCGGCGGACGAACGACCCAACGTCCTCTTGGTGTACGCGGGGAGCGACGAACCCGAGAAGTTCTCGCCGTACCGCCTCAACGACAAGGGGACGAGCAAGAAGCAGTGGCGCGACCTCGGCGTGAGCGACGCGCTCGCCGGGACCGGCGTCGAGGGTCTCAGCACCACCGACCGCGGGAAGATAGACTACGAGACGATGCTGGAGATAGACCCCGACGTCATCCTCCTGCGCGCGCACGAGCGCAAGTCGGCGACCGAGTTCCGTGACACCGTCCTCGAATTCATGCGCTCGCACCCCGTCGCGAGCGAACTGACGGCGGTACAGAACGGACGCGTCTACCGCGGCGGCTACCTGTACCAGGGGCCGATTCAGAACCTCTTCTTGACCGAACGCGGCGCGCAACAACTGTTCCCCGAGGAGTTCGGCGACGTGACGAGCGACACTCAGTTGTTCGACCGACAGCGAGTCGCCGACATCGTCGCGGGAGACGTCTGAGAATGGGCGCCGACGAACACGCGGAGACGGACGCAGAGCGCGCGGAGGACGCGACGTCGGAGGCGGACGCGGCGTTCGACCACGACGTGGTCGTCGTCGGTGGCGGTCCGACGGGGTGTTCGCTGGGCGTCTTCACCGGTCGGTACGGACTCGACACCGTCGTCTTCGACCGGGGTCGCTCGTCGCTCCGGCAGTGTGCGTATCTGGAGAACTACCTCGGATTCCCGGGCGGAATCGACGTGGACACCCTGTACGGCCTCATGCACGACCACGCCGAAGCGGCCGGGTGCGACGTCGTCTCCGAACACGTCGCCGAAGTCAGACGCGACGGGACGGGATACGCCGTCACTACGAGCGACGGCCGGACGGCCACGGCCAGGCGAGTCGTCGCGGCAGCCCGGTACGGCGGAGACTGTCTCGAACCGCTGGGCGACGAGTCGATGTTCGTCACTCAGGAACGCGACGGCGAGACTCGCAAACGATTCGACCGGGAGTACCCCGACGACGACGGACGGACGCCGTTCGACGGACTGTACGTCGCCGCGCCGGTGCCCGGTGCGAACGTGCAGGCGATACGCTCGGCCGGTCACGGCGCACGCGTCGCCCGGACGGTCATCGCGGACGTCCGCCGTGAACAGGGCTACCCCGAACCGCTCGCGGCGCACTGGGACTGGATGCGACGGGACGCGGAACTCGCGGGCGACGACCCCGACAGAGACGACTGGCGCGAGTGGTTCGACGACCGAGTGCCGGAGGACTGCGACGTCGACGAGGCGCGTCTACGCGAACTTCGCGAGGCGGACATCGACCGCCGACTCTCGACGTATCTCTCCGAGGAGGACGTCGAGGAGCGAACGCGGGACGCCCACGAGCGACTGGCCGAACACCTCGAGGCGGGCGACGACGGCGAGGGACGAAGCGTCGAGCAGTCGCCCGGTCGCTGAGTCGAACTCGGCGGGTTCGATAGGAACTTACTCACTTCTCGCGCCCTCGAACTCACACAATGAGTACGCAGGACATCTCGCGGACGAAGGCGTGGCTGATGGCCGCGCGGCCGCAGACGCTGCCCGCCGCCGCCGCGCCCATCCTCGTCGGCGTCGGCTTGGCGCTCCACGACGGCGTGTTCGCCGCTCTGCCCGCCCTCGCCGCGTTCGTCGGCGCGGCGCTCATCCAGGTCGGGACGAACTTCGCGAACGACTACTACGACGCCGTGCAGGGCGCGGACACGGAAGATAGAGAAGGGTTCACCCGCGTCACCGCCGGCGGCCTCATCGACCCCGCCGAAGTCAAGCGTGCCATGTATCTCACGTTCGCCGCCGCCGTTCTCTCGGGAACCTACCTCGTCTACGTCGGCGGCGTCCCCATCCTCGTCGTCGGTCTCCTGTCGGTCGTCTCCGGAATCGCCTACACCGGCGGCCCGTACCCGCTGGGCTATCACGGCCTCGGCGACGTGTTCGTTTTCCTCTTCTTCGGCGTCGTCGCCGTCACCGGGACGTACTACGTGCAAGCGGCGTCCGTCCTCGCCGCCCCGCTCACCGTCGGAATCCCGGCGGGCACGCTCCCGTTCGACGCGTTCGTCGCGTCGCTGGCCGTCGCCGCCATCTCGACGAACATCCTCGTCGTGAACAACGTCCGCGACAAAGAGGAGGACGCGACGACGGGCAAGCGGACGCTCGCCGTCCGATTCGGCTACGCGTTCTCGCGAATCGAGTACGCCGCGATGCTCGCTCTCGCGTACCTCGTCCCCGTCTGGTTCCTCGCGCGCGAGGGGTTCGGCGTCGCCGTCCTCCTCCCCCTCGTGACGCTCCCGTACGCGCTCTCTATCGCGCGAACGGTGTTCACCGAGACGGGCGGGGGGGCGCTGAACCCCGCGCTCGAACGCACCGGAAAACTGCTCGCGATGCACGCCGTCCTGTTCGGGTTCGGTCTCGCGTTCGGCGGCTTCTTCTGAACCATGCGCTTCGAACCGTTCTCCGTCTCGCTGTCGGAGTCGCTCGATACCGCACGCGGTCCCATCGATAGCCGCGAGGGCTTTCTCGTCCGCGTCGGCGACGGCGACGCCACCGGACTCGGCGAGGCGACGCCGCTTCCGGGGTGGACCGAGTCGCTGGACGACTGCCGAGACGCCCTCGAACGCGGCGACCCGGACGACGCGACGCCCGCCGCGCGACACGGCGTCTCGCTGGCCCGCGCCGACGCCCGCGCGCGAGAGACGGGCGTCCGACTCTGCGACGAACTCGCCGCCGAGGGGTTCGAAAGCGACCACGCGGCCGACGCCGTCCCCGTGAACGCCACCGTCGGCGACGGGTCCGTCGAGCAGACGGAGGAGGCCGTCCGAGACGCCGTCGACGCCGGGTTCGGGACGGTGAAGCTGAAAGTCGGGGCGCAGGACCCCGAGACGGACCAGAGACGGCTTCGCGCGGCGAGAGCCGTCGCTCCCGACGCGGAACTCCGCGCGGACGCGAACGGCGCGTGGACCCGCGAGACGGCCGAAGTGATGCTCGACGTCGCGGCCGAACTCGACGTCGCGTACGTCGAACAACCGCTCCCGGCGGACGACCTGTCGGGCCACGCCGCCCTCTGCGGCCGCGGCGTCGACGTCGCACTCGACGAGACGCTCGCTTCGCACGGCGTCGGCGAGGTACTCGACGCGGACGCGGCGGACGTCCTCGTACTCAAGCCGATGGCGCTCGGCGGCCCCGACCGGACGCTCGCGGCGGCGAGGCGGGCCCGAGCGTCGGGCGTCGACGCCGTCGTCACCACGACGATAGACGCCGTCGTCGCCAGACTGGGCGCACTCCACGTCGCCGCCGTGATTCCCGACGTACCGGCGTGCGGCCTCGCGACGGGGTCGATGCTCGCAGCGGACCTCGCGGACGACCCGGCACCCGTCGCCTCGGGGGCGATGCGCGTCCCCGACGGGCCGGGACTCGCGGGCGACGCGCTTGACCCGCTATACTTCTGAGACCCGAACCTCTCGCCCGCGTGGACGACCGTGAACTTTTGTCCCCGCACTCCGTCGTCCACGCTATGACCGAAGAAACTGAAAACTCGGTGTCCGTGTCCGAAGCGTCGGGCGTGGTGACGGTGACGCTCGACCGACCGGACGTCCGGAACGCGTTGACGTCGGACCTGACGGCGGGCGTTCGCGACGCCCTCGACTCGCTCTCCGCGGACACGCGTTGCGTCGTCCTCGAAGGCGCGGGCGGGGCCTTCTGCGCCGGCGGCGACGTGAACGCGATGTTGCAACTCCGCGCGGACGAGTGGACGACGGACCAGGCCGTTCGGCACGTCATCAACGACACCGCCGACGTCGTCAAACGCGTCTACGACTGCGAGTACCCCACCGTCGCGAAGATAGACGGCCCGGCCATCGGCGCGGGCGGCGCACTCGCTCTCGCCTGCGACCTGCGGGTGTTCTCCGACGACGGCCGCATCGGCTTCGGCTTCGAGCAACTCGGTCTGGCCGTCGACTCCGGCGTCTCCTACCTCCTGCCGCGCGAAGTCGGCGCGGGCGTGGCGAAGGAACTCGTCTACACGGGGGAAGTGCTCGGCCCGGACCGGGCGGCGGAACTCGGCCTCGCGAACCGCGTCTTCGGGACGGAGGGAGGCGACGACTTCGAGACCGAGTTCGAGTCGTTCGTGTCCGACATCGCCTCGGGGCCGACGGCCGCCCTCCGAACCTCGAAGCGACTGCTCCGGCGCGGGTTCGAGGTGTCGTTAGATACCGCTATCGAGCACGAGGCGGCCGCGCAGGGCGCGTTGTTCGAGACGGCGGACCACGAGGAGGGCGTCGACGCGTTCTTGGAGCGTCGTGACCCCGAGTTCGGCGGGCGCTAACGGCGAGTCCGTCCGGCGTGCGCGTCGGCGTCGTGCGAGGAAGACGCGCCGCGAACGGTGGCTACTTTGCGGGTCCCCGTGTCGGCCACGGTATGAGTTCGGAGCTTTCCGTCACGGTGTGGAACGAGTATCGACACGAACGCGACAGCGACGAGGTGGCCGAGGTGTACCCCGAGGGCATCCACGCGGTCATCGCCGAGGGCCTCGAAGAACGCGGGTTCGACACCCGGACGGCGACGCTGGACGACCCCGAACACGGCCTGACCGAGGGCGTCCTCGCCGACACCGACGTGCTGACGTGGTGGGGGCACCGCGCGCACGACGAGGTGTCCGACCACATCGTCGAACGCGTCGTCGAACGCGTCCGCGAGGGGATGGGACTGCTGGTCCTCCACTCGGCGCACTACTCGAAGCCGTTCAAGTCGCTCATGGGCACGTCGTGTTCGCTGAAGTGGCGCGAGGCCGACGAGAGAGAGCGTCTCTGGGTCGTCGAACCCGGACACCCCATCGCCGCCGGCGTGGACGAACACATCGAGATTCCGCGGGCGGAGATGTACGGCGAACGGTTCGACGTGCCCGCGCCCGACGACCTCGTTTTCACCAGTTGGTTCGAGGGCGGCGAGGTGTTCCGCTCGGGGTGTTGTTACACCCGCGGGTCGGGAAAGATATTCTACTTCCGACCGGGGCACGAGACGTACCCCATCTACTACCGCGACGACGTCTGCGACGTCCTCGCGAACGCCGTCGAGTGGGCCGCCCCCGCCGGCGGACCGGAACCGTTCTTCGGGAACGCCGACCCACTCGAAGAACTCGACGACTGAATCGGTCTCTCGGACGCTCTCTCGGTGCTGGGGCCGCCGACACCGCAACCGTCGACGTGCCGCGACCGCCGGTCAACCTAAACCGCCGGCGTCCTACGAGACGACTATGGCAGACCCGACCGCGGGACAGCGCCGTCTCATATTCGGCCTGTTCGTCTTCGCGTTCCTCGTCTTCGTCGGTGGTATCGTCGTCGTCGCGTTCCTCTCGGGAGTCATCTGACCGTCGACGCGCGGGCGTCGCCGCGGATGAACGAGTACGACCGAGTGTTCAGGTGTCGTCCGGGCGGTGCGTGACGCCGTCCTGTTCGTCCGCGCGCTTCCGTCGGAGAGCGGCGGCGGCGTTGGAGGCGTCGTAGCCGAAGAACACGTTCTCGGCGTACGCCTCCGCGACTTCCGTCGCGTGGATGAGGTCGTCGAGTTCCATCTCGGCGTCGACGGCGTACAGTTCGATTGCGAACGGCGTGTCGAGCGGCTCTAAGAGCGACTGGAACCCCTTCGCGATGGTTTCGAGCCAGTACGTCGTTCCGTAGTGGACGTCGTACAGTGGGACCACGAACTCGTCGACGTACCGTGAGAGGGCGTCGATGTCGAGGCCCGCGCGACGGTAGAGATGTCCCGGATACGGGTCGGGGTAGAGCGTCAGGTACGTCGTCCCCGGAATCTTCTCGGCCGCCTCGGCGACGAACTCGGTTATCACCTCGGCGCGCCACTCGAACCAGTCGTCTTCGTCGCCGTCTCTGTCGTTCTCGTCGGCCCACGCCGCGAACAGTCGGTCACAGCGGTCACACCGGCAGTACCCCTCGCGGGGAAAGCCCACGTCGTCCAGTCGGACGGCGTCGTTCGCGGCGGCGCAGTCCTCGACTATCTCGAGGAGTCCGGCGCGGTACTCCTCGTTCGTCGGGCAGATGTACGCCCAGTCGAAGTAACGTTGGTCGCGCGTCGCGAGGGTGCCCTCGTCGTCGACGGGGACGAGTTCGGGGTTCGAGTTCGCGGCGGCGGTGTCGCCGAAGCACGACACCATGTTCACCGCGTCCGGGAGCGGTTCGGCCGCCCGGCCGGTGACGTCTTTGACCTCGTAGAACGCTCTGTCGAAGTCCGGCCACTCCACCTCGTCGGGGTTGCGCGTGACGACGCCGTACATACTCGAAACAGTCTCGGGAGCGTCATGAGTCGTTCGTTCGACGTCGGTCAACGTCGGTGAGCGCCGCGTCCCGGCGTCGTCACTCGTGGACGCGACGACCAAAGAACGGAGGATGCGTTCGTCGGGCGGTTCGTCGGTCGCGGCTTACTCTTCGACTTCCACTTCGACGGGTTCGCTCCCGCCGGAGACGAGGACGTAGACGACGGCTACCAGTGCGAGCGCGAAGAGCAGTTTGGCTTTTCCGGACATACGCTACCGTACGGCGGTTCGGTACAAAGTGATTTCCCCTCGTCCGAACGGGTGCGAGGTGGTCGCCGATTCGTGGAGACGAGACGGACTCGCGGTCAGTTCACGTCGAGGTTGGTCGCGACTTCGTCCTCCCGGACGATTTCGCCGCAGTAGCCGCAGCGCAGGCCGTCCGAGAGCACCTCGAACCGGGAGGCGACCGGTTCGTCGGCGTTCGTGATGCAGTTGCGGTTCGGACAGGAGACGACGCCGGTCACCTCCTCGGGGCGTTCGACGCGCTTCTTGTCGACGACTTCGTACTCGCGGACGATGTTGATGGTCGCCTCTGGAGAGATGACCGAGAGCACGTCGACTTCGGACTGGCTCAACTCCCGTCCCTCGACCTTGACGATGTCCTTGCGAGCGAGGCGGTCCGAGGGGATGTTCATGCCGATGGACACGCTCTCGCCGCCGGACCCGTCGATACCGAGGATAGCGAGGACGTTCAGCGCCTGTCCCGCCGTGAGGTGGTCGATGACGGTGCCGTCGCGAATCTTCGAGACGCGGAGTTCCTTCTCACCCATCAGTCGTCACCTCCGATGAGCATATCCAGAAGCGCCATTCGAACCGGGACGGCGTTGTGCGCTTGCTCGAAGTACTTCGCGTGCCGTGTGTCGTCCACGTCGGGGGCGATTTCGTCGACGCGCGGCAGGGGGTGCATCACGGTCAGCGAGTCCTTCGCGACCGAGAGGTCGTCGGCGTCTATCTGGTACTGCCCGGCGACCTTCCGGTACTCGTTCTCGTCGGGGAACCGTTCGCGCTGGATGCGCGTGACGTAGAGGACGTCGAGTTCCGAGAGCACCTCGTCTAACGCGGTGTGTTCTCGCACCTGTGCGCCCGCGGCGTGCAGGTCGTAGCGGACGCTCCGGGGCAGTTGCAGGCTCTCGGGGCTGATGAAGTGCTGTCGCGCGTCGAAGTTGGTGAGCGCTTCGGCCAGCGAGTGGACGGTTCGGCCGTACTTCAGGTCGCCCATGATTCCGATGGTGAGGTCGTCCAGTCCGGCGTTCTCGCGGATGGTGTAGAGGTCGAGGAGCGTCTGCGTGGGGTGTTGGCCCGCGCCGTCGCCCGCGTTGATGACGGGCACGTCGACGAACTCGGAAGCCATCTTCGCCGCGCCTTCGAGCGGGTGCCGGAGGACGATGGCGTCCGCGTACCCCTCGACGACGCGGACGGTGTCGGCCAGACTCTCGCCTTTCTTCACCGACGTGGAGTCGACCGGTCCCATGTCGACGGTTCTGCCGCCCAACCGCTTCATGGCGGTGTCGAAGCTCATCCGCGTGCGGGTACTGGGTTCGAAAAAGCACAGTCCGAGCACCGTCCCGGCGTGTCGCCGCCGCCACGCCTCCCGGTCGGCGTCGATGTCCGCCGCGCGGTCGAGCACCGCCTCGACGTCCGTCCGCGACAGTTGGGCCGCGGAGATGAGGTGGTCCTGACGCATCGTCGGAACAGGTGCGTGGGACCAACTTGAATCACTCGGCTTCGGACCGGCGCGAAAAACAGCACGTTCGTGGACAGTTCCTCCGCGCGCGGTGCGTCGTGCGCGTCGGTCAGCACCCGGTCATTCGGCGGCGGTCCGACCGACCGCTGAGGTAACTGTCGTCGACGTAGTCGAAGATGTAGTCCACCGTCCGCGGGTCGTACGTCCAGAAGCCGTAGAACCGTCTCGGCTCGCGTTCCTCCGCCACCAGCGCGCACTTCGCGTCGTCGTCGCCGCCGCCGTCGTACGCGACGAACCACACGTCGCGTATCTCGCGGGACCGGTCGGGGTACACCTCGAACGTCCCGTCGTGGTCCGAGAGTTCCGCGTCGGGGAACGCGATAGCGGTCACGTCCAGTTCCGGCTTCGTCCCCAACTGCTCGTACGTCCCGAGTTGCTTCTCCAGCGTCGAGTAGTGCTGAAAGCCGGCGTACAGCGTTCCCTCACCCGCACGCCAGGCTCTGTCCTCTATCTCCCGCGACGCCGACAGCATCCGCGAGGGGTCGAACGACGTGAACATCGTCTCGTCCAGTCTGTCCAGTATCGGTTTGTACGGGTTCGACGTGAACTCGGGTTGTCTCGGGTGGCCGCCGTCCGGGAGCACCTCCGAGAGCGACGTCGCCGTGAGCACTCTGTCGCCCTCCGAGAGGACGGCGTACTCGGGGGGGCCGTCCGCCGTGGACGCCGTGGTGACGGTGACGTTGCGGTCCGCGAATCGCTCCGTGACCGATTCGACCGTCGCGTCGTCCGCGTTGTGGACGATGAGTGTCTTCTCGCTGTCTTCGACGCCCGTGATGAGTTCAGTGAGTGACATGGCCGCAATTTAGTGGTATAGCATATAATTCTTTCCTGAGTATAGCGTAAAGAACTCTCTCGGCGTCGAAGCTCCGTCGCAGACGGTGCGAAAACGGTCGGCCGACGGCCGTTCAGGGCCAGTTGCCGTTGTCGGTGTACGCGTCGACGACGCGTTGGAGTGCGACGACGTAGGCGGCGGTTCTGAAGTTCGGCAGGTCGTGCGACTCGTACGCGTCGGTGAGGGTGTCGAACGCCTCCGTGATGACGCGTTCGAGTTCGTCGTTGACGCGTTCTTCGGTCCAGTAGAACCGCTGGCGGTTCTGAACCCACTCGAAGTAGGAGACGGTGACGCCGCCGGCGTTCGCGAGGATATCCGGCAGGACGTAGACGTCGCGTTCCGTCAGGACGTCGTCCGCGTCGGGCGTGAGCGGTCCGTTCGCCGCCTCGACCACCACGTCCGCTCGTACGTCTTCGGCGAGGTCGCCGTCGATGGCGTTCTCCAACGCCGCGGGGATGAGGAGGTCGACGTCGAGCGTCAGCAGTTCCTCGTTCGACAGTTCCTCTGCGGCGTCCTCGTAGCCCGTGACGGACCCGGTGTCGCGTTTGAACTCCTTGACCGCCACCGCGTCCAGACCGCTCTCGTCGTACACCGCACCGCTGGAGTCGGAGACGGCGACGACGTCCGCGCCGATGTCCTCGAGCAGTCTCGCCGCGACGGACCCCGCGTTGCCGTAACCCTGAACGGCGACGGTGGCACCTTCTATCTCCTTGTCGAGGTAGTCGAACGCCTCGCGGGCGGTGAGCATCGTCGACCGACCCGTCGCCTCGACGCGGCCCTCGCTTCCCCCGGAGGAGATGGCCTTCCCCGTCACGACGCCGGGTGCCGTCGTGTGTTCGAGTTTCTCGTAGGTGTCCTTTATCCAGTTCATCTCCCGCTGACCGGTGTTCACGTCGGGCGCGGGGATGTCTCGGTCCTCGCCGATGAGAGGGCGGAGTTCCTTTGCGAACGACCGCGTGACGCGTTCGAGTTCCGCGGCGGAGTGCTCCTTGGGGTCGATGACGATACCGCCTTTCCCGCCGCCGTAGGGGATGTCGACCACGGCGCACTTGTACACCATCCACCCCGAGAGCGCCTTCACCTCGTCGCGCGAGACGTTCGGGTGGTAGCGAATCCCGCCCTTGTACGGGCCGCGGTCACCGTTGAACTGCGACCGAAACGCCTCGAACCGTCGTCTGGACCCGTCGTCCATGTCGACCGAGAGGTTCAGTTCGAGCACTCGCTCGGGATGTTTCAACCGCTCTAAGATGTCGTCGTCGACGTCGAGGTACGCCGCGGCGTCGTCTATCTGCTCTTGTAAACTCTCGAACGGATTCGCCTCCTCGCTCATGGCTACTGTACCACCCGGAGACACGTTAAGTCTGCCGGGAATAATATCATTCAATGATGATAATACGCTCTAGAGAAGGGGTCGCAGTCTGCCGAATCGACTCCGCCGCTCGCCGGTTCAGGGCCAGACGCCGCGTCGTTCGTGCGCCTCGGCGACGCGTTCGAGCGCGACGATGTAGGCGGCGTCGCGCCACCGAACGTCGCGTTCGTCGACCTCTTCGCGGACGGCGTTCCACGCCGAGAGCATCTCCGTCTGCAGTTCCTCGTGGACGCGTTCGAGCGACCACGCGCGGCGGTTGATGTCCTGTAGCCACTCGAAGTAGGAGACGGTGACGCCGCCGGCGTTCGCGAGGATGTCCGGAATCACGGGGACGTCGCGCTTCGCAAGAATCTCGTCGGCGGCGAACGTCGTCGGTCCGTTCGCCCCTTCGACGACGACGTCGGCCTGTATCCGGTGGGCGTTGTCGGCGGTGATGACGTTCCCGATGGCGGCCGGAATCAGCACGTCCACGTCGAGTTCGAGGACCTCCTCGTTGGAGATGGTATGCGGCGCGTCGTACTTCATGACCGCTTCTGGCTCTTCTTTGTGCGTCGGCACGTCGCGCGTGTCGAGTCCGTCGGGGTCGTAGATGGCTCCGTTCACGTCGGAGACGGCGACGACGTTCGCGCCCCAGTCGTCCAGGAGGCGGGCGGCGTTCGCGCCGACGCTCCCGTAGCCTTGGATGGCGACGGTCGTCTCCGAGAGCTCCATGTCGAAGTAGTCCATCGCCTCGCGGGTGATGAGCGCCACCGAGCGACCCGGCGCACCGTCGCGGCCCTCGCTTCCGCCGATGACCGGCGGTTTGCCGGTGACGACGCCCGGCACCGTCTCGCCCTCTTGCATCGAGTAGGCGTCCATGAACCACGACATCGTCTGCGCGTTCGTCCCCATGTCGGGCGCGGGGATGTCGGTGTGGGGGCCGACCACGTCGCGCAGTTCCTGTGCGAAGCGTCGCGTGAGGCGTTCCGTCTCGCCGTCCGAGAGCTGTTTTGGGTCGACGACGACGCCGCCTTTCGCGCCGCCGAACGGGAGGTCCATCACGGCGCACTTCCACGTCATCCACATCGAGAGGCCGATGCACTCCTCGCGGTTGACGTGCGGGTGGAAACGCAGTCCGCCCTTGTACGGACCGCGGACGCTGTCGTGCTGGGCGCGGAACCCGGTGTAGGCTTCGAGCGTGCCGTCGTCGCGACGGAGGGGGACGGTCACCTCGTGGAGTTGCGCAGGGTGTTTCAGTCGCTCGACGATGTTGGGGTCGAGCGACAGTTCGGCCGCGGCGCGGTCGAGTTGGCGTCGTGCCGTCGCCAACGCGGAAGCGGGTTCTGTGTCCGATTCGTGCTCTGTCTCGTCCGTGTGGGCCGCAGTTGGTTTCGAAGACATCTATCTGATGAAGTGCGGCGTCGCCCACGTCGAGCGACCACGCCTTCGGTCCGAGTCCGTTCGCGGAGCCGAGGGGTGGGTCGGCGTGCTGTCCAGCCGAGTGGCGACACCTGCCATCGGAAGGTCGTAATCAGGGGCGTCTAATAAATATTAATGTCCTTATGGTATATTAATACATTGAGTCGGTACGGAAGAGTGTCGTGCGCTCCTTAGTCTCTGCGGGCGGTCACCGCCGAGTCGCCACTCAGACGGACTCTCCGGCGCGTTCGAGGATGCGTTCGGCCTGCGCGACGACTGGCGCGTCGACCATCTCGCCCTCCACGCGAAAGACGCCCGACGCCGCCGCCGCCGCCTCGTCGCGGGCGCGCAGAATCTTCTTCGCCCACTCGACTCGGTCTCGGGGCGGCGTGAACGACTCGTTGATGACCGACACCTGCGCGGGGTGAATCGCCATCTTGCCGTCGTATCCGAGCGTCTCCGCGAACTCGGTCTGTTCTCTGAGTCCCGCCTCGTCCTCGAAGTCCGTGTGGACGGTGTCGATGGCGTCGATGCCTTCGGCGGCCGCCGAGAGGACTACTTTCTCGCGGGCGTACAGCACCTCGGTTCCCTCGGGCGTTCGCGTCGCCCCCACGTCCGCCGCGAGGTCCTCCGCGCCGAACACGAGCGCCGTCGTCGGCCCCTCGGCGGCGATGTCGGGCGCGTTCAGGACGCCTCTGGCCGTCTCGACGAGCGCGAAAATCGGCAGGGTCCACCCGCGTGCGGCCAGTTCGTCGTCGACGTCTCGCACGTCGCTCGCGAACCCCGTCTTCGATAGCATGAGACCGTCCAGTCGGACGTCCGCCTCGCCGTCGGAACCGAGGACGCCGTCCAGGTCGTCGCCGACCGTCTCGGCGGCGACGCGGACGAGCACTTCGGCGTCGGGGTCGAACGACGGGTCCGAGAGCACCGCGCGGACGGCCTCGCGGGCCACGGACTTCTTCGCCGGTGCGACGGCGTCTTCGAGGTCGAAACAGAGAACGTCCGCACCGGCGCTCGGCGCTTTACGCATCAACTCGGGCTTGTCGCCCGGCGAGAAGAGGAGGCTTCGTCGTGCCATACCGGTCCCACGAGGGGACGGGTTGAAACTGTACCGTCGCGCCGCACCCTCGCCGTCTCGCCGACGGCCTCACTCCGCGGACTCGTCGTCCCACTCCGCGTCGACGACGTCGACGTCGTCGTCAGTGTCGGGGTCGCCGCTCGCATCCGCGTGTTCGACGTCACGGTCGCCGCCTTCGACGGCGACTGTTTCCCCATCACCCGTCACCTCTCCCGCCTCGCCCTCCGCGGAGAGGCGGCGTCGCACGTCCTCGTCGAGCAGTTCGCGCAACTCGTCGCTCTCGTAGTCCAAGTCGGTGTAGCCGTAGGCGAGTCCGAGGCCGCCGCCGACGAGGGCGGCCGTCGTCGGGTCGTCCGCGTTCGGCGACTTCTTCGCGGCTTCCGCGCCCAGCGTCGCGCCGCGGAGGGCGAGTTCCGGGTCGGCGTTCGCCAACCAGTGGGCGTACGCGGTGTCGTCCGTCCGGTCGACGACGTGTTCTGCCGCGCCGAGGACGCTCCCGACGGCGGCCCCGCCGGGTCCGCCGCCGCGCTTCCACTGTCTCTCTCTCGTCTTCGCGCCGAGTGCGAGTTCGATGGGGTCGATGCGGGCGGCCGCGGACTCGGGATTCGCGCTCGCGTACGCGCCCGTCGCGGCGCCGCCGAGGGCGATGGCACCGAGTCCCGCGGCGGTCGAAAACGGCAGCGAGACGGCGACGCTGAAGCCGGCGATTCCCGCGCCGATGGCCCACTTTCCGGCCTCCTTCGGGTCGCCGTCGCGGAGCGTCCGACTCACCCGCTGTCTGACGGGTTCGATACTGGGTCGCCCCGCCGTGGGGAGGGACGAAGCCCCTCCGCCGTCGCCGCCGTTTACGGGCGTCGCGTCGGCACCCTCAGCATCGCCGGCATCGCCAGCCTCGCTGGGACCGTCGGCGGGCGTCGGAAGCGAGGGGCGAGTGGTCGTGTTCGAGAGCCCCGAGAGCAGGTCGTCCGCCGACGACGCCTCGCGCACGACGTGGTCGAAGACGGCCGTCTCGTCTCGCTCCGCGAACAGGTCGGCGACCGCTCTGAGCGCCGTCTCCGCGTCGTCGGCGTCGGCGACGGCGGCGTCGACGTCCCGTTCGAACGCGGCGGCCCGCGACGCCGCGGAGTCGGTCGCGCGGACCCGTTCTCGGACGTCGGCGGCGACGGCGTCGAGTTCGTCGGCGGAGACGCCCGCGAGGGAGACGGTGGTCGTCCACCCGTCCGCCCGTTCGAACGTGAGTCGCTCTCGCAACCACGTCGACTCGGTCTCCACGGCGACGACGTCGTCGAGGGGGACGGCGACCAGTTGGTCGCCGGGGTCGGCCGGGGTGACGAGGAGGAGTCGGTCGTCCGTGAGTATCGCGTGTCCCCGCCGTCTGAACCCCGGACGTACCGTCCACGTCTCTCCGCGCACGTCTTCGAGGGTGACGCCGTCCACGTCGAGGACCCGGCGGGGTCGTTCGTCGGCGAACAGATACCCGCCGAGCGGTCGGTCGTACTGGTCGTGTCGCGACCGGAGGGCGTCGAAGGTGACGCTCTCGTGGTCCGCGTCGGCCGTCACCTCGCTCAGGTGCGCCGTCAACGACGGGTTCCGTCTCGGGACGTCGACGGCACCCACGTTCGTGTTGCAGTTCACGCAGTACCGAGTCTCGGGGACCGCCGAACCGCAGAACGAACACCGGTGGCTGGCCATACCGTCGGGACGCGCCGACCGGGGTTGTGTCTTGTCCCTGATTTCTCAGCGACGGGCGGCGCGGGCGAGAAACGCCGTCACCGCGAGGAGGGCGGCGAGAGCGACCGGTCCGCCGAACCCGGGGACGGGCGAGTTGGTGACGTCGATGGCGTCCGCGCCGTCGGTCTCCGTCGGGTCCGGACCGTCCGCCTCGGGCGTCGCCGTCGCGCCGGCGGCCGAGTCGGAGACGGCCACCGTCGCGTTCACCAGGGCTCGTTCGCCGGGCGCGTTGACGCCGAGAGGAACCGCGTCCGTCCCCGCGGCGGGCGTCGGGAGTCCCTCGACGACGACGACGAGTTCGTCGCCCGCTTCGAGTTGCGTCGTTCCGTCGAAGAACACCTCGACGACGCCGTCTTCGTCGACGCTCACGCCCGAGATGTCGTCGCGGACGTCCACGTCGACCGCCGTTCCCGAGTCGTCGCCGCCGCGGTCGATTCCGGCGGTCACGACCGCACTCGGCGGCACCGACGCGGGCGTCACGCCCGCCTCGCCGAGGTGCATCTCGAACGCCGACAGGGGACCGACGGACTCGTTGTCGACGCCGACGGTGGCCGCGTACGTCGCCGTCCCCGAACCGGAGGGACGAATCTCCAGCGTCGCCTCCGCATCCGCGACGGCGACGCCGGCGACGAGACTGGTACTCAGGAGAACGACGAGAGACAGGGCGAGAGTTTTCGAGTGCATGCGTATCGGGTCGAACGGGGTCGCCGTTCGCGTACCCGACCGTTGGGAGGAGAGCGAAAAGGTGTTTGCGGCCCCGCGGGGCCGACCCGCCGAAGACCGTCACGGTTTTTCGGGAGAGACGAGACGGAGTCGTATGACCGGCCGCTACTACGAGGAGTTCGAAGTCGGCGAGACCATCGAACACGAGAAACGCCGCACTATCTCCGAGTCGGACAACCAGCGGTTCTCGGACATGACGATGAACCAACAGCCGTTGCACTTGGACCGCGAGTTCGCCGAAGACACCCAGTTCGGCCGCCGACTCGTCAACGGCCTCTACACGATGTCGCTCGCCGTCGGTCTCTCTATCCCCGACACGACGGACGGCACCATCGTCGCGAACCTCTCGTACGACAACGTCGAACACCCCCATCCGGTCTTTCACGGCGACACCGTCCGCGCCCAGTCGACGGTGACGGACAAACGAGAGACGTCGGACGGCGAACGCGGCGTCGTCACGATGCACGTCGAGGTGTTCAACCAGGACGACGAACTCGTCTGCGAGTTCGACCGGACTGTGCTGTCGTTGAAGCAAGCTGAGTGACCGCCGCCCGCGGACTCTTCTCTCTCGGGTCGTATCTTCGAGCATGAGTCTCGACACCGGACGGCGACTCCGTCGCGCCGCGACTGCGGGCGTCGCCGCCGTCACCGCCGTCGTCGACCGGTCATCCGGCGCGTCGACGATAGCCCGCGTGAGTCTCGGCGCGATGGTTCTCCTCGCGGGCGTCCACAAACTCGTCGCGCCGACGGCGTGGACGGCGTACGTCACCGACTGGCTGGCACCGTGGCTGGTCGTCTCTCCCCTCACGTTCATGCTCGTCAACGGCGTCCTCGAAGTCGGGTTCGGTCTGGCCCTCCTCGCGGACCGCTACACGCTGTTTGCGTCGCTCGTCGCCGCCGTCTCCCTCTCGGCGACCTGTCTCTACCTCGCCGTCGTCTTCGTCGTCGAGGGCGGCCTGTTCGGCGACGTCCTCGTCCGCGACGTGGGGTTGGCCGGACTCGCGTGGGCCGTCGTCGTCGACGCCGTCGAGACGCGCTCTGCGACCTGACTGTCACGGGCGAACGATTAACTCCCGGCGCGTCCTCTCGCCGCGCATGGAACCCGAACTCGACTGGCTGACGCTGGACGACGACGAGGACGTCGTCTGGTCGGACACGCCGCATCCCGCCAGTATCGTCCCCGCACTGGTCGTCGGGATACCCCTCTCGTTCGTCCTCGTGGGCATTCCCATCGTCGTCTCGGCGTACCTCACCCTCCGCAACACCCACTACGTCCTCACGACGGCGGGACTGTACCGCAAGTCCGGCATCCTCTCGCGCGACGTGCAGAAGGTGGGCTTCGACAAGGTGCAGAACACCTCGTACAGTCAGGGCGTCCTCGGGTCGTACGTCGGTTTCGGCAACGTCGACATCAGTACCGCGGGCGGGTCCGGCGTCGAGATGCAGTTTTCGTCCGTCGAGAACCCGCGTGAGGTGGCCGAAGAGATAAACCGGTACGTGAAGCGGTCCACGGGAAGCCGCGACGCCCCCTCGGACAAGGCCGCCGTGTTGGACGACGTGCTGACGGAACTCCGGGAGATTCGGTCGCTCTTGGAGAGCGAGCGTGAGACGTCGTCGCCGAACGAGACGTTCCGCGACGAACCGACGCCCGAGGACCACTTCGAGGACACCGCCGACGACAGACCGAGCACGGACCGATGAGCACCGACGCCGACTGGGTCACCTTGGACGACGGCGAACGGGTCGAGTGGTCCGAGCGACCGCTCTTAGAGAGCGTCCTGCCGCAGGCGGCGTCGGTGTTCGCCCTCGCACTGGGGTGGGTCGTTGTCGCGCGACTGCTCGAACTCCCCTCGCTCGCCGTCTTCGCGGGACTGTTCGTCGGCCTCGCACTCGCCGTCGGCGTCGTCTACCCCGTCTACACGACGGCCTACCTCGTCACCGACCGCGCGGTGTACACGAAACGCGGCCGTCGGGCCAGACGGGTGACGAGCGTCGAACTCGACCGCGTGCAGGACGTCTCGTACCACCGCTCCCTCCTCGGTGGCGTCTTCGGCTACGGAACCGTCACCGTCGAGGTGGCCGGCGGCGACGAGGTGACGCTCTCGGGCGTCGCCGACGCCGAACGCGCCGCGACCCTCGTGGGCCGTCTCGTCCATCGGGCCGACGACCCCATCCCGGGGTCCGTCGAGCAGTGGCGAGCCGTCCGCGACGAACTCCGAGCGATTCGGACGGCGCTGGAATCCGGTCGCGAGACGCGACGCTGACGTTTATATCCGAAGACGGCTCCAGAACCCCACACCGAGCGGGCGAGGACGACAGAACCGAGGGCGACGGCGAGTGCGACGACTGCACCAACGGCGACGAACGCGGTCAGGCCGACGGCGAGCGCATCCCGCCGTCAGGCGCCGAAGATGAGGTAGAAGTTCGACACGGAGGCGAGTCCCCACGGCATCGCGACGGCGAGGGGGATGAGCGGTCGACCCGCGGGCGGAGCGACGCGCGTGAAGACGACGGCGATGCCGACGACGGCCGTCTTCAACGCGACCATCGCCGGGAGGGGACCGACGGCGACCATCGTCGCGCGAGCGACGGGGTTCGCCTCCTGAAACCCGAGCGAGAGTCCGTAGGCGGTGAGCGTGACGTCGAGCACGTACGTGACGGCGACAGCGACCCAGAGGGTTCGCTCTCGGTCCGCGAGTACGACGAGAAAGCCAGCGAGAGAGGCGACTGACCTCGAAGCGTTGGGCGCTGCCATACCTCGTCCGTCGAGCGGTGTACTCCTGAGTAGTTGTCACATAGACGAAGACAGTCTCGATAAGGAGAACGTTACCGTTCGGTAAACGTCTACCTACGCGGGGCGTGGCGGTCACCCTCCCCTCGGGAAGACTCCTCAGAGGACGGTGCCGTGCTTCTTGTCCGGGAGCGACTTCTCCACGTCCTCGTAGAACGCGAAGCGTCCGGCGAGTTCGGCGCGGAGGTCGGAGGGAGCGACGATTTCGTCGATGACGACTTCGCTCGCCATCCGGTGGGCGTCGATGTCGCGGCGGTACTCCTCGCGTAGTTCGTCCTCTCGCTTCCGTCGCTCTTCGGGGTCGTCGATGGCGGCGAGTTTGTTCGCGTAGACGGCGTTGATGGCCGCTTCGGGACCCATGATGCCAATCTCGCCCGACGGGAGTGCGACGATGCTCTCGGGGTCGTAGGCGGGGCCGCCCATCGCGTAGATGCCCGCGCCGTACGCCTTGCGGACGACGACGGTCTGTTTCGGCACCGTCGCCGACGACGTGGCGTAGATGAACTTCTTGCCCTTCTCCAAGATGGCGTCTTTCTCCACCTGCGACCCGGCCATGAACCCTGGCGTGTCACAGAGGTAGAGCAACGGAATCTCGTAGGCGTCGCAGGTCCAGATGAACTCCGCGGCCTTCTCGGCGGCGTCGGGGAAGATGGCACCGGAGCGTTGCGTCGGCTGATTCGCCACGATGCCCACCGGACGGCCGTCGATGCGGGCGAAAGCGGTGACTATCTCCTTCCCGTAGTCGGGTTTGAGTTCGAAGACCGACTCGGCGTCGACGACTCTGTCCAACAGGTCGTGAACGTCGTAGGGGCGGTTCGGTGCCTCGGGGATGAGTTCGTCGATGCCATCGGGCGAGTACTTCGGGGGAACCGTCTCGGATTTCGGCGGTTTCTCGCCGGCCACGTCGGGGAGGTACGTCACCAACTGCGAGACGAGTTCGCGGGCGTGCGCCTCGTCGCGGGCGACCAGGTCCGCACTGCCCGACTCCTCGGCGTGCATCCGCGCGCCGCCGAGGTCCTGCATATCTATCTTCTCGCCCGTCACCATCTCGACCATCCGCGGGGAGGCGATAGCCATCGCGGACATCCCCTCGACCATGATGGTGAAGTCGGCGAACACCGGCGTGTAGGCGGCGCCGGCGATACACGGGCCGTAGAGGACGCATATCTGCGGGACTCGCCCGGAGAGCATCGAGTGGTTGTAGTAGTACTTCCCGATACCCTCGCGGTTTGCGAAAAAGCCCGTCTGCTGGTCGATTCGACCCCCCGAGGAGTCCATCAGGTAGAGCACGGGCTTTCCGCTCTTGAGGGCGCGTTGCTGCATCCGGAGGAACTTCTCGACGCCGTGGCGGGCCATCGACCCGGCCTTCACGGTGAAGTCGTTCGCCATGAAGTGCATGTCGCGGCCCTCGAACGTCGCCGCGCCCGTGATGAGGCCGTCCGCTGGGAGGCGGTTGTTCTCGTCGGCGTCCTCGACTTCGGGGCTGTTCTCGTGCCACCCGTCGAAGTGGGCGAACTTGCCGTCCTCGAACGTTATCTGGTTCCGTTCGGACCCCTCTCCGGCGGACGCGCCGCGCGAGTCGAACCAGAGTTCGAGTCGGTCGCGGACGAACAGTTTCCCCGACTCGGAGAGTCTGTCGCGGTACTTCTCGGGGCCGCCTTCGAGGATATCGCGAATCTCCGCGCGGAGTTCCGCCTCTCTGTCTGTCGGTCCCAACTCGTCTTCGAGGGGGTACTCCACCGTCGGTGCCTCGGCCGTCGCCGCGGGTTCGTCGTCGTCGCCCGCGTACACTTCGACGGCGGCGGCGAGGTGTTGGGCGAGGGCACCCGCGATGGCGGACGCCTCGTCGTCGGAGGCGTCTGCGCCGATTCGGACCTTCATACCCCGGACTGTGTGGGGTACTTCAAAATGGTTTTCTATGTAGAATTCGCCGGCGGCGTCGGCGGTCGGTTCTCAGTCGTCGGCGAGGGCTTCTTCGACGCCGGCGACGAACGCCTCGTTGCCGACGTACACCGGCGTCCGCGCGTGCAGGTCCTCCTTCTCGACGTCCATGAGCGACTGCGACCCGTCGGAGGAACGGCCGCCGGCCGTCTCGACGATGTGGGCGACGGGGTAGCCCTCGAACTGCACGCGGAGTTTCCCCTCGGGGGCGTCCGCGAGCGTCGGGTAGCCGAAGACGCCGCCGTACGTCAGGACCTGGTTCACGTCACCGATCATCGACCCGCCGTAGCGGAGTTTCATCGAGGGGTCCGACTCCACCTCGCGAACGTACGCCGTGAACGAGTCCACCCAGTCGGGGACGCGGCCGCCGAACCCGTACACCGACGGGTCGTCGGGGAGACGTACGTCCTCGCGGCAGACTTCGTACTCGCCGTCCTCGTGAATCACGTACTCGGTGACCGTTCCGTCGCGGGCGGTGACCATCGTCGTCGTCGCGCCGTAGAGGACGTACGCGGAGGCGACGACGTCCGCGCCCGTCGCCGGGAGGGGGGCGTCGTAGACGGCGACGATGGTGCCCATCGTGTTGTTCGGCTTCAGGTTCGAAGAGCCGTCGAGCGGGTCGACGCAGACGGACAGACCGGTTCCGACGTCGACGGGGTGTTCGCGTTCCTCGCTCGCGTACTCGCCGACGCCGGACAGGTCGCCGAGGCGGTCACAGAGCAGTTCGTCGGCGAACACGTCCGCGGCCATCTGCGACTCGCCAGAGGGGTTCTCTCCCTCGGCGGCGACGCGGCGGCCGGGGAGTCCGGCGCGAACCTCGGGGGCCGCGCGGGCGACGACGTCGAAAATCTGCGAGATAGTCGTCGCGTTCGATACCGTCTCCGCCGGAGTCAGGTTCTCTTTCGTAGCCATCGGTTAGGGCGCACCTCCGCGTTCGAGCGCAGAGCGTGCGAGGGGGGACGTGTCGCGTCGTTGGCGTCGCGGAAACCGCGGGGTCGACCCGCTGAGCCGAATCCTGTCGGACGCAACACTCGTTCTCATCAGTTCTGATTCCGGTCACTAAGTATAAAAAACTGGTGCTAAATAGAATCTATAGTTCAGTCCTACGATTCGCGGAGATAGCGTTTGGAGCGCCCGAAAACGCAGTTTCTGCAAACACGGCGAAAATTAACTCGGAGAGTAAATAGTTCTCGCGGACGGTTCACTCGAAGCGCGCACGGGCCGCCTCGCACCAGCGTTCGACCAGCGAGCGGTCGAGTTCGAGGGCGTCGGCGACGCTCTCTGGGTCGGCGGTGGCGAGGCGGCGGACCGACCGGATACCGGCCTCGCCGAGTCTGTCGGCGTACGCCTCGTCGACGTCGTCGAGGTCCGTCACCGGCGTCGGCGCACTCTGTGCGCGCCAGGCCGCCTCCGCGTCCGTCTCTTCGCGGGCGTCGTCCTCGATGCCGTGGTCCGTCGCTCGTTCGCGCCACGCCGCTTCGCCCGCCGTCTCGTCGTCGCCCGACTCGACGTCGGGGGAACGCGCTCGCCAGGCCGCCTCCTCGTCGCGGGTGGGCGAGTCGGTGGCCGTCGTCGCCGCCGCCGTCCGCCACTCGGCCTCCGCGTCCGCCTCCGACGTTCCCGCCCCGTTCGGCGCGTTCGTCTTCGGAGCGTCGGGTCCTCGCTGTTGCCACGCGGACTCGGCCGTCGTCGCGTCGCCGGACCCGTCCGTCTCGGCCGCTTCCGACTCGCTCTCGTCGGCCCACCCCGACGACGCGGCGACCCACGCGCGTTCGTCGTCGTCCAACCCTCTGACCTGCGAGGACCGTCGCGAGAGGTCCGAATCCTCGGCGTCGAACGACCACGACAGCGAGTGCTCGCGCCGTATCTTCGCGGCGACGCCCGGATGGACCCCGTGTTCGGTCAGGTCGCGGTAGGAGACGCGCTTTCGCGAGATATCGTCCACGTCGATGGACGAGTCGCGGAGCGCCGCGGCCGTCTTCGGGCCGACGAACCGCAGTTCCTCGAACGCTTCGGGCCGTTCCTCCCGTAACTCCTCGTCGTCGACGACGGTCCACGGAAGCGGAATCTCACCGTCGCTCTCCGTGGGCGCGGCCGCACTCCACGAGTCCGGCGCATCCCCGTCGCCCGCCTCTCGGACGTCCTCGTCGCCTCTGTCCCACGACGCCTCGACGTCCCCCGCGTCGTCCACCCCCTCCTCGTCGTCTGTGCCTTCGTTCACGCTTTCACCCGTTGGGCACTACCTTCACGTTCTGCAACTTGAGAGTTTCCGTGCATGTTCGAAACTCATCACGTCGGTGAAACAAGGTCAGAATTCGCCGACGGTTCGTCACGTTTAGAACCGACCCCCGCGCAGTGACGTTCATGGACGTTCGTGAGTTATCCGAAGTGGACACGGTCGGCGTCGTCGGCGCGGGAACGATGGGCAACGGCATCGCGCAGGTGGCGGCGATGGCCGGGTACGACGTGATCATGCGCGACATCGAGACGCAGTACGTGGACCGCGGCCTCGACAGCATCGAGGACTCTCTCTCGCGTTTCGTGACGAAAGAGCGACTCTCGCAAGAGGAGGCCGACGAGGCCCTCGACCGAGTGCGCGGGACGACGGACCTCGCGGACCTCGCGGCCGCGGACCTCGTCGTCGAAGCGGCCGTCGAGAACATGGACATAAAGCGAGACATCTTCGCGGACGTAGACGAGGTGACAGACGGGGACGTGGTGTTGGCGACGAACACGAGTACGCTCTCTATCACGACCATCGCGGCGGCGACGAACCGCCCCGAGAAGGTCGTCGGCGTCCACTTCATGAACCCCGTCCCCATCATGAAGGGCGTCGAAGTCGTCGTCGGCGAGAAGACGGCACCCGAGGCCGTCGAACTGGCGCACGAGTTCTCCGAGGCTCTCGACAAGGAGACGTGGGAGTCCGACGACAAACCCGGGTTCGTCACGAACCGCATCCTCATGCCGTGGTTGAACGAGGGCATCCGCGCGTACGACGAGGGCGTCGCCTCGAAGGAGGACATCGACCGGGGGATGACGCTCGGGACCAACGTCCCGATGGGACCGCTGACGCTCGCGGACCACATCGGCCTCGACATCTGTCTGGACGCTTCGGAGACGCTCCACGAGGAACTCGGCGACCGCTACAAACCGGCGTACCTGCTCAAGCGCAAGGTGGACGCGGGCGACCTCGGAAAGAAGACGGGCAAGGGGTTCTACGAGTACGACTGACGCCGCTCACCACGTACAGTTCGAACACCGCTCGCCGTCGAGTTCGTCGGGGTCCGTCTCCGTCTCCTCGCCGAGTTCCAGCACCGACGACTCCGTACAGGCGAGGATGTCCGTGCGATGCCACCGTCCGTCCGCGTCGCGTACGACAGTCACTGACATACGGGTGTATCGTCACTTCGGCGACACGAAAACGTGTCGGCGAGCGAGTTCGGGGCCGTCCGTCATCGTCTCGCCCGAAGCACGGCGGCGACGACGACGCCCGCGAGGAGGAACGCTCCGCCGAGACCGACGAAGACGAGCGAGAACGCGCGGACGGTCGGAAGCACGTCGCCCGCGGCGACGAACGCGAGGCCCGCGGCGAACCAGAACAGGGCGGCGACGAACCCGCCGACGAACAGCGCCGTCCACGGGTCGAGATAGTCGTCTGCGGGCACGTCGATGCGTTCTCACCGCGCCCCCATAACCTCTCGCCGGCGCGCTGAGTATCAACGCTGAATATCTGCGCGAACCACTTAACCCGGGGTCGTCCTTCGTCTCGCCCATGATACGGGTGGACGGACTCAGAAAGACGTACGGCGACTTCCCCGCCGTCGTCGGGAGCGACTTCGAGGTGGGTGACGGAGAGATATTCGGCGTCGTCGGACCGAACGGCGCGGGGAAGACGACGACGCTGAAGATGCTCGCGGGACTCGTCGAACCGACGGAAGGGACGGCGACCATCGGCGAGTACGACGCGGGCGACGCGGAGATGCGCCGTCACCTCGGCTTCCTCCCCGAGGAGTCGCCGCTGTACGAGGACATGACCGCGCGGTCGTATCTGCGGTTCTTCGCCGACCTGTACGACGTGCCGCGCGAGGAGGCGACGCGACGGACCGAAGACACCCTCGACAGACTCGAACTGGAACACCGCGACAGGCGACTCGGAGACATGTCCAAGGGGATGAAACGGAAAGTCGCCATCGCGCGGTCGCTGGTCAACGACCCGGAGTTGCTCATCTACGACGAACCCGCGTCCGGACTCGACCCCCTCACGACGAACTACGTGTTGGAGTTCACGCGTGACCTCGCCGAACGAGGGAAGACCGTCGTCTTCAGCGCGCACAACCTCTACCACGTCGAGAGCGTCTGCGACCGGGTCGTCATCATGAACCGCGGCGAGATAATCGCCCGCGGGACGGTACCGGAGATTCGCGCCGAACACGGCGAGACGTCCTACCACGTGTTCACCACCGTCCCCGTCGAGGAGACGGACGTAGTCGGTGCCGACGTCACCGACGCCGTCGACGTCGCCGCCGATACCGCCGTCGACGCCACCCCCGACACAGACGCGTCCGCCGGCCCGGAGACGTACCGCAGCGTCGTCGCCGACATGGACGCCGTCGAATCGGTCCGGTCGGCGGCCGAGAAGGCGGGCGGCGAGGTAGTCGACATCCGCACCCGAGAGCCCAGTCTGGAGGACATCTTCTTGGACCTCGCCGGTCGTCCGCCCGAGACGCGCGACGACGGCAAGGGTCGCCCCGTCGCCGCGCAGGCCGACGGCGGCGTGGAGACTCTCGACGGCGACGGGGGCGACCGTTCGGGACACGCCCGCGACGACGGGGGCGCACGGTGAGTCGGTCGCTCTCGGACCACCTCCGCGTGGTTCGCCGCATCGCGCGCTGGGAGGTCGGACGCTCAGCCGGGACGATAGACCGTCGAACCGCCGCGTTCGCACTCGTCGCCCTCCTCCTCGCGGGTGGCGTCGCGAGCACGGGTGCCCTCGCGGGCGGCGTCGCCCTCGACAGGGACATCTACCGCGTCGGCGTCTCGCCGGAGAGTCCGTACTACGACGCCATCGCGTCCTCGCCCGCGTTGGACGCACGGCCGCCTACCGTCGACAGGGCGGACGTGGACCTGTACGTCGGCGACGGCTACATCGTGGCCGACGACTCGCAGAAGAGTCGCGCCGCCCTCGCGGAACTGAACGACGCCGTCCGCCGGTACAACACGGGAGCGATGCTGGCCGAGGAGAACCGGACGGCGGCGTTCCCCGTCGTCGTCTCCTTGGAGTACGTCCAACGCGGCGCATCGATTCCCGCGGGGGCGACGACGGGAGCGTCCGCGGAGTCCTCTTCCGGGACGGCCGGTGAGTCGGAGTCCGGGCGGACCGGGTCCGCCGGTTCCGACGACGGAGACGCCGCGGGTCCGACACCCGACTCGTCGAGGAGTGCGGGTGACGGTTCGGACGACGGAGACGCCGCGGACCGAGACGACGACTCGCTCTCCGTGCCGACGCTCGGCGGTATCAACCCGTTCGGGAGCGAATCGACCGGTTCCCCGGCCGACATCAGCCCCCCGTTCCCGTTCGCGTCGCTGGTGCTCGCGTTCGCCTTCCTCGTGCCGATGAACTTCGTCGTGCAGGCGTACGGCGGGACGATGCTGAACGAGCGAATCAACCGCCGCGGGGAACTCCTCCTCGTCGCGCCCGTCTCCCCGGGCGATATCGTCGCCGGGAAGACGCTCCCGTATCTGACCGCGCTCGTCGGCCTCACCGCCGTCGTCGCCGTCGCCGTCGGCGGCGGCGTCGTCTCCGTCGCCGCCGTCCTGCCCATCGGCCTCGTCTTCTTGGGCGCGACGTTCGTCGGCGCGATGTTCGCTCGGTCGTTCAAGGAACTCACGTTCCTCACCGTCGCGATATCGGTGTTTCTCACCTCCTACACGTTCGTCCCGGCCATCTTCACGCAGGTGACGCCCATCGCGCTCATCTCGCCGCTGACGCTCGTCGTCCGCGACCTGTCGGGCGCGGGCGTGAGCCTCGGCGAGTTCCTGTTCTCCACGGGGCCGTTCTTCCTCTGCGCCGTCGTGCTGTTCGCCCTCGGTTCCGGCGTCTACCGCGAGGAGGACATGTTCACCCAGCGCTCGGTGCCGCTGAAGTTCTTAGACGCCCTCGACGCGCACGTCTCGCGCCCGCGCGACGTCGCCCTCGTCTCGCTTCTCTCGATTCCGTTCGTCTTCGTCGCGGAACTCTTGGCCATCGCCGTCCTGTTCGTCCTCCCGGTCGAACTGACGGTCCCGGTGCTTCTCCTCCTCGTCGCTCTCGTCGAGGAGGCGGCAAAGAGCCTGCACGTCTTCGCGGCGTTCGAGAAGGGTCGGTTCGCCCGGACGACGCGAACGGCACTCCTCCTCGGCGCACTGTCGGGCCTCGGCTTCTTCGTCGGCGAGAAGTTCACCGCCGTCGCGCAAGTCGTCGGCCTCCCGGAGTTGACGCTCGGACAGGCCGCACTCGGCCCCTCCGGCGTCGGCATCGGCGTCTTCTCCGCCGCCGGCTTGTTGCTCGCACCGCTCGCGTTACACGTCGTCACCGCGGGCATCTCCGCCGTCGGCGCGGCCCGCGGGAGGCGCTGGTACGCCCTCTCGTTCCTCGTCGCGGTGGCGGTTCACACCGCCTACAACCTCACGGTGGTGAGCGTCCTTGGCTGACCCGCGCCTGACCATCGCGAAGCGCGAACTCTCCTCGCTCAGTCGCGAGAAGACCATCGTGCTGATTCTCGTCCTGCAACTGTTCGTCGCGGCGTTCTCGTCGTTCCTCGTCGTGGGACTGGTCTCGCTGTACGACCCCGGACAGACGGCGAGTTACGAGGTTGACGTCGCCATCGCGGGCGACGCGACGGACGAACTCGTCGCCGCCGCGAACGAAGTGACCGGCGTGGACCCGCACGTCTACCCGGACGAAGCGACGGCGACGAGCGCGTTCGAACGGCCGACACAGACCGGCATCGACGCCGTCCTCGTGGGCGAGTCGCGCGACGGCCGGGTGTACGTCTCCGCGGCCGTGCCGGACTCGAACGTGCAGACGACGGTGGTCGTCGTCCAACTCCGCGAGGTGCTCCAGCACCTCGAACGCGCCGAACGCGAAGACCGGTCGGCGTGGCTGGAGACGCGGCCCGTCGACGTGCCGCCGGAGACCAGTTCGAGTCCGTACTACGGCTTCACCTACACCGTGTTGGTGCCGCTTCTGTGCTTCCTGCCGGTGTTCATCAGCGGGTCGCTCACCGTGGACGCGTTGAGCGAGGAGCGAGAACGAGGGACGCTCGAACTCCTCCGCGTCGCGCCCGTGTCGCTCCGCGAAATCGTCGACGGCAAACTGCTCGCCGCCGTCGTCCTCGCGCCAGCGCAGGCGGCGCTCTGGATGACGCTGCTCTCGCTGGACGGCACCCGTATCGCGAACCCCGTCTCCGTCGTCGTCCTCGTGGGGGCGCTCTCGCTTCTCGTCTGTTCGCTCGCGGCGACGGTGGCGCTGGTCTCGCCGGAGCGACGCACCGCGCAGTTCCTCTACTCCGTCGGCGTCCTGTTCGTCTTCGGCGGGACGACGCTCGTCCCGAACAACCCCGTCAACACCGTCGCGCGGTTGGCCATCGGGAGCACGGACGCGACGGCGGCGTTCGTCGTCGCCGCGTACGCCGTCGTCGGCGTCGGCGTCTACGTGGCGCTTCGGTCGCTCGTCGGCGACGTGGACGCGAACGCGCTCTGAACCGGGGACGCTTCGCCTTCTTCTCTCCCGTCGTCCGAAGCGGAACGCACACAAACCCCGGGCACACACGGTGGGGCATGGGAATCGGAGGGACCGCGAAGAAGCTCCAGAAAGTGGCCGAGATGGCCGAAGACGTGTACGCCCGACTGAACGAACTCCGCGACCAACTCGCCGAGATGCGCGAGACGACGCAGGCGACGAAGGCGCGCGTCGACCGTCTGGAGGTCGAGAACGCCGAACAGCGCGCGCTGCTGGAGGCACTCGCCGAGGAGGAGGGCATCGACGTGGAGAGCGTGACGGCGAACGCCCACATCGCGGAGGCGGAGCGCCGCGGGTCGACGCTGAAAGTCGACGCCGAGGAGACGACGGCTTCGGAGGGTGACGTAGACGCCGACGCCAACGCCGACGCCGACGAACCGGCAGACACGACGAACGCGAACTGACGGACGCCGTTCGACGCGACGGCGCGTCCTGCTGATTCTTCGACGCTCTCGACGCGCCGATGGGAACTTTGAGGTACGGGGGCAACATTTGCCAGCGCATGACTACGCATCGAGAACCGGTGGCGTCGGTCCTCGACACCATCGGCGAGACACCGCTCGTTCGGGTTCACGCGTCGCCCGACGAGGTGCCGGTGTACGCCAAGTTGGAGTCGTTCAACCCCGGCGCGAGCGTCAAAGACCGCATCGGGAAGTACATGCTCGAACGGATGCTGGAAGACGGGACGCTCCCCGAGGGCGGCACCGTCGTCGAACCGACGGCCGGGAACACGGGCATCGGTATCGCCGTCGCGGCGGGCCAACTCGGCGTCGAGGCGGTGTTCGTCGTGCCCGAACGCTTCAGCGTCGAGAAACAGCAACTGATGCGCGCGCTCGGCGCGACGGTGGTGAACACGCCCACCGACGACGGGATGGGCGGGGCGATTCAGCGCGCACACGCCATCGCCGAGGAGATGGACGACGCCGTCGTCCCCCAGCAGTTCTCGAACCCGCTGAACGCCGACGCGCACTACGCGACGACCGGACCCGAGATTTTCGACGCTCTCGAAGGCGAGGTGGGTGCCGTCGTCGCCGGGTGCGGGACGGCGGGGACGCTCATGGGCATCGCTCGGTACGCCCTCGAACGGAACCCCGACACCCACGTCGTCGCCGTGGAACCCGCGGGGTCGCTGTACGCGACGCTCAAAGGAGACGACAGCGAGGAGGAGGCGTACAAGACGGAGGGCATCGGGACGCACGACCCGGCGACGAACGAACTGTTCGACCCCGAACTCGTCGACGAAGTCGTCCAGATTCCCGACCGAGACGCCCACGCGGAGGTCCAGCGACTCGCCCGCGAGGAGGGCCACCTCGTCGCGTCGTCCGCCGCCGCCGCGAGTCTCGCCGCGCGCGCCGTGGCCGGGCGAATCCGCGACGGCGAGCTAGACGCCCCCCACGACAGCGTGGCGACGGTATTCCCCGACTCCAGCGAGCGGTACCTCTCGAAGGGTATCTACGGCGACTTCGAGTCTTGGGACGGCTGAGCGCGGGTCGAACCGGGGTCGCCGACGCGCCCGCGTTCAGTCGAGCAACCGGGCGTGCTCGACTTTCATACACTTGTCCTGCACGAACGCGAGTCCGGCCTCTCCGGCTCTCTCCCCCGCCTCGTCGTCCGTGATACCGAGTTGGAGCCACACCGAACGCACGTCGCCGACGGACTCGTGACGGTCGATGGCGTCGTCGACGACGCCGCCCGCCTCCTCGCTCGGCCGGAACACGTCTACGACGTCTATCTCGGCGTCTTCGGGAACGTCTGCGAGCGAGTCGTACGCCGTCTCCCCCAGAATCTCGTCGGCGAACGGGTTCACCGGAATCACGCGATAGCCGTGGCGCTGGAGGTACGCGGGGATGTCGTGCGCGGCTTTTCCGGCCGTCGTCGAGCAGCCGACGACGGCGACGGTGTCGGCGTCGAGTATCTGTCTGAGTTCGTCGTCACTGGTCATGTATCGACCGACGCGCGCCGGGGGCAAAAACTGTCGGCACCGGCCGCCGACTCACTGAGAGGCGAGTCGAATCTCGGGTTCGCGGTCCTCGGAGGTGGTGATGATGCCGTCGAACAACTGCTTGAGGGTGTTCATCGTCTGTTCGTCGTGCGCGCTCGCGTCGATAGCGAACAGTCCGAGTCCCTCCACGCTCTGGATGCGTCCGGTGAAGACGTGGAGGAACCGAAACACGGTCTGGAGGTCCGCGTACATCAGAAGCGTCGACAGCGAGTGGAGCATGATGCGGTTCTGCTCGATGTTTCGGTCCTGGTAGAACGCCTGCAGGAACTCCGAGAGCTTGATCCCGATTCCGGTCATGTCGACCGGCGACGAGGTGTACTTGATCCGGTCGTCGTCGCGAATCTCGCCGACGCCCTGCTGTCGCGTCACGCAGTCGACGACGGCGACGGGTTTGCCTTCGTACGGTGTGCGCTTCTCGAAGTCCGCGAGGACGCGCTTGGCCCCGTCTTTGGTGGTGACGATGATGGCACCGTCGCCCGTTTCGGCTCCGCTCGCGAGGATGTCGAGCGCGAGAGACCGTTTTCCGGTCAGCGGTGGGCCACTGATGAGGAGGTTCGTTCCCGGCGGAACCTCGGCATCGACGGCCGGTGAAAGGTCATACATGGGCGTGCCTCTGTGGCGGCCAGCCGACTGGTGGACGTTCGTTCGCACGGCGGGTGACCTCACCGAGAGTCATCAAACGGTACAACGATATTGTGTGCCGATAATATTCTTTTTGATTCTGTGACCATCGTCTGCGAGTGAGATGTTTTGGTCTTGTCAGTTCGTATGCCCGCTCGTCGACCAGTGTCTGGTCTAAGCGACGGGGCCGGGTGTTATAAAGAGTCGCCCGGCTATGAACGCTACCGTCGCGAGTAGCATCCCCTGCTTGAGGCGACGTTGCGCCAGACTCGGGTTCTCGAACGACCGAACGCAGGCGGACAACATCACGAGATCCGCCGGGAGGACGAGCGCGAGGTAGACCGGTCCGAACGCGCCGGCGACGTACGGGTAGATGCTGGCGACCGTCGCGACGATCATCGCGAGGAACCCGAGTCCGAGCGAGACGCCCTCACCGGCGACGATGGGGAGCGTCCGGAGTCCCTCCTCTCTGTCGCCCTCCAGGTCCTCGACGTCTTTGACTATCTCGCGGGTGAGCGTCGCCAACGCGGCCAGTCCGAACAGGACGAGCACGCTGGCGTCGAGCGGTTGGTCCACCGCGGCGGCCCCGAACAGGAACGTTGACCCGGTGAGGTAGCCGACGATGGCGTTGCCGACGCCGGGGAGTCCCTTGAAGTACTCCGTGTAGGCGACGAGTGCGAGGAGGTTCACGACGGCGATGGCGAGCGCTTCGACGGGTAACAGCACCGCACAGACGACCGCTCCGAGGAACAACGCGACGCTGAACGCGAGTGCGCCGCGCGAACTGACCGCGCCGCGCGGGATGGGTCGGTCCGGCCGGTTTATCGCGTCGATGTCGCGGTCGAAGTAGTCGTTGACGGCGTTGCCCGCCCCGGTGGCGAAGACGGTAGCGAGAACCGCCGCGAGGACACGGGAGGGCGTCCCGAACACGCCGGCGGCGACGAACGCGCCGGTGAACGTCAGCACGCCCGCCGAGACGATGTTCCCCGGACGCGTGAGTTCGAGGAGGGCGCGCGCCGTCTCGGCGACGCCCGAGGCGGAGTCGTCCGCGGAGACGCCGTCGTCCGCGGACGAACCGGACTCTGCGGCGGGTGGCATACGCGGTACGTCTCCGTGCCGCAAAGATAAATGACGCGGAGTCTCCCACTTCGCGACCGAAACGAATCCGTGGGTTTAAATTCGGGTAGGCCGCTACGATGTAATGCGGGCGCTTAGCTCAGTCTGGACAGAGTGCTTGGCTTCGGACCAAGTTGCCACGGGTTCAAATCCTGTAGCGCCCATGATTCTTCCGCGAACAACGTGAGCGGAGAATCATCTACCGCGAGGGATTTGAATCAGGGAGCGAACGCAGTGAGCGACCGAGGTTCAAATCCTGTCGCGCCCATCTCTCGCCCGAGACCGACGTACTCTCTTCTCTCACACCCACTCCCGCAACCGCCCCAGATGAAACTCCACCGCCGCCGCTCCTTCCAGTTCCGGATACCGCGGCCGGGTCACGACGCCGCCCGAGTCCACCGCCGAGCGAACGACGGCGACGACCCGATACACGTCGGACACGTCGGGATACGTCCGAACGGAGTCGTACCCCCGTTCGAACGCCGCCCGCAACCGTTCGTCCTCGACGTACCAGTCGGCCACTAGGTGCTCCGCTTTCGCCACCGACAGTCCCGCCGCCGCCGCCAACGGCGCGCCCCAGTCGAGAACCGCCGCGACGCCCTCGCCGTCGTACACGGCGTTGCCGGGGCGAAAGTCCCACGGGTAGAGTCGCGGCGTCGGCGTCGCCGGGAGGTCGGCGTCGCGAACGCACCGCCGGAGTTCCTCGCGGACGCCGTCGAACGCGGCCGGAAGCGCGTCGATACCGGCCTCCGCGTGCGACCCGAACCACGCCGGCCACGAGGGGTTCGCCGCCCGGAGTTCGTCGCCGTCGCGGCGAACCGGACCGTACCGCTCGAACGCGAACGTCTCGTGGAGTTCGGCGAGATACCGACCGAACCGTTCGGCGAGGCGTCGTCGCGTCTCGTCGTCCACGACGGCGAATCGCTCGTGTAAGTCCTCGCCCGTCACCAGTTCGACGACGGCGTACGTGCGGCCGTCGAACTCCCCCGTCGTGAGCACTTCGGGCGTCGGCACCGACGTTCGCTCGCGGACGGCGCGCGCGAGGGCGAGTTCGGTCTCGAACGCCTCCCGGTCGGCAGACGACTGGACGACGACGCCCGACCCGTCGGCGAAGTGGACGAGGGTGGTGTCTTTCGAGTTCCCTCGACGGGCCGCCACCGCGGACGCGACGCGCTTGTTCGGGAACTCCCGGGCGACGACGGCCGTCACCTCGTCCACGTCGGCGCACCTCCGGCCGAGCGGTTCGGGGGGGTCACGCGTGCTCTCCGTCCAGTATCTCGACCAGTTCCGAGAGTGAGCGGAGGACGTAGTCGGGGTCGTACGACTCCGCGTCTTCGTCGTCGGCGTCACCGCCGCCGTCGCCGACGTACCACGCGACGGGGAGTCCTGCGTTCTGCGCCCCCGCGACGTCGTACTGCAGGGAGTTACCGACGTACAGCGCGTCGGGCGGCGAGACGCCGAGCTCCGAGACGGCCCTGTCGAACGGGTCCGGGTGCGGCTTTCGGCGCTCCATATCACCGGCGAAGACGACCACCTCGAAGGCGTCTTCGAGGCCGAGCGAAGCGAGTTTGACCGCCTGCCGGTGCTCGGGGCCGTTCGTCACCAGACCGACGCGGGCGCGTTCCCGCGCGGCGGCGAGCGTGTCTCCGGCACCCGCGAGGAGCGAGACGGCGCTGTGGTCGACCACCTCGGAGAATCCCCGAGCGAGTGCGCCCGCGTCGACGCCGGTGCGGTCGTGTCGCTCTGCGACCGAGCGGAACCCCTCGCGGAGGTAGTCGAGCCGTTCTCTCGGGTCCGCGGCGGGCGGCCCGTCGAGCGTCGACCAGAGGTCCGAGGGGCGACCGAAGGGGTCGATTCCCGCCCGGTCGAACGCGCCGAAGTAGATGTCCGCGCCGGTCTGGTCGTTCCGGCAGAGCGTCCCGTCCAAGTCGAACAGGACGGCGTCGAATCGTGTCACGACGGGTCTAGGGCCGACGCGAGCAAAAGCGACTCGCCCGTGATTCACGCGTGGTCGACCGTCACCCTGTCGCCGACGGAGAGACCGAACGCGTCGTCGCCGCGCCCGCGGTTGACCGCTAACTCGACGTTGCCGTGACTGCCGACGGTGACGACGCGGTCACCGGCGTCGACGGCGGCGTAAGACCGACGGACGGGGACGACCTCACCGTCGACAGACGCCCGGTCGAGGCCGTCGAGGAGTCGCCCGGGGAGGTTCGTGACGACGTTGCCGAAGTCGTCGACGACGAGGACTTCGCCCGTCGCCGTCTCCTCGTCCACCGTCGGCGTCGGAAACGTCAGGTCGACGAACTTCTCCGTCGGCGAGAACCGCTCGACGCCGGCGATGGTCGGCGAGTCGTGGACGTCCGCGGCCGCGGGGGCGAACACGTCGCGCCCGTGGAACGTGTTACTCGCCGTCCCGTCGTCGTCGTACGCCACCTCGTACACGTCGAAGTCGTCGCCGGCTATCTCGCGGACGGCCGGGACGACGACGCCGTTGTCGGGGGCGACGAAGGTGTGTCCGGCCGCCTCCACGACGATGGCGGCGCGGTCGGTGCCCACGCCGGGGTCCACGACGACGAGGTGCGTCGCCGCCGGGAAGTACGGGAGCACCTCTCGGAGCCAGAACGCCGTCGCTCGCACGTCCTGTCTGGGGAAGTCGTGCGCCACGTCGACGAGGCGGGCGTCGGTTCGCCTGAGCAACACGCCCTTCATCGCGGCGGGGTACGGCGTCCCGAAGTCAGAAGACAGCGTGATCATCCTACGGTGCTCTCGGGAAGCGTCCACCATGTCGGTTTCGACCGTCGGCCGAGACGTCGTCTCGAACCGCTCAGAGGAGCGTCGCCGCCGCGGGCTCGAACCCGAGTTCGAGGCGGTCCGCCTCGGGCACCGTCTGCCGTCGCGCGACCACCCGCCGACCGGCCCACCGACAGTACAGGCGCGTCGCCTCGCCGAGGAACTCTGTCGTCTCCACCTCGACGGTCAGTCGGTTGGGAGTCGCCGCGCCCGACGCTCCGGACGCGGCTTCGACCGCCGAGAACTGCTCCGGGCGGACGCAGAACCGCACGCTGTCGCCCGTCGATGCCGCCGACGGCGGGAGTTCGAACCGGGCGTCGGCGACGCGGACGACGGTCGATTCGTCCCTCGACGCGACCACCTCGCCCTCGAAGACGTTGTTGTCGCCGACGAACGTGGCGACGAACTCCGTCTCGGGGCGGTGGTAGACGTCCTGCGGCGTCCCCACCTGTTCGACCCGCCCGCCGTTCATCACGGCGACGCGGTCGGAGACGGCGAGCGCCTCTTCTTGGTCGTGCGTGACGTACAGCGTCGTCACGCCGAGCGTCTGTTGAATCTCTTTGACGCTCCGCCGGAGTTGCTCGCGGAGGCGGGCGTCCAGCGCGCTCATCGGTTCGTCGAGGAGGAGGACGCGAGGTTCGGGCGCGAGTGCGCGGGCGAGGGCGACGCGTTGCTGTTGGCCGCCCGAGAGTTCGTCCGGGTCGCGTCCGCCCATCCCCGCTAAGTCGACCATCGACAGGAGGTCGGAGACGCGTTCCTCGACGGTCGCTCCGGCGGGAGGCTCGCGGAACTTCAGCCCGTAGGCGACGTTCTCGCGGACGTTCATGTGCGGGAACAGCGCGTAGTTCTGAAACACGAGTCCAACGTCGCGGTCCTCCGTCGGCGTGTCGCTCACGTTCTCGCCGCCGAACCGAACGACGCCGTCGGTGGGCGTCTCCAGTCCGGCGACGAGACGGAGCGTCGTCGTCTTGCCACACCCGGACGGGCCGACGAGCGTGAAGAACTCGCCGTCTCGAATCGACAGCGACACCTCCGAGAGCGCCGCCGCTCCGCCGTACGACTTCCGGACGGCGTCGAGTTCGAGGTCAACCACGGCGTCTCTCCTCCCTCGAATGGCCGACGCTCGCGGCGTCGGAGAGCGAGCGTGGACCGAGGTGGGCCGACATCGTCTCTGTTCACTCACCACCCGAAGATAACGGCGTCGAATACGGAACGCCGTCTCTCGGCCGTCGGCGTCGAGGTTCGACTCAGTCGGCGGACGCCGCGTTGCTCGCCGCTCGAAACAGGCCGCGGCTCGCGGAGTAGCGATAGAAGACGAACAGGCCGACGGCGGCGGCGACGTTCGAGAGCGTGACGGCCCAGAAGACGGCGTGGACGCCCATCCCGAGGACGTAGACGCCGACGAGGGCGATGGGCAGGCGGACCGCCCAGTACTGCACGAGCGTCGAGTACATGCTCAGGTCGGTGCGTCCGGCCCCGCTGAACCCCGCTTCGATGACGTAGATGAACGCGAACGCCCAGTAGCCGTACGCGAGGATGCGAAGGTAGTCGACGGTGAGAGAAAGCGTCTCCGCGCCGATTTCGGGGATGAACGTCCGTGCGATGAGGTCCGGCATCGCCCACTGGGTGAGGCCGACGAGGCTCAATCCGACGGCGCCGACGAGGACGCCGACGCGGGTGGCCGCCGCGGCACGCTCTGGTGCGTCGGCACCCACGTTCTGCCCGACCATGCTCGTCGTCGCCGCGGAGAGTCCCTGAATCGGGACGAACGCGACGGTTGCGAGGCGCGCGCCGACGGTGTACGCCGCGAGCGCCGCCGCCCCGCCCGTGAGCGTCACGAGAGATATCATCACCGCGCGGGCCACCTGCCGTCCGGCGTTCTTCAGCGCGATGGGCGTCCCCGTGCGGACGATGTCCGCGAACGCCCCGGCGTCGAACCAGAACGCGTCCCGAGAGAGCGAGAACGCGGTTCGGCCGCGGAGGGCGATGCCGAGAGCGAGGAGGCCGCCGCCGGCGTAGCCCACGCCGGTGGCGATGGCGGCACCGAACACGCCCCACTCGGGGAACACCCACAGGCCGAAAATGAAGAACGGGTCCAAGACGACGTTCAGTCCGACGGCGGTCAGGTTCACGAGGAGTGCCGCGCGGGTGTCGCCGAAGCCGACGAACCCGCTCTCCAGTCCGTCGCTCACGCTGGACATGACGAGCGACAGACTCCACCCGAGCATGTACGTCGCGCCCGCGGCGACGACGGTGGTGTTCGGGTAGAGGAGCCTCAGCGCGGGTTCGGCGGCGAAGTAGACGACGCCGACGAGGACGGTGGAGACGAGGGCCATCAGGACGACGGCGTGGACGGGGAGGCGTCGGGCCCGAGCGTCGTCGCCGGCACCGACGCGTTGCGACGCGGTGACCTGACTCCCGACGAAGACGGCGGTGATGGGGATGGTCAACAGCGCACCGAGCGGAATCACGAGGCCGACGGCCGCGACGGCGTCGGTCCCCAACCGACCGAGCCAGAAGGTGTCTATCACCTGCTGGGCCACGAGGGCGAAGTTCTGCGCGACGAGGGGGAGAGCGAGGAGAACCAACGTCCGCGGAATCGGTCCGTCGGTGATGTCCTCGGTGGACACGTCCAGCACGATACCGAAGTGACAGATTCGGTGTAGTAATACGTTCCGGTTGTCTATTCAGTGAACTATCACGACATATGACTACTATCCGCCTCGGTGACCGCTCAGGGGTTCGCCTCGCTCTCGTCGTCGTCCGAAACCGTCCCGGGTGTGCTCGGAACGCTCGGAAGCCAGTCCAAGTCGGCGTCGACGCGGCCGGAGAGAACCGCGTTGACGACGACGCCGACGAGGATGGCGACGCCGCCGAAGTAGAGCCACGAGAGGAAGATGAGGAGCGCACCGGCCAGCCCGTACAGTTGGACGCTCTCCGAGAGGGTGACGTAGACGCGGAAGACGACGCCCGAGACGGTCCACGCGCCTGCCGCGATGAACGCGCCGGGGAGCGCCTCCGTCAGCGTCTGGTCGACGCCGGGAAAGAGGTAGTACATCGGGAGGAAAAACAGGACGAGCGACGCGAGGATGAGGAGCGCACTCGCGACGGACCACCAGCCACCGGGGAGGGCGATGGAGAGGCCGACGGAGACGAACGAGACGACGATGAGCGCTGTCGTCACGCCGACGAAGACGAGTATCGTGTCGCGGATACGCCCCCAGAACGACGTCTCTCGCCGCGTCCCGTACACCTCGGCGAACAGGTCCTGAATCGACCGGAGGCTCTTCAGCGAACTCCAGACGACGATAGCGACGGCCAGCGACAGCGCTCGGAGACGCGCGGACGTCTCCGCGCCGACCATCTTCAGGATTCGTTCGAACTGCGTCGGTTCGACGTCGACGAGGCGCGAGAGCCCCTGCGAGATGGTCTCGACGCTTCCGAACGTGGCGATTCCGACCACGAGGAGAAACAGCGTCGGGACGAACGCGTTGAAGACGTAGTACGCGAGGCTGGCCGCGAGCGTCGTGACGTTCTTCTCGTGGCTGACGGCGACGACGGCTTTCGACGTTCTGACGACTGACTCTACGCGGGGCACACGTCGCGGTACGGCGCGGCCGTGTATCAACCGTCGCAGCTGTCGCGTTCGGTGACTGTCTCCCGAACGGCTACAACGGTTATGTGTCGGCCGAGGGTCTACTGATGTGCAATGACCGCACTCACAGCGCTCACGGCCGGTGTCGCAGTCGCGTCGCTCGCAGTCCCCCTGCAGGGTGGAGGACTGCTCCCACTCGCCATCGCGTTCATCGTGCTGGCCATCGTCGCGGGGCTCGCGGGATTCCGCGGAGTCGCGGGACTGTCGATGAGCGCCGCGAGACTCCTCATCGTGGTGTTCCTCGTACTGGCCATCCTCACGTTCTTCCTCTAGCTCGGCCCGCAGGAGGCGACGCGGTCCGTCCGCCGTCGTCGTCGTCTGATGTCTCGCCTCCGCGCTCTCCTCGCGCCGTCAGGCTTATTCGGGCGTTCCGTGAACCGAGAGCCAATGAACCGACCACTCGCCGCAGTCGCGGGCGGACTCTCGGGAACGACCGTCCTGACGGTCCTGCTCCTCTTGTTCGAAGTAGAGACGCGGTCGCAGATAGGCATGTTCGAGGTCGTCGCACGCTTCGTGGGCGTCCCCGACAGCACCACCGTCGGCTTCCTCCTGTTCGTCACCGCGGGCGTCCTCGCGTGGCCGCTTCTGTTCGTCGCTCTCGAAGAGCGCATCCCAGGCGACGACCCGGCGCTGAAAGGGATGGCGCTCGGCGTCGCCCTCTGGATACCGTTCGTCGTCCTCGGCCGCGGCGAACTCGCCGGCGCAATCGTGTTCGCGTTCGGCGGCCTTACCCTCGTCGCACACCTCGCGTACGGCTACGTCACGGGAGCGGTGTACGCCCGACTGGCCGGTCGCGAACCGGCGACCGAAGTGTTCGGCGACGGGACGGAACTACGTGGCTGACCCGGACAGTTCTCGGAAGTTGAGGACGGCCTTCGCACTTATAATGTGACCGTCCTAACGGTTTCTTACGCGCCTCGCGCGCAGGTTGATAATGTCTCTGCCGCTCGCTTCACTCCTCGTCCTCGCCAGCGTGCTTCTCGGCGGACTCGCCTACCGGCACCGCGACGAGGTACTCGACGGTCTTCGGATGGTATCGCCCCGAGACGACGCCGCACTCAGGACGGACGGCGGCGAACGTCCGGACGAACGGCGCTCCGACGGCGGTCATCGCACGGACGGCGGTGACGCGCACGACGCTCGCGCCGACGAGTCCGCGCCGGACGGCGGCCGCACCCAGCAGATAATCGGTGCGATATACGGCCGCGAACACAAGACGAGCAAACCCTACGGGCTGATGCGGTGGGTGACGAGCGTCGACCACAAGGACATCGGCATCCTCTATCTCCTGTTCGGCCTCGCGGCCGGTCTCTGGGGGGCGACGGACGCGATGATGATTCGCACCGAACTGTTCACCCCCAGCACCGACGTCTGGGACGCCGACACGTACAACGCGCTGTTCACGACGCACGGACTGACGATGCTGTTCTTCTTCGTCACGCCCGTCTTCACCGGCCTCGCGAACTACTTTCTCCCCTTGCTCATCGACGCCGACGACATGGCGTTCCCGCGCATCAACGCCATCGCGTTCTGGCTCTTGCCGCCCTCTATCGTCCTGGTTCGCGCGGGCCTCCTGACGGAGGTGTTGGCGAAGGCCATCGACGCCGTCGGCCCGCGAATCGAGTTCCTCTACGCGCTCGAACCGCCGACGCCCGGGTGGACGCTGTACACCCCGCTGACGACGGGTCTGGCGAACCCGCAGGTGGACTTGCTCATCCTCGGACTCCACCTCTCGGGCCTCGCGACGGTGATGGGGGCGATAAACATCATCGTCACCATCTTCACCGAACGCGGCGACGACGTCAGTTGGTCGAACATGGACATCTTCTCGTGGTCGCTCCTGACGACCAGCGGAATCATCCTCTTCGCCTTCCCCATCCTCGGCAGTGCGCTGTTGATGCTGCTTCTCGACCGGAACTTCGGAACGACGTTCTTCGCCGTCGAGGCCGGCGGTGCCATCCTCTGGCAACACCTGTTCTGGTTCTTCGGCCACCCCGAGGTGTACATCCTCGTCCTCCCGGCGTTCGGGTTGACGAGCCAGATTCTGCCGAAGTTCTCCGGCCGCCGACTGTTCGGCTTCAAGTTCATCGTCTACTCCACGCTCGCCATCGCCGTCCTCTCGTTCGGCGTCTGGGCGCACCACATGTTCGCGACGGGCATCGACCCGCGACTCCGCGCATCGTTCATGGTCGTCACCCTCGCCATCGCCGTCCCGAGTGCGGTGAAGACGTTCAACTGGATGGCGACGCTGTGGAACGGCAACGTCCGCCTCGAAGCGCCGATGCAGTTCCTCCTCGGCGGTATCGGCCTGTTCGTCGTCGGCGGCGTGACGGGTATCTTCCTCGCTTCCATCCCCGTGGACCTCGTCCTCCACGGCACGTACTACGTCGTCGCGCACTTCCACTTCATCGTCGTCGGCATCATCGCGTTCTCGATGTTCGCGGCGTCGTACTACTGGTATCCGCTCTTCACGGGCCGGATGTACGACAAGCGCCTCGCGACGCTGCACTCGATACTCAGCATCGGCGGCGTCCTCGTGACGTTCATGCCGTTGTTCCTCGTCGGCCTGATGGGCCTGCCGCGCCGGTCCGCGCAGTACCCGGCCGAGTTCACGCTCCTCCAACAGATAGCCACCGTCGGCGCGTTCGTCCTCGCCCTCGGGGTCGGCGTCTGGTTGTTCAACATGGTCAACTCGTTCCGGACCGGGCCGGTCATCCGCGACCCGGACCCGTGGAACCTGAAGGAGTCCGGGCAGTTCTCCCGCGAGTGGCAGTGGTTCGAGCGCCGACTGTCGAGTGACCTCACCAGTTCGACGAAACTGCTCGGCGACGGCGGCACGGTCATCGACGAAGACGGTGCGCCGGGGTCGGAGACGCAGACTGACACGGAGAAATCCGAGACGCCGGAGACGGAGGCGGCGGACGACACCGACGCCTCGACGCCGTGACGCGATCTCACTGATTCTCGACGCTCCGTCGCTGTTTTCGCGCGGTTCAGACTCGGCGGTTCCGACTCGGCGTTCAGAGTCGACGATTCCGACCGAACGGGGGAGAAGAGAGACGAACGGCGACGCGTGCGACGAGTTAGCTCTGGAACGGTTCTTCGTCGCGGTGGTTGTCGGGGTTGTTTATCTCCTGTGCCTCTCGCTCCATCTGGTCGGTCTCGCGGTCCACCGCGTCGAGGTCGCGACGGTCGCCGTCGGGGTGGACGTCGTCTTCGTCGCCCGTGCCGGGGACGCGAGATTTGTCGACGAACCGGTGTCGGTCCTCGTCGCCGTCGACGACGAACGCCACGTCCGAGGAGTCGTACAGCGAGAAGAACGACTCCCAGTCGAGTTCCTTCCCGTCGGCGTCCTCGTCGGTCGTGAAGTTGAGTTCCAACGCGCCGTCGGGGTTCGCGGAGATGACGGGACGCGCCCCAGTCTCGTCGGCCCACGACTGGATGTCTTCGTGTCCCGAGAGAACCTGCTCACCGTCGTCGCTGTCGGTGTTTTCGCTCATAGCACTCGTTCATGAGTCGGAACGAGTACCCGTCTCCTGCCTGCAAATGCAAGCTGCCGCCGCCGAAGTGATTTATAAAACAACACGCAGATACAGGCAAAACGTCGTGGCTCCGTCCGAGCGAGCGGTGCCCGTCGTCCGAAGGCGACCGTTCGGTGGGCCAGACTGTCTCGCGAACGGCCGTCGGCTTCAAACCGCCCCCGGACGTACCGCGGCCTATGACAAGCATCGCCACCCTCCGGGCGGATGCGGCGGACTTCCTCCTCGGGTCGACGTTTCGTGCGGTTCCATCGCTGAGCGTCGAAGTGCCGCCAGTCGTCGCTCACGGCCCGGACTCGCCGTTTCCGTTCCTCGTCACGACGGGGGCCGACCCCGAGTGCGTCGCGGCGGCGTTCGCGGACGACGACTCCGTCCGCGAGGCGACGCGACTCTCCCCCGTCGACGACGGCGGCTTGTTTCGCGTCTCGTGGAGCGAGACGGTCGAACTCGTCCTCGGGTCGCTCGTCCGGACGGACGCGACGGTGCTCTCGGTCCGTGGCGTCGACGCCGAGTGGCGATTCCGCGTCCTCGCCCCCGACCGGAACTGTCTCGGCGTGACCTTCGACTTCCTCGCGGACCACGGCGTCGAGGTGGAACTGGACGGCATCCGCCGTCTCGACGCCGACGCGACGGCCCGGTCGTTCGGCCTCTCGGAGGGGCAACGCGACGCCCTCCTCACCGGCCTCGAGCACGGCCTGTACGAAGTCCCCCGCGGCACCGACACCTGCGAACTCGCCGACGAGTTCGGTATCACGCACCAGGCCCTCTCCGAACGACTCCGCCGCGCCCACGGAACGCTCGTCGAAAACGCCCTCGCGTCAGGGTCCCGCGTGTTCAACTGAGCGCCGCGAGCGACGTTCCCGCGAGCGAAGTCCGTGCGTTTTTCCCGCAACTCCGCGACCGACCCGTATGCACACCGCACTCTCTCTCTCCCCGACGACGCCGTCGTGGGCATGGTCCACCTCCGCGCACTCCCCGGCGCGCCGACGCACGACGACGCCGGCGGTATCGACGCCGTCCGCGCGGCGGCCCTCGAAGACGCCGCGGCCCTCGAAGCGGGCGGCGTCGACGCCGTGATGGTCGAGAACTTCGGAGACGTCCCGTTCTACCCCGACGACGTACCGAAACACACCGTCGCGTCGATGACCAGCGTCGTCGAGAGCGTCGTCCGCGCAGTCGATGTTCCCGTCGGCGTCAACGTCCTCAGAAACGACGCCGAAGCGGCCCTCTCAGTCGCGGCGGCGACGGGCGCGTCGTTCGTTCGGGTGAACGTCCACGCGGGGGCGCGTGTCACCGACCAAGGACTCGTCGAGGGCCGCGCCCACGAGACGATACGCCTCCGCGAGGGACTCGGCGCGAACGTCGCCGTCTTCGCCGACGTGGGCGTGAAACACTCCGAACCGCTGGGCGGCGAGACGCCACTCGCCGTCGCCGTCGAGGAAGTCGTCGGCCGCGGACTCGCCGACGGCGTCGTCGTCTCCGGCGTCGGGACGGGCGAACCCACCGACGACTCCGACCTCGAAGTCGTCGCTCGCGCGGCCGACGAAGCTGGCGTCCCGGCACTCGTCGGGAGCGGTGTCACTGCCGAGACGGTGGCGGACACGCTGGAACACGCCGACGGCGTCGTCGTCGGGACGGCGTTGAAAGAAGACGGGGAGACGACCGCACCCGTCGACGAGTCGCGGGTCCGTGCCGTCGTCGAGGCGGCGCGGGCGCGAACGGAGTAGCGGTGTCAGCGCGGGGTGAACCCGGGTTCTCTACGCGGCGGAGTCCGGCGCGTTCGTCGATCTATATTCCGAGCCACTCGTCGTTCCGAACCTCGTATCCGTTCGCCCGGCAGAACTTCGCCGCCTCTCGACGCACCGCGCGGGACGACGGGAGCTTTTCCTTGTCGTGAATCTGCTCGACGACCCAGTCGCTGATGACTTGTATTCCTTCGTCGTCGTCGACGGAGTCTATCGCTTTGAGTTCTTGGAACGTCGTCTCGTACGTTTTACGCTGTGCCCAACTGAACTCCGTATTCGAGAGGGTCTTGCTCGCTTCCACGATCCGTTTCATCGCCGCGGAAACTGTCGGAACTTGAACCAGCACTCGAACGGCGTCCGGGGAGTCGAACGTCTCGTCGTCCGCCTTCGGAACCAGTTCTTCGATACTGTAGCTCCCCTCGGCCGACTCGACCGCCCAGTCGCCGATGGCCGCGACGATATCGCTTCCCGTCGCGGGGAAGTTCAGCGCTTCGAGTTCCGCCTCCAAATCGACGGATTCTGTGGACTCGTCCGGAGGCTGTTCCTCGTCGCCGCGCTCCAGTTCCGCGTCGATTTCTCGCTGTTGCTGGCGTCTCTCGGCGTCTCGTGCTTGCTTATCTCGACCCGTCTTGTTATCTGCCATCCGATAACTATTGCACTCCAGGCCGATAGTCCTGTGCCCGACGACCCCTCCCGGACGGCACCGTCGGTGACCGAACCCGAGTTCGACGGGTGCCGTCCGAGAGCGTCGTTAGTTCACTGAGAATCTGAGCGCGGTCGCTGTCCGAGCGCTGTCTCTCCTCCCGGACTCAGAGGAGTCGGGTCGGGAGAGCCCGACAGAACGAGGCCGCTACGGTGCGGCGACGGCGGTGATTCCGGTCGTCAGCACGAACCACCCGAGGTAGTTCCACCACGGCACGTCGCCGTAGCGGGGACTGGAGACGCGCGACTCGTGGTACGTCCAGAAGCCCTGTGCGACGCCGTGGGGGTCGGTGAGCAGGTTCGTCGCCGTCGCGAGGACGCCCGCGGCGACCGGTCTGAGCGGACCGGTGACGACGAACCCGACGAGCGAGTACGCGACGTAGATGACGCCCACCCACCCCGCGAGGGCGACGAACGGGACGCCCATCGCCTTCGGACCGGTGTGGTGGGTCAGAAGGCCGGGCCGGATGACGAAGATTTCAGCGACGAACGCGACGGCGACGGCGACGGCGACGAACCGGAGTGCGGGGACGACACCCCACACCCACGCGGCGTGGACGACGGCGGCGACGCCGAGTCCGGTCGTCGTCAGGCGAAAGCGGTCCTTCTCCTGCATCGCCGACTACGCACCCAGTTCCTCTTCGACCAACTTCACGGCGTTCTCCACCGCCCCGACCGACCCGAGGTGGCCCGCGCCGATAGAGGCCTTCATCGCCTTCGCCGCGCTTCCGGTGACGACGCTCGGCCCGAGTTGGGCCACGGCGCCGTCGCCGACGCTGACTATCCACCCCGGGACCTCGAACCGGTACGGGTCCATCCGGGGGGCGAACCCGTCGGTGTCGTCGCCGAGGTCGTGGCGGACCAGTTTGGCGACGTTCTTCGCCACCGTCCGGGCCTCCCGGAGGGCCGCCGAAGCGGAGGCGGGCACCGCCTCGCCGTCGGCGTCGACGACGCGCGCGGCGTCGCCGACGACGAACGTGTTGGCGTCGACTCTGAGGTCGCTTCTGACAGGCGGTCGGTCGCCGCCCATCGCGGTGCTCCCGGCGATGCCGCCCGTCCAGACGAACGTGTCGTACGGGAACGTCCCCGCGTCCGTCTCGACGGCGTCCTCGGCGGCGCGTTCGACGGTCGTTCCGGTCCGAACGTCGATGCCGCGGGAGTCGAGTTCCTCGCGGACGGCGTCGCGGAAGTTCGGCGGGAAGTTCGGCGCGACGTCGTCTAACTGTTCGACGACGGTGATGGTCACGTCGACGCCCTCTTCGTCGGCCAGCGCACCGAGTTCGCCCGCCGTTTGGACGCCGGAGAGACCGGCCCCGCCGACGACCACGTCCACCTCGTCTGCAGACTCTGTGGCAGACAGGAACGAGTCGCGAATCGCCTCGGCGTGGGCGACGCGCTTGAGCGGGAGGGAGTGCTCTTCGACGCCCGGAAGGTCGTAGTAGGCCGTCTCCGCGCCGAGGCAGACGGCGGCGTAGTCGTAGTCGAGCGTCTCGCCGTCACCGAGGCGGACCGTCCGCGCCTCGCGGTCGACGCTCTCGACGCGAGCGACGCGCACTTCGGCCCGGCCGAACAGGTCTTCGAGCGGGACCTGAATCGCCTCGGCGACGCTCGGGCGGCGAATCACGCGATGGACCTCGTGTTGGACGAGGTGCGTCTCCGCCTCGTCGACGACGACCAGTTCCGCTTCGGGAGGGAGACAGGATTCGAGACGGCGGGCGAGAGTCACACCGGCGTACCCCGCACCGAGTACCAGCACACGCATGTCCGGAGGTTGGTGTGAGGAGCAAAGAGCGTGTGGGGTCCGGCAGTCTCGCCGGAACGTCCGGCGACGAACGGGGGGCGATGCCGGCTCGCACAGTCGCAACAACTGTCAAATCGAGTATGTATTTATCCCGTGAGCGAGCGAGAGGACGGTGACTCGCTGAGAGTCGGTGATACACATGGAAGATACTCGCTCCACCGGAGCGATCAACTCGGTCACAAACACGTACGTCGCGGGACTGCTCACCGCAGTCGGAGCAGTGCTGGTCGCCGTCGTCGGCTTCGAGAACTACCTCCCCGGCGCGACGACGCCCGGAAGTGCGGGGTGGCTGACGTTCTACGGTCTCCTCACTCTCGGCGCACTCGCGCTCTTGGTCGGGGCGGTCCTCGGTTACCCGTTCGCTCGGGCGTCCGGTGGCCGAATCGGCCTCGCCGGCGTCGGCGTCGCGGCGCTCGGCTTCGCGATGACGACGTTCGGGAGCGCGCTGAACCTCGTCTACGCCGGGCCGGCCGGTGAAACCACGACGGGCGGCGAGTTCCTGTTCGGCGGCATCGTCGTCGCCGTCCTCGGCGGCGCGATACTCGCCGCGGGTCTGTCCCGCGCCGGGACGCTCGTCCGCGTCGCCGCGGCGCTCGGACTCGCCCTCGTCGCGTTCGTGACGGCGCTGGTCGTCGAACTCGCATTCGTCGACCTGTTCGCCACCTTCGCGGTGGTGTTCGCCGTCGGCTGGCTCCTGTTCGGTCTCAGGATGCGCACGTGGACGGCCGAGGCGACGACCGGTCGCACCGCGCCCGTCGCGTAACGCGACTCACCACGGCGGATTTTTTCGTTTCGGACGGTCTCAGAACAGCGCGTCGGACTCGTCGAGTATCTCGGCGGGGCCGCCGACGCTCCACACGTCGGTGTCGACGTCGCAGGCGGCCACGGCCTCCTCCACGCGGTCGGCGTGTTCCGCGGTCGTGTTCACGTAGACGCTCGCGCCGGTGTCGGCCGAGAAGTAGACGGGAATCTCCTCGTCGGCCCGCAGTTCGCGGACGGCGTTGAACACGGCGATGGTCTTCGGTTGCCAGTACACCCACCCCGCGGGGCCGGTCATCGTCGTCGCCGTCAGCGACAGCGTGTCGTGTTCGGCGAGTTCGAAGGCGCGGTCGAAGTCCGCCGCGTGGAGGGCGTCGCGCATCTCGTCTAACTGGTGGTGGACGTGCGCCATCCGCGCCTGAAACATGTGGCTGGCGGCGGCCTCCTCGTGGGCCTGTTCGGTCTCTTTGTAGGCGGGGACGTGCGCGGCGACGATTCGTAGGTCCTCCTCCAGGTCGGACTCGATGCGTTCGGAGCGGCAGTCCTCGTCGTTCATGCCGGAGTACAGATGCGAGAACGCGCCGGTGACCGCGCGGGCGGCCGACGAGGACCCGCGACGGGCGATAGTCGATATCTCGGGGCGCGTCATGCCGAGGTCGGCCGCTTCGGCGAGGGCCATCGCGGCGGCGGCGAACCCGGACGAAGAAGAGCCGAACCCGATGTTCGAGGGGAAGGAGTTCTCGGATTCGAGGTGGACGGCGTGGTCGAAGTCGGCCAGCGAGCGCACGTGGTCGACGACGGCGTCGATTCGCTCTGCGCCGCGGCCGGTCACCTCCTCGCCGCCGATGACGTAGGTGTCCTCGTCGGCGTCGGGACGGAACTCGACGGTGGTCTTCGTGTGACTCGGCGCGGTACAGACGCTGATACTGTCGTGGTACGGGAGTCGCAACTCCGCGTCGCGCATCCCGTGGTACTTCACCAACCCCTGAATCGGGTGTGCTTTGGCGGTGGCCTTCATACACCTACGCGTGAGAGACGCGGGGTTAAACGTCCCGATGGTCGGCGCGGCGCTATCGGCTCAGGGCACTGCGAGAGGAGAGTCGGCGTGCGTCTGCGGGCGTCGTACTTTACTCGTCGGTGTCGGCGTCTGTCGATTCTCGTCCTCGTTCCCAGACGTTCGTCACTGTCTCCCCCATCGGCGGGGTGTGGCTGACGTCTTTCATACTGGTTCGCTCTGTCATCATGCTACTGACTGCCATGTGGGCTCTTAACGCTTTCCTGGAAATGATAATAACACTTAGTACCATGCATATGTGTTTAAGGATTTCAGTGCTGGCTCGATATCACACGTGAACCGTACGAACACCTATATCGAACGCACGCCCGACGGTCGGCGTCTCGTCGTCGAACGCGTGGTGGACGCCCCCGCCGACGCCGCGTGGGACTGCCTCGTCGAGACGCGAACGTGGCCGCGGTGGGGGCCGTCCGTCGCCGCCGTCCGCGGCCCGGAGCGAATCGGTCCGGGAGCGACCGGTGCGGTCAAAATCGCCGTCGTCGGCGCGTGGGTGCCGTTCGAGGTGACGACGTTCGACGAGGGGGCGAGGCGGTGGACGTGGCGCGTCGCGCACGTTCCGGCGACGGGCCACCGCGTGGCGGCGCTCGGAGAGAGACGGTGCCGCGTCGCCTTCGAGATTCCGCTCGTCGCCGCCGGGTACGCCGTCGTCTGCCGCCGCGCGCTCTCGAAGATTGCGCGTCTGGCGGCGTCTCGCGACTGACGCTCGCGGCGGCCGCTCCGACTTACGGCGGGCGTTCCAACGAGAACCGGTCCGTCGTCCGCGTGTACTCGTTGCCGGCCATGCGTCCCACGGCGTCGAGTTTCTGCGTGTCCATCTTGCCGTCGGTGAGGACGGAGTCGTCGACGTGCGCGTGGACGACTTCGCCGAGCACGAGCGTCGAGGTACCGACTTCGATGCTCTCGGCCAGGCGGCACTCGAACGACACCGCCGCCTCCGCGACGCGCGGCGCGTCGACGACGACGCAGTCGGCGGGCGTCACGCCCGCGTGTTCGAACTCGTCTTCGCTCGGGTCGAGCGTCGCGCTCGTCTCGTTCATCGCCTCCACCACGTCCTCGGTGACGACGTTGAACACGAACTCCTCCGTCTCGATGGCGTTGCGTGCGCTGTCCTTCAGGTCGTCGCCGGTGCCGACCGACGAGAAGAGGAGCGTCGGCGGGTCGACGCTGGCGACGTTCGAGAAACTGTACGGGGCGAGGTTCCGCGTCCCGTTCGGAGCGCGCGTACTCACCCACGCTATCGGGCGGGGGACGACGGCCCCCGAGAGGAGGCGGTACGGCGAACCGAACGCGTCCGGCGGTCCGTCCACGTTACGCCGCCTCCGAAGTGGTCTGTCGGGTCACGGTCGTCGTTGGTCGACCAGCGGCAAAGGCGTAGTGGAACCGGCTAGAGGCCGATACCGAGCGCGTACGGCCACGCGGTGTTCGAGAGGGCGAGGAACACGAGCGCGGCACCGAGCATGGTGACGTTCTTCAGGAAGTCCGTCATCTCCGCCTGTTTCCGGTCCTCGGGGACGGCCCAGAAGTCGTGGAACGTCGGCGTCGCGACGACGAGGAACGCCGCCACCGCGCCCGCGGCGAGCGTCGGGAAGACGCCCGTAGCGACCCCGAGTCCGCCGAGGACGAGCGTCACACCGGAGGCGACGACCATGAACCGTGCCGCGGGCAACCCCTTCGCCTGTCCGTATCCGGCCATGTCGTCGACGTTCAGCAGGTGGTTCAGTCCCATGAACGCGACCACGAGACCGAACGCGAGGCGTCCGGCGAGGAACGCGAGTTCCGCGCCGGGGCCTTCGAACTGGAGTAGTATCGGACCGAATGTTGGTATCATTACGATACGTGGTTTCGAGACGAATCGATATATCAGTTGTCGAGACGGAAGTGTAACCGGGTAACACGCGCGTCACGCCCCGTCAGCGCCGTTACGCTGTTTCTCTCGCTTTGTCATTTTTTGTATCACATCCCGTACCTAAATGTGGCTAACAGCCATAATTCGAGACCATTCCGTCCGCTCTTAATTATCCTCAATCCCCTCGAAAAATATACCCGTGTCCGTCTCGGAGTGGCACTAGAATGGAACACTCCACCGATGACTGACTCTTGGGATACTGCGGGTTACATCGCGAGCTCGCGGTACAGAGCGTCCGTCTGTGAGTTCCTCGACGACGAGGGACCGGAGCTTCCGTCACGCATCGCGTCGCAACTCGGCTTGGCGCAACCGCACGTCTCGCGTGCGCTCTCGGAACTCCGTGACCGAGGGGTCGTGGAGTTGCTCGTCCCCGAATCGCAGCAGAAGGGTCGGCTGTACGGGCTCACCCGCGAGGGCGAGGCGGCGCTCGTCAAACTTCAGGGCGAGGCGGCGTCCGTCTCCGTCTCGTTCGTCGGCGCGGACGCGTTCCCCTACATGCCGTTGGTGGAGTTTCTTCAGGCCGAGCATCCCGACAACTTCCGACTCGCCGCCGCGCGGGACGGCGACGACTCGAACGTCTTCGTCGCCTCCGAATCGGTGCGCGAGACGTACGACGAGGAGTCGCTGTCGAACGTCATCGCGGCCATCAGAGCGGGCGATGCGACGATAGACGACAAGCTGGAGGAGTTACCCACGGGAGAAGGCGAGTTCGTCGTCCGCGGCTTCGAGCAGTCGATGCTTTTCCGACTCCGAATGGACGCAGACGCCGAGGTACTCGTCTCTCTGGAGCGAGACGCCGACGTCCACGTCGCGTCGTTCGCCGACGCCTGCCGCAGTCGCATCTCCAACTGACGTTTTCTCGCCGGGAGGCGAACGCACAAACCGACCGAGAGCCAAGCGTCGGTATGTACACGGGAAAGACCGAGCAACCCTGCTGTCTCTGCGACGACCCGGAGACGGTCGCTCGGGTAGACATCCCCCCGCGTGCGGTGCGCCTGATGAAACACTCCGACCCCATCGCGTGGCGCGACATCGTCGGACGGGCGTCGATTCACTTCTGCGAGAGCGACTGGGAACTGGTCTGTGACCTGGTCGAGATGGGGATGAACCCCCTCTCGCGGTGCAACGTCGCGCGGGCGTCGTTCAGCATCCGAGAGGACTTCGAGGCGATGCTGAACCAGACGCGCGACGAACCCGACCAGACCGAACTGGAGTCGCGTCTCCTCGCCGACGCCCGCGAGACGCTGTCGGCGTACGGCGACGACCCGATGGTCGAACAGCGCGACTTCGTCGAGGCCCGACTCGTCGTCGACTCGCTCGCCGAGTTCGGCGTCACCGAAGAGAACAGGCCGGAAGACGCGCTCCGCGGCTAAATTTCACCTCCGGTCCTTCACAAAACCATTTATCGGCAGGGTTCGTACAGTGCGGTATCAGATGGCTCTCCGAGACATCATCGGGTCGGTCAGAGAACGCGAGCGAACGCTCGTCCTCTACGACCCCGCCTCGGACCACCTCGTCGAGCAGGTACGCGAGTACCTCGCGCCCTACTCCGTGGCGGTGGAGAGTCGGTCCCACGGCGGGACGCTCTCGGGACACGCCGAACTCGTTCACGAGGACGGGTCGAGGCTGTTCACCGACTGTTCGTCGCTCTCCTCGCCGCTCACACAGGACGCCTTCGAGGCCTGTTTCGGCGACGCGCTGACGCGAATCGACCGGACGACGTTCTCCTCGTACGACGGGTCGCAGATGGTCGCCACGTCCAGGGAGATAGAGGACAGAGCGTGGCGCTACGGCCACGGGTCGCTCCACGCGGGGTTCCAACGCGTCTCCGCGCTCCAGACGCAAGAGCAGGTGTACCGCGATTTGGCGCGTAAGCAACTCGACATCCACGCGTACGCCGTCCCGGACGCGGACGCGCCGCCCCTCGACGGCGTCGACGTCCACCTCGTCGAGGACGACGAGATAGCGAAGACGTGGTTCGTCGTCTACGACGGCGGTGGCGACGACGACGCGAAGTGCGCGCTTCTGGCCGAGGAACGCGACCCGGACGTGTTCCGCGGGTTCTGGACGTACGACCCGGCCGTCGTCGACGCGATTCTCTCGCACCTCGCGGCGCGGTACGCGCCGCTGCCGTGACTTTGGTTGTAGATTTCTACTACCACCCAAACTGAGGTTCTGTTTGTCGAAATTTACAACACGTTATATGTGCCCGGTCCGATTAGTCGAACGAATACCGCGAGGACTACTCCGGCCCGAGGTAGTTCGCTTCCACGACGGGCACCCACCACATGATACGGAAATCGCTCACGATACTCTTGGTCGTCTCGCTCGTCGCGAGTGCGACGCCCGCGACAGCACTCACGTCCGAACCGGAGATTCAGACCATCGTCCCGCAACCGACGGTCACTCCGGGCACCGAGAACACCGTCAGCTTCCAACTGCTCAACGAGGCGCGCGGAACCGAAGACAGCACCATCACCGCCACGAACGTCCGCGTCTCGGTCGGTGACGACGCGCCGATAGACGTGCTCACAGAACAGTTGTACGTCCCGCGGTTGGCGGACGGTGAACCCGTGACGCAGACGCTCCGGATGCAGGTTCCCGCCAACATCGACTCGGGCACGTACCGGATTCCGCTGCGGGTGACGTACGAGTTCGAGACGAACGGCGGCGACCAGCGGCAGATTACGAAGAACCTGAACGTCCCCGTTCGCGTCCAGAGCGGTGCGCAGTTCGTCGTCGCGGACACGAACTCCACCGCGACGGTGGACGGCCGCGGAACGCTCACGGTCGACGTGCGCAACGTCGGCGAGCAGGCGGCGTCCGACGCGACGTTCACGCTCACCTCGAACAACAACGACGTGCGCCTCGGCGGCGGACAGCAGGCGACGCGGTTCGTCGAGAACTGGAAGCAAGGAGCGACGAAGACGTTCGAGTACGACGCCCAACTCGGCGAGTCCGCGCAGGAGGGCGACTACTCCTTGGAGGGAACCGTCGACTACAAGGACGCATCGGGCAACGCTCGGACGAGTCCCGCGTTCACCGTCGGGATGACCGCGCTTCCGGAGATGACGTTCGAGGTGTCCGACGTCGAGAGTTCGCTCCGCGTCGGCGACAGCGGCAAGGTGACCGGTAACATCACGAACACCGGCCCGCTGACGGCCAGAAACGCCGTCGTCACCTTCCAGTCGAACAGCGCCACCGCGCAGGCCGTCGAGACGGAGTACGCAGTCGGCGAACTCGCGCCGAACGAGACGACGCCGTTCTCCTTCACCGTCGACGTGAAGTCGGAGGCCGACCCCGGCCCGCGACAGTACGGCGTCATGGTGAACTTCCGCAACCAGGACGGCGACCAGGTCCAGAGTGACGTCGTCGACGTGCCCGTCCGCGTCGGGCAGAGCAACGCCGGATTCGAGATACGGAACCTGGAGAGTTCGCTCCGGGTCGGCGAGGAGGGGACGCTCAGCGGCACCCTCGTCAACACCGGCGACGACCCGGTGACGAACGCAGTCTTGCAGTTCAACCCCGCCGGGCAGACGGTGACGCCCGTCGAGACGGAGTACGCCGTCGGCAACTTAGACGCCGGTGAGAGCCGCGAGTTCTCGTTCCAGGTCGAAGTCTCTTCGTCCTCCGGCGGCGGCCCCCGACAGTTCGGCTTCCAGGTCGCCTACCGCGACGAGGACAACCAACAGCGAACGTCCAACACGCTCGAAGTCCAGACCGACATCGCGCCGGAGTCCGCTGAGTTCGAGGTGACGCCGGTGAACGGGTCGTTCGCGGCGGGCGAGACGGGCGAGTTCCGCGTCAACATCACGAACACGCGCGACGAACCGCTGAGCGACATCTCCGCGAAGATATACGCGGAGTCGCCGCTCTCCTCGTCGAACTCCGAAGCCTTCGTCGAGGAACTCGGCCCGGGTGAGACGGAGACCATCGTCTTCGAACTCTCCGCCGGCGGCAGTGCCCTCGCGAAGACCTACCCCGTGAAGATGGACTTCCAGTACGACGACAGCCGAGGTGAGACCACCATCTCCGACACCTATCAGGTTCCCGTGGAGGTGACCGAGTCCGAGGGCGACGGCCTGCCACTCGGCCTCATCGGCATCATCGTGCTCGGTATCGTCGGCATCGCCGGCTTCGTCTACGTCCGTCGGGACTAACCGATGGCGTACGACTACCAACGCATCGTCGACTGGGTCGACGACCACATCGTCGAACGTCCGGGGAAAGTCATCCTGGCGTTCCTCGTGGTCACCGCCCTCTTCGGCGTCGGTCTGGGGAACGTCTCCACGGAGTCGGGGACCCAGCAGTTCGCCGAGGACATCCCCGCGCAGAACGCCCTCGACCGCATCAACGACGAGTTCCTCCCGGTGTTCGGCGAGGACACGGGCAGTACGCAACTCATCCAGCGGTCGCCGAACGTCCTCTCGAAGCAGTCGATGCTGCAGATGCTCCGGACGCAGGAGGAGATAGAGTCGAAACCCTCCCTGCGCGTCGAGCGAACGTCGTCGGCGGCGGCCGTCGCCGCCCGGACCATCGACCCGCAGGCGACGACGCTCGAACGACAGATAACGACACTCGAACGGGCGACGCAGAGCGACGTTCGCGCCGCCGTCCGGCAGAACGCCGACAACCCCGCGTTCACGGGGACGGTCAGCGACGACTTCAACGAGAAGAGCGCCTCCGCGTCGGCCACCATCGGCGTCGTCCAGCACTCGCTGACGGCTGAAGTGTCCTCTTCGTCCGGGCAGTCCGGGTCGAGTCCGCTGACGCCCATCCAGCAGAAGGTACAGCGCATCGCCCAGAACAGCGAGGGCGACATCACGGTGTTCGGCAGCGGCATCATCGCCGACGAGTTCGGCGCGGTCATCACCGACTCGCTTCTCATCGTGACGCCCGCGGCGGTCATCCTCATCGTCCTGTTCCTCGTCGTCGCCTACCGCGACTTACTGGACCTGCTCTTGGGGACGTTCTCGCTCGCACTCGCCGTCGTCTGGACGTTCGGCTTCCTCGGCTTGGCGGGCATCCCGTTCAATCAGATTATGATATCGGTGCCGCCGTTGTTGCTGGCGGTCGGTATCGACTTCGGGATACACGCCATCAACCGCTACCGCGAGGACCGACAGACCGGCCTCGACATCGAGGACGCGATGCGCGTGGCGACGGACCAACTGCTCGTCGCGTTCTTCATCGTCACCGGGACGACGGTCATCGGCTTCCTCTCGAACCTCGCGTCCGACCTCCCGCCGATTCGCGACTTCGGTATCGTCGCGGGCGTCGGCATCGTCTTCACGTTCCTCATCTTCGGCATCTTCCTGCCCGCCGCGAAGGTGTGGATGGACCGCCGCAAGGAGTCGTGGCCCATCCCGACGTTCAGCCAGAAACCGCTCGGACAGGAGGGGTCGGCGCTCGGTGACGTCCTCAGCGTCGGTGCCGTCGTCGCCGACAGGATTCCCGTCTTGTTTCTCGTGTTCACGCTGTTGCTCACCGCGGGTGCGGCCGGATACGCCACCGGCGTCGACACCTCGTTCACGCAGGAGGACTTCCTGCCGCCCGAAGAGGTTTCGCCGCTGTTGAAGTCGCTTCCCGAACCGTTCGCGCCCTCGGACTACTCCGTTGTCGGCACGCTGAACTTCTTAGAGGAGAAGTTCACGAGTTCGCAGGGGGGGTCGGTCACGATATACGTCGAGGGGCGGATGGAGAACGACGCCGCCCTCGAACAGCTATACCGCGCGGGCGAGGACCCGCCGGAGTCGTTCGTCTCGGAGGACCGCCGCGCCGAGTCGACGAGCATCGTCACCGTCATCCGCGACTACGCCGACCGCGACCCCGAATTCGCCAGACTGGTCGCGCGAAACGACGTGAACGACAACGGCGTCCCCGACGACAACCTCGGCGAGATATACGACGCGCTCGCCGACTCGCCGGTGTCCTCGCAGGCCGAGCGCTACCTCGCCGAGGACCACCGGAGCGCGCGCGTCGTCTACACCGTCTCCGCCGACGCGAGCGACCAGGAGGCGACGGCGGACGCCCGACTCGTCGCCGACCGCTTCCGGATGGACGCGACGGCGACGGGCGGAACCGTCGTCTTCCAGGAGGTGTCGGACCTCATCTTCGCCTCCGCCGTCACGAGTCTCGCACTCGCTCTCGGCGGGACGGTGGTGTTCCTCGTGTTCATCTACTGGCTCTTGGACGGGCTACCGTCCATCGCGCTGGCGAACCTCGTGCCCATCGTCGTCTCCGTCGCGGGCGTCGCGGGGACGATGCGCCTCTTGGGAATCTCGTTCAACGCGTTCACCGCGACCATCCTCTCTCTCACCATCGGACTGGGTATCGACTACTCGGTCCACGTCGTCCACCGGTTCCTCGACGAGCGAAAGAAGACGGACCTCCACACCGCACTCGAACGCACCGTCGTCGGGACGGGCGGCGCACTCATGGGCAGTATGTTCACCACGGCGTTCGGCATCGGCGTCCTCGTCCTCTCGGTCCTCTCGGTGCTGGGACAGTTCGGTGTGCTTACGGCCATCTCTATCGTCTACTCGTTCGTGGCTTCCCTACTCGTCTTACCCTCCGCCCTCGTCGTCTGGGACCGCTTCGCCAACGAGAGCCCCGACGTGCCGATGCGAACCGAAGAACCGCCCGCCGACGCCGGCCGTAACGCCGACGACGACCCGTTGGTGACGGACGGCGGGACGCCGACCGGTGACTTCGAGTTCCCGTTCGACGGCGGTGACGGGCGATGACCGACCGTGACGGCCCCGACGACGGCGTGACCGGCGACGCCGCGACGAACGAACACGAAGCGGTCGAGTCGCTCGAACGCCTCGGCCTGTCGAACTACGCCGCGCGCGTCTTCGTCGCGCTCCAACGACTCGGCGTGGGGACGGCGAAACAGATTCACGACGTGGCCGACGTCCCCCGGTCGCAAGTGTACGGCGCGGCCGAGGAACTGGAGGACCTCGGACTGGTCGAACTCCAGCAGTCGACGCCGAAGCGGTACCGACCGGTGAGTCTGGACGCCGCCCGACAGAGCCTCGCCGAGAGCCTCCAGACGGAGGCCGACCGGGCGTTCGACTACCTCGAAGCGGCCCGCGCCGAACGGACGGCGGGCGAGACGCGCGACGACGTGTGGACCGTCCGCGGGCGCGAACCCGTCCACAACCGCGTCGTCGAACTGGCCGAACAGGCGCAAGAACGCGTGCTGTTCGCCGCGCCGGACCCGTCGTTCGTTCCGGACGGGTTCGTCGCCACGCTCGAAGAACGCGCCGCCGCAGACGTCCACGTCCGCGTCGTCAGCGAGGACCCGGCCCTCCGCGACCTGTTCGCGGACGTCCCCCGCGTCGAAGCGACGGGCCCCGTCGAAGACCCCCCGGCCGATTTCACCGGACGGGTCCTCTTAGTGGACCGCCGGGCCGTCCTCCTCTCGGTCGTCCCCCCGACGCCGGGGGGCGAGGAGACAGCCATCTGGTCGGCCGACACCGCGATGGCGGACATCCTCTCGCGCATCATCGAGGGCGGTATCGAGTCGATGATCGGCGTCTGAACGGTCGTCGACGACGCGCTCCGACGGCCGGTCGGTGACGCGATTCATACTCTCCCCGTGGCTATTTCTCGCTCGGCTTCGACGGTCCTGACATGACAGACAGAGAAGCGGTCGCCGAAGCGGCCGCCGCCGCGGGGGCCGAGGTGGCGATGGAGATGTTCGAAGAGGACATCGAGACGAACGAGAAGTCCTCGAAGACAGACGTCGTGAGCGAGGCGGACGAGAAGGCGCAGGTCGCCATCCGCGAGGTGATAGCCGACCACTACCCGGACGACGTGGTGGTCGGCGAGGAGGGCGACACGCCGAAGGCCGTCCCGGAGACGGGCGACGCGTGGATACTCGACCCCATCGACGGCACCACGAACTACCTCCACGGCTTCACGACGTGGTGTCAGGCCGTCGCCGCCGTCCGCGACGCGGACCCCGTCGCGGCCGCGGTGACGCGCCCGGCCATCGGCGATACGTTCGTCGCCGACGAAGACAGCTTCCGGAAGAACGGCGTCGAGACGACGGTGAGCGAGGAGACGGACGTCGAACGGTTCGTCGTCGCGCCGACGCTCCGCGTCGACGACTCCAATCGCGGGCGATATCTCGACGTCGTCGAGACCTGTTTCCGAGAACTCGGCGACATGCGGCGCATCGGTTCGGCGCAGGTGACGTTCGCGATGGTCGCCGCCGGGAACATCGACGTGGCACTCGGACTGGGCGAGTCGCATCCGTGGGACACCGTCGCCGGCGCGCACATGGTCCGGAAGGCGGGCGGCACCGTCACCGACCTCGACGGCGAACCGTGGCGACACGACAGCGACGGCATCGTCGCCTCGAACGGGGAGGCGCACGACGACGTCCTCGACCTGTTCGAGTTCTGAGGGCGGGGCGGCGTCGACTCGGTTCAGATACGAGAGCCGACGCCCGCGACGCGAGACGCGCCCCACGCGAGGACGACGATACCGACGACGAACCCGGCCAATGCGACCATGAGCGGCGTCGGTTCGAGCAACCGACCGCCGAAGAACGGTCCCCTGACGAGGAGGAACCCGGTTCCGAGGGTGACGAGGAGGCCGACGAACGTCACGAGGCCGTAGAAGTAAGTGAGGACGCCGAACCCGGCGCGGTCGGTGGTCGAACGACGGAACATACGTCCGGAGACGACTGCACCGACTTATCTGTTGCCCGTCGACGAGTCGTCACCACCGGACGCCGAACTCGGACTCGCCGTGCGGTTCCTCGTACGTCACCTCGACGTCCTCCACCTCGGCGGCGTCGCTCCCAGTGTGACACCACTCGACCATCTCGGAGACGGCGTCTTCGGAGCCTTCGAACACCGCCTCGACGCGGCCGTCGTCGAGGTTCTTCACCCACCCGTCGACGTCGCGTTCGCGGGCCGCGTCCCGCGTGCTCGCTCTGTAGTACACTCCCTGTACTCTCCCCGTGACGAAGACGTGAGCGCGCGTTCTGTCGGCGGACATACCTCCCGGTACCACAGCCAGCGTCAAATATCAGATGGCCGAGGTTCCATCGCGGGAATCGAAGCCATCTAAGTGCGGGGCGGTCGAGTCGTCGGTATGGAACTCTTCGGTACCGCCGGGATTCGCGGCGACGCGGTGACGCGAGTCACCCCGGAACTCGCGCTCTCGGTCGGTCGTGCGGTGGGTCTCGACGCGGTAGAGTCGGACGGACGCGCGGAAGTCGTCGTCGGACGCGACGGACGAATCACCGGCCCGGCACTCGCCGCCGCCGTCGAGGCGGGACTCGAATCCGCCGGGGCCGACGTTCGCCGCGCCGGCGTCGTCCCGACGCCCGCACTCGCCTTCGCCTCCCGCGGCCGCCGGGGCGTCATGCTGACGGCGTCGCACAACCCGCCGACGGACAACGGAATCAAGGTGTTCGTCGACGGCGAGGAGTACGACCGGACGCTCGAACGCGGCGTCGAAGAACGCGTCGCCGCCGACCCCTCGCCCGCCGCGTGGGACCAGTGGGGCGAGAGCGAGTCGGTCGACGTCCTGCCGTCGTACCGCGAAGCGGTCGTCGAGTACGCGCGCGAACACGGCTCCGACGCGGACGGTCTGAACGTCGTCGTCGACTGCGGGAACGGGATGTCCGCGCTCGGGACGCCGCAGGTCCTCCGCGAACTCGGCGCGCGCGTCGTCACCCTCAACGGACAGGTCGACGGTCACTTCCCCGGCCGCGAGTCGAAACCGACGCCCGAGACACTGACCGACCTCTGCGCCTTCCTGGCCGACGACGACACCGAACCCGGGGGGGACTTCGACTTCGGCATCGCACACGACGGCGACTCCGACCGAATCGTCGTCGTCGACGCCGAGGGAGACATCGTCCACGAGGACACCGTCATCGCCATCGTCGCCGAACACTTCGTCCGCGACTCCGACGTCGACGACCCCGTCGTCGTGACGACGCCGAACGCCTCCGGCCGCATCGACGAACGCGTCCGCGAGGCCGGGGGACGAGTCGAACGCGTCCGTCTCGGCGCCCTCCACGAAGGTATCGCCGCCGCCCGCGCCGGAGGCGGTGACGTGGTGTTCGCCGCCGAACCGTGGAAGCACGTCCACCCCGGACTCGGCGGGTGGATAGACGGCGTCGCGTCCGCGGGCGTGTTCACCCGTCTGGTCGCCGAACACGGCCTCGACGCGCTCCGCGAACCCGTCACCGAACGACCGTACCGGAAGGTGAGCGTCGCCTGTCCCGACGAGAAGAAACGGGCCGCGATGGCGCGGTTGGAGACGACGCTCCCGGAGGCGTTCCCCGACGCCGACGTGGATACGGAACACGGCGTCCGCGTCGAACGCCCGGACGCGTCGTGGGTTCTCGTCCGTCCGTCGGGGACGGAACCGTACGTGAGAATCTACGCCGAGGCCGACGACGTGGACGCACTCGTCGCCGACGCCCGCGCCGTCGTGGAGTCGGCTCTCGACTCCGCCGAGTGAGTGTGCCGTAGTAACCGTTTCCCGACGACACGAGCGTGATTCTCGCGGACTCCCGACTCCTCGTTTCGGATGCTGAGAATCGAAGCGACGCACTTATGCTCATCTCGTGATGGTCTACGTGATAGGTGTCCACAGTTATGGATAGACGCAAGTTCTTGAAGGCGACGGGTGTCGCGGGTATCGCAGGACTGGCCGGATGCAGTGGCGGTCCGACGGAGTCGGGTTCGACGGCGACGGAGGAGTCCGCCGAGTCGACGAGCGAATCGACGGAGGCGGAGACGACGCAGGAGTCGACGGCGTCGGCCGACTCCGAGGTGAACGTCGGGATGGTGTACGCGCTCGGCGGCCTCGGCGACAAGTCGTTCAACGACGCCGCAAAGCGCGGCATCGAACGCGCGGAGTCCGAACTCAACGTCAGCTACAACGAGGGTCAGCCCTCGGCGGCCGAGGAGTTCCCGACGTTCCAGCGCCGGTTCGCCCAGTCGCAGAACCCCGACTACGACCTCGTCTGCTGTATCGGCTTCGCGCAGAAGTCCGCGCTGCAGGAGACGTCGAAGAACTTCCCCGACCAGAAGTTCATGCTCGTCGACGAGCAGATAGAACGCGACAACGTCGCGTCCTACGTGTTCAAAGAGGAGCAGGGGTCGTTCCTCGTCGGCCACCTCGCCGGCCTCCTGACGAACCAGCAGTTCGAGGCCGGTGCCGGGAGTACTTCTGGCGACTCGAAGAAAGTGGGCTTCGTCGGCGGGTTCGAGGTCCCCCTCATCCAGAAGTTCCAGGCCGGATTCACCGCGGGCGTCGAGCACGCCGACGAGAACATCGAGGTCACCTCGGCGTTCGCCGGGTCGTTCTCCGACTCCGCGCAGGGTAAGGAGATAGCCACCTCGATGTACGAGGACGGCGCGGACATCGTCTACCACGCGGCCGGTGGGACGGGTCTCGGCGTCTTCCAGGCGGCGCAGGAACAGGGTAAGTTCGCCATCGGCGTCGACTCCGACCAGTCGCAGACCGACCCGAACTACGCCGACGTCATCCTCGCGTCCATGGTCAAGCGCGTCGAGACGGCCGTCTACACCTCCGTCGAGAACGTCGCCGAGGACTCGTACAACGGCGGCGAACTGACGACGCTCGGCCTCGAACAGGACGGCGTCGCCTGCGTCTACGGGCAGGAACTCGGCTCGGAGATTCCCGAGGACGTGAAGTCGTCCGTCGCAGAGAGCCGTCAGGCCATCATCGACGGCGACATCTCGGTCCCGACGGAACCGCAGTAGAGAGCCGACTCCGAACGCACGATTTCTTTCGACGCCGCGCGAGACTGGCGAGACTCGTCGCCGAGTCGCCGAGCCATGTCACGCTTCTTCGACGAAACGAGCGCAAAACTGACTGTTCGGTCGATGTCTGAAGCTGGCCGATTCGCGCCACATCTGTCCGAAATCTAACGGTGAGTGTCTTTCACGAATGACCGGGAAACCAAACGCGTTTAAGCGAACACCCGAGATAGGTGGGTAACATGACCACCGCGGTCCACCTCGACGAGATAACCAAGCGGTTCCCAGGCGTCGTCGCGAACGACGACGTCGACCTGACCGTCGAGCGCGGCACGGTGCACGCACTTCTGGGCGAGAACGGCGCGGGGAAGACGACGCTGATGAACGTCCTCTACGGCCTCTACCGACCGACCGAGGGACGCGTCGTCATCGAGGGCGAGGAGAGGCAGTTCTCCTCGCCGCGGGACGCGATAGACGCGGGCGTCGGGATGATACACCAGCACTTCATGCTCGTGGACCCGATGACCGTGACCGAGAACATCGTCCTCGGCAACGAACCGCGCAAGTGGTTCGGACTCGCAGTCGACAGAGAAGGCGCGCGGCGTGACGTGCGAGAGCTGTCGGACAGATACGGGTTCGACGTCGACCCCGAAGCGACGATAGAGGACGTGAGCGTCGGCGTGCAACAGCGCGTCGAGATTCTCAAAGCGCTCTACCGAGGCGCGGACATCCTCATCCTGGACGAACCGACCGCCGTGCTGACGCCGCAGGAAGTCGACGACCTGTTCCGCGTCTTCGAGGAACTCACCGACCAGGGAAAGACAATCATCTTCATCACGCACAAGCTGGGCGAGGCGTTGCACGCCGCCGACGACGTGACCGTCCTCCGGGACGGCAAGAACGTCGGGTCGGTCACGACGGCGGACACCTCCCGGGAGGAACTCGCCGAACTGATGGTCGGCCGCGAAGTGTTCCTGCAGACCGAGAAAGCGCCGAGCGACCCCGGCGACGTGGTGCTCTCGACCGACGGTCTCACCGCGGAGGACAACCGCGGCATCGAGGCCGTCTCGAACGTCTCGTTCGACGTGCGCGAGGGCGAGGTGTTCGGTATCGCCGGCGTGGACGGCAACGGGCAGGCGGAACTCATCGAGGCGATAACGGGGCTCAGGAAACCCACGACGGGCACCGTCACCTACCTCGGCGAGGACATCACCGACGCGCCGCGCGCAGACCGCATCGACGCCGGGATGGCGTACGTCCCCGAGGACCGCCACGAACGCGGCCTCGTGATGGAGTTCGACCTCGTCCAGAACGGCATTCTGGGCAGTCAACACCGCGCGCCGTTCGCCGAACGGGGGAACATCGACTGGAACACCGCGCGCAACCACGCCGAGGACATCATCCGCGAGTACGACGTGCGGCCCCCGAACGCCGACGCCGACGCCGTCTCGCTCTCCGGCGGCAACCAGCAGAAGTTCATCGTCGGCCGCGAGTTCGAGCGGAATCCGGACCTCGTCGTCGCCACGCACCCGACGCGCGGCGTCGACATCGGCTCGACGGAGTTCATCCACGACCGACTCCTCGAACTCCGCGACGAAGGGAAGGCCGTCCTGTTGGTCTCCTCGAAACTCGACGAGGTGCAGGGGCTCTCGGACCGCCTCGCCGTCATGCACGACGGGGAGTTCATGGACGTCGTGGACCCGCAGGACGTCACCGAAGAGGAGATTGGCCTGCTCATGGCGGGCGAACACCCCGACGACGCGGCTTCCGCGGCCGAGGCGGACGCCATCGCGGACGGGAGGGGCGAGGGAACGAGCGGTTCCCGAGCCGCGTCGGACGTCCCGTCCGACGGAGGTGAACGATGAGCGCCGGAACGGACGCGAGACGGACCGTCGAATCGCTGCTTCGCCGCCTCGTCGCCCTCTCCGGCGTCGAACGACTGCTCATCAGTCTCGCGGCACTCGTCCTCGCCATCCTCGTCGGCGCGGGCATCATCCTCACGTCCGGGCGCGTCGCCACCTGCACGCAGGCGGCGGCCGTCTACTTCGGACTCGGCTTCTGTTACGACCCGCTCGAAGTCTACTTCGTCCTGTTCAACGGCGCGTTCGGACAGCCGTTCAACCCGGGAATCATGGCGGGCAACCTGGTGAACCCCACGTGGAGTCCGTTCACCGGACCGCTGACGTTCACCGGGCCGCTTCTGACCACGGCGCTGTTCACGGCCGGATGGAACCCGCTGAACTTCAGCGTCGCGCTGACGCTGAAGGAGACGACGCTTCTCATCTTCACTGGTCTCTCGGTGGCCGTCGCCTTCCGCGCCGGACTGTTCAACATCGGGACGCAGGGACAACTCGTCGTCGGCGGACTCGTGACGGCACTCGTCGTCGGAAGCCTCGTCCCCGTCCTCCCCGGTGGTCTCGCGGGCGCACTCCTCCTCGTTCCGGTCGGCGTCCTCTCCGGCGCCGTCGCGGGCGGCCTCTACGCCGCCATCCCCGGCGCGCTGAAGGCGTACGCCGACGCGAACGAGGTCATCACGACCATCATGCTCAACTTCATCGCCGCGCAGTTGGCGTTCGTCGCCGTCTCCGAGTTCTTCCGGAACCCCGAGTCGCAAGTCGTCGAGACGGCTCCCCTGCCGGGGTACGCGACGCTCTCTTCCGTGGTGTTCCCGCAGGGCAGCGACTTCTCGCTGTTCGCGTTGGCGTTCGCACTCGTCCTCGTCGGAGTCATCTGGTTCTTCCTCGAACGCACGTCGTACGGCTACGACCTGCGGACGAGCGGTATCCAACCGGAGGCCGCGGAGTACGGCGGCGTCGACGCCAAACGAACAGTCGTCACCAGCATGATGTTCTCCGGTGCCCTCGGCGGCATCGGCGGCGCGGTGTGGGTGTTGATGGTGATGGGTAAGTGGCAGACGGGCGTGCCCGCCCTCGGGTTCGACGGTATCACCGTCTCCATCCTCGCGGGCAACAACCCGTTGGGAACCATCCCGGCCGCACTCCTGTTCGGCACGCTGAAGTCCGGGTCGCTGGCGGTGCAGTTCGAGACGGGCGTCCCGAAACAACTCGTCGGCGTCCTCCGTGGTCTCATCATCCTGTTCGTCGCCATGCCGGAGTTCTTCCGCGCCATCGGCACGAACGTCGTGGACCTCGACGCCGACGACTCGAAGGCCGTCGCGACGGACGGCGGCGTCACCGGAGGTGACGACGAATGAGCACGCAGAACACACTGACCGGACTCCTCGAACGCGACTGGTCGTATCGCGAGACGCTCGTCGGCGGCGCGGTGGGCATCTTCGTCACCATCGCCGTCCTCGGACTCCTCCTCCCGGAGAGTCTCTGGGCCGACCTCTTCGGCATCATCACCGAACGGAGCACGCTCAGTTCCGCGCTCCGTCTGTCGGTTCCAATCGTGTTCGCCGCTCTCGGCGGCATCTTCGCCGAGAAGGTGGGCGTCATCAACATCGGTCTGGAAGGCCTGCTCATCGTCTCGGCGTTCGTCGCCATCCTCGTGCCCGCCATCCTCGGGCCGACGGAGACGACGCTGTTTATCCCGAACCTCTGGGTCGGATTCGCCGCGGGCATCCTCGCGTCGGTGCTGTTCTCGGGGCTGTTCGCGGTGGTCTGCATCCGCTACAAGGCCGACCAGATTATCGCGGGACTGGCGGTGTGGCTCATCGCCCTCGGTCTCGCGCCGTTCGCCGCGACGGTGTACTACGGCGGCGTCAACACCGAGAACCTCGGCACGTCGCTGCCGACGTGGACGATTCCGGTGCTCTCGGAGATTCCCCTCTTCGGGGCGTTCTTCAGTGCGACGCCGGCCGTCTACGCGATGCTACTCGCCGTCCCCGCCTCGTGGTTCGTGCTGAACCGCACGTCGTTCGGCAACCACGTCCGGGCCTCCGGCGAGAACCCCCGCGCACTCGACACCGTCGGCGTGAACGTCTCGCGGGTTCGCTACGCCAGCGTCCTCCTCTCCGGGTTCCTCACCGGCATCGGGGGGGCGGCGCTCTCGCTTGGCCTCGGTCAGTTCATCGGGAACAACCAGACGATGGTCAACGGGAAGGGGTTCATCGCCATCGTCGCCTACCTGTTCGGCAACTACAACCCCATCGGCGCGTTCGGCGCATCGTTCCTGTTCGCGGGACTGGAAGCCGTCCAGATTCGCCTCCAACAGGTGCCGGGCTACGCGATACCCGACTCGCTCATCCAGACGATTCCGTACGTGACGGTCATCGTCGTCCTCGCTCTCGTCGGCCGCACCCGCATCCCCGAGGCGGCGGGCGAACACTACGAGTCCGGCGACGACTGAGCGACCGTCGCCGCGCCGTTTCTCAAAATCTGTAACGAGGACGGGAGAGTTAACTACCGGTACGACGACGCACCGCGCATGCGACTCCCGGACGCGCTCAGACACGCCGCGCGGTATCATCTGCGAGCGCTGCCACCGACGGCTATCGGACTCGGTCTCGCGGGCGCGGGCGTCTGGTACGGCCTCGACGGCGGAACCACCCTCGCGTCGCTTCCGGCGAGTGGTCGGTTCGTCCCGACGGCCGCACTCGTCGGCGTCGGGGCCGTCGTCGCGGCGGTGGGACGGACGGCCGTCCGCCTCGACAGCACCGCCGGACTCACCGCCGAACGGGTCGCCGACGAGGCCAGTCTCGACGACGACGACCTTCGGGAGACGGTGGCGCTGGCCACCGAACGCGCCGTCGCGGACTCCGTCGAGGGGGCGACGGCGGACGTCGAAGCGCGCGTCACGGCGGCCGTCGAACGCGCCGTCGCCGACGGCGACACCGAGGCGGCGGGGCGGTCACCACGTCCGTCGGCCTCGACCCCGAACCCGGCCGAGTCGTCCGCGGGGACGGACGCACTCGCGGACGCGACTCGGCGGGCGAGCGAACGGGTCGAGTCGTACCTCGCGACCGACGAGGCGGACGGCCCCGGGGAGGCGACCGTCGACGAGTTCCGCCAACTCGCCGAAGGGGCGCGGGTGTTGGACGACTCCGACGACGCGGCCGCGACTCGAACGCTCGTCGAGACGGACGGGCGGACTCCCGAACGGGAAGCGGAAGCGACACCGGATTCCGGGGCGGCGGAAGCGGCAGACGTGGCGGAGACGCCCGAGGCGGTAGACGCGGCCGGGACGGCAGGAACGGCAGGAACGACCGGAACGGCCGGTGACGGCGCGGAGATACTCGACGCCGACCCCTCCGACCCCGACTTACCGGACGGGGGCGACACCGACGACGCGGAGATACTCGGCGACGGCGAGATGGTGTTCGGCACCGAGGTCCGCGACCCGGACGAGACGTGAGGCCGTCGGCGAGAACACTGATACTCCGGCGGCGCTAACTGAGACGTGGAATGAGCACACTCGACGAGGACATCGACACGCTGGCGCGCCGCATCGAACGGCAGATTCGCCGGAACGAGGCGACGATTGCGGCACTCCCCACGTTCGACGTCGAGTGGCGGCAACCGGTCGACCCGTCGACACCGGACGGCGACGAACTGTTCTCGTAGCGGAATCACGGGAGACGTCCTGAAACTGTCGTCTGGCTGCTTCTCGGCGGTCTCATCCGGGATGCCCTCGCGAAATCGACAAATAAAGAGTTTTCCGCTCGCCCCCGAGAGTTTGAGTCAATGACAACCACCCACGAGTACGACGTCGTCGTCGTCGGAGCGGGTACCTCCGGGTGCTACGCCGCCGCAACCATCGCGAGCGAGGGTCTCGACGTGGTCATCGTCGAGCGAAAGACGGCCGAAGAGGCGGGCCACATCGCTTGCGGTGACGCGCTGAAGGGCGCGAACGCGTTCCCCGACGCCATCCCGAAAGAACAGATAGAACCGGCGTTCACCAACACCGACGTTGACCACGGCCGTTTCGAGATTCCGCAGGAGGACTCCGTCCTGGAGATTCCCGTCCCCGGCGAACTCGCCGTCATCGACCGCTGGGAGTACGGCCGTCTCCTCATCGAGGGCGCAGAACAGCGAGGCGTCGAGTTCCACTACGACACCGTCGTCCAAGACGTGACGCAGGACGCGAGCGGACGCGTCACCGGCGTCCGCGGCAAGAAGAAGGGTGAGGTCGTCCAGTACGAGGCCGACGTGACCATCGACGGGGCGGGTGCGCTGTCGCTCCTGCAGGACAAAGCAGACCTGTCCGACGCGACGTTCGACACGAACGTCTCGTACTCGCAGTTCTGCTCGGCGTACCGCGAAATCGTCGAGGTCGACGAACCCGTCGAGTGGTCCGACGCCCTCGTGTTCAAGCCCGCCGAAGTCGCCGCCGGCTACATCTGGTACTTCCCCCGGACGGAGACGACCATCAACGCCGGACTCGGCTTCCAGATGACCGAACAGCCGATGAAACTCGTCGAGGACCTGAAACAGGACCTCCGGGCCCGCCCGGAGTTCGAGAACGCGACGGTCACCGACAAACTCGGCGCGGCCCTGCCGACGCGCCGCCCGTACGACTCCGCCGTCGCACCGGGCTTCATGGCCGTCGGCGACGCCGCGGGTCACGTGAATCCGACCACCGGCGGCGGTATCGCCGGTGCCGCCTACGCCGGCAAGTACGCCGGCGAACAGGCCGTCCGAGCCATCGAACAGGGCGACGTGAGCGAGTCTGCTCTCTGGCACTACAACGAACGCGTGATGGACCACTTCGGGGCCCGCTACGCCAGCCTCGACGTCTACAACATCCTCTCGACGGCCATCGACGTGGACGGCCTGACTGGACTCCTCGCTCGGGTGCCGGGCGAGAAGTTCGCCGAAGCGCTCTACTCGGGGACCACCTCCTTCGGCCCGCGCCTCATCGCGCAGACGGCGAAAGAGTCCTACGGCTTCTGGCGCGAAATCTACCAGTTCTACGAGACGAAGAACGCCGCCGACGACGTGATGCGGCACTACGAGCGGTACCCCCGCCGTCCGAGCGCGATGGAGGGGTGGCAGAAGGAGCGTGACCGTCTGATGGAGACGGTCTACGACGTCACCGGCGCAGAACCCAAGTACTGACCACTCGACGCGCCGCGATTTTTCCGTCTGTTCTTACTCGCGACGTCCGTCTACTGCGGGTGGAGCTACGGCTCTACGGTGTGGTCCTCGAAAAATAGGCGTTCGAGGCGCGAACTCAGGCCTCGGTGTCGGTCGGGGATTCGGTCGCCGTTTCCGTATCGGTGTCAGTGTCGGTTTCGGTGTCCGTTTCGGTCGGGGATTCGGTCATCGTTTCCGTTTCCGTCTCCGTCTCCGTCTCGGTCGGAGATTCGGTCATCGTCTCCGTTTCAGTGTCCGTCTCGGTCGGTGTTTCCGTCTCGGTCGGTGTTTCCGTCTCGGTCGGTGTTTCCGTCTCGGTCGGCGTTTCCGTCTCAGTCGGCGTTTCGGCCGGCGGTTCTGACGGTTCCTCGTCTACTTCACCGAGGACGGCGACGGTGGCGTTGTCGGTGAACGTCGCCGAGATGGTGTTCGTGGAGAGGTCGACCTGACTCCGGACCTGCGTCCACTCACCGTCGGCGAACTGGTAGAACGAGATGCTCAGTTCGTCGGTGTTCTCGGCTTCGAGTTCCTCGATGGAGTATCGCACGCCGAGGTCAAGCATCGTGTCGTTTCCGACGGACTCGACGTCCATCGCTTGTCCGACGACGGTGTACCCTTCGGGCGGTTCGGGCGTCTCGTTGGCCGCTCCGAACGCCACGTCCTGCGCGTTGTAATTGACCGCGGTGCCCTCGACGCTCACGTTCGTCCCGGTGCTGTTGTTCGCACCCTCGGCGGCGTGGACGGCGGGTCCGGTCCCGCCGTTCGCGGCGCTGTCTTCGACGGAGTTGTTCTCTCCGCCCAGGTAGACGAACGCACCGAGGACGTCTTCGGAGGCGTTGTCGGCGCTGTCGTTCGTGTCGGTCTGGTTATCCGCGTCGGTACTGTTGTCCATGTCCGACTCGTTACCCATGTCCGCTCCGTCGGTGGTGTTCGAGTCGTTCATCGCGGGCATCGCGCCGGTGTCGTTCACCGTCGCGTTGCTGACCGTGTTGTTCGTCGCGTCGACGAAGGCGACGCCGGCCATCCCGTTGTTGCTCGCGTTCACCATGTTCACCGAACTCTCGGCGTTCTCGACGAGTTCGACGCCGACGACGTCGTTACCGGTCGCCGTGACGTTCTCGGCCATCGTTCCGTTCGACCAACCGACGTACAGACCGGCGAAGCCGTTGTCGTCGGCGGTGACGTTCTCGACGGACGCGTTCTCCGAGTCGAGTATCTCGACACCCAGGTCGGTGTTCGACGACGCGTTCACGTCGCTGACCGAGGCGTTCGTCGTCTCGAAGAGGAGGACGCCGCTGGAGAAGTTCGTCGTCGTCACGTTGGTGATGGTCACGTTCTCGACGGGTCCGGTCTCGTTTACGACCACGATACCGGCCGAGAGCGACTGGTTGCTCGTGCCGTCACCCATGTCGGTGTCGTTGCCCACGTCCGGGACGGGCGCTCCGTCACCGATGGTCGAGCCGTTCTCTTCGTCAGCCGCCATGACGCCACCGCTCGAACCGTTGGTCGTGTTGTTCTCGGCTTGCTGAGCGAGCGCGGATTCGGTGGCGGTGTCGGTTTCAGTGTCCGTCTCGGTCTCCGTGTCGGTTTCTGTAGCCGTCTCGGTCGGCGTCTCAGTTTCGGTTTCAGTCTCCGTCGGCGTCTCCGTCTCGTTCGGCGTCTCAGTCTCAGTCTCGGTCTCGGTCGGCGTTTCTGTCTCGTCCGGCGTCTCAGTCGGCGTTTCTGTCTCGTTCGGCGTCTCCGTCGCGTTGTCGTCGACGAACTGCCCGGGGCCGGTGAGGGTGACGCCGTTACCGTCTATCGTCACGTCGTCGCTCGCAACGACGATACACGCACTCACGGACGCGTTGTCGGTCACGAGCGGCGTCGACTGGTTCGGCGAGGCGTTCGCTAACTCCTCGCTGAGCACGTACGACCCCGGTTCGGTGATAGTCGTACACGTGTCGATTTCTGTCGGTGCCTCTTGGGCGGTGGCCGTCCCCGAGAACGCACCGAGCGGTGCGAGGGGGGCCACTGCCGCTACTAACAGTGCGGCAGTGAACGCTAGCACTTGTCTCTGTGTCGGCATACGGGAGCCACGACACACGGGGCACTGTTAAATCATATAAGTGAATTTACAAATTTTCAGTTCGTGTGGAACTTCAGGCCGGACAATCCACTCCACGATGACGTTCTCGCCGGGAGTATCGTGTCTGGAATTTAACTATCTTCGAACGAGCGAAAGTTACTCTAGAGAGACGAGACGCGATCAGAGCCGAATCGAGGGCGCTACGGACGCGAGGAGGCGACGTCGAGGATGGACTGCGAGAGCACCTCGATGCCGAGTCCGATGGTGTCCTCGTCGACGTCGAACGTCCGGGTGTGGTGTCCGCCGGGGTGGTCGGTGCCGACGCCGACGTACGCGGCGAGGCCGCCGTTCGCCTGCACCTCTTGCATCAGGTACGTCGCGTCTTCGCTCCCGCCGAGCGAGTCGCGTTCGACGAGCGAGGTCACGCCGTCGTTCGCTCCTGCGACGGCCGAGACGACGTCGACGAGTGCGTCGTCGCTTCGTGCGGACGGCGCTTCACCCTCCGTCGAGATGTCCACCTCACAGCCGTGCATCTCGGCGGCCGACCGGACGACGCGCCGCGCCTTCTCCTGCATGTACTCCATCAGTTCGGTCGTCTCGCCGCGGACTTCGCCGCCGAGGAACGCCTCTTCGGCGATGATGTTCGTCGCGGTGCCGCCCTCGACGATACCGGCGTTGACCCGCGTCGCGCCGTCGGCGTGGCGGGGGATGCCGTAGAGGTTCTCGATGGCCGCCGCCATCGCCTGAATCGCGTTGTCGCCCTGTTCGGGCCGCGCACCCGCGTGGGCCGGTGTCCCCGTGAACTCGGCTTCGAAGTGCGAGACGGCGAGGAAGCCGTCGATACCGGCGACGATTTCGCCGGAGGGGTGGTCCAGACCGATGTGGACCGCGAGGAGGTAGTCCACGTCGTCGAGGTGGCCGGACTTCGCCATCGGTTTTCCGCCCGCTATCTGCTCTTCGCCGGGTTGGAAGAACACCTTCAGCGTTCCCTGGAAGTCGCTCTCGGCGATGGCGTCCAACACGCCCATCCCGATGGTCGCGTGGGCGTCGTGCCCGCAGGCGTGCATGTAGCCCTCGTTCTGAGAGCGGAACTCGCCGGCGACGGGGGCGTGGTCCGCCTCGTCGGACTCGGTGATGGGCAGGCCGTCGATGTCGACGCGGAGGGCGACGGTCGGCCCCTCGCCGCGTTCGAGGACGGCGACGGCACCCGTGTAACCGCCTTCCAGACGTTCGAGGACGTCTTCGCGGGCACCCGCCTCGCGGGCGCGTTCGAACCACGCGTCGAGTTCGTCGTCGTCGGGGACGGCCATCCGGTCCTCCTCGGAGAGGACTTCGCGGCCGACGTAGAGTGCGTCCAGGTCGCGCGACTCCAGTTCGTCGACGAGTCGAGCGGTGGTGTAGAACTCCCGCCAGGCGGGTTCGGGATGTCGGTGCAGGTCACGGCGGAGTTCGAGGAGGTCTGACGAGGTCATACGCCACCGGTGGACGCCGACCGTGATAAACTTCGGCGACTGCGGGGGGTTTGCCGCGAGGTACGCGGCCGCGGCCGGACATCGCCCGTTCGTGACAGCGATAGCGACTGTAGACCCAGAGTACACGACCGCAAGCGGGTCGTTTATCAGGAATCATCATAGATGGGGGAGTGAATGACCGAACTGACCGACGACGACGTCGCTCCCGACGTACGGTTCCGGGGCGGGCGTCTCGCGAGTGCGATTCCGATAGCGTTCTTCATCGTCTGGGCTATCGTCCAGAGCGGACTGCTGGGTATCGGAGATACGACAGGACTCGTCGCCGGCATGCTCGTCGGACTCGTCGTCGGCATGTTCTTCGTCAAGGGTCCGTGGAAGGAGTACGCCGACGTCGTCTTCGACGGGATGACCGAACGTGTCGCCGCGACGGCCATCGTCGCGTGGCTGTGGGCCGGGATGTTCGCAGAGACCATCCAGGTCGGCGGGTTCGTGGACGGACTCGTCTGGGCGGCGGACGCGCTGAGCGTCGGTGCGTCGTTGTTCCCGGCCATCACGTTCCTCCTCGCGGCGTTGCTGGCGACGGGCATCGGAACCGGCTACGGCACCGCCATCGCCTTCACGGCGCTCGTCTTCCCGGCGGGGGTCGCCCTCGGGTCGAACCCAATCCTCCTGTTCGGTGCCATCCTCTCGGGCGCCGTCTTCGGTGACAACCTCGCACCCGTCAGCGACACCACCATCGTCTCGGCCGTCACGCAGGACGCCGACATCGGCGGCGTCGTCGCCTCCCGGCTGAAGTACGCGCTCGTCGCCGCCGCCTTCGCGTTCGTCGCCTATCTCGTCGCGGGACAGGCGATGGCCGGGCAGGCGGTGGACGCGGGCACCGTCGGCGGCGACGCGTCCGCACTGGGTCTGGTCCACCTCGTCTCCATCGGCATCGTCATCGTCACCGCCGTCTCCGGGCGGCACATCATCGAAGCCGTCTCGTGGGGTCTGGTCTCCTCCGCGATTCTCAACGTGAGCCTCGGTCTGGCGGCACCGTCGGCGATGCTGGCGTTCCAGGCGTCACGGGAGTCCGACCTCGCGATGAGCATCGACGCGCTTCCCGTCGTCGGCGCGTTCGTCGTCCCCGTCGACCCCGGCAACACCGCCGTCGCCGGGAGCATCTACACCGGCGCGGCGGGATTCTTCCCCCTCATCGTCCTCGTCCTCCTCATCGTCGCCGGCGCGCAGGTGATGCAGCGTGGCGGCGGGTTCGCGGCGATTCTGGAGTTCCTCTTAGAACGCGTCGCCACCTCGGTGCGCCGCGCGGAGACGACGATGGTGCTCGGAACCGCCCTCGTCAACGCGATGATAACCATCAACACGGCCGCCGAGATAGCCATCGCCCCGTACATCCGCACGCTCGGCCGCCGGTTCAACATCAACGGCTACCGCCGCGCGAACATCTTGGACGCCAACACCTCCGCGCTCGGATACATCTTCCCGTGGGGCGGCGGCCTGCTCGCGGGCTACTCCGCGATGCAACGTCTCCCCGAGCAGTACGAGTGGTTCACGCAGGCGATGCTCGTCAACCCCGCCAGCGTCTGGCCGTACGTGTTCCACGGCTGGTTCCTCGTCGGCGTGTTCCTCTTGGCCGCGTGGACGGGGTACGGTCGGGAGTACGTTCCTGACCGCGTCAGCGGGGAGGTGAGTCGCGTATGAGCCTCTTCGAGAAACTGGCCGCTGGCTTCCGTCTCCGCACCTCGACGCCGACGTACGAGGCGGGCGACGAACTGACGGCGTTCGTCACCGGGACGAACGGCTCGGCGCTCCTCGTGCGCATCGGCGACTCCGTCATCGAACTACCCGACGCGGACCCGTCGCTCGTCGACGCGACGGTCCGGTTAGAGGTGGAGTCGTTCGACGCCTCGACGTACCGCGGGCGCGGCCGGTTGGTCGACGTGCTGGAAGAAGCGGAGTAGCTGGTCGCATCCGGGAACTTTTGGTCGGATTGGTGGAAGTAATAGAAATTTTATAATTGATGCGTGTAGTCGAGAGTATGGACGAAGACGAGTTCGAGGAAATCGTGAGCGAAGGCCGAGTGGAGAAGACGTGGCGACGCGAGAGCGGACACGGGAACGAGGTGGAGCGGAAACACCTGCACAAGCCGTTCGTGGAATGTCCACGGTGCGACGAGTGGAAACTCGCGGCGCGTACCCACCAGACACGCGAGGAGAAAGGACTCCTCGTCAGCATGACCGAGTGGAAGACGGTCGAACGGTGGTGGCAGTGCGACAACTGCGAGGGTCGATTCGAGATAGCGTAGCGTTCCTCTGCGGCTACTTGTTACGGTGGCCGAGCGGTTTCTTCTGTTCGACTTCAATCTCGACGTGGATGCTCTCGGGGAACTCCATGTGGCCGACTTCGCGGGCGATGTGGTCGTTGCCGTGTATCTCCAGTTTACGAGAGTAGACGGTGTAATCCCACGAGGCGAACTCGTCGCCGGGTGCGAGGTTTCGGTACTGCGGGACGGTGTGGTGTTCGGGCGGCGACGCGTGCGGGCCTTTACACTCCGCGCCCTTCCGTTCGACCATCTCGTGGAGGTCGGACACTTGCGACTCCAGTTCGTAGCGATTGCCACTCTGGAACGTGAGTTTGGTGACGAAGGTCATAGCTGGGGTGCTTAGCACCTACGTGGATGTGGAGGCGTAAAAACGCACCTACACGCCGTCTCCGTGCGGTTCGCTCACGAACGCCGACAGATACGCACGGAGGTGTGACGGCGCCGCCAGATTCACCGATAGCCTCTTAAAACCCGGCACATTTACGTACAGTAATGCCAGTGCAAGCGGTGAGCGCTGGAGCCATCCTCTTCCGCGACACCCGCGGCCGAAGGGAGTATTTACTCCTGAAGAGCCGACCGGGGGACTGGGAGTTCCCCAAAGGCGGGGTCGAAGGGAACGAGGAACTCCAGCAGACTGCCATACGTGAAGTCAAAGAGGAGGCCGGAATCGAAGAGTTCCGCCTCGTCGACGGCTTCCGCGAAGACTACGACTACGTGTTCGAAGCGAACGGAAAGACCATCCACAAGACGGTGCACCTGTTCATCGCCCGGTCGTTCGAGGCGAGTGCGGAACTCTCCACCGAACACCGCGACCTCCAGTGGCGCGACTACGAACAGGCGCTGAACACCATCACGCAGGACGGTCCGCGCGACATCCTGAAGAAGGCGCACGCCTACCTCGAAGACGTCGCCGAGGACGGCGACGAGGGCGAGACGCAGTACCTCGCCTGACGGCGAGCGTCGCGGCCCGGACGTCGGCACCGTCCCGGACGGCGGGGCGGCGGGAGCGACGACGTCGTCTCGACGACGGACCCGAAACGACTTCTTCGCTCGACTCCGACCGACGACCGTGTACCCCGGCGCGACCGAGTTCGGCTTCGAATTGCTCGTCTGCCGGTGGGCGGAGACGTCGTGGCCGCCCGAGGCGTCCGACGGCCCGGAGAGCGACGCCGCTGTCCTCGTCTCCCGGCAACTCGGAACGCGGCGACGACGCTGGGACACCATCGTCGTCGAGTGCGACCCCGCCGGACTCGCCGCGCGGGCGCGGTTCGGCGAACGCGAACTCGACTCGGACCTCCTCCACGTCGTCCGCAACGCGCCCGAGGAGTGGGCGTGGTATCGGGACGCCCTCCCGCACCCGGGCTATCCGTGGCGGTACGTCCGCGCCGCCGTCCACCGCGCGGCCGGGCGCGGCGTCGTCGAGAAGCGCCGCCGCGGGAACCGAATCGAGATTCGGCGCGTCGCGCCGTACCCCGATTGGGTCCGTCGCATCGTCGCTATCGAGAACAAACCCGACCTCGACGCGTCGGCGGCGCGCGCGCTCTCCGAGCAACTGACGCGGGACGTGGAGACGGCCCTCGCCGACGAGGTGTGGGTGGCGACGCACGCCACCGGACGCTGCGTCGAACCCGCCCTCTTAGAGGATATCCCGGTCGACGTCGGCATCCTCGCGTTCTCGTTCGACGCCGACGCGCCCGGCGACGGGTGGGCCGACGCCTCGGTGGAGTGGCACCCGAGCGAGGTGACGCCCGCGGACGCAGAACGCGACGAGGACCGGCGGACGACGCGCCTCGAACTCGCCGAACGCGCCTACGGTGCCGGGTGGCGGTCGTACCACGAGACGATGCGACCCGACTGCCGACACTTCGAACTCCGGCGGTTCGGCCGCGCACTCGTGCCTCACTGCGCCGCGAAGGCCCGGCCGCAGACGGCCGCCGAATGCGCCGGGTCCTGCGCCGACTTCGAACCCGAACCGCCCGTCTGGCGGACCGACGGATGGCCCATCGAGGGCGGTCCGGGGAAGGGTTTGCAGGCGTTGCTCCACGGGCGGCGCGAGTGGGTCAGAGAGCGGACGACCGACGGCGAGAAACGGGTCGACTGACGAACGGGTCGACTGATGAACGAAACAACCGACGGATGAGAGAGGCGGCGACGCTCAGTCGGTGACTTCCACGTCCACCGCGTCGCGTTCGACGGCCAGACGGAACGTCGGGACGGTTCGATAGACGACTTCGACGACGCCCTTCCGTCGGAGGCTCTGCAGTGCGCGCCGAACCTCGTCAACGTCCGGGTCGTCGTCGTACTCCTCTCGAACCTTGTTCAGGACGCTCACGACGCTCTCGGAACGGTCGTCGGGTCCGGCGACCACCGCGAACACGCGCGCTTCGAGTTCCGGAACGCGGATGACGGAGGGAACGCCCTCTTCGTCCGCTGCGACTTCGACGCCGGGTTCGACGTCGACCAACTCGGCCGCCTCCGCCGTCGCGCGGATGAGACTGTTGTCGTCGCGGAAGTAGTACTCTTTCAGGGTGTTCTCCAAGTACTGGTGTACCTCGCTTCCCGACTCCAGTCCCCACCTGTCCTGCAACTCCTTGTTCTTCGTCGGTTGCAGACGGACGATGTCTGCCAACCGCTCCTTCGCTTCCTCGGAGAGAGTCATATCGTAGTCGTTTGCATCGGGCGTATAGTAGCTTCTGCAACGGGACGGGGTCAGCACCCGGCACCGGGCGAACGTTTACCCCATCGCCGCGCGTCGCCTCGGCCATGTCGTGGGACACTATCAGACTCGACTGGGACGGCGACGTGGCGACGCTCGTCGTCGACCGACCCGACCGGATGAACTCGCTCAACGTCGAGACGCTGGACGCTATCGAGGAGGCGTTAGCGGAGGCACGCCGCGAGGAGGCGCGCTGTCTCGTCCTCACCGGCGAGGGCGAGGAGGCGTTCGTCGCCGGCGCGGACATCTCCTACATGCAGGAGTTGGGGACCGCGGAGGCGCAGACGTACGCCGAACAGGGCCACCGCATCGCGGCGACTCTCGAGTCGTTCCCCGCGCCGACTATCGCCGCCATCAACGGCTACGCCTTCGGCGGCGGATGCGAACTCGCCCTCGCCTGTGACCTCCGCGTGGCCTCCGAACGCGCCCTCCTCGGCCAGACGGAGATAGACCTCGGAATCATCCCGGGGTGGGGCGGCACCCAACGCCTCCCGGCCCTCGTCGGCGACGAAGTCGCTCGGCGGATGATATTCTTCGGCGAACGCGTGGACGCGACGGACGCGTTCGAACGCGGACTCGTGGGCGAAGTCGTCGCGCACGACGAACTCCGAGAGCACGTCGCGGAGATGGCGCGGGAACTGGCCGAGAAACCGAAGTTCGCGCTCCGGGCGGCGAAGGAGGCGCTGAACGCCGTCCACGACTCGCCGCGGTCGACCGGACTGGAGCACGAAGCGCGGGCGTGGAGCGGACTGTTCGGGACGCACGACCAGCGAGAGGGGATGAGCGCCTTCCTCGACAAGCGGGACGCGGAGTTCGAGTAGCGACCGAGAGCGGACGGCGGACGGGGGGCGAACGAGCAGCGAGCAGACGGCAAAACTGACGACGACTACCGCGCGTCGGGGGCCGCCGCCTCGGCGTCGTGAGTTCGGCTCTCCGCCTGTTCTGCCGCCGCGGCCGCCGCCGCACCGACGGAGTCCTCGGCGTTCGCACCGTCTCCATCGACGTCCGCCGTCGCGCGGAGTCGGTCGACCGACGCCGCGATGTCGGCGACGAGCGCCATCTGTTCTTCGTTCGCGCTGGCGGCCGTCTCGACCTCTTCGCGTACTCGTTTCGCTCGTTCGGTGCTCGTGTCTATCATGCTCGCCACCTCTTCGGTCCGGACGGCCTGGTCGTCCGTCGCGCCCGCGATGTCTTCCATCCCCGTCGACGTGGCGTTCACGGCGTCGACGATGGCCTCTTGGTTGTCGACCATCTCGCGGACCGCGTCGGCGCTCTCTCGCACCTCGGTGGTGACCTCCTCTATGCTGTCGACGGTCTGCCCGGCGTCCGCCCGCGTCTCCTCGATGATCTCTTCGATGCGCTCGGACTCGGTCTGCACCTCGTTCGCCAGCGACTTCACCTCGTTCGCGACGACGGCGAAGCCCTCGCCCGCCTCGCCCGCCCGCGCCGCCTCGATGTTCGCGTTCAGCGCGAGGATGTTCGTCTGGTCGGCGATGTCGTTGATGACCTCGACGATGTCGTCGATTTGAGCCACCTGGTCGGCGAGTTCGCGGGTCTGTTCGGCCACGTCGTCGCCGCTCTCGGCGACGTCTTCCATCGTGTCGACGGCGTGTTCGCCGGCGGCCGTGCTCTCGGAGGCGAGTCGCTCCGCCTCCTCGGACCGTTCGTTTATCTCGTCGGCCGACGCCGCTATCTGTTCGACCGTCGCCGAGAGCGACCCGACTTCGCCCGAGACTTCGTCCATGTTCTCGGCCTGTTCTCTGGCCAGCGACGCGGCCTCGTGGACCGAATCGCCGACCCGGTCTGTGGTATCCGTCGCGTCCGCGACGTGCCCGGCTATCTCTTCGGACAGTCGGACCTGTTCGTCGGTCTCCGTATCGCGTTCCGCGACCGGTTCCGTGACCGTCGTCGTCTCCAGTCCGGCGACGACGTCACCCTCGGGGTTTCGCAGGGGGACGCCGACCGACCGAACCCACGCCTCGCCGTCGGCGGTGGGCGCTCGACGAGGCTCAGCGTCGCGGTGACTCTCGCCGTCGGCGACGGCGGTCCGTGCGGCCGTCTCGACGCCGGGGAACGCGTCGCCGACGGACGCTCCGAGAACCTGGTCCGCGTCGACACCGTGCCGCTTCGCCGCCGCGGCGTTGCAGTACGCCACGCTCTCGTCGGCGTCGACGACGAGCGACGGGTCGGGATGCGAGGCGACGACCTGTTCGAAGAGGCCGCGCCAGAAGTCGCGTTCGTAGCGGAGACGGTCGGTCTCCTCCGCCTCGGGTGCGTCCGGGCCGAGCCCACCGTCCGCGGGCTCGTTCTCCGAACCGATACTCGCGTCTTCGACGGCGACGCCGTCGTCCATCTGCCGGTCGCCTGCATCGTCTCCACGTCCGATCGACTCACGCAGTCGGCGTAGCCATCCTTTCATGTACTACGCGGGCCGCTCCCGACTATTAAACCTCCTACCCTGAATATCGAATTTGATATTCTACGCGGCGGCGAACCGCACTCCCGCGGTCGCTCGGTGTGCGACCGTACCGCACAGATAAGTGTCTTGACGGCGACGGCTACGTATGAGCGAACAGATCAACCTGAGCCGAGTCGAGTCGCGTCTCGACGACCTGTCGTACCCCGTGACCAGAGACGACGCGGCGACCGAACTGTCGGACGTGACCGTGCTGATGGCCGACGGCGAGGATAACCTCGGGGCACTCGTCTCCGAAGTCGGGAGCGACTCGTTCTCGTCGTCGACGGAGTTGTACGAGGAGTTGCAGAACGTGATGCCCATCGAAGCACTCGGCGAACCCGGGCAGTCGGAGGGCGACGCCTGATTCGTTCGACGCCCACACTCTTCGCGGGAGACGCGTTCCCCGACGCTTAAGTGCGAGAAGCGACTGCCTCCGGTACCAATGGAGTTCTGCGACGAATGCGGTTCGATGATGAAGACCGACGGCGACGTCTGGGTCTGCGGTAACTGCGGCCACGAGAAGCTTCGCGACTCCGCGAACGAGTCGCACATGACCTCGACGGCCGCCCGCGAGGACAGCGAAGTCGTCGACATGTCCGAGGTCGACGCTGGCGAGATCGGGCCGACGACGACGGTGAAGTGTCCCAACTGCGGACACGACAAAGCCCGCTACGAGATGAAGCAGATTCGCTCGGCCGACGAGTCCGAGACCCGATTCTTCACCTGCGTCGAGTGCGACCACAAGTGGCGCGAAGACGACCACTGACCCCCTCGACCGCCCCGTCTCTCGCCGATTGCGGGTCGAATTAAGGGTCTGCTCACCGTACGGCCCGTATGTCGAAGAGCGACCACGCACCTCCGACGGTCCGCGTCCCCGAGGGGTGGCGAGAGACGAGTTCGACAGTCGAGACGATGTTCGACGCGAAGGTGGTCTCCGTCCGCGCGCACACCGTCGTCTTCGAGGACGCCGCCCTCCGCGACGCGATTCGCGACCGAACCGGTGTGGACGGGACGTGGCGCTTCTTCTTCGCCAGTCGCCTCCGCCTCCGCCCGAACGTGACGCCCTCGAAGCCGCTCACGCGACTCGTCGACGACCGAGCGAACGCCGGGTTCGTCGACCAACTCGGCGAACGGGGGTTCCGCGACGTGACGAGCGTCGAGTCGCGACGCTTCGCCGTCGAGCGAACCGAGGCGAACCTGACGCGCTACCGCGCCCGCGTCCGGGTGCGGACGGGGACGGACGACGGTACGGGGACGGACGATGGTACAGTGACAGACGACGGTACGGAGACGGACGGTGCGGCCGTGACCGTCGCCGCCGAGGGCTACCTCGCGGTGTGGCCGGCGGACGAGGGCTACCTCGTGGCGGGCGGGGCGTATCCCGTCTCGGTCGCTGACGACGGCGAACTCGCCGCGGCGGTGGCGTCGTCGCTGGCACCGGCTAGACACAGAGAAGAGCTGTTCGAGTTGATTCGCTCGACGGCGTAGCCTACTCGTACCGCGCGAAGACGAGGTAGCCGGTGTGGCCGACGCCCGCCGTCGACGGGCGAGAGCCTCTGTCTCCGAAGTCCATCCGCCGCTGGATGGTCTCGAACGTCTCGACGTCGTTCAAGCCGGCCGCCCTCGCGGACTCGACGGCGGCGCGACTGTTCTCGACGAACGGGGAGTAGACGGCGACGTAGCCACCGGAGCGCAACAGGTCGGGGGCGCGTTCGACGACGTCCGCGGCGTCGCCGGTGTCGAGCGTCAGGAGGTCGAACGGCCCCTCTTCTGCGACCGCGTCCAACTCCTCGGTCAGGTCGCCCGCGCGGACGTCGACGTACTCGTCGACGCCCGCGAGGCGCATGTTCTCCCGCGCCACTTCGGCGAACTCGGCGTCGCGTTCGTACGTCGTCACGTCGGCGTGCATCCGGCCAAGGTACGCCGAGAGGACGCCCGTGCCGGTTCCGGCGTCCAGCACGCGGTCACCCGCGGCCGCGCCGGTGTGGCCGACGATGAGACCGACGTCCCGCGGCATCATCGGTGCGCCCGTCCGTTCGAGGTGGTTGAACAGGTCCGGCCCTCGAAGGCGACGGACGACGAACTCCTCGCCGAGATGCGTCTCGAGGGTGTCACCGGGTTCGGCGTCTTCGGGGACGGTCAGCACGCCGAGGTCCGTCTGGAGTTCGTCGCCCGGCGCTCTGAGGTACTCGCGGTCGGAGTGGACGAGCAGATACACTTACTCGAGACGGGAGATGGCCGCCGCCAAGTCGCCGTTCTCGGCTTCGAGTGCCTCGCGCGCCTCGCTCTTGCCGACGCCCGCCCGCTGCGCGACGAGTTCCACGTCCGCCTCGGGAATCTCCGCCTCGCCGTCGTCGTCGGTGGGTTCGACGGCGGGTGCGTCCTCGCCGCCCGCGTCGCCGGAACCGGAACCGAGTTCGCGCGACTCGGGTTCGCCGACGATTTGGTAGGTCTCCTGGCCCTGCGCGTCCATGCGCGTCACCTGCGCGTCGGTGAAGACGAGTTCCTCGTCGGCCGTCTTGATGATGACCTCCTCCGCATCGAGTTCCGTCACGTCGATGCCCATCTGCTTCATCATCTGCTTCATCTTCCGTGGGTTCATGCCGCCTCCGCCAAACATACTCGCACGGAGGAGGCCCGGAGTCAAAAAGGGTGGCGAACCGCCGCGAGACTCCCGGAGGGGACTACTCGGACCGGACGCTGACCGCGAGTCCGCTTCCCACGGGCAGGACCGTCGTCTCGAAGTCCGGGACCGCGCGGACCGCGTCGAGGTACGCGGCGATGCCGCGCGTCGCCGCCGAGGCGTCGTCCGGAACCGTCTCGCCCTCGGCGTAGTCGACGAGCGTCGGGAAGTCGGCGGGGCCGCGAACGACGTTGTCCGCGACGACGACGCCGCCCGGAGCGACCTTTTCGCGGACCGCGTGGAAGCCGTCGACGTAGCGCTCTTTCTGGTGGTCGACGAGGACGCAGTCGAACGGACCGTCGTACTCCTCGACGATGGAGAGCGCGTCGCCGTCGCGGTAGTCGAACGAGGGCGCGTAGTCGCCCTCGGGAAGCCACTCGCGCGCCATCTCGAGTTCGTCCGGGTCGTGTTCGGTGAGGATGACCTCCCCGCCGTTCATGCCGCGCGCCCACCACGCGGCGGAGTAGCCGAACCCCGACCCGAACTCGAACACCCTCTCGGCGTCCGCGAGGCGGGCGAGGATGCGGAGGGTGCCGCCCGCCGCCGGGCCGACGATGGGGAATCCCTCTCTGTCGGCGTAGTCGGCCATCTCCGCCTGCACCGCGTCGTGTTCGGGAGCCAGTCCGTCGAGGTACCGGGTGAGTTCGTCCATGCGACGTGTTCGACCAAGGGGTACGTCAGCGTTCTCCCCGCGGTTCCCTCTCGACCCGTCGACCCTCGCCAATCCCACCCTGTTAAGTCGCCGCCCTCCATCATCTTCGACCATGTTCGACCCCGACGAGTTGGCTCGTATCCGCGAGGCGAAATCCGAGTGGGAGGCGGAGACGCTCTCACCGACGCTTGAGCGTTTCGGGGAGCGCGAAGAGGAGTTCACCACCGACACCGGCGGGCAGGAGGTAGAGAGACTGTACACGCCGGACGACGTCGCCGACCACGACTACCTCGCCGACGCGGGCTTCCCCGGCGAGGAACCGTACACGCGCGGCGTCTACCCCACGATGCACCGCGGCCGCCTCTGGACGATGCGGCAGTACGCGGGGATGGGTACCGCAACCGAGACGAACGAGCGGTTCGAGTACCTCATAGAACAGGGTTCCTCGGGGCTCTCCATGGCGTTCGACCTGCCCACGCAGAAGGGGTACGACTCCGACGCCGCGATGTCGGCGGGCGAAGTGGGGAAGGCGGGCGTCGCCATCGACAGCCTCCGCGACATGGAAGTCGTCTTCGACGGCATCCCGTTGGACGAGGTGTCCACGTCGATGACCATCAACGCGCCCGCCGCCGTCCTGTTGGCGATGTACATCGCTATCGGTGACCAACAGGGCGTCCCGCGCGAGGAACTCCGCGGCACCATCCAGAACGACATCCTGAAAGAGTACATCGCCCGCAACCTCTACATCTACCCGCCCGAGGCGTCGATGCGTCTCATCACGGACATCTTCGAGTTCTGCGCCGCCGAGACGCCGAACTTCAACACCATCTCCATCTCGGGCTACCACATCCGCGAGGCGGGGTCGACGGCCGCCCAAGAGATTGCCTTCACCCTCGGCGACGGCATCAAGTACGTCCAGGCCGCCATCGACGCCGGACTCGACGTGGACGACTTCGCCCCGCAACTGTCGTTCTTCTTCAACGCGCACAACAACGTCTTAGAGGAAGTCGCGAAGTTCCGCGCCGCCCGGCGGATGTGGGCGAAGATAATGGAGGAGCGATTCGGCGCGGAGAACCCGAAGTCCAAACAGTTGAAGTTCCACACCCAGACCGGTGGCTCGACGCTCACGGCCCAACAGGTGGAGAACAACGTCGTCCGCGTCGGCTATCAGGCGCTCGCCGCCGTCCTCGGCGGGACGCAGAGTCTCCACACGAACGGGAAGGACGAGGCGCTGTCGCTCCCCACCGAGAAGTCCGTCCGCACCGCGCTCCGAACCCAGCAGATTCTCGCGCACGAGTCCGGCGCGGCCGACACCATCGACCCCCTCGCGGGCAGTTACTACGTCGAGTCGTTGACGGACGGCCTCGAAGCGGAGGCGTTCGAGATTCTCGACGAGGTGGACCGACGCGGCGGGATGCTCGAAGCGGTGAAGTCCCAGTGGGTCCAGCGCCAGATTCAAGACGTCGCGTACGAACGCCAGCGAGAGATAGAGGAGGGCGAGCGAATCATCGTCGGCGTCAACGAGTACGAGGTGGACGAGGAACCCGACGCCGACGTCGAAGACGTGGACGAAGAAGACGAGAAACGCCAGCGAGAACGCCTGTCGACCGTGAGAGACGAACGCGACGCCGAAGCGGTCGAGGAGGCTCTCGACACCCTCCGCGACGCCGCCACAGGCGACGACAACCTCCTCCCGCCCATCGTCGACGCCGTGAAGGCGTACGCGACGGTCGGCGAGATATCGAACACGCTCCGCGACGAGTTCGGCGAGTACCGCCCCTCGGCCTGAACTCGTCCGGATGTGTGAGTTGGTGCCGCGCCTCAGAAATATTGATTAGTCGACATTCCGTGGGTGGGTGTACGATGCTCCTCCCGACCTGACCGCGCACCCCGCATTCGACCCGTCCACCGCCTCGCAGGAGAGTCGAGGGAGGTGGTCGGTCGCGGTGTCGGCGTGCCGGCCGCCGTCCCTCCGACGTGGTCGCACTCCCGGGTGGCGTCTCCGCGCCCGGAGTGCCGCGTCGTCGTCTCGTTCTCGAACACGCTTCACCAGTCACATCCATGTCACGCCACACCTCCGACGAACACGACAGCACCCGAACGCACCACATCCCCCGGGCGATGTCCCCCGAGACGCGCGCCGCCCGTGACGCCCGCGACGCTCCCGCCGCCGTCGTGCAGGTCGGACTCGCCGCCGGTATCGTCGCCGCCGTCGTCGTCGCGTCGTTCCCCGCCGTCGCCGCGACGGGAGTCGCCGCCGTCGTCGTCGGGATGGCCGTCACCACCGTCGGTCGCGCCGTGCATCGCGCGGCGGAGCGAGAGACCACCGTCCGCGTGCCCGGCGCGGGCGTCGAAGTCACCGTCGCTCGGTCCTCGCGCGACTGACCGCGGGGACCCCGCGTCGACCAGCACATTCACGTCAACTCACTGAATAGTCGGCGTATGCCCGGAACGCCCGACCCGGTTCTCGGGTCGTCTCTGCTGACGCACGTCGTCGCCGGCCTCGTGGCCGGCGGCGCCGTCCTCCTCGCCCTCCACTACCGGTCGCGGACCACGCCGAGACGCCTCGCTCTCGCCGGCGGTACCGCTTACGCCGTCGCCGCGATACTCCTCTGGGGAGTCGTCCGCGTCGCGACGAACGAGTTCGCACAGTTGGCGATACCGTCGCTTCCGACGTTCGCCGCCGTCGTCCTCGCGTCCGGCCTCGTCGTCTTCGCCCACACCGCACTCGCGCTCTACTTCCACGCCCGGTTCGGCTACCTCACGCCTCTCGTCGTCCTGTTCGGCGCGACGGCGTTTCTCGTGTGGGTGTTCCTGCACGTCCGCGGTGAGTCGGACCCAATCGGCCTCTACTGGCTACTGTTCGGGCCGGCGATTCTCACGGCGTTGCTCGTCCTCGCGGGCGTCGAGTACGGCGTCCGACTGCTCCTTTGACTCCGGCGGTGCGCGTCGGCCTGCGGATTTATTCGTCCGCCCGACGACGGCCGAGACGATGGAGTTCGACCACCTCGGCGTCGCTACCGACGACGCCACCGGCCTCGCCGCCCTGTTCACCGAACTGTTCGACGCACCCGTCGCGCACGAGGAGGAGTTCGACGGGATGAGCGTGGTGTTTCTGGAACTCGGAGACGGCTACTTCGAACTGCTCGAACCGCACGAAGACGGCGCGATAGCCCGGTATCTGGAGAAGAACGGCCCCGGAATCCACCACGTCGCCCTCCGGACGGACGACGTCGTGGGCGCGTTGGAGACGGCGACGGGCGCGGGCGTCGAACTGATAGACGAGGAACCGCGGCCGGGTGCGTGGGGACACGAGGTGGCCTTTCTCCACCCCAAATCGACCGGCGGCGTCCTCGTCGAGTTCGTCTCGCACTGACCGCGGGACGTGTTGGTTCCGTAACTGTTTTCGAGAGCGTCGAGAGACGCGCCGTATGGAGCGCACCGAACTGTACCACGTCCTCACGCTGTTTCTGTTCTCGATGGTCGTGCTGAACACGAACTTCTCTCTCACGTTTCCGGCGTCCGCGCTCGCCCGCGTCGCCTCGGTCGTCGCGTTTCTCGTCGCGATTCTCGCGCCGTCCTACCTCCTCGCCGACCTTTTCGTGACCGTCGCCGACAGGTTCTGACCCCGGCGGAATCACGAAAGCTAGTTTAGCACCGCGCACGACGTGTGAACGATGCGAGACTGGCTCTCACACCGAGTCCGGGTGTCGCCGGAGGGGACGGCACTCGTTCGGTCGACGAGCGGTGAGTCGTGGACGTTCGCCGAACTCGACGGGATGGTCGACGAGATGGCGGGCAGACTCGCCGCCCTGGGCGTCGCGAGCGGTGACCACGTGGGGGTGGTCCTCGGACCGTGCGTCGACTACGTCGCGCTGATTCACGCGGCGATGCGACTGGGTGTCACCCTCGTCCCGATGGGTGACCGCCTGACCGCGCCCGAACTCCGAACGCAGGTGGAGACGGCGGACGTCACCGTCCTCGTCTGCGGGAGCGAGACGGAGACGCGGGCCGTGGAGGCGACGGACGACGTCCCCGTCGTCTCCGTCGACGCCGCGACGACGGACGAAGTCGTCTCCGTCCGGTCGGTACTGCCCGACCCGGTCACGCCGGCGACGTGGACGCGGGACGACGTGCAACTGCTTCTCTTCACGTCGGGCACGACGGGCGACCCGAAGGCGGTACAACTGACGATGGGCAACATCCTCGCCAGCGCCGTCGCCTCGGCGTTCCGACTCGGGTTCGACCCCCGCGACCGCTGGTTGGTGACGCTGTCGTTGCACCACATGGGCGGTATCGCTCCCGTCCTGCGGATGCCGCTGTACGGCATGACCGTCGTCCTGCGCGAGGAGTTCGACGCGGGGGCCGCCGCCGACGACATCGACCGGTTCGACGTCACCGGCGTCTCGCTCGTCCCGACGATGCTCCGCCGGATGCTCGACAGTCGCGGGACGCTGGCGTCGTCGCTTCGGACGGTCCTCCTCGGCGGCGCGCCCGCCCCGCGAGAACTGATCGAGCGCTGCCGAGACTACTCCATCCCGGTCTACCCCACGTACGGCATGACGGAGACGGCGTCGCAGGTGGCGACGGCGGCCCCCGACGAGGCGTTCGACCACCCGGGGACCGTCGGCCGACCACTCATGTGGACGGACGTGACCGTCGTCGACGAGGACGGCGACGGAGTGTCGGCGGGCGAGTTGGGCGAGTTCGTCGTCCGCGGTCCGACCGTCTCACCCGGCTACTACGCCGACCCGGAGGCGACGGCGGCGGCGTTCGACGAACGCGGTCTCCGGACGGGCGACGTGGGCTACGTCGACGATGGCGGGCGTCTGTACGTGCTCAACCGCGTCGACGACCGAATCATCACCGGCGGCGAGAACGTCGACCCCGGCGAGGTGGCCGACGTCGTGCGTTCGCATCCGGACGTGCGCGACGTGGCCGTCGTCGGCGTCCCCGACGCCGAGTGGGGCGAACGCGTCTCCGCGCTGGTGGTCCCCGAAACCGACGAACTCGACGCCGCCGAACTCACCGCGTACGCGCGGGAGCGACTGGCCGGGTTCAAACTCCCCCGCGTCGTCGCCTTTGCCGACGAACTCCCTCGCACCGTCTCCGGGACGGTGAAACGAGACGCGGTCCGCGAACGACTCTCCGGGGGGCGAGAGGCGGAACGCGGGCCCTCCGAGGACGCGGACGGCGACGGCGAGAGCGGCGACGGCGACGAGGCGGCAGCGGACGGAGCGTCCCCCGCGGACCGGTCCGCCGGCGACCCGAGGCAGACACGCGAGGGCGAGACCGACGGTTCGGACGACCAGAGCGACACTGATGGTTCGGACGACCAGAGCGACACTGACGGTTCGGACGACCACAGCGAGACCGACGGCGGCGACGAGGCCGTACGGGCCCCGTCACAGAGCGACACGAACGACTGACTGCGGCGAGTCGCGTCGCGTGCGACTCGTTCGAGAGACGGCGGCACATCACAAACGATGATTACAGTCGAGTCCGTCTGGTCGGTGTATGCCTGGTGCAACAGCGCAGACGCTCCGACCGTTCCTCTGGCGCGCACAGACCATGTTTCCCGACCGAGAGGTCGTCTCGCGGACGCACGAGGGGATTCATCGATACACCTACGCGGAGTACGCCGACAGAGTGGGGCAGTTGGCGAACGCGCTCTCTGCGATGGGCGTCGAAGAGGAGGATAGGGTGGCGACGTTCTGTTGGAACCACCACCGCCACTTCGAGACGTACTTCGCCGTCCCGTCGATGGGTGCACAACTACACACAATCAACCCGTTACTCCCCGACCACCACATACAGTACATCGTCGAGAACGCGGCCGACCGGGTCGTGTTCGTCGACCCTTCGCTGTTCGAGAAACTCGCGGGCGCGTACGACGAGGAGTCGTTCGCGTCCGTCGAGCAGTTCGTCGTGATGGGCGAGGAGGTGCCCGACACCGAGTTGGAGAACGTCGTCGACTACGAGTCGTTCGTCGGCGCGGAGTCGGCGGAGTACGACTGGCCGGACGTCTCGGAGGAGCAACCGGCCGGGATGTGCTACACGTCGGGGACGACGGGGAAACCGAAAGGTGTCGAGTACACCCAGCAGATGCTCTGGGCGCACACGATGGCGACGCTCCCGGAGGCGGGACTGGACCTCCGTTCGTCGGACGTCGTGATGCCCGTCGTGCCGATGTTCCACGTCAACGCGTGGGGGATGCCGTTCTCGACCACCGCGGCCGGTGCGAAACACGTCTATCCGGGGCCGTCGCCGACGCCCGCGGACCTCGCGTCGCTCATCGAAGAGGAGGGAGTGACGCTCACCGCGGGCGTCCCCACCGTCTGGTTGGGACTGCTCGACTACTTAGAGGAGAACGACGCCGACATCTCCTCGCTAGAGCGCATCGTCATCGGCGGGTCGGCGGCCCCGAAGTCGGTCATTCGGCGCTTCGACGAGGAGTACGACGTCGACGTGGTGCACGCGTGGGGGATGACCGAGATGTCCCCCGTCGGCACCGTCGCGCACCTCAAACCGGGGATGGAGTCGCTGAGTAGAGACGAACAGTACGAAAAGCAGGGCAAGCAGGGCCTCCTCGTCCCGGGACTGGAGATGCGCGTCGTCGGCGACGACGGCGAGAACCTGCCGTGGAACGGCGAGGACTTCGGGGAACTGTGGGTCCGCGGCCCGTGGGTGACGACGGAGTACTTCGAACGGCCCGAGGCCAACGAGGAGGACTTCGAGGACGGGTGGCTGAAGACCGGTGACGTGGTGACCGTCGACGAGGAGGGCTACGTCCAAATCGTCGACAGGGCGAAGGACGTCATCAAGTCCGGCGGCGAGTGGATTTCCTCGGTCGAACTGGAGAACGCCATCATGGCGCACGACGGCGTGGCCGAGGCGACTGTCGTCGGCGTCCCGCACCAGCGATGGCAGGAACGGCCCGTCGCCTTCGTCGTCCCCGCGGCGGACGCGGACGAGTCGACGCTGAAAGACGAACTCGTCGCCATGGTCACGGACGAGTTCCCGAAGTGGTGGGCGCCCGACGAGGTGGTGTTCATCGAGTCGGTGCCGAAGACGGCCACCGGGAAGTTCGACAAGAAGGTACTGCGCGAAGAGTACGACGACGAGTCGCTGGTCGAGGGCAAGACGCCCGAGGACGCCGCGCCCGACGCGGACGACTGAGGAGCGGCGACCGCTCTCGAAAACGAACAACTCGTTTTGAGTTCTCCACAGTTCCGTGGATTATTTTACCTTACAATTCCACTCCATGGCATGGACCTTCTCGACGAGAGTATCGTCCCGGAGCACGCTCGGGACGTAAAGCAGACCGCACGTGAGTTCGCCGAAGAACACATGCTCCCCAACGCGGAGGAGTGCTTCGAACGCGGCGAGTACCCCTGGGAGATTCTGGAGGCGGCGATGGACGCCGGCATCGTCGCACAGGACATCGGCGAGGAGTGGGGCGGTAAGGGCTACGACCTCCACCAGATACTCGCCATCAACGAGGAACTGTACCGCGCGGACGCGGGCATCGCCCTGACGCTCATGCTCGCGTCGTTCGGGTGTGAAATCGTCGAACACTACGGCTCCGAGGAGCAGAAAGACGAGTATCTCCGCCCCGTCGCGGCGAACGAACAGATTTCGGGTCTCGCCGTCTCCGAACCGCAGACCGGGTCGGACATGGCCGGGATGACGACGACCGCAGAGAAGACCGACGACGGATGGGTGCTCAACGGCGAGAAGTACTGGGTCGGCAACGCCGTCGAGGCGGACTGGCTGACCGTCTACGCGAAGACGGGCGAGGGCGACGACCGATACTCGAACTACTCGATGTTCATCGTCGAGACGGACACCGAGGGCTACGAGGCCGAACACATCCCGGAGAAGATGGGGATGCGCGCGTCGAAGCAGGGCCACATCGTCTTCGACGACTGCACGATTCCCGAGGAGAACGTCGTCGGGACGCCCGGCGGCGGGTTCTACATGCTCGCGGACTTCTTCAACCACGGCCGCGTCGTCGTCGGCGGCCACGGCATCGGACTGGCCGCCCGCGCCATCGAGGAGACGTGGGAGTTCGTTCACGACCGAGAGGCGTTCGGGCGCAACATCTCGGACTTCCAGTCGACGCAACACATCCTCGCGGACATGCGCATGGAGTTCGAGGCGGCCCGAGCGTTGAACTGGCGCGCCGCGGACAAGGTGGCCAACGACGACAACGCCGGATTCTGGGCGGCGTCGTGTAAGACGAAGTCCACCGAGACGGCGATGATGTGCGCCGAACGCGGGATGCAACTGCACGGCGGTCGCTCCGTCCTCAACGAGTACCCCATCTCGCGCGTCTACCGCGACGTGCGCATCCCGGTCATCTACGAGGGTGCCAACGAGATTCAGCGCAACCTCATCTACCGGCAGTCGAAGTAGTCGGTCGGTCGCCCCGTAACGGCCAAAAACTTTTCAAACCGTAATCTCTGGATGGTGATTTGGACACACGAACAGCCCAGTACTTGTACCGTCTGTCGATTCGGTAGCTTCTAATGTCTACGGAGCGGAACGTGAGCCACTACTGACGATGAACGGGTTAGAGATCGGTTTACGTCTCGTCGCAGGGGTGTTGCTCATCCTCACCAACGGGTTCTTCGTCGCCATCGAATTCGCTCTCACTCGTGCGCGGCAGTTCACAGAAGAGGAGTTCATCGGCGGCGACGGTCGACTCGAACGGGCGTGGGAGATGACGAGCAATCTCGAACTGTACCTGACGACGTGTCAGGTCGGAATCACGGCGTCCAGTATCGCCGTCGGTATCGTCGCCGAACCGGCACTCGCCGCGCTGTTCGAGCCGCTGTTCGGCGGGACGTTCCTCGCGACGGTCGGAGCGGGTGCGCTCCTCGCGTACTTCATCATCAACCTCGTCCACCTGACGCACGGCGAGCAAGCGCCGACGTACCTCGGCGTCGAGCGGTCGCGTCTGGTCTGTCGATACGGGGCGGCACCGCTGTACTGGTTCTACGTCGTCATCTCGCCGATAATCAAGTTCGGTGACAAGATAGCGAAAGGGACGCTCCGACTGTTCGGCATCGAGATGACCGGCGCGTGGATGGAGGCCGAAGCCGACGTCATCGAGTCCCGTGCAGAACTCCGCCGGAACCTCGACCAGATGCTCGACGAGGGCGGCGTCCCCGAAGAGCGTCAAGAGGAGGTTCAGGCCGCACTCGACATCGACCGTCTCACCGTCCGCGACGTGATGGTGGCCCGAGAAGACATCGCCGCACTCTCGACGACGGCCAGTCTGGAGGAGAACCTCGACGTGCTGAAGTCGACGCCGCACACCCGGTTCCCGCTCATCGGCGACAGTCTCGACGAGTTCCACGGCATCCTCTACGTCCCGCAGATTCTGAACCGCATAGAGGAGATTCGCGCCGGCGACGTCTCGTTCACCGACATCGCCGCGCCGCCGATGACGGTGTCCGTGGACACGACGGTGAGCGAGGCGTACGACCAGTTCCAATCGGAGTCCCAAGAACTCGCACTCGTGGAGGACGAGGGTGACATCGTCGGACTCATCACCGCCACCGACGGGATGGAGGCGGTCATGGGCGAACTCGAAGACCCGCTCGACCAGTCGGACTGACGCGGTCGAGACGCCCCACGTCGGTCACGACGACGCGGCCGCACCGTTTTCTCCCGGACTCACGCGACGCTCCAGCAACAGCACGCCGACCGCCAACAGGCCAGAGACGCCCGCGAGCGTCGGCCACAACAGCGAGGCGAGTCCGGCGTCGAAGAACGCCCCGCCGACGACCGACCCGAGACCGAACCCGAGTCGCTTCGCGACTTCTATCAGCGACAGTTGCGAGCCTCTGTCTTCGACCCGACCCAGCGACGACGCCAGCGAGGTGACCAGCGGCGCGTGCAGAATCTCGCCGAGGGTCCTGAGGACGAGGAACGCGCCGACGAGAGCGACGCCGAGCGTCGGAGACACCGACCCGACGGCGGCGACGGCCAGCATGCTCGCGGCCCACAGCGACGCCGAGACGACCAGTCCTCTGGTCCGTCGCCAGTCGGCGACGGCGGCCACGAGGGGGAGTTGAAAGAGGACGATGACGAGCGGATTCAGGACGTACAGCGTCCCCAACTCCGAACTGGTGAGGCCCAACACCTCGTCGGCGACGACGGGGACGGTGGTCTGCATCTGCGCGTACATCACGGCGAAGCCGACGTTGAGGAGGGCGAGGAGGAGGAGTCGCCGTTCGGTGAGCGCGCGTCCCCAGTCGCCGACGGCGTCGCGGAGGGCGGCGTCGGCGTCTCCCGCGTGGAGGCGAGGGAGGCCGTACCAGAGGATTCCGGCGACGACGGCGCAGGTGAGGCCGTCGAGCACGAACACGGAGAGTTCGGCGACTTCGTAGAGGACGCCGCCGACGACGAACCCCGCGCCGAACCCCGCGTTGTTGCCGACTTTGAGGAGGGCGAACGCCCGGTCGCGGTCGCTTCCGTCCGTGAGGTCCGCCACCGTGGCGTGACTCGCGGGCGTGTAGAGGCCGAGCGTGAGTCCGGCCGCCGCCGCGACGGCGACGAACCCCGACCCCGAGCGAACGAGGGTGTAGGCGGCGAGCGTCACCGACGAGAGCGCCATGCTCGCGACCATCACCGGTTTTCGTCCGCGGCGGTCGGCGAGGTAGCCGCCGACGACGGTGCCCGCGGCGGTGGCGACGTTGTTCGCGAGGAGGCCGACGCCGACGACGGCGAGGGGGATGCCGACTGCGAGGTGAAAGTGGAGGGTGGCGAACGGGTAGACCAGTCCGGAGCCGAACAGGTTGACGAGTTGGCCGGCGGCGACGGCGTAGACGGGGCGCGGAAAGCCGCGGAGGGCGTCGAGCGAGAACGGCGAGTCGGACACGTCGGCCGGTTCGCGAGGGTCGGTAGAAAGCTTCGGGAACGCGGCGATTCGCCCGGACTTCTTCGCGAACCAACAGTTATCGCGCCGCCGCCCGTAGCACCGGCATGGTCGACGCGACAGTCAGACTGGTGGACCGGGGTCGAGTTCGCGCGGACGAAGGATACGTCGTCGACGGCGCCTCGATGGGGAACGCGTCGAATCCGAACCCCGACCACGAGATGGTCGAGTTCGTCGTCTGGAACGCCGTGATAGACCATCCCGAGGGCACGTTCCTCTGGGACACCGGGTCGCACCCCGACGCGGGCGACGGCTACTGGCCCGAACCGCTGTACGAGGCGTTCGAACACTACGACGCGGCGGACCACGAACTCGAAGCGGACCTGAACCGCGTCGGCTACGACGTCTCCGACATCGACGCCGTCGTGATGAGTCACCTCCACTTGGACCACGCGGGGGGACTGTCCGAGTTCGCCGGGACGGACGTGCCCGTCTACGTCCACGAGGAGGAACTGAAGTTCGCCTACTACTCGGCGAAGACGACCGAGGGCTCTATCGCCTACCTCGCGTCGGACTTCGACCGCGACCTGAACTGGGAGGTAGTCCATAGACACCGCCACACCCTCGCCGAAGAGTTCGAGTTGTACCACCTGCCGGGCCACACACCCGGCGTGCTGGGCGCGAGAATCGACCTTCCCGGAGAGACGGTCATCGTCGCGGGCGACGAGTGCTACGTCGACGCGAACTGGAACGGAGAAGTTCCGCTCGGTCCGGGACTGCTCTGGTCCGAACGCGCGTGGTTCGAGAGTCTGCAGACGCTCAAAGAACTGAAGCGACGGACGGGCGGGGACGTGCTGTACGGCCACGACCTCGAACGGTTCGAGTCGTTCGGCGAGGGCTGGAACCTCTGACTCGCTTCAGACGAACAGTTGGACGTCGGCGTCGGCCATGTGCTGGAGTGCGGTGGCGGCCCCGACGCCGACGGTGACGCCGTCGCGGAACTCGTCTTCGTCGTAGTCCATCAGGTCGATGGTCATCTGACAGGCCTGCAGGTCCACGCCCATGTCCAGCGACGTCTCGATGAGTTCGTCGATGGTCGCCGTCCCGTTGTCGGCTATCTTCTTGTTCATGTACCAGGTCGCCGCGTCGTCCATGAACGGGAGACTGGCGACGGCGTTCGGCATCGGCATGCTCGGGTTGCCGACGGCGGACAGTTTGAGCTTCTTCGAGCGCTCCTCGTGGAGGATGTCGAGTCCCCAGAACGTGTGGAAGACGACGACGTCCCACCCGAACGCGGCCGCGGTGGACGCGAGGATGAGCGGCGGGTACGCCATGTCGAGCGTCCCTTTCGTCGCGATGATGGTCATCCGCCTCGTGTCGTCGCCGCCGTCGGCGTCGACCGCAGACCGGAGGTCGGACAGTTCCGACCGGAGCGCTTCGACCTGTGCGCGCAGTTCCTCGACGCTCGCGGCGTCGGCGACGTCGCCACTCGCGTTCGCGGATTCTGCCGTCGGGTCGGTATCGGCACTCATCGTCACTCCGTCACGCGGACGTAGTGGCGGTACACCGCCTCGCCGCCCGCTTCGCCCTCTTCCTGTCCGAGCAGTTCGACACCCGCGGTGGAGTCGGCCCACCCGCTGAGGTCGCTCACGCTGCCCGAGTCCGTCGCGACGACTTCCAACACGTCGTCCGCGTCGAGTTCGTCGACCGCTTGTTTCGTCTGTACCACGGGCATCGGGCACGAGAGTCCTTTCACGTCCAGCGTCTCGGTGACGTCGTATTCAGTGCTCATTGTGTATCCACGCTGATTGTACGTACTCCACAATACCGGGGTGAGCGGAATAAGTGTGTTGGTTGTTGTGCGTACTATACAATACAAGTCAGGCACGGAATTTGGGAAGAGACCACCTAAGCGGCACAGTACCACTGAATGGCTGTCTTCACCCCGTGAGAACGGTCGAATTCAGGACGCAGTATTTCATACTTTGAGCACGATTGTGAAAACGCTTAAGGAGACGTAGCCGGTAGGTCGACGTAGAGATGAGCAAACCGGACCTCCCCGAAATCGACGTCGACGTCCCGACAATCGACGCAGAGACGCTGAAGTCACGGCTGGACGCGGGCGAAGACACCGTTCTCCTCGACACGCGCCCGCCCGCGAAGCACGACGAGTGGCGCATCGAGTCACCCGCGGCCACGCACGTGAACCAACCCTACTACGACTATCTCGGCGAGGACCTGACCGACGACCACGTCGCCGAACTCCCCGAGGACGAGGCGTTCGTCGTCCTCTGCGCGAAGGGCCACTCCAGCGAGTTCGTCGCCGCGAAACTCCAACAGGCGGGCTACGACGCCGTCGCTCTGGACGAGGGGATGGAGGGCTGGGCGCGCCTGTACGAGTACGCCGAACTCGACGCCGACGCCGACGCCGACGCGACGGTCGGTCAGTACTACCGTCCGTCCAGCGGGTGCCTCGCCTACCTCGTCGTCTCCGGCGACGAGGCGGCCGTCTTCGACCCTCTCCGCGCGTTCACCGACCGGTACGTCGAGGACGCGGCCGACTACGGCGCGTCCATCGAGTACGTCGTGGACACGCACGTCCACGCCGACCACGTCAGCGGCCTGCGCGAACTGGCCGCCGAGACGGGCGCGAAGACGGTTCTCTCGGCCGCCGCCGCCGACCGCGGTGCCGCGTTCGACGTCGACGTCCTCGTCGAAGACAGCGAGGTGCGGAGCACCTCGGGCAACCGGATGCAGTCCGGTGACGGCGACACGCTCACCGTCGGCGACATCGACGTCGAGGTACTGGCGACGCCCGGTCACACCAGCGGGATGACGTCGTTCCGCGTCGGCGACGTCCTCCTCACCGGCGACGGACTGTTCACGGACAGCGTCGCGCGCCCGGACCTCGAAGAGGGCGACGACGGCGCGCGCGACGCCGCGCGAACGCTGTACGAGACGATTCAGGAGACGATTCTCGCTCTCCCGGACGACACGCGCATTGCACCCGCGCACACCTCTGGTGCGGCCGACGCGCACGAGGACGGAACGTATACGGCCCCCCTCGGACAACTCCTCGAAGAGATGGAGGCACTCCAGTACGACCGCGAGGCGTTCGTCGACTACGTCTTAGCCGACATGCCGCCGCGGCCGGCGAACTACGAGGAGATTATCGAGACGAACCTCGGCCGAACGGACGTCGACGACGACGAGGCGTTCACGCTCGAACTCGGCCCGAACAACTGTGCGGCGGGGGCCGCGGGTGGCGACTGAGCGATGCTATCGCTTCCACTCGCCGTGTTCGCCGGGACGCCGCTGGAGGGGTTCTTCCCGAACGGCGTCCTCCACTACGCACTCGGCGGCGTCCTCATCGGTCTGGGCGTCTCCGTCATCTACCTCTGGACGGGCATCATCGCCGGGGCGAGCACGTTCTTGGAGACGACGCTGTCGTACGTCTCGGACCTCCCGCGGTTCAACAAGGGCAAGTACGTCCGCTCGCGCGACTGGCGCGTCGTCTTCACCGTCGGCATCGTCGCGGGCGCGGCCGTCTACGCACTGACGCTCGGGCCGGGCGGGTTCACGACCGAGGTCCAACCGTGGCGTCTGTTCGTCGGCGGCACTCTCGTCGGCGTCGGCACCCGCCTCGGAAAGGGCTGTACGTCGGGCCACGGCGTCTGCGGCGTCGGGTCGGGGTCGAACACCTCGTTCGTCAACGTCGCGACGTTCATGCTCCTCGCCATCGGGACGGCGCAACTCGTCGCCGCGATGGGGGTGACGCCGTGAGCGAGCATCGACCGTCGGGAGAGGCTCGGAACGGCGAGCGAGGAGGGGACGACTCGTGAGCGAGCATCGACCGACGCAGGACGACGCTCATCCCCTCTTCCTGCCCGTCGTCCTCCTCGGGGGGATGGTGTTCGGGTTCGGACTCGGCCTGAGCGAGATGGCCCGCCCGGAAGTCGTGTTGAACTTCCTGCAGTTCGAGGACCTCGGCCTCCTGTTCGTGATGGGCGGTGCCGCCGCCGTCACCGCCGTCACGTTCACCGTCGGGGTCAGACTCGACCGGACCGCACCGCTCACCGACCGCCTGTACGAACGCCGCGAGAAGTCGTTCGACCGGAACGTGCTGTTCGGCGGCGCCGTCTTCGGCGTCGGATGGGGACTCTCGGGTATCTGCCCGGGCGCGGCCTACGCGAGTCTCGGCGTCGGGAATTTCCCCATCCTCTGGGGCATCGCAGGGATGTTCCTCGGCGCGTACGCGCAGGGCTACCTCCGGAACGCGCTCTCCGCCTCGGAGACGCAGACGGCCGCCCGCGCCGACTGACGGCGTTCGCCGCCTCCCTCCGCCGCGTTCGGACGAAACCCGTGGCTTCGGCAGTGTTGCACCGTTCGAGCAAGTCTTTTGCGTGCGGACCTCGTACCACGAACGAGATGCCGGACTCGATGGCCGAGTACCTCCAAGCCGACATGGAATGTGAAGGGCTCTTGGAGTGTATCCACGGTCTCAAGCAACTGGACAAACAGGTGTTCCGAACGCTCGTCGAATCGCCCGAACCGCTGACCGTCGACGACGTGGCGGCGAGCGTCGAACGCGAACGCTCCACCGCGTACCGCGCGGTTCAGCGACTGCTCCAGTCGGGCTTCATCCAGAAAGAGCAGGTCAACTACGACCAGGGCGGCTACTACCACGTCTACCGACCGACCGACCCCGACGAAGTCGCAGACGATATGCAACGGATGCTGAACGACTGGTACGCGAAGATGGGGACGCTCATTCAGGAGTTCCGCGACAAGTACGACGCCGACGAACCGCCGCAGGAAGCCGTGTCGACCGAGTAGACTGTTTCTTTCACCGTGCTGTACGAGGCCGGATTCAGGCCTTCCCTAACCGCTTAGGCCGACTGTCTATGCCCGCAAAGCCGTTACCAGTAAGTGGCGAACCACAATGTCGAAGAGCGAACCGGGATTGACGGAGTTGACGGAGTACTGTGATAGCTGCGGTGTGCGAGCCCCCCACAACGTATCTATCGAACTGAAGACCGAGAGTTCGAAGCAGACCAACCAGGAGTTCTCGCGCGAACCGTACCGCGTCACCGAGTGCGCGAAGTGCGGTAACGAGAACTTCCAACGAATGAACGACGCGTGAACCACCACACCTCCGTATCGACCGGCAATCGTCGTCCCTCCCGCCCGCCAGGCAGACGGGTGGCCCCCAGCGGCGACGCCGAAACTTCGGTGCATTCATCGTGACCATGACCGTTACATCCGCTGACGTGCCCTCAGAGCGACCTACAGTCCTCATCGCGGACGACGAGGCTGCCCTGACAGACAGCATGGCCGTGTGGCTGTCTGACGACTATCGAGTCCGAACTGCGTACACCGGTCACGAAGCACTCTCCGAGTTCGACCCCAGTGTGGACGTCGTCCTCTTAGACCGGCACATGCCCGGTCTGTCCGGTGAACGCGTCATGAAGCGTCTGAACGAGTCGGACGCGAGCCCCAAAGTGGCGCTTCTTACCGCGACGAGTACGGACGACTTCGGACCGGAGGTCGAGGACCTCGGCTTCGACACTCACCTCACCAAGCCGATATCGAGAGACGAACTTCTAGACGCCGTCTCCGCTCTCTCTTCGCAGTCCGAACCCGCCCAGCGCTGAGATACCATCCGAGACACCGGTAGTGGCGACCGGTGCCGGCGTGCGAGATGGGCGTGCGGTGTCGGTAGATGCTTGTCGACTTCTCGCGGTGACGTCGCTGGTCGAGTGATGACTGAACCGACTCGCTCCGAGCGCTCCTCACCGAGAGATGCTGTCCGCCGTCGCGGTCTGTCGTTGTTCCGTGGAGAGCGCCTCCGACGTCTGCTCGAAGAACGTCTCCATCAGTTTCCGCTCGGCCGAACGCAGGTGTTCGTGGAACGTCGGCGCGGAGATGCCGAGCGACTCGGCGACTTCCTCGGCGGTACTGCCGCGGGGCCACCCGAAGTAACCCGAGACGAACGCCGTCTCCAACACGTCGTACTGGCGCGGGGTGAGTTTGTCTTCGAGTTCGCGCTTGAACGTCTCCGTCGACTGGACGGACTGTTCGACTTCGCGCTTCGCGACGACTTCCAGTCCGGGGAACGCCGACTGGACGGTGTCGCTCAGGACGCGCAGGTCCGCGTCCGGTGAGACGGTGACCACGAGCGACCCGTGACCGTCCGTCGCGGTGAGGGTGTCGACGCTCGCGCCGAACTCGACGAGGGGACCCAGTACCGTCGACCCGACGACGTTCACCTCGAACAGCGACTCGTCCGCACCGCTCGTGATGGTTCGGACGTTCTGGACGTCGTCGTGGCTGGTGAGATACTCCAGTACGCTCTCGGGGTCGGCCCCTTCGACGCTCACGTAGCAGGAGATTCCGCCGTCGCTGGAGGGAGAGAACCCACGTAGCGAGACGGCGTCGCTCACGACGGCGGAGAGTTCGACGAACAGGTCGCCGCTGTCCTCGTGGTCGAACTCCAGTTCGACCGCGGTGTCGCTGTAGAGGAGGCGCTTCGATTCGGCGGCGTTGATGCCGTGGCCGATGGTCGCGCCGAGTTCGTCGAACACCGCTCTGTCGTCGTCGTCGAACGTCTCCGCTCGGTCGGTGTACACGACGAGTGCGCCGTACGCGGCGTCGCGGTACGCGATGGGGACGACGACGGCGGACAGCGTCTCGCGGTCGACTCCCGACGGCACCTCGCCGGACTCGAACACGGCCTCGAAGTGCTCGGCGTCGACGTCGTCGAGGACGGCCACGCGGCGGTCTTCGAGGACGGACTGGACGAGCGAGGTGACGGCATCGGCCCTCCCGTTGAGTCGCGGGGGAGCGATACCGGCGGACGTCCGGCAGTCGACGGTGCCGACCGTGCTGCTGTACCGTGCGACCCACGCCGCCGAGTACGTCTCGAACGACGCGAGCGACTCGCAGACGGTCTCTTCTATCTCCTCGCGGGTCGTCGCGTCGACGAGCGCTCGGTCGACCTCCCGAAGCAGGTCGTTGATGTGGTGGAGTCGGTCGAGTTGTCGCTGCCGCTTCGCGATTTCGTCTTCCTGCCCGCGACGGACCGCCTCGACCTGTTCGCGGAGTTCGCTCAGGACCTCGGGGTCGCGGAGGTCCTCGGCGTCGCGCGCCCGGAGGGCGTCCTCGGTCGATTCGAGGGCGAAGAACTCGCGAACCTCGTCGTCGAAGTCCGACCGCACGACCAACTCTTCGACCGCCTCGCGGACGTCCGTCTTCGTCACCGGTTTGACGAGGTAGTCGTCGAACGGCATGTCGACGATGTCGGTGTCCGGTTCGACGGCCGTCATCATCGCCACGTGACAGTCGAGTCCGCGCTCTCGGAGAGCGTCGAGTACGTCGTCGCCGGTGAGTCCCGGCATCCGCCGGTCCAAGAGGACGACGTCCACGGACTCGTCTGCCTGCTCCAGCGCCTCCTCGCCGCCGTAGGCGACCCGGACGTCGTAGTCGCTCTGGAGCCAGTATTCACAGGTGTCCGCCAGGTCCTCGTCGTCGTCGACGACCAGAACGACTGGCGTCGTCGAGCGAGTCTCCGTATCGTCACCCGACGAGCGTTCGGTGGACATGCTAATAGGGTGTCTAACTTGCCCCATGGATATATATCTGGCCCCTCACTCCGCGAAATTTATTCACCACTGACGCTATCGAAGGCAACGAGGTGGTCTCTCCGGGCGTCTCACGCCGTCAGACGGTTTGGAACGTGATGGTGAACACGGCACCCTCGGGCGTGTTGTCGCTCACGTCGATTCGGCCCCCGTAACTGTCGACCAACTCCTTGACGAGGTAGAGACCGAACCCGCTCCCGGGCGTCGACAGGCCTTCCACGCCCTTCTCGACGATGTGTCGTTTCTCCTCGTCGGGGACGCCCGGACCGTTGTCCTCGACGCTGACGGTCACTTCGTCGCCCGTCTGTCGGACGGCGACGGCGACCCGGGGGACGGCCTTGTCGTTGTGTTGGACGGCGTTCGTGAGCACGTTCTCGAACACCTGGTCGAGCAAATCGTCCGCGAGGACGTCCACGTCGGGGATGGGGCCGTCCACGGAGACGACGGCCCGGTCGTAGTCGTCGTCGATGCGTTCGAGTTCGCGGACGAGAATCTTCCCCAACGGTTTCGCGTCGAGTTCGTGCGCTTCGCTGTGGACGATGGCCTTCGTGAACGACCGCATCGTCTCGACGAGGTCGACCATCTCCTCGACGCGACTTCGGACCGTCGAAAGGTGCGTTCGCCCTGGGTCGTCCACGAAGTCTTCCAGAATCTCCGCGCGGGCGCTGACGACGTTCAGGCCGTTCAGGAGGTTGTGTCTGAGGATGCGGTTCATGAACTCCAGTCGCTCTCGCTCCCGTCTGAGTTCGCGTTCGCGCTGTTTCCGGTCGGTGATGTCGCGCCCCTCCGGAACGAGGAGGACGACTTCCCCCGTCTCGTTCGTCACCGGCGTGATAGAGAAGTCGACGACGAGTTCCTCGCCCGTCTCGGGGTCCGCTCCGGTCGCCTCGTACCGGACGAACTCGCCCGCCGAGGCCCACCGAATCGCGTCTTTGAGGCCCGCGACCGTATCCTCGCTCGCGTGCCACCACGGCGCTTCCCAGAACGGTTTGCCGACCAGTTCCTCGCGGTCCGTCCCGGCGAACTCCGTGGCGGCGTCGTTCACCTTCACCACGGTTCCGTCGGGTTCCATGAGCCCCATGAACTGGAACGTCCGATTGAACACGGCGTCTAACCGACGTTCGCGGCGCTTTCGCTCCGTCATGTCGCGGACGACTTTCGTGTACCCCGTGTGCGTCCCCCGGTCGTCGGTGAGTGCGGTGATGGTGACCGACGCCCAGAAGCGACTCCCGTCTTTGCGCACGCGCCAGCCCTCGTCTTTGACCTGTCCCTCTCGTCGCGCGCGGCCGAGGAGTTCGGCGGGGTAGCCCGCTTCCACGTCCTCTTCGGTGTAGAACGTCGACAGATGCTTTCCGAGCACTTCGGACTCCTCGTACCCCTTTATCTGCTCGGCCCCGCGGTTCCAACTGGCGATGTAGCCGTCGGGGTCCAACCGAAAGATGGCGTACTCCTCGACGTCCTCTACGAAGGCGGTGAACTCCTCGCGGCGGCGCTTGAGTTCGCGTTCTTCCCGCCGTCGTTCGACGGTGTCGATGGCGTGCGCGATGGCGTCGCCCAGTTGGTGCAACGAGTCTTTCGGCCCCGTCTCCGACCCGAACGCACCGGTTCGACTCGAGTACATACAGAGGATACCGTACCCGGACTCCCGATAGAGGAGTGGGACGCAGGCGGACGACCGGAACCCGCGGTTCAGCGCCGCCTCGCGCCACGGTCCCCACGCGCTGTCCTGTTCGATGTCCGTCGTTATCTGCACGTTCTGCGAGGTGATGGCGCGGCCCGCCGGTCCTCTCCCGTCCGCCTCGTCGGGGTCGGCGGAGAACGATACCTCGTCCAAGTAGTCGTCTCCCGTCCCGGCCCACGCCGACGGCGTGACGTCCGTTCCGGAGACGCGACCGATCCAGACGAACGCCAGCGGCGTCGTCTCGACCAACCGACTACACACCAACTGCTCGATGTGCTCTCGCGAGATGGCGTCCTCGCTCGCACTGCTCACCTCCGTGATGACCTGCGTGAACGTCTCCAAGATGTCGAGTCGCTCTCGCTGTCGTTCGAGTATATCCTCTCGGCGGTGACGGTCGGTCACGTCCTGAAAGTAGACCGTGAGTCCGGTGTCGGACGGGTAGGCGTTCACCTCGAACCACTTGTCGAGGGGTCCGTAGTACTCCGTGAACCGAACCGGTGTCTGTTCGTTCAACGCCCGTTCGTACTCCTCTTGAAACGTCGACCCGACGGCTTGGGGAAACTCGTCCCACACCCTCTCGCCGACCAGTTCCTCGGGGTCTCGGTCGAGCCACCGCGCGGCTTTGCCGTTCAGATACGTGAACCGAAAGTCCGTATCGAGCGCGAACATCGCATCGGAGATGCGTTCGAGGTGTTCCTGCACGTCGGTGTCGAGTTGGCCAACCGGTCGTCTCGTAGAGTCCTCCATTGTTTTCTGGCGCGGCCGACTCGTCTTTCGCTCCCGAACGAGCCGACTTCTTTGTGGAGGCATCGTCGGCCGAAACATATACCGCTTTCCCCCACTGCGCCGGATGCGACCTAACCACCTAGGACTCCGAGTTACCTCGTCTCCGGCTATTTTTCGGGACGAACATGGTTGACCGAACGATGACCCCGGCCGAAAGAGACCCGACGACGCCGACGGCCGCCGAGGTGTCGGCGGATGCCTGAGTGTCAGAACTGCGAGTCGTTCGTCACGCGCGACTACGTTCGCGTGTTCGCCCCGCAGGACTCGGAGGACCCCCGCGTCTGCCCGCACTGCGAGGACAAACTCCGAGACGGGGCGGACGTCCGCGACGCCCGGGCGAAGCGAGTCACCTCGTAGTCGAACGTCGCCGTCGAACGCCGCCGAAGGAGGTGCGTCCGTTCGGCCGCCTCGCTCTCCGAACGCCGCCTACACCCGCTTTTCAGAACTCACCTACACCCGCTTTTCAGAACTCACCTGCATCCGCTTTTCAGAACGCCCTCAGTCGCTCTCCTGGCCTCGCCTTCTCACCCTCCCACTACCCCGTGTCGGGAGCGGCGCTTCCGACGACCACGGACCGAGAGAACGACGCCGTTCGGAGCCGATTTCGCGGTCGGCGCGGGGTTTACCCCGTCTGAGGACGTAGGGAGGGCAATGAAGAAGAACGAACTCGTCCACGTCCACTCGCTGTTGACGTGCGTGGCCGAGGACTTCGTCGAACGCGGCGTCGTCGAACCGGAGGCGTTCGCACCGTATCGGGCGCTCGGCGTCTCTCCCATGTCGCTTCGCGCCTCTCGTGACGACCACGAGGCGGCCGTTCGAGTCCTCGCGGAGATACTCTCGACGGCGGCGCGCGGCCAGACCGACCGACCGGCGTCCGAGAGCGAACCGGTCTCCTCCTGACGGCGACGCCGCGGGCCGTTCGTCTCCGACCGAGACCCGACGATACAAGACGGCCCCCGACGACGTGACCGTACATGCGACTGCAGGACTACTGGGGGGTCGGTCCGAAGACGAGTGAACGACTCCGCGAGACGCTCGGCGTCGAACGCGCCGTCTCGGCCATCGAGAGCGCCGACATCAGGACGCTCGCCGAGGCCGGCCTCCCCCGCGGACGAGCGGTCAGAATCCTCCGCCGGGCGAACGGCGCGAGCGGAATGGACGCGCTGGGGACGCGCGACGTCCACGAGGTGTACGACGACCTGACGACGCTCGCGAGCGAGTACGCCGTCACCGCCCACGCGGCGGACCGCATCCGCGTCCTCACGCCCCTCGAACACGCCGAAGAGCGCGACGCCCGCTTAGACGACGTCCTCGCCGCCCGCGACGCGTGGGTGGCGCTCGACGACGAGGCCAGAGCGGCCGTCCTCGACGCCTTCGAACGGTACGACGACGCCGGCGGGACCGACCGCGCGGCCGTCGAGGCGGCCCTCTCGCTTCGCGGTGCGGGACTCCGCGGGACGACGTTCGCCGCCCTCGACGGCGTCGACGACGACGCACTGCGCGACGCCGCCGGTGCGCTCGGATACGTCGACGCCGACGGCGACGTCGCGGCGGGTGCCGACGAGGAACTCGACCGCCTCCGCGCGCGACTCGACACCGTCGAGGAACTGGAGAACGGGTCGCTGGACGTGCTCGAAGCCGTCCGCTCGCGCGGCGTGCGCAGTCTCGACGAGTTCCGCTCGGCGTTCGTAGAGTACGTCGCCCGCGAGACCGACCTCGGACGCGGCCGCATCGAGGCGGCGACGACGGACGACGCGTACGACGAGGCTGACTTCGCCTCCACGACGCTCCGAACGCTCGTCGAGGAGTTACGCGAGGACGTCGCCGAGCGAGAAGAAGCCGTCGCGGCCGAGTTGGCGGCCGACGTGGAGGCCGCGCGGGCCGACGTCGACGCGGCCGTCACCGCCGTCTCCGACATCGCCTTCGAACTCTCCTTGGGTCGGTTCGCGGCCGAACACGACCTGACGCGCCCCGCCCTCGTCTCGGACGGACTGGCCGTCGTCGGCGCGCGGAACCTGACGCTCTCGGGCGAGGCCGAACCCATCTCCTACGCCGTCGGAACCCACGGACTCGTCGGCGGGTCGCCGACGCCGCCCAGCGGTGACCGCGTGGCCGTCCTGACGGGGGCGAACTCCGGCGGGAAGACGACGCTGTTGGAGACGCTGTGTCAGGTCGCCCTCCTCGCGTCGATGGGGCTTCCCGTCCCCGCCGAGGAGGCGGAAGTCGGCGACTTCGACACCGTCGTCTTCCACCGCCGACACGCGAGTTTCAACGCGGGCGTCCTCGAATCGACGCTGAAGTCCATCGTCCCACCGCTCTCCTCCGGGGGCAGGACGCTGATGCTCGTCGACGAGTTCGAGGCCATCACCGAACCCGGGCGGGCGGCCGACCTGCTGAACGGCCTCGTCTCGCTGACGGTCAGACAGGACGCACTCGGCGTCTACGTGACGCACCTCGCCGACGACCTGAGTCCCCTCCCCGACGAAGCGCGTATCGACGGTATCTTCGCGGAAGGACTGACAGATGAGTTGGCGCTCCGCGTGGACTACCAACCGCGGTTCGGCACCGTCGGCAAGTCGACGCCGGAGTTCATCGTCTCTCGACTCGTCGCTAACGCGAGCGACCGCGCGGAGCGACAGGGCTTCGAGGCGCTGGCGGCCGCCGTCGGCGAAGAGGCGGTCCAGCAGACGCTGTCGGACGTCGAGACGGACACGCGGTCCTGAGACGGGGAGTCGCGGTGTGACGGGACGACGCCCCGACTACCGCATCTCTTCGAGGCCGACGAACGCGTCGAGGTCGGCGGACAGCCACGCGGCCATCCGGTCGAGACAGCGGTCTCGGCGCGGATACATCGTACACCGGTCCGGCTCGCCTTCGTGGGCGACGACCACGCTGTGGAGGTCGTAGTCTCGCCCGTCGATTGCGTGCGCTGGACCGGTCTCCCCCCCGGTCGGTCGCTGCGATTCGGTCCCCCCCTTCGGTGCGGGTGATTCGGACATATGCGTCCTCGTCTACAGAACTATCGTTCGCGACACATAACCCCTACTAAGTTACCTCAATAGTTCCTCGAAAACTATCTACTGCTCTCGATATTCTCGTCGAGGACTAGATCCGTCGCTCGGGCGGACGAGGCGTTCGTTCGACCCTGACGTTTTTCGGTGTTCACCTCAGAGAGGGGGGTATGTTCGAGGACCGTTCCGGCCGCCTCCCCGATAGGACGCCGTTCAAGGGTTACGGCGCGGCCGTGACGACCGGACCGGACGGCCCTCGCGTCTTCGTTGGCGGGTACGGAACCGACAACCGCGTCCTCGCCGCGGAGGGAACGACCGGACTGGCGGACGCCACGCCGGAGTCGCTCACGGACCCGCACGGCCACGCGTTCGGCGTCGTCGCCGCCGACGTGGACGCCGACGGCGAGGAGGAGGTGTACGTCCACAACAGCGACGCCTACGGCGGCATCGCCACGGAGATGGACCGCCTGTACGACCCGACGCCGACGGGGTGGCGGGACGTCTTCGCCCTCCCGGTGAACGCGGGCCGCGAGAACGTCCGCGCCGGGCGGTCGGTGGCGGCCGTCGACCGTCTCGGGACCGGTCGGTACGGTCTTCTCCTCGCGTGCTACGGGGCCCCGATGCGCTTCTACGAACTCGGCGACGACGGCGAGGTAACCGACCTGGCCGAGTCCGTCGGCGTCGACTTCCTCACTGGCGGGCGTTCGCTCGTCCCCGGACCCATCGTCTCGGACCGCACGGACGTGTTCGTCGGGAACGAACGCGGGCCGAACTACCTCCTCCGGAACGACGGTGGACACTTCACCGACGTCGCTCCCGACTTCGGGTTAGACGCCCGCGACGAACACGCCCGCGGCGTCGCCCTCGTCGACCCGGACGGCGACGGCCGGTTCGACCTCGTGGTCGGCAACTGGGAGGGGCCGAACCGAATCTTCGAGCGTCGCGGCGACTCGTTCGTCGACGTCGCGCCCGAGGAGTGGGCGACGCCGACGCGGACGCGGACCGTCATCGCGGCCGACTTCGACAACGACGGCCGCTGTGAGGTGTTCACGAACGCGATGGGCGCGCCGAATCGCCTGCTCCGCCGCCGGGACGGAGAGTGGCAGGGCACCGACCCCGGGGCCGCCAGAGAACCTCGTGGCCTCGGAACCGGGGCGACCATCTGCGACGTGGACGGCGACGGAACGCTCGAACTGTTCGTCGTCCACGGCGAAATCGGGTCGCAACCGCTGTCGATGTACGCCGCACCGACCGACAACGCGTGGCTTCGCGTCCGTCCGCTGACCGAACACGGCGCGCCCGCGCGCAACGCCGTCGTCTCGTTGACGACCGACCGCGGCACCCAGACGCGTCTCGTCTGCGGCGGGTCGGGCTATCTCTGCCAGACCGAACCGGTCGCGCACTTCGGCCTCGGCGGCGACACCGCGCCGTTCGCAGACCCGCGGGAGATTCGCGTCAGGTGGCCGGACGGCCGCGAACGGGTCGTCGAGACGCGAGCGACGGAGACCGAACTGACGGTCTCGCATCCGGCGACCCGCGAGACGTGAGGCAAGTTCCGCCACCTGAGTCGGAGTGAAGTGCGTCCGGCGAGTCTCGTCGGAGAGATGGTAGACCCGACGTCCGACCTCGGGGAGGATATCGACGAAGCGGACGCACCGACCTGTGCAAACTGTGGCGACCCAATCGTTCAGTCGCCGACGCATCGCGTCGTCACGTGGGTGGAAGACGGCCGCGTCCAGCATCGCCACTTCTGTTCGGACGACTGCCGCGACGCGTTCGCGGAGTAACGCCGCTCGTCGGCGCACTCGCCCGCCGGCTACTCGACGGACGACCAGAACCGCTCGACGCCGAACCGGAGCATGTCCGGACTGACCGGCGAGAACTCGTCTCGCTCCTCCGCGGGGAAGTACTCGCGCACGCTGTTCCACGAGTCGCGAGCGTAGCGTGCGTCCACGAACGCGCGGATGCCCACCTCGTCGGACCCGCGGATGACGCGTCCGATGGCCTGTCTGGCCTTCCGGACGGCCGGGACGGTGAGGGCCGCCTCGAACCCGTCGCCGAACTTTCTATCGTACGCCGTCTTCACCGCCCGCGTTCGGGGACTCGACGTGTTAATGATGGGGACGCCGCAGACGACGGCCGCCGACAGTCTGTCGCCGCGGTAGTCGACTCCTTCGGTGAGGGTGCCGCGCAGACTCGTCACGAGCACCTTCTCCTCGCCGCCGAAGAAGTCGGCTTTCAGTCGCTCCGTGGCCCCGTCGTCGGACGCCTCGTCCAAGAGGACGGTCTTCGTGAGTCGAGAGTCGAGTTCGCCCGCCATCCACTCGGCCTCGGCGTAACTCGGCATCCCGACGAGGACGTTCCCCGGCGAACGCGCTATCTCGGCGCAGGCGTCGACGTACGCCCGTCGCGTCTCGTTCTCCTCGCCGGGCGGCCCGCGGTTCTCGTAGGTGAACTTCGGCACGTCGACTGCGAACGACGCGCGATTTTCCTCCGGGAAGCCGAGTCCGTACGTCCGTCCGACGACGGGGCGTCCGTCCGCTTCGAGGGCGTTCAGCCCCGTCACCTCCCGGAACACGTCGAGGGGTTCGAGCGTCGCGGACATGAGGACGCCGCCGCCGAACTCGCCCAGTCGCTCGGCGATGGCGTCGCCCGGGACGCAGTTGTGAAGCGCGAGATGGGCGTTGTACGCGCGCCGCCACGAGTCTTCTCTGGCCGTCTCGTCCCACGTCCGGTCGAGTTCTATCTCGCGGAAGTAGCCGGTGTGGTCCGCCCGCGCCCAGTTCGCGAGGAGACGACCCACGCCGGGCGCGGCGCGGCGTCTGTCCTCCTCCTCGGCGCTGTTCAGGACGCGGGCGACGACGGCGCCGACCGTCTCGGCGCGGACCCACGTCCCCTCGTCGTAGCCCTCGGAGTCGGCCCACGCGGTCAACTCGTCCTCGCCCGGTTCTTCGGGGTCTCGCAGCGGAATCTCGTCGTCGTGCAGACGGGTGAGGTCCGCTCGCCAGTCGGGGAGCGTCCGGTCCAAGTGCGCGGTCACCCGCCGGTCGAGTTCCTCGCGCACGTCGCGCACGAAGTCGCGCGTCTCCTTCAGTTCGCGGAGGGTCACGTCGCTGTCTTCGAGTTCGCCGCGGACGAGGTCCGCGTCCGCCGTCTCCTTCCCGTCGCTCTCGAACTCGACGGGTTGGATGACGCGCGTCAACTCGTTCTCCGCGTCGCGGAGGGTGGCGTCGCCGACGCCGTCGCTGACGAGTTCGCGGACGCGCGGTTCGAGCATGTGCGCCTCGTCGCAGACGACGAACGTCGAGTCGTCGACGAGTGCGCCCGTGAACGACCCCACCGTCGTCGGGTCGAACGCGTGGTAGTAGTTTCCGACGACGACTTCGACATGGGGGAGGACCGCGCCCATCACCGAGTGCGGGCAGGTGCCGTACCCCGCCGCGAGACGGACCAACTCGTCGGTGTCGACGAGACCCAACTCCGTCACGTCGAACGGGACGGCTTCCACGGGGTCGCCGTCCTCCGGCAGGTCGTCGAGGTACGTCGCGTAGAACGGACAGTACTCGGTGTCCTCGTACTCGGCCGTCTCCGGGAGGTACGGCGTCGGTTCGCCCGCCGTCTCCAGATAGTTCGGGCCGCTCCCGGAACTCCCGGTGTCGAGCAGTCCCGTCTGGGCCGCTCGCGCTTCCTTCACTAGTTTGCCCGTGGAGGCGAGACCCCCCTCTCCAACGAGGTTTCGCGTTCGCTCTCTGAGCCCCTCACAGCGGTCGTACACCGTGGTGTCGTCGATACCGGCGACGTTCTCTCTGCTGTACGGGCAGACGTCCGCCTTCCCGACGAGGGTGAGTCCGGAGACGGGTCGCCAGTCCTCGGGCAGGCCGTCGTTTATCGTTCGCAGGTCCTCTTCGAACTGTCTGAGCTGTTGCTTGACGCTCGTGAGGACCAGCACTCGTTCGTACTCCGAATCGGGGTCGCGGACCCGGTCGATACCCGCCGTCAGGGCGAGCATCGTCTTCCCGGTTCCGCACGCGCCTTCGACGACGAGGAAGCCGTCGTCCTCGGCGACGTCGATGGCCGCCTCGATGCCGTCGGCTTGCTCTGGATACGGTTCGGAGTGGCCGAACACGGCCTGCCAGTTCACGCGCCTCACTCGCGCCGCGGTGGTCATAGGGATGTCGGTGCTGGCCGCCTCCCGGTACTTGAACGTTCGCCGCCTACGGTGCCCGCGCCGCCGTCGCGTTCGCGTCGTCCGTCGCGGTTCGGTTCGCGGAGACGGTCGCGTTCGCAGACACCGTCGCGTTCGCGGGAACCGTCGCGTTCGCAGGCGTCTCGGCGCGCGCGCCGCCCGGCCGCCCGGTCACGGCCGACTCGGGCACGTCGAACGGTCGCGACGCCGCCGACACCGCGGCGTAGGCGTTCAGGCCGTTCTCTCGACTCGTCCGTTCGAGGATGTACTCCGTCTCGGCGGGCGTGAAATTGCCTTGGGAGGCGACGAGTGCCGCCGCGCCGCCGACGAACGGCGTCGCCGCGGACGTGCCGTAGAACGCCCCCACCGAGTCCGTCTCGACGCCGTCGGGCGCCGAGAGGTCGACGGTGCCGTCCGCGCCGAGCGAACTGTACGACCGGACGGTGTCGTCGGGGCCGACTGCGCCGACGGTGATGATACCCGCGCCCGTCGTCGGCGCGGCGACGCTTCCGACGGCGTCCGTCGTGGCGAGGCGGTGTCGGGCCGAGAACACCTGTACCGTCCCGGGGTCGGAGACGCCGTCGTGCGCGTAGACGGCGAGGTAGTACTGGCCGCGCGGGACGACGACGTCTATCGCTTCCATCCCGCCGAACCGTCGCCGCGTCGACTTCGCGACCACCGGGTCGTCCGACCCGGGCAGGTCACGGTAGAGATAGAGGTCGTAGTCGGCCCGCGAGTCCCACTGCGCCCGGAGCGAGACGCGACCCGAGAGGGGGCCGTCGCCGAGTGCGTTCGCCTGCGTCTCGCCGGCGAACGTCACCCACCCCGACTCGGTGCCGGTGCCCGACCAGTGGTGGCCGGCATAGTTTCCGGCCGAGGTGACGTAGATGACGCCGTTGTCGATGGCGTACTGCGCCGTCTGCGAGAGACTGGCCGAGTCGTTCGCCGTCTTCGGGAAGTAACTCCCGGCGTCGACGACGACGTCCACGTCGCGTTCGACCAACCACCGGACGGCGTCGTCGTAGCGGTCGGTCGTCGGTTCCTCGCCGACGGCGGCGAGGTAGAGCGTCGACTCGGGCGCGGTGTTGGCGACTATCTCGGCGACGGCGGTGCCGTGTCCGGTGTCGACGTTCGCCCGCCGTCGTCCGCCGAAACGTTCGTGACCGCCGACGCGCGTCTCGATGCTCTCGGCGTCGGAGGCGAACGATTTGCCGACGACGCCGACGGTGACGCCCGCCCCGGTGACGCCGTGGGTGTGCGCCTCGAACGCGCCGACGGACCGGAGGGCGTCGCGTTGGTCGACCACGCCGAGACGGTCTCGAATCTGTTGTCTCGTGCGGGCCTCGCGCCGCGTTTCGGCGTCCGGAACCGTCGACTCGGGCACGTCGGCGGTGTCGATGTCGGGGACGTCGTCGCCCGTCGTCGGGTCGATGGTGCCGCCGGTGAGAAAGACGCTGACCGGGACGAGCGTCGAGACGACGAGGAGGAGGCTCACGACCACGACGGTGGCCTGTCCTCGCGTGTCTGCCGCCGACGCGTCACTCATGGGCTACTCCGCGCGGGACTCGTACGCCCGAACGGCGAGGAGGACGCCGAGGACGACGAGTCCCCCGGCGAGGAACGCCGCGCCCGGCGGGAGCAGACCCAAGAGCGGTTCCGCGCCGCCGCCGAGACTGTCGGTCACGCGAGGTGCCGACCCGGGGCCGCCGAGGTCGACGACGCCCGCGCCGAACAGCGACTGGACGAGGAACGCGGCGACGAACAGGACCGCACCCGCGCCGACGTACTTTCCCAACCCGTCGAGAAACGAGTCCTTGTCGTCGGTGCCGCCGACGCAGACGACGAGCGAGTCCTGCGTTGGGGCGTACACCTTCATTTCGCGCCCCTTCACCGAGTACCGGGTGTCGGCGACGCGGACGAGGCCCGCGTTCCGGAGGTTGTCGAGGTGGTGCCGGACGTTCTGCAGGGAGGTGTCGACCGAGTCTGCGAGTTCCGAGGCGGTCGAGGGACGCCGTTGGAGGGCGGCGAACGTGTCGCGTGCGGTGTCCGAGGAGAGACACCCGATGAGTTGCTCTGCCTCCTCGTCGTCCAACCAGAGGACCCGGAGGTCACCGTCCGCGTCCGCGTCGACGTCGGAGACGTCCGCGTCAGACGGTAGCAACCCTGCCATGCTTTACCGTTCAAACGTGCGAGTAGTAAATATTTCGGACGTGATACGACGGAGAGACCGCACAGAGCGCCGTCACTCCGCCGCGGTCCGACGTTCGGTACCGGGGACGAAGCCGAGGACGTAGAGGACGGTGAGCAGGGCGACGACGGCGACGAGGCCGAGCGCGAAGGTCCGGAACACGGCGTCGAACGCGTATCCGGCGTCTGTCAAGAACCCGACTGCACCGCTCCCGTTCGCTTCGAGCAGGAGCGACGCCCCGCTGAACACGGCGTAGGCGCTTCCCCGAACGTCGGCCGGGAGCGTGTCGAGAAGCCACGCGTCGAGCGCCGGAAAGAGGCTGTGGATGGTGTAGCCGATGACCGTGGTGACGGCGAGGACGGCGAGAAAGCCCGTCACCTCGGTGAGCGCCAACAGGGCGGCGACGTAGACGCTCAGGGTGACGATGATGTAGGGGACGCGGGGGAACCGGTCGGCGAGGCGGCCCGAGAGCCAGAACGCCGGGACGCCCGCCGCGAAGACGACGGTGAGCATCGTGCTCGCCTCCGTCGTCGTGAACGCCTTCGCCGTCGTGAGGTAGACGACGTAGAAGTTGAACAGGCCCTGCCAGACGAACCCCGCCGTCGCTATCATCAGCATCCCGACGAGCATCAGTCGCCAGTGGCGGAGCGCGCCGAGGAAGTCCCTGTCTGCGGCCGTCGCGTCCACGCCGTCGCCGTCGCGCGCGGCGTACGCGAGGACGGCGGTGACGACGGCGGCGAGGACGGCGAGCACCCAGAACGTCGCGCGCCAGTCGGCGAGGGTCACGAGGGCGACGGCTATCGGTGCCGCGGCGACGGCCGCGAGTTGGGCCGCCGTCCCGTGAACGCCGATGGCGCGGCCCACCGCCTCCGGGTAGAGTTCGCCGACGAGCGGGATGGCTGCGACGAAGTAGCCCCCCGAGGCGAGGCCGATGCCGAACGCGCCGAGTTGGAGCGTTCGAATCGTCGTCGCCGTGGCGGTGAACCCGGCGGCGACGGAGAGGAGCGCGCCCGTCGCGAGGACGACGCGGTGGCGGGGAACGCGCGTGAGGAGGTAGCCGACGGGGATTCGCGGGAGGGCGGTCCCGAGCCAGACGAGCGTGGTGACGACGCCGACGGCGGCGGTACCGACGCCGAACTCCGTCTGGAACGTCTCCACCAACGGCGCGAACACCGTCCGCCCGAGGCTGACGAGAAAGACCAACCCGCAGAGCGTCCCGAACAGTCGTCTGGTCACGTCGACAGTTCTCCGACGGGGGTGAGGAAGGTTGTGGATGCGGCGAACGAGGCGGCTCGACCCAATCGCGACGGGCGGGACGAACCGGGCGGACCGGACCGACCGACTCGGGCGTCCCTTTTACCACGGCCCGCGTCGAACGGCCGTCTATGATATCGAGTGACCGGATGGCCGCGGTGGACGAGAACGCCGCGGCGCTCGGCGTCCCGCGGAAGCAGTTGATGGAGTCCAGCGGAAACGCCGTCGCCCGCGCGGTTCGCGACCACGCCGACCCCGGCGCGAGCGTCGCCGTCGTCGCCGGACGGGGGAACAACGGCGGCGACGCGTTCGTCGCCGCGCGCTTTCTCGACGACTACGACGTGACCGTCCACCTCCTCGGCCGCCCCGAGAGCATCAGCACGGACATCGCCCGCGAGAACTGGGCGGCCCTCGACGAAGCCGAGTACGACGCGCGCGTCGTGACGGACTCGAAGTCGCTCGAACTCGGGTCCCCCGACGTCGTCGTCGACGCGATGCTCGGAACCGGCGTCACGGGTGCCCTCCGTGAACCGGAGGCGACGGCCGCGGAGAGGATGAACGCGCTCGACGCGCCCGTCGTCGCCGTGGACGTTCCGTCGGGCGTCGACGCCGACACCGGCGAGGCGGAGGGCGTCGCCGTCGACGCGGACCACGTCGTCACCTTCCACGACGAGAAGCCCGGCCTCGCTTCGCTCGACGCCGAGGTGACCGTCGCCGACATCGGCATCCCGCGCGCGGCGGAACTGTTCACCGGTCCCGGCGACCTGCGGTCGCTCTCGCGGGAGTCAGAGAGCCACAAAGGGGACCACGGCGAGGTGCTCGTCGTCGGCGGCGGGCCGTACTCCGGCGCGCCCGCACTCGCCGCGCAGGCCTCGCTTCGGGCCGGGGCAGACCTCGTCCGCGTCGCCTGTCCCGACTCGGTCGCCCGCGAGGTACAGGCCTACAGCGAGAACCTCATCGTCCGCCCGTTCGACGGCGACCACCTCCGGCCGGAGAACGTCGACTCGCTCGTGGAACTGGCCGGCGACCACGACGTGACCGTCTTCGGCCCCGGACTCGGCGGCGACGACGAGACGCTCGAAGCCGTCGCCGAGTTCCTCGCGGAGTACGGCGGAACCGCCGTCGTCGACGCCGACGCGCTTCAGGTCGTCCCCGAGGTGGACACCGAGGCGACGCTTGTCTGTACGCCCCACCAGGGCGAACTCCGGAAGATGGGCGGGGAGACGGCCGACGACTGGCAGGACCGAGCCGAACTGGTCGAGTCGTTCGCCGCGGAACTCGGCCACGTCCTCCTCGTGAAAGGCGCGTACGACGTCGTCTCCGACGGCGAGGAGACGCGCGTCAACCGAACCGGCAACCCGGGGATGACCGTCGGCGGTACCGGCGACGTGCTCGCGGGCGCGACGGGAGCGCTCGCCTGCGTGCTCTCCCCACTGCACGCCGCCGCCGTCGGCGCGTACGCGAACGGACGGGCGGGCGACGACGCCGTCGCCGAGAACGGCTACGGCCTCCTCGCGACGGACCTCGTGGACAGACTGCCCGCGGCGCTCCGGAGGGAGGAGTGACCGTGTCGAACGAGAACCACGGGGCCGACGCCGACGAACGGGACCTGACGCACGTCGACGAGGAGGGGAACGCGCAGATGGTCGACGTGGGGTCGAAGCCGGACACCCAACGCCGGGCCGTCGCGCGCGGAACCATCCACCTCACGGAATCGACCATCGACGCGATTCGCGGCGACCAGATCGGGAAGGGAGACGTGCTGGCGACGGCGCGAATCGGGGCGATACAGGCGGTCAAGCACACGTGGGAGACCATCCCGATGTGTCACCAGATTCCGGTCACGAACGTCGAGACGGCGTTCGACGTCGAAGACGACCGGGTGACGCTCTCGGTGACGGTCGAGACGACGGGGAAGACCGGATGTGAGATGGAGGCGTTGGAGGGCGTCACGACCGGACTGAACGTCGTCTGGGACATGGTGAAAGCCGCCGAGAAAGACGCAGACGGGCAGTACCCCGACACGCGAATCTCAGACGTTCGCGTGGTGACGAAAGAGAAATCGCAGGCGTAGGTCGTCTGCTGACCGGCGCTCTCTCGAAACGCATCCAGAGCGCCGCGTGCCGGTCCGAGGGCGGTTCGGCGACGGAGTCGCAGCAGTTGATACCACTACATAAATATTGAAATACTAGACAGTCTCTATTTCTCACAGAATGAAACAGAGAGACCGCGCGGTGGTCGTCACCGTCGCCGCGCTAGTCGTACTCGCGTCGTTGGGTCCCGTCGGATTCGCCGGACTCGCTTCGGCGAACGGTCCGACACCGACCGTTCCCGGACAGTCCCCCGGCGTGAACGCCACGACGACGACGTGGGACCCCGGTACCGACGCGAACGTGACCGTCGCGTACAACGTCACCGGCGCGTCCGACCCGGCGAACACGACGCTTTGGCTCCTCAACGACTCCGGGTTCGCCACGGATTACGACACCGACCTGACCGGCGACACCGGCGAGCGAAACCTGACGTACGGCGGCGGCGCCGCGTTCGGCGACACGCCCGTGCAGGCCGACGGCGCGCGTCGCGTCTGGGTCCGAACGTACGACCAGGACGAGTCGGCGTTCGAGGCCGAGGGCGTCGCCGTCGTACACACGTCCTCGAACGTGACCGTCGACTCGTACTCGCTCTCGTCGACGCCCGTCGCGCCGGGCGTCACGACGGACCTCTTCGTCGAACTGAACAACACGGGCGAGACGGCGGAGACGTTCCGCGTCGCGGCCTACCCCGAGACGGGCGACGCCGACGCACTCAACAGCACCGTCGTCTCCGTCCCGGCGAGTTCGACGCAGTTCGTCACGCTCCCCGTGACGTTCACCGAACAGTACCGCGGGCAGACGGTGAACTTCACCGTCAACGACGAACCGACGACGACGGTGGCCGTGAACGACGCTGCGCCGACGCCGGACGTGTCCGGACAGTGTCAGTGGTACACGCCGTGTACCGGGATGCCGGACAAAGTGAACGCGAACCGCAACGCATCCGTCGACGTTCCCGTCCGCGTCAACCTCACCGGGAGCGTCTCGCTCGCCGACGCGAACCTGACGCTCTCGGGTCCGAACGGCCTCGTGGCCTACAACGACTCTCTGACCACGCTGAACGGAACGACGACGTTCACGCTCCCCGCCCGCCCCGCCGCCGGGAGCTACCGTCTGGAGACGGACGTCGTGAACGACTCGACGGGCGACCGAGTCTCGGGCTCGTTCTCGATGGCGACGGTCCAGGTGGTCGGAAACACCTCCGTCGGGCGCGTGAACGTCTCCAGTACGACGCTCAAGCGAGCGCAGACGCACGAAGTGTCCGTCCGCGTCGACAACACGGGTGACGCGGTGGAGAACCACACCGTCTTCCTCTACCCGAGCGAGTTCCGCACGACGCCGCTCGCACAGCGGACGTTCACCGTAAAACCGGGCCAGTCCGCCGAGGGAACGATAAACGTCTCTTTCCCGGCGCACTTCGACACCGACCGGACGTACAACCTCTCGACCGGCAACTTCGCCGGTCCCGAGATAACGCTCGAACCCCTCGTGACGATGGAGTCGCTGACGCACGTCGGCGGCACGGCGAACACGTCCGAACTCGGAACGAGCACCATCGCCCCCTCCGACGACGGGGGCCTCCTGCAGTTCGACCTGACGTACGAGACGCTCGAGAGCGACCGACCGCAGAACCTGAACGGCTCCGGTCTCGACGAGTCGAGTCGGTTCGAAGTCGTCCTCTCGGTGCCGCACTCGTACGAACCCGCGGTTCTCCTCGCGACGGCGCACAACGTCTCGTGGAGCGTCCAGAACACCTCCGACGACTACGAAGTGACCGTCGTCGGACAGCCGATAAACGCCGCGTACAAGGTCGACGGGCCGAAGTCGGTCTCTGACTGGGAGAACCTCTCCGCGGAACAGGACGTGGCGACGCACGCCTACACGCCGATGTTCTCCTTGGCGTTCCTCGACAACGAGTCCACCTCGATGGACGGAATCAGCGGAATGGTCGTCGCCAGCGACGCGCAGTCGGCGACGTTCCCGTACCCGGGGATGGTGAACGGGTCGCCGACGCTGAACGTGGAACTCGCGGCCCCGCACGAGACCACGGACGGTGAGAACAACACCGGTCGCTACGAGGCACTCGTTCCCGCAGAACTCCTCGATACGTGGGGCGTCTCCGACCCGAACACGCTCGCCGGAACGTACAAAGGCGACGGCGTGGCGCTGTCTCCGACGGTCACGGACGACGGCGACGTTCGCATCTCGTTCCCGACGACGTACTCCACGGGGACGGTCCAACTCTCACCCGACGCGGCCGCTATCGGAGCGGACGACGGTTCGAGTGGTGACGGTTCCTCCGGCGACGATTCGTCCGGCGACACGGGAGACGACGGCGGCGACTCGACGAGTAGTCCGCCGAGTGACACCGATGACACAGACGACACCGACGACTCGGACGATTCGACGGACACGCAACCCGTCGAAGAGACGCCCGACACGACGGACTCGAACGACACCGACGACCGACGCACCGTCGAGGCGACGCCCGCCGCCGACGGCCGGTCTGCGTCTGCGAAGGTGACGAACGCCTCGGCGAACGAGACGGTCGAGTTCCGAATTCCCGACCTGAACGCCTCCGAGACGGCGGTGAACGCGGCGGAGGCCGCCAACGCGACCGAAAACGTCGACGGCGAGTCGGAGAACGAGACGACGAATCGGTCGAACGAACGGTCACAGGTCCGGAAACTCGGACTGAACCTCTCCGACGACGCCGCCGAAGTCGGCGTCAACGTCTCCTCGCACGAGGAGGTGCCGGAGGGAACGCCCGAACTGGACAGAGGCGACGCCGCCGAAGACGGTGACGGCGACGGCGCGTCCGGCGGTGCCATCGACTACGTCTCCATCGACCTCTCGGGGACGACGGACGACGCCGTCGAGAACGCGACCATCACGTTCGACGTACCCGCGTCGAAACTCGACGCTCGCGGCATCTCGCCCTCGGAGGTGCGCCTGTACCGCTACCACGACGGCGAGTGGCAGCGACTGAACACGACGTACCTCGGTAACGAGACGTACGAGGCGGAGACGCCCGGATTCTCCGTGTTCGCGGTCGGGTCCGAACGAGCGGACGGCGACAGCGAAGACGAGTCCGCGACCGAGACGCAGACGCCGGCACAGACCGCGACGCAGACGGCCACCGAAACCGCGGCGGAGACGGCAACTGCCACCGAATCGGCGTCGACCGACCGACCGACGGAGACGGAGACCGGCGTTCCCGGATTCGGCGCACCCGTCGCGCTGGTGTCGATTCTGCTGACGGCCGTGGTCGCACGGCTGAGACGGTAGCGGCGGAGAACGGAAGAGAATCGTACCGAAACGCACCGAACGAACGCGAGACGCCGACTACTCGCGATAGCCGCCGTCCGTCTCCGCTTCCGCCTCCGCCTCCGCCTCGGGGGTCGTCCCCGACTGCACGTCGGCGGCTTTCGCCCGCGCCTTCTCGACGATAGCGGGGCGCGCGGCGAACTCGACGAGGACGTTCTCGCCGTCGTACTCCTCGTTCTCGACGTGACCGTGGTCGTACAGCCACGAGACGAGACTCATCGCGTCGTCGGACATCGGGAGGAGGAGACGCTCTTCGCGCCACTCGGGGAGTTCGCGTTCGATGCGCGCGGCGAGTTCGGCGACGTTCTCGCCGGTCAACCCCGAGACGGCGACGGGATTCGGCGCGAGGGCGCGAAGCGCGTCCATCTTCCGGTCGAGTTCGCCCTCGTCGACGACGTCGCGCTTGTTCAGCACCGTCACGATGGGCGCTTCGTTCCGTTCGTACAGCGTGTCGTGACAGGTGACGAGTTTGTCCCGCATCTCCTCGACGGGTTCGGAGGCGTCGACGACGAGGAGCACCAGGTCCGCGCGGTACACCGAGTCGAGCGTGGACTTGAACGACTCCACCAACCAGTGCGGGAGGTTCGAGACGAATCCGACGGTGTCGGTGAGGAGGACGTCTCTCGTGCCCGTCTCGGCGCGGCGCGTCGTCGTTCCCAGCGTGGTGAACAGGCGGTCTTCGGACTCGGCGGTCGGGTCCAAATCGGGGTGCAGACCGTCGTTCTCGCCCACTTCGAGGTCCTCGGCGAGACGGCGCATCAGCGTGGACTTCCCGGCGTTCGTGTAGCCCGCGAGGGCGACCAGGTCGAACCCGGACTCGCGGCGTTGTTCGCGCCGCGTCTCCTCTTTCTCCGCGATGGCGTCGAGTTCGTTCTTGATGCGCGAAATCTGGGCCTTGATGTCCCGTTCGCGCGACTCGTCGTACTCGCCGAGACCCATGAACCCCGGTCGCTCGTCGCGTTTCGCGAGCGACGCCTTCGCCTCCGCGCGCGGGAGTTCGTACCGGAGTTCGGCGAGTTCGACCTGCAGTTGCGCTTTCCGCGTGTTGGCCCGTTGGGCGAATATCTCTAAGATGAGCGTGAAGCGGTCGATAACTTCGACGCCGTGCGGGAGTTTCCCGCCGATGTTGTACGTCTGGTACGGGCCGAGTCTGTTGTCGACGATGACCGCCGCCGCGTCCGTCTCCGCGACGAGGGCGGTCAGTTCGTCGACTTTCCCCTCGCCGAAGTGGAAGGCGCCGTCCTCGTCTCGCGACTGCGAGAGTTCGCCGACGACGTCGTACCCCGCGGCGCGCGCGAGGTCGGAAATCTCCGTCAGGTCGGCCGACTCTCCGGCGTCGACGCGTTTGGCGACGACGGCCGCGGTGCCGTCGCTCATCGAGACCACCCGCTCGACCACTGGACGCTCTGGTGCACGGTTGCTAGCTGTCCTACGCGACTGGCGTACTTGAACGCTCCTCGGGGGCGGTCAACGGAGATGTCGGTCCGTCACCCCGATTTCGCCGCTCGTCGTCTCCGCCCGTTCCATATCCCCGCGTTGGGCATCCGTGAACTTGTAAGTTCCCCGCGCCCCGGGTAGAATCTCTCCGAGCGTGACCAGTCCAGTTACAAACCTGTCTAATCGCACAAAGGTTATTACGGATGACGAACCACGTCGGGCTATGCCGGACCCGCTACAACTGTCCATCGACCCAACCTCCCTCGGACTCGAGTTCGGGAGCGGTGCGGTCATCGGCGGTATCATCGGTTTCGCGGCGAAGAAAGTCGCGAAGATAGTCGCCGTCATCGTCGGTCTCGAACTGGCGCTGTTCAAGTTCCTCGAATCCCGCGAGATACTGACCGTCGACTGGGAGAAACTCAGCGCCGGTCTCCTCAAGACCACGGAGTCGGCCACCACCGGAACGCCGCCGAGTTGGGTGTCGACCATCCTCTCGACGCTCTCTATCTCCGCGGGGTTCACCGGCGGCTTCCTCGTCGGCTTCAAGAAGGGATAGTCGTCGTCGGGTCGTCGTTCGATTTTCGCGCCGCTATCGCGTGCTGAGTTCGTCTTTGTCCTTCACGATACGCGTCTCCGCCTCGCCGGAGGTGTAGTCGTTCACCATGTCGTAGAAGTCGTTCTGCATCCCCGCCGGGAAGGTGACGACGCCGACCCACGACCCGTCGTTCTGCCACTCTTCGCGCTCTAACTCGCCGTACTCGCGGACCTGCGCCTGCGTCTTTCCGGCGTAGTTCGCGGGTATCTGCACGGCGATGGTCACCTCGTCGAACCGGATGGGGATGACCGGACGCAGGGCGTCTAAGGCCTCGTCGACCTGTGTCTCGACTTTCTCCATCGGGTCGACCTTGAACCCGGCCTGTTCGAGGGCGCGTTCGATTCGGTCCGGCGGGTGCGGCGCGTTGTCCATCTGCGGGTTGACGGCGTTCCGCGCGATGGTGTTGATGAGCTGTTTTCGTTTCTGCTCTTGCATCTCCTTTCGCTGCTCGGAGGTGATCTGAATCTCGCCGCGCTTGACGACTTCCGGGATAATCTCCATCGGGTCCGTCGTCCCGAACACCGTCTCTAAGTCCTCTTCTGCGGGTCGGTCGCCGCGCGAGGCGTCCTCGAAGACGTCTTCGGCCGCGATGACGTCTTCTAGCTCCCCGTCGAACTCGCCTCGCTTGATGGCGAGTGCCGCGTCGGGGTCGACGAGTACCTCGAACCGTTCGCCGTGGGATTCGAGTCGGGCGGTCACCGCTTCGTCCAGTGAAATCATAGAGCACGATACTCGCTCCGAATTAAAAAGCCCTCCCCGAACTGCACCGCCTGCGGTCGGTCGGTCGGTGCCGGCGGTTCGTCGCTCCCACGCGCACCGCCGTGCCGCGGAGCGAAACGCTATATCTCCCGACCGCATCCCTCCCGGCATGAGTACCGACACGGCGGGCGGCGAACCCTCCCTCGAAGACCGACTGGACCGATTCATGCAGCGGAACTTCCCGCAGATACAGATGCACGGCGGGAGCGCGGGCATCGACGCCATCGACGAGGAGTCCGGCGAAGTCTGGATATCACTCGGCGGTGCCTGCTCGGGATGCGGTATCTCTCCGATGACGGTCCAAGCCCTGAAGTCGCGGATGGTGACGGAGTTCGACGAGATTTTGGAGGTGCACGCGACGACGGGCGGGTCGTTCGACTACGACACGCCCGAGGACCCCTTCGCCCGGAGTCGCGAAGACGCGCCGTTCTGACCGTCCGAACGCCGGTCTGACTGCCCGAATGCATTCTCCCCGTCCGAGCACTGTTCACCCCCGCCCGAACCCCGTTCCGACCGCGTGACGCCGAACGCGCCGGTTCCGGTCGACGGAATACTACATAAATCGATCGCTCGTTACCGCCCGTTTACCGCCCGAAGTCGGTGATTAAACCCGCGATAGCCCAGTCGTATCTATAGGGACGTACCCGGTTTGTGTGGGTATGGAAGAGACGACCCGAAATTCACCGGAGACTCGAACGCGCTATCACGTCGTCTGTCGCGACTGCCCGACCGAGTCGGTCGAACGGGACGGGAACGCCGCAGAAGAAGTCGCGCACCGTCACGAGTCCGAGACGGCGCACCGCGTCGTCGTCGGCGCCGTCGCCGCCGAGTGATCAGTTCGAGAGTTCCTCGACGATGGCGACGAGGTCGGATTTGTCCTGCACGCCGATGACGCGTTTGGCCTGTTCGCCCTTCTCGTAGAACTGGAGCGTGGGTACCGACCGGATTCCCTCGTCGCGGGCGAGTTCCTGCAGTTCGTCGATGTCCACCTTCAGGACGAGTGCGTCCGTCTCGGCGGCTATCTCTTCGACGGTCGGTTCGAGCATCTTGCACGGGCCGCACCAGTCGGCGTGGAAGTCGACGAGAACCACGTCGTTCTCGGCGACGAACCGTTCGAGTTGGTCGGCGCTCTCGACGTGGACGGGTTTCCCCTTCGTTTCCGGTGTACTCATCGGTGAACAATAGTTACTCGATGCCCTTAACTATTGAGAGGAGGTGTCGCTCGGCCGCACGACCGGCGGAGTTCGTCGGTGGGGCGTCGTCCTCCCGCCTCCGTCACGACGCGTCGTAGGTGAGGAGGACGCCGTCGTCGATTCGCTCGACGCCGGTGAGTTCGAGCGACGGAAACGACTCGACGAACCCCTCGCCGTCGGCCAGCGTCGGGGCGTCGCGGCCGCCGAGGACGAGGGACCCGACGTACAGCGAGAGTTCGTCCACGAGGCCCGCCTCGAACAGCGAGAAGATGACCTCGCCGCCGCCTTCGACCATCAGTCGGTCGATACCGCGACGTTCCAGTTCGGCGAACGCCGAGGGAAAGGAGACACGAGACTCGCCCGCGACGACGACAGTCGCGCCCGCGGTTTCGAGCGCCGAGCGTCGGTCGTCGGGCGCGGATTCGCTCACGAGGAGGTACGTCGTCGCCGCGTCGTCGAGGATGCGAGCGTCCGTCGGCGTCCGCGCGCGCGAGTCGGCGACGATGCGGGCCGGGTGGGCGGGGCGTCCCGCCGCCGCCCTCTCGGTGCGGAAGTCGGCGTCGTCGACCGTCAGGTGCGGGTCGTCCGCGAGGACGGTGCCGACGCCGACGAGGACGGCGTCGCTGTCCGCGCGGAGCCTGTCGACGCGAGCGAAGTCGGCTTCGCCGCTTATCTTCACCTGTTCGCGCCGCCGCGTCGACAGTTTTCCGTCGACGCTCGTCGCGGCGTTGACGACGACGTGCATACACGTCCGTGGATAGCCCGCGGGAAGCGAATTTCGGTCGACGGACGGGAGTTATATATGCCTCCGTGGTATTTCCTGACAGTAATGCCGCCGAAAGTGTTGATGCTGGGCTGGGGTTTCCCGCCCAACGTAAGTGGTGGTCTCGACACCCACGTTGGAGAGATGTTCGACGGGTTGCAAGCGCGCGGCGTAGATATCGAACTGGTCCTCCCCGCGGAGTACGCGCCGGAGGACCGAGACGGAATACACGGCGTTCCGACGGGTGAAGGCGACATCATCACCCGCATCGGACGGCTCAGTTCGGCGTTCGCCGAACACGCGCAGGACGCCGACATCGTCCACACGCACGACTGGTTCGGCTACGGCCCCGGGTCGCGCGCGAAGTCGAACGCGGACGTGGAGTGGGTGACGACGTTCCACTCGCTGTCGTCGGACCGGAACCTCGACCCACCGAAGCGCGAAGTCGAGACGGAACGCCGAATCGCCGAACGCTGCGACCACCTCCTCGCGGTGAGCGAACTCACGGCGGGACGGGTCAGAGACCTCTACGGCGGCGACCCCGAGGTCATCTACAACGGCTTCTCCGAGTGTGAGACGACCGGCCGGGATTTGAAAGAGGAGTTGGACATCGACGGTAGCATGCTCTTTTTCGTCGGGCGACACACCGACCAGAAGGGCATCTCTCACCTCGTCTACGCGATGGAGAAACTCCGCCGCGACGACGTGACGCTCGTCGTCGGCGGGTCGGGCCACCTGACGGCGCAACTGAAGAAGTTCGCCGAACTCCTCGACGTCGAAGACCAGATAGAGTGGGTCGGCTACATCCCCGAGGAGGCGCTCGGCGACTACTACGCCTCGGCGGACCTGTTCGTCTCCCCCTCGCTGTCGGAACCGTTCGGAATCACCATCACCGAAGCGCTCTCGGCGGGCACGCGCGTCGTCGCCACCGAGAGCGGCGTGAACGAAGTGCTCCCGGACGACTGCGTCATCGAAGTCGAACCCGCGTCGGACTCGCTGGCCGACGGTATCGACTACGGCCTCTCGCTCGAGGGGCCGCCGGAGTACGACCCCGTCACGTGGGCGGACGTCGTCGACGACACCATCGACTTCTACGAGCGAATCGCCGGCGAGTAACCGCGTTCGCGCCGGCCGCCTGTCCGCTACTCGCCCGTCGTTTCCGCCCGGTATCTGTGGGATATATCGCCCGAGCAGTGGTACGTGCTAGCATGTTCGAGGTACTGATGCCGATAGACGGGAACGAGGAACGGGGGTACGCACAGGCCGAGGCGGTGGCCGCGTTGCCGGCGGCGGCGGAGATTACGGTGACGCTCCTGCACGTGTTCTCCGACAGGGATAGAGCGGAGACGACGAATCCCCGACAGATAAACGGCGGACGCGCGGCGTACGAACGGCTCACAGAGGCGGAGATAGGCGTCGAGGAGTTGGTCCGCGTGGGCGACCCGGCGACCGAGATTCTGGCGGCGGCGAAGGAACTGAACGTCGACGCCGTCGTCCTCGGCGGCCGCAAACGCTCCCCGCTCGGGTCGTTGCTGTTCGGCAGCGTCACGCAGGAAGTGGTTCTGGACGCCGACCGGCCGGTGACCATCACGGGCGGCGTGCGACGGGTCGACGGCGTCCGCGGCGAAGCGACTGAGGGAGTGTGAGTCGGACGAGAGGACGGCGGGTCGAGCGTCGTTAGCGGAGGAGTCGAACGTCCGTGACCGGTTCCGGATGTCGGATGCGGTAGCCGTCGGCCGTCGGGACGAGTCCCTCGCGCGGGAGACTCTGTCTGGCCGCCTGGTACGGCGAGTCGTCGCGCGCGGACTGGTACGGGCTATCCTCGCGTGCGGACTGATACGGACTGTCCTGTCGTGCGGACTGGTACGGACTGTCGTTCGGTCGGCGCGCGTCGCGTTCGAAGTCCTCGGGCGGGAGGTAGATACGCTCTCCAACCTCAGACTCGACGACGACGGCGGTGTCTCTGTCGCCGCGCATCGTGATGACCGTCTCGCCGTCTTCGATGTTCACCGAGAGCGAAACCTGTTCTGCTCCGGAGTCGGTGGCCGCGTCACTCATGTCTCGGTGTGAGACGGCATCGCACTTAGCAGTTCGTACTCCGGGAACCCTTTTTACCGAACGGGACGCTATCTCCGAGCGATGGACATCGACGACCACGCCGAGGAACTCGCCTCCACCCTCGGGGTAGACAAAGCGGAGGTCAAATCCGACCTAGAGAACCTGATATCGTACAGCGTGCCGATAGACGAGGCCAAACAGAGCATCCGCCGGAAGCACGGCGGGGGCGGCGACGGCGCGAGTGCGACGCCGACGGCGAAAGACGTCGCGGACATCTCCACCGAGGACGGCAACGTCACGGTGACCGTCCGCGTCCTCACCGTCGGACAGCGGTCGATTCGCTACCAGGGCGAAGAACAAACGATTCGAGAGGGCGAACTCGCCGACGCGACGGGCAAGATATCCTACACCGCGTGGGAGGACTTCGGCTTCGAACCCGGCGACTCGCTCACCATCGGCAACGCCGGCGTGCGCGAGTGGGAGGGCGAACCCGAACTGAACCTCGGACAGAGTTCCACCGTCGCCGTCGAGACGACGCCCGTGGAGACGGCGTACGAGGTGGGCGGCGACACGGACCTGATGGACCTGCGCGCGGGTGACCGCGGCCGCAACGTCGAGGTTCGCGTCCTCGAATCCGAGGAGCGAGTCATCTCCGGGCGCGACGGTGACACCACCATCCGGTCGGGCGTCGTCGCCGACGAGTCCGCCCGACTCCCCTTCACCGACTGGGGCGCGCGCCCCGAACTCCGCGAGGGCGAGGCGTTCCGGTTCGAGGACGTCTACGTCCGCGAGTTCCGCGGCGTCCCGCAGGTGAACCTCTCGGAGTTCTCGACGGTCACACCCCTCTCGCGCGACGTGGAAGTGAACGAGGACGCGCCGCGGATGCGCGTCGGCGAAGCCGTCGGGTCCGGCGGGATGTTCGACGTGGAAGTCGTCGGCAACCTGCTCGAAGTACGCGACGGTTCCGGCCTCATCGAACGCTGTCCCGACTGCGGACGCGTCCTCCAGAACGGTCAGTGCCGGACGCACGGCGACGTGGACGGCGACGACGACATGCGCGTGAAGGCGATTCTCGACGACGGCAGCGGAACGGTGACCGCCGTCCTCGACCGCGACCTCACGGAGGAACTGTACGGCGGGACGATGGCCGACGCGATGGACGCCGCCCGCGAGGCGATGGACAAGGAAGTCGTCGCCGACGAGATTCGAAAGCGCGTGGTCGGCCGGGAGTTCCGCGTCCGCGGCAACCTCTCGGTGGACGACTACGGCGCGAACCTCGAAGCGACCGAGTTCGAGGAGACCGACGACGACCCGGCCGCGCGTGCGACGGCCCTGCTCTCGGAGGTGACGGCATGAGCGTCGTCGAGAACCGCCGCGAGGTGGCTTACCGACTGTTCGCCGCCGAGTTCGACGACGCCTCGCTGTCGTACTCGGAGGGCGACGAAGAACGCGCGCCGAACTACGTCGTCACGCCGACGGGCGCGCGAGTGAACCGCCTGTTCGCCGTCGGCGCTCTGACGGAAGTCGAGTCGGTGAACGAGGAGGTTCTCAGAGGCCGCATCGCCGACCCGACGGGCGTGTTCGTCACCTACGCCGGACAGTACCAACCGGAGGCGATGAACTTCTTGGACCGGGCGACGCCGCCCATGTTCGTCTCCATCACGGGGAAGGCGCGGACGTACGAACCCGACGACTCCGACCGCGTGTTCACCTCGGTTCGACCGGAGAGCATCAACGAAGTCGACGCGAACACGCGCGACAGTTGGGTCGTCTCCGCGGCGCGGGCGACGCTCGACCGCGTCGCGACGATGAAAGAAGCGCTCGCGATGGACCGCCGCGGCGACGACTTGCGCGTCGCCCTCGAAGCCCGCGGCGTCGCCGAGTCGCTGGCGACGGGCGTCCCCCTCGCAATAGACCACTACGGGACGACCGAACACTACCTCGAAGCGGTCCGAACGCTCGCCGTGCAAGCGCTCGAACTCGTCGCCGGCGAACGCGACTCGGTGGACTCGCTCACCGTCGCGCCCGGCGACACCGGCCCGGACGAACTCGGTCCGGTTCCGACCGTCGCGGCGGCGTCCGCTCCGGAGGGAGGCGCCGTCGCCGTCACGGAGACGCGCGCCGACGACGCGGACGACACCGTCGCGGAAGTCGAGACGGCGGCCGAGTCGGGGACGGACGAACCGCCGGCGGCCGAATCGACGGCGAGCGAACCGACGGCGGACGAGTCGACGGTGAGCGACTCTGAGACGACTCCCGATGCGAACGACGACCCGCAGTCGGCCGGGAAAGTCACAGACGACGCGGGCGCGCCGTCGGAGTCGACGGACACGCTCGACACGCCGTCGATGTCGGAGACGGGGACGGAGACGGACGCGACGGCGACGGACGCCGAGTCGGTGGCGACGGAAGCCACGGAGTCGGCCGTCGAGTCGGACTCCGACGACGAGACGACCGGCGGCCTCAGCGACTTCGACGCCGACGACGCGGACGCCGAGACGGCGGGCGAATCGGAGACGACGAACGAACCGGAGACGGCGGACGCGGCGTCCGCGGAGACGGACGCGGGCGGACTCGGCGACTTCGACGCCGGCGACGCGGACGCGCAGACGACGAGCGAACCGGCCAGCGTCGACTCCGAGACGCCGCAGACGAGCGACGACGAGACGACGCCGACGACGGAAGCCGCGGCGTCCACCGGCGAGATGTACGAGATGGACGACGAGGAACGCGCCGAGATAGAAGAAGAGTTCGGCGCGGAGTTCTCCACCGGCAACGAAGTCGACGACGCCGGCGAGGCGGACATCGACGTCCCCGACGCCGACGAGTTGGAGGCGCAAGCGACGGAGGCGAACGCCGAGACGAACGGCGAGGCGCCGTCGGAGACGGCCGCCGAATCCGAACCGACGGCGGAGAAACCGGCCGCGACGCCGGACGACGCGCGTCCGGACACGCAGTCGCCGACGGCGGCCGCGGAATCGTCCGAGGGGAGCGTCGCGGACGACGTGGAGACGCCCGCGGAGGCAGAGACGGCCGCGGACGACACCGTCCCCACCGCGGACGCCGACGGCGACGACGACGCCGGTGACGCCGCTGACGACGCCGCTGACGCCGCCGCCGACGCGGACGCCGAACCGGCCGAAGACGTGAACCTCGAAGACGCCGTGGTCGAGTTGATGGCCGAGTTGGACGACGGCGACGGCGCGGACCGCGAGACGGTGGTCTCGACGCTCGTGGACCGACACGGTGCCGACGCCGACGACGTCGAGGACGCGATTCAGAGCGCGCTGATGGGCGGCCGGTGCTACGAACCCACCGAGGGGACGCTGAAGTCCATCTGAGATGGCGCGGCGAGACGGCCCGATAGTCGAACCCGTCCCGGGCGACCCGGCGGCCGTCGCCCGCCTCGGCCCCGACGCGGACGACGAGACGGCGCTCGTCGTCGCCGACTACCACGCCGGTATCGAGGCGGGCCTGCGCTACGAACGCGGTATCGAACTGGAGAGCGACGCGGACGTTCGCCTCGCGCGACTCACCCGACTGCTCGACCGCACCGACCCGGACAGACTGGTCGTCCTCGGCGACCTGGGACACCGAATCGGGAACCCGAAAGGCGACGAGTCCGAGGAGTTGCGAATACTCGTCGACAGAGTCACGCCGCGAGTGCCCGTCACGCTCGTTCGCGGGAACCACGACGGCGGCATCGCCGAGGCGTTCGGCGACCGAATCGACGTGACCGACGGGTCCGGCGTCCGACTCGGACGCGTCGGCTTCGTCCACGGCCACACGTGGCCCGCCCGCGAGGTGGTCGAGAGCGACGTCGTCTGCGCGGCGCACGAACACCCCGCCGTCAGACTCGAAGACGACGTCGGCGGCGGGCGGAAGGAACGGGCGTGGCTTCGCGGGCCGATGAACCCCGAACCGTTCGCCGACCACCTCGGTATCGACGTGAGCGAACTGGACTGGCGGGCGCCCGAACTCGTCGTCTTTCCGGCGTTCAACGACCGGTCCGGCGGAACGTGGGTGAACGTCGAGGGGCAGGGCTTCCTCTCGCCGTTCCTCCCCGACGGGGTGTTCGACGCCGACGCCTACCTCTTGGACGGGACGCGACTCGGGCCGTATCGGTCGGTGTAGACGCGACGCTCGCTCGTTCACCGTCTGGCGACTCTCAGCCGAACGGCGAATACACCTAACATCGGCCTCCGAGTAGCCCCGTGGTATGCGAACGTCGACACTCATCGTCTTGGTCGGTATCGTCCTGTTCTTCGTCCCGGAACCGATAACGTCGGTTCTCGCGCCAATCCTGATTCTCGCGGGTATCGCCTACCGGTTCCTCGTCGAGTAACGCGACGAGACCACCGCGAGCGGTGTGCTTAATCCGCTCGCGCCGTTACGAGGGACGATGGGAGACGCGAGTGCCGCGCGCGGAATGGACGCGTTCACCGCGCTCGGCGACACGGTTCGGGCGGCGCTCTCGGAACGAGGCTTCACCACCCCCACGGAGCCACAGCGTCGCGCGATTCCCCCGCTTTCGGCCGGGAACAACGCCCTCGTCATCGCCCCCACCGGGACGGGGAAGACGGAGACGGCGATGCTTCCCGTCCTCGACTCGATAGTCGAATCCGACCCCGAAGACCGCGAGGGACTCTCCGCGCTGTATATCACGCCGCTCCGGGCGCTGAACCGCGACATGCGAGAACGACTCGACTGGTGGGGCGAGGAGTTGGACGTCGACGTGGACGTCCGTCACGGCGACACGACGCAGTACCAGCGACAGAAACAGGCGAACGACCCGCCGGACGTGTTGGTGACGACGCCGGAGACGCTACAGGCGATGCTGACCGGCAAGAAGTTGCGGAAGGCGCTGTCCGACGTGCGCCACGTCGTCGTCGACGAGGTGCACGAACTCGCCTCGGCGAAACGCGGCGCGCAACTGACCATCGGCCTGGAACGCCTTCGGCGGGTCGCGGGTCCCTTCCAGCGAATCGGCCTCTCCGCGACGGTGGGGTCACCCGAGGAAGTCGGCAAGTTCCTCACCGGCGACAGGGGCTTCGAGATAGTCGAAGTCGACGCCGGGAGCAAAGTGGAGTTCACCGTCGTTCGCCCCGACGTGACGCGCGAAGACCAGCAACTCGCCGGGAAACTGGCCACCGACGACGAGATAGCGAGTCACGTCCGCGTGGTGCGCGACATCGTCCGCGACCACGAGTCGACGCTGGTGTTCGTCAACACCCGTCAGACCGCGGAGGCACTCGGGTCGCGCTTTAAGACGCTCGATGAACCCATCGAGGTCCACCACGGGTCGCTCTCGAAGGACGTCCGCATCGACGTGGAAGACCGGTTCAAGGCGGGCGAGTTGGACGCCCTCGTCTGTACCTCCTCGATGGAACTCGGTATCGACGTGGGGCGGGTCGACCACGTCGTCCAGTACGGGAGTCCCCGAGAGGTGTCGAGACTCCTCCAACGAGTCGGCCGCGCGGGTCACCGCCGCGACCAGACCTCTCGCGGGACCATCGTCACGTCCTCGCCGGACGACACCCACGAGGCACTCGCCATCGCGCGGAAGGCCGAGGCCGGTGAGGTCGAACCCGCGCGCATCCACCACGCGAGTCTCGACACCGTGGCGAATCAGGTCGTCGGCGTCGTGATGGACGAGGGCGAGGTGTCGGCCCGAGAGACGTACGAACTAGTTCGGGCGGCGTACCCGTTCCGCGATTTGGAGGAGGAGACGTTCCGCCAAATCGTCCGCGAGTTGTCGAAGAACCGTCTCCTCTGGGTCGACGAGGAGAAGGACGTCTTAGAGAAGTCGAGTGGAACGTGGCAGTACTTCTACGCCAACCTGTCGATGATTCCCGACGAGGAGACGTACGACGTGTACGATATGTCCTCGCGTCGGCAGATAGGGACGCTGGACGAACGGTTCGTCGTCAACTTCGCCGAACCCGGCGCGTCGTTCATCCAACGCGGCGAGATGTGGCGCATCAACGACATCGACGACGACGAGGCGGAGGTGAACGTGACGCCCATCGAAGACCCCGGCGGCGAGGTACCGTCGTGGACCGGGTCGGAGATTCCCGTCCCCGCGCACGTCGCCGGCGAGGTGGGCGAGATACGCGAGACGGCGGCCCGTCAGTTCGAACGCGGCGGCGAACGGTCCGCCGTCGCCCGCGACTTCCTCCACCGGTATCCGACGGACGAACGCACCGTCTCGAAGTCGCTGAAGCCGACGGAGCGACAGGTCGAGACCGAGTTGCCGGTTCCGACGGCCGACCGTCTCGTTCTCGAAGGACAGGGGCGGACCGTCGTGCTCAACTCCTGTTACGGCCACCGCGTGAACGAGACGCTCGGGCGGATGCTCGCGGCACTGGTCGGCCAGCGAACCGGGTCCTCCATCGGTATCGACACCGACGCCTACCGCGTCGAGTTCGAGATTCCGCCGAAGGCGTCGGTCCACGACTTCGCGGAGGTGTTGGAGACGACGGACCCCGAACACGTCGAGGGTATCCTCGAACTGGCGTTGAAACACTCCGAGTCGCTGAAGTTCACGCTGGCGCAGGTGGCCGCGAAGTTCGGCGCGCTCAAACGCTATCAGGGGAACAAACGCTTCGGCGGCGACCGACTGATGGCCGCCCTCGAAGACACGCCGATCTACGACGAAGCCGTCAGAGAGGTGTTCCACGTGGACCTCGCGGTGTCGGAGACGGCGGCCCTCCTCCGGAAGCTACGGGCCGGCGAGGTGTCGCTTGAGACGGCGCGCGAACGGACGCCCATCGGCATCGACGGGCAGTCGAGCGGGAGGGAACTGCTCGTCCCCGAGAACGCCGACGCGAGCGTCATCCAGGCCATCCGCGAGCGCATCCAGAACGACCGGGTCATCCTCCTCTGTCTGCACTGTACGGACTGGAAGACGACGCGGAAGGTGCGCCGCGTCCGCGACCAACCGGAGTGTCCCGAGTGCGGGGCGACGCGCATCGCCTGTCTCAACCCGTGGGACGACGAGACGGTGAAAGCCGTTCGCGCGAACGACCCGGACGAGGAACAGGACCGACTGAAGAAGCGCGCGTATCGCTCGGCGAGTCTCGTCCAGAGCCACGGCCACCAGGCCGTCGTCGCCCTCGCGGCCCGCGGCGTCGGCCCCCACAACGCCGCCCGCATCATCGGGAAACTCCGCGAGGACGAGGACGACTTCTACCGCGACATCCTCGAACAGGAGCGACAGTACGCCCGGACGCAGTCGTTCTGGGACTGACTCGCACACCTATCGAACGCTTATCACGTTCCCCGTTCGAGTTCCGGGCGTGGCCGACGACGCCCTCGGGACGGCGATGTGGGACTTCCTGCACGACGACTACGACGGGTCGTGCGTCCACTACGACCCCGAGTCCGGAGAGACGTGGGACGCGTCCATCGAGGAGTTCTACTTCACGCCGTACGAGGAGTGGTCGGCGGGAGAACGGGCGTTCGTCGACGGCCTCCGGACGCCGATGCTCGACGTGGGATGCGGTTCCGGAAGCTACGCCCGACTCGTCGGAAAACGCGGCCGCGTCGTCGCCTTCGACGCGAGTCGGATGGCCGTTCGGACGACCCGCGCCCGCGGCGTCGACGCCTTCGTCGCCGATATGTTTCACCTGCCGGTCCGTGACGAGATGTTCGAGACGGCGCTGGTGAACGGCACGCAGGCAACGCTCGCGGAGTCGAGGACGGAACTCCGCGACTTCCTCAGAGAACTCGCTCGCGTCACGACGACGACGGGTGAAGCGTCGATAGACTCGTACGACCCCGAGCGAACCGGCCGCTCACACGGTAATCGTCCGACGGACAAGGACGGTATCGGGCGTCGACGGTTCCGAGTGGAGTACCGCGGCCGCGACTTGGTCGGACCGCTCCTCGAATTTCGCCCGTTCTCGCCCGAGAGACTCCGCGACGCATGCGAGGGGACGGCGTGGAACGTCACCGAGGTAACCTACGGCGACGGCGGAACGGGATACTACAGAGCGCGACTGGAGAAGTGAACCCCTCAGCGCCACGCGCCGGGACGCGACGGGTCGCGCCGGGGGAGAAACGGGAGCACGAACGAGACGACGGCGACGAAGAGGAACGCGCCCAACAGTATCGGCGTCGTGACGATGGCGACGAGGAGCGCCCACCACGGTTCCGACCCCGCGATGACTCCTTCCAGCACCTCCGGCCGCGTGTTCAATAGCATGATGAACATGAAGATGGCCTCCATGAACGCCACGCGGAGGACGGCGCGGGTGAGCCACCACGTCGCCGAGAGCGGACCGCCGGTCAACTGTCCCCACTCGTCTCCGACGCGTCGTCGCCATCCGGAGGTGCTCACGGCCGACCCTCTCTCTCATCGGTTACTGTGTACATACCGCATACTAGCGAGAAGGTCAGATAACTCCGTATTGCGCGGCGGCGAGACAGTCTCGGGAGGCGAGCAGTCAGTCGTCGGCCGCCGAGACGACGCCGAGGGCGGCGTCGAAGTGTTCCTGCGTGACGAGAATCTCGTCGGCGTGGTCGTTCGCTTCCGCGCCCTCGTACGCTTCTGCGACGTCCTCTATCGCGCGCATCGTCGCCTCGCGGCAGACGGCCTGGATGTCCGCGCCGGAGAACCCGTCCATGTGCGCGGCGAGTTCGTCTAAGTCGACGTCCTCGGCGAGGGGTTTCTCGCGGGTGTGGACGCCGAGGATGGCCCGTCGGGCGTCCACGTCCGGGTCGGGGACGAGGACGTGCGACTCCAGGCGGCCGGGCCGGAGGAGGGCCGGGTCGAGCGCGTCCTTTCGGTTCGTCGCCGAGAGGACGACGACGTTCGGGTTGTCCGCGAGGCGGTCCAACTCGGTGAGCAGTTGCGAGACGACGCGTTCGCCGACGCCGGAGTCGGACCCCATGGAGTCGCGGTTCGCCGCGATGGCGTCTATCTCGTCGAAGAAGACGATGGCGGGCGCGGCCTGTCGGGCGCGTTCGAACACCTCGCGGACGGACTTCTCGGACTCGCCGACGTATCTGTCGAGGAGTTCCGGTCCGGCGACGTGGATGAAGTTCACCTCGCTCTCGCCCGCGATGGCGCGCGCGAGAAGCGTCTTGCCCGTTCCCGGCGGCCCGTGGAGGAGGACGCCGGAGGGCGGCGAGGTGTTCGCCGCCTCGAACAACGGCGCGTAGGTGAGCGGCCACGTCACCGCCCGTTCGAGCGTGCGTTTCGCCTCCTCCAGACCGCCCACGTCGTCGAACGTCGTCGTCGGGGCTTCGGCGACGTACTCGCGCATCGCGGAGGGTTCGACCGCCGCCATCGCCGCCTCGAAGTCCTCGCGGGTGACTTCGAGGTCCGTGAACTCGACTCTCTCGCCGCCGCGGCGGACGCGCCGGAGTGCCGTCATCGCCGCCTCCTTCGAGAGCGATTCTAAGTCGGCACCGACGAAGCCGTGGGTCCGCGCGGCGAGTCGGTCCACGTCCACCTCGTCGGCAAGCGGCATCCGCCGGGTGTGGACCTCCAGAATCTCGCGGCGGCCGACTTCGTTCGGGACGCCGATTTCTATCTCGCGGTCGAACCGCCCGCCTCGGCGGAGGGCCGGGTCCAACGAGTCGACGCGGTTGGTCGCGCCGATGACGATGACGTCGCCGCGGGCGTCCAAGCCGTCCATGAGGCTGAGCAGTTGGCCGACGACGCGGTTCTCCACGTCGCCGCCGTCGTCCCGCTTGGTGGCGATGGAGTCTATCTCGTCGAAGAAGACGATGGCCGGGGCGTTCTCTCTCGCCTCCTCGAACTTCTCTCTGAGTTTCTCCTCGGACTCGCCTTTGAACTTCGACATTATCTCCGGGCCGGAGATGGTGATGAACGTCGCGTCCACCTCGGTGGCGACGGCTTTGGCGATGAGGGTCTTGCCCGTTCCCGGCGGGCCGTGAAGCAGGACGCCTTTCGGAGGGTCGACGCCGAGGTGCGCGAACACCTCGGGTTCCGAGAGGGGGAGTTCGATCATCTCGCGGACGAGGTCCAACTCCTCGTCGAGTCCGCCGATGTCCTCGTAGGTGACCCCAGTCGGGGCGTCCTCGTCCTCGCCGCCGGAGACGCTGGTGACGACGCGACTGACGGTCCCCTTCTTTCCGAGTTTCAGTCGGGTGTCGCCCGTGACGCGGACCATCCCGTCGGGACTCGTCTCGCTGACGACGAACGGGTCCGCGCTCAGCGACTCGAAACGAATCTGGCCGCCCGACTGGATGGGTCTGTCCTGAATCGCCCGCTTGATGAGTTCGACCGCTCTGTCGTCGTCGGTGAACGCCACGTCGTCGGGCATCGACAACGTCACCGACCGGGCGTCTTCGACGTCGACTTTCCGGACCCGGACCGTCTCGCCAATCTTCGCGTCGGCGTTCGTGCGCGTGTCGGCGTCGATGAGGACGACGCCGTCGGGCGTCCCACCGCCTGCGGGCCACACTTTCGCCACCGTCTCGCGGGACCCCTCGACGACCACGGTGTCGCCGCTGAGGACGCCGAGTCGCTGTCTGGCCGACTCGGGGAGGCGGGCGATTCCCCGACCGGCGTCGCGCTTCTCGGCACCGCGGACGGTGAGTTCGAGACCCTCGTCGTCTGGCATGGTGTCGGCTTGGAGTCCGCCGGCCTTTATTGTAGCGTCTACGACGTGTTCGCCGCGCGACCGCCCGACTCCGATGGCGCGACTGCGACGGACTGACCGCGACGAGGCGACGCCACTCCGGACGACCGCGACGGGTCGGACGACGCGGTCCGAGGCCCCGAGTTGGCAGAAACGTTATCATTCGTGCTACCACATCTCAACGTATGGTGTCCACGACTCAGAAAGACGACGCGACGTGGTACCGTTGCGAGGAGTGCGGACTGCTGTTCGACTCGCAGACTGACGCGGAGATGCACGAGGAGAACTGCGACAGCGATGACGACACCCCGTCGTACCTCCAGTAGACGCCGACCGACGACGCGGCAGTCGGCGTCGGCGGCCGCGATAACTACAGGTCTGCGAGCAGTCGCTCGGCGTGGTCGGCCGACTGCGCGCGCTTCCAGCGCACCTTCGTCGCGTCGCCGTAGGAGAGTTCTTCGCGCAGTTCGTCCGGGAGGAACCCGGCGGCGGCCCGAAGCACGTCGCCGTCGTCGTCGCCGAACTCGACGACGCCGTAGGCGTCCGGTGCCGCGCCCACCGTCTTGCGTTCGAGCGACCGCCAGCGTTTTCGGAGCGCCATCACTCGGTCACGAACTCGTAGGAGGACTCCCCCCAGTCGTCCTCCTCGAAGACGAACACGCGGCCGCGGGCCACCTCGGGGTCCGCTTCGATTTCGGTTCGCATCCCGCCCGTTCGGCGGACGGTGACGCCGGGGAACAGTTCCTCCTCTTCGTCGGGTTCGAGGACGACGCGCCCGACGCCCGTGGATTCGAGGATGTCGTCGTGCGTCTTCAGGTCGTTCACGTACATCATCACGCCCTCCGTCTCCGTCGGGTCCGTCACGAGGACGTGCGTCTCCTTCGCGGGACGCGTCGTGAGCGTCCCCGTCACCGCTTCCGGGACGCCGTGATAGAGCGTCGTTCGCCCGTCGAGGTACTCGACTTGCACGCCGTGGTCGAGGAGTTCGACGCCGAGCGTACTCGGCGGAACGTCGTTTCGCGCACTCATTGGTCGAGATTACGCCGGTGCGGTGAAAAGATGCGCGGTACGGTCGGTCGAAGGCGTGGACGGCACCGACGTCGAAAGCGGAGCCGATTTGTCGTTCGTCGTGTCGAAGGAGGTATGGACGCTTCATCGGCCGCCACCGAGACGACGCTCACGTACGACGAACTCGCCGTCGGCGACACGTTCGAGCGGGGGAGTACGACGCTCACCGAAGCGGAGATTACGTCCTTCGCCGGCGAGTACGACCCGCAACCGTTCCACCTCGACCACGATGCGGGAGCCGACTCGATGTTCGGCGGCCTCGTCGCCAGCGGCCTCCACACCTACTGCGCCTGCAACCGTCTGGCGACGGAGGCGTTCTTCTCGCGCGTCGCGTTCATGGGCGGCCGCGGCGTCGACGAGTTGCGCTGGCACCGACCCGTTCGGCCGGGCGATACGCTCTCGGTTTCGGTCGAGGTGACGACCAAGCGCGTCTCCGAGTCGAACCCCGACCGGGGGTACGTCGACGTGGACGTCACGGGGACGAACGCCGACGGCGACGTCGTCGTCACGTGGACGGTGCTCGGGATGGTTCGTATCGCGGCGTGAGGGGTCGCACAGACCGACCGCGCAGACAGAGGCCAATACGGCGGGGACCGCTACACCTTTGACTCCGCTCGATTCCGTACAGGTATGCACGGCCGCGCAGTCGCCCTCGGTGCCGGGACGGTTCTGAACGCACTCGCCACGGGCGTCGGGTCCGCGTTCGCTATCGACGCAGAGACGACTGCGACCGTCGAACTCGACGACACCGACGCGGTTCGCGGGTCGGTCGCCGAAGACGAGGACGCCGACACGCGCCTGATAGAGCGCTGCGTCGAACTCGCCGTCGAGCGATACGGCGACGACGACTACGGCGGCACCGTCCGCACCGAGAGCGACCTGCCGATGGCCGCCGGGTTGAAGAGTTCCAGCGCCGCCGCGAACGCCGCGGTGCTCGCCACCGCGGACGCACTCGGCGTCGACCCCGACAGAGAGGAGGCGTGTCGGCTCGGAGTCAGAGCGGCCCGCGACGCGGGCGTGACGGTGACGGGCGCGTTCGACGACGCCTCGGCGTCGATGCTCGGCGGCGTGACGGTGACGAACAACGCCGAGGACGAACTGCTCTCCCGGGACTCGGTCGAGTGGGACGTCCTCGTCTGGACGCCCCACGAACGCGCCTACAGCGCCGACGCCGACGTCGACGCCTGCGCGAACGTCGCGCCGATGGCCGAACTCGTCGCCGAACTCGCCTTAGACGGCCGGTACGCCGAGGCGATGACGGTCAACGGCCTCGCGTTCTCGGCGGCGCTGGACTTCCCCACCGACCCCGCCGTGGAGGCGATGCCTCACGCGGCGGGCGTCTCGCTCTCGGGGACGGGACCGAGCGTCGTCGCCGTCGCGGAGAGTGAGAGCGGTGCGCTGGACCCCGTCCGCGACCTGTGGGGCGACCGACCGGGGGCGACGTGGCTGACGACGACGCGAAACGACGGAGGACGAATCCGATGACACAGAACGAGACACGACCCGAAGAGATGGACCTGGACGAACTGCGCGAAGAGATAGAGGACATCGACCGCGGCATCGTCGAACTCATCGCGCGGCGGACGTACGTCGCCGACACCGTCGCGCAGGTGAAAGCCGAGAAGGACCTGCCGACCACCGACGAATCCCAAGAGGAGCGTGTGATGGAACGCGCAGGAAAGAACGCGGCGCACTTCGAGGTGGACTCGAACCTCGTGAAGGCCATCTTCCGGTTGCTCATCGAGATGAACAAGGTAGAGCAGCGGGAAAGCAGGTAGTAGGGACCCGGACGTCCCGTTTACGCACCTGTATCTACGGAGCTAACGAGTACAACATCGGCCTCGAGTCACTGGACGGGACCCTCCTGCTGGGCCCCGACGCAACCGTCGGTCGGTCGACTGCCTGACTCATCGACTGGCGGGGCTCGACTGGCGACTCACGAGTCAGGGACGCCAGCGGTATCGAGTCCCTGCCGAGGGGCCTCGACAAGACGGTCGGATTGCGACCGTATTCCGTTCAATCAGATGTCGTTCAGTGGCCAACATCCCCTGACGCAGAATCGCTGTTCGTGGACAACCGCGAGCGGCACGCGACGACGAGTTTCGATTTCGTACACGAACTGATACAACCCTGGAGCCTCCCTAGTAGTGTATGGAGATGAATCACGTCTGTCGCGGGTCCGGTGAACCGTTACTCTTGATCCACGGACTGGGCGGGAGTTGGCGGACGTGGACCCCCATCCTCGACGGGTTGGCCGCCGAACGGGAAGTCGTCGCAGTGGACCTCCCGGGTCACGGGGAGACGCCGGCGCTCTCCGGTGAAGTATCCATCGACACCCTTGCCAATGCCGTCACTTCGTTTCTCGATGCGAACGACCTCGCCGGCGTCGACGTGGTCGGCAACTCGATGGGAGCGCGACTCGTCCTCGAACTCGCGCGCCGCGGGGAGGTCGGCACAACCGTTGCACTCGATCCCGGTGGGTTCTGGAAGGGGTGGGAGCGGTACTTCTTCTACGCGACGCTCGCCCCCTCGATACGTCTCGTTCGCCTCCTCCAACCCGTGATGGACCGGCTGATGGGGAGTGCCGTCGGTCGGACCATGCTCCTGATTCAGCTCTCGGCACGGCCCTGGGACCTCTCCGCCGAGGTCACACGGGAGGAGATGCGGACCTTCGCCGACTCGCCGTCGTTTGACGAACTACTTCGTCGGTTGGCGTTCGGCCCGAGCCAACCGGGGACGGACTCCACACCGGGATCGGTCGTAATCGGATGGGGGCGCAAGGATCGAGTTACCCTGCCCAGGCAGGCAAAACGCGCGCTGGACAGGTTCCCCAACGCTCAGTTGTACTGGTTCGAGGACAGTGGGCATTACCCTCATTGGGACGCTCCCGACGAGGCGACCGAACTAATCCTTACGAGCACTGCGAACGACGAGTGAACACAACTGTTCGGACGCGAGAGAGATGAACGATCACCAACTACCACAGAAGGGATACTTGGATACCGGAAAAGTACACGCGACCGTGTTACGTGAGTTATTGAACTGAACAAGGCCGAGCAACGCGAGTCTAGATAGCACTAAACGGATGTGAGTCGGCGTTTCATTCCCGATTCAGATGTGGTGTTCCGGTTTGGGCCTTCCTCTGGTTCTGACCGATGATTGGCCAAGGATTAACGTCGGACGCCGGCATCGATTACGTACTCGAATCGGAGGGCGTGGTGGCGAATTTCTCCTTTACGGGCCTCTTCGTCGGACTCGTGGTTGTAGTCTCGACTCACAATGTGGTCCGGCAGTGAGTCGAATCAAACTCACTCCTCGTCGGTCGGTTCCAACTGGATTCTCGACACGTCGATGTCTTCGTAGTCTTTCTCTGACGAGAGTACGTCCATGCCTCGCGTCTCCGCTGTCGCCGCGTGGAACGCATCGAACGGTGTCATCCCTTCGTCGTAGTAGTTGACTCCCTTCAGGACGATTTGTTTCTCTTCTTCGTCTCGCACTGGGACGAGTTCGAGCAGGTTCGCCACCAGCGGAACGAAGTCGAACTCGTAGCGTTCGCGGGCGAGGACGAGTTCGAGATACGAGAACGCCGACGTTTCGACCTCGTATTTATCGAGTGCTTCTTCCGTCGACCCCTGCAACCAATCTGAATCTTTGGCAAGTGCGAGTAAGAAGTCCGTCTCGACGTACACCGTCATCTATCGCTATCCTTCTCTCCGGCGTTGGCTTTCGCCTCCGATTCGACGTTTTCTCGAATCTCCTCGATGGACGCATCACGGAGGCCACCTGCCGCCTCTTGGACTGCAGCGAGCGGGTCGTCTGCGACCGGGATGAGTTCGATTCTATCTTCGTACGTCACGATGTGATACTTCTCACCGTACTTCTTCCGTACCTCTTTGGGGATGTACAGTCGCCCCTGTCGGTCCGTCTCTGCTGACATAGGATAGACTACGATGGCACGAGAGTTGAACGTTACCACTAGATATATCTCTATGGTACGGAGTGTGACTCGTGACAACCCATGATAGACTTCACTGTCCTGAACAAGGCCGAACAGGGTGAGAACCGATAGTTCGAGGTGGTGTTTGGTGACGCGTACCGACCGACAGCACGTCACTCCCTCGTGACCTGTCAACGATAACTCTTGGAACCCTTATGCTCCGCCGTCGCTACGGCTGAGTAGCCATGAGCGAGTCAGGGGAACGCTCTCACGGGTATACCCCGAGAGACTACGACGAAGATAGTGCGGCGGACGAGGCGTACCAGACGTGCGTGTCGTACGCCGTCGAACACACCCCTATCCGCCGCGAAGACACTGTCGTCGACGTGGGGACCGGAACCGGAATCGTCGCCTTCGAACTCGCACCGAACTGCGAACGCGTCCTCGGGCGCGACGTCAACGACGAGTGGCTTCGATACGCTCGGCAGAAGGCGACGGAGAGAGGCGTTGAGAACGTCTCGTTCGGCCACGGGTCGTTTCGGGAACCGAACGTGGACGAGGCGGTGGACGTGGTCGTCGCGAGTTACGCGCTCTACATGGCGTACGACGAGGGCGGCGAAGAGGAGTTGCGGGCCGCAATCGAAGGCATCTCGTCGCTGAATCCCCGCCATCTCGTCGTCGCCGACAAGATGTTCTTCGGGCCAGCGGAACCCCGCGGCGACTACGAGAGACTCCCGCAGATGGGAACTGTCGCGAATCTGCTCGCCGATGCGGGCTTCACGCTCACGGACGTGGAAATCGTCAGTGGCTCCGTGGGCGTCCTCGTCGCTTCTCGAACGACTGGATAGGCAGACGGACAGGCCACAGCATACGCGGCGACGACGTTCCCTCGCTGGCCCCCTTCCGTGGGAGTTCCGGAATCCGGTCGAGGATATGCACGAGGCGAGCGAAGGTGCGCTCGAACGACTGCCGCGCCGTCGCCCGCTCTCACGACCGAACGCACGTTCGCGAGTCTCTCTTCCTCGTCCGCCGACTCCGCTTCGTCGCCGCCCCGTGAGTCGTCGCTCGCTCCCGCTACGCACGTATTTGTCCCCGCGCGTCCTCTCTCTAGTGGGGGTGTGAGTATGCAACCGAAAGCGACTCGAAGCGTCGAGCAAACCGTCCGAGCGTACGTCGGACTCTGGAACGACAGGGCGTACGACGATATCTCGGACCTCGTCTCGACGTCGTTCGTCATGGTCGAATCCGGTGCACCGGGGAGAGAAGTACGCGGCAGAGACGGCCTGAAGTCGCTCGTCGAGCGCTACGCGACGGGGTTCCCCGACTTCGAGTTGACGATAGACGAACTCGTCGTCGGCGACGGCGTCGCGATGTTCGAAGGTACGTTCCGCGGGACGCACGACGGCGTGTTCGACGGCGTTGCGCCGACCGGACGGCCCGTCGAAATCGGGTACGCCGACGCGCTGACGGTCGAAGACGGGCGAATCCAGCGCGAACGGGTGTACTACGACCCGAGGGAGATGAGCCGTCAGGTTGGTCGCGAGAACGACTGACCGGAGACGGGTGCGGCCGACCGGTCCCAGAGCGACTCCGCTTTCGGACCCGATCTAACACGTATCAGTCTCTCTTGATGCCGAGACGATGCGTTCTCTTCTTTGCGATGGCACGAGCACAGTACCCAGGAGACGAGGGCGCGGTTCCGTTCGTCCGCCGCGCCGACGAGGGGGACCGGTTCAACATGTTCGGCGGCCTGACGTTCGTCAAGGCCACCGGCGAGGAGACGGCCGGTGCGTACGGACTCATCGAACAACGGGCGAACGCCGGAATGCAGACGCCGTTGCACGTCCACCACGCCGAGGACGAACTGTGGGTCGTCGTCGACGGCCGCCTCTCCGTCCACGTCGACGGAGAGACGATGGACGTGGGGCCGGGCGACGTCGCGTTCGGACCTCGTGGAAAGCCGCACGCCTTCCGCGTCGAGGAGGACGCGAGCAGATACTACATCGTCCGGAACGCGGGCGGCGAGTCGTTCTTCGAGGCCGTCGGCGACCCGGCACACGACCTCTCGCTTCCGGACCCGACCCCGACAGACGCGCAACTCGAACGGCTGAACGACGTGTTGGAGACGTACGAACTGGAGATTCTCGGGCCGCCGCCGTTCGAGGCGTAGTCTCCCGAACGGGACGTTCTCCCGCCCAAACGAGTGGAGGTAGAGTGATGACGGCGACTAACGTACGTTTACTGATAGCTCGTGCCACGCGCGAGGGCTGTCGATGCAGGGGTGAGAACATGTCAACGATAGAATCGGAGGCGGAGAACAGAGCGGTCGTACGGCGAGAGATAGACGAGGCGTGGAACGGAGACGACCTGGACGTTCTCGACGAGTTGTACGCCGAGAGCGTGGTCGTCGGAACGAAGCGAACGGGTTCGGAAGGTCCCCTCGTGGGACGTGAGGACATCAAATCGGTCCACGCGGAGTGGGACGAGGGATTCCCGGACGCGAGCGCCGAGGTGAACGAACTGGCGGCCGACGGAGACGTGGTCTTCGTCTGGTGGACGCTCCGCGGGACTCACCGCGGAACGTTCCGGGGCGTCGAACCGACGGGCAACGAGATAGCCGTGGACGGGTTCTCGTTCCGACGCCTCCGCGACGGGCGCGTCGTCGAACTGAAGGACGCGGCGAGCATGGCGACGCTCGTCGAGCAACTCGGTCTCGAACTCCCACTGGGGTGAGGTGGGCGTCGAGACGCCGCTTTTTCCTGCACGTTCATGCCCTCAGCGCGCGTCTTCTCCCCGATGCCGACGGTTCGAACGGACGACATAGACACCTACTACGAACGACGCGGGGACGGCCCCGCGATAGTGTTCGTCCACGCCTCCATGCTGGACCACTCGCTGTGGGACGCGCAGGTCGAGGCGCTGAGCGACGACTACACGACCGTCGTCTACGACGTTCGCGGGCACGGGATGACCGGCGGTTCGTCGGCGGCGAGGTACTCCGTGGCGCGCTACGCCGACGACCTGCGTGCGCTTCTCACCGCGCTGGAACTGGACCGTCCCGTCGTCTGCGGCCTCTCGATGGGTGCGATGGTCGCCCAGACGTACGCGGCACAGTACCCCGAGGACGTCTCGGGGGTGATACTCGCCGAACCGTTCACCGCACCCTTCGTCGGGGCGGGCGATTGGCTGCTCCGTCGCGTGGTTCTGAACGCCCTCGTCCTCCCGGTTCGGCTGTTCGGCCTCGAACGCGTCGAACGGGCCAACGTCTGGCTGACGGAGCGATTCGCTCCCGGTTCCGGCGGCGACTACGACAACGTCCAGCGACTCCGAGACTCCGGACCGTCGATGGCGACGGCCGAGTTCGCCAAGGTGGCGAAGTCGATGGCCCGGTTCCACGAGGAGTCCGTCGACCTCTCGGCGATACGGGCTCCCAGCCTCGTGCTGTTCGGTGAGCACGGCCTCCCGGCCGTCAAAGCCCACGTCGCCCGGTTGGCGGCGTCGCTCTCGGACGTGGACGTCGACGAAGTTCCCGGCGCGGGACACGCCTGCAACCTCGACGACCCGGAGTACTTCACCGCGAGCGTGCGACGGTTCCTCGAAGCGGTGTCTCGTCCGACCGAGGACACCGAGGTGGACGCCGACCCGTCGGAGTAGCGAACCTCGCGGCCGTCACACGCGGCGGTCCTCTCGGTTCGAGTCCGCCGCGTCGTCGACCGACCGGTCCGCGTCGACCACTTCGGAGAACACGAGGCGGTAGCCGTCCGGGTCAGTGAGAACGAGTTCGCGGGTGTTCCACGACGTCTCGTACGGCCCCTCGCCTCCCGAGACGGCGGCGTCGGCTACCCGTTCGGCCACGTCGTCGACCGACTCGCCGTCGAGGGTGAGATAGACGGCGACACCGCTGCCGCGCGGTGTACCGGTCGTTCCGGAGACGAGCATCACGTCGGCGTCCGCTCGGTACCGAAGATGCGCCATCTTGGGACTCTCTGACACCGTCTGGAAGCCGACCGCACGGTACCACGCCACCGAGGCGTCGAGGCGGCCGACGGTCAGTCGGACGAACAGTGAAGTCGGGTACGTCTCCGTCACCGAAGGGTCCATGAGGGACAGACGTGAGTCCCGACGATGAAAGTGATTCATGAATGGACTGACACGAACTGTTTTATAGCCGTTCGTGATAGTCTGCGTATGCGTACGAAACTCGCCGTCGGCGTCGGCCTCCTCGTCGCGGTCGGAGGCGTCGCCTCGGCGGTGACGACCGGTGCCGGACCCGCCGAACTACTCATGTGGACGGTCGTCGCCCTGATACCGGCCGCTATCGTCGCACTCGGGGGCGTCCCGTCGGGGTACTCGTCGGTGGACGACGACCGGGAAGAACCGACCGACTCGTAGCCGACAGGCCCCTTAGTCAACCGACCGACTCGTAGCCGACGGGCCCCCTATCCGACTCAGTCGGCGCCGTCGTACGACGCCACCAGCGAGTCCAGCGCGTCGTGCCGTTTCGTCGTGTGCGGTGCGGTCAGCGGTGACACCGACACCCGGCCCTCGACGACGGCGCGACGGTCGGTGCCGTCGGGGTCGGGGAAGTCGCTCTCGCGCATCCGTTCCCAGACGCCGTCGTGGAGCGTGATTCGGCCGTTCTCGCCGTCGTGACGCGCGGTCATCTCGTACATCGTCGACGGCGTCGTGACCTGCAGGGGGACGGGGCCGTCGCCGTCGACCATCGGGGCGTTCACGTTCAGGTACTCGGCCTCCTCGAAGACGCCCGCAGCAGGCGCGTTCTTCGCGAGATACGTCGCCGCCGCCGTCGCGTGGCGGTAGTCGTGGACGTCCTCGGCCTTCTCGGACCACGGCACGTCGCCGTCGCCGGGGACGTACAACGAGACGGCTATCGCGGGGACGTCGAAGAACGCGGCTTCGACGGCGGCGCTCACGGTTCCGGACCGTCCGAGGACGTACGCGCCGAGGTTCGCGCCCTTGTTACATCCGGCGACGACCATGTCGACGTCCGGACAGAGGGCTTCGAGACCGACGACGGTGCAGTCGGCGGGCGTCCCGTGGACGGCGTACCCCCACTCGTGTTCGGTCACGTCCACGTCTCTGGACAACTGTCGTCCCACCGCGCTCTGGTCGTCGGCGGGGGCGACGGCCGTCACGTCGGCGAACCCGTCGAACGCCTCGTACAGCGCTCGAAACCCCGTGCTGTCGATGCCGTCGTCGTTCGTCAAGAGGATAGAGAGCGAATCGCTCATGTGCTTCGGTACGGCGGACCGCGCAAAGGTGTACCGCTCGCGGCGGTCTGTCGTCGGCCGCGGCGGACGGTCCTCACCGACTCGTCCGCGACCGAATCGTCTGCACCCGTCCGTCTACCTCCGTCCGTCTGCGACCGACCGGCGTCCGACCGTCACGCCACTCGGTCGACGACAGTCTCCGCGTCCACGACGAGGTTGTACGCGCCCTCGTCGTCGTTCCACAGACAGAGCACGTTCTCGAACGCGATGACGTCGCCGTAGTCCGCGCGGGCGACCCACTCGTTCAGCGAGTCGCGCTTCGTCAACACGGCGTAGTGTTCGACCTGCTCGCTCCCGTCGCCCACCTTGAACAGCGGGTTCGACCCCTCGCGTTCGGCGAGGTTGTGGCTCAGTTTCACCGCGAGGAGGTCGATGCGGTTCGTGACGTGCCGTTCCATCTCGGCCATCTTCGCGTACCGGCCGGCGTCGGCCGTCACGTCGAGGCGGCGTTTCCCGTCGTGCCGGAGGACGAACGAGGAGAACTGCACCGTCTCGTTCGTGAACGTGCCGTCGCCGGGTTGGCGACTCTCCGTCGCCTCGCCCGCCTCGTCGAGTCGCGTCTGGAACGGCGGCGCGGCGACGTCCTCGCCCACGTCGAACGACCACCCGTGGTCCGACGGGGCGTACCCGGGCCACAGACGGAGCGTCGGCGAGTAGACGGTCACGTCGCCGTCGGCGGGGGCGAGTTCGCGTTCCACCTCGCGGAGTTGCATGCTGGTGTTCAGGTCCGCCGGCGCGATGCCGACGAACGACCCGTCGTCGGCGACGGCGTCGAGGTACCGGTCGGCGACGGCGACGGGGTCGTCCAACTCCGAGAGGACGTTCGCGAAGCAGACGAGGTCGAACCCCTCGCCCTCGGGGAGGACCGACTCGGGGTCGAACGCCTCGGCCGTCTCGCGGTGGACGGTGGTCCGGAACGTCTGTCGGGTCTCCGAGAGGACGTGTTCGAGGACGTCCGCCGATGCGGAGGGTTCGACGGCGTGGTACTCGACGAGACTGTCGTCGGGCAGGTAGTCGTGGAGGCCGAGGGCGGGGCCGCCGGTGCCCGCGCCCACGTCGAGGACGCGGAGGACGCGCGGCAACAACCCGCGCTCCGCGATGTCGTCGAGGACGTAGCCGACGGCAGCGTAGTAGTCCGGCAGGTGGTAGATGCCGTAGCCGAGGGCGGCGTCGCCGTCGTAGGCCACGTCGTTCTGGTAGTAGTAGTCAGTTTTCAGACGTCGAATCGCCTCTCTGAGCGTGTCTCCAGAGTCGCCGCGGTGCCAGTTCACGCCGTATCGCTCGACGAGGAGGTCCTCGAACCGGAAGGCGTGGTCCTCGGGGAACTCGGTCGGTCGCCAGTCGCGGAACGGCGCGGGGTCGTCGGGGACGGGGACGAACGTGCCGTCCTCGCGTTCGACCAGTTGGAGGTCGAACGCCTCCTCGCGGAGTGCCTCGCGGACGACGGCGGGGTGTGGCGTCCCCTCGATGTACTCACAAATCTCCTCGGGGTCGATGGGCCGAACACTTCGCAGATACTTGGCGTTCGACCGCACGGCGTCTCTGTCTATCATCGTTGGTCTGACTCCTCGTCTCCTGCGGCCTCGTCTCTCGCGTCGTCGCCTCTCGCATCCTCGTCGCCCGCGTTCCCGCCTCTCGCGTCGTCGCCTCCGTCTCGCACGCTCGCCTCGCGGTAGAGTCGCTCGAACGCCTCGGCGTCCGCGTCGGCGAGTTCGGCCGCGGCGTCGGCGACTCGGTCCGCGCCCGCGAACGACTCCTGTATCTCCCGGTAGACGCGTGGCGTTCCGCCCGTCACCGTCCGGACGAGGGCGTCGAGGGCCTCCGAGACGGGCGTGGCGAACTCGTCGCGCACGTCGTCGGCCGCGAGCGCGTACGCGAGGACGGCGGCGTGAGCGCTCGATTGCACCGTCTCCATCGCCTCGTCGTGTTCGGCGGCCGTCGTCTCGAACACGCGGTTTCCGGTCGCCGAGAGGGCGTCGCAGACGCGGTTCGTCACCGGCCCCTCGGCGTCGCGGACGGCGGCGACGTTGCCCGGCGCGTTCGCCGCGGCGAAAAGTGGGTGGAGACTGAGGCGCTCTCGGTCGGGCGCGGCCGCTCGCATCGCGCGAACTGGCGTCTCCATCACGCCCGTCACGTCGAACACGGCGCGTTCGGCGTTCGGCGCGTGGTCGTCGACGGCCTGCGCGACGGCCGAGATGGGAACGGCGAGGCAGACGGCGTCGAACGTCTCGTCCGAATCGAGCGGCACGGCTCGGCCGTCGTGGGCCGTCGCGGCGACCCGCGCGGCGTCCGAGTCGCGGTCCGCGTACGCAACGTCGAACTCGCGAGCGAGCGTCGACCCCACCCAGCGACCCATCTCACCCGCGCCGACGACGAGTACCTCCATCGCCGCCGACTACGCGCCGAGACCGACAAAAGGGGTTCGGTGGCCGCGTCGCGCCCGACCCACACTCGCCCGCTGTCGCATGAGGAAACGTGAAGTATCCGGCCGCGGTAGGTGAGCTATGGACGAGAATAAACTAGACGGGCGTGTAGCGTTTATCACCGGGACGAGTCGCGGTATCGGGAGAGCGTTGGCGCTCGAACTGGCCGACGCGGGCGTGAAAGTCGTCTCGACGGGCAAGACCGTCGAGGAGAAGGAGACGCTCCCGGGAACCATCGTCGAGACTACAGAAGAGATACGCGAGGCGGGGGGGGAGTCCATCTGGCGACAGATAGACGTCCGCGACGAGGAGTCCGTGCAGGCGGCCGTCGACGACACCGTCGAGGAGTTCGGCGGCATCGACTTCGTCGTCAACAACGCCGGGGCCATCCACATCGCGCCGTTCGAGGAGACGCCGCCGAAGCGGTTCGACCTCCTGACGGACGTGAACGTGCGCGGGACGTACGTGACGACGCAGGCGGCCCTGCCGCATCTTAGAGAGAGCGACCACGCGCACGCCCTCGCGTTCTCGCCGCCGGTGACGAACCCGTCTCGGCCGGGAATGGCCGCCTACGCCGTCTCGAAGTACGGGATGACCGTCGTGATGCAGTCTCTCGCACAGGAACTCGCCGGCGACGAGATAGGCGTGAACAGTCTCTGGCCCGTCGCGGCCGTGGAGTCGGAGGCGACGCGACACTTCGGGATGGGGTCCCCTGAGGATTGGCGGACGCCCCAAATCGTCTGCGACGCCGTGACCGAACTGCTCTCTCGGGACCCCACGGAGTGCACGGGCAACGCGTTCTACGACGAAGACGTCCTGCGCGAGGCGGGCGTCGAAGACTTCGACCGGTACAACGTCGTCGAGGGGTCGGACCCCGGACCGACGTCCGCGCAGTTGTTCGACCCCGAGTACGAACGACCGACGTAGGTCGCGCGGCGGCTCCGAATTTCAATTTTGATAGTTGGCACCGTAGAACTATATGGCTCGGTTCTCACTGCGCACCTGGGGAATGCACGCGGACGGAGAGCTGTGAGTGGGCGACCACGACTTCTCCAAGAAATTATGTTCTCTGACTCCCTTCGAGGTTCGGCGACCTGACTACGTAATATCCCATTTAGGAGCAGTATAACGGCCGCATAGTTCGTTATTGGTCGCTGACTAGTGCGTAGATTTATAGTGGTCTGGACAGATGTTCCTGGTGATGAAATTCCCCTCGGTCCCCGGGCGAACCACGGACGGTCGACGAGTCCACCTCCCCGTCGACTTCGAGGGGGAGCAGACGCTCGTCGTTCTCAGTTTCCACCGGCGTCAGCAGTCGCTCGTCGACTCCTGGCGCGGGTTCGCGAAGGAACTCCGCGAGAAGTACGACCACTTCGACTACTACGAACTCTCCGTCACGGGTGGAAACAGTGGGATGCTCCCACCGACGACGATGGGCGGCCTCGCTCCCTCCAACGCTCGCAACCGCCTCGACGAGAACACAGTGTTCGTGCCCGTCGACAAGAACGCCTTCCAGCGCCGCCTCGGTATCGTCGGCGAACAGACGATATACGCCTTCCTCGTCGAGGACGGCGACGTCGTGAGACAGGCGGCGGGCGTTCTGACACCGAAGACCGCAGAAGCTCTCGAATCGCTCCTCTCGGAGTACGAGACTGCACAGAGCCGATGGTCCGAACTCGGCAGCGAGTCCGTCGAAGAGCAGTCAGAGAGCTGACCGGACGGCTCAGACGACCAGTTTCACCGGGTACGACGTCAGGTTCTCGTAGCCGTCTTCGGTCACCACGACGATGTCCTCGATACGAACCCCGCCGACCGACGGGTCGTACAGTCCGGGTTCGACCGTGACGACGTGTCCGGGCTTCAGTTCCTCACCGCCCGGCGCGATGCGCGGTAGTTCGTGGACGTCCAGTCCGACGCCGTGTCCCGTCGAGTGGATGAACCCCGTCTCCGCCGTCGGGTTCGCTCGCAGGGTGTCGTGTCCGGCCGCCTCGTAGATGTCGCACACCACGTCGTGCACTTCCTCGCCCGTCACGCCCGGTTCGAGGGCGTCGAGGGCGGCGTCTAACGCCTCGTGGGTCAGGTCGAACCACTCGCGAATCTCGTCGCTCGGGGCCCCCTTCACGAACGTCCGCGTCATGTCGGCGTGGTAGCCCGTCGTCTTCGAACGCGGGAAGATGTCGACGATGATGGCCTCGTCCGCGCGGAGGGGGCCGCTTCCTTGGTCGTGCGGGTCCGCGGCGTCGGCACCGCAGGCGACGATGGTGTCGTCCAGTCCACAGCCGTGCCGGAGCAACGTCACCTCTATCTCCTCTTTCACCCGTTCGCTGGTCAGCGGTTCGCCCTCGTAGACGAGGACGCCGTCGTCCACCTCGGCGGCGACGAGGAGGTCCTCTGCGGCCCGCATCGCCTCCTCGTTGGCCGCCTGCGCGTCGCGGACGTGTCGTCTCTCCTCCTCCGTCTTCGTCGCGCGAATCTCGGTCACGCGGTCGCTCTCCTCCGGGGTGACGGTCACGTCGCGTTCGCGGAGGCCGTCCGCGGGTCCGAGCGGGAATCGCTCGGGCGTCAGCACCGACGACACGTCGTAGTCGGCGAGGAAGGCGGCGTGGACGCGAGCCTTCGCCTCCGCTGGACCGTACTCCGCGCGGAGTTCTCGGTAGTCGTAGTCGGCGCTCCGGCGAACCTCGTCGGCCCGGCTCTGTTTCTTCGCGCGGCCGTACTCCAGCGCGGAGACGAGAAGGACCGTCCGTTCGGGCGTGTACAGCGTCACGAACGGGTCGTGCGCGTCGAATCCGGAGAGATACTTCTGCGTGGAGTTGTGACTGGTGTCGTCGACGAGGTAGCCGTCGGCGTCTTCCTCGGCGAGGAGGTCGTCGAGACGGGAGAAGTCCGGGTCCATGCGACGGGGTTCGCCGCGATGCTTGATAAGCGTCCGCGTCGCGGAACGGACGCCGGGACGCGTCGGGGGAATCCTCGCCGCGTCCGGTACCCTCATGCCCACCCCCACGCCAACGAGATGCATGGACGTCACCATCTCGCCGTCGCGCGTCGAAGGGCGCGCGCGTGCGCCGCCGTCGAAGAGTTACACGCACCGAGCCATCCTCGCCGCGGGCTACGGTGCCGAGGCGACCGTACTGAACCCCCTCGTGAGCGCGGACACGAAGGCGACGATGCGCGCCGTCGACGCGTTCGGCGGCGAGACCGACCTCTCGGCGGACGAGTCGCGCCTGACCGTCGCGGGGTTCGACGGCCGCCCCGACGTCCCCGACGACGTGGTGAACTGCGAGAACTCCGGGACGACGATGCGTCTGGTCACCGCCTGCGCCGCCCTCGGCGACGGTCTGACCGTCCTCACCGGCGACGACTCGCTCCGCTCGCGTCCACAGGGTCCGCTTCTGGAAGCCGTCTCGGAGTTACACGGACGCGGCGAGTCCACCCGCCGGAACGGGCAGGCACCCCTCGTCGTCGGCGACGGGATGACGGGCGGAACCGTCTCCATCCCCGGCGACGTCTCCTCGCAGTACATCACGGCGCTCCTGATGGCCGGCGCGGTCACCGACGAGGGCATCGACATCGAGTTGGAGACGGAACTGAAGTCCGCGCCGTACGTGGACATCACGCTCGAACTGCTGGCCGACTACGGTATCGAGACGACGACGACAGACGAGGGGTTCTCCGTCCCCGGCGGGCAGTCGTACGACCCCGCGGGCGGCGAATACGAGGTGCCCGGCGACTTCTCCTCTATCTCGTACCTCCTCGCCGCCGGTGCCGTCGCCGCCGCGGACGGCGAACGGGTGGTCGTCGAAGGCGCGCGGCCGAGCGCACAGGGCGACTCCGCCATCGTCGACGTCGTCCGCGAGATGGGCGCGGACGTGGCGTGGGACCACGACGCGGGCGAACTCACCGTCTCGCAGGCGTCGCTCTCCGGGACGACCGTCGACGTGGGCGACACGCCGGACCTCCTGCCCACCATCGCCACCCTCGGGGCCGTCGCCGACGGCGACACGGTCATCGAGAACTGCGAGCACGTCCGGTACAAGGAGACCGACCGCGTGCGCGCGATGGCCGAGGAACTCGGAAAGATGGGCGCCGAGGTGACAGAAGAGGAGGACCGCCTGACGATTCACGGCGGCCGGACCGACCTCGCGGGCGCGACGGTGGACGGCCGGCACGACCACCGAATCGTCATGTCGCTGGCCGTCGCCGGACTCGTCGCCGACGGCGAGACGACGGTGACGGGGGCCGAACACGTCGACGTGTCGTTCCCGAACTTCTTCGAGACGATGGCGTCGCTCGGCGCGTCGGTCCAGCGGTCGTAGTCGGGCGTCGGTCGCCGACTCGTCACCCGTCCGTCGCCGACTCGCCGACCGACCGTTCGCCGCCTGAGTCGTCGCCAGTCGCGGCCACTCAGTCGCGCGTCGCCTCGGCCGTCGACCGCTCGCCGGTGACGCCCGTTCGGCGGACAACGGCGTCCACCCACCAGAGTTTCAGCCCCATCGCCGCCGCCGTCCCGAGCACCGTTCCCCGTCGGTCGCGCCTGACGGCGGAGACGACGGCGTACAGCGTCGTGGGGGCGTTGAGCAGGTTGAGGACGTTCGGGTACGACGGCCCCATCGTCCCGTTGCCCGCGGCCAACCACTCGCGTTCGGCGAGGACGATGCGGCTGAGGTACGAGTCCGTCCGCTTCGGCGGCGGGAACAAGACGGGGTTGAGGACGACGAACAGGAGCGTCGCAGCGAGGAGTCGGGCGTCGCGGCGGTAGATGGCGGTCATCAGCGCCGGGAGCAGGACGAACCGCGTGCCCACGCTCCACGGGTTCGCGTGTCGCTCCCAGAACGCCTCTTCGAGCGTCTCCCGGAGCGTCTCCGGTGGTGTGGTCATACGGACGGGTACGGCCACCCGAAGTATAGTAACTCCCCGCAGACCGACCCTCGCCCGACGCGCGACGGCGCGCGTCGGGCGAGCGAACCTCTCGGTCCCCACCTCGCTCTCGGGTCCCCACGATTGCGGCTTTCTGCAACCTCTAAATGTCCGCGCCACAGAGCGACGAACATGAACGGTAATCGTTTCGGCCGCCTGTTTCAGGTGACCACGTACGGTGAGAGCCACGGGGACGCGATGGGCGTCACCGTCTCGGGGTGCCCGGCCGGACTCGAACTCGACGCGGACGACGTGCAGAAGGAACTGGACCGGCGAAAACCGGGGCAGTCGATGATAACCACCTCCCGCGGCGAACCCGACGCCGTCGTCCTCAACTCCGGGACCCAAGACGGCTACACGACGGGGACGCCCATCGGGATGGTCATCGAGAACAAGGACGCGCGGTCGGGCAAGTACGAACCGTACGTGACCGCGCCGCGTCCGTCTCACGGCGACTTCACCTACTCGGCGAAGTTCGGGACGCGAAACTGGGGCGGCGGCGGGCGGTCCTCCGCGCGCGAGACGGTGAACTGGGTCGCCGCCGGCGCTATCGCCGGGAAGATTCTCGACGAACACGACGTGCAGGTGAAAGCGCACGTCAACCAGATCGGCGACGTGGAGGCGCCGCCGGTGACGTTCGAGGAGATGCTCGAACACACGGAAGAGAACGACGTCCGCTGTGCGCACCCCGAGACCGCAGACCGGATGATGAAGAAGATAGAGCAGTACCAGAAGGAGGGCGACTCCATCGGCGGGTCCATCTACTTCGAGACGCGCGGCGTCCCCCGCGGACTGGGCGCACCGCGGTTCGACTCCTTCTCGGCGCGACTCGGACAGGCGATGATGGCCATCCCGGCGACGACCGGGTTCGAGTTCGGTCTGGGCCGCGAGGCGCGCGAGTGGACCGGCAAGGACCGAAACGAGGACTGGACGTTCTCCGAAGAGGGCGACCCGGTTCCCGTCGGCAACAAACACGGCGGCATTCAGGGCGGAATCACCACCGGCCAACCCGTCTTCGGCGAGGTGACGTGGCACGCGCCCACCTCCATCCCGAAAGAGCAGAAGACGGTCGACTGGGAGACGGGCGAGGAGAAAGACATCCAGGTCGTCGGCCGGCACGACCCCGTGTTGCCGCCGCGGGCCGTCCCCGTCGTCGAGGCGATGCTCAACCTGACCGTCGTGGACTTCATGCTCCTGGGCGGGCACATCAACCCCGACCGGATGGACGGACAGGTGGGTCAGTACGACACCGACTACCACCCTCGCAGTCCGGACAACGAATAGCCGCCTCTCCGACCGAGGGTTCACTCGGAGACGGATACAGACGCACCCCCTTCACGCGACGGAGAAGTTCACGTCTGTCCAATTATCTCCCCCTCTCGGAGGAACCTCCTATGGATATTAGGTCCTTCATCATCTTTCCTTGTTAATCCATAGCAAAGGCTTTAATCAAGTCCTCACGAAAATATCCGTTAGTGGCCCACACGGGCCTGAGTTGAAGATATGACTAACGACGAACTTATCTGGCGCATCGCAGGCGGTTCTGGGGACGGTATCGCCTCGACGAGTCAGAACTTCGCAAAGGCCCTGATGCGGTCGGGGCTCCACGTATTCACGCACCGTCACTACCCGTCGCGCATCCGCGGCGGCCACACGTACACGGAGATTCGCGCCTCCGCCGACCCCGTCAAGTCCCGCGGGGACGGTTACAACTTCCTGCTCGCGTTGGGTGACTCCTTCGCTCGGAACCCGCAGGAGAACGCGTACTACGGCAACGAGGAGATAAAACCGCTCTCGGAGAACCTCGACGAACTCCGCGAGGGCGGCGTCATCATCTACGACTCCGGTCTCCTCGACGCCAGCGAGATAGAGGACTTCGACGAACGCGTCGAAGAGAACAACTGGCACGTCTACGACCTCGACCTGCGCACGATGGCCCGCGAACACGGCCGCGAAGTCATGCGCAACACGGCCGGCGTCGGCGCGACGTGCGCACTCGCCGGCATCGACACCGAGTGGATCGAGGAACTCATGGAGGACGCCATGCCGGAGAAGATTCTCGAACCCAACCTCGAGATTCTCCACGAGGCCTACGACATGGTCTCCGAGGACTACGACGTGGACGCCCACGACGTGAAGGTCCCCGAGGGCGAACACGACGAGGAACAGGTGCTCCTCTCCGGGTCCGACGCCATCGCGTACGGCTCTCTCGACGAGGGCTGCCGCTTCATCGCGGGCTACCCGATGACGCCGTGGACCGAAGTGTTCACCATCATGTCGCAGAACCTGCCGGAGGTCGGCGGCATCTCCGAACAGGTCGAAGACGAAATCGCGGCGGCGGCACTCGCCATCGGTGCCTCCCACGCCGGCGTGAAGGCCATGTCCGGGTCGTCCGGCGGTGGCTTCGCGCTGATGTCCGAACCGCTCGGCCTCGCCGAGATGACCGAGACGCCGGTCGTCCTCGTCGAAGCCATGCGCGCCGGCCCCTCGACGGGGATGCCGACGAAGCCCGAACAGGGCGACCTCGAACACGTCCTGTACACCTCGCAGGGCGACTCGCACCGCGTCGTCTTCGCGCCCTCGGGCGCGGAGGAAGCCTACCGCCAGACGCGGCAGGCGTTCAAGATCGCGTACGAGTACCAGATTCCCGCCATCGTCCTCTACGACCAGAAGAACGGTGGGGAACTCCAGAACATCCCGGCCAGCGTCTTCGACGAGGAGCCGAACGGTGACCTCGGTTCGGTCCTCTCCGAAGAGGAACTCGCCGAGGCGTCCCACGACGCCTCCGGGAAGTTCAACCGCTTCCAGCACGACGTCGAGGACGGCGTCAGCCCGCGTTCCATCCCCGGTCAGAAGGGCGGCCGCTACCTCGCGACGGGTAACGAGCACATGCCCGCCGGTCACATCGCCGAAGACCCGGACAACCGCGTCTTCCAGGTGAACCGCCGCATGCAGAAGCTCGAGGCCATCCGCGCGGAACTCGACGGCTCCGACGTGCCGAACAACACGCACTACGGCCCCGAGGACGCCGACTACGGCCTTATGACGTTCGGCTCCCAGCAGGGAACCGTCGAGGAAGCCGTCGACCGACTCAACGAACGGGGCCACTCCGTGAAAGCGCTCGGCGTCAGCGAGATGGCTCCGTTCCCGGTCGACCAGGTGTCGGAGTTCTTAGAGAGCGTCGACGAATGTCTCGTCGTCGAGATGAACGCCTCGGCGCAGTTCCGCGGCCTCACGCAGAAGGAAGTCGGCCGCTTCGGCGAGAAGATGTCGAGCCTCCTGAAGTACAACGGCAACCCGTTCGAGCCCGAGGACATCACCGAAGGCTTCGTCACAAGCATCGTCGAGGATGGAGAGCTCTCCAGCCACGAGACCAAGTTCGTTCCCGCAGCGAGTGACTAACCAATGAGCGCATTCAACGCAATCGGCGAAAACGTCGAACGAGACCGCAACGAGTACACGCCCGGCCTCGAACCCCAGCCCACGTGGTGTCCCGGCTGTGGTGACTTCGGGGTCCTCAAGGCCCTGAAAGGTGCCGCGGCGGAACTCGGCCTGTCGCCCGAGGAGATGCTCGTCACCACGGGCATCGGCTGCTCGGGCAAACTGAACAGCTACTTCGAGAGCTACGGCTTCCACACCATCCACGGCCGTTCGCTCCCCATCGCGCGCGCCGCGAAGCTCGCGAACCCCGGCCTGACCGTCGTCGCCGCCGGTGGCGACGGCGACGGCTACGGTATCGGTGGCAACCACTTCATGCACACCGCTCGTGAGAACCACGACTTCACCTACATCGTGTTCAACAACGAGATCTTCGGCCTGACGAAGGGGCAGACCTCGCCCACGTCGCCGAAGGGTCACAAGTCGAAGACGCAGCCTCACGGCTCCGCGAAACAGCCGCTTCGACCCCTCTCGATGTCCCTCAACTCGGGCGCGTCGTACGTCGCCCGCACCGCCGCGGTCAACCCGAACCAGGCGAAGGACATCATCGTCGAGGCCATCCAGCACGACGGCTTCTCGCACGTCGACTTCCTGACGCAGTGTCCGACGTGGAACAAGGACGCAAAGCAGTACGTCCCGTACATCGACATCAACGAGTCCGAGGACTACGACATCGACATCACCGACCGCAAGTCCGCCGCGGACATGATGTTCGAGACCGAGGACGCACTCCACGAGGGCACCGTCCTCACCGGTCGGTACTACCACGACGCGGACCGACCGTCCTACCAGCAGGAGAAACAGCAGATCGGCGAGATGCCCGAGGAACCGCTCGCAGAGCGGTACTTCGACGAGGACTACGAGTGGGAGCGGACCCACGACCTGTTCCTCGACAAGCACAAGTAACGGCCCGAACGCGGCCGTTCGCGGCCGCAATCGCGGACCGGCACGCTGTTTTCTGATTCGGAAGATATTTTTTCGGTGAAGCAAAAGACAGAGCCATGGAAGCCACCTCCACGGAGGGACGTATCCTCGCCGTCCTCGAACAGGATGCGCAGGCGTCCTACGCCGAGATCGCCGACCGGGCGGGCGTCTCGAAGCCCACGGTCAGAAAGTACATCCAGAAACTGGAGTCCGACGGCGTCATCGTCGGCTACTCGGCCGACGTGAACCCGAAGAAACTCTCCGGACAGTCCATCGCGTTCGTCGGCATCGACGTGGCGTCCGAACGCTACGTCGAGGCGACGCGCGCGCTGAAATCGCTCGACGACGTGGAGTCGCTGTACTCCTCGTCGGGCGACCACATGCTGATGGCCGAGGTGCGCGCCGCCGACGGCGACGCCTTGGGCGACGTCATCGCAGAACAGATTCTCTCTATCGAGGGCGTCACCGCCGCGCACCCGTCGTTCCTGCAAGAGCGACTGAAGTAATCGAACCGCTGTCTCGTCCCACGCTGCCCCACCCTGTTGCATCCCATCCGCCCCGCCTGCCCCCTCCGACCTGCTTCGCCCACCCGTCTCGTCTCTCCGTTCTCTCCCCGCCGCGCATCACTTTCGCCCCGCTTTGCGAACACTAACGAGTCTGCACCGCCCACGGTCTGGTGATGGCGGGAGAGACGCTCCCTGGCGTGGCGCGCGAGGACGACTCCGACTCGCGTATCGTCCTCCACGTCGATATGGACTGCTTTTACGCCTCCTGCGAACGCCTCCGCGAACCCGAACTCGTCGGCGAGCCCCTCGTCGTCGGGATGGGGTACGAGGACGGCGAGTCGTTCGGGGCCGTCGCCACCGCGAGTTACGAAGCCCGCGAGTACGGCGTCGAGAGCGCCCAGCCCATCTCGCAGGCGCTCGAACGCCTCCCTCGCATCGACGCCGCCGCCGCCGCCGCCGACGAACCCGCCGGCCACTACCGCCCCGTCGACATCGAGTTCTACAAGTCCGTCGCCGGCGAGGTAAAGGAGATTCTGCACGACTGCGCCGACGTGGTGCGGGAGGTGAGCGTCGACGAGGCGTACCTCGACGTGACCGACAGCAGTTCCTGGCGGACCGTCGACGGCGAGGACCGAACGCTCGCGGAGGGCGTCGGCCGCTACCTCAAACAGCGCATCCGCCGCGACGTCGGCGTCCCGGCGAGCGTCGGCGTCGCGCCCAACATGTCCGCGGCGAAGGTGGCGTCCGACTACGACAAGCCCGACGGGTTGGTCGTCGTCCCGCCGGGGTCGGTTCGGTCGTTCCTCGAGTCGCTCCCCGTCACGGAGGTTCACGGCGTCGGCCCCGTGACGGCGCGAAAGATGGGCGAGATGGGTATCGAGACGGCGGGCGACCTCGCGGTGGCGGACCCGGCCGCGTTGGAAGACCGGTTCGGGTCGCGCGGCCGAGAACTCCACGAACGGGCCCGCGGGAACGACGACAGAGAGGTGACGCCGACGGGGCGTCCGAAGAGCCTCTCCCGGGAGTCGGCGTTCGCCGACGCGACGGACGACCACGAGGAGAAATCACAGGTCGTCGCCGCACTTGCCGCGGACGTCGCCGAACGGGCGCGGAGCCGCGGCGCGATGTACCGGACCATCGGAATCAAGGTCGTCGTCCCGCCGTACGAGGTGAACACGCGAGCGCGGTCGCTGTCGGGACCCGTCGACGACCCCGAACTGGTCCGAGAGGTGGCACTCGACCTCCTCTCGGAGTTCGAGTCGGACGCGGCGCGGAAAGTCGGCGTCCGCGTCTCGAACCTCTCGTTCGCCGACACGGACCAATCGCGTCTCGACGGATGGGAGGGGGCGGATGCGACGAGGGACGAGAGCGGAAGTACCGGTGCGAGACACGACGACGAGGTGACCGACGACGCGGGCGCGTCACGGCAGCAGCGCGAGACACAACCCTCGCTCGGTGACTTCAGCGGCGACTTCGGCGGCGACTGAGTCGGAGCGGCGACTACTCCGAGGGCCCGTTCCACGTCACGACTTCGACGCGCGCGCCGCCGTCCGTTCCGGTCGTTGCGGTGACCTGCCAGCCGTGCGCTTTCGCGATGTCGTGGACGATGGCGAGACCGTACCCGGTTCCGTCTTTCGCGGTCGTGTATCCGCGGTCGAACACCGCCTCTCGTTCCGACTCGGGAATCCCCGGGCCGTCGTCTTCGACGTAGAACCCCGCGCCGTCGTCGAGTCGACCGACCGAGATTGTCGGGCCGGCGCGCGGGCCGTCGTCCTCGCTCGAATCGTGCCCGTGTTCCACGCAGTTCCGCAGGAGGTTCTCCACGAGACGGACGAGACGGACCCGGTCACACCGCACGTCGCCGAGTTCGTCCGAGACGTCGAGCGTCGCGTCCGGAGCGTCGACGGACGCCCACGCCTCCTGCACCGCGTCGGCGACGTGGACCGGTTCCCGGTGGAGGACCGTCGCGCCGCCCCGAGCCAACGAGAGCACGTCGTCGACGATGTGCTCGATGCGGTCGAGGGCGTCGGCGACGGTGTCGAGTCGGTCGTCGTCGCCCGTCTCTCGCGCGAGTTCGAGGTTTCTCCGGGCGACGTTCAGCGGGTTCCGGAGGTCGTGACTCACCACCGAGGCGAACTCGTCGAGTCGTTCGTTCTGTCGTTCGAGTTCCTCGACGGCCTCCTTTCGCTCGGTGATGTCGCGGGAGACGCCGACGAGTCCGACGACTGTTCCCTCCTCGTCGTGCCACGGGACCTTCGAGGTGAGGTTCCACTGTTCGCGAGACGGGAGGTACTCCTCTTTGTCGAGGATGGACACGTCCCCGTCGAGGACGCGCCTGTCGTCTTCGGAGGCCGCGGCCGCCGCCTCGTCCGAGACCAACTCTTCGCCGAGTTCCGTGTCCCGCCGCCCGACGAGGTAGTCGGGGTCGTCGACGAACGCCGAACTCACCCGGAGATGTCTCCTCTCGGCGTCTTTGACGAAGATGTGGACGGGGAGGTTCTCGAACAGCGAGTTCAGTATGGTCTCGGGGTCTCCGAGGTGGTCGTCGTGGCCGTCGTCCGCGCGGCCATCGGCGCGGCCGTCATCGGCGCGGCCGTCATCTGCGCGGCCGTCTTTTGCGCGTCGGTCAGCGACGGCGCGTCTCACCGCGTCGGCGAGGAGTGGCCACTCGGCCCCGTTCGCGCGGGGGATAACGTCCGTCGCGCCCGCCTCGAAGGCGGCGGCGATGCTCTCCTCGTCGGGGTCCGAGACGAGTGCGACCACGCTTGTGACGTCGCTCTCGGCGGCCCGCCGAATCTCTCCGAGTGCGCCGGCGACGACGAGGCAGTCGAACGATTCCGCCTCCACTGTCGCCGGCGCGACCCGTTCGACGCGCAGCGACAGTCTCTCGGTCAGTTCGTCGGCGACGGTCGAATCGAATCGGTCGTCCGCGCCGACGACGCCGACTCGGGGGTGGCCGTTCTGGACTCCTGTCACACGTACTCGCGGGTGGGGATGCGGCCTCTTAAATCAGTAGGGGGCGTTCGCCTCCGAGTCTCGACCGTCGGTCGCGTGTCGGACGCGAGGGGAGGAACTATGAGGCGGGGCGCTGAGAAACCGATAGATGACGGAGGATACGGAGACTATCACCGTCGCGGACGTACGCGACGGCGTGGGGGGAGACGCGAACGCCGACCCGGGGACGCCGGTGGACCTCCCCGTGGTCGACATTCTGACCGGTCGCGGGTTCGTCACCGGCAAGTCCGGGTCGGGGAAGTCGAACACGGCGTCGGTCATCATCGAGAAACTGCTGTCGAACAACTTCCCGGTGCTCATCGTCGATACCGACGGCGAGTACTACGGGTTGAAAGAGCAGTTCGAACTCCTGCACGCCGGCGCGGACGACGAGTGCGACATCCAGGTCAGCCCCGAACACGCCGAGAAACTGGCGCATCTCGCACTCGAACAGAACGTCCCCATCATCCTCGACGTCTCGGGCTACTTGGACGAGGACGACGCGCAGAAACTCCTCACCGAGGTGGCGAAGAACCTCTTCGCGAAGGAGAAGAAACTGAAAAAGCCCTTCCTCATGCTCGTCGAGGAGTGTCACGAGTACATCCCGGAGGGCGGCGGGATGAACGAGGCGGGCAAGATGCTCATCAAAATCGGCAAGCGAGGGCGGAAACACGGCCTCGGCATCGTCGGCATCTCGCAGCGACCGGCCGACGTGAAGAAGGACTTCATCACCCAGTGCGACTGGCTCTGCTGGCACCGACTGACGTGGAACAACGACACGAAAGTCGTCGGGCGCATCCTCGGGTCGGAGTACGCCGACGCAATCGAGGACATGGGCAACGGCGAGGCGTTCCTCGTCACCGACTGGTCCGAGTCGATTCGACGGGTGCAGTTCCGAAAGAAGAACACGTTCGACGCGGGCGCGACGCCCGGACTGGACGACTTCGAACGGCCCGACCTGAAGTCCATCGACGGCAACCTCGTCTCGGAGTTGCAGGGTATCTCCGACGAGAAAGCCCGCCGGGAGAGCGAACTCGCCGACCTGCGACAGGAGTTAGAGAAGAAGGAGGCGACGATTCGCGACCTGAAACGGGAGTTAGAGGAGGCCCGCGACCTCTCGCGGATGGCCGACCAGTTCGCGCAGGCGATGTTCCAACGCGGCGAGTCGCCGTACCGCGGCGGGCAGGGACGGAACCTCAATCGGCCGACGGAGAAACAGGCCGCGCTCGGCGAGTACGACGCGTCGGCGGCGAGTGCGGAGGGTCCGACGCCTGAAACCCTCGAACCAGACGGCGACACGTCAGGCGAAGGCCGGACCGACACCGGGTCGGACGGCGACAGAGAGACGGAGGAAGAAGACGCCGTCACGGCCGCGGCCGCCGACGCCTACCCCGGACTGGACGCGTCGGTCGGCGAGGTCGGTGCCGACACGGACCCGGCCGTCGCCCCCGAACGCGCGCACCGCGAACTCGCGGGCGTCTCCGGCCGAGAGGACGTGATAGAGCGTCTCACGAGCGTCGTCGACGCCCTCCCGCCGGTGTCGCGCCGGATGCTCGCGTTCTACCGGGAACTGGACCGCTCGTGCGACCCGGTGGACGCGCACGTCGCGGCGGGCGCGGTCGGCGACAGACAACTCGCGTACAGTCGGAACGCGCCGCTTCGCAGAGCCGAGTTCGTCGAACACGTCGGTCGCGGCCGGTACGCCTACGCCCTCCCCGAACTCGTCCGCGAGACGTTCGCCGACAGACTCGACGACGACGAACTCGCCGCCGTCGTCGCCGCCGTGGAGTCGTCGTTCGTCGTGGAGACGGGCGGGGCCGAGGAGACGGCCGAGCGAGACGAAGACGCCGCCGAAGCGGACGACTGACCGACAGTCGTGTTCGACGGACCCCGTCGCTCGGCGGTGCTCGGTGCCGAGACGGTGCTTCTCGTTCTCGGTTTCAACTTCGCGGAGTTCACGATGCTTCCGTGGACGTTCCCCGAGTACGGTCCGCTCGCGACGTTCTCGTTGGCCGTAGTCGGCGGTCTCGCGGTCCTCGCCGGCGTCGTCGCCGCACCCTTCTCACTCCGGCGAGCGAAGTCGCTCGTCGCGTTCGGCGCGGTATCACTTGCCGGATTCGTCCCGACGTACTTGCTGTTCGGATGCGTGTTCTACGGGTGTGTGGGCGGTGTCTGACCGCGACGAGAGAAGAGTGGAGACCGTCTGTCGACGCCGGACGCCTCACCTTACAGCGGTGCGACGAGGTCTTCGAGTGCCGCCCGGGGGTCGTCGGCCTTCGCGACGCCGGAGGCGAGGAGGATGCCCGTCGCGCCGAGGTCACCGGCGGCGGCCACGTCGTCGCCCGAGGAGATGCCCGCGCCGCAGAACACGTCGACGTCCTCGTCGACGTTCGCGGCGGCGGCGACGGCGTCTTCGACGATGTCGGGGTCGGCCGTGGAGACGGAGACGTCGCCGCCGATGAGTTCCGGCGGTTCGACGGCCACCGAATCGGGGCCGAGTGCGGCGACGGCACCGATCTGCGCGGGGTTGTTCGCGCAGACGCACGTCTCCAGTCCGGCGCGTTCCGCGGCGCGGACGGAGCCGTCAATGTCGGCGAGTTTCATGCGCTTCTCCGAGTGGTTGACGAGCGTTCCCTCCGCTCCAGCGTCGGCGACGGCTTCGGCGAGCGTGCTCCCGGTGTGACTGCCGTAGTCGTTCGGGTCGACGTGCTGGGCCCACGTCTCGACGCCCGTCTCGGCGACGCGGCGAACGTCGGCGGCCTGCGGGGAGACGGCGATGCGGACGCCGGATTCCTCGGCGACGTCCTTCGCCGCGGTCGCTACTTCGATGGGGTCGCACGGGTACGCTTTGAGGTTGACGAGGATGAACACGAGAACGAGTACTCGGTCCCGAGCAAAATAAGTTGAGCATCCCCCCTCGTATTTACGGCCCGAGCGAGACGAACTCGACATGAACGACCCGGACGAATCGGGGCCGGCGGACGACCCGGCGGGGGTCGCCGAGACGCTCCAGCGACACCTCGACGGACCGGACACGGAGACGGTGGGCGCGCTCCAACCCGTCGTCGAAGCCGTCGCCGGGTGGCGCGACGCCGACGACGTGACGCCCGCAGACTGGCTGACCGCGCTCGAGGTGACGCCGGACGTGCTCTATCTCCGGACGGACGACGGCGTCCTCAGACACCGCCCGGAGACGGCGGACGCGGACGCGGACGACCGTTTCGACCCCGAGAGGGAGCCGTTCCGCTTCGCTCGAACCGGAGCGGAGGGCCCGGCCGAACCGGTCGACCGCGAGGCGGCGGCGACGCTCCTCGAAGACAGGGTGATTCGAATCGGGACGGTGGAGACGCTCTCGACCGAGACGAGGACGCGATTTCTCTCCGAACAGTGAGCGGCCGCGAGAAGAGACGAGCCGCGGGCGTCCGAGTCAGTCTTTCCGCTTGACGACGTCGCCGAGCGTCGTCGTGGTTGACGACCCGCTGGACCACTCCTCGTCGTCGTCGTCCGCGCCTTCGACGAGCGTGATTTCGAGCTTCCGTTCCAGTTTCTTCCGGACGGTGTCCGGCGGGAGGATGTCGCCGCGTTCGAGTTTACGGATGAGACTCGCCTTCTCGTTGAGCGACTGTGCGAGGTCCTCCTGGCTCATCCCGCGGTTCTCGCGGGCCTGTCGGATTCGGTCGTCGTAGTCGGTCGCTATCTCGTCCATGTCGTCGAACATATCGCGACGACGCCGAGTGGACCCGCCCGACCCGGACGAGGCCGACGAAGCACTCGACGAACCCGACGACTTCCCGGAGGAACTGGACGTCGAGTACTTGGTCGAGCTGGACGAACTCGACTCGGTGCGGACTTCGGTTCCGAACTGCGAACAGTCGTCACAGAGTTCGAGTTCGGCCCCTTCGACTTTGACCGTCGTCAGCGACGGTCGCTCTTTGCCGCACATTTCGCACTGGGGCATACCCTGTCGTAATCGGAGCCGCGATATAAAAGGCACGACGCGGTGAGACGCGGTGAGAGCCGGCGCGTCAGGAGAGGTCCGACCACGCGCCCCAGAACCGCTGGAGCGCGGTGAAGTGGCCGATGACCGCGAAGAACGCCAACAGCCACCCCACCGGGTGGAGGCCGAACACCGGACGCGGGACGAGGGCCGCGACGACGGCGAACAGGCCGATGAGCGCCAGTCGGTCCGCACGGCCGACGAGTCCGCCGTAGGCGCGGCCGAGGCCGACCGCTTGAATCTGCGTCCCCAGATACGAGGTCATGAGGACGCCCGTGACGGCGGCGAGACCGAGTCCGAACGAGTCGATGCCGGCCGCGAGGCCGACGAGCATCGCGATGTCGGCGTAGCGGTCGAGGACGTGGTCCAACAGGTCGCCGCCCTCGCTGGCGACGCCCTGCGCTCTGGCGAGTGCGCCGTCGACGAGGTCCAACCACCCGTTCGCGAAGACGAAAAGCGCCCCGACGGCGTACCAGAGGGGGTCGCCGAGGTAGAACGCCGCGCCGGCGGCGACGGCGAAGCCGAAGGCGACGACGCTGACGCCGTCCGGCGAGAGGCCGAGACGGTCCGCGGCGCCCACGAACGGGTCGAGCAGTCGGTCCGCGACGGAGCGGTACTGGTCGAGCGTCATGGCTGGCGGGTCATTGGTGGTGGGTCATAGGTAGTCGATGAAGCTCACGGTTCCGACGCGGGGACTCATCTCGCCCTCTACGGCCGCCACCACGTCGTCGGCGACGGCCGCTGGCGGTCGGTCCGTCGTGTCTATCTCGTACACGCCGTCCTCGCCGAAGCGTTCGACCGTCTCGGAGAGAATCACGTCCAGCGCCTCCGACTCGGCGTTCTCGGCGATTTTGCTCTCTGCTTCGCCGCGTTCGCGGAGCCGACTCGTCAACTCCTCGGGGTGACACCGCAAGACGACTGCTTCCTCGGCGTCGAGGAGGTGCGAGAGGTGCGACTCCACGATGCCGTCCCAGTCGCCCAACCACTCGGTGATGGCCTCGACGTCGGCGACCAGCGAGTCGCGTTCGACGTCGCGTTCGGTGTACAACTTCTCGTCGGCGATGGCGTCGTTGAGGTGGACCACGTCGAGACCGGTCCGCTCCGCGACGAGCGTCGACACGGTGGTCTTGCCCGTTCCGGGCGTCCCCGTGAGGACGATTCGACGGGTCACGCCTCGGGCACTCCCACGTCGGCGACGACGTCGTTCAGCACCTCGACGGCGCGTTTCGTCTGCTCGCGGGTGCCGCAGGAGACACGGACGCACTCGGGCAGACCGAAACTGCTCGTGTCGCGGACGATGATGCCGCGTCGCTTGGCCGCCTCGGCGACGGCGGTGGCGTCGCCGACTTCGGCGAGGACGAAGTTCCCGCCGGAGGGCCACGTCTTCGCGTCGAGTTCGTCGTGGAAGTACCGTCGCGCCCACTCCGCGGAGTCGACGGAGCGTTCGACGTGGTCGTCGTCGGAGAGGGCCGCGAGCGCCGCCCGACAGGCCACCTCGTTCGCCGCGAACGGCGTGTTGACGCGGGCGTAGGCGTCCGCCCACGACTCGGGGACGGCGGCGTAGCCGATTCGCAGTCCCGCGAGGCCGTACGCCTTCGAGAACGTCCGCGTGACGGCGAGGTTGTCGTGGTCGTCGAGGAGCGAAATCGCGGACGGCTCTCTGGCGTACTCGCCGTACGCCTCGTCGACGACGACGAGCGTGTGGTCCGCGACGGATTCGAGCAGTTCCACGACGTCGGCGCGGGCCATCTCCGTCCCGGCGGGGTTGTGCGGCGTCGTCACGTAGACGATGCGCTCGCCGTCGTAGGCGTCGAGAACCGTCTCCGGCGTCTGCGCGAAGTCGTCGGCCTTCGAGAGGTGGTACGTCGCCACGTCGCCGTGGTGATAGCGCGCGGACATCGGGTAGTAGGAGAAGCCGGGTTCCGGCGCGAGGACGCGGACCCCCGGTTCGAGAAACGCCCGCGAGAGGTAGTCGAGCGCGCCGTCGGCGCCGGCGCTCACCCACACCTGTTCGGACGCGAGGTCCCACCGCTCGGCGAGGGCGTCGGTCAGGTCGGCGTGCGACGTCTTCGGGTAGACGTGCACCTCCGGCGCGGCGTCCTCGATGGCGGCCACGGCGTCCGGACTCGGGCCGTGGGGGTTCTCGTTCGACGACAGCTTCGTCAACTCGTCGGGGTCCATCCCGAGTTCGCGGGCCACCTCCTCGGCTCCGCGCCCGGGCACGTAGGCTTCGTGCGCGGAGAGGTCCCTCGGTTGCATGGTCGAACGATGCCGCTCGCGGTTCTTAAGGGTGCTTACACCGGACGGCGGTCAGTCGTCGCCGCCGGACGCCGAGTCGGGACCGTACTGCGCGAAGTCCGGCGACTCCGAGAGCGCGTTCGGGACGAACAGCGGGTCGCCGTCCACGCGGAACGAGCGAATCACGTCCTGCCCGTCCGGCCCCGTGAGGTAGCCGACGTACAGCATCGCGAGTTCGTACGCCACGTCGTGACGGGCGGGGTTGACCGGGATGACGCCGTACTCGTTGAGCAGTATCTCGGGGCCGCCGCCGAGCGGTCCCTCCACGAACGCGGCCAGCGACGAGTCGTCACCGAAGACGCGGTACGTCCCCCTGTCGACGAGGGTGTACGCGCCCCGCCGTGCCGCGTGTCGGAGGGTGTCACCCATCCCGTCGCCGGTGGCCTGGTACCAGCGTCCGCCGGGTGCGGCGTCGGCGGCCGACCACAGACGGCGTTCTCGGACGTGCGTCCCCGAGTCGTCGCCGCGAGAGAGAAAGAGTGCTTCTTCGGCGGCGATTCGCTCGAAGGCGTCCGTCGGGTCCGCCGTCCCGGTGACGCCCGCCGGGTCGTCCGCCGGGCCGACGACGAGGAAGTCGTTGTGCATCAGGTCGCGTCGGTTCACGCCGTGTCCCGCGCGGACGAACTCGGCTTCGGCCTCGCGTGCGTGTGCGAGAACCACGTCGGCGTCGCCGTCGCGTGCCGTCCGGAGGGCCGCACCCGTCCCCCGCGAGAGCGTCTTGACGCGGACGCCGAACCGCGCTTCGAAGCCGGCGTGGAGTTCGTCCAAGAGGCCGGTGTCGTACGCCGTCGTCGCCGTCGCGAGGGTGAGGAAGTCGTCGGACGACGACCGAGGCGACTGCGAACCGCTCGTCGCCGAACCCGCTCCGGCGGCCGAACGCTCCCTGTCGGCGACGCACCCGGCGGTAGCGGCGACGCCCGCCGCACCGGCCGCCCGGAGAAACCGTCGGCGTCTCATGAGTCACCGATTCGCACGGAACCGACATACAACTTCGGTTGCGCTCGTCCGAGAGCGAAACCATCCGTGGTTACATCGACGACTCGATGGCCGACGCCGCCCGGAGAGAGAGCGCGGCGATGGTGAGCGTCGGATTCATCGCCCCGCCGGTCGGGAAGACGCTGGACCCGACGACCCAGAGGTTCGACAGGTCGTGCGCCCGCATCTCCGCGTCGACGACGCTCGACTCGGGGTCGGAACCCATGCGCGTCGTCCCCATCTGGTGGTACGCGGGGCCGGTGTTCTCGGGTCCGACGACCCAGTCGACCGTCGCGTCGAGTTCGTCGAACACGCGTCGCTGTATCTCGTTGGCCCGGCGGAGCGCCCGTCTCGTCTCGCTATCGAGCGACCACTCGACGTGCGGGACGGGGTTGCCGTGGTCGTCCGTCCGCGAGGGGTCGAGCGTGATTCGGTTCTCCGCGCGCGGGAGTTGTTCGACCAACGCGCCCATCGTCAGGTGCGTCCCGTACGACTCGCGCAACTGGCCGAGGAGTTCGTCGCCCCACGTCTCCGCGTGGGTCGCATCGATGACGGGCGAGGGACCGGCGTAGTTCAGAAACTCCAGTTTCAGCCCGTTCACCGGCGAGTCGTCGTCGTAGAACTGGTGGCACTCGCTGGTGTTGAAGCCGACGTGGTTCTGTCTCGTCCGCCTGTCGACGCGGCCGCCGACGCCCGCGAACAGGTGGTCCATGAAGTATCGCCCGACCGCACCGCTGGTGTTCGCGAGGCCGTCGGGGTACGTCTCCGAGCGCGAGAGGAGCAGGAGTCGCGCGTTCTCGACGCCGCCGCAGGCGACGACGAAGCGTCTGGCCGACTGGACGTGTTCCGCGCCGTCGGGCGTCGCGTAGACGGCGCGTTCGACTCGTTCGCCCGCGTCGTCGTGTTCGAGTCGCTGGACGGGCGCGCGGTCCACGAGTCTCGCGCCCGCGGCCACGGCTTTGTCGACGTGCGACTCGGCGGTGTACTTCGCTCCGGACGGACAGACCGGTTTGCACGTCCCGAACCCCTGACAGGGCGCCCGGCCGTCGTACGGTTCGGAGTTGCGCGCGTTCGGCACCGAGTGCATGTCCAGGCCCAGCGACTCGCACGCCTCCGCGAAGATGGAGTCCGAGTGCGACGGCGGGAACGCCGGGAGGGGGAACGGTTCGTCCCGCGGCGGCGCGTACGGGTTGTCCAGTGCGCCCGCGACGCCGAACGCCGTCTCCGCCTCGCGGTAGTGTGGTTTCAGGTCGTCGTACGAGAGGGGCCAGTCGGCGCCGACGCGGTGACGACTCCGCATCTCGAAGTCGCGTTCGTGCAGGCGCATCACCATCCCCTGCCAGTGGAGCGTCGTCCCGCCGACGCCCTTCACCCGCGCGGCGTTCAGCGGGTAGTGTCGCCCCGCGGTCGTGTAGGCGTCTCGCTCGCCGCCCATCTCCCAGGGGTTCTCCATCCCCGCGCGGAGGTGCGTCTCCATCTGTGCCGCGCGACGCGAGAAGTCGAACCGCGGCCCCGCCTCCAGAATCACAACGTCCGCGCCCGCCTCGGCGAGTCGGTGCGCGACCAGCGCACCCGCCGGCCCGGACCCGACGACGCACACGTCCGCCCGCGGCGATGGCGTCCGGTCGACGCCGTCGCCGACGCCGCCGTCCTCGTCTGCGGGTGTGCCCGTCTCAGCCATCGGTCTCCTCCTCCTCTCCGGTCCCGTCCGCTCCCGCGTCGGGCATCGTCGCTCGCTGGTAACTCTCCGTCCCTCCGGGGTAGCCGACGGGGTTCTCGATACCGACGAGTCGGCCGCCGGTGGGCGTGGAGTAGAACGCGTACAACAGGTCGTTCACGACGTAGAACCGAATCCGCTCGGAGACGGTGCCGTCGGGTTCGGGGTCCGCCGTCTCCACGCCGAGTCCTCGCAGTATCTCGTCCCGCGTCTCGACGGAGAGGTCGGCGAACGCCGCGTCTCGCCAGTCGCGGGCGATGGCGTCCAGTTCGGCCGCCGTCTCCGTCAGTCCCTCGCGGTAGGACGCCCTGTCCTCGGTTCGGCCGACGACGTAGCGTTCCACGAACGTCCGGCGGCCGTCGACGTCCGACGGGAAGACGGCGGCGGCGGCGGCGTCCATCACGTCCAGGAGGTCGGCGGAGGCGGCCGACGCGTCGGCGCCCGCCCCGTCCCAGTCCCCGTCTCCCGCCCGAGGCGCGTCGAACCGCGCGGCGACGGACGACGCGCCGACCCCACCGACGGCCGCCAGAGCGACCACCGCGTCGCGTCGCGTCAGTTTCACGAACTCGGATTAGGTAGGCCTAAACTTATGGGTTGTCGTTCGAGGCGGAAGCTCTCGCCGTCGGGATAGACGGGTGACGTCGTGGTTGGCGGCGCGGACGCTCCCCTCACATCGCGTCCGGGGAACCGCGCGAGAGCGAAGCGGCGAGACGGTCAGAGGAGGCCGACGAGCGAGAACGTGACGACGAGGAAGACGCCGGTTACGGGCAGGATGGCGTAGAGGACGTTGAAGCGATAGCCGAGGTTCCACGCGAGGACGACGCCGTGGACGTACGCGAGGAAGGCGGCGAGTGCGAGAAGGAACGCGTCCGGAATCGGGTCGGCGGGCGTCGATACCTGTTGCATCACGCCGAGGACGACGAGGCCGACGACGGGGACGACGAGGACGCCGAACAGACGCGGCGCGTAGCCGTCGGGTTGGCCGCCGACGCCGAAGTGGACGGCCATCCGTTCCGGGAGCGAGGGATACGCGAGGAGGCCCGCCACGGTGGCGACGGCGAGGACGGCGTACGCAGCGGTGACGAACGTCGAAGCCATAGGCGGACGGACGCCGCCGGAAGGGAAAGCCGTTACTCGGCGGCGCGGACGTCGTGTTCGAGGACACCGACGCCCTCGACTTCGATTTCGACGTGGTCGCCGTCGGAGAGTGCGCCGACGCCGGCGGGCGTCCCCGTCGATATCACGTCGCCGGGTTCGAGCGTCAGGTACGTCGTTATCTCCGCTATCAGTTCGGGGACGGAGAACATCATGTAGTCCCGCGAGGAGGATTGCTTCGTCTCGCCGTTCACGCGCAGTTCGATGCTCGCGTCCTCGGGCACCTCGTCGGGCGTCGCGAGGACGGGTCCGAGCGGTGCGGAGTTGTCGAACGCCTTCCCGCGCACCCAGTTCTGCTCTCGGTTCTGGTCGTCCCGGTTCGACACGTCGTTCATGCAGGTGAACCCGGCGACGTAGTCCATCGCATCGTCTTCCGCGACGTTCCGGGCCTGCGCGCCGACCACGACGGCGAGTTCGGCCTCCCAGTCGACGCGTTCCTTTCCGGCGGGGAGGGGGACGGTGCCGCCATGCGAGGCGAGGGCGTTCGGAGCCTTGAGGAACAGCAGCGGTCGGTCCGGAACCTCGTTCTCCATCTCGTCGGCGTGTTCGGCGTAGTTGCGGCCGATGCAGACGATTTTCGTCGGTTCGCACGGCGGGAGGATGTCTACCTCGTCGAAGGAGTACGTCTCACCGGCGAACGAGACGTGGTCGTCGTGCCAGTGGCCGTCGCGGACTGACCCGGCAGGGTCGCGGAAGCGGACGCGGTGCATGAGCGGTGTGTCACCGCGTGGCGGTTTCGTTCTTTCCCTCGCGGAAATCGCCGACTCGACGGAACCTACTGCGACGTGGACGGCTGACGCGGTATTTTCGGAAGGAGCCACGCGAGGAACGCGTCGGGGCTTCGCGACTGAACCCAGACGGTCCCGGACCCGGCGAACTCGCAGACGAGTCCCTCACCGCTCGTGAGCGTCGAGCGCAGTCCGCCGACGCGTCGAACGGTGAAGTCCGCCGTCTCCTCGAACGCGACGACGTGGCCGGTGTCGACGACGAACGACTCTCGGTCGTCCAGCGAAATCTCTTCGATGGCCCCGTAACTGGAGAGAAACAGCGGGCCGGTCCCCGAAATCTTCAGTAAGAACAGCCCTTCGCCGCCGAAGAACGTCCGCGCGCCGCCGAACTCGGTGTCGACGTCCAACCCGGCGTCGCCCGCGAGATACGACCCCGACTGGACGTACAGCGTCTCGCCGGCCAGGTCGACGTGGGCGATATCGCCGGGGAGGGGCGGCGCGAACTGCACGTCGCCCGGCGCCGTCGCGTGGAACGTGTTCTGAAAGAAGCTCTCGCCGCCGAACGCCCGTTTGATAGAACTGAGGAACCCGCCGGTGGCGTTCGTCTCCATCTCCACCGTCGTGTCGTGACTTACCATCGCCCCCGCCTCGGCGCGTATCGACTCGTCGGCGTCGAGCGAGACGGTCAACAGAGCGAACGACGGTCTGGAACCGATTTCGAACTCCATACGGCCGACTCGTCCTGTCAGGTGAAGAATCAGTGTCCCGGCGTCGAAGACGTTCCCTTTCGAGACAGTATCCGACCCGCGTGAAAGAAGCAGACGTGTCTGTGGACTGTTGGCTTTAAGCGCCTGACGCGACAACGACGAACTGGCTATGACGATGGAACTCACCTGGCACGGCCACTCCACCTGGCACGTCGACGTCGACGGCACGACGTTCCTCATCGACCCGTTCTTCGATAACCCGTTCACCGACCTGTCGCCCGAGGACGTTGACACTCCCGACTACGTCCTCTTGACGCACAGTCACGCGGACCACATCGCCGACGCGGGGTCGTTCTCGGACGCCACCGTCGTCGGCGTGCCCGAACTGACGGGCTACATGGAGGACGAGGAGGGCTTCGAGAACAGTATCGGGATGAACCTCGGCGGCACCGTCGAGTGCGGCGAGGCGTTCGTCACGATGCACCGCGCGGACCACACGAACGGTCTGATGACCGGCTACGAACACGAACTCGGGATGCCGGGTGGCTTCGTCATCAGCGACAAGAAGCCCACACAGGAGTCCGACGCGGACGCGACGACGTTCTACCACGCGGGCGACACCGGACTCATGTCCGAGATGAAAGACGTCATCGGGCCGTACCTCGAACCCGACGCGGCCGCCCTCCCGTGCGGTGACCACTTCACGATGGGACCGGTTCAGGCCGCCATCGCCGCCGACTGGTTGGACGTCGACCACGTGTTGCCGATGCACTACGACACGTTCCCGCCCATCGAAATCGACATCCGCGACTTCGAGAAAGAGGTCAAAGCCACGGGGTCGAACGCCGACGTCCAGATTCTGGACGGCGACGAGACGTTCACGCTGGAGTAACGGCGACACCTGCCGCTGAACTCACCCGTCCGTTTTTCGACGCTGGGTTCGCGTCCCGTCTCGCGAAGACACTCGTCACGCCTCCGCGTTCCGCAATCTCGAACTCCAGTCCCGCGAGTAACTACAAGCGATACTGAAAGTACTCCTATACGATAGGTTCATGACGGTTCACGGAGACGGTTGGTAACAGACCTGTCCCACCGCCGATGAAACTCCGAACGAAGTTCGCCCTCGTCCTCGTCGTTCTGACACTCGTTCTCGGGAGTGCAACGTACGGCGGACTCGAACTGTACAAACAGCAGGCGCTCTCGCAGAGTCAGTCGAGCGTCGACGAGTCGGCGACCATCGCCGCGGTCCAGATACAGTCCGCGCTCGACGAACGGGCCGACTACGTCGGCTACGTCGCCTCGCAACCCGAGACGGCCGACTTCTCGAACGCGAACGGGGTGATTCGGGGGGTGGTTTCGAACAGTCGCTTCTTCGCGGCGCAAGTCGTCGCGGCCAACGGCACCGTCGTCGCCTTCGACGGACAGATAGACGAGTCGGTCCGACGGGACGCTATCGGAACCGACGTGAGCGAGGAGTCGTACTTCCGGTCGGCGCGCTACCACAGTGCGTCCGTCTCCGACCCCGAGTACGTCGAGTCGCGAGACCAGTATCTCGTCGTCGTCAGCGCGCCCATCATCCGGAACGGTTCGGTTCGCGGCGTCCTCGCGGCGTCCATCTACGTCTCCTCGGACACGTTCCTCGAACCGGTCGAACCGCTCTCGCGAGAGAACCAGCGCGTCACCGTCCACGCGGACGACGCGACGCTGTACGAGAGCAGAACCGAGTTCGAGCAGTCGATAACGGGCCGTGCGACCGTCGACTCCTACGGGTGGACCGTCACCGTGCAACGGGACCGCGGACCGCTGAACACCCGACTGCAACAACTCGCGTTCGCGCAGGGCGGCGGACTCTTCTTGATACTCCTGCTCATCGTCGCCCTGTGGGTGTTGGAGTACGTGTACAACAGCAGGCAGACGAGACTGCTTCTCGACGGGTTCGACGCACTCCGACGGGGTGACCACGGCCACTCGCTCCAGTTCGACTCCGCAGAGGAGTGGGAGCGAATCAGCGAGGGGTTCAACGCGCTCGCGACGGGACTCGACGAACGCGAGAAGGCCGTCAGAGAGCGCGAACAACGGCTGGACGTCCTGAACCGCGTCCTCCGACACAACGTGCGAAACGAGATGAACGTCGTCCTCGGCTACGCGGAACTCGTCGCCGACCGCTCGGACGACGAACAGACCGCGAACGCCGCCGAGACGATTCTCGACAGGGGCGAGCGTCTCGTCTCGGTGAGCGAGAAGGCGCGGTGGTTGGACGGCGAGTTCGACACCGGCGACGGTCGAACGGTCGACGCCGCGGACGCGGTGAAGGAAGTCGTCTCCGACGCCCGGAAGGCGTACCCCGACGTCGACGTCTCGCTGTCCGTCGACGGTGACGCTCACGAACCGACTGCGCCGTCGATAACTCCGGCCGTCAGGAACGTCGTCGAGAACGCCTGCCTCCACAACGACAACGGTGCGCCGACGGTCGACGTCCGCGTCACACCGGACGGCGACGACGTCGTCGTCTCCGTGGCGGACGACGGCCCCGGCATCCCCGAGCACGAACGGGCGGTTCTCGAGGAGGGCGAGGAGACGGCGCTGCAACACGGAAGCGGTATCGGACTGTGGATAACGAAGTGGCTCGCCGACAGGGACGGCGGCAGCGTCTCCTTCGGCGAGAACGACCCGCGCGGGTGCGTCGTCACGCTCCGAATCCCGCGGCGGGAGGGCGGCGACGAGGAACCGGCGAGGGAGTCGAACTGACCACAGGGTCGAACTGACGACGGGGTCGAACTGACGTTCGAGCACGAGTGCCCGTTCTGCGCGATGCCGATACGACGCGCTCCAGCGTTCGCTCTCCCGTGACGCCGCTCTGTCGTCGCGAGACTGACCGGTGAAAACGTGTCGAAGTCGCGGCCGACCGACTATCGGAACCGGCGTCTGAACCGCGCGCCGAGTGCGACGACGACCACCGCGACGAGCGCTGTCGGGTGGAACACGGGACTCGTCGCGCGAATGCCCGAGATTTCGGTCGTCTGCCGTGCGGTCCCCGTCGCACCGGACCGTCGGGTGGTCGTCGGGGGTTCCGTCGCCGCGCCAGTAGCGGTCGGCGTCTCCGTCTCGCCGACGGACGCGCGGACGACGACGGTACCCGCCAGCACGTCGTTTATCTTCACCTCGTACTCGCCGGAGTCGGAGATTTGGTGGTCGAACAGCGCCTGCCGTTGTCCGCCCGCGGCGATGGTGAGTTCGCGCTGTTCGACCACGTCGCCGTTGAGGAGGAGTTGCGCGACGAACTCGCCGTCCGCGCCGCCGTCGTTCGCAATCTGGACGTGCGCGCGCAGGTCCTCGCCGACGGTAATCTCCGCGACGTCGACGTCGACCGTCTCCACCGTGAACTTCGGCCGCTTGGCCCCGGCGGCGAACTCGGAGAGGCCGGGCGAGACGGCGCGGAACTCGTACGCCGTCGGCGTCTCACCGACGACTTCGGTCGGGAGTTCCGTCCACGACCCGTTCTCGTAGCGGTACAGCGCCACTTCGTCGGGTTCGACGTCGTCAGTTTCCATCCGCGTCTTCGACACCCGGAAGTCGATGTCGACGCTCCCGTTCAGTTCGTCGTTCGAGATGGAGTGGTCGACGCGAATCTGTTTCATCGACTCGGACCCGTCGTCGGTCTCGAAGTCGGGCGACCCCTCGATTCGGTCGCCGGTCGTCACGTTCATCGTGAACGACCCGTTCCGCGTCGGCGTCAGTTCCATCCCGGTGAGGGTGACGTCGTCCTCGTCGGAGGCGTTCGTCATCGACTCGTTGTCGACCGATTCGTTCACCGTGTCCGTCTCGTTCGCGCTTCCGTCGGAGACGTTCCCCGGACGGTCCGACGACGAGTTCTTCGGCGTCCCGTTCGCCGCCGCTTTCGGCGGCGTGAGGTTGATTCGCGTCCGCTCGTTCGCGTCGACGGAACTGACGGTGGCGTCGACTATCTTCACGTCGTCGTCATCGCCGTCTGCTTCCGCTTCGCTGTCGTCGTCGCCGTCTCTCTTCTCGGTACCGCTCGCGTTCTCGGAGGCGTTAGCCGTCCGAAGAGAGACTGATACCGGAGCGTTGGTTACGTTCCGCCCGTCGATTCCCCGAGAGACGTCGTCGTCTTCGTCGTCTTGGTCGTTCTGACCGGGAGCGTCACCGGATTTCCCCGGTGCGTCGGAGTCGTCGGAGTCGTCACCGTCGGAGTCGTCTTGGTCGTTCTGACCGGGAGCGTCACCGGATTTCCCCGGTGCGTCGGAGTCGTCGGAGTCGTCTTGGTCGTTCTGGCCGGGAGCGTCACCGAATTTCCCCGGTGCGTCGGAGTCGTCGGAATCTCCCGTCACAGTCGAGATGACGTCCGACACCGTGCTTGTGCCCGGTACACTGGTCCCGAGGGTACTACTCTCGGGGGTCTCTGTCACGGTCCCGTTATCGTCGCCGTCAGAATCGTCGTCGCCATCAGAATCGTCGTCGTCAGCGTCGCCGGCGCCGAACAGTCCGCTCCATCCGCTCGAAGCGAGCGGCGAGCGTTCGTACTCGTTGCCCGTCTCACAGGCATCGTCGCCCGTCTGACAGCCTGTTACCGCCCCCACGGTTCCCCCACCGAGAACACTGAACGGAACGACGAGGAGGAGTACGACCACGAGAGTCACACTCGCCGTCTCCGCTCTGTTCGTACGCCCTCTCATTATCTATCTAATGAATGTCTTGTATACAAGACTATATGAATTTTTGGAGTGTTTTTGTGGCGTGCGAACGGGCACGCGTCGAGGACGAGTTCGGGTGCCGTTTGAGCAACCTTTAGGGCCACGGCGTCCGACCATCAGGACGCATGAGCGACATCGAAACTTCCACTGTCAGCGAAGAGGGATTCGCCTCGACGAGTCAGGTCGGCGACTACGAACTCACCATCGACGCGACGGACGAGACGGGTCCGAACCCGAACGCCGTCCTCGTCGCGGACTACGCGTCCTGTTTCCTGCCCGCGTTCCGCGTCGGCGGCCAACAGCGCGGCCACGACGACCTCGGTAAGATTCAAATCGACGCCGACGCGGACCTCGACGACGACGACGACCTCTCTGGCATCCGTTTCTCCATCCACGTGGAAGCGGACCTCGACGACGAGACGTTCGACGAAATCGTCGAGCGAGCAGAGGGTATCTGTCACGTCCACGCGGCGCTCCGCGAGGAACTCCACGCCGAAATCGACGTCCACGGCGGCGCGTTCTAACGCCGACGCAACTCTCGTTTTCTTTTACTCGTCAGTCGTCGAGCGACTGCGCGCAGAACTGGAGACGCCTCGGTTCGCCCGAGGCATGGAGTGTCAGCGTCGGTACGCCCGGAAACTCATGGCTTGTCCCTCTACGATGACGACCTCTTTCTCTTCGGGGTCGTAGTCGGCGACTTCTTCCACTTCGTCTCGGGAGACGTACGATCCGCGCAGTTCTTCGGCGCCTTCGTCGAAGACGTACGGGCTGTTCGGCTGACCTTCCATGGTATGTTCTACCGCACCACCCACTATAAGCTTTGTCAGACATTCTCAAACGAGAGAACTACTCGCACGCGGTGAGAGCGTCCCGTCAGTCGTCCGCGGCGGCCGCTTCCGCCTCGGATATCTCGGTTCCGAGGAGTTCGAGGAACTTCGCCAACCACTCGGGGTGGTCCGGCCACGCCTGTCCGGTGACGAGGTTTCCGTCCACGGTGACGCCGTCCACCCACGAACATCCGGCGGCCTCTACCTCCGCGCGGACGGCGGGGTAGGCGGTCATCTCGTAGCCCTCTAAGACGCCCGCCGCCGCGAGAATCTGCGGGCCGTGACAGACGGCCGCGACGGGTTTGTCCTCCTCGAAGAAGTGCCGAACGGCGTCGAGGACTTCGTCGTACGTCCGGAGATACTCCGGCGCGCGTCCGCCCGGAACGACGAGTGCGTCGTACTCGGCCGGGTCCACGTCGTCGAACGTGGCGTTCACCTCGAAGTCGTGCCCCCGCGTCTCCAGGTACGTCTGGTCGCCGCGGAAGTCGTGGATAGCGGTCTTCACCGTGTCGCCCGCGGCCTTCTCCGGACAGACGGTGTCTACCTCGTGACCGACCATCTGAAGCGCCTGAAACGGCACCATCGTCTCGTAGTCCTCGCCGAAGTCGCCGACGATCATCAGAATCTTCTTGCCCATCGGTGTCACCTACCGTGACCTGCAGGCGGAGACACCTTAACGATTTGTCTCGTTAGGCGTCGCGTCCGTTCAGCACCCGTTCGATGTCGCCCAGCGAGTCGAGGACGTAGTCCGGCGCGTGCGAACTCTCGGCCAGCGTCCGTTCGTCGGTCACCCCCGTCTTGACGAGCACCGTCGTCATGCCCGCGCGTTCGCCGAGCGCGATGTCCGTGTCGAGTCTGTCGCCGACGACGAGCACCGACTCGGGGGGGACGCCGAGATGTTCGAGCGCCATCTCGCGCGCGGTGTCGGACGGTTTCCCGAGAACCACGTCCGGGTCGCGTTCGGCGACGCCCGCGATGGCGTTGATGACCGCCCCCGACCCCGGGACGTCGTGTCCGGCGGCCGGAATGACGATGTCGGGGTCGGTGCCGACGAAGCCGACTCGCTCGTCCGAGAGCGTCCAGAGCGCCTGACAGAGCGTATCGTAGTCGAACTCCCGGTCGATGGAAGCGACGAGGGTGTCCGGGTCCTCGTCTGCGTCGACGACCGAGAGTCCGGCGTCGGCGAGGAGTTCGACCAGTCCCGGTTCGCCGACGACGAACAGGTCGTCGTCCGGGTGTTCCTCCGTGAGGTACCGAACCGTCACCGTCCCCGCGGTGACCACCTCCGACGCGGAGACGTCGAACCCGGCGCGGCCGAGGCGCTCGACGTACGCCTCCGGAGGTTTCGTCGGGTTGTTTGAGACGAAGACGCGTTCGAGTCCCGCGGCGGCGAGTGCGTCTATCCCCGCTCCCGCTCCCGGTATCGGTTCGTTACCTCGGACGACGGTTCCGTCAACGTCGAGAACGACGCCTCGATAGTTCATCGCTCCTCAGTAGAGCGCTCCCCCTGTTGAATCGCTCGCCGCGCCGCAGCAGAATTATGACGTATGGCACCAATGTACACACATGGTCGTATTCACCGTCGGCGTCGGAGGTGCGAAGTCACATCCGAACTCGCACGCGGTGCGGGACCACTATCTGCTCGGGGTGGTCGGACTCGTCGTCGCCGCACTGGCGATGTTCGCGGCGTACTCGCTCTTGGTGAGCGTCGCGAACCTCGTTCCACTGCTCTCGACGACGTTCCTCGCGTTCGTCGGCATCGTGCTGTGGGTGTTCGTCTGGATGGCGCTCGACGTCGTCTACGGGCGCTACACGGGGGACAGGTACGTGGAGTGAGCAGGCGCGGAGTGAGTCCCGACCGTACGACGTGGTAGCACCGCCCGCTCGTGGAACCAAAGAACGATATGCGCGAACTCCGTCTCAGAGAGTGTGACGAACACGCAGCTCTCGCTCATCCAGATAGACAACTACGGCCCGTGGACGGTCACCCCCGAGCCACGCCGAGAGATGGACCTGCAGACGCTCCAGTCGCGGCTGTTCGCCGACCTCGCACAGTTCGTCGGAAGCCGAGACGGCTACGTCTTCTTCACCCGCTTCGACAACATGGTCGCGGTCACGAACGGCCTCGACGAGGCGGACCACGAACTCCTGCAAGAGTCTATCGCGAACCGCTATCCGGTGACGATAAGCCTCGGAACCGGCGTCGACGCATCGCCCGTCGAGGCGCTCGAATCGGCGACGGCCGGCCTCCAAACCGCCGGGAGCGCGCAGGACGGCGACAGACGAGAAGTGCTGTCGGGTGACGTCCTCGCCGAGAGCGACAGGATGCCCGAGGACCTCCAGATTGCCCACTTCGACGTGAACGACGCGACGGGCAAGTACACCGACCGACTCAACGAGTTCGACTCGTTCATCCAGATCGAACAGGGGTACGCGACGCTGATGCGGTATCTCCGCGAGGAGTACGGCGCGCTCTCCTTCTTCGTCGGCGGCGACAACATCATCTCGGTCTGTCCCGACATGGACGAAGCGGACTACCGCGACGCCATCGCACACGTCGAACGGGAGGCGGGCGTCGAACTCAAAGTCGGCGTCGGAACCGGACGGACCGCACACGTCGCCGGGTTCGCGGCGAAGCACGCGCTCGAAGTCTGCCGCGAGGAAGGAACCGACGTGGAGTTCGACCGGCCCCACGTCGAAGTCGCCGACGACTGAGCCGAATCGACTGCGGAAACGACGACTGACGACTGACAACCGACGGCCGGCGACCGGGTGCCCGCAGAAAATGTTTGTTCGAGCATCTATCTGCACTCCCTGTGAGTGTCCCGTAGCGACCGTGACGGCGGCAAAGAAAACAATTATACCACTGTAGGAATCGTATCGATTCGAAGCGCAGTCTTCCTGGTGGTGGTGGCTCTCCCGTGCCGAACTGGAGTGCGCCCCGGCGGTGGAGACTGCAGGTGGGAATACACTACATGGGGAAGACCACACCAACGCACGCAGGGACCGGAGCAGGAGGAGCATCGATTCGCGAGTGCACGACCTTGGAGATAGTCTCCCGCGTCGCCGACGTGAAGGGGTGCCGAGCCGTCGACCTCGAACCGCTCTCGAACGTGACCGACCCGGACGCACTGGAGAACCTCCTCGCCGCGACGCCGAACGCCGAGTTCGAGATTCGGTTCGCGTATGAGGGCGGACACGTGACGCTCGCGTCCGACGGCACCGTCGACTTCGAGTACGTCTCGGACCGCTCGGCGTAACCGCTCGTTCGTCTCTCTCGTCTTGTCTCTCCCCGGCAGAGCGACCTCTTCTCACACCTTTTATCATTCGACAGATATTTTGATTCGTCCTCCACCTCTCTCCCTATTCGACTGTCCAGTCCGGGGATAAACCGCCTCCGCGCCACCTCTTCCCGATGAATTTCTCCTGAGCGCAACTGTTTTGTGAGACGAAACGAATAGCAGTTCAATCATGAATTCTGATACGAGAGCAGTGAGTCCCGTCGTCGCGACTATCTTGATGGTCGCGGTCGTCGTCGTGCTCACAGGGGCGACGGGCGGGTACCTGTTTCAGTTGACCGACAGCGTCGACGACGCACCCAACACCGCGTTCTCGGCCGAGTACGATACCTCGACGCGCGACAACGTCGGAACGTCGCCGGACGGCCACTACCTCAACGTCACGCACACCGCCGGCGACACGCTCCAGACGGGCGCGCTCAACATCTCGGTGACGGGGGCGTGGAGCAGAGACACGGACGACCCGAACGACAACGAGCCAGCGGTGTACGTCGGCCCGAACCCGTTCGCGTCGCAGGCGGGGAGCGACTTCACTGCCGCAGAGACGGTCTCCATCAACAGCAGTAGTTTCAGAGAGGCCGGCGGCGCGGCCATCGACAACAGCGACTATCTGGACCTGCAGGATGCGACCGTCCGAATCGTCTGGCAGTCGTCTTCGACGGACGACTCCGTGACGCTCTGGACGTGGGAGTTCTAGGTACTCTCGCGGCGCTTCCGACCCGGTTCGGGGTCGCCTCTTCGCTCTCGTCTTTCCTCCGTGGTCGGCGCGACGACTATCTCTGACTGTCGTTCTCGGCCGGCGTCGACGATACGCCCAGAACCTCCCGGGAGGCGCGTCTCGCGGGCGACAGAGCGCTCGCTGGGTGGATGAGTTCAGAGTAGAAGTGGGGTCGGAGGGATTTGAACCTCGGTCGCTCCGCTCCCTGGTTCAAATCCTCCTCGGAAACGTCACCTGAACTCACGCCGTACGCGAGCGACAGAGCGCTCGCTGGGTGGGTGAGTTCAGAGTAGAAGTGGGGTCGGAGGGATTTGAACCTCGGTCGCTACGCTCCTTGGTTCCAATCCTCCTCGGAAACGTCACCTGAACTCACGCCGTACGCGAGCGACGGAGCGCTCGCTGGGTGGGTGAGTTCAGAGTAGAAGTGGGGTCGGAGGGATTTGAACCCCCGATCGACTGATATCTCCGGTGTAGCGCCTCGGAACTCCAGAGGGTCGTCAACACGACCGATGATCAGTCGGTCGCTCGGTATATCAGTCTGGAGTTTCGTCCCGGGCGCGTTGCCTCTGGAGTCAGTCGCCATGCCGGGCTTGGCCACGACCCCCACTTGTGCGTCTCTTCGTATGGCGATTCGACTTAAAGGAATTTCGATTGACGGTCGTCAGTCGCGGTCGGTCTCACTCCAGTCGCAGTCTTGGCACTTGTAGGCCGTCACGAACTCCGTCACGCTCGGCATGTAGCCCACCGAGATGACGTTGCCGCCGCAGTCGGGGCAGTCTCGGTCGGCGTCCTCTATCGCCTCGGCTTCGAGCGGTCGCTCTCCCTCGACGAGTTCGGCGAGTCGTTCGGGCGTCACCATCCGTCCTTGGACGACGCGGTTGCTCATACTGGCGCAGACGACCGGCGGACTGGTAACTCCTTCGTGTACGGCGTTCTCCGAAAAGCTGGTCGAACCCGGCTCAGAGCCACGGCGCGCGCGAGTCGTTCTCGCTCGGGTAGCCGTAGCCGGGGTCTTCCGCCGCCGTGGAGGGTTCGTCCTCCAGCGCGGAGTCGTCGTCCGTCTCGCCGCGTTCGCCGCCGTCGGCGACGGCCGCGGCCGTCGGAACGCCGTCGGGCGTCTCCGGCCCGTCCGCGCTGTCGTCGTCCGCGACGTCTTCGACGGACGGGTCTCCGGCGGAGGGGTCGTACGCGAACAACGCCGTCACGCCGAGGACGCCCAGTGCGATGGGACGCTCCGTCGGGAGGACGCCGAGCACGTCGATGGCGAGCATCCCGAGAGCGACGGCGCTCCCGAAGCGGAAGCGGTCGATGTCGACCGCACCGCGCAGGCGCGGCGCGGACAGAGCGACGGCGAGGGCGAACGCGACGCCCGTCCCGGCCGCGGCGACGGCGTGCAGGATGGTCGTCGGGTCGGGCGTCAGTATCAACTGCGCGCCGGAGGGTTCGAAGCTCGCGACCAGTCCGAGACCGATAATGACGCTCGGCGAGGGGAGCTTCTCACCGACCTCCGAGGACGCCGTCTTCGCCGCGACGGCGAGGATGACGAGTCCGGCGAACCGGTGGAACACCTCGAAGTTCAGCACCGTCTTGATGGTCTGTGCGAACGCCGCTTCCAACCCCGCGACGGGTAACAGCACCGCGGCGAGAAGCAGGATGGACGTGACCTGTTCGCGGCGCGTCCCCTCCATCTCGGCGAGGATGACCGCGACGGTGGCTGAGCCACCGAAGATGAGCAGTCCGGTCTGGAGGATGCCGACGGGACCGCTCAGCGCACCCGCGATGACGAGTGCGGGGAAGATACCGTCGACGAGCGGAAGCGCCATGACCGTCGCGAGCAGGCGCGTCGCGCCGCCCACCTGTTGCTCTAAGCGAAGCGCGACCGGATGCTGTGAGACACTCATTCGGGTCTAACGGCCGTCACCATCGGCCAAGCGGTGATACGAACGTAACCGACTCGACTCGTCGTCGGTGGCTCGTCCGAGTACTCCGAGTCCGAGATTCGGGAGGGCCTGTTTCCCGAATGTAAATGTTCGCCACATCGCGATAAATTTGAGGAGAATGCCGGAGCGGAAGCTCGTCTGACCGGCGATACGCGATGCAGCGGGACGCTCGGAGTCCATGTCTGCACAGAGTCGCACTAATCTATTAAAATTTGTGTGAGATGTGGGTGCATGGGTGTAGACACCCTTCAGTCATATACTTAAATAGGACTACGAATCGTTGGCTGAGGGAAGAATAATCTCGGATTCGTTCTCCTCTCGTGGCGGTTCGGGTGATACTTGCGAGGTCTGTCGGCGCCGCTCGTCGACTCGCGTCCCGTCACGACCATCCCGACTCGTCGCGGCCGACAGATATCCTCGAACGTGTATACATCTCGGGAACGGCTGGCAACAGTCTGCACACCCGTGCTATCTCGCAACCCTTTTGTCGCAGTAGTCTGGACGATTTACATGGCGAACGACGTTCCCGAACGAGAATCCTTCTCCGAGAAACTGCGCGTTCCAGAGGCACTGACGTTCGACGACGTACTGCTGCGACCGATGGAGAGTCGCGTCGAACCCGACGACGCCGACGTGTCGACTACCGTCTCGAAGAACGTCGAACTCAACCTTCCCGTCCTCTCGGCGGCGATGGACACCGTCACCGAGAGCGGGATGGCCATCGGGATGGCCCGCGAGGGCGGACTCGGGGTGCTCCACCGAAACATGAACGTGGAGGCGATGGTCGCCGAGATAGAGCGCGTCAAGCGCGCGGACGAACTCGTCATCCGCCGTGAGAACGTCGTCACGGCCCGCGCGGCACAGACGATTCGCGACGTGGACGAGATGATGGAACGCGAGGGCGTCTCGGGTGCCCCCGTCGTGGACGAGGACGACGTCGTGCTCGGAATCATCTCCGGGACCGACATCCGTCCGTACCTCGAAGTCGGCGAGTCCGACGAGGTGCAGGAAGCGATGACGGACGAAGTCATCACCGCTTCTCGCGACGTCACGGCCCGCGAAGCGCTCGAACTCATGTACGACCACAAGATAGAGCGCGTGCCCGTCGTGGACGAGGGCGGTCACCTCGTCGGTCTGGTCACGATGCAAGGCATCCTCCAGCGTCGCGAACACGAGAACGCCGCCCGCGACGAGGACGGGCGTCTCGTCTGCGGTGTCGCCGTCGGTCCGTTCGAGACCGACCGCGCGGAGGCCGCCGACGAAGCGGGTGCGGACGTCCTCTTCATCGACTGCGCACACGCGCACAACCTCAACGTCCTCGACAGCGCGCGCGACATCAAACAGACCGTCGAAGCGGACGTCGTCGTCGGCAACGTCGGCACGCGAGAGGCCGCCGAGGCGGCCGTCGACTTCGCCGACGGTCTCAAAGTCGGCATCGGGCCGGGGTCCATCTGCACGACGCGCGTCGTCTCGGGTGCCGGGATGCCGCAGATAACCGCCGTCGCCGAAGTCGCCGACGTGGCGTCGCGCGAGGGCGTCCCCGTCATCGCCGACGGGGGGATTCGTTACTCCGGCGACGCCATCAAGGCCATCGCCGCGGGCGCGGACGCCGTGATGCTCGGGTCGTACTTCGCCGGCACCGACGCCGCCCCCGGCCGCGTCATCACGATGAACGGGAAGAAGTACAAACAGTACCGCGGGATGGGGTCGGTCGGCGCGATGAAGTCCGGCGGCGGTGACCGTTACCTCAAGGACGCCGACGACGACGAGGAGTTCGTCCCCGAGGGCGTCGAAGCGGCGACGCCGTACAAGGGAACGCTCGCGTCCGAACTCCACCAACTCGTCGGCGGGATGCGCTCCGGGATGGGCTACGTCGGCGCCGAGACGCTCCCCGACTTCAAACAGCGCGCCGAGTTCGTCCGCGTCTCCAGTGCGGGCCAGACGGAAGGCCACCCGCACGACGTGATGATCACCGACGAAGCGCCGAACTACAGCCCGCAGGAGTAGTCTCCGCCGCGGGCGGTCTCGACTACCGGTCGGACCGTGGTCTCTCCGTTCCCCGGTTTCTTCGCCGGCCGCGACGCCGTCGATTCGCGCGCGATTCGGTACACCACCTGTCGTATCTCTCCGGAACAATGATGAGTGACGCTGGGGTAGTCGCAACGTACCGATGGACCCCACGGAACTCCGCGACGCTCTCGAAGATGCTGGTCTCTCCCAGTACCAAGCGGAGGCGTACAGCACGCTCCTCCGGTTGGGAACGGCGAGTGCGACCGAGTTAGCGGACGCCTGTGCGGTCCCCACGGCCCGCATCTACGACGTGCTTCGAGACTTGGAGGCGAAGGGCTACATCGAGACGTACGAGCAAGACAGCCTCCACGCGCGGGCGTGCGACCCGCAGACGGTGCTCGCCGACCTGCGCGGGCGGGCGTCGATGCTCGAAGAGGCGGCCGACGAGATAGAGGAACGCTGGGAGGCGCCGGAGGTGAATCGACACATGCTGAGCATCGTCAAGCGGTTCGACACGGTGTTTCAGCGAGCGAAATCGCTCATTCGGGACGCCGAGAGCGAGGTGCAACTGTCGGTCACGCCCGCGCAGTACGAGGAGTTGGTCCCCGCACTCCGCGAGGCACACGACGACGACGTGATTGTGAAAGTCTCGCTGCACACCGACCCGGAGTTCGATCGCTCCACGCTGGAGGCCGAGAACTTCGCGGGCGTCGTCACCGAGGCGCGTCACCGGACGCTTCCGACGCCGTTCGTCCTGTTGGTCGACCGGACCGGGACGTGCTTCGCCCCGCACGCGCACTCGCTGAACCAGTACGGGGTGCTCGTCGACGACTACACGCTCACCTACGTCTTCCACTGGTACTTTCAGACCTGTCTCTGGGAGGTGTGGGACGTGCTCTACTCCGAACACGGCGGCGACCCGCCGTTCGCGTTCGCGGACATCAGGCGGTGTGTCCGGACCGTCGAACCGCACCTCGCGGCGGGCGAGACGGTTCGCGCGACGGTCACCGGGTTCGAGACGGCGAACGGCGCGTCGGTCGAACTCGACGGAGAGATCACCGACGTCTACTACTCTAGCGCCGCCGAGGTCGACGGCGAACCCGCACTGTCGCAGTTGGCGGGACAGGTGTCTCTGACCCTCCGGACGGCCGACGGACGCTACAGCGTCGGTGGGTGGGGCGCGGTCCTCGAAGACGTCGAGGCGACGCGCGTGACCATCACCGACGTCTCGGCCTGACGCACCGGCGTTCGGTGTGACGGCGCACCGCCGGGATATAAATTAGCCGACAAATGGCTCATCGTACGTCTTCCGATAGCCAAAAATTATAACACTACCACACCGCTAAGGCTTTCTCAGACTCTCGTGGTGGCAGAAAGTTCGAACGTTCAGGCGGGACAGAATAAGGGGTATCTTGATATGGCCCCGTGTTTCATTCGATGATGTGCGTGTTCCCGCAACACCACGAACATACAAATGAGTGCTGACCAGCCGCTCGTGCTCATCGTGGAAGATGAGCCGGACCTCGCCGACTTGTACGCAACGTGGCTCAGAGAGAACTGTCGCGTCCGCGTCGCCTACGGTGGCCACGAGGCGCTCGACGAACTCGACGAAGACGTCGACGTCGTCCTCCTCGACCGCCGCATGCCAGACCTCTCCGGAGACGAAGCCCTCGCCGAGATACGGAATCGAGGCTTCGAGTGTCGCGTCGCCATGGTGACGGCCGTCGAACCCGACTTCGACATCGTCGCGATGGGGTTCGACGACTACCTCGTCAAACCGGTCTCGAAAGAGGCGCTCGAAGACACGGTAGACAACCTCCTCTTGAGAAACAGCTACGACGACGGCGTACAGGAACTCTTCTCGCTCGCGTCGAAGAAGGCGCTGTTAGAGTCCGAGAAAGAATCCATCGCCCTCGAAGAGAACGAAGAGTACCGCGAACTCGACGCGCGCCTGTCCGAACTGCGCGCAGACCTCGACGAGACCCTCCACCAGTTCGACGAGGAACGAGACATCGCCGCGGTCTACCGTGACCTCGGTGACAACTCCGCGTTCGAGAACCTCGAACGCGACGAGTAGCACCGACCGGTTGGCACTCTTCTCTCCGACGCATTTCCTCCGAGTGACGACTGTCTGCCCAATTTGACGGTCGTACGACCGTTAGAGACGCTCTCTGCAACGCTCCGAGTTTATTCGTTAGAAATTAAACCTAAATTGAGTTAATTTCATATCAGAACTACTCGAAAATATTCATCTATCGCCCGGGATATGGACTATACGTCATGTCCGAAACTGACACGAACGCAGTCGCACAGTACCTGGCCGACCACCCCCGCATGATGGGCGTCCTGTTCACCGCGCTCTTGCTGCTCTCGCAGGCGGGCTCCGTCGCGGCGGGGAACAACACGGGAATTTACGGTCCGTAGATCAACGAAGAGAATCAGTATCGAACGCGTCGCTCCAACGAAGTTTTCCTTCGACGAGTACCGGAATATTCTCTAGCTCCAAGAAACTGTTCAGCTCCTCTGTGGAGAGCGAAAAGACATCGACGGCTCCCGAGCCCAAGTAGTGTTTGTTGATCTCGGGAAGCATCGGCTTCACTAATCCTCCCATTCCAACGTAGCTACTCGGATATATGTTATACTCGACGTCGAATCCTTCCGATGTTTGCTCGATACGGCACATATTAGCGTAGACACCACTGCTCTGCGCGACGGACAGTCCCCCGTCGCCGAGGACGATGTAGTTGTCACCGGCGGCGTTCTCGCCCCGGACGAGTTCGAGCGCGCTCCGGATGGGGAACCCGCCGTTCAGCAGTCGCGCGAGCATCGACCCCACGTCGACGGCGCTACTGTTCACCACGTCGTCGAGGGTTACGACGCCAGCGATTGCGCCGGCGTCGACGAGGTGCATCCCCTGTTCGTACGAGCGACAGGCGTTGAGCAAGAACGCGTCCATGCCCACGTCCGACAGCGTCGAAGCGTCGAGGGTGCCGTCGGAACAGTGGAAGCCGTAGTCGTCGATGTGTCCGATGTAGTGAAAGAAGTCCACGTCGGTCGCCAGCGCGTCTCTGAGTTCCTCTCGCGTCAGTTCGTACGCGACTCGCACGTCGAACGGGAGCTTCTCGCGCGACCCGTACACTGACTCCACGTCGTCACGCTCGGCGGCCATCTTCGGGTCGTTGCAGACGACGGTAATCGATATCTCGCCCTCCGTCGGCGACCGGTACAGTCGGTTGTGGTACGCCTGTAGCGACGCCTTGCTCGCGCCGATGGGCGTCCCCTGCCCGACCCACGCCTGTTCGAGCGAATCCGTCTTTTCCGGTTGGACGTAGGTCCGGTCGGGCAACGGCGACGTCTGGCTCGCACTCCGGACGAATCCACCGTCGGTGACGCGCGGCGTCGACCGGAGGAACTCCCCGACGGAGGCCGCCTGCGTCGCCGAACTCGCCGTCGGTTTCGCTCTCGGCGTCCGAACGATGGCGAGGTCGTTCGCGACGAAGGGGAGGAGTTCGACGTTCGACGGCGTCGGCGTCACGTGCGTGGTGAGTTTCCACTCGGGAACGTGCTCGGCGACGTCGTCGTAGGGGACGCCGAGGTACGCTTCGACCTGTTCGGCCAGCGACCGGTCGTACAGGTCGGCGAAGTCGAGGTCGACGTGGCCTTCGACCGCGCGCCGTTCGTGGAGGTCGACCTGGTAGTAGCCCTCCGTGCGCGTGACGCAGTCGAGGAAGAACGTCTGCTTCAGGACCCGTTCGACGGTTCGCTCGTATCCCGCGGGTCCGTCTAACTCGTACGTGAACCCGTTCTCGGTCCGGAGTCGCGGCGTCTCCCCTTCGACGACGGTGGCCCCGAGGTAGTACGCCAACGGTGCCGCCACGTAGACGTGCCGGTGGGTCGGGGGGAGTTCCAGCGTGACGCCCGTCTCCGGCGCCGCCATCGCCGGCGGTGCGGAGAATCGCTCGCCGCGTTCGACGAGGGGCGGATGCCCCCGGAGCGTCGGGTACGACCGCTCGGGCGTGGTCGTCTTGAGCGCCGACCCCAGAAGCGACACCGCTCGCATGATAGAATGGGGGTCGTCGGGGGTCGTTATCGTCGCCGCCGGCCGCTTGTGGTGCGAGCGCGCGCCGACGAGGACGTCCACGGTTTCGTCGAACGAGAGCGTCGTCCGGGCGTCGTTCGACCGTATCGTCACCGGCCCGTCGACGCGCACGTACGTCTTCACGGGTGCGAACAGTTCGATACCGTACGTCCCGTCCGGAAACGACTCGGTCGCGAAGTGGTCGGTCTGCCCGAGCATCTGTCCCGCTTCGTCGCGGACGCAGACCGAGACGACCGTCTGCAGGTCGAGACGGTCGGTTCGAAACTGGACCGCCGCGTCGGCCGGAAACGTGAACGCGGCCGGGTCGGCCGGTTCCGGCGCGACCGGTCCGGGCGTCGAGAGTTCGAACTGGTGTCGTTCGATGGGGTCGGTGACGACGACGCCCTCACCGCCCGGGGCCTCGTCGATAGAGAGCTCCAGATACGAACCCGGAGCGTCGAACGACGAGTGACTCTCAGGATTCCCGGACGGTTCCATCATCTTCTCTGTCATCGTTCACGAGTAAAAACGTGTTGGTCACTCACACGCCACGTTCGGAGACGCTGGACGGTCATCCGAGACATAGCCAGTCCGACGAGAGGTCGACGTCCCGGAAGTGCCAGCGCTGTTGCAGATGCGTCTCCTCGAGACGGAGTTCGACCGTCGCGTCGAACAACGGTTCGAGCGTGCGGACGAGTTGGTCGTCTCGGTCGCGCGGGAGCCAACAGTGCACCATCCCATCCACCCCGCGGATGTGGTTCGCGAGAACGTGCGAGAAGCGGAACGCCGTCTCTTCGCCGTACTCGGCGACGAGCGTGGGGAGACAGTCGAACGCCACTCGAAGTTCGGCGGGCGCTAACCCACCCGAGATGCGCTCGAACTGGTCGACCGTCTTCGCGATTTCGATACCCAACTGCGCGACGTCCCCCTCGACGCGGCGTCTCAGCGAGTCGGGGTTGAACGTCGCCTCCATCGACGTGTCGGGCGAGGACGGCGTCGCAGTCGTCCGGGATGGCGTCGCCGTCGCCGCTCCGCGAGCGAGTCCGTCGAACTCCAGGAGGCGCGTCCACTCCGGCGTCCGTCGGCGGACGACTTTCAGTCGGGAGTCGCGTTCGCCGTCACTCGCGCCGGTGACGAGCAGTCGGCGCCTCGGGGCACTCCCGCCGTCGCCGAGCATCTGTGCGGAGACCTCGCGGTAGACGTCCGCCGGGACGGCACCGACGACCAACAGCGCGCTCCCGCGCCGCTTCAGGTCGTCGAGAGCCGCTGTAAGCCCCGGAGACACGTCCGCCTGCGCCGCACAGTCTTCGTCTCCCGTATCCATTCAGCTTGACTCACGGAACCGCGACAAATAATACTTTGTGTATTTGATGAGTCTCACACGGACGGGAGTATCCACCGTCGGTACGACGTGTGAGGCGTGACTGTCTGTCAGAAAGAAATCCGTATCGCAGCTGAACGTTTACGCGCGGAGGAACGACTCGATACGATTCAGCGCCGTCTTCAACTCGGCCATCCCCGTCGCGTAGGAGACGCGGAGGTGGCCCGCACCGCTCTCGCCGAACGCGCTTCCGGGGACGAGTGCGACGCGTTCGGCTTCGAGGAGGGCCTCCGCGAACGCCTCGTCGTCGTCCCACCCGGGCGGACACTCGGGGAAGACGTAGAACGCGCCTTTCGCCTCGAAGCAGTCCATCCCGAGTTCGTTGAACCGCGAGATGACGAACCGACGGCGACGGTCGTACGCGCGGCGCATCTCGCCGACGGCGTCGTCACACGACCGGATGGCTTCGAGAGCGGCGTACTGCGCCGTCGTCGGCGCCGACAGCATCGTGTACTGGTGGATGCGGTTCATCGCGCCGACGACGCCGGACGGTCCCAGCGCGTACCCGAGTCGGAGCCCGGTCATCGCGTACGCCTTCGAGAAGCCGTTGAACACGACGGTTCGCTCGCGCATCCCCGGCAGCGTCGCGATGGAGGCGTGGTCGTCTTCGTACCGGAGCGCGGCGTAAATCTCGTCGGAGAGGACGAACAGGTCGTGTTCTCGGGCGAACTCGGCGACCTCTCGTAGTCCGTCCAGCGACATCACCGCCCCCGTCGGGTTGTTCGGATAGCAGAGGACGAGGACGTCGGCGTCCGCCGCGCCGGCGCGTTCGAGGTCGTCGTACCGAAGCGCGAAGTCCTCCTCGGCGCGCGTCGGAACCGAACACGTCTGGCCGCCGGCGAACGTCACCGTCGGTTCGTACGAGATGTACGACGGTTCGGGCACGGCCACCACGTCGCCGGGGTCGACCAGCGCACGCATCGCCAAGTCGACGGCTTCGCTCGCGCCCGCGGTGACGAGTATCTCGTCGTCGGGGTCGTACTGCTGGTCGTAGCGCTCGACCCGTTCCGCGATGGCCTCGCGGAGTTCGCGCATCCCGCGGTTCGACGTGTAGGAGGTGCGTCCGCGTTCCAGCGAGTCGATGGCGGCCGTCCGGGCGGCCCACGGCGCGGAGAAGTCCGGTTCGCCGACGCCGAGCGAGATGACGTCGTCCATCTCCGCGGCGAGTTCGAAGAACCGACGGATACCCGACGGCGGCGTCTCGCGCACGCGCTCTGAGACGTATCCGCTCATGGCGAGAACGTGAGCCTGTCGTCCTCGTCGGTGTCTCCGAGTTCGATGCCGCGCTCTTTGTACGTCTCCATGATGAAGTGCGTGACCGTCTGCGTGACCTCCGGGATGGGCGCGACGCGTTCGGAGACGAACGTCGAGACGTCGTGCATCGAGTCGCCCTCGACGTCCACGGCGAAGTCGTAGTCGCCCGAGACCAAGCGGAGCGACGACACCTCGGGGAACTTCGCGATTCGGCGCGCAATCTCTTCGTACCCCGTCTCGCGGTCGAGTTCGACGTTCAGTTCCAACTGCGCCTCCACGTGCTCTTCGTCCACGCGGTCCCAGTCGACGACCGCTTGATAGCCGCGGACGACGCCGTCGGCCTCTAACTCTTCGATGAGTGCTTCGACCGCCGCCGCGTCGAGTCCCGTCTGTCGAGCGATGTCTTCTGGGCTCTCACGAGCGTTGCGGAGCAGCAGGTCGAGCAGTTCCCGCTTGTCGTCCATACTACCGGGTTGCGGTCCCCGGTGAAATGGTTTGCTCACGGCGCAAGCTTGCGAGTCGACCGACGTGAATCGGATAACGCGATAAGAAACGTGACTGTATCCGAAGAGAGAACGTCTGCGACGAGTCGCGCTTCGACGCGAGGCCGGGGGCGACGAGAGAGTAGCGAGGACGAGACGGCGCGTCGCGACGGTTCGGTTGACGGACGTCCGCGAAACGGACGAAAACTGGTCGCGCATACACCTTAAGGACTAAAAGCTCGAATATATATTGTCCCAATGGTCACTTAGGATGGCCTGAACTGCTGTTTGTCAACGCTTAGCATTATTAGGGGGAAGGCCATCACGTTCTCCCGTGATGTGCTTCGCAAATGCGTATGAAAATACGAAAATAGTGGACGAGTGGTCTATAATAAACGTACACGATAGACGTTCGAACGGGATGGAGGCCGTCTGATGGGTCTCGTGAAGATGACGAAGTACCGGACGTTGCTGCTCGCGACCGTCGGGTTCAACTTCTCGTTTCTCATCTGGTTCTCGTTCGCGCCGTTCACCGGGCCGATGGCCGACGAGTTCGGTCTCTCCCTCGCGGAGATCGGTATCCTCGCGAGCGCCGCGATTTGGCTCGCGCCGTTCGGCCGCATCGCGACCGGGTGGCTCTCCGATAAGTTCGGCGCGCCATCGGTGTTCGCCATCGTGTTGGGGTACGTCGGCGTGTTCTCCATGGCGTCGGCGTTCGCGCAGTCGTACGCGGTGTTCTTCGTCGAACGCCTCGTCGTCGCGACGGCGGGCATCACGTTCGTCATCGGCATCCAGCACGTCTCCGAGTGGTTCGAGGAGGACGAACTCGGCACGGCGGAGGGCATCTACGCGGGCGTCGGGAACGCCGGGGCGGCCGGGGGCGCGTTGATTCTCCCCCGCGTGTTCGGCCCCGAGTGGAACGGACCGCTGTTCTCGACGAACTGGCGCGCGGCGTTCTTCTACACGGGCGTCGTCTCCGTCGTCCTCGCCCTGGCGTACTACACGCTCGGCGAGGCCGCAAAGAGCGAGGAGAAGCGGCGGGCGACGGCGGAGAACACGAGCTTCGAGGGCTGGTTCTTCACCGCGACGCGCTACGGCACTATCGTCCTCGCCCTCGCGTACGTGATGACGTTCGGACTCGAACTGTCGATGAACGGGTGGCTCGCCACCTACTACCGCGAGGGGTTCGACACCAACAACCTCGTCTTGGCGAGCACGTTCGCGGCGACGTTCTCCATTGCGGCCGGCCTCCTCCGTCCAATCGGCGGCTACGTCAGCGACGTGCTGGCGCGCAGGGAGAGGGACATCCTCCCGGTGTTCACCGGTCGCTACCGCGAGCAGTGGACGTTCGTCTCGCTGTGTTTCGTCGTCGTGGCGATGCTCGGGATGACCGTCGCGGGACTGTCGGGCGAGGTGCTCGTCGCCGTCGGCGCGGGCTTCCTCGTCGGGATGGGGTGTGCGTTCGCCGAGGGAGCCATCTTCGCGCAGGTGCCGGCGATGTTCCCGAACAGTTCCGGGTCCGTCGCGGGCGTCGTCGGCGGTATCGGCACCGTCGGCGGCATCGTCTACCCCCTCGTCTACTCCGCGCCGTTCCTGCCGAACCTCCACACCGGCTACGCCGTCGTCGCCGTCTCGATGATTCCCATCGTGCTCCTCACGTCGTGGGTGTTCCGCCCGAAGGTGGCCCGCGTCGCCAACGAGGCGGGATTCGGAAGCACGCGTAGCGAGGGGGTCACGCGGAGCGACTGAGCGACGACCGCTTCCGAGACTGAAGCCCGCTACTCCGTTCTCTTCCGCTCACTCGAACGCGCCGAGTCGCGCCTGCGTCGCCGCGGACTCCCCTTCGAGGAGTCGCCGCTTCTGGTCGACGCCGCCGTCGCCGGAGAACCCGACGAGGCCGCCGTCGGACCCGACGACGCGGTGGCAGGGCACTATCAGCGGCACCGGATTCCGACCGCACGCCTGCCCGACGGCGACCGGACTCGTGTCCAACTCGGCCGCGAGTTCGCCGTACGTCCGCGTCTCGCCGTACGGAATCTCGGACATCGCTCGCATCACTTCGCCAGTGAACGAGTCGGGGTAGGCGACCGAGAGGTCGAACGTCCGTCTGTCGCCGCGTTCGTACTCGCGGATCTGTTCGGCGATTTCCGACGCGTCGGCGTCGAGATACGACTCGTCTAAGTCCAGTCCCGTCCCGTGAATCTCCACGCGCATACGTCCGCTACTCGCCGGGACGGCATAACTGGTTCACTCGCCGTCGAACCGCCACCGCGTCGCGTCCGTCGGATACTCCGACCACGCGAGGACGCGCGTCGGGCGAATCGAGAACACCGGCGTCCCGTGGCGAATGCCGTACTTCTCCTCGTAGGCGTCGTCGATGCGTTCGAGGCGCGCGGCGTCGGCCGTCTCGGCGTCCAATCGCTCGGCGATGCCGTCGAGGATGACGACGTCTTCGCCGCTCTCGCGGTGGACGACGATACGGGGGTCGCGCGCGACGTTACGCACCCACCGCGTCTCCTCGCCGCCGCCGCAGTGGAGTCGCCCGTCGACGAACACGCCCCACACCGGTCGGGCGTGCGGACGGCCGTCGGGCAGCGTCGTCGACATCCAGAACGTCCGGTCTTCACGGAGACGGTCGGCGACGAACGACCAAGGAAGCAGTCCCGCCTCGTCGTCGGGAATCCCGTAACTCGCCTCGGTCACCGGCCTGTCGCGCGCCGCGTCCGGCGGCGTCTCGTCGGCCGCGCCGTTCCCCTCTCTCATACCCGAGACGACGCGCGGCGAGACGATGAACGCTCGTCTCTCCGCGGCACTCGCGCCTCCGTCCGTCGCGTTCGCTACTCGTCGTCGGGGCCCGCACCGAACCGGAGCGTCTCCGCGCCGCAGGACTCACAGGAGAGCACGTACTGCGGGCCGTCGTCTCCCGCTACGCGTTCGTACTCGCGTCCGCCGACGACGCCGCACGCCGGGCACGCCTCTTCGATGACGGCGTGGTCCGCGTCCTTCGGCGCGCCCACGGCGACGACTTCCGCGGGTTCGTCGGCGGCGTTGTGCGCGCGGTTCTTCTCGCCGGCGGCGACGAACACGGCGTCGCCCGCGTTCGCTCTCACCGGGCCGTCCTCGGTGTCGACGGTGAGCGTCCCCGAGACGACGTAGAACAGTTCCTCGTGTTCGGGGTGGGAGTGATAGCCCCACGGCACCTGTTCGCCCGGCCGCACTTCGAGGACGTTGAACCCGAACGCCGTCGCGCCGACGGCCTCGTCTACCTCTCGCTTGTGACTCGTCGGGTTCGGCGTGTCGGGGATGTCCGACACGGTGACTCGTTCGACCATGCCTGACGTCTGCCCCACCGAGTGATAAACGTCCGGCACCGTCCTCGCTCTCCCCGTCCGGTCGACCCCCCGAGAGACCAGTAGCGACACCTGAATATTTTCCGTGACCGGTCGCGTTGGAAAAGAGCCAAGAGGCGTGCGAACAGCAACTCAGTCGATGGCCCTCGCCGACGTCTTTCTCACCCCCCTCGGATTCGCCGCCCTCGCGGCGGCGATTCCCATCATCATCCTGTATCTCGTCCGTCCCGACCCGCGCCGAGTCCGCCTCCCCACGTACCGCTTCCTCTCGGCGGACCGACGCGAAGACCGGTCGAACCCCCTGTTCGAGCGACTCAAACGGAGCCTGCTCCTGTTGCTCCAACTGCTCGCAATCCTCCTGTTCGCGACGGCGCTCGCGACGCCGTACGTGCCCGTGTCGGAGTCTTCGACGGTCGAAGAGACGGTGCTCGTCGTCGACGCCAGCGCCAGCATGAGCGTCGAGTCGGACGGCCAGACGCGGTTCTCGCGCGCAGTGACCGAGGCGCGAAGCGCCGTCACCGGAACCACGTCCGTCGTCGTCGCCGGGTCGAACGCGGACGTCGCACTCCGCGGCGGCGACCCCGAGCAGGCGCGGACGGCGCTGTCGGACCTGTCGGCCACGGCCGCGCCCGGCGACTTGCGCTCCGCCATCTCGACGGCGACGGCCATCGCGGGAGAGGGGTCGCGAATCGTCGTCGTCAGCGACTTCGCCGACGACGGCGCGTGGCAGGACGCCGTCCGCGTCGCCCGCGCCCGCGGCCTGTCGGTCGAACTCCGCCAGTTCGCCGACGGCGGGACGGGCAACGTCGGCATCGTCGACCGGTCGTTCTCCGGCGACGAGGTGACCGTCTCGCTGAAGAACTACGGCGACAGCGCCGTGGCCCGGTCGGTGTCGCTCGGCGGCCAAGAGAAGACGCTCTCGCTGGGTCCCGGCGACGTTCGGTCCGTCTCACTTCGGATTCCGGGCGGCGGCGGGACGGTCCGGCTTTCGCCGGGCGACGACTTCGCCGCGGACGACGTCTCCTACGTCGCCGCACCCTCCGACGCCGTCGTCGACGTGCTCGTCCTCACGAACGACGAGAACCGCTATCTGACGACGGCGCTCTCGGTCGTCGACAACGTCGAGGTGACGGTCCGAAACCCGCCCACCTCGGTCACGGAGACGTACGACGTCGTCGTCTACTCGAACGTGAACGGCGAGCGACTGCTGGCCGGAAACGTCGAGGCGGGACGCGACGCCATCCGAGAGGGCGGCGGCGTCGTGATTCAGGCGCAGGACCCGATGCCCGGGAAGTACGGCGACCTGCTCCTCGTCTCACCGAACGGCACGGCGACGAACCCGACGCTCGGGACGCCCGCGCAGTCCGAGTTGACGCGCGGTATCGACTTCCCGCCGCCGGAACTGTACGTCACCGGCGAACTCCGGGAGGGTCGGGCGCTGCTCTCCACGACGGACGGGTCGCCCGTCCTCGCCACCGCTCAGCGCGGGAACGGGAAGGTTCTCTACTACGGCTACATCGAGGAGCACTCCGCGTTCAAGTACGACTATCAGTACCCCGTGTTCTGGAAGCGCGCGGTGTACGACCTCGCCGGGCGGCCGCCGCTCTCGCAGTTGAACGCGGAGACGGGGGCGCGACTCTCGTTCGGGAACGAGACCACCGTGTCGACGCCCGGGGGCGAGGTGACCGCGTCCGCCGTCAGACTCGACGACGCCGGGTTCTACGAGGCCGACGACACGCGGTACAGCGCGTCGCTTCTGAGCGAGTCCGAGTCGGACGTCGTCGCCCCGGACATCGAATCGGCGGGGAACGACACCGTCCCCGCGCGCGAAGAGGAACGGACCGTCCCGGACCCGCTCACCGAGTGGGTGGCACTCGCCGTGATGGGCGGCGTCGTCCTCGAAGTCGCCTACCTGCGCAAGCGAGGTGACCTCTGATGCCCGGCGTCGTCGCCGCGGCACCCACTGCGGCCGTCTCCGCCGCCGCCTCGCTTCCGGTCGGGAGCGTCGAAGTCGCACTCGGCGAGGTGACGGCCGGTCTCGAACGACCCCTGTTCCTCCTCGCACTCCCGCTCGGGGCGCTCCTCCTCTGGGGCCTCGTCTGGTACGGCGCCGACGGGACGGCCTCCGAGCGGAGTCGCCGCTGGTTCTTCGCCGCGCGCGTCCTCACCGTCGCCCTCCTCGTCGTCGCCGCGGCGGGGCCGTACACCGTCCAGTCGACGGAGACGCTGGGCGACCCGCGCGTGACGCTCCTCGTCGACCGCTCGGACAGCACGGGCGTCGCACCGGCCCGCGCGGACCGACTCGCCACGGCCGTCGAGGAGGCGGGCGTGCCGGTGACGACGACGACCATCGCCACCGGGAGTTCCTCGCCCGTCGGCGACGGCGTCGCGGCGAACCTCAGGGAGAACGGGAGCGTGGTCCTCCTCTCGGACGGCCGGGTCACCGAGGGACGGTCGATACCGGAGGTGACGGAACTGGCCCGGTCGCTGAACGCCACCGTCTCCGTCGTCTCGCCGACCCCCGGCGAGACGGAACGACACGTCACCGTCAACGGCCCCTCGAAGACGAGCGTCGGCGTCGAGAGCACGTTCCTCGTCAGCGTCGGCGGCGTCGAGATAGACTCGCCCACCACCGTCACAGTCGAAGTCGACGGCGAACGGGTGCTCGAAGAGACGATACAGAACGCGTCGGACGCCCGCGAGTTCACCTACACGTTCTCGGAGACGGGGACGCACGAGGTGACCGCGCGCATCGACTCCGTCGACCAGTTCGAGCAGAACGACGTGTTCTACAAGACGGTCCGCGCCGTCGACCGACCGAAGATTCTGTACGTCTCTCAGCGGTCGTACCCGTTCGAGAGCTACCTCGAACAGGTGTACGACGTGGAGACGGCGTCGTCGGTCCCCGACGACCTCTCGCCGTACTACGCCGTCGTGATGCAGGATACGCCCGCGAGTCAGGTCGGTAACGTCGACGCCTTACAGGAGTTCGTCATCGACGGCAACGGTCTCCTCGTGGTCGGCGGCCCGAACGCCTTCGAGAACGGCGGCTACGAGGGGTCGTCGCTGGCGTCGATGCTCCCGGTCACGACCGGCGAAGGGACGGGACAGGCGACGAACATCGTCCTCACCATCGACGTCTCCGGCAGTTCGCAGGGCGGGATGCGCGTCCAGAAGGCCGTCGCCCTCTCGGCGCTCGAACAACTCGGCAACCAGAACGACGTCGGTATCGTCGGGTTCAACCAACGCGCCTACAGCGTCGCGCCGATACAACCGCTCGGACCCAACCGCGAGGGACTCTCCGACAGAGTGCGTCGCCTGCAGGCGGGCGGTGCGACCGATATCGCGGGCGGCCTCCGCGGCGCGGGCGAGATGCTCGGCGACGACCCGGGGACGGTCATCCTCATCAGCGACGGCCACGACAACCCCGACGCCTCGGTCCAGTACGCGAACCGCCTGCGGTCGCAGGGCAAGCAGATAATCGCCATCGGCGCGGGCGACAACCCCAACGAGGATAACCTCCGCGCCATCGCCCGCGCGTCCGGCGGGAGCTACTTCCGCGCCACCGAGACGAACCGGCTGAACCTCCTGTTCGGCGGCGGGCAGTCGTACGACGGCGAGGGACTGACCATCGTCGACCCGAACGACTTCGTCACCTCCGGCGTGCGCCTGACGGCCAACCCGGGGTCGACGAACGACGTCTCAATTCGGCGCGGCGCGAACTTCCTCGTCGCCAGCGACGACGGCACGCCCGCCGTCGCGACGTGGCGCTACGGCCTCGGTCGCGTGGGAACCATCACCACCTACGCCGCCGACGGCAGTCTCGATGGCCTCCTGGGCCGCCCGGACTCGCTGCTCCTCACCAAGTCGACGAACTACGTCATCGGCGACCCCGAGCGGAAGGCGACGGGCGTCGTCGGCATCCCCGACACTCGCGTCGGCGTCCCGACGACGGTGACGTACCGCGGCGGCGAACGCCCGGCGACCGAGGACGTCTCGTTCCGTCAGGTCGGCGATGAGACGTACCGCGCGTCGGTGACGCCGAACGAGGCGGGCTACCACGACGTCCTCGACGCGGCGTACGCCGCGAGCTATCGGCAGGAGTACGCCGCCTTCGGTCCCGACCCGGCGTTGGAGACGCTGGTAGAGGACACCGGCGGGCGGGAGTTCACCGCGAGTCAGGGCGAGGCGATAGCCGAGTTCACCCGCGAAGAGTCCCGTCGAGTTCGGTCGGTCCGGACCGACTGGACGTGGGCGCTTCTCGTCGTCGCACTCGCGTTGTTCACGCTGGAGGTCGTCTACCGGCGGGTTCAAGTTCGTCGCAGCAGTACCGCGGGAGAAGGAGGCTTGACATGAGCTTCATCGGCCGTCCGATCAACCTCGCCCTCGTCGCCGTCGTCGCCCTCCTCCTCACCGGAACGGTCGGCGCGACGGTCGTGTATCAGTCGTCGGCGGGTGGTCTGGAGGCACAGAACGAGGAGTTACGCGACCGGAACGAGAACCTCCGGGAGGAACTCGCGGAGACGCGCGAGGACCTCCAGCGCGTCAGAGAGCGACTGCAGGAGTTGAACCAGAGCCTCGAACGGTCCCAGGGCGACGTGGGACAGGTCGCGAGCGAACTGGAGACGACGGAGAACCTGCTGAACCAGACGCGAAACGAGTTGGACCGCACGGAGTCGTCGCTGCAGGAGACTCGCCAGCAGTTAGACGCCGCCCGCGAGGACCTCACCGACGCACAGAGCACCATCGGGGAACTCGAACAGCAGGTGAACGAACTCGAACAGGAGAACGCTCGGTTAGAGAGCGAGGTGTCCGACCTCGAAGCCGACAACGAGGACTTGCAGGGTGACGTCGACCGTCTGGAGTCGGACCTCGACGACGCCGAGAGCGACCTCCGGAGCGTCTGTAACGAGTGGGAGGAGTCACAGAACAGCTCCAAACCGGCGGAGTGTCCCTGATGTCCGGTGACGACGAACGGGAGTTCGACGCCGAGTCGGGATTCGAGGCGACGACCGAGACGGTGGGTGGCGGAGACGACGCCGCGACCGGAGGCGACCCCGACGCGGCCACCGTTCGGATACGGAAGGCGCTCGCCGAGGTCCGACGCGAGGGCCGCAAGGTCGCGTTCCTCTACGCCGCCCTCGACGCCGCCCTCGTCGCCCTCGTCGTCAACGTGACCCTTCGGTTGTTCCGTCCCGCGGCCCTCGGTGACGTGCTGACGCTCCCCGCGGCCCTCGCGGGCGCCGGCGGCGTCGTCCCGCGGACGATTCACGCCGCCGCCGTCGTCGGCCTGGCACTCGGTGCCGTGACGTTCGCCGCCGAGTACGTCGCCCGGTCACGACGGCCCCTCGTCGAGCAGTTCGAGTCGGCAAACCCGGCCGTGAGAGAGTCGCTTCGAACCGCCCGCGACACCGTCGACGACGGCGCGAACACAGACATGGCCCGCCGCCTGTACGAGGACGTGCTCTCCGGCCTGCGCGAGACGTCGACGTTCGAACTCGTCGGGACGCGCCGCGTCGTCGTCACGACGCTGTTCGTCGTCCTCGTGAGCCTCGCCAGCATCCAGGTCGCCGTCGTCGACCTGGACCTCACGGAGACGCTGGACGGGCGGAACGGGCAAGACGACGACGTACCGAGCGACAGACAAGAGACCGAACGGGAGGACGACGAACTGCAGGACGGCGACCAGATTCTCGGCGACCCCGAGAACGTGACGGCGGGCGACGAGAGCATCAATGCATCCGTCCAGGGTTCCGAGAGCGGCGAGGGTCAGGGCGGGTCGACCGCACCGCCCTCGGCGTACGACGACGGCGGGTTCTCCGACGCGGCCGTGGAGAGCCAAGACGCGGGGTACGCCGAGTCCGAGAACGTCGAGGACGCCGAACTCATCCGCGAGTACAACTTGCAGATACGCGAGAACGACGACGAAGACGACGAAACCAGCTAACAATGTCAGTAGACGACATCGACCGAGTGCAGGAGAAACTGACCCGCGTCCGCGGTGAGATAGGAAAGCGAATCGTCGGCCAGTCCGACGTGGTAGAGCGACTGCTCGTCTGCATCCTCTGCGACGGCAACGCCCTCTTGGAGTCGAATCCGGGTCTCGGAAAGACGACGCTCGTCCGCACCGTCGCCGAAGTGACGGACCTCTCCTTCTCCCGAATCCAGAACACGCCGGACCTGATGCCCTCCGACATCACGGGTACCGAGATAATCCGCGAGTCGGCGCAGGGAAGAGAGTTCGTCTTCGAGAAGGGGCCGGTGTTCGCGAACCTCGTCCTCGCCGACGAGATAAACCGCGCGACGCCGAAGACGCAGGCGGCGCTGCTGGAAGCGATGCAGGAGAAACAGGTGACGGCGGCGGGCGAGACGTACGCCCTCCCGGAACCGTTCTTCATCCTCGCCACGCAGAACCCCATCGACCAGGGCGGGACGTACCCGCTTCCGGAGGCGCAGACCGACCGCTTCCTGATGAAGATTCTCGTCGACTACCCCTCTCTGGACGAGGAGTTCGAAATCGTGGACCGCTACACCGGCGGACAGTCCGCGCCCGCCGTCGAACAGGTGCTCTCCCGCGAGGAACTCAGGGCCGCACAGCACTACGTCCGCGAGATGCCCATCGCGGACGACATCCGGAACCGGACGGTCCAACTCGTCCGGTCGACGAGACACGCAGACAGCATCGAGTACGGCGCGAGTCCCCGCGCGAGCATGGGTCTCGTCCTCGCCGCGAAGGCGCGGGCGTTCGTCTCCGGCCGGTCGCACGTCAGTTGGGAGGACGTCGTCGCGATGGCACCGCCGGTTCTCCGGCACCGCATCCTCCTCGACTTCCGCGCCGAACGCGAGGGAACGACGCCGGACGACGCGGTGCACCAACTCCTCGACGAGGTATAATGGCTATCGACCCGGAGTTCTTCGCCGAACTCGCCCGTTTCGACGCCTCGCTGAAGCGCATCTCCGAGGACACCCAGCAGGGCGAACAGGACTCTCGCAGCGTCGGCGAAGGGCTGACGTTCAGCGACTACCGGCGGTACGCCCCCGGCGACGACACGCGCCTCATCGACTGGCGGGTGTACGCGCGCACCGAGGAGTACTACGTCAAGCAGTTCGAAGAGGAACGGAACCTCACCGTCCACGTCCTCGTCGATACCTCCGCGTCGATGGACTACGGCGAGGGCGAGGCGAACAAGTTCGAGTTCGGCGCGAAGGTGGGACTCGGGTTCGCCTACCTCACCGTCGAGGAGAACAACGACTTCCGCTTCTCGACGTTCCGTGACCGGCCGCGCCGCCTCGACACCGGGCGGTCGAGTCGCGGTGACCTCCTCCGAACCGTCGACCTGCTGAACGAGGCGGAACTGGGGGGCGAGGCCGACCTCGTCGGGTCGCTCGAAGAGTACGCGAGCACCATCCGCTCTCGGTCGTTGGTCGTCGTCGTCAGCGACTTCCTCGCGGACCCCGACGAGGTGGAGGCGGCCGTCGCGGCCCTCGAAGACAACGACGTGCTCCTCGTCCAGACGCTCGCACCGGACGAACTCGACCCGAACGTGACGGGCGACACCATCTTCGAGGACCCCGAATCGGGCGACTCCCGCCGGTCGTACTTCGGCGGGTCGCTCGCCGAGCAGTACCGCTCGCGACTGGAGGCGCACGTCGAGGCGGTGTCGGACCGGGCGGCGACGCTCCGCGCGGACCACGTCCTCGTGAACACCGGGTCGGAGTTCTTCGACGCCTTCGCCGACGTCTGGGTCGGGTAGTCGCTCGGACGCCGGCCCGCGAGTCGCCCTGTCGCCGCTTTCCGCGCCTATTTGTCCGCCCGCGTGCGACCGACGCACGTGTCCAGTCAGTCCCGTCGAGTCGTCGGCCTCGTCTCGGGGTCGCACTTCGTCCACCACGCCTACATCGTCGTCCTCGCGCCACTCGTCGGCGTCCTCGCCGCCGAGTTCGACGTGAGTCTCGCGGCCATCGGACTGGCAATCGGCGTCCAGAACGCCGTCGTCATGCTGTTGCAACTCCCCTACGGCCACGTCTCCGACACGTACAGTCGAGCGCTCGTCCTCGCCGTCTCCTTGGTCGTCGCCACCGCCGGTCTCACGCTCACCGCGTTCGCGCAGTCGTACGAGTGGCTCCTCGCCGCACAGGTCGTACTCGGCGTCGGTATCGCGGGACACCATCCCGCGCACTACCCCCTTCTCGCCGCCGTGTCGACCGACGGGTCTCGCGGTCGGGCGTACAGCGCGCACGCCTTCGGCGGGTCCGTCGGGTTCGCGGCCCCGTACGCCGTCGTCGCCGCTACCAGCGCGCTGTCGCTCTCGTGGCGCGTCGCCGTCGGCGTCGTCACCGTCGTCGGCGCGGCGTACACGCTCTCGACGCTGTTCGCCCTCCGCGGTGTCGACGACGCGGTGAAGTACCCGACCGACGGCGCGACGGCCCCCGCGCGGCCGACGCTCGCGTCGGTGCGCCGCGGCGGGCGCGCGCTCCCCCGTTTCGTCCGGTCGACTCCGCGTCGCCTCCGCGGGTTCGTCGCCACGTTCGCCGACGCACCGGGCATCCTCGGCCTCACGCTGCTCGCGTTCTTCACGTCAGCGGCGGCGTGGTGCATCCGGACGTACACGCCCCAACTGCTGACCGTCGGCTACGCGCTCCCGGACGGGACGGCGAACCTCCTCGTCTCGGCGATGTTCGGCGTCGGCGCGACGCTCATCCTCGCGGGCGGCGCGCTCACCGACAGTGTCGGCGAGACGCCCGTCGTCTACGCCGGCTACGCCGGCCTCGCCGTCCTCGCGTTCGCGCTCTCGACGCTCGTACTTCCCTCGGTCGCACTCGTCGTCGTTCTCCTGTTCAGCGGCAGTATCAGCTTCTCTCGCCCGGCGCGGTCCGCGCTCGCGGACCGTCTCTCCGCGCGGACGGACCTCGGCAAGAACTTCGCGCTCGTCACCATCGGTATCTCGCTCGGTGGCACCGTCGCGCCGCCCGCGTTCGGCTACCTCCTGCAGACGGTGGGCGTCTCGGCCGCGTTCGCCGTCGTCGGCGTCCTCGGACTGCTCTCGTTGGCACTCGTGCGGTGGATTCTGGGGACGAGCGACGGCGAGACCGGTGCCGCCGCGACGAGTAGTGACTGAGTGGTCGCACCGAAAACACGGGAGGGCCGAAGCGATGCGGGGACGTTCGAGCGGCGGCGTTCGAAGACGACTAGCCGGACCACTCGCCGCGCATGTCGTTCGCGACGGTGGTTCGCCACGTGTCGAACCCGCGTTTGCAGACGGGGCTCTCGTCCAAGTGGGCGACGAACCCCGAACCGGGGTCCGCCAACTCGTCGAGGCAGAACGGACATCGGTTCGGGTCGTCCCACGTGTACGCGACTTCTGAGGGGGTTGTCGATTGGGACATACAACCAGAGATACCCTCAACAGTGATAAATGTAGGCAACTCTCGCAGATTTTGACGCTTGTTTTGAGTTCTATTCCGAACCTTAGAGCGAGGTTTTCAATAAATGTCTTCGAGAGAGGTCGAAACGGTCAACTCTCCGCCTCCGATACTCCGACGTAGATGAGTTACCTCCCGTGGGCCGTCCTCGCGTTGGCCGCGTACGCGTTCGTCTCGCCGCTGATGAGCGTCGCGACCACCGGTTCGACGAAGATTCCGAGCAACGTCGCCGCCCTGTTGGCCAACTCGCTTCTGGTCGTCGGGACGGCGGCCATCGTCGTCTACAACGACTCCGATGCGCTCACCTACCTCGTCCACCCGAAGACGAAGTTCGTCCTCGCCGCGGGCGTCTGTCTCACCGTCGGCATCCTCGCGTACTACCGCGCGCTCTCGATGGGGCCGGTGAGTGTCGTCTCGCCGATATTCGGGATGTTCCTGGTGCTGAGTTCTCTCGTCGGTGTCGTCTTCTTGAACGAGTCGCTCACCGCCCGGAAGGCGCTCGGTATCGGACTAGCCGTCGTCGCCGTCTACCTCGTGACCGTCGAGTAACGTCTTTGGCCGTCGAAGCCCTACCTCCTCGCGAGATGGTCCTGAAGGAGTCAGATTCGACGTTGTCGCACGGCGACGCCGCCCCGGCGTTCTCGCTTCCGGGGACCGACGGCGAGACGTACACGCTGGAGTCGTTCGCGGCGTACGACGCACTCCTCGTCGTCTTCACGTGTAACCACTGCCCGTACGCGAAGGCGAAGTTCGACGAGTTGAACTACCTCACGCGAGCGTACGACGACTTGGCGGTGGTCGGTATCAACCCGAACGACGCCGAGGAGTACCCCGACGACTCGTTCGACCGCATGCGGGAACTCGTCGAGGACGGGACGATAGGCTACACCGCCTACCTCCGCGACGAGTCGCAAGCCGTCGCCCGCGAGTACGGCGCGGTGTGCACGCCGGACCCGTTCCTCTTCTCCCGCGAGGACGACGAGTTCCGACTGGCGTTCCACTCGCGCGTCGACGACGCGATGAGTCCCGACGACGAGGTGACGGACTACGAGATGCGCACGGCTATCGAGGCGGTCATCTCGGACGAGGAGATACCGATAGACGAGACGCCGTCGCAGGGGTGCTCGATAAAGTGGCGCGACTGACTCAGTCGTCCGCGTCCGACTCGTCTTCGTCGCCCATCTCCGCCGCCTGCCGTAACGCCTCCCGCGCGTTCTCGACGGCCGCCTCCTTCTTCGCCGGGTAGGCTTCCACCTTGGCGCGGAAGGTGATTCCGGGTCCGAGGCGGACGTCGCCGCCGAAGGCCGCCTGCTTGTCCAGTCGCATGAACAGTTCGCAGTTCTCGGTCACTCTCTCGTCCAGTTCGTCGACGAGGCCCTCGAAGTCCTCGATGGCGGAGAGCGCAGAGAGCACGTCTCGGACCTCCGCGGCGCGTTCGACGCGCGCGGAGAAGACGACGATTCGGTCGCCGTGGTGCCCGGTGTTCTCGACGCGTTCGACCTCGAACTCGTCGGGGAGAAGCGTCCGAAGCGCCGCTTCGACGCGCTTGTCGTCTTCGGTCTCGTAGCAGAACGTCCGCAGGTCGATGTAGTGAAACGGGACGCGAGGCATGTTCTATCTCGCGTTCGCACCGCGGCGGAAAAAACTCGTCCTATTCCTCGTCGGCGTCGTCGAGTTCGTCGTCGTCGGCCGCGTCGAGTTGGTCGGGCGAGATACCGACTTCTTGCCCCTCGTCGAAACTCACGACGTACTGTTCGTCGCCGAACATCGTCTCGATGACCTGCGTGATCTTTCCGACCTGTCCGTCGAACTCGCTGTGCTTGTCGTGCAGAACGACGGCGTCGCCTTCGTCGAATTCCATACCTGCGTTGGGAACCGCGGAGGTGAAAAGGAAACTGGTTCGCCGTGACGCTCACGCTCGCGGTGTCGAAGGCATCTTACGCCGGCCGGCCGAAACGCCCCGCATGACCCTCACGGACACCCGAACGACGCCGCCGCCCGACCGCGAGCGATGGTCGTAGACGACCTCTGGTTCCTCGCGGACGAAGCGAGTCAACGCGCCGAACAGGCGTACCACCGACTCGGCGAACGCTACTCCGACTACCTCGACGACCGGCGGACGCGACACGTCTCGCGGGGGCAGTTCCGGACGCTCGCGGCCCGAGTCAAACGCACCGGCGCGCCGTACGGCGCACAGACCATCGTCTCCCGAACCGGCGACGAACTGCTCCTCGTGCGCCACGACGGCGTCGACATGTGGGTCCTCCCCGGGGGAGAAGTCGACGACGAGGAGACGTACCACGAGGCGGCGGTCCGCGAACTCGGCGAGGAGGCGGGCGTCTCGGCGGACTACCGCGGACTCGCCGTCGCCGCCCGCGTCGATATCTGCTGTGCGGAGTACGGGACGTGGGGCGTCCTCCCGGTGTTCGCCGCGACTGCCGACGACGCCGAACTCCGCGTCGAAGACCCGGACGACGAGATTTCCGCCGCGGAGTGGTTCCCCGTCTCCGACCTCCCGGAGGACACCCGCGACCGGTCGGAGATTCTCACGTGGTGCGACCGATTCTCGTGGTGAGAACCCACCTGCGGCCGATTTTCTCGGTTACGTGTCAGTCAACTACACAAGGTACTTAACGGAGCCGTCATCTATTTTACACGCCCCCCCTCCAGGCGGTGGAATCGCTCGTGGTAGGCCGATTACCACCGCAGAGACATCCAACAATGACACAGCACACACACGGACTGCGCGCGCTCCTTCTCTCGGCGTTGCTGGTGACGTCGGTCGTCGCCACCAGCGTCGCCTTCTCCGGAGCGGCCGCGGCAGTCGCCGGAACGGTGACTCCCGTCGAATCCGAGGTCGGTATCGGAGACGACGCGAACTTCACCGTCGAAGACGACGACGAGGCACCGACCGAGATAGCGTACTTCAGCACGTCCGACCCCGTCAGAAACGTCTCGGACACGAGAACCGGTGACGGCACCACGACCACGTTCGCCCTCGACACGGGGCCCGTCGTCGACGACGACGTCGACGAGTCGCTCCTCGACGAGGTGTCTGTCACCGTGAACGGAAGCGCGGCGACCGTGACGGGCGTCGACCCGTACGCGAACGAAGTGACCCTCCAGACCGCCCCGGAGACGGACGCCACGGTCGAGTTCACGTACACCATCGCGCCAGAGGCGCAGGACATCACCCCGACGGCCAGCGGAATCAACGTCACCATCGGAACGGCCGAAAGCGACTCGAACACGGGTAACGACGTCCTGCAGGTCGCCGACGGCGACACTATCACGGCGCTCTACTGGGACCCCAGCGAGGGACTCTACCAGTCCGCCACCGTCGACGTCGGCGCGAACGCGGCCCCGACGGCGAACGACGACACCGCGACGGTGAACGTGAGCGAGAGCGTCGTCGTGCCCGTCCTCGACAACGACGACGACGCCGACGGGACGCTGAACGACTCCTCCGTCGCCGTCGTCACCGACCCGACGGACGGGACGACGACGGTGCACGCGAACGGAAGCATCACGTACACGCACACGGGTGACGACCCGACGACGGACTCGTTCACCTACGAAGTCGCCGACGACGACGGCGCCGTCTCGAACGAGGCGACGGTGGACGTAACCGTCCAGACCCCCGGTCCCGACGAAGATGCCCCCGAGTACTTAGAGAGCGTCCACTACGACGCCGACAGGGGAGACGACGAGACAGAGTTGGAACTCTCCTTCAGCGAACCCGTGCAGAACCTCGACGACGCGCGGGTGTACGTCGACGACCGACCGCGGGGAACGCTCGACGACTTCGCTTCGAGTCTCACCAACGACGGCGGCCGGTACGTCGCGACGATAGACAGCGACCAGGTCGAGACCGGTGAGATTCGGATTCGGTTGACGACCGACGTCACCGACGCGGCCGGAAACGAGTTGCAGAACGCCGGGAACAAGACCGTCGTGGTCGCGCCCGTCACCGTCTCCGCGGCCCGCACGGACGTGAACGCCTACGTCGGGTCGAACGTCGCCGTCGTCGCCGACGCCGACGAGACGCCCGTCGAAGTGACCGACGGCAACTTCTTCCGGTCTGGTTCGACCGGCGAGAACAGTCGGGTCTACGTCTTCTCGACGGCGGACCGCGACCCCGACACCTACGACGTGACCATCGGCAGCGGCGCCGGTGAAGTCGACGCCGAAATCGTCCTCCGCGAACTCGGCCTCGACGTCGACGTCGACGACCGAAACGTGACGACCAGAGACGAGATAACGGGTCTCATCTCGGCGAACGCCGGCAGTAGACCCATCCTCCTCGAACTCCGCGACGACGACGGTGACGTCGTCGACGGCGGCGTCCTCTGCGCGGAACTCGACGGCCAAGCCGAGTACGAGTTCACCTTCGACGCGGAGTCGCTGGACCTCGACCCCGGCGAGTACACCGTGACGGTGGTCGACAACCAGTCCGGCGTCGACGCCGAATCCAGCGTCGTCACCGTGACCGAGGCCGGCGTCGGAACCGCCGACATCGCCGGCGACGGAATCAGCACCGACGAACGCGGCGACGTGGCCTCCATCCCCATCGAGATAGAGAACACGGACACCGCGACGGTGACTATCGGGTCCTCGGATATGGGCTTCGTCACCAACGTGACCGTCGAAGACGACGGTGACGGCCGCGTCGACCTCCTGTTCAACACGTACGCGGTCACGGACCTCGAAGGCGAACTCTCGAACGACGAACGGGACGCCGTCTTCTCGACCGAGGACGCGGACGACGAGGTGGAGAGCGCCGACGTCGACGAGGATAACTCGGTCGGTGACCTCCTCGACAGCGCCGAGTACGAACTCGAAGTGCAGTCGGGCACGGGCTCGGACCCCGACGACTCGCAGGGCGTCGGAACGCTCGTCCTCAGAGAGCGCGAGACGAAGTCGCTCGGGAGTTGGACCGCCGCCTCGCAGACGACGCTCGACGACGCGGAAGACGTGTACGCCGCCATCGAGAACGACAACCTCACGCAGGCCGACGAGATAGCGTTCGGTGACCTCATCGTCCACCGAATCGAGGCGTCCGGTCTCGAAGGCGCCCTCGAAGCCGAGGACAGCGACGCGACGGACGCGTTCTTCGAACTCGAAGACGACGGGACGCTCCAGTTCACCGTCGAACAGGCCGAGGCGGGACCGAACCGCGAACCCTTCGAACTCGTCCTCGACGGCTCCGACTCGGACGTCGTCGCCGACCCGGCGAACGACACCTACTTCGTCGTCGTCGACACCGACGACGTGGAGACGACCGGGAACGACCTGGACGCGGGCGAGGAACTGACGGCCAACTTCACCGTCCCCGAAGACACGCCGCTGGCCGACGACCGACAGACCGTCGAGACGGCGTACGAACTCGTCGAGGCCGAACACGTCGTGGAGGAACCCATCGAAGTTTCGGCGACGACGGGCCAGACGATTCGCGGCGAGACGAACGTCGCGCCGGGCACTCGACTCGACGTGCGCATCCGGTCGAGCGGTGACACCCGACCGCGCTTCCTGAAGACGGCCACCGCCTACGTCGCCGAGAACGGGTCGTTCCAGAGCACGTTCGACTTCTCCGAGGAACGCGTGAACGACACGTTCGAGATGACCGTTCGCGGCGGCGCCGCCCCGTCGATAACCGCCGAGGGCGTCGTCGCCGACGACGGCCAGACGCCGACGCCGACGGACACCGTGACGCCGACCGATACGGAGACGGAGACGGACACGTCGACGGCGACGCCGACGGACACCCAGACACCGACGGCGACGCCGACGGACACCGAGACGGAGACGGCAACGCCGACGCTCACGCCCGTCGGAACGCCCGGGTTCGGCGTCGTCGCCGCCGTCGTCGCCCTCCTCGCGGCCGCACTCCTCGCGGGTCGCCGCGACTGACGACGCGAACTCCGAGCCACTCTTTTTCGAGGCGCGCCGACAACTACGACCGTCCGAGGCGCGTACGTCGAAGACGATGCCTCTCGTGAGCGTTCCCTGCCCCGCCTGTCACGCGTCGACGTATCTGTCGCTCCCCGACGGACACCGCTTCGTCACGGCCGAACCCGGCGAGGGCGACGACGGACGCGACGACTTGACCGACGAGACGCTAACCTGTGAGGCGTGCGGGACGGAGTTCCCGGTTCGGTACGGCCCCGCCCGCGACTGACGACTCGAAGGCGGTGACTACGACTCCTCGTCCGTCTCCGTGTGCTGTCCCCAGAACCCCGGATGCTTCTCGACGGTCAGGTCGCCCAGGACGCGAGTCTGACACGCCAGTCTGAGCCCCGACTCCGGGGCGTGCGGCGGAAACGACAGGCGCGCCGTCTCGCGTCGCGTCCGGTCCGTGACCGCTCCGGTGACCGAGACGGCACAGGTGCCGCACGACCCGCTTCCGCGACAGTTCAGGACGCGCGACCTGCCGTTGTGCGGCGAGTCGTCGCCCGCGATGAGGACGTCTCTGAGGACGTCCCCGCGGTTACAGGGAAAGTCGCGACCGCGAAACCTGACTGTCGGCATGGACGAACGAGGGCGCCGGACGAGCATAGCGTCGCCGGTGTCCCGCCGCTGACTAGTCGGCCCCGGTCACGGCTGCCGGTTCACGGTGGTCCTAAATACGGTGACACCTTGGGTGGAACTATGCGAACGACCCGACGCGCCTACCTCGCCGCGGCCGGTGGTGCCCTCGCCGCGACCACCGGCTGTCTGGGCGGCGGTGGCGGAAGCGGCTACGCCGCCCTCTCGTGTGACGTGGGACAACTGGAGCAGGTGGACTCGCTCCCCCGACCGACGCTCGGCCCCGACGACGCCGCCGTCACCGTCGACGTGTACGAGGACTTCGCGTGCCCGCACTGCGCGACGTACAACCTCGACGTCTTCCCGAAGGTCAGAGAGGAGTACATCGCGCCCGGCGACATCCGCTACCGATTCTTCGACTTCCCGCTCCCCGTGAGCGAGCAGTGGTCGTGGGGCGGGGCCGTCGCCGCCCGCGCGGTGCAGGACCGCGCGGACGCCGAGACGTACTTCGACTACGCGAAGGCGCTGTTCGACCGACAGGACGACCTGACGAGCGACGGCTACACCGTCGTCCACGACGTGGCCGAGGAGTTCGACGTGGACGGCTGTGAGGTCGCCGCCGCGGTGGACCAAGACGCCTACCGACCCGTCGTCGAGAGCGACCGACAACGCGCCGTCGACAGGGGGATACAGTCGACGCCCACCGTCGTCGTCAACGGCGAGACGCTGGCGAACTACGACTGGGCGACAGTCCAGAACGGCATCGAAGGCCACCTGAAGTCCGCCTCGAAGTCGTAGACTGCGCGCCGAAGATGCACGACCGCACACCGACTTTGTACCGTGACCGCGTCCGTACCGGTATGAGCGACACGTCCGCCATCGGCGGTGCATGGCCGTGAAGCGGCGCGAACTCCTCGCGGGCGTCGCCGGACTCGGCGTCGTCGGCGGCGCGGGCTACGTCGCCCTCGAGGGCGTCGGACTCGGCGACGACGGCCTCCCGCTACAGGTGACCACGCTGGACGCTCCGGGCTCCGAGGCGGGACAACGACCCGTCCCGGTCCCCGGGTCGCCAACCGTCCTCGACCTGTTCGCGACGTGGTGCGTCCCGTGTTCGGCGCAGATGGAGTCGCTGACGAGCCTCCACGAGGAGTTCGGCGACCGCGTCGCGTTCGTCTCCGTGACGAACGAACGCTTCGGCGGCGGTCTGACGGAGGCGGACGTGCGCCGGTGGTGGGTCGACCACGACGGCGCGTGGACGCTCGGCCACGACCCCGAGAGCCGCCTGATGCGCGAACTGCAAGCCGGCGGCCTCCCGTATCTCGCCGTCGTCGACGCCGACGGGACGGTCACGTGGACGCACCGCGGCCTCGCGAGCGAGGCGAGCCTCCGCGAGCGGATTCGGGCGGTGCTGTGATGCAGACGGCGGGCGCTCTGCTGCAGACGGCGGGCGCGTCGAACGCGTTCGTCGGAACCGTCGCCTTCGCCGTCTCGGCGGGCGTCGCCACCTTCCTCGCGCCCTGCGCGTACCCGCTTCTCCCCGGCTACGTCGGCTACTACGTTGGACGCGAGGACGCCGACCTGAACGGGGCGCTCGTCCGCGGCGGGGCCGCCGCCCTCGGCGCACTCGTCGTCCTCGCCGGTATCGCCGGACTCCTCTTTACGGCCGGAAGCGCCGTCGTCGCTCGACTCACGCTTCTGGAACCGGTCGTGGGCCTCGCCCTCGTGGTCCTCGGGACGCTGTTCGTCCTCGGGCGCGCGCCGACGCTCCACCTCCAACTCCCCGAGCGTCGCGCGTCGGTCGGGGGATTCGCCCTGTTCGGCGGCGTCTACGCCCTCGCCGCCGCCGGCTGTGTCGTCCCCGTCTTCGTCGGCGTCGTCACCCAGTCGTTGACGCTGGCTCCGGCGGAGGCGACGCTCGCCCTCCTCGCGTACGCCCTCGCCGCCGCCGTCCCTCTCGCCGCGGTGACGGTGCTCGGCGCTCTCGGGAGTGACGCGTTCAAACGAGTCTCGAAGCACGTCGGGTCCGTCCAGCGTCTCGCCGGAATCGTGATGATTCTCGCGGGTCTGTGGCAGGTGGCCATCTCGGTGCAGTTCCTCGGGTGGGTGTGACCCCACTCGGCGAGACGACGTCTCACAGCGTCGCTTCCGCGTTCACCAGTCGTCGCGGTTCGACTGCCGACTCCGAATCCTGCTGACGGCCTCGGGATGGTGTCTCGCGACGTCCGTCGTCGTCACGATACCGACCACGTCGAGTCCGTCTCGAACCGGGAGTCGCTTCACCCCGTGACGTTCCATCGTCTCGATGGCCCGCGTCACGCTCGCCTTCGGCGTCGTCGTCACCAACCCGCGACTCATCACGTCGGTGACGGCGAACGCCGAGAGAGAGCAGTCCTCCCGGTACGTCGCCGCGAGGACGTCCGTGTCCGTGACGATTCCGACCGGTCCGGCGTCGACGACGACGACGCTTCCGACGCCCCGTTCCAGCATCGCACCGACCGCCTCACGAAGCGTCGCGTCCGTGCTGACCGTCTCGACCGGAGCACTCTGTATCTGGCGCACTTGCATCTCTGGCGGCCGGCCAGACGGATAGGAGGGGCTTAGCTGTTCGGCGTGTGAGTCCGTCGCCGCCGCGGGACCGCCGCTCAGCGAGGTGCCTCGCCCGTCGGCGACGGGAGGGCCCGGAGCGACCGCGGCGGGACGAGGAAGTTGCCGCGGCGTCGCACGAAGATGTACTCCAAGATGCCGTTGTTCACCCGTTGTCGAATCGTGGGGATGTCGGTCAGGTCCGACCCGTTCATCGCCTCGCGCACCTCCTCGAAGTCGGTGATGCGTCGCTGGAGACTCGGGAAGTGCAGGCTGGCCTCGCCGTCGTCGGTGGACTCGAAGTGTCTGCGGAGGAGACGGACGTTGCCGTCGGCGTCGCGGTTGCCGCGGGCGGCCTTCTGCGCGTGGCCGACGCGTCCGAACGTTTCCGCGTGGTCGCGAATCCGGTCGACGATTTCGGGCGTGATTCCGCTGTCGTCGCCGAGGTTGTCGCCGACGCCTTCGACGAGTCCGTCCGCGGCGTGGACCGGCGAGAACAGTTCCATCACGCGCTCTTCGAAGTCCTGCTCTCCGTACCAGTCGTCCAGACGCTGACGGATGTTCGCGACGTGTTTCGTCGTCGCGCCCGCGAACGGCCCCTCGTCGATGGTCACGTAGTCTTCGGACGCCTGATTCTTCGCGAACCCGGCTTTGAACCCCATGAACAGCGGCGACTCCTCCGGGACCGGACCCGACTCCGGGATGCCCTTCAACTCCCCCTGTCGCTCGGCGGGCATCCCCGCACCGACGAACCCCGTTCGCCTGTCGGCGACGGTGAACACGTCCGTCAGTGGCGCGGCCACGTCGACGGTGTTCAGCGTGTCCGTCTCCCCGCGGAGGGCCTCTTCGGCCGCGAGGACGGCGTCCGCCCTGTCGGAGGCGAGGTGGAGGAGGGCGTCCTGCCGGTCGAACTCGGGGTCCTCGAACGACGAGAGGGCGCGAGGTTCCGGGAGGTCGAGCGTCTCGGGAAGCGGGTCGTCGTACCGCGAGAAGTAGCGCGGCGAGTAGGCGATGGAGTAGACGAGGCCCCGGTTGCTCCGTTCGTACGCGCGGTCGAGCGTCGTCAGGGCGTCCTCGACCGTCTGCCGGTCGTCGCCGTCGGGGACGCCGTCGCCGTCGAGAGAGAGGTACAGGAGGACTTGATGTCGCGGGAGGACGACGTTTCCGGAGTCGTCTCTCGGGAGCGAGTCGTTCCACGCGTGCTGACGTCGCGGGAGCGACGAGGGGTCGTCCGTTCCCGATGGTATCGGCTCGTCGGCCCGTGACACGCACGCCGAGAGCGCCGTCGCCCCGCCGACGGCGACGGCGGCTTTCAGAAACGCTCGGCGCGATGCGTCGCCCTCGAACATAGTCGGGGCTAGGGCGGTGACGGTCAAGTGGGTTCTGGTGCGGGCGTCGTGAGGGGTGCGTCTCTCGAACGACGCGCCGCCAACCACACGGTTCTTAGCCGTCGATGTGCAAGTGTGGACGATGAATCGACGCTCGTACCTGCGCGCCGCCGGACTCGTCGGCGCGACGGGACTGGCGGGGTGTGTCGGGAGTTCGGTCGCCGGGTTCGGCGACGACGACCCGAACGTCGTCCTCCGAGAACCCGACCGCGACCCCGAACTGGAGAGTTCCGACCTCCCGTACCCGGCGTGGGGTGAACGCGTCCCCGACGTGACAATTCCGCACGCGTTCTCCGGCGAGGGCGTGTCCGTCCGCGACATCGACGGCCCGCACTTTCACACGTTTTTCTTCACGAACTGCATGACCGTCTGTCCGGTCCTCATCAGCGCCCTCCGCGAGGTACAGGTCCACTCGGTCACCGAGGGCTACGCCGACGAGGTGTCGTTCTACCCGGTGTCGTTCGACCCCGCCCGCGACGACGAGGCGGCCTTCAGAGCGGAGGCCGACCAGATGAACGTCGACACGGACGCCGGGAACTGGCACTTCCTCCGGCCCGACGGCGAGAGCGAGGCCCGGAGAATCGTCGACGACGAGTTCGGCGTCTTCTTCCAGAAGCAGGACCCGGAGAACGAGGGCGACCCGTACATGTTCGCGCACACGAGCGTCGTCCTCCTCGTGAACGGCGACGGCTACGTCGAACGCGCCTACCGCGGCACAGAACCGGACGAGACGGTTCTCATCGACGACCTGAAAAAGGTCCGACGAGCGTCGAACTGACGGACGACGCACCCCGAATCGACCGAGACGACGACGGCCACGACCACGACGAACGACGCGGCTTTCCCTCCCCGACTCGACTCACTCACATGAACAGACGGACCGAGCGACGACGACTCGCACTCGCGGTGTGGGCGGTGTTGGTCTCGCAGGTCCTCCTCTACCCGGGCGTCTCGGACCTCGTCCGGACGCTCGGCGGCGCGGGCGACGTGCGGGCCGGAATGTGGTTCCTCGTCGCCGAGTTCGCCGCGTTCGTCGCGTTCGCGGGCGTCTGGGGCGCGGCCAGCGACTCGCTCGGCCGCCGTCGTCCCCTCGTCGTCGCGGGCGCACTCGGCGGCGCACTCGGCTATCTCGCCCTCGCGGCCGCCCCCTCGCTCGACCTCTCGTTCGCCGCCGTCCTCCTCGTGCGCGTCCTCGGCGGGGCGATGACCATCGGCGCGTTCTCGCTGTCGATGACGGCGCTCGCGGACCTCTCCTCGGAGAACGGCCGGAACATGGGCGCGGCGGGCATCGCCATCGGCCTCGGCGCGGCCCTCGGTTCGGTCGTCGGCGGGCGACTCTCCGACGCGGACCCGCTCTACCCGCTGTACGGCGCGGCCGTCCTCCTCGTCGTCGCCGCGGCACTCGTCGCCACCGTCCCCGACCGAACCCCGGACGGCGTGCGGGTGCGCCTCGGCGTCGCCCTCGGCCGCCTCCGGGAACGACCCGAGTTGGGAATCCCGTACGCGTTCGGCTTCGTCGACCGGATGACGGCCGGGTTCTTCGCGCTCGTCGGCGTGTTCTACTTCAGAGAGACGTTCGGCCTCGACGCCTTCGGCGCGGGCCTCTCGCTGTTCGCGTTCTTCTTCCCGTTCGCGATTCTGCAGTATCCGCTCGGCGTGCTCTCCGACAGGGTGGGGCGGTTCGTCCCCGTCGTCGTCGGTTCCGTCGGCTACGGCGTCACCATCGTCGCCGTCGGCGTCGCGCCGACGCTTCCCGTCGCCCTCGGGTCGATGGTCCTCGTCGGCGTGTTCGGCGCGCTCGTCGCTCCGGCGACGATGGCGCTGGTGACGGACGTGGCGAGTCCGGAAGAGCGAGGGGCCGCGCTCGGCGGCTTCAACGTGTTCGGCAGTCTCGGTTTCTTGGCCGGGTTCCTCGTCGGCGGACTCGCGACGTCGACGGCGGGCTACCTCACCGCCTTCCTCGCCGTCGGCCTCTCGGAAGTCGCCATCGCCGTCGTCGCCGCGCGGGCGGTCAGGCGCCTCTCGTCGGGGGGATTCGGCGTCGGCGTCGTCGACGGCGCGGGTGACTGACCCGGGACCGAGTCAGTCGTGCCCGGAGACGCGAACCGGTTCGTACGGTTCTTCGAGGTAGTCCATCTCCGAGGACGTGAGTTTCACGTCGAGGGCTTCGACGGCGTCTTCGAGGTGTTCGATGCTCGTCGTCCCGACGATTGGCGCGTCGACGGTGTCTTTGTGGAACAGCCACGCCAGCCCTATCTGCGCCATCTTCACGCCCTTCTCCTCGGCGAGTTCTTCGATGCGCTCGTTCACCTCGACGCCGCCGCCCGCTAAGTAGGGGTGGTCGTGCGCGAGCGAGTCCGTCTCGCCGCGTTTCGTCGAACGGGCGTCCTCGTGCGGGCGGGCGACCCACCCGCGGGCGAGCGGCGACCACGGGATGACCCCGACGTTCTCCTTCTCGCAGAGCGGGAGCATCTCGCGCTCTTCCTCCCGATAGAGGAGGTTGTAGTGGTTCTGCATCGTCGCGAACCGGTCCAGACCGAGGCGCTCGGACGTGTGGAGGGCGTCGGCGAACTGGTGCGCCCACATCGACGACGCGCCGAAGTAGCGCGCCTTCCCGCGCCGCACGACGTCGTCGAGGGCGCGGAGCGTCGTCTCGACGGGCGTGTCGTAGTCCCAGCGGTGGATCTGAAGCAAGTCGACCGTGTCCATGCCGAGTCTGTCGAGGGAGTTGTCCACCTCCTGTTCGATGGCCTTCCGCGAGAGGCCGCCCGAGTTCGGGTCGTCTTCGTCCATCTGGAAGTACACCTTCGTCGCCACCACCGCCTCGTCGCGGCGGCCTTCCAACGCCTCGCCGAGGATACGTTCGGACTCGCCCGCAGAGTACATGTTCGCGGTGTCGAAGAAGTTGATTCCGAGGTCGATGGCCCGGTCGACCAACTCCTTGCCCTCCTCCTCGTCTAACACCCACTCGCGCCAGTCGCTCGTCCCGAAACTCATACAACCGAGGCAGATTTTCGACACTTCCATCCCGGTGTCACCGAGCGTCGTGTACTCCATGGTGGCCGTACACACACCCGCACGGACGAAAAAACCACGCGAGGCGGTTCGGACCACCGCATTCTCGACGACGCTCCGGTTCAGAGACGAAGACGGGGTCGGTGAGAAGACAGATATTCGCACGTCACAGCGGTTCACGCGGCGTTTATCGGCTATCACGTCGTACTGACGAACGAGAGCGAAGCGGTTCAGTGGGGACCGCTCGTTCGAGGTGTTCGCCATGCACACTACGTCGGTCAGGAGACTACTCGCCGTCCTCGTTGCACTCCTCGTCTTCACGGGGAGCGTCGCGGGGGTCGCGAGCGCGCAGCAAGAGCCCTTCGGGGCGACGGTCGTCGTCGCCGAAGGTGAGACCTACGTCGGAACGCTCGAAGCAGTCGCGGGCAGCGTCGTCGTCGCGGGGACGGTCGAGGGCGACCTGCAAGCGGTCGCCGGAACCGTCGTCCTCACCGACACCGGTCGGGTGACCGGGTCGGTCGAGGCGGCCGCCGGGACCGTCACGATAGACGGAGCGGTCGGCGGGTCCGTCGGCGTCGCGAGCGGCGTACTCGCCGTCGGCGAGACGGCCACCGTCGGCGGCGACCTCGAAGCGGGCGCGGGTGACGTCCGACTCGCCGGGACCGTCGACGGCGACGTGACCGTCGGAGCCGAGACGTTCGTCGTCGCCGGAACCGCCGTCGTCGGCGGCGCGGTCACGTACGACGCCGAGACGTTCACGCTCGCGGACGACGCCTCGGTCGCCGGACCGGTCACCCGAGACACGTCGCTCACGGTCGGAACGCCCGTCGTCGGGAGCGACTTCGACGGCTTCGTTCTCCCCCCGGGAGTCGTCGCCGCCTACGGTCTCTTCGTCAACGCCGTCCTCGGTGCCGCACTCTTGCTCGTCGCGCCTCGGTTCGCCGCCCGCGTGACCACCGTCGGTACCACGGGTGCGGTCAGAAGCGGCGGTGTCGGCCTCCTCGTGCTGGTGGGCGTCCCCGTCGCACTGGTGTTGCTGCTCCTCACCGTCGTCGGCATCCCGATTTCCCTCGCGGGACTGCTCGCGTTCGCCCTCGTCCTCTGGGTGACGAGCGTCTACGGTGCACTCGTCCTCGGGACGTGGCTCCTCTCGCTCGGTGACTACGAGAACCGGTGGGCCGCCCTACTGGTCGGCCTGTTCCTCGTCAGTCTCGTCGGGTTCGTCCCCCTCGGCGGCGTCGTGCAGTTCGTCGTCCTCCTCGTCGGCCTCGGTGCGTTCGCACTCGCGGTCCGCGGCGAGGGTGGCGACGACGGCGACGACTCCGTGGAGTCGTTCGGCGGCGACGAAGCGCCGATGGCGTGACTCTCCCCGGAACCGAGAGATTCTTCGCGAATCGTCCTGATATAAACTGAGTCAGCAATTGTGTAAGCAAGGAAACAATTTTTATCTAATGCAACCGTACGAGCAGACGGGAGTTCCGGAAGGCGACCGCGAGAGAAGCGCCGCTCCTCCGTTCTTCGGCGCTTTCGACCGTTTCGAGACGGATTCGAGAGGGAGCACAGCGACCGACGAGTGTCGCGAGTTCTCGCGACACTTTCACGACGTCTCTCGTTCCGTCGCGTCCGACACGACGCCGCGTCGGTACGCGAGCGAGAGGTACTGTCTCGACCCGAACACGTCGGCGCAGACTCGTTTCGCGAGAGCGCCATCGAACGGGAGACCCATCGGTTCCGTGACCCAAATCATTATTCATCACGTTTCCGATTGAGAGGCATGGCACTGTCATACGACGACGCGGTCGGCGAGTTCGAGTGGGACATCCCGGACGACTACACGCTCCCGTCCGTCGTCGCCTCGCACGCCGACGCGTTCGGTGACCGAGTGGCGCTTCGCTTCCGCGACGACGACGGCGGGCGCGAAGAACGGACCTACGCCGACCTGCGCGACGATATGAACCGCTTCGCGAACGCTCTCGAATCGATGGGCGTCGAGAAGGGTGACCGCGTGATGCACCTCGTCCCGCGACACCCCGACGTGTTCGCCGTCCAACTCGGCGCGCTGAAACGCGGCGCACTCCTCGTCCCCTCCTCGGCGATGCTGAAGCCGAAAGACATCGCCTACCGCGCGAACGACTGCGAGGCGACGACGGTGGTGGCGCACGACTCTCTCGTGGAGATGGTCGACGACGTTCGCGAGGAGACGCCGTTCGAGAACTTCGTCTGTCTCGGCGGGTCGCCGGAGGGGTGGGAGTCGTTCGAATCGCTCGTCGACGGGCGGGAGACGACGCACGAGGGCCCCGAACTCGGCGCGTCGGACCCGATGTCTATCAACTACACGTCGGGGACGACGGGGCAACCGAAACCCGTGATGCACCGCCACCGCTGGATGCGCTGTTTCGAACTCGTCAACGCGCCGTACTGGTGGGGCGTCACCGCCGACGGCGTCGTCCCGCCCGGCGAGTCCGACGAACCCGCCGACTTAGCGGACGAACTCCTCTGGGCGACGACGGGAACCGGGTGGGCCAAGTGGTTCTGGAGTCCCGTCGGCGTCGGTCTCACGACGGGAGCGACCCAACTGCTCTACGACGGCGAGTTCGACCCCGAGACGTTCCTCTCCATCATGGCCGACGAGGGCGTGACGCGTCTGTGCGCCGTTCCGACCCAGTACCGGATGTTCTCGCAGGTGGACCTCTCGGCGTACGACATCGACCTCAGGGCCGCGCTCTCGGCCGGCGAACCGCTGAACCGCGAACCCATCGAGGAGATAGAGTCGGCGTTCGGCGTCACCCCGCGCGACGGGTACGGACAGACCGAGACGGTCGCTCTCGTGACGAACTACCCCGGCGTCGAGGTCAAACCGGGGAGCATGGGCAAGCCGACGCCGGGTCTCGGGACGACGATAATCGACGACGACGAGAACGAACTGGAGGCGGGCGAAATCGGCGAGATAGCGGTTCCCGTGGACTGTCCCGGCATCTTCGACGGCTACTACGAACGCGACGACTTGGACCGCGAGACGTTCTTCGGGGAGTTCTACCGCACCGGCGACTTGGCCTCCCGCGACGAGGACGGCTTCTTCTTCTTCGAGGGCCGCGCGGACGACATCATCATCTCCGCGGGCTACCGCATCGGTCCCTTCGAGGTGGAGGACGCACTCGTCTCGCATCCCGCCGTCGCGGAGGCGGCCGCCGTCGCCTCCCCGCACGAGGAACGCGGCGACGTCGTGAAGGCGTACGTCGTCCTCGCGGACGGTTACGAGGGGTCAGACGAACTGGTGACCGAGATACAGACGTTCATGAAAGAGGAGACGGCCCCGTACAAGTATCCGCGCCGAGTCGAGTTCGTCGACGAACTGCCGAAGACCTCCTCGGGGAAGATTCGGCGCATCGAACTCCGGAGTCGAGAAGAGGATGCGTTCGGACGGTAATCGCCCCACGCACGTACCTTCTTACCACTCGTTTCCCTTTCAGTGAGTAGATGTACGTCGCAGACCAGACGTGGCCCGAACTCCGAGAGTACGTCGCCGAAGAGTCCGTCGCACTCGTTCCGCTCGGTTCGACAGAACAGCACGGCCCGCACCTGCCACTCGCCACCGATCACCTCATCGCGGAGGCGTTGGCGCGCGAGGCCGCGGACCGGACGAGCGTCCTCTGCACGCCCACGGTGAACGTCGGCGTCAGTCCGCACCACCGACAGTTCCACGGGACGATGTGGGTGGACGCCCCCCAGTTCCGCGACTACGTGGAGTCGCTGACGCGCAACCTCGCGTACCACGGCATCGACCGGGTCGTCTACGTCAACGCGCACGGCGGCAACGCCCAACACCTGCGCGAAGTCGGCCGTCGCCTCCGCGACGACGGGACGATGTACGCCATCGAGTGGATGTGGGACGAGTCGATTCCGGACCTCGTGAGCGAGGTGTTCGAACACAACGGCCCGCACGGCGGACCGAAGGAGACGGCGATGATACAGCACGTCGCTGGCCACCTCGTCCGCGAAGACCAGTTGGAGGCGGCCCGGGACGGCGGACTCGTGGACCTCGACGACTCGGAGAACTACATGATGCACGGCGCTCGGACGTTCTACGACGCCGTAGAGAACTCCGGGAACGGCGTCTTCGGCGACCAGACGGACGCGACGGCGGAGAAGGGCGAGCAGTTGTTCGAGGCGGCGACCGAGCAGTTGGTGAAACTGGTCGAGTGGTTAGACGCGAGTCGGTTCGAGGACCTGATGGCGCCGGCGCATCTGGACCCGCAACCGGGCAGTCGCCGATAGGCGGCCGCGGTCCGCCGCATCTCGAAGCACCGTCTCGGCGGGATGCCGCGACAGGGAGGAGAACGAGGCTGTCGCTCGCGAGGGGTAAAATACCGCAGAATCGTGGTGAGAATCGACGTGACCGCCGACCGCAGTACCGCTATCGTGTTGCGTTCTTAGAGACGCTGGAGGTTCTTGGCGCGCGGGCCTTTGTCGGCCTGCTCGATGTCGAACTCCACCTCTTGGCCTTCTTCGAGGTCCGGACCTCCAACGTCTTCCATGTGGAAGAACACGTCTTCGTCCGCGTCGTCTGATTCGATAAATCCGTAGCCGCCTGTGTCGTTAAAGAACGCAACCGTACCTTTCGCCATTGCATGTGACCAGAGAACGACTGTCCTGATAAGGCTTCCGCCGTCTCTCGGTTTTCCGAGAGTGTCAGACTTCCGACGCAGTGAGCGACAGCACGGAGACCCGATGGACCGCATCGAAGTCCCGCAGTCGGTAGACGAGTCGACGCACGGCCTCTGCGGGGCCGTCGCAGAAGGCCACCTCGAAGCACCACTCGCCGTGGTGCGTGTGACTCGTCGCCTCTATCACGTCCTCGAAGTCGTGTTGGACGGTGTGTAACTCGCCGATGACGGCCTCGTGTTCGTAGTCGAACGCGACGACGGCCGCGATGTCGCCGTCGGCTTCTTCCAACCGCGTGTGCGACTCCACGTACTCCAGCATCGCCTCTCGGATGGCGCGAGAGCGAGACTCCAACCCCTCCGCTTGCCAGACGGCGTCGAACTCCGCGAGGACGTCGTCGGGCACGTTCAGACTGGTTCGCATGTCCGTTGGTCCGCAGACGAGCCCTAAGAACCGTCGCATCCGCGCACGGTTATTACGGAGTCGCCGTTTCGGTCTTAACAGCCGTTATCCGCCGGTGAGACCCAAGCGTAGCTATGGTGAGCGAACTCCTCGGACTGTTCGCCGGCGCGGTGGGACTCGGACTCGTCCACGGCGCGGAACCGGGCCACGGGTGGCCCATCGCCGCCTCGTACGCGATGGAGAGAAAGAACAAGTGGCTCTCCGGGGCGGCGGCGGCGACGGTTCTCGGTATCGGGCACCTCGTCAGCAGTATCGCGATGGTCCTCGTCTTCTTCGCGGCGAAGTCGTACTTCGAGTTGACGCAGTTGACGTGGCTCCCGCAGGTCGCCGGCGTCCTCCTGATTCTCCTCGGACTCAACGAACTCCGGGGCGGCGGCCACCACCACGGGCACGGAGACGCGGAGGGCGACTATGCCCACACGCACGACGGCGACGGTGACGACGGACACAAGTACGCCTTCGTCGCCGTCGACGGCCACGGCCATTCACACGCGGACGCTCACGAGGGAGGCCACTCGCTCGATTCTCACGACCACGGAGACGACGGCGCTCTCGCCCGTTTGAAAGCCGCGCTTCCGTTCGGCGGCGGCCACGCGCACTCGCACTCGCACGGACTCGACGCGGACCCCTCGAACACGAGTCTCCGGAGTCTCGCGTGGTTCGCCTTCCTCCTCGGCTTCGCTCACGAGGAGGAGTTCGAGATACTCCTGCTCTGCACCGGGTCGAACTACTGTCTCGAACTGATGACCGTCTACGCCCTCACCGTCGTCTTCGGTATCGTCGCGCTGACGCTCCTCCTCGTCGCGGGCTACTACCGCTACGAAGAGCGGATGGAGGCGGTGGCCGAACACTTCCCCACCATCTCCGCCGCGATTCTGATACTGATGGGTCTCGGGTTCGTGTTCGGCGTGTTCTGAGACTCGCCGGTCACTCCTTCGTCTCTCTCCCCAACGTGTGGAACTCGTCGTTCGGTCGCATGTCGGCGAACATCGCCATCCGGTTCGAGAGGTTGAAGAAGGCCGTCACGGCGGCGATGTCCCACATCGCCTCTTCGGAGTAGCCCACGTCTGCCAGTCTGTCGAGGTCCGCTTCGGTCACCGCTCTGGGCGACTCGGTGAGTTTCACGGCGACGTCGAGCATCGCCATCCGTTTTTCGGAGATGTCGGCCTGTCTGTAGTTGGCGACGAGTTGGTCCGCGAGCGTCGGGTCCTTCGCGTAGATGCGGACGAGTGCGCCGTGCGCGACGTTGCAGTAGTAACAGTGGTTGACGCCGGAGACGGCGACGACTATCATCTCCACCTCTTCTCTGTCGAGTGCGGAGTCCTCGACGAGGGCGTCGTGGTAGTCGAAGAACGCGCGGAAGTGACTCGGCTTGTACGCGAACGCCGAGAAGACGTTGGGAGTGAAGCCCGCGCGCTCCGTCTCGGCGTCGATTCGGTCTCTGAGGTCCTCCGGGAGTTCGTCGTAGTCGGGGACGGGAAAGCGCGTCATCGCGTCGTCGTCGAGTTCGGCCATACCTGTGACTATCCCGGTCGATGCTTAAGGACTGCCCCGCGTTCGGTCCGTCCGGGGGTGGGAAAACGATTAGCGTCTCTCGCCCGAGGTGTACTCCATGTACGAACGAATCCTCCTCCCCGTCGACGGGAGCGACGGTTCGACGGAGGCGCTGTACCACGCGGGAGAGATAGCGCAGTGGTCCGACGGAACGATACAGTTGCTCAACGTCGCCGACACCGCCCGCGACAGCGTCACCGTCGTCGACGGCGACGTGGTGGACGCCCTCGCGGAGGCGGGAGACGAAGTCCTCGAAGAGGCGGGACGCATCCTCGATTCGCTCGACGTCGACTACTCGGCGGACGTGATACAGGGCGACCCCGTCTCGGCCATCGTCGACTACGCCGCGGAGTACGACTACGACGTCATCGTGATGCCGACGCAGGGCCGAGACGGCGTCTCGGAGCAGTTGCTCGGGAGTGTCACCGAGAAAGTCGTCCGCCTCGCGTCGCGCCCGGTGCTCACCGTCCGAACCGGCACCGACCGTGAACTCGCCTTCCCGTACGAACGACTCGTCGTCCCGACGGACGGGAGTTCGGCGGCGATGCACGCCGCAGAGCACGCCCTCGACGTGGCCGAAGCAGTCGGCGCGACGGTACACGTCCTCGCCGTCGTCGACGACGCGATGTTCGGCATCGACGTGCGCTCTGCGATGGCGGAAACCGCGGGCGAGGACGCCGCCAGAGAGGCCGTCGAGAACGTGGTGCTGGCCGCCGAGTCGCGCGATATCGACGTGGTCGAACACGTCGAACGCGGGTCGGCGCACGAGGAGATTCTCGACTGCGTCGCCGAGAACGGCGCGCACGCCGTCGTGATGGGGACGACCGGAAAGCGCGGCGTCGACCGCATCCTCCTCGGGAGCGTCGCGGAGAAGACGGTTCGAACGTCGCCCGTCCCCGTCGTCACCGTCCGCGAAGAAGAGTGAGAGAACGACCGGTGACCAGCGACCGAGACCCCCGCGTCGGCGTCGCGGCCGGCGTTGATGCCACAGTTCGGAGTCGGCGTCGCGGTCGACGTGCGTGTCGCCGTCGGCGTCGACGCACTCAGACCGTCGCCGCGAGGTAGAGTGCGCCCGCGACGGCGAACACGCCGACGCCGAACAGGCCGTAGTTCGCGACCGAGTTGCCCGCCGTCCACAGCGACAGCGAGTAGGTCCGTCCCGAGAGCGGCCAGAGGAAGTTCACGCCCGCGGGGGTGAGCGCGTCGCCGAGGAGGTGCGCGAACACGGTGAGAAAGCCGACGAGGAACGCGAAGACGACGACGCTGCCGTCGGCGACGGCGGCGGGGCCGACGTTCCCGACACCCGCGGACGCGAGTGCTTGCCCGACGCCCGCGAAGACGCCGCCGACGAGAGCGGCGAACGCCAGCGAGTGCGTCGGTCCGCGGTGCGGCACGCCGGGGATTCGGTGGTCGACGTCGGGGAGCATCGCCAACCAGAGCATCGCCGCGCCGACGACGAACGCCAACTCGGGGCGCCCGAGACGGACGAGGACGAATCCGACGGGCGCGAACGCGATGAGAGAGACGCCGTAGTGGCCCTGACGGAGCATACTCGCCCTCTCGGTCGGACTCGGAAAAACCGATTGGTCCGTGACGACGACGATACGAGAAACTGTTATCTCGTATCGAGTGGAACTTCAGCCATGCTCGGCCCACTCTCGGACCTACTCGCGGGCCTCTCGGCGGTCGAGGCCACCGTCGGACTCCTCCTCGTCTCCGTCGTCGCCGCCCTGGCTTTGGAGTTCGTCGTCCTCCGGGCGGCGCGGCGGTACGTCACCCACACCGACGGGTCGTACGACGACATCGTCATCTCCGAGTTGCGCCTCCCGTTGGTCGTCACCGCCGCCCTCACCGGCGTGTTGCTCCTCTCGCAGGTGCCCGCCGTCAGGGAGTCGACGGTGTTCACGACGACGACGCTCGACACGTTCTTCGGTCGGCCGTCGCTCTCGATAATCGTCCTCGTCTGGGCGTACGCGGCCAACCGCGTCGTGAACCGTCTCGTCGAAGAGGTGAACGACAAGGGGAGTCGGTTCGACTTCGCCCCCGTCTTCTCGAACGTCTGGACGCTCGTCGTCCTCCTCGGCGGCGCGGCCACCCTGCTTTGGCTCTGGAGCATCGAGATAACGCCGCTTCTCGGCGCGGCGGGCGTCGCCGGTATCGCCGTCGGGTTCGCCGCGAAAGACACCGTCGCGAACTTCTTCGGGGGCATCGCGCTCTACTTCGACGACACGTACAAACTGGGCGACTTCATCGTCCTGGACGACGGCACCGCCGGGTCGGTGGTGAAAGTCGGCATTCGCTCGACGACGCTTCTCACCCGCGACGAACTGATGGTCACCGTCCCGAACTCCGTGCTCAACGCGGCGAAGATAACGAACGAGTCCGCGCCGCAGCGACGACGGCGTATCCGCGTCCCCGTCGGCGTCGCCTACGGGACGGACGTGGACGCCTTCGAGGAACTCGCAGTCGACGTCGCAGAGGCCGAACCGCTCGTCCTCGACTCGCCGAAACCGCGGATGCGACTCCGCCGGTTCGGCGACTCGGCGCTGGAGTACGAACTGCTCTGCTGGGTGAACGGTCCGACGCGCCGCCGCCGCGCCCAACACGAACTGAACCGGTCGCTATACAAGGCGCTGAACGACGCTCAGATAGAGATTCCGTACCCGAAGCGCGACCTGACGTTCTCGCCGCCCGCGGGCGCGAGCGTCGAAGAACTCGCCGACGGGGAGAGCGAACGGGCGTCCGAAGCCGAACTCGCCTCGGACGGTCCGAGCCCGAAACGGTAACTCGCGGGAGACCGAATCACCGGTATGCCCGCGGTACTCCAGACGGTGGTCGCCGAGTTACTCGACGGACTGGTCAACGCGTACGGGCCGTTCGTCATCCCGGTGTTGCTGTTCGCCGTCGGTGCGGTCGGCTACCTGTTTCTCGTCGCCGTCGGCCGCGCGGGACTCACCGCCGAAGCGTCGCGCGCGGAGACGCGCCGAGAGTTCGAGCGTCAGTCCGGCGAGTCGGGCGACGACGCGGACGAACGGTCGTAGTCGCAAACCGTCGCCAGCAGTCGCAAACCGTCGTCGGTAATCGCAGTCACGAACCGTCGTCAGTGCCACGGCGCGGCGTCGGGGTCGATGACGCGCCGCGTCTCGTCGATGTCGTCGATGGTCCGCAGGTCCTCCTCGTCCAGTTCCAACTCGGTGGCCGCGAGGTTGTCCGCGACGTGGTCGCCCGTCGACTTCGGGATGGGGACGATGTCGTTCTGGACCGCCCACGCGAGACACACGCGCGCCGTCGACACGTCGTACTTCTCCGCCACGTCGGTGAGGACGGGGTGGTCGAGAATCTCCCCGCGGCCGAGCGGTGAGTAGGCGACGAGGCGGTGGCCGTGTTCCTTCGCGTACGCTCGGAGTTCTTCTTGCGGCAGGAGGGGATGACACTCGACCTGATGCGCGGCGATGGGCGCGTCGAGTATCTCGCGCGCCTCGTCCAGCAACTCGGGCGTGAAGTTGCTCACGCAGACGTGGTCGGTCACGCCCGCCTCGCGGAGTTCGTCGAACGCGGGGAGCGTCTCCTCGGCGTCGTACGCCGAGGTGGGCCAGTGGACGTACAGCATCTCCACCTTCTCGACGCCGAGACGGTCCAGACTCTCTCTCGCGGTTCGCTTCGCGTCCTCGGGCGCGAGGTTGTCCGGGTGGACTTTCGTCGCGAGAACCACCTCGTCCCGGTCCACGCCGCTCTGTTCGATGCCCGCGCCGACGTCCGCCTCGTTGTCGTACATCTGCGCGGTGTCGACGTGGCGGTAGCCGACGGCGAGTGCGTCCGCGACGGCGTCCGTCCACGCGTCGGCCGTCTCGTCGCCGGAGGTGCCGAAGCCGATGTCTGGCAGGTCGAGGTCCGTCATGGACGCCGAGACGGGAGGCCGAAAGAAAGGTGTGGGGAAGGCGGAGAACGAGTCGAGTCGCGTGCGCCGTCTCTCAGTCGGCGCGGGTCGGCGAGTCGTCGTCGCGGACGAACCGGTCGTACGCGGAGGCGAAGTCCTCGTCGGCCTCCGCGGACTCTTCCCACTCGTTCAGGCCGCGTTCCTCGCGGGTGCCCTCGATGGTGTTGTCGAGGACGAAGGCGAACAGGCCGCCGACGGCCATCCCCGTCGACCCGATGACGAAGACGGTGTTCGAGACGACCTGCGTGCCGAGAATCGGCCCGAGGTACGCGACGGCGGCCATCCCCTCTTGGAACGCCTGCGCGGACCCAACGTTCGTCATGTAGGTGGGGACGGCGAGGCCGACGAAGAGGGCGACGCCGACGACGAAGATGTTGCGCGAGGAGTCGAGGTCGACGTACTTCAGGTTCGAGAGGCCGACGGCGACGATTTGGCCGAACATGGCGATGTAGAGGCCGCCGACGATGGGGTCGGGGATGGTCGCGACCAGTTGGCCGAAGTAGCCGACGAAGCCGACGAGGAGCATCACCGCCGCGCCGACCTGGACGACGTAGCGCGAGGCGACGCCGGTGAGACCGATGGCGCCGATGTTCTCCGAGTAGGAGGTCGACCCCGACCCGCCCATGAGGCCCGAGAAGACGTTCATGATGCCCTCCATGCCGATGCCGTGGTTGATGCGCTTCTCGGAGGGGGCACCGACGCCCGAGAGGCGGGCGACGGCGTGGTAGTCGCCGAGACTCTCTATCATCGACGCCGCGACGCCCGCGAGCATCCCGACGACGAACGACGAGGTGAACTGTGGGATGCCGAAGGCGACGGACCCGACGAACGGGAGCGCGACGGTCGCCGTGTTCGGGCCGCCCGCGAAGCCCCACTGGAGGGGGTAGATGGGCATGAACGCCGGCGCGGAGAGGATGGCGGCGAAGTCGACGTAGCCCGAGGTTCCGGGCGCGTAGACGCCGACGGCCGAGAGGACGCCCGCGAACGCGTAGGCGACGACGATACCGAGGAGGACGGGGAACAGCTGGAAGACGCGATGGGCGGTGTCGATGTACTGCGAGAACAGGACGATGAGGAGGAGCGTCAACGCGAGGAGGGGGACGTTCGTCGTCGCAGACGTGACCTGCGGCGTGTTGAACAGCGAGAGACCGATGAGGGCGATGGTGGGTGCGATGACGACCGGCGAGAGGAACGAGCGGAGTTTACCGAGGAGGCCGAAGTAGCCGACGACGACTTCGGCGAGGGCGGCGGCGATTATCGCCCCCTGTAACTGTAACAGCGCCGTCTGCCACGCCGGCCCCGACGGGTCCGTCGCGGTGACGACGCCGACGACGGCGAGGGCGGGCGCGAGCATCGAGAACGGCGCGCCCTGGACGATGGGGTACCGGTTCCCGAACGTCGTCTGCGCCAGCGTCGCCACGCCGGAGACGACGAAGAACGTCCCGACGAACCGCGGGATAATCTCGTCGGGCATCCCGAGTGCGCCCGCGAGGATGAGTGGGACGGCGATATTCGCGCCAACCATCGTGAGGTAGTGTTGAACGCCGAGAAGGAGAGAGGTTCCGAGGGGTGGTTGGTCTTCGATGCCGTACTCCACGAAGGAGTCGTCCGACTTGCTCATGGGGTATCCCCGTCCATGCCTGTCGTTCGTCTCCGACTAGAGATACATATATCCGACGTTTTCGACCGCTTTCGGCGTCGTGGCGGCTGTTTGTGCAGTGACACTCCCCCGTTCGTCTCGCCGGCGTCCGTCCCGCGCGCGGTCCGCCGCCGCGGGTTCGTTCGGATTGCCAACTCCTTTCTAAGGGTCGGTCGTGTGACTGAGCGTGAACACGACGAAACGTCCCGACGACACGTGGCTGTACGGGTGGGCACTCGGATACGCGGCGGTGGGTGCGGCGTCGCTTCTCGTCCCCCTGTACGCCATCGACCTCGGTGCCGGCGCGTTCCTCGTGAGTCTGGTCGCCGCGACGGCGGCGTTCGCCGGCGTCCCCGGCGCGATTCTCTGGGGGCGACTCGTCGCGAAGACGCACCGGCGACGCCCGTTCATCCTCGTCGCACTCGGACTGACCGGCGGCGTCCTCCTCTGTACCACGTTCCTCTCGTCGCCGTGGACGGTCCTCGTCGCCAACGCGATGCTGTGGTTCGTCGTCGCCGCGGCCGCACCGGTGTTGAACCTCGTCGTCGTCGCCGGATACGACCCCACGGAGTGGCCCGTCCGCTTCGGCCGCCTGAACGAGTACCAAGGCTACGGCTGGTTGGCGGGACTCGTCGCGGGCGGGGCGTGGTCCGCCGTCGCCGGGGCGGTGTTCGGCGTCGCGCCCCTCCCGGCGAAGCGACTGTTCTTCGTCGCGAGCGCCGTCCTCGCCCTCCTCGGCTTCCTCGTCGTCTACGTTCGCTACCCCGAACGGCCGAGTCTGTCCGAACGGCGGTACGTCCGTCTCCTACGTCACGTCCGACAGAACGGACTCGTCGGCGGGCGGTCGACGCGGGCCGTCCCGTTCGGTCCGACGCGCGTCTACTGGGCCGTCCGGTCGCTCCAATCGCGAGACGGCTTGCGGTCGCGCCTCCGCGGTCGGTTCTCCGGTTCTCTGAGCCGGTACCTGGCCGCGGCGACGCTGTTCTTCGCCGGGTTCGCCGTCTTCTTCGCGCCGCTTCCGGCGTTTCTGACGGACGCGGGCTACGGAACCGGCGAGGTGTTCGCCCTGTTCGTCGTCTCGGCGGCGGCGTCGGCCGTCTCGTACGCCCGCGTCGGGACGCTCGCGACGCACGTCGACAGTCTGCGCCTCCAGACGGGAGCGCTCGTCTCGCGGGCCGTCCTCTTCCCCCTCGTCGCCGTCGCCGGCGGCGTCGTCGCGCCGCCGGTCGGACCGGTCGCCGTCGGCGTCCTGTTCGCCGCAATCGGCGTCTCGTGGGCCGTCATCGCCGTGACGGCGACGGGACTCGTCACCGACTTCGCTCCCGAACCGGTCCGGAGCGAAGCGCTCGGCGCGTACACGGCGCTCGGGAGCCTCGGCGGCGGACTCGGCAGCGCCGTCGGCGGCGTCGTCGCCGCCGCACTCGGCTACGCGGCGGCGTTCCTCCTCGCCGCCGGGTGCGTCCTCGTCGCCGTCCTCGTCGTCGCGCGCGAAGACCGGCCCGTCGGGTCCGGACTGTAGCGAGCGAACGACGCGTGAGACGGAGGGAGAGGAGAGTGAGAGCGAACGGAGGGGAGAAGAGCGGAGCGTGAGGGCGAAGAGAGGAGAGAGTGAGAACGACCGGAGGAGAGAAGAACCGAGAGAAGAGCGAACGGGTCCGTCGCGAACTCAGCGCTGGGCGACGGCGTCGACCGGCGAGATCCAGATGACGAGTTCGCCGTCGCGCTTGATGACGCCCTCGATGGAGTCGTCTTTCTCCAGCGGTGGCTGTTCTATCTCGTCCATCGAGACGCGGACGACCTGGTACACCTCGTCTACCAGCCATCCGATGGCGGCGTCGTCTTCGAACTTGTTCGCGTCGAAGATGACGATACGCTTCGATTCGCCCTCGCTGTCGACGTTGAGAAGCGCTTTGGGGTTGACGATGGAGGTGGTCCGACCGCGGAGGTCCATCACCCCGTCGACGTAGTCGGGCGCGTTCGGGACGGCCGTGAGCGAGCCTTTGTCGACGATTTCGGAGACGTACTCGATGTCGACGCAGTACGTCTCGCCTCCGAGTTTGAACTCGAGGACCTGTATCTCACGAACGGACTCTTCGTCTTCCCCGTCTGGGCTGGGGACGGCAGCGGTCTGTGGTTCCTGCGACATGGTGTAATCCCCCGTGACGCGTCGTGCGCCACCGGCTTGTCACACTCTCGCGTCAAATCGGGCATAAAGGTACGTACCCGATTATCAGCCGTGATTCTCGCCGGCGAGCGTTTAAGACCCCTACTCAGGAAGCATAGACAGAGATGAGCGGTCAGAACGGAGGACGAAACGCGCCGTCCGCAAGACTGTGTGCAGACGGTCAGGAGGACCGCTCCGCGCAGTACGGGGACGTGCGACGAGTACTCCGAACGGGGCGCGTGCGAGGTGGGGGACGGTGAGTACCGCGTCGGAGTCGAACGCGGGCGGTGAAACGACGCGTGCGGTCGTCGTGGACGACTCGCGGTTCATGCGGACGCTCATTCGTACGCTCCTCGAAGACGGAGACATCGACGTCGTCGCCGAGGCGGCCGACGGTGCCGCGGCGATAGACACCGTCGCGGAGTACAGTCCGGACGTGGTGACGATGGACATCGAGATGCCCGAGATGAACGGCATCGAAGCGGTGGAAGCCATCATGGACGACCACCCGACGCCGGTGTTGATGCTCTCGGCGCACGCCGAGGACGACGCCGACGTGACGTTCGAGGCACTCGACAAGGGCGCGGTCGACTTCGTCACGAAACCCGGGGGCGAGGTCACGTCGTCGATGCCGCGCGTCAAGCGCGAACTCGTCGAGAAGGTCCGTTCCGCCGCGGCGGTGGACCTCTCTGCGACCCGGCGCACGACGACGCTGGGCCGCCGAGAGATGCCACGGAGTACGGGCACGCGAACCGCCGAACGGAGTCGGAGTCGGAGTCGCCGCGAGAGCGACGAGCGGACGGCGACCGACGACGCGTCCGACTCGCCCGCGGACGCCGACACGCCGTACCCGGACCTGTCGACACTCGTCGTCGGCGCGTCCACGGGCGGTCCGAACGTCGTCGAACGCGTCCTGTCGGACCTTCCGGCGATGGCGAACCTCCGCGTCCTCGTCGTCCAGCACATGCCCGAGGGGTTCACGCGACGGTTCGCCGACCGCCTCGACACGCGGTCGGCGTACGACGTGCGGGAGGCGACGGACGGCGAACGAATCGGCGTCGGCGACGCGCGCGTCGCCCCCGGCGGGTCGCATCTGGTGACCGAACGCGACCGGAACGGCCGACTGTCGCTGAAGCTCACGGACACGAAACCGATTCACGGCGTGAAGCCCGCGATAGACCTCACGATGGCCTCTGCCGTCGAGACGGTCGACGGCCCCCTCGTCGGCGCTCTCCTCACCGGGATGGGACGGGACGGCGTCGACGGGATGGGCCGCATCCACGAGGCGGGCGGACACACGGTCGCACAGGACGAAGACACGTCGGCAATTTTCGGCATGCCGAAGCGAGCCATCGAGACGGGGTGCGTCGACGCAGTCTCCCCCGCCGACGACATCGCCTCGCACATTCTTGCCGGACTCACAGAGGAGTGAACGATGGACGAAGAACTCTACCAAGCATTCATCACCGAATCCGAAGAGAGCATCACCCAACTGAACAACTCGCTGCTCGAACTGGAGTCGAACCCCGACGACACCGAGGCAATCGACGACATCTTCCGTCAGGCGCACACCCTGAAGGGGAACTTCGGCGCGATGGGTTTCGACAACGCCGCGACGGTGGCGCACGCCGTCGAGGACCTGTTGGACGAGATTCGGCACGGCCGACTGGAGGTGACGCCGGAGCGGATGGACCTCGTGTTCGACGGGATGGACGAGATTCTCGACATCCTGCACGACATCGAAGAACACGGCGAGTCCAAGAGCGACCCGATGGACCTCGTCGAAGAGATTCGCGCGGCCGCCGAAGCGGACGGCGAAGAGGCGGGAAACGCGGACTCGGCGGCGACTGACGACGCGTCGGGCGGAGCGGACGCACTGGCCGTCGCCGCCGAGACGCTCGACACCGACGCCGACGAGTTCGCGGAGACGGAACTGCTCTACCACGCGGCCATCGACCTCGACGCGGGTGAGATGAAGGGCGTCGACGCGGGCCTGTTCCTCGGCGGCGTCCCCGACGAGGTGAACGTCGTGGGGTCGGTCCCCGACATCGACAGCATCGAAGAGGGCAGATTCGAGAACGGCTTTGCGCTGTTCGTCGCGGACGTCCCCGAGTCCGAACTCGGCCCGACGCTCGCGGACCTCTGGAAGGTCGAACGCGTCGAACTCACCGACGTCTCCGCGATTCTCACCGACGAGTTCGACGCGGACGCCGACGGGACGGCCGCGGACGTCGACGAGAGCGCGGGCGCAGACGCCGAACCGCGGAACGAGGCGGACGAGGCGGGCGCGGACGCTCCGGACGGCACCGACGAGACGGAGGCGGAGACGGCGGACGCCGAAGCGGAAGCGACGGACGTGGCGGACGCCGAAGCCGAGGCGACCGGCGCTTCGGACGCCGACGGCGACGGTATCGACCCCGCCGAGGCGGCCGAAGCGGTCGCGGCCGTCGAAGCCGCGTACGCCGGGTCGTCGACTGACGACGCGGAATCCGCGGCCGACCACGCCGAGTCAGAGACGGACGCGGGAGTCGAATCCGACGCAGAATCCGTCGACGCATCCGATGCGGAACCCGACGCGCAGACGCCCGCCGAAGCCGGGACGGCCGCCGAGGCGACGCCGGCAGTCGACGCCGTAGACGCTCCCGGCGGCACCGACGAGAGCGACCAGACCGACGACACCGACGACACCGACGACACCGGCGATTCGTCGCGGGAAACCCCCGACGACGAGACGGCGACGCCCGGCGGTCAGGAGACGTCCGAGGCCGAGAGGACCGAGACGCGCGAGAAGAAGGACAAAGACCGGTCCATCTCGGCGGTCAAGTCCGTCCGCGTCGACGTGGACCAACTCGACCAACTCCACGAACTCGTCGAGCAACTCGTCACCAGTCGTATCAAACTCCGGCAGGCGATGGAGGGCGAGACCGACCAGACGGGCGGACTCGACACGTTGGACGAGTTGGACAAGATTTCGACGAACCTCCAGAACACCGTCATGGACATGCGACTCATCCCGCTGAAGAAGGTGTTCGATAAGTTCCCGCGCATGGTCCGCGACATCGCTCGCGAACAGGACAAGCGCGTTCGGTTCAACGTGGAGGGCGCGGACATCGAACTCGACCGGACCATCCTCGACGAGATATCCGACCCCTTGATGCACGTCCTGCGGAACGCCGTGGACCACGGCATCGAGTCGCCGGACGAACGCGAGGCCAACGGGAAGTCCCGAACCGGGACCATCGAACTGGCCGCCCGGCGCGAACACGACACCGTCGTCATCACCGTCACCGACGACGGGAGCGGCATCGACGCCGACGCGGTGCGGAGCAAGGCCGTCTCGAAGGGGCTAGCCACCCGCGAGGAACTGAACGAACTCCCCGACGAGGAGGTGTACGACTACATCTTCCACCCGGGGTTCTCCACGAACGACGAGATAACGGACGTGAGCGGTCGCGGCGTCGGCATGGACGTGGTGAAGACCACCGTCGAAGCGCTCGACGGGTCCGCGACGGTGACCAGCACGCCCGGCGAGGGGTCGGTGTTCACCATCCGCCTGCCCGTCTCCGTCGCCATCATCAAGGTGCTCTTCGTCCGCGTCGGCGAACGCGAGTTCGGCGTCCCCATCAAGTACATCGACGAGATATCCCGCCGACAGAAAGTCGAGACGGTCAACGGCGCGGAAGTCGTCGTCCACGAGGACGCCATCTACCCGCTCGTCCGCCTCCGCGACGCCCTCGACGTGGACATCGACGAGCGAGAGACGGGCATGATCGTTCGCATCCGTCCGGAGGACAGACAGGTCGCACTCCACTGCGACCACGTCACCCGACAGGAGGAAGTCGTCGTCACGCCGCTTCAAGGGCCGCTCAGCGGAACGCAGGGGCTCTCCGGCACGGCCGTCATCGGCGACGGGAACGTCATCCCCATCCTCGACGTGAGCACGCTCGAACTGCCGGACGGCGGTAAGGAGGCGATGCGCGAGTGGACGCCGCCGTCGGACGCGAACGGGGAGTCGTCCGACTCCGACGCGGCCGGCGTCGAGGAGGCCGCCGACTGATGGCGAGAGCCGAATCGTCCGACCCCGCGTTTCGGCGTCTGCTCGAGTACGTCGAGGAGTCGCTGTCGTTCGCGACGAGTTCGTACAACGACGCGTACCTCGACCGGCGAATCTCCGCGCGGATGCGTCGCCGCGGCGTCGACGACTACGACGCCTACCAGTCGTTGCTGGGCGACGACGACGAAGAGCAGCGGGCGTTGCTGAACTCCCTGAGCGTCAACGTCACCAGTTTCTTCCGCAATCCAGAGGTGTGGACGGCGCTCAGAGAGGTACTCGCGGACATCGCGCAGTCGAACCGGCGGGTCAACGTCTGGAGCGCGGCGTGTTCGGACGGCCGCGAGGCGTACTCGCTGGCGATGCTGGCGCACGACGACGACCGAATCGACCCGCGAAACGTCTCCATCCTCGGCACCGATATCAAACCGGAGATACTCCGCGCCGCCCGGGCGGGCGAGTACCACGTCTCGGAGACGAACGACGTGACGTCGCAACTCGAACCGCTCGACGGCTACGAGCAGTACGTCGAACGCGACGACGACGTGTACCGCGTGAGCGACGCGGTGCAGTCGTTGGTGTCGTTCCGCCGCCACGACCTGGTCCAACAGCGCCCGCCGGACACGTTCGACCTCGTCGTCTGCCGGAACCTGTTTATATACATCAACACCGAGGCGAAGCAGGCGATATTCGACACGCTCGGGTCGTCTCTCACCCCCGACGGCTATCTCACCATCGGGATGACCGAGACGGTTCCGCAGTCCTGTCGCGGTCGGTTCGACCCCGTCGAGAAACGCCTCAGAATCTACCGAAACGCCGCGAACGACACGACTTCGTGAGGTGAGCTGAGACGATGAAACCCGGAGAAAAGAAGGTCGCGGACACGAGCGGTCGGTTCCTCCAAGTCAAGCGCGGCGGCCGAAAGCTGAACGACGCGAACTGGACGAACGGGCGCATCCTCCTCTCGAACCAGCGACTCATCCTCGCGGGGACGGGAGGTAAGCGGACGTTCCCGCTCTCCTCTATCCAGCAACTCGGCGGCCGGTTCGACGTGAACCAGCGTATCGCCACCGTCTCCGACTACCTGGCGTTGCAGTACGACGACGGCGAGAACGTGGTGCTCGTCGCCCCGAAGGACTTCGAGGAGTTCGAACTCGAACTGTACGGCGCGCTGCTCAACTCGGTTCGGTTCCTCGTTCGGCACCCCGCCGTCGAGGGCGGCGTCGTCCAGAACACCGAGTGGGAGGGCGCTCGCATGAAAGTCGAGGACGAAGCCGTCAGTATCGCGACCGTCTCGGGGTCGTTCGTCCACGTCAGACTGGACGACATCGGCGACATCGAGATGGGTCGGCGGACCGTCCGCGAGGAACCGCGCGAGGTCATCGAAGTCGAACACTCGAACGACGAGGGGACGAGTCTCCAGACGTACATCTCCGGTCCCGAGCGTCCGGTGAGCATCCTGAAGTCGCTGCTCCGTATCGGCGAAGAGCAGTCCGAGACGGCGCTCGAACTGTCCAAACAGGACAAGCAGGTGCTGATGGCGCTGTACTCGGGCGTCTCGCCGTTCGACATCCCCGCGTTCCTCGGTATCGACGTGGACGACGTGGAGGAACTGTTCGTCAGACTCATCGACCACCACGTCTTAGACGAGGTCCGAATTCGACACGAGGTCGAACTCAACGCGCGCGGACGGTCCATCGCGGCGGACGCCATCGACGACCAAGGCGCGAACATGTGACCTCGGGGACGCGCCGACGACCGACCGCCACGACCGACCCGACGACCGACCGCCACGACCGACCCGACGACCGACCCGACGACCGACCGCCACGACCGACCCGACGACCGACCCGACGACCGACCCGACGACCGACCGATTCGAGATTCTCCGAGAACAGAAGACACCGGAGAGCGACACGTCGGCGGTCGCGGACGAGTGTGACGAGGTAGGACAAGCGCGGGCGTGCGACCGAGTTGTCGCCGAGAAGAGACCGAGAGACCGAACGCAGAGCGCAGATACGCGCCTCAGACGTTGACGCCCTCTATCTCCTCGTTGACGACGAACCGGCCCTGCGGAGTGAGGTCGCAGGGGAGTTCCGATTCGGTGATGAGGTTGTCGTCGTACAGTTCGCCGAGGCGACTCGCGAGTTCGGCCTCGTCGAGGTCCAAGAGCGACGCGAGGTCGATTCCCGGACCGGTCGAGTAGAGACCGACGAGCACTTCGAGCGTCTCCTCTTCGACTTCCACGTCGCGGACGTCGCTCTTTATCCAGTGGTAGATGAGACGCAGGTAGCGGCCGAGGATGTTCATCTTCCGGCGCGACCCCATCGACATCTCCGAGGTGACCGTCTGGCCGTTCTCGACGTGTTGTACCGAGAGGACGAGTCGCTTCTCGTCGTCGATGGTCCGTTCGATGACCTCGAAGAAGATGACGGAGGCAAGGTCTATCTCGAACGGTCCCTCCGTCTCTCCGAGTTCGTCGTTGCCGGGGAAGACGACGGACTCGTAGTCGAGGTGGAGTCCGGTCTTGCGCTTCGGCGTGTCCATCACGCGCCCGCCCACCTTCGCGGGGTGTTTCACGTGGGTCGTCGACCCGTTCAGGACCGCCCGGAAGAGGAGTAACGAGAACTTCTCGATGGTCTCTCTGTCGCCGCCGATGACCGTCGTGCGCCGGCGGTTGCCGACGACGTACCCGACCATCACCGTGTAGTCGAAGAACTCCTCGACCTCTGCGGGGACCTGTCCCACGGCGATGTCGAAGATGGAGGTGATGGGGACCACCGTCTTCGTCTCGGAGGTGGCGAGGATGAGGCGGCGTTCGCTCATCAGGACGCGCCCTTTCACCGGTTCGAACGTCGCCTCTCCGCCGGCGACGAAGTTCGCGACGAAGTCGACGATTATCGACTCGCCGTTCTTCGACCGTCTGAGTCGTCGTTCGCGTTCCGCGTCCGTCTCGGACGCGTCGTCCGCCGCGTCTTTCTTGTTCCGGTAGGCTTCGAGCAGGTCTTCTCCCGTCGCACCGGTCGACGCGGGCGACGCCGCCGTCTCGCCGGTGTCGGTGTCTGCCCCGTCGCTCCCGCCGTCGGTTCGAAGCGACGCCGTGCGCGAATCCGCGAGGTAGTCGGTCTCGACGCCCTCGTCGGGTGTCGGTGTCGGTACGCCGGTGTCGGAGCCGAGTTCGTCCGTCATACACTGATCAGTGCTCCTGCGAGCGAAGAGGTCGCGACGGCACTCGCACAGCCGATCCACACGAGGACCACGAAGTGGAGGTAGGCGTTCGCCTTGTGCCCGCCGTCGACCATCCGGATCATCAGCGACGACAACAGCGCGTTGAACAGGATGATGAGCGCGAGCAGATACTCGATGAACGGGATGTCGTACACGCCGGCGTAGATGAGTTGTCCGAACTGCATCTGTCCGAGGTTCATCTTCGTCGAGAACGACGCCAGAATCTCGACGACTTCGAGGCCGATGAAGAACGCGAACGACGCCGACGCCGTGATACCGTAGAGGACGCCGATGAGCGTCACCGTCGCCTGTTGGCGCTGCCGTCGGAGTTTGATGACCTCGTTCATGTTCCGGGAGATGAGTTCGCCGAGCTGTTTCGGCTTGCCACCCATCTGCCGTCCGACGTTGTACATCTCGCTGAACTTCTGGATGAGGTAGGAACTGGACTCGGCGGTGAAGAAGAACCACGACCGTCCGGGGCCGATGCGCATGTTGAGCCGGACGTACAGGCGGTCTATCTCCCGCGAGAGGACGCCGAAGTCCTTCGTTCGGAGCGTCTTCAGGACGGCCGTCGTCGTACTCTGCTTCGCCGTCTCGGAGGCACCGAGCGCGCGGATAAATCCGGGGTACTCCTCGTCGCGTTCCTTGATGCGGTTCTCGTGCCGTCGGGCGATGATGCCGGGGATGGCCAGCGGCGTGAGCGGTGCGGCGATGAGGATGGGGACGGGCGTGTCGAGCATCACCGCGCGGACGGACATCCCGACGTCAGTGAACCCGGCGGTTCCGAGCGCCAGCACCATGACGAGGACGAACGAGAGCGCGACGGCGCCGTACAGCGCGATGTCTATCTGACGGTCGGCCTTCGTCCGGTACTCGTCTTGGACGTACCAGAGCGGGTCGTACGGCGACATCGTCTTGATGACGTAGTAGAAGCCGAGTTGGACGAAGACGAACAGCACGATGACCGCCGCGATAGTCATCGTCGCGTCCGTCCCCGTGAGGATGGGCAGGACGATGGCGTTGATGACCGCGAACGTCATCGAGAGAATCATCGAGAGGTAGAGGTCTTTCATCACTTCGAGGTTTCCGAGGGCGCTCTCGTAGACGGTGATGTACTTCTGGACCATCGCGTTCTGCTCGCCGAGGAGGAAGTCGTCTATCTGCTGGCCCGCCCCGAGCGAGTACGCGAGTCTGTCCAGGAAGTCCGCGAGCGGTTTCGAGGGCACCTGTCGGGCCCGACGCTCGCAGGCGTCGTCCAACGACTGGTTCCACGTATCGACCAGTTGGGTGATGCGGCGCATCTCGATGGCGAGTTCGCCGTACTCCTCTTCTCGCCCCAGTTGCCGAAACACCGACACGCGGTCGATGTTGGTCGTCGACAGCACCGTCATGTGGGTGATGAGGAGGTGCAGTTGGTTCTCCAAGCCGCGGCGCTGTTCCTCGACGAGGAGTCGCGGATACAACAGCGCGCCCGCGAGGACGAGCGAACCGAGGAGGAACACGGGGATGCGGACGAGTAACGGGAGCGGAAGCGCGAGGGCACCGACGAGTGCCACGAGGAAGAACACCGACGCCGGGAGCAACACGACGACTCCGTAGCGCTGCATCGGCATCGGCATGCGCTCGTACGACTCTAAGACCGAGTCGAGAAACGCGCGCACCTGTCTGGTCTGTGCGCCGAACCCCTCCGTGGTACTCGCCTCGGACATCGCTACAGCCTCGCCATGTCGAACGGGAGGCCCTCGGCGCCGTCCCGCTGGAAGTCCTCGATGAGTTCGTTCACTTCGTGGTAGCCCGTGATGTTCTCCTGGATGGCGCGGTTGACGATCTCGGTGCGGTACTCGATGTCGTCGTATATCTTCCGCGTGTCGTCGTAGCCGAGGAGCGTCGCGATCTTCTCCTCCATGATGAACGAGTTGTTCCGGCCCTGGAACACGATTTCGTCCTCGACGGGGTCCCAGTAGAACGCCTCACGGGTGACGACGCCGCCCATCTCCTTCGAGTACCCCTCTATCTCTTGGACGCTCGTCACGCGGCGGAGGGTGTCGTTGCCGCGTTTGACCCGGTTCTGGAACAGGGCGATGTCGCAGTTCGACATGAACGTCTCCGGGACGTGGATGGGGTCGCCGGTGAAACGCTGGATCATCGAGACGATGTCCGAGGCGTGGAACGTGAGCATCACCGGGTGACCGGTCTGGGCGGCCTGGAACGCCATCCGGCCCTCTTCACCACGGACCTCCCCGACGATGATGTAGTCTGGACGCGAACGGAGGGCGGCGGCGACGAGGTCGAACATGTCCACCTCGGAGTCGGCCCCGCGTCCCTCGCGCGTGAGGAGTTGCTGCCACGTGTCGTGCGGCGGAAGGACCTCCGCGGTGTCCTCTGCGGTGTATATCTTCGAGTCCTGCGGGATGAACGAGAGGATGGCGTTCAGCGTCGTCGTCTTCCCGGACGCCGTCTCGCCGACGACGAAGATGGTCCGCTCGTTCTCCAGCGCCATCCAGAGGTACGCGCACAGCTCCGGCGAGAGCGTTCCCCACTTCGCGATTTGGAACACCGACAGGGGGACGTCGTCGCCCTGACGGATGGTGAGGCTGGACCCCTTCAGCGACACGTCGTCGGAGTAGATGATGTTGATACGCGACCCGTCCGGGAGCGTCGAGTCGACGATGGGGTGCGCGTCGGAGACGGGGTCGCCGATTCGCTCACCCATGTTCCGAAGCCAGTTGTCGAACTGGTCTTTCGAGTCGAACTCGACGGTCGTCTCCAGCAGACCGTAGACCCCGTGGTCGACGTCGACCTGCCGGGGACCGATGACGTGAATGTCCTCGTTCGCCGGGTCGCGCATGATGGGTTCGAGGGGGCCGAGGCCGACGATGTCGCGGACGAGACGGTACTGAATCTTCTCGTACGTCTCCTCTGTGACCTGCACGGGCCCGATGTCGAGTCGCTGGATGAGTTCGTGAACCCGCCCCTGCTGTTTTCCCTCCAGCATGACGATCTCTTCGAGTAACTCTTCGATGCGGTCCTCGTACTCGACGTCGGCTTCGGGTGCCGGTTTCGACACCGAGCGTTCGAGGAGTTTGTCCTTCACCTGGTCGAATATCTCGTGTTCGTCGTCGTCGAGTTCCGGTTCGATGGTGTAGTACTTCGTCGTCTCACCGAAGTTGCCGTACACCTGCGCGTAGATGGGGCCGCCGAGGTGGTAGATGACGTTCGGCCGCCGGGATTCGTACTCCCCGGACGCCTCGTCGATGAGCATCGGGAACTCACCCGTTATCTGCCGGAAGCGTTTGAGGTGGTCGCGCAGGTGTCCCCAGCGCATCGCGTGCTGTTTCAGGTCGTCGGACAGTTTCGCAGAGCCGTGTTCGGTCGCCATTATGCCACGCTCCGACTCTCGATGACGATGCCGATTCCCGACCGGACCGAGAACCCGATGCGGTCTCCGACCTGTTCGCCCATCCCCGCGAACCGCTTGACGAAGACGTTCCGCCGCACGTCGTTACCGACTTCGACCATCTCCAACTGGAGGTAGACGTCGGCGATAGAGCGGAACGGCCCGATGGCGTCGTCGTCCACGGTGGAGGGGTCGACGGTGAGGATGATGGTCTTCCCCTTCGTCGTCAGTTCGCGGAAGAAGGAGATAATCTCCAAGGCGGCCTGTCGCTCCTCGTTCTGCCTGACGAGTGCCTCGAACTGCGGGTCGTTCCGCAGGATGGCGTCGAACGTGTCGATGATGGTCACGTCCGCCTCCCAGAGCGTCTCGGCCTCCATGAGTCGCCGGAGGAGTTGCTTTCGCTCTTTCGACGCGCCGCCGGTGAGCGTCCCCGAGGCGTCTATCTCCGCCGGGATGAACAGCACTTCTTCGTCGAGAAGCGGTTTCACCATGTCGTACGACAGCGAGTGCATCTGGTCGAGAAAGCCCCGCACGCCCAACTCCGTCGAGATGAGCGACGTCACGATATCTTCTCGACTGAACCCGTAGGTGAACCGCTGGGAGAGGACGCTCTTTCCGGCGCCGTAGTCCCCTTCGATGAGGACGATAGACCCCTTCGGAATCCCGCCCCCGAGTTCCTTCTGTAACCGGTCGTGCTGTTGTAGCCCGAGTGAGAAGTGATTCGATTTCATGATTACGTTCTGAACTGGAATATCTCCTCGTCGCCGTCGACGATGAGTTTCGCGCGGTGGTCGCCGGAGTCGAGCGAGAGACCGCTCACGACCACCTTGACGACCCCGTGTGGTTGCCACCCCGTCTCCCCGTCCACGACGGTGACGGTGACGTCGGTCTGGTACTGCGCGTCGACGATGACGTCGAACGACTGCCCCGTCGCGGGGATCGATCTCGTTCCGGTGTTCTTCACGTACAACGTAAGGTTTCCGGAGGTGCTGTTGTAGACGGCCGACTCCGAGTCGCTGATAACCTCCATGTCGGTCCGGATGTTCTTCGAGACGTCCGCGCCTCGGTCGTCTAGCGCGCTACTGATGTCGGTGACCGTGTTGATGAGCACGCCCGAGACGCCCGCCGCGATGACGAGACTCGCGATGAACAGGATGAGCGTCGGTGCGGAGACGTCCGCCATCTCAGTTCACCACCGTCTCGTTCGCGTCGGCGACGCCGTACTCGGTGACGAACTTGACTCGCTGGGGCGCGTCGTCCCCGGAGAACTCCACGAGGAGCGTCTCTCCGGGGGCCCAGATGTCCGTCCCGGCGGTGCCGTCGACCTCCAGTACGGTCGAGTTACTGAGCGCTCTGTACTCGTTGTCGACGAGTAGCGAGGTGTCGTTGACGGACAACGTCGTCGTCCCGGTGTTCTCGACTTCGATAGAGGTCGGATAGCTGCCGTTGTTGTTCGTGTAACTGGCCGAGGTGATGTTTATCGCCGTGTTTCGCTGGTCGAGGAGTCGTTCGTCGGTGGCGTCCCGTGCGTCGGAGAGTTGCTCTGCGCTCCCCGCCGCGGCGGTGTACAGCGTCCCCGTGCAGACGAGGACACCGAGGAAGATTATCGCCGTCGAGCCGCTAACGCCGAATCCCACGGTGACCCCCCCGATGCGACAGTTCTTCGAGCAGACGCGCTTCGGCGACGTCGCCAGCCAGCCTGCTCACGTACGTGAGGCTCTCTTTGTGGTGTTCGACGCGGAGGTCACGCGGTTCCTCCGCTGTCGTCGACGACGCCGCGTTTCGGACGTGCGCGTTCATCTGTCTCTCGACGGTGCGGGATATCCACTCCTGTTCGCGGTACTGCCGGAGGGCGCGCGCCGCGCCGATGGCGCCGCCGACCGAGACCAGAAAGCGCGTCCACTCCAGCGCGACCGATTCGGCGACGTAACTCGCCGGGAGGGCGCTGAGGTAGACGTCGGCGTCCGCCGTCGCGTCGGCGGTCTGTCCGGACGTCTGCTCGGCCTGCGCTCCCGAGTCGGAGCCTGTGGTCTCCGCGGTGTCCGACGTCTCGAACTCGAACGACCCGGTGTCCGGTTCGGCTGCTTCGGACGCGTCGGGTTCGTCGGTCGCACCGAGGAACTCCGATTCGGCTTCGTCGGCCGCCTCGGCCTCGTCCGCGTCCGCGTCGTCCGCGTCGTCGCCGACGAGTTCCTCGGTGGTGGGGACGTCGTCGTCTTCGACCGCCAGGTCGTCGGCGTCGAGGGGGCTGTCGTCGACGTCCGCGTCGTCGTCTTCCCAGCCGTCTCCCTCCTCGTACTCGGCTTTCAGGTCGTCGAAGCTCGACCCGCTGGTGCTCGGTTCGTCCTCCCCGTCGTCTTCGACCATCGGGTCCTCCTCGCCGAGAATCTCCGAGGGGTCGTCCCGTTCGTTCTCGGAGAGTTCGTCGCCGGCGGCCAACTCGGCCTCTTCGGCCTCCGCCTCGGAGTCGAAGTCGCCGAAGTCTTCGTCGAAGAAACTCTCGGCGTCGGCGCTCACGACGTCGGGGTCGAGGTGTTCTTCTTCCTCCTCTTCGGCCTCGAACAGGCCGAACGACCCGCCGCCTTCGAGTCCGCCCATCTCGCGGGCGTCGTCGACGAACGGGTTGATTCCGCGCGTCACCATCTCGTAGATGTCGAGCAGTTTGCGGATGGTGTCGTCGAGTTCTTCGACGGTCTCGCCGATCTGTTTGTTCTCCTCGCGGACGGTGTTCATCCCGGACGACGTGGCGCTGACCTCGTTCTCCAGTTCGGAGACGCGGTCTTCCAGTTCGGCGACGGTGTCGGGGTCGACGCCGCCGCCGCCACCGCCACCGCCGAAGTCGCCGTCTTCGTCGTCGAAGCCGTCCATGTCGTCCGCCTCGTCTCCGAAGTCACCGAAGTCGTCGGAAAAGTCGTCGAGGTCCTCGTCGAACCCGAGGCCGTCCGTCGCGAGACCCGTCGCGTCACCATCGGGTAGCGCGTCCTCGTCTTCCCCGTCTATCCAGTCCATCATTCCCATCCGTCTCGCCTCCGTCGTGTGCGGACGGCCGCGTGGCCTCGCTCACCGTCCGACTGAGACACGCGGCCCTCACTCCGGTGTCTCGCCGGTTCCCGGCCGGATGGGCACTCCGACGTCGGGGGAACAGGTAGCATTGACTCCAATGAACAGTCATCAGTACAAGAATGTTGCCACCAAATTATCAGCGGTGATACGACACGTCGGACCCGCGGCAGAGGGGTAGACCGCTGTCTCAGCCCGTGTGAGAAGAATTATCCGGGTGGAAGACCGAACAGCCAACCGATAGCCTATATGGAGGGTGAACATCTATGCCAGAACTCGTAAAAACCGGAGTCGACGGACTCGACTCCATCCTCAACGGCGGTATCGTAAAGAACGCCGCGGTGCTCATCAGTGGCAACCCCGGGACGGGGAAGAGTATCCTCGGTCTGCAGTATCTCTACAACGGCGTCGACCAGTTCGACGAAGGCGGAATCTACCTCACGTTCGAGGAGGCCGAAGACGACATCCGAGAGGCCGCCGAGTCCATCGGCTTCGACCGCTGGTCGGAGTACGTCGACGAGGGGAAGATCAAAGTGTACGACAAGCGGACGCTCCTCCGGGACGGTGACTTCTCCTCGACGCTCGACCGCATCCTCGACGACCTTCAGGACACCTCCTACGACCGACTCGTCCTGGACTCGCTGACGATGTTCCAGCTGTTCTTCGAAGACGAGAAAGAGCAGCGTCAGTACCTCCTGAAGTTCATCGACATCCTGAAAGAGAGCGATCTGACCTCGCTTCTGACGACCGAGCAGTCGGCCATCTTCCCCGAGACCGAAATCGGGCTGGAGAACTTCCTCACCGACGGGAACATCTACCTCATCCAGAGTCCCGCCGGCGCGACGAGCAACCGGTACGTCTGGGTCGCGAAGATGCGCAAGCAGTCGATCAAGAACTCGATGTTCCCCTTAGAGATCAACGAGGGCGGAATTCAGATCTACGAGCAGGCGGCCGGGTTCTCGATGGTCGGCGAGTCGCCGCCGTGGTTCGGCGAAGAAGGCGACTTAGAGTAACGGCCCGCCCCTCCTGACTCTCCGTCTCGCGTTCGTCACTCCCCGGAGCAGTGCGTCCGCGTCGGACGACGCGTCTCTGTCCCGAGCGAGTGCCGCCGCTACCGTGTCAGCGTCCGTGAAAAATGGGAGAGTCGAAAAGCGATTCGGAGTGAGCGCCGAACTTAGAGTTCGACGGGGTCGCCCGCGTCCTTACCGGCGAGTTGCTGGGGCATCGTCAGGATGACCTGCGTCGTGCCGCCCGTTCGGCTCGTGATTTCGAGCGTGACCTGCTCGCCCGTGGTGAGGCCGTTCGTGTGACCCGCGTCGTTCGCTCCCGCTTCGACGTCGGACGTGTTGATGACGACCTCGTAGCGGTCGTTCATGCTGTTGAGCACGCCGAACGACCCGTCGTCGTCCGTAACCTCGGTGAGACCGAACTCGTCGGCGTCGGCGACGTTCGCCGTGCCGTCATCTCCGACGATCGTCTGGTTCGTCAGCGTTTGCACGTTGGTCGCGCTGAGGTACTTGATCGACGTCTCGTTCATGTCGACGCTGCTGGAACCGGCCGCGAGGCGGACGGTCAGGTTGATGCTGCGGATGGTGTCGTCGCCGACGACGCCGTGCTGGTTGAGCACTTCGACGCGGTTCGTCACCTTGTCCACGCTCTGCTGTCCGGCGTCTTCTGCGGTCGCCTGCAGGAAGCCGGCCGTGTTCACGAGGACCCCCGCGGCGATGGCCGCGACGAGGACCATCGCGATGAACACGATGAGCGTCCCGATGCCGACCTGACCGCGGTCGTCGTCGTTGAATAGTTTGTTGAACATTGGTCTTATCTTAGAGAGCGATTGGGTCGTTGTTGTTCTTGCCCGCGAGCTGCTGGGGCATCGTCAGGATGACCTGCGTCGAACCACCGGAGCGGCTCGTGATTTCGAGCTTCACGGAATCGCCGGTGCTGACGCCTTCGCCGTTCGCTTCGACGACCGAGGTGTTGATGACCATCTCGTAGCGGTCGCCCTGCGTGCTGAGGACGGGGAACGACGTGTCGTCACCGTCTTCGAGGGCGTACGCCGTGAACTCTGTCGAGTTCAGACCCTGGTCGTTTCCGCTGATGTTGTACTCGTGAACGGGACCGAGTTGCGTGCCGTCGGCGTCCGTCGTTGCGTTTTTGTACACGAGGTTGCGCGCGGTGTCGTCGCTCACGTACTTGATGGTCGTATCTTCGAGCGAGACACTGCCGGAACCTGCGGCGAGTCGAACCGTCAGGTTCAGACTGTCGACCGCGAGACCGCTGCCGGTGTCGTTGACGATGCCGTGTGTGCTGACGACGTCGACGCGGTTGGTAACTTTGTTAACACTTTCCTGCCCGGCGTCCTGCGCAGTCGCCTGCAGGAAGCCAGCCGTGTTCACGAGGACCCCCGCGGCGATTGCCGCGACGAGGACCATCGCGATGAACACGATGAGCGTACCGATACCGACCTGACCGCGGTCGGCGTCAAATTGTTCGAACATGGGTTGTATATCTCCAGTACGGCCCCACCCCCTTGCCGGAGGAGAAGACCTACGATACTGACAATCAGTGTTACGTACATAACGCTACGGTCCCAATTATCGGAGCCGATAACAGAGCCAGCACACGGCCGTGAGTAAAATAGTGCGCGTACGCGAGGGCGAACGTGAGTCCGCGGTCGAACAGTTGGGGGTCGAAACGTCGTCGAAAGACGAAAAAGGAGAGAACAGGCCCAGCGTCGGGCGATCAGTCGCGAGCGATCTGCCGCCAGACGTCGTCGAGTTTGTTCTTCACTTCGGGTCGTTCGGTGACTTGGACGTTGCACTCCTGACCGTCGAAGCGGATGACTATCTCGTCTACCTCGCGCCGGTAGACGTTGGTTCGGCGGTGTTCGTCCGAGAGAACTCTGTCGTGGAGGTCGAGAAGGCCGGCGGCGGTCAGTTCCTCGATACGACGGTAGCACGTCGCAATGGGAATATCGAGCATCTCGCTGAACTCTTGAGCGGAGTGAGGTTCGTCCGCAGCGCGTAAGATATCGGGATTGTATTCGTTGCCCAGCGCTGCAAGGGTCCTGTCAGACTCCATAGATGGAGCTATCTCTGTCGTGAGTTAATGTGAATGTGTTGGTTATCGTGAGGGGACATCGGCCCGGTGGACGTACGCCACCGGAGCGACGACAGTCGCGGCGTCGGCGATGGTCTTATTAGTTCCCCGAGGCCACCTCCGGGCATGGCCTCCGACGACCCTCCGCGCGACCGTTCGACACGGCGGAGCGAAGAGGGAGTCGTCGGTCCCCGTCAGTTGGATTACACCGAGAGCGAACGCGTCGCCGAAATCGGCGAGGGGCGGTACGTCGTCGCCACCGACAACGACGGGACGCCGAACGTAGACGAGACCGGGGATGCCCCGTCTGAAGCGGACCACACGATAGAAGAGCGGGGTCGGTTCGCCAGTCAGCAGATGGCCCGGTACGTCTCCGACCGCGACGCCGACTACGGGTTCTCACTGACGGCGTCGTTCGACGGGTCGGTCTCCCATCGGGAACTGTTCTCCGACGACGTGGCGACGGCGTTCGGTGACCTCGCCGCGTGGTACGCCGACAGCGTCGACGGCGACGCCTCGTCGGCGGAAGTCCTCGGTATCCTGCTTTTGGCGTCCGACACCGACGTCACGTTCCCGACGAAAGTGCTCGCGCCGGTTCTTCGCGAACACGGACTGACGACGAGTGACTCCATCGGTGACCTCGTCGAGGCGCTCGCGGGCGACGGTCTCCAGATACCACCGCGAGACTAGCCCGAGCGCCCGACAACGGCCTCCTCCCGCCAGTTCGTCCCCATTCCGAGACGGTACTGTATCAGCGTTGATAATGGGGTGGAAGGGTTTATAGCCGGTTTCCCAGAAAGTGGGAGCATGGCAAGCACCGTACTGGTCGTGGACGACTCGGCGTTTATGCGGAACCTGCTGAAGCAGTTGCTCGACGGCGAGCACGAGGTGGTCGGCGAGGCAGAGAACGGCGTCGAAGCGGTCGAACTGTACCGAGAACTGGACCCTGACGTGGTCACGATGGACGTCGTGATGCCGATTCGAAACGGCATCGAGGCGACGACCGAGATAAAGTCGCTCGACGCGAACGCGTCGGTCATCATGTGCACCTCCGTCGGGCAGGAAGAGAAGATGCGCGAGGCGGTCGAAGCCGGTGCGGACGGCTACATCACGAAACCGTTCCAGAAGCCCAACGTCCTCCAAGCCATCGACGACGTGGTGAGCGTCGAGGCATGAACTTAGACGTCCAGTCGCTACGGACGTTCAGCCGCCTCGCTCACTCCGGTGCGGAACGCGCCGCCGGGTCGCTCTCGCAACTCACCGGCGTCGAGACGTTCGTCAACGTCACGAAGATAGAGGTCAGTACGCGTCAGGACGTCGAGCGAGAGTTCCACGAACGCGACCTCGTGACGGTTCACATCGGCTTCAACGGCGGTATCGACGGTCGAACCGTCCTCGCGTTCGACCGAGCGGAGGCCGTCGAACTCGTCGACGTCCTCGTCCCGGGCGCGGCCGACCAACCCGAGGGCGAGATGGCGACGAGCGGCCTGAAGGAACTCGGGAACATCATGCTCGGGGGCTTTCTCGACGGGTGGGCCGACCACCTCGAGACGTCTATCGACATCACCACACCGACGTTCGTCGACACGCAGACCGAGGGCACGCTCGAAGACATCACCGGGGACTCCGGCTTTCAGATGGCCACCGGCGACGACCACGTACTGGCGTTCCGGAACCAACTGGAGACCAGCGAGAGTCGCGTCGGCTTCCACATCTACATGCTCCCGACGCACGATTCGGTCGACACCATCTCGAATCTCACCGGAGGCGAGTCGGACTCGGTCCCCATCGAGACGTTCACGTCGTTCTCCAGTATGATATCCGAGGGGGCCGAACAGGCGTCCGACGACCTCACGGCGATGACCGGCATGGAGTCGGCCGTCGAAGTTAGCCGACTGAGTTTCGTCCCCATCGAGGCGGTGCCGATGCAACTGACCGACGCGACCCGGAAGGGCGTCGTGTTGGAGTTCATGGGGACGCCGTCGGGCTACATCGCCATCCTGTTCGACGACGAGTCCGCCGAGAAGGTGGCGGACGCGCTCATGCCCGGCATGGAGGCCGACCCGGCGATGCGGCAGAGCGCCATCCAGGAGATCGGAAACATCGTCACGTCGGGCTTCATCGACGGCTGGGCGAACGCGCTGGAGACGGTCATCGAGATATCGCCACCCACGTACGTCGACGACATCGGCTCCGCCATCGTCGACCCGTTGGCGACCGAACTCGCCCAAGCACAGGAGTACGCCTTCCTCATCGACTCGGCGATTCGGACCGAGAACGACGCGTTCACCTGCGACATCTACGCCCTTCCGAACGAGTCCGAACTCCGCGAGGCACTCGACCAACTCGCGGCGGAGGCGCAGTAGACACCCCGACGGGGCGGCCGTCAGCCGGCCGTCTCGTCTCCGCGGACACACACGATGAAAATCTACACGAGCGACACGACGAACACGGTTCGCGAGCGGACGAAAGTCGGTATCGCAGACTACGGCGTCGTGTCCGGTGACGAGACGCTGACGACGAGTGGACTCGGGTCGTGCGTCGGCATCGCCCTCTACGACAACGCGTCGGGCGTCGCCGGACTCGCACACGCCATGCTCCCCTACGCGAACGGCGACTCGAAGGAGGCGAAGTACGTCGACACGGTCGTTCCCGCCCTCCTCCAGTCGATGGTGGACCGGGGAGCCAACCCCCGCAACGTGCGGGCGAAACTCGCCGGCGGCAGCACGATGTTCGAGTTCTCCTCGACGGACGGGAGCATCGGCGACCGAAACGTCGCCGCCGCCCGCGAGGTTCTCGGCCGAGAGCGTATCAGTATCGTCGCAGAGAACGTCGGCGGCGACCACGGCCGGTCGCTCGAACTCGTCGCGTCGACCGGTGACCTTCGCGTACGCAGTGCAAACGCCGGACGAACGACGATTTGACTCTCGGCCGACCGCGTCTCGACCGGCTTCGCACCGTAGCTCTCCGACGTTACTGCTTTTGATAATCGCGGCAGAGAATTTATCCGTCAACTCGTGTCACGCTGGGCATGGATTGGTTTCGCGCCGCACTTCGGCGAGTTCGGAGACGGCTGCCAACACGCTCGCTCGATGACCTGCTGGAGAGACGTCGGTCCGGAACGACCGGTCGGCGGTCGCTCCTGCCGCGACAGGTCCGTGGAAGCTACGCTCGGAAACTCGTCTCGCTGTTCCTCGTCGTCATCGTCCTCTTCGCCGGTGTCGCCGCGTTCGAGTACCAGACGGTCGCCGCCGAGGTGCAGTCGAGCGCGCAGTCGGAGGTGGCACAGACAGCCGAACTGCAGGCCAACCAGTTCGGCGAGTGGATGCAACAGCGACGGGAGACGACGCGGATGCTCTCGTCGTACGAGATGTACGATTCGCCGTCGTACATCCTGAGTGAGAACCTGAAGTCCGAGCGGTCGAGACTCCCACTCGGATACGCGGCCATCCACTACGTCGACACGAACTCCGGCGAAGTCGTGGCCAGTTCGAACGATTCGATGGTCGGCGAGACGCCGTGGAGTGACACGGCGTTCGTCTCGTCCGTCAAGTCGACGTTCGCAGACAACGTCGTTCGGTCGGACCCGTACACGTCGGCGGCCGGAAAGCGCGTCGTCGCCTTCGGCTCTCGCGTCCAGAGTCAACCGAACGGGGCCCTCGTCGTCACCGCCGACGTGTCCGTCCTCCAGTCGCGTCTCGACACGGAGATGAACGGGTCGTTCGTCCACGTCGTCTCCGCGAACGGGAAGTCGACGTTCAGTTCCGGCGGGTCGGACCTCGCCGACATCGACCCCGACAGTCCGATACTCGAACGGACGACGCGCGGACAGTCGGGGGTCCTCGAACGTCCGGCGGACGACGTGATGGACGAACGCCACCTGGTCGCGTACGCCCCGAGCGGTGACGGTTCCGTCGTCCTCGTCTACGTCCCGACGAAGACGGCGTACGCCCTCCAACACACCGTCGGGATGCACGTGTTCCTCATCGTCGCTCTCGCCGTCGTCTCGCTGGCCGCGGTCGGTTACGTCCTCCGGCGTATCACGGTCAGACCGCTCGAACGACTCTCCAGGGCCGTCTCGCAACTCAGAGCGGGTGCGCTCGACACGGACCTCGAAGTCGACAGAGAAGACGAGTTCGGCGAGGTGTTCGCGGGCGTCGCCCAGATGCGCGACGACCTGCGCGACCAGAGAGCGGACGCGGACGCGTACTGCGACGTGATGGACCGGACCGCCGCGGGCGACCTGACCGCCCGGATGGACGGCGACAGTCGGTCCAGAGAGATGGCGAACATCGCCGACTCGTTCAACGAGATGATGGACGAGATGGAGGGAACCATCGTCACCGTCTCCGAGTTCGGTCGACAGGTCGCCGCCCTCGGCGAAGACGTCGCCGAACGGACCGAACACGTCAGCGAGACCAGCCGAGAGGTCGCGACGTCAATCGAGCAGATATCCGCCGGTGCCGAAGAGCAAAGCGAGAATCTGACGCACGTCACGAAGGAGGTGAACGACCTCTCGGCGTCCGTCCAACAGATCGCTTCGGCGGCCGACGAACTCGCGTCGCTGTCGGCGCAGACGGCGGACAGAGCCCACGGCGGTGTCGACGCCGCCGGCGACGCCCTCGACGGGATGGACGACATCCGAACCGAGACCGAGCGAACCGTCGAGGAGGTTGAGCGACTGGACGACAGACTCGCCGAGATAGGCGACGTGGTCGAGGTCATCACCGACGTGGCCGAGCAGACGAACGTCCTCGCGTTGAACGCGCAGATAGAGGCCGCCCGCGCCAGCGAGGAGGGGGAGGGCTTCGCCGTCGTCTCCCGCGAGGTGAAGACGCTCGCCGAGGAGACGCGGACCTCCGCCGCGGAGATATCCGCACTCGTCGAGGACATCGGCGAACAGCGAGAACGCGTGGTCGAACGGGTCGAACGGATGCACGACGGGGTCCGGAACGGGGCCGAGGACGTGGAGGGTGCGCTCCGGTCGCTGGACGACATCGTCGAACAGATAGAGGAGACGAACGCCAGCGTCCACGAGATAACCGACGCGACGGGCGGGCAGGCCACCTCGGCGCAGGAGGTGTTGGCGACGGCCGACGAGATAGCGAGTATCGCAGAGGAGATGGCGGGCGAGGCGGGCGCCGTCGCGACGGCCGCGGAGGGGCAGACGGCGACGCTCGGAAGCGTCGACGACCGCATCCAGTCGCTGTCGACGGACACGACGCAGTTGGTGACGATGCTCGACCGGTTCGAGGTGCGCGACGCGTCGGCCGACGGCGTCGAGTTCGCCGAGCGAGATTCGGCGGACTCCCCGGACGACCGGACGGACTCGGAGGGGCACTCGACGCCACCGGGAGACGACGAACCCGACGTCTCGGGTCGCGCCGCCGCGCCGGACGGCGGGGCGTCGTCGGACTGAGAGCGACCCGTTATCTCGGGTGATAATCTCGGGGGTACGTTTATCACGACCCCGTGACTGTTCTGGACCAACGCACGTCGCCTCCGCGCCGCCGGAGGTGACCGTACGGCGTCGTCGTGCCGTCGTGCGAGCGAGGTGAGGTATGAAGATAGACCCTGACAACTACGACCTACGTGAACTCCGGCGTATCGCCGACGAACGACGAACCGACCGAGACAGCGCCGACGACGACCGTCGCCGCGGGGGCGAGGGGGGTCGCCCGACCCGCACCGACGCGCCGCGCGAGGGTCGCAGACGTCGGAGTCGCTCGGACGGTCCGGACCGAGGACGCGACGGCCGCGACCGCCGGGACGACCGAGGCTACGACCGCCGCGAGAACCGTGACGGGGGCGGACGCGGGGGACAGACCCGGGCCGACCACGACGACTACGACGGCTACGAGGAACGTGACCGAAGCGGGCGCTCCCGACGGGACGACGGCCTTCGACGACCGCGAGAGGGATACAGCGACCACGCGCGCGCGTACGACGAAGTCGCCCGCGCGGACCACATCGTGAGCCGGTTCGGCTTCGGCGGTGGGGACGGTGACGGCCGCCGAAACGGTCGCGACGGGCCGCGAGGCGGGTACGACGAACTCGGCTACGAACGCTCCTACGACGGCCGGCGGTTCGACTTCGAGGAGGTCGGCGAGTTCCGCTTCGACAACCCGGTGCACGACCGTCCGCGTGGGCGCGCCGGCGAGGCGCTCAGACACAACCAACTCGAACAGCTACTCATGCACGAGACGGCCGCCGCGGGCGGGTCCTTAGAGAAGCCCTACCTCTCCAGCGTTCCGAAGGAGTACGCCGCCGAACGCGTCGTCTTCGACTGGTTGGAGTTCCTCGTCCTCAAGGGCGGGTTCAAGCGGACGATGGACGCACTCCGCTACTACCTCTCGGTCGACTGGATCACCGAAGACGTCGAGACGGAACTGCACGACTACCTCATCGGCTTCTCGGGGAACGTCTCGAACACGACGGAGTTCGACGTGGACGACCACCACCTCAGCTTGGTCCACGTCGCCAGACTGGCCTCGATGGCCGGGCGGAGCGACGAGGAGTCCCCCCGTCAGGGTCGGTCTCCCTCGCTCTGACCGCGGGTCGCGTCTGTCGATTGACCGACAACGTTTTTCATTCGGTGCGCTACGGTGGGGGTATGGCGGAGGATGGAACAGACGGAGACGCCTCGTTCGACGACGAATCGACGACCGGACCCACGCCCGTCGGCGTGAAACTGGGGAGTACGCGAACGATTCTCCAGTTTTACGACGGCGACGGCGACCTGCAGACGGTTCGGACGCTCACCTGCCTCGCGACGTACGAAGACGCGCTGACCGGCGACGAACGCGTCCTCTACGGCGAACAGGCCGCCCAGGAGTACCCCGACAGAGTCGAGTACATGCTCCGCTCTGGACTCCCCGAGGACGACGACGGTGCGGAGTCGGCGAAGAAGTTCTTCTCCGAGTTGGTGACCGCGAACGGCCTCGACGGCGACAGCGCCGTCGTCTACGCGATTCCCACCATCGACAACGAACCCGGCCTGCGAAACCTCAACCGCGTCATCGAAGAGAGCCCCGTCGGCGACGCCCTCGTCCGCAGTTTCCCCGAGTCGCTCTGCGGGGCGATTCCGGCGTTCGGCGACGACTTAGAGGCCATCGACAGCGTGTTCGCCGCGGTCAACATGGGGTCGACCAACCTCGAAGCCTCCGCGTACCGCCACGGCGAACAGCTCTCCCCGTTCGTCTCGGGTGCCGTCACGGGCAACGAGGTGGACCGCCGCATCGCGAACGCCGTCGAAGAGGAGACGCAGGGCAGAGTGAACATCGACCTGACGACGGCGCGCGAGTACAAAGAGGAACACGCCGACTTCGACGACTTCGAGGCGTTCACCGACGTGATACAGCAACCGGGCGGTGGCTCTCACGAGTTCACCATCGAACGCTCCGTGATGGAACCCCTCGACGACTACCTCGACGACGCCGTCGACGAGGTGGCGAACAACTTCCTCGCGCAGTTGGCGAACGACCACATGAAACCGTACCAACTCGCCCTCTCGAAGCCCATCGTCCTCACCGGCGGGATGGCCTGCATCCCCGGCATCGTCGAGGAGTTCGAGACGCGACTCTCCGAGGAACTCAACCGCGACGTGGAGTGCATCTCGGCGGACCGGCCGGACCTCGCACCCGCGGAGGGTGCCCGCCGCATCGCCGAACGACTCGTCAAGTGAGGGTCGTCGGAGCGCTACTGCGAGGCGACGAACTCTCGGACCGCCTCGCGGTCCGGCAGTGCCGTCATCGCGCCCGCGGCAGTCGTCGTCACCGCGGCGACGGCGTTCGCGAACGCCAGCGACTCCGAGAGCGACCGGCCGTCGACGAGGGCCGCGACGACGCCGGCGGTGAACGCGTCGCCCGCGCCGGTCGTATCGACCGGGTCGACGTCGTAGCCGCCGTGTGAGACGACGTCGCCGCCGTCGGACCACGGCGACGCCTCCGTCGTCACGGCGAGCGAGCCCTCGCTTCCGAGGGTGAGAAACACCGTGTGCGGACCGTCTTCGGTGATTTCGCGCCCGACCGACTCGGGGTCGCCGTCGTAGTCGAGTTCGTCGAGGTCCTCGGGCGTCGCCTTCACCACGTCAGCCAGTTCGAACGCCTCCTGTACCGACTCGGCGTAGTCGAACTCGCTCCACAGTTCGGGACGGGCGTTCGGGTCGAACGACACCGTCGCCCCGGCGTCGCGGGCGCGGCGCATCAGGTCGAACGTCGCCTCTCTGGACGGTTCGTTCGTGAGCGTGACGCCGCCGACGTGGACCCACTCGGCCGCTTCGAGCGTCGCGTCCGGGACCGCGCCGGGTTCCATCCGCGTGTCCGCGGTCCGGTCCCGGTAGAACGAGAACCCCCGGTCGGCGTCGTCGCCGAGGGCGACGAACGCGAGCGACGTCTTCGCCTCGGGGTCCCGTTCGACGAACTCCGTCCCGAGTCCGGCGTCTGCCAGCGTCTCCACGAGGAAGTCACCGAACGGGTCGTCGCCGACGCGGGTGGAGAACGCCGGCGTCTCGTCCAAGTGCGACAGGGCGACGGCGACGTTCGCTGGCGCGCCGCCCGGACGTCTGCTGAACGATTCGACCGACCGCAACGAACCCTCTCGGTCGGGGAGAAAGTCGATGAGCGTCTCACCGGCGACGACGACGCGGGGTGACCCCCCGTCGGCCGCGAGTCTGTCTGAATTCATGGCACGTCGTACGGTCACGGGGTAGTTGAAACCACTCACGACGGCAGTATCCACGTCCGGGTCTGCCGGCGTTCGGTCGCTCTCTCGATTCCTCTCGCTCGGTCGCTCCGTCGTCGACTGGCGCCCACCGCTCGCTCCCTCGACCGCCCGCGTTGAAGTCGGTGCGTCGCCTCCGAGGAGCTATGGACACAGGGTCGCGGCCGCCGCTCTCGGCGTTCGACGACGGGGTGATTCGGCGCGTCGCGCGCGAACGCGAACTCGACGAGGCGAGGCTTCGAGACGTCCTGAGAGCGCATCAGGAGGGCGTTCGGTCGCTTCCGGGTGTCGACGACATCGTGTACGAGTGGCGGCGGACGCTTCCCCGGGACCCACTCCTCGAACGTCGTCCGGACGTGTATCTCTTGGCCGTCGAGGACGCCGTCTGGGAGGAGTTCCTCGACGCACTCGACTGCCCTCCCGGCGAAGGCGACGCTCTCAGAGCGGTGCACCACGAACAGGCGGTCGAACACCTCGGTGGGGAGCGCGTTCCGACCGGCGGCCGGAGCGCGTTCGTGCTCACGCGGCCCTGAGGTCAGTCGTCCGAACGCGCGAGTTCCTCGTCGCCGTCGCGCGCCGAATCCGCCGGGGCGGACGCGCACTCGAACCGCATCACGACGGCCGTTCCTCTCCCGTCTCGTTCCTCGAACGATATCGACCCGTTCGACACCGAGAGAATCCACTTCACCAGCCACAGGCCGAGTCCGCTGGCGTGTTGCAGTTGCGTCTCGGTGCCGGACTCCAACGCGGCGAGTTCGGAGGGGGGGATGCCCGGTCCGTTGTCGACGACGCGGACCTCGACTTCGTCGTCCGCCGGCCGCGTCGTGACGGAGACGCCGACCCGCGGGAGCACCCGGTCGTTGTGTTCGAGGGCGTTGTCCACGACGTTCGTCACCGCCGTTCCGACCTGGTTCGTCGCCAGCACCCACGCCTCTTCGGGGAGGTACGTGTCGAGGACGATGGACGGGTTTTCGTCTCGGACGGCCGCCAACCGGTCGCGGAGCAGGTCGGTAATCTCCACGGGGACTCGTTCTCGCTCGTCGCTGTGCAGCGTCTTGTCTATCTGTCGGGCGCGTTCGCCGAGCGAGACGAGCGACCGCGCTTTCCGCCGTATCGTCTCGACGTGGGCCATCTCGTCGGGGTCGTCGAGTCTGTCCGCCAGCAACTCCGTGTGTCCGAGGATGACGTTCATGTCGTTCCGGAGGTCGTGTCTGAGGATGCGGTTGAGGACCCGGAGTCGCTGTTCGTAGCGTCGACGCTCGGTCACGTCGCGGGAGTTGACGACGACGCCACCGACGGCGGGGTCGTCGAGGAGGTTCACCGCGACGGCGTCGAGGGTCCGCCACGTCCCGTCGGCGTGCTTCGTTCGGAACTCCGCGCGGACGGCGTCGCTCGTCGCGATTCCCTCCTCGAACGTCGATGCGACCGCTTCGTAGTCGTCGGGGTGGATGCGGTCGAGTGCGCCGTTGCCTTCGAGTCGTTCCCGAGGGACGCCGAGCACCTGTTCGGACGACGGACTCGCGTACGTCCGCGTCCCCTCGGCGTCGAGGACGGTGATGAGGTCGCGCGAGTTCTCGATGAGTGCGCGGAACTTCGCCTCGGTCCGTCGCCGTTCGGTGGTGTCGCGAAGGACGACCGTCCACCCGCGGTCGTGGCCCTCGGTCCCGCCGATGGGCGTCGCCGTCGCCTCGTAGTACCGTCGTTCGTCGTCGTCTTCGATTTTGAGGTCGAGTCGGTCTCTGTCGCCGTCTAAGAGCGCGTACATCCCGAGCGAGTTGTGGCACACGTCGGCGACGTGCGACCCGACGGCCGACGACCGCGGGACGGTAAAGAGCGGCCGGGCCGCGGGGTTCAACTCGACGACGCGCGCCCGGTCGTCGAGGACGACGATACCGTCGCGAATCTCCGTGAGGACCAGGTCGCGTGCGACGGGCGTCACGTCGAACAGTTCGTCGCTCTGGAGGCCGAACAGGACGACGAGCGCCGACAGACCTAGTGCGGGCGGGACCGACTGGAGTTCCGTCGGCGACCGACCGAGGAGGTCCACCGCGAACCCGAGCAACGGGAGCGCCGCGGCGGCGAGGAGAACGAGGGTTCCCCGCCGGTAGGTGCCGTCGCCGCGGACGAGGAGTCGTCCCATGACGACGGCACCCACCAGTGCCAGCGTGGTGACGTAGAGCAGGTGGACGTCGTACAACGGACCCTGCGCCGCGACGACGTAGCTCCACGAACCGACGGTCACGTGGTCGAATCCGGCGACGAACAGGTCGTTCGTCCCCGCGACGCCGGTGACGACGAGGAGCACCACGAGGACGGGTTCGACGCACAGTGCGGCGATGTTCCGCCGCGTGAGCGTCGTCCTGTCACCGGCGTACGCGAGGGCGAAGACGAACCACGCGGTCGGCGCGAACGCCGCGCCGACCCACGTGAGTTGGTACCACAGAAGCGACCCCGTCCGCGTCGGAGCCATCAGTTTGAACCCGTACGCCGTCGCCCAGACGGCGCACACCAACGAGAGAACGGCGAACGGAACGCGAACGCGACGCGAGTAGAAGTTGTATCGAAGGAGCACGACGACGGTGACGGACGCGCAGAGCGCTCCCGCTACGAGCGAGAGGCCGATAGTCGTCCGTATCATCGGTTCGGTTGCATCGGTTCGTGAGTTTCACCCTCGATAACGGTAGCCGTCACTCCCCAAACGGCGGCGCACGTCCTCACGGGAATCGATGAAAAACAACTACTTAAGCAGTTCCCTCGCGGTATCGAGTGTGATAATTCGCCCCCGTCGAGACGGGGCGTTCGGACCGCAGAGAACGGACCGGCTAACCGCCCGAATCGCCGACAAAACCACTCGTTACGCCGTCTCGACGGTGAATCACACGGTCTATAACGATACCCGGTGGTGTCGTGTCACCGGTATGGACGAAGCGGACCGCGAACCCCTCACACCGGACGAACTGGACTTTCGACGGGACGACCGAGTGACCGCACTGGGCGACGGGCGGTACGTCGTCGCCACCAGCACCGACCCCGCACCCACCCCGAGACGGCCGCTCTCGACGGGCGTTCGAGGACGACCAGGTGACGTCGACGCCGAGACCGACGTCGGTACCGATGCCGCCGACGCCGATACGGAGACCGACGTTGATGCGGAGACCGACGGCGGTGTCGACACCGCCGGCAACGGCGCGGACGCCGCGGCGACACCGACCGCGGTACCGGACGAGACGGCTCTCGCGCGCGAGTCGCGAGACGACCCGAAGTACTTCGTCGAACTCGCGGCGCGGACGGACGAAGGGACGTTCGAGACGCGCATCGACGGCGACGACATCGGCGCGGTGTGTGCGTCGATGCTCCGCTGGTACGCGCGGCAGGTCTCACCGTCCGACGACCCGAAGAAAGTGCTCTCGGTCCTCCTCTCGCGCTCGGAGTTCGGCCTCAGAGGCCCAACTGCCGACCGATGACGAGGTGCTGAATCTCGCTCGTCCCCTCTCCGATCTCCATCAGTTTGGCGTCGCGGTAGAATCGCTGCGGCGCGAAGTCCTCGGTGTACCCGTACCCGCCGAGGACCTGCACGGCGTCTTCTGCGACTTTTCGGGCCGCTTCCGACGCGTCGAGTTTCGCGAGTGCGGACTCCTGGGTGACCGACTGGCCGTTGTCGTAGCGCGTCGCCGCCTTGTGGGTCAGGAGTCGCGCACGCTCGGTCTTTCGGTGCATGTCGACGAGTTTGTCGCGGATGGCGTCGAACTTCGAGATGGGTTTGCCGAACTGCTCTCTGTCCGCGGCGTACGTCTTCGCCGCCTCGTACGCGCCCTGCGCGAGGCCCGTCGAGAGCGCGGCGATAGAGATGCGGCCGCCGTCTAACGTCTTCATCGTCTGCGTCCAGCCTTCGCCCTCCTCGCCGAGCAGTCGGTCCTCGGGGAGTCGAACGTCGTCGAACGCGAGTTCGCACGTCGGCGAGGAGTTCAGCCCCATCTTGTCCCACACCGACGTCACCTCGAACCCGTCGTCGTTTCTCGGGTCGACGATGAACGTGGAGATGCCGTCGTAGCCCTCACCGGGGTCCGTCACGGCCTTGACGAGGACGGACCCTGCGACGTTCGCGTTCGTGATGAACTGCTTCGTTCCGTTGAGAACCCACTCGTCGCCATCCTTCTCGGCGACGGTGTCCATGTCGCTGGCGTCGGACCCGGAACCGGGCTCTGTGAGCGCCCACGCGCCGAGATAGTCGCCTTCCGCGAGCGGACGGAGCCACCGCTCTTTCTGCTCGTCGGTTCCGAACAGTTCGATGGGTTTCGACGCGAGGCTGACGTGCGCCGCGTAGGAGAGGCCGATGCCGCCGGAGACGCGGCCCAGTTCCTCGGTGACGAGCGCGTACATGAGTTGGTCGCCGCCGAGTCCCCCGTACTCCTCGGAGATGGGGACGCCGAGCATGTCCAGGTCGGCCAGTTCGTCGAACACCTCCTCGGGGAAGCGATGCTCGTCCTCTATCTCCTGTGCGATGGGCGAAATCTCCTCCTCGCAGAACTCCCGGACGGTGTCGCGAATCATCCGGTGCTCGGAGGGCAACTCGAAGTCCATAGCGCTTCTTTCTACGTTACCGCAATAAAGTAATCGAACGACCGTGATGAATATCCCCGGACCGCGTCGCGTCGGTGCTTCGCGGCGTCGCTTTCGGTCACGCCTCTCGCGGTTCGAGAACCGCCGCCGCGACTAAGACGTCAGCGCGAGAACAGCAAATCGTGTACGACAGAATCCTCGTGCCGACCGACGGAAGCGACTGTGCGGCGGTGGCTATCGAGCACGCACTCGAACTCGCGCGACGCTACGAGGCCGAGGTGCACGTCCTCTTCGTCGTGGACGTGCGGATGGGCGGACAGGGAAACTGGGCGGTGGACGCCGACAACGTGTTCGAGGCGATTCGAGAACACGGCGAGTCCGTCGTCGAGGGCGTGGCCGAAAAGGTTCGCGAGGCGGACGTCCCGGTGACGACGACAGTCGTGACCGGCACCCCGGCCACCGAGATATGCGACTACGCGGACGAGGAGCGCTGTGACCTCGTGGTGATGGGGACGCACGGCCGAAGCGGACTGAGCCGCTATCTCCTCGGAAGCGTCGCAGAACGGGTCGTCCGACAGTCCGACGCCCCGGTGATGACCGTGCGCGCCGAGTCCTGACCCCGGTCGTCGCCCCGCATCTGCCCGGACAGTTATAGCCTCGGCGCTCGTTATCACGGTCAATGGAATTCCGCCGCCTCGTCCGGGGGCGCGTGGACTGGCCCCGCTTGGAGGCGGTCGTCCGAGAACTGCGCGAACGCTACGGACGCGAGGAGTTACACGTTCGGTTCCTCGACGCCGACAACTGGCTCTCCACCCCCATGGTCGTCGACGACGAGTGGTTCGTCAAGGTCATCTCGAAGCAGAACTCGCTGGTCCACGCCCTGTTCACTACCGGCCGGAACCTCGGTGCGTTCTCCTCCGGCACCGAAGGCTTCTTCGAACACTTCGGCACGCCGATGGAGATGGCCGAACACGAACTGGAGGCGACCCGCCGGATGCGCGACATCGGTCTGAACGCCCCCGAACCCGTCGAGGCCTTCGAAGTCGAGGGTCTCGGCGTCCTCGTCTTGGAGTACCTCCCCCACTTCCGGTCGCTGGACACGCTCGACCGCGAGTCGGAAGTGCGACTCGCACCGGTCGTCTTCTCGGCGCTCCGCACGATGCACGACCACGGACTCGCGCACGGTGACCTCCGCGCGGAGAACGTCCTCATCGTCGACGACGACGTCTACTTCATCGACGCGACGAACGTGAGCGACGAGGGGGCCGCCGACTCGAAGTCCTACGACGTCGCGTGCGCGCTCGCGGCGATGGAACCGCTCATCGGGCCGAAGGCGACCGTCGACGCCGCACTCGACTCGTACACGCCGGTGGAACTCCTCGCGGCCTTCGAGTTCCTCGACTTCGTCAACATCCGCCCGGACCACGACTTCGACGCCGCGGCGCTGAAAGGCGTCATCGAGCAACGGGCGACGTGAGCGAAACCTATCCGTTCGCGGCGCGAAGGAGACGTCGTGCGAGCCTACTTCGACGACCAGACGTTCGACTATCAGGCGCGACGCGCCGCGGCGTACGCGCCGTACGGCGGGTCGGCGCTCGGTGAAGTCCGAGCGACGGTCGGACGCATCCCCGAGGGCGACTTCGAGGCGTGGCACACCGAGTGGCGACGGACGGCGGACCGGGTCCGTCGAGTGGCGGAGTCGGCCGCGGCCGCCGGACGCGACCGAACCGCGGGTCGGGCGTTCCACCGCGCGCACACGTACTACCGGACGGCGGAGTTCTTCCTCGCGGCGGACGACGCGCGCCGCCGCCCGACGTACGACCTGAGCAGGGAGACGTTCTTCGCCGGTCTCGACCGCCTCGGCGTTCGATACGACCGCCTCGCCGTCCCGTACGAGGAGACGACGCTCCCGGCGACGGTGTACCGTCCGGCCGAACCGCCGGGAGACGGAGACGGCGCGGACCCACACCCGACGCTCGTCTTCGTGGGCGGATTCGACGCCACCGCCGAGGAACTCTACTTCCTCTGTGGCGTTCCCGAGGCCCTCGAACGCGGGTACGTCTGCGTCGCGTTCGACGGCCCCGGACAGGGGGCACCGCTTCGCGAGGGGGGACTGGTCGCACGACACGACTGGGAACACGTCGTCGCCCCCGTCCTCGACGCGGTCTGTGCCCGGCCGGAAGTGGACGAGGCCCGACTCGCCCTCGTCGGCGCGAGCATGGGCGGGTACTACGCTCCCCGCGCCGCCGCGTTCGACGACCGAGTCGCCGCCGTCGTCGCGTTCGACCACTGCGTCGACCTCTGGGCGGCGTCGGCGACGGGACAGGAGCGGGTCGCCGCCGTCTTCGACCGACTCCCCGGTTCCGTCGTGAACGCCGCCGCCGCCCTCGCCGCCCGGATGAGTCCGGGCGCGCGGTGGCAACGGCAGAACTCGGAGTGGGTGTTCGGCACCGACATGGCCGGCCTCCGCGACGTGTTGAAGCGCTACTCGCTGCGCGACGTGGCGCACCGAATCACGTGCCCGACGCTCGCCCTCGCGGGCGCGGACGACCACCTGATTCCGCTCTCGCTCGCGTACGAGTTCGTCGACGCCGTCGCCGGCGAGACGACGCTCCGCGTGTTCACCGAAGAAGAAGGCGCGGCGGAACACTGCCAACTCGGGAACCTCTCGCTCGCACACGGCGTCGTGTACGATTGGATGGACGAGACGCTCTGAGCCGTCGGCCCGGGAGCGGCCGAACTACGCGCTTCGGTTCGTCAGATGCTCTTCGAGCAGGTCGGCGTTTCGGACGTTCGCCTTGAACAGCACGTCGAACAGGTCGCCGAGAACCGGAATCGACCCGACGCCGACGTCGACGCCGATGTTGAGGAGCATCTTGCCGATGACCTTCGGTTCCACGCCGAGACGGGCCGCTTCGGCCACGGTGTACAGCGACGCCGCGCCGCCCACGAGGTCACCCGAGACGGGGAGGAGACCGACGAGCGAGTCGAGGCCGACGCCGACGTCGGTGCCCGGAATTTTCACCGCGTCGTCGAGCAAGTCGGCGACGAGTCGGACGCGCTTCATCACGTTCTCTTCTTCCAGAGAGAGTGCTGGGTCTGTCATACTACTCGCTACACCGGTCACACGGGAAGGTGTGATGGCCGTATATACCAGATGTCGTCCACCGGGTCCGCGTCGGTCCGCCCGACTCACTCGCAGGGGAGCGTCCCGTCGTAGTCGACGTCGCCGACGACGACGACGCCGCACATCGCCGTCCCGTGGATTGTGCAGAAGTACTCGTACGCGCCCGGTTCGTCGAACCGGTGTCGAACCGACTCGCCTTCGTCGAAGTTCTTCGAGAAGTACGACCACTCCGCCGCCGAGTCGTTGAACCGCGTGCTCTTGACGTTGTGCGGGTAGCCGTCCTCGTTCCGCCACTCGACGGCCGTTCCGGTCGCGACGGAGAGCCGATGCGGACGGAACCGACTGTTCCGGAGCGTCACCGTCTCCGACTCCCCGGACGGTTCGGGCGTCGGGGACGTCGTCGGTTCCGGCGTTGGAGACGCCGTCGGCGTCGGTTCGGCCGTGGCAGTCGTCGGCGGCGTCGGTTCGGCCGTGGCAGTCGTCGGCGGCGTCTCTTCTGCCGTCGGCGTCGCCTCGGCCGTCGTGCCCGTCTCCGTCGGTTCCGTCGTCGCGGCGTCGTCGCCGCTTCCGAGACAGCCAGCGAGTCCGACCGCCGAGACGAGGCCCACGCCGAGTTCGAGGACGTGCCGTCGCGTAGAATCCATACGCGAACCGGCGACGACAGCGGCAAAAAGCGATTTCCCAAATTCGGCCCGGTTCCGGGCCGACTACTCGTAGTCCGCGCCGCCCAGGTAGAGTTGCGACACCTCGGGGTTGTCCAGCAGTCCGTCGGCGTCGTCCTCGTAGGCGACCGTTCCTTGGTCTAAGACGTAGCCGCGGTCCGAGATGGCCAACCCTTCGCGGGCGTTCTGTTCGACCATGAGGATGGCCGTCCCGAGTTCGTTCACCGTCTGCACGTCCTCGAACACCTCTTCGACGATACTCGGCGCGAGTCCGGCCGAGGGTTCGTCGATGAGGAGGACGTCCGGTTCCATCACGAGGGCGCGGGCGAACGCGAGCACCTGTCGTTGACCGCCGGACAGCGTGCGGGCCTTCGCCTCGCGCTTGTTGTCGAGGATGGGGAACCGGTCGTACAGTTCGCGGATTACCTCGTCGACGCCGCCCTTCCGGGCGACGCCGCCCATCCGCAGGTTCTCGTCGATGGTGAGCGAACCGAACACGTTGTCCACCTGCGGGACGTAGCCGACGCCCATCCGGACCAGGTCCTCGGGGTCGGTGCCGGTGATGTCTTCGTCACCGAGCATCACCGTCCCCTCCCACGGTTTGAGGAGGCCGAAGACGGTCTTCAGCACCGTCGACTTCCCGGCCCCGTTCGGACCGATGAGACAGACGATTTCGCCGCGGTCGACGTGGAGGTTCAGGTCCGAGAGCACCTGCGCCTCGCCGTACCCCGAGTCGACGTTCGACACCGAGAGCGCACGCTCCGCGCGAGACGCCGCGGCGGCGTCGGTGGACGCGTCGGAACCGGAACCGGAACCGGAACTCACGGCCCGGCACCTCCGAGGTAGGCGTCGATGACGCGTTGGTCGGAGCGGACTTCGTCGGGCGTCCCCTCCATCAGTACCTTCCCTTGGTCGAGGACGATGACAGGGTCTGCGAGGTCCATGATGAACGGCATGTCGTGTTCGATGATGAGGAAGGTCTGTCCCTCCTCGTTGAGTTCGCGGATGAACCGCTTGATGTCGTTCGCGAGCGTCGGGTTCACCCCCGCGACGGGTTCGTCCAACAGCATCACGTCCGGGTCGGCGGTGAACGCCCGCGCGAGTTCGACGAGCTTCAACTGGCCCCCGGAGAGGTCCGTCGACGGCTGGTCGATGAGGTGCGCTATCTCGAAGCGCTCTAACAGTCGTTCGGCGCGTTCGACGTTCGCGCGTTCCTCTCGCGTCACTTTCGACGGCGAGAGCCAGAGGGGGAGAATCGACTCCCCGGTCTGTCCCTTCGCGCCGACCAGCATCGCCTCGCGGACGGTCATCCCCTCCAGTCGCCGCGGCGTCTGGAACGTTCGAATCAGTCCGGACTGCGCCGTCTCGTGCGGTTCCTTCTCCGTCACTTCCGTGTCGTTGACCCAGACGCGGCCGCCGTCCAAGTCGTAGAACCCCGAGATGAGGTTGAACAGCGTGGACTTGCCCGCGCCGTTCGGACCGATCATCCCGGTGATAGAGCCGCGTTCGACTTCGACGGAGACGCCGTCGGTGGCGACGAGGCCGCCGAACGTCTTGCGCAGGTCTTCGGTTCTGAGGACGGGGTCGGACTTTCCGAGGTTCGCGCCCTCGTACGTCATGTCCTCGTGGCTCCCCGTCTGTCCGGCGTGCTCGGTCATTCCTCGCCCTCCTCCCGGCGCGCGCCGGGCCAGATGAGTTCGTCGCGCGGCGGAAGGAGTCCTTCCGGTCGGAGACGCACGACGAGGATGATGAGCAGTCCGACGAACAACAGTCTGAGCGGCGCGAGGTTGAGTCCCAGCGACGCGAACGCCTGCACGTCGTTGAGGAAGCGCGTCCCCTCGCGAATGGCGATGACCGTCGCCGCGCCGAGGACGGCCCCGCGGTTCGACCCGGTGCCGCCGAGGATGACGGCGACCCAGATGTAGAACGTCGTCAGCGGAATCAGGTCGGAGGGGTCGATGTAGAGGTTCACGTGGACGTAGAACGCCCCCGCGATGGCCATGATTATCGACCCGAGGACGAACGCCTGCATCTTGTAGGCGTACGTGTCCTTCCCGAGCGCTTTCGCCAAGTCCTCGTCCGAGCGGATGGTCCGCAGGACGCGTCCCCACGGCGAGCGGTGGACCCGCCGGAGGAACGCGTAGACCAGACCGATGAGGACGACGACGACGGCGAGGTTCGTCGCGTTCTGCGTCAGCGGCAGTCCCTCGAGGAGTCGCGGAATGCCGGAGATACCGCTGGACCCGGCGGTCCACTGCTCCTCGTTGAGGATGATTCGACGGACCACCTCGGCGAGTCCCAACGAGGCGATGGCGAGGTAGTCCTCGCGCAGTCGCAGCGTCGGGATGCCGATGAAGACGGCGAGTATCGCGCTGACGACGATGGCAGCGACGAACCCGACGATGGGATTCAGACCGAGTCCCAGCGGCGAGTTCGGCGCGCTCAACAGCGCCGCGGAGTAGGCGCCGATGCCCCAGAACGCCGCGACGGAGAAGTTGATGAGGCCCGCATAGCCCCACTGGACGTTCAGTCCGAGCGTGAGGAGGACGTACATCCCCGCGAGCGACAGCAACGACAGGAGGAACGGGAGGCGGACGACGCCGAGTGCGGTCAACACGAGGATGCCGACTGCGACGACGGCGACGCCGCCGAGGACGTTTCGTTCGCCGCGCGAACGGACGAGCGAGTCGACGAACCCGCGTCCGCGCGTTCGCGTTCCGGTGCCGGTGTCGTCGCTCACGTGGCATCACCCGCGATTCCCTGCGGCCGAACGAGCAGGATGACGACCATGATGACGAACGCCACGGCTTCGGCGTACTCGTTACCGATGGGGATGCCGACCATGCTGAACAACGGCGTCAGTTCGTACAGCATCCCGATGACGAGTCCGCCGAGCATCGCGCCGTAGACGGAGCCGATGCCACCGAGGATGACGGCGGCGAACACGATGAGGAGGATGTCGAACCCCATGCGCGGACGGACGAGCGTCTCCAGGCCGAGGAAGACGCCGCCCGCGGCGGCGAGGACGCCGCCGATGACCCACATGGCGATGATGACTTCGCGAGTTCGAATCCCGCTCACTCGTGCGAGCGTCGGGTCGTCCGCCGTCGCGCGCATCTTCCGTCCGAGCGTCGTGTACTGCAAGAGGACGTGGAGCGCGCCGACGAGGACGATAGCCGAGACGACGGCGACGACCTGTCGGGGCGTCACCGCGAGGTTCAGCGTCTCGCGTATCTCCGGAATCGGTCCCGCTCTGGGGACGCCGTAGCGCGAGGCGTCCGTCCCGAACCCGAGGAAGATGACCGCGCGGTACGCGAGGGCGACGCCGATACTCGTGATGAGCAGTTCGATAGACCCCGTGTCGAGAGGGCGGTAGATGACGAACTCCGTCGCGACGACGACGACGGCGGCGAGTGCCATCCCGACGAACAACGCGGCGAACATCCACACCGGGAACCCGAAGACGAGGATTCCCTCCATCGCGGGCGCGAGGACGCCCGCCGCCGCGAGTGCGCCGAACGCGCCGACGGTCATCGTGTCGCCGTGCGCGAAGTTGGCGAAGTCGGCGATACTGTACACTAACGACAGGCCGATGGACGCCAAGACGATGACGCTACTGAAGACGAGACCGTTGACGAGGAACTGGACCGGGTTCAGCCCCTGTAGCGGGACGAGGAGCGTCACGGCTCCCTCCCGGGGTCGGTCCCCGTCTGTCCACCCGTTCGTGCCATCTTAGCTCGTCACGTAGTCGCCGTACTCGTAGCTGTGGTCCTGTACGGAGTACACCTGGTAGAGACCCGGCGGGTCGCCGTTCTCGTCGATGTCGACCGGACCGCTGACGCCCTGGTAGTTCACGTCGCTCGGTGACCCGCCGTCGCGCAGAATCGCCGCAGCCTCCTCGAAGGAGAACACTTCCTCGCCCTCGGGGCGCGTCACGTCGCGCACGACTTCGTTCAACGCATCGCCGGTGAAGTCGTCGGCCGCCTCGATGGCGAGCGCCGAGATGGTGACGGCGTCGTACGCGTACGCCGCCCAGACGGTCGGCGTCGAGTCGTACGCCTCCTCGAAGTTCGAGACGAAGTTCTTGTAGTTGTCCTGGTCGGCCGGGGCGGACTCGGTGATGCCCTTCATCCCGTCGAGACTCCCCTCCGGCGTGTTCGCCAGAATCTCCTCGGCGACGGTCGACTCCGCGCCGTAGTAGTCGACGTTCGTGTTGTAGCCCTGGTCGAACGCCTCGTTCGCCATGACCGTCATCTCGTTCGCGTAGGTGAGGAACAGCCACGCCGACGCGTTCGTGGAGGCCATACTGGTGAGCGTCCCACTGTACGAGGACTGCCCCTGGTCGTGGGGTTCGTTGAACACGACGTCGCCCTCGAAGCTCTCGGCGAACACCTCGGAGAGGCCGGTGCCGTAGTCGTTGTTGATCCACGTGACGGCGACGGTGTCGTGGCCCTCGTCGGCGATGAACTGCGCGAGCGCCTGCCCCTTCGCCGACCCGGAGGGACTCGTCCGCATGAGGCCCGGGCGAGTCGTCAGTTCGGGACTCGTGGAGTTCTGCGATATCTGGACGACGCCCGACCCCTCCGTGACGGAGTCGTACATCGCGATGGAGACGCCGGAGCCGACGGCGCCGATGAACAGGGGGACGCCGTCCTGTTCGACCAGTTTCTGCGCCGCGGTGACGCCGGACTGGTTCGACGACTCGGAGTCCTCGACGCTGATGCTGAGCTGTCCGCTCTCCGAGCCGATTCCGACCTCGTTTATCGCCTCCAAGGCGAGGTCCTTGCCGCGTTGGTTGCGTTTGCCGTACGGTGCGAGCGACCCGGTGAGCGCGTCCACCATCCCGATGGTGTACGACCCCTGTCCGCCGGAGTCGCCCTCGCTCTCGGTCGCCGTCTCGGCGTCCGTGCTGTCGCCGCCTCCCGACTCTCCACCCGACCCGGAGTCGCCACTGGTCGGCGTCGATTCGGAGTCTTCGAGACAGCCAGCCAACCCGCCGACGAGCCCCATCCCAGAGAGTTTGAGAAGCGTTCGGCGGTCCACACGTCCGCCCGTGCCATTAGATTGCATGACAGAGTATCGTCGCCGGTGTTCCCGGATAAGGGTAGAACCTACCATGGTCGGGTATATCTATCAGACGTCCGAGAACACCACTCAGCGGCGATTGTGAGGCCGTTGATGATTTCGGAGGGTGGGGTTTCTATGGTCGGGTGAGCCACTAATACCCCGGACTCCCGAGCCACGAGTGATGATACCACCGGTCGCCAACAACTTCGTGGCGGGCGAGGACGTCGACGGTGTCCTCTCGCACGTCGCCGCGACGAACGAGACGGGAATCTCTGCCATCGTCAATCTCCTCGGCGAACACTACGACGACGAGGCCGACGCCGCCGCCGACGCCGACACCTACTGCGAACTCGTCGAACAGATCGCCGAACGCGACCTCGACGCGTGCGTCTCCGTGAAGCCCTCGCAGATCGGACTCGACATCGGTGACGACGTGTTCGCGGGGAATCTCGCGCGCATCGCCGACCGCGCCGACGACCACGGCGTCTTCGTCTGGGTGGACATGGAGGACCACGAGACGACCGACGCGACGTTGGACGCGTTCGAGGCGAACGCCCGCGAGTACGACGGCGGCCTCGGGGTGTGCGTGCAGGCGAACCTGCGGCGGACCGAAGCCGACCTGAAGCGACTCGCGGGCGTCCCGGGCAAGGTCCGACTCGTCAAAGGCGCGTACGACGAACCGAAGTCGGTCGCCTACACCGACAAGGCGACGGTGGACGAGAAGTACCGCGAGTATCTCGCGTTCATGTTCCGCGAGTTCGACGGCGGAATTGGCGTCGGCAGTCACGACCTGGCGATGATAAACCACGCCCTCGATTTGCACCGCGAACACGGCACGCCGTTCGAGGTACAGATGCTGATGGGCGTGCGCGAGGACGTGCAAGAACGACTCGTCGACACCGTCCCCGTCTACCAGTACGTCCCCTACGGCGGCAAGTGGGCCTCGTACTTCTACCGCCGCGTGCGCGAACGCAAGGAGAACGCGCTGTTCGCGCTTCGGGCCGTCCTCGGGTAGTCGACGGCCGCAGTCTCAATCGTGGTCGGAGTCGTAGTGTCAGTCGCAGTCTCAATCGTGGTCGGAGTCGTAGTGTCAGTCGCAGTCGACGGCCGCAGTCTCAGTGCGACTCGGGGTCGAGCAGTTTCGCTTCGGCCTTCCGCAGGTGTTCTAACAGCGTCGTCTTCGAGATGTCCAACTCGGCGGCGAGTTCGCGCGTGGAGACGCCGCGCGGCCACTGGTAGTACCCCCGGTCGCGGGCCAACTCGAACACCTCGTGTTGGGTCGGCGTCAGCGTCCCCAGTCGGCGTTCGCGCTCGGGTTCGACCGTGTCCGAGGTGGCGATTCGCTCGATGGCTATCTCCGCGCCCGTCTCCTCGCTCACCGCGTCGAGTTCAGACTCTATCTCCGTCCGTTCGCCGGCGAAGCACACCTTCCAGTACTCTCTGCCGCCTTCGATGCGCGTCGGCGCACTGTGGACGAACCCGTGTCTGAGGAGCGTCGGACAGATCATGTCGCAGGGGTCGTACTCCAAGAAAAACTCGCGGGCGACCCGTCCGGGGGCGACGCGCGCGGCCGTCTGCCCGAACCGCTCCTGTAACTCCTGGACGTCCCCGCCGTGTTCGGACGCCGCCACCGCGTCGAGGAGCGTCTCCACCTCGGCGGCACTGTCGCCGTAGGCGGTGAACAGGCCGTTCACCGTCGACGCTCCCGCTTCCGGGGCGTGGTAGATAGCGTGCGCGAGGATGCCGCCGGGATGTTTCTCCGTCGCTTCGATAGCCCAACAGTTCGGATGCCACAGGTCGAGCGTCAACCGCGTTCCCGCTCTCGTGACTCCACGTACACCCATGTACGACTCTGTTGGTCTACTCGGAGATATAGTGTTTGTTGTTCCCATGACCGACGGTGGCACGGACGCCGGCCGTCCATGGGAGGGACGGCGGTTATTAAGTGAGGTTCGTGAATATTGCCAGTATGGCGAACGAAGACGAAGTCTATCAGCACTACATCGCGGGCGAGTGGACAGACGGGACGGGCACGGAGACGTTCGAGAGCGAGAACCCGGCCACGGGGGAGTCACTCGGCGAGTTCCGTCAGGGAACCGCGGAGGACGTGGACGCCGCCCTCGCGGCGGCCGAAGACGCCTACGAGGAGTGGCGCGCCCTCTCGCACATCGACCGCGCGGAGTATCTCTGGGACATCTATCAGGAACTCAAGGACCGCCACCAGGAACTCGGCGAAGTCGTCACCAAAGAGTGCGGCAAAGAGATAAGCGAGGGCAAGGCCGACGTGACCGAAGCGTGGCACATGGTCGAGTGGGCCGCGGGCGACGCCCGACACCCGAAGGGCGACGTGGTCCCCTCCGAAATCGCCGCGAAGGACGCCTACATGCGCCGTAAGCCGCGCGGCGTCGTCGGCTGTATCACGCCGTGGAACTTCCCGGTCGCCATCCCGTTCTGGCACATGGCCGTCGCCCTCGTCGAGGGCAACGTCGTCGTCTGGAAGCCCGCCGAGCAGACGCCGTGGTGCGCGCAGATTATCGCCGAGATGTTCGACGACACGAACATCCCGGACGGCGTGTTCAACATGATTCAGGGCTTCGGCGACGCCGGCGAGGCCATCGTCGACGACGACCGCGTCGACACCGTCCTCTTCACCGGCTCTGCGGAAGTCGGCCACGAGATAGCCTCGAAGGTCGGCGGCGAACCCGGCAAACTCGTCGCCGCGGAGATGGGCGGCAAGAACAACGTGGTCGTCACCGAGAACGCCGACCTCGACATCGCCGTCCACTCGGCCGTCATGTCGTCGTTCAAGACGACCGGTCAGCGCTGTGTCTCCTCTGAACGACTCGTCGTCCACGAGGACGTCTACGACGAGTTCAAAGAGCGATACGTCGAGATAGCCAAGGACGTCGCCGTCGGCGACCCCCTCGAAGAGGACACGTTCATGGGTCCGCTCATCGAGGCGGAGCACTTAGAGAAGGTCCGCAAGTACAACGAACTCGCGAAGAAAGAGGACGTGAACGTCCTCGTCGACCGCACGGACCTGGACGACGACGAGATTCCCGAGGGCCACGAGGACGGCCACTGGGTCGGCCCGTTCGTCTACGAGGCGGACCCCTACGATGACCTGCGCTGCACGCACGAGGAAGTGTTCGGTCCCCACGTCGCCTTGCTCAAGTACTCCGGCGACATCGAGGAGGCCGTCGAGATTCACAACGACACCGAGTACGGCCTCGCAGGCGCTATCATCTCGGAGGACTACCGCCAGATAAACTACTACCGCGACAACGCGGAAGTCGGCCTCGCCTACGGCAACCTCCCCTGCATCGGCGCGGAGGTGCACCTGCCGTTCGGCGGCGTGAAGAAGTCCGGGAACGGCTACCCGAGCGCCCGCGAGATAATCGAAGCCGTCACCGAACGGACGGCGTGGACGCTCAACAACTCGAAGGACATCCAGATGGCGCAGGGACTCTCCGCGGACATCAAGACGAAAGACGACTGAGGCAGTCGACGCGGAGAATCGTCGAGAGAAACCCTCGTACCGTGACTTTTTGCAGGCGTCGGTCGCGTGGTTCTGAAACGAGTCCGTACCGTACGCGGCGTTCCTGTGCCAGCGTACGGTCCGACGAGTGCGGTGTCGCGGCGAGTGAGGGTGGCGGACGGTCCTCGCCGGGTTCGAGGACGGTCCGTGTCGACGCCATGTCGCGTCGATATGCCGTAGCGGACCCCGTTCACTACGGCGTGGTGCGGCGGGTCGTGCCGACGTAGACGAGAAAAGCGTCTTTCTGTCGGCACTGCTGGCTAAGGAGGACAGATGGATAAACCCTCCGGGAGAATGGCTGGCATCCCACAGCGACGGACGCCGTCTTCGGGACGTGCGATATCGACCCCGAACGGCGTCGGAAACTGCGAGAAAGGGCCGCGGCCGAGACTCCTCGTCCGAACCCTCTTTCTCAGGATAGCTCCGCTCTGAGGGCGGCTTCGAGATTTTCGAGTTCGCGGTCGAGGTTCCGCTTGAAGAACTGTTCGACGCCGGGTAGTCGGCCGTCGACGATGAACTCGTTGACGAGACGACTGCCCGTCTCCGTCTCCTCGATGGTGTGTTCGCCCGTGACGCGCATCAGTTTGGACTTGCCGACGAACTTGACGTAGCGCGGCGGGTCACGCTGGACGTCTTCGGTCTCGACGGGCGCCGTCGACTTCACCAGCGGAATCGGGAGCGAGACGTGCCAGGTCGCCGACCCCGTGTCCTCGTCGACTTCGTACCGTTCGACGACGCTTATCGCCTCCGCTCTCTTTGCCGGGTCGGCGATGAACTCCCAGACGGCCTCCGGCGGAGCGTCGAACTCGAACGCTCGCCTGACACGGACGGTCATACTCGCAGCCTACGAGAGGAGAGTAAAAAAGCCACCCGACCTATCCCATCGTGACGCGCCACGTCGTCGACCGGGCGCGCCCCCACTTCTCTATCTCGACGTCTTCGGACTTCTCGGCGAGTCGCGGGAGACGAGAACCGACCTGCTTCGCGGAGAGGCCGATGGCCTCGGCGATGTTCTTCGCCCGGAAGTATCGCTCGCCCGTGCCGACGCTCTCTCGCAGGTAGGCGATGATCCGCTGTTCTTCGTCGGTGTACTCACTCATTCTGAGCCGTTGGTAAGGGGTTTCATGCCTTAACGGTTTCTCGTCAGACACCGGTTAGATTACCAGAACGCCTGCGCGGCGACGACGGCGAGGGAGGCGGCGACGACGGCGACGGCGAACGCGACGGCGGTGGTGAGTTGGTCGCCGGAGACGACCATCCCGGCCGCGGCGATGACGGTGACGACGGAGAAGAGGACAGCGAAGCCGATTCCTTTGTCCGATTGGACACTCTTAGTCTGCATACTCTCGCGTTCGGTGGCACCGACTTAGTTCATTCGACAGCCCCTGACACGCGGCGACGGAGTCGGACCACATTTGTAGGAGGGACGAATCGCGTCGGATATGTCCGGGCAGATCGCGTCGGTGTTCGCCGGGAGCAAACTCCGAATCGCCGCGACGGTCGTCGTCGCACTCCTCGCCGTGACCGGGGGCCTGTTCGCGACGGGCGTCCTCGGCGCGCCCGCCGTCACGGGCGTGGAGAACCGCTTCGGCGACGTCACCGACGAGACGACCACCATCCACACGAACCTCTCCGTCTCGAACCCGAACCCCCTGGGTATCGAACTCGGCGGCGTCACCGTGAACTACACCGTCGACATGAACGACGTGCGCATCGCGAGCGGTCAGAAGTCGGGCGTCGCCATCGACGCCGGGAACGCGACGGTGAACACCGCGACGCAGATGCGAAACGAGCGCATCGTTCCGTGGTGGCGTTCGCACGTCCGAAACGGCGAGCACACGGTGGTGACTATCTCGCCGGAAGTCCACTCCTCGACGCTCGGTCGGACGTTCGAGGCGCCGACCGTCACCCGAGACGTGAACACCGACATGCTCTCGCAGTTCAACTCCTCGGAGACGCGCCCGGTGAACGCGAGTTCGCCCGTCGTCTCCGACCCCGTCCTCTACATCAACCAGACGAACGCCTCGTGGGGGCAGGTCAACGAGTCGGTGACGCCGCTGAACCTCCGGTTCGTCGTCTACAACCCCAAGTCGTACCCCATCACGGTCAGCCGACTCGGCTACGACATCGCGATGAACGACGTGGCCGTCGGCGACGGTACCAGCGAGTCGGGGTACGTGATTCCCGCGAAGTCGACGAAGACCATCGAGACGACGACGTACATCCGCAACGAGAACCTCGACGAGTGGTGGGTGAGCCACCTCGAACGGAATCAGGTGACCGACCTGCGGATAGACTTCCACGCCCGACTCGACGTGGGCGGGCAGACGGTCCGAATACCCCTCGACGCACTGACGTACGAGGAGGAGATAGAAACCGACATCTTCGGCACCAAACCGACGACGGCGAACGCCACGGACGACTCCGCGGCGGGCGCGGAGTCCGGGTCGCAGACGGAGACGGGTGACGACTCGGACGCGACGGCCACACCGACGGCGACGCCGACGGAGACGGACGACGGCGGCCTCCTCGGTGACGGAACGGCGACGCCGACGGAGACGGCCGAACCGACGAGCGCACCGGAACCGACCGCCACGGAGACGGAGACGACGGGGACGCAGACGACCACCGACGACGGCCTGTTCTCCGTGTCTCTGTGAGTGTGCGACCTCTCTCACGACACCGGTCACCAGTTGGTAATTTTTCTCATAGGCGATACGTTTTTATTGTCGGTCTCTGATGAGTGGAGTATAATGAATCGGGGTTCCAACGCTCCTGGTCGAGTTCTGCGCCCGTGATGAAGACCCCATCTCGGTGAGTTCCGACGGCGAACGCGTCGTCGTCGACATCGGTGAGCAGTCCTGCGTGCTGTCCAGAGCCGAAGCCGCGGCGCTACAAGACGCCCTCGGCACGGCGATTACGACCAAACGAGAGTTCCTCCGAACCGCGGGCGAACACCGCCCGGACGGGAGTTACGTCGTCTCGCGTCGCAGTTCCGAGTCGTCTGGCAACACGAAGGTCTTCGCCACGTTCGGAGCGTTGCACCGCCTGTTCGACCGGTTGCCCGAGGAGTTCACCGCCGACGACGTGGGACGAACGGGTATCACGGGGTCTCGGCGACACATGGTCGTCCGTCACCTCGGTGAGCATCCGGAGTTCGACTGCGACATCGCCAGTCGCAACCCGCTGACGGCGGTCAAAGCCGAGGGTCTCGACCCGTCGAAGGGAGACACCGTAGACGCCGACGCCGACTGACTCGTTTCGAGCGAAGAGCGACGGTTTCCGAGAGAAGAGCGACGAGGCCGACTCAGCCGATGGTGACGTGGTCGGACTCTTCGTTGAGTGCGAGGTTCGCCGCGATTTCGGCGTTCCGCATCGCGTACTGTGCGGTCTGCTGGAGGCTGACCAGCACTTCGCGAATCTGGAGGAGTTTCTGGTTGTCCATCTCCGGCAAGTCGTCGAGGATGTCTCGCTCCTTGTCGCGGATGTCGCGGAACAGTTCGCGACACTCCACCGTGAGGTCGTAGTCCCGTTCGACGACGGACTGAACCGCCTTCGACGTTATGTCGTCCACTTGGTCCGTGAACTCGCGGATGCGCCGCATCGTCGTCTGGTCGACGTCGAGGGTGTGCCCGTCCGCGTCCATGACGATGTTGGCGATGTCCTCGGCGTTGTCGGCGGTGAGTTCGAGGTTCTTCGCGACCGACCGGTAGCCGATGAGGGGGAATCCGGACTCCAGACCGACCGCGCGGCAGAGGTTCGGGTTCTGGTAGGCCGTGAAGATGAGGCGAAGGAGGAGGACGAATATCTTGTTCGCCTGCCGTTCGCGGTTGAGTGCACGCTGTGCGAGGTCGGGGTTGCTGTGCGCGAGGGCCTTGATGGCCTCGCCGCGCATCGTGCTCCCGGTGTTCTCCAGTCGTTCCAAGAGGTTGTCGAGGTTGAAGTCCTCGGGGTCGACAGAACACCGGATGGCGATTCGCTCGGGCGTCTCCTCGATGACGCCGAGACCCATCAGTTGCGTCTCCGCCTTGTAGACGGCGTTGATGTGTTCGGAGTCGAGGGCGCCCTCGCCCTTCTCGATGTGGATGACTCGTCGTCCGAGGACGTACTGTGCGACGATGGCGCGTTCGAGTGCGTCCGCGTTGAGTGCGTCCGCTCGAATGGTCGCGAGGGCGTCTTCCTGACTCGCGGACTCGGGGAGGACGGTGAGCGTTCCCTTCCCGCCCATCCGCAACGACACCTCGTCGCCTTTGTTCACGTTGTGTTCTTTGGCCCACTCCGCCGGGAGGGTCATCGCCAGCGTCGAGGGACCCAATCGCTGTACCTTACGCGTCTCCATGTCTACCCCCTTGTTGGGGATGACCTTAATCCTCACTATATGCCGATTATACGTACACTCAGAAATAGAACCGAATACGAGTGTCAGTGACCCGGCAGGCTCTCAGACCACTTCCATCATCCGGCGTTCGAAGCGCCCGACGCGGACGCGCGTCCACCCGCGGAGTTCGTCGTCCAGTTCCGGGTCGTCGGTGTCGACGTGGAGTTCGCCGACGCCGTCGAGTTTCGCCCGGGAGGCGACTATCTCCACGTCGCAGCGCCGAATCACGTCCGGAGAGAGTTGCGGGTTGCCCCGTCCGAAGACGAACCCCTGTCCGCCGATGGGCGAGACGACGACGACGTTCTCCCCGTCGGGTCCCAGGTGGTCCAGAATCTCCCGTTCGGTGGCGTCGAGGGCGACGACGTCGCCGTCGCGCCAGACGTCGACGCCGATGGGCGACCCCTCGAACCCGAGTTCGGCTTTCACCGCGCCGACGGTGCTTCCGGGGCCGAGGACGAACGTCTTCCCCGGCGCGTCGCGGATGTCGTCGGCGACGCCCGCGGCGAGGGCGTCCACCGTCCCGCCGCCGAGTTGCTTCGAGGACTGCATGTCGTCCGCCACGGGGACGACGGCGACGCCGCGGAGTTCGGGGTGAACCTCCCCCTCGCGGTAGTCGTCCTCGTTTATGTCGACGACTTCGCGTCGCTCCGTCCGGTCGAACGTCGTCGCCACGACGGCGGCGTCCTCCGGCGAGACGGCGAACACCGACGAGTAAACTTTCACGCCCGCGGGCGTGCCGAGCATCGGCGTCTCCGTCCCCTCCAACGCCTCGGCCACGTCCGCGGCGGTGCCGTCGCCGCCGACGAAGAGGACGAGGTCCACCGCCGCCTCGACGAACGCCTCCACGGCCCGTCTGGTGTCGTCGGTGGTCGTCTCCTCGTCGTCGGGGCCGCCGAGGACCGTCGGCGAGAATCCGGCGGCGCGCGCCGCCGACTCGCCCATCTCGCCGCCCCAGACGAACAGTTCGACGTCCGCGTCGCCCTCGTCGCGGAGCGTCTCGAACATCCGGCGGGCGCGGTTCGGCGCGCGCGGTTCCGCCCCGCGGGCGCGCGCCTCCGCGACTTTCCCGTCGGTCCCCTTCAGACCGACCCGACCGCCCATGCCCGCGATGGGGTTCACGACGACACCGATTCGCATACTCCAGTCGAGAGACGGCGGCGACAAAAGCGCGACGGTGCGCGTCGCCGTCGCGTCCGGCGTCACCACCGAGCGAGCGCCGACCCCCGGCGGACGACGTTCGCCGTCGCCGCGTCGTCGGAACTCGAACGTTTAAGAAAGGCGGCGGGAAACAGAGTGGCAATGATGCTTCCGCTCGAAGTCACCGGCGAACCGTTCCCCATCATGGAGACTGGCGCGACGATTCTGCTCGTGAGTATCCTGATGACCGTCGGCTGGTTGCTCTACCTCTACCGGTAGGTCACTCCTCTGTCTCGACGAGTTCGACCCGCGCGCTGAGCCACGCCGCCGCGTCGCGGAGTTCCGCCTCGTCCGTCGCCGTCAACTTCAGTCGGACGTGTTCGCCCGGGTAGCTTCCGACGGTCACGTCGAACGCCTCTTGGACGCCCGCGATTCGGTCTAACAGTTTGCTCTCTGGTTCGGCCGCGTGGACCGTCTCGGTGAACGTCTCCTCGCCGTCGAACTCGTCCTCCACGAGTTTGAACATCGCCTGCATCTCCGCGGGGACTCCCGGAAGCACGTAGATGCCCTCGACGACGGCACCGGGGGCGACGCCCTCCTCGTTCGGGAGCATCCGCGCACGCGCGGGCAGGTGCGTCGTCCCGTCGGCCAACTCCTCGGAGACGTAGCCGCCCTGTTCGGTCAACCACTGGAGCGCTTCCTCGTGTTGGACCAACTCGCGCCCGACGGCGGCGGCGACGCCCGCCATCGTCAGGTCGTCGTGCGTCGGGCCGAGTCCGCCGGTGACGACGACGGCGTCGTACTCCGCGCGGTACTCGTTGACGACGCGAGCGATGTCCGCGACGCGGTCCGGCACCGTCGTCACACGTTCGACGCGCGCGCCGCGCGCGGTGAGTCGCTCGCACAACCACGAGGCGTTCGTGTTCACTGTGTCTCCCGCGAGGAGTTCGTCGCCGACGGTCACGACTGCGATTCGCATGCCCACAGTTGGGCGGAGGTGCGGAAAAGCGACGCGGCACGCGAACGACGACACCTTCACCGAGCGAAACCTGTTCGGTTCCGAGACACATATCTCACGCTCACGAGCGCTTTTCATTCCCGACCGAGAGTGTCTGAACGATGTCACGAGACACACCCACGGTCGATCGGCGAACGGTCCTCGCGGGAACCGGCGCACTCGTCGGTGCGACGGCACTCAGCAGCGTCACGGGCGCGGCGGACACAGACGAGAGCGTGACGAACCACCAGCAGGACGAACACACCGACCCGCAGATTATCGCACACCGCGGGTTCGCCGGGGCGTATCCGGAGAACACCCTCGGCGCGATTGGACGGGCGACGTGGGGCGACGGCGCCGAGATGATAGAGATAGACGTCATCCCCTCCGCGGACGGGGAGGTCATGGTCGTCCACGACCCGGACCTCAGCAGTCGGGACGACGGGACGCGCGGACTGACCGACCTCGACGGCTACGTCTGGGAGTACTCCGCGGACGAACTCTCCGAGGCGAACGTCCTGCAGAGCGGTGAGGGGATTCCGACGCTCGGCGAGGTGTTGGACCTCATTCCCGACTCGGTCACGGTCAATATCGAGTTCAAGAACCCCGACACGACGGATATCGTCACCTCAGGACGCCTCTCGGAGGAACAGCTCGCAGAGCGGACGGAGCGGTGGCGACCGCTGGCCGAACGGGCCCTCGAAGTCGCCGCCGAGTACGACAACGAGATACTCGTCTCCTCGTTCGCGGAGGCGGCTCTCGCCGTCGTCCGCGACGTGGACCCGGAGGTTCCCATCGCGTACCTGTTCTTCGACTCCATCGAGACCGGACTGGAGATAACCCGCGACTACGACTGCGAGGCGATGCATCCGCCGTACGACATGATTCAGGGGTCGCCGTTCTACGGCGACGTGTACGGCCCGTACGAGGGCGAGGACGTCGACCTCGTCTCCGTCGCACGGGAAGAGAACCGGACGCTGAACGTCTGGACCGTCAAGACGTGGTACGAGGCCGAGCGACTCGCCGCCGCCGGCGTCGACGGTCTCATCGCGGACTATCCGAACCTCCTGTGGTCCGCAGACGACGAGATGGACGACGGCGGTCAGACGCCGACCGAGACGGCGGAAGAGACGGAGACGGGTACCGAGACGGGGACAGAGGAGGAAACTGCGACGGAGACGACCGAGACCGAAACGGAGGACTGAGAACGGAGTTTCGACGGCGCCGCGGTCAGCGCATCCCCGGCGGCGGGCCGTCGTCCCCGTCGTCCGTCTGGACGCCGAGGCCCATCTCCTCGCGTTGCTTGCGGAGGGCCTCTATCTGGCGGCGGTAGTAGAACAGGCCGCCGAGGCCGATGGCGCCGAACAGGGCGAAGATGCCCGCGAACACGTACAGGTCGCGTTCGAGGTAGAACTGGACGGAGATGGTGTCCACGTTCTGTCCCACCTCCTCGTCGGGCCAGTAGAGGTGGACCTGCCCGTCTTCGACGGACTTGTCGTAGCCGCCGGGTCGCGCCTGCCCGATGATGGGCGCGTCGATGCTTCGGTCCGGCGGGAGCACGATTTCGTAGGACCCCTCGACGTACGTGGGCAGGGAGAACCGCTTCGGCGACCCGCTACTCGTGAACGCGAGGTGGCCGCCGCCGCCCGGCGGTGCGTCGCTCGGGAGCGCGATGGTCGTCACGTCGCGGTTCTGCCGGACAGCACCGCCCCGGGCGCGAATCTCCGTCCCGTTGACGACGGTGCCGTTGGGGTACTGGTAGCGGACCGCCTCGACGGAGAGGGGGTTGCGCCCGCCGAAGCCGTCTCGACGGAACAGTTGTATCTCGCTTTGGTTCAGTTCGTACACCGCGGCGAACTTCGTGCTCTCCAGTATCTCGATGTGCGTCGTCGCGTTCGACTCCCACGCGTACTCCGCGGGCGGTTCGGCGTCGATACGCTCGGCCGCCACGTCACCCGTGCCGAACCCGAGACACCCGGAGGTGACAGCGAGGAGGGCGAACGCCACGAGGGCGAGGAGCAGCCTTCGGTTCATGTGTGCGCTCCGGTCGTCACGTCAGGACGCACTTCAGTTCGGACGGCAGATACTTACCGATGCTGGCGAGGAGTCCGGGCGGGTCCGTCCCCTCCGGACAGACGATGCTCTGTTCGAGTAAGCCGAGTCGTTCGACGGTGACGATGTCCTGGGCGTGGCCGGCGCGGTTGACCGTCGCGCGAACCTCGCCGCGGGTGGCGCTGTTGACGTTGACGCGGCCGCTCGAGCCCTCCTGACGGGTCCAGTCGTACAGTTCGTCGCGCGTCTCGTCGGCGAGACGGCAGGTGTCGCCGTAGACGAACGACAACGGGACGTGTTGGACGAGGCCGAACCGGTCGCGAATCTGCGTCGGCGACCCGGTGCCGAGACCGATTTCGTCGGCCGGGATGCGGATGTACTCGTGGAAGCCCACGTCGAGGACGAAGCCGTCTTCGTCCCACTGGTCGAGCGTTCCGACGTACGTCTCTCCGTCTTCCATGTGCGGCGTTATCTCTCCCCACTCGTCGGCGAGGAGGTTTCGCGCCGCGGTGGCGTCGTCGCCGTCGACGGTGACGGAGACGAAGTCGTCGTCGCGGACGCCGATGTCCCACGTCACGTCCAGGTCGCCGATGTCGTTGCGGACTAGCGAGTCCAGACTGTCGAGCGACCGTTCTCGCGCGTCGCCCTCGACGTAGCACTTGGTGGCGAGGACGACCATCAGTTAGCCTTCGCCTCGACGTTGAGTTCGTCTCGCAACTCCTCGATACGTCGTTCCATCGCTCCGACCATGTCGTCGTTCTCCATCGGTTCGAGCGGTGCGCCCGTCTCGGGACACTGGAAGCCGAGTTCCATCGCTTCGGAGAACTCGAAACGGATGCCCGCGGGTTCCGAGAGGTAGAACTCGTGAGTTCGTTCGTACTCCAGTCGTTCGTCGAGTGCGTCGAGCAGTCGGTACATCTCCTCTTCGAGGTTCTCCGGGATGTTCTCGTAGTGGAACGTCCAGAGATACGTCAGCCACCCCGAGTCCTCGTCGCGGACGCGGCGGTACGACGCCAGGTCGTTCTCGTAGAGGATGAAGAGCGCCCGTCGCACGTCGTTGAGTTCGAGTCCCAACTCCTCGGCCAACTCTTCGTCGGTGACCTCGCCGTCGGGCGGCGCGGCCGCAACCGGCATCCCCGTCGGTCCAACCAGTTCGTGGAGGTACTTCTGGATGACAGGGTCGTTCAGCAGCCCTTCAAAAGCCATTACCTGTCTTTGCGTCGCTGAGGAGTTTAAAAGCACCGAATACGGGGTTCCGATGGAGTGTCGGTACCACACCCAGTTGGGCTACGCGTCGTCCGCGTTCGCGTCGGCATCCGCGTCCGCGTCACCGACCGCCGCCGCTTCTGCCGACCCGGGTTCGACCACCTTCTTACCCGTCGCCTTCGGAATCACCGTTCTGTCGGCGTCCTCCCACTCCCGTTCGAGTTCGCGGCCGTCGAACAGGCGGTCTAAGAACACCGCGAGGCCGGCCACCTCGGAGTGTGGTTGGTTCGTCACGCCGACGTTGTAGTCGGCCTCCTCGTACACCTCGAACGGCACCTTCTCGCCGCCGACGACGACGAGGATGGGTTCGGACTGGTGGCGTTCTCGGACCGCCTCCTCGACGTCCTGGACGCGTTCGCCGTACATCGTCAGGTGGACGACGACGCCCTCCCAGTCCCGGATGAAGGCGTTCAGTCGGTCGGTCAGTTCGACGGTGAACGGACCGCCGAAGCGCCCGGTGATGTCTTCGACCGTCTCCAGCGACTGCCCGGCGTTGTCGGGGAACACGACCCGGTCCGCGCCGAGTGCGCGGGCGGTCAGCCCCACGTGCGTCGTCATCCGGTCGTCCCGTCCCGGTCGGTGGCCGTACCGGAGGACGGTGACTTCGGGTTCGTCCTGCATGAGACGGCATCGTCGGTGCGGGCGCTAAGGCCCTTCGCTTCGCCCGCTTCCCGAGACCTTCGAGAACCCCGAGAGAGGCTGTCACACGGGAGACGGGCCGTGAAAACCTGTCGCAACGCGCGCACCGGACCAGAACGAACTTACTCCGCCGAACGGGAGTGGCCGTATGGACCTCATCGACAAGCGCGTCGTCGTCACCGGCGGCGCGGGACTCGTCGGCTCTCACCTCGCGAAACGACTCCGCGACGACAACGACGTCGTCGTCGTGGACGACCTGTCGAAGGGCACGCGAGAACGCGTCCCCGACGGCGTCGAGTTCGTGCGGGGCGACCTGACCGACGCCGACGACGTGGCCGAAGTCATCACCGAAGACGTGGACGTCGTCTTCCACTTCGCCGCCTACACGGACACGAACTACGCGCACCCGCGGAAACTGTTCGAGGAGAACACCGAGATGACGTACAACGTCCTCGAACGGATGGAAGAGGTGGGCGCCGACAACCTCGCGTTCACCTCGTCGTCGACGGTGTACGGCGAGGCACCCCGCCCGACGCCCGAGGACTACGCCCCCCTCGAACCCATCAGCGTCTACGGCGCGTCGAAACTCGCCGACGAGGGCCTCCTCTCGACGTACGCACACTCGAAGGACTTCACCGTCTGGCTGTTCCGCTTCGCCAACATCGTCGGGCCGAAACAGCGCGGGAACGTCGTTCCCGACTTCATCGAGAAACTGCTGGAGGACCCCGAGACGCTCACCATCCTCGGCGACGGCCGCCAGGAGAAGTCGTACCTCCACGTCGAAGACTGCGTGAGCGCCATCTCGCACGTCGTGGAACACGCCGACGCGTCGATGAACACGTACAACCTCGGCACGCGGACGACCACCTCCGTCACGACCATCGCCGACATCGTCGCCGACGTGATGGACGTCGACCCCGAGTACGAGTACACCGGCGGCGACAGAGGCTGGGAGGGCGACGTGCCGCGGATGCGTCTCTCCATCGAGAAGCTCTCTGCGCTCGGTTGGAACCCCGATTCGTCCAGCGACGACGCCGTCCGCCGGGCGGCGCGAGAACTCGCCGCGGAACTCCGCGCCGAGTACGGCGTCGAAGCCTGAGCGACGGGCCGACGAGTCGGTTCTTCGGACCGTCGCCTGCGCGTTCACCAGCATTGAAGGGCCGCCACTTCCCAAGCCCCTGACGGGTGAGTACAGATGGGCGTGCTCACGGCAGTCGTGAACGTGCTGTCGCCCGACGAGGAGACGGCGGGCGACGACTCGTTCGGGTATCGCTGCGTCGACTGTGACGCGGAGTTCCGGCGGCCGAAGCGACAGATGACCCGCGTCAGATGTCCGGACTGTGGGTCGCCGGACGTGCGGAGTGCGGGCTGACGAGACGGCACCGCCTCGCGCGGCGTCGCTCGCGACCCGCCGCGAGCGGTACGGCTTTTACCGGCGGGCCACTACCCCCGGACGTGCAGTTCGTCGGGTACGACACGGCCGGTCCGGGACTCTTCCTCGCGAGCGACGGCGACGTCGAGTACGTCTCCGTCGAACCGGGCGACCGGTTGCGGTACACGCTCGGCGACCGTCACTGCGCGGGCGTCGTCGTCGACGACGAACACCGCGCGTGCGGGGCCGAGACGGTCCCCTACTGCCGTGACCACCGCTCGACGTGGGTGTGCGCGAAGTGTACGGGCACCTGTCTCAAAGACGAGATGGACTGTCACGACCCGCACGCCGTCTACCTCGCGGCGTTCGCTCCCGACGTGTTCAAAGTCGGCGTGACGAAGGAGTGGCGACTGGAGACGCGCCTGCGCGAACAGGGCGCCGACAGGGGCGCGCACCTCGAAACTGTCGCCAACGGCCGCATCGCCCGCGAGAGAGAGGCCGGTCTGGCCGAGTCGATACCCGACCGAGTCCGCGTCCCGACGAAGCGCGCGGGCCTCCACCGCGACGTCGACGACGACGCGTGGGAGTCGCTCTGTGCTGCGTTCGACGTGCGAGCGCGGTTCGACTTCGACTACGGCCTCGGACTGGAGTCGCAACCGGTGGACGAGCGAATCGCCACCGGCGTCGTGCGCGGCGTCCAAGGGCGACTCCTCGTCTTGGACCACGCCGGAAGCACGTACGCCGTTGATTTGCGCGACTTGGTCGGCCACGAGGTGACCGCCGAAGCGACGACGCGCGACGTGCAGTCGAGCCTCGGCGCGTGGGGATAACGTCACTCGCTCGACCAACAGTCCTTTGCGGCCTGGCCGTCAACGGTGAGCCATGTCCGAAGAGCCGGACGAACCCACCGACGACCCGGCCGCAGACGCCGGTGAAGACGCGAGTGACGACGAGGAGATGTCCTTCCGCGAGCGAGTCGAAGAGATTCGCAAGCGCCGCGAGGAGGAACGCGAAGAGGGTGACCAGCCGTCGCCCGAGGAGATGATGGGCGGCGGCGGTCCGGGCGGCCCCGGCGGCGCGGGCGGTAACCCCTTCGCGCAGATGATGAGCGGGATGATGGGCGGCGGTGGCGGCCCCGGGATGGGCGGCGGCATGGGCGGCCCGCCGGGCGCGCGCGGCGAGTCCCGCGAATCGGAGTCGGCCGGCAACGAGGAACTCGTCCGAGAGGTCCGCCAACTCCGCGACGAAGTCCGCGACGCGACTCGACAGCTTCAGCGCATCGCGCAGGCCGTCGAAGACCTGAACGACGACTGAGAACCGACGGAGCGGACCGCAGAGACGCTCAGTAGCTTTTTTCGGCGCACACCCGGTCGTACAGCGACGCGAGTTCGTCGATGGCGTGGTCGACGCTCACTTGGTCGCGCCGTTCGAGACACGACGCCGAGAGCACCTCGCGTTCGTCGAGGACGCGGCCGATGGCGTCGCGACAGGCGCTCAGGTCGCCGAGCGGGTAGTGATAGCCGGTGACGCCGTCGACGACGGTGTCCGAGAGCGCTCCCTCGTCGACGCCGACGACGGGCGTCCCGCAGGCGTTGGCTTCGAGCGCGACCAACCCCTGCGTCTCGACGGGACTCGGGAAGACGAACGCGTCGAGGACGCTGTAGAACGCCGCGAGTTCCTCGCGCGGGAGGAAGCCGAGGAAGTGCGCGTCCAGTCCCAACTCCGTCGCCAGCGACTCCAACTCCTCGCGGGCGGGGCCGTCGCCGCCGAGGACGAGCGACACGTCGAGTCCCTCGCTCGCCCGGAGGAACTCGTCGAGATTCTTCTCGAACCCGTGCCGACCGGTGTAGCCGACGAGCGGTCCGTCCGGGAGGTCGTACTTCTCGCGGAAGGCCGTCGCGTCGACGGGACCGAACCGTTCGACGTCGATACCGTTCGACAGGACGGTTATCGGCGTCTCCACGCCGACGTCGTCGCGGAGGTGCTCGCGGGTGTCCGCACTCGGACAGATGACGGCGTCCGCGCGGCCGAAGAACCAGCGCTCGTACCGCTCGGACAACGCCTCGATTCGGCGCTCGACGGAGTCTCGGGTGGTGATGTAGTCCGCGTACTCTCCCGTCGGCGTGTGGTATGAAGCGACGAACGGGCGGTCCTCGCTCCGGGCGAGTCGCATCCCCGAGAGACCGAGGGCGAACGGCGTGTGCGCGTGGACGACGTCCACGTCTTCGACCCGACTCGGGACGCGCGGGACGCCGAGGCGGTAGCCGTCGTAGAACGGGAACGAGACGCTCCTGACGGGGTACTCGCCCTCGCCGGGCGTGTAGTCGTTCGTCCCGGGGAACACCACGTCCATCCGGCCGCCACGCTCTCGCCAGTAGTCCCGCCACGTCTGGACGGTGTAGGAGACGCCGTTGACCGTGGGGAGATACGTGTCCGTGAACGCTGCGACCGACTGCATGCGTTCTCGGGTGCGCGGGCGGCCCTCATAAACTGCCGTGACTCGCATCTACGGGTCCGGAACGCGCCCGTCGAGGAGTGCCTCGTAGGTTGCTTCGAGTCGCTCGCCGACGCGGTCTAGGCTGTGCTCGGCGGCCGTCTCGCGGGCGTTCTCTCCGAGTCGCCGCCGGAGTTCCGGGTCGCGCGACAGCAAGTCGAGGGCGCGACGGAACTCCGCGTCGGTGTCGCACTTCAGGCAGTCGTGCCCGTGCGTGTAGAACTCCTCGAAGACGGGGATGTCGCGGAGGACGACGGCTTTTCCGCACGCCATCGCCTCCAAGACGGCGATGCCCTGGTTTTCGTTCTTGGTCGGGAAGAGGTAGACGTCCCCCGCCCCGAACGCCCCCCGAATGTCGTCTATCCAGCCCGTGAACGTGACGTTCGCCGGTGGGTTCGCCACCCACCGGTTCACCGTCCGCGAGGCGTGCGGGCCGGTGTCGTACGGGCCGAACCACGCGAAGTCGTAGTCGGTGGCTTCCGCGACTTCGCAGAACGTCGTGAGTCCCTTTCGCTCGAAGACGTTGCCGACGGCGAAGACGACCATCCCCGAGAGGTCGTACTTCCGGCGGTACTCCTCGCGAAGCTCCTCGAACCCCGCGAGCGAGTCGGTGTCGACGCCGTTCGTCATCGACCGAATCGGCGCGTCGACGGGGTACGACTCCAAGACGGACTTCGTGTACGCCGACGGACAGAGCACCAGGTCGGCCTGCGAGTAGAACCACTTGAGATACCGCCCGAGGAAGGGAGCGACGGTGGTCGAACCGCGGAACGACTCGGCGAAATCCTCGCGGGTGACGTGCGAGTGGAGGACGAGCGGAATCCCGTTGGCCGTCGCGTGGCGGGCGACGGCGACGGACCCGGGGCCGACGAGGTTGCAGTGCGCGAGGTCGTAGTCGCGGAACGCGCCGCGTCCGACGGCGGCCGAGAGACTCCCCACGGCGGGGTGGCCGCCGCGCCACGGTGAGGTGACCACGTCGACGTCGGTGTGCGAGAGCGCCGCGCGTTGCTGGGCCGTCGCCGTCCCGATACCGCTTCGGTCGAGGTGCGATTCGAGTTCCAGATAGTTCAACGCGCGAATGCTCACTGTCGTCACCGAGTTTCTCGGCGGGCGGTTTGACGCTACCGACTCGGTGGCGTCTCCCGGCGGCATCTCGCGGCTGCGATCCGTCCGCGGAACGGAACGACTTTGCCCGACGGTCTCGGTCCAGAGAACATGAGTATCGCCGAAGAGCGCATCGAGCGTCTCCACGGACTCGCCCGAAAAGCGGCCGCAGAAGGCGAGTACGAGCGCTCTCGCGAGTACGTTCGGCTCGCTCGGCGCATCGCGGAGCGGAACCGCTGTGGCCTCCCGCGGTCGTTCCAACGTTCGACGTGCGACACCTGCGACGTCTACCTCCGTCCGGGGCGGAACGCCCGCGTCCGCGTCCACCGGGGCCGCGTCATCGTGCGCTGTGACTGCGGCGAGACGAAGCGCTACCCGTTCGACTGAGGACGGCCGGCGTTCGCTCCCGCGTCTCGACGCTCGGAGTAATCCTCAACGTTGAAATCGCTCGACCCACACAGACACGTATGAGCAATCAAGACCTCCGGAAAGAGGCACACGACTTGGACGTGACCGTCTGGGTCGGCAAGAGCGGAATCGGCGCCGTCGAGGAGGAACTCTCGGACCAACTGAGAGAGCGAAACCTCGTGAAGATCAAGTTCCTGCGGTCGGCCCGCGCCGGAACCAGCGTCGAAGAACTCTGCGCGGAACTCGCCGAGCGAGTGAACGCCGAGGTAGTCGAGACGCGGGGTAACACCGGAGTCGTGCACCGATGAGCAGGGGACTGGTGCTTCTCCAGCAGAGCGAGGGCTCGGGGTTGTTCGACGCTATCGGGAAGTTCCTGACGGGAGTCGGCGTCCCGGCCGAGGTGGCCGAACCGTTCGCGCGCGTCCTCGCGTTCGTTCTCGCGTTCGTCGCCGTCTACTTCCTCGGACGACTCGCGCTGTTCCCCGTCGTCAACCGAGTCATGGACGGCCGCGGACTCGAACCCCACGCGCAGAAACCGCTGCGACGTCTCCTCGGCGTTGTCGTCGTCTTCGTCGCCCTCACTGTGGCGTTCGGGGCGGCGGGACTCCCGAACTTCCTGCAGTCGCTCGCGACCATCGCGGCGGCGGCGACGCTCGCAATCGGCTTCGCGATGCAGGACGTGCTTCAGAACTTCGTCGCGGGCATCTTCATCTACACGGACAAGCCGTTCCGCATCGGCGACTGGATAGAGTGGGACGGCAACTCCGGCATCGTCGAAGACATCAGCTTCCGCGTCTCGCGCGTCCGGACGTTCGACAACGAACTCCTGACCGTGCCGAACTCGCAACTGACCGACGGCGTCATCAAGAACCCCGTCGCGAAGGACACCCTGCGACTGCAGGTGCCGTTCGGCATCGGCTACGACGACGACATCGAGGCGGCAACGGACATTATCGTCGAAGAGGCGGAGTCGCACCCGGACATCTTAGCCGACCCCGGCCCGACGGTCCGACTGACCGAACTTGGCGACTCCTCCGTCGTCCTCAACTCGCGGTTCTGGATAGCGAACCCGAGTCGCGCCGACTTCGTGAAGACGAAAGCCGACTACGTGAAGAACGTCAAACGGCGGTTCGACGCGCAGGACATCAACATCCCGTACCCGAACCGAACCCTCAGCGGCGAACTCACCGTCGCCGGAGTACGAGAGGTCTCACCGTCTGACGACTGAAGCGCCGCGCTCGCGCTTTCTTCTCACAGTTCGATACGTTCGACGAGTTGGTCGTCTGCCTTCGTGTTGACCGCGATAATGCGGATGTAGTCTTCCAGCAGTGATTTGTGGAGCTTCGCCTTCAGGAGGTTGTCTACCTGATAGACACCCGCGGCGTTGACCATCTCAATCTCGACCAGAACGGGTTTGCTGTCTCCCGGTTTCAGCGCCACGCTGTCTATCGCCTGACTGGAGAGCGTGTTGATTCCCCGGCCGCCTTTCTCGTAGGGGATACGCGACCGGCCGCGCTCCATGTCGAGTGCGTCCGAGACGCGGATGACGCCCGCCTCGGTCGTCAGGGGGTCCTCCTCGGTGTGGTGACAGAGGATGGCGTGGAGCACTTCCGCCTTCATGCGGACGACTTCGGGCGTCTCGTAGAAGCGCGGGAGGAACCGGTCTAACAGGTCCGCGGCCAGCGGAATCGAGTAGTAGGCGTGCTCGTCGCGGTGGACGATGTGCCCGATGTCGTGGAGCGTCGCCGCGAGTGCGACGATGACCGCTTCGTCCGCCTCTTCGAGACCCTGTTGGGCGGCGCCGTTGAACTCGACGCCGCCCTCTTTCAACAGGTCGTACAGACGGAGCGCGCGGTTGCGAACGATTTCGATGTGCTTCTCGCCGTGGTCGTTGTAGCCCTTCCGCGTGACGGCGTTGACGTTCTGTGCCTTGAGATACGTCCGCACCTCGGGGTCAGAGAGGAGTTCCGGCAGAATCTCGTTGAGTTTCTCGTCCGGAAAACTGTGGTCCGCGTCGGGGTCGTACTTTCGACCGCCGTTGTCGGTTACGTCAGCCATTCCGTCGCGTAGTACGCCCGGGAGGTGAAAGTACCTCCGGTCGTGGCAGGGGCGACGTGTCAGATGCGCGCGGAGTCGGACGCGGACGCCGCGGCGGCCGCCTCGGCCACTTCGTCGTAGTCGGGTTCCGCGCTCGGGTCGTCGCTCACCCACCGGTACGTCACCGTTCCGTCGGCGTCCACGACGAACACCGCGCGCTTGGCCACGTCGCGAACGCCCGCCGACGTGAAGTCCATCGCCACGTCGTAGTCGTGGACGAGTTCGCGGTTCGTGTCGCTCAGCAGCGCGAAGTTCAGGTCGTTCTGCCGACGGAACTCGTTGAGCGTGAACGGCGTGTCGATGCTGACTCCGTACACCGTCGCGTCTATCTCCTCGAAGTTCGCCATCCGGTCGCGGAACGTGCACATCTCTGTCGTACAGGTGCTCGTGAACGCGGCGGGGAAGAACGCGAGGACGAGTGGTGCGTCGTCGAGGTTCTCCGACAGCGTGAACGTCTCGACGGAACCGTCTGCGAGCGGTACGGTGAAATCCGGGGCTTCGTCGCCAACGTCGACCATAGCGGGTCGTAGGAGGAGAGTCGGTTGAAGCTTACTGTACGCCTCAGTTCTCGCCGCGTTCGCGAATCGCAACGGCGAAGGCGGCGGCGGCACCGACGAACGACGCGTTGCGCACGAAGGCGTCGAACTCGTCGTCTCGCTGGTCGCCCTCCATGTTCCAGAAGTCGTGCATCTGCGGCGTCACGCCGAGGAGGAACGCCGCGATGCCGGCGACGCCGAGGAGGGGCGCGAGGCCGACGGCGAGAAGCACGCCACCGACCAAGAGCATCGCACTCGCCGCGGGGACGAGGACGTTGGGGAACGGGACACCGACGCTGTCGGCGTAGCCCACCATGTCGTCGATATTCGAGAGGTTGTCGTAGCCGTCGCGGGCGAACTTCGCACCGAACGCCACTCGCGCGACGACGAGTAGGAGGCGGTTAATCATACAGTCGAGTACAGGGCGAGACGAGGATAATGTCTGACGGCCCCGGCGGGCGCCACTGGTTTCACCATCGTTGACACGACGTTCGGCGTCCCGCGGAAAATCACGGGGTGTACGCTCTCTCTAGAGAGACATTGTGTGAAGCGTGTTTGTTTCGCTCCGAGAGTCGCGCAGCGGCCCGAAGAAGGCCGATACGCTGACGTGAGACGGTCGAAGTGCGCACCCGTGCGACACCGTGAAATGCAAAAAGCCTATAGTCGCGAGTAGGTTAGGGCCAGTTAGCGATGTTCCAGACGATAACCCCCCTGTTCCCAGGGATTCCGGGTGGGCCGGAGCTTCTCATCGTCCTGCTCGTCCTCGTGTTGCTGTTCGGGGCGAACAAGATTCCGAAGCTCGCTCGGTCCACGGGTCAGGCCATGGGCGAGTTCAAGCGCGGGCGCAGCGAGATCGAAGAAGAACTGCAGCAGATGGGGCAAGACGACACCGACGACGACGAAGAGGACGAGGAGACGGCGAAGTCCACGACCACGTCTTCGGAGACGAACTGAGCGGTCTTCTTCCTCCAGCTTTCTCGAAAACAGACGACATATAGTGGTCGCTCTCGTACGGTCGACGGAACGTGTGGCCTAGTGGATAGGGCGAGAGGTTCCTAACCTCTCGATCGCGGGTTCGAATCCCGCCACGTTCGTCTTCGGCGACCGACGGAGTAGCCCCACCCGCGGGCGTCGTCCGGCCACCCTGAACCGACAGCGCTCGGGTTGCGATTCAAGTAATTAACAACCTACTAAACGTCGGTGTAAGAGTTGTCTCGACGACATGAAAATCCGTATTCGCAGAATTACTAGCTCGCACGGATTTCGTGAGAGATAGTTCTCATCAGGCCCAGATATCCCGAATATTTTCACCGACATGTCCGATTCTGTCGGATATATCGCTCGGAGTGGTTCGTTAAACAGGCCGTTAAATCCCCAGAAGCCTTTTTGATGCGGGGCGACCACCGAGGAACAATGGCTACCGACGACGACGCGTCTTTACCCGTCCGGGACGACTCGGACGGCGACGCCGAAGACGCGTCGGAGGGGGAGGTCGGCGGCGACCGAGTCGCTCTCGAAGGGGACGTCGCACCGGGGGGCGCGACGGCCGATGCGGGCGACTCCGACGCGCCGACTGGGGACTCCAACGACGGACCGACGGCCGCAGTGGGAGCGTACACGTGGGCGCACTTCCTCGACGAGTTCGGGGAGGACGGCGACGTCACGTCGCTGTACCGCGGCCGCGACCCACGCGTGGACCGTGACCGTCCCGGCAGTTCGCGCTGGGACGACGGGGACGACGACCCATCACCTCCGACGCGGCCGACGCGCGACGACTGGCGGAACGTCAGTCTCGACCCGACAGAGGAACGGTATCTCGGCCACCATCCGGTCGACACCGAAGACGAACTCACGGACGCCGCGAGCGAGGCGAAACGTATCCAGACGGCGTTCGAGGCGTTCTGCGACCCCGAGACCACGCCCGTCGTCAAGGACGTCTGGATGTGGGAGCACTACAAGCGCGAGTACTACTACGAGGACGACGGCAGTCGGCCGCGCGACGACGACGGCGAGATAGACCGCTTCGACGCCGAAGACGCCCTCGGTTTCGACCCGTCGGTGACGGAGAACGCCCTCGCGCGCGCCGGACGACGCGCCGAGGAACTCGCCGACGTCGTCGACGAACGGACCGTCGACGTGAACGGAGAGATGGACGAGGACGCGTTCTTCTCGGACGAACGGGGCGTGACGACGGCCGCGAACCGCTACGACCTGGAGAAGGCGGTGCCGATGGAGAAGAAGACGCACTTCCGCGAAGTCGAACGCTACTGGGTGAACAAGCCCCACTCGTTCGTCGTCGTCTTCCACTCGGTCAAGGAGAACGAGAAGAAGTACTACGTCATCGAACCCTACCAGAACCGCCTCGAAGCGGACCTGACGGAATTTCTCACCGGCAAGTTGCGGACGGCCATCAAGTACGACGACGAGAGCACTGTCGGGACCGAAGAGGGGACGCGACGGCGAGTCATCGAACAGCAGTCGCTCGAACTCCTCGAACGGTACGACCTGTTCGACCCCGGCCCGGACGGCTACTCCGACTCGTTCTCGCTCGCACCGCCGCGGACGACCGCCGAAGACGACGGCGCGGACGGCGAAGACGACGGCGGCGGACTCTTCGACCGCTTCGGACTCGGCGGCGGGTCGGCGACCGATTCGGAGGCCGAAACGTCGGCGACCCGCGACGGCGCACTCGCCTCGTTCGCGCGTCGCCTCGGCCTGTCCGAGGAGTCGCTCGGCGGCCGACTCGACGGCCTGTTCGCGAAACCGCCGCGCGACGACGGCCGACTCGACGGTATCGCCGTCCGGCCCGAACCCGCCCTCCTCGAAGAGGACGCCGACACGCTGACGGAGTACCAGGTCGAGAAACTGCTCTACTACCTCCGGCGGGACTTCATCGGCTACGAACGCATCGACGGCATCAAACACGACATCAACGTCGAGGACATCTCGTGCGACGGCTACAACTCGCCGGTGTTCGTCTACCACTCGGACTACGAACAGATAATCTCGAACGTCGTCCACGGGGAGACGGAGTTAGACGACTTCGTCGTCAAACTCGCCCAGCGCTCCGGCAAGGGTATCTCGAAGCGTCGCCCGCAGGTGGACGCCACGCTTCCCGACGGGTCACGCGCGCAGTTGACGCTCGGTCGCGAAGTCTCGGACCACGGGACGAACTACACCATCCGCCAGTTCAAGGACGTGCCGTTCACGCCCATCGACCTGGTGAACTGGAACACGTTCTCGCTCGACGAGATGGCGTTCCTGTGGCTCTGCATCGAGAACCACAAGTCGCTCATCTTCGCCGGCGGGACGGCGTCCGGGAAGACCACCTCGCTGAACGCGGTGTCACTCTTCATCCCCTCGAACTCGAAAATCGTCTCCATCGAGGACACCCGCGAGGTGGAACTGCCGCAACGGAACTGGATCGCCTCCGTCACCCGTCCGTCGTTCTCCGACGACGACAAGGGCGACGTCGACGAGTTCGACCTCCTCGAAGCGGCACTCCGCCAGCGACCCGACTACATCGTCATGGGCGAGATTCGGGGCGAGGAGGGGCGGACGCTGTTTCAGGTCATGTCGACGGGCCACACCACGTACACGACGTTCCACGCCGACAGCGTCGGCGAGGTCCTGAAGCGCTTTACGACCGACCCCATCAACGTCTCGAAGACGATGTTCTCCGCGCTCGACCTGGTCTCGATTCAGACCTCGACGCGCGTGCAGGGGAACAAGGTCCGACGGAACAAGTCGCTGACCGAGATAAACCACTACGACGCCGAGAACGACGAGATAAACGTCCAGGACGTGTTCCAGTGGCAGGCCGAAGACGACGAGTTCCTCCGGATGGGTTCGTCGAACACGTTAGAGGAGATTCGGTTCGACCGCGGGTGGTCCCACGAGACGCTCGAACGCGAACTGTTCGTGCGACAGGTGGTCCTCGCGTACCTCATCGAACGCGGCCTCAACACGTACACGCAGGTGGCCGCGACGCTGCAGGCGTTCATCAACGACCCCGACACCATCCTCGCACTGATGGCGCAAGACGACCTCGAACGGAGTCTCGAAGACCTCCGCGAGATGGAGTCGGTCCACATCAACGTCGACCCCGAGAAGGAGAAGATGGTCCCGCGCCCCGACCCGCCCGAGGACGTCCTCGAACTCTGCCGGGAGATACTCGCCCGCGCCGAGGAGGAACTGTTCCCCGACTACCGCGGACGCGACGCCGACGAGGTCGCCGACGCCCTGCGTCACATCGCGGAGGACCCCGACGTGAACGCGGGATACGAGGAGCACGCGGAACTCGACGCGCTGGACGAAGCGACGCGAGACGACCCCGAACTCGCCGCGGGCGAGGACGGACCGGCGGAACTGGACGAGGGGGACGACCCCGGACCGAGCGAACTGGAGGGCGACGACGCGCCGGCGTTAGGGTCGGGCGACGCCGAGGACGCTGGTGGCGGTGACGGTGTCGCGGCCGACGACGGTGACGGCGGCGACGCTGAAACCGTCGAGGATTCCGCCGACACGGAGGACGCTACCGACGCGGAGACGACGTCCGGGGACGCCTCCGAGACGGGCGAGGGGAGAGAGCTGACCCTCGACGACGTCCTCTCCGACGAGGCGTCCAGAGAGATAGAAGAAGACGGATGGGGGTTCGGCGAGTTCGAGAACGCCGACCCCGAAGACGCCGAGGGAGACGAGTAGATGAGCCTCGACTCCTCGGCGGGCGGACTCGACCAGGGGACGGACGTCCTCGGCGACGCGTTCTACCCGCTCTTCGGTCTCCTCTTCGACGAGGACGGCGAGTTCGTCGGCGACGTCGAACGGAAACTCGAACAGGCGCGGATGCCCGCGACGGTGGAGTTGTACCTCTCGCGTGCGCTCGCCGTCGGCGTCCTCGTCGGCGGCGCGTCGTGGCTCGTCGGGTCGGTGGTCTGTTACGCGCTGTTCGCGTTCGGCGTCGTCTCGGCCGAGACGGTCAGTATCGGCCTCCCGACGCCGGACGTACAGACCGCCGCGCTGTTCGAGTCGCTGACGATGCCGTTCGCCGTCCTCGTCTCCGGACTCGTGTTCGGCAGTCTTGGGTTCGGCGCGGGGTTCGGAACGCTCGTCGCCATCCCCTACTCGACGGCGTCGAGTCGGAAGCGCGAGATAAACATGCTCCTGCCCGACGCCGTCTCGTTCATGTACGCGCTCTCGGTGGGCGGACTGAACCAGTTGGAGATTCTGGAGGCGATGGGACAGGCCGAAGACACCTACGGCGAAGTCGCCCGCGAGTTCCAGAGCATCGTGCAGGAGACGGAGTACTTCGGCACCGACTACCGGAACGCCATCCGCGACCAGGCCGTCGTCACGCCCTCCGACGAACTCTCGCAGTTCCTCACCGACATGCTCTCTATCGTCAACTCCGGGGGGAACATGGAGCGCTTCTTGGACGACAAGAAGGACAAGCACCTCCGCACCGCAAAGCAGGAACAGGAGATGACGCTGGAGACGCTGGAACTGTTCGGCGAGATGTACATGACGCTCTCGCTGTTTCCCCTCCTTCTCATCATCATCCTCGTCATCATGAGCATGCTCGGTCAGGCACAGCAGTCGCTTCTCTACGGGACGGTGTACGGGCTGATTCCACTGACCGGCGTGGGATTTCTCGTCCTCGTCTCGACGGTGAAGCAGGACGAACCCGGAGACGGCTACCTCCGACCCGACGGCGCGTCGGAGCGTCTCGAACAGAGCCACGAGGAGGGACTGATACACATGGGCCTCGTCGAGAGTTTTACCGGCGAGTTCGGCGTCTTCGACCGCATCCGCTCGCGAGAGGGGACGTACAAGACGAAGAAACTGCTCGAAGCCCCGCATCACTTCTTCCGCGACGAACCGCTCTTCACCCTGTTCGTCACCGTCCCCGCCGCCGTCGTCCTCGTCGGCACCGCCGTCGTCGGCGGGAGCGCACCGCTGTCGTGGGACGCGATGCTCAACCAACCCATCTGGGGCACGTTCGTCTGGTGGTACGTCCCCGTCTACGTCGTCGGGATTCCGCTGGCGTTCTTCCACAGTTGGAACGCGCGGTCACGAAAGGCCGTCGTCGGCAAACTCTCGGAGAACCTCCGGAAACTGTCGAGCGCGAACGACACCGGACAGACGCTCCTCGAATCGGTGAAGACCGTCTCCGACACGTCGTCGGGGAAACTCGCCGACGAGTTCGACGTGATGCACGCGAAGGTGAACTACGGCATGAGTCTCCGGTCCGCGCTCGTGGAGTTCAACAACAAGTACCACATCCCGCGGGTCGCGCGAACGGTCAAACTCATCTCGAAGGCACAGGAGGCGTCGAGTCAGATTACGGACGTGCTGACGACGGCGGCGCAGGCCTCCGAGAACCAAGACGACATCGAACGCGAACGGAAGTCGCGGACGATGATGCAAGTCGCCATCATCCTCATGACGTACCTGACGCTTCTGGCCGTGATGGCCATCCTGAAGACGCAGTTCCTCGACGTGATGGCCGGACTCACCTCGCAGGCGAGTTCGTCCGGCGGGTCGCAGGCGGTGCAGGGCGGCCCGGACTTCGGCGGCGGCGTCGACACCGACATGCTCTCGCTTCTGTTCCTGCACGCGGTGACGCTGCAGGCGACGCTGTCGGGTCTCATCAGCGGCTACATCCGCAACGCCGACATCGTCTCCGGCGTCAAGTTCGTCGTCATCCTCCAGACCATCGCGCTCGCGGTGTGGGCGGTGGTCGGATGAGTCCGAGCGTGCGAGGCGGCGAATCCGGGCGCGGGCAGACGACGCAGGACTTCGTCATCGGAATCAGCGTGTTCCTCCTCGTCGTCGTCTTCGTCCTCGCGTTCGTCCCCGGAATCTTCGACCCGTTCGAGGAGACGAACCGGACGCAGACCGTCGACAGGTACGGCGCGACGTTGGCCAGCGACGTCCTCGGCGACCCGTCGACGCCCGCGACGCTGAACGCGACGTGTACGTGGCACTTCTTCCGGCAGATGCAGACGGGGACCGACACGACCGCAGCCTGTCGATTCGACGACGGGACAGACACCGTGGCCGCGACGCTCGGAAGCGACCGACTCGACGTGAACGTCACCGTCGTCGACGACGGGGCGGTCGTCTCGCTGAACGCTCCCGACGGCGTCGGCGGGTCGGCGCGCGAACTCCGGGCCGGGCCGCCCGTTCCGTCGCGGGGGTCCGTCGTGACGACGCGTCGCGTCGTCCTCTTGGAGGGACAGACCCGGCAACTGGTGGTGAGAGCATGGTGACGTCGGCTTCGTCCGACCGACGCGGACAGGCGCACACGCTCGAAGCCATCGCAGCCGGCATCCTGCTGCTCTCCAGCGTCGCCTTCGCCCTGCAGGTGACGGCCGTGACGCCGCTGACCGGCAGCACGTCGAACCAACGAATCGAGGACCACCAAGCCGTCGTCGCAGAAGACGTCCTCGCCTCGCAGGCCGCCAACGAGACGCTCAGCGCGGGCCTCCTGTACTGGAACGACACGCGACGACAGTGGCACGGCGCGCCGTGGGACGGCTACCACGACGGCGCACCGGAGGCGACGGCGCTCGGCCGCGCGTTGAACGACGCGCTTCTCGACCGGGGGGTCGCCTACAACTTGAACGTCTACTTCTGGCGCAACGACCAGCGAATCCGCGAACAGGTGGTGTACCTCGGCGAACCGAGCGACCACGCGTCCGTCGCGACGTGGACCGTGACGCTGTACGACGACGACGAGTTGCGAGACGCCGACGGCGACCCGACGGGGACGACGCTCGCGGACGCCGGTGACGGCTACTTCGCCCCCGACGTGGAACCGGGCGGTCCGGTTCGTACCGTCGTCGTGGTGGAGGTGGTGACGTGGCGGATGTGATTCGGCGGGACGACCGCGGGCAACTCATGCTCGTCACCGCCCTCGTGATGGCGACGCTGTTCGTCGTCCTCGCCCTCCTCGTGAACACGACCATCTACACCGGGAACGTGGCGACGCGGTCGGACGTCAGCGAGTCCGCACAGGTCGTCAACTACCGTTCCGAGGCGGTTTTCGCCGCCGGCGAGACGGTGAGGTACGCCAATCGAAACGACAACGAGTCGACCCCCGACGTGGACGCCGCGTACGTCGCGTTGAACGAGTCTCTGCGGTCGAGCGTGAAAAACTGGAGCGACGAGGCCGCCAGACACGACGCCCTGTCGGGAACGGCGACGCGAACGTGGGTGGTTGACGTGCGGAACGGGACGCGAATCGCACAGGAGGCGTCGACGCGGAACCTGTCGAGTCCCGCCGGTGCGACGTACTGGACGCCCGTCTCCGGCGTCACCGCGGTGCGCGGGCCGACGATGACGCTCGACGCGGCGTCGCTGGCGCCCGTCGACGACGACGGCGACGACGTGTCCGAACTCGAAGACGACGACGCGTTCCACGTCGAGACGGACGAGATAGACGGCGAGCGGCACACGCTGTACGTCTACGAACGGGACGACGGCGACGTGGGCGTCACCGTCGTCGAACCGAGCGGCACCGTTCGGACCTGCGGGGCGGCGAACGACGGCGCGGTGTCGCTGGACGCGCACGCCGGGACGTTCGAAGGCGAGACGTGCCCCGCACTCGCCGCCTTCTCCGACGCGGACAACGCGTTCGCCGTCCGGTTCGACGACGCGCAGAACGCCGTCGGAACGTACTCGTTCGTCGTCGACGAACGGGCGGACACGGCGTCGGTCGACCCGTCGCTATCGCTGGACTCGGGGACGCCGTTCTACACGGCGGCGATATACGACGCGGACGTGGCCGTCACGTACCGCAGTCCGAACACGAACTACAACGCGACGGTGGGGGTGCCGGATGCGACCGCGTGAAGGGGCCGACCGGGGCGTCTCGACGACCCTCGGCTACGTCCTCACGCTTGCGATAACGGCCATCCTCGTCTCCGGTCTCCTCGTCGGCACCGGTCAGTACGTCGACGACCAGCGACGGCAGGTGAGCCACGAGGAGATGGCTGTCGTCGGCGAGCGAATCGCCGGTCGAACCGCCGACGTCGACCGGATGGTCCGGGCGGGCGAGGGGGTCGGCACGGTGCGCGTCCGCGCAGAGTTACCGCCGACCATCGCCGGGCAGTCGTACCGAATCGAGGTGTCGGAGCCGACCGTGACGACGCCGCGGACGCACGAGATAACGCTCACGACGACGGCGGGCGACAGCGAGACGGTCACGGTTCGAACCGGCGTCGATATCGCCGAGGGGAGCGTCTCGGGCGGAACCGTCGTCATCGACTACGACCCGTCGACCGACCGAATCGGTCTCGAATCGAACGAGTCGGTCTCTGCGTCACTCGTCGGACCCGACGTGGCGTTCGCGCCGTCGGTCGTCTCCCAGAGAGGTGTGAGCCGATGAATCGGACGTGGCGGACGGACGGGCGTGCCGTCTCGTCGACGGTCGCCGTCGTCCTCCTCCTCGGGATAACGCTCCTCGGAACCGGAATCGTCGTCGGCGTCGGGTCGTCGGCGCTGTCGGCGACCCAGCAGTCCGTCGACGTGGACCGCGCCGAACAGTCGATGACGCAGTTCGACGCCGTCGCGGCGATGGTCGGACTCGGACAGACGTCCCGGGAGTCGGTGTCGTTGCAGAGTTCGTCGGACGGCCAGTACGAGGTGTCGGACGACGACGGGTGGATACGACTCACGCACTACAACTACTCCGGCGACTCGGACGAAGTGCTCTACAACGCGTCGTTGGGCACCGTCGAGTATCGAACCGGGAAGTCCACCGTCGTCTATCAGGGCGGCGGCGTCTGGCGACAGACCGAGGGCGGCACCTCGATGGTGTCGCCGCCGGAGTTCCACTACCGCGATGCGACGCTCACGCTTCCCATCGTCCGCGTGCAGAACACCGACTCGGCGTCGGGTCGGGTCCGCGCCACCGTCTCGCGCAGCGACGACGTTCGGCGACTGTATCCGAAGCCCGCGGACCCCGGACCGGGATGGGACACGTACGACAACGGCGTCACGGAGTACCGCAACCCCGTCCGAAACGGGTCCGTGAACGTCACCGTCCACAGCGAGTTCTACCGCGGGTGGGCGGAGTACTTCCGCACGCGAACCACCGGGAACGTCACGGTGAACGACACGGCACGAACGGCGACGCTGGAACTGGCGACGGTGGGGATGGTCGGGTCGTTCGACCTCCCGGCGAAGAACAAGGGCGTCGAGATTCGCGGGATGGCCCCAGAGCACCCCATCAGACAGTTCGAGGTGTCGCTGGCGAAGTCCAACGGCGGCAACAACAACATGGACTTCTCCTTCTACACGACGAAGGGTTCGAGGGCGTACGAGACGGTGGTGCACGTCCCGAATGGGATCGGGAACTACTGCAAGAACGGGAAGGACGCCGACATGACGATGGTCGTCTACTATCGGAACGGGTCCGGCACACAGCACGTCTGGACGAACGACAGCATCCCGGCGGGCACCGGCCCGGTCAAGATAGACTGCAGCGACGACACCATCGCGGTCAACTACACGAGTAGTATGGCGATGACCTACGACGGGTCGGGTGCGACCGACGAGACGTCGCTGACGTGGGACGACCCCGTCGACCCCTCGCCGTCGTTCAACCACTCCGGCGTCGACGGCGAGAACGTGACGTTCGCGCCCGGCGACCAGACGACGAGTCGCCACCTGACGCGACACTACCTCAGCTACTTCGGGCCGGACTTCGGGCTGAACGTCTGGCACGGCCCCGGAAACAGCGGGAAGGCGCGACTCGACGTGGACGAGTCGACGGGCGAACTCCGCTACGACACCACCACGTCGTCGCGGTACATCACGTACCTGCACGTGACGGAGAACAACGTCACCGTCGAACTCGACTGAGGGCGCGAGTCGAGAGACGGACGGGGCCGCGGCGTCGTCGCGACGCCGTCTCGGCGACGCTCTCGGTCACACCAACCTCACTCGAACGTCGTCTCGACGGTGACGCGAACGACGGACACCCGGGAGATGCCGTCCGCGTCGCAGACGACGTTCGTCGAGGACGCGGTGTACGGGTCGCAGTCGAACCCCTCGGACTCGAAGTAGTCGCCCCACGCGGCGGCGTACGGCGAGGAGACGTTGAACCGAAGCGTCACGGGGTTCTCTCTGGCCAACAGCGTCGAACGGGACGTCTGGACCGTCCGAATGCGGGCGATTCGTTCGCCGCCGACCTGTCCGGTCTCCCCCGGAAGGGTCCGGATCAGTTGGACGACGGCCCTGTCCTCTTCGAGGACGAAGTCGGGTTCGTGAACCATCCGGGGTCGGCCGTCGCCGTCGACTCGGACGACGGCGCCCGAGGCGTATCTGAGTTCGCTGCCGTCGTGAAGCGTCATCGAAACGGGCGACACCGAGACGGGACCCGTCGAGTTGTTCACGTCCGCGCCCGGCCCCGGTGTCGCGTCGAGCGTGACGTTCATCGTCGTCTCGCCGTGTTCGAGCGAGGAGTCGGCGAGTTTGAGTTCGGTTCCCCGACTGGGCGCGCCGCGGAGGGCGACGTCGGCGACGTTGTCGGCGAACACCTCGAAGGCGCGTTCGGCGTTGTTCACGCGTTCGTAGTCGCGTACGTCGCGGAGTTCCCCCACCCCGAAGGCGTACACCGTTCCGACGGAGGCGAGGACGAGTCCGAATATCAGGACGAACCCGATGACCTCACTGACTCCACGACTGTCTGCCTGCAGAGACACATCGACTCGTACAGCGAGGGGGTAATTAACTGTGGTGTCGGCGATAACAAGATTGATACCGCGTACAGTTCACTTGCCAGTCATGTCCTCGACGCCCCCCACGCTCTCCCGTCGAACGAAAATCGCCCTCGCCCTCCTCTGTTTCCTCGTCCTCGCGTACGCAGTCGTCATCGCGGGACAGATTCTCTTGGGCGTCATGTTCTGTGCGTTCGTCTACAGTCTCGTCCTCGCGTACTACCTCGTGCAGGCGTTCTCCCGGTTCGTCGGCGGCGTCGAGCGAATCGCGAGTGCGCTCGAAGCCATCGCAGAGCGAGAAAATCCGACGTTCGTCGCCGGAGACGGCGGTGTCGTCGAAGAGTCGGCCGCCGAGCGAGACGAGACGTAACATCCTTTACTCGACTTCCACGTCGTGTTCCTCGCCGCCGAGCGTGACGTGGCCGTAGTTGAGGATGCCAACGAAGACTGTCCCGCCGACGACGTTGCCGAGCGTCGTCCAGAGCAGGAAGTGTCCGAGTCCGCCGACGCCGACGCCCGCTCCGAGAAGCACCGCCGTCAGCACCTCAGTCGTCCCGAGGATGCTGTGGTGGAACGGGCCGAACCCGATGGCCGCGGTGACGAGGAGGACGAACAGGACGCGCCCGACGGTGTCGCGACTGGCGGCGGCCAACCACGTCACGAGTCCCATCAGCCACCCGGCGACGACGCCGCTGAGGAGAATCACCCACCACGGGAACGGGACGAGTGCGCCGGCGAGCGTCCCGAACGACGACGGTTCGGCGACGTTCATCGCCGGGCCGAGGGTGACGGCGAGCACCGAGAACGCTCCGCATCCGAGGAGGTTCCCGACGTACGTGACGGCCCACACGCGCCCGAGTTCCGAGAGCGAGGCGCGCCCGTCGAGGACGGGGAGGACGGCCATCGTCGAGTGCGCGGTGAACAGTTCCGTCTGCCCGACGACGACGAAGAGGAACGCGACGGAGGAGACGCCGCCGAGGACGAGTTGCTGGACGAACGTCGACTCGAACCCGCCGGAGAACGTCAGCGCCATCGCCATGAACAGCGCGCCGAAACTCAGGTTGAGTCCCGCGGCGAACGCCGAGAGGAAGACGCCGCCGACGGGGCGGTGTATCTCCCGCAACGCGTTCTCCATCTCCCGTTCGAGGATGCGCCGATAGGAGAGCGAAGCACCCGACGGGTCCGGAGAGTCAGAACTCATCTGTCGTGTTCGCGCTGTTCTCGGTGGCGCGTGTACACTCTTTCGGCCGACGAGAGTGCCGAGGGAGAAACGCGGGCGACGCCGCGTCCCAACAGCAAAGGTGCTCCCGTGCGGACAGATAGCGATGACCGAGCGCACCGTGTCGGACCGCGTCGCCGGAATCGAACCCCAGCAGATTCGACGCCTGTTCGACCTCGCCGCCGAACACGGCGGCGACGACACCGTCCACCTCGAAGTCGGCGAACCCGACTTCCAGACGCCCGACCACGTCGTCGAAGCCGCCGTCGATGCCGCACGCGGCGGCGAGACGAACTACACGCCGAACGCCGGTATCGACCCCCTCCGCGAGGCCGTCGCGGCGGAGTTCCGCGACCGCGGCATCGACGCCGACGCCGACCGCGTGGTGGTGACGACGGGCGGCGTCGAGGCCCTCTACCTGACGCTCCTGACGGTGACCGACCCCGGCGACGAGGTGGTCGTCCCGACGCCCGCGTGGCCGAACCCGCTCTCGCAGGCGGAGTTGGCTGGCGCAACTCCCGTCGAAGTGCCCCTGCCCGCGGAGGACGGCTTCGCGTTCGACGCCGACCGCGTGATAGCGGCGCTCACCGACCGGACGGCCGCCGTCGTCCTCACCTCGCCGTCGAACCCGACGGGCAGGGTGTTCGACGTCGACGAGATGGACCGGGTCGTCTCCGCGGCCGCCGACTACGACGCCGTCGTCGTCGCCGACGAGGTGTACCACCGACTCGCTTACGACGACGCCCAACCGAGTCTCGCCGCCGTCACCGACCACCCCGAACGCGTCGTCACCGTCGACTCCTGTTCGAAGACGTACGCGATGACCGGGTGGCGCGTCGGATGGCTGACCGGCCCCGAACCGGTGACGACGGCGGTGACGAAGATTCACGAGAGCACCACCTCCTGTGTGAACTCGCCCGCGCAGTACGCCGCACTCGCGGCACTCACCGGTCCCGAGGAACCCGCCCGCGAGATGAAGTCGGCGTTCGAACGCCGGCGTGACCGGTTCGTCGCCCGCCTCGGAGAGATTCCGCGCGTCTCGATGGCGCGACCGGAAGGGGCGTTCTACGCGTTCGTCGACGTGAGTGCGCTGTCGGGGACGAGCATGGACGTCGCGGAACGACTGCTGTTCGACTACGACGTGGTCGCCGCACCCGGAAGCGCCTTCGGCGACGCGGGCGAGGGCTACCTCCGATTCAGTTTCGCCAACGACGTCGAACGAATCGACGCGGGCCTCGACCGATTCGAGGCGATGGTCCGCGCGGAGCCACGACGCTGAACGCGGCCGAGGGACCGTCACGCCACGAATTCGAATCAGCCACCCGACGTTAGACGGTGACAGAACGGGTCCGACGGCCGAGGTATCGACCGAGTAACCTTCGGTGGTGCTGCCCTCGCGGTCGACAAATGAGACGCTCACTGCCCGTCGCCGTCCTCCTCGTCGTCCTTCTCGCGGGATGTGTCTCGACGGGGTCGACCGTCAGTTCGGGAGAGACGGTGACTCAGTCAAGCACCGGGGAGGTCGCCGACGTGACCGCGACAGCGACAGACGACTTCACCGTGCGGGACACGGACGCCGACTCCGACGACCGACCGTCCACGCCGGCGTCCGACAGCGAGACCGAGACGTCCGACGCGGACACGGCGTCGCCACCGAACGACGCGGAGACCCCGACCGAGAACGACGCGTCTACGCCGACCGACCGCGACCGCACGACGACCGCCGAGCGAGACACCCGGACAGAGACGGATACGCGGACAGAGACGGATACGCGGACGGAGACCGAACGACCGACACCGACGGTGGCACCGACCGAGACGGCCATCGAGACGCCGACGGAGACGGAGACTGCGACCGAAACCGCCACCGAGACGGAGACTGCGACCGAGACGCAGACGAACACAGAGACGGCGACCCAAACCGCCACAGAGACGGCGACAGAAGCGGAGACGGCGACCGAGACAGCGACGGAGACTCCAACGGAGACGCTGACGGAGACACCGACGAACACGTCGGCGGCGCTCCGGTGGGCCACCGTTCCGGAGAACCTACGATAGCGACGTACGGAGTACCGGGATGGACGTTCCGACCACGGTCAAGACGGCGCTCGCAGACCAACCCGTCGAGGGTGCGGTCTGTCTCGAAGCCGGTGCAGGCGTCGGCAACACGACGTGCGGACTGTTAGACGCGGGGGCGCGCCACGTCTTCGCCGTCACGAACGACGCCGACCACGCGCGACTCGTCCGCGACCGACTCGACGCCGAGCAGTCGACGCGGACGACGGTCCTCCGCGCCGACATTCGCGCGCTTCCCCTCCCTGACGACGCCGTCGAACTCGTCACGGCGCACGGCCTCCTGAACGTCGTGCCCGCCTCATCGCTCGGGTCGCTCGTCGGCGAGTTGCGCAGAGTCGCCGCGCCCGGAAGCCGCCTCGTCGTCGACGACTACGAACCGCTTCCCGACGACGCGGCGATGCGCGAACTCGTCTCGCTCGCGAACGCCGCCCGCGAGTTGGCCGACGGGCGTCCGGCGCTCACCTTCTACGCCGCGGAGACGGTCCGTGACCTCTTCGTCGGCCGCGGTTGGCACTTCGACCGACGACGGACGTTGTTAGACCCCGTCCCGTGGACCCGACACCACGTGCTCGTCCACGCGAACATGGTTCGCGACGCGGCGGACAGCCTCCCAGACGAGTTCGCCGACCCGTTCAGAAGAGAGACCACGCGTCTCGTCCACGACATCGGGTCGGAGTCGGCGGGCGAGATGTACAGTCTCGCGTTCCGCCTTCCAGAACAGACCGAACCGTGACCGCGTCCGTCAGTCCGCCGAGACGGACGAGGGCGCGACGCGGCCACTCTCTTCTTCTTCGTCTTCCTGCCCGCCGCTCTCTTTTTCTCCACCTTCGTCGCCTTCTTCGCCTTCCTGTTCGCCGCCCGCTTCTCCGCCGCCTTCTTCGTCGTCGCCGCCGGAGGACGTACAGCCTGCGAGTCCGACGCCCAACAGGGTCGCTCCGACGCCGCGGAGGAGCGTTCGTCTGTCGTACCGTGAGTCGTGTCTACTCATCGACTCGTCCGAATTGCCGGGCGTCAGTAAGTGTTGTTGCCGAAATCCGACGGATGAGTTCCCTGCTCCCCTACGAACATTTATGTTAACTGAATAACAATTACTGCCTCGGGGCAAGATACCAATGAAAATACACTACGTCGTGCTGGCATTCGCGTTACTGTTGGTCGCCGCCTTCGTCGGCGTCGGAGCCGCGGCCGCCGAGGAACATCCCGCTTGTGAGGGGACGAAAGGAACCATCAGTGCGGAGGGTGCAGAGGAGGGGTCGAAGTTCATCACGAAGCCGGTCTGTAGCGACAGCGGCACCGTCGAGATGGACGAGGACAAACCCGCGAACGACAAGCTGAGCGTCCCCACCAATCGTGGAACGCAAGTGCGCTGCCACGACACCGCACGGGAGAACTCCCCGAAGTTCACCGAGGCGAACCCGCAGAGCGGATGGTGTGCTGACGTCTGAACTGCGCCTCTCTCCTTCTTCGCTACTGATTCTCGCGCGATCCGCAGAGACTGTCGTTTTGTGAACTCGCTAGGTCGGACTTGGGCTGGCGTCGCTCCCTTCGGTCGCTCCTGCGGTTCAAATCTCGGACAGGCACGATTTCACTCGGCACACGCGACTCGCACCGCTCGTCGATAGTGTCGAGAGAAAGCATCGGTGACTCGTCGGGAGTGCCGCGAGCGAAGTGAGTGGCACTACGGCGAGTCCACGAACGACTGACGGAGCGTAGCGACGGAAGGATGTGAGTGGACTCGCCGGGATTTGAACCCGGGGCCTCTCCCATGCCAAGGGAGTGATCTACCACTGATCTACGAGCCCGCGAACGCATTCAATCGTTCCCCGGTCCCGGTATTAAGGCCTTCGACTCGAACTTCGCACGGCGAGTGTCGCAACCCTTTTCACTCGGTCGGAGGTGGGTACACACGGGAACAGCACGGCCGCAAATCTGACTCGCCACGACTCGTGGCTTGGGATTGCGGAAGTGTCCGACCGACAGTCGTCGGTCGCGAATACGCCTTTCTGCGGTCTGTGCCGTTCCAATTTCAACAATGGCACGAATGCACACCCGCCGCCGCGGCACGTCCGGTTCGGACAAGCCCGTGGCAGACGAACCCCCGGAGTGGAGTGACGTCGACGCAGAAGACATCGAAGCCCGCGTCGTCGAACTCGCGGAGCAGGGTCACGACCCCAGCCAGATTGGGCTGAAGCTTCGCGATGGAGGCGTCAAAGGTACCCCCGTCCCCGACGTCAAACTGGCGACCGGTAAGAAAGTCACCACCATCCTCGAAGAGAACGACGCCGCACCCGAGCTTCCGGAGGACCTTCGGAACCTCATGGAGCGCGCCATCCGTCTCCGCGAGCACATGGAAGAGAACGCGCAGGACAAGCAGAACAAGCGCGCACTCCAGAACACCGAGTCGAAGATTCGCCGCCTCGTCAACTACTACCGTGGCGACGAACTCGACGAGGACTTCACCTACAGCTACGACGTCGCCGTCGAACTCCTCGAATAACTGAGACGTGTCCGCACGACCCGACCCGACCAACGCGCCGGACGCCCCCGCATCGAGCGTCGCGGCTACGCTCTCGGACGCCTCGTTCGTCCGAGTCGTCTGTCGCGCCGACGGCGACGCACTCGCCGCCGGGGGGCTGCTCGCTCGCGCACTCCGACGCGCGAACGTGCCGTTCCACGTCCGCGCCGGTGCCTTCGCCAGCGAGGCGGGCGCACCGTCGGACGACGGGGTACTGGTCGCCGTCGGACTCGACGTCCCGGGCGCGGACGCCACCGTCGCACTGGGCGACGGAACGACGAGCCTGCGTGCGCACGAAGTCGCCGAAGCGTTGACACCCGAGGGCGAGTCGGGGCCGGACCCCGTCCTCGCACTCGCGGGCGTCGTCGCCGCCGGCGAACACCCGGGCGCGGCGGACGGCAGTCTGCTCTCCGTCGCCGAAGAGACGGGTGCCGTCGGGCGGCGACCCGGCGTCGCCGCTCCCGTCTCGGACCTCGCGGACGGACTCGCGCACACGACGCTCGCGCACGCGTCGTTCTCGGGTGACCGGGAGGCGGCCACCGCCGTCCTCGCGGAACTCGACCTGCCCGCGGAACTCGACGCCGCGGCGCATCGGACGCTGGCGTCGCTCGTCGCACTGGACGTGGCCGGCGACGACGACGCGACCGAACGCGCCGCCGAGGCGGTCGAACGCGCACTGCACCCGTACACGACGCCCGACGCGCCGTTCACGACGCTCGGCGGCTACGCCGACGTGTTGGACGCCGTCGCGCGGGAACGGCCCGGTACCGGCGTCGCTCTCGCACTCGGACACGACGCGCGCGTCCCCGCGCTGGAGGCGTGGCGCGACCACGCCGCCGCCGCACACCGCACGCTCCGCGAGGCGCACACGGGCCGCTACGAGGGCGTCCACGTCGTTCGCGCCACCGACGAGGTGGCCGAACACGTCGGCCGTCTCGCCACCGTCGCCCGACTCGCCCGCGACTTCCGCGCACCCGAACCGACGACACTCGTCGTCGGCCGCGGGGTGGCGGCACTCGCCGCGGTCGAACGCGGCGCGGCGGACGCGGCGTCCACCCTCGCCGAGGAGTTCGGCGGTCAGGACGGCGCGTGGACGGGCGACGCGACGCGAGCGGTCGTCAGGTTCGACGCGGACACCGAGGAGGCGGACATCATCGCAGCAGTGAGGGAGGCATCGACGTGACGAACGCACACAACGAGCGAGACGGAAGCGGGGCAGAGTCCCCCTCTCGCACCGCCCGCCTGCGGACGACGCACGACGCCGCCGACGTGGTGGCGGCCGCGCTTCGTCCGGACAACACCGACTCCATTCGGATGACCGTCGAGGGAGACACCCTCGTGACGGACATCGAACGGGAGACGACCGGCGGGCTTCAGTCCACGGTGGACGACACCGTGGTCAATCTGACGGTGGCAGACGCCGTCATCGACACAGTAACCAACAACATATGAGCGAACGATCAGTCTCGAAGCAGAAGCGTGGCAAGCGATGGTACACTCTCATCGCGCCGGAGCAGTTCGACCGCGAAGAACTGGGAGAGACCATGGCCGACGAACCGGAGAAGGTCGACGGTCGAACCATCGAGGTCACCCTGGGTGACCTCACCGGCGACCAGGGCGCGAACAACACGAAGCTCACCTTCAAGGTGAACGACGTGTCCAGCGACGCGGCGTACACCGAGTTCGTCAAGCACGAACTCGCGCGCGACTACCTCCGTAGTCTCGTCCGCCGCGGCGCGTCGAAGATTTCGGCCAGCATCACGGTGCTGACGAAGGACGACTACCGCGTCCAGATTCAGCCCGTGGCGTTCACGACGAAGAAGGCCGACCGCAGTCAGGAGAAGGCGATTCGCCGTGTCATGATCGACTACGTCGAAGAGGCCGCCGAAGAGCGCACCTTCGAGGAACTCGTCGACAGCGCCGTCGTCGACGGACGCCTCTCCTCGGCCATCTACGGCGAGGCCAAGACCATCTACCCGCTCCGCCGGGTTGAGGTCCAGAAGCTCACCCTCGAAGCGCGTCCCGAAGAGGTCGCCGCCGAGGAAGAGGCCGCCGTGGACGTCGACGAAGAAGACGTCGCCGTCGACGAAGCGTAAGCGTCTTCGACAGCGACTCGACACCCGATTCTCACCATTTCTCACGGCCGCCAGCGACCGCTCTCTGACTCGCACGACGTACTCACCGCCGTCGCAGCACTGACCCTCGCGCAGGTCGACGCCGCGTCGACTACGCGGAGTCGGTCGTCGTCTCGCCTGCTTCCTCGACGACGATAGTGCCGACCATCCCGCTCTGTTCGTGGGGAATGCAGAGATACTGGTACTCGCCGGGCACCTCGAACGTGTGCGAGAACGACTCGCCGCTCTGGATGAGTCCCTCGACGCGGTTGTTGAACGCGTCGCGGGCTTCCTCGGTGTTCTCGAACCCGCCGGTGGCGAAGAACTCCGCCTCTTCGGGAATCCGGTCGTCGTAGGCGGTGACGGTGTGGCCGCGCGAACTCGTGTTCCGCCAGACGACTTCGTCGCCGACGGCGACGGTGAGCGTCGGGGGGTCGAACGCGACGGCGGTCATCCCCACGTCGTAGTCGCCCTGTCCGGCGGTCGTACAGCCAGCCAGTCCCGCGGCGGCGACGGAGCCGAGACCGGCGAGAAACCGGCGGCGCGACGCCTCGACGCGGTTCCGTTCGTACATGGTCGGACGTCAGGGGTCGACGGATAAATGCGGCGCGGTCGGCGTCTCGAATTCGGTTCGCGAACGGGTGGCGTGTCCGCGAACGGGCGTCGAGTCCGTGCTCCGCCCGCGGTCGATATAAAAACGTAAAGCGTCGGTCGTCCACGCCGACTGTATGAAGCCCCGCTTCGTCGGCAAGATGGGCCTGGCCGACGCGGTGACCGTCGCTAACGCCGCCCTCGGCTTCCTCGCCGCCGTCGCGGCGACGGTGAGCGTCACGCTCGCGGCCCGCCTCATCCTCCTCGCCGCCATCGCCGACGCCCTCGACGGGGTCATCGCCCGTCGACGCGGCGGAACGTCGGTCGGCGAGTACCTCGACTCGCTGGCCGACGTGGCCTCGTTCGGCGTCGCACCGGCCCTCCTCGTCGCCGTCGGCGTGCTGGAGGTGTGGCGCTCCGACGACCTGCTCGTCGCCGTCGCCCTCGCCGGGTCCGCGCTGTTCGTCGCCGCGGCGGTCACGCGATTGGGACTGTACACCGCCTACGACAGCGACCTCGCCGAGACGGAGGGCGTCCAGACGACGCTCGCGGCGACTATCCTCTCCGCGGGCGTCCTCGCGGGGTTCACGCAACCGGTCGTGTTGGTTCCGCTCGTCTACCTCCTCGCCGTCCTGATGGTGACGACCATCACCTACCCGGACCTGCACGCGCAGGACGCAGTCGTGATGGGCGTCGTGCAGGCGCTGGCGATTCTGCTCTCGGGCGAGTGGGGGCGGCGCGTCGCCGGGGAGTTAGGAGAGGGGTTCGCGTTCGGACTGCTGTTCCTCGCGCTCTCGTACCTGTTCTTGGGGCCGATGTTCTACTGGCGTCGGGACTGAGTCGGTCGGAGACCGGCCCGGTCGACGGTTACATCCCCATGTCTTCGGCGTCTTCGGGCACGGGCAGGTCGTGCGGCGAGACGCCGAGGAGTTCGGCGGCGTGGTCGAGGGCCATGTCGAACCCGTAGTAGCGTTCGAGTTCGTCGCCGTCGGGGGCCGGACGAACCTTCAGCATCGCGTACCCCTCGCGGTTCTGCGCGACGGCGGCCGTCTGTCCGCCTCTCTCGAACGTGAGCATCCGTTCGGAGTCGGTCTCGTAGTAGCGGGCGGTGATGTCGTTCGCCGTCACCTCGCTGTCGGTCATGGGTCGACGTAGGGAGTCGCGGTAATCGAAACTACCGGTTCGCGCGGGAACGAAAGTGTCGTGTGTCCCTCGGCCGATGTCCACCCATGCCGTGGTTCCAGAGCGGACGTCGCCGCGACCTCTGCGCTATCCTCTACGACGCGGGCGAACTCCGTGGACAGAAACTGAAGACACGACTGGAGTCGTACTACGACGCCCGAATCGACCCGCAGTCGTTCTACGGAACGCTCGACGCACTCGTCTCGAAGGGACACCTCGAACGCCGCACGGAGGGCATCTACGACGTGTACGCGCTCACCGACTACGGGGCGGCGACGGTGGAGGCGTACCACGCGTGGCTTTCGGAACGCGTCCGGGATGGGACGGCGACGGAAGAACGGACGGTGACGGAAGAGCGAGACGACTGACTACTTCTCCGCGCGGAGTCGGTCGCCGATGGTGTTCCTGAGAATCTCGCTCGTGCCCTCGTATATCTCGTTGAGTTTGGCGTCGCGGTAGTAGCGCTCCGCGGGGAAGTCGCTGGTGTAGCCGTAGCCGCCGTGAATCTGTATCCCCTCGTTGGCGACTTCGCGGCTAATCTCCGAGGCGTACAACTTCGCCTGCGCGGCCTCCTTGATGTACGGTTCCCCGCGGATTTTCAGGTCGGCGGCCTTGTGCATGAGCAACGTGGCGGCCTGCACCTTCGTGTCCATGTCGGCGAGTTTGTGCTTGATAGCCTGGAACTCGGCGATGGGTTGGTCGAACTGCTCTCTGTCGTCGGCGTACTCCAAGGCGTCTTCGAGGGCCGCGCGCGCGATGCCGACGGACCGCGCCGCGATGGTGATTCGCCCGCCGTTGAGCGTCTTCAGGGCGTGGACGAACCCGCGCCCCTCCTCGCCGAGCAAGCGGTCCTCGGGGATGCGCATGTCGTCGAAGCGGAGTTCGGCCGTCGGACAGCCCTTGTCGCCGAGTTTGTGCTCCGTCCCCTCGACGACGAAGCCGTCGTCCTCCTCGGGGCGGACGACGAACGAGGAGATGCCCTTGTTACCCGCGTCGGGGTCCGTCTTCGCGAACAGCGTCACCGTGTCGGCGACGGAGCCGTTCGATATCCACAGTTTCCCGCCGTTGACGACGTACTCGTCGCCGTCTTTCGTCGCCGTCGTCGTCATCGCGGGGACGTCGCTGCCCGCGCCGGCCTCCGAGAGGGCGAACGCGCCGATGTCCTCGCCGGTGTTCAACGGCGTCAGGTACTCCTGCTTCTGTTCTTCGTTCCCGAACTCGTACAGCATGTTGCCCGCCAGCGAGGTGTGCGCGGCGACGACGGTGCCGAGGCCACCGGAGCCTCGCGAAATCTCTTCGAGGCCGATGGCGTACGAGTGGTAGTCCAGTCCCGCGCCGCCGTACTCCTCCGGGAACGGCATCCCCATGAGGCCGAGTTCGGCCATCTCCGACACCAGGTCCGCGGGGAACTCGTCCGTCTCGTCTATCTCCGCCGCACGGGGCCGAATCTCCTCGTCGACGAACTCGGCCACCATGTCGCGTATCTGTCTCTGCTCCGCGGAGAGCGCGAAATCCATACGAGAGTCTATCATCGTCGTTACTTTACGTTGTCTCTCCGGACCGGCCGAGAGCGACTGAATCCCCACGAAACTTTTTAGTCCCCATTCCGTAGGGAGTTACACTCCGAATGTCTCAGCAGGATGAACGTCCCCAGGTCGACCGAACTGACCTCGAATGGTGTCACGAGGCGGTTCAGGGGGTCTCTCGCACTTTCGCACTGACCGTGGACGTCCTCGACGAACCCATGTCGTCTTACATCTGCGTCGGCTACCTCGTCTGCCGAATCGCCGACACCGTCGAGGACGCCTCTCACATTCCGCCGTCGGCACAGGCGGATATCTTACGAACGTACGACGCCGTCTTGGCTCCCGACGACGACACCGCCGTCGAGGAGTTCGTGGCCGTCGTGGAGCCGCATCTCCCCGAGGAGATGAACGAAGACTGGCGCGTCGTCCGCGACTCGCCCCGCGTGATTCGCACGTTAGAGGGCCTCCCGGAGGACGTCCGCGAGGCGGTGACACCCCCCGCCCGCGAACTCGTCCAGGGGATGGCGCTGTTCGTCGACCGGTACGACGACACCGGCGGCCTGCGAATCCAGTCAGGCGACGAACTCGAAGAGTACTGCTACTACGCGGCGGGCACCGTCGGCAACCTCATCACGAACCTCGTCACCCGCGGCGACATCGCGGCGGAGCGTCGTCGGCGTCTGTACGACACGGCCGAACAGTTCGGTCTGTTGCTCCAACTCGTCAACATCTCGAAGGACGTCTACGACGACTACACCGCCGAGAACAACGTCTACCTCCCGGCGGAGTGGCTGAACGAAGAGGGCGTCCCGCAGGACGAAGTCGTCGCCCCCGAACACGAGGAGGCGGCGTCGTCCGTCGTCCGCCGCACCGCGGAACATGCCTCGTCGTTCCTCGACGACGCGCAGACGTATCTGGAGACGGTGCCCACCACCGACGGCAACACCCTCGCGGCGTGGGCGGTGCCGTTCCTCCTCTCGGTGGGGACGCTCAGAGAACTCCTCGCGCGGCCGGAGGACGCCCTCTCGAAGACAGGCGTGAAGGTGTCCCGACAGGAGGTGTTCGCCGTCGTCTCGGAGATGTCCGGCGACGCCGGGCGCGACGCACTCGCGGAGATGCGCGAACAGATAGCGGCCGAACCGTACCACCGCGTGCCGACGCGGGCGGACTGACGTTCGGACGGCGACGGCATCCCCCCGGACGGCGACGGCACTTCTCCCGGTCGCACGTCCGCCGACCCCCACCGCGACTTGGGAGGATTTTTAGTAGTTCGCTGGCTAGTCCCGCCTATGGGTACCGAAGAAGCACACGACGACCACGGGCACCACCTCCCCGCCGTCGAGGACTGGCCTCGCGGGTTCGGTGAGGCGAGTTGGTGGCCGTTCGTCACCGCAATCGGCGCGGCAGGAATCTACGCCGGTGCGGGTCTCTACATCCTCAGTCGCGGGGACAACGCAATCGTCGGTTCGCTGGTTGGACCTGCCGCGTTCGTCGCGAGTATCGGCATCTTCCTCGCCGGCCTGTACGGGTGGGTCTACCACGCGTTCGTGAGCCACTTCTGGTCGCGCGACGCCTCGGAGAAGGGCGCGAACAAACTCCGCTGGGGAATGGTCGCGTTCCTCGGGTCCGAACTCGGCACGTTCGGCGCACTGTTCGGGTACTACTTCTACATCAGAGCGGGCGACTGGTCCGAGGTGCTGGTCGGCGTCCCCGAGTTGACGGGGTCGCTCGTCCTCATCAACACCGCCATCCTGATCGTCTCGTCCGTCACGCTCCACTGGGCGCACGGTGCGATTCGAAATAACGACCGGAAGAAGTTCCTCGGCTGGCTCGCAGCCACCTTGCTCCTCGGTGTCATCTTCATCGGCGGGCAGGTGTACGAGTACTACGAGTTCATCATCCACGAGGAGTTCACCCTCGTCTCGGGACTGTTCGGGTCGGCGTTCTACGGCCTGACGGGCCTGCACGGCCTGCACGTCAGTCTCGGCGCGGTCCTCCTCGGTATCGTCTTCGTCCGCGCACTCGCCGGACAGTACTCCGCGGAACGTCACGTCTCCGTCAGTACGGCGTCGATGTACTGGCACTTCGTGGACGTGGTGTGGGTGTTCCTCGTCGTCGTCCTCTACGTCGGCGCGGAGATCGGCACCGGCGCGTTCTAACCGCGTCGACCGCCGGCGCACCGCGACCCCGAAACTTTCGTTCTCCCGGGACGACGCTCCACCGTGACTGCTCAGTCTCTTCGCCGCGTCTCCCGCCTCGCCGGCCCGGTCGGTGCCGTCTTCGCGCTCTCGGCCATCCTCGTCGCCACCGCCGTCTCGGCGACGTTCTCGTGGGCCGAGAGCGCGCTCTCGGACCTCGGCGTCGCGCCCGCGACGGCACTCCTCTTCAACGGTGGTCTCGCCGTCGGCGGCCTCGTCGCTCTCGGCTACTCGCTCGCGCTCTGGACGGCCGACCGCGCCGTCGCCGTCTGCTACACGCTCTGCGCGGTGGCGATGATTCTCGTGGGCGTCTTCCCCTCCGACACCGCGGCGCACTACCCCGCGGCCGTCTCGTTCTTCCTCCTGCTCACGCTGACGCTCGGCGTCGACGGCGTGCGTCGCCGCGAGACGACGACCGGACGCGTCTCGTTCGTCCTCGCCGCCGTCTCCCTCGCGGCGTGGCCGCTCTGGTGGACGCTCGACGTCGGGTCGGGAATCGCCGTTCCGGAGTTCGTCGGCGCGGTGTCGCTCGCGGTGTGGGTGGTCGGACTCTCGCCCGTCGCGCCGCTTCGGACGCGGGTCAGCCGCAGACGGCGTTGAACTCGTTGATGTCGTCGTCGGTCCCGGCGACGACGAGGGTGTCGTCGGTCCGGACAACGAACTCCGGGCCGATCTCCGTGAGGAGGTCGCCGTCGCGTTCGACGGCGATGACCGTGCAGTTCGTCCGCGCGCGCACGTCCGCCTCGGCCAGCGTCTGCCCCGCTAGCTGCGGGGCGGACGTCCGCACGATTTCGACCTGCGACTGCGGGGCGATGACCTCCTCTTCGGTGAGGTTCGACGCGAGGATACGCCCGCTGACCGTCGAGAGCGCGAGGACGTACTCCGCGCCCGCCCGGTAGAGTTTCGCGATGTTCTCGGCGTCGTTCGCGCGGGCGATGACCTCCGTCTCGGGGGACACCTGCTTGACGACGAGCGTCGCGAAGATGGCCGTCGTGTCGTCGTCGAGTGCGAGGACGATGCTCTGCGCCTCGTGGATATCCGCCGAGAGAAGCGTCTGTCTGTCCGTCACGTCGCCGACGACGTCCACGCCCGGCATCTCGCGTTCGTCGACGACGACGCTCGGGACGTTGCCGGAGACGAGGGCGTCCGCCGCCGTCGCCCCGACTTCGCCGTAACCCGCGATGACGACGTTCCCGCGGCTGAACCGCCGCGTCTCCGAGCGCGTGAGCGCGTTCAGACGCTCCAGTTGCCGTTCGCGACCGGTGACGAGGAGGATGGTGTGTTCGTCGACGACGGCGTCGGGGTCCGGCGGCGTGACGAACTCGCCGCGGAACCACGCGCCGATGATGTTCACGCCGGTCCGGCGGCCGATGTCGCTCTCGGCGATGGTGTCGCCTTCGAGCGCGGACCCGCGCTGGACCAGCATCTCGGCCACCTCGAAGTCGTCCCCTATCTCGACGGCGTCGTCGATGTCCGAGGCGATGGGCGAGGCGGCTTTCCGCGCGAGGCTCTCGCCGAGGATGCGCCGCGGCGAGACGACTTCGTCCGCGCCCGCGTAGCGGTGGTAGTCCGAGAGCGTCGCGTCTTCGATGAGGCTGATGACGCGCAGGTCGGGGGCGGCCTGCTTGGCCGAGAGGATGATGGAGGCGTTCGTCTCGTCGTCGTCGTCTGCGACGAGCGCTATCGCCGCCGCCGCGTTCGCGTCTTCGAGCGTGTCCACCGACTCGGGGTTGCCGTGGACCACCTCGTAGCCGTCCGCCGACAGGCGTTGGGCCGTCGCGCGGTCCTCCTCGACGACGACGTACGGCACGTCGCGCGACTCCAGTTCCTCGACGAGGGTGTCGCCGCGGGAGGTGAACGTGCAGACGATGACGTGACCCGTTCGGTCCGTCGTCGTCGGCGGCGCGGTTCGGAGCGCCTCCTCGACCAACGGGACGAGAAACAGCGGGAGGGTGAGAAAGATGACCGTGACGCCCGACAGCATCATCGGAATCGTGATGAGTTTCATCGCGTCGGTCGTCCACTGCGAGGCGTCCTCGCCGTACCCCGTCGTCGTGAACGTCTCGACGACGACGTGTAAGGCCTCGACGAACGTCACGGGGCGTCCCTCGAACGTCGCCATCCCCCACTGATAGAGGAGCGCGTACGAGAGCATCAGCACCGCCACCGCAGAGAGATACAGCAGGAGGCGTCGCTTGGCACCCGACAGCGTCTCAGAGGGGCCGTCGACCATACCCGGCCGGTAGAACCCGGGGGGCTAAAACCCCATCATCCCTCCGTCCGGTATGGGCCGTCGTCGTGACGCAGTCGCGGCACTCGCCGTGCTCGTCCCCACCGTCGCCGTCGTCGTCGCTCTCGACGCGCCCGTGACGCCGTTCGCCGTCGCCGTCGGTGCACTCGGCGCGCTCGCCCTCGAAGCGCTCCTGTCGCTCCGTGCGGCCCGCGTACGGGCCGTGTGGGACCGTCCGCGGGTCCAACTCGCCTCGGTCGCCGTCGGACTCCTCGGCGTCGCCGTCGCCGTCGCCCTCGTCGGTTCCGTCGCGGCCACCGTCCTCGCCGCCGGACTCGCCGCGTATCTGCTGTTCCTCGCGGTGCTCACGTCGCTCGGTCGCTGAGTCGTCACGCGGAAACGGACAACTGTCGCAATGGTTATTCACCGTTGACACCTCGGTACGGGAATGAACACCGCTCTCAGAGCCGTCGTGGCCGTCGGGTGCGCCGCCGCCGTCGTCGCCTCGACGGTTCTCGGCGGGTCGTACCTCGGACTCGCCGCCCCGTTCTCCGGCGACGCGTTCGACAGCGTCCAGCAGGGCCCGGCCACGGGTGCAGAACGCGTCGCGAGTCCGTACGGGACGGCGACGGTCCGCTACGACGACTACGGCGTCCCGCACGTCGACGCCGAGAACGAGGAGGCGCTGTACTACGCCGTCGGCTACGTTCAGGCGCGGGACAGACTGTTCCAGATGGACCTCCAGCGCCGCCTCGTCGGCGGCACCCTCTCGGCGGCGTTCGGCGAACGGGCCGTCGAGTCGGACCGCTTCTACCGACAGATGGACTTCCAGACGGCCGCGGCGGCGTCGTGGGCGGAGTTGCGGCGGACCGAGGCGGGCCCACACCTCGAAGCGTACACCGCCGGCGTGAATCGCTACGTCGACGCCGGAGCGCATCCGCCGGAGTTCGCCCTCCTCGGCTACGAACCGACGCGCTGGCACCCGACAGATACGCTCCTCGTCGGCAAACTCATCTCCTGGCGGCTCTCCGGTAACTTCGCCGACCTCCGCCGAGCGACGGTTCGGTCCCGACTCGGCCCCGAGGCGACGGCCGAACTCTACCCGGACGCGTTGGCGCACGACGTCCCGGTGGTCAGAGGCGAGTCGGACGCCGACCCGTTCGACGCCGAAGCCGTCGCGGTGAACGCACGGGACGGGGCGGCCGACGGTGACTCGGCTGGCGACTTCGCGGCGCTCTACGAGGCTCTCGAACCGTTCGAGACGGAGCAGGGCATCGGGTCGAACAACTGGGTGTTGTCGGGCGCGGCGACGGCGACGGGCAGGCCGATGCTCGCGAACGACCCGCACCTCTCGCTGACCGTCCCGTCCGTCTGGTACGAGATGCACACCAGCGTCGGCGGCGGCGTCGCGGACGACTCGACGAACGCGCGCGGCGTCACCTTCCCCGGCGTCCCGTTCGTCATCATCGGCCGGACGACCGACGTGGCGTGGGGCGTCACGAACGTCGGCGGCGACTTCACCGACGCCTACACCTACGAGACGCGGGACGGGCAGTACCTGTACGACGGCGAGTACCGCGACTACGACACGAAGACCGAGACCATCTCCGTCGCCGGCGCGCCCGACGTGACCGTCGAGGTGCGAAAGACGGTCCACGGCCCCGTCGTCGAACGCGAGGGTCGGGAGGTCGCCATCGCCTGGCCCGGGTTCTCCGCGACGAACGAATCGCTCGGCGTCTACCGACTGAACCGCGCGGAGACGATGGCCGACGTTCGCGACGCCCTCCGCATCTGGGACGTGCCTGCGCAGAACTTCGTCGCGGCGACGCGAGACGGCCGGACGCTGTACTACCCCGCCGGACGCTATCCGCTCAGGGTGACGGACGGCGACGTCGTCCGCGGCGACCGGATATTCGACGGTTCGGCGGGCGAGGGCGAGTGGCCGGGCTACACGCCGTACGGCACCTCCTCGTGGTCGGGGTTCGTCCCGTTCGAGTCGATTCCGCACGTCGACGACCCGGCGGTGCTCGCCTCCGCGAACCAGCGAACGATAGACGACCCGCCGTTCTACGTCGGAACGAGTGCGACTTACGCGGAACCGTACCGCGGCGCGCGCATCTACGACCGACTCGACGCCGTCGCCGACGCCGGGGCGACGGCGGACGACATGCAGACGCTCCAGCGAGACGCGGCGTCGCGGGCGGGCGCGTCGTTCGCGCGAATCGCACGCACCGCCGACGGTCTCTCGCCCGAGGCCCGGGAACTCGTCGCCGAACTCGACCGCTGGGACGGCGAGATGCGCGCCGACAGTCGGGGAGCGCTCGTCGCCCGTCTGTTCAGAGCCGAGTTCGTGAACGCGACGTTCGGCGACGAGTTCGGTGCCGTCGGACTGGACGACTCGTACCACCCGACCCCCTACGTGACCGAGACGCTCCCCGCGGACGCGCGGTGGTTCGACGACGTGCGAACGGCGGAGACGGAGACGCGCGCCGACGCGGCGGCGACGGCGATGGAACGGGTCGCCGAGCGAATCGACCAGGACGGAGACGAGACGTACGGCGACGTGAACCGACTCGACCTGGCCCACCCGTTCGACCGCGCGTTCTTGAACTGGCCGGAGCGACCGATGGACGGGTCGGCGTACACCGTCTCGAACTACCGCGCGGGCGACAGTCCCGTCGGGAGCAGTTGGCGGATGGTCGTCGCGTTCGGCGAGACGGCCGACGAGGACGTTTCGCTCGGCGTGATTCCGGGCGGCCAGAGCGGCGTCTTCTGGTCGCCGCACTACCACGACCAACTCGACGAGTGGGCGACGGGCGCGTACAAGCCGATGTCGCTGGACGCGCCGACGGGTCCCCCGGACATCGTCTTCGGGACCGAGGAGGCGTCGACGTGATGGACGCGGTCCGGACGGGGCGCTACGCCGAACTGGCTCTCCTCGCCGTGTTCGTCGTCGGACTCCTCGCCGGCAGCGTCCACTGGACGGGCATCGTCGCCGCGGGCGTTCTCGTCGGTGTCGTCTCGTCTTCGGTCACCCGAGCGTTCGTCCTCGGCCTCACCTTCTCGTTCGTCCTCGTCGCCGCGTTCGCCGCGTGGTTGGCGTGGAACGGCGCGCTCGGCGTCTGGGTCGAGGCGGGACCGGTTCCGCTCCTCACACTCGTCGCGGCGTTGCTCGCACCCGTCGCAGCGGTCGGGACCCGGGCGCTGGGTTAGTCGGACGACTCGGGCGAATCGGAGTCCCCGCCGCGGCGGTCCGTCGCGTACTCGCCGAGCGACAGCGACCAGTCGTAGCCGTGGTAGCGAAGTTTCGGCGAGGCGTCCTCGGGTACCCGGTCGTACCGTCGGAGAATCTCTCTGATACCCGCTCCGCCGCCGAAGTCGCCCCGGTACCACAGAAACAGTCGCGGGACGCGGGCGACGCCGGCGCCGGCGTCGTAGTCGACGGCCGACCGGAGGTAGCCCTCCGTCGCCCAGTCGAGGTCACGGTCTATCGTCTCGGGGCCGTACACCGCGATGGGCGGGCAACTCGCCGCGCCGCAGTTCAGCGCGAAGTGAACCCGGAAGTCGCGTTCGTCCACGCGGTTCGCGCGCTCGAACCCGTCGGGGAACGGCCGCGGGAGGTCGCCCAGTCCCCACGAGAGCATCGACCGTCGGAGGATGCCGTGTTCGACGTCGTCGAGACTGAGTAGGCGGCCCGCGACGGGAACCTGGTCGCGGCGGAAGAACCGGGTCCGCCGGTCGAACGCCTCCGGACGCTCGGTGAGACGCTCCTGCACGACGGCGTTGTAGACGTTCAGCCAGAACGCCGTCCGGTGGGCGTCGTCGGGGAGGCATCGCGAGAGCGTCGCGGGGTCGATAGCGGAGAGTCGTTCGCGCGCGTCGGTCGCGGCGGCTCCGTCGCCGGTGCGGACCGCGAGGAGGTACCGCGCCGACAGCGACGCGGGGTCGACGGAGGGCGAGGAGAACGACGGAGCGTACACGCGCGTCGGTTAGAACGACAGTCGATTAAACCGACTGGGCGTGTGCGCGTCAGACGCACGTCACGCTTCGGGCCGTTCGACGCCCGTTCTGACTATATTCTGACCGTTTCTGAGGTGAAACGAGGGTGTTTCTCCGGAAAGTATTTGATGCGGATTCTGTGATATACCGCCAAATGGATAGTCAGATTATCGACGCGGTAACTGGGTGGGAGACGGTCCCCGTCTCCGCGGGGTACGAGGGACTCCACCAACTCGCCGACGATGGGTTCTCCGGGGCCGTCTCGTCGGGGACGACGTGGGCGTTCGTCCTCAACGGGCGGTTCATCGGTGTCTTCGAGGGAGACATCGAGTCGTTCGACGGCGCGGAGTTGACGGCCTACCGCGCGCCCGACCCGGCGCTCTCGCTTCTGTACACGATGCAAGAGACCGGCGGCGAGACGCGCGCGAGTTACTACACGAACAACACGCCGCTGGCCGACGCCGACGAGACGCTCTCGTCCGGGGGGTTCACCGGCTACGTCGAACTGTCGGAGAACGTTCTCTCGGGGGATTACTACGTCGTCTACTACGGCGGCAAGTCGATGAGCGCGGCGTTCGTCGGCAGCAGCGAGCGTCTCGTCACGGGCGACGACGCGTTCGAACGGGCCAACGACGAGGTGGGAATCTACGAGGTCAAAGAGGCCGACATCTCCATCGTCGACCTGCCCGAACTCGCCTCGGACGACGAACCAGCGTCGGTCGCGGCCGACGAGGCGGCGGACGACGCGTCCGACGTGGCGGACGACCCCACACCCGAGACGGCCGCGGACGAACGCGAAGACGAGGCGGCGGCAGACTCGGCGTCCGCCGAGACGCCCGCGCCGGAGGCGTCCGAGGCCGGCGAGGACCCGGTCCGACCGGACCCCGACGCCGACGCCGGCGACGAGGACCCCCGCGACGCCGACCCGGCGGAGGCGGAGACGCCCGACCCGACGACCGCCGACGGCGACGCCCCGGCGGCAGACTCGGCGTCCCCCACCGAACCGACCGCATCGACCGAGGCGTCGAACGCGCAGGCGCAGTCCGACGCACTCGCCGACCCGCAGTCCGAGGCCGCGGCCGCGACCGCGACCGAGAAGACCGGCGACGACCCGTTCTCCGCGGAAGAGAAGTGGCGCGAGGCGCGGTCGATTCCGTCGCTCGACCCGAGCGAGTCCAGCACGCAGAACGGCGAATCGGGCGTCGGAGCGCCGACCGCACAGAAACAGCGAGACAAGCCGTCGAAGCGGCAGCAGAAACGGCGAAAGCAGCGCCAGGAAGCCCAAGAGCGTCGACGACGGGAAGAGCAACGGGCGAAGCGTCGCCGCGAGGAAGCCGCCGCCGCCGCGGAAGAGACGGCGAAGGAGGCGTCCGAGTCGGCCGAGGCCGTCGCGGAACTCCGCGACCAACTGGACGAGGCGGAGTCGCGGCGCGACGAACTCGCGAGCGAACGCGACGAACTGGAGGCCGAACGCGACGAGTTCCGTGACCGCGCCGAGCAACTGGAGGCGCGCGTCGAGACGCTGGAAACGGAGATAGACCGCTTGGAGTCGCAGTTGGAGGCGGCGAACGGCGGTTTCGTCGCCGAGGAGTCGATGTCGCCGCAGAACGCCCTCTCGGGGACGAACCTGTTCGTCCGCTACCAGCGGAAGGGGCAGGCGACGCTGGAACACGCCCACGACGGGCAGGCCTCCCGACAGGAGGTCATCGACAACCTCCGACTCGAACACCACACGACGTTCGACACCGAGGGACTCGCCGTCGAGGACAGACCGTACGAGGAGTTCCTCCACGACAGCACGGAGTACGGCTTCGCGAAGTGGGTCGTCACCGACCTCCTGTACGAAATCGGCGAGACGGGGAACCGAAACGCGCTGGCGGACCTGTTCGACGCCCTCCCCCGAATCGACCGCATCGAACTGCACGGCGTGGTGGGGTTCCAGACCGAAGAGGGGGTCGAAGACCGGGCGTTCGACGTCATCTTCCGCGACCAGATGGGTGACGCCCTGTTCGTCGCCGACATGAACACCTCGCGCAACGCCGCCACCGAGGCGATGGTCGCCTCACTCGTCGGCAACGCCCGCGCGGTGGCCGAGAGCGACGACGCGTTGGCGACGGCGTTCTACGTCACGGAGTCGTTCTTCGAACCCGAAGCGCTGGAGAAAGTCGCCGAGGAGACCGGCGGCGGCTTCCTCTCCCGTTCGAAGCGGAAGTCGTTCGTGAAACTCTCGCGGAAACAGGGCTTCCACGTCTGTCTCGTCGAGGCGCGGAACAACGAGTTCCACGTCAACGTCCCGGACCTCTGAGCGGCGCGGCGTTTCGACCGACGGTCCGGACCGCCGGACCACGCTTTCTCAGCCCGAAGCGAAGACAGTCGACTCCTCGTGCGTGCTCGCTCGGAACGAGTGCGTACCGAATCGCGTCGCCGTCGCCGTTGCTGTCGCTGTCGCGCAGAACGTAGATGATGTGAGGAGGGTCACCGCGTGGTCAGTCCGGAGTCCGCCTGCCGCGAGAGGAGGCCGGTCCCGGTCTCGTCGAAGAGAGAAGACGAGTCGGCCTCGGTATCACTGGCGCGGCGGTACGACGCGGGACCGTCGGGCGAGTCTCAGTTCTCGATCTCGGCCGCTTCTTCGATCTTCATCGTCTCCAGTTTCTCGACGATTTCGTCGAGTTTCTCGTCGAGTTCGTCGACGAACTCTTCGGTGCGCTCGGTCGTGATCGCACCCTGACTGGAGGGCTCGATGAGGTTCTCTTCTTCGAGAACGCGGAGAGAGTAGCGGACCTTGTGGTGTGGGTAGCCGGTCTCGTTGGACATCTTCACGATTCCGATCGGTTCGCTCTCGATGACCATCTTCAGCACCTGCAAGTGCCGCTCCAGCATATCCACTTCCTTCTCAAGTCGGTCTATCATGCCATTTGTTAACTCGTCTTTGCAGCTTTTAAATGTTACTCTCCGTCGGGGACGTTCGAAGAGAAATCGCGTCTCGCTGCACGTCCTCGAACGCCCGCTCACAGACGCCGCAGCGTGAGCGAGCAATCTGGTGTAGACGCGCTGTGGCTGCCGTAGGCTTGCGCACACTGGCTCATAACCGTTTGGGTAGGGTACTCGTATCGTGGATGCACGTCGGTGGGTAGCACCTCGACTCCGACACCGATTCGTTGCACGACTGTGCGTATCTGACGGTCGCGTACCGTAATCGGTTTGAAGCCTGCCACAGAACCGCCGAGTATGACCGTCACAATCGTCGGTTCCCAGTTGGGAGACGAGGGCAAGGGTGCGCTCGTCGACCTATGGGGAGGCGACGCCGACGTCGTCGCCCGCTATCAGGGCGGAGACAACGCAGGCCACACCGTCGTCGAAGACGGCGAGGAGTACAAGCTCTCTCTCGTTCCGAGCGGGGCCGTCCGCGACAAGGTCGGTGTGCTCGGAAACGGCTGTGTCATCAACCCGAACACGCTGTTCTCGGAGATAGATACGCTCCGCGAGCGCGGACTCGACCCCGACGTGCGACTCGCCCGTCGCGCACACGTCATCATGCCGTACCACCGCCGTCTCGACAACGTCGAGGAGGAGGCGAAGGCGGATTCGGACGAGGAACTCGTCGTCGGAACCACCGGGCGCGGCATCGGTCCGACCTACGAGGACAAAGCCGGCCGGCGCGGCATCCGCGTCGGCGACCTGTTGGACCCCGAGGTGCTCCGACAGCGACTCGAGTACGCCGTCCCGCAAAAGCGCGCGCTCATCGAGGACGTGTACGGCCTCGAAGCGGGCGAGGAGTGCGACGTCGAGAAACTCGTCGAGGAGTACACAGAAATCGGTCGTCGCCTCGCCGAGGACGACATGACCGTCAACTGCGGCGACTTCCTCGCGCGACGGCGCGAGGCCGGCGAGAACGTGATGTTCGAGGGCGCACAGGGGACGCTCATCGACATCGACCACGGAAGCTACCCGTACGTCACCTCCTCGAACCCGACGGCCGGCGGGGCGGCGACGGGCACCGGCGTCGGACCGAGCGTCGTCGGCCGGGGGGAAGTCGTCGGCATCGTCAAGTCGTACCTCTCGCGCGTCGGCGAGGGGCCGATGCCGACCGAACTGAAAGACGACGACAGAGAGGAGGAACTCGCGGACTTCATCCGCGAGAAGGGCGGCGAGTTCGGAACCGTCACCGGTCGCCCCCGCCGCATCGGATGGCTCGACATCCCGATGCTCCGCCACGCCGCCCGTGTCAGCGGGTTCACCGGCATCGCCGTCAACCACCTCGACGTCCTCGCCGGTCTGGACGAAGTGAAGGTGGGTCACTCCTACGAGTTGGACGGCGAGGAACTGCTGACGATGCCCGCGACGACCGAGCGCTGGGCGAAGTGCGAACCCAACCTCCGCGAGTTCGACCCGTGGCCGGAAGTCGACTGGTCGTCGGTCGCCGAGGACGGCTACGACGCCGTCCCCGAGAACGCGCGCGAGTATCTCGACTACGTCTCCGGCGAGATGGACGTCCCCATCTACGCCGTCGGCGTCGGGCCGGACCGCGCGGAGACGGTCGAACTCGCGAACCCGTTCGAGCAGTAACGCGCGGGCGTCACCGCGGACGGCGCGTCACCCGTCGTTACTCACGATATCGCTTCGGTACGCTTCGACGGCGTCGACGACCGCCGCCCGGTCTTCTTTCGGAACCTCGAACTCGCCGAGAGCGTCGTCGAGATGCGTCTCGATGGCGTCGTAGTCCTCGTGGTCGATGTCGAGGTGCGCGTGGGCGCGGTCCATCTCCGCTCCGTCGTAGTCCACCGGGCCGCCGGTGACCGCGGCCAGAAACTGCGTCTGGTGGGCCCGTTGTGCCGCCATGTCCACGTCCTCGAAGAACGGCCGGAGTCGGTCGTCCGCGAGGACGCGGTCGTAGAACTCGTCGACGACGGCGGCGATGGCGTCTCGTCCGCCGAGTCGTCGGTAGAGCGTGGTCTCCGACATGCGTTTCGCTGTCGTCGGACGGAGGACAAAAACGTCGGTGGCGATTCTCGATTCGCGGGACGCGGCGGTGAACCCGTAGTCTTTTGTCGCATCGAAGCCCAACAGCCGAGTATGAAAGAGTCTCTGATGGACATCCTCTGTGACCCACTCGACAAGAGCGACCTCGAACTCGAAGTGACCGATCGCGACGGTGACGAGATAATCACCGGTCGCCTCGTCGGCACCGTCACGGGCGAGGAGTACCCCATCGAGGACGGCATCCCGAACCTCCTGCCGCCGGACATGCGAGACGACGAGTAGGCCCGCACGGACCTGAACGCTTTTCAGTCGTCGTGTCGACTCACACAGACGTGACTGGGTCGTTGGAAGTCGAACTGAACGGGGACGGACTCCACTCCGTCGAGGCGCCGCCATCGTTCTCGGCCACCGGCGCGTTCGACATCGTGTTGGAGAACGTCGGGCAGGCGGTCCACGTCCACGTCCACCTCGACGACGAACTGTCGACCGCCGCGAGTATCGACACCGGAAACCACTACGTGACGGGGGGTGACGTGCAACGGGTCCACGTCCGAACCGCGTCGCTCTCTGAACCCGTCTCCGGGCGACTGAAGATAGTCACCGGGTACGGCGCCGAGACGGCGTACGTCACCGTCAGAATCGAACCGGCGGCCGAGAAGAAACCGGGAATCGACGTCGACGAGACGCTGAGTCGCCCGCCGAAACGGGAACCGGAACCCAGCATCGGCGAGCAACTCGCCGACCTCCTCCCTTCGCAGACGGTCCTCCCCGCCGTCGCACTGGGCCTCCTCGTCTTGGTCGTCGCCGGCGTCGTCGTCACCGTCGTTCAGAACACCGTCGTCGTCCTCACCGTCGGCGCCATCCTCGGCGCCGTCGCCGTCGCGGCCGCGTTCGTCCTGCGAGAGGCCTGAGAGCCGGTGCGAACGCCTTACTCGTCGTCTTCTCCGCCGTCCCCGTCCTCCGCGGCGTCCGTCGGCGTCCCCGACAGGTTCCCGTCCTCGTCGAATCGCTTCGCGCGGAGGAACCGCGTCCGGTAGCGGTTTGCGCCCTCGTAGATGTCCGCCTCGCGGATGTCGTCGACGCGGCCGTCGGCGACGGCGTCGATTATCGCTTCGACTTGTTCTTTCTCCGACGGCGTGAGGTCGAACTCGTACGTCCGCGACTGTTCGCCTTCCAGTCGCGTCCACTTGCGCGAGGCGGCGATGACCACGGAACACGGCTCTCGACAGGGGAACGCGCCGTCGCCGCCGTCCACGTCGAGTTCGGTGTTCTCGTCGTACTGCCACTCGCGCCGCTTCAGACACTGCGAGTCGTCACAGCAGGCCTCGGCGACCCAGTTCACGTGTTCGTGTCCCTCGCCGCGGTTCCACGTCTTGACGACGCCGTAGATGCCCGTCTGTCGCTCGATGGTCTCCTCCCAGTGGCTCACGTCGAGTTCGCCCTCGCGTTCGAGGTTCCAGTTGGCGACGGTCGCCGGGTAGAACGTGTCGACCGTCTCCACGAGGTCACGCCCGTCCAGCGCCGGAAACACCCAGCCGTCGACGAGCGTCGGTGCCGTCTTGAGCGGTCGGTAGCGACCCCGTTCGTCGGACGTGGCTAGCTCTCTGGCGTTCAGCGGGTCCGTGTACTCGTCGAGTTCGGCGGCGTCGACAGCCTCGTCGGCCTCGTGTCTGACCTCGTAGCGTCGGTCGCCGTCGTCGCCGAGCGTGGCCGTGATTCGGAGTTGCCCCCACTCGGTGTGCATCCCGTCTCGCAGTTCGTCGTACCGACGGCCGACCGAGAACTCGTCTGCGGCCTCCAGTTTCCGGAGAAACGCCCGGCGGTGACGGCCCCGGTGGCCGACGACTTCCTCCCAGTAGTACCAGTTCGTCACGTACGGGGCGGCGTCGGCGGCCGCCTCGTGGAGTCCCGCCTCCGAGAGGCCGTCGTGGCTGCCGTCGGGCGTCTCGAACGCGTAGCTGTCGTCCTCGCGGGCGACGTACAGACCGTCGAAGTCGACCGGTTCCTCCTCGACGCGGCGGACCAGCGACTCGAACTGCTCTGCCCGCACGTCAGTCACCCGCCGTCGGCGTCTCGCGGGTCTGTTCGCGCACTCGTTCCACCGCCGCCCCGACGTCCGCGCCCGCCTCGGCCGCGCGTTCGAGGACGACGTCGGCCATCAGCCCCTCCGTGCCGACGGCCCCGGCGTACCAGATTCGGTGACCGTCGACGACGGTGGGGACGTCGTAGCCGGTTCGGTAGTCGTCGGTGAGGCCCATGTCCTCCGGGATGTCCTCTTGGGTGTGGAAGCCGTCGGCGATGAACAGGGGGACGACGACGACGTCCTCGGAGTCGAAGTGGTCGGTCACGTCGTCCACTTCCGGTTCCTCGTCCATGTAGAGCGCACGCACCTCGTCGAACCGGTCCATCTCCCGGATGCGGTCGGCGTGGTACTCGATGGCCTTCGCGGAGTTCTCGTTGCGTTCGGTGCCGTGGCCGACGACGGCGAAGCCGAACCCCTCGCCGACGTCCGGGTCGCCGGTCACCGTCTCCGCGCGGCGAACGAGGACGTCGGTCATCGACTCGTGCGTGCCGACGGGGCCGCAGTAGTGGACGACCTGACCGGTGTCCGTCGCCGTCAGCGTCGCCGTGTCGGCGCTCAGGCCGTCTGAGTCCCACTCGGAGACGTCCCAGCCGTCGAGACGGAGTTCGCGGGGGATGACCTGTTCGGTGAAGTAGCCCTCGCTGATGAACAGGGGGACGACGAACACTTCGTCGGACTCGACGGTCCGAAGCACCTCGCGGAGCGAGGGCTCTTCCTTCCAGTACCCCGTCTTCACCTCGTCGAACGCTCCCGTCGCGCGGATGGTGTCCGCGTGACGCTGAGTCGGCGAACTCGAATCCGGGTTCAAGTGCGACCCGTGCGCCACGATGACCAGCGCTTGCATGGTCGTACGTACGCGAGAACGGCCTTAGTGACTTCGCATTACGGAAAAGAATCTTGCCGATTTCCGGCGTCGAGTTCGAATCGAGCCAGCGAAAAAACCGTCCGCGGCGTCGGTTCGTCGGTCTCAGCCGAGGTGACGACGGTAGACGGAGCCGTCGATACCGAGCGTGAACAGGTCGAGGTCGCCGTCGCCCTGTGAACTCGCGAGGTGCTTACGCACCGGGCCGCCCACGCGTTCGAGTCCGCCCCAGCCGTCGGCCTGCGTCCACGTGCGGTGGTAGAGGCTCCGGTTCGGCATCGTGACGAACAGGTCGAGGCCGTCGGGCGCGCGCGACGCGAGACTCATCTCGACGGCGCGGCCGGCGACGTACTCCCAGTTGCCCCAGCCACCGCCGGTGGTGAGCGTCCGACGGTACAGCCGCCTGTTCGACGCCTCTATCATCAGGTCGACCGTGTCGTCGTCGCGGGCGGCGACGGCCATCTGCTGGACGGGTCCGTAGACGGCCTCCCAGTTGCCCCAGCCACCGGACGCGGTCCACGGACGGCGGTAGACGTGGTCGTTCCCGTAGTGGATGAACAGGTCGAAGCGGTCCGTGCCGCGCGGCACGGCGATGGCGTCGTACACCGGACCGACGATGCGGTCCCAGTTGCCCCAGCCACCCGACTCGGTCCACGGGCGGCGATAGAGCGTGCCGTTGCCCGTGATGGTGAAGAAGTCGAGGCTGTCGGCGGACCGAGAGAGCGCCGAACTCTTCAGGACCGGGCCGACGACGCGCGTCCAACTTCCCCACTGGCCGCCCTTGCGCGCCCGGTGGTAGACGTGCTGGTTGCTCGCCGTGACGAACATGTCGAACCCGTCCGTGCCTCGGGTCGTCGCCGTCACGTCGAACGCCGGCTTGTAGAGCCGTTCCCAGCGGCTCCACCGCTCTTTCACCGCGTCGTAGGCCGCCTTGGCCTGCAGGATGCCGGACCCGGAGTGCTGGTCGTGCCCGGACGGACCGATGTCTTTCGCCGTCTGCTTCATCGCCGCCTTCGCCGCGTCCTGGTCCATCGCGGGGTTCGCCTGCTTCATCAGAGCGAGGACGCCCGCGGTGATGGGCGTCGCGGCGGACGTTCCGCTGTCGCTGTTGAAGTAACCCTCGAAGTGCGTGATGCCGCAGATGTCGGGCTTCTCGGCCGAGAGCGCGGCGGGGCCTTGACTGCTGTAGCCGACGAACTGCTCGTCTTTGTTCACCGCGCCGACGGTGATGACCTTCGGGTGGCCGTTCGCGCCCCAGATGCTGCGGCCCGGTCCGTTGTCGGACCCGCACCGGCCGTCGGGGCACGTCGCACCGCAGTTGCCCGCGGCGAAGGTGACGAGGATGCCCTCGTCGATGGCTTCGACCACTTTCCGGGTGACCGGGTGGTTCGGGTTGCGCGCGTAGTCGGCGTCCCACGACTCCTGGAAGATGCCGTTCGAGAACGTCAGGATGTCGGGGTCACCGGTCTGCTGGTGCTTCGTGATGGCCCAGTGGATGCCCGCCAGCATCGCGGACAGATAGCCGCCGGACGAACCCGCGACGCGGATGTCGTAGAGTTCGGTGTCGGGGGCCATCCCGCGGACGTCGGTGGCGCACATCTCGCCGTGTCCGCTCCAGTGGGCGACCTGTCCCCAGTTGGACGGGTAGCCGTCGGTGACGTTGTCGAACGCGCCACCGCTGACGCGTCCGCTCGCTCTGATTCCGCCGTCGACGACGCCGACGACGATTCCCTGACCGGTGATTCCCTCGTCGTGGATGGCGTCCACGCCGAGGTACGCCGCGACGTCCTGAATCGTCCCTTTCGCCGTCCCCGGCGAACAGTCACACGACCCGATGGGGCAGGAACTGGCGTCCTCGCTCATCGGTTGGACCTGCGCTTCGTCGTGTTCGACGAGTTTCTGTCCCGGAACGGCTTCGACGGCGAGTTCGGGCGACTCCGCCGCATCGGCCGACGCTACCGCACCGCTTGCGGCCGCCGTCTCGTCGTCTCTGTCTTCGAGTTCCGGCGCGGACATCGGCGCGATTCGCGAGTCCTTCCGGACGCTCAGGACGTTCGGTCGCGACTTCAGTTCGTCCAGTTTTTCGCGGTCCACCTCGCCGCAGAGGACGACTATCTGTTCGGTTCCGGCGTCGATGTCCGCCGCGAGTTGGTCCTCGGAGGCGGAGATGGGTATCACGCCGTAGTCGGGGTTCAACTCGAACCCCGTCGACGCGAGCGACGTCTCAGCCATCGCCATGTCTGCGTCGACGTCGAGCGGAAGTTTCACTTCGACGAGGACGCGCTCTTTGCCGCCGTCACCGTCTATCTCGCCGCTCTCTTCGCCGAGATGTCCCCCCGGCAGTTCGTCGACCGTCTCGACGTCCACCTCGGCGTGCGGCGGTGCGTCCGCTCCGCCCATCTTTCCGGCGTCGAACTCCTCGGCGTCCGGTAGTTCGTCGAGTTCTTCGGGCGTACTGTCTCCCCCCGGCGGGACGTCGGAGATTTCCGCTCCCTCGCTCGCGCTCACTCGCCACTCTTCGGGGTCGTCCGTCTCTTTCTGGTACATGTTTACCAACCCTCCCGGCGACTCTTCGCGACGAAGAGACCGCTAGTAAACATATGTATTTAATATTATATAAATAATTCTAGCAAATAGGAGACGTTCACGAGCGCGTGCTTCTACTCCGTTTTCACGATTCGACAGATTATCGCTCTCGATTGACATTTTGGCAGTTCGCCGGAGAGACCCGAACGATTTTCGCCGTCGGCGGACCAGAGTCGAGCCATGTCACTCGCCGCCGAGACGCGAGACGCCGTCAGAGCGCGACCGTACCTGCTGTCAGCACTTCGGACGGGTGTCGTCAACTACGCGGCCGCCGCGGAGACGCTCGACGTCGACGGGGACGCCGATTCGGTCGCGACGGCGCTCAGACGCTTCGCGGAGGACCTGCCGCCCGTCGAACTCGAACGCCGAGACGTAACCGTGCGGATGCGAAGCGGCGTCGGGATGGCGGGCGAGGACGTCGATGCCGGGACGGACGACGAACCCGTCCTCGCCGTCGGCGGCGTCTCACTCGTTGCCGCCGGGGGGGCGTTGACCGCACTCGTCGCCACCGGCGAGGTGGACGCGCACTCGCTCGCCGTCGTCTGCGACCGACTCGCCGCGGAGAACGTCGTCGTCGACGCCGCGGGCGTCGCCGGGGACGAACTGGTGGTCGTCGTCCCGCGGCGACAGGGCGCGACGGCGCTTCGTCACGTGGAGTCCGTCTTCGAGTCGCTCCCGGCGTGAGTTGCGGGCGACACGTTCTCGTGGTTCGGTCCCGTCCGTGTCCACATGTCCACGACCATCGAGACGCCCGACGCCGAGGAGCGCTGTGCGTACTGCGACTCGCGAATCTTCGACCACGACCCCATCTGCGTGCGCGACTGCGACGCCGACTGCGGTTCGCCGACGTACTTCTGTAACTACGCCTGTCTGTCGGCGCACGTCGACAGCGAGGGACTGACGACCGGTGCGTCGTGCGAGTGGTCGCCCGAGTGACCCGGGCCGACGACGAGTCCGACCGGTCGCGCGTCGGACCGACCGTTCCGACGGGTTGAAACCCGACGACGGAGTATCCGACGGCGATGACGCTGTCCGTGACCAACACCCTGACGGGAGAACGCGAGGAGTTCGAACCACAGGACGACGACGACGTGTTGCTCTACGTCTGCGGACTGACGGTCTCGGACGACGCCCACCTCGGCCACGCCCGCCTCTGGATGCACGCCGACGTGATGCACCGGTGGCTGGAACACGAGGGCTACACCGTCCACCACGTCGAGAACTTCACCGACGTGAACGAGAAGATAGCCGCGCGCATCGGCGAGGACGACGTCGGCGACACCGAACCCGAGGTGGCCAAACACTTCGTGGACCACGTCGTCCGAGACATGCGCGGGCTGAACCTCAAGCGCGCGGAGGTGTATCCCCGCGTCTCCGAACACGTCCCGCAGATAATCGACCTCATCGAGACGCTGGTGGCGAAGGGCTACGCCTACGAGTCGAACGGGTCAGTGTACTTCGACGTGACCGCCTTCGAGGAGTACGGCAAGCTCTCGAACCAACGGATCGACGAGATAGAGGCGCAGGGCGAGACGGACGAACGCGCCGAGAAGCGCCACCCCGCCGACTTCGCCCTCTGGAAGGCCGGTGCCGTCTCCCCCGAGGCGATAGCCGAACACCGCCACGACGGACTGGACGCCGTCGACGAACCGTGCGGGCAGACGTGGGAGTCGCCGTGGGGCGAGGGTCGCCCCGGATGGCACATCGAGTGCTCGGCGATGTCGATGACGCACCTCGGCGACACCATCGATATCCACGTCGGCGGGCGCGATTTGGTGTTCCCGCACCACGAGAACGAGGTGGCGCAGAGCGAGGCGGCGACGGGCCAGACGTTCGCGCGCTACTGGCTCCACGTCGGCCTCCTCCAGATGGAAGACGACAAGATGTCCTCCAGTCTGGGTAACTTCTTCACCGTCTCGGACGCCTTAGACGAGTTCGGCGTCGACGTGATTCGGACGTTCTACCTCTCGACCGGTTACGGCGCCGAACAGACGTTCAGCGACGAGGCGATGGCCGAAGCCGAAGAGCGCTGGGACCGCCTCGAACGCGCCTACGAGACGGCCGTGGACGCGTGCGACGGCCCGGACGCGTACGCCTCCGTCGAATCCGCGGCGCTCAGAGACGCCGTCGAGACGGCGCGCGCGCAGTTCCGCGAGGCGATGAACGACGACTTCAACGTCCGCGAGGCGATGGCCGCGCTCATCGAACTCGCGCGGGCCGTCAACACGCACGTCGGCGACGCGTCGGCGTACGACTATCGCGGCCTCCGAGAAGCCGTCGAGACGTTCGAGGAACTCGGCGGCGACGTGTTCGGACTCGGCTTCGGCGACCGAGACGAGGGCGGCGACGTGACCATCGCAGAGGACCTCGTCGAACTGCTACTGGAGGTTCGCGAGGCCGAACGCACGGACGGGAACTACGACCGAGCGGACGAGATTCGCGACGAACTCGCGGAACTCGGCGTCGAGGTGGGCGACTCCGCGGACGGTCCGACGTATCGGTTCGAGTAGCGAACTGCTCGTCCTCCTCACTCCATCGTGAACAGGTGGGTGTCGTCGGGCACGGTGAACAGGCCCATCCTGACGCCGGCGTCCAACCACCCGTAGCCGTAGGAGTACGACGCGAGCGCGTTCACCGGGTCGTCGTTCTCGCGGAAGTGTCGGCCGTCTTCCAAGTACGAGACGGCCATCTCCTCTATCTCCGCGGCGGCGCCGCCGAGTGGCGTCTCGGCCGGAACGGCGACAGCCGCCTCTTCGAGGGCGTCCGCGAGCATCCGTCCGTAGCGGTCCGTCTTCTCGTCTAAGTCCGCGGGCATACCCTCACGTCTGCGACCCGGGGGTATGAACGCGTCCCTCCGTTCCGTCTGACGGAGACTTATGTCGCTCCCGAGAGAAGTCACGGCTATGCGTCTGCGCCCTCCAGTTCGGTCGATAGCCGTCGGTGACGACGTCCGCGCGACCGGTCGGTACGTCGCACTCGCTGTCGCGCTTCTCCCGGCGGTTCTCCTCGCGTGTGAACTCCTGTTCTCGCAGCAAACCGGCGACGCGATGACGTTCCCGTCGTCGCTCACCGCCCTCGTCGTCGGCGGGTCGTCGCTCGCCGCGTACCGGACGCGCGGCGTCGCCGCACCGCTCTCCTTCGGGGTGTTCCCGCCGCTCGGACTCGCGGCGTTCTTCGGCCTCGGACTCCCGCAGGGACCCATCGGCGAGCAACTGGCCGCCGTCGCGGCCGGCCCGACGCTCGGATTCGGCCTCGCCATCGCCGGGTTCGGGTGGCTGTTCGGCACGACGGCGCGGCATCTCCTCGCCTCGATGTCGCCGCCGGCCGACCCGGCCTGACGTTTCGTGCGAAGTGCTATCTATCGCCGTGAGAAGCGCTCACGATGCCGACGGCAATCGTGCACGACAGCGGAACCTAAAAGGGTCGGTCTAGCGAACGTGGGGGTATGAGCGAGGACGCTTTCGTCGAACACCGAAAACTCATCATCGCTGGGTCTGGTATCTCCGGCCTCTCGGCCGCCATCTACGCCGCCCGGTCGAACAACGAACCGCTCGTGTTCGAGGGCGACGAACCCGGCGGGCAGTTGACGCTGACGACCGAGGTGGACAACTATCCGGGCTTCCCCGAAGGTATCTCCGGCCCCGAACTCATCCAGAACATGAAGACGCAGGCCGAACGGTTCGGCGCGGAGGTAGACCACGGCATCGTCGAGTCCGTCGAGGCGGACGAGCGACCGTTCACGGTGACGATGAAGAACGGCGACGTCTACACCGCAGACGCCATCATCGCCGCCTCGGGCGCGTCCGCCCGGACGCTCGGCATCCCCGGCGAGGACGACCTGATGGGCTACGGTCTCTCGACGTGTGCGACCTGTGACGGCGCGTTCTTCCGCGACGAGAAGATTCTCGTCGTCGGCGGCGGCGACGCCGCGATGGAGGAGGCCAACTTCCTCACGAAGTTCGCCTCGACGGTGTACATCGCGCACCGCCGCGAGGAGTTCCGCGCGGAGGACTACTGGATCGACCGCGTGATGGAGAAAGTCGACGACGGCGAGATAGAACTCCTGCTCAACACCGAGGTGACGGAACTCCACGGGTCGCCCGAGGAGGGCGTCGACCACGTGACGATGGTCCGCCATCCCGACGGCCACCCGACGGACAAACTCGACGACCCCGAGACGGAGACGTTCGACTTCGACTGCGGCGCGGTGTTCTACGCCATCGGTCACACGCCGAACGCCGACTACCTCGAAGGGACGGGCGTCGAACGCGACGCCGACGGCTACGTCGTCGCGAAGGGTGGGAAGGGGGCCAACCAGACGGCCACGGACGTCCCCGGCATCTTCGCCGCCGGCGACGTCGTGGACTTCCACTACCAGCAGGCGGCGACGGCGGGCGGCGACGGCGTGAAGGCCGCCCTCGACGCCGACGACTACCTCGAAGAACTCGAACGCGAAGAGCGAGCAGAGCCCGAACCCGCGGCGGCCGAATCCGACGACTGACGTCGCGTTTCGACGCCGTTCTCTCCGTCTCGCCTCGTTGCCAGATTCCCACAGACCCTTAAGTAGAGAGGACCCAGTGAGGCTATGGTCGAAACCGAGACCTACACCATCGAAGGACCGGACGGAGACGTCGAAGAGGTCGAACTCCCGGAGGGACTCGTCGACGTGTTCACAGAACAGGGCGAGGAGGCGACGAACGTCGTCGGTGACCTCGTCGTGCAGTCGTTCGCACAGCAGGCGCACGTCGCCGTCCACCACGCCGAGGGCGACACGCCGGCGGACCTCGCGGAACTCAACGAGAAGATGGAAGAACTGTTCGAAGAACGGTTCGGCCTCTCGCTCTCGGACGCGATGGGTCACAGTCACTAACGACGCACGCCCGTCGCCGTGCCGTCTTCTCGCGACTCGACCGACTCACACGAACAGCAACGGCACCATCGCGACGACGCCGCCGACGACGCCCGCGAGGAGTTCCGGGCGGCCGCCGCTGGGGAGTTCCGCGCCGCGTTCGAGCGCTTCGGGGATGAACTCCGTGAGAACGAGGTATATCATCGCTCCGGCGGCGAAGCCGAATCCGACGGGGAGGAACTCGCGGGCGAGGCGCACGAAGTAGAACGCGACGACGGCGCCGATGGGTTGCGGGAGACTGGAGAACACCGACCACCAGACGAGTCGCCAGTTCGAGACGCCCATCGCGCGCAGGGGGATAGAGATGGCGACGCCCTCGGGGACGTTGTGGATGGAGATGGCGACGGTCATGAACACCGCGAGGAGGGGGACGGCGACGCCGAACAGGCGGAGTCCGCCCTCCAATCCGAGGTCCGCGAACGCGACGCCGACGGCGACGCCCTCGGGGAAACTGTGGACGGTGAGGACGCCGAGGATGAGGAGGAGTTTCCGGAAGTCGGCCTCCTCGTAGCGCTTCGGGTCCACCTCCGCGCCGTCGATGACGCGGTGGGCGACGACGACGAGGGCGACGCCGGCGAGGAGGCCGACGCCGAGGAGGAGAAGCGTCCGCGCGGGCACCGCCGTCGCCGACACTCCCGAGAGCGACACGCTGACGTACTCGGCGAGCGCCTCCAACACGAGTCCGAAGACGGACGCCGACAGCATGATGCCCGACGCGAGACCCCACAGTGCGACGTTCCAACGGTCGCTCACCTCCTTGACGAAGAAGAACGGGAGCGCACCGAGTCCCGTCGCCAAGGCGGTGACGAGTCCGGCGACGAAGACGAAGAGGAAACTCCCGACAGACATACCGACCGTTGGCTCCCGACGCGGATAAACGTACCATATTTCTGATGTTTTCGGCGGCCCTAAACCCGACGCTCGGAGGGGCGAGTCTCGAAAAACCGAACCGGTCGAATCGATTGAACCGACCGAACCGAAACGTTCGCGAGCGACGACTCAGTCGTCCATCGGGTCGGCGTCGACGTGGCCGCCGTCGGCCATCGCGCCGTCGCCCGCGCGGTCCGACCGCGTCGCGGCGTAGTTGACGTTGCCCATCCAGCGGCCGATGTTGGAGGCGACGTAGTCTTTGCCACCCCATCCGAGGGCGATACCCGCGCCGATGGCGAAGGCGGCGGCGAGGCCCCACGCGAACGCCTGCGCGATGGTGAACAGGAGTTCGACGTTGATGCCCATCGTGCTGAGGCCGATGACGACGGCGGTGAAGTAGAGGAACATCCGAGTTCCCGTCGCGAAGATGCCCGTGTAGCGCGTCTCCGTCGCCGCCTGCGTGCGGAGGATGGCGTCGCCGATGAAGTCGGCCACCACGAAGCCGACGACGATGACGAGGAGGCCGGCGACGAACGCCGGGAGGTACGAGACGGCCGTGCTCACCCACTCCGAGAGGAGGGCGATGGCGAGGACGTTCGCCGCGGCGAGGATGGCGACGGCGAACACGAACCAGCGTGCGAGCGTCCCGAACGCCGTCGAGACGGCCCGTTCCGTGCCGCCGAGCATCGCACCGAGGGGCGTCTTCAGCGTCGCCTTGTCGAGTTCGACGCGGTCGGCGATTCTCGTGACGACTCTCGCGGCGATTCCGCCGAGGAACCACCCGACGAGGAGCACGAGGAGTGCACCGATGAGACGCGGCGTGAACGCGATGGTCTCCGCGATGACCTCCTGAAGGAATTCGGGTACTGCGAGTTGGAGTACTGTCTGCATAGGACGTCGTCAGGATACGACTCAGGAGAACGTAGGTATGATTCGAGAACCGTCGTGCCGACTTTCCGTCACGTTCCTAAATATCGCCGTAACCGAGAGACACCCGGCGGGGAGACTATCTGACGGAGCATCAGAACTCGTGTGCGCACGTTAACACACCGTTTCTCTCGGTTTCGTCACTCGATTCGGACGGCAATGCGGGAGGGCTTAATACGTCTCCTCGACGGATGTTCTGTGTGACGAGCGACCCGCAACGACGCGTCGCGGACTTCCTCGACGCGAACGACCTGCACGCGCCGCCCGCCTACCGCCTCTTGGACCTCGCGAGCGAAGTCGGCGAACTCGCCGCGGACGCGACGAACTCCACGGCGTACGGGTCGACCCCCGAGAACCTCGACGTGAACCGCGACGAACTCGGCGACACACTGTTCTGTCTGTACGCACTCGCCGAGGAACTCGGCGTCGACGCCGAGGCGGCCGTCGACGAGTCGTTGGCGAAGTACGAGTCGCGCATCGACGACAGCGGCGACCCGGGGTCTGGCGTGCCGGAAAAGTGAGTTTTTAGCGGCCCCATCGCGTGCGGGTGGACAGCATGCACCGCAGAGCGCGCGAGTTCGCGGACGCCGCGAACGAACGGTACGGGTTCGAGGTGACCGTAGAGGAGTTCCCCGAAGGAACGAAGACGGCCGAAGACGCCGCCGCGGCCGTCGGATGCGACGTGAGTCAGATAGCCAGCAGTCTGGTCTTCGACGCCGACGGGTCGCTCGTCGTCGTCGTCACGAGTGGCGCGAACCGCGTGGACGAGAGGCGACTCGCCGACCACCTCGGCGTGTCGCCCGCGGCGGTGTCGATGGCCGACCCGGAACGGATTCGGGACGTCGTCGGGTGGGCTATCGGCGGCGTCCCGCCGTTCTGCCACGCGTCGTCGCTCCCCGTCCTCTTCGACGAGACGCTGACGACGCACGACACCGTCTGGGCGGCGGCGGGAACGCCCGAAGCCGTCTTCCCCGTCGACCCGTCCGAACTCCGTCGACTCGCCGACGCGGACGTCGTCGCGGTGGCAGAAGAGTAGCATTTCTCTCACATAACTTTATTTTTAGACGCGTCTAATCTTTGAGTGAGATGACTACTATTATCTGCGCTTCGGAGGACGACGTACCTCTCGGAGGGGGAGTCTATGTCTGAGCTGTTCGATATCTTTCTCGGGTCGGTGCGCGACGGTTTCGTGCAGGTGAGCGCGTTCGTCGCCGTGACCGTCCTCCTCTTCAGTTACGTCCAGTACCGGACGGACGGCCGCCTCGTGAAGAAGCTAGAGGAGAACCGCCGCGCGGGGCCCATCGTGGGTGCGCTGATGGGTCTGACACCGGGGTGTGGCGGCGCAATCGTGATGATGCCGCTATACATCCGCGGGTCCGTCTCGTTCGGGACGGTGGTGGCGACGCTCATCGCCACCGCGGGTGACGCGGCGTTCGTTATTCTCGTCCTCGCGCCCGAGGCGGCCCTGTACGCCTATGGCATCGCACTCGTCACGGGCGTCGTGTTCGGTTACGCCATCGACGCGTTCGGACTGGGCGTCGGCCGCGTCGACAGAGCGGTGAGACAACTCCGTCCCACCCTGACAGACGGCGGTGTCGCGACGCCGGTAGCCGGAAGCAAGGTCCACCACTACGACGAGGGAGTCACCTGCGAACGCCACGACCACGGCCCGACTCGCGAGTCCGGGACGATGCGTTCCGTGACGCTCGCCGCCCTCGCGGCGTGGTGGGTCGCCGCCGCCGCCGGCCTCGGCGCGGGCGTCCTCTATCTCCTCCGCGGCGCACCGGACGTGCCGATGGTCGCCGGACTCTCCTTCGCGGGCGTGTTCACCGTCGCCGGGATTACGGGAACGACGCTGTCGGCGTATCTCTACTTCGTCGGTCGGACGTACATCGGCCACGGCGACGTCGGGCGAGCGAAGGACACCTTCGGGAGCGTCTACGAGACGCTGACGCACGCCGCGATGGAGACGTCGTTCGTCACCGTCTGGGTCATCGGCGCGTACCTCCTCTACGAGTACACCATCCTCTTCACTGGGTTGGACATCGGTTCCGCCGCCGCCGCGGCGGGCGTCCTCGCGCCCGTCGCGGGCGCCGCCGTCGGCCTCATCCCCGGATGCGGGCCGCAGATTATCCTCTCGGCGGCGTACGCGCAGGGCGCGATTCCGTTCTCCGCGCTGACGGCGAACGCCATCAGTCAGGACGGCGACGCGTTGTTCCCCCTCATCGCCATCGACAAGACGGCCGCCGTCGTCGCCAGCATCTACACGACGATTCCGGCCGTCGTCGTCGGCGTCGCCCTCCACTACACGTGGACGGCCGTCTTCGGCTTCCCGATGTTCGGCTTCGGCGTCATCGGCTGAGTCGGCGGCGGACTTTTCTCCCACGCGGCGGACGTCGACACCATGAGCGCCGATTCCGAATCCGAAGCGACCACCCGCGTCTGGTTGGTCGAGCGGACCTACTCCGACGACGAGCAGAACATCATCATCCTCGTCTACGCGACGCCCGACGGGTCGCAGTACCTCCGCAAAGAGCGCTCGCTCACGAGTTTCTCGGACGTCCGCGACACGACGGCCGCCCTCGACACCGACGCCGACCACCTCGGAACCGTCGAAGACGACGAGACGAGAGCCCGGTACGCCGACGCCGTCGCGGAGATGCGCGCGGCGCACGCCCCCGACGACGTGGTGTGACGCCCGCCTCGCCGCCCGAAGAGAGAACCGAACACATCTACAGAAATTCGTGAACGAACGAAAAATCGTGAGGGAGACGTGGCCGCACGGCCCATGTAAAACTATACATACCCGGATTTAAACGGCGAGAGCGAGTAGTTCGCGGCGATGGGAGAGTTATCCGAGTTGTTCGCACCGCGACGCGTCGCCGTCGTGGGTGCGACAGAGCGCGAAGGGTCCGTCGGTCGCGCCATCATGGAGAACCTCGTCGACGACTTCGAGGGGGACGTCGTCCCCGTGAACCCGAAGTACGACGAGGTCTTCGGCGTCCCGGCGGTGGCCGGTGTCGGCGAGTCCGACGCCGACCTCGCGATAATCGTCGTCCCGCCGCACATCGCGGTGGACGCGGTTCGCGAGGCCGGTGAGGCGGGCGTCCAGAACGTCGTCGTCATCACCGCCGGGTTCGGCGAGACGGGGAGCGAAGGCGCCTCCCGCGAGCAAGAACTCGTCGACGTGGCGACCGAGTACGGCCTGAACCTCGTCGGTCCGAACAGCCTGGGCGTCATGTCGACGCCGAAGCAGATGAACGCCACGTTCGGCCCCGAGAACGCGACTCCCGGCAACATGTCGTTCATGAGCCAGTCGGGCGCGTTCATCACGGCCGTCCTCGACTGGGCGAACGACCAGGGAATCGGCTTCAAAGACGTGGTGTCGCTCGGGAACAAAGCCGTCCTCGACGAGGCTGACTTCGTCGACGCCTGGGGCGACGACGAGGACACCGACGTCATCATCGGCTACCTCGAAGGCATCTCCGAGGGCCGCGAGTTCATCGACACCGCCCGCGAGGTGACCCAAGACACGCCTATCGTCCTCGTGAAGTCCGGGCGGACGGACGCGGGCGCGCAGGCGGCGTCGAGTCACACGGGCACCATCGCCGGGTCCGACCAGGCGTACGAAGCGGGGTTAGAGCAGGCGGGCGTCATCCGCGCCGAGTCGGTGCAGGGCCTGTTCGACGCCGCGCGAGTGCTGGAGAGCCAACCCCTCCCCGACAGCGACGACGTGGCCGTCATCACGAACGCGGGCGGTCCCGGCGTGATGACCACGGACGCCGTCGGCGACTCGCGCCTCTCGATGGCGTCGTTCACCGACGACACCCTCGACGCGTTCTCCGAAAAACTCCCCGCCGAGGGGAACATCTACAACCCCGTCGACATCGTCGGCGACGCCGACAACGAACGCTTCCGAAACGCACTCGACTTGGCACTCGCCGACGACAACGTCGGGAGTGCCATCGTCCTGACGTGTCCGACGGCGGTGCTGGACTACCAGCAACTCGCCGCCGATACGGTGGAGTTACAGGAGAAGTACGACAAGCCCGTCGCCGCCTGTTTCATGGGCGGCGAACGCGTCAAACCGGCCGCGGAGGCACTCACCGAGGCGGGCATCCCGAACTACTTCGACCCCGCCCGCGCCGTGCAGGGACTCGACTCGCTCTCTCGGTTCCGCGACATCTCCGAACGCGAGTACGACCGGCCGACGACGTTCGACGTGGACGAAAAGCGGGTCCACGAGATTCTCTCCTCGGTCGAGGACCGCGACGACACGCGCCTCGGCGTGGAAGCGATGGACCTGCTCGACGCCTACGGCATCGAGACGCCGCAGGGCGACATCGTCGACGCCCCCGCGGACGCGCTCGAAGTCGCAGAGCGCATCGACGGCGACGTCGTGATGAAAATCGTCAGCCCCGACATCCTGCACAAATCCGACATCGGCGGCGTCAAAGTCGGCGTGCCGAACGAGGAGGTGTACGACGCCTACGAGGACCTCGTGACCCGAGCGCGCAACTACCAACCCGACGCCAACATCATCGGCGTGCAGGTGCAGGAGATGGTCGACCTCGACAGCGGCGTCGAGACCATCGTCGGCATGAACAAAGACCCGCAGTTCGGTCCGCTTCTCATGTTCGGCCTCGGCGGTATCTTCGTGGAAGTCCTCGAAGACACGACGTTCCGCGTCGCTCCCGTCGCGGAGTCCGAAGCGCGCGCGATGACAGAAGAGATAGACTCCGCACCGCTGCTTCGCGGTGCGCGTGGCCGCGACCCCGTCGACGTGGAGGGCGTCACCGAGACCATCCAGCGTCTCTCCCAACTCGTCACGGACTTTCCGGCCATCCTCGAACTGGACATCAACCCCCTCGTCGCAACCCCCGACGGCGTCAAAGCCGTCGACGTGCGATTGACGGTAGACCCCGACCAACTCTGACCCATGAACACGTTACTCGTCACCTCGACCCACGAAAGCACCGGCAAGACGGCAGTCACGCTCGCACTCGGCAAACTCGCGCAGGAACGCGGCCGCTCGGTCGGCTACATGAAGCCGAAGGGCACGCGCCTGCAGTCGAACGTCGGCAAGACGCTCGACGAAGACCCGATGCTCGCCCGCGAGGTGCTCGGACTCGACGCCGAGATGCACCAGATGGAACCCGTCGTCTACTCGCCGACGTTCGTCGACGGCGCGATTCGCGGTCAAGAAGACGGCGACGAACTCGGCGAGATAATCGAGGAGTACTTCGAGCAGCTCTCGGCCGACAAGGACCTGATGCTCGTCGAGGGCGGCGGCGTCTGGAGCACCGGCGGCATCGTCGACCTGACGGACGTCGACGTGGCCGAACGACTCGACGCGGGCGTCTTGCTGGTGAGCCACTACGAGAAACCCGGCGACGTCGACGACGTCCTCGCCGCCGCCGAGCAGTTCGACGACCGACTCGCGGGCGTCCTCTTCAACGGCGTCTCCGACGCCGCCTTCGACGAACTCGAACAGGAAGTCGTGCCGTTCCTCGAAGGCCGCGGCGTCCCCGTCCTCGGCGTCGTCCCGCGCGAGCGAGAACTCGCCGGCGTCACCGTCGACGGACTGGCCGACGAACTCGGCGCCGACGTGGCGACGCAAGGCGGAAGCGACGCCTACGTCGAACGGTTCCTCGTCGGTGCGATGGGCGGCGACGCCGCCCTGCGCTACTTCCGACGGACGAAGAACGCCGCGGTCATCACCGGCGGCGACCGCTCGGAGATAATCACGGCCGCCATCGAAGCGCCGGGCGTGAAGGCCATCATCCTCACCGGCGGCCACCGCCCGTCTCCGGCCGTCCTCGGGAAGGCCGAAGAGCGGGGCGTCCCCGTCCTCCTCGTCAACGGCGACACGCTGTCCGTCGTCGACAGAGCGGAGGACGTGATTCACTCGGGCCGCACCCGCGACGAGGAGACGGTGGCGCGGATGCGTGACCTCCTCTTCGAACACACCGACGTCGACTCGCTCGTCGGTGGCGACGTGAGCGGCGACGACGAGACGGCCGACGAAGCCGAGTAGTCCGGCGACGTCAGCGACTCGATTTTTCGCTCGGACCGTCCAGATAGCCGTTGATACCCGACGGGACGACGAATCCGACCGAGAGAAGCGTCGCTCCCGCCAGCGGAAACGACCCGGTGGCGACGTAGACGAGATACGTCGTCGGAATCGAGAGGACGACGCCGGCCAGTACGACTCGCTGCGCTCTGGTGAGCATACGCTCCCGTGGCGTTCCCCGGACAAACCGTCTTCTATCCGCGAGCGAACCGCCTCGAGCCGCCTACCTCAGCACTCCCAGCCGCGGTCGGTGTCGTTCAACCGCTCACGGCCGTTCTCGGTGACGACGACCAGGTCTTCGATGCGGACGCCGAACTCGCCGTCGAGGTAGACGCCGGGTTCGACGCTGAACACCATCCCCAGTTCGAGTTCCGTGTCGTTCCCGGCGACGATGTAGGGGTCTTCGTGCACGTCCAGTCCGACGCCGTGTCCCGTCCGGTGGACGAACGCGTCGCCGTAGCCCGCCTCGTCGATGACCTCGCGGGCCGCGCGGTCGACCGACGCCGCGGTGACGCCGGGTTCGACGGCGTCGACGGCGGCCGCCTGCGCCTCGCGGACCACCTCGTGCACCTCGCGGAATCGCTCGCCGGGGTCGCCGTCGAAGACGAGCGTTCGCGTCTGGTCGCTCGGATAGCCGTCCACGCGCGTGCCGAAGTCGAGAACGACCGGGTCGCCCGCGGTTATCTCCCGGTCACCGTGGTGGTGGTGCGGCATCGCGCCGTTCGGCCCCGACCCGACGATAGTCTCGAATGAGACGCCCGCGCCGCCCGCCTCCGCGAGGTACGTCTCGATGCGGGCCGCGAGTTCGGTCTCGGTCATCCCGACGGCGTCCGCGCCGAGTTCCCGGACGGCGTCGACCGCTTCGTCCGCGGCGACGCCCGCCCGACGGAGTGCGTCGAGTTCGGCGTCGTCTTTCCGGACGCGAAGCGGAGCGACCACGTCGCTCGCGAGGCCGAACGTCGCCTCGGGCAGGACGGCGCGCAGGTCGTGGGTGAACCGCGCCCACATCGTGTCGTCGACGAGGACGTGCGGGGCCGACGGGAGGTCCATCGCGTCGAGTGCGTCGGCGGTGGCGGCGACGGGGTCGGCGTCGTCCGCCCACGTCCGCACCTCGTCGACCCACGAGGCCGACCGCACCTGCGTCTCGTACAGGTCGGGGACGAGAAACACCGGGTCGCCGTCGGCCGGAACGAGATAGAAGAGGTGGCGTTCGCCGGGTGCTTCGTCGAACCCCGAGAGGTAGAACAGGTTTCGGCTGGGGAAACAGACGAGAGCGTCTGCCTCCGCGTCTGCGAGTGCGGCCTGCGCGTCGCGCGTCCGGCGCTCGAACGGTGTAATCGCCATACCGTGACGTTCCGCCGCACCGTACAAGAACCTGCGGGGGGTCGGCCGACCTGCCGTTTTATCCGCTCACGCGACCCATCGGTACGTATGTCGTGGCACTCGATTGACTCCTTGGACGACGCGCGCGCGGCGACGACGGGACTCCTCCGCCCGTTCAGCCTCGGGACGTGGGCCCGCCTCGCTCTCGTCGCCGTCTTCGTCGGCGGGACGGCGAGCAACGCCTCCGTGAACTTCAACCTCGGCGGAACGACGACGCCCGGACTCCCGCAGTTCGGACCGCTCGGTCCGTTCGACCTCCCGTTCGACGGTCTCCCGCCGTTCGACCCCGGGGTGGTGACCGGTCAGCGCGTGCTCCTCGGCGTCGCCGCCCTCGTCGGCGTCCTGTTCCTGTTCGCCCTCGCGTTCTCGCTCGTCGCCGCGGTGATGCAGTTCGTCTTCGTCACCGGACTCGCCGACCGCGAGGTGCGCATCCGCGGCCCGTTCCGCACGCATCTCGGGAACGGGCTCCGTCTGTTCGGCTTCCAGTTCGCCGTCGTCGCCCTCACCCTCCTCGTCGTCGGTGGCCCCCTCGCGCTCACCGTCTTCGGCGGTGCCACCGTCAACCCGGGACTCCTCGTCGTCCTCCTCCCCGTCGTCCTCGTCGGCGTCGCACTCGCACTCGTCGTCGCCCTCCTGTTCCAACTGACGACGGACTTCGTGGTGCCGACGATGCTCGCCGCCGACGTCGGCGTCCTCGACGGCTGGCGGCGCTTCTTCCCCACGCTCCGCACCGAGTGGGAGGAGTTCGCGCTGTACGTCATCATCCGGTTCTCGCTCGGCATCCTGGTCGGTGCGCTCGTCGCGGCGGCGACGCTGTTCGTCGCCGTCCTCGTCGCCCTTCCGTTCGTGATTCTCGGCGGCGCGGTGTTGCTGGCGTTCTCCGCACCGGGTGCGCTCCCCCTCGTCGCGTGGGCGCTCCTCGCCGTCGTCGGTCTCTGTTACGCGCTCACCGTCGCCGTCGCGGGCGCGTTCCTCCTCGTCCCCGTCGTGACGTTCTTCCGGTACTACTCGCTGTACGTCCTCGGGCGTCTGGACGACGGACTCGACCTCGTGGGCGCGTCGCCGCAGGAGACGACCGGCGACAGCCCCGGCGGCTCCGTGGCCGCCTGACCCCGTGGTAGGGTCGGCGGAACGGACCTCCTCGTGTGGGATGAACTACAGTTATTCTCGCCGCTCGCGTCTGTGCACCCGGTGAAAGCATGATCGACATCGACGATATCCGGTCGGTCACGGAACTCGACGCCGACGGCTGGAGCGTTCCGGTCGGTACGTTCGACGGGGGAGACGGTATCTTCGGCGACGGTGCGGAGGCGTGGGACGTCGACGGACTCGTCGACCCGACGACGACCGAGTTGATATCTCGGCCGTCCATCGACGACTTCGACGTCTCGACGCTGTTCGCGGGCGCGACGGACGGCAGCACGCTGGCCGGTCATCCCTCGACGTACTTCCAGCAGGTGTTCACCGAGAACGAGAGCGCGATTCGAAAACCCGAGACGTTCCAACTGTTCGAGCGAGCGAGAACGACCGACAGCGGGGAACCGTTCGCCGTCTTCAAACGGCAGTTGGCGCAGGCGCAGGGACGGAACACCATCCCGGGCCTGCTGAAACTGGCGCTCGATACGGCCGAGGAGTTGGGAATCGACGAGTCGCATCGCGGAACGGTCGAGAACGTGCTGGGTGTGTCTCCGTTCCTCGAAGACCAACTCGTACGAGTGCTGAAACAACACGGCGTCAGACCGAAGTACGCGAAACTCGCGGCGTTCGGAACCACGCTCGTCCTCGCGGACGGGGCGATTCACGCGATGGGCGTCTCCGACGCCGACATCGAATCGCTCACCGCGACGCTCGTAGACGCCGTCAGCATCGACACGGTCGAACACGAACTCTGTCTGGCGTTCGTCCTCGCTCTCGGTTCCGAACTGTCGAGGCGGGCGCGCACGATAGACGTCAAACACCTCGTGAGCGTCCTCGAACACGTCCTGCGCGCTCGCTCCGGGCGACGGTCCTGACAACCTCGTCCGCTCCGCTCAGTACGTCGAGAACGCCTCCTTTTCGGCGTAGTAGTGCTCGGCGACGTCCGCTATCGACCGGACGAAGTAGGCGTTGACGCCGCCACAGGCTATCGGTCCGACGACGGGGATGTGGTGACCGACGACTTTTCCCGCCACCTTCGCGCCGATCTTCGCAGCCACTTTCGTCGAGACTTTCTTGAGGAACTGTCTGGAGACTCCGTGCTGACTGTCTCGGAACTCGACGATAGACTCTCTGGCCAACTGCATCCGCACGTCCGCGGGGTCGACGTGTCCGGACCAGACGGCGAGAATCAACGCTAAGTCGGTGGCGGCATCTATCGAACAACCGCGTATCACTCCGACACCCCACGCAGTCGTCATCATCGTCCGAACGAGGTAGATGACGTCCACGGGTCCGAGAACCCAATACGCGCCGGGGACTGCACCCGCACCCGCGCCTGCAACGAACGACTTCCGCGCCTGGTGGACGACCCACTCCTCGGTGTCGTCGTACCGACTGGCCGACCGTATCGCGTCCGTCGCGTCGCTTCCGAACTTCTCTAACGTCTCGGTGATTCGGTTCGGTTCGACCACGTCGCTCGAGACCGTTCGTCTACGCCCGAAGAGAGCCATAATATTTCGCTGACAGGTACGTCGCCGGTGGAGATAATCTGCGTTGCTCCCGGACTGACTCGTCTCGCCGGCGCGGGGTCCGGCGGCGTCGTCATCCGTCACGAGTCGAGACCGACCGCGTTCAGTCCACCGACTCCGCGTCTCTCGACTCACCCTGACCGACCAGTAGCGACGCGTCCAGTCGCAACAGGAGGGCGACGATGGGTATCATCAACGCGCCGCCGAGGACGAACGGGGCCCAGAAGTCGACACCCGTGTAGAGCAGTCCGGCGAGTGCGGGGCCGAACGTCCGCGCGAGACTGCCGGCGCTCTGGGTGAGTCCGAACGCGCCGCCCTGGTCGTCGGCCGTCGCCGAACGCGAGACGAGGGTGTTCAGAGAGACGTTCGTGATGGCGTTGCCGAACGCCAGCGGCGTCACGACGAGAGCGAGGGCGACGATGGCGGCGGGGAGCGTCGGACCGACGGGGAGGAGGGGGCCGACGGCCGGGAGGTACGACCCGATTTTCGGCGCGAACGGGACGGCGGCGAGGGTGAACACCTGTATCGCCGCGCCCGCGATGGCGACGCGGTACTCGCCGTAGCGGTCCGTGAGCGGGCCGATGAGGCCGCCCTGAACGACGGCGATGACGACGCCGAAGTAGGTGAGAAGCAGGGCGTTCTCCGTCGCGCCGTAGCCGTACTGCTCGTTCGTGAGAAAGATGAACTGACTCTCCAGCGCCGAGAAGGCGAACGAGACGAGGAAGAAGGCGACGACGAGCGTTCCGAGCGCGGGCGTTCGCAGGGCGGCCAACAGTTCCGCGACGCGCGACTCGCGTTCTTCCGCACGGCTCTCTCCACGGGCCTCCGGCGGGCGAGATTCGGGGAGGAGGAAGTACGCGGCGACGAGGTTCGAGGCGGTGATGGCGGCGGCGGCGAAACTGGGCAGCGAGAACTCCGTCGCCGGGAGCCACGCCGGAAACACGGACTGCGCGGCGGTGACGACGGCGTCGCTGGCGAAGAACCCTCCCATCGCGGGGCCGAAAATGAAGCCGAGGCCGAACGCCGCGCCGAGGAGTCCGAGTCCCCGAGCGCGCTCTTCCGGCGGCGTCACGTCGGCGATGTACGCCTGCGCGGTGGCGATGTTGCCGCCCATCGCACCGGCGAGCATCCGCGCGAAGAAGAGGACGGCCAGCGACCCAGCGAGGCCGAACAGCGTCCACGCGAGGACGGACCCGGTGAGCGAGAGCAAGAGGACGGGACGACGGCCACGGGTGTCCGACAGGCGGCCGAGGAAGGGGGCTGCGAGAAACTGCATCGCGGAGTAGGAGGCGATGAGGAGACTGCCGACGAACTCCGTCGCGCCGAACGAGAGCGCGTACAGGGGGATGACCGGAATCAGAATGCCGAACCCGAGCAGGTCGACGAAGACGATGACGAAGACGACGGCGAGCGCCCGCCGAGAGTTGTCCACACCCATCGACCGGAACTCGGGCCGACCCGGGAATGAAGCCACCGGTACGGGCCACGCGCGGCGGTAAGTGGTCGATAACAAAGACTGTCTTCTCCCATGATACCCCATGGCATTCGAATGGACCTCGTACTTCGAGTGTGCGGCGTGCGGTGAACTCGAACGGGCCGACACCGTCGGCTACGACAGTCTCGGCTACCCCGAGTGTCCGGACTGCGGCGCTCGAACCGGCCCCCTCGCGGGCGTCGAAGCGGCCACGTGGGCGCAGACGAAAGCGCTCGACTAGAGCGCCCCACGGACCGCCTCGCGTCGCTCGTGGGCGCTCGTCGGCCGTCTCCGTCGGACCAGAGAGCAAGACACAGGTAGGCCCGTCGCGGACGGACAGCCATGAGTTGGCAGGAAGTCCGCGCGGACGGTCAAATCACCGAGTGGGAGCGAAGCGACGGCACCGCGACGATTCGGCTCCGTCGCCGCGTCGACGAGACGTTCGTGGTTCGGTTGGACCGCCTCTATCAGTCCGACGAGGGGCGCGGCTACCGGAGAGAGCGTTTCGACAGCGAAGACGAGGCGCTCGCGCTGGTCGAGGAGTGGCGCGAGGAGTACGACGTGGACGACCGGTAAGCGGTGCGTACCGGCGTCAGTCCCGTTGGAGACGGCGGGTCGTCTCGACCAGCGGATGTCGGCCGTAGTCGACGACGTCGATGTCGCCGATAGACCGCAGTCCCTCCTTCTCGGCCGTTCGCTGCATCCCGAGTTCGATTGGGTCGTCCACGACGATGACGTAGGCGTCCATCTCCTCGATACCGGTGCGGTGGGCGGCCATCACGCGGTGGTGACCGTCCGCGAGGAGGAGGGTGCCGTCGTTGTCGATGACGACGAGTGGTTCCGCGAGACCGCGGTCGAGTTCGTAGCGCCGGCCCTCCAGTTCATCGGCGTAGACGCGCGCCTGCGTCGGGATGAGGTCGTCGAGGTGGACCGTCGCCTTCTCCTGATGGACCGTGATTCCGTGAATCTGTTCGAGCGTGCGCATCAGTTTTCCGACTTTCTCGGGCGTCGCGCGCTCTATCTGCGAGCGAATCACGTCCGTGTTCGAGATGATGCCTACGAGGTTCCCCGCATCGTCGACGACGGGCAGTTTCTGGATACCCGACCGGAGGATGACCCGCGCGGCGTCGGTGACGGCCATGTCGGGATGCGCGACGATGATGTCCTCGGACATGACCGTGAAGATGGGTGCGTCGTCGGTTTCGAGGAGGAGGTCACGGGCGGTGACGAACCCCTCTACTTTCCGCCCGTCGCAGACGGGAAAGCCGTTGTGTCCGTCGCTCTCGACGATTCGTTTCGCCACGTCTGCGACGGTGTCGGTGGGAGACACCGTCTGTACCTCTCTGGTCATGTAGTCCTTGACGGCCGCCTTCCCGCTCATCGTGGGGGGTACGCGAGGGACTGTCAAAAGCGTGGCCCCGGCGTTCACCACTCGTCCATCGGGAACTCGAAGGCGAGGTCGGTTCCGTCTTCGTCCACGTCGAGCGTCCGCGTCGCGTCTTCGAGCGTCTCGAACAGGCGACCGGAGATGACGTCGGTGACGACGCGCGAGAGCGACTCGCGGGAGTCCTCACCCACGTCCGCCAGGATGCCGAGCGGAATCTGCGCGCCGGCCATGTCGGCGTGTCCACCCGCGCTGCCGATGGGGCCGAGGGCGTCTCTGAGCGTCTCACCGAGGTCCACGTCCGTCCCGCGCGCCCGCCCCGAGACGTAGACCGTCCCCTCTTTGAAGCCGTAGACGACCGTCACGCGGGTCCCCTCCATGTCGAGGAGGCGGTCCGCCGCCTGCGCGAGGGCGTCGCGGTCGCGAATCTCGCCGACGTTCGTCGCTAAGACGTCGCCGCGGACGTCGCGGTTCTGAATCGCCCGTGCCAGCGTCTCCAACACCTCCGAACTCATGCTCGGCGACTCGACGCGCTGGAGCGTCGAGAGGTTCGCGTGTGGCACCAGCCACGCCGCGGCCTCGAAGTCGGTGACGGACACCTCGCGAGTGAAGTCGCGCGTGTCGACGCGGATACCGAACAGGAGCGCCGTCGCCACCGTCTCGCCGGGTTCGACGCCGAGGCGACGAAGGTAGTCGGCTATCAGCGTGCTCGTCGCCCCGATGTCGCGCCGAAGGTCCAGAAAGCGGGCCTCGACGGGCGCTCTGGGCGGGTGGTGGTCGACCACGATGTCGACTTCGGTGTCCTCGGGGAGGCCGTCGTTCACGCCCGGACGCGAGTGGTCGACGAGGGCGACGCCGCCGTACCCCGACGTGTCGGCCCCGCGTTCGAGGTTGGTGAGAGACACTTCGAGGAGGTTGACGAGCGCGCGGTTCTCCTGGTGCGATATCTCGCCGAAGTAGCAGGGCTCTGCTCGCACTCCGACGCTCTCGGCGATGCGGGCGAGTGCGAGGGCGCTGGCGATGGCGTCCGGGTCGGGGTTGTCGTGCATGACGACGGCGAGGGTGCCGTCGACGCTCTTGAGGACGCGGAGCAGACGGTGCAGACGCTCGGCCGAGTCGTCGTCGGTCAACTCGGACAGTCGGTCCGCGAGCGCCCGTCGCGCGTCGACGAGGCGGTCCGTCGACGCGTCGAGCGCCTCGCGAACGTCGGCGTCGGCGTCGGTGCCGACGTAGGCGACGAGGTACGCGTCCGGGAACCGTTCGGCCGCCGTCCGGACCGCTTCGAGGTTCGCCGCCGCGTCGTCGCTGGCGGCGAACACCAGGTCGGCCGCGTCGGGGTACGCTTCCTCGTCGTCGAGCGCGGACCGTCTCGCCTCGACGCCCTCCTCTCGGAACGAGTCGACGACGCTCTTTCGGGGCGAGAGAACCGTCAGCGTCCCCGGCCACCCGGCAACCTCCTCGACCACGCCCCGTGCGGCCGACCCGCATCCGAGGACCAACCGCCGTTGCATGTCCGTCCCGTGGTTCCCCCCCGGCAAAACCCTACCGTCCGACCGGCCGGAGTGCGCCCGGGCGGCCGGTTTCGTCCGGGCGATGGAATTATGACTCGTCCACGTGTGATAACGCACGTCATGGATGCCGACCCTGACCTCGTAGACTCCGAGTTCTCGGAGTCGATTCGTGCCGCCTGTCGAACCGCCGTCGGGGACAGTCTCCGAAGTATCACCTACTTTACGCCCTCGGCGTTCCAGCAGGTGTACCTTCGGTCTGACCTCGACTCCGATGCCGACTTGGCGGGATTCGTCGAACACGAGACGGACGGGTTTCACGCGACACGCGCCTACCGCGGGTCCGAACTCGGCGACTACCAGTTCACCATCCGCGCGTTCGAGAACGGCTACATGACGCGCATCACCCACGGCGACCACGGGGTGTTCGTCACGACGGACGGGTTGACGATGCGTCGCTCCGAAGACGTCGCGAGCGCGCTCGGAGAGTTACTGGAACGACAGCTCTCGGAGGCGGTGTAGCGCGTCTCCGACCGAACGCGAACGCGTCGTCGAACCGAACGCAAAAAATCCGAATCGGAATTCTTCGCCGAAAGCGCTCAGAAGAGCGCCGTGGCGACGGTTTGTGCCGTCTCGATGACGGGCTGGAACGCCGGGAGCAACAGCAGCGTCCCGACGGCGGCGAAGATGACGGCCGTGTAGAGGCCGACGGGCTTCGAGCCGAGTTCCAGCGTCGGAGCGGCGTCTTCTATCCACATCGCCTTCACGACGCGGCTGTAGTAGAACAGCGACAGTGCGCTGTTGACCGCGCCCACGGCGGCGAGCCACCAGAACCCGGCCTCGATGGCCGAGTAGAACAGGACGTACTTCGAGAAGAAGCCGCCGAACGGTGGCAGACCGGCGAGACTGAACATGAAGACGCTCATGGCGACGCACGCCATCGGGGCGCGCGCGCCGAGGCCGTTGTAGTCCTCGAACGTCGTGCCGACGCCCCAGTACTCGACCAGGGCGATGAACAGGAACGCGCCCGTGTTCATGAAGCCGTACACGAGCAGGTGCGCCATCGACGCACCGAGGACGTTGGCGTTCGGTCCGCCGGCGGTGAGCGCGGCGAGGCCGATGAGCGCGTAGCCCGCGTGTCCGATAGAGGAGTACGCGAGCATCCGCTTGACGTTCTCTTGGGTCGCCGCGGCGAAGTTACCGAGCGTCATCGTGACGACGGCAAGCACCTGGAACGCGAGCACCCAGTCGACGCCCGCCGGGAGTTGCCCGAGCGGGAACGCTTCGACGAAGACGCGGAACGCGATGGCGAACCCGGCGGCCTTCGAGGCCGACGAGAGGAACGCCGATATCGGTGCGGGCGCACCCTCGTACGCCTCCGGCGCCCAGAAGTGGAACGGGACGGAGGCCGTCTTGAACGCGAACCCGCCGAGGAGCATCAGTACGCCCATCCCGAGGATGCCGGTCATCCCGTCGGCGTCGCCGAGCGAACTGGCGATGTCCGAGAGGAGCAGCGAACCGGTTGCGGCGTAGACGAGACTGATACCGAACGCGAACACCGCAGACGACAGCGCGCCGATGAGGAAGTACTTCAGCGCCGCCTCGACGCTTCCTCTGTTGTCCTTCAGGTACGCCACGAGCGCGTACGACGGAAGCGAGGCGAGTTCGAGACTGATGAACGCCGTCGCCAGCGAGTTCGACATCGACATGAGCGTCATGCCGGTCGCGGCGAACAGCACGAGCGAGAAGAACTCCGCTTGGTGGCGCTGTTCTGCGACGTAGTCGAGCGACGCGATGCAGACCATCGCGGCGACGATGGTGAAGATGAGCGTGAAGAACAGGCTCATCCCGTCGACGACGAGCGCGTCACCGTACAGCGATATCGCCCCGCCGGTCGCCGCCTGTCCGGTCCCTTCGACGAGGAACCAGCCCGCGACGCCGAACGCGAACAGCGACCCGACCGTCGAGAGGCCGGCCAAGAGGACCGTGTTGTCTGAGTCGGAGTCGATACTGTCGATGACGAAGAGCAGCAGTCCCGTCAGCGCGAGGATGAGCGCCGGCGAAACCGCCGTCCAGTCCGGAAGCGGGCCGCTCTGGAGCGCGAGTGCGCCAGCCATCAGAGCCCACCTCCCGTCTCGAGAATCGGATTAACCGCTTGTTGAATCATCGTGAAGAAGATGTCCGGGTCGACACCGAGGACGATGACGAGCAAGAGGAGCACGGCGAGGGGTGCCACGTCGTGGAACGCCGCCTCCGTGACCTCGTAGTCGCCGTCGAATCGGAACGGCCCGAACAGCGTGCGCTGCATCGCCGACAGCAGGTAGCCGGCGACGATGACGATACCGAACATCGCCGCCGCCGTGAACAGCGGCATCGCGGAGTGGACGGTGGACTGGAACGAGCCCTGGAAGATGAAGAACTCCCCGGCGAAGCCCGCCATCAGCGGCAGTCCCATGTAGCCGAACGCGCCCGCGACGAAGATGCCCGAGGTGACGGGCATCCGGTCGGCGATACCGGACATGTCGCCGAGCATCCGCGTGTGCGTCGTGTTGTAGATGACGCCGACGGCCATGAACATCAGACCGGAGATGAGGCCGTGTGCGATCATCTGGAACGTCGCGCCGCCGACGCCGTACGTCGTGTACGCGACGAGGCCGAGGATGACGTAGCCCATCGAAGACACAGAGGAGTACGCGACGATGCGCTTGAGGTCCTGCTGTGCCAGCGCGAGAATCGCGCCGTAGATGACGCTCAGCACCGCGATGACGGCGATGGGAACGACGAGCGCCTTCGCCACGTCGGGCATCATCGTGAAGTTGAACCGAAGCAGGGCGTACGTCCCCATCTTCAGGAGGACGCCGGCCAGCATCACCGACGCCGGCGTGGGAGCCTCGACGTGAGCGTCCGGCAGCCACGTGTGAAGCGGCACGACGGGCACCTTCACGGCGAATCCGAGGAACATCGCGACGAACGCGACGAGTTTCAGCGCGTCCGCGCTGAGTCCGGCGAAGCTCCCGAGTTGGTCCGCCCTGAGCGCCTGCGCGATTTCGGGCAGGCGCATCGACGACACGGAGTCGCCGAGGCCGAACACGAGCGCGATGAAGCCGATGAACATCACGAGCGACGCGATGTTCGTGTAGACGAAGAACTTGATCGCCGCGTACTTGCGGCGGGGGCCGCCCCAGATACCGATGAGGAAGTACATCGGGACAAGGACGGCCTCCCAGAAGACGAACCAGACGAAGAAGTCGAGCGCCGTGAAGACGCCGAGGAGGTTCGCCTCCATGAACAGCATCAGACCGTAGAACTGCGACTGGCGGACGTCGATGGGCGTCCACGCGCTGACGATAGCCAGCGTCGTGAGAATCGTCGTGAGGACGAGAAGCGGCAGCGAGATGCCGTCGACGCCGACGAACCAGTGGACGTCCAGATTGCCGAGCGACAGCCAGACGAAGTCTGTCTCGAACGCGATGTCTCCGCCGAGGAGCGCGTTACCGCTCGCGTCGTACTGTGCCCACATCAGGAGGCTCCCGACCACGGGGAGCAGACTGAGCGCCGCCGCCAACCGGCCGGCGTACTCGTCGGGGGCGACGAACACGACCAGCGCGGCGGCGAACGTGACCGCCATGAGTGCTTCGATCATCATTGGAACCACCCTCCGAGCAGACCGAACCCGAGAAGCAGCACCGTCAGACCCAGCGTGAGGAGCGCGGCGTAGTTGCTCACGACCCCCGTCTGAATCCGGCGGACGCGACTCCCGGAGAACAGGCTGACGCTGGAGACGCCGTTGACGACGCCGTCGACGACGCCCTGGTCGAACTTGTCCGCGCCGCGCGAGATGGGGCGGACGACGCTGTTCGCCAGCCAGACCTGGTACTCGTCTTGGTAGTAGTTGTTGTACAGCAGCGTCTTGATGCCGCCGAGCTTGTCGGTGTGTTCCGTCGGCTCGGGGACGTTGTACAGGACGTACGCCAGTCCGGCACCGGCGATAGCGAGGCCCAGCGAGACGGCGGCCCCGATGGCCACCGTCGTCGCCTCACCGCCGATGTACGCGGAACTGTACGGGGTGAGTTCCGCGTAGTGGTGGGCGGTCAGGCCGTCGAGGCTCATGTCGAGCCACTGGTGCAGGAAGTCGATGCCCTTGATGCCGAGGAGTTTCTCGACGGGCACCATGTTGACCACACCCGTCGTCGCGGCGAGGACGCCGAGGACGGCGAGCGGTCCTTTGACGTTCCAGCGGACGCCGTGCGGGTCACGGGCCGTCTGCGAACGCGGCTTCCCGTGGAAGGTGAGAAACACCATCCGGAAGGTGTAGAAGCCGGTGAAGAACACGGCGAGGAGGCCCATCGCGTACGCGACGAGCAGAATCGGACTGCCGCCGAGGCCGTGGATGAGCGTCTCGTACAGCACCTCGTCCTTCGACCAGAAGCCGGCGAACGGGAAGATGCCCGCCAGCGCCAGCGACCCGGAGAGGAACGTGTAGTAGGTGACGGGCATCTTCTCTTTGAGCCCGCCCATGTCCCACATGTTCTCGTTGTGGTGCATCGCGATGATGACAGAGCCAGCACCGAGGAACAGGAGCGCCTTGAAGAACGCGTGCGTCATGAGGTGGAACGTCGCGGCGACGTAGCCACCGCCACCCAGCCCCAGCATCATGTAGCCGTACTGGGAGATGGTGGAGTACGCGAGCACCTGCTTGATTTCGCGCTTGACGACGCCCATCGTCGCCGCGAAGAGGGCGGTGAAGCCCCCGATGAGGGCGATGATGGCGAGCGCCGTCGGACTGAGCGCGTAGAAGCCGTACATCCGCGCGACGAGGTAGACACCGGCGGCGACCATCGTCGCGGCGTGGATGAGCGCGGAGACGGGCGTCGGACCCTCCATCGCGTCCGGGAGCCACGTGTGCAGCGGGAACTGCGCGGACTTCCCGACGACGCCACCGAGGACGAGGAGGCCGACGATGGTGAACCACGTCTCTGCCGCGAAGCCGAACGTGTTCACCGACGTTTCACCCGCGAGCGCCTGTTCGGCGAGGTGCGGGAACGATTCGGACCCGGCGAACGCCGCCGTCCCGAACGTCGCGAAGACGGCGACGACGCCGACGAGGAAGAAGTAGTCACCGAAGCGGGTGACGAGGAACGCCTTCTTCGCCGCCGACGGCGGGCCGGGTTCGCGGAACCAGAAGCCGATGAGGAGGTACGAACACAGCCCCACCAGCTCGAAGAACATGAACGCCATGAGCAGGTTGTCGGCGACGACGAACCCGAGCATGGAGGCGGTGAACAGGCCGAGGCCGGCGTAGTAGCGCGGCAGGCCCGTCTCGCCCTCGTCGTTCATGTAGCCGAGGCTGAAGATGTGGACGAGCAGCGCGATGAGCGTCACGATGACGAGCATCAGCGCCGACAGCGGGTCGATGAGGAGGCCGAACTCTAAGGTGACGGCTCCGTCGAGACCCTGCGCCCACGTGTATATCGTTTGATTGTACGTCTGTCCCTGACTGACCGTGAAGAACGTCGCGAGCGAGAGCAGGAACGAGCCTGCCGTCGCGACGATGCCGGCGAACGCGCCGCCCTTGGGCATGCGGTTGCCCACCGCGAGCGCGACGAGGAACGAGACGAACGGCAACAGTACGATCGCCGGAACGAAGTCGAATATTCCTGCCATCTTACCACCTCATCGTCGTCGCGTCGGTGACGTCGACGCCGCCGAAGTTCCGGTACAGCACCATGATGATACCGAGTCCGATCGCGACCTCTGCGGCCGCGAGCGCCATCGTGAACAGCGCGAACGTCTGACCGGTGACGTTCCCCCACACGTAGGAGAACGCGACGAGGTTGATGTTGGCGGCGTTGAGCATCAGCTCGACCGACATCAGGAACAACAGCGCGTTCCGCCGCGTCAGGATGCCGAACAGGCCGATGCAGAAGATGGCCGCGGAGAGCACCAGATAGTACTCCGGTGGAACCATCAGTTCTCACCCTCCGTCTCGTCGGTTTCGGACCCGGTGAGCGTCTGCTTCAGTCGCCGCCCACCGTCCGAGATAAGCCCGCCTTCGGCGGTGCCGGACTCGCGTCGCGCCAGCAGAATGGTCCCGTCGAGCGCGACGTCAAGCGCCACCGCGATGACGATGAAGGCGACGAGGAAGCTCTCCGAGGGTACGTCGCCGAAGTCGAGGTTGAACATCGCGTAGCCGATGCTGGCGGTGATGTTCGCGTCGGCCGGGAAGCCCTGCACCTGCGGGAACGACGCCGTCAGGAACGCCGCCGCCATCACGACGAACAGCGCGACGGCCGCCAGTCCCGGCACGAGATGCGACCCGAGCTTCAGCTGCGGTTTCGTTGTCATGTACTACTCGCCTCCGTATTCGTACGCGTCAGCATCACGGCGAACGTGACCAGAATGAGCACCCCGCCAACGTAGACGAGGATCTGCATCGCGGCGAGAAACTCCGCTTGCAGCATCACGTAGTGCACCGCGACGCTCAAGAGCGCGCCCCCGAGCAGGAGTGCGGAATGCCAGATGTCCCGCACGAGGACGACGCCCAGGCTGCAGCCCACGGTAACGAGGGCGAACAGCGCGAACGCGATGGTTTCATAAACCATTGTGTGTGTCTCCTTGAGGAATCCCTTTGAACATTTCGAGAACGTCCGGGGGCCGAATCGTCGCGAGTCGGCCGAGCGGACGTGCGAACGGTCGGTACAGTGAGTCACCTCACTGGTAGTCGACTTCGCCGTCTCCCTCGCCGATCCACGCGTCGCGGTCGGGTTCGCGGGAGTTCAGCGGGTCGATGTCCTTGTACCACGGGACGTTCTTTAGCTGTTCTTTGTTGTACACGAAGTCGTCTTTCGTGTCGGCGGTGAACTCGAAGTTCTGCGTCAGCAGAATCGCGTCCACGGGACAGACCTCCTCGCAGAGTCGGCAGTAGATGCACTGTCCGATGTGGAGGTTGTACTGTTCGCCGTTTCGCTGGTCGTCCTGAACGATCTGAATCGTGTCGTTCGGACAGACGTTCTCGCACTGACGGCACCAGATACAGCGCTCTTGGCTGAACTTGTGGACCCCGCGGAACCGGGGACTCACTTCGGGTGCGACGTCCGGATACTCGACCGTGAACGTCTGACCGTCCAGTGCGTGCTTCATCGTCGTCGCCATGGATTTGAGCAGTCCGATCATGCTATCACTCCCACGATGATGGCCGTGAGCACCAGGTTCGCGAACGAAAGGACGAGCATGCCCTTCCAGCCCACGTCGAGGAACTGGTCGACGCGGAGACGCGGAATCGCAGAGCGCATCCACTGCGTGAAGAAGTAGAACGCCCATATCTTCGCGACGAACCAGATGAACCCGAGACTCTCCGGGCCGGGTCCGGCCGGGCCGCCGAGGAACAGCGTCGCCGCGATTGCGCCGCCGAGGAAGATGTGGATGAACTCACCGAGGTAGATGAGCACGAACAGGACCGAGGAGTACTCGGTCTGGTATCCGGCGACGATTTCGGTCGGTGCCTCGGGGATGTCGAACGGGTTCCGTCCGACCTCCGCGAGGTTCGCGACGACGAACAGCACGAACGCGAACGGGTTGACGAATGCGAACCACTGCGGAATCGTCACGCCCGCGACGGTGAGAAGCGGTTCGGTCTGCGCGGCGACGATTTCGGACATCTGGAGCGACCCGGTGAAGATGACCACCGACGCCGCCGTGATGATGAGCGGAATCTCGTACGCGAGGTTCGCCGCGATGGCGCGGAGACCGCCGAGCAGCGAGTACTTGTTGTTCGAGGCGTACCCCATCATCACCAGTCCGAGCGAGGCGATGGACGCCGCCGCGAAGGCGAACGCCAGTCCCGTCTCGGGGTCCGCGAGGTGGATGCCGCTTCCCATCGGGATGACGGCGAATCCGAGCAGCGCGGAGAACGGGATGACGATGGGTCCGAGGTCCCACGCGGGACGGTCGACGTGTTCGGGTACGACGAGTTCTTTCGACAGCAGTCGAACCGCGTCGGCCACGATGATGAGCAGACCGAACGGTCCGATGCGGTTGACCGCGATACGGTCCGTGAACGCGGCGGTAATCTTCCGTTTGGCCCACGGTCCGGCGACGGCCGTCTGGACCAACAGGAGGTTCGCGATGAGGAAGGCACCGAGCAGTCCGCCCACGACGTCACCGAGGACGCCGGAGAGACCCAGCAGGTTCGCGATGCGTTCCGGCAACAACACCGTATCAGACTGCAGTGGCGCCGTCATCGGTCGACCTCACCGAGAACGATGTCGAGGCTGCCGAGCGACGCGATCATGTCCGGGATGTACTCGCCCTGCGACATCTCCGCCAGCGTCTGCAGGTTCGAGAAGCACGGGCTCCGAATCTTGAAGCGACCGGGCTTGTCGGTGCCGTCCGCGCGGATGTAGATGCCGAGTTCGCCCTTGGCGGCCTCGACGGCGCGGTAGATTTCGGTGTCGTCCTCCGGGCGGAGGGTCCGCGGCACGTTCGACTGGATGGTCCGTTCGTCTTCGGGCCAGTCCTCCAGCAGGTCGACGCACTGCTGGATGATCTTCGCGGACTCCTCGACTTCGCGCATGCGGCAGAGGAGGCGACTGTAGTTGTCACAGCCGTCTTCGACGACGACGTCCCAGTCGAGTTCGTCGTAGTAGCCGTACGGGTCGTCGCGGCGCAGGTCGTAGTCGATGCCCGAGGCGCGCGCGACCGGTCCGGTCGCACCGTAGGACTTCGCGACTTCCGGGGGCAGAACGCCCGTGTCGATGGTGCGGACCTGCAGAATCTCGTTCGAGGAGATGAGGTCGTGGTACTCCTCCAGCGTGCCCGGCAGGTCGTCGAGGAAGTCGCGAATCTTCTCGAAGAACTCGTCGCGGGGTTCCGGGAGGTCCCAGACGACGCCGCCGAGGCGGAAGTAGTTGAACATCATCCGCTGACCGGTGAGGTCTTCGAGGATGTTCTGCACGATTTCGCGGTCCCGCATCGCGTACATGAAGATGGCCGTGAAGTCGCCGTAGACGTCGAGGGCGAACGTTCCGACCGCCAGCATGTGCGAGGCGATGCGACAGAGTTCCGCGCCCATCGTCCGGATGATCTGCGCGTACTCGGGAACCTCGATGTCGTTGAGGTCCTCCGCCGCGCGTGCGTAGGCCCACTCGTTGAGGAGGCCGGACGACGCGTAGTCCCACCGGTCGGGGTACGGCATGATCTGGTGGCGGTACGTCTTCGTCTGGCACATCTGCTCCTCGCAGCGGTGGAGGTAGCCGATGTCGGGTTCCACGTCGGCGACCTGTTCGCCGTCGAGGACCGTCTTCACGTGGAGGACGCCGTGGGTCGCGGGGTGGTGCGGACCGATGTTGAGGTACATCGTGTCGCCCTCGTTCTCCCGGTGGTCGTCGGCGAGGGGGTTCTCCCACTCCTTGAGCGTCACGACCTGCGGGCGGTCCTGGTCGTAGTCCAGCGACATGGGGTGTCCCTGCCACGTGTCGGGGAGGAGAATCCGCTTCAGGTCGGGATGCTCCTCGTAGTCGATGCCGACGAGGTCGTACGCCTCGCGTTCGTGCCAGTCGGCCGTGCGGAACACCGCGTCGGCGGACTGACTGCGGGGGTCGTCCTTCGCCGCGGGGACGACGACGCTCGCTTCGCGCGTGCGGTCGTCGTAACTCGTGAGGTGGTAGATGGACTCGTACCGGTCCTCGTACTCTTCGGCGGTGACGCACGAGAGGTGGTCGAATCCGGCCTCGTCGCGCAGACGGGACAGCGTCTCCTGGACGGTGTCCGGGCGGATGACGAACCCGGGTGCGTTGACGTGCTCTTCCCGCGAGACGACGAGGTCACCGAGGAGGTCGGCGATTTCGTCGCCGGTCGTCGGCTTCGTCGCTACCGCGTCGGTTCCCTGGTCGCGTGGTTCTTCGAGGCTCATGGCGAATCAGCCCAGTTGTAGCGCATGACGAGGTCGTCCTCGTCGATTCGGTCTGCGAGGTGGTTCACGAGTTCGTCCTGGCTGAGGTCGCCGAACTGTTCGAGTTCGTACGGCTTGACCGTCACCGGACTGGACTCGCCCTCGGCGATACGCTCTTGGAGTTTCGCGATGCCGTAGACGAGGGCCTCGGGTCGCGGGGGGCACCCGGGGATGTGGATGTCCACGGGGATGACCTCCTCTGCGCCCTTGATGACGTTGTAGCCCTCCTGGAAGGGACCGCCCGAGATGGTGCACGACCCCATCCCGACGACGAACTTCGGCTCCGGCATCTGGTCGTAGACGCGCTTCATGCGCGGGGCGAACTTCGAGACGATGGTTCCCGGAACGATGATGACGTCCGCCTGCCGCGGCGACGCGCGGGGGACCCCGGCACCGAATCGGTCGAGGTCGTGCTTGATGGCGTACGTGTGCATCATCTCGATGCTGCAGCAGGCGATACCGAACTGCAGCATGAACATCGAGGACCCGCGGACCCAGTTCATGAACTTGTCGAACTTCGTGAGGATGAACGGCGAGGAGCCGAACGCCTCGCGAAGTTTGGAGTTGAACCGGTTGTCTGCGCCCGTCATTCGGGCGTCGCGTGTCTCGGTCTGTACCTGCGTGTCGTCCGTGACGAAAGGTTGGTTCTGGTCGCTACTCATGCGTCTTGTCTCTCTGTCTTCCGACGCTTCGCCAGCGGGCTTTTGACCCACTCGACGGCGCCGTTGCGCCACGCCCAGACGAGACCGACGACCAGCACGCCGATGAAAACGAGCATCGGCAGCAGTACGGTCGCCAGACTCGCGCCCTGGCTCAACGCGGAGCGGTAGATGACCGTCCACGGGAAGATGAGGACGGTCTCGATGTCGAACACGACGAACAGCAGCGCGACCATGTAGTATTGGATATTAAACTGGACGCGAGCCGAACCCGTCGGTATCTCACCGCTCTCGTACGTAGCGCTCTTTCCTTGCTCCGGCACGCTCGGCCGCAGAATCGCCGAAGCCGCCATCATCCCCAGCGGGATGCCGACTGCGACGAGGGCCAACGCACCGATTGCGATCCATTCACTCATTCCGTAGTCTCCCTGACGTCCGCAGGTTAGAAGCGGCCCCCTATAAGCGTTGATTTGTGTGCGTCCGGCGGTTTCGACGGGTAACTAACCGGAAATCACGGAAGACGACAAAATTCTCGTCGCACGGACTGCCGACCGAACTAACTACTCCTCGCGCGAGGCGACGTACCCCGCCACACCGAGGTCGTGGAGGTCCCGCGAGTCGCGGGCGACGCCGCCGGTCAGCGAGTCGTGATACTCGAGTAGTCGCTCCTCCAACACGTCGTGTTCGCGCGCGAGCATCTGGACCGCCGAGAGGGCGGCGTTGAACGACTTGCCCGCGTCGACGGCGACGATTGGCGCGCCGGTCGGCATCCCGATGACCGAGTCGACGGACTTCTCCTGGACGGGGATACCGACGACGGGGAGCGGATACGCGATGGAAGCGGTCATGTTCGGCAGGTCGGCGGATTTCCCGCCCGCGCCGGCGAGAATCACGTCCAGACCTCGGGCGGCGGCCGTCTTCCCGTAGGCGTACATCAGGTCGGGCGTCCGGTGCGCGGAGACGACGTACGTCTCGTAGGTGAAGCGAGCCTCGGGCGCGTCGAAGAAGTCGGTCTGTTCGGCGAAGCCGAGTTCGTCGAGGGCCTCGTGCGCGCCGCGCATCACGTCGAGGTCGGAGTCCGACCCCATGATGACGCCGACGTCGGGCGTCGTCTCGGGGTCCGCGTCGGCGTCGGCCTCCCGGTGTAGGCGGTCGATAAGCGATTCGACGGTCACGTCGTCTGCGGTCGTGGTGGTGTCGTCTGTCATGGCGTGGTCGGTCTGCGTCTCACTCGAACGTCAGGCCGTCGCGCAGGTCGCGCGCACGGGTCAACAGTCGTTCGCCGGCGTCTTCGTCGGCTTCCCCGCTCTCGTCGGTCACGGTCAGGTGGCCCATCTTCCGCAGGGGCCGCACCTCGTCTTTCCCGTACCAGTGAAGCGACGCGCCGTCGGCCGCGAGGACCGACTCCACCGACCCGAGTCGGGCCGGGCGCGCCTCGTCGACGGTTCCGAGGACGTTCGCCATCACGGTCGGAGAGCGACGAGCGGTCGAACCGAGCGGCCACCCGAGGACGGCGCGGACGTGTTGCTCGAACTGCGAGGTGCGCGCGCCCTCGATGGTCCAGTGGCCCGAGTTGTGCGGGCGCGGCGCTATCTCGTTCACCGAGATGTCGCCGTCGGGCGTCTCGAACAACTCGATGCCGAACACGCCGCGGCCGTCGAGAACCGAGAGCACGTCGCGGGCCACCTCGTCGGCGCGTTCGAGAACCTCGTCGGTCGTCCGCGCGGGAACGACCGTCTCGCGGAGAATTTCCTCTTCGTGGATGTTCTCGCCGACGGGGAACGTGCGCACCTCGTCGTCGCCCTGTACCGCGATGACGGAGAGTTCTCGCTCGAAGTCGACGAACGCCTCGGCCATCGCGGGGCCGCCGACGGCGTCTATCGCGTCTTCGACGTCGCTCTCGTCGTGGACGGGGACGTTCCCCCGGCCGTCGTAGCCGCCGGTCCGGGCCTTCAGCATCACCGACCCGAACTCCGAGAGCGCCTCGCGCAGGTCGTCGGCGTCGTCGACGCGGTGGAACGGCGGGACGGGGACGCCCGCGTCGGCGAGAGCGCGCTTCTGGACGAGTTTGTCCTCGATGAGAGACAGCGTCTCGGGCGAGGGGTGGACCGAGAGGCCGAACTCGTCGGCCACCTCGTCCAACAGGTCGGCGTCGGCGAGTTCTATCTCGAACGTCAGCGCGTCCACGCGGGAGGCAAGTTCGCGGAACGCCGCCTCGTCGTCGAAGTCGCCGACGACTTGGTCGCGGACGACGGGCGCGGCGGGGCAGTCCGGAGTCGGGTCGAGGACGATAACCTCGACGCCGAGTGGCGCGGCCGCCTCGGCGAGCATCCGCCCGAGTTGGCCGCCGCCGACGACGCCGAGTGTGGGGCCGGGAACGGTGACAGTCACGGTCGGTCGGTTGTGGAGGTTACTGCATAAACGTTACCGAACTCGGCAAGAGAATAGGCACGAACGTGTATCGATGCGCTCGGGGCGCGGTCACTCGGCCGTCGCGTTCGCCGAGACGCCGGCCGCGTCGAGGGCGTCTCGGTCGACGAACACGACGACGTGTTCGCTCCTGAGCCGCCAGTCGTGTTCGTAGGCGACGTAGCCGTCGAGGTGTGCTTCGGCCTCCTCACGGCTGAACTCCCGAGTGATGACCACCGGCGGCGCGTCCGCGAGGGCCTCCCCCGCGGGCGTCTCGGGCGACGTACTCGCCGTCTGCATTCCGTACAGTTCGGTGTACCACGGGAGCGGGAGTCGGTCGTGCCAGTGCGTCCCGCCCGGCGGCGGCGGCGTCAGCATCTCGGACTCGTCTCGCACCCAGAACACCTCCCTGTCGGGGTCGTTCGGCGCGGGCCGCGCGAAGTACAGCACGTCCGTCCCCTCGTTGTTCTCGGCGACGGCGCTCGCTAGCTGCATCGTCTCTTTCAGGTCGTTCTCGGGTTGCGCCCACTGCAGGACCTGTCTGTCCTCGTTCGAGGTGGAGTTGAAGTACTCCACGTTGGCGACGGCGACGCCGCCGAACGAGGCGAGGACGACGAGCGCGGCCAGTCCGACGCTCACCGCGTCGTCCGACGAGAGGGCGTCGCGCGCGGACTCGAAGACGAACGCGACGCCGACGGCGGCGGGGATGGCGAGCGGGAGGACGACGTGGACGGCCGCCCACGGCGCTTGGATGTCCGTGGCGATGGGGTAGCCGGCGAGCGATGCCAGTCCCCAGTACGTCGCGAACGCGACGAGTTCGCGGTACGTTCCGCCCGTCTGGAAGCCGTAGCGGTCGACGACGACGCCGACGAGCGTGAAGCCGAGGACGGCGGGCGCGCCGTACACCAGCGTCTCCAGCATGTCGTGGAGGTACGGCAGGTAGGCGTGGTCCTGGTGGCTCCCGCCCGCCCACGTGTCGAGGAATCGCTCGAACGCGCCGACCGACCCCGCTTCGAGGACGCCCGGCAGTCGACTCGGGTCGCCCAGCGCCTGCCAGAGGTCCGGGCGCGGCGCGTAGAAGAAGACGAAGACGGCGAGGAAGACGACCATCGACCCGAGTATCGTTCCGCCGACGCGAAGCGCGCCGTCGCGGGGCGTCTCACCGTGGTTCCGGACGCGACGGCGGACGGCGGCGGGCCACGCGCCGAAGACGACGCGGCTCGCACCCTCGCCGCGGGCCGTCGCTTTCAGCAGTCGGTGGTCCAAGAGGAGCGCACCCGCGCCGAGGAAACAGAGCACGTAGACGAGGGCGTTCTCTTTCGCGGTGAACCCGAGCGCCAGCGACGCCGCCGCGGGGAACGCGTAGCGGAGCTTTCCGGTGTCGAACCCCCGGACGACGAACCCGAGACAGAACAGCGCGAACGCGGCGACGAGCACGTCGTTGCGCATGAAGCGCGAGTAGTAGACGAGGAGCGGATTCAGCGCGAGGATACCGGCGAACGCCAGCACCTCGACGTTCGACAGTCGCTCGCGGAACAGCCACGCGCCGAGGGGGAGAAGGCCGCCGACGAGCGCGACGGGGAAGCGCGCGAGGAAGTCCGAGGCGGGGGCGAGCGCGAACAGCCAGTCGTTGACGATGGGGAGGAACGGCCCGTGGACGATGGGGCGATAGACGTGGTAGCCCGAGTCGTGGTAGCGGAGTATCCAGTAGCCGACGCGGCCCTCGTCCCAGTGGAAGATGCGGCCACCGAGGTCGACGAGTCGAATCCCGAGCGCGAGGACGGAGATGGCGAGGACGCCGAGGAGGGCGCGACTGTGGGCGACGGTCGTGCGCGCGTCGGTCCGCGTCGCGTCCGTCTCCGCGCCCGTCCCGGCGACGGAGTCCGCCGCGGGCGACGTGGAGGAGGACGCAGACGACTCCGACGCGACGTCGTCCGAACTCATTGTGACTCTCATCGCCCCCCGGAGGTTACAACTCTTTTGCTCTCTGCTCTCTCGCGGCCGGAACTGCGCGTGTCGGTAGTTCTTTTATCAGCGCGGGGAACCGAACCGACATGGTTACGCTCGGACTGGTGGTCGCGGAGTTCAACTCCTCGGTCACCTCGCAGATGGAGGACGCCGCCCGCGACGCGGCGGCAGAACGCGACGCCGACGTGGTAGACGTACTTCGCGTCCCCGGCGTCTACGACTCGCCGCTGGCCGCGGACCGACTCGCCCGCCGGAGAGACGTGCAGGCCGTCGCCGTCGTCGGCGCTATCGTCACCGGCGACACGGAGCACGACCGAGTCATCGCCGACGCGACGGCGCAGTCGCTCACCGACGTCAGTCTCGACCGGGACGTTCCGGTCACGTTCGGGGTTTCGGGGCCAGGGCAGAGTGGGGCGGAGGCGAGAGAGCGCGTCGGGAAAGGTGCGGAAGCGGTAAACGCCGCGGTCGATATGGTGGAGGTGTTAGCATGAGTTTCGACTTTGCCGCCCGCGTAGAGCGGGTCGAACCCAGCGCGACGCTCGCCATCAGCAACAAGGCGGGCGAACTCGAAGCACAGGGCGTAGACGTCGTCGACCTCTCGGTCGGCGAACCCGACTTCCCGACGCCGGAGAACGTCGTCGAGGCCGGAAAGGAGGCGATGGACGCCGGACACACCGGCTACACCTCCTCGAACGGCATCCGCGAACTCCGCGAGGCCATCGCGGAGAAACTCCGAGGCGACGGCATCGACGCCGAGGCCGACGAGGTCATCGTCACGCCGGGCGGCAAGCAAGCGCTGTTCGAGACGTTCCAGTCCCTGATAGACGACGGCGACGAAGTCGTCCTCTTGGACCCCGCGTGGGTGTCCTACGAGGCGATGGTGAAACTCGCCGGGGGCTCTTTGAACCGCGTGGACCTCGCGCCGTACGACTTCCAACTCGAACCCGCGCTGGACGACCTGACCGAGGCCGTCTCCGACGACACCGAACTGCTCGTCGTCAACTCGCCGTCGAACCCGACGGGCGCGGTGTACTCCGACGACGCCCTCGAAGGCGTCCGTGACCTCGCGGTCGAACACGACGTCACCGTCATCTCCGACGAGATTTACGAACAGATAACGTACGGCGTCGAACAGACCAGTCTCGGCTCCGTCGAGGGGATGGAAGACCGCACGGTCACCATCAACGGCTTCTCGAAGGCGTACTCGATGACCGGGTGGCGTCTCGGCTACCTCCACGCGCCCGAGGAACTCGTCTCGCAGGCGGCGAAACTCCACTCGCACTCGGTCTCCTGTGCGGTCAACTTCGTCCAACGCGCGGGCGTCGAGGCCATCACGAACACCGACAACGCCGTCACCGAGATGCGCGACGCGTTCCGCGAACGCCGCGACATGCTCGCGGACCTCTTCGCCGAACACGACCTGGACGTGCCCGTCGGCGACGGCGCGTTCTACATGATGCTCCCCGTCGACGACGACGACACCTCGTGGTGCGAGGCGGCCATCGAGGACGCCCACGTCGCCACCGTCCCCGGGTCGGCGTTCGGGTCGCCCGGCTACGCCCGCATCTCCTACGCCGCGAGCGAGGAACGACTCCGCGAGGCCGTCGACCGACTCGCCGAACACGACCTCATCTGAGGTCGACCGCGTCGTCCGAGCGACGACGCCTCGCGCACGATTTCTTCACCGGTTCACGCCGACGGGGCCGCCTCCGAGTCCGTCTCCGATTGCGACGCCGACTGGCGTTCCGTCTCCGACTCGACGAGACGCTTCAGTTCGCCGAGTTCCGCGCCGAGACGCCGCGCCATCAGCCACCGCATCACCGGTCTGAACACCGTGAACATCACGGTCGTGAACCGACCGTCCGACCCCGTCTCGATGGTGTTCGTCACGAGCGTCCGGTCGCCGTCCGCCGCGAACGTCGTCTCGCCCTCGAACGCGAACGGCCCCTCTTCGGCGCGCATCGCGACGCGGTTCGGTCGGTCGAACGCCGTCAGTTCCACGCGCATGGGCGTCGTCCGCCCGCCGTAGGTGTAGTCGTACTCGTACACGTCGCCGACAGCGTCGCCAGCCCCCGAGACGAGTCGCGTCCCGGAGACGCCGACGACCCAGTCGTCCATCCGCGCGGGGTCTGCCGCGTGGTCGAACACCGTCTTCACGTCCCGGTCGATGGTCGTCGTCGCCGACGCTCGGATGCTGGATGTCATACGGGAGAGAACGTCGTCTCAGGGCTTATACTCGGACCTCGGGTCGAAAGTGAAGTCCGCGTTCGAGCGGACTCAGGGCGTCCAGACGACCAGTTCGCTCCCGACGCCGGCGGCGACGTGCGCGTCGTCGCCGACGGCCACGCCGGAGACGTTGCTCGTCAGTTCCCCGCCGAGTGCGAGCGTCGCCGTCCGTTCGACGCCGTCGTCGCGGCGGCGGAGCGAGAACAGTCGTTCGCGCGCGTCGTCGGGGACGAGGAGACACCAGTCGCCGTCGGCGAAGCGCCCGCCGAGGGCGGCGTCGAGGTTCCGACTCCCGATGGTGTGCGTCGCGTAGTTCCCCGCCGACTCGGCGACGAGTGCGAGTCGCCCGTCGTCGGTGGCGCGGTAGAACTCCGCGACGCCGCCGATGTGAGGCGTCTTCACGACCGCTATCTCGACGTCGCCGTCCGGCCCGAACGGCGCGACGGCGAGGGGGTGTCGCCAGCGATAGCCGGACCCGACGGCCGGGGCGACGTAGTGCGACCCCGACCCGTCGAACGCGACGACGCGCGCGCCGTCGGTGCCGTCGCTGGCCGTCGTGACGTACTCGCCGTCGCCGTCGCCGTCCACGTCGGCGGCGATGGGCGCGATTCCCTCCAAGACCGTCCCCTCGGGGGCCGCAAAGCGGGCGCGTCGCTCGCCGTCCGTCGAGACCACCGAGAGCGACGTCGCCTCGACCGCGTCGCCGAGGACGCCGTGGTCGTACGACTCCGTGGGGTCCGTGAGGACAGCGACGGTCCCCGCGGCGGCGACGGGTCGCGCGTCCGGAATCGGGTTCGCGTCCGCCCGGACAACGTCGTCGCCGCAGCCGAATGCGAGCGACCCACCGTCGGTCACCGTCGCCACCGTGTCGCCGACGGCGACGGGATGAGTGTGCGCCGCCGTCTCCGGGTGGGTGAGCAACGAGAGTTCACCGGCCCTCGCCTCGGCGGCGACCGGAAGCGTCCCGTCCAGTCGGTCGGGTGAGACGGAGACGCGAGACACCGCGTCGTCGACGCGAACGCCTTCGACGGTGCCGTCTTCGAGGCGGACGGCCCACACCGACGCGTCGCCGTCGAGGGACGGAAGCCCGACGACCCACGCGGGCCGCGCGTCGAACTCGACGCGGTGCTCGACGGCCGTCGAGAGGTCTACCTCGCCGGCGACGACGCGGTTGCCCGACGCGCGGACGTGCGGGTAGCCCTGCGGCGAGTCGTCCGCGACATCCACCGTCCCCGCCGAGTCACCCGACTCGGTCGTCTCCGACTCGCCCGTCTCCGAGGAAGCGTCGCGGTCGGTGCCGCCGTCGGTCCGGGCCGTCGCGTCGTCGGTTCGGGCGGCGTCCAGACACCCCGCGACGGAGACGGAACCGACGCCGAGCGACGCCAAGAACGCCCGACGGCCGTGCGCTCTCACTTCCGCAACGCCTCCACGGGTCGCTCCGTCGCGGCTTTCCACGCGGGGTACAGTCCGCTCAGCACGCTGGTGACGATACCGAAGACGACCGCGAGTCCGATGTAGAGGAGGTTCGCGGGCGCGAACGTCAACCACGGGTCGGAGATGACGACCTGATTGAGGACGAGACCCGCGAGAACCGCGAGAACCGCGCCGAAGAACCCGCCGACGAGGCCCAACAGTCCGGCCTCGGCGAGAATCATGCGCACGACGTCGAGTTTCTGCACGCCGACGGCGCGGAGGACGCCGATTTCCTGTCGCCGTTCGATGGTACTCATCAGCATGACGTTCAGGATGCTGACGCCCGCGACGACGAGCGATATCGAGCCGATACCGACGAGGAAGGCGTTGAGGATGCCGAAGAACTGGTTGATTCCCTCGGTTATCGACCCCAACTCGAACACCGACACCTTCTCCTCTCGGTCGTTCAGTTCCTCGCGGACGGCCATCGCCGTCTCGTTGGCGGCCGTCCCCGTCGGCGACTTCACGACCACCTGCGAGTAGCCGCGTTCGTCGAACGACTCCATCGGGACGACGACGGCGCTGTTCGGACTCAGAAGCGAGATGCCGTTCTCCTCTTCGAGGACGCCGACGACCCGGAACGACTGGTTGTCGAGCGTGATGCGGTTGCCCGGTTCGATATCCAGTTGCTCCGCCAGCGTCGCGCCGACGAGCGCGCCCTGCCGGAGTCTGTCGGGAACCCGCCCGTCCGTCGCCTCGTAGAGCGCACCCGGGTTCTCGATGCCGTACACCGTCGTTATCCGCCTGTCCTTCCCCCGTGTGAGCGTTCCGCTCCGCTGTCTCACGGGCACGACCACCCCCTCGTCGGTGACGCGCCGGATGTCGGCGACGTCCCGGTCAGTCAGTCGGTCGAACCCCGCTTCCGGGTTCGGCGTGATGCTTATCTCGTTGCCGATGTCGCCGAGTTGCTCGGACGCGCCCGTCCGGAGCGTCGTCCCGAACATCCCCAGCGAGGCGATGGCGAGGACGCCGATGATGATGCCGAGCGCGGCCAGCGCCGACCGAAGGCGGTTCCGCGAGAGGTTCCGGCGCGCCATGACGAGGGCGGGGACGCGGCGGTAGAGTCTGTCGAGGAGGCTCACGTGCCGAACTCCTCCGTCGTCTCCGGTTCCGTCCCCGCGTCGGCCTCCGCACCCTCTTCGGTCAGGACGCCGTCGACGAGGTTCACGACCCTGTCGGCGTACTGACGCAGTTGGTCGTCGTGGGTGACGGCGATGACGGCCACGTCCTCTTCGGTCTTCAGTTCGGTGAACAGTTCGAGCACGTCGCGTCCGGTCTTCCTATCGAGGTTTCCGGTGGGTTCGTCCGCGAGGACGATTCGCGGTTCGTTGACGAGGGCGCGGGCGATGGCGACGCGCTGTTTCTGGCCGCCGGAGAGTTGGTCCGGGCGGTGGTCGAGTCTGTCGCCGAGGCCGACGCGTTCGAGCAGCCGGGTCGCGCGTTCGCGGGCCGTCGGGTCCGTCCCGAACAGCGTCGGCACCTCGACGTTCTCCGTCGCCGACAGCGTCGGGATGAGAAAGAAGTTCTGGAAGACGAAGCCGATGGCGCGCTTTCGCTGCGTCGTCATCTCCTCGTCGGTCAGGTCGGTCACGTCCCGGCCGTCCAGTCGGACGACGCCCTCGGAGGGGACGTCCAGGAGGCCGAGGACGTTCAGCATCGTGGACTTCCCGCTCCCGGACGGCCCCATGATGGCGACGAACTCGCCGGGTTCGGCCGCGAAGTTCACGTCCTTCAGGGCCTCCACCGTCTCGGTTCCGCTCTCGTAGCGCTTCCACACGCCTTCGAGTTCGATGATGGGCATCGTGGTCACCGCCGGAGGTAGGCGTAGCCGCCGACGCCCAGGACGAGGAGGACGGCGACCAGTCCGCCGACGAGAAGCGGCATCGACGGGAGGCCGCCACCGCTCTCGTCGGTCGGTTCGGCGTTCAGGTCACTCACGTCGACGTCGGTTCGAACGGTTCGCTCCCGTCCGTTCGCGAGGTACGTCACCTCGATGGGAACCGTCTCCGTCCCGGGCGCTACGTCCGCGTAGAGGTCGAACGAGGCGAAGTCGCTGGCGGGGATGCTCCCGACGAAGTACTCGGGGTTCGGCCGGGCGGGCGTCACCGACTCCGTCTCGACGACGCGGACGACGACGCTCTCCACGTCGCCGAGTCCGACGTTGCTCGTACTCCCCGAGAGGTGGAGTCTGCCGTCCTCCATCTCGTAGTCGATGCCGGTGAGTTCGACCCGGCCGGGGTTCGCGGCGTACGCCACCTTTGACGTCGCCTCGCCGGACTGCCCGCCCGTTCGGTAGGTGACGCGGACGTTCAGCGGTCCGCTCTCCGCCTCGGAGACGTTGAGGCGGACGCTCCGCGTCTCGTCGGGCGCGACGTCGGCGGCGGGCCGTCGGACGAGAACCGTCCCCTCGCGGGAGAGTTCGACGACCGGGTCTTCGAGCGGTGCGTTCCCGAGGTTCGACACGTCGACGGTGACGGCCGGTTGCGCACCGCTTCCCACCGTCGTCTCCAGTTGTACGCTCTCGCGCAGTGGTTCGGCGTCGATGGCGGCGGTGTCGCGCACCGTTCGCGTGGTACCGGACTCGGAGGTGTACTGGAGTCGGGCCTCCAGTTCGGCGGCCTCCGTCTCCGGCGTCACGGCGAAGTTGAACACGCGGGACGTGCCGGGTTCGAGCGTCGCCAGAACGCGCGTCGCGTTCTTCACGCGCACGTCCGACCCGCCGAGCGAGACGCGGACGTTTCGCACGGCCGCGTCCTCGCCGTTCGCGGCCGTCACTTGGACCGTGTTCTCGGTGCCGACGACGGCGTCGCCGACGGAGAGTCCGACCTGCGGCCCGCCCTGCCGGACGGCGACGACGACGGGGTACTGCAGTTGGACGAGTTCGCCACCGGGGTTCCGGCCGACGACGTGGACGCGGAGTTCGCGGGTGCCCGGCGTGTCGAACGACGCCGTCAACGGGACGACGACGTTCGAACCGGGCGGGAGACTCCCGAGGTTCTCCACGCGAGCGACGTCGCTCGTCGACCCCTTGGGCCGGACGTAGACGTCGGTGATGCGGAAACTCCCGTCGCTGCTCTGACTGTTCTGAATCGTCGTCCGAAGCGTGAACCGTTCGCCGGGGACCGGTTGCTCGGGAGAGACGCTGACGTTCGAGATGTACGTCGTCGTCGCGGCGTCCGCGATGCCGATACCGGCGAGCACGGAGCACACCACGACGACGGCGAGGGCGACCGAGCGTTTCATGTAATCTGTTTCAAACGTTGGCCGCTCCGGGTAAAAAGATGCCGCGCGAATCCCGCCGCAGTCTATCGGTGTCAATATCGTACTAACAGATACTTCCGAGGGCGAGACAGTACCGCACGCTGACGGGCGGAGGTTTTTATACGGGCACGGGACCAGAAGCGGACGATGCACGTCCGGGACCTGCCGCTCCCCGGCCCGATACAGGAGCACTACGAGTCGAACGGCATCGAACAACTCTATCCCCCGCAGGCCGCCGCCGTCGAGGCGGGCGTCACGGAGGGCGGCCGCCTCGTCGCCGCCATCCCCACCGCGTCGGGGAAGACGTTCATCGCCGAACTCGCCATGCTGACGGCCGACGGACCCGCGCTCTACATCGTTCCGCTCCGCGCCCTCGCCCGAGAGAAGTACGAGACGTTCGCCGAACTCCCCGGCGTCAGCGTCGGCATCTCCACCGGCGACTTCGACGCGACGGACGACGACCTGATGGACAACGACGTCGTCGTCGCCACCGCCGAGAAAGTCGACTCCGCGATTCGGAACGGAGCGTCGTGGGTCGAATCGCTCGCCTGCGTCGTCGTCGACGAGGTACACCTCCTCGGGTCGGACGGCCGCGGCCCGACGCTGGAGGTGACGCTGGCGACGCTTCAGCGACGCGCGCCGGGCCTCCAAATCGTCGCGCTCTCCGCGACGGTGGACAACCCCGGAGACATCGCCGACTGGTTGGACGCCGAACTGGTCGAGACGACGTGGCGGCCCGTCTCGCTCCGGACCGGCGTCTACGACGACGGACACGTGACGTTCGACGACGACTCCTCGCTCGGCGTCGACGCCGGAGACGCGGCCCCGGACGACGACGGGCCGACGGAGGCGACGGCCGCACTCGTCACCGACGCCGTGGCGAACGGGGGCCAGTGTCTCGCGTTCGTCCGGTCCCGGCGCGAGGCCGAATCGCTGGCGACCCGTCTCGCGCACGAGGGACTGGCCGACTGCCAGACGCTCGCCGACACCGTGACGCAGTTGGGGTCGACGGCGACGGGCGCGCGACTCGCGGACGCCGTTCGGTCCGGCGTCGCCTTCCACCACGCGGGCGTCCGAAGCGGTCACCGCGCCCTCGTCGAGAACGCCTTCCGCGACAAGAAACTGAAAGTCATCTGCGCGACGCCGACGCTCGCGGCCGGCGTCAACGTCCCCGCCCGTCGCGTCGTCGTCCGCGACCTGAAACGCTACACCGGCGAGGAGATGGCGTGGCTTCCCGTCCTCGAAGTCCACCAGATGTGCGGCCGCGCCGGCCGCCCGCACCTCGACCCCTACGGCGAGGCGGTCCTCCTGACCGACGAGGACGACGGTGCCGACGCGGCGGAGCTGTGGGACCGGTACGTCACCGCCGGACCGGAGGCCGTCGAGTCGAAACTCGCCGCGCGCGACGCCCTCCGGACGCACGTCCTCTCCGTCGTCGCCTCCGGGTTCGCCGACTCTCGCGCGGGCGTCCTCGACTTACTGGACGCGACGTTCTTCGCGCACCAGTCGCCTGACGTGGACCTCTCGCGACTCGTGGACGGCGTCGTCGACGAACTCGCGGCGATGCAGATGCTGGAGGTGGACGGTGGGAACGACGACGTCGGTGGGAGCGGCGTCGCCGGTGGAAACGACGACGCCGGCACCGTCGGCGACGAAGTGGACAGACTCGCGGCGACGGAACTCGGCGGCGTCGTCTCCAGACAGTACGTCCGCCCGGAGACGGGGGCGCGACTGGTCCGGGGAATCGAGACGGCCGCGGCGATGGACGAGGCGAACGTCACCGACCTCACGGCCCTCGAAATCGTCTGCGGAACGCCCGACATGCAGGGAACGTACCTCGGCAACCGCGAACGCGCCGCGATGTACCGCTTCGCCACGAGTCACGCCGCGGAGTTCACGACGGGGATGAACGACGCCGAGGACTTCGAGGAGTGGTTGTGTACGGTCAAACTCGCGCGCATCTTCCGCGACTGGACGGCGGGCGAGACAATCGACGACATCGTGGAGAACTACCGCATCGGCCCCGGCGACTTAGAGGCCCGCATCGAACGCGTGGAATGGTTGCTCGGCGCGGCGGACGCCATCACCGCCGTCGTCGACACCGACTTGTCGGTGTTCCGCGACGTTCGCGGGCGTCTCTGAGTCGGAATCGGACGCCCACGCGGCGTCGAGATGTCGCCGTCGCGCCCGTCTTTATGTTCCTTGCCCACGTACCGCATGGGCATGGCTGGAATCACCTACGAGGACTTCCTCGACCTGTCGTACGAACCTGACGCGTCGGACCTCGTGTGTACGTTCCGCATCGCCCCCGCCGAGGGGATGAGCGCGGAGGCGGCCGCCTCCCGCGTCGCCTCGGAGTCCTCGAACGGGACGTGGGCGGCCCTCCCCACCGGCGCCGACTTCACGGACATGGGCGCGACGGCGTTCGCCATCGACGACGCCGACGCGGCGGGCGAGTCCGACGTCGGCGTCGCCTACCCCGCGGGCCTCTTCGAACCCGGGAACATGGCGCAGGTCCTCTCGTGCATCGCGGGCAACATCATGGGGATGAAAGCCGTCGACAGCATCCGTCTGGAAGACTGCGAGTGGCCCGAAGAACTCGTCACCTCCTTCGCGGGGCCGCAGTTCGGGTCGAGGGTTCGAGACGAGATATTCGGCCTCGAAGCGGACCGACCCATCCTCGCGACGGTTCCGAAACCGAAAGTCGGTCTCTCGACGAAGCGCCACGCCGAGGTCGGCTACGAGGCGTGGGTCGGCGGCGTCGACCTGTTGAAAGACGACGAGAACCTCACCGACCAGTCGTTCAACCCCTACCACGACCGACTCGTGGAGAGTCTCGCCCTCCGCGACGACGCCGAAGACGAGACGGGCGAGACGAAGTCCTACCTGATAAACGTCACCGCGGACACGAACACGATGCTCGAACGGGTCGACTTGGCGGCAGAAGAGGGCTGTGAGTACGTGATGGTCGACGTGATAACGACCGGGTGGGCCGCCGTGCAGACCGTCCGCGACCGGTGTGAGGACCACGGCATCGCCATCCACGCCCACCGCGCGATGCACGCGGCGTTCGACCGCCTGCCGCACCACGGCGTCTCGATGCGCGTCCTCGCGCAGGTGTTGCGCCTCTGCGGCGTCGACCAACTCCACACCGGTACAGCGGGCCTCGGGAAACTCGCCAACGAGGACACCGTCGGCATCAACGAGTGGATGCGCTCGGACCTGTACGGGTTGACGGACGTGCTCCCTGTCGCCTCCGGCGGCCTCCATCCCGGCCTCGTCCACGACCTGTTGGACGCGACGGGGACGAACGTCTGCGTGCAGGCGGGCGGCGGAATTCACGGCCACCCGGACGGAACGCGGGCGGGCGCGGCGGCCCTCCGCGCGGCCGTCGACGGGTACGCCGCGGGAAAGAGTCTGGAGGAGTCCGCGGAAGCGAGTCCGGAACTCGCGGTGGCGGTTGAGAAGTGGGGCACGGAGACGCCGCGGTAGACTTCCTACTCGGGGAACTCACCGCCCGACGGTCCGTCGCCGGCGTCCGACGCCCTCGCGTTCGTCTCGGCCTCGTTCTGATACCACGAGAGTGCGACGGCGACGACGACGGCACCGGAGGTGTTGATGCAGAGGTCGATGACCGTGTCGACGACGTAGAACTCGAAGGTCCACCCGTACCAGAACGTCTTAAAGACGAACTCGTACACCTCGAACCCCGCGCCGATGGCGAGGACGCCCGGAATCAGCCACCACGGCGACCGGGCGGCGTCGCCGGGTCGACGGTACGACATCGCGAGGACGGCGGCGACGCCGAGGCCGCCCATCGAGTGCGTCAGGAGGTCCCACCACGGGTACTGCGTGTAGATACGGTACCGAAGGCCGCCGAAGTGGAGGGCCGTGACGCCGACTGACCACAGGGCGACGGCGACCCACGCGAGGGTCACGCGGTCACCGCGCGGCAGGTCACGCCGGAGGCGGACGAGGAACGTGTACGGCCACGTCCAGACGCGGCCCGGGAACCCCGGTGCCGACGCCGCGACGTACGTCGCGAGGACGGTGAGGAGGAGAGACCCGACGCCGACGACGAGTCTCGGGGAGGTGTGCGGGAGCGAAGACATCTCATCGAAGAGGAATCTCACGCCATTAAATCTCTTGTGTTACTTCTCCACCCACGGTTCCGCCGTCGCCTCGCCGAACAGTTCGCGCATCAGGACGACGATGCTCTCGGGCGGGTACTGGCCGCGTTCGGTCACGATTGCGTCGACGTACCGCGGGGGAGTCACGTCGAACGCCGGGTTCGCCACGCGCACGTCGCCCAGCGTCGCCGCCGTCTCCGGGTCTATCACCTCGCTCTCCTCGCGCATCTCGATGTCGACGGTGTGGCCCGTGAGCGTGCCGGGGTGGAGTTTGATGGTCTGGGCGGCGCAGACGACGGGCGTCCCCCTGTCGCGGGCGTTGACGGCGAGTCCGCTGGTTCCGATTTTGTTTATCACCGACCCGTCGGCGGCGATGCTGTCCGCGCCGACGAGGACGTGGTCCACGTCGTTCAGGTAGCGACGCGCCGCCGAGTCCACGACGAGCGTCACGTCCACGCCCAACGCGGCGAGTTCGCGGGCGGTGATGTGCCCCTGCATCCGCGGCCGCGTCTCCTTGACGACGGCCGAGAGCGACTTTCCCTGCGCGACGGCCGCCTCCACGCAGGCGAGGACGTCCGTCGAGTGGCAGTGCGTCATCACGGTGTCGCCGTCGCGGAGGCGGTTCGCGCCGACGCGTCCGAGGTCGGTCTGGGCGTGTTCGAGGCGTTCGCAGAACTCGGTGGCGCGCCTGACCGCGGCGTCGCGGACGGCCTCTACCGTCTCGCCGTCGAGGTCGAAGAGGACGTAGCGGAGGGCGTTCGGGAGGCTCACGGCCGTCGGGCGGGTGTCGTCGAGCGTTCGGGCGGCCGCGCGGAGTTCCGCGCGAAGGTCCGCGGCGGTCGTCGCGTCGCTCTGCTCCGCTTGCGCGCGGAGGGCCGCCGCCGCCGCGTCCGCGATGGTCGCCGCGCCGCGAACCTCCATCGACCCGATGGCGTCCGCGGTTCGGCGCACCTCGCTCACGACGCGCGAGTCGGGGTCGTCCATGTGTCTCGGTAGCACTCCGAACGACAAAAGGCTCTGCCGCGGCGTCGTCGCCCGCGAACGCTCGGCTCAGAGTCGCTCTATCAGCGTCTCGTCCGGCGCGCGGATGCGGACGGCCTCGACGCGTTCGGCGACGGTGACCGCCTCGTCGAGACGCCCTTCCGCCTCGGCGTAGACGGTGTAGAGGGGGTCGCCGCGGCCGACGGCGTCGCCGACGCGGTGGTGGAGTTCGAGTCCCGCCCCCGTCGCCCGCGGGGCCCCGGCCCGCCGAGCCACGTCGTTGACGAGTCCGTTGTCGACGTGGGTGACGACGCCGTCGTCCCGCGCCGTCACCGTTCGCTCGAACCGACCGGGGACGAGGTCCGAGAGCGACACCTCCGGGTCGCCGCCCTGTGCCGCGACGATAGCGCGGAAGCGGTCGAGCGCCTCCCCGGACTCCAGTATCGCTGCGGCGTCCGCCGTCACGTCACAGCAGTCCAACAGAACCTGCGCGAGACGGACGCTCTTGCGGCGGAGGTCACCCGGTCCGCTCCCGGAGAGCACTGAGAGCACGTCTCTGGCCTCTAAGACGGGGCCGACGCCGCGGCCGATGGGTGCGCTCCCGTCGGTGACGACGCAGTCGAGCGTCATCCCGAGGTGTTCGCCGACGCGGCGGAAGTCGGACGCGAGTTCGCGCGCGTCGTTCAGGTTCGTCACCTTCGCGCCCTCGCCGCACGGGATGTCCACGAGGACGTGCGTCGACCCGGCGCTTCGCTTCTTCGAGAGGACGGACGCGACGAGTTGTCCGTGCGGGTCCAGTGAGAGGGGCGTCTCCGCGCGGATTATCTTGTCGTCGACGGGCGAGAGGTTGACCGCGCCGCCCCACGCGAGACACCCGCCCGTCGCGGCGACGGTGGCGCGAATCTCGTCGGCAGAGAGGGCGACGGGACAGAACACCTCCATCGTGTCGGCGGTCCCCGCGGCGGAGGTGACGGCTCTGGAGGACGTCTTCGGGATGGTGACGCCCGCCGCGGCGACGATAGAGACGAGAATCGGCGTGACGCGGTTGCCGCCGACGCCGCCGATGGAGTGTTTGTCCGCGACCACCTCGTCGTCCCACGTCAACGTCTCTCCGACCGCCGCCATCGACTCCGCGAGGTGCATCGTCTCCGAGAGCGACGCGCCGTTGAGGTACATCGCGCAGACGTACGCCCCGAGTTCCACGTCCGACAGTCGGTCCTCGCGTACGTCGCGGACGATACGGTCGAGTTCCTCGGCGTCGAGTTCGTCGTCGTCTAACTTCTTGCGGATGAACTCCACCGACGCGGGGCGCGGGGCGGGCGTCACCTCCACCGACCCCTCGACGTGTCCGAGTCGGCGCGTGACCGCCAACTCGCCGGGGGCGACGAGTTCGTCGCTCAACTCGACGATACCGACCACCGTGCCCGAGTCCGTCTCGATGTGGACGCGGTCCAGCGGATGGACGCCGAGCGTCGCCGCGTCCGTGCCGTTCAGGAGGACGGTCGGCGAGCGGGTTCCGATGTCGATATCGACGGCGGCGAGGCGCATGCGAGAGCTACGACGCCGAACGAGATATAGTGACGGCTACGGGTCATCACGCACGCGACCGCACGCCGTCGTACGGCCGATTGCGCGGACGGCCGAAGACAGTGCGACGAGTCAGCGCGAGGCACGCGCGACGACGGCCGCGTCTCTCGTTTCTCCGGATTCGAGAACCAGCGTCCGAGTATATGGAACCTGTCGACGTCTCTTTAACTGTAGGTGAGAAACATGACTTCGACAACTTCCACTGGAGTCGCGAACACGTTCGAGAGCACGCTGGCGGGCGTCACCGTCCGCGGGAAGGCCCACTCGCTGAGCGCGTGGTTCGTCCTCGCACTGCGTCTCATGATGGGTGTCGCGTTCACGTACGCCGGCGTCGCGAAGATAATCGAACCGTTCGACGCGCGGGGTTACCTCCAGTTCGCCACGGTGGCGAACGGGTCGCCCGCCGCCGACCTGTTCGTCGCGATGGCCGCGAACGACCTGTTCGTCGCGTTCGTGAACGTCGCCGTCCCGTGGGGCGAACTCGCCATCGGACTGGCGCTCATCGTCGGCGTCCTGACCCGACTCGCCGCCTTCTGGGGCGCGTTCATGATGTTCCTGTTCTACCTCGGGAACTGGGACGTGGCCCACGGCGTCATCAACGGCGACTTCGCCTACATGCTGGTGTTCCTCGCCGTCGCCGCGTTCGGCGCGGGCCGCATCCTCGGCGTGGACGCGCTCTTGGAACGCTACGAGATAGGCGGGCAGACGCTCGTCGAGAAGTACCCCCGACTGGACTACGTCCTCGGGTGAACGCCTGCGCGTCCGCCTCAGACGTACTGGTCGACCAGACTCCGTAACGTCCCGTAGTCGCGGACACCGACCACCTGTTCGACCACGTCCCCGCCGCTGAAGAGGAGGAGCGTCGGGAGTCCGCGAACGCCGTGTCGCTGTGCGAGCGTCTGGTTTCGGTCGGCGTCCACCTTCGCCACCGTCGCGTCCGTCTCGGCGGCCAGTCGCTTCACGGTGGGTTCGAGCATCTTGCACGGCCCGCACCAGTCCGCGTGGAAATCGACGAGGACCACGTCGTGCGCGGCGACGAGCGATTCGAACTCGTCGACGCCGTCGACGCGGACGGGCGTCGTCGGCGCAGGCTGGGAATCGTCTTCGCTCGCTCCTTCGCCGCGTATCTTCGCTTCGAGCGCTTCTCGCTTCCGTCGCCGAATCTCGTCGAGTTCGTCTCGGTTCGATGCGCGTTCGCTCATCGGCGGTCGTTCGAGACGCGCGAAGATAACAGTTGTGTGCGGGAAAGGCACGATTCGCCGGTTCGAGACGGTCACTCCACGTACAGCGAGTAGGTGATGATGGCGAACCCGACGAGGGTGAGGACGGCGTCGACGAGGACGCCGACGACGAGGTTCAGATTCAACACGACGTCGAGTGCGCCCGCCACGGTGGCACCGAGCGTCACGATGCCGAATCCGAGCGTGAGTGCGCGGAGCGACGACTCGCCGGTCTGTCGGTACGCCTTGTAGCTGAAGTAGGTGATGAGACCGCCGAGCACCAAGATTCCGGTCTGAACGACGATGAGCGCCGTCGCGAGGGCCGGTGCGGCGGAGAAGTGACTCATTTCGTCTCCCTCCGGACAGCCGACCAGATGTCGGCGAGTTGCTCTTCGGGCGACAGGTCGCTTCCGACGACGTCGACGGCGAGTCGCCTGTCGTCGGAGAGTTCGATGCGAACCTCGTCGAACGTCACCTCGTACGTCGTCGTGTGGTGTCCGTCGGTGCGTATCTCCGTCCCTTCGGCGAGGAGTTCCGCGTCGGTCAAGAGGTCTAACTTGCGGTACGTCGTCGAGAGAGGGATGTCACACGCCTCGGAGAGTTCACTTGCCGTCATGGGTTCTGCTAGCGCTCTGATGATGGCCCGGGCGTCCGCGTCGTCCAACGCGTCGAGGACGGACAGGAGCGCCGCCGACTCCTCGGCGGACCGGTCGCGTGCCATTACGCTCACTCCAAAGCGAGAGGCAATAATCTTCGTGGATGTCGCGGCGCGTTCGGGAGGCGATTAACCCGTCCGTCGGTCACTCGTACGCCCCCTCCTTCCGTAGCCGTCCCGCCTCCGAAAGCACCGCGGGCGTCCGACAGACGCCGTCCGCACCGGTCGCCTGCGGAACGGCGCAGTTGTTGCAGTTCTCGCAGACGACGCGCGCGTCTTCGGACGCGCCGCCCGAATCGTCGCCGTCACCGGACAGCAGTCGCGCGGGGAGTCGCGGTTCGGCGTAGAACGGGCGTCCGAGTCCGACGGCGTCGCAGTCGGCGGCGAGCAGTCGCTCCATCTCCCCGCGTCCGCGGATACCGCCCTCGCACAGCACGGGGACGTCCACGAGGCGACGGACGCGCCGGCAGAGGTCGGCGTTCCACGCCGGGTCGAACGCGTAGCACTTCGACTCCACCCAGTTGCCGAGAGCGACGAGACGGGCGCGGAGTCTGCCGCCGAACGCCTCCGCGTAGCCCTCCCGATACCGGTCGTCGCGCCACGCTCGCGCCGGATAGCGGCCCTTCACGATGCTGGCGTCCCAGAAGACGGAACCGTTGACGGGGACGACGGCGTCGTAGCCGTATTCGACGAGACGCGTACAGATTCCCACCGCGTCGTGGGCGGAGAGTCGCCGCCGAATAACCGGGGGCGCGGCCGTCTCCGCGGGTACTTTCGTCATCACGGGCACGTCGCCGGCGCGCGAGCGTATCTCGTCGTGGACGACTTCGAGGAAGCGGACGCCGTCGACGAACTCGTCGTCCCGCCGGTTGTAGAACGGCGAGAGGAACTGGTGAATCAGACCCATGTTGGCTCCGGCGAGGTGAATCACGTCGTATCCGGCGTCGGCGCAGTACTTCGCCGACCGGCCGAAGTCCGCGGCGAGTTCGTACACCTCGTCGGTGGAGAGGACGTGCGCGTCGTAGTCGAGAAAGCCCGTCGCGGCCATCGCGCGCAGGAGTCTCGGAGGCCGAGAGACGGCGAGTTGCCGGAGGTCCGGGTTCGCCTCGCGATACCCGGCGTGCCACGTCTCCATGCTCCGCAGACCCCCGTGTTCGAGTTGGACGGCGATGCGGCCGCCGTGGTCGTGAATCGCCTCGGTGAGCGTCGACAACTCGGAGACGAAGCGTCGGTCGTGGACGCGGGTCATCCCCGGGGCGGCGCACCCGCCCTCGCCGCGGACGATAGTCGCACCCTGACAGACGAGTCCCGCGCCCGCCGCCGCGGCCGGTTCCAACTCGGCGACGAGTCTGTCCACCGCGTCGGGGCCGTTCCCCGCGCACTCTAAGAGCGGTGCCCGGTAGAGTCGGTTGGGCACCGTCACGTCGCCGATTCGGAACGGAGAGTCGAGCCGAGCCATGTCCGTGCCTCGGCGGGAGCGACCAAAGAGCCGACGAACTGACGAAACGAGGACAGGTCCGAGCGTGTGAAGATTCATCACCTGCCGCGACGACGAGGCGCTATGAGCGACCCCAAACCGTTCCGGTACGAGGCCGAGGTGCCGCCGGGACAGAAGCGACACCTCCGGTACGAGATAAGCGAGACGTACCTCGGCGACCCCGTCGAGATTCCGGTGACGGTCATCAACGGCGAACACGGCGGGCCGACGGTGTTCATGACCGCCGCCCTCCACGGCGACGAACTCAACGGCGTGAAGGTGTTGCAGGAGGTGGCCGCCCGCTACGACCCGACGCGGATTCACGGCACCGTCGTCTGTATTCACGTCGCGAACGTCCCCGGCTACCTCGCCCAGCAGCGCTACATCCCCATCTACGACTTGGACCTGAACCGGTCGTTCCCGGGTCGGAACTCCTCGAACACGGCCGAGCGGATGGCGAATCAGATATACGAGCGGTTCATCCGCCCCTGCGACATCGGCCTCGACTTCCACACCTCCACGCGCAACCGAACCACGATGTACCACGTGCGCGCGGACATGTCGAGGCCGGACGTCGCCCGCCTCGCCCGGTCGTACGGGTCGAACCTCATCCTCTCCGGCGAGGCCGACGCGGGGTCTCTCCGAACCGTCGCGACGAACGACGGGACGCCCACTATCACCGTCGAGATGGGCCGCGCGCACCGCTTCCAACTCCCGCTCATCGAGCGCGCGATGGAGGGCGTCGACAGCGTCCTCGCGGAGTACGGTCTCCTGCCGAACCGGCCGGTGGCGTGGCCGGGTTGGACGCGAATCGTGGAGAACGCCTCGGACAAGGCGTGGATTCGAGCCGACACCGGCGGCCTCGTGGAGATGCAGTACGACGGCGTCCCACTCGTCTACGAGGGCGACACCATCTGCACCATCTCGAACCACTTCAAGACCAGAGAGAAACGCGTCGCCGCACCCTTCACGGGCCTCATCATCGGCGTGCTGCAGAACCCCGTCGCCGCGCCCGGACACCCGCTCTGTCACCTCGTGAGCGTGGACGAGAAGACGCTCAGAGAGATAGAGCGAGAGATTGAGGCAGGGGAGTTTTCCGAACGACCGTGGTCCTGAAGTCCGTCCCGTCGGAGTGAACCGTCTCGCTTAGGTCTCGTCACCGTCGCTGACCTGTTCGTGCGTGTGATGGTAGAAGCGGACGTGCGCCCGGCCGTCGAGCGTCACGGGGTCGAAACACACCCTGCGGTACATCTCGTTGTCGAGGAGGTTGACCATCAGTCCGGCGTCGTGTTCGGAGATGGAGTCGTAATCGACGCCGCACACCGGGCACGCGGCGGGGGCGTCGTCTGGCACGCGCATCGACCGAACTGTAGGACCGGAGACGAAAAAGTCGTTCAGTCGCCGCCGGTCCTGTCGCGAACCTCGTTCGCGACGCGCTCGACCGTCTCGAACTCCGCCTCGTCGTAGGCGACGAACCGGACGTCCGAGAGCGACTCGGGCCGGTAGGCGTCGATGGTCTCGCAGACGATGCGCGCGCCGTCTTCGAGCGGGAACCCGGCGACGCCGCACCCGAGTGCCGGAATCACGAGCGACTCACACCCGAGCTCGTCGGCGCGTTCGAGACTGTGTCGCGTGGCGTCGCGGATGCTCTCTGCGGTCGCCTCTGCGTCGCCGTAGTGCGGCATCGCGGCGGCGTGAATCACCCAGTCGGCGTCGAGTTCGAACGCTTCCGTCACCGCCACCGACCCGAGGTCTATCGGCCCCTGTCCCGCCGCCGCCTCGTTCAGTTCGGGACCGCCCCGACGCCTGAGGGCACCGGCGACGCCCGACCCCATCCGGAGACTCGTGCGGGCGGCGTTCACGAGGACGTCGGCGGACTGCTGTGCAATGTCACCGTGGACCACGCGAAACTCCATGGGTCACGTTCGTCTCCGAGGCGGAAAAGAACGGGTCTGAAAGCTACCGGTCGTCCGCCTCGCCGTCAGTCTCTCTCGCCGGGTCGTGTCGCTCGTACCACGCCGTAATCTCGTCGAGGCGGTGAATCGCTCGCTCGGGAGCGCCGATGTTGTGGTGTTCGTCCGGGTAGAGAACGAACCGCGCGTCCACGCCCTCGCTCTTGGCGCTCACGTACAACTGCTCGGACTGCGACGGCGGACAGCGCCAGTCCTCGCCGCCGGCCACGACGAGCAACGGGGTTCGGAGCGCCCCGACGTCACGAATCGCCGACGACGCGTCGTACGCTTCGGGGTTCTCCCACGGGACGCCGTACTCGTTCTCGGCCCAGACGTGGCTGTCGTCCGTCCCGTACGCCGACCGGAGGTCGTACAGGCCGTGTTCGGGCGCGGCGGCGGCGAACAGGTCGGGTTCTCGCGTGACGAGAAACCCCTGCGCGATGCCGCCGTACGAGAATCCGTGGCCGAAGACGCGGTCCTCGTCGGCCCACCCGCGGGCGACGAGTTCGCGCGCGCCGGCCGCGATGTCGTCCACCTCGACGGTGCCCCACCGACCGCGGAGGGCCTCGGAGAAGTCGCGTCCGTACGACGACCCGCCGCGGTAGTTCGGACGGAAGACGAGGTAGCCCCGCGAGGTGAACACCGCGTGGTCGAAGCGGAACTCGGGTTCGTCGTAGGAGACGGGGCCGCCGTGGATGGCGACGACGACTGGAAGCGACCCCTCGCCGTCCGTATCCGAATCCGCATCCGCGTCCGTTCCCTCGAAGTCGAACGACGGGGGCGCGTAGACGACGCCGTCCACGTCGACGCCGTCGCTGTCGTACGTGACGCGACGGACCTGCGGCATCTCGTACCGGTCTCTGAACTCGGCGTTCACGTCGGTCAGGCGCGTGAGTTCGGCGTCCGGGTCGGAATCGGTGTGCGACCCCGAGTCGTCGAGCGAGCCGAGTTCGAGAGCGTAGAGGTCCGCGCCCTCGCTCGGGTGCGAGAGGTGGACGACGGCGGTGTCCTCGGCCACGTCGAGCATCGTGCAGGCTCTCTTCTCTCCTTGCGCCTCGAACACGCGTTCGGGGTCGTCCTCGCCCGCGAGGAAGCGGACGGGGCGCGTCTTCCCATCGTCGCCGACCAGCGCGTAGAGCGTGTCGCCGTCGACCCACACCGGTTCCGCGCCGCGGGCCAGCGTCCGGTCTAAGGACGCGGACGCACTCTCGTACGCGTCTCCGTCGGCGTCCACGCTGGTGACGTGCAGTTGCGTCGGGATGCACCAGTTCTCGGGGTCGCCGCCCGCGAACGCCAGTCTGTCGCCGTCGGGCGACCACCGCGGCGCGGACGCGCCGAGTTCGCCGTCGGTGTGTCGGCGTTTGTCGGTGCCGTCCGGTCGGACGGAGTACACGTCTCGCGCAATCGTCGCGTCCGCGTCCTCGCCTTCGTACGCCGTGTAGGCGATTCGGCCCGACGGGCCCCATCGGGGGTCCATCCCCGCGAGAGCGTGGAACGCGCCGCCGCCCCGGGCGTCGTCGAGTCGGTCCGATTCGCCCGTTTCGGCGTCCACGACGAACAGATACGTCGTCACCGTGTCCAGATAGCCCTTGCCGTCGAGTTTGTGCTGGAAGCGTTCGGTCTCGACGGGGCCGCCGTCGCGCCTGTCGTCGAGGTACGCCCGTTCGTCCTCGGTCGGGTCGCGCGCGGCGACGACCATCCGGTCTCCGTCGGGCGACCAGTCGAACTCGTCCGCTCCCTCCTCGAACGCCGTCACCTGCCGGGCGTCGCCGCCGCGTGCGAGGTCGAACAGCCACACCTGCGACTTCGGTTCGGCGTCGGCGTCGGTGTCTGCCCCGCCGGCGTCGGTATTTGCCTCGTCGTCCGCGTCGCCGTCGGCGGGTTCGGCGTCGTCGCGGCCGACTCGTCGTTCGAAGTCCTCTTCGCGGGCCGCGAGGAAGGCGAGTCGGTCGCCGCCGGGACTCCACGTCGGACTCGACGCCGACGAGACGCGCGTGAGCCGGTGGGGCTCCCGACTGCCGTCGGCCGGGAGGACGAACAGCGAAGCGAGTCGCTCGTCTTCGTCGGGGTCGGACTCGGCGGCGACGAACGCCACGCGGTCGCCAGACGGAGAGAGCGCGACGTCGGATATCGTCGTGAGGTCGGAGAAGGCCTCGGTGGGGACGGGTTGCATACGACGTGAACTGTCGCCTACGCGACGAAATACGTTGGGCAAGCGGAAGACCCGCGCGACCGAACGATTCTTTCCCGCAGACCGCGGAGACTGGGTATGAGCGACACCTCCACCGCGGAATCTGACGACGCCGACGACGCCGACGATAGCGGCGGCGCCACCGACGCCGATTTGCGGGCGCTGGCAGACGTCGCGACTCGCGCCGTCCACGCGGGCGGCGACTACCTCGAAGACGCCTTCCGCGACGGTCCGGTCGAGGGCGAGTACGGCACCGACGACGTGAAAGCCGCCGCCGACAGGGCCGCCGAAGAACGCGTCCTCTCGGTCCTCAGAGACGCCTATCCGGACCACGCCGTCCACGGCGAGGAGTCCGGGCGAGACGGCGACCACCGCTACGAGTGGGTGGTAGACCCCCTCGACGGCACGAACAACTTCGCCGCCGGTCTCCCATCGTTCGCCACCGCGGTCTGCGCCCTCCGCGACGGCGACCCGGTCGTCTCCGCCGTCTACGAACCCCTCCCGAACTCCACGTACGTCGCCCGCCGCGGCGGCGGGGCGACGGTGGACGGCGAACCGCTTTCGGCCGGGAGCGACGTCCCCATCGAACACGGAACCGTCTCGTTCGTCGTCGGTCTCCCGGCGGTCCGCGACCCGGAACTCGCGGCGGCGGCCGACCGAATCGAGTCGGCGCTCGAATCCAGGTGCAAGCGCGTCGTCACGACGTGGTCGCCGTGCGTCGACTGGGGACTCCTCGCTCGCGGCGGCCTCGAAGGGATGGTCTGCTTTCACCCCGACGTGTACGAACAGTACGCGGGCGAACTCCTCGCCGCGGAGAGCGGCGTCGTCTCCGCGGGGTCGGGGATGGACGGCGACGGCCTGTACGTCGGCGCGGGCGACGCGGAGACGGCGCGGACGCTCGCGGACGTCGCCGAGTCCGTCCTCGACTGACGCACGCTGGAAACCGCGGGACGCGACCGGCGGAAAGGCGCAAGTACGTCCGGTCCCGAGTTTCGGACATGGCATCCGGAGACGCTTCCGTGCGGCGTGACGAGGGAGAACCGGAGACGCGTCGCGCCTCTCGATTCTCGCTGCCCGACTTCGACGGCCTGTTGCAGATGCGGTGGCGCGACGCCCTGTTCGCCCACTGGGCGTTCGACCCCGGCGTGGTGGACGCAAACCTCCCGGCGGACGTGTCCGTCGCCACCTACGACGGCCGGGCGTGGATGGGCGTCGTCGCCTTCGTCATGGAGGATATCCGCCCCCGCGGACTCCCGTTCGGACTCTCGTTTCCGGAGTTGAACCTCAGGACGTACGTCGAACGACCGGGCGACGAAGACCACTCGGTGTACTTCTTCAACTTAGACGCCGACGACGCCCTCGGCGTCCCCGTCGCGCGACGCCTCTACTCGCTCCCGTACTACCGCGCCGACATGCGCGTGACGACGCGAGGAGACGAGGTGGAGTTCGCCAGTCACCGGACGCATCGCGGCGTCCCCCCGGCGCACTTCGACGCGACGTACCGACCGGTCGGCGAGCAGTTCACGCCCGAACCGGGGACGCTCGAACACTTCCTCACGGAGAACTACCGCTTCTACACCGCGGGCACCGACCTCTACTACGGCGACATCCGGCACACGCCGTGGCCCCTGCAGGAGGCCGAGGCGGAGATTCGGACGAACACGCTGTTCGAGGCCAGCGACTTCGACGCGCCGACGGCCGACCCGATACTGCACTACTCGCCGGGGACCGAAGTGACCGCCGGGCGCATCCACCGCGTCGGCGACTGAGGACCGGCGGCCGGACCCGAGAGAGCGACCGAAACCGTCGGGTTTGAAGCGAAGACAGTCACACGAGAGCGTATGGTAAACGTCGCACTCGACACCGCGATGACGACGATACACGTCCTCACCGGTGCCGTCTGGGTAGGAAGCGTCGTCTTCGTCGCCGGCGTCGTCCTCCCGGCCGCACTCGACGGGTCGTTGGACGCCGCACCGCTGGAGACGTTCGCCGACAGACTCGTCTACGGGTCTCGCGCCGCGTCCGTCGTGATGTTCCTCACCGGCGGCCACCTCGCCGGGTCGAAGTACACGTTCGAACTCCTCGCGAACTCGTTCCGCGGCCACCTCGTCCTCGCGATGCTCGCGCTCTGGTTCGTCCTCACGGCACTCGTCGAAGTCGGACGGAGCAGACTCGTCGACGGACTCCGAGAGAAACGCGTCCGCGGCCCCGTCAGCGACACGCGGAACCTCTTCCGCGCCGCCGCCGTCGTCGGCGTCCTCCTCCTCGTCGACGCCGGACTCCTCGCGTCGGGAATCTCGCTCTACTGAGCTGCTCGCTTCGACTCGCTCCGACTCGCCAAACTCGCCGACGCCGACCGCGCGGCCACACCTATTTATCACCGGCGAAGAAAATTCTCCACCATGAAGCCGACCGACTCCGCTCGGGCGTCACGTTCGTCGACCGCCTCGCCGTCACGCCACCGATGAACCGGCTCGACCCGCGCGTGCAACTCATCTGGGTCGGGAGCGCCGCCGTCTCGGCACTCGTCGTCGGGGGAATACTGTTTGCCGTCGTCAGGGTGTTCTCTCCGCCGTTCGTCCCCGCGTGGACGCCGTACGCCGTCGCCGGCGGACTGTTCGTCCTCGGCGCACTCCTCGCCGTCGCGCGCTACCGGGCGTGGGGGTACGAGGTCAGAGACGACTCGCTGTACCTCGAACGCGGCGTCTTCACGCAGGTCCGGACCGTCGTCCCGTTCGTCCGCATCCAGCACGTCGACTCCTCGCGCGGCCCCCTCGAACGCGTCGTCGGACTCGCGAGCACCGTCGTCTACACCGCCGGGTCGCGGGGTGCCGACGTGGCGGTTCCGGGACTGGCGGGCGACGGCGCGGACGAACTCCGCGAACGACTGAAGCGCCTCGCGATTCGCTCCGAGGGTGACGACGCCGTCTGATGCCCGCACGACGCCTCTCTCCCCTGTCGGTCCCCTACCGGGTCGTCCAACGCGGCGGGAGCATCGTCGCCGCTCTCGCGTTCGCCCTCGCGACGGGCGGGTTCAGCCTCCCCGTCGTGGGTCTGGCGGGACCGCTCGCGCTCGTCGGCCTCGCGAGCCTCGTCGCCGTCGTCTTCGTCGCCTACGAACTCGCCTACTACCGCCGGTTCTCCTACGAACTCACCCCGGACACGCTCGACATCGAGTCGGGCGTCTTCGCCCGCCGGAACCGCGAGATTCCGCTCCGCCGCGTCCAGAACGTCGATATCTCGCGCAACGTCCTCCAGCGAGCGGTCGGTCTCTCCGCCGTCGCCTTCGAGACAGCGGGCGGAACGGAGACGGAGGCGAGTCTCCGATTCGTCTCCTTCGACGAGGCGAAACGCCTCCAGCGAGAGCTCGGACGCCTGAAACGCGGCGACGCGGTCGGTGAGGAGAGCGAGGAACCGACGTCGGAGACGCTCTTCGAACTCGACGGCCGCGAACTCGCCATCCTCGGTGCGCTCTCGTTCGACTTCCGCGTTCCCGGCGTCCTCTTCCTGTTCTTCTCGGGGTCGTTCACCCTCGTCACCTCCTACTTCCCGGACAGCATGGGTCCGCTCGTCGCCGTCCTCGGGGTGGCCGTCCTCGTCGTCGCCGCCGTCCTCGTCTCGTGGGTGGCCGGGGCGGTAGTCGCCGTCGTCAACTACTACGGTTTCAGGCTGGTCCGGTCGGCCGACGAACTCCAGTACGAACGCGGGTTGCTCCAGCGCTACGACGGGTCGATTCCGTTCGACAAAGTGCAGACGCTCACCATCGAGGACAACCCGCTGAAGCGCTGGACCGGGTACGCGACGCTCCTCGTGGAGACGGCGGGGTACGCGCCCGGACAGGGAGAGTCGTCGTCGCGCGGGTCCGAGGCGGCCGTCCCCATCGCCAGTCGCGAACGCGTCGAACGCCTCGTGAACGACGTCGAACCGGTGGGGACGCCCGACTTCCGCCGTCCGCCGAAGCGAACGCGCCGCCGGTACGTCGCCCGGTACAGCATCGTCATCGGCGTCGTGACGGCCATCGCGTACAGCGCGGAGTTCTTCCTCGTCGACGGATTCCCGTGGTACGCACCGCTGGCACTGCTCCCCGTCGCCGCCGTCGGCGCGCACTACAAGTGGAAGCACCGCGGCTACTGGCTCGGCGAGAACCACGTCGTCACCCGGAACGGCGTCTTCAAACGGCAGGTGAAGGTGGTGCCGTACTACCGTATCCAGACGGTCATCGACACCCGGACGGTGTTCCAGCGTCGCCTCCGCCTCGCCACCGTCACCGTCGACACCGCCGGGTCGCTCTCGCTGGGCGGGCAGGACGCCGCCGCAGTCGACATCGACGCCGCCGACGCCGACAGCCTCCGCGACGAGTTAGAGGAACGACTCCGCATCGCCGTCGCGGCGCACCGGCAGGGACGCGTCGGCATCGGCGTTGACGACGAACCGCAGGTGACGGAGTTGGTCGACGAGGGTGGACGAAGCAGAGACGACGAGCGCGAAGCGCCGCCCGAGAACGGTGACGGCACGAGCGAAGAGACGCCGACGGACGGCGAAGACGGCGATACTGACGACGCGAACGAGAACGCCGACGACGCGGACCCGTTCGTCTGGGGGGAGACCAGAGACGAGAGCGACGGAAGCGACAGGGGCGGAGACGAGACCTGACTCAGAGCGGGTCGGCCACGTCGTGTCGGAACGTCTGGAACTCGACGGTCCGGCCGTCCGGGTCGGCGGCGAAGAACTGGTAGATGTCGTAGCGTTCGTTCTCGTGCGGGTCCTCTCGGGCGGCGTCGCCGACGCGTTCGTGCATCGCGTCCACCTCCTCGGCCGTGTCGTAGACGAACGTGACGATGCCCTCCGACTCCGTCTCCTCGCCGTCGCAGAACCCGAACAGCATGTTCCCGTGTTTGAGGATGGTACAGTCCGGTTGTTCGAGATACAGTTCGGCACCGACGCGGTCGGTGTAGAACGCCGTCGTCGCCTCGCGGTTCGTCGTCCGGAAGAAGACGATGCCTCCTGCGGTCATGGCCGGACTCTCGGCCGAGGCGAGCAAAGAGCTGTCGAGTTCCACCCGATTCATACCCACGAAGCGCCTTCGAACACGCATGGACGCACTCGAACGGCTCATCGACGGCAACGGCGAACACGTCGCCCGCCTTCGCCACGACCACTTCGAGGGGGTCCGCGACGGACAGGACCCGGACGTCGTCTCGGTGTCGTGTTCGGACTCCCGCGTCCCCGCGGAGAGCGTGTGGAACGCTCGCGCGAACGGTGACCTGTTTACCAGCGTCAATCTCGGCAACCAGGTCTGGACCGATATCGACGGCGAACGCGTCGTCAACGAAACCGTCGGGTACGCGGTGTCGGTACTGAACGTGGACCTCGTCGTCGTCCTCGGCCACACCGGCTGTGGTGCCGTGGCGGCCGCGTACGAGGCCGTGACGGGTGGCGACGGCGTGAAGTCGCTGCCGCCGGCCGTCGAGGCGGCCGTCGAACGACTCGTGCCCATCGTCGGGTCCGCGCGCGAGGAGGGCGTGTTCGACGCCGACACCCCGCACCGCCTCGCGGTGAACCGGCTGGTCGTGCGAGCCGTCAGCGAACAGGTGCAGTTCCTCGTCGACGACTGCGCCGTTCCGGCGGACGTGACCGTCGCCGGCTTCGTGTACGACTTCCAGCGAGCCTACGGCGACGAGGACGGGGCGGCGTACCTCGTCTCGCTGGACGGCGAAACGCCGCCTGACCCGCTGTGAGCGGACTCGGTCCCGCTGGTTCCCGGTCGGTCGTGCCGGTGTACGAAGGTCCGGTCGGACGTCCCGCGGCGACTCAGTCCTCGGCCACGGACAACGCCACCGGGTGGCTGTCCTCCGTGAGCGTGCGTTGCGTCGCGTCCGCCGGACGCCAGTCCAGGCCGGCGACGTACCGGAACGCCTCGTGGTCGCGCGTGGGGTCGACGACGGTCAGCGAGAGCCACCCGTTGTCGAGCAGGTCGGTGACGTGGTCGTTGTCGGACAGGACGTCAGTCACCCGGTCGACGGGCGCGTGAATCACGGTCGATAGCCGCAACGGCTGGTGGTACGGCACGTCGTCGTCGGCGAGCACGGACTGGAGCGGGAGCCCGGTCATCAGGTCGCCGCCGTTGCCCTGGTACACGCCGACGTTCCCCACGGGATTGTGGGTGACCTTCGACCCGCTGCCGTAGACATCGTTGTCCACCGTCGCGAAGTAGTACTGGCTGTTGATCCACTGTGTGACCACCATGGGGCCGCCCACGATGGCCGCCAGCGCTTCGCCGTCCGGGTCGGTCCTCCAATCGTACGAGTGCAGGAACGAGCGACCGCCCAAGTCAATCCCCTCGGTGAGGTCGCGGGGGCCGACGACGAACGACGCGTTGCCCGCGAGACCCCACTCGGGGCGCGTCTCCGCCCAGTCGGCGGCCCGGCGTTCGGCCTCGCGGACGCCCGACGCGTCGGAGTCCGTGGTGTCGACGCGTTCCTCGGCCGCGGCGCGGCGCGCCGTTTCGAGGTCGGAACGGAGCTGCTCGACGTCTTCGTCGTGGCTCGCGGGCACGTCACCGGCGTAGAGGGTCACCTCGTCGGTCGTCGTGTTGTGTTCGCCGGCTACGAAGACGGTGTCCTCGGGGACGTCGATGCCCCGGTCGCGGAGTCCCTCCTTGACGGCCGGTTCGTTACAGATGGCCGCGAGGACGCGAGCGCTCGGCCCGCCGGGGTTCCCGGCGCAGGCACCGCAGTCGAGGCTGGACGAGAACGGGTTGTTCGCCGTCTGTCCGGCGTGGCCGACGAAGGCCACGAGTCGCCCGAACTGCGTCCACCCCATCGACTCGAACGCGTCCGCAGCGTACTCTATCTGCTCGCCCGTCGTCATCCCGCTCGGGAGTCCGTCGCCGTCGGCCGCGTCCCTATGAATGTCCGGCGCGCAGAACTCGTGCGCGCTCGGCGAGCGTTTCCGAGCCGCGTCGTGGGTGTCGTACACGAGGTTCGGCAGGAGGGTCCGAACCGTCAGCGCCGCCCCGTAGGCGACGCCCGTGCTCTCGACGAAACTAAACGCCGTCGAGACGTTCGACTTGAGCGAACCGACGACGTCCTCCCACGCGTCCCGGGCCCGGGACCAGCGGTCGTGACGCTCCCGAAACTCGCGGTCGTCGCCCGTCGGCCGGTCCGTGACGTGGTGCCGAGCGTCGACAATCGGCGGACAGGCGTCGACGGAGACGTCGGAGTCGTACCCCTCGAAGCGCATCGGGACGCCGAAGAACCCCGCGTAGCCGTGGGTCTCGTAGGCCCCCGTCGATTCGAGGTGCCGGCGGATGACCTCCGAACGGGTGTCGATACAGAAGACGAGCTGCGCGGCGGGACGCTCGTCGTCCTTGGCATCGTCCAGCGTCTGACTCGCGTCCGCGACGGCCGTGACCAGTTCGCGGCGGTACGTCGCCTCCCACGCGGTCAGCCAAACCTCCGGGAGAGAGTTCGCGTCGTCGTCTCGGCCGTCGGCGTCGGCCGCGAACTCCGGCGGCGGCGCGACCGGTGCGCCGAACCGGTCCGCCAACGCGAGACGGACCGCGAGGTACCCCTCGAGCGATATCGGGTGGGCGGACTGCCACTCGCCGCCGTCGTCGATGCGCTGCTTCAGGAATCCGGTCCAACCGGGGAGGGCAACGAGGTGGTACTCGAACAGCTCCGCGAGGCGGTCCGTCGGGTGGCCGTCGACGTAGCGTTCGATAGCCTCGACGGGGTCCTCCGGAAGGGTGGCGAGCGCCTCCCGGTCGGGGATGTCGCGGTCGTACTGGGCCATCGCGCGGAAACAGCCGTAGAAGCCGCGTTCGCGGTTCGGCATCGACCACTTCGCCCGGCCGTGGTCGAGGAAGCCCGCAAGCCACTTCGCCAGCACCTGGTCCACGTCGGGCGTCGCCGTCCCCTCGCCGTCCGCCGGCGTCGCCGCGGACTCCATCCGCGTCAAGAGCGCTTCGGGGTCGGCGTCGTAGCCGTGGTTGGCCAGTTCCGACGTCAGGAGCTCCCGGTCGATCTGTCCAGCCTCCAGCGCCCGGCGGAACACGGCGGCACTGGGATAGCCGTCACCGCCGAACAACCGCGACCCGTGCGCCACCGCCTCCTCGAACGGGCGGTCTTCGAACCCGGCGAGCGGGTTGGCCGTCACGAACGAGTGGAGCGGCCAGACAGAGCCGACCGAGTTCGACGCCTGCTGTATCGCCTCGCTCACTGCCCGCTCGTTACTCATCGGACACCTCCGCGGGAGAGACCACGGTCGCAGCCGGTAGCCGCATCGCGTTCGTCAGTTCGACGTACAACCGGTCACTCCGCTGGAGGACCCCGGTTTCGACGCCGACGTACGCGAGGAGGAACGCGACGGCGACGGCGACGTGGAGCGGCGTCATCGCGACCGTCGCCTCCATGGCGGGTGCCGTCCGGAGTAGCTCCTTGACGAGACCGTAGACCCCCGCGTAGATGAGGATTGCCGGGAAGAACGTCAGCGGAACCGCGACGTACCGGAGCAACGCGGGGAGCGACGTCCGGCGGACCACGTTCTGCGTCGCGTGCAGCGTCGTCAGGACGACGAGAAGAACCAGTACCTGCCCGCCGCTGGTGGCCGCCTCGCCCGTGAGGAACGCGAACAGCGCGCCGCCCCCGAGCGCCGTCGCGACGGCCACCGCCGCGCCGAGTCCGGACCACCCGGCGGAGTCGGAAGCCGGCGTCGGACTCGTGTGCTCTACGCTATCGCCAGAGGAGAGGAACTGGTACCCTTTGTAGAAGCCGTGGAGGATGAGGTGAGCGATGGCGGCCCCGAAGAAGCCGAGGCCGACCTGCAGTATCATGAAACCCATCTGACCGACCGTCGAACAGCCGAGCTGGCGTTTGACGGCAGGCTCGACCGATTTCATCAACTTTCCCAGCAGCGCGCTCGTCGCCGCGACGACGACGACGAGCGAGAGGAACCACACCTCGGCGGTGACGACCGGCGCGAAGCGCACCAGAAGGATACCGCCGGCGTTGACGAACCCGGCGTGCATCAGCGCCGAGGCCGGTGTCGGAGCAGTCATCGACGAGAGGAGCCACCCGTGAAACGGCACGAGTGCGGACTGAATCATCGCCGCCAGGAGCAACGCCCCGGAGACGAGCAGTACCGTCGCGGCGTCGAGCGTCTCGACGGCCGCAGAAAGCTCCGAGACGCGCGTCGCACCCGTCGCCGACCACAGCGTCAGGAGCGCGGCGGTCAACAGGGTGCTGCTCCCGAGGAAGTACCGCCGTGCGGACTTCCCGGCGGCCCGCGCCTGGGGCCACTCGCGAACGTACCCTATCAGGTCGGCCATCAGGAGCCCCATCGCGGTCCAGGCGGCTGCGAACAGTATGACGTGGTCGGCCGCGACCAGGAGCGCGACGGAGAGCGTGAACGCGAACGTCCGAGTGAAGAACCGAGTGATGTCCCGACTCCCCGCCATGTACCGGCGGGAGTAGCTGTGGACGATACCGCTGATGAACGTGACCACCGTCCACAGCAGTAGCGTCAGGCCGTCGACGACGAGGAGGTCGGACGGGGTCCACGACGCGCCGGTCCACAGCCGTGCGGCCAACGCGGCGGCGCTCGCCAGCCACAGAAGCCACACCAGTCGCGTCAGCAGTACCGGGACTAGTGGCGTCGATGCGGTCGTCTTCGGGTACTGTCCTACGGTCTTCCGCGGGTCGTGTTGTCCCATTATGTGAACGGTCCTTGCCCGGCCACCGGCGGCCGCCCCATATCGGCGGCCGGGCTATCACCTGCAATGAGAACGATATCGTTGATAAGGGTTCCTATACGAACAAATTGTTCGCAAAAATTCCAATCGGGACCATATCGTTCTCGTTCTACCGAAGCCGTCGAACACGGGAACGCCCCCGCTGGCGGTGCGCGAACGGCGGGTAGCGAACGAGCGGGAGAAGCGGGTGCTGTCGAAGTCGGTGGGATGGTCCGCACCGTCCGACTCGGGCGGGTGTGGTTGCGCTACTGCTCGTCGGCGCTGTCGGGGTCGAACCCGCTGAACGGCGCCGTCTCGTGACTCCGCACGAGCACTTCGTCGGCGACGGTGACTCCCATATCGATGAGTCGCTGCGCGACGGGTGTGACGTCCTCGTCGGACTCGCCGACGGCGGTGACGAGCAGATTCTCCTCCCCCGTGACCAACTCCTGTACGGACACGACGCCCTCGACGTCCAGAATCTGCGGGGCGAGCGCGCCGCGTTCCCCGATGGGGGCGGTGCAGAAGAGCAGCATGCGAAGGGGATACCCGGATTTCTGGTAGTCGACTTCGGCGCTGTATCCCTTGATGATTCCCATCGATTCGAGCCGTCCGATTCGCTTGCGGACGGTGCTGTCGGAGGCTCCCGCCCGCTCGGCGATGTCACCCGACGAGAGGCTCCGAGCATCTTCTTGGAGCGCGTGGAGGATGGCCCGGTCCACGTCGTCGATATCCTCGACCATAGGGGATATGTTACTCGTCCGGAGCAAAGGCGCTTCCCCTCCGAGGCGGCACGGGAACCGCGTTTACCGTCGCGCGTCGTCGATGACCTGCGTGAACTCGCGGGCCGTCTCGGTTATCGACTCGAAGTCGCCCGCTTCGATGGCGTCGCCGTCCATGATGGCGCTTCCCGCGCCGACGACGGCGGCACCCGCCTCGACGTAGTCGGCGACGTTGTCGATGTCGATACCGCCCGTCGGCATCAGCGGAATCTGCGGGAGCGGTCCTTTGATGCTGGAGAGATGCTTCGGCCCCATCACCGACGCGGGGAACACCTTCACCATGTCCGCGCCCGCTTCGTAGGCGTTCACGGCCTCCGTGGGCGTGAGGATGCCCGGTGCGACGATAGTTCCGTAGCGGTTACACGTCTCGACGACGCCGGGGTCGAAGTTCGGGCCGACGACGAACTCCGCGCCGTTCATGATGCTCGCGCGGGCCGTCTCGCTGTCCAGCACCGTCCCCGCGCCGACGATGGCCTCGTCCTCGGAGAACGACGCGGACACCTCGCTGATGAGGTCCATCGCGTCGGGGTTGTCCGCGGTTATCTCGTACGCCGTGACGCCGCCGTCGTTCAGCGCCTGCGCCACCTCGATGATGGTGTCGGCGTCCGCGCCGCGCATCACCGCGACGACGCCGCTGTCTACCAATCGCTGCATATCCGCGTGAGCATCGAGCGTAACCATCTCACTCACGAATCGCGCGGCACGAGTAATAAACACCGGCGACACCGACACCGCTCGCCGTTCCCGACCGGCGGCCCCGAACCGTCCGCTCTACCCGTAGTGTGACAACTCGCGACACGGATATATACGTCCGACACTTACCTCGGGTAAGCGACCCGTGAGTGGTCGCACACCATGCACGCAGACATCGATTTCGAGCAGTTGTACCGCGACGTGATTCCGTCCGTCGTCTCGCTGTACGTCGGCCGCCGCGCGCCGGGCGTCGGCGCGGGGTCGGGGTTCGTCTACGACGACCACCACGTCGTGACGAACCACCACGTCGTCGACGGCGTCGAGGAGGTCGAACTCCGGTTCGCCGACGGGTCGTGGGCCATCGGCGAGGTGGTCGGCACGGACGCCTACACCGACCTGGCCGTCGTCGCCGTCGACGAGATGCCCGCGGCGGCGACGCCGTTGCCCGTCGCCCCCGAGAACCCCCTCCCCGGACGCCCCGTCGCCGCCCTCGGAAACCCCCTCGGACTGGACGGCTCTATCACCGCGGGTATCGTCTCCGGCGCGAACCGGTCGATGCCGACCTCCGGCGGGTTCGCCATCCCCGACGTGGTGCAGACGGACGCACCCATCAACCCCGGTAACTCCGGCGGACCGCTCGTCGCCGTCTACGCCGACGAGAACGACGAGGGCAAGACGACCCAGCGGTACGAGGTGGTCGGTGTCAACCGCGCGCGACAGGGCGACAACATCGGGTTCGCCGTCTCGCCCACCATCGTCGAACGCGTCGTTCCGACGCTCGTCGCCCTCGGGCGCTACCCCCACTCGTACCTCCGGGCGCGGACGCTGGACGTGACGCCGACGGTGGCGGAAGCGAACGGACTGGACGACCCTCGGGGCGTCCTCGTCGTGGACGTGGCGGAGGGACCGCGCGGCGGAGACGGCCTCCGAGGGTCGCGCGAGACGCGCACCGTTCGCGGCCAGCGCATCCCCGTCGGCGGCGACATCATCGTCGGTATCGGCGGACGCGAACTCCGCTCGCACGAGGAACTGATGCGCTATCTCATCACGGAGACGCACCCCGGCGAACCCGTCGACGTCGAGGTGATTCGCAACGCGTCGCCGACGACGCTCACCGTCGTCCTCGACGAACGCCCGGCCGTCGAACGGTCACCCGGCCATCGCGTCCGCCGGCGCGACGGCCGCGGACCGGGGGAAACGCCGGGAGAGGGCGACGACGAGGGAACCGACATCCCGATTCGCTGAGGACGGTAGCGTCAAGTCGCCGCTCTCCGAAGCACCGCCGATGCCCACGCTGTTCGGTCGGCCCGTCAACCGTGGCCGACTCGTTCTCTCCGCGCTGATGGCCCTCGGGATGGCCGCCGTCCTCTCGCAGACGCCCGGCGTCTCGCTCCCGTTCGTCGCCGTCACCGCCTCCTTCGTCCTCGTTTTCGCCGCCGGGTCGCTGGCGGGCGTCACCGACACCGCGGCGTGGCGACTCGCCCTCGCTCTCTGCGTCTCCCTGTTCGGCCTGCTGTCGTACCTCGACGGACAGCAGACGCTCCCGACGCTGCTTCTGGTCTGCGTGTTCCCGCTGACTCTCGTTCTCGTCCTGCGACGGCGGGGACGACAGAGCCGACGGAGGCGGTGACTCGGGACGTCGGAACGCGACTCGCTCAGTCCGTCCGGGGGATGGCGACTGCGCCCGCCGCGAAGAACACGAGGGCGAGCACCGCGAGAATCCCGAGGTTCGTCCAGGGGTCGCCCGCACCCGTCGTCACCGCGCGGACGCCGCGTGCGAAGTACGTCAGCGGCGAGAGGTCCATGGCCGGGCGGAACCACGCCGGTAGGAGGTCCGGCGTGACGAACGTCTCCGAGAGGAACAGCAAGGGGAGTGCAACGGCGTTCGACGCCGCGATGACGCCGTCCTGCGAGTCGGCGACGCGGCCCAGAATCGCCCCGAGGCCGCAGAACAGGGTGACGCCGAGGGCGACGAACAGGACGATGCTGAGCGTCGCGGGGCGAAGCGGGAGCGACACGCCCGTGACGACGACGGTGAGGACCAGAAGGAGCAACGCCGCCAGTCCGATGACGACGACGTTCACGAGAATCTGCCCGAGAAGCCACTCGTCGCGCCGCAGGGGCGTCGTCGCCAACTTCTCGAAGCGGTTGCCGTCTCGGTGCCGAGCGATGGTCGACCCCACCCGCGAGAGCGGCGTGAACAGGACGACGACGGCGAGGTAGCCCGGCACGTAGTAGGCGGGCGGTTCGGCGAACAGGCCGCCGCCGGTCGGTTGCGTCTGCACCAACGCGCCGAAGATGAGCACGATGATGACCGGGAAGAAGAACGTGAAGAACACCGCCGTCCGGCGGCGGAGGAACGAGTGCCACGAGGCGACGAACTCCGCGCGGATGCGCGAGAGCGAACTCATTCGCCACCCCCGCGGCCGCGCCGTCGACCGCGACCGGACGACTCCGCGTCGGCCGAGACGACGTCGCTCGGACGCGCCTCGAACGACTCGCCGGTCAGCGAGAGGTAGACGTCTTCGAGGTCCGGTTGCGTCCAGGTGAGGGCCTCGTAGTCGACGTCGGCGGACTCCAGTTCGGTCACCGCGTCGCCGATGTCCCGCGGTGCGAGACCCTCGAAGACGAGCGTTCCGCCGCGCGAAGAGAGACGGTACGTCCGACGGACGAGGTCCGGCAGGTCGCCGGGCGTCGCGTCCGTCTCCACTTCCAGTCTGCTCGCGCCGCCGTGTTCGGCGACGAGTTCGGCGGGCGTTCCGACGGCGACGAGTTCGCCCGCGTTCAACAGGCCAACCCGGTCCGAGAGGCGTTCGACTTCGGCCATCGAGTGACTCGTGAGAAACACCGTCGTCCCGCCGGCGGCGAGGCCGTCCAAGAGGTTCCACAGCGAGCGACGACCGGCCGGGTCGATGCCGGTGGTCGGTTCGTCCAGGAAGAGCACGTCCGGGTCGTTCACCAACGCGGCGGCGACGCACGCCCGTCGTTGTTGGCCGCCCGAGAGCTTCTCGTACCACGTGTCGGCGTCGTCGCCCGTGAGACCCACGTCCGCGAGGACCGACTCGGGGTCGCGCGCCTCGTCGTACAGACCGGCGTAGTACTCGACGAGTTCGCGGGCCGTGAGTCGAGACGCCGGCGAGAACGACTGCGGGAGGAGCCCGATTCGGTCGCGTTCGACGTCCGTGGGCGACGTCCCCAAGACGCTGACCGACCCCTGTACGGCCGTCGTCCCCGTCAACGCCCGGACGAGCGTCGTCTTGCCCGCCCCGTTCGGGCCGATGAGTCCGAACACCTCGCCCGCCCGCACGGAGAGCGAGACGCCCGAGAGGGCCTCGTTGTCGCCGTACGACTTCCGAACGCCGTCGGCGACGAGTACCTCGTTCATGGCCGAATCTGTGCGGCGTCCGGTGGTAAGGATTCGGATTCCGCGACGAGAGGCGGGGCGAGCGCCGGGGAGCTACTGTCACTCGTTCGACTAGAACCAACGCTTATTCGCGCGCGGCCCTCCGGATACAGTATGTCCCCCACGTCCGACAGTCTCTCTCCTGCGTCCCGCCGGCGCGTCCTCGCCGCCGGGTTCGCCACCGTCCTCTCGGGCCTCGCCGGGTGTAGTTCCGCCCCGACCAGCGGCGACGACGGAACCGACGACGAGACGGCCCGAACCGGCGGCGAGACGGGAACGAGCGACGGACCCGCCGACGCCAGCGTGGCCGTCGAACGCGTCGCCGAGGGGTTCGTCTCGCCCGTCGACTTCTACGCCCCCGCGGGGACCGACCGACGGTTCGTCGTCGACCAACCCGGCGCCATCTACGAGGTGACGGCCGACGGCGCGCGCGACGCGCCCTACTTCGACGTCCGTGACCGGGTGGTCGACCTGAACGGGTACGACGAACGCGGCCTCCTCGGCGTCGCCCCGCACCCCGAGTTCGCCGAGAACGGTCGCCTGTTCGTCCGGTACAGCGCGCCTCGCCGGCAGGGAACGCCGAACAACTACAGCCACACGTTCGTCCTCAGCGAGTTCACCGTCGACCCCGAGGCGCGGACGGCGAGCGTCGACGACGAGCGAACGCTGTTGGAGATTCCGCAACCGCAGTCGAACCACAACGCCGGCGCCGTCGGGTTCGGTCCCGACGGCTACCTCTACGTCGCGACGGGCGACGGCGGGGGCGGCGGCGACAGCGGAACCGGTCACGTCGACGACTGGTACGACGCCGTCTCGGGCGGCAACGGACAGGACGTCACCGAGAACCTGCTGGGGAGTATCCTCCGCATCGACGTCGATTCGGAGGGTGACGGCCGTCCGTACGGCATCCCCGAAGACAATCCGCTCGTCGGGCGAGACGGCCTCGACGAGCAGTACGCGTGGGGCTTTCGAAACCCGTGGCGGTTCTCCTTCGACGTTCGGGGGTCCGACGACTGGGACCTCTACGTCGCCGACGTCGGGCAGAACGAGTACGAGGAGGTGAGCATCGTGGAGAACGGCGGCAACTACGGTTGGAACGTCCGCGAGGCGACGCACTGCTTCCGCGCGAACGACTGCCCGACGACGACGCCCGACGGCGACCCCCTCGTGGACCCGGTGATAGAGTACCCGCACTCGGGCGACGGCGCGTCCGGAATCGCCGTCGTCGGCGGGTACGTCGTCCGCGGCGATAGCCTGCCGGAACTGACGGGCGCGTATCTGTTCGCCGACTGGCGAACCGGCGGGCGACTGTTCGCCGCCGACCCGGGTGCGGAGACGACGCCGTGGCCCGTCGCCGAGGTGCCGTTCGCCGGCGACGCGAAACCGGGGTCGTTCCTGACCGCGTTCGGACGCGACGGCGACGACCTGTACGTCCTCACGACGGGCGTGCGCGGAATCACGAAGAACTCGGGCGAACTGTTCCGTCTGGTCGCTCCGTAGTCTCTAGATATCGGTGTCGACGGCCACGCGCCGCCCCGACTCCGCGGACTCGTAGGCCGCTTCCGTCAGCGCGGTCACTTTCACGGCGTCCATCGCCGGTATCTCCAACTCGGCGTCGCCGCGAACCGCGGCGACGAAGTTCGCCAACTTCCGGTCGGTTAACTCGTCGAATCCGCCGTGGTGCGGCGTCGCCTCGTACGCCGTCCCGTCTTCGACGACGCGGACCGTCTCGCCGTCGAACGAGATGGAGCCCTCGGTGCCCCAGATGTGGATTCCCTCTCCCGGTGCCGGACCGCTCTGCCCCGCGCCGGAGACGCCGATGCTCGCCGTCAGTCGGTCGCCGAACCGGTCGAGAGAGACCGCGAGGGCGGCGTTCACGTCGACGTCCGCGCCGCGGTGGTCAACCGTCGCGGCCACGTCCACCGGCGTACTCCGCGTCGTCCAGAGGAGGGCGTCCAGCAGGTGCGACCCGGAGTCGTACAGTTGGCCGCCGCCGGAGAGTTCGGGGTCGGCGCGCCAGCGACCTTCGTTCCACGATATCCACTGCTGTTCGAGGTGGCCGGTCACCATGTGCGGGTCGCCGATACGTCCCTCGTCGATGAGCCGTCGAATCTCGCGGAATCGCCCGTCGAAGTGTCGCTGGTAGCCGACGGCGAGCACCAGTCCGTCCTCGCGGGCCTGCCGAACGAGCGTCTTCGCGTGCGAGAGGTCCGTGACCATCGGTTTCTCCAGGTGGACGTGGACGCCGTGCTCCAGACACGCCATCGCGTGGTCGTAGTGGAGGGTGTGCGGCGTCGAGATGATGGCGGCGTCGGCGTCCACCTCGTCCAGCATCTCCTCGTGAGAGTCGTAGACGTCGCGGCCGAGTTCGTACTCGAACGCGTCTCTGGCGTCCGCCGAGGGGTCAGCCCCCGCGACGACGCGGACGCCGTCTACCGAGTCTATTGTCCGGCACTCCAATCGACCGAGGTCGCCGAGGCCGATGGCGACGACTGCGGTTTCAGACACACTGCGACGGGAGGTGGGTGAGGAGAAAAACCCTCCGACAGCGACGGTCCGTTGCCTCGGCTAGCACACTTTTGCACCGGCCATCCGTCTGTCCGCACATGAGCCTCGACTATCGACGCCTCGGCAGTACGGGCACGAAGGTATCGGAACTCTGCTTCGGGACGTGGCGCTTCGGCCGCGAGTCAAGCGGCGTCTTGGAGACGTCGAAGAAGGAGGCGCACGACCTCTTGGACGCGTTCGACGCCCACGGCGGGAACTTCATCGACACCGCGAACGTCTACGGCAACCCCAACGGTCGCTCGGAGGCGTGGATAGGCGACTGGTTGGCCGAGAAGGACCGCGAGGACTACGTCGTCGCCTCGAAGGTGTACTTCGGGTTCGACGAGGACAACCCGAACGGGTCAGGCCTCTCGCGGACGCACATCCGCAACCAGATTGAGGGCACGCTGGACCGCCTCGACACCGACTACCTCGACCTCTACTACATCCACCGCTGGGACGAGGAGACGCCAATCGAGGAGACGCTCAAGACGCTGAACGGCCTCGTCGAAGAGGGGAAGGTGAACTACCTCGGCGCGTCGACGATGGCGGCGTGGCAACTGACGAAAGCGCTCTGGAAGTCCGACGTGGAGGGCCTCGAACGGTTCGAGGTCACCCAACCCCTGTTCCACGCGGGCTACTACGAGGACGTGAAAGACTACCTCGACGTCTGCGGTGACCAGGGGCTCGCAGTGTGTCCGTACTCGCCGCTCGCGGGTGGCTTCCTCACCGGGAAGTACGAACGCGCCGACCCGGACGACCCCGAGAAGGTCGTCGCGCCCGACGGCTCTCGCGGCTCCTTCGACGAACGGTTCGACCGCTTCTACCTCTCCGAGCGCGGGTGGGAGGTGCTGGACGCGGTTCGCACCGTCGCCGACGAGGTGGACGCCTCGCCCGCGCAGGTGGCGCTTCGCTGGTTGATGGACTACCGGGACGCGACGGTGGTACCCATCGTCGGCGCGCGCACCCGAGAACAGTTAGACGAGAACGTCGGCGCGGCAGACGTGGACCTCTCGGACGACCAGTACGACCGCATCATGGACGCCCGCTACGCCGAGGAAGGACGCCTCCACGGGCACTGATTCGCCCGTCACGGCCCGCGTTCAGGCGTAGTCGAGGTCCCGCAGGTAGTCGCAGCAGACGTGCGCGTAGAGCACGACAGCGACGAAGACGGCGAGACGGCCGACCCCCGCGAGGACGAGCGAGAGCGTGAGAACGCCGCCGACGAGGTGATGACTGAACAGTCGTCGTCTCCGGAGGCCGCCGTCGATGTCGGCGAACACCTTCTCCTGTTCGACCAGTCCGACGCGAGGGTTGCGCACCGCGCGGGCGAGGTTGTGCCAGTCGCCGGTGACGCCGCGGGCGACGACGAAGTGGTCTAAGTCGACGAAGACGCTCAGCAGGACGCCGCCGAGGACCACGCCCGCGAGCACCGCCGTCCCCGCGTCGGGGAAGACGACCAGTGCCGCCGGGACGGACACCGCCGCGCCGACGACGGCGTGTTCTGCCGACTTCACGGTTCAGACCGACGAGCGGACGCGGCGCGTTATCTCGTCGACGTCGTACTCGTCGTCGGCTTTGTCCCAGACCACCTCGCCGTCGACGGCGACGGTGAGGACGCCGTGGTCGCCGGTGACCAGCGACACGCGGTCCAACCGCTCGCCGAACTGGCTCAGGAGGGCGTGTTGGATGGCTTCGGCTCTGTCGAGGAACTCGCAGGGGACGCAGTACTCTATCTCCACGTCGGTCATACGTGGACTGCTCCGGCCTGGTAATTAAACGTACGCGCCGGTCAGTCGGCGAGGGAGACGACGGTGTCGGCGGGCGTCCGGCGACCCGACGCATCCGGTCGAGAGACCGGCGACGCTGGCGAGGAGGACGCGGCGAAAGAGGCGGGACATGGTCGGAGATTGCTCGACGTGCAGTAAGTGTCTTCAGGTGACGAGAGCGGTCAGTCGCCCTCGGAGAACCCGAACGGCCGCCAGTAGAGGAGGGCGACGGTGACGACGAAGACGAGCGTCGAGATGTCGTACGAGAGGTCGAACGTCGCCGCGACGAGCGCCGAACTACTTCCGAACACGCCGGTCAGGAGGGAGGCGAGGATGGGCCACGAACAGGAGACACAGGAGAGCAGACCCAGCAATCCCGACACCGCAGAGCCCGAAGCGTCGATGACCGTCGCGTAGACGAGGTACGCCAACGCGAGGTAGCCGACGACGCGGGCGGGCATGAGGACGACGGCGACGTACGGCGTCGTGAACACGGGTGCCGGTCCCCACCCGGGGGCGAGGGTGGCGAGTCGCGCGCCCCAGTCGGCCCCCGACGGAACCGAGGAGACGACGATACCGCCCGCGACGGCGAGTGCAACGAGGTAGCCGACGGCGACGACGCCGGCGCGCCGTCTCGTCTTCTCGTCCGCCGGCGCCGGCGTCGTCTTCCAGACGGCGAGGACGCCGACGGCTATCCAGAGGAGTCCGTAGAACGCGTAGCGCGGTTGCGTAAGCGTGATGTCGGCGAGGAGGACGTACGCGAACGCCAAGATGCCGAGCGTGTTCGCCAAGAGGCCGACGTAGAGGAGGTCACGGTCGAACGCGACTCTGAGAGATTCGGTGACGCCCATCAGACGGCGAGCGTGTCGACGACGACGGCCAACAGGAGCATCCCGAGGTAGGCGTTCGAGGCGTGGAACGCGCGGAACGCGGCCGACTCCGTCTGTTCGTAGTGCAGGCGGACGACGAAGTAGAGGAACACCGCGCCGAAGACGACGCTCGTCAGCGCGTAGACGAGGCCGAGACCCTTCAGCGCCGCGAGTGCGCCCGCCGCGACGAGCGTCGCGCCGAGGTACCAGAGGATGTGCTTTCGCGTCGTCGTCTCGCCGCGGACGACGGGCATCATCGGGAACCCGCCGCGGGCGTAGTCGTCCTTGTACGCCAACGCGAGGTTGTAGAAGTGCGCGGGCGTCCAGAGGAAGATGACCGTCGCCAAGAGGAGGCCGCCGAAGCCGATGCTCCCCGTGACGGCCACCCAGCCGATGAGCGCCGGAAGCGCGCCCGCCGCGCCGCCGATGACGGTGTTCTGGACCGTGTTCGGCTTCAGGATGAGCGTGTAGACGACGCTGTAGAAGAGGATGGCGGCGACGCCGAGGACGGCCGCGAGGGTGTTCACCCACGCGAACAGCGCCACGGAGGCGACGGCGAGAGCGACGCCGAACGCGATGGCGTGGCTGACGGGGACCAAGTCGACCGCGAGGGGTCGGTCGCTCGTCCGCTCCATGCGCCGGTCGATGTCGCGTTCGAGGACGTGGTTGAACGTCCCCGACGCGCCGATGGAGAGGACGCCGCCGCCGAGCGTCGCGAGGACGACGGCGGGCGAGAGGCCGGTACTCGTCGTCGCCGCCAGCGCCATGCCCGCCGAGGCGACGAGGCAGAGCAGCCACATCAGCCGCGGCTTCATCAGGCGGAAGTAGGCGTTCGCCGTCGCCTTCGCGCGTTCGACGGGGTCCGTCGGGACGACGGGTTCGTGCGGTCGCTCGGACGGCAGGTCCGGTTCGGGTCGCTCCTGCGGTCGGTCCGTCGGGTCGCCCGTGTCGGACTCCAACGTCCACGCGAGCGCGAGGACGAGGCCGCCGAAGATGGCCATGCCGACGGCCAGATGGACCGTCGACAGCGTCGTTCCCGCGCCGTCGACGGCGACGAGCGCGCCCAGTCCGGCCTGGACCGGGTAGAGGACGCCCGCGACGACCATCGCGCCGAGCACCCGGCGGCTCACGCCGGTCCGGAGGCCCGCGACGAGCGTCGCGACGCCGAGGAGGCCGACGACGACGGCGGCCAGTCGGTGGCCCACCGCCAGCCATCCGGCCGCGGTGGTCGGTGCGGCGAAGCCGTCACCGCAGACCGGCCACGCGGTGCACGCCGCCGCGGCGTCTGTGAGGGCCGTCGTCGCACCGACGAGGAGCAGGAGGTAGACGCCCATCGCGGTGGCGGCGAGGAGGCCGTGAAAACGGTCGTGTGTGCGGTTCGAGTCCACGAATAGTCACCTGTCGGTCCTTCGTAACCGGCGTACTTAGACTCCGCGCTTTCCAGAGTGCGCGACGAAAAGACAGCAACTATTTAGGCACTTGTTCCTAAGCGCAAACCAAGATGCGAAAGACGCGTTTAGCGCTCGTTTCGGCCCTCTCGGTGCTCGTTCTCGCACTGTTTGTGGACCCTGTCGCCGCCCAGCCGTCGGCGACTGCCGAGCTCATCAACGAGCTGAACAGCAAGCTTCTGTACGTGGCCATCCCCATCACCGTCCTCGTCGAGGTCATCCTCCTCTACGCGGTGATCAAGTTCCGCAACAACGACAACCCGCTCCCGACGAAGGAGAACCGTCGCCTCGAAATCACGTGGACCATCGCGACGGCCATCATCCTCCTGTTCGTCGGCGTCGCCTCCTACGGCGTGCTGGCGAACGACAACGTCACCTACCAACCGCAGACCGAACTCGAGGGCGAAGAGCCCGTCGTCGTCCACGCCGAGGCGTTCCAGTGGGGCTGGGAGATGTCCTACCCCGAGGAGGGCAACTTCAGCAGCGGTACTGAGATCGTGATCCCCAAGGACCGCCCCGTGGTGTTCCAAGTGACGTCGAGAGACGTGATACACGGCTTCCACGTCCCCGAGCTGGCGCTGAAGACGGACGCGATGCCCGGGCAGGAGAACCTCATCAAGACCGTCGCGTACGAGGAAGGCACCTACCAGGGCTACTGCACCGAGTACTGCGGCGTCGCGCACTCGCAGATGTACTTCACCGTCGAAGTCGTCTCGCAGGAAGAGTACCAGCAGTGGGTCGCAGAGCAGCAGAACAGCAGTGGCGGCGAGAGCGGCGGAAACAGCACGGCGCAGAACAGCAGTAGCGTCGCGCCGCCCGCACTCGCACAGTAACGCACAGCGGACCGTTCTCTCGAACCGTCTCTTCGTCTTCCCGGTCTCTTTTCCTCTCCCGACGACGCTCGTCTCTGCAGTCGCTGGGCTTCGCCCTCTGTCGCCACTCCGCTATCGATGCACGGCAACGCCGCCGCTGGAGAGCCGTCGCTCACGGGCGCCTTCGGTACCCGACTCGGAGAAACGCTCGGTGGATTACTGCGGCGCGCCGTCTGACGACTCGGATTCGGCCTCGTCGTCGCGGACGGCGAGGATGCGGTCGATGATGCGACCCGTCGAGAGCAGTTCTCCCTCGTAGGCTGGTTCGCGACCCGACGCGCGAGTGACCTCGCAGTCGATGTCTCGCGCTCGGAGGGCGGCGCGGATTCCTTCGGGGTCGTGGTGTTGGTCGTGGCCGAGGACGATGACGTCCGGTTGGATGCGTTCGATGGGAACGAAGATGTCTTCGAGGTGGCCGAGGTGCGCTTCCGTCACCATCGAGAGGGCGTCGACCATGTCGCGACGCTGCCGGTCCGGGAGGATGGGTTTGGCCTTGTGCGTGACGTTCTCGCGCCGAGCGACGATGACGTGGAGTTCGTCGCCGAGGGCGGCCGCGTCGCTCAGGTAGTGGAGGTGGCCGGGGTGGAGGATGTCGAACGTCCCCTGTGCGATGACGCGGCGGGTCATCGGTCGAACTCCTCTTCGTCGAGGCCGAGGTCGGACTCGTCGAAGTCGAAAAAGTCCTCCGGGTCGGGGAGGTCGACGTCCAGTACGTCGAGCGTCGTCGGCGACCCCTCCTGGTCGAACGCCCGCCAGTCGCTTCGGCGGTACGGGTGTCCGAGGATGAGGTGGACCTGTCCCTGGCCGAACGTGTCCAGGTCGGCGTCGCTGGGGCGGAGGACGCCGTTCGGGTGCGAGTGAACCGACCCGACGACGCGGAAGTCGTTCGGCACCATGTTCGAATCGACCGTCGCGCTCACGGGGTCGGACTTCGTCCCCGGAATGATGAGGACGTCGGTGATGACGGTGCCCGACTCGTCGAGGCCGACGCGTCTGGCGTCTTCGCCGCGGAGAAAGCCCATGTACTCGTTCGGATGAGTCTCCTTGGACGCCTCCAACGCGAACTCGAGTGCCTCCTCGGCGATACCGAGAATCTCTTTCGACCGGAAGAGGCGCATGCCACCAACTCCGGTTCGTCGGCATCTAAGAGTTCCGGTCCGTGAAGCGCCGAAATCGGGAGACTGCGGCGCGATGCCCGAAGCGTCACTCTCAGGGTGCCGGCGAACCCAGACGGTCGTATGCCAGACGAGACGCCGTCCGCCGAGACGATTCGCACCCGCGCGGAGTCACAGTTCGAGTCGCCGGTGACCGCGCTCTCGGAACTCGACGGCGGCGAGGTCGGAACCGTCTACCGAGTCGAGTTCGCCGACCGGTCTCCTGTCGTCGCGAAAGCCGGGGACACGCCGCTCACCGTCGAGGCGGAGATGCTCCGCTACCTCGCCCGCGAGTCGCCGCTTCCGGTCCCCGAGGTGTACGACGCGGCCGACGACCTCCTGTTCTTGCAGTACGTCGACGGCGACGGGCGGTTCACCGAGTCGGTCGAACGCGATATCGCCGACCACCTCGCCGCCCTCCACGAGGTGACAGCCGACCGGTCGGGGTTCTCGTTCGACACGCTCAGCGGGCCGTACCACTTCCCGAACCCGTGGACCGAGTCGTGGGTCGAGTTCTTCCGCGAGCACCGACTGCTGGACGTCGCCGACGCCGCCGCCGCGGAGGGGACGCTTCCCGCCACCGACCGGGAACGCGTGACCGCTCTCGCGTCCGACTTGGACTCGCTCCTCGCCGAACCGGACGAACCTTCACTCGTCCACGGCGACGTGTGGCGCGAGAACGTCGTCGTCCGCGACGGCCGCGTCCGGGCGTTTCTCGACCCCGCGACGTACTACGGCCACCCCGAGGTCGAACTCGCGTACGTCGCCGCCTTCGACGGGTTCGGCGACGCCTTCTTCGACCGGTACGACGAACTGCGCGGAATCGACCCCGGGTTCTTCGAGACGAGAGCGACGGTGTACGGCGTCCACCCGCTTCTCGAACACGTCCGCTACTTCGGCCGCGACTACCTCCCGCACCTCCGCGAGGCGTTGGACGAGTTGGGCTACTGAGCGCGGTCGCGAGGTGACTGGATTCGACCGCCTCGGACCCCGACGCGCATGTAAAGTCTTAACCGCCGGCCACCACTTGAATCGACCATGACCGTCGAAAACGCCGGGGATTCCGGCGGCGAGTCCGGTTCGAATTCGGACGCGGACTCGCGACCTGTCGTCTACGATTTAGCACCGAACTGCACGCTCGAAGACACCGAAGTCGGCGCGCACTACCACGCCGTCGTCAACGGCGTCGTCGAGTACGGCGTCTTCGTCGACGTCTCCGACGAGGTGTCCGGCCTCGTCCACGAGTCGAACCTCGACCGCACCTACGAAGTCGGTGACCGTCTGGTCGTCACGCTCGAAGAGGTCCGCGAGAACGGCGACGTCGCGTTCGACACGGCGAACTTCGACGACTACCAGACGAAGACCGTCGACTACGAACCCGACATCACGCCGATAGCCGACCTCGAAGCGGGGTCGGACGTGTTCGTCGAGGGCGTCGTCGCACAGATCAAACAGACGGGCGGTCCCACCGTCTTCCGCATCTCCGACGACACCGGTATCGTCTCCGCCGCCGCCTTCGAGGAGGCGGGCGTCCGCGCCCACCCCGAAGTCGAACTGGACGACGTCGTCCGCGTCAGTGGCACCACCGAGAGCCACGAGGGTGCGCTCCAACTCGAAGTCGGGTCGATGACCCGACTCGACGACGAGGCGGCCGCAGAGACGCGACAGCGTCTGGCGTCCGCGCTCGACGAACGCGCCGAACCGAACGACGTCGACCCCCTCGTCGAGTGGTCGGCGTTCGAGAAACTCCGCGACGACCTGCGCGACGTCGCTCGTCTGCTCCGCCGGACGGTCCTCGAAGGCCGTCCCATCCGCGTCCGCCACCACGCCGACGGCGACGGCATGTGCGCGTCCGTTCCGGTCCAACTGGCCTTAGAGAACTTCATCAGCGAGGTCCACGACGACGACGACGCGCCGCGACACCTCATCAAGCGCCTCCCCTCGAAGGCGCCGTTCTACGAGATGGAAGACGTCACGCGCGACCTGAACTTCGCCTTAGAGGGTCGCTCGCGGCACGGCCAGCGACTCCCCCTCCTGCTCATGCTCGACAACGGGTCGACGGAGGAAGACGTCCCCGCCTACGAGAACCTCGCGCACTACGACGTGCCTATCGCCGTCGTCGACCACCACCACCCGGACCCCGAGGCGGTCGAACCCCTCCTCGACGCCCACGTCAACCCCTACCTCTACGACGAGGACTACCGCATCACGACGGGGATGATGTGCGTCGAACTCGCGCGGATGATAGACCCCTCGGTCACGGACGACCTGAAGCACGTCCCCGCCGTCGCCGGCCTCTCGGACCGCTCGAAGGCCGAGGCGATGGACGATTTCGTCGAACTCGCCGAGAGTCAGGGCTACGACCGAGAGAACCTCCTCGACATCGGCGAAGCCCTCGACTACGCGGCGCACTGGCTCCGCTACAGCGACGGGCAGTCCGTCGTCAACGACGTGCTCAACGTCGGCTGTGACGACGAGTCGCGCCACGAGGAACTGGTCGAGTTCCTCGCGACGCGGGCCGAACGCGACGTGGCCCGGCAACTGGACGCCGCGGAGTCGCACGTCGAGAGCGAGACGCTCAGTTCGGGCGCGCACCTCTACACCATCGACTTGGACGAGTGGGCGCACCGCTTCACCTACCCCGCGCCGGGGAAGACGACGGGCAAACTCCACGACCAGAAGGTCCAAGAGATGCAAGAACCCGTCATCACCATCGGCTACGGTCCGGACTTCGCCGTCCTCCGCTCGGACGGGGTGCGACTCGACATCCCGCAGATGGTCGCCGAACTCAACGAAGAAGTCGTCGGCGGCGGCGTCTCCGGCGGCGGCCACCTCGTCGTCGGGTCCATCAAGTTCGTGAAGGGCATGCGCGGCGAAGTCATCGACAGCCTCGTCGAGAAGATGGCCGACGCGGAACTCGACGCCGAACTCTCCTCGCAGGGCGTCGACGCGGAACTGTAAGTCGGTTCTCGACGCCGCAGTCGCGGTCACCCCTCGAACCGAACCACCTTCTTCAACACCACACCGGCCAGCGTCGCCGACGCCAACGCACCGGCGACGAGGAGCCACGGCGTCTCCTCGCGTCCCTCACCACCGGCCGCCCGCCAGTCCGCGTCGAACACCCGCAGGTAGTACGCGGCCGGTTCCTCGCCCGCTAGCTCCAACACCACCTCTCGGTTCTCCGTCGCCGCGTGGTCGTTCCAGTTGAGACTGCCGACGACTGCGTACTCCCCGTCGACGACGGCCCCCTTCGCGTGGACTTTGCCGAAGTCGCCGCTGGGACGGGCGATTCGGCTCCGGATAGGCAGGCCCGACTCGTTCAGTTCCCGCGCTCTGGCGACGACCGCTCGGTTCGACTCCTCGTCGTACCACGCGTTCGAGAGGAGGAGATGCACCTCGACACCCCGTTCGGCGGCGCGGACGAGGGCCGCGAAGAACCGTCCGTCGGGGTCGATGCGCGGGGTGACGACGGCGATTCGCTCTTCCGCGCCGTCGACGCGACGAATCACTTCCTCGCCCGCGTTCCCCGGCGTGGTCAGCACGCGGACCTCCGTCGCGCGGACCGACTCGGGCGCGAATCGTTCCGGGTACGTCGCGTCCGGCGGCGCGTCGGCGACGAACTCGCGACCCGTTCGGTACGACTCCCACCGGACGACGCCGCGGCCCGATGCGTCCGCCGCGAACATCGACGCCAACTCGTCGGCCGTCCGCGCGGAATCGACGCGGACGCCCCACCCGCGACTGTCGCGGCCGCCGGTTCCCGAGGGCTTCCAGTTCTCCGTGAGCACCACCGCGCTGTCGTCCGCGACGGCGTACTTCGCGTGGTGATAGGAGAACCGCGCCCGCGGCCCGGCGACGACGGCGACGGGGATTCCCTCGTCGACGAGGCGGTCCAGCATCTCGGCCTGCCGCGTCGACGCGCCGCCGACCGGACTCCCCTCCACGAGGACGCGCACGCGGACGCCGCGGCGGTGCGCGGCCACGAGGGCGTCGGCGACGCGGTCCGAGGAGAACGTGTAGCCCGCGAGGAGGAGTCTGTCGTCCGCGGAGCGAAGCGTCTCGACGGGAACGCCGGGCGCGTCGGGGAGGACGAACGCCGTCGCGTCGGCGGGACCGGTGGCGACGGCCTCGCGGAGTCGGAGTCCGAGCGGCGTCCACCGTCCCGTCGAGACGTTCAGGCGTTCGCCCTCCGGTGCGTCCTCGTACCGGACGTCGTGGACGACGGTGCCGTTTCGGGCGAGGACCAACCGCTCACCCGCGTTCGAAAGCGAGAGGTCGGCGCGGAAGACGGGGAGCGTCGTCGCGTTCCGGGTCGCCGCGGGGTCCGACGAGAGGACGACTCGACCGGAGGCGGTCGGCAGAGAGAACGTGTCTTCGCCGTCCGAGAGCGTGAGGTTCGCCGCGCCGTCGACGCGGACGACGACGAACTCGCCGACGTCCTCGCGCGCGACGGGGTTCGGATAGACGCCGACGATTCGCGCGGACGACGTCGTCGACGCCTCGTTCGCGGGCGGCGTCGCCGCGGGGGCGTTCGCCGCGCCGACGGCACCGGCGGCATCGACGACACCGGCAGCACCGACGGCACTACACGCCTGAACGAGGAGGACACAGACGAAGAGGGCGCGGAGCGCACCCGAGACTGTCGGCACGACGACGTTGGCCGCGCGTCAGTACATAAACCTCCGGACGGCGACACCGCTCTCGGCGTCGTGACCGCGAGAAGGGAACCGCTGGTCGCCCGTTCAGGCGCGCGGGGCGTCCGCGTCGAGACTGTCGCGCGCGTGTTCGGCCTCGTTCTGCACGAGGAACGAGCGCTCGTCGGCGTACTCGGCGGCCGCTTCGAGCGCGTCCTTCGTTCCGATCTGACGGAGTGCCCACGCGGCGGCGGCGCGGGTGGTGTCGCTCTCGTCCTCGGCGAGCGTGTCCGTGAGCGGTTTCACGGCGCGCGTGTCACCCAGCAGACCCAGCGAGCGCGCGGCGTACGGGCGCACGTTGTCGTTGTCCATCTCCAGTTTGTCGGCGATGGCCTGCGTCGCCTCCGGCGAGCCAATCTCGCCGAGCGCTTTGAACGTCACCTTCTGGAGCGCCGGGTCCGAGTCGGTGTCGACGTACTCCACGAGCGTCTCGACCGCCTCTTCGGCACCCGAACCCATCTTGCCGAGCGCCTTGATGGCCGTCTTGTCGCGACGCTGGGCGAGTTGGTGCATCTCGTCGAACACCGCGGGGTCCGCCATGCGGACGAACGCCTCCATGCAGTAGTCCTGCATGAACTCGGACTGGAGGTTGTCCTTCGCGAGGAGGATCATGTCCGTACGGCCGCGTTTCTCCCACTCTTTGAGCGCGGAGAGTTCCGGCGGGTAGTCTTTGTAGTGGCCGAGCACGTCGTAGAAGCCCTCGGCTTGGAGCTTCTCGTTCGTCTCCAGGTCGTCCCACTCCTGGGCGTCTTCGAGACCGGATTCGAGCGCGTCGGTCGCTTCGAGCAGCGACGCGATGGTCTCTTCGTCCTCGTCGGCGTCGAGTCCGGCCGATTCGACGGCCGCGATGGCTTCGTCGAGGGCGTCGGTCAGGTCGTCTTCGGACGCGCCGTCCACCGAGACGGAGGCGTCGAGAGTCTCGTTCACGTCGGCCGCGAACGACTCGACGACGTCGACGATTTCGCCCTCGCCGCGGTCCGTCCAGCGAGTGTCCGAAATCTTCGACTTCGCCGACTCCACGTCGTCGACGACGTCCTCGGCGTACGGGCCGCGCTTCGCTTCGAGGTCGTCTCGCAGACCCGACAGACGGGATTCGAGGTCCGCGCGCGGGTCCTCGGCGTCGTCGTCGTCCTCGTCCGGTTCCGGCAGGTCGGCCGCCTCGAGGTCGGACTCGACGTCGTCGAGCGTCGACTCCACCTCGTCGAGGTCAGACTCGGTCTCGGCGGCTTCGAGTTCCGCTTCCGCGGCGTCGAGGCGTTCGTCCAGGCTTTCGGCCGTGATATCGTCCGACTCGGACGCCGTCGTCTCCTCCGGTTCGGGAGTTTCGTCCGGCGTCTCGTCGTCCCCGTCACTCATATGCGGAGAGTCGGTGCGTGTCCGAAAAGAGCGTTTCCCTTCCGGTCTCTCGACCAGTTCGGGTGGCGCTCGAAAAACTGCACGGCCGATTTCCTACCCACACCGGAGACCATGACACGAACCTCCGGCGGTACATCGGCCGAGCGCTGGTCGCCGCGTACGACGTGTGACTGACGACCAGTACACTGTATTGACACCGTACTGTCTTTACCTTGTCGCGCGTTCGCATGGTCCGCCGGCGTGGGTCAGTCCGCGCGACTGTCACTCCGAGCGACCCGAGTACTTTTGCTCGCGGGCGCCCCGCCGTCGGACGTGACTGCCCCACTCGTCGCCGTCCCGCAACGCTCTGTCGCGGACCTCAGACCCGACAGAAACGTCGCGTCGATTCGGCAACGGACCGCCGCGCTCGCGGACGACGTCGACGTGGCGCTGTTCTCGGAGTACGCGCTGACGGGCTTCGTCGCCGACGACCGACTCGCGGACGCGGCACTCACGCGCGGAGGGGCCGTCGACCGACTCGCACCCATCGCCGCGGAGAACGGCCTCGACGTGCTCGCGGGGTACGTCGAACGCGACGGCGACAGTCTGTTCAACGCGGCGGCGTACGTCCGTTCGGACGGCTCACACCGCGTCTATCGGAAGCGGCACCTGTGGGACGGCGAGGCGTCGCTGCTGACGCCCGGGACGGAACGCGTCGTCCTAGAGACGCCCGCGGGGAAGACCGGACTGCTGACCTGTTACGACCTCAACTTCGTCGGAGAGAGCGCCGCGTTCACCGACGAACGCGTCGACGCGCTGTTCGTCCCCGGAGCGTGGCCGGCCGCCTACTCGGAGAACTGGCGACTCCTCTGTCGTGCCCGCGCGTTGGACGGCGTGCGCTGGGTCGTCGGCGCGGGTCGAACCGGAACGAGAGAGGTGCCCGGGTCTCGGCCGACCGAGTACGCCGGCCGGTCGGTCGTCGTCCGCCCCGACGGAACCGTCGCGGCGGCACTCGGCCGCGACGAACGGGACCTGGTGTGGCGACTCGACCGAGAGGTTCTCGACGAACAGCGGGCGTTCGTCGGGTCCGTGGAGTGAGGTGCACGGAGGACGAGGTACGCGTCGAACCCACCCCGAGAGCGCCGCGACAGTTTGTCTTTCGAGAAGATATCTTCGTGCGGCGAGAACGATTAAGTCCGTTGCACCACAATACAGAGACGCAATGAGCACCCAGAAGAACGTCCGCGAAAAGGCGGGCGAAGTGGACGGGAGCGAGGCGCTGCGAATCGACGCCGACCGTGCAGAGCAGATTGTCGACGCGCTCAACACGGACCTCGCGTCGTCGTACGTGCTGTACCACCAGCTGAAGAAACACCACTGGAACGTCGAGGGTGCCGAGTTCCGCGACCTGCACCTGTTCTTCGAGGAGGCGTACGAGCACGCCGAGGTGTTCGCCGACGAACTCGCAGAGCGCGTCCAAGCGCTCGGCGGCGTCCCCATCTCCGGCGGTAAGGCGCTCGAAGAGCACGCGCCGGTCTCTCACGAGGGACAGGACGTCTACGACGTCCGCACGTCGCTACGAAACGACATGGAGATGTACGGCGACATCATCGAGGACCTGCGCGACCACGTCGAACTCGCCGAGGACCTCGGCGACCACGCGACGGCGCACATGATTCGGGAGAACTTAGAACACGTCGAAGAGGATGCCCACCACGTCGAGCACTACCTCGAAGACGACACGCTCGTCACCGAGCAGTCGATCCACCACGAGTGAGGACGGCGGGGAGTCCGCTCCCGACGCGAATCTTTTTTCCGAGCCGTCAGTAGACGAGACGGGAGCGACGCGGCCGCGGTGCGGCTATCGCGAGAGGTCGACCGTCGACTCGGTGTCGAGCGATATCCAGGCGTCGCGGTTGCCTTTCTCGGTGAAGACGGTCCGTTCGCGGGAGGACTGGTGGGCGGCAACGGTCGTTTCGGGTTCGTCGGGTCCGTTCAGTTGCTCGTCGTCGAGACGCTCCATGTTCCTCTGTGACGGGGCGGTGGATAAGTCAGTTTTGGTCTGCCTAAAACGAGGTACCCCCCGTCGCGTTCCGGGGTCGATAGGCGTTTTTCCGTCCCGCGCGAACGCGGAGTCGATGACGGCTTCGCTGTTTACTCCGTTGACGCTTCGGGAGACGGAACTCCCGAATCGAGTGATGCTCTCGCCGATGTGTCAGTACTCCGCCGAGGACGGACTCGCCACGGACTGGCACCTCGTCCACCTCGGCAGTCGCGCCGTCGGCGGCGCGGGTGTCGTCATGACCGAAGCGACGGCGGTCAGTCCGGAGGGACGCATCTCCCCCGGCGACCTGGGTATCTGGTCGGACGACCACGCCGACGCGCTTCGCGATATCGCCGCGTTCGTTCGCGAACGGGGGAGCGTCCCGGCTATCCAACTCGCCCACGCCGGCCGGAAGGCCAGCAAGTCTCGTCCGTGGGAGGGGTCGGCCCCCATCTCCGAGGACGACGGCGGATGGGAGACGCTCGCGCCGAGTCCGGAACCGTACCCCTACGACGGCGGCGAGACGGCGGCGACGCGCGAGATGTCGGCGGACGACGTCGACCAGTTCGTCGAGGACTTCCGCGCGGCCGCCGAACGCGCACTCGACGCCGGATTCGAGATAGCCGAGGTGCACGCCGCGCACGGCTACCTCCTGCACGAGTTCCTCTCGCCGGTGACGAACCGCCGCGAGGACGACTACGGCGGGTCGTTCGAGAACCGGACGCGCCTCGTCCGCGAGGTCACGGCCGCCGTCCGCGAGGTGTGGCCCGACGACAAGCCCGTCTTCGTCCGCATCTCGGCGACCGATTGGCTCGACGACCGGGAGTCGTGGGACCTCGACCAGTCGGCCCGTCTCGCGCCCCTCCTCGCCGAGGCCGGCGCAGACCTGATAGACGTGAGCGCGGGCGGCATCCATCCCGACCAGGAGGTCCCCGAGGCCGGACCCGGCTATCAGGTCCCCTACGCCGAACGCGTGAACGAAGCGACGGACGCCGCCGTCGGTGCCGTCGGCGGCATCACCGAGGCCGAACAGGCCGACCAGATAGTCAGAAACGGGTCGGCGGACGTCGCCGTCGTCGGACGGGAGTTCCTCCGGAACCCCTACTTCGGGTTGGAGGCGGCCCACGAACTCGGCGAAGACGTGGAGTGGCCCGCTCAGTACCGACGCGGGACGTTCGACTGACTGCGGCCGGGCGGAATCGACGGCGCGGCACCCACCGACGACGCCGCACCCACCGACGGCGACAGCTTTTCTCTCCGGGCCTCGAATGAGGGTGTATGAGCGAGCGACGTGACCCCGACGACGACCTCGCGGACCTCCTCTCCGAACTCGACCGGACGCTCGGAGACCTCAGACACGAACTCCGAGAGCGGGAGCGAGAGCGGAGCGGAGAGCGCGGAGACGGACGACGGGACGATACGGCCGGGCGTGACCGAGACGGGGACGGCTACCGACGCGACGACGGACCGCGCGACGACCGCTCGCGCCGCCGCGACCCGGCGATTCCGCGGCCGCCGTCGCTCTCGGAACTGCTCCGGTTCACCGACGAGTACACCATCCCGACCGTCGTCTCGATGCTGGAGACGACGATTCGGTCGCTCGAACTCCTCCAGCGAGTCCTCCGATTGGCGGACCCCGACCGGTCGGCGTTCGACCGGGACGGCCGACGACGCTCGGCCGCCGAGCGACTGGCGACGACGAACGTTGGCCGCGAAGCGCTCTCCGGCGTCGACCGGGCGCTCGACGACCTCAGAGACGCCCTCGCGGACCTCCCGCAGGAAGCCGAGTCCAGAAGCATCGTCACCGACGCGCGCGACCTGATGGCCGAGATAGAGGCGCGCATCGACGAGGCCGAACAGACCAGAGAACGGTCGCGATACGGCTACCGCGACCGGCGGGACGAGACCGACGACGACCGGCGTGGTGGCGGTCGGAACGACGAGGACCGACGGACGAACACGTCCCCCGTGACCATCGACGTGGCCGACGAGGACGAAGGCGGAGCGGAAGACGACCCGGAAGAACCGCAGGTGGATGTCGAGGGCGAGTTGGCGTCGATACGAAAGGAAGTCCGCGGTGACGACGGGGACGACGATTCCGGTGAGAACGCGGACAGCGGCGAGGAGTCCGACGACGACCGAGACTGACCGTTTCGACCGACAGGGGACGCTCGGCGTCGAGTCGGGGCTGCTTGCCTAACTCCGTTCGAACAGGTTGTGACGGGGGCGCGATACCGACTCGGCGGGTGCGCCCTGGCAGTACATACTCAGTTCGAGTCCGTATCGCTCCCCCTCGTACTCGATATACCAGCGATCAGCCTCGGGCAACAACGCTCCCTCCTTCCCGAGGGTGTCCCAGAGACTGTCGAACTCGGGAAGGCGAGTCGGACTCCGCCGACGGTACTTATCCGCGATGGCTCGCCTGACGATTGTTTCCTGTTCGGAACTGAGGCTGTTCAGTCGGACGAGGCATCGTTCGGCCATGAGCGCTCGAAAGCCCTCGGCGTCGGAAGCGACCTGACGTGCCTCGTACTCGTAGACGGATTGCTCCGTCGAGGACTCACCGTGAACCGTGACCTCGTAGGCCCGGTCGTTCCACCGAATCCAACACGAATCGAGCGTCGCCAAGAGCGAGGACGCCGTCCCGTGAGGATACAGGACCGGCGATGCCGAGTGGAGAAGCGCGTTCTCGGGGTGAGTCCACGTCCGATAGACTCCACCGTACACGACCGAACGGAGAGCCTGACGATCCACCGGTGGAAGCTCGCCGAACGAGTAGTTGGGAGTGTCTTCAGACGCCTCCTGCTCGGGCCTCCACTCGACGCGCAGGAGGAGTGCGGGAAGCGTTTTTGCGGTGCTTTTTGCGAGTGAAACCTCGTAGTACGCGCCGTCGAAGACGACGTAGGAGTCGTTCTTCAGCGGACGCGGTCCGTAGAACGCGGTCGCCGTTCCCCCACGAATCGCGCGCACCGCCAAGCGTCTCTGAGCGGGTGCGTACGCCGGTGGGACCGCTTCGACGGGGTCGATTGGGCGAGCAATCGCTTCGTACTCACAGTAGTCGTCCGTGTCTCGCGGAGGAAGTACCGACGAGGCGCACCCGGTCAGGATGGAGAGGCTCGACGCGACCATCGCTCGGCGCGAAATCATATGCACCCGTAGGAACCGCTCGGGCCGTAGTTGGCGACGACGACATCGAACCCTAGTTTCACGCCGCCCGCGCAACTGGTCTCGACCCATCCGATGACGTGGTCGTCGGCGTAGACGACGACGACGAACACGGTGTCGTAGTACGGTTCCTGCATGGCCCATTGCTGACTCTCTCCGGGGTTCAACGTGTACCGTCCGTACAGGGTGGCTCGTTCCGGAAACTGGAGCGACGACGTGGTTTGAGACACCCCAGTATCGTAGACGCCGACTCCGGCATTCCCCATCTGCGTGGTATAGTCGCTCCCGTTCGTCTGGATGACTCGAACGTCCAGCGGCGACTCGGCGGTCCACAGTTCGAGGGTGTAGGTCTCGTTCGCCTCGTTCGAGAGATTCATCATCACCGGGCGTTCCTGCGGCCCCGGATTCAACAACGGGCTTCCCACACACCCCGCGAGGACGAACACGAAGATCAGACCACAGAGCGGTAGCCGTCGCATTCAGAATGGTATCACCGAGAATGCAATAACGTTTGTCAGTATCTGACGCGGCGTCTGTCGTCGACACGTGTCCGATACCCGGCGCGGGCGATTCCAGTGCTCGTGCCGAGAGCGGAAGTCAGGGTGTCCGACTCAGACCGGCTCGAACCTCCGCTCCGACCCGAAAGACTCGGCCGACACCGACTCAGACCGGTTCGAAGCGGAACCCGTCCCACTCCTGGCTCTCTCGCTCCCGGATGCCCGCGTCGGGGTCGCGCAGTTCCTCGACGTAGACCGGTCTGACCTCGTCGCCGATAGCCACGTCGCCCGTCGTGAGTTGCCCGATGGCGCGGACGGGTTCGCCGTCGACGTCGAACTCGACGATGGCGAGGTGGTTCGGTTCGTCGACGCCCGGCGGCGGGGCCGTCGAGGTGGTCCACGTCACTATCTCCGCGGTGTACTCGCTCAGGTCGACCGTTCCGACGGCCTCCTCGCCGCCGGGGCCGAGGAGGTGGCCGGGGTAGGTGATACTGCCGTCGGGGTAGCGGTGCGCCTCCATCGTGCGTTCGTCGGTCATCGTCGTGCCTCCATGATGGTCGTCGTCACGCAGTTACCGAACCCGCCGACGTTGCAGGCCAGACCCGTCTCCGCGTCGACCTGTCTGTCTCCGGCCTCGCCCATCAACTGCGCGTATATCTCGTACGCCTGTGCGACGCCGGACGCGCCGAGGGGGTGTCCCTTCGACTTCAACCCGCCCGAGGTGTTTATCGGGAGGTCGCCGTCGCGGTCGGTGACGCCGTCCTCGACGGCCTTCCAGCCCTCGCCCTTCTCGAAGAATCCGAGGTCTTCGGACTGGAGAAATTCGAGGATGGTGAACATATCGTGGAGTTCGGCCACGTCGATATCGTCCGGTTCGAGGTCCGCCATCTCGTAGGCTATCTCCGAGGAGTTGACCACGCCGCCCATCGTCGTCGGGTCGGCGCGTTCGTGGACGACGTGGGTGTCCGTCGCGCCGCCGATACCCGAGACGACGACGTACTCGTCGGTGTACTCGCGCGCGACTGACTCGGGGCAGAACATGAGCGCCGCGGAGCCGTCGGTGATGGGGCAGAAGTCGTACAGGCGGAGGGGGTCCGCGACGATGGGGGAGTCGAGAACGGTGTCCAAGTCAACCTCCTTGCGGAACTGCGCGTGGGGGTTGTCGACGCCGTTCTTGTGGTTCTTGACGGCGACTTTGCCGAGCGATTCGCGCGGGGCGTCGTACGTGTCGAGGTAGAGTCGCGCCGTGAGTCCCGCAAACGAGGGGAGCGTGACGCCGTGTTTGTACTCGACGGGGTGCGTGAGCGACGCGATGACGTCCGTCGCCTCCGCGGTGGTGCGGTGGGTCATCTTCTCGCCGCCGACGAGGAGCGTCATGTCCGACGCGCCGGACGCGACGGACTGCCACGCCGCGTAGATGCCGGCGCCGCCGGACGACGACGTCTGGTCGATTCGCGCGGTGTACGCCGGGAGCGCCGACAGGTCGTGCGCGAGGGCGTTCGGTACCCCGGTCTGCCCCTCGAACTCGCCGCTGGCCATGTTCGAGACGTAGAGGTGTTCGATGGCGTCGGGTGAGACGCCCGCGTCGTCGAGACAGGCCTGTCCGGCCTCTGCGAGCAACTCGCGTATCCACGCGTCGCGTTGCCCGAACTGGGTCATCGACGCGCCGATAACTGCTACGCTGTCCATGCGTATCGACTCGGGGCCGGCGGTTTACTCGTTTCCCTTCCCCGCGCCGCGTCTCGAATGTTTTACCACCGGGGCGAACCTCCCGACGACAATGGCAAACGACACCGTCGCACCGTCCGTCGGGGCCGTCGCGTCGTTACTCCTCGCGGTCGTGGTCTTCGCACCCGCGCTCCTCATCTCGACGCCCGACGTCGGCGTCGCCGACTACTACGCGTCCGGACCCATCGGCGTCTCCGTCGTCGGTTTCCTCGCACTCCTCGGAATCGTCGTCTTCCTCGCCGGGAAACAGGAACGGACCGAACCGGCGACCGTCGCCGGACTGACGCTGGTCCTCGGCGTGTCGATGTTCGCGTTCTCGCTGACGTGGGCGTTCGGCATCGACGAGACGCTCCTGTTCAGTTTCCCGGCGGAGTACTCCTGGATAGCGACGCACCGCTGGGCCGTCATCATCCTCGCGGCCATCGTCCCCGTCGCCGCGGCGGGATACGCCCGCGACACGCTCTCGTAACGCGTCCTTCGCTTCTTCTCTCGGTTCTCCGTCGCGCCGACGGTCGCGCCACCCGCACGTCGTCTGTCGATTTCGCGGACCGGCGAGTCGAAAGTCCCTTAAGCGACGGCGGGCATATAGTGAGATGGACTAGGTCGGGCAGCTAGGCCCTGCTCTTCACCCGTAACTTCGGCCTTTAGCGGGGACCGAACCCGGGCGCGTCCGGTCAGACCGGTGCGGGCCCCGGGAGCCAACGTAGAAACCTCGTCCGTCGGGGACAGCGGTCCGTGGAAACCGGCCGCAGGGTCGGTTGAACGCGGTTCGTCGGTGATACTCCGCCAGGCGCGGAAGCGAGCAGCGGATCACTGAACGTATGTCGCTCGCCGGATCGCGGGGTGGAGGAGGCAACCGGGATTCCCCGCACCGGAACGCCGGGCAACCCCGTCGTCCACCATTCATACCGTATTCGCGTTCGAGAGCGACGCCGCCGCCTCGCGTCGCAGTCACCGTCTCGCGTCGCAGCCACATCGCACGCCTGCCGTTCACCCCGCGAGAGACTACCCCCCACAGGCTTCCCAGATGATGTGATTTAACCCGGTTCACACCGTCCCGCTTCGAACACCGATGTCGTCTGGGCTCGGAGGCTCACTCGGCCTCCTCCGTGACCGAGAGTTCACCGCCCTCGCGGGCACCGCCTTCGCGCGCAGCCAAGCCTACTCGACGATTCTCATCGCCCTCGCGCTGTACGCCGAGCAGTTCGGGACGACCGGGTTCATCGAAGGGATGTTCGGCACCGCGTTCGCCGTCGTCCAACTTCTCATCGTCTTACCGCTCGGTCGGAAAGTGGACACCGGCAACGCCAAGAAGTACCTCCTCGCCGGACTCGCCATCAACGTCGCCGTCTTCGTCGGGTTCGCGTTCGTGCAGAACTCCGTCCACGTCATCCTCATGCGGATGATACAGGGACTCGGCGCGAGCCTCCTCTGGATTACGGGCTCCACCGTCGTCGGCGAGATAAGCCCGGAGGACGCCAGCGGACGCTGGTTGGGCGCGTACAACCAGGTCGCCGCCTTCTCCAGTCTCGCCGGCGACGTCGTCGGCGGCTACCTCCTCTACGCCTACCAGACGCACGTCGTCTACACGGTTCTCAGCGCCGTCACCGTCGCCGCGTTCCTCCTCGTCTGGCACTACCTTCGCGAGAACCCCGGCGGCCGGAAAGACCCCGAGGAGGCGACGGGCACCGAGACGCTCCGCGCCCTCCTCGACCGGCCGATGATTCGCTCTCTGGTCCTCTTTCGACTCGCGTTCAGCGTCGGCAAGATGGCCGTCATCATCTTCCTGCCCATCTTCGCGAGAAAGGAGTTCGGCATCAACGCGTTCGCCATCGGCTGGATTCTCGCCGGCGGAAAGTTGACGAAGACCATCGCGCAGGGCTACATGGGCGACCTGACCGACAGAATCGGTGCGAAACACTGGTTCGTCGCGGTCGGTGCCATCCTCTACGGTCTCGGCACCGCGCTCATCCCCCTTGCGCTCTACTTCGAGGGCGTCGTCACGCCCATCGAGTTCGGCATGTTCGGCGAGTCACAGGTGCTCGGCGGCGCGTTCTTCGCACTGTTCGCCGCCTACGGGATACTCGGCATCGCCGACAGCATCCGCCTCCCCGCGAGCATGGCGCTGTTCGTCGAAGAGGGCGAGCGCTTCGACTCCGTGGCCTCCAGCATGTCGCTTCGCTCCATCTCTTGGAAGGTCGGACAGGTGGCGGGGCCGGCGCTCGTCGGAAGCATCAAGGACTTCGTGTCGACGACGGCGGCGTTTCTCACCGCCGCGGCGTTCATCGTCGTCGCGACGGGCGTCTTCGTCGTCACCTACTACCGAACGTCGCACGAGGACCTGACGACGCCGGTCGGCGGCGACTGATTCGGCCGGCGAGAGAGGCGGACGGTACAGTCGGTCAGGCGGCCGTCGTTCGGTCGTCGTCGGTCTCCTCTTCGAGCGCCTCCGTCTCGACCGCGGCATCGGTCTCCGTCGTCTCTGTGTCGCCCGCGTCGTCGACGCCGTCGGCGTCGGTGTCGTCGGACGGTCCCGCGGCCGCTTCCTGCAGTTCGCGTTCGATGTCCTCTCGGCCGCGGCGGAACTCGCCCATCGCCTGTCCGGTCGAACGGGCGAGTTGGGGGAGTTTGTTCGCGCCGAACAGGAGGACGACGATGAGGAGGACGATGAGAAGTTCTGGACCGCCCGGAATTCCGGGGAACAGGGGGACGAGTGTGAGCGTCATCGTCCGAGATACGTCTCGGGAGAATATCAACTTGTCACCGGTGTGAAGACCGACGCGAAGGCGAGTGGTTCCGGAGGTACGAGGACTACCCTTCGTACGGCGGTCCTTCCGCGCGCCGGTAGGTCTCCAGGCGGCGGTAGCCGTGGATGGACCCGTCTTCGGCGAGCGTCACCTCGTACTGCCCGAGGATGTCCTGCGTGTCGGGGACCGAGTGCCGTTCGACCAGTTCGACGGTCGCGAGCCATCCGTCCTCTTCTCGCATCAGACTCGTGACGCCGTCTAAGTCGTGGCCGATGAGGGCGGGTACCTGTTCTCGAACCGTGTCGCGAACGGCGACGATACCGGTCGCGCCACCGTCGTCGCTCGGGTCAGCGTCACCCGCCTCGTCTTCGGTCTCGTCGGCCGCTGAGTCGTCGTCCACTGTCTCCTCGTCGCCGGTACTCTCGTCGTCGGTGGTCTCGTCTTCGTCCATCGTGTCGTCGTCTCCGTCTGCCGACTCCTCGTCTGCACCATCGCTCTCCGCCGACGCCGTGTCCGGACCGTCGTCGCTCGCCGCGCCCTGTCGGTCTTCGTCGGTCGTCTCCGACGAGTCGGCGTCGTCTACGGTCTCGTCTTCGGGGCCGTGTTGGTGACAGAACCCGTCCGCTTGCGCGGGGCGCGAACAGCGGTCACCGTCCGACGTCACGGCCTGACACTGGTCGGTCACGAGTTACCCTACGACGTGTCCGCTCGCTGTGGGTTCGCGCGTCCGATCTCTATCTCTTGGAGGTCTTCTAAGTCCCCCTGACTCGCCTTCTCAATTTTCGCCATCTCTGAGGCGTAGGTCAGGAAGGTGTCGACGGAGGCGGCGACGATACGCGCCTCGACGGTCAGTATCTCGATACCGACCACGGACACCCGCGCCCAGATGTCGATGACGATACCCTTGTCGAGGATGCGGTCTAGCACGTCCGCCAAACTGGAGCCGTCCGGACTGTCTGCTGGCATGTGTCGGAGTCGTCGGGAGACGTTATTTAATCATTCGGCCGACGTGAACAAAATTCGGACTGTCTGAACGAAAACTATCTCTCCATACTTGTTATCAGGGCCGCAAGCTATACAGTAATGTCCGCGTAATCGCGCATCATCCCCGAGCCATGAGTTCTCATCTGTACGCGTACGGCGTTGTGGAAGCCGAAGACTTCGAGTTGGAGATGGAGGGTGTCGAGGGAGAGGGGCCGGCCGAGACGGTGACGTACCGTTCTCTCTCCGCCGTCGTGACACCCATCGACGAGATGGACGTCGAACGCACCGACGAGAACACGCGAGCACACGACGAGGTGCTCAGAGCGGTGATGACAGAGGGCGCGGGCCGAACCGTCGTCCCGATGCAGTTCGGGATGACGTTCAAGAGCGCTCGTCCGCTGAAGAGCGTGATGCGCGGCGGCCGACGCGCGTTCCGGAAAGCGCTCATGGACGTCGACGGCGCGGTGGAGTTGGGCGTGAAAGTCGTCGCGGACGAGGATTCGACGCTCGACCGCGAGACGGTGGGCGCGGACGTCTCCGAGCGACTCGTCGCCCTGAGCGACGGCGAAGCGGAGAACGACCTCTACTCGGACCGACTCGTGTTCAACCGCTCGTACCTTGTCGACACCGACGAACAGGACGCCTTCGGCGACGCCGTGTCCGACCTCGAAGCGGAGTACCCGGACGCTATCGTGCAGTACACCGGTCCGTGGGCACCCTACAACTTCGTCGACGTCGAGATCGGAGCGAAGTGAGATGTTCCTCCTCGACGACATCCTGCTGTGGCCGATTCGGAACGTCGTGGACGTCCTCCACTCGCTTGCGGTCCAGGAGATGTACGACCCCGAGTCGATTCAGAGCGACATCAAAGAGACCCAGTTGCTGTACGAGTTGGGCGAACTCGACGACGCCGAGTACGAGGAGCGACGCGCCCGACTGGAGGCCGAACTCGACGCGGCCGAACGGGCCCGAGAGCGCCTCAGCGACAAGGTGGTCGTGCAACGATGACCGACGGAGAGGGAGACGAGGACGTGTCGTCGCTCGTCGCCCGCGCGGTCGAACTGAGCACGCAGGTCCTCGACAGTCTGGAGGCGGACGACGCCGACGGCGGCGACACCGCCGACCTGTTGGACGAGTTGGAGGCTATCGCCGCCGAGGCGACGGAGTTGCTCGACGCGATGGACCTCTCGGAACTACCGTCCGCGATAGACCCCGAGGGGGTCGACGAAGTCGTCGACGAGGAGCAGTTGCCCGAGGCCGTCGCGAACCTCGACCCCGGAGAGGCGATTCGTCTCCGAAAGCTCCTCGCCGTCGTCGACATCGGCGAACTCTGGAGTTCGGTCGACGTGCGCGACGTGTGGCAGAACAAACGCGAGTTCGAAGACGCCGTCGACGAGTTCACCGACGACGAGGGCGACGACGACGTGTCGGCGCTGGTCTCGGAGTTCACCGACGACGAAGGCGACGGAGACGACGAAGACGACGACTTCGACGTGGACGTCGACGTCGGCGAGACGCTCTCGACGGACGACGACGTCGTCGACCTGCCGGACGCCGCCTACCAGACCGCGATACAACAGCAACTCTCCGAGACCGTGGGCGAGTTCCGGCAGAAACTCGTCGACCTCCACCGTGACCTCGCGCGTCTGCGCGAAGAGAACCGCCAGCGAACCGACCGCGTCGGCCAACCGGACTCGCGGAACCCCACCGCGCACTCGACGCTCGCGTCGACGCGGACGGCCGGCCGCGGAGACACGACGTACTCGACGGTGCCCGCCGAGACGAAGTACTCGAACGCGCCGAACAGACGGCGCGTCTACGGCGACCGGTTCGAGGAGTACGGAGGCGACGATGCCTGACCCCGTCCGACCCGGACGCGACTCCGACAGTCTCGCCGACGTCGTCGAACTCCTCCTCGACAAAGGCGTCGTTATCAACGCCGACATCGTCGTCTCCGTCGGCGAGACGGAACTCCTGGGAATCAAACTCCGCGCGGCCATCGCGTCGTTCGAGACGGCCTCGGAGTACGGACTGGAGTTCCCTTCGGGAACCGACATGGAGGCCGTCGAGGCCGCGAGCGACCGGCGACGCGAACGGAGCGTCACGCCGGCGGCGAATCCGGAACTGTCGCCGTCGGGCGACTTCGCCGAACGAGACGAGGCGTCGGCCGTGAGCGACGGAGACGGCGGTGACGGAACGAACGACGGAGGCGACGGAGACCAACGAAGCGACCGAGAGAGCGCGAACGGCGACGGAGACGTGTCGGAGACGTCGAAAGAGGGCGAGGCGACCGAAGCCGAGACGGACGGAGGCGGCGAATGACGACCGTCGAAGTCGGCGACGAGGGTGCGAGCGGTCTCACCGCCGTCGTCGTCGCCGTCGTCGAGATTCTCCTCGACGCCCTCGAACGCGAGGCGATACGGCGGATGGAGTCGGGGACCCTCACGGACGAGGAGATAGACCGCCTCGGGCGTCACCTCGCCACGCTCGAAGCGGACCTCGAACGCATGAAAGAAGAGCAGGAGGTCGACGAGGAAGTCGACCGACTGCGCGGCGACCTGGATTCGCTCGTCACCGACGCACTCCATCAGGTCGACACCGACGGGCGACCCCGGACGACCGGTCGCACCGGCCCCTCGGCGAACGCGGGGGGAACCGATGAGTAGCGACGACTCCGGCGGCGGCGACGAATCCGCGTCGTCGACTCGAAACGGGCGGTATCTCTACTGCGTCGTCCGACGCGACGACGACGCCGCGGCGTCGTTCGACGTGAGCGGCGTCGACGGCGCACCGCTCACGCTCGTCTCTGCGGGGGGCCTCTCGGCCGTCGTCCACGACAGGGACGAACCGTACGAATCCGACGAGACGACGCAGGTGAGAGACTGGCTGTACGACCACCAGTCGGCCGTCGAACGCGTCGGCGAGACGTTCGGGACGCCCGTCCCCTTCCGCTTCGACACCATCGTCCGCGGCGGCGACGAGGCGGTTCGCGCGTGGCTCGACGCGAACGCCGAGACGCTGAACGAGGCGTTGACGGCACTTGACGGCCGGTGGGAGTACCGCGTCGAAGTCGAGTGGGACCGCGAGGCCCTCGTCGACCGACTCACCGAAGACGACGAGCGACTCGCCGAACTCGACGACCGACTCGCCGACGCCTCGGAGGGGACGGCGTTCCTCGTAGAGAAGCAGTACGACCGACGGGTCTCCGAACTCGTCACCGAACGTCGCCGCACTCGGTCGGCGTCGCTCGACGAGGAACTCCGGCGACGGACGGCAGAGGTGGTCGAACTCGGCGACGCGCCGCAGACGCCGCTGACCGAGACGCCGTCCGGACCGACCGCTCGGTTCGCCGTCCTCGCGGACGACGACGAACGCGACGCCGTCGGGTCGTACTTGGACACCATCGCCGACGAGGACGGCGCGTCGGTCCGGTACACCGGGCCGTGGCCGCCGTACACGTTCGCGCCCGACGCCTGCGCGCCGACGGGGGAGGATGGACCCGGACCCGCCGAGTGACGACGACGCCGTCGTCGACTTGGTCGACGTGCTCCTGCGAGAGGGGGCCGTCCTCGACGCCGACGTGGTCGTCACCGTCGCCGACGTCCCACTCGTCGGCATCAAACTCCGCGCGGCCATCGCCGGGATGACGACGATGACGGAGTACGGACTGTTCGCGGAGTGGGACGAACGGATGCGGGCGGAGCGTCACGAAGGTGGGCACCGGTCCGTCGAGAGCGCGGGGAATGAGATATAGCTAAATAAGCACGGGAAAGAACGACGACTCGTGGTACGAACAGACGTGAAAAACTGGCTCTCCGCGAGCGTCGACGCCGTTCGTCGAGACCCGAAACGAGGGGCGTTGAACGTCGCCTACGACCTGTATCTCTCGTGTTGGCTCTTCGGTACCTCGCGGTTCCCGCTGGGTACGAACGTCTTCTCGCAGGACTGGGACCTCCTCGTCGTTCTCGACGCGTGTCGGACGGACGTGCTCAGGGAAGTCGCACACGAGTACGACTTTCTCGAACCCATCGACACCCGGTGGTCGCTCGGGAGTGCCTCGATGGAGTGGATGACCAAAACGTTCACGAAGAAGTACGAGTCCGACATCGAACGGACCGCGTACGTCTCGGCGAACCCGTACACGACGGGAGTGTTCAGCCATCGGACCGTGCCCCCGTCGAACCGTCGAATTCCCATCGCACCGACGAACTACGGATCGGTCGACGTGGATACGTTCGCTCTGTTGGACGAGGTGTTTCGTTACGGGGTCGACGACGAACTCGGTGTCACGCCCCCGCGGACGATGACCGACCGGACGATAGCGGCGTCACGTGAGGGTGACTACGACCGCATCGTCGCGCACTATATGCAACCGCACGAACCGTACATCGACGACGAAGTCGGTCTCGGCCCGCACGTCTTCGAGCGTCTTAGCAACGGTGAACTCGACCGAGACGAGGCGTGGGAATCGTACCGCGGGACGCTCCGGGTCGTCCTGGACGAGGTAGAACTCCTGTTGGAGAACGTGGACGCCGACCGCGTCGCCATCACGGCAGACCACGGGGAGGCGTTCGGCGAGTTGGGCTTCTACGGTCACACGACCGGGTTCCCGCATCCCGCCGTCAGACGCGTTCCGTGGGTGGAGACCACTGCCACCGACGAAGGGACGTACGATCCGATCGTCGACCCGCAGACCGACGCCGACGACGGCGAGTTCGACGTCGGACAGCACCTACGCGACCTGGGGTACCTCTGAGCGACACGAGACGGCTCTGTTCTCTGCCCGAGTGAGCAACTCTCCCCTGTTCGAGGCGAAGGCGCGAGTGCGTCACTCCGCCGGACGAACGTTCTGGTTCACCCGGAAGAAGTTGTCCGGGTCGTACGTCGCTTTCACCTCGCGGAGTCGGTCGTAGTTGTCGCCGTACGTCGCGCGGATGCGTTCGTCTCCCTCCTCCATCATGAAGTTCACGTAGGACCCGCCGACCGTGTGCGGGTGAAGCGCCTCCCAGTAGTCGCGCGCCCACGCCGTCATCGCATCGACGTTCGCGGGGTCCGGGTCGACGCCGACGAGTACCATCGACCACGTGGCGTCGCGGTGGCGCCACGCCGTCTCGTCGGCGTCGACGTCGTGGACTGCGCCGTCGATGGGGTACAGATGCATCGTCGACTGCGCCGTGGGCACCTCGGCGAACCGTCGGTGTTCCGCGACGGCCTCGTCGGTCAGTTCGCGGACGAAGTCGCCCTTCCAGTACCAGTGGTGTCCCTTCGGGTAGAACGGGTCGAACATCGACTGCAACGCCGGATACGGCATCGAGTCGACGTGCTCGAAGATCGGTTCGGCGACGTCGCGGGCGTCGCCGAGGAACGGTTCGATTCCGTCGGCGTCGTCGCCGAGGTAACACCACATCAGTCCGCACATCTTCTCGCCCTGAATCGCCGCCGGGAACGGGTCGCCCGGCACCTCGCCGACCACGTAGAAGGCGTACACGTCTCTCGGCGCCTCAGCCTGCCACTCCCGGTACCACTCCATCGTCGCCTCCAGGTCGTCCAGCGACCAGAACATCGGCCCGGCGACGACGGCGTCCACCGGGTGGAGTCGGTACTCGAACGACGTGACGACGCCGAAGTTGCCGCCGCCGCCGCGAAGCGCCCAGAACAGGTCCGGGTTCTCGTCCTCGCTCGCGTGGACGAGTCGGCCGTCGGCCAACACCACGTCGGCGCTCAGCAGGTTGTCGATGGTCAGTCCGTACTTCCGCGTCAGGTAGCCGTGCCCCCCGCCGAGCGTCAGTCCGCCGACGCCGGTCGTCGAGATGATACCGCTCACCGTCGCGAGTCCGAACGCGTGCGTCGCGTGGTCGACGTCGCCCCACGTACATCCCGGTTCGACACGGACCGTCCGCGCGTCCGGGTCGACGCGGATGCCCGTCATCCCCGAGAGGTCGATGACGAGTCCGTCCTCGACCAGCGAGAGTCCGGGTCCGCTGTGCCCCCCGCTCCGAATCGCCGTCGTCAGGTTCTGCTGACGGGCGAAGTTGACCGCCGCCATCACGTCGCCGACGTCCGCGCACTGCGCGATGAGACGCGGTTGCTTGTCTATCGACGCGTTGTATATCGACCGTACCTCCTCGAACTCGGGGTCCTCCGGCCGGACCACCGCCCCCCTGAGTGATTGCTGTAGCTGCGCTATCGCGGCGTCGTCTGTTGCGGTTGCCATCGTGTGTCCCCTCTCGCGCTGTCGCCGTGGTTCGGCCCTCGGAGGCGTCGCTCGTGGCTGGCGCTAGTGATAGTACACCGTGCGGCGTGTTAGCTTCTATTGTGCATCTCGAGATGTTCTCGGAGAACAGAAAACCGGCGCGCAGTCCTCGCCGCGTCGTCGCCGCGAGCGAACTTCGTCGACCGAGACTACACGTAGCGCTGCCAGACGCCCTGCCGCTGGACGGTATAGTTATAGATTCCAAACACGTCCGACTGCGGTTCGTAACTCAACAGTTGGATGACCTCCCACTGGAACTCCGTCGCAACCCGATTCGCGTTCAGTAGGACGTAGAGTATCCAGTGTGTCGTACCCTGTTCGTCTTGGTAGGGTACGAGCGCCCACTGGTGGCTCGTGACGAGTCCGTCGTCGGCGGAGAAGGAGAACCCTCCCGGTTGGTCGAGAATCGTATCACGATGTCCGATTCCGTGCCACGGGGCCGGAACCGACCCGAGACCGAACTTGTAGAACGCGTGTGTCCGCGTCGCTGGCACCCAGTCGACGTATTGGATGGGTTCGAAGTAATCCTGCTGGAACCACAACCCCTGCCCCGCGGTGAGCGTCCCGAGCAACTGCTGGAGCAACTCGTCGTTCGAACTCACCTGTGCGTTCGACACCGACCCTTCGAGCGTCGTATCCCCCGACTCGCGGGCACCCACCGGTGTTGCAACCGTACCGGACCCCAAGAGAAGGGGAGTCAGCGCTCCAACCGATTTCAGGAACGTTCGACGGTTCTGAGTGACTCGCCCCCGCTCCGTGCCACTTGACATTACACCACACAATACGTCACCAGACCGATTGAAAGCGTATTGTGACTCTCCGAGAAATACTCGGGTTCAGAATTCTCAGCGAACGGAGGCGGACGCACGAGTAGTGCAGGCAGCAGAGACAGTGGCCGGAGTCGCCGAACGAGAACTGCAGCGGTCTCTCACGGGTGTGGGTGGTCAGAAGATGCACCGGCTGGGAATCGAACCCAGATTATTGGCTTGGAAGGCCAAAGTCTTGCCATTAGACCACCGGTGCTTGCTTCGCTCGCACCGTGCATCGACGGGCTGCGTCCATCTCAACACCGGTGCGCTCACTCACGTCGTTCGTTCGCGCACCGGGCCACCACCTCACCTCGTTCGGTGGTGACACCGGTACTCGCTTCGCTCGCACCGCGCATCGACGGACTGCGTCCGACTCGACAACGATGCTCGCACGTGCGCGCCCCAGCGGCGCGAACGACGCTCACTCCCCTCTTTTCGACGCCGGAATAAGGGTGTTACTCTTTCGTCTCGCTAGTCGTCGTCCGCGGGTTCGGCCTGCGGCGACTCGATGGGCGGCGCGCGCGCCTCCTCGAACTCCTCTGCGGCGGCGTGGATTCTGTCGCCGAGGCCGGGTACCTCGTCGAGGGAGACGTCGCCGTTCTCGCGGATATCCTCTAAACTGCGGGGGAACTCGCGCAGTTCGTAGTGGATGGCGAGGCCGGCCTGTGCGCCCTTGCCCATCGCGACGGGAATCTGGTTGTGGCCCGGCGTGAGGTCACCGACGGCGTAGACGCCGTCCGCGGACGTCTCCCCGTCGTCGTCGACGTCGACGGTGCCGTCGTCGTTGAGGTCACAGCCGAGTTGCTCCGCGAGGTCCGTGTTGTAGTTCGACCCGTACATCGGGAACCCGCCGCGGTACTGACGGACGGTTCCGTCCTCGAACTCGAACGACTCCAACCACCCGTTGTCGGACTTGTTCATCGACGTTATCTCCGCTTCGACGACGTCGATGGGGTGCGCGCGGAGTCGCTCGTCCGTCTCGTCGCTCCACTCGGGGTCTTCGCCGCGGAGGAGGACGTCGACTTCGTCGGTGAAGTTGAGCATGATCATCGCCACGTGGGCGGCGGACTCGCCGGTGCCCATCACGAACACCGGGCGGTCGACGAACATGTACGCGTCGCAGTGCAGGCAGTAGTGGAGTCCCTTGCCCGTCCGCGGAACCGGCGGTTCCGGGCGTTCGTCGTTGAAGCCCATCCCGAGGACGACGCGGTCCGCGACGAACTCGTTACCGTTGCCGACGAGGTGGAACCGGCCGTCGTCGAGACGCGTCGCATCGGTGATCAGGTCCTGCACGTAGTCCGCGCCGTAGGACTGAATCTGCTCGCGGGCGGTCTGCAGGAACTCGTTCCCCGAGACGTCCTCGGTGACGCCGATGACGTTGTGCGTGTCGAGCATCATCGCGGCGCGGCCGCCGCCGCGGTCCACGACGGCGGTGTCGTGTCCGAGTCGCGCCGTGTACAGCGCCGTCTGAAGACCCGCCGGACCGCCGCCGACCACTACCACTTCGTACTCCTCGGCGTCGTCGATATCGCTCATTCTACCTCCCGATTACCGCCGTATCTTCTTAAACGCAAAGCACCATTGCAGGCGGTCCGACCAGCCGTCGGGTGCTACCACGCCACGAGGTTCACGAGGGGTCCGGCCGGTCGGCGTCCGCGGGCGCGACGACGGCGTAGCAGTTTCCGCTGGAGACGAACGACTCGACCACGGAGAGCGTCGACTCGTCGAGGTCGGCCGCGAACTCCTCTGCGTCGTAGATGTGGTAGTAGCGCGGGACGCGTTCGCCGCCGGGGAGCGTCCAGTCCACCGTCGTGTCGAACCCCGCGTCGGCGTCGAAGCGGTCGTGTTCGACGGACCACGCGCTGACGAGGGCGCGACCCCCGGGGGCGAGGACGCGCGCGAGTTCCGAGAGACTCGCGACGCGCGACGCACGGGGCCGGAGGTGGTGCAACGTGGCGACGTAGACGGCCAGCGAGACGCTGTCGTCTCGGAGGGGGAGCGAGGCGGCGTCGCCGTGGACCAAGTCGGCGTCGAACCCGCGTTCGCTCGCGCGCTCGCGGGCCTGTTCGAGGAGTCCCCGACTCGCGTCGAGGGCGACGACCCGGTCCACGCGGTCGGCCATCTCCTGTGCGTGCCGGCCGTTGCCGCACCCGAGGTCCAGTCCGACCGACGGGCCGACGGTGCCGTCGGCGACGGCACGCGACGCGTAGTCGTCGAGGAACGACCGGACCTCGGGCCACGGATACTCGCGCGTCGAGGAGAAGTGTTCGGCGATTCGGTCGTACGTCTCGTGCGGCGTCTCGGCGTCCGACGGACCCGACCGGTCGTCGCGGGACATAGCCGTCAGGAGACGGGCCGGCTACTAAGCGTCCACGGCTCGGGGACGTGGTCTTCGGTGAATCAGTCGTCCGCGTCGAGGATTCTGAGAGTGACACTCCACTCGTCGATACCGAACAGTCCGAACGTGTCACAGACCCACAACGCGGACTCGTCCGAGGGAAACACTCGGCCGAGACGAACTCGAGAGAGTTCCCAGTCGGCGACCTCGAACAGGCCGTCGTAGAGGTAGTTCCCCTCGAGGAACTCGACGGGGTGGATGTGACGAACGTGGTCGGTTCGGTGCGCGCTCGGGTTGTTCGGATACGGACACCGAATCTCGACCGTTCCGCCGGGTTCGACGATTCGAGCCACTTCCCGGACGGCGTCGGTCGCGTTCGGGAGATGTTCCAGGACGTTGTCCATGAGTGCGTGGTCGAACGCGTCGTCCTCGAAAGGCCACGGCGTCTCGGTGAGGTCTTGGTTCACGTCAGGTTCGACGTCGTCACCACCGACGCCGGTCTCGCCAGGGCGGTAGTCGACATTGACCCATCCGTCTCGAACATCGTCTCCACATCCGAGGTTGACACGCCGTTCGGCCGCGCTCATCGGCCGTGCACCCGACCGTCGAAGTCGTCTCTGCGCACTCGTTTCATGAGCGAGTGGTTATATTATCCGTGGTTAAATCTTCCCAATCCGTCGACATAGTCGAAACGGTACTTAGTAGGCGAACCGAGCAGCGTTCGACAATCGAAGACTTACAGGAACGCGAACAGCGCGTACGAGACGGCGAGGAGGAAGACGGCGTGTTTGAGGCCGTCGAGGACGCGCCCCTCGCCGAGTTGCCCGGCGATGAGTCCGGAGCAGACGGCCTGAATCGACGCCGTGTGGAAGAACAGCAGTTCGTACGCGCCGGTGTCGACGTTGCTGAGTCCCGAGAACACGCCCGTCGAGACACCCTGAACCTGCCCGTCTCCGACCGCGGCCGACTGACTCGCCGCCTCGACGGCGGGGATGAACGCGAGCGTCAGCGCCACGACGATGCCGAGGAAGACGAAAAAGGAGATGTAGATGACCGCGAGGTAGATGACCATCTCCTGTTTTCGCTCGCGGAGGAGGCGACGACTGTTCTGCGCCTCGCTCGCGGCGATTCGGAGCACCGGCGAAATCTCGCCGCTGGCGGCGACGGCGTTCGTGATGAGCGTCACCGCACGCGACACCATCGGCGCGCGGACTCGCCGCTCGAACCCGCGGAACGACTCGCGAACCGACGCGCCCCACCGGATGTCGCGCCACGTTCGGCCGAGTTCGACGCTCAGCGGCCCGAGGTCGCTCCGCGCGAGTCGTTCGAGGCTCTTGACGACGGTGACGCCCGCCTCGTTGACGCTCGCCATCCGGTCGAGGAAGTCGGGAATCTCTCGTTCTATCGCGTCTATCTGCCGTTTCTGCACCTCGTAGGCGACGGTGACGCCGAGCATCGCGACGAGCGAGAGTTCGACCAGTGGCCCGTCGACGACGGCGGCGACTCCCGACCACCCGCCGTCGGCGCGAGGAGACGCGGCCGCCCGAACGGCCTCCGTCGCGGCCGCGACGTCGAGCGTGAGCGCCACCCACAGCAGGCCCGCCGGAACCGTCACGGCCAGCGTGTACGACGGTCGGTCGAGCATCGTCCGAACGGGCCGTGCGAGAAGTGCCGTGACCGAGGAGACGCGGTCGTACACCGCCAGTCGCTCTCTGTTGGCCTGCCACCCGTCGTCCGCGACGACGCCGCCGTCCGTCGCGGCCGACGCAGTCGGTGCCACGTCGGCGACGTCTCCGGCGACGTCCGGCGTGGACAGGGTGTCCCCCTCGGCGTCGTCCGCCGGTTCGGTGTCGTCGACCGGCCCGCGGAGCGACTCGGTGACGCTGTCGACGTAGACGACGAACGCGGCGCTCGCGAGGGGGAGACCGACGTAACTGACGAGACGGAGGAGCGGAATCGTGTCCTGCATCACCAACCCGATGACGACGAGGATGGTGATGAAAAAGAGCGGGCCCGCCACGAGGACGGTGACGTAGATTTCGGCGAACGTCGCCAGCAGTTCGAGATACTGCTCCTGTTGGGCCTCGGACTCGGACTGCAGGCGGTCGTACTGGTCGCGGAGGAACGCCGAGACGCTCTGTCCGCTGGCGAGGACGCTCGTGAGGTTCTCGGTGAAATCTTCGAGCCGTTGGCTCGGCGTTCGCTCCGCCATCCGTTGGAGCGCCGTCGGCAGGTCGGCGCCGAACCCGCGCACGTCGCGAACGGCGACGCCGAACTCGCGGGCCGCCTCGCCGTACACGCGCTGGTTCTCCGCCAGCGTCGCCAGCACGACCTGAAACGGCATCCCGGAGCGGGACAGCGCGTAGACGAACGCGATGGTCTGCGGGAGCGTCGCGTCTATCTCGACGCGTCGGGCGCGTGCCCGTTGGTCGAGATACTGCCACCGGACGGCGTACGTCCCGACGGCCGACGCCGTCCCGAACGTCGCACCGGAGACGAGGAGGAGTCCGAACAACTCGAACACCGAGAGGTCGGGGACGGCGGTGACGGTGGAGAGAAACCCGAGTGCGCCCGGAAGCGTCTCCCGCAGCGTCGACGCCGGAATGGCGAACGTCTGCACGACGAGCGCGGCGACGTAGACGCCGAAGATGCTCCCCGAGACGCCGACGAGGGCGGCCATCAACAGCGTCTTCGAGGCGTACAGGCGATGGCTCTGACCGACGAACGCCGCGCGGAGCGCTTCCTCCTGTCGTCTGCGACGCGAGCTTTGGACCGTCACGTAGCGACCGAACAGCGACAGCGACACCCGGTCGAGGAGGACGCTCGCAGTCGAACTCACCGGCGAGAGGAGGACCGGTAGACAGACGACTGTCGCGAGGACCGCCGGGAGGTAGCCGACGACCACGCTACCGCTCCCCGCCCGTCGCTTCGACGGTCGCCGTCTCGAACGGGTCCGCGTCGTCGTCGGAGACGTCGGCGTCGACCTCGGCGTCGAGGCGGGCCATCACGCGTTCGGGGTCGGCGTAGTACTCGTTGACGAGGGCGGTGAACTGCCGGTAGTCGTCGATACCCAACTCCAGAAGCGACCGGAGGAAGCGTTCTCGGCGCGCGACCTCTCTGGTCAGTTCCGCGCGCGTCCACCCTCGTTCGGACTGAATCTCCGAGAGGAGCGTCGAGTTTCGCTGGTCGAACGTGTCCTCCTCGGCGTCCCACGAGAACGCGCGCGAGTAGTCGAGTTCGCCCGTCCGCTGGTCGATGCCGCCGATTTCGCCGATGGAGCGAGAGCGTCGGACGCGTTCGTTTCCGAACCGCGTGAGCGTCTGGACGCAGAGCAGATCCAGCGACTGGACCATCGCACGGGGGACGTTGATGGGTTCGTTCTCCAGTCGGTTGATGACCGTCTCGATGCTGTCTGCGTGCATCGTCGAGAACGTCGTGTGTCCCGTGTTCATCGCCTGAAACAGCGTCACGGCCTCCTCACCGCGCACCTCGCCGACGATGATGAACTCCGGCCGGTGTCGGAGCGCGGAGCGAAGCAGGTCGTACATGTCGATGTCCGCCCCCTCGTGCATCCGACTCCGCGTCACCGAGGAGAGCCAGTTGTCGTGGTGCAAGGAGAGTTCGCGCGTGTCTTCGATGGTGAGCACCTTCGAACGCGGCGGGACGAACATCGAGACGGCGTTCATCGAGGTGGTCTTTCCGGACGCCGTCCCGCCCGCGAAGATGAGGCTCTTGTTGTGCTCGATACAGAGCCACAGGTACGCCATCTGCTCGATGGAGAACGTCCCGAACTCCACGAGGTCGATGGGCGTGAACGGGTCGTCGGCGTACCGACGGATGGTGAACGCCGACCCGTGCGGCGTCACTTCTTCACCGAGTGCGAGTTCGACGCGGGACCCGTCGGGGAGCGTCGTCCCCACCACCGGGTCGCCGACGCTGATGTGCCGTCCGGACTGCTGGGCGAGGCGGACGACGAACCGGTCCAGTTGGGACTCCGCGAACGAGACGTTCGTCTCGATGTCGGTGTAGTCGTCGTGGTAGGCGAAGATGGGCAGGTCGTAGCCGTCGCAGGAGATGTCCTCGATGTGCGGGTCGTGCATCAACGGGTCGATGCGGCCGTATCCGCGGAAGTCTCGGAGGAGGTAGTACAGAAGCGAGTGGAACGTCGCCATCCCCACCTCGACGCCGTACTGTTCGAGGAGCGTCCGTAACTCGCGGCGGAGCGTCGTCTCGTCCGCGAGGTCGGTTTCGGACCCGTACAGAAGCGGGTCGCGGATGTCCTCGCGAACTCTGTCGAGGACGTCGCGTTCGAAGTCGTCCAAGTCGGGTTCGACCGTGTAGTAGCGGTGTTTGCTCTCGCCGTCGTCGTACGTGAGGACGACGTACGCGTACGGCGCGTTCACCCAGTAGCGGTCCACCTCCTCCTCGGTGGCCGGCGCTTCGAACGTCCCGAGAACCCCGTCCGACGGTCGAAACGGTCGGACGTCGATGTTCGACCCGCGGAGGACCTCCACGGTCCGCCTGAGTCGCCGTCGAACGTCGTCGAACACCGTCTCGAACCGCGAGAACGACGCTTCCGTCTCCGAACCGCCGGTCTCCGAACCGTCGGTCGTCGCCGCGTCCCCGTCCGTCGCGGCGTCTCTCTGTTCCCCCTCCGTCTCCCCCGAGTCGAATTCCGTCTGTGACATCTTCGTCCCCCTGCCGATACGTTACCGGGTGTTTCGTTTCGAGTGACTTAACATACGGGGTGTATGTCAGTCGGTTACGTACGTTCGACCGTCGCCAACAGACCGGCGAAGACGAAGAGGAAGACGACGCCGACGGGGAGGGGAACGCCGGGAAATCCGCGCGTCCAGAGGAGGTACGTCGCCACCGCGAGGACGACGCCCGCGACGCCGAGGAGGGCACCCAGGGCGCGCACCGGGTCGACGGGACCGGATTCGAGGCGTTTCTCGCGGGCGTAGTAGGCGACGGAGACGGCGAGGGCGACGAGAAGCACCGCCGCGCCGACAACCCACACCTCGTAGGCGAGTTGGATGGAGTTGCCAGCCTGAAACGCGACGGCCGACAGTGGGTCCGAGAGGCGGACGGCGTCGGCGAACGGCACGCCGAACGCGTACCGTATCTGAAAGAACGGGAAGCGGACGAACAACACCGACCCGCCGGAGACGTCCGGCGAGTACGTCACGTTCCACGGGAGCAACACCGAGAGCCACGTCAGGACGACGGCGAGCGGTCCTGCGTACTCCGAGCGGACCCAGACCATGCGAGATGACTGAAATCGACTCGGTAAAAGCTACCGACTGGTGGGCGTCTCGACACCGTTCGCCGACGCAGACGAACTCTCGTCGGAGGCGACAGCGACCGACGAACGGTGTGTCAAGGCGTTACGTTCATACACGGTGGCGTCTAAATCGGGTCACGGAATGAGGCGCGACTACTTCGAGTTGGACGTCGAACATATCGACTGGGTCGAGACGGACGAACCTCCCGAGAAGCCGTCGGTCCGAATCGACTTTCACGGTCCCGAGGGGATGCTCACGGACCGTCTCACAGACGCCGAGGGGAAACCACTCGACGACGGAGAGACGGACGTGGCGTACCGGTTACAGGGCGACGTCACCGACCCGGACGCGACGGGGGTGGTGAGCGTGACCAACCGCATCACCGGCGACTTCGTTCTCGAACTGAACGAAGACGCGGACGACGTACTCCGATTCATCCGCGCGGCGCGAGAGTACGGCGAGTCCGCCGCGGACGGCGAAGACGGGCAGTATCGCGTCGAGATACGAACGGACGACGGCGACACCGTCGTCTACGAGAAGCGGACCTTCCTCGTCTACGACGCCGACGGGAACCTCCTGCGGGGACACAGTCTCATCCCGTCCGGCGTCGAACTCTAACCTGTTCTCTCGACGAGCGAAACCGCACGGCATATAACCTTCTCATCGTTACGTGTCGCCGTGGAGAACGTAACCGACCGGACGAGTAACCCCTTCGGCATGCGACCATCGTGCGAACGGTTCGTCCCCGGATACGGCGACGCCAACGCCGAGTTTCACGTCATCGGCGACTACCCCGGCCTCCACGGCGGGGAAGTCACCGGCGTACCGTTCACCAACGAACCGAGTATCCGTCTCCAAGCGGCCCTCGCCGATGCGGGGTTGCTGACGACGACCGGTGACCAACCGGCCGTCGCGAAGACGTTCCTCTCGTATCTACACATGTGCGTCTCGGAGGGGACGCCCACGCAGGCCGAGTACGACGACATGGAGCGATTCTTCGACGCCGAACTACGCGCCATCGCCGCCCACGTCCTCCTCCCGGTCGGTGCCCGCGCCACCGAGTACGTCCTGCAGAACTACACCGCACAGGCTCGGAAGATAACCGTCGACATGGAGGAACTCCACGGCCGCGAGATTCGCGGCAGTGGCTTCCTCGTCCTCCCCATCGCCAACCCGCACGACTGGGACCAGACCCACCACGACCGATTGGTGGACGCGTTGAAACTCCTCCAGTCCACCGACTTCAGACGCGAGACCGACCTCGGTCGGTTCACCGCCGGAGGCGACCCCTACCTCGTTCGGTAACGCCTCTTGCGCCGAGTTCTCACACGGTAAAACGTGTCATAGTTTCAGAATGCGGCGGTTCGCCTCCGAAACGTCGTTCAATCGCGTAGTAAAGACCATTACAATTAAACAAATTTTTACTTTGGGAGAGTAATACGGGACGTATACCCACCGTTTGAACGGTACTCGCGATGGAGTTAGAAGGAATTGGCACCAACGGTGGATTTTTTACTACAACCGTCAAACAAGGTATCGACGCCCGTGGTGGACGACTCCACCGCCGCGTCAGGTAAGGAACTGCGAGACTGGTGCTCTTCGCAGTGGCTTGGTCAGTCCGGGGTCCGCGCTTGCCGCGGTCCCTGCTTCCTTCTCAGGACTCACGTTCGTCAGTCGAGACGCCGCACGTCGATACCGCCGTTGCCCGCCCAGAGCGTCAGCGACGGGCCGCCGTCACCGAGCGTTCCGGCGACGCGCGACGGCGAGACGGTCGCGTTCGTGAGTTCCAACCCGGAGACGTCGACGCCGCCGTTCGTCACGCGCGCCTCGAACGCCGCGTCGATATCGGGAGAGACGGCCGCGTCGATGCCGCCGTTCGACGCGCTCACCTCGGTATCACCCCGTATCGCCGGAATCTCGACGTCGATACCGCCGTTACCCGCACGAACGCCGTCGATACCGCCCACGTCTCGCGCCTCGATGCCGCCGTTTCCGGCTTCGAGCGTGAGGAACCCGGGAACCGACTCCGCGGTGACGCCGCCGTTGCCCGCCCGAAGCGTCGCGTCGCCCGCGACGCCGCGGACGTCGACGCCTCCGTTCGCCGTCTCCGCGAGTGAGAGCGCGAGCGACTCCGGCAGTTCGACGGTGAGGTCGCTAGCGACGCGAACGGCGTTCTCCGGGTAGTCCACGTCGAGCGTCAACACGCCGTCGGAGACCGAATCGCTGACCGATATCCGTTCGAGGACGCTCTCGTCGACGCCGAACCCCCGCTTGACGACGCGGACGTGGACCGCGTCCCCGTCGCCGGGGCGAACCGTCACGCCGCCGTTCCGGTTCGTCACGCGGACGTCGGTGGCCCCGTCCGGCGAGACGTCGAACTCCGTTTCGAGACGCGTCTCCAACCCGGGCGCGTTGCATCCGGCGAGGGCGGCCACCGCCCCGGTACCCGTCGCCGCGAAGAATCGTCTCCGAGTCAGTCGGGTGGAAGGCTTCGAGTCCATGCCGAGAACTGTTCGTCAGAGTACAAGAAACCTGTCTCTTCTCAGACCCTCGCCGCGGCGTAGCGAAGCGCACGATACCCGTCAGAGCGGATTGGGTCGCCGTGGCCCACGCACGCCGCCTCGAACGGGTCGATTCGCTCGACTAGTTCGACGAGACTCCGCGCGTTTCGCTCGACGTCGTAGTAGACGACCCACGGCAACGGCGACAGTTCGCCGTCGGATTCGCGGACCAGGTCGCCGAGAAAGACCGTCTCGTGGGCCGCGTGGTGGTAGACGACGTGTCCCGGCGTGTGACCGGGCGTCCGATGCGCCTCGAATCCGCCGATGGCGTCGCCGTCCGTGACGCGTCGAATCTCGTTCTCCGGCGGGGTGAGAAACGGTCGAGAGAGCCGTTGAATCAGTCCTTTGTGGTTCGTCGCCGGCGGGTCCGCGTCGCCGAGGAGGAACGAGGCGTCGGGGTCGGCCACGTAGACGGGGACGTCGGCGTCGAGTCCGAGCGTCGCGAGCGTCCCGACGTGGTCCATATCGTAGTGAGTGAGGAGGACGCGGTCGATGGCCTCGGGGTCGAGACCCGCGTTCGAGAGCATCCGGCGCATCCGGTCGCCGTCCCAGGGCGTCCCCGCGTCGACGAGGGTGAGCGTCCCGTCGTCGTCGACGAGGTAGGCGTTCACACCGCGACACCGGAATCGGCGGACTGCACCGGGTTCGAGTGACATACCCTGTCTTCACGGCGCGATGACAAAAGTCGGTCCCCAGTTTACCGGGTCGACGCGAGGAACCGCCCCACGTCCGCGAGGAACAGCGTCGTCGCGAGGAACGGCAGGACGAGGACGAGTGCGAGGGTGCCGGCGGTGGAGAGCGGTGGAACCACCGGACCGACGGCCATCGCCGCCGCGGGCGCGAGTGCGCCGAGGAGGTAGAGGTAGGCCGTCCCGTGGCCGAACTTCGCGACGACGCCGGTGAAGACGACGGTGAGGAGGGCGACGCCGACGGGGAACGCGAGTGCGACGCCCGGCGTCGCCGCGACGGCGTCGAGGACGAACGTCCCCGGAGCGGTCATGCCGCCGGCGCCGAGGAGCGCCGCCTGCGGGTTCGCGAGGAGTGCGGCGGCGAACGACGAGAGTGCGCCCGCGTTGGCGGCGAGGTAGACGCCGAGGCTCCCGACGTACGCGACGCCGACGAGGAAGGTCACGACCCACCCGTACCAGAGCGGATGTCGCGGCGACGATTCGGTGTCCGTCGCCGCCGTCGTCCCCGCCTCGGCGGTTCCGGTCGTCGACGCGTTCGACCCCGCGGAAGCGGTGGACGACGTCCCGTTCGCGTTCGCGTTCGACCGACGCCCGGACGAACCGCGCCGCCGAGACGACTCCGACCGTCCGGACCGTCCGCCGGTGGTTCGGGCGGACGTCGAACCGCGCGAGGTCGAACCGGTGGACCGGGACGACCCCGACGACCGAGACCGTCCCGACGACGTACTCGACCGATTCGTCCGAGCGGACGACGACGCCGAGGACGTGGACGACGACGCGTTCGAGCCACCGCGGCCGGTGTTCGAAGACGTCGTTGTCGACCCACCGGCGGACGACGCGCGACTGTTCGCCGTCCCCGTGTCCCAGCGGTTCCCGCCCGAGGCGGCCCCGTTCGGGCGCGTCATCCCCGACGTCGGCAACCCGTCGAGGCGCTTGTTCACGTAGTTCCGGTGTCCGAGTCGGTCGTACGCCGCGCGTTCTGTCTCGTCCGAGAGCACCTCGTAGGCCTTGCGGAGCGTCTTGAACTGCGCGTTCGCTCGGTCGTCGTCGTTCACGTCCGGGTGGTACTCACCCGCCTTCCCCCGCCAGGCCCGCTTGATGTCGGCGGGCGAAGCGTCCTCGGAGACCTCCAAGAGGTCGTAGAAGTCGTCCATTCAGGTCGAACGCTGGTACGAAATCCCCCTGTTTGAATGTACCGGGTCGGACGGGTCAGTTAGCGGACACGAACAGATTCGCGGCGAAGAGGAGGGCCGCGCCGCCGTCGACCGTCCCGTGCGCTCCCCGTCACCGGTTCCGGGATAGCAACCCTCATCATCGTTCACGGCATCGCGCGGTGTATGGATCTCCATCGAATCCGACTCAACAACACGGTCTTCGAGGGTCGGAACAACGCGTACCTCCTCACCGGCGAGACGACGACGCTCGTAGACGTCGGCGCTTCGCTCGACGAGATTCGAGCGGACCTGGACGCCGGACTGGGCGAGGCGGGCGTCGAACTGAGCGATATCGACCAGATTCTCCTCACGCACTGGCACGCCGACCACGCGGGTCTCGCGGGCGAACTGCAGGCGGAGAGCGGTGCTGTCGTCCGGGCACACGAGGCCGATGCGCCGCTCATCGCCAAGGAGACGGACGCCGTCGAAGCCGAACGGGACGTCCGCCACCGTCGATTCGACGAGTGGGGCATCCCCGAGGAGAAACGCGACGAACTGGTCGACTTCATGGGTCTGCACGACGAGATTTCGGGTGACCCGGCCGACGTGATTCCGTTGACCGACGGCGACACCGTGGACGCCGGCGACGACGAACTCGAAGTCGTCCACCTGCCCGGCCACGCGGCCGGACTCGCCGCGTTCGCGTTCGCCGGCGAGACGTCGGCGGGAGCGACGACCGACGAGGCGTTCGTCGGCGACGCCATCCTCCCGAAGTACACGCCGAACGTCGGCGGGGCGGACCTCCGCGTCGACCGACCGCTCCAGACGTACGTCGAGAGCCTCCAGTGGCTTCTGGACCGCGACTTCGACCGGGCGCTTCCGGGCCACCGCGACCCCATCGGCGACCCGACGGCGCGGACGGCGACCATCCTCCAACACCACCGCGAGCGAACCGAGAACGTCGTCGACGTGCTCTCGGAACACGGCCCCGCCGACGCGTGGACGGTGAGCGCGCACCTGTTCGGCGAACTGGAGAACATCCACATCCTGCACGGTCCCGGCGAGGCGTGGGCGCACCTCGACCACCTCGTCCACGCCGACGTCGTCGCCGCGGACGGCCGCGAATATCGTCTGGTCGACGATGACCCTGACGTGTCGTCGCTGTTCCCCAAGACGAAATACTGAAACGCCGCGACCGGAAAGAGGAGTGCATGGAACTGCGGGTCATCGACAAGACGGACGAAGAACTTCGCCTCGAAATCGCGGGCGAGGACCACACCTTCATGAACGTCATCAAGGGCGCACTGCTGGAGACGTCGGGCGTCGCCGCCGCGACGTACGACGTGAACCCCGAGCAGTCCGGTGGGCAGACCGACCCCATCCTCTCGGTCAAGACCGAACCGGGGACGGACCCGCTCGACGCTCTCGCGGACGCGTCCCGACGCGTGCAGGACCTCTCGACCAACTTCACGTCAGCGTTCGAAGCCGCGCTGTAACGCCGACTACTCGACGTCTTTCTCGCCGGCGCGAATCGACACGGAGAGCCAGTTCTCCATCGGGACGAGCGGACACTCGTAGCGGTCGTTGTAGGCGCAGAACGGGCTGTACGCGTAGTTGAAGTCGAGTACCCACGCCTCGCCCGCTCTGTCGTCGGGGTCCTCCAAGTCGAGGTAGCGCCCGGCACCGTACGTCTCGTCGCCGTTGGTCTCGTCGCGGAACGGCACCCACAGTCGGTGTTCGTCGGGGGCCGACCGGTAGGCGTCGAGAGCGACCGTCTCCCCACCGACTTCGAACGTGAACGACCCCCAGACGAGGTAGTCGCGTTCGCCGTCCGTCGTCGTCTCGACGGTTATCTCCTCTTTCCCGTCGTACTCGTCCAACTCGGCGACGACGCGGTAGGAGGGGTCCGGGTCGAAGTAGTCGAGTCCCGTGAACGACTCCCGTCGGTCGGCCGGAATCGGCGAATGCGGGTCGCGTGCGAAGTACTCGTCTTTGTCGGCGCGGTGGCGCAGCAACGCTTCGCGCCACGCGTCGGTGTCGAGCGAACTCATGAGACTCTCGGTACGTCGTCAGACGACTTGAACGCAGTCTCGGCCTGCGCGGACCCCGCACGACCGGTGGCGCGCACGAGACGCCGCAGAAGAGCGCCGGGTCAGAGCCGGACGGGGACGCCGCGTTCGTCGAGGTACGACTTCACGTCCTGAATCGAGTACTCGTCGAAGTGGAAGATGGAGGCCGCGAGGCCGGCGTCCGCGCCCGCCTCGGTGAACACCTCGTACATGTCCTCTGGACCGCCACAGCCCGAGGAGGCGATGACCGGCGTCGACACCTCGTCGCAGACGGCTTTCGTCAGCGGGATGTCGTAGCCGTCTTTCGTCCCGTCGGAGTCGATGGAGTTGACGAACAACTCGCCCGCGCCGCGGGATTCGGCCTCGCCCGCCCACTCGACCACGTCGATTCCGGTGCCCTCGCGGCCGCCCTTGACGGTGCACTCGAACCAACAGGACTCGCCGTCGACTTCGGCGTAGTACTCGCCTTCCTCGTCGAACCGGCGGCGGGCGTCCACGGAGATGACGATGCACTGCGACCCGAACGCGCGGGCACCCTCGTTCACCAAGTCGGGGTTCTGCAGTGCGGCGGTGTTGATAGACACCTTGTCCGCGCCGGCGCGGAGCGTCTCTTTGATGTCGTCGCGGGTTCGGATGCCGCCGCCGACGGTCAGCGGGATGAACACCTCGTCGGCGACGCGCGAGACGGTGTCGAGCATCGTCTCGCGCCCGTCGGCGGAGGCGGTGATGTCGAGGAAGACGAACTCGTCGGCACCGGCCTGATTGTACAGTTTGGCCATCTCGACGGGGTCGCCGGTGTACTTCAGGTCCTCGAAGTTGACGCCGGTGTAGACGGCGGGTTCGCCGTCCTCGTCCAAGTCGACGTCGATGCAGGGGATGATTCGCTTCGTGAGCATTCGTTACTCGAAGCTTCGCGGATGGGCCGTTTGACGGTTTCGACTGTCGCGGTCTTTGCACCGACCCGCGCCGTCGGACGAACGTTCAAATAGGAGTGCGCGGCCAGCGACGCCGTGACCTGAGACCGACCGCGGCGCGGCCTGCGGGTGTGCGGCACACCGCGTCGCGAGCGACATCGCCGCCTGTTCGCCCCTCGAATCGACTCGTCCCGACCGCTCTAGGCGAGTCGGTAGACGCGCGCTTCCCACGGCCGAAGCGAGAGCGTCGCCGCCACGCCGTCCTCGGCGTCGTAGTTCGAGAGTTCGAGCGACGCGTCGCCGACGAACTCCGCCGACACGTCGTACGTCGTCTCGTCGTCGGAGAAGTTGAGGACGACGAACAACTGGTCGTCGTCGAGCGTCCGCGTGTACGCCCACACGTCCTCGTGGTTCGGCGTCTGAAGGTCGTAGTCGCCGTAGACGACGACGTCGTTCTCGTCTCGGAACGCGAGCAGTCGCCGGTAGTAGTGGAACACCGAGTCGGGGTCCGAACGCTCCGCCGCGGCGTTCACCTCGGTGTAGTTCGGATTGACCGGCATCCACGGCGTCGACTCCGAGAACCCGGCGTGCTCCTCGTCCGCCCACTGCATCGGCGTCCGCGCGTTGTCGCGAGAGCGATAGCGAACCAGGTCGAGCATCTCCGACTCGGAGGCGAACCGGCCCTCTCTCCGCGCCGCTTCGACGTTTTTCAGCGTGTCCACGTCGCGTACCTCGGTCAGCGACTCGAACGGGTAGTTCGTCATCCCCAACTCTTCGCCCTGGTACATGTACGGCGTCCCGCGGAGCGTGTGGAGCAACGTCCCGAGCAGTTTCGCCGACTCGCGGCGGTACTCTTCGTCGCCGAACCGCGATACCATCCGCGGTTCGTCGTGGTTGTTGAGATGCAGGGAGTTCCAGCCGTCGTCTTCGAGTCCGTCCTGCCAGTGCGTGATGGTCTCTCTGAGGTCGGCCATCGACCACTCGCCCTTCGACCACCGTCCGCCTTCGGGACCGAAGTCCAGTCGGAGGTGGTCGAAGTTGAACACCATGCTCATGCCGTCGCCGTCGCGGCCGGTGTACCGCTTCGCCTGTTCGACGGTCACCTCGGCCATCTCCCCGACGGACATCACGTCGTAGTCGGCCAACACGTCGTGGATGGCGGAGACGTACTCGTGAATCCGCGGCCCGTTGACGAACTGGTCCGCACCGCGGACGATGGCGTCCGGGTCTTCGCCGTCGGGCAACCCCTCGGGTTTGGAGATGAGGTTGATGACGTCCATCCGGAAGCCGTCGATTCCCTTCTCTAACCACCACTCCATCATGTCGAGAATCTCCCGTCGAACGGCGGGGTTCTCCCAGTTCAGGTCCGGTTGTCGCTCGTCGAAGATGTGGAGATACCACTCGCCCGTCGCCTCGTGGTACGACCACGCCGGACCGCCGAAGAACGACTCCCAGTCGTTCGGTGGCAGTTCGCGGACGCCCGCCGGCAGGCCGTAGACGGCGGGGTCGAACGCGGCGTCGGAGACGCCCGCTTCCTCCAGACTTCGTCCCTCGCGCCAGACGTAGTAGTCGCGGTACTCGGCGTCTCGCGACTCGCAGGCGTTCTGGAACCAGTCGTGTTCGTCGGAGGTGTGGTTCACCACGAGGTCCATGATGAGACGCATCTCTCGGTCGTGGAGGCCCGCCAAGAGGTCCTCCCAGTCGTCCATCGTCCCGAACTGGTCGTCGATAGCCCGGTAGTCCGCGATGTCGTAGCCGTTGTCGACGCCCGGCGACTCGTAGACGGGGTTGAGCCACACCACGTCGACGCCGAGTTCGTCGAGGTAGTCGAGACGGTCCAGGACACCCGGGATGTCGCCGACGCCGTCGCCGTCGGAGTCGGCGAAGCTTCGGGGGTACACCTGATAGACGACCGCTTCCTTCCACCACTTGCGGTCGGTGTCGGTCATATCTCTCGTAGGAGAGACAGTCTGTTTTACTCCGTCGGTTCGCTCGCGGACCCGTCAGCAGCGATACACGCGGACCTCCCACGGCCGAAGCGAGAGCGACCCGTCACGGAGTTCTTGGACCGCGTCGTCGGCATCGTAGTTCGAGAGTTCGAGCGTCACACCGGACGCTTCGACGGGACTCGCGACAGTCGTCGTCTCACTCGCGAAGTTGAGGACGACGAACAGACGCTCCTCCCCGAGCGTTCGCGTGTACGCCCACACGTCCTCGTGGTCCTGGAAGAACGGGTCGTAGTCGCCGTAGACGACGACGTCGTTCTCGTCTCGGAACGCGAGCAGTCGCTGGTAGTAGCGAAACACCGAGTCGGCGTCGTCTCGCTCCGCCGTGGCGTTCACCTCGGGGTAGTTCGGGTTGACCGCTATCCACGGCCGGGATTCCGAGAACCCCGCGTACTCATCGTCCGTCCACTGCACCGGCGTCCGCGCGTTGTCTCGACTGTTCGCGCGGAGTCCGTCCCGGACCGCGTCGAACGAGTCCACTTCGCCGGCGTCTATCGCCTCTCGAACGTTGTTCAGCGTCTCCACGTCCCGGAAGTCGTCAAACGACTCGAACGGGTAGTTCGTCATCCCCAACTCTTCGCCTTGGTAGACGTACGGCGTCCCGCGGAGCGTGTGGAGGAGCGTCCCGAGCAGTTTCGCCGACTCCCGGCGGAACTCTCCGTCGTCGCCGAACCGTGACACCATCCGCGGTTGGTCGTGGTTGTTGAGATACAGCGAGTTCCACCCCTCGTCGGCGAACGCCTCCTGCCAGCGGTCGAAGACGGCCTTCAGGTCCGTCAGATTCCAGTCTTCTGTCTCCCACACCTCTTCTCCCCTATCGAGGAGGACGTGCTCGAAGTGAAACAGCATCGAGAGGCCGTCGCCGTCCTCGTCGTCGGAGACGTACCGTCGCGCGTGGTCCACCGGAAGCGGATTACCGACCATCTCGCCGACAGTCAGGAGTGCCCGGTCGAGGACCGCCTCGCGCATCTCCCCGAGGAACTCGTGAACGCGGGGTCCGTTGGCGACTCGGTCGATGGTCCGGACGCCCGCGTCGGGGTCGGTTCCCGGCAGTCCCTCCGGTTTGGAGACGAGGTTGATGACGTCCATCCGGAAGCCGTCGATTCCCTTCTGGACCCACCAGTTCATCATGTCGAACACGTCCTCTCGGACGTCGGGGTTCTCCCAGTTCAGGTCCGGTTGCTTGCGGTCGAACAGGTGGAGATACCACTGCTCGGTCCCCTCGTGGTACGCCCACGCCGGGCCGCCGAAGAACGACCTCCAGTCGTTCGGCGGTGCCTCGCCGTCGGGGCCGACGTCGTACTCCGCGTCCGCGTCGGCGGCGTCGCGGCCGTCGCGCCAGACGTAGTAGTCGCGGTACTCGGTGTCTCGCGACTCGCAGGCGTTCTGAAACCAGTCGTGTTCGTCGGAGGTGTGGTTCACCACGAGGTCCATGACGAGTTTGATGTCTCTCTCGTGGAGTGCGTCGCGGAGTGCCTCCCAGTCGGCCATCGTCCCGAACTGGTCGTCGATGGCCCGGTAGTCCGCGATGTCGTAGCCGTTGTCGGCCTGCGGCGACTCGTAGACGGGGGTGAGCCACACCACGTCGACGCCGAGTTCGTCGAGGTAGTCGACCTTCTCGACGATACCCGGGATGTCGCCGACGCCGTCGCCGTCGGAGTCGGCGAAACTTCGGGGATACACCTGGTAGACGACCGCTTCCTTCCACCACCGCCGCGTCTCACCGTTCGGGAGCGTCTCGCCGCCGGTCCGCGCCGTCTCGTCCATACACCGTCGTCGGGCGAGACGTACTTAGGCCTCGGTGGCCGCCGGTGATTCGGATGTTCTTTTATCCCCGGGGCCGAACCGTCGGCTATGAGCGACGAGACGTACGAAAACCCGAGCGACCAGTACGAGAGCGACCACACGGTGGAGGGCCACGCCGCGAACGAACACGACGAGTACGAGGGCGCGCACCACTCCTCGGACCCCGGGCGCGTCACCTCGCCGATGCAGGAGTTCTCGACGGGGAAGGCGATGACCGGACTCGTGGTTCTCGCCGTCGGCCTCGCGGTCATCTTCGGTCTCCCACTCGTCCTCTGAGGGCGGCCCCGGACGCCGCCGCAGAGAACCGGCAACTCGTACGAGGTTCCCCTTTCCCGCCGCCTTTTAGCGTTCGCGACGTACGACGACCGTGAAGTCCATCGTCGTCACCGAGTACGGAAGTAGCGACGCCCTCGAACTGCGGGAGACAGCGGTTCCGGAACCGGGGCCGGGCGAGGTCAGAATCGACGTCGCCGCCGCGGGACTGAACTTCGCGGACGTGATGCAACGCCGCGGACACTACCGAGACGGCCCGGAACCGCCGTTCGTGCCGGGGTTCGAGGCCGCAGGAACTATCGACGCCGTCGGCGAGGGCGTCGACCGAGAGGTGGGAGAGCGCGTGGTCGCACTCACCGACGAGGCGTACGCCGAGTACGCGACGGCGTTCGAGCAGTCGCTGTTCGACGTGCCCGAGTCGATGTCGTTCGCGGAGGCCGCCGGATTTCCCGTCCAGTTCCTCACCGCGTACAACTGCCTGCACAACTGGGGCAACCTGACCGCGCACGACCGCGTCCTGATACACGCCGCGGCGGGCGGCGTCGGCACGGCGGCCGTCCAGTTGGCCGACCACGCCGGTGCGGAGTCGTTCGGAACCGCGAGCACCGAGGAGAAGTTGGACCTCGCCGTCGACCTCGGGTTGGACCACCCGATAAACTACGAAGAGACCGACTTCCGAGACGTCGTCGAAGAGGAGACGGACGGCGAGGGCGTGAACCTCGTCTTGGACGGGGTGAACGGCGAGACGTTCGAGCGGAGTCTGGACGCGCTCGCGGCGTTCGGACGCGTCGTCGTCTACGGCGCGGCCTCCGGCGAGGTGGCGAAACCGGACACCTCGCGTCTCCTGTTCGAGAACAAGTCCGTCCTCGGGTTCCACCTCGGGAACGCCATCCAGACGGAACCGTCGCGCGTCCTCGGCGCGACGGCCGAACTCCAGCGACTCCTCGCGGCGGGCGAACTCGACGTCGTCGTCGGGGAGACGTTCGCGCTCGAAGATGCGAGAGACGCACAGGAGTATCTGGAGAGTAGACAGAGCGTCGGAAAGGTCGTCCTCGAACCCTGACGAACGCGCGACGGTGAGAGACGTTCCGTCGAACGGCTAACAGACTTTTCAGCGACCCTCTCGTAGCCGGAGTGTGCCAACTGCCAAGTTCGAGGTTTCGGACTACGAAGTCGCCGTCGAACCGTGGAGTCCCATCGAGCGACGAATCGTTCTCCGCTCCGCCGACGGAGGCGACGAAGCGACGCTGCTGTTTACGTCGAACCGGACGGAGACCGGTGTCGTCTCCAACGTCGACGACCCCGACACTGGTGCCGCCGTCTGGGCGTACTTCGACCGCGAGGAGTTCGACAGCGTCCTCCGTCTCGTCGAATCCGACGCCACCCTCTACTTCCACTACGGACACGTGAGCGGGTCGAAGAGCGCTCGCTCGCTGTACTTCGTCTCCGTCGAGACGTCGGCGGCCACGCCCGGACGCGGTGACGACGGGATTGCGGAGTCGCTCCCGTTCGGTGCGTACGACGGCGAGGAATCGCTCGAGATACCGACCGAATCGGAGGGCGAAGCGGCCGAGAGAATCCGCGACCGGACGGCCGAGCGGAACTGAGCTTCGACCCGCGCGGCGGTCAGTCCAGTTCGCGCGCCAACACGCCGCGGAGGTCGGCTATCTCCTCGGCGTCGTAGACGAGTGTTTCGTCACCGACCGAGAGCGACAGCGTTCCGTCCGTCGTCGCGGACCCGAGCGTCGTCACCGAGGCGACGCCGTCGAACGCCTCGCGAACCGACTCGGGGGCCGTCGTCTCGACGACGGCGCGGCCCGGCGTCTCGTCGAACAGGTCGAGGGCGTTCTCGACGGACACCTCGGCCCCGGCGTCCGCGGTGACCATCTCGGCGAGCGAAACCGCCGGTCCGCCGTGACTCACGTCGTGGACGGCGAGCGTCGTCTCCGCGTTCGCGACGGTAGCGAGCGTCGAGAGCGTCTCGGAGGCGTTCTCCGGCAGCGTCGGGAACCCGTCCGACCCGCCGACCTGCGCGAGGTACTCCGACCCGCCGAATGCGCCGCCCGCGTCGCCGACGAGGAGTATCTCGCCCGCGCCGTCGAACGCGGCGGGCGGGGCGTCGTATCCCGCCTTCGTCCCCACCACGGCCAGCGTCGGCGTCGGCGGGATGGGACCCGAGACGGAGTCGTTGTACAGCGAGACGTTGCCGCCGACGACGGGCACCGAGAGGTCTCGGCACATATCCGCGAGGCCGTCGACGATGCCCCTGAAGCCGCCGTACACGTCCGGTTTCTCCGGGTTGCCGCCGTTGAGACAGTCGACGGCCGCGAGCGGTGTCGCCCCCTTCGCCGCGAGGTTCGCCGCGTTCTCAAGCGCGACTGCGCGAGCGCCGTCGTACGGGGCGCAAGTCGTCCAGTTGGGGTTCGCGCCCGAGGAGATAGCCAGGCCGGCGTTCGCTTCTCTGATGGCCATCACCGCGGCGTCGTCGCCGGGACGGACCGCCGTTCGGAGACCGACTTCGTGGTCGTACTGTCGGTAGACCCACCGTTTCGAGGCGGTGTTCGGCGACCCGACGACGGCCTCGAACGCCGCCGGCAGGTCGGCGTCGGGCAGGTCCCGAGTCGGTTGCTCGGGGGCGACCGAGTCGAGGTCGTTCATCGGCGCGCCGTCGGCGATGAACTCCGGCGGGACGTCGACGACCGTCTCGCCGTCTTTGGTGCAGACGTAGTTGCCCTCGGCCACCTCGCCGATGACCGAACAGCCGAGGTCGTACTTCGCGGCTATCTCGGCCACGCGGTCGACGTGCTCCTCGCGGACTTCGTAGCACATGCGCTCTTGGGACTCCGCCAAGAGGATTTCGAGCGCGCTCATGTTCGGTTCGCGCTGGTGGACGCGGTCCAGTTCGATGCGCGCGCCGAACCCGCCCTTCGCGACGAGTTCGGAGGACGCGCCGCCGAGTCCCGCCGCACCGAGGTCGCGCGCGGACGCCACGAGGCGTTCGTCGACGAGTTCCTCGTTCGCCTCTATCAGGAGTTTCTCGGAGTAGGGGTCGCCGACCTGGACGGCGGGGCGGTCCTCCGTCTCGGCGTCTTCGGCGAGGTCCTCGCTGGCGAACGACGCGCCGCCGAGGCCGTCGCGGCCCGTCGCGTTGCCGACGAGGACGAGTTTGTTCCCCGCTTCCTGCGCTTCGGCAGTGACGAGTCGGTCCGCCGAGAGGAGGCCGACGCAGGCGACGTTGACGAGGGGGTTGCCCTCGTAGTTCTCGTGGAAGTCGACGCTCCCCGTCACCGTCGGGACGCCGATGGCGTTGCCGTAGTCTGCGATGCCCTCCACGACGCCTTCGAGGAGGTACCGCGAGTGCTCGCGGTCGAAGCCTCCGAAGTAGAGGCTGTCCGCGAGGGCGATGGGGTACGCACCCATCGAGAGCGTGTCGCGGACGATACCGCCGACGCCCGTCGCCGCGCCGTCGTACGGGTCGACGTACGACGGGTGGTTGTGGCTCTCGATACCCATCGTGATGTACATCTCGCCCTCCTCGTCGGTTTCCGTGCCGTCCTCGTCGTACGTCGGCAGGCGGACGACGGCGGCGTCGTCGCCGGGGCCGACGACGACCTGTTCGCCCTCCGAGGAGAACGCCGAGAGGAGGGGCCGGGACGACCGGTAGGCGCAGTGTTCACTCCAGAGGTTCTCGAAGAGAACCGTCTCCGCAGGTGTCGGGTCGCGTCCGAGTTCGGCCACGACGAGTTCGCGGTCCGCGTCGGAAAGGCTCATTCATTGATGTGGTCAGAACGCAGGATGTAAGCTCTTTCTATGTACACGAACGTGTGCATGAACGTGCGTCTCGGTCGTCGGAGAAGTCGGTCGCTCGGTGACGGCTCCGCTCTCGACGGTTCGGTATCGGCGGCCCTCGGATTCGGACCGCTCGGTTTTTCTAACCCCAGCGACAACGTTCGGACGTGTTATCGGTCGAGTTGCACGCGCATTCGTCGCTCTCGTACGACGGTCGCGACCCGATAGAGCTCCTCCTCGAACAGGCGCAAGCGGTGGGGCTGGACGCGCTCGCGGTCACCGACCACGACGAGATAGACGCGAGTCTCGAGGCGGCCGACGTCGCCGACGAGTACGGACTGGTCGGCATCCCGGGCATGGAGGTCACGTCGGCGGCGGGACACGTGCTCGCACTCGGTATCGAGAAACTGATTCCGGCGGGTCTCTCGTACGACGAGACGCTGGAGGCGATACGCGAACAGGGCGGAATCGCGGTCGTTCCGCACCCGTTCCAGTCGTCGCGGCACGGCGTCGCCCCGCACATCACTCGAACGCAACTCGCCAGCGCGGACGCCATCGAGGTGTACAACTCCCGACTGTTCACCGGACGGTCGAACCGACAGGCCGAGAAGTTCGCGACGGCCCGCGGCCTGCCGAAGACGGCCGGAAGCGACGCGCACATCAGCGAGATGGTCGGCCAAGCGGTCACGGAAGTCGCCACGGACGACCGCTCCGTCGACGGCATCCTCGACGCCGTCGAGGCCGGTGAGACGAGCGTCGTCGGGAGTAAGACGCCGTGGCGCATCTCGTTCAGACAGTTCGGCGGCGGCGTCACTCGCCGCGTGAGACGCGGCGTCACCGACTTGCTCTGATGCTCCGCGGTGCCGACGCGGAGACGGTTCGCACCGCCCTCCGGACGGCCGACCCACTGCCCGGTACCGCCGGGTTCGCGGGCGAGATTGACGGGGGCTTGGTCCGCGACGTCCTCGGTCGACAACCCCTCTTCTCCGAACGCGACGACCCGTCGACGTGGTCGTTCGACCGCCGCGCCCTCTCGCACCCCGTCCGCGTGCCGCCGGGGACGCGGCGCACCACCGACGGCGACGAACGGGTGTGGACGCTCCCGGAACCGCGGGTGGAGACGGACCGCGAATCGGCGCTGTCTGCGGTCGACTCGGCCGTCGCCGACGCCGTCTTCGACGTTGACGAGGCGGGCCTCGCGGTGGCGTTCTCCGGCGGCGTCGACTCCGCCGTCGTCGCCGCGGGCGTCCCCGACGCGCCCTGTTACGTCGCCGGGTTCGAGGGGAGTCACGACGTCGCCGCCGCGCGGAACGCCGCCGCCGAGATGGACCGCGACCTGCGCGTCGTCGAACTGACACACGACGCACTCCGCGAGTCGGTGCCCGAACTCGTCTCGGTGCTGGGCCGGACGAACCCGATGGACGTCCAAATCGTCCTGCCTCTCTACCTCGTCGCGAAGCGTGTGGCCGCCGACGGCTACGACCGCCTCGTCGTCGGACAGGGCGCGGACGAACTGTTCGGCGGGTACGCGAAGGTGGAGAAAGCGCCCGACGACCCGCGGGTCGACGCGGAGACGGTGCGCGGCGCGGCCACCGAGATGATTCGGACGCTCCCCGACCAGTTGGAACGGGACGTCCTCGCCCTCCGCGCGGCGGGCGTCGAACCCGTGGCACCCCTCCTGCACGACGCGGTGGTCCGGGCGGCGCTTCCGCTTCCCGGCGAGTTGCTCGTCAGCGACGGCCGCCGGAAAGTCGCGTTGCGCGAGGTGGCGCGGACGCTCGTGCCCGAGTCCGTCGCCGAGGCGGACAAGAAAGCGGTTCAGTACGGGACGTACGCGTCGAGGGAACTCGACCGTCTGGCGCGGCAAGCCGGATTCAAGCGCCGGATGGACGACCACGTCGAGAAGTACGTCCGGTCGCTCGTCGAGGAGTGACCGTCTCGGACTCGGCGCGACTACTCGGCCGCCGCCGCGGCGTCGATGGCTTCGAAGGCGAACTGGACGGTGTCGCCGTCGAGGTCACTGTCGCGCAAGTCGTCGGCGTCGTACCACTCCCACATCGCCGGGGCCGCTTCGTCGTCGCCGTCGGGGTCCACGTCGCGCGAGTCGACCGTCGCGTAGTAGACGTGGTCGATGTGTTGGTGACCCGCCCGTCCGTTCTCGTAGACGTCGATATCGTAGAGCATCTGGTGTCGCGGTTGCGGGAGAACCTCACCGTCGGGAGCGTCGACCTGTTCGGTGTCGTCCAGCAACTCGGCGACGAGTCCGGTCTCTTCGCGCACCTCTCTGAGACCCGCTTCGTGCGGTAGTTCGTCCCTGTCGACGTGTCCGCCGGGTGGGACGCGGATGCCGAGTCGTTCGTGGCGGTGCAGGGCGACGGCGCCGTCTTCGACGATGTACACCGTCGCGGTAAAGTGTCGCGTCGTCTCCATGGACGCCGGTTTCGGGGCGGAGGTTTGGCTGTTGCGTTCTCTGTCGGAGGCGACGCGCGAAAGAACGTGGAGAGAAGAGAACGGCGCGAAGAATGCGCGAAGAAGACGGCACGAAGAGAAAGCGGCGCGAAGAGCGGAGCGGAGAACCGGAGCGACTACGCGGTCAGGTGGTCTTCGGCTTCCAGCAGTTCGTGATAGCGGTTGCGGATGGTGACCTCGGAGATGTTGGCCACCTCGCTCACCTGACTCTGCGTCACCTTCTCGTTGGCGAGCAACGAGGCGGCGTAGATGGCGGCGGCGGCGAGTCCGACGGGCGACTTGCCCGAGTGGATTCCCTGCTGTTTCGCCGTCTGCAGCAACTGCCGGGCGCGACGCTCGGACTCGTCGCTCAGGTCGAGTTCGGAGGCGAACCGCGGGACGTACTGTTCGGGGTCTGCGGGTTCTATCTCCAACTTCAGTTCGCGGACGACGTAGCGGTACGTCCGCGATATCTCGTCTTTTCCGACCCGCGAGACGCTCGTAATCTCGTCTAACGACCGCGGCGTGCCGGCCATCCGCGCGGACGCGTACAGCGCCGAGGTTGCGACGCCCTCGATGGAACGACCCGGCAACAGGTCGTCGTCGAGTGCGCGGCGGTAGATGACGGAGGCCGTCTCGCGGACGTTGTCCGGGAGGCCGAGCGCGGAGGCCATCCGGTCTATCTCGCCGAGCGCTTGCTTCAGATTGCGCTCTTTGGAGTCGCGGGTGCGGAACCGCTCGTTCCACGTCCGCAGCCGTTCCATCTTCTGGCGCTGGGTCGACGACAGCGAGTTGCCGTAGGCGTCCTTGTTCTGCCAGCCGATGTTCGTCGACAGTCCCTTGTCGTGCATCATGTTCGTCGTCGGCGCGCCGACGCGGGACTTCTGGTCTTTCTCGGCGGAGTCGAACGCGCGCCACTCCGGGCCGTGGTCGACGGCGTCCTCCTCGACGACGAGGCCACAGTCCTCGCACACCGTCTCTCCGTGTTCGGCGTCGGTTACGAGACTCGTCGACCCGCACTCCGGACAGCGAAGCGTCTCGTTCGTCTCTTCGGTCTGGTCCTCTCGGTCGTCCTCGCGCGCGCGTGCGCTACGGGCTCGAAAACTTCGTACGCTTTCAGTCATTTTGTTGGATGCAGAGAATGGGACCGGAGTGTTCTCCGTACGCGTTACAAGGGAAGCACGAGCATATATCTGATGGCTAGCGAACGACGGAATCGAGTTCTGGTCGCCTTCGGTCCGCAAGGGGCCGCCGTCCACCGACACCGAAACCCTTACTCCCGACCCCCGGTACCTCTCGAACATGAGCGATACGCCCGTCGACGCCGAGGAAGTGCGTCACGTCGCGGAGTTGGCGCGGGTGAACCTCGACGAGGACGAAGTCGAGGAGTTTGCCACCCAGTTCGCCGACATTCTCGACTACTTCGACGCCTTGGACGAGGTTCCCGAAGTGGACGCGGAACCGGACCTCGTGAACGTGATGCGAAGCGACGAGGTACGCGACTGCCTCGACCAGTCCGAAGCCTTGGAGAACGCGTCGGACGCAGAAGACGGCTTCTTCAAAGGACCGCGGGTGTCGTAGATGAGCCTGAACATCTTCGTCACCGAAGAGACCGTCGCGGGCGACGACGACGGCCCCCTCGCGGGGAAGACCGTCGCCGTCAAGGACAACATCAGCACCGAGGGCGTCCGCACGACCTGCGGGTCGGCGATGCTGGAGGAGTACGTCCCGCCGTACGACGCCACGGTGGTCGAACGACTCAAAGCGTCCGGTGCGACCATCGTCGGGAAGACGAACATGGACGAGTTCGGGATGGGCGGCACGACCGAAACCTCCGCGTTCGGCCCGACGAAGAACCCCGTCGACGAGTCGCGCGTCCCCGGCGGGTCATCCGGCGGGTCCGCCGCCGCCGTCGCCGCCGGTGAGGCCGACCTTGCACTCGGGACGGACACCGGCGGGTCGGTCCGCAACCCCGCCGCGTTCTGCGGCGTCGTCGGCATCAAACCGACGTACGGTCTCGTCTCTCGCTACGGTCTCGTCGCCTACGCGAACTCCTTGGAACAGGTCGGCCCCATCGGGTCGACCGTCGAGGACGCCGCCGCCCTCTTAGACGTCATCTCGGGTGCGGACGAACGCGACGCGACGACCCGGTTCGACCAGTCGGCGGAGATGGACGCCCACCCCGCCGAAGGCTCGGACTACGCCGCCGCCGCCGACGGCGACGTGGACGGACTGACCGTCGGCGTCATCACGGACCTCCTCGAAGGCGCGGACGACCGCGTCGTCGAGACGTTCGAGGCCGCCGTCTCGGACCTCCGAGCGCAGGGTGCGGACGTCGTCGACGTGAGCCTCGAATCGCTTGAGCACGCCGTGCAGGCGTACTACGTCATCGCGATGTCAGAGGCCTCCTCGAACCTCGCGCGCTACGACGGCGTGCGCTACGGCCTCTCAACCGGGAAGGAGGGGAACTGGAACGACGTCTACGCCGACACCCGCGAGGAGGGCTTCGGCGCGGAGGTCAAGCGCCGCATCCTCCTCGGAACGTACGCGCTCTCTGCGGGCTACCACGACAAGTACTACAAGAAGGCCCAGGACGCCCGCGCGTGGATAAAGCAGGACTTCGACGAGGCGTTCGCCGAGGCGGACGTCCTCGCGACGCCGACGATGCCCGTCCTCCCGCCGGAACTCGGCGAGAGTCTGTCTGACCCCTTGCAACTCTACCTGATGGACGCGAACACCGTCCCGGTGAACCTCGCGAACCTCCCCGCCATCTCCGTGCCGGCGGGCGAAGCGGACGGCCTCCCGGTCGGCCTCCAGCTAATCGGGCCGAAGTTCGGCGAAGAAACGATGATTCGAGCGGCGTCTGCGGTCGAGAACTAGGGTTCGGCGGTTTTTCCCTCCAGGTTTTGCGGGGCGAGCGAAGCGAGTCCCGGAAAAAGTGGCGCTACGTGTCCGCGAACGACCGCAGTGCGACGCCCGCTAGTATCGTCACGAGACCGATTATCGTAGCGATGGGCGGAATCGGGATGAACAGGAACACGACGCCGACGAGTATCACGATGGTCGAGAGCTTCATGTTTTCTTCGACGCACCAGAGGTGGAAAAATCTGTTCGCCGAACGCGGCGAAACGTTCAGGTCGGTCCTCTGAGAGTAGTGCGCACACCACTCATGTCGAACACACCCGCGGACGCGTTCGAGGTGGTCGAGGCCACTGTCTCCGAGGTTCACGCGGCCATGACCGAGGAACGACTCACCGCCGAATCGCTCGTCGACCGCTACCTCGCTCGTATCGACGCGTTCGACGACGAACTGAACGCGGTTCTCACGGTGAACGAGGACGCTCGTGACCGCGCCCGCCGTCTCGACGAGCGATTCGAGGCGGACGGGTTGGTGGGGCCGTTTCACGGCATCCCGGTCGTCCTCAAAGACAATCACGACACCCACGACCTGCCGACGACGGCCGGTGCCGTCGCACTATCCGCGTCCGTCCCGCCGCGGGACGCGTTCGTCGTCGAACGACTCCGCGAGGCGGGTGCGGTCGTCCTCGCGAAGACGAACCTGCAAGAACTCTCGTTCGGCGTCGACACCGTCAGTTCGCTCGGCGGCGCGACGCGAAACGCGTACGACACCGACTACCGGCCCTCGGGGTCGAGTGGCGGCACCGCGGTGGCCGTCGCCGCGAACTTCGCGACGGTCGGCACGGGTTCGGACACCTGTTCGTCCGTCCGGTCGCCACCGGCGTTCAACAATCTCGTCGGCCTCCGTCCGACGCGCGGACTGGTCAGTCGCCGCGGCGTCGTCCCCCTGAGCGAGACGCAGGACACCGTCGGCCCCGTCACGCGGACCGTCGGGGACGCCGCCCGGATGCTCGACGTGGTGGCCGGCCACGACCCGGAGGACCCGGTCACGGCGCGGGGAGCGGACGCGATACCGCCGGACGGGTACGTCTCGCATCTCGACCCGGACGGTCTCGACGGCGCGAGAATCGGCGTCGCACGGCAGTTCTTCGGCGTGCACGACGACGACGCGGCCACGGAGGCGGACGCGACGGCGGTCACGGCCGTCGTCGACCGCGCCGTCGAGGCGATGGCCGCGGCCGGCGCGACTGTCGTCGACCCCGTCGACGTCGTCGACCTCGACCGTCTCGCGAGCGCTCGCGTCATCACGCACGAGTTCGCCCGGGACTTCGAGCGCTACCTCTCCACGCTCGGGGACGCCGCGCCGTACGACTCGCTGGAGGAGGTGCACGCCACCGGACCCGTCACCCCGTCGGTCGCCTCGCGACTCGACTCGGGCGGTATCCTCGACGTCGATACGGCGTCGGTCGAGTCGAACGTCGGCTACCTCCGGCGACTCAGGCGGCGAGAGCGGCTCAGAGAGTCGGTGCTCTCGCGGATGGTCGAAGACGACCTCGACGCTCTGCTCTACCCGCCGTCGAGAGTGCCGCCCGTCGCCATTCCCGACCACCAACCGTTCTCCGAGATGAACTGCGAACTCGCCGCACACACGGGACTCCCGGCCATCGTCCTCCCGGCCGGGGTCACCGACGACGGCCTGCCGGTCGGCGTCGAACTCCTCGGCCGAGCGTTCGGCGAACCGCGACTGTTCGAGTTGGGGTACGCCTTCGAGCGAGCGACGGACCACCGTCGGCCGCCGGAACGGTTCGGTGCGTTAGCGGAGTGACCGGCACTCACCCCCGCATGAGGTTGACCACCTCGTCCATCACGTCGGACTCGACGGCGAGGAGGTAGCTGTTGCCCGCCTCCAGAACGGTGTCGGGGCCGCCGATTCGCTCGCCGTTCGCGTCCACGATGATGAGGCTCCCGCGGGGGAGTCGGACCTCGTCGAGTCGACGGCCCGCGACGGGCGCCCCCGCCGCGACTTCGACCTCCATGATTTCGACGGGGCCGGCGACGTCCTCGATGGTCCTGACGCCGCCGCCCTCTATCTGGTTGGTCGCGGCGCGGGCCCCCAGTCGCTCGGGGAAGACGAGGGCGTCGACGTACTCCTCGTACAGTTCGTCGGGCGTCTCGGTCACCCGCATCACCGTCCGCACGTCGGCCATCCGCTGGGCCGCCGTACAGATGGCGAAGTTGGTCGTCTCGTCGTCGGTGAGCGCGGCGACCACGTCGCTCCGTTCGGGTTGCGCCTGTCGGAGCGTCGCCGGCCGGGCGGCGTCGCCCTCGATGACGGTGGCGACGTAGCGTTCGCTGATGAGCCGACAGCGGTCGGGGTCGGTCTCGACGACGACGACGTCGTGACCGCGGTCGGTGAGCAGTTCGGTCGTTCTGAGCCCCATCTCGCCGCCGCCGGCGACGACGACGCGGAGCGACTGTCGGTCGGTCTCTCGTTGTGACATGGTGTACTGCGGAGTCAGTCCTCCGTCTCTTTCGGTGTGTCGAGCGGTTCTGCTGGCTGTATCTCCACGTCCGTGGGCGTCGCGGGACCCGCCCGACGCGACAGGAGGAGATAGACGCCGCCGCCGAACGCCAGCCAGCCGAGCGCGAGCGCCCACGTGAACGGGTCGATGAACAGGCCGAGAAGCAAGTTGCAGACGATACCGAGAATCGGCGTCACCGGGTAGAACGGCACCTCGAACGGTCGTCTGAGGTCGGGTTGGCGGCGACGGAGACGAATCAGGGCGACGTTGACGATGACGAAGCCGAGAAGCGAGAACAGGCTGGCGAGGTTGCCCACGATGCGGATGGGGACGACGACGACGGCGACGAGCATCACCACCGCGGAGGCGAGGATGGCGACCAGCGGCGTCCCGTAGCGGTGGTGAAACCGGCCGAGGGCCGCCGGGAGTTGTCGCTCGCGCCCCATCGCGAACGCGACGCGCGAGGAGCCGATGACGACGGCGTTGAGCGCCGAGATGGTCGAGAAGACGGCACCGAACGCGATGAGCGCCGCACCAGTCCCAATCACGGGGAACGCGGGCATGAACCCCTCCGCGGCCTGCGCGATGGCCGTCTCGCCCGCCCCGGCGAGTTGCTCCGCGCCGAGCGTTCCGATGGCGACGAAGACGACGAGGAGGTAGACGACGACGGTGACGAGGACAGAGAGGAGAATGGCTCTCGGGATGTTCTTCTGGGGGTTCTCCACCTCTTCGGTCACCGTCGCGATGAGGTCGTACCCCTGAAAGGCGATGAACGTCAACCCCATCGCCGGGAGGACGGCCAGCGCGCCCTCGGTGAAGAGCGGGTCGAACTCGCCGACTTCGGCGGCGGTCAGGCCGAAGGCGACGAACACGCCGAGGATGGCTATCTTCACGAGCGTGATGGCCGTCTCGCCGCGTCCCGACGCCTCCGTCGACAGCGCGTTCAACGCGACGAGGACGACGACGGCACCGAGTGCGTACGCGACCGGTGGTCCGGGGAGGCCGACGCCGTAGATGTGGCCGAACTCCACGAAGTTCGAGGCGAACCCGAGCGCGTACAGCGACCCCGCTATCATGTAGGTGAACCAGCGCGTCCACCCCATCACGAACGCGACGGGCGCGGAGAACACCTCGCGCACGTAGGCGTAGCCGCCCCCGTTCCGGGGGATGGCGGCCGCCAACTCGGCGTACGACAGCGCCGTGAACGCCGTCACGCCGCCGTTGAGCGCGAACGCGACGAGGGCGGCGGGACCGGAGATGTCGACGGCCAGTCCGGTCAGGACGAATATCCCCGCACCGATCATCGCGCCGATGCCGACCATCGTCGCGTCGAGTAGCGTCAGGCTCGTGACGGGCGCTCGCTCACCGGCTTTGCTCACCCTCGCACCTCCGGTTGGTGGTCCGGTTCAACGACCACGAGATGCGACGACGCCGAGAGACGTGGCTGGCGACCACCATGGTGTACGATAACGTAGCGCTCGGACGTAAACGGTCGGGTCGCCGGGACATCCGGTCTTCGGTGTTTCGTCGTTTCGACCCCCGCGACGTCAGACGACGCAGAACGTGACAGCGACGGCTTCCGAGCGAGTCGGAACGCTCCAGCGAGTCACTACTCTTTCGCGTCGGCGGACGCCGGGTCCTCGACGTCGACGGCGACCGGTTGGCGGACGAGGTTGCCCCACTCGGTCCACGACCCGTCGTAGTTCGTGACGTCCCAGCCGAGCAGTTCGTGCAGCGTGAACCACGTCAGCGAGGACCGCTCCCCGATGCGACAGTACGTGACCACCTCGGACTCACCCTCGATACCGCTCTCGGCGTACACCGACCGAAGTTCGTCTCCGCTCTTGAACCGGCCGTCGTCGTCGAGGTTCTCCTTCCAAGAGACGTTCGTCGCCCCCGGGATATGTCCCGCCCGACGCGCCGTCTCCGTGCTCCCCTCGGGTGCGACTATCTCGCCGCAGTACTCGGCCTCCGAACGGACGTCGACGAGCGGTATCTCGGGGTCGTCGCCGACGGCGGCGCGGCCCTCGGCGGAGGACTCGCCCTCGATGGCGGCGACGTCCTCGACGCGCCCCAGATACGCCCGGAGGCCCTCGTTCGGTCCCGCGGAGTCGTACTCTCGCCGGGAGAACGAGGGTTCGTCGTCGGTCGTCGGATAGCCTTCGTCGACCCAGTAGGCCCGTCCGCCGTCGAGTAAGCGGACGTCCTCGTGGCCGTAGTATTTGAACTGCCAGTAGGTGTACGCGGCCCACTGGTTGGACTCGTCGCCGTAGAGGACGACAGTCGTGTCCTCCGTGATTCCCGCGTTCTCGACGACGTCCTCGAACGCCGCCCGCTTCAGGACGTCGCGTTCGACGGAGTCCTGGAGGTGCGTCCCCCACCGGAACCCGACGGCACCCGGGATGTGGCGCTCGGCGTAGGACTCCTCGTACTCGATGTCGGCCTCGACGAGTCGGTAGTCCGGGTCGTCGGATGCGAACTCGTCGAGGTGGTCGGAGAGCCACTCCGGCGAGACGAGAGCGTCGTCGTTCCCGCCGTGCGTCTCGGCTATCTCGGGGTCGGAGCGTTCTGCGTCGCTCATCATCTCGTGCGAAGTCCGCTCTCGGGGTAACGGCTGTGCCTGTATATGTCGGCGTCGCGGGTGGGGACGAGGATGGACGCGAGAGCGAGTCTGCGGACGGACGTGAGAACAACGGTGAACCCGGAACCGGACCGTGCGGTGTGGTGACGTCCATCTGACTAATCGAGCCGATACCTACAGAGTGATATGCCTGCTACCGGTGTGTCTTTCCTGAGATCAATGAGCGCTACTTTCGACGTCTACGTCGACTACCGGACGAGCGTCGGGTTTCTCGGGTCCGTCATCAAGTACATGGCGATACCCCCCATCTTTCCGGCGGCGGTCGCCCTCTACTACGGCGAGAGTCCGCTTCCGTTTCTCGTCACCATCGCCGTGATGGTGGGTCTCGGGGCGGGTCTCGAACGGTTGCGGTCGACCCCGGACCTCGGCCACCGCGAGGCGTTCCTCCTCGTGAGTCTGACGTGGTTGGTGCTTCCGGTGCTCGGAACCGTCCCGTACCTCGTCGCCGGGCAGGGAACTGTCGCCCACCCCGTCAACGCGCTGTTCGAGAGCATGAGCGGATTCACGACGACGGGCGCGACCGTCCTGGGAGAGATATCCTTCGAGACGCACTCGCGGTCGATACTGATGTGGCGGCAGGTGACCCAGTGGCTCGGCGGGATGGGTATCATCGTTCTGATGGTCGCTATCCTGCCGGAACTGTCCGTCGGCGGCGCGCAGGTGATGGACCAGGAGTCACCCGGCCCCTCTCTCGACAAACTGACGCCGCGGATTCGTGACACCGCCAGCGCCCTCTGGCGCATCTACATCGGCTTCACCGTCGCGGCGGCCGTCGTCTACTACGGACTCCACCTCTCGGGACTCGCGCCGAACATGGACCTGTACAACGCCGTCGCGCACGCCCTCACGACGATGCCGACGGGGGGGTTCTCGCCCGAAGCGCGGAGCGCGGAGGCGTTCTCACCGGCGGTTCAGTGGGCGATTACGGCGTTCATGGTGGTCGCGGGGACGAACTTCGCGCTGTTCTGGTACGTCCTCTCAGGGGAACCGAAGCGACTGACGAGAAACGCCGAGTTCCGCGCGTACCTCGCGATGATGGCCGCCGTCAGCGTCGTCCTCGGCGGTCTCCTGTTCACCGGCCTCGGCCTCGACGCGACGCCGTCGAACGTCCTCCCGATTCCGGGCAACCTCGAACACTCGCTTCGACACGCCGTCTTCCAGACGGCCGCCATCGTGACGACGACGGGCTATGCGAGCATGGACTTCAACACGTGGGACCAGTCGGCGCAACTCGTCCTCCTCTTGGCGATGTTCCTCGGTGGCTCGGCGGGGTCTGCGGCCGGGTCCGTGAAGATAATCCGCTGGTACGTCGTCCAGAAGACCATCCGACGGGAACTGTTCACGTCGGTCCATCCGGACGCCGTGCTCCCGGTTCGGTTATCTGACGACGTGGTCGACGAGTCGACCATCCGCGGGTTGTTCGTCTTCGTGACGACGTTCCTCACCATCTTCGCCGTCTCGACCGTCGTCATCTACATCGACAGCCTGCGAATCGGGCTGGAACTGTCGGCCATCGAAGCCGTCGGCGCGGCCATCGCGACGCTCGGCAACATCGGACCGGGCGTCGGCGTCGCCGGACCGATGAACAACTTCCTGCCGTTCTCGGCGTTCTCGAAGCTGTACATGGTGCTCTTGATGTGGATCGGCCGACTGGAGATTCTCTCGGTCCTCATCGTCTTCACGCCGGAGTACTGGCGGGCCTGAGCGCGGCCGAGCGGTCGTTCAGACGGAGCGCGTTCGGACGGGGCGCGTTCGGACGGGGCGCGTTCAGATGGCCGCGGTGACGGCTTCTGCTCTCTCGGCGTCGACGAAGAGGACGACGTGGTCGCCGCTCTGGATGACCGTCTCGCCGCGCGGCGAGAGCAGTTCCCTCCCGCGCACTATCGCGCCGACGACCACGTCGCCCGGAAGGTCGGGGACCGACTCTCGGATGGGACGCCCGACGAGTCCGCTGTCGTCGTCGACTTCCACTTCGAGGACTTCGGCTCTGTCGTCCTCGATGAACGCGAGTTTCTCGGTCGTGTTCTCGCGGGTGAATCGGGTTATCTCCTCTGCGGTCACCGTACGGGGGTTCACCGCGACGTCGACGCCGACCGTCTCGAACAGGTCGCGGTACTCGCCCGTCTCGACCACCGCGACGGTCTGACCCGCCCCGAGTCGCTTCGCGAGTAAGGAGACGAGGAGGTTCTTCTGGTCGTTGTCGAGGGCGGCGACGACGGCGTCGGCCTCGCCGAAGTTCTCCCGGTCCAGCGCGTTGGCGTCCGTCGCGTCGGTCTGCAAGACGACGGTGTCGGCGAGCGACTCCGCGAGTTCCCGGGCGCGCTCTGCGTCCTGTTCGACGAGTCGCGGAGAGATACCGCGCTCTTGCAGGAGTCTGGCGGTCTGGAACCCGATTTCGCCGCCGCCAACGACGAACACCATCTCGGCCTCGCCCGCCGTCTCGTCGGGCGTCGCGGTCGACGCGAACTCGTGGACCGTCTCCGACGGCCCGATGACGACGACGCGGTCACCCGCCTGCAGTCGACTGTCGCCGCGTGGTAACTCCACCGTCTCCCCGCGGAGGATGGCCGCGAACGTGAGCATCTCGTACCGGTCAGCCTCGCGGACCGTCTGGCCGACGAGGGGGCTGTCGTCGTCTACCTCGAACTCGGCCATCTCGACGAGACCGTTCGCGAACCGTTCGACGTCGACGGCCGTCGGAAGCCCGATTATCTTGACGATGTCCTCCGCGGTCAAGAGGTTCGAGCAGACCATGAAGTCCACGCCGAACGTACCCGGCGCGCGCTCCCACGTCCGGAGGTAGCCGTACTGTTTGACTCGCGCGATGGTGAAGGCGTCTCCGAGCGCCTTCGCCGTGCCGCAGGAGGCGAGATTCGTCTCGTCGTCGTCGGTGCTCGCCACGAGGAGGTCGGCCGCTCCGACGTCCGCGTCCTCCAGCGTCTCTATCGACGCGGCGTCGCCCGCGACGGCGAGGACGTCCAGCGAGTAGTTCAGTTCCTCGACCCGGTCTGGGTCGTGGTCGACGACGACCACCTCGTGCGAGTCACAGAGACTCGCCGCGATGTTCGAACCGACCTCTCCGGCACCGACGATTACGACGCGCACGGTCTCCTCCCGCGGGGGTGCAGCATACTGCAGGAGTGACGCAGCACGTTCATCAACGTTGCTTCTCCGGCGGCGTCTCGCCCGCCGTCGTCACCACGGACGCCCGAAACGGAGTCGTCCGCGCCGACACGCGCTCAGCGCCGCCAGTACTCCGGCGTCAAGAGCACGAGGACGGGCAGAATCTCCAGTCGACCGAGCCACATCAGCCCGACCATGAACAGTTTGCTCGCGTCCGAGAACGCGAGGTAACTGCCCATCGGACCGACCGCACCGAACCCCGGTCCGACGTTACCGAGCGTCGAGGCGGCGGCGGACATCGTCTCTAACACCGAGAGGTCGAGTCCGGAGCGCGCGGCGTCCAAGAACAGGAGTCCGGCGGCGACGAAGAAGATGACGACGTACAGCAGCGTGAACGCGTAGATACCGCGAATCGCGCGTTCGTCGAGGGCGCGGCCGCCGAGTCTGACGGGGCGAATCGCGTCGGGGTGAGCCGTCGTGAACAGTTCCCGACGGATGGATTTCAGGATGACGTACCAGCGGACTATCTTCACCGCGCCGCCGGTCGACCCCGCGGACCCGCCGATGAACATCGCGAAGAGGAGGAGATACTGCGCGACCGGACTCCACGCGTTGAAGTCCATGCTCGCGTAGCCCGTCGTCGTCACGATGGAGACCACCTGGAACATCGACTGCCGGACGGCGGGTTCGAGTTGGCCGACGACGCGGCCGGTGAACTCCGAGAGGTACGCGGCGTCGAACGTCGAGCCGGCGGGGACGGCGTTCGCGAATCCCGCGCCGGTGAAGAGAACGACCGAGAGGATGGCCGTGAGCGTGGCGATGACCCCGACGTAGAAGCGAAACTCCGTATCCTCGAAGACGCGCCGCGGGTCGCCGGTCAGCGCGTGCCAGAACAGCGCGAAGTTCGTTCCGGCGGCGACCATGAACGGGATGATAATCCACTGGGCGGCCGCCGAGAACTCCTCGATGCTCCGCGCTTCGGGCGAGAATCCCCCCGTCGGCATCGTCGTGAGGGCGTGCGCGACGGCGTTGTACAACGTCATGCCGTCGTCGACGCCGAGGAGGAACAGTCCGTACAGGAGGGCCGCTTCGAGGACGGTCAGCCCGAGGTACGCACCCCACAGCGCGCGGGCCGTCTCCGCGATTCGAGGGGTGAGTTTCTCGATGCCCGGCCCGGGCGCTTCGGCGTCCATCAACTGCGCGCCGCCGACGGACAGTTCCGGCAGGATGGCGACGGCGAGGACGACGATTCCCATCCCGCCGAGCCACTGGGTCACCTGCCGCCACATCATGATACTGCGGGTGTGCGTCTCGAAGGAGATGTCCCCCAGAACTGTCGCGCCCGTCGTCGTGAACCCGCTCATCGCCTCGAACAGCGCGTTCGCGGGGTTACCGAGCGTCGAGGCCGGATGGGCCGGAGGTGCGACTCCGGGGATGCCGAGCGCTTCGACGAGGTACGGGACGGCCCCGACGGCGGTGACGGCGAACCACGTCAGCGCGACCATGAGAAATCCCTCGCGGGCGCGGATGTCCGGGTCGGGTTCGAGTCGCTCCATCGCCGTTCCGAGAGAGAACGTCAGAAGCATCGTGACGGCGAAGGGGACCACCGTCTCGCCGTAGTACAGCGCCACCAGGAGCGGTACGCACAGCGGGACTGCGAGATACTTGAGGACGGTCCCGACGAGACTGACGCTCGCTCGATAGTCGACGCGTAACTTCATCTGAGAGGCTGTCTCCGTCGTCTCGTGCCGGAGGGTATTATTTTACGGAACGGTCGGGTCACAGCTGCGGCGTCACGTCGCCGACGACCGACGTGTCGACGAAGACGACGACGTGGTCGCCCGCCTCGATGACGGTGTCCCCGCGCGGCGTGATGAACTCGTGGTTGCGCGTTATCGCGCCGATGACGACGCCCTCCGGGAGGTCGCGGACGGACTCGCGAATCTCGCGTCCGGCGAGGACACTCGCGTCGTCGACCTCTATCTCCAGCACTTCGGCCTTGTCGGACTCGATGAGCGCGACGTTCTCGGCGTCTCCCTCGCGGGTGAAGCGGGTTATCTCCTCGGCGACGACTTCGCGCGGACTCACGCCCACGTCGACGCCGACGGCCTCGAACAGTTCGACGTACTCCGTGGTGTCGATGACGGCGACGGTGCGTTCGACGCCGAGGCGGGCGGCTAAGAGTGAGACGAGGAGGTTCTTCTCGTCCGATTCGAGGGCGGCGACCACGAGGTCCGCGTCGCCGATGTGCTCGCGTTCGAGGAACTCCATGTCCGTCGCGTCGGACTCCATCACCACCGTCTCCGGCAGGTCCTCCGCGAGTTGCCGCGCCCGGTTGCCGTCCCGTTCGACGAGTCGAGGGTGGAACCCGCGCTCTTCGAGGAGTCTGGCGACTTGGTAGCCGACTTCGGACCCGCCGACGACGACGACCTCTTCTGTGGTCCCCGGCGACTCGTCGGGCGCGACGGTGCGAGCGAACTCCTGAACGCTCTTCGGCGTCCCGATGACGACGACGCGGTCACCCGGTTGGATGACCGTCTCACCGCGCGGAATCTCCACGGTGCCGTTCTTGAGGACGGCGGCGAAGGTCAACGCGTCGAAGCGGTCCGCTTCGCGAACCGTGACGTTCGCGACGGGACTGTTCTCTGCCACCTCGAACTCCGCCATCTGCACTTCCCCCCCGGCGAAGGGGTCGACGTCGCGGGCCGCCGGGAGGCCGATGATGCGGACGATGGACTCCGCGGCCAGCAGGTTCGTACAGACCATGAAGTCGATGCCGAACGCCTTCTTCGAGCGTTGCCACGTGCGGAGGTACTCGGTGTTCTTCACCCGCGCGATGGTGAAGGCGTCGCTGATGGCCTTCACGGTGGAGCAGACGACGATGTTCGTCTCGTCGTTGTCGGTGGAGGCGATGACCATCCCGGCGTCCTCGACGCCCGCCTGTTCGAGCGTCGAGACGGCGGTGCCGTCGCCCGCGATGCCGAGGACGTCGTACGAGTAGTTTATCTCCTCGATGCGTTCTTCGTCGCGGTCGACGACGACGACTTCGTGGGTGTCTTCGAGGTCGGACGCGATACTCGACCCGACCTGTCCGGCGCCGACGATGACGACACGCATCAGGAGTTCCCTCCGGCTAGCATTACTGTCACGGGTTGTTGGCGGAGTGGTATTCCTCTTTCGCCATCGCGGTCACCCCGTTCGTCGCTCGACGGACAACTCGACCGGGCGACGGCGACCCTCTAAGTCCTCGACGATGCGTTCGACGACCCGTTCGGCCTCGTTCTCTAAGGCGGGTTTCAGCTTGTCGATGACCCACCCCAACGAGACGAACCGCGGGAGGTTCAGCGTGTCCTCGTCCGCGGAGTCGGCGTCGTACGACACCTCGAAGAACACTCGCGACGCCGTCTCTGCGTCCTCGGGGGCGTCCGCGGGCAGGTCCTCCAGTTCCTCGATACGCCACCGACCGCGGGCGCGCAGGTCTTTGACGAGACGCCACTCGACCCGTTCGGGCGGGTGCAGTTCCGTCACCTCCGACACCGTCGTGTAGTTCAGTTTCCACCACGAGAACCGCATCTCGTAGCGCGTACCGGTCTCACCGTCCCCGCGTCGCGTCACGTCTCGAAGGTGCTTCGAGTAGTTCGCGTACCGGGGAAAGTCGACGACGAAGTCGTACACCTCCTCGCGTGGCAGGTAGACGACGGTGCTGACGACGATTTCGTCCACGAGACGCGGGTTCGGCGGCGGCGAACAAAGCCTTGTGGGACTCCGTCCGAAACCTGTATCAGAAACTTCTTTTCTGTCACGTCGAGTTGTTCACGTACATGGTGGGTGGGACGCTCCGTGACATCCGTTCGCACGCTGACCGTCTCTCCGCGTCGGACGGCCCGTACGCCGTCGTCTGCGACCGACTGGGTCGCGAACCACTCCCGCTCGTCGGCCTTCGGTTCGGGACCGCTTCGGACGCCGAACGGGCCGCCGACGCCGCGAGCGACTACCGCTCGGCGCTCCGACGCTACGACCCGCAGGTGCCCCACCACGAACCGCTGGTCCGGCGCGTCGCCGACGGCACACTCGAACACGCCCCGCCCGCCGAGGCGGACGCGCGGACTCGGTACTTCTCGTTCTGTCACGACGTCACGGGCGCGGTGTTCGAGTCGCTCTCGACGACGGGGCACCGAGGCGTGGAGTCGGCCGCGATGGAGACGTACCTCACCCTCGCGGAAGTCGTCGACGACCACGACGACTTCTGTCTCGCGATGCTGTGGAGCGTGCTGAGCGAACTCGACGTCCGACTCGACGACGACGGACAGCGAACCGTCGTCGCCGAAGCGGCGTCCTCGCTCGGCGACGCGACGACGGGTGCGATAGAACCGGAACCGACGGTCGGGGACGCCCTCGGTGCGACGATGGCGCGACTCGAAGACGCGTCGTTCGTCCGCGGGTTCGACGTCTCCGGAGTGCCCGGGGGCGACGCGTGGGAGGTGACGTTCGGCGGCTACGCACTCGCCGAACGGACCGGGAGACTCCCGACGCTCCCCGTCGCCGTCGACGTCGTCCGCCGCCTCGACGAGCGTTCGGTGGCGTTCACCGAGGCGACGCCGTTGACCGAGGGCCGGTGGCGACTCCGCGTCGAGGACGGCCGCGACTCGGCCGGACTGGTCAGTCTGAACGTCACCGACGAGGGGCGGTTGAACGAGGCGGACTACTACCTCTGAGAGGCCGTCGCCGTCCTCGCCGCTGTCGCCGTCGCCGCCGCCGTTCTCGCCGCCACCCCCGTCGAAACCGACGGACTCATCCGCGAATCCGTGGTAGCGGACGGCATGGAACGACAGTCGTCGACGGACGTACTCGTCGTCGGTGGCGGCGTCGCGGGCCTCACCGCGGCGACGTTCACCGCGCGGGCTGAACTCGACACGCTGGTCGTAGACGACCCGGAGAGCATCCTGAACCGAAACGCCCACCTGGAGAACGTCCCGGGGTTCCCCGCGGGCGTCAACGCTCGCCTGTTCTGTGACCTCCTCCGCGAGCAGGCGGACCGAAACGGCGTCGAGCGAACCGAGGGCCGCGTCCTCGACGTGGAACGGGTCGACGAGGCGGGCGCGCGGTTCGTCGCGTCCGTGGAGTTCGACGGGAGCGTCGAGACGGTTCGGACGGAGTACCTCGTCGCAACCTCCTGGAGCGACGCGGACTACCTCGACGGACTCGGCGTGACGATTCGCGACGCCGGGAGCAAGCGCTACGTCGACGTGGACGAACTCGGCCGAACCTCGGTGGAGGGCGTCTACGCGGCCGGCCGACTCACCGAAGCGTACCACCAGGCCGTCGTCTCGGCGGGCAACGGTGCGGAGGCCGCCCTGACGCTGATTCACGACAGCGACGTGCCGTACTACCACGACTGGGTGACGCCGGAGGGCTACTTCACCGACCGCGGGCGGGAGGTTCCGCCGGGATGCGAGGAGATAGACGCCGAGGAACGCGCGCGGCGAGAGGCCGAGTCGCGCGAGGTGATGCAGTCGTTCTTCGCCGACTCGCACTCGGAACCGCAGCGGACGCACCCGAGTCTGGTCGAGGACGAGTTCGGGCGACTGGAGGAGTGAACGCGGGGTCGCGTCACTCGTAGGCCGCGACGACGCCCGCCCTCGTGACGACGTACACGCGGGTCCCGGCGACGACGACGCTCTCGGCGGTGCCCGCGTCCATCGAGAGCGTCCACTTCGTCTCGCCCGTCGCGGCGTCGAGCGCGTGGACGCGAGACGACCGGTCGTCCGTCGCCCCTGCGAACAGGCAGGTGGTCCCCGAGACGACGAGCGAGGTCCCCCAGTCGGCCACGGCCAGGTCATCGCGCGTCCACCGCGTCTCGCCGGACGCGAGTTCGAGTGCGGTGACGGTTCCCTCGCCGTCGCCCCCGACGCCGGTTCCGTAGACGATAGCAGACTCGTCTGAGGTGAGCGCGAGGTGGGAGTGACCGCCCTCCGTCGGCACCGACCGGACGCGCGTTCCGTCCCGGCGATAGACGTGGAGGTCCCCGCGGGTCCGCGCGCCGCCCGCCCTGTCAGTGTCCCCGACGACGACGTACTCGTCGGTGACGACGGGCCACGTCGGGCGGCCGCGGGCATTCGTCACCCACTCGATGCCGGGTGACCGACCGAGGAGTGAGCCGAAGTCCGAGGGCGGCGACAGCGACTGGAGCGGTCCGGGCGCGGCGAGGAGGAGGTCAGTTCCGCTATCACCGTCGGCCGCGACACCGGGATACGTCGCGTCAGCGCCGTTCGTCCCGAACGTCCACCGGTGATTCCCGTTCGAATCGAACGCCATCAGCCTGCCGTGGTCACCGAGGAGAACGCCGTCGTCGGTCGGCAGGACGCCGTAGATGCGTGAGGTGCCGACCGTGTTCGGATACGCGATCTGCCAGCGTACCGTCCCGTCGCGGTCGAAGGCGCGGAGGTGTCGGCCGTCGGCCGTGTAGAGCGCGTCCGGTGCGAGCGTCGCCGCTCGGGGGAGGCCCCTGGCGGGCGTCTGGTCTCTCCCGTGCGTGTTCCACTTCCACCTCCCGTCGTCCCGGCTCAAGGCGTCCGTTCCGGTCTCGCGGACCGCGTACACGGAGTCGGACGAGACGAGGATCCCCACGGGTGTTTCCGTCTCGAACGACCGCGACCAGCGGCGTTCGGGTTCCGAGTCGGGCGGCGTCGCGTCGGGCGCACAGGCGGTGTTTCTCGTGTCTCGGCGGGCGGTCCACCACTCGTCGGTCGGCGTCTCGGGCGCGCCGAACTCGTCTTCGCCGAGACATCCGGCGAGTCCGGCGACGCCGGCGACGCCGACACCGCAGAGCACGTCTCGTCTGGAGGGCATCGGTTCGAAGTTCTCGAACGCGGACGTGAATCTTCTCCTCACACCCGCACCGGACAGTTTTACCCCGCCCGTCTCGAATCGCACGACGATGCTGGAAGGCGTGAACGTCGCGTTGGGTGTCTCGGGAAGTATCGCCGCGGTGAAGGTGGTCGAGTTGGCCCACGAACTCCGTCGACAGGGCGCGTCCGTCCGCGGCGTGATGACCGAGAGTGCGCGGGGAATCGTCCACCCGTGGGCCGTCGAGTTCGCCACCGAGAACGACGTGGTGACCGAGATTACGGGCCGCGTCGAACACGTCGAACTCTGCGGCCGCGACGGGTGGGCGGACGTCCTCCTCCTCGCGCCCGCGACGGCGAACACCGTCGGGAAGATAGCCGGCGCCGTCGACGACACCCCGGTGACGACCTGTGCGACGACGGCGTTGGGCGCGGACGTGCCCGTCGTCGTCGCCCCCGCGATGCACGAACCGATGTACGACCACCCCGGCGTCTTGGACGCCATCGACCGCGTGGAGTCGTGGGGCGTCCGGTTCGTCGCGCCGCGGGTCGAAGAGGAGAAGGCGAAGATAGCCACCGAGGACGCCATCGTCACCGAAGTCGCGCGGGCGACGACCGAACAGTCGCTCGCCGGGAAGCGCGTCGTCGTCACCGCCGGTGCGACGTCCGAACCCATCGACCCCGTCCGCGTGCTGACGAACCGCGCGTCCGGCCGGACGGGGCGGGAAGTCGCCCGCGCGTGTTACGCCCGCGGCGCGGACGTGACGCTCGTCCACGACGGCGACGACGTGCCGTACGCCGAGACGGTGCGCGTCGAGACGGGCGCGGAGATGCTCGAAGCAGTAGCGTCCGTCGTCGCCGACGCCGACGCACTCGTCTCTGCGGCCGCCATCTCGGACTACACGGTCGAGGCGGCGGGGGAGAAACTCCGGTCGGGCGAGCCCCGGACGCTCGAACTCGAACCGACGCCGAAACTCATCGACAGCGTGCGCGAGCGACGCGCCGACCTGCCCATCGTCGGGTTCAAGGCGGAAACGTCGGGCGACGACGAGGCGATGATAGCCGCCGCGCGGAGGATTCTCGACCGAGCGGACCTGTCGTTCGTCGTCGCCAACGACGCCGCCGTGATGGGTGCGGCGGAGACGCGGGCGCTGTTCGTCCGCGCGGACGACGTGACGTCGTTCACCGGGTCGAAACGGGCGCTCGGCGCGCGCGTCGCAGAAGAGTTGGCCGCGGAAGTGGCGTAGCCTATCCGGCCGGGTCAGACGAACATCAACGCGAAGGCGCTCAGGACGACGAGCGTCACGAGCGCGACGCTCGTTCCGATGTCCGCTCGCAACTGCACGCTGTCCCGACTCGTCGACCGCTTCAGCACCGTCTCCGGGTCGTTCACCGCGTCGGTGATGACCCGAGCGGTCCGCACCGCCGCCCGGTCCACCGCCGCGTACAGTTCCGTGATACCGACGACGACCGCACGCGACCCGTACAGCGCGGCGGGGTTGTACAGGCTGTCGACGTCGGGGACGCGACCGACCGACGACAGCGGCTTCTTGATGAGGACGAACCCGACGAGACCGATTGCGGCGAGCGCCAGCCCTTCGAGGACGTGGCCGACGGTGTACGTCACGTACGCGTGCGAGACGACCTGTTCGGTGGTCACGTCGTACGGGAGCAGGGCGAAAAGCGCCGAGTCGAAGACGCCGAAGAAGACGCAGAGCACGGCGACGGAGACCATCGCGACGCTCTGGCCCACGTTGGCGTCCGCGACGTTGCGGTCGGACTCGCCGTGGAGGAAGGCGTAGTAGCCGAACTTGATGAACGAGAGGAACGTGCCGACGCCCCCGATGAGCAGGAGTAACTCCAGCGTGTGGAAGTCACCGACGGCGAACGGCCCCGCCGGGAAGTCGTAGTGACTGGCCGAGATGATGATTCCCTTGCTGACGAAGCCGTTGAACAGGGGGAACCCGGCGATAGAGAGCGCGGCGACGGCGAACGAAACCGCGGTCAGGGGCATCTCTCGGCCCAGTCCGCCGAGTTTCTTGAGGCTCTCGGTCCCGGTGCGGTAGATGACGACGCCCGCGGCCATGAACAACAGCCCCTTGTAGAGGATGTGGTTGAAGACGTGCGCCATCGCGCCGGACTGCGCGAGCGTCGTCCCGATTCCGACCGCGGCGACCATGTAGCCGACCTGCGACTGGATGTGGTAAGAGAGCAACCGGCGCATGTCGTTCTGGAACAGCGCGTAGGTCGCTCCGAACACGGCCATCAACCCGCCCATGTAGGCGATGGCGACGTTGCCCTCGGGGAACGCCCGATACATCCCGTAGACGCCGGTCTTCGTCGTGAACACGCAGAGGAAGACGCTCGCGGCGATGTGCGGCCGCGGGTACGTGTCGGGCAACCACGCGTGCAGACCGACGAACCCGACGTTGACGCCGATACCGACCGCCGCGAGGACGGGCGCGACGGTCCCCGCCATCCCGGCCTCCGCGGCGGTGAACAGGAACGAGCCGACTTCGACGTAGTGCCACACGACGGCGCCCAACAGGAGCGTCCCGCCGATGCCGTGGAGGAGCGCGTAGCGGTAGCCGGCGCGCACCGCCCGCCCCCCGTAGTGCCACACCAGAAGCGTACTCGTGACGGCCATCAGCTCCCAGAAGAAGATGAGCGAGAGCCAGTCGCCGCCGAAGACGGCACCGAGACTGGTCCCGACGTACGAGAGCGCGAACGCGGTCTGGAGCGACGGCGCCTTAGAGTACCACGAGTAGAGGACGCCAACCGCGCCGATGAATCCGAATATCAGCCCCATCAGCGTCGAGAACGGGTCGACGTTGTACAGCACCGCGTCGAAACCGAACAGCCGAACCGGGAGGTGCTGACCGGCGGGCGTCAGCCAGACGTACGGGACGACGACGCCCGTGGCGACGATGCCGAGCAGGTGGCCCGCGCGACGCCCGAGGAACGGAAGCAGCAGCGCCGCCAACAGGACGGGCACGAACGGCGGAACGACGGGCACGACGGGGTCGACCATCAGATAGCCACCCCCGTGACGCCCTCGACGATGAGCCTCACGATGCGCAGGAAGACGGCGGTGTCGGGGACGATACCGAGGACGATGGACCCGACCATCGCGAACAGAATCGGACCCAGCATGAACCACGTCGACTCGTCGCCGTTCCAGCGGCGGTGTTCCCACGCGGGACTGGCGTCGTCGCCGTGTTCGGTTCGGATGTGGGCGGCGGCTTCGGCCCGGTCTTTCATCCCCTGTCCCTCGTGGTCGGCGGCGTATCCGTGGTCGTCGCTGTCAACGTCCGCGGGAGCGCTCCCGTCGTCCGTCCGGTCCGTCCCGCCGTCGGTCGCCGCGCTGGGCGAGCGCTCGCTGAACCGCCCGCCGAGGACGTTCTCGATGACGGGTTTCCGGTCGGTCTCTCCCGGCGACTCGAAGAAGGCGGCGTACACCACCGGCCAGAAGTACGCGATGTTGAGGACGCCCGAGACGAGCAACGCGACCGTGAACACGATGTCACCGGCGGACACCGTCCCGATGAGCAGGAAGTACTTGCTGACGAACCCGGCGACGAGGGGGATTCCCGCCATCCCCAACGACGCCACGCCGAAGGCGGCCATCGTCAGCGGCATCCGCTTTCCGATACCGGCCATGTTGCTGATGTCGTCAGTGTGCGTCTCGACGTGAATCGCACCGGCACAGAAGAACAGCGTGAGCTTCATGAAGGCGTGCGCGGGGATGTGCAAGAGCGCACCGGTGATGGACATCGGGTTGAGGACGGCCAATCCGAGGACGATGTAAGACAGCTGGCTCACCGTCGAGAACGCCAGCCGTCGCTTGAGGTTGTCCTGTCTGAGCGCGATGAGGCTGGCGACGACGAGGGTGAACGCCGCGACGGAGGCCAAAAGCACGCCCAGACCGAGGTCCGCGATGAGGCCGGGGCCGTACACGTCGAGGACGACCCGGGCGATGCCGAACACGCCGGACTTGACGACCGCGACTGCGTGCAGGAGGCCCGAGACAGGCGTCGGCGCGACCATCGCGTCGGGGAGCCACGAGTGCAGTGGCATGAGCGCCGCCTTCACGCCGAACCCGGTCGCCAACAGCGCGAACGCGGCCCGCGCGAACACGGGGTCGGCGCTCGCCAGTTGGTCGATTCCGCCGGGCGTGAACGCCGTCGTCCCCATTCCGGTCATCCAGAAGACCAGTATCGTGCCCGAGAGGACGGCGACGCCGCCACCGAACGTGTACGCGAGGTACTTCCGACCGGCGGCGCGGGCCTCCGGCGTCTCGTCGTGCGTGACGAGCGGATACGTCGCGACCGTGAGCAGTTCGTAGAAGACGAACAGGACGAGGAGGTTCGCGGAGAACGCGATTCCGATGGCCGCGGAGACGCTCCCCGCAAAGGCCGCGAAGTACCGGCTCTGGCCGTGTTCGGACAGCCCGCGCATGTAACCGACGCTGTAGAAACTCGTCACGAGCCACAGCAGACTCGCGAGCAGACCGAACAAGATTCCGAGCGGGTCGGCTCTGAGCGTGAACTGTATCCCCGGCAGAAACGTCCCCAGTTCGGTCACGTACACCGTCCCGCCGAGAACGCCCGGGACCATGCTCGCGATGACGCCGAGTTTCACTACCGCGGCGAGGACGGTCCACCCCTCTCGGAGGTTCGGCCGTCCCGCCGAAGCGAGAATCGGCACGATAGCGATGGCTGAGACGAGCACTGCGGCGATCGGTCTGAGTGAGGCTACTTCGGTCATACGAGGAGACGCTCGATAGTTGGTTGCAGAAGCTGTCCGTACTCGAATGCGGCGACGCCGAGGGCGACCGCGAGGACGGCGGCGAGAAGCACCGTGGCTCGCATCCCGAAGGAGACCGAGGGTCGGTCGGTGTCGGCGCCGTTTCCGTCGGTGAACAACGTCTCGTCGGTCGTCGTCTCGGCGCTCGCGGCGCTCGCGGCGTCGGACTCGCGGAAGAATATCCGCTCTATCACCTGCGCGAAGTACGCCAGCGTCAGCAGCGTACTCACGAGGATGACCACGACGAGCGGCCACGCCCCCGCCTCGACGGCGCCCAGCGCGATGTACCACTTACCGACGAATCCGACGGCCGGCGGGACGCCGACCATCGCGAGCGCGAGAACCCCGAACGCCACCGAACCGACCGGGAAGCGCTCGGCGAGTCCCCGGTAGTCGTCGACCGTCCGAGCGTCGGCGACGTTCGCGACGAGTCCGGTCGTCAGAAACAGCCCCCCCTTCATAATCGCGTGCCCGACGAGGTGTATCACGGCACCGGTCAGCGCGGTTCCGTTGGCCACCGCGACGGCACCGACGACGAGGCCGAACTGCGAGACCGACGAGTACGCGAGCATGCGTTTTATCTCCTGCTGCGTGACCGCGAGGACGCTCCCGACGACGATACTCACGATTGCGGCGGCGATGAGCAGGGTCCGTGCGAACGAGTTCGCGACGAGGAAGTCGACGGTGAAGACCGTGAAGACGATGCGAATCAGCGCGTACGCCGCAATCGTCGAGACGAGCGCGGAGATGAGGGCGCTGACGGAGTCGGGCGCACCGGCGTACGCCGCCGGCTGCCAGGTGTGAATCGGGAACACCGCTATCTTGACGAACAGGCCGACGGCGAGGAGCGCGAACGACGCCTGAACGAGGGGCGACCCGTGGCCCACCTCGGCGAGTTGCCCCGAGAGGTCGGCCATGTTGAGCGTCCCCGTCGCGACGTACGCGAACCCGATTCCCAACAGGAACAGCGACGCGCCGACGGTCCCGACGAGGAGATACTTGAGGGCGGCGCGGGCGGACCGGCCGCTCTCGCCGCTGGCGACCAGCGCGTACGCGGCCAGCCCCGTAATCTCCAAGAAGACGTACATGTTGAACACGTCGCCGGTGATGCTCATTCCCGAGAGCCCGGCGACGAGCAGCAGGTACGTCGCGTAGAAGGCGTTCGAGCGCGGCCCGGCGACCCGCGCGTAACCGAGGACGCCGAGGGCGACGACGGCCACGAGAACCGCCATCGTCGCGGACAGGCCGTCGATGACGAGTTCGATTCCGAACGGTGCCGTGAACCCTCCGACGACGTACCGAATCGGGTCGCCGCTGAACGCGCGCACGGCCAGAACGACCGCAAGCGCGGTCTGGAGAACCGCCGTGACGGCGGCGACCGCCCATCCGGTCCGCGAGCGAGCGAGTCCCGCGAGCAACGCGAGGACGGAGCCGAGGAGCGGAACCGCCACGAGGAACGGCGGGAGTTCACTCATCCGAGATCACCTTCCGAATCGCGTTCTCGTTGAGGGTGCCGTACTCCTCGTAGATTCGGACGATGAGTCCGAGCGCGACGGCGGTGAGACTCACCCCGACGACGATGGCGGTCAGTATCAGCACGTGCGGGAGCGGACTGACGTACGGTTCCGGGGCCGTGAGGAGCGGCGGACTGCCCCCGCTCACGAACGCGCTCACGATGAAGAACAGGAAGATGCCCGTCTGGAAGACGTTCATCCCGATAACCTTCTTCACCAGGTTGGCGTTTCCGACCATCATGTAGGTACCGACGCCCAAGAGGAGGAACGATACCAGATAGTAGAGGCGGGAGGCCAGAAACTCGATCACCGTACGTCACTCCTGTTACCCTGTAGTCCAGACGCGATGACGAAAAAGAGCCCGGTTACGATTCCGGAGACGATGAGACCGATGGCTAACTCGACGAACTCGATGCCGTACTTCGTGGCGTGGTAGAACCCGTACGTGCTGTACTCTAAGAATCCGCCGCCGAGCAGCACCGACCCGATTCCGATCAGCAGGAAGGCGAGGACGCCGAGGCAGATCATCAGGATGGGAATGTTCGGCCCAATCCACTCGCGAGTCGTCTCGATGCCGAACGCGATACCGAGCATGAGGACGACCGTTCCGACGATGACGCCGCCCTGGAAGCCGCCGCCCGAGGAGTCCGCGCCGTGGAACATCACGAACAGTCCGAGCGTGAACACGAACGGCGTTATCACGCGGACGGTCGTCATGATTATCGGGCTTTCGACGTACGGAGACTCCGATTCGGCCGACTCTGGCTGTGATGTATCAGAACTCATGCGAACACCTGCTTTTTGAGGACGACGAGGAGGCTGACCCCCGCCGCGTAGACGACCGCCGCCTCGCCGAGCGTGTCGAATCCGCGGTATCCGGCGAGGACGGCGGTCACGGCGTTTTTGACTTCCGTCTGTTCGTACGCGTTCGCCAGGTAGTACCTCGTCACCTCGTCCGTGAGGACCGCCGACTCCGCGCTCCCGAACGGCGGGAGGGCGACGAGCGTCGTCGAGAGGACGGCGACGAGGGCGATTGCGATGCCTGCCGCGCGGTAGTCGATTCGTTCGAGGGTGCGCTCGCCCGACGGGCGACTCGTCTTCGCGATGGTCACCAAGAACAGAATCGTCATGACGCCGGCACCGACGGCGGCCTCCGTGAGCCCCACGTCGGGGGCGCGAAGGAACACCCAGATGACCGCGATACCCAGGCTGTACGCGCTGAACGCGATAATCGACCCGAGCACGTCGCGGAGCAGCGCCGTCGCGAGGGCGCAACCGAGGATGAACGCGAGCAGAACCACGTCTAACACGCCGATCATGACTGGTCTTCCTCCGTGTCCGTGGTCCACGGTTCGATGCCTTGCTCGGACGCCGCACGGACGATGGCGTGTGCGGCAGTCGGGTTCGTGATGAACATGAACAGTAACAGGAGCGCGGTCTTTATCGTCGACAGACCGCCGTCGAAGGCAATCGTCACCGCCGCGAGCGCCAGAACCGCGCCGAGCGTCTCGCTCTTCGAGGTGCTGTGTGCGCGCGTGTAGAGGTCGGGGAGACGGACGAGTCCGACGGCGGCGACGACGGCGAAGAAGACGCCGCCGACGAGGAGTACGACGACCGCGATTTCGGTCGGCGTCATCAGAGCACCCCCCCGCGTTCGACGGTGAACTTCGAGATCGCGACGCTCAACAGGAAGTTCAACAGCGCGTACACCAAGGCGATGTCGAGCGCTCCCGGTTCACCGACGGCGGCAGCCAGCAGGGCGATGACGATGACCACGTTCGAGCCGACGACGTTGATGGCGATGACGCGGTCGGGCATCGTCGGACCGCGGACGACGCGGAAGAGGCCGACGAACGAGGTGACGATGAACGCGGAGGCGGCGAGCAACAGTGCGTCTTCGACGAGCACCATTACTCTTCGTCCTCCGTTTGCTGGCGTTCGAGCGGCGAGCGAATGCGGGCCGCCGCCCGGCCGTAGAAGACGAACCTGACCGCCCGTTCGAGCGCGCCGGACAGCAGGTCGTCGCGCGAGTCCGGGGTGAGCGTGTGCACCGTGAAGTGTCGTCGGGACACGTCGACCGTCAGCGTCCCCGGGGTGAGCGTGATGCTGTTGGCGAGCGTCGTCACCGGTAGTGCAGACCACACGGCCGCATCGAACTCGACCATCTCCGGGTCTATCGGGAGGTCGGGGTGGAGCACGACGTACGCGACCGTCACGTTCGCCTTCACTATCTCCCACAACAGATACGGGACGTACAGGACGAATCGACCGAACCTCACGGCCGCTTGGGCCGGTTTCAGCGGCGTGGTGAGCGAGATTCCCCAGAGCGCAACGGAGACGATACCCGCGCTGATGGCGCCGGTGGCGAGTTCGAAGGCGGCGAACGACCCCGCGAGGAGCAGGTAGAAGCCGTACGAGATGGCGAACAGGCTGAGAAACTGCGCGAGCGTCGCGCGTCGGACCAAGAGCGGGGTCCGGCGTTCGCGCTGGACCGGCGCCTCCTGAATCTCGACGCCGGCGCGACGAACTTCGTTCTCCAGCGGCGGAAGCAACGGCGTCGTCCCGAGTGGATTGAACCCAGGGTCGAACACGACGAGGTCGAGGTCGTGTTTCCGCGCGTATTGGACGAGGGCGTCGGCGTAGTCGCTTGGACTGAACAGGTACTCTCTGGTACCGACCATCGCCGTCTCGAACGTCACCGCTTCCTCGTCGTCGCCGCGGTCCTCTTCGGCCCAGACCGTCACCCGTTCGAGGAGCGACCTGGCGGTTCGGATCTCTTCGCTCTCGCTCTCGCTCTCGCGCTCGAAGGTGAGCCGTTGGGAGCACGGGTAGACGAAGTGAACCGACGCCGGGCGGTCGGACTCGTCGGCGTGTTCGACCGCTTGTCGGACGGCGTGCTCGACTGTACTCCGGAGGGTCTTCGACTCAGAGACCGGAACGAGGAGGCGAGAACTGGTCACCGAGCCCACCTCATCGGAACGAGTCTCTGCTGTAAGCGGAGATTAGATCGGCAGCGCTTGAACCCAACATATGGTACGAGATTCCTGACCGAGGCCGTTAAGACTTTCTTTCTCGTCAGCTCTGTGCGCTCGTCTTCGCCTCTTAGAGCGCCTGTGATGACGGTTGGTGGGGACATAGTGGAACCGTCGAACACCGCGAATCGGCCCGTTGAGGACCCCGCCGCTGTCGTCTCGCTGGCGGCGGTGGTCTCCGGAGGCCGACACGTTCTCAGCACGTGCCGCGCGTCTCGAACGGGCGAGCGAACGTGGCAGAGTGAGTCGTTCGCCCCGTCAGAGCCGCTTCTCTCGGGTCGGGTTCGGATCATTATCTGTGTCGACTGCTCGTCAGCAGTCTAATTCCGTCCCTCGGTTGGTGACAGGAGCCAATAAATTTGCTGTTTCTATTGACGGTTCGTCAAACTTCGTTCGCTTAATTCATCTTTCGTCAAAGATAATGGAGAACTGCGGTCGCGGCCGAGGGGCGAGTGCGGACGGCCCAGAGGACAAGATTATATCTCTCGGGGAAGCCAGCATTCACCATCGATGAAGAACGGCGAACTGGACTCCGTCGATCGACACATACTGTACTACCTCCAGCAGGACGCGAGAGCGACGTCGTCCACGGATATCGCCGAGAAACTCGGACTGTCGTCGAGTACGGTTCGGACCCGCATCAACAAGTTAGAGGAGGCGGAGATCATCCGAGGCTATCATATCGACATCGACTACGACCTCGCCGGCTACCCGCTGTACGTCAAGATAATCTGTACCGCCCCGGTCCCGGACCGGGACGCACTCGCGAACCAGGCGCGGGACATCCGGGGCGTGACCGCCGTCCGCGAGATAATGACCGGGGAGCGAAACGTCTACGTGAACGCTATCGGGGAGAACCACGACAACCTCAATCGAATCAGTAAGGAACTGGACGCACTCGGCCTCAAAATCGTCGACGAACAGCTCATCCGAGACGAGTTTATCTGTCCCTATCAAGGCTTCGTGGACGAAGACGAAGGGGCGACCGTGACCGACGAGAGCGGCGAAGAACGGCACTGAGACCGTTCGTCGACTCGGGAACGCACGCCGAACATTCACGGGCGGAGTCCGTCGTCGAGGGCGAACGAGTATCTCGATGAGAGGTCGCATCCGGCGGTTCTCGGAATGGCCAGATAGTTTATATTTCACCTATACATTTATATGAACATCAGATAATCACGAATTGCATGAAGGTTCCAGGCGTGGATTCGGGGGATGGGAGACTCCCGCGTCGGAACGGATGGGGGCGTGTATGATACACAACCCCGCACAGATGAAAAGCGCGAACTGGCCAGGCCCGAATCGGAACGTCGCCGTGGAGACGTTCGAACGGGTCGCAGACGAACCACTCGACCTCATCGCCGTCTACGGGGCGACGGCGTTCGACCTCTTTCACGTCAGCGACGAACTCTCCTCGTCGTACGACGACAGCGGTGAACTGACCGAGACCATCTCGGAACTCGCAGAGGAGATGCGGCAGGACTTCGTCCGCCACGGTCTCTTCGCGGGACTCCGACCGACGCAGGACCGCGTCGAGTACAAATCGGGGACGCTCGACGGGCGAAAACTCTTACAGGTGTACTGCGGAGGACGGGGAATGCTCCTCGTCGCGGACCCCGACGAGCCCGAAGAACCGCTCGTCCGCGCCGCGATGAGTCTGCTCAGCGTCTGAGCGTCCACGCGGCACGATGTCACGGGCCGTGTGCCCCGGTCGTATACGGCCGCCGAACCGCCACCTTTTATTCCGGACCCGATGAACCGGCGACATGGACCAGTTGCGGCAGTCGCTCCTCGAAGCGCCGATCATCGAGAAGGGAGACTACGAGTACTTCGTCCACCCCATCAGCGACGGGGTTCCGATGCTCGAACCGGGCCTCCTTCGCGAGATCGTCATCAAGATCATCCGGAAGGCCGACCTCGAAGACGTGGACAAAATCGTCACGCCCGCGGCGATGGGCATCCACATCTCGACGGCCGTCTCCCTCATGACGGACATTCCTCTCGTCGTCATCCGGAAGCGCCAGTACGGACTCGACGGAGAGATCTCTCTGAGCCAACAGACCGGATACTCGGAGAACGACATGTTCATCAACGACGTGCAGGAGGACGACCGCGTCCTCGTTCTCGACGACGTCCTCTCGACCGGCGGGACGATGCGCGCGGTTCTGGACGCACTGAAGTCGACGGGAGCGGACGTCGTCGACACCGTCGCGGTCATCAAGAAGGCGGGACCGAACGAACTCGACGACACCGACCACCACGTCAAGACCCTCATCAACGTCACCGTCGAGGACGGCGAAGTGGTCATCGTCGACGAAGACGGCGACGACTGATATCGTAGCGTCTGCAACTGATTTCTCATCCGACCACACGCAGTCGTGCGGTCGAGTGAGTGACGACGTGCAGACGTCACTATAGTCGAGCGACACGAGCGAACGCCAATTTTTACTCGAACGTCGAATAATACAGAGAAATAACCGAGTGGTAACCACTGTACACCGGTATCGAGGCCGAGGTTTGGATTTTTCCAACCGAAGAGTATATTAGTAAATGGTTGTTTTAACAATCTATGCCATCCGGCAACACGGATAAACGTATCAATCGGCGCAGTTGGCTCAAGGCACTCGGCGTGGGTGGCGCCGCGGGCCTCGCTGGCTGTTCCGGTGAGCAGAACAACCAGACGACAACGAGCGAAGACGGCGGCGGTCAGACGACCGAATCGACCGACTCAGCCACCGAGACGGACGACTCCTCCGGTCGTACCGTCGGTGGCACGTATCGCGAGGCGATGGCGACGGACGCGAAGTCGGTCAACTTCCTCTTCCACAGCGACACCTCCTCCGCGAAGTTCGTCGGTGCGACGATGGACTTCGCCTACGACTTCAAGGACTTCGGCGAAATCGTCCCGCTGTGGGTCGAGGAGTACTCCGAGACGGACAAACAGGAGTGGGAGTTCACCCTCCGCGACAACCTCCGCTGGAGCGACCCCTACGGCGACCTGACGGCCGAGGACTGGGTCTACACGGCGCAGAACCTCTACGGCGCGCTCTCACCCGAGGAGTCGGAAACGAAAGAGAACTGGGCGGGCGTCGTCCAGTTCTCCGACTGGAAAGACCTCACCATCGAGAAGACCGGCACGCGTTCGATGATGGTCACGCTCCCCGAACCCGAACCGGCGTTCATCGCCTCCACGGCGTTCTGGGGCGGTCGCTGTCTGCCGAAAGACCTCGTCAAAGAGTACGTCGACAATCAGGACGTCGAGGGACTCAAGCAGGACGAAGAGCTCAACTCGCTGTCGTACACCGGGAACCTCGGCCCGTACGACTTCGAGGAATGGAAGCGAGAGTCGCGCTTCGTCGCGACGCGCGCCGAGGACTACTACCTGCGCGAAATCGCCGGCTCCGAAGAGATTCCGGAGCGCTTCGCTGACGCGCCGTACTTCGACCAGTACGAACTGCAGATAATCCCCGAGGAGTCCACGCGCCTGTCGGCCCTCAAGGAGGGCGACCTCACGTACTTCGAGGACGTTCCCTCCCAGAAGGTCGAACAGTTCCAAGGCATGGACCACCTGAAGTTCCGCTTCCCGCCGAACCCGTTCTGTGGGATGGCGTACTACAACCAGCGTCCCAACGGCTGGGAGATGCTGCAGAACACGGACGTGCGCCGCGCGCTCTCGACGGCCGTCTCGAAGACGGCCATCGCGGAGAACATCTACCGCGGCTTCCCCACCGTCGCGCAGACGTTCCAGCCCGAGTGGTCGCCGTGGTATCTGACCGACCAGGTCGAAGAGTTCGGCGTCGGCGACTCCTACGGCGCGGAGAAGGCCCGTTCGATGATGGAAGACGCCATCTCGGGCTCCGACTACAGCTACGACGGCGACACGCTCGTCGACGGCGACGGCAACCAGGTCGAACTCACGTTCGTCTACCGCGCCGGGTCGCAGAACAACCAGACGGTCGCCGAGTTCTACAAGCAGGAACTGGCCAAGATCGGAATCAACGTCAAGCCGACGAACGGCGGTCCGTTCAACACGCTGCAGAACAAATACCTTCTCAACAGCAAAGACGGCGGCAACCCGAGCTTCAACGCCGGTCTCGACGCCACGTCGCAGGAGCCGTGGGACCTGCTGTACGGCGTCTCGCTGAACGCGTACCCCATCAACCCCGACGGGTCCAACGTGTTCTGGGTGCCGGACGGCGGCTTCAACTTCATGGGCTACGACCCCGAAGCGCCGATTGCGGACCTCTACCAGGAGGCCCGAACCGCGACGGACGACGAGACGCGCAAGCAGGCGTTCGCGAAGATTTTCGGTGCGCTCAGTGAGGAACAGCCGAGCAACTTCCTCAACTTCAGCGTCTACAAGAACGCGTACGCGAAGAACTACATGGGTATGCCCGCCGAGGGCGAGTACGGCTACCTCCAGGGTTGGGACAGCTCCACCTGGTACCTCGCGGAGCAGTAAGCAGAGCGCACCGAGCGCCTTTTGCGCAACTATTTGCTAATGATTAGCACAGTAAAAACATGAAGTGGTACATCGCTCGCCGCCTCGCGTGGACCGTAGTGGCGACGTTCATCATCCTCTCTCTCACTTTCGGGTTGATGGCGGCCTCCCCGGACCCGCAGGCCGCGTCCTACGTCGCACAGCAGGTACAGGAGGGAGGCGACTTCGAAGAGGCACAGGAATCGTACGAGCGTGCTCGGGGACTGGACCAACCGCTCTGGGAACGCTACAAGAACTACATGATAGGCATGGTGACGCTGGACTGGGGGTGGTCTGAGACCCGGTCACAGCCCGTCACGGAGGCGATACTAGAGGCGTGGCCGTACTCGGTCATGTACGCGACGCCCGCGCTCATCATCTCGACGGTCCTCGGCGTCGCTATCGGGTTGTACTCGGCCACCCACCGGAACTCGCTGGAAGACTACGCGGCGTCGGCGTTCGCGTTCTTCGGAATTAGCATCCCGGACTTCTGGTTCGGCATCCTGATGATACTCATCTTCGGGGTGTGGTTGGGCTGGATTCCCATCTACTACCACTCGGACGTGCCGTGGTTCTCGCTGCAGAACGTCCAGCAACTCATCGCCCCGACGCTCGTCGTGACGCTCTCCTCTATCGCGAGCGAGATGCGGTTCTCGCGCGCGACGGCGCTGGAGTACGTCAACGCCGAGTTCGTCAAGACGGCGAAGGCGAAGGGTGCGGACAGTTGGCGTCGCGTCACGCGCCACATCTTCCGCCCGGCGCTGGTTCCGCTCTCGACCATCCTCGTCGGCGACATCCTGAACATCGTCCTCGTGAGTTCCTACCTCGTGGAGGTGGTGTTCGGAATCCCCGGACTGGGGCAGTTGAGTTACAAAGCCATCATCCAACAGGACGTCGCACTCGTCCTCGCGACGGTGCTCATCCCGACGTTCATCGCCATCGTCGGAAACCTGTTTCAGGACCTGGCGTACACGGTGTTGGACCCGCGAATCAGCTACGGTGAGCGATGATGGGAGGCGAAGACTACAGAGACCGGTTCGAGGACATCGACTGGGACGACATGCAGCGGTCCGGGCTGGACAGCCTGACGACCCAGACGGCGGGCTTTCTCGCCTCGCTGGGCGTCGTTGCACTGCTGTTGGTGTACGACTACGTCGTCGTCGCCAACGACGGGCCGACGTTCACGACGCCGTTCGAGTGGGACGTGACGCAGTTGGACTGGCTCCTCGTCGTCACGCTCCTCACCGTCGTCTTCTTCGCCGTCTACCCGCTGTACGACAACCCGCGGATGAGTCGTCGCTACTGGCGCGAGTTCCGGAAGAACCGCGCCGCCGTCGTCAGCGGCGTCTTCCTCGTCGGCATCTTCGGACTGGGACTCGTCGGTCCGCTGTTCATCGCGAAACCGGACCTGAACGTCCTCGCGCAGTACCAGCCACCCGTGTTCCTCTCGGTTCCGGAGTCGACGGTCGGTACCTGCGTCGGCCCCGTCTCCGACGGGATGTGTCACGGGACGTGGCAGTACCCGCTCGGAACCACCGGGCAGGGCAAGGGAATCATGAAGAGCGTCATCTACGGGATGCGCGTCAGCCTCGAAGTCGGCCTCATCACGCCGCTCATCATCATCATCATCGGAACGGCCGTCGGGACGGTGGCCGCCTACTCCGGCGGTATCGTGGACGAACTGCTGATGCGGTACGTCGACATCCAACTGACGTTCCCGACGTTCTTCCTCTACTTGCTCTTGCTGTACCTGTACGGCGGGACGCTGTTCCTCCTCATCGTCATCTTCGGCATCACGAGTTGGGGGTCGACGGCCCGACTCGTCCGCTCAGAGGCGCTTCAGCGCCGCGAAGAGGAGTACATCCAGGCCGCCCAGTCGGCCGGAGCGAGCGAGTTCTGGGTCATCCGGAAACACCTCGTCCCGAACGTCTCGAACACGGTCATCACGAACGCCAGTCTGCTCATCCCGAGCCTCATCCTGTTCGAGGCGGCGTTCTCGTTCCTCGGTCTCGGCGACCCGACGGTCCCCTCGTGGGGGCAGGTCATCTCCGCCGGGCGGAGCGACATCGACACGGCGTGGTGGATATCGACCATCCCCGGCGTGTTCCTGTTCACGACGGTACTGGCGCTGAACTTCGTCGGCGACGCGTTGCGCGACGCACTCGACCCGCGCGCGGAGGACTAAGATGACTGAACCACTACTCTCGATTCGAAACCTGAAGACGCACTTCCACACGGACGAAGGAACGGTCAGAGCGGTCGACGGCGTGAGTCTCGACGTCGACCGCGGCGAGACGGTGTGCGTGGTCGGCGAGAGCGGGTCCGGGAAGACGGTCACCGCCGAGTCCATCACGCGACTCATCCCGGAACCGCCGGGCGAAATCGTCGACGGCACCGTCCGCTTCGACGGTGAGGACGTCACCGCGATGTCCGAGAAACAACTGGAAGCGCTCCGCGGCGGCCGCATCGGCCATATCTTCCAGAACCCGCAGGGGGCGCTCAACCCCGTCTACACCGTCGGCTGGCAGATTCGCGAGGCCATCCAACTCCACGACAAGAAGGCGAAAGACAAGGAGGCCCGCGAACGCGCCATCGACCTCTTGGACCGCGTCGGCATCCCCGACGCGACGAGTCGCATCGACGACTACCCGCACGAGTTCTCCGGCGGGATGAAACAGCGCATCGTCATCGCGATGGCGCTGGCTTCGAACCCGGACCTCCTCATCGCCGACGAACCGACGACGGCGCTCGACGTCACCATCCAGATGCAGATTCTTCGCCTGCTCAACCAGGTGCAAGAGGAGTTCAACACGGGTATCGTGATGATTACACACGACCTGGGCGTCGTCGCCGAAGTCGCAGACCGCGTCGTCGTCATGTACGCCGGGAAGGTCATGGAAGAGGGCGACGTGTACGAGATATTCGAGAACCCCTCGCACCCGTACACGCGCGCGCTCCTCGAGTGTCTGCCCGGCCGCGGCGAGAAGATGAGCGCCATCGGCGGGTCGTTGCCGTCGACCACCTCACCACCCGACGGCTGTCGGTTCCACCCGCGATGTCCGTACGCCGTCGGAGACTGCGAAATCGGCGAGCAACCGCCGATGTACGCCGTCGACGACGGCGACCACGCGGTGTCGTGCGTCCACTTCGAACCGGGCGCTGACCCCTCCGTCGTCCTCGGCGAGGACGGGTCCGACGCCGTCGGCGGCGCGCGCGCGGACGGCGGCGACGAGACGGGAGGTGACGCGAGATGAGTTCGGACGCGCCGCTTCTCGAAGTGCGGAACCTGAAGAAACACTACCCCATCACCGAGGGCGTCCTGAAGCGACAGGTCGGCAACGTCCGCGCCGTCGACGGAATCAGCTTCGCCGTCGAACGCGGCGAGACGGTCGGACTCGTCGGCGAGTCTGGCTGTGGGAAGTCCACGGCCGCGACGTCGCTGCTCCGCCTCGAAGAACCGACGGACGGCGAAGTGCTGTTCGAGGGGCGGGACATCACCGAGTACGACAAGAAGGAACTGAAGCGGTTCCGCCGGGAGGCGCAGATGATCTTCCAGGACCCGACCTCCAGTTTCGACCCGCGGATGTCCGTCGGCGAGTCCGTCGCCGAACCCCTGACCGTCCACGGGATGCGCGACCGCGAGCGTCGCCGTCGCATCGTGAAGGATCTGCTCGAACGCGTCGGCCTCTCCGCCGACGACATCGACCGGTACCCCCACGAGTTCTCCGGCGGGCAGAAACAGCGCATCGGCCTCGCGCGAGCGCTGGTGTTGAACCCGAAACTCATCGTCGCCGACGAACCCGTTTCGGCGCTCGACGTCTCCATCCAGGCCGAGATTCTCTCGCTGATGAAAGACGTGCAGACGGAGTTCGGCCTCGGGATGCTGTTCATCAGCCACGACCTCTCGGTGGTCCGCGAGATATGCGACCGCGTGGCCGTGATGTACCTCGGCGAAATCGTCGAGTTCGCGGCCACCGACGAACTGTTCGAGAACCCCCAGCATCCGTACACGCGGGCGTTGCTGTCGTCGATTCCGCAACCGGACCCGACGAAACGCGGGAGCGCCGTCGAACTCTCCGGCGACGTGCCGAGTCCGTCGAACCCGCCGTCCGGATGCCGCTTCCACACGCGGTGTCCCGAGGTCATCCCGCCCGAGGGCTACGACTTCGAGCAGAAGACGTGGCGGTCCGTGATGGACCTCCGCGTCCGCCTCGGACGCGACGGCGTGAACGCCGAGGCGGTTCGGGAGTTCGTCGCGAGCGAGTCCGGGCAGGAACCGGAGTCGGTGCCCGCAGACCGCGTCCGAGCGGAGATTCGGCGCGAGTTCGACATCCCGGAGGAACTGTCGGACCCCCGCGCCGAGGAGGTTCTCTCGACGGCACTCCGTCACCTCGCGAACGACGAGCAAGCGGAAGGGCGCGAACTCCTCGCCGAGGAGTTCGAGACGGTGTGCGAGTCGTCCGCCCCGGAACTGAGGCGGACGCCCGCCGGACACGTCGCGTCGTGCCACCTCGTCAGCGAAGCCGAGTCGAACGCCGTCTCGACGCCGTCGACCGGCGACTGACGGATGCCCCGCTGAACTGCCGCGGCCACGCCGCTTTTTCCTCGCGAACCCGTACGCTCCAGTCCATGTCTGATACGAGCGCGCTGTTCATCGTCAGCGAGTCCGGCTACTGGGGCGAAGAGTGCACCGAACCGTTGACCACGCTCTCGGACGCCGGGGTCGACATCACCGTCGCGACGCCGACGGGCGAGAAACCGGTCGTCGACGAACGCTCCGTCGACCCCGACGAAGTCGGCGAGGAGACGTCCGAGGAGGTGCTGGAGGTCCACGAGAACGACGAGCGACTGGCGAACCCCGTCCCGGTGGCGACGGTGGACGCGTCGGACTACGACGCTCTCGTCTTGCCCGGGGGCCACGGCACCGCGTGGGACATCAACCAGGACCGGCACGTCCGACAGGCGCTCTTAGAGAGCGTCGGCGGCGACGAGGGGAAGGCGCTCGTCGTCTGTCACGCCGTCGGTATCCTCGGCTTCACGCGCGAGGCGGACGGGAGTTCCCTCGTCGAGGGCCGCGAGGTCACCGGTTTCCCCAACGAGTGGGAGGAGGGAATCGTCGACGAGAACGACCTGATGCCCGACGGCCGAAAGCTTCCGTACTGGACGGAAGACGAGGTGAAGGCCGCCGGCGGCGTCTGGGACGCCGAACTCGACCAGGACACGAGCGTCACCGTCGACGGTGACCTCATCACGGCCCGCGGTCCCGGTTCCTCGCACGACGCGGCCACGACGCTCCTCGACGAACTCGGAATCGACGCGTAACGTTCGGAGTACGAACGTTTTTCAGGAGGTGGCGTCACTGCCGTGACGTGAAACTCGCGGCCCTCGACCTCACTCCCGGGGACGCTTACGACGCGTCCGACCTCCGCGACCTGTTCGACCGGGGGATGACCGGTCGAGGCATCGAAATCTGTTACGACGCCGACGAACAGCGCTACCTGCGACTGTTCTCGGCGGACACCGGCCCCTACGACGACGACGTGACCGGCGGGCAGTTTCACTACGTCGGCGAAGGGCAGACCGGAGACCAGACGCTGACGGCCGGAAACCGGTATCTGGCGGACGCGAGGAGCAATCCGCTCCCGATATTCTTCTTTCACCGACGCGGCGACGCAAGCGGGTGGGAGTATCAAGGACGAGTCGACGTCGTCTCCGTCGACCCAGTCGAGAGCGACGGCCGCCGCGTCTACCGGTTCACTCTCCAGCGCCGGACCGAAACCCGAGAGCGAATCGACCGCGCGGAGGCGGCGTCCGACCTCGACGCGCCGGAACGAGTCGAAACCACGCGCGCCCGCGTCGTCCGGAACAGCGCGATGATACGGCGACTGAAAGAACGGTACGACGCCACGTGCCAGGTCTGTCGCGCCCGACGACGGCAGGGGCCGACCTCCGGATACGCGGAGGGACACCACCTGCGACCCCTCGGCCGACCGCACGACGGTCCGGACGTGGCCGAGAACGTCCTCGTCCTGTGTCCGAACCACCACGCCGACTTCGACTACGGGACGGTCGCCGTCGACCCGGACACGCACGTCATCGCGCACGCCTACGACGCCGACGTCGACGGCCGCGAACTGTTCGTCCACGAGGACCACGAACTCGACGCCGCCGCTCTCGACTATCACAACCGCGAAATCGCCGACTTCTGACCGTCCGGCGAACGACCGAACCGCTACTCGATTTTGAAGACCGCTTCCTCGATACGCTCGGAGCGACACTCCGGACAGCGAGACGGATAGTTCACGGGGTCGTCGAACGCCGAGAACCCGCACTCGCGACACTCCGGCGGGGCGACGAGGAACCGTTCGTCGCCGTCCGCGGAGTTCACGGACTGTGCGACGTGTTCGAGGTGGTGGTACGCCGACGACCGAGGGAGGCCGACCGTCTCCGAGAGACTCGTCGCCGTGTGCGGTTGCTCGCGGAGGGCGTCCGCGATTCGTTGTCGCGTCGTCGCGTCTGCGTCGGACTCCGACATGCTCTCGTCTTCGGCGCCGTCACGGGTAGTCCTTGCTCTCGCGCGGCGCGGCCGGCACAAAATTCATCCGAACGAACCCTCGGTAACGAAGACAATTAATATTTATTAGTAAACAGACGCGACGAGAAAGGGCGAGACCCGCTGAGACGAGTGCAGAATTCGTATCACATCTTGGGGAGGAGGGGAAAAGAACTTGTCACCGGGGTATGATTCTGCATCTATGAAGGCAGTCGTTCTTGCAGGAGGGTACGCGACTCGACTCTGGCCGATAACCAAACACCGCCCGAAGATGTTCTTACCGGTCGGTGACGAGACGGTCATCGACGTCATCTTCGAGGACTTAGAAGAGGACGACCGGATATCCGAGGTGTTCGTGAGCACGAACGAACGGTTCGCCGAGACGTTCGAGGAGTATCTCGCGGAGTCGAAGTTCGAGAAGCCGACGCTCTCCGTCGAGGAGACTGTCGCGGAGGACGAGAAGTTCGGCGTCGTCGGCGCGCTCGAACAGCTCATCGACCGCGAGAACGTCGACGAGGACATGGTCGTCATCGCCGGCGACAACCTCCTGTCGTTCGACGTCTCCGAGTTCGTCGACTTCTTCGAAGAGAAGGGCACGCCGTGCATCGCCGCCTACGACGTCGGGTCCAAAGAGCGCGCGAAGTCCTACGGCCTCGTCGAACTGGAGGGTGACCGCGTCGTCAACTTCCAGGAGAAACCCGACGACCCGAACAGCACGCTCGTCTCTATCGCCTGCTACGCGTTCCCCGAGGAGACGCTTCCGAAGTTCGACGAGTACCTGCAGAGCGGCAACAACCCCGACGAACCGGGCTGGTTCATCCAGTGGCTCCAGCAGAAGGGCGACGTCCACGCGTTCACGTTCGACGGCGCGTGGTTCGACATCGGAACCGCCGAGAGCTACCTCGACGCCGTCTCGTGGTATCTCGACGGCGAGAACTTCGTCCACGAGTCGGCGACGGTGACCGACTCCGAACTCGGCGAGAACGTCCACGTGATGGCCAACAGCGTCGTCGAGGGGTCGACGCTGGAGAAGACCGTGATATTCAGCGATTCGACCATCCGCAACGCGGACATCAAGAACACCATCGTCGACGAGGACACCCACATCGAGAACCTCGACCTCTCGAACGCGCTCATCGGCGCGCACTCGCACTTAGAGTAAGGCCGCGCGAACGGTCCGCCTCGCTTCTTTCGCGACCGAGCTATCGTCTCACTCGCCGAGACGCGCGTCCGTGATTTCGACGTGGCCGCGCGTTCCCTCCCACACCGTCTCGTACTCCAGTTCGATGGGGCGGGACATGTGCGGCGCGTCGGTGACGAACGTCTCGAACTCGCCGCCCTCTCCGAGGACGTGAACGCCGTACTGCTCGTTGAGTTCCGTCAGTTCGTCCAACGCGTCGTGGTCGAGCGTCCGACCCAGCCACGACTCGTCCAGTCCGCGCGCGGCGACCTGGACGATGCGAATCTCGAATCCGGCGTCTATCATCGCCTCGCCGAGTGCGCGCGGGTCTTTCTGCCAGAGAGGCGCGAACAGGTCGATTCCCAGTCGGTCGCACATCGCCTCGATGCGGTTCGTCTGGAACTCGCTCTCGATGGCGCCGGCCGTGACGCCCGCGAGGTCGAGTTCGTCCGCGAGAGCTTCGAGTGCCGCCTCCAACGGTTCGAGTTCGGCGTCGCCCTGTGCGCCCGAGTCCGTCGCCTCCGCGGCCCCCAAGTCGTCGGGCGTCACTTCGACCAGTTCGATTCCGATGCTCTCGGCGGCGAGACCGGTGAGATGCGTCGCCGGGACGTGGTACATGTACGAGTCGTCGCCGGGGTGGACCGTGAGGAGTCGCGCGACGTTCAATCCCGCGTCCAGTGCCCGGTAGAGCGCCCACGAGGAGTCTTTCCCACCCGAGAAGAGACTCACCCAGTCGCCAGCGTCGGTCATTACTGGCGGTAGCGCGGTCGGTGGTAAACCTTCTCCGGTTCGCGGGCTTTCCATCAGAACTGGTGAGAGATATCATTTAGCACAGACGCGTCGTACCTCTACGGGGAACACGAATGACGGAACCACGCACCGACGGCGACGGTGTCAACCCAGCCACGGCGTTCTCTCTCTTGGGCAGCGAGACACGACTGCGTATTCTCAGTGCGCTGTGGGAATCAGCGCCCGCGCCCATGACGTTCTCGAAACTCCAAGTCCGAGTCGGTGTACGCGACGCGGGGCAGTTCGCCTACCATCTCAACAAACTGGTCGGGCCGTACGTGCACAAATCCGACGAAGGATACGGCATCCGTATGGCAGGGGTGAACGTCGTCTGGGCGATGCTGTCCGGGGAGATGACCGACCACCCCGACACCGAACGGTTCGAAGTCGAAGGGGGGTGTAGCCGCTGTGGTGGTTCGTTAGAAGCGCGCTACGAAGACGAACTGCTCGCTATCGAGTGCACACGGTGTGCCCACCTCGCCGCGTTGGCCCCGTTCCCGCCGCCCGGATTTGCGGACCGGACGCACGAGGAGGTACTCGACGCCTTCGAGAGGCGTCTCCGCTCGGCGTTCGAGCAGATGGCCCACGGCAGTTGTCCTCGCTGTGCGTGCCACGGGTCGGTCACCCTTCCGACCAGCGCATCCGACCGACCCAGCGGCAGAAGTAGCCTCGAACCACTAACGGAGAACGACGCGTTCGCCGTGTTTCGGTGTGCCCACTGTGGATTCTGGGGCGAAGAGGACATCGGCTGCTTACTCACACACCACGCCGTCGTCAAGTCGTTCTTCCGCGACCACGGCGTCGACTTCGACGAACTGCCGTCGTGGTCGCGTTCGCAGTACCTCGAGTGTGAAACCGACGTGCGTTCGACGGACCCACTCTCGGTGCGTGTTCGGTTCTTCGCGGGCGACGAGAGCCTCGTGGTGACCGCCGACGAAACGCTCTCTCTCGAAAGCGTCGAACGCGAGTCGGCGGGCCACTCAGCGGCGGGTGAACGCACCGACTGAAGAAATCTTCAGAAAGGTAACTATCTGAAATATCGTTCAGAAATCACTTATTCCGAGCTGTGGCGTACGTACGTTCGGCGTTCGGCGGTGACGCCGGGGCGTGCCGACTCGTCGGAGACGAGGTGGTGGGTACCCGTGGCGCGACGCCAGCGGAGTGACCATAATGAGAAACAACCGAATAGTGGCGACGCTGGTCGTCGCACTGGTGGTCGTTGGAGGGGCGGGTGCCGAGGTAGCGTACGCATCGGCGACACCGGTGGATGCCGTCGAACAGGTGCGTCTGTCGTCGTGTACGACGCTGACGACGCCGGGAGCGTACACGCTCACCCGAGACGTGGTGAGCGAGACGTACGACTGCTTCCGCGTCGAGAGCGGTGGCGTCGTCCTCGACGGCGGCGGTCACTCGGTCACGCCGAGCGACCGCCTCCGCGTGACCGGCGAGCGACTGGGGATGCCGACGCCGAGTCACGTGGGTGTCGGCGTTCGCGTCGTCGGCGGGTCGGACGTCGTCGTCACCGACTTCCGGTTCGCGGGGTTGGACGTCGGCGTCGTCGTCTCGGGCGCCTCGGACGTGACCGTCGCCGACGTCGACGCGGAGAACAGCGCAACCGGCGTCCTCGTCGAGTCGTCGTCGAACGTCGTCCTCGCGGACGCACGCGTGACCGGCAGCGTCGAGGACGGCGTCGTCTTCCGCGCGGTGCGGAACGGTACCGTCACCGAGAGCGTCGTGACTGACGGGCGCGTCGCGGGTCTCGTCTTGCAGTCCGTCGAGAACGGGCGAGTCGACGGCGTGACCGTCGACGGCAACGCGGGCGACGGCGTGTTGGTGACCGACGCGACCGGTGTGAGACTGGCGAACGTCTCGGCGAGGTCGAACGGTGTGGGCGTCCTCCTGATGGACGCCAGCGATGTCGAGGCGACGCGTCTCGAGGCGGACGCGAACCTGTTCGCCGGTATCGGACTCGTCAGGTCGGACGGGAACCGTTTCGCCGACGTTCGCGTCGGCCGGACGACCGGGACCCAGCGGGTCGTGGACGCGCCGAGCGAGGTGTGGCTGTACGCGTCGGCGGAGAACTGCTTCGCGGACGTTCGCGTCACGGACTCGTCCGGGTGGGTCGTCTACGCGCGAGACGGGTCACGGGAGAACCGATTCGTGAACGTCGAACGAGAAGAGACGGCCGTGTCGTTCGTCGGAAGCGACGCGGCAGTGGCGTTCGCCGACGCCCACGCGGTGACGGACGCAACCGACGCGCGTCAGGTCGGCCCACTCGTCGTCGAACCGACCGGGCCGGACTGGTCGTTCCGTCGCGGCGTCGGTCCTAAAGGAGGCTGTATCGGCCGACCGAGTTACATGTAGCCGAGGTCGCGGAGACGGCCCATCAAGTCCTCTTTGTCCTGCGCGCGTCCCGCGCGTTCCTTGCTCGCGCCGAGGTCCTGCACCCACGCGGGGCGGTCGTCGGACTTCGCAGAACCGGTTTCGGTGCCGAGCGAACGGAAGCCCTCGAAGTACTTCGGCGAGACGGGGATGTCTTCGGCCGTGAGACCCTCGGGCATGTCGTCGGCGCTCTCGGGGACGTAGCCGACCGGGTAGCCCTCGGCGGCGTCGGGGACGATGTAGTTCCAGAACGCCGCCCAGATGTCGGCCTCCTCGAACTGGAGGATGGAGTGGACGCGGTCGTGCGGGGGGTACTTCTCCGAGTCGTGGCGGGCGGAGAAAAATGTCTCGTTCGCGCGGGACTCCTGTTCGTCCCAGCGGACGCCCGAGAAGATACCGTCGAACTCGTACTCGGTGACGACGTCGTTCAGCGCCACCGTCTTCAGGAGGTGGTTCCCCTCGAAGGAGTCCGCATCGAGAGTGAGCGTGTCGCCTTCGAACGCCAGTCGTTCGAGTTCGCGGCGGTTCGTCTCCGAGAGGTCCGCGAGGGGAATCTCGTCGCCGGGCGAGGCACCGAGACGCTCGAAGTCCTCGTTGCGCGCGACGACGAGGTCGAGGTCCCAGTTGTCGGTCCATCGTTCGACGAACTCGACCGTCTCGTCGAAGTGCTCGAAGTGGTCGATGAAGACGACGGGCGGTACGTCGACGCCCATCTCCTTTGCGACTTCGCGGACGACGTAGAGGACGACGGTGGAGTCTTTTCCGCCGGTCCACATGACGGCCGGGCGCTTGTACTGTTCGAGGGCCTGTTGGGTCACCTCGGCGGCTTTGGCCATCTTGTCGTCGAGCGTCGGGTAGTCCGCGGCGCTCTCACCGCGGCCGGCGTCGTAGTCGATAGTAACGTACGAAGGGAACGTGGAAGTCATCGAAACGACCTATCGTACGGTGAGGATATCTACTTTTGCGTAGCTATCTGTTCGCACGAATCAGTCGCACTCGTGGGGAACGAATCGCCGAATAACGAGAGAGAGAAGCGGTACCGCGACCGAATCGGTGTTTAGTTCGCGTCCGGACGTATCAGGACACGTGATATGCGTCCGCACGGAGGGGAGGGCTGTGAACCGTGACGTCCCGGCTTACATGTAGCCGAGGTCGCGCAGGCGTTCCATCAGGTCCTCTTTGTCCTGTGCGCGGCCTGCGCGCTCGGTCGTGTTCTCCATGTCCTGCAACCACGCGGGTTCCTCCGTCGTCTTGTCCGTCGACACTTCGCTTCCGAGCGAACGGAATCCGGCGAAGTACTTCGGCGAGACGGGGATGTCTTCCTGCGTGAGTCCGTTCGGCAGGTCGTCTGCGGACTGCGGGACGTAACCGTCCTCGGGGAAGCCCTCGACGGTGTCCGGCACGACGAAGTTCCAGAACGTGTCCCAGACGGACGCCTCGTCGAACTGGAGGATGGTCTGGATTCGGTCGTGCGGCGGGTAGATGTCGGGGTCGTGACGCGGCGAGAAGAACGTCTCGTCCGCGCGGGCCTCTTGCTCGTCCCAGCGGACGCCGGAGATGACGCCGTCCACGTCGTACTCTTCGAGCGCGTCGTTCAGCGCCACCGTCTTCAGGAGGTGGTTACCCACGTACGTGTCGAGCAGGAACGGGAACGTCTCGTCCTCGTACTCGAGCAGGTTGCGGACGTGGTGCTGGTTGTGCTCGGAGAGTTCCGAGATGTCGATGTCGTCGCCGGGCGTCAGTTCGTTCTCCTCGACGTAGGCACCCACGTCCTCGTTTCGGGCGTAGATGACTTCGAGGTCCCACTCGTCGGCCCAGTGGTCGACGAAGTCGTGAATCTCGTCGAAGTGCTGGTAGTGGTCGATGAAGACCGCCGGGGGCACGTCGTAGCCGTGCTTCTCGGCGACCTCTTTGATGAAGTACAGACAGAGCGTGGAGTCCTTACCGCCGGTCCACATCACGACGGGGTTCTCGTACTGTTCGAGACCCGTCTTCGTCACTTCGATGGCCTTCTCTATCTTGTGCTGCACCGTGGGATAGTCGTCGGGAGTCTCTCCTTCGCCGTCCGTGTAGTCGACGTCGAGGTAGTCGGGGAAGCCTTCTGGCATACAGTAATTACATCTAATTACAGCCCTAAAGTGTCTTTTGTCCGGCGCAGGCCGTGCGACCGACCGGCAGGAGCCTCCAACGCGAAGCTATCCGTTTCAGTGACTGAATCTCCGCGTGTCCTGTTGCGCACGGAGTGACAGAAGTCGCTCTGCGTGCGAGTTTCGACCGACAAATCGTGAACGTTCTCCGTCCGACGCCGGTACACGACCGGGACGAGACGACGGGAGAGTTAGCTGATGAACTTGTTGTCGCGCCAGTTGACGCCGCCGCTTCCGGACCCACCCTTCGAGGGGTTCTCCACCACTTCGATGGTCGCCGGGCGTTCGTCGCCCTCGACGATACGCGTGGCGTGCAGTTCGTCGTCCGCCTCGGTGATGGCCGTGAGCGTCCCCTTCTCCGCTATCTTCGCGATCTCGCGGAGGACGAGGAACATGGGGTACTGGAGCGCGGTGTTCTGCAGGACCGTCTCTCGGTCGCCTTTGAAGCAGGCGAACTCGACGAGTTCCGAGGGAATCTCCTCTTCTTCTTCGCCCCACCGCGGGGCACCGGCGCGCGGGGGTTCCTCCTCGTACACGCGGTTCTCCGTGACGCTGGCTTTCAACTGCGCCGTCGGCGTGTACTTGCTGAGGTTGTCGTCGGCCGCGACAGCCTTCAGTATGAGCGTGTTGTTGCGGCGAGTGACTTCGACGTCGTCGACTTCTGGCGGCAGTTTGGGGTCGTTCTCGAAGTAGTCCATAACGTCTTCGAGTGGCAGTTCGAGTGTCGAATGAAGTCGGTATACGCGGCCTGACATTGTTTGAGGTAGTATCGGTGTATTGGCGCGCGGCGGCGCGGCGTCGATACCTGTGTAACTGTACGTCCTGCGAACTTATATGGCCTACTCTTTGATTCGCTCGCTCGACAGATAATTTAGTTCGGCGAGAGAGGTCGTCGCCGTCGGCGGATTCGCCGCCGCGTTCGTCGGCGAGCGACACCCGAAAGCGGGGTCGTCCCCGCTCTCACGCCGTGAGCGTCTCGCCGAGTTCGTCGCGTTCGTCGAGTTCCGCGAGGATGTCGCTCCCCCCGACGAACTCGCCGTCGACGAACGTCTGCGGGATGGTCTCCCAACCGCTGTGTTCTTTCAGGGCCGCGCGGTACGCGTCGAGCGCGGGGAGGACGTCCACCGTCTCGAACTCCTCGCGGTGCTTGCCGATGAGTTCGATGGCGCGCGCGGAGTAGCCACACTGCGGCATCAGACGGTTCCCCTTCATGAACAGCACCACGTCGTTCGACTCGATGAGTTCGTCGACGTGTGCCTGAATCTCGTCTTCGGACAGGTCGCTCCCGGGTTGGAAGGTCATGTGCGGGGATACGTAGCGACGCGACAAAGGGGTTGCGTCGTCGCCGCTGAGACGCGGTTACTCGCGCCCGACGCCGACGACGTCGATGAGCGAGTAGACGGGGACGCCGTCTAGCTCTTCGAGACCCTGCTTGTCGACGACGACCACGCAGGCGACGGGTTCGCCGCCCTCCTCGCGGATGGCGTCGATGGTCTCTTTCATCGTCGTCCCAGAGGTGACCGTGTCGTCGACGACGTAGCACTGGCGGTCGCGAATCTGCGCGAAGTTCCGCGAGAACGACCCGCCGAGTTCGTCGATATCGCCCTCTTCCCACTGATGTTTCGCGGGCGCGTACGTCCCCAGGTCGGTGTCGAGTGCCTGCGCGACGAACGTCGCGAGGGGTGCGCCTGCCTTCTCGATGCCGATAGTGAGGTCGACTTCCTCCCCGTCGTCTTCCAGGAGGTCCGCCATCGCGCGGGCGACGTAGTCCATCCGCTTCGAGTCGCGCCCGATGGCGCTCCAGTCGACGTGGATGTCCTGCGGCCCACTCGGGGGGGCGGCGTCGCTCCCCTGGGACGGACTCGACGCACCGCTTCGGTCGACCAGCCAACTCGCCGTCTCGCGCGAGACGTTCAACTCGTCCGCGATTTCGCCTTTGGACAGACCACGGTCCGCGAGTTCTGCCGCGCTCGCGATGAGGTCATCGACGTTCTTCATACGTGCTGAATTGAACGGCGGTTTTTATAGTGGTATCGTCGTCATCGAATGCCGCCGCGAAGTCGTCGAGGCCGTAGACGTTCGTGACGAGTGCGTCGGTGAACCACTCGGGCATCTCCGCGAGTGCGTCGACGGCCGACTCGAAGTGCGAGACGTTCGAGTTGACGCTCCCGACGAGCGCTTTGTTGTGCAAGACGAGTTCTCTGTGGATGTCGCCGCCGTCCACCTCGAACTCCCACGACCCGGGGACGCCGAGGAGTGCTGCGACACCGTTCGGCGCGAGGGCGTGAACGCTCTCGAAAGCGTGTTTCGCATACCCCGTCGCCTCGTAGACGAGGTCCATCGCCTCGTACTCCTCGGCGAGGGCGGACACCGGCGTGACGCGCGAGTCGACGTACGTCGCGCCGAGTTCCTCCATGATGTCTATCGTCGGGTCCGGTCGGTCGCGGCGGCCCAGACAGTACAGACGCTCGTAGCCGAGTTGGTCGCGCAGGAGTGCGAGCGTCAGGAGTCCGAGGCTCCCGTTGCCGAGGACGATGGCCGACTCGGGGTCCCACTCGAAACTCGACCGGGAGGCGTAGGCGAGTTCGACGGCTTTCTCGGTGATGGAGACGGGTTCGACGAGGAATCCGAGGTCGGCCAACGACGCGGGAATCTTCACGAGGTAGTCCTCGTGGCTGACGAAGTACTCCGCCATGAACCCGTGGTCGCCGACGATGCCCCGTTCGTGGTACATCCCCTCGGGTGCCATGTCGGCCTCCCCGCGTTCGAAGTACTCGTTGCCGCCGTTGGGCGGCCGTCGGACGGTGGGGACGACGACGTCACCGACGTCGAAACGCGTCCCGTTGGGCTCTTCGACGACGCCCACAGCCTCGTGTCCGAGGACGAGGTGGTCTTCTCCCTCGGGAAACCCCCCGTGTCCGCCGGAGATGACCTCGTGGTCGGTCCCGTCGACGCCGACGCGGAGCGTCCGAACCAGCGCCTGTCCGGCGTCTGGTACCGGGCGTGGCTTGTCCACGAGGACCGGTCGTCGTTCACCCTGCTTCACTGCGATAGCTCTCATACCCCGTCCGTATGAGCTACCCCACCAAAAGATTTATTCTATCATGAGTAAAGGATTGACCACGGTGAGTGCCACGTCGTGCCAGCCCACGACGCGTCACAGTCTGTCCAGCCCAACTCCTGTTCGCGCTCACCGCACCCGTGCCACTTTCACACGTCGTGAGCGACCACGCCGAGAAAGAGCGGTTCGCCCCCGGACCGTTCGCTCGCCGCACCGTTCGCCCGCCGAACCGGCCGGTCAGTCGTCGAGTTCGTCCACGAGTTCGTCGCCGAGGCCGACGTACGTCTCCGGCGAGAGCGCGCGGAGTTCCTCGCGCACCGACGCCGAGACGTCGAGTTCGTCGAACAGGTCGCGGAAGTCCGACAAGGTCACCGCACGCCCGCGCGTGAGCGCTTTCACCCGCTCGTACGCCTCGGTGTCGCCCTCGCGACGGAGGATTGTCTGGACCGCCTCCCCGATGAGTTCGGGGTGACCCTCTAGTTCCTCGCGCATCACCCGTTCGTTGGGGACGACCTTCCCCAGACCCGCGTCGGTCTTCCCGTAGCCGATGAGACAGTGCGCGAACGCCGCGCCGACGTTCCGCTTCACCGTCGAGTCCGACAGGTCGCGCTGGAGTCGCGAGTTCGTCACGTAGTCCGCGAGGAACGTGAGGTCGGCGTTCGCCTTCGAGAGGTTGCCCTCGCTGTTCTCGAAGTCGATGGGGTTCACCTTGTGCGGCATCGTCGACGACCCCGTCTCCCCCTCCGTCGTCTCCTGTCCGAGGTAGCGCTGGGAGACGTAGAGCCACACGTCGCGGTCCAGGTCGAGGAGGACGTTGTTGACGCCCCGGAGGGCGTCGAAGAGCGTCGCGAGGTCGTCACAGGGGTTCACCTGCGTCGTCAGCGCGGTGTGTTCGAGGCCGAGACGGCCGACGAACTCGCGGGAGAACGCTCGCCAGTCCACGTCGGGGTAGGCGGCGACGTGCGCGGCGTACGTCCCCGACGCCCCGGCGAGTTTCCCCGAGAGGCCGTCCGCGGCCCGCGTCACTCTGGCGAGTTGTCGGCCGAGACGGGCGGCGTAGACGGCCATCTCCTTTCCGAACGTTGTCGGCGTCGCGGGTTGCCCGTGCGTCCGCGCGAGCATCGGCGTCGCACGGTGCTCCCGAGCGAGCGTCGTCAGTTCGTCGCGCACGTCTCCGATTGCGGGAACCAACACCTCCTCGACGGCCGGTTTCGCGAGGAGTCGCTGTGCGAGGTTGTTCACGTCCTCCGAGGTGAGGCCGAAGTGAATCCACGGGTGGACCCGTTCCGGCGTCTCCGTTCGGAGGAAGTACTCGACGGCTTTCACGTCGTGGTTCGTCGCCGCGTACCCCGCCGCGCCCTCCGTCTCCAGTCGCTTGACGAGTCGCGCGTCGTCGCCGTCGAACGCGTCGGCGAGTCCGGCGATAGCCTCGCGTTCGCCCTCGGAGAGCGTGAGCGACGTGGCTTCCAGGTCCGCGAGTGCGAGGAGGTACTCGGCTTCGACGCGGACGCGGGCACGCATCAGTGCGGCTTCGCTCGCGTAGGGAACGAGCGGTGCGGTTCGACCGGCGTATCGGCCGTCCAGCGGCGAGACGGCGGCGAGCGGGTCCGAACGAGAGAGGTCGTCCATGCGCGAGGATGCCTGCGGACGGTGCAAAAGCGTATCGATGGACTATCCCACTCTCGTGCATACCTCGCCGTCCTCTTCGCCTCACTACCCCTCTTTGTATACTCGAACGTGCATACTCACCCCGGAGAGACCGCAACTGTTTTTCTCTCGGCCCGAGGGACTTCGAACATGACCAAGATTGCCGGTCTGGCGAGCAATCGCGGGCGGAACCTGCTTCACATCGACGAGCGAGCACCCGGCGGCGCGGAACTCGCCGTCGTCCTCGCGAACGAGGAGGGCGCGCCCGTCCTCGACGCGGCGGCCGAACGCGGCATCCCGACGGAAGTCGTCGAACGCGACGCCGACGAGTCCCGCGAGGAACACGAGACGCGCATCCTCGACACGCTCTCGGGGTACGACTTCGACCTGGTCTGTCTGGACGGCTACATGCGCATCCTCACCGAGACGTTCGTGGAGGGCGCGCCGACGACGTTCAACGTCCACCCGTCGCTTCTCCCCTCGTTCCCCGGCATGGACGCGCACGAACAGGTGCTGGACGCGGGCGTCCGGATGACCGGCTGTACGGTCCACGTCGTCACCGAAGCCGTCGACGCCGGCCCCATCGTGACGCAGGAGTCCGTCCCCGTCTACGAGTCCGACGACGAGGACTCGCTGAAGACGCGCGTCCTCCACGAGGCGGAGTTCACCGCCTACCCGCGTGCGGTCCGCTGGTTCGCCGAGGGCCGAATCGACGTCGACGGCGACACCGTGACCGTCGACGGCGACGAAGGGGGCGACTTCCCCGAACGCCGCCTCGTCTCCGACGACAAGGTGGACGAACTGCGCTACGGCGAGAACCCACACCAGGACGCCGCCGTCTACGCCGACGACGCCTGCGAGGAGGCGTCTGTCGTCCGCGCGACGCAACTGAACGAGGGCGCGAAGGCGCTGTCGTACAACAACTACAACGACGCCGACGGCGCGCTCAACCTCATCAAGGAGTTCGACGAACCCGCCGCGGCCGTCATCAAACACGCCAACCCCGCGGGCTGTGCCACCGCGGACACGCTCGCGGCGGCGTACGAGGACGCACTCGCGACGGACCCGATGAGCGCGTTCGGCGGCATCGTCGCGCTCAACCGCGAGTGCGACGCCGAGACGGCGGAACAGATAATCGACTCGTTCAAGGAAGTCGTCGTCGCGCCCGGCTACACCGACGCCGCACTCGACGTGCTCACCTCGAAACAGAACCTCCGCGTCCTCGACGTGGGCGAACTCGGCGAGCGAACCGACCGCCTGACGGAGAAGTCGCTCGTCGGCGGCCGACTCGTCCAAGAGCGTGACCTCTGGGCACCGACCGAGGACGACCTGGACGTCGCCACGGACACCGAACCCACCGACGAGCAACTGGAGACGATGCTGTTCGCGTGGAAGGTGCTGAAGCACGTGAAGTCCAACGGCATCGTGTTCGCCGACGGGACGGAGACGGTGGGCGTCGGGATGGGACAGGTGTCCCGCGTCGACGCCGTCCGCCTCGCCGCGATGAAAGCCGAAGAACACGCCGAGGGGAAGGGACCGGAGGGAGCCGTGATGGCCTCGGACGCGTTCTTCCCGTTCCCGGACGGCGTCGAGGAGGCCGCGAAAGCGGGAATCGGTGCGGTCATCCAGCCCGGCGGGTCGGTGAACGACGAGGACGTCATCGCCGCCGCAGACGAACACGGCATCGCCATGGTGTTCACCGGTCGACGGACGTTCCGCCACGACTGACGCACCGACCGACACGTCCCGCGGGACGCCTCACTCCCGACCGATACTCACGACGAGGACGGGCCGACTCGTGTTCTGCACCACCCGTTCCGTGACGCTTCCGAGACTGGCGAGTTTGTCGCGTCCCGTCCGCCCGTGCGTCCCCATCACGACCATGTCCACGCCGTGTTCGTCGGCGTAGTCGAGCACGCAGCGGTAGGGAACGCCGTCGCGGACGGCCGTCGTACACGACACGTCCGACGCGCGCACCGTCTCGGCCACGTCGTCGACGGCGGCCACGGCGTCGTCGTGCAGCGACTCCCGTAACTCGTCTTTCTGGTCTTCGCTCGCCGCGAGGTAGAGTCGGCGGTCCACGACCGAGAGCACGTGTATCGTCGCGCCCGACAGCGTCGCGACTTCGAGTGCGTGTTCGAGCGCCTTCGCCGTCCCGTCGCTCCCGTCCGTCGGCACGAGAATCGAGTCGTACATGGCCGGGGGTTCGACGGCCAGCGTAATCAACGTCGGCCCCGTCGGCCGTCCTCGCGGCGGACTCCTCTGTCGTTCGACAACCCTAAGCGCGGCCCTCGTGAGGTTCGCGTATGCAGTATCACGAAGCGGTGCGGTTCCTCTTCGACCTCCGCCGGTTCCAGGTCAAACCGGGGACGGCGTCGGTTCGAGCGCTCCTCGCCGAGTTCGACGACCCCCACGAGGACGTGACGTTCGTACAGGTAGCCGGGTCGAACGGGAAGGGAAGCACGGCCCGCATGACCGAATCCATCCTCCGAGAGGCCGGTCTGACGGTCGGTCTCTACACGTCGCCGCACTTCCAGACGGTCCGCGAACGCGCCCGCGTCGACGGGCGGAAGATACCCGAGGCGGCCGTCTGCGAGTTCGTCGAACGAGCGAAACCGTGGTTAGTCGAACGCGCCGCCGACGGCGAACCGCTGACGTTCTTCGAGGTGGTGACGGCGCTCTCTCTCTGGTACTTCGCGGAGGCGAACGTCGACGCGGCCGTCCTCGAAGTCGGGATGGGCGGCGAACTCGACGCGACCAGCGTCGTCTCGCCCGTCGCCGCCGCGGTGACGAACGTCTCGCTCGAACACACGAGCGTCCTCGGCGATACGATAGAAGAGATAGCCGAGACGAAAGCGGCCGTCGCCCCCGAGTCCAACCCCCTCGTGACGGGCGCGACGGGTGCGGCGTTGGCGACTATCCGCGACCGAGTCGGGAGCGTCGTCACCGTCGGCGACAGCGGGGCCGACGGAGACGGTGACGATGACGGTGACGCGGACGCCCCCGACGTGACCGTCCGGTCGACGGGGCGAGTGAACCATCAGGAGTCCGCCGTCGTCGTCGACGGCGACGGCTGGCGCGTCGACGGCGCGGTTCCCCTCCTCGGCCCGTATCAGGCCGAGAACGCCGGTATCGCGTGCGTCCTCGCCCGGCAGGTGGCCGACGCCTCGGGCGCGGAACTCGCGGAGACGACGCTCGAACGCGGCCTCCGCCGGGCCGACTGGCCCGGTCGGTTCGAGGTGATGCAGACGGACCCGTACGTCGTCCTCGACGGCGCGCACAACCCCGGCGCCTGCGAGTCGCTGGCGACGGTGTTCGACGACTTCGCCGTCGACGAACTCCACCTCGTCTTCGGCGCGATGCACGACAAAGACCACCGGGCGATGGTTCGCGCCCTCCCCGACGCCGACAGCGTCGTCACCTGCCGACCGAACAACCCGCGCGCGGAGGACCCCGAGACGCTCGCGCGGGTGTTCGAAGACGGCGGCGTCGAGGACGTGACCGTCGGCGACGACGTGGCCGCCGCCGTCGAGACGGCACGCGAACGCGTCGACGAGGACGACTGCGTCCTGGCCGTCGGGTCGCTCTTTCTCGTCGCGGAGGCGCGGGCGACGTGGACGCGCACAGTTACGCCCGCGACGGTTCGCGACGCCGACGACGCGGCCGCCCTCCTCGAACGGGCGCACGTCCCCGCCGACGACGCACTCGCCGCCGCCGAGGACGGCGTCCACCGAGTGGTCCACCTCGCTCTCCAATCGCGGGAGGCGACTCGGCTGAAGGAGACGATGCTGGCCGTCGGCGGCGACTGCGCCACCTCGCGGGACGACACCAGCGGCGAACTCACCGACGTGGTTCTCATGGGTACGCGCTCCGAGTACGACCGATTGACAGAACGCCTCGCCGACGGCCCGTACGGACTGCCGGCCGTGGCCGCCGATGTGCGGGAACGCGTCGGACTCGGCGAAGTGGGCGACGCCGACGCGGACGAGACAGACGCCGGTGCGGGCGAGTCGCGCGACTACCCGTGGGACGACCGAACGGCCGTGATGGGCATCCTGAACGTCACGCCCGACAGTTTCCACGACAGCGGGGAGTTCTACGACGCCGCCGACGCCCTCGAACGGGCGGAGTCGATGATAGACGCCGGCGCGGACATCATCGACGTGGGCGGGGAGTCCACCCGACCCGGCGCGGACGAGGTGCCCGTCGACGAGGAGATTCGCCGCATCGTCCCGGTACTCGAAGCCCTCGCGGACGTGGACGCACTCCTCTCCGTGGACACGCGGAAGGCCGCCGTGGCGGAGGCGGCACTCGACGCCGGCGCGGACATCCTCAACGACGTGACCGGCCTCGAAGACCCGGCGATGCGGTTTCTCGCGGCCGAGAGAGACGTCCCCGTCATCGTGATGCACAGCATCGACGCGCCCGTGGTCCCCGGAAAGGACGTCGACTACGACGACGTGGTGTCGGACGTGATAGCGGAACTCGACGAGCGACTCCTCCTCGCGGAGAAGGCGGGCGTCCCCCGCGAGAACGTCGTCGTCGACCCCGGAATCGGCTTCGGGAAGTCGAGAGCCGAGAACTTCGAACTGCTCGACAGACTCGGCGAGTTCGACGCTCTCGGCTGTCCCCTGCTGTTCGGGCACTCGCACAAGTCGATGTTCGAGTTGGTGGGAAGCGAGGCGGGCGACAACCTCCCGGCCACCGTCGCGGCGACGGCACTCGCCGCCGAACGCGGGGCCGACATCGTCCGCGTCCACGACGTCGAAGAGAACGTCACCGCCGTGAACGTGGCGTTGGCGACGCGGAATCCGGGGCGGTTCGCGGACGGACCCGAGTAGTCGCCGCCGGACCGAACCGCCGAACCGTTTTCTCCTCCGTCCCCGTACCGTCGTCCGTGTGTACCCTGACCATCGCGTGGCAGGCGTTCGACGCCGCGCCCGTCGTCGTCGCCGCGAACCGCGACGAAGCCCTCGACAGAGCCTCGAAACCACCCGCTGTCGTCGACGGCGACCCGGCGTTCGTCGCCCCCCTCGACGTGCAGGCGGGCGGAACGTGGGTCGGCTACAACGAACGCGGCGTCTTCGTCGGCGTCACCAACCGCTGGGTCGACGTCGAGGGCGGCGGCGAACGCTCGCGCGGGCAACTCGTCCGCGACGCCCTCCGGAGCGAAAGCGCCGCGAAAGCGCGTGAGACGGTCGAAGCGGCCGTCGCCACCGACACCTACGACGGGTTCAACCTCGTCGTCGCCGACGCGACGGACGCCTTCCTGTTCGAGTGGGACGGAACGCTGACGACGACGCGACTGGACCCCGGCGTCCACGTCGTCGTCAACGTGGGCACAGACGGCGACTACTTCGAACCCGAACGGCGTCCCGAGGTGGGTGCCGAACAGGCGAACAACGCCCGTCGCGTCCGCGAGGCGTTGACGCCCGCCGACGCGTCCGCGTCGCCGGAGGCGTGGCGCGAACGCGCGGCGTCGGTCCTCCGCGACCACGACTACGGCGTCTGCGTCCACGACGACGAGGGGCGGTACGGGACGCGTTCGTCGTCGCTCGTCACGCTGTGGGCCGACGACGACGCCGAGTACGCGTTCGCTCCCGGCCCGCCCTGCGAGACGGCGTACGAACCCGTCGAAAGTCAGCTTTAAACGGGTCGCGGGCGACTCACAGAATATGAGCGTAGGCGAGGCCGAAGCCCAACTCTCGGAGGACGAACTCGCAGGACTCGAACTCGTCCGAGAGTCGGGCGGCATCCATCAGAGCGACTTCTGGAAGGAACTGGACATCACCTCCCGGAAGGGGAGTCGTATCGCCGAGCGTCTGTTCTCGCTCGACCTCATCGAACGCGAGGAGACGGTGTACAACGGGCACAACACCTACTACCTCGAACCCACCGCGCGTGACCTCGACTTCTCGAAGCTCATGGCCGGCGACATGCTGTCGCCGTTCATCGGCGAGGAAGAGGTCAACGCCAACAGCAACGCGTTCTCGCAGTGGCTGATGAACCTCGCGTACGAAGAGTACTGAACGCGACTCTCTTTCTGGTCCGTTTCGGGTTTCCGCGTCGACGCGCGAGAGTCATCGCTCCGCGGCGTGTGCGATTCGGTGTCCGCCGCCCGCGCGGCGTTCGCTCGGCGGCCGACGCCGACGCTCCGAGGACGCGCAGTCGGTCGAAGAAGAACGGGAGAGTCCGCGGGATGCGGGTCGTTACTCGGCCGACTCGTCGGTCTCGTCTTCGTCCGACGGTTCGAGGTCGTTCTCGGCGATGTACTCCGAGATTTCGTCGTTCTCCAGTTCGACGAACGCCTCCGTCTCGGTGGAGATGGTGGCGACGTCGACGCCGCCGTCTTCGAGTTGGTCGTCGTTCGTGGAGGCGATGGCGCGGAGTGCGAGGCCGATACCCTCGTCGAGCGTCAGGTCGTCGCGGAAGTTCTCTTCGAGGTAGTCCTGCAAGTCACCGCGGTCCGCACCGATGGAGACGGCCTTCCACTCGTACGGCGTCCCCGAGGGGTCCGTCTCGTAGAGGCGCGGCGTGCCGTTCTCGACGCCGCCGATGAGGAGGGCGACGCCGAACGGGCGCGCGCCGCCGACCTGCGTGTACTGCTGGATGTGGTCGGTGACTTCCTTCGTCAGCGTCTCGATGCCGATCGGCTCGCCGTAGCGCAGGCGGTTGACCTGCGACTGGCGGCGCGCGAAGTCGATGAGTTGGCGCGCGTCGGCGACGTGTCCCGCCGAGGCGATGCCGATGTGGTCGTCGGATTTGTGAATCTTCTCGACGCTCGTCGGTTCCATGAGCGGAGACCGAGAGCGCTTGTCGGCCGCGAGGACGACGCCCTCCGGCGTTCGGACGCCGATGCTCGCCGTCCCTCGTTTCACTGCTTCCCGCGCGTACTCTACCTGGTAGAGACGGCCGTCGGGCGAGAAGATGGTAATCCCGCGGTCGTATGCCTGTTGTTGGGCTTGTCCCTGCATAAGTTATCACTCGAAATCGAGTTGCGTCGCGCCGACGAATCCGCCCGACCCGCGAACGTCGGTCCCTAAACGGCGGACGACGGCGGGCCGTGACTCGTCCTCGAACACGACGTCTCTCTCTTCAAGAGTTCCGGCCCCGCGTCCTAAATACCTTTCTTCACAGGCACGCACCGTGCCCGAGATACCGGCGACGCGGACGCCGACCGGGTCGCCGTTCACTTCCGTGACGCAGGCGAGGGCCGCCCGCGCCCGTCCCTCTTCGCCGCGGTACGCCCGCACGACGGTCTCTCCTTCGCCGTCGGCGAAGGAGAAGGACAGCACCGTCAGGTCGGCGGCGGCGCTTCCGGCGTCTCCGTAGAGGTTCTGCGCGGCGTACCAGAGTTCGCGCTGGAAGTCGCCGCGGTCGAACCGCGCGTCGGGCCACGCCTCCAGTTTCACGGCGAGGTAGCGCCACCGCGGTTGGAGGTGTTTCGGGAGGTGCTTCATCGACTCCTCGGACTACTCCTCGACCGGCACTCGGTCGCCCGCCTCGCCGAACCGTTCGGCCACGAGGACGCCCACCTGGTCGTGGACTCGTTCGACGGCGGTCAGGACGAACCCCTCGTCGGTGAGGGCGTCCGCGAGCGTCCCGACCGTCGCCGGGTCGTCCACCTCGGGGCTGTAGAACGGTTCCTCGGGGTCCGGTGTCCCGAAGAACATCACGTCGCCGAGGACGAACCGACGGGGGTTCAGGTCGGCGATGACCGCGATGGCCTCGCGTTTCTCCTCGTCGGAGAGGTGGTGCATCGCGAAGTTCGTCGTGACGATGTCCACCTCGCCGTCGTAGTTCGGGTCGCGGAATCGGCCCTCGCCGAACTCCACGTTCTCGATGCCCGCCTCGGCGGCCTTCTCTCGTGCGCGTTCGAGCATCCCCTCGCTGATGTCGCGTCCGACGACGCGCTTCGCGTTCGGCGCGAGGGCGAGTGCGATGGCTCCCGTCCCGGTCCCGATGTCCAACACCACGTCTTCCTCGGTGGGCGCGGCGTGTTCGACGACGAGGTTCGCGCAGGCGCGGTACGCCTCGGAGTCCTGCGTCTCGTCGTAGTCGGTGGCGATAGCGGAGAACCGGTCGGCGTGTTCCTCAATCGTCTTCTTCATACGTGCCACGTTCGACGCCCGGGGCTATGAACGACTCGGAGCGTCGCCGCCGATTCTCGTCGGCGAGTCGGCCCCACTCGTCGAGTCCGTCGCGGACCCACTCTCCGCCGAGGCCGAGTTCCTCGCCGACGGCGACGAGTTCTCTCGGCGCGCGGAGTTCGAGATGCGACCGCGCGTTGGCGCTGACGACGTACGGCGTGTCGTAGTGGTCGAGGATGCGTTTGAGCTTTCGAAGGTCGTCGACGTGGCGGACGCGGTGCCCGCCGGTGGCGCGGAGGACGGGTCCGAAGTCGAACTCGACGCGGACGCCGTTGCGCGTCGCGGCCTTCGCGAGCACGTGGTTGAAGTCCCCCTCGCCCGCGAACGGCCGGGTGAGCACGTCCACGCGGGCCTGTTCGACGGCGAAGCGGTTGAGCGCGTTCGTCCCGCCGCGGACGAGGAGGAGCGTTCGGTCCGGCCGGTAGTTCCCGACCGCACCGCTGGCCTGATTCGGGCCGTCGGCGACTATCTCGGCGGCGTCGACGACGTCGCAGGAGAGTTCCGCGCGAAGCGTCTCGTAGTCGGGACGCGCGTCGTCGGCGCGGACGACCACGCCGTCGTACCCGTAGCGGTCGGCCGTCGTCGCGAACCGGGCCACCGTGCTGTCGCCGTCGGGGTGGGCGTGGACCGCCTCGTACATACCCGATTCGACTCCGCGGACCTGTATGGCAGTTACGCTTCGGGCGTCTGCCGTCGGCAAAAAAACGAGGGGCGGGAACTCCGCCGCTCAGGCGCGGCGCGCGAGGAACAGTGCGACGACGGCGGCACCGACCAGACCGGCGAGTGCGCCGAATCCGGGAACCGACGTGCTGCTGTCTTCGGTCTCTGTCTCGGGTTGTGCTGCGGCGGGCCGGAGGTCGCCCTCGTAGGTGGTCTCGGGACCGCTCGCGTCCGTCGCGTGCCGGACCGTCACGTTCACCGACGTGCTGGCGTTCTCCGACAGGTCGCTCAGGTCGACCTGCGCGGCGTACGTGCCGTCGTCGGTGACGTTCGCGCGGGCGTCTTTCGAGAACCGGTACTCGCCGTCGTTCGAGCGGACGTAGACGAGCAGTTCCGTCCCGGGTTCGAGCGTCGTCTCACCGGCGACGGTCTGGTTCTCGGCCGGGTAGAACGTCGTCGAGGATTCGGCCGGCGTGAACGCGTCCGCGGCGGCGACGGGTGCCACGACGGCACCGAGTGCGACGAACGTCGCGAGGAGGAGCGTCGCACCGACGAAGCGGCGCGGGGACTGTGCATCGGCGTCTTTCGGAGGGCGTTCGGTCATGGAAATCGGCAGACGACGCTCGGGTGGGGCGGCGTTAATAGTTGTCGAGCTAAAAATTACGGCAACATCGCCCGGCAGTGAACAGAACTGCGTGCAGTGGGACGGAGTTCACCGGAGACGGCCGAGCGTGAGACGCCCATGCACGTCTCAGCAGTCGCCGACGAGTTCGGTCGTCGCGTCGGTGAGTGCGTCCGCCGCGCGCCGAACGTCGTCGACGCGGACGTACTCGCGTTCGGCGTGCGCGACGGCACCCTCGTCGTCCGCGAGAACGCCCGGTCCGAAGACGACGACGGGTTCCGGCGAGAAGTACGACGCCTCCGTCGCGGCGGTGAACGGACGAATCGAACCCGACCCGCCCGCGCGCTTCGAGGCGGCGGCGACGGCGCGGACGAGTTCGTGGTCCTCCTCGGTCGCGAACGCTTCGAGGAACGGCGTCGGTCGGTCCGTCAGCGCGAACGAGACGCCAACGTCGTCGGGAACGGCGTCGCGGATGGCGTCCTCCAGAGAGGACCGGAACTCCGCGGCCGTCTCCGGGGGGACGCTCCGCCTGTCGAGAACGAGGCGACACTCCGCCGGGACCTGATTAGTCGACGCGCCTCCGTCGACCATCGTCGGCGTGAGCGTCGCCGCGCCCAACTGCGGGTGCTCCTCTCGCCCCTCGTCGAACGCGCGAATCGCCGCGAGCGCCTGTTCGAGGGCGAACACGCTGTTGACGCCGGACTGCGGTTCGGCGGCGTGCGAGGCGACGCCCGAGAGGGTGAGCGTCCCCTGAAATCGCCCCTTCGCCGCGGTGCAGACGTCGAGTCCCGTGGGTTCGCCGACGACGTACAGGTCCGCGTCGACGTCGAGTGCCGCCGCGCCCGTCGAAAGCACCTCCTCGTCGGGGGTTATCGCCAGCGTGACGCGGGCGTCCGCCGCGGGTTCGACGGCGAGAAACGCCGCGAGGATGGCCGAAAGCGGTCCCTTCGCGTCGCAGGACCCGCGGCCGCGAATCACGTCGGTCCCGTCGTCGTCCGTCCCGCGTTCGAAGGGGACGTGCGGCGAGACGGTGTCGATGTGCGTGTTGAACGCGAGATGTCGCTCGGGGTCCGCCGCGCCCTTCGCGGCGAGCGTGTTGCCCGCGTCGTCCACCGTCGCGTCGATTCCGTGTTCCGAGAGCGTCTCGACGAGGAACGCGCGCATCTCCGTCACGTCGTCGTTCGAGGCCAGCGGCACCGCTCGTTCGAGAAACGAAACGGGGTCGAACGCCGTCATCTACCGGGAGCGAACGGTCACGTCGAGTTCCGTCTCGAACTCGTGTTCGGTCGGACCGGCGAGCGTGGCGGGACCGCCCTCAGGAACCGTTATCTTGAGGTCACCGCCCGGCGGGGAGACGGTCACGGGGTCGTCGCCCGAGACGAGTCCGACGCGCTTGGCCGCGGCGACGACTGCGACGGCACCGGTGCCGCAAGAGAGCGTCTCACCCTCGACGCCGCGTTCGAAGGTCCGCTGGCTGAAGGACCCGTCGTCGTTCCGCGAGGCGAGGACGACGTTCGCGCCGTCGGCGAACACGTCGGCGTTGCGGACGGCGGGTGCGACCGCTTCGAGGTCCACGGCGTCCACGTCGTCGACGAACGCGACGGCGTGCGGGACGCCGGTGTTCACGGCCGTGACGGTGAGGCCCTCGACGTCCTCTTCGACGAGTTCCTCGTCGCGGGAGAGGGGCACGTCGCGCGGGTGGAACGAGGGTTCGCCCATCTCGATGGTGACCCGGTCGCCGTCGATGCGGGCGTGTCGCGTCCCCGCGGGCGTGTCTATCATCAATTCGTCCGACCCGGTTCGGTCGGCCGCCCACGCGGCCGCACAGCGCGCGCCGTTGCCGCACATCGCCGCGACGGACCCGTCCGGTTGGACGAGCGTCATCACGACTCGCGGCGGGGAGTATCGGCCTTCGAGTGCGAGAAAGAGGACGCCGTCCGCGCCGCGTCGGTCCGACCCGCCGTCGATGCCGGAGTCCCGGTCGCAGTGCGCCGTCGCGAACGCGGGCCGGTCGGGGACCGACTCGGCCGCGTCGACGACGATGAAGTCGTTTCCGGTTCCGTGGTACTTTGCTACAGGTATTCGCTCTTCGAGTACGCTCATTGTTCTAAGGTAGTGAGGTCAGTCAGGGTCTCGCGCCGCCGGACGAGACGGGCCGTCCCGTCCGCCAGTGCGACTTCGGCCGGTCGCGGCCGCGAGTTGTAGGTGCTCGCCATCTCGTATCCGTAGGCCCCCGCGTTCCCGATAGCGAGGAGATGCCCTCGCCGCGGGGACGCAAGAGACCTGTTCTCACACAGCACATCGGCGGACTCACAGATAGGGCCCGCGACGGTGGCAGATATCGCCTCATCGTTCTCCGAGGTGGACAGGTTTCGAATCTCGTGGTACGCGTCGTACATCGCCGGGCGCAGGAGGGTGGTCATCCCCGCGTCCACGCCGACCACCGTCGCGTCGGGCGCTTCCTTCACGGAGTTGACGCGCGTGAGGAGGACGCCCGCGTCGGCGACGACGTAGCGGCCGGGTTCGACGGCGAGCGTCCCCGACACCTCGCCGAGTGCCTCGCGCGTCGCGTCGGCGACGGCTTGCAGGTCGAGTGGCGGTTCGTCCTCGCGGTACGGGACGCCGAACCCGCCGCCGACGTCCACGAACTCCAGTGGCCCGACGGTGGACGCCACCTCGCGCGCGAGGTCACCCATCCGCCGAACCAGTTCCCGGTGATTCGAGAGGTCGTCCCCGGAGATACCGCTGCCGGCGTGCGCGTGCAGGCCGACGAAGTCGAACTCCCCGGCCACCGACTCGGCGAGTTCGACCACGTCGTCGTACGGGACGCCGAACTTCGCGTTGCCGCCCGTGCGGACTTTCTCGTGGTGGCCCGCGCCGACGCCGGGGTTCGCGCGGATGCAGAGTCGGCCGTCGAAGCCGCGTTCGCGCAGGCGTTCGACGGTGTCCGCCGCGCCGACGGTTATCGTCATCTCGGGGTTCTCGCGCCACCGGTCGACGACGTGGTCCAGGTCGCGGGCCGGCGGGTTGACCGCGGTGTACTGTATCTCCGCGCCCTCGTATCCGGCGGCGAGTGCGCGTTCGACCTCTCCGGCCGAGGCGCATTCGGCGGCGAGTCCGACGTCGCGGACGGTTTCGAGGACGGCGCGGCCGGTGTGGGCTTTCACCGCGTAGCGAACCTCCTCGTCGGGGAAGGCGTCGAGGAGGCGCGCGCAGTTCTCCCGGACGCGGTCGCGGTCGATGACGTAGAGCGGAGTGCCGTACTCCTCGGCGAGTGCGGCGAGTTCGCTCTCGTCCCACTCGGAGAGGCGGCGAATCTGCGGATTTTCCTCGTTCGCTCCGTCACCGACGGAGCTCATTCGCGCAGTGCCTCCTCGCGTCGCGTCTTGTCGAGGGTGTCCTCCTCGATGTCGAGAGCGACGACGGCGGGTTTGTACGCCCCGCCCGCGAACAGGTCGTGGTCGCCCAGCGAAGACTCGACGTAGCGGGTGAACGCCCGGCGGTTCGACGGGAGGTGGCCGTACAGCACTTCGTCCTCGACGAGGTCGTAGACGGGGATGCGCGGCGACAGCAGCGTGTTCTCGCCGACGACGGTGTTCTCGCCGACGTGGAAGCCCGAGGTGACGCGACAGCCGGCACCCAGGGAGACGCCGTCTTCGACGATGACGGGCGCGTCCTCGACGGGTTCGAGGACGCCGCCAATCAGCGTGTTCGCGCCCAGCTTGACGTTCTCGCCGAGTTGCGCGCACGACCCAACGGTGTCACAGGAGTCGACGAGGGTGCCGTCGTCGACGTACGCGCCGACGTTGACGAACGAGGGCGACATCATGATGCAGTCCGAGCCGAGGTGTGCGCCCCGGCGGATAACCGTCCCGTCGGGCGTGTTGCGTGTCCCTCGTTGGCCGAGGTCCGCGGTCTGTCGGAGCGGAAGCACGTCGTAGTACGTCACGTCGCCGTACTCGCGGGCGATGGTCTCGCGCAGACCGAAGTTCAAGAGGATGCCGCGCTTGACCCACTCGTTGACGACCCAGCCGTCGGGGCCGGAGTCGCCCACCTGCTCGGCGGCCCGCACGTCGCCCTGTTCGAGGGATTCGAGGAAGGCGTCGAGCGTCGCCAGCGTCTCCGGGCCGGCGGCGTCGGCCGTGAGTTCGTCGTTCTGGTATCGGTTCCACAGGTCGTCTATCTCGGTTTGCATGCTCATGCGTCGAGTACCTCGTCGAAGTCGTAGCGTCCGGCCTCACGAGAAGAGAGCCAGACGGCGGCGTCCAGGGCTCCGGCGGCGAAGACGCCGCGAGAGCCCGCGCGGTGCGTCAGGCTGAGGAGTTGGTGGTCGTCGGCGAGGAGGACTTCGTGTTCGCCGGTGACGCCGCCCGCCCGTCGGGCGTGGACGCCAATCTCACCCTCGGTTCGGGGCTGGTCGCCCTCGCGGCCGTACACTCGCTCCGCGTCGCCGCGGACGTCGTCTATCTCGTCGAGCAGAGTGTTCGCGGTGCCCGAGGGGGCGTCGCGCTTTCCGTTGTGGTGCGTCTCCGTCACCTCCACGTCGTAGTCGGGGAGGGCGGCGACGGCTTCGCGGACGGCGCGGCGGAGGGCGGCGACGCCCCGCGAGAAGTTCGTCGCGTGCAGGAGCGGTATCGATTCGGCGGCGTCGTCGAGCGCACTCGCTTGCTCGTCGTCGAACCCCGTCGTCCCGACGACGGCGGCGACGCCCGCCTCCGCGCAGGCGGCGACGTACTCGACGCTCGACTCAGGGCCGGTGAAGTCGACCAGCACGTCGGGGTCCGTCTCCGCGAGGAGTTCGGGCAGGTCGTCGGCGTCCTCGACAGCGTGCCCGGAAATCTCGTCGACCGGACTCCGGTTCGCGGCGAGGACGACCCGAACGTCGTCGCGGCCGCCGGCCACGTCGAGGAGTTCCCGGCCCATCCGTCCGGCGGCACCGACGACGGCGATTCGGACGGGGTCCGCCATCTACTCGCCCTCCACGACGCCGAGTTCGAGCGACGACTCGCGCGTCGCTTCGAGGTCCGAGAGGAGTTCTTCCAGCGCCTCGTAATGTCCCTCGGAGAGTTCGGTCAGCGGCGGGCGAAGCGCGTTCGGACCGTAGCCGCGAATCTCCATCGCCGCGGTCACGGGGATGGGGTTGGTCTCCACGAACAACTGCCGGCAGAGGGGTCCGAGTTCGTGGTGGAGTTCGCGGGCGCGGGCGTAGTCGTCGTCGTCCAACGCGGCGCGAACCATCGCGACGGTTCGCTCGGGTTCGACGTTCGCGCAGACGGAGATGGTGCCGACGCCGCCGACGGCGAGGACGGGAAGCGTCAGTCCGTCGTCGCCCGAGAGGACGGCGAACTCCTCGTCGCGAGTCCGTTCGATTACCTCGGAAATCTGGTTCAGGTCGCCGCTCGCGGCCTTGTAGCCCGCGATGTTCTCGTGGGCGGCGAGGGCCTCGACCGTCGCCGGTTCCATGTTCTGGCCCGTCCGCGAGGGGACGTTGTAGACTATCTGGGGGACGTCCACGGCGTCGGCGATGGTCCGGTAGTGTTCGACGAACCCGGCCTGTTCGGGCTTGTTGTAGTACGGGGAGATGAGGAGCAGTGCGTCCGCGCCCACCTCGGCCGAGCGTCGAGAGAGTTCGAGGGCCTCGCGGGTCGAGTTCGACCCGGACCCGGCGATGACCGGCACGTCGACGGCGTCCACCACCGTCTCCACCACTTCGACGTGTTCGTCGTGGGTGAGGGTGGCGCTCTCGCCGGTCGAACCGACGGGAACGAGTCCGTCGACGCCGGCGCGTTCGAGGCGTCGGGCGTCGTCCGCGAGTGTCTGGTGGTCGATACTGCCGTCGGGGGCGAACGGGGTAACCATCGCCGGGTACACCCCTCGCAAGTCGAAGTCTGTCATCGTGTTTGTGTGTCGCGTGGTCGGTCAGTCGTCTGCACACTGCGTTCGGGTTCGAGGGTCGCCAAAGACGGGTCGCCACTCCCGCCTAGAGCGTCACGGTGTGCGTTTTTTGCGGAGAAAAGCGCCACGCGTCGCTGTCGACCGGTCCGTGCCGGACGGGGACGACGTGGTGAATGTCACGTTCGACGGACGGCACCACGAGGTCAAATAGCTTACGTCGTGCGCAAGAACCGCCGTCGGAGGGAAGGCGCGCCAGTCACGTCAATTGATAAGGTATCATCACGGGGATTGGGTATGACCGAGATTCACCCGAGCCAGCGGGTTGCCATCCTGGCGGACGCACAGAACCTCTATCACTCCGCGCAGAGCCTCTACTCGCGGAACATCGACTACTCGTCGCTCTTGGAGAAGGCCGTCTCCGGCCGCGAACTGACGCGGGCCATCGCGTACGTCGTCCGCGCGGACTCGCCCGAAGAGGAGAGCTTCTTCGAGGCACTCGTCGACATCGGGTTCGAGACGAAGATAAAGGACATCAAGACGTTCGGCGACGGGTCGAAGAAGGCCGACTGGGACGTTGGGATGAGCCTGGACGCCGTGACGCTCGCGAACCACGTCGACACCGTCGTCCTCTGCACGGGCGACGGCGACTTCTCGCGTCTCTGCTCGCATCTCCGTCACGAGGGCGTCCGCGTCGAAGTCATCGCGTTCAACGAGTCCACCGCCGACGAACTCGTCGAGGCCACCGACGCCTTCCTCGACATGTCCGAGCGACAGGACACCTTCCTCTTGTAACCCGCTCAGAACGAGTTCGCCGACGCGCCCGTATCGCTCGTCCGAACGTCGGATTCGGCCGGGCTGTCGCCGTCGTCGGTGCGGGGCCTGTGCGCGCGGTAGAACGCCGTCGCGTACGTCTGTTGGAACGTGAACAGAAGCATCGTCGTCGCCAGCGAGATGGCGGAGACGAGAACGACTTCCGTCGTGGAGAGTTGGAACGCCGCCATCTGCGAGGCGGCGGCCTGGTCCATTCCCGACTGTTGCATCTCCTGCAGTTGGTCGACGTTCGAGAGGACGGGGTACAGCGTCGCGCCGACGGTCGGAACGATGGTGACGACGGTGACGACGAGGCTGATGACGGAGTACCCGAGCGTACTCAGGAGGTTCCTTCGGACGAGTCCGACGCTCTCTTTGAAGCCGCCGATGGCGTCGGCGTCGCCGAGAGCGATGGCGACGGGGAAGAACTGGATGAAGAAGCTGATAGCGAGGGCGACGAGGACGACCAGTCCGACGACGGCGGCGAGGACGGGACCGGGGGCACCGCTCGTGGACGCCAGCACGAACGAGATTGCGACGACGATGAGGCCCACGATGGCGATGGCCAACACGAGGACGAACTCGACGAAGTTCGCCACCAGCAGGGGGACGTATCGGTTCTTCCCGACGCGTCTGAGCGTCGGGAGCGACGTGTCACCGTTCAGCGCTTCGCCGGCCATCCCGATGACGCCCGCGAGGAAGAACGGGGTGACGAAGAACGTCAGTATCTGGAGCAACGTCGGCGCGACGGGGATGCCGGCCAACTGCGTCGCCGTCTGCGGGAGTATCACCAGCGCGTACGCGAGGCCACCGAGGAACAGGACGGGGTTTCGACCGAGCGACCCGAGCGCCGTTCGGAGCGATTGGAGAGCTGCCATGTCCTTCGATTGTCAAAACAGCCTGATAAAATCACGTATTCCGGGCCCGGCGGCCCGACGTCAGACCGTACGGTGAGTGGCCGTCCCGAGGCGGTGCGCGACGGCGACGACGACGGCGGCGAGCGCAGTCGCCGCGAGAACGAGCGACAGGCGGCCGTCGATGCCGGATTCGAGAAAGAGCGCGCTACTGGCGAGGAGGAGCGCCGTTCCGAGCGCGACTTGCCGTACGTCCATCGACATACTCGTCTCGGAGCAGCCTCTGTCACTTAAGCACTTTCTTCTCACGGTGACCGTGATAGCAATTTACACGGCCGCGGGGGAGACCGCGACTGACTTCACGCACCGACGGCAAGCGGAGGTATGAGCGACGAGAACGAGGACGCGTCGAGTGCCGGCGACGACGGTGGCGACGGCGGCGACGCGACCCTCTCGGACCTGCGTACCGTCGCCGACTACCAGTTCGGCGCGGGGGCCGGGGACGCACTGTTTCCGCACGACGACCTGACCGTCCGGCGTTCGACCAGCGGACGCCCGCGACAGGTGCTCTCGGAGGACGGCCGCGTCGTGTCGTACGGCACCGACGGGCGATTCACCCTCGGCGTCGAAGGGGGCGTCCGTCTGACCGAGTCGCTCCCGGACCCGGCCAACCGCGTCGTCGTCGGGTCGGAGAGCGAACCGTTCGTGCGCGACGGGAAAAACACGTTCGCGAAGTTCGTGCAGTCCGTGGACCCCGCGGTTCGACCGGGTGACGAAGTCGCCGTCGTGACGCCCGACGACACCGTCATCGGCGTCGGCCGCGCGGAACTCTCCGCCGAAGCGATGGAGGACTTCCAGACGGGGATGGCCGTGTTCGTCCGACACGGCGCCGGTGAGGAGTAAGAGTCGTCGTCCTGCGTTACAGACCGAGTGCGGTCAGAATCGGCACGCCCGACGCGAGGGCACCGACGAGGTAGCCGCCGATGGTACCGCCGTTGAGGAGGGGGAGTCCGGCGTGCGCGCGTCCTTTCAACACCAACCAGAGCAGCGCGAACAGGCCGACGAACATGCCGACCATCGCGGTGAGCGCGGGGAGGGTGAGCGCCGGGATGCCGGGGACACCGAGGGAGGGGGCGAGTTCTCGCGGGAGGAAGAACGCCGCGCTCGCGACCATCACCGTCGGCATCACGGCGTCACCGAGGCCGATGAAGAACGCGTCGCGGACGGGTTCGTCGTCTGCGTCGTCGTCGGTCGTCCCCCGCTCGCTCTCCGCCTCGTCCGCGTCGTCGTGGACGTCGTTCGCACCCGAGAAGTCGTCGTCCAACAGCGAGTACGACAGCGTCGTCGGCACGACGAGGACGACGGGGATTCGCAGGTCCATCACGCCCTCCGCCAGGTCGAGCATGTGTTTCGTCCCGTAGACGCTGGTGGCGTCGTAGATGGCGAGGGCAGTCAGGAGGACGAGGGCCGGGAGGAGACCGAAGCTGATTCCGAACAGTCCGGCCGCGCCCGCGCCCATGAGGACGCCCGCGGTGTCGATGACGTACCACTCGGGATACGCCAGCAGTGCGCCGGAGACGGCCACCGCGCCGACGATAGCGAGGACGCCGGGAAGGACGGCGGAGAAGACGTACCACGACAGCATCCCGCTGGTGACGACGACGAGGCCGCGGACGGCCCAGTCGAAGTCGTACTTGAACGCCGCGAGCATCACGCCGGTGGCGAGGAGGATGGCACCGATGTAGACGACGCTGTTCGTCGGGTCCGTCGGGTCCTCGACGGTCTGATAGCCTGCGTCGTAGAACGTCGGGACGAGAGCCAGTGCGCCCAACTGGACGAGAAGGAAGATGAGGGCGGCGAAGCCGACGCCGAAGGCGACTCGTGTTCGCATAGACGACCGTTCTGGAGGGAAGGCTATGGGGGTTGTGTTTCAGCGCGCGTAGAGTTTCGTCCCCACGAGCGTCGCCGGGGCGACGCGGCCACTCGTCGAGATGGCGACGTAGGGACGACTGACGGGGCCGAACACGTCGACGACGCGACCGACCGACGAGAGCGACTCGTCGACGACTTCCCGACCGATGTCCGGGTGTTCCGCGCCTTCGCACCGCGCGATGGCGAGGTTCTGTGCGGTTCGCGAGACGGTGCCGACGCGTTGCATCGCCATCAGTCTCGGAGGATGCCGACGTAGGCGGCGACGGCCTGTACGAGGTCGTTCTTCGTCGAGTCCTCCGCGCCTTTCACGACGACGCGGCCGCGCGCCTCCCACTCGCGCGGGTGTTTCAGGTCGCGTTCGATGACGGCGTCGTATCCGATCTGTTGGACCGCCTTCGCTATCTCGTCGATGGTCGGTTCTTCCACGGCGTCCTCGAGTGGGACGCGTCGCCCCGCCGACCGCGAGAGCGTCGCGTCGAGGTAGCGAGGCCAGATGACGTTCTCCACAGCCATAGTCGGAAGACCGCGACGCGCCCGTAATACGGTTGTGGTCCGCGGGCGGCGTCAGCGACCCGCCGTCGCTCCGAGCAGGCGGAACGCGATGTCGCGCCCGTACGTCCCGCTGAGGTGAATCCAGAACCGCGCGAGGTGTTCGAGGTGCGTCGCCGCCGCGAGGTCACCGGCGACGACCGGTTCGAAGCCGAGGTCCGCCGCGAGTTCGGCGGCGACGGAGACGGCGTCCTCGTCGTCGCCGGCGAGGAACATCGTCGCCCGTTCGCCGTCGAACGCCGGGTCGGTCATCCGGTTCGCGCCGATGGTGTTGAACGCCTTCACGACGTTCGCCGTCGGCGCGGCGTCGGCAACGCGCGCGGCGACGGAGGCGTCTCCGCCCGGCGTCGGGTACTCGTTCGCCGCGTCGAGAACCGGCTTCCCGTCGAGTGCGTCTCGTAGGTCACCCGCCACCCCGGCGACGACGCTCGCCGGGAGGGCGAGTATCACGACGTCGCCGCGTTCGGCGGCCGCCCGTTGCGTGACGACGTCGACGTCCGCCACCTCGGCCGCCTCGGGGTCGCGCGACCCGACGACCACGTCGTGTCCGGCGGCCGCCAGTCCCGACGCGAGCGACCCGCCGACAGACCCCGTTCCGACGATTCCGACCTTCATAGAGACGTATCGACGCGGTGGAACATGGCCCTACCGAGCCGTCGAAAAGTCGACGTGTCGGCGAGAGACGGTGACCGCGCGTCAGCGACGGGTCGCCAACAGGGCGGCACCGAGAAGCGAGACGACCGCGGCGACGGCACCGAACCCGGGCGAACTCGCCCCCGTCTCCGTGGTCGCCGTCGCGTCACCGGCCGCCGTCGTCTGCGCGGCCGTCGCGTCGGTCTCGGAGGACTCGCCCGTCGTCTGCGCCTCCGTCCCCGTCGTCTCGTTCGCCTCGGCCTGCAGCGACTGGTACTCCTCGTACGCCTCGGGATGGACCGCCTGCATGATGGTCTCCGCGGCGTCGACCGAACGGGGCGCGGGCTGTTGGAGGTAGTTCTCGTTCACCTCGACGACGTTGCCCTCCTGCACGGCGGTGGTGCTGTTCCACGCCTCGTTCGTCGGAATCGTCGCGCCCGACGGGACGACGACGTACTCGGGGTTCATCTCGACGACCAACTCGTCGTTGACCTGTCCGAACCCGGTGACGTTCGCCTCGGCCGCGCCGTTTCTGAGACCGGCAGTCGTCATCACGTCGCCGATGAACGTGTTCGCCCCGGAGGTGTAGCCGTAGAAGTAGTTGAGACCGACGGGCTTCTCCTCGTCGGCGAGCGCTTCGCGCATCAGTTCTGCCGAGGTACGGACGTCGTCCGCGACGCGCCTGCCGGCCTCGCAGTTGCCCGTAAGTCGACCGGTCTGTTCGGTCTTGTCCGCGACGAACGAGAGCGACGTGCCCGTGCCGAAGACGAAGACGGGGACGCCCTGCGCGCGAATCTGGTCGACCCGGTCCTTCGCGAACCCGTACGTCGTGTTCGGGACGAGGACGAGGTCCGGGTTCGCCGCGAGCACCTTCTCGACGCTCGGGCCGCCCGCGCCCGAGACGTTCTGTTTCTCGTCGGCCCCGTCGAGGTACGTCGCGTACTGCGAGACGCCGACGACGTCGTCGGACGCGCCGAGTTCCCACATCGTCTGTGCGGCGCTCGGGTTCAGCGTGACGACTCGCTTGGGGTCGGAGTCGAGCGTCACTTCGGTCCCCGTGGCGTCCGTCGCCGAGTAGGGGAACGAACACGAGTCGGCCTGCGCGGCCGACGCGGCGGGGTGCGCTGGTGACGCGTCCGTCAGTCCGGTCGCCGCCGCGCCCGTCGCGGGCGCGAGAGCGACGACGAGAAGAAGCGATACGAGCGAGAGTGTCCTGAGTCGCATGTGCTCTGGCGTGTGCGTTAATGCAACAAGTATTTACCTAATCCAATTGGGATTGTATAACGACAGATGACCGTTCGAACGCGGGCGCTCGCGTGGTCGGGGGGCTTGAGTGTCCTCCTCGTCGCCGTCGTTCTCGCCAGCGCCGGCGTCGGCCCGGTGGCCATCCCGCCGGTGACGGTGACGAAGGCGGTGCTCGGCGACCTCCTCCCCTCCACGGGCTTTGCGGTTCCGAAGACGCACCGCGTCATCGTCGTCTCCGTCCGCCTCCCGCGCATCCTCCTCGCGGCCCTCGTCGGGTTCGCCCTCGCCACCGCGGGCGTCGTGATGCAGGGGTTCTTCCGCAACCCGATGGCCGACCCCTCCATCATCGGCGTCTCCTCCGGGGCGGCCGTCGGCGCCGTCGCCACCATCGTCCTCCCGTTCGCGCTCCCGTTCGGTCTCGAACTGCAGGGGGCGGCGTTCGCCTCCGCGCTCGTGACGGCGTTCGCCGTCTACCTCCTCGCGACGCGCGACGGGCAGACGCCGACGGCGACGCTCCTGCTCGCGGGCGTCGCGGTGCAGACGTTTCTCGGCGCCGTCATCTCGTTCATGCTGTTGCACAGCGGTCAGAGCCTCCGCCGCGTCGTCTACTGGTTGATGGGGCATCTGAGCGGCGCGACGTGGCACGAAGTCGCCGTCGCCGCTTCGCTCCTCCCGCCGCTTTTCGTCGTCCTCCTCGTCTACACCGACGACATGAACGTCCTCCTCCTCGGCGAGTCGGACGCGCACAGCCTCGGTATCGAAGTCGAGCGCACGAAGCGAATCCTCCTCGCCGTGTCGAGCGTCGTCACCGCGGCGGCCGTCGCCGTCTCCGGCGTCATCGGGTTCGTCGGACTCGTCGTCCCGCACGCCATGCGCCTCGTCGTCGGCCCGGACCACCGCGTCCTCCTCCCGACGAGTGCGCTCGCGGGCGCGTCGTTCCTCGTCGCCACCGACACGCTCGCACGCTCGGGCGCGACGGAGATTCCCGTCGGCATCGTCACCGCCGCCATCGGTGCCCCCTTCTTCCTCTACCTCCTCCGCACGCGCGAGGTGCACGGTCTGTGACCGACGCGAACCACACCGGCGACGACGCACACCCCATCGTCCGCGTCTCCGGACTCGGCGTCGAACTCGGCGGAGCGACCATCCTGGACGACGTGAACCTCTCCGTCGACCGCGGGTCGTTCGTCGGCCTCATCGGCCCCAACGGGGCGGGGAAGACGACGCTGCTTCGGGCGTTGAACGGCGCGCTCTCGCCGTCCCGTGGCACCGTCGACGTCGCCGGCGAGCGGATTCACGCGCTGTCGTCGAAGGCGGCGAGTCGCCTCGTCGCGACCGTTCCGCAGGACACGACGCTGACGTTCGACTTCGACGTGCGGCAGGCGGTTCGGATGGGGCGGACGCCGCACCGCTCTCGGTTCGGCGGGTGGCGCGAGGAGGACGAACGCGCGGTCGAACGCGCCCTCGACCGGACGCAGACGGCCGGGTTCGCGGACCGGTCGGTGGGCGACCTCTCCGGGGGCGAACGCCAACGCGTCCTCATCGCGCGCGCACTCGCACAGGAGACGCCGGTACTCCTCCTCGACGAACCGACGGCGAGTCTCGACATCAACCATCAGGTCCGGACGCTCGAACTGGTCCGCGAACTCGTGTCGTCCGGGAAGACGGCCGTCGCCGCTATCCACGACCTGAACCTCGCCGCGCACTACTGCGACGAACTCGTGTTACTCTCGGCGGGAACCGTCGTCGCCACGGGGCCGCCGGAAGCCGTCCTCACCGAAGAGACGCTCGAAGGCGCCTTCGGCGCGAACGCCGTCGTCGCCCGACACCCCGTCACCGGGTCCGTGTACGTCACCGCGCTTCCGGAGCGTTCGACGGCCGACGGCGATTCGCAGGGACGAGTCCACGTCGTCGGCGGCGGGGGAACGGCCGCGCGACACCTCTACCTCCTCTCGGCGGCGGGGTACGAGGTGTCCGTCGGCGCGTTGAACGAGGGCGACACCGACACCGAGACGGCGCGGAGTCTGGGTCTCGACGCGGTGACGGTGGACCCGTTCTCCGCCGTCGACGACGAGGCGGAGGCGGCCGTCGAGTCGCGCGTCGCCGACGCGGACTGCGTCGTCGTCGCCGACGTGGAGGTGGGCGCGGGCAACCTCGCGAACCTCCGGGCGGCGGCGAACGCCGACCACGTCGTCCTCGTCGAAGAACGTCCGTTCGCGGCGCGCAACTACGCCGGTGCGGCGGGCGAACGACTGTACGAACGACTCCGCGAACGCGGCGTCGCCGTCTCGCCGTCGGACGTACTGGCGGCCGTCTCCGACCGAGTCGGCCGTCGGGCGTCCGGCCCGCGCGACTCCGACCCGGACGACTCCGACTCGCGGGACTCACGACCCGAATCGCTCCCGTCCGAGTGAACGGAGACGCAGTCGGTGCGACAGACCCTCGTCAGCGTGTGGCTACACCGCACGATTTCGGAGAGAACCGAGAGACACCGCCGAGAACGGGTCGTTCTCACTTCGTGCACGTTCGTTCGTTTTAACTAGACAATATACTAGGTAAGACAGTCTTACTTGTGTGAATAGTCATTATCTCTGCCGACCTGTCTCTGTTCGCAGACTGTGTCGGAGGAGAAACACTCAACATGAAACTTGCACTCATCGGTGTCGGACAGGCCGGCGGAAAAGTGGTCGAAGCACTCTGTGAGTACGAGGCGAAGGCGGGCGTCGACTTCGTGGTCGACGCGATGGCGGTGAACACCGCTCGCGCGGACCTCGCCGGCCTCGACCGGATACCCGAATCGCGTCGCGTACTCATCGGACAGGCCCGCGTGAAAGGCCACGGTGTGGGTGCCGACAACGAACTCGGCGCGGAAGTCGCCGCGGAGGACGCCGACGAGGTGCTCTCCGTCGTCGACCAGTTCCGGACGCACGAGGTGGACGCGTTCCTCGTCGTCGCCGGTCTCGGCGGCGGCACCGGAAGCGGGGGTGCCCCCGTCCTCGCCCGGGAACTCCGACGCCTCTACACCGAACCCGTCTACGGGCTGGGTATCCTCCCCGGTCAGGACGAAGGCGGAATCTACACGCTCAACGCCGCGCGCTCGTTCAAGACGTTCGTCGACGAGGTGGACAACCTCCTCGTGTTCGACAACGACGCCTGGCGGCAGTCCGGCGAGAGCGTCTCCGGCGGCTTCGACCGCACGAACGAGGAACTCGCACGCCGTCTCGGCGTCCTCTTCAGTGCGGGCGAGACGAACGCTCGCGGGGCCGTCGCCGAGAGCGTCGTCGACGCCTCGGAGATAATCAACACGCTCGCGGGCGGCGGCGTCTCCACCATCGGCTTCGCCAGTACGGCGGTGAACCGACCGAAGCGAGGCCTGCTCTCTCGTCTCTCGAAGACCGCGGACGACGAGACGAGAGACGATGGAGAGGCGGCGAACCGCGTCTCCTCGCTGGTCCGCCGGGCCACGCTCGGCCGCCTCACGTTGCCCTGCGAAGTCGCCGGGTCCGAACGCGCGCTCCTCGTCCTCGCGGGGCCACCCGCGGAGATATCCCGCCGCGGGATGGAGCGGAGTCGACGGTGGCTCGAAGCGGAGACGGGGTCGATGGAGGTTCGCGGCGGCGACTACCCGATGAAGTCGGGCCACGTCGCCGCCGTCGTCCTCCTCGCGGGCGTCACGGACGTCCCGCGCGTGAAGGAACTCCAGCGCGTCGCTATCGAGGCCCAGCGAGACATGCACGAGAAGTCGGCCACCTCGTCGGCGAAACTGCAAGAACTCCTCCGAAGCGGCTCCGCCGAACAGGACGCCCTCGAACCGCTGTTCTGACCCACGCGAGAGTCGTTTTCCGTCCGCACCTCCCTCCTCCCGGCCGCGCTGTACATCCTCTGTCCCCCGCTGACGCCTCCTCGAACCGGGACCACCGTTCTACGAGTTGCTAGTGGATAATAATGTCGGTGGACTGCCAACACGTTTTTCCGGGCGGAGCCACTACGTGGGAGTGAGCGAGGGTCGGGTGCCGTTCTCCCCGACCTGCGACCTACCAATGAGTGACTCCGCTACCTCGCACGCGCGTCAGCGCGTTCAGGCCGACTCCGAGGGGCGTCGTACGGAGAACACCCGACGTGACGAAGACGAGACGGAGAGCGAACAGGGACGTGACGCCGACGAGACGCTTCGCTGTCCGGAGTGTGGCTCGGCGAACCTCGCGAGTGACGACGGACGCGGCGAGACCGTGTGTGAGGACTGTGGTCTCGTCGTCGACGAGAACGAGATAGACCACGGCCCGGAGTGGCGAGCGTTCGACTCGAAGGAGAAAGACCAGAAGTCCCGCGTCGGTGCGCCGACGACGAACATGATGCACGACAAGGGACTGTCGACGAACATCGGCTGGCAGAACAAAGACGCCTACGGCAACTCGCTGTCGTCGACCCAGCGCCAGAAGATGCAGCGACTGCGGACGTGGAACGAGCGGTTCCGCACCCGCGACTCGAAGGAGCGCAATCTGAAGCAAGCGCTCGGCGAGATAGACCGGATGGCCTCCGCGCTCGGCCTCCCGGACAACGTCCGCGAGACGGCCTCCGTCATCTACCGCCGCGCGCTGGAGGACGACCTCTTGCCGGGCCGGTCTATCGAAGGCATCGCGACGGCGTCGCTGCACGCCGCGGCCCGGATGGCTCAGGTGCCGCGTTCGCTGGACGAAGTCGCTCGCGTCTCGCGCGTGAGCGAAGACGAGTTCCAACGGGCGTACCGCTACATCGTCCGTGAACTGAGCCTGGAGATCAAACCGGCCGACCCCATCGAGTATCTCCCCCGGTTCGCCTCGGAGATCGACGTCCCGAAAGAGACCGAACGGACGGCCCGCGAACTGCTGGAGAACGCGAAGCAGAACAACGTCCACTCGGGCAAGTCGCCCGTCGGACTCGCCGCCGCAGCGCTGTACGCCGCCGCGCAACTGACGAACGAGAGCGTGACACAGCACGAAATCAGCGAAGTGACCGACATCTCGGAGGTCACCATCCGCAACCGCTACCAGGAACTGCTCGAAGCGTGGGACGCGACGCCGTTCGTCGGCGCCGGCGAGTCCGGCGCGGAAGCGTAGAGCCGACGCCGAAAAGCGCCGAGGTAGCGAGAGCCGACTTTTCTCCTCTCTCTCGGAACTCCCGCAGACTCGACTCAGAGGATAGACGGGTCTCCCTCGGAGTCGACGTCGTCGTTCAGGAGCGACTGGAGATGTTCGTACGGGACGAACGCGACGAACGTCTCCGTCTCGTCGTACAGTTCGACGCCGTGGTCGGTCATCGTGTAGTGCTCACAGTGGATGTCTCGGTTCGCGAGGACTGCTCTATACGTCATAGGTATCGCCGCGTCTGTGGTCGACACACGCTCGACCGCACGCGGTCGTGCGGTCGAGCGTGTGGACCACTCCAGACGCGTCTAGTACTACGCGTGCAGACGACAAGAACGCTAACGCCGTTCGTCGTCCGCGTCGTGCCGTCTCGTGCCGTCTCGTGTCGTCTCGTGTCGTGCTGTTCTGCGCCCTCCCCGCCCGAGTCGTCTCGCGCCGTACCACATCGCTCGTACCGCGTCGTCTCCGGATTTTTGTACGCCGGTCCCGACGGTCGAGGTATGAGCGACGAACCGATTCGCGAGGACCCGACGCGCGAGGGCGTCGTCCTCGGCGGCGGCTACTCCACGCGGTTCGGCGAGGCCGACAAGGCGCTCGCCGAACTCGCCGGGAAACCGCTCGTCCGACACGTCGTCGACCGCCTCGCCACCGTCTGCGACCGCCTCGTCGTCAACTGCCGAGACGAACAGGTGGACGAACTCCGGGCCGCCGTCGACGGTTGTGGCGTCCCCGTGGCGATGGCCCCCGACCCGGTCCCCGACCGCGGGCCGATGGCCGGCATCCAGACGGGACTCGAAGGCGTCGACGCCGAGTACGCCGCCGTCGTCGCCTGCGACATGCCGTTCGTCGACCCCGCGTTCGTCTCCTATCTCTTCTCGCGCGCGGCGGGGCACGACGCCGCCGTCCCCCAGCGAGACGACCAGTGGTTCCAGACGACGCAGGCCGTCTACCGCGCCGACGCGATGGCCGCGGCGTGCGGCCGCGCACTCGACCGAGGCGAGGGACGAATCGTCGCCGCGCTGGACGAACTGGACGACTGGGTAACCGTAACCGACGCGGAGATACGCGACCACGCCGCGCCCGAGACGTTCGACAACGTCAACACCCGAGAGGAGTACGAAGCGGCCAGAGAGCGTCTCGAATAGGGTATTTGGTCCGACTCGCCCTCAGTCGCGGTCGACGACGGCGACGACGGCGTCCGGGCGGTTCAGCCGAGTGACGAGGACTCGCGAGACGCGCGTCGTTCGGTCGAGGACGCCCCGTGCTATCTCTCGGGCCGTCTCTTCGAGGTCCGGCGTGTCGGCCATGTTGAGAATCGGGACGACGGATGCGGACTCGGGGACGCCTTTCAGTCCGCCCGACTCGTGTGCGAGCACCGCCGCCACGTCTTCGGGACGAATCTCGGCGTCCGGTTCCAGACCGGAGAGGGCGGCGACTCGCTCGGGTCGGTGGACCGCCGCCTCCGAGAGCGGTTCGCCGACGGCCCGGACGGAGGCGAGCGGAGTGACCACCGTCGCGGCGTCGGGAATCTGCGGTTCCTCCTCGGCCGGCGCTTTGAACAGACGATTTCGCGCACCGTCGGCCTTCACGAACAGCGGCGTCACGCCCGCGGCGGCCAGTTCGTCGACCACCGCTCGGTCGTAGCCGAGGTAGCGGTCCTCGCGTTCGCGTTCGGGGACGAGACCGAGCGGTCTCGGTTCGGTCTCTCTCGCGGCGGCGACGGGGTCGTCGGTGACGACGACGCGTTCGACTTCGTCGTCGAAGATGGGGATACGCACCGTCGCGGTGACGACGGCGTCGGATACCTCGCGGGCGAGTCGGTACAGCGTCGTCTTCTTCCCGCCCGCGCCGACGGCCGCGAGGACGGCGTCGGCGTCGAGTCCAAGCGCGTCGGGGAGCGTCGGTGTCTCGTTCACACACGACACCACGCGTTCGGGGCGCTTGAACACCACGGCGTCGGCCGGTTCGTCGGGGCGTGAACCGTTCTCACCCGACGGGAATCGAGGGTCCAGTTCATCCCCGCAGCGTGCCTCTCTACGGACGAGAGGTGAACACGATGCAAGAGACAGTCGGACGTCGACAGCAGACCCGTGCGCCGAAGACGGACGCCTTCGCCCGCGGGCGAACCGTCGAGGTGTGGGTACGGCGAACCGCGGACAGGCGGGCGGACGAACTGCCGTGCGTGGCGCAACTGCGCCGTCTCGAACGGGCGGGCGCGGTCGACGACGTGGTCGTTCGCGAGTGGGACCAGACGGTCCCCGTAGAGCGACCGCGGGGAGTCCGAGAGACGTTCCTCAGAGAGCGCATCGCGGACTTCCGCGAGTGGGCGTGGCTGACCGGGGCCGAACTCCCGGCCTTCGAGCACGTGGAGACGGTGGGCGTCGGGCGCATGGGACCGGAGCGAACGGAGCAGTTCCTGCCGCCGTTCGCCGTCGCCGTCTACGACGACGGCATCCTCACGGCGGTGCTTCCGCACGAACGCGGCGGGCACACGACGACGGTGACGGACTGGCTGGACCGACCCGAGGAGGCGGTCCGCCCGACCGAACCGCTCGTCGTCTGCTGAGCGGTCCCGTCTCCGCCGAAGCGTCACGCTTACTCCGGTTCACCGTCAGCATCGGACATGAACGTCCCTTGCGTCCGCGTCCCGACGAGCGAGGGGGAGGCGGCGCGGCGCGCCCTCGCCGACCGCGACCTCGTGGACCAGTCGTACGAGATTACCGTCCGAGAGGGGTCGCTGTACATCCCCGTGACGGACGCGTCCGCGGCCGGTTCGGAGTTCGAAGTCGTCGAGTTCGAGGTGGACGCCCGCGAGACGCAGACGATGCCCGCGGACATTCTCGGCTTCGAACCGACGTACGAACGCCTCGGCGACGTGGTGATTCTGGACGAGCACGACCCCGAACGCGCCCGCCGCATCGCCGACGGCATCGCCGACTCCGACCTCCGCGCGGAGACGGTGGTCAACCGCGCCTCGAAAGTGAAAGGCGAACTCCGCGTCCGCGACTGGGACGTCCTCGTCGGCACCTCCACGGAGACGGAACACCGCGAGTACGGGTGTTCGTTCCTCCTCGACATCGCCGAGGTGTACTTCTCGCCCCGACTCGCGACCGAACGACACCGCGTCGTCGAACAGGTCCGGGAGGGAGAGCAGGTGTTCGACATGTTCGCGGGCGTCGGCCCCTTCGTCGTCCCGATGGCGAAACGCGGTGCCGACGTGGTCGGCTGTGACCTCAACGCCGTCGCCGTCGACTACCTCCGCGAGAACGCCCGCCGAAACGGCGTCGAAGACCGAGTCACAGCGGTACAGGGCGACGTGCGCGAGGTGGCCGCCGACTACGAGGGCTGGGCGGACAGATTGGTGATGAACCTCCCGCACAGCGCCGGGGACTTCCTCGACGCCGCCGTCCGACTGGCGGGCGAGGAGTGCGTGATTCACTACTACGACATCCAGCACGAGGACGACCCGTTCGGCCCCGGAATCGAGGCTATCCGCGAGGCGGCCGAACCCGAGTACGAGGTTCGCATCGACACCGAGCGAATCGTCCGGTCGTACGCGCCGCACGAGTACAACGTGTGTGTCGACGTCACGCTCACTGCGCGCTGATTCGGAAGTCTTTTGTCTATCATCGGGGTATGAAGGAATGCAGACGAACGCCCCACCGCGCCGGTGTAGCTCAGCTGGCAGAGCGATTCCTTCGTAAGGAATAGGCCGAGGGTTCAAATCCCTCCACCGGCTTACTTTTCCCGCGAACTACCCACCGAGCACCGCGTAGCGTGTGCTCGGTTCGCGTGAGCGGGTGAATACGCGACTGGAGGGATTTGAAGCAGGGGAGCGACTGCAAGGAGCGAGTGAGGTTCAAATCCCGTCATCGTACTGTCCTGCCGACATCGCTCTCCGAAAAACTCACCCCTGCCGCTCGAACCGATACGTCGTCACTTCGTCGCTGTCGTCCCACTCGAACTCCCCGGAGTGGACTCGCTTCATCCGCTCTCGATACGCCGACAGCGACTCGGAGCCTTCGCGCCGTGCGTCCTCGTCGGTCAGGTCGCCGAGCGTCCGTTTCTCGACGCTCGTGACGGTGTACGTCTCGCCGTCGATTTGGAACCGGTCACCCTCTTCGGCGTAGCGGGTGCTGGCACCGCGAGTGAGTTGCGTCACGTCGCCGTCGGCGACGGACCGCTGGACGCGTTCGTTCGGGAGCAAGTCGTTCACGTCTATCTCTGCCATACGCCCAACTCGGGACGGAACGGTGAAAAGTGTCATCGCCGTTCGCGGCGACGCGCCGAAAGGCGGCCCACCGCGCCGTATCGCTCCCTCGGGACGCCGACGCGAGGACACGCCACTTATCAGAGGGCCACGCCGAGAGTGAGTATGCTCACCTTCATCGGACTCGGTCTGTACGACGAACGGTCCATCACGGTCGAGGGACGCGACGCCCTCGCGGACGCCGACCGCGCGTACGCGGAGTTCTACACGAGTCACCTCGTCGGCGCGACGGTCGAAGACCTCGAAGCGTACCACGACATCGACATCGACGTGCGGGACCGCGCGGGCGTCGAACAGCATCCCGAGGACATCCTCGACGCCGCCGAGGACGAACACGTCGTCTTCCTGACGGCGGGTGATACGATGATTTCGACGACGCACGTGGACCTGCGACTGCGGGCCGTCGAACGCGGTATCGAGACGCGCCTGATTCACGGCGTGACCGCGCAGTCGGCCGCCAGCGGACTCACCGGCCTGCAGAACTACCGCTTCGGCAAGGCAGTGACGCTCCCGTTCCCGTACGCGCACGGGGCCGACGGCGTGCCGAAGAGCGTCACCGAGTCTATCGAGGCGAACCGCGAACGCGGCCTGCACACGCTGGTCTACCTCGATATCAAGGTCGGGGACACCCCGACCAGCAGCCGAAACGCGGAGCGTTTCGGCGACAAATCGGACGACGACGAGTACATGACCGGCGACTACGCCGCGGAGATGCTCGCGGAGGGGTGGGAGGACGTCCTCGGGGTCGTCGTCGCCCGCGCCGGAGGCGAGAACCCGGTCGTCGCCGCCGACCGACTGTCCGCGCTGGCGGACCGCGAGTTCGGCGACCCACTTCACATGCTCGTGATTCCGGGCGACGTCCACCACGTCGAGGCCGACGCGCTCAGGACGCTCGGCGGCGCGCCGGACGACGTTCTCGCGGAGAACGAAGTCTGAGCTGAACTCGGAAAGTCGAATCGAACGCGAAGACGAGAATCCGTTAGACGCTGCCGCCGCGATTCTGCCGCCCGTCGAGTTCCAAGGCGTCTCTGAGGTCGTACTCGTCTCCCGTGACCATGTAGAGCACGTCCTCGATGACGGTGAGCAGTTCGGGAATCTCGCGGACGACGAGGTAGGTGACGCCGACGAGAGCGACGACGGCGAGGAACTGGCTGATGATGCGGTCGGAGATGAAGAACGAGACCATGTACGGGTCCGAGGAACCGAACATGAGGAGTATCTCGTCGACGAAGAACTGCATGTACTGCTTGCCGAACGCGATGGTGATGAACGTCGTCCGGAGGAGGTTCAGCGCGTAGATGATGGGGATGGCGATGGCGAGCGCACGGGCCTTTCGGCGAAGCGGTGCGTCGACGGCGGCGATGAGGCCGCCGAAGATGGCCATGCTCCCGAGTCCGGTACACGCGAGGACGACGGACACGGTCAGTCGATGACTGCCGTCCATGAACAGGAACGTGTTCAGATACCCCTGGTCGCCGACGATCATCTCGGGCGAGTAGCCGAGTGCGTTCACGAGGAACGCAGTCTGTGCGGCGACAGTCTCCATGAGGACTCCTCTCGGTGCCGGAATCGTTACCCCGAACAGTGCGAGCGCCGGAATCGTCTCGAACGGCAGGTAGATGACGCCCATCGCGGCGACGGCCTTCGACAGAACGAACAACGTGTCGCGACCGCTGTAGAGGAGATATCCCGCGTACAGACAGGCGGGAACGGCGGCCAACGAGAGGAATCCCTCGATGTAGCTCTTGTGTTCGAACGCGAAGTGCGGAATCAACTGGAGCCAGAAGACGGCGAAGAGACCCCACGCGGCAGCGGTTACGGACCGCGCCATCCGCTCGTCTCGGTGAGATAAGAGCGCACCCGAGACGAACGTGGCGATGACCACCCACGCGAGTGCGTCAGACAGCAGTCCGGGCATAGAACACAGATAGTGTAGCGAAGGTAAATCCCTTGTCGTTCCGTGCGCCAGTCACGTCAGAGCGGCGGAGACTAACTGGAACGTGAACGGTAGAGAGTGGAGACGCGAAGCAGTCGCTGGCGGAATGTCGCGCGTCGAAAGAAAGTGGTGTGAAGAGAGCCGGCGTGAACCGGTGGTTCAGACGTTAGTCGCGGCGGACTGCGAGGAGTGCCGCGGCCAGGAGCGCCGTCACAGCGACGACTGCACCGAAGCCGGGCGTGCTCGTCTCGGTCTCGGTCTCGGAGTCGGCGGGCGCTTCCGTCGCCGTTGCCGTCTCCTCAGGCTCTTCGGTGGCCGTTGCGGTGTCGGCGGGCTCTTCCGTCGCCGTCGCCGTCTCCTCAGGCGCTTCCGTAGCCGTGACCGTCTCGCTCACTTCCGTGCTGGTCTCGCTGTCGTTGTCCGCAGCGGAGACCGTACCGTCTGCGGTGATGGAGTCAGCGACGCCACCACGGACCGTCACCGTGAACGTGTCGTTCGCCGACTGCTCACTGAAGTCGAACACAGCCTCGTACGTCCCGTTCTCGGTGACGTACGCGGTCGCCGTCTTCAGGAAGCTCGGCTGCGTGTCGCCGTCCGAGCGAACGCGGAGGTTAATCTCCGTACCGGGTGCGACGTTCGACTCGCCTGCGACGGTCTGGTCAGCTGCCGCAGCGACCGTCACGTCGTCGAGCGTGTGCTCGGCTTCGACGAGTTCGTAGCTATCTTCGACGGACTGCTCCTCGTCCGTACCGATGGGCGAGTCGTCGGAGACCGTGAAGTTGGCCGTCAGGCCGTCGTCGTCAGCGAGGTCGCGACCCGTCGTGTTGACCTCGTCAGAGTCGAAGACAACGAAGTACGTGTCGTTCTCCGCGTCGGAGATGACCGTCGCACTCGAGTTGCCCAGTTCGAGCATGAACGGATCACGGTTCGCACCGGCTTCCGTCTGCTCGACCGTCAGCGAGTACGCGCTGCCGTTCAGCGCGAAGAACGCTGCGGTCGTGTTGTCAGCGTCCTGTGCATCGAGCGCACCGGCGAGACCGGACGCTTCGAGCTGGTGGACGGAGAGGTCGCCGAAGGCGATCTCGTCGTCCTGCGTGATGTTACCGTTGTTGATCGCCGCGTAGACGTCTCCCTTGTTCTCGATCTCAGCGTTGGACGGAGCCGTCCAACTCTGGAGGGAAGACGTGTTGCGCTCTTCGAGGACGAGGGTACCGACGCCCTGCGCGTCGTCAGAGTCGGAGTCCGTACCGGTCTGGACTTCGAGGTCGTACTCGCCTGCGTCGAGGAGTGCGTCGACGCTGTTGTCAGAGTCGATCTCTGCGCTGTCTATCTCGTCGTCCTCACCGACGGAGTAGAGCGTCTCAGCCTGGGTGTCCGAGAGGGAGCCCGAGAGACCGGACGCGGCGTAGGTGTTGAACGAGACGTTGACCATACCGTCACCGTCGTCGTCGACGACCGTGACGTTGCTCACGAAGCCGACGTCGGACGAGCCGATTTTCAGCGTCGCGGTGTCAGTGTTCTGGAGTTCGACCGTGATGTTCGCGATGTCGCCACGCTCTTCGGTGACGATGCCTTCTGCGAAGTCAGCCTGGCCCGTGCCGGCTTTCTCGACCACGATGGACGAGGATTCGGCCGTGACGCCGGACTGGTTGTCCGTCGCGACGACCGTGTAGTTACCCGCGTCGAGGTCCGACGCGTTGAACGTGTAGTCGTATTCGGCCTGACCCGTCAGCGTCGCGCCGATGGTCTCGACCGTGTCGTCGTCAGCGTCGACGAGTTCCACCGTGACCGGGCGGTCGCCCGCGTTCGCGGAGACCGTGCCCTCGATGGTGCTGTCGTCGTCGTTCGTGACCGTCAGGTCGTCGACGGAGACGGAGAGACCCAGTTCGCGAATCTCGATGGTCGCGTTCTGCATCTCGTCGCCGTCGAAGACGACTTCGTACTCACCGACGTCGCGGTTCTCGGTGTCGAAGACGTAGACCTTGCTGTTGTCGCCCGTGGAACCGGAGCGGAAGAACGAGTTGTCGTCCGCCGTGCCGGTGATTTCGACGTCCGTGGACGTGTTGTTCGAGACGACGGCGACCGTCGAGCCCTTGTAGGCGTCGTCGGAGTCGCCGACGTTCGTCGTGACTGCGGCGAACTCGACGTCAGCCGTCTTGTTCTTCGCGTACGTGTTACCCGACTCGTCCGTGACCTTGTAGGTCACTTCGAGGTCTTCCGTGTAGGCCTGACCGAGCGTCGCGACGACGCGACCGTTGTCAACCTCGAAGCCCGTCACGAGGTTCGTGTTGCCGTCAACCTTCGAGACGTTGAGCGTCTGGACGGTGACATTCTCGTCGAACGCGAGTTCGACTTCAGCGGTGTTGTTCGTGCTGTTGTCGAAGTGGACAGCGGACTGAAGGACCGGCGCGGCGGCCTTCGTGACCGTCAGTTGGTCCTCAACGGTCTCGTTTGCTTCGATGCTCGAGGATGGGGCGTTCGTCGTTTCAGCGGCAGAAACGTTGTACGTGCCCGTCGAGAGACTCGAAACATCAAAGTCAGTGAAGCTAGCCGGTGCTCCGTTGTTGACAGTTTCGTTCGGTTCGCTGTCGTTCAGGAAACCGTCTCCGTTAACGTCCACCCACAGGGTGAACTGTTCCGGCGTACCGTCGCTATCAGAAACCGATGCAGAGTCTATGGTGGCGGACGACCCAGCCTCGACAGAGACCGAGTTACCGTCGCCCGCACCGAGATCGATCGCGGAAGCGTCCGCAGCAGCGGTGCCCGTGAACGCGATGGTGCCGGCGAAAACCGACATAACCATCAGCGCCGCGAGAACGACTGCGCGGAACTGCTCTTTGTTGCGTGTCATGATTGTTGTGGTGTTGCAAGCGGCGACGACACCTTTCTGCCGACCTGAGGCCGAACGCCCGCGGTAGAACGGACTTGGTCGGCGATACTCACCGTGTCACCTTGGGTAGGGGTACGGTGCAAATCTATGCCTTTCGCGTTAAATGTCTTTTGTTAGTGAATGAATTTAGAGACAGAGTTTCTCTTCGTATAACTTGTTTCTCTTCGGCAGTGTGTGGAACCATACGGGACGGTCGAGCGGAGGCAACGTCGCTCGAACGAAGTCCGAATAGCGGAGAACGAGAACGAGAACGGTCGGGAGAGTAGCGTTCTTGGCGGGGTCGTCTCAGTCGTCGCTCGGTTCGAGAATCTCTATCTCGTGGCCGTCCGGCGTCTTCGTGAAGCCGTAGCGGTTGTCGCACGACTCGGGGTCGCGGTAGTCCTCGGCCTCGCGTTCCATGAGCGTCTCCCAGTACTCTCCGAGGTCGTCCGCCCGCACGCAGACGTGGCCCCACGCGTCGCCCATGTCGTACGTCCGACCGTCGTAGTTGTAGGTGAGTTCGACGGTCATCGCCTCTTCGGAGGCATCTTCGGGCTTCAGGAAGTAGTTCGCGAAGGTGTCGGACTCCCAGCGCTTCGTCTGGTCGTACTCGAACTTACGAGTCCAGAAGCCGATGGACTCGTCGGCGTCCTCGACGCGCATCATCGTGTGGTCGAGGCTCCACTTCTCGCCGTAGTCGCGCTTGACGATCTCGATCTCGTGTCCGTCGGGGTCTTTGACGAACGCGTACCGACCGTTACAGGATTCGGGGTCGCGGTAGTCGTCGACGCCCTCGTCCATCAGTTGCTGATAGGAGGATTCGAGTTCGTCCTCGGGAACGCGGACGGCGATGTGGCCCCACGCGTCGCCCATCTCGTACGTTCGGTCGTCGTGGTTGTACGTCAGTTCGAGCATCGCCCCCTCCTCGTGGAGGTTCTCCGGACCGAGGTAGACGTTCGTGAACGTGTCCGCCTCCCAGCGACCCTTCTCCTCGTAGTCGAGGTGCGTCTGGTACCACTCAAGCGATTCCTCGAGGTCTTCGACGCGCAGCATCACGTGGTCGAGTATGCCGGACATGTACGACGAGTCGGACGGCGCGTCGAAAAGGGTACCGAACGCGGAAGTACCCGACCGCCGCGTCGGAGCCGAACCGACGGTCCGATACGCACAATACCATCGAATCGAAAGGGGGAGTATCGAATCGAAATAGGTGTCCCTCAGAACGTGTCCAGTCTCCCCAACCCAATCAGACGCGGTATCCTCTCGGTCGGTCTCCTCCTCGCACACTTCGGTATCATCGACCGCGACAGAGCGGTCAGAACGACCGAACTCGCGTGGCCCCGCATCGTCACCGGCCTCGCTCGAATGTCGAAGAACGCCGTCGACGTGGCGATGGTCGGCATCGCCTCCGGGACGGCGGCCATCACCGGCGTCGGGTTCGCCGGGCCGTACTGGGGCCTCGCGTTCGCCCTCGGTGGCGGCGTCGCCGCCGGGACCCTCGCCCTCGTCTCGCAACGCTACGGCGCGGGCCACTCCGAGGGACTGGGCGTCGCCGTCCGGTCGAGTACCGTCCTCGTCGTCGTCGCCTGTCTGCCCGTCACGGCCGTCTTCTGGCTGTTTCCCACGGCGCTCATCTCCGTGCTGACGGACAACCCCGAGGCGGTCGAACTCGGCGCTCGCTACCTCAAACTCGTCGGTCTGGGCGTGCCGTTCGCGGGACTCAACCTCGTCGGCAGTCGAACGCTCGTCGGCGCGGACGACGCGTACACCGCGATGGTTCTCCGGTCAGGCGGTGCCGTCGTCAACATCGTCCTCAGCGCGGCGTTCATCTTCGGCATCGGGATGGACGTGGAGGGGGCCGCCGTCGGGACGGTACTCTCGAACGTCGTCGTCACCGCCGCGTTCGCGCTGGGACTCGCCGCGGGGAGACTGCCCGGAGTCGGCGAGTTCCCCGTCCAGATAGACCCGTTCGGCGACTACCTCGACCCCGACACGATTTCCGACATCGTCTCTATCGGTCTCCCCGTGTTCGGTCGCTCGTTGGTCTGGACCGTCGCGGAGTTCCCGATGCTCGCCATCGTCGACGTCTTCGGTGAGAACGTCGTCGCGGCGTTCGTCATCTCCCGCCGCATCTGGGGGCTGATGAACACGCCGGGGTGGGGCTTCGGACTGGCCTCGTCCAGCCTCGTCGGCCAGACGCTCGGGAAAGACGACGAAGACGAAGCCGAAGCGTACGGCCGCGAAATCGTGCTGTTCTCCGTCGCCACGTACGTCGTGAGCGCGATACTGGTCGCCCTCTTCGCCGAACCCATCGTCCGTCTGTTCGTCGACGACCCGAGTTCGCCCGCGGTTCCCATCGCCGTCTCGCTGGTGTACGCCGCCTGCGTCGCCGTCGTCATGCAGGGCGTCTCCGGCGCGTCCGCCGGACCGTTGGACGCCAGCGGCGACACGAAAGTGCCGTTCTACAGCCAACTGTTCGGCATGTTCGGCTGTTCGATTCCCATCGCCTACCTCGGCGCGGTGACGGGCAACGTCGAGGCGTTGTACCTCGCGTTCCTCGCGGAGACGACCGTTCCGGGCGTCATCAACTACCACCGGTTCACGACGGGCAAGTGGAAATCCGTCAGCCAACAGTACCGGCCGAGTTCGCCCGCGGACGACTAGTCTCCGTCCGCGCTCCGATTTTCCCGCCCGACCCCGTACACGTACGCCGCGACGCCGAACATGACGACCGTTCCGAGCGGCCACGCCGTCCGATTCGGCTGGACCGAGAACCCCTGTGCTAAGGTGAGTTGCAGGACGCCGGCGACGGCGAGGAGTCCGGCGACGACCCGTCTGTCGACGTAGCCGACGCGCGGTCCGACGACGGCGAACGCGAGCGCCGAGAGGTAGACGACGACGGAGAGCGGCCACGAGTAGATGTAGTCGGGCAGTCCCATCGTGTAGACGAACAGGAAGTCGTAGAGGGTCGTCACCTGCAGGGGGTTCGTGTTGAGCAGGCCCCACGCGAAGACGAACGTCGCGTCGCGGCCCGTGAACACCTGTACCGACCACGGAACGGCGAGCAACGAGAGGAGGGCGGGGACGGTCCAGTCGGGCGTTCGAGACACGGTCTGACTCGGGGTTGCGGTGGCAAGAAGGATACGGTGCGGAGGCGGGAGGAGGTGGTTCGGAGGCAGTGGAATACGGTGCGGACGAACGACTACCGCTGTGCGACGATTCGGAGGACGTCTTCGTCCGCCAGTTCGTGGTCGCGGCCGACCTGTTGCTCGTCGTGTTTGGCGCTCGGACCGGTGACGCGGGCGAACCGAAACCGCTCGTCGAGTCGGCCGCCGAGGGTGTGGAGCGCGTCGTCGACCGTGTTCTGTCCCTCTCTGAGGACGAGCGGTTCGTCGTAGTCGACGCCGCGTCCGGGCTTGTCCATGTAGACGCGGATGAGGCCGAGGCGCTCCCACATCTTCTCTTTCAACGCGTCGAGACCTTTCTCGGCCTCGGCGCTGATGAACACGGCCTCGTCGGGGTCGATGTCGTGTTCGCGGAGGTTCTCGTTCACCGTCGGGAGGTAGTCCTCGTCGATGAGGTCGGCTTTGTTGACCGCGACCATCGAGGGGAGGTAGACGCGGTTGTCCATGATGCCGTCGATGAGTTCGTCGATGGTCAGGTCGCCGCGGATGGTCACGTCGGCGTTGACGTAGCCGTACTCGCGGAGGACCTCTTTGATCGTGTCTTCCGCCAGCGACACGTCGTCGGTCATCGTGACCTGCAGACCGCCTTTGTGCTTCTTCGAGATGGAGATGCTCGGCGGCGTCGTGTCGAGGCGAATCTTGTTCTGGTAGAGTTCCTCTCGAAGCCGAGCGTAGCGGTCTATCTCGAACACCGAGAGCATGAACACGACGAGGTCGGCGGTGCGGACGACGGACAGCACCTCTTTGCCGCCGCCGCGGCCGCCTGCGGCCCCTTCGATGAGCCCCGGAACGTCGAGTATCTGGATGTTCGCGCCGTTGTAGTGGAGCATCCCGGGGTTGACGTTCAGCGTGGTGAACTCGTACTCGCCGACTTCGGACTCGGCGTTGGTGAGGGCGTTGATGAGCGTCGACTTGCCGACGCTGGGGAACCCGACGAGTGCGATGGTCACGTCGCCGGTCTTCTCGACCGCGTAGCCGTGGCCGCCGCCGCTGGAGGACTGATTCTCCAGTTTCTCTTTCTTCTCCGAGAGCTTCGCCTTCAGCCGACCGATGTGCGACTCGGTCGCCTTGTTGTACGGGGTGTTGGCGATCTCGTCTTGGAGCGCTTCGATCTCCTCCTCCAGTCCCATCGGCTACACATCCGCCGCGTACGTCGAAAAAGTTGTTCCTTCGGTTCCGGCGTCTCGACGTATCAGGACAGTCCCGCACGCCACGCGACGCTCGCACACGCGCAAGTGAAGCAGTACGCGTACTTCGACACCGTTATTTGGGGGACCGGTGAGTGCCGTACAGAGGAATGCCCGACCCCTCCAACCTTCGGGACAGCACGCAAATCGTCGTCCCCTGTGACTCTCTCGACGACGTCCGCGAGGAGTTAGAACAGCAGTACACGGTGACGGTCTTCCCGAAAGCGGGGCAGTGCAAGATAATCGGTAGTCCGGTCGAGATAAAGGCCGTGAACCAGTTTCTCACCCGTCACGGCGTCACCGTTCCGTGACCGCGCGGGGTCGACTGACTCACTCGTCGGACGGCGGTGCCGCCGTTCCGAAGCGCTTTGTACGACGCGACACCAACCACGAGTATGGACGACGCGCCGGGACTCTCCGACCAGTACCGGATGGCAAGCCCGTGGCCGATGTTCGTCGCACTCGGCATCCCCATCTCGGAGGTCGGAATCCTGTTCGACCTCTTTCCCATCGCCGTCGGCGGCCTCATCCTGTTCTCGGGGAGCGTCGCGGGGATGGCTCAAGAATCTGGCTACGCAGAGACACCGTGGGGACCGCTCGCCATCCTCGGTGCCTTACTCCTCGCGGCCGGCGGCGGGTTGCTGGTCGCGGACGCGGGGCTTCAGACGCGCGGCTACGCCGTCGTCGTCAGCGGCGGACTCCTACTCTTGGGGAGCGTCGTCGGACGACTGTTCGTGCAACGGACGGACAGTTCGTACTGACGACGGCGCGGGCGAACCAACAACCTATTTGATTCCGCCCCGAAAGTGGCGAGTATGGCGAACGAGATATTCGACCGGGATACCATCCTCGACCTCACGGTCAACATCATCCCACTGGGCATCATCGCGTTCTTCGTCGTCGGGTTCGCCGTCTTTCCGGCGTTCGGATTCGACCCCCTCACGACGGCCGTACAGTACGGACTGCTCATCGTGCCGTTCGTCTTCTTGGCGATACTGACGTACCTCTCCGGGAAGGCCATCGCGGGTGACGAACAGCGGTCGGCGGTCTACCTCCAAGGACAGGCCACCGTCGAGGACACGAAGACGCTCGAAGAGTACGAAGAAGCGGCCGAGCGTGCGGCGGCCGAGAGCGACGACGAGACGCCCGAACTCACCGAGAGCGAGAAGGCGTAACACGCCGACGGCGGGACGGCTCTCCTTCTGTCTCGCCCGAACGGCGAGGCCATTCCCGAACCTTTCATTACCCTCCGTTCCTGAGTCTGACCCATGCAGGTTAACGGACAGCTAGCACTGACGGTGCTCATGGGAATCTTTCTCGTGGCCGTCGCCGCGTGGCTCGCGCGGATCGAAAACTGGCGCTCGTACACTCCGCTCGCAGGGGGTGGCGGCGCCTTCGGGCAATCGGAGGGATACGTCTCCAAGGAGAAGCCCGCCGGACTCATCCGGTGGCTGACCACTGTCGACCACAAAGACATCGGGATTCTGTACGGCGCGTTCGCGCTCGTCTCGTTCGCCGTCGGTGGCCTGATGGTCGTGCTGATGCGAGTCGAACTGGCGGACCCCGGGATGACGCTCATCTCGAACACGTTCTACAACTCGCTTCTCACGAGCCACGGAATCACGATGCTGTTCCTGTTCGGGACGCCCATCATCGCGGCGTTCTCGAACTACTTCGTCCCGTTGCTCGTCGACGCGGACGACATGGCGTTCCCGCGCATCAACGCCATCGCGTTCTGGCTCCTGCCCCCGGCGGCGTTGCTCATCTGGGCGGGCTTCTTCCCGATTCCGGACGTCATCCCCGCACAGACCGCGTGGACGATGTACACGCCGCTCTCGGGAGGCGTCGGTAACGGGAACCAGATGAACGCCGGTGTCGACCTGATGCTCCTCGGCCTGCACCTCTCGGGTGTCTCGGCCACCATGGGTGCCATCAACTTCATCGCGACCATCTTCACCGAACGCGCAGAGGAGGTCACGTGGGCGAACCTCGACATCTTCTCGTGGACCATCCTCACGCAGTCGGGGCTCATCCTCTTCGCGTTCCCGCTCCTCGGCAGCGCCATCCTCATGCTGCTTCTGGACCGGAACTTCGGCACGGCGTTCTTCATCAACGGCGGCGACCCCATCCTCTGGCAACACCTGTTCTGGTTCTTCGGTCACCCAGAAGTGTACATCCTCGTGCTGCCGCCGATGGGTATCGTCAGCTACGTCCTGCCGCGGTTCTCCGGGCGGCGACTGTTCGGGTTCAAGTTCGTCGTCTACTCAACGCTCGCCATCGGCGTCCTCTCGTTCGGTGTCTGGGCGCACCACATGTTCGCGACGGGTATCGACCCCCGCCTCCGCGCCTCGTTCATGGCCGTCTCGCTGGCCATCGCCATCCCGAGTGCGGTGAAGACGTTCAACTGGATTACGACGATGTGGAACGGCAACGTCCGACTGACGACGCCGATGCTGTACTGTATCGGCTTCGTCTCGAACTTCATCATCGGCGGCGTGACGGGCGTCTTCCTCGCCTCTATCCCAATCGACCTGGTGCTTCACGACACCTACTACGTCGTGGGTCACTTCCACTACATCGTCATGGGTGCCATCGCGTTCGCCGGGTTCGCGGGCATCTACTACTGGTTCCCCATCTACACGGGCCGGATGTACCAGCAGACGCTCGGGAAGGCGCACTTCTGGCTCTCGATGGTCGGGACGAACGTGACGTTCTTCGCGATGATTCTACTCGGTTACGGCGGGATGCCGCGCCGGTACGCGACGTACCTGCCCGAGTTCGCCACGCTCCACCAGGTGGCGACGCTCGGCGCGCTCATCCTGTTGGTCGGACAGATCATCTTCGTCTGGAACTTCGTCCAGTCGTGGCTGGAGGGTCCGGTCGTCGAGGACGGCGACCCGTGGAACCTCAAGGACGAAGGGCTCTACACCGCCGAGTGGCAGTGGTACGACCGCAAAATCAAGACCGCGCTCGCGGACGGCGGTGAGGAAGAAGAAGCGCTGACCGACGGCGGTCAGCCGGCAGTCGAGTCCGACGACTCGAACTGAAGCGACACGACACGACGCGACTCGCGGCCTGCGGTTCTTTTTCGGTGCACACCCGGGTGAGCAGAGCGGTTTCGTCGACCACGGAGTCGTTACGACGGCCCGACGGTGACGACGCCGTCGCTCACGAACGGAGAGAACCGCCCGCCGACGGCGGCGGTCAGATGGCGAGGAGGATACCGGTCACGGACATCAACACCGCGACGGCGGCGAGGAGAAGACCGAGGAGGTCTCTGTCTGACATACCGTACTGTTCGTCGCCACGGGCAAAGAGTCGTCGGTCCGGACGAGAGCGGAACGGCTAACCGGGGGGCGACCCGACAGTCGAACGTGAGCGAAGACGCCGCCGGCACAGACACTACCGAGGCGAGTCTCCGCGGCCCCCGACTCGTCGGTATCCTGTACGCGACGCTCGTCCTCGTCTCGGGCGTCGCCGGCCTCCTCGTCGGCGTCTTCGTCGACGGTCTCAGGGCCCCGCGCTTTCTCTTTCTCGTCCCGTTTCCACCCACTCCGCTCGGGTTCGCGGCGTACGGGGCGTTGACCATCGCCCTCGTCCTCGGGATTCCGCTGTCTCTGGTCGTCTACGTCTCTCGGTACGTCGACGACGCGGTCTGACGTCGCCGTCGTTCGACCGTCTGGGGCGCGGCCGAGACGCGGGCTGAGCGGTCGACGCCGCCGCCGTCTCCCAAAAGACTAAGCTTCGTCCCACGGCAGTTGTGAGTATGTATCATGTGGTAGTCGGTATCGACGACGAGGAGGAACACGCACAGCGATGCATCGAAGAAGTCGTCAACCTCCCCGGCGACGCTTCGGAGAAGCGCGTGACGCTCGTTCACTGCTTCGTGGACAACCCGAGCGGTGCGTCGGCGACGCAGGTGCACTCGGTCAGAGAGGCCGGCGAAGCGCTCGACGCGGCCGGCATCGAGTACGACGTCGACGAGTCCAGCGGTGACCCCGCCGACGCCATCGTCTCCGCGGCGGACGGCGCCGACGCGGACCTCATCGTCATCGGCGGTCGGAAGCGGTCGCCCGCCGGGAAGGCACTGTTCGGCAGCGTCACTCAGTCGGTCATCCTCGGTGCGGCCCGCCCGGTGATGGTCACCGGCGTCGACGACTGAAAAGAGGATTCGACCCGCCTACGCCGTCTGGCCGTAGACGTCGTCGAACAGGGCTGCGAGTTCGGTCGGTCGTTTTCTTCCGGTCTCCGTCGCTTCGAGCGTGCCGTCTCTGAAACAGAGGACGGCGGGCGCGGCGTCGACCCCGAACTCGCGGCGGAACTCGGGCACCGATTCACCGTCGACGCCCGCGACGGCGACGTCGTCGGGGACGACGCCGAGGATGGCGTCGATATCCCCTTTCATCAGGTCGCACGGACTGCAGTCGTGCCGCCAGACGGTCACGACGGCGTCCGGGTGTTCGTCGAGGAACGCCCGATACGTGTCGTCGTCGCGTTCGTCGACGCCGGCGGGGACGGGCGTGTCCGGCCCGATGCGAGAGAGCAGTTCGGCCATCATCGCGTGTTCGGCGGTGCCGAGCGATTCCTCGGCGAACGACTGAATCGCGAGGTAGGCGACCACGTCTTCGGTCGTCACCTCGCCCGCGTCCAGCAGCCTGTGCGCCTCCTCGCGGTCGACGCCGAACAGGTCCGCGACGGTGGTGGCGACGCCGTCGTCGCCCATGTAGTCGTACGTGTTTCGGTAGACCCGTCTGTCGCTCTCGAACGCCGGGGTGGTCGTGAGCGTCCCGTCGGCCGCCTCCTCGACGGCCCCGAGTTCGACGAGGCGGTCCAGCGTCGCCTCCGGGTCGGCGCGTCCGTCGGGAGGTGCGTCTGCGGACACGGTCACACCCCGAGGTAGCGTTCGCGCGTCGCTTCGTCCTCGCGGAGTTCTTCTGCGGTGCCGTCGAACACGATCTGTCCCTGGTCGACGACGTACGCGCGGTCGGCGAGTTTGATGGCCGCCGCGGCGTTCTGTTCGACGAGGAGGATGGTCGTCCCGTCCTCGCTGATGCGCTGGACGGCGTCTTCGACGTCCTCGATTATCTTCGGCGCGAGTCCCTCGTACGGTTCGTCCAAGAGGAGCAGGTCCGTGTTCTGCTTCAGTGCGCGGGCGATGGCCAGCATCTGTTGCTCGCCGCCCGAGAGCGTCCCCGCCTGTTGGTCGCGGCGTTCGTCGAGTCGGGGGAACTGCGCGTACACGTCCTCGGTGCTCATTCCCTCGTGTTCGAACGTCAGCGACCGGCCCCACGTGTTCGACTTGTTGTTCACCACCTCCGCGAGGTGGAGGTTCTCGGCGACGGTGAGGTTCGGGAAGACGCGTCGTTCCTCGGGGACGAGCGAGATACCGCCCGCCGAGACGTCCTCTGCGGGTTTCCCGGTCACGTCCTCGCCTTTGAACGAGACGGTTCCGCTTCGGACGTTCGGCGGCGTCGCACCCGCGATAGAACGGAGCGTCGTCGTCTTGCCCGCCCCGTTTCGGCCGAGGAGCGCACAGATTTCCCCCTCTTCGACGTTCATCGTCACGCCGCGGAGGATGTGGCTCTCGCCGTAGTAGGCGTTCACGTCGTCCAGTTCGAGCAGGCTCATAGCTCCACCCCACCGAGGTAGGCCTCCTGCACCGCGGGGTCGCCTCGAATCTCCTCGGGCGTCCCTTCCGCGATGACGCCCCCGCGGTTGAGCACGACGATGCGGTCGGAGATGCTGAACACGATCTCCATGTCGTGTTCGACGAGGACGAACGTGAGTCCCATCTCCTCTTTCACCTCCTCTATGAGGTCGACCGTCGCCTGCGTCTCCTCGGGTGACATCCCCGCCGTCGGTTCGTCCATGAGGAGCAGGTCCGGTTCCGCGGCGAGCGCGATTCCGATTTCGAGGCGGCGCTTGTCGCCGTACGGCAGGTCCTCGGCGTCGTTGTGTGCCCGGTCCAGTAGCCCGACCGCTTCGAGGGTGTCTTCGGCCAGTTCGTGCACGTCGGTGAGCTTGTCCCGGTGCGTGAGGAAGTTGAACCCGAACTCGCCGTGTTCGGCGGCCAGCGCGGCTATCTGTGCGTTCTCCATCACCGTCAGGTCCGGGAAGATGGAGGCGGTCTGGAACGACTTCGAGATGCCGCGTTGGACCACCTGATGCGGCTCCATCTGGACGATGGACTCGCCCTTGAACAGGATGTCGCCGCGCGTCGGTTCGAGACGGCGCGTGATGAGGTTGATGAGCGTCGACTTCCCGGCCCCGTTCGGGCCGATGATGGAGACGCGTTCGCCTCGCTTCACGTCGATGCTCACGTCGTCGGTGGCGACGAGGCCGCCGAACTCCTTGACGAGTCCGCGCGTCTCCAACAGCGTCTCGCCGCTCCGGGACGCGTCGGGCGTCGACGTCGCGTCGGACGGCGCGTCCGGGTCGGAACTCATCGGCGGTCACCCCCGGCGAGACGGCGGACGAGTGCGCGCAGGTCCGAAACCGCCCCCCAGATGCCGCGCGGGGCGACCCAGATGACCACGAGGAACACCAGTCCGAGGAGCAGGTGCCAGTACGTCCCGAAGTCGTTGATGAGGACGATGTCGGTGAACGGAATCGTCAACTGCTGGACCCCGCTGACGATGTTCTCGACGTAGAGGTACAGTCCGGCCCCGAGGATGGGACCGAACAGCGACGCCGTCCCGCCGAGAACGGTCATGATGACTATCTCGCCGGACTCGGTCCAGTACAGCGACTGGAGGGGGACGTACGACCCGTGGATGGTAAAGAGGCTCCCGGCGATACCGGCGAACGCGCCCGAGATGATGAACGCCATCAGCTTGTACCGCCAGACGTTCAGGCCGACGAACTCCGCGCGTTGCTCGTTCTCGCGGATGGCGCGGAACACCATCCCGTACGGCGAGTTGAGGATGCGGTACGCCGCCGCGACGCTGAGAACGGCGATGACGCCGACGAACAGGTACATCCAGTTGCCGATGAGAGTTCCAGCCACCGACGGCAGGTCCGATTCGAGGTGGAAGACGCCGAACAACGGCGTGACGGAGATGCCGGTCAGGCCGTTCTCGCCGCCGGTGAGGAAGGCGAGTGGGGCCGCCGACATGTAGTACAGCATCTGCGCGAACGCGAGCGTGAGGATGCTGAAGTAGATGCCGCCGCGCCGAAGCGAGAGGAAGCCGAGCACCCACGCCAACAGGACGGCGAAGGCGGTGCCTGCGACGACCATCACGATGGGGTCCGCCGAGACGGTGTTCGCCACGATGCCCGCGGCGTACGCCGCGCCGCCCCAGAAGGCGGCGTGACCGAACGAGAGCAGGCCGGTGTAGCCCAACAGCAGGTCGAAGCCGACGGCGAAGATGCCCCAGATGAGGATGAGCGTCGCCAGCGACTGGTAGCCGAGCAACACGTCGCTTATCACCGGCGCGCGGGAGAACAGCCACGGGAAGATGGCGACGCAGATGGCGGTCACGCCGACCACCGTGGCCTCGCGTTCGCGAATCTCCTCCCAGCGGGCGACGAGCGTGTTGTCGGCGATGACGGTGCCGCCGTCGCTCTTAGTACTGCTCTCGCCCGTCGTGTTACGGTCGCTCATGGTGCCACCTCCTCGTTACCGAAGATGCCCTGCGGCCTGACGAGGAGGATTATCGCCGCGATGGCGTACAGCCCCACCTGCGACCACGGCGAGAAGTTGAGCGTGAACGACGCGATGGTGACGGAAGGCAGTCCGATGAGCGTCGCCTGCGTGAGTCCGATGATGAGACCGCCGACGACCGCTCCCGTGATGGTTCCCACGCCGCCGATGACGACGGTGAGGAACGCGGGGACGAGGATGTTCATCCCGACGGTGGGGTTGACGACGTTCAACGGGCCGCCGACGACGCCGGCGACGCCCGCGAGGGCGGCACCGATGCCGAAGACGACGAGGTACGGGCGCGATATCTTGATGCCGAGCAGGCGGACCATCTCGGCGTCGCGCGTTCCCGCGCGGACGACCAGCCCGAAGTCCGTGTGCTCGACGAGGAGGTAGACGATGCCCACGAGGACGGCCGTGATGGCGATGACCCACAGCCGCCAGCGCGGGAAGCTCCCGACGATGGGCAGTTGCATGGGGCCGGAGACGGGGATGACAGAGAGGATGTACTCCGGTTGGGTGAACGGGAGGCTGTTGCTCCCGAACAGCACGCGGAACAGTTCCTGCACGACGATGGCGAGTCCGAACGTGACCAGAATCTGGTCGGTGTCGGGCCGGTCGTAGAACGAGCGAGCGAGGAACCGCTCCATCAGGAGGCCGACGGCGAAGACGAAGAGTGGGACCAAGATGAGCGCCGCCAGGAAGCCCCAGCCGAGGCCGAACTCCCCGTACCCCCACTCCTGTAGCTTGCCCGACGAAAGCGTGACGTCGAGTGCGATGAACAGCCCCGCGTACGTCCCGACGAGGTAGAGCGCACCGTGCGCGAAGTTGACGAACTTGAGCGTCCCGAGGATGATAGAGAGGCCGACGGCGAGCAGAACGTAGATGGCCCCCTGTTGCAGTCCGTTCAGGAGGATGACGGCGAGCTCGGAGACGATGCTCATGACGCCATCCCTCCCGGAGGTATCGAACGACGTACCGCACGGATTGTGATGTGTGTTATCATGACAGTATTGGATTCGAGTTTCGGTCTAAAGATTATGAAGGTGACGTTACGGGCGAGCCTGACTACTCGGCGGGGCCGAGTTCACACTCGGCCGCGGGGCCTTCGTCGCAGGCGTACCCGAGGTCGTCACGGCTCGTGATGTTGATGATGTTGAAGTACCGACCGCTCTCCTGTTCGGACTCCGGAAGCCCCTGCACGACCGGCACGTCTCGCTGTGCCTGGTGGTCGCAGGCGCGCATCGTCTCTTGGCCCATCCCGATGTTGTCGTACTCGTAGCCTTCGAGCTGCTTTATCACCTCGGGCGGGTAGAAGGTGCCCGCGCGTTCGACGGCGGCGGCGTACTGCAGCGTCTGCGCGTAGGCCAACTGCGCCGGTCCGGATGGGGAGCGGTCGTACTCGTCCTGGAACGCCTGCGTGAACTGGTTCGACGGCTCGTTGTCTATCTGGGAGTCCCACGCCACCGTACCGAAGATACCCTCGATAGCGCCGCCGGCCGCCTCGGCCATCGGGCGGTTGTACAGCGGGACGATTATCTCCATGTTCTCGTCGATGCCGGCGTCGACGGCCTGCTGGACGGAGTTCGCGCCGTCGAGACCGTAGTGGTTCAGGATGAGGACGTCGGCACCGGAGCTGGCCGCCTCCGAGAGGTACGACTGGTAGTCGCTGGTCCCGAGAGGCGTCGCCACGGAGTCGACCTGCTCCCAGTTGGCGATCTCCGTCATGAACTGCTCCATCGACTCCTGCTGGGTCTGTCCCCAGTTGTAATCGGCGTACAGCTGGTAGAACTGGAGGTCCTCGCCGTACTCGTCGCGCACCACGGGTGCCAGCGCCTGCCCGGTCATGTAGGCGTTGAACATCTCCCGGAAGCCGTAGCGGGCGCAGTCCTTCCCGGTGGTGTCGTTCGAGTGGGTCAGACACGCCATGAACAGGACGTTCTCGTTCTGACAGAGCCCCTGCATCGCGATGGCGGTCGCAGACGACGACCCGCCGGTGATCATTATCACGTTGTCCCGCTCGATCATCCGAGAGGCGGACTGTCGGGCCGTGTCGGCGTCGGTGGCCGTGTCCCCGTCCACGTAGTCGACCGTGTAGTCGAGGACGCCGTCGCCGGAGAGGTCGTCGAACTGGCTGTCGACCCAGCCGCCGCCCTCGTTCAGGTGCTTGACGGCGAGTTCGTACGCGCGGAGTTCGTCCTGTCCCTCGGAGGCGTACGGTCCCGACTGCGGGACGTTGAACCCCAGTACCGCCGTATCTCCCTCTATCGGGTAGTTACCGAGTGCGGGGTACTGGTCGCCGCTTCCGCCCCCATCGCCGCCACCGTCTCCGCCGTCGCCGCCGCCACCGTCTCCGCCTCCGCCCCCTCCGGAACAGCCTGCTAGTCCTGCGATACCAATCGTACTCGCACCGGCCGCCTTTAAGACCGCTCGCCGATCGAGAGTCTTGTTATCCCGTGCCATGAGACTACGCGCGGTTGGTTGTTAATAATCGTTTTGTATTATGGTCCTTACCGTATGGTTATAATAATCAAAGGAAGATACTATATTGGGTATGATAATATTTACCAGACGAATTTCTTCAGAGGAATACTAGCACATTCGACAGTGTATTCACACGACGGTGTCTGCGAGTTCTTCGAGCGACCTCAGCTCTCGGTCGGGGTCGGCACCGAGTTCTTCCGGCGGGTCGTTGCGGCGGTTCACCCACGCCGTCTTCATCCCCGCGGCACCCGCCCCGGCGACGTCCCACGCGTTCGAGGAGACGAGGCGGCAGTCCCCGATGGACCGGTCGAGTCGGTCGGCGGCGTGTTCGTACACCGCGGGTGCGGGCTTGAACGTTTCCACCTCCCCGGCGCTGACGATTCTGTCGAGGTGTTTCATCAGTCCCGTGTTCTCGGCGAGTCGTTTCAGCATCGCCGGATTCCCGTTCGACAGCACGGCCAGTTCGCGCCCGTCCTCCGAGAGGCGGCGAAGCGTCTCGTCGGCGTCCGGAAACGGCTCCAGTTCGTCGTACGCTTCGAGGATTCGCCGCCGCGTCTCCGCGGAGGGGTCCAGGTCGTAGAGGGCCAGCGCGTAGTCGAGTCCTCGCGCCGTCAGATTCCAGAACGGTTCGTACGACTCCATGAGGGCCGCGTGCGTCGAGTACCGGAGTTGTCTTTCCCGCCACGTCCGTTCGACGCCGTCGACGACGGCACCGGAGACGTCGAGTTCCTCCGAGAGTCGCGTCGTCACCGTCGACGTGTCGCAGAGCGTGCCGTACATGTCGAAACAGAGTGCGCGAGCCATACCCGACAGTCGAAGCGGGGATGCAAGAAACTCTAGTGCCGACCGGCCGAGCGAACTGCGACGAACTACCAGCCAGAGCGACTGGCCACGAGCGTCAAGTAAAACGGTGCTGTACTGGACGGCATGGACCTGCGAGACGCGACGACGCAAGACGTCGACCAGATTCGGACCGTGGCACACGAGTCGATGAAAGCCTCCTACGGCCACGCCATCGACGAGGAGACGATAGAAGAGGCAGTCGAGGGGTGGTACGACAGCGAGAAACTCGGCGACGCACTCGAAGACGACAACACGGTGTTCATCGTCGCCGTCGACGACGGAACGGTCGTCGGCTTCATCCAGGCGTACGTCTCGAAAGGCCGCGAGGCGGTCGGCGAGATAGACTGGCTCCACGTCCTCCCGGACAACCGAGGCGAGGGTATCGGGAGCCAACTGCTCAAGCGAATCGAACAGGAACTCACCGGCGAAGGCGTCGACCGAATCGAAGGGCGCGTCCTCTCGGACAACGAGGCCGGCGGCGACTTCTACGCCGAACAGGGCTACGACCAGTCCGACGAGCGAACGATAGAGGTGGGCGAACAGTCGTTCGAGGAACTGGAGTACGAGAAACTCCTCGACGTGGACGAGGACCGAGTCCTCACCGAGGAACGGACGACCGAAGACGGCCAGACCGTCTACGTCGCGTACGACGACGCCGTCCGCGGGTCGAAAGCCCCGTTCTACGCCGTCTTCACCGACGAGAACCGAGAAGAGCGCTACGGCTGGATGTGCGGTGAGGACGAGAGCTTCGACATCGCGATGGACACGATGGAACGCATCGAGTGCAACACGTGCGAGAACAAGCGAAAGGCCGCGCGGTGGGACGCCGCTTACCTGTAAACTCCTATCCCTGCCCGACCATCCGGTCTTCGTCCTCCCACTCTCTCTCTCTGAGTTCGAACTTCTGAATCTTCCCCGTCGCCGTCTTCGGGAGTTCCGCGACGAACTCGATTTCTCTCGGCGCTTTGTACGACGCGATACGCTCGCGCGTGTACGCGATGAGTTCCTCTTCGCTCGTTCCGGGGTCGTCGAGGTTGCCGTTCGCGGGGACGACGAACGCCTTCGGCGACTCGCCCCACTCCTCGGAGGGAACGGGGATGACCGCCACGTCGCCGACGGCGTCGTGGTCGAACAGCGTGTCCTCCAACTCGATGCTGGAGATGTTCTCGCCGCCGGAGATGATGATGTCCTTCTTTCGGTCCTGGATGGTGACGAAGCCGTTCTCGTCGACGACGGCGAGGTCACCCATGTGGTAGTAGCCCTCGACTCGGTCCGAGAACGCCTCTTCGGTCGCCTCGGGTTTGTTCCAGTAGCGGTCCATCACCTGGTTGCCGCGCACGACGATTTCACCGACGCTCTGCCCGTCTCGGGCCACGTCTTCGCCGTCCTCGTCGACGACACGGACGTCAGTGCCGAGATAGCCGATTCCCTGCTGTTTCTTCATCGCGAACCGGTCGTCGCTGTCGTCGTCGAAGAACCGTCGGGCGTCCGAGGTGGTGATGAGCGGTCCCGTCTCCGTCGCGCCGTAGACGTGCATCAGATACCAGCCGAACTCGTCTTCGACGGTCCGGATGGTCGCCTCCGGGGGGGCCGCACCGGCCGTGGCGACGCGGACGGGAGCGTCGCCCGCCGTCTCGACGCCGCCCTGTTCGTCGTAGTAGTCCATCAGCATGTTCAACACCGTCGGCGCGGCGCACAGATACGAGACGTTCTCCTCGCGTACGGTTTCGAACAGCGTCTCGGCCTGGATACCGCGGTTACAGACGTGTTTCGCACCGTTACCAGTGATGGCGTAGATGTGGCCCCATCCGTTGACGTGGAACATCGGGAGCGTCCACAGATAGACGTCGTCGTCGGCGATGTTCTGGTGGGAGGTGGTCAAGTACGCGTGCAGCGTCTCCGTCCGATGCGTCCGGCAGACACCCTTCGGGTCGCCCGTGGTCCCCGAGGTGTAGTTGATGGTGATGACTTCGTCTTCCGACATCTCCGGGCGGTCGTAGTCGGTGGACTCGGCGACGAGTTCGTCGAACGAGAGCCAGTCGCCGTCGACTTTCGCCGTGTCGTTGGTGACGAACGTCTCCGTCGGCACGTCGTCTCGAATCTCCTCTATCTTCTCGGCGTACGCGTAGTCGGCGTAGACCACCTTCACCTCGGCGTCGTTCAGGATGTACTCGTAGTCCGCGGGAACGAGCCGGTAGTTCAGCGGCGTGTGCACCGCACCGAGTTGCATCGTCCCGTACGCGGCTTCGAGGTGGTAGTGCGTGTTCGGGTCCAGCACGGCGACTCTGTCGCCCTTCTCGACGCCGCGGGCGGCGAGTGCCGCCGAGAACCCGTCGGCCCGTTCGCCGAGTTCGTCGTAGGTGTAGCGTTCGCCGGTGGTCGCGACGACAGCTTCTTTCTCGCCGTAGTACCGCCGTGCTCGGTCCAAAAACTCCGTGACGAGCAGTGGTTTCTCCATCGCATCGATAGTTCACCAACGTCGATGATAAATACAAGGGTCGACGCAAACTCTCCGTCGTCCGCCGCCAATCATAGTGCTACGTAGCGATGGGGTCCGCTCCCCACCATATTATATTCATCACTTGAAGCCTGAAGAAAAAGATTTTAGGACGGGTCACGTACAGAGCTTCGATGGCACTCTCAGAGTACGCTGGACAGTCACCGCGCGGCAACGAAGACGCGACGGTCCTCCGCGTCGTTCCGCACCGCCTCTGGCAACCGGGTCAGACGCGGACCGAAGCCTGTACGAACTGCGGCGACGAGTTAGTCCTCTCGGAGGAACACCTCATGGTCGTCCTCGAAGAGAGCGGCCGACGGATTCGTCACTACTTCCGCGAGGAGTCGTGCATCGAAGCGTGGTTGAAAGACGAGTGAGACGACCGACCCGGTATCGAAGGTCGTTCAGTCGCCCTGCACCTTCGTCTGAATCTCGGTGACGATGTCGGGGTTCCGCAGCGTCGTCGTATCGCCGAGTTCCTCGCCGTTGGCTATCTCTTCGAGCAGACGGCGCATTATCTTGCCAGACCGCGTCTTCGGCAGTTCGGGCGTGAATATCACCTGTTCGGGGCGCGCGATGGGGCCGATGGCGTCTTCGACGCCCTCGATTATCCGCTCGCGCATCTCCGCCGTCTCCTCGTAGCCGTCTTCGAGGATGACGTAGGCGTACACCGCCTCGCCTTTCACCTCGTGGTCGCCGCCGACGACGGCGGCCTCTGCGACGCCTTCGACGCCGACGATGGCCGACTCTATCTCCATCGTTCCGAGGCGGTGCCCGGAGACGTTCAGCACGTCGTCCACGCGCCCGAGGATGGTGATGTAGCCGTCGTCGTCTATCTTCGCGCCGTCCTCGGGGAAGTACACCCACTCGTCGGCGGCGGGGTCGGAGTACTCCTGCCAGTATTCGGAGACGAACCGGTCGTCGTTGTTGTACAGCGTCCGGAGCATCCCCGGCCACGGTTTGTTGACGGTGAGGTAGCCCGCACGGCCCGCTTCGACCTCTTCGCCCGCGGTGTCGACGATACGCGCGTCGATACCGGGGAGCGGCGGCCCGGCGGACCCGGGTTTCATCTTCCCGATGCCCGGAAGCGTGGTGACCATCATCCCGCCCGTCTCCGTCTGCCACCAGGTGTCGACCACCGGGCAGGACTCGTCGCCGATGTGCTGGTAGTACCACTTCCACGCGCGGGGGTTGATTGGTTCGCCCACCGTCCCGAGGAGACGCAGCGACGAGAGGTCACGCCGTTCGGGGAACTCCGAACCCCACTTCATGAACGCGCGGATGGCCGTCGGCGCGGTGTAGAACACGTCGACGGCGTACTTCTCGACGATTTCCCACAGGCGGTCCCGTTCGGGGAAGTCGGGCGTCCCCTCGTACATCACCGTCGTCGTCCCCAGTGCGAGGGGGCCGTAGACGATGTAGGAGTGGCCCGTAATCCAGCCGATGTCCGCAGAGCACCAGTAGGTGTCTTCGGGCTTCAGGTCGAGGACGGCGTGCGACGTCCACGAGGTGTACGCGAGATAGCCGCCGGTGGTGTGTTTGACCCCCTTCGGTTCGCCCGTCGTCCCCGAGGTGTACATGAGAAACAGCATGTCCTCGGCGTCGCGTTCGACGGGGTCGACGCGGGCACCGTCGTGGTCGGCCATCAGGTCGTCCCAGTCGTGCTGGTTGCCCTTCAGGTCGTGTCCGAAGCCGTCGTCGCCGAGTCTGTCGACGACGACGGCGGCGTCGACGCCGTGGTCCACACCGGAGAGGCCCTCGTTCGCCTTCTCCAGGTGGTCGAGGGCGTCGCCGCGGCGGTAGTAGCCGTCGCACGTCACGAGGAACCGCGAGTCCGCGGAGTTCATCCGCGTCGCGAGGGCGTCCGCCGAGAACCCGGCGAAGACGACCGAGTGCGGCGCGCCGATGCGGGCGCACGCGAGCATGGCGATAGGCAGCTCCGGTACCATCGGCATGTACAGCGTCACCACGTCGTCCTCTTCGACGCCGAGGTCGAGGAGGGCCGCCGAGAACTCGTTCACCTCGCGATAGAGGTCCTGATACGTGTACGTCCGCGTCTCCCCGTGCTCGCCCTCCCACTTGATGGCGACGCGGTTCTTGTCTCCGTTCTCGACGTGCCGGTCCACGCAGTTGTACGACGCGTTCAGTTTGCCGCCCTGGAACCACTCGTAGAACGGTCCCTCCGAGTCGTCCAACACCGAGTCGTAGTCTTCGAACCAATCCAGCATCTCGGCCGCACGTTCCCAACTGTGCGGCCAGTTCTCCTCGAACTCGTCGTAGATAGCCGGGTCGGAGACGTTCGCCTGTTCGACGAACTCGTCGGAGGGTTCGAACTCCTCCTGTTCAACTAGCCGTGCCTCCAGTTCTCCGTCACCGTCTGACATAGGACGTGCTAACTACCGAATCCTGCATGATAAATCTATGCGAACACACAACCGAGAGATTGGAAGACGGCGACGGGGTAGCCCCGAACGCGGCCGTCGTCTCAGCCGCGTGACGGGTACGGCGAACGGTCTCAGACCACGCCGATTTTCTCGCGGTAGGTGCCGTGCTCTTCGGCGAACACGTCCATTATCTCGCCCATCGTGACGTAGACTTTCACGGCTTCGACGAGGGCGGGCATCACGTTGTCTCCCGCCTCGACGGCCGCCCGGACGTCGTCTAACGCCGCCGCCACGGCGTCGTCGTCGCGTTCTTCTTTCACCTCGGCGAGGCGCGCCAACTGCCTGTCCTGCGTCTCCTCGCCGACGTGGAGGAGGTCCGGTCTGGTGTCTTCGTCCATCGAGTACTTGTTGACGCCGACGACGACTTCCTCGCCCTCTTCGACGCGTTCTTGGTACTCGTAGGACGCCTCCTGAATCTCGCGGTGGAAGTAGCCCTCGTCGATGCCGGCGAGGACGCCGTCGCGGACGGAGCCCTCACCCATCTCGCGAAGTTCCTCGATGTAGGCCATCGCCTCCGCTTCCACCTCGTCGGTCAGCGACTCGACGAAGAAACTGCCGCCGAGTGGGTCGATGGTGTCGGCCGCGCCGGACTCTTCGGCGATTATCTGTTGGGTCCGGAGGGCGACGCGAACCGCCTCTTCGCCCGGCAACGCGAGCGCTTCGTCGAAACTGTTCGTGTGGAGACTCTGCGTCCCGCCGAGGACGCCCGCCAGCGCCTGAATCGTCACGCGGACGATGTTGTTCAGCGGTTGCTGGGCCGTCAGCGACTGCCCCGCCGTCTGCGTGTGGAACTTCAGGCGCTTCGATTCGGGTTTCTCGGCGTCGTACCACTCCTCCATCACGCGGGCGTAGATGCGCCGGGCGGCGCGGAACTTCGCCACCTCCTCGAAGATGGAGTTGTGCGAGTTGAAGAAAAACGAGAGGAGCGGAGCCACCTCGTCGACGTCCATCCCGCGTTCGACGGCGTCCTCGACGTACGCGAAGCCGTCGGCGAGGGTGAACGCGAGTTCCTGTACGGCCGTCGACCCCGCCTCCCGGATGTGGTAGCCCGAGACGGAGATGGGGTGGAACTTCGGCGTCTGTTCGGCGGCGAACTCCACGGTGTCGGTCACGATGTCCAGCGAGGGGGCGGGCGGGATGACCCACTCTTTCTGCGCGATGAACTCCTTCAGCATGTCGTTCTGGAGGGTGCCGCGAATCTCCTCGCGCGGGACGCCCTGTTGGTCCGCGAGCGCGACGTACATCGCGTAGATGACGGGCGCGGAGGGGTTGATGGTGAAGGAGGTGGACACCTCGCCGACGTCGATGCCGTCGAACAGAATCTCCATGTCGCGGAGGGTGTCGACGGCGACGCCCTCTTTCCCGACTTCGCCGTCGGAGAGGGGGTCGTCGGAGTCTTTGCCCATCAACGAGGGCATGTCGAACGCCGTCGAGAGACCCGTCTGGCCGTTCTCGACGAGGAAGTGAAAGCGGTCGTTCGTCTCCTCTGCGGTGCCGAACCCGGCGAACTGCCGCATCGTCCACGTCCGACCGCGGTACATCGTCGGATACGGACCGCGCGTGTAGGGGAACTCGCCGGGGAACCCGAGGTCCGCCTCGAAGTCGAGGTCGGCCACGTCGTTCGGGGTGTACAGGTCGTCGACACCGAGGTTCGAGACGGTCGCGAACCGGTCTTTCCGCTCACCGAACCGCTCTCTGGCGGGGTCGCGGGTCTCCGACTCCCACTCCTCGCGGGCCTCACGGATGTCCGCGAGTTCGTCCTCGTCGTACATGGCGCGGAATTGTGCGGACAAATGATTAAGGATTCGGGTCGCGGTCGGTGAGTCGCTCAGCCGAGGACGGCGAGGTTCCCGTCCCAGTCCGTGGCGTACAGGCTCTCGCCGACGACGCGGAGGTCACGCGGGTGGAAGCCAACCGGCCGGAGCCACCGTCTCTCGCCCGTCCGTCTGTCGAGTGCGAGGACGCCCGCGCCGTCGCCGGCGCTGTTCGAGAAACTGTTCACGGTCGGCGCGTAGCCGAGATACAGCGTCTCCCCGGCGACGGTCGGAACGGTGAGAACGGCGAACGGGCGGGTCCGCGACGAGACGGAGTCGACCTCTACCCGTCGAGACCACGCGACGGTGCCGTCGTGTCGGTCGATGGCGTAGACGGTCGCCCGGAGGCCGCCGGTGACGGGGATGGTGTCGCCGACGTAGTAGCGGTCGTCGTCCGCGGCGGCGACGCTCGCCGCGCGGCCGTGCGCGCCGGAGGTGTAGTGACCCGAGAACGACCACGAGTGTTCGTCCGTCTTTCCCGTTCGGCGCTGCGCGCGGAGCGTGTACGCCGTCTCGACGTTCGACCGACCGGCCACGGTGGTGAGCGCGTGCGTGTCCGAGAGCACGGGTGCGCTGAGAAATCCGTCGGCCTCGTCGCCGTAGCCGTAGACACCCCGTCCGTCGACGAGGAGCAGAGAGTCGCCGTCGCGGTCGGGCCCGGTGAAATACAGGCGGTCTTCGGCGAGTGCCGCTCTGGAGACGAACCGGCCGTGTCCGTGTTCGTTCCACAGCCGAAAGCGTTCCTCGCCGTCGAGCGAGAGGCCGTGCGCGCCGAACGGGGTCGTCAGTTGGACGCGGTCGTTCCCGACGGCCGGTGTCGTCGGTCGGAAGTTGTCTCGGCTGTCGGCGAGGAACGACTCGTGGACGTGCTCTCGGAGGTACGCGTACAGGTCGAACGTCCACCGGGCGTCGAGCGTCTCCGCGTCGAAGGCGTACACTCTCCCCTCGCCGGTGCTGTAGAGCGTGTCGTCCGCGAGAACGGGACTCCCGGGGGCGTCTTCGAGCGACGAGCGTTCGAGAACCGACCCGTCGTCGGGCGAGAGCGCGCGGAGTTCGTACGCACCGTTGGACCGCCACAGGACGTACGCGCGGTCCGTCGTCGCCGCGCCGAGAGAGACGCCGCTCCCGGCGTCGTCGTGTCGCCAGCGCACCTCGGGGTCGTCGCTCGGGCCGGGTTCCGTTCGAGCGTAGCGGGTGTTTCGCACGTCGTAGTTCGGGTACGCCCACCGACCGGGCGTCGGGTCCGACGACGACCCGATGTCGTCGGCTTCCAGTTGCGCGGGTTCCTCGGGCGTCGTCAGCGACGAGAGCGACGAACACCCCGCGAGGCCGGAGAGCGCCGTCGCGCCGACGGTAGCGAGGAGCGTTCGACGGGTGGGGAGGGCCATCGCTGACGACGACGACACAGAGTGAAAAGAAGCTTCTCCCTCAGCCGAAGTTCTCGACTTTCGCCGCGTCCGCGTCGCCGCCGGCGGCGTCGATAGCCGTCTCGGCCGCTTCGACGAAGTCCGCGAAGCCGTAGACGAACACCTGTTCGTCGTCGTCGCCCGTGACGACGTCGGTGACGGCGGGCCCGATTTCGCCGTCGGTGACGACGACGGACGCACCGGCGTCGCGGAGCGCATCTAGCCTCTTCTCGTGCGCGGGCGCGTCCGTCCGATAGACGATTGCCACCTCGTTGTCGTCGGCGACGGCCGCCTCGCCGATACCGACGGCGGGGCCGACGCCGGGTCCGCCCGCGAGGACGACGACGCGCGATTCGCCGTCGTAGTAACTCTTGCCGAACGGTCCGGACACGTCGAGTTCGTCTCCCGACTGCAGGTCGACGAGGAACTGGCTGAACGGGCCGGCCTCATCGGGGTCGATACCGACGGTGACCTCGAACGTCTCCGCGACGTCCGGCGACGAGAGCGTGTAGAATCGGCTGTACTCCTCGCCCTCGACGGTGGCGGAGAGTTTGACGAACTGGCCGGGTTCGGCCGCGAAGCCGTCCGGCGTCTCGAACTCGATGGCGACCGTGTTGGGTCCGACGTCGTCGACTGCGACGACGCTGACTGTCGCGTCCATGGTCGTCGGTTCGGTATCGTCGCCGAAGGGTCTTGCCATCGCGGCGACGGGAGACGCGGGGTGCCGACGACTCCGGTTGACGAACGCGTCATTAATTGCCGGGCACGTGCAGAAATAGCGCAGCGAGAGGTCCGGAACTGCCCGCACGGTAGGGGATGTTCAGCATTTCCGACGATTGGATTGTTCACCGTTCTCAATGCCTTTCAGAAGGCTTTTCATCGGTCCATGGGTACCCCTCACCCACATGCCTGCGGACTTCAACTGGGCCATCGGCGGGGAAGCCGGCGATGGCATCGACTCGACGGGGAAGATCTTTGCCCAGGCACTCTCTCGGGCTGGACGACACGTCTTCACCTCGAAGGACTTCGCGTCGCGTATCCGCGGTGGCTACACGGCGTACAAAGTCCGGACAGCAGTGGACCCGGTGCAGAGCGTCGTCGACAGACTCGACGTGCTCATCGCACTCACTCCTCGAACCATCGAGGAGAACTTAGACGAACTGCACGAGGGTTCGGTCATCATCTACGACGGTGAGCGGACCACGATGCAGAACGTCGAGATACCCGAGGGGATGATTGGGCTGGACGTCCCCCTCAAGAGCCTCGCGGAGGAAGCCGGTGGCGCCATCATGCGCAACGTCGTCGCACTCGGTGCGGCGTGCGAAGTCGCCGACTTCCCCATCGAGAACCTCGACAGCGCACTCGAGAAACGCTTCGGCTCGAAAGGCCAGCAACTCGTCGACAACAACAAAGAGGCTGCCCGAGCCGGGCAGGACTACGTCGCCGACGAGTTCGACCACGAGTTCGACTACGACTTAGAGACGACCGACGAGGACTACGTCCTCCTGAACGGCGACGAGGCCATCGGGATGGGCGCCATCGCCGCCGGCTGTAAGTTCTACGCCGGCTACCCTATCACGCCCGCGACGGACGTGATGGAGTATCTCACCGGTCGTATCGACAACTTCGGCGGCCACGTCGTGCAGGCGGAGGACGAACTCTCCGCCATCAACATGGCGCTGGGTGCGGCACGCGCCGGTGCCCGTTCGATGACGGCCACCTCCGGTCCCGGTATCGACCTCATGACCGAGACGTTCGGTCTGGTCGCCACCTCGGAGACGCCGCTCGTCATCGTCGACGTGATGCGCTCGGGTCCCTCCACGGGGATGCCGACGAAGCAGGAACAGGGCGACCTGAACATGCTCCTGTACGGCGGGCACGGCGAGATTCCGCGGTTCGTCCTCGCGCCGACCACCATCTCCGAGTGCTTCTGGAAGACCGTCGAGGCGTTCAACTACGCCGAGAAGTACCAGACGCCGGTCTACCTGACGGCCGACCTCTCGCTCGCGGTCACCGAACAGACGTTCTCCCCCGAGGAGTTCGACATGGACCAGGTCGAAATCGACCGCGGCAAGGTCGTCGACGAGGAGACCATCGGCGAGTGGCAGAACGAGAAGGGCCAGTTCAAGCCCCACGCCATCACCGACGACGGCATCTCCCCGCGCGCGTTCCCCGGCACCGCCGAGGGCGCCCACATGTCGACCGGACTCGAACACGACGAACTCGGTCGTCGGACCGAAGACACCGACATGCGCATCGAACAGGTCGACAAGCGCACCCGGAAGGTCGAGACGGCAAAGGAGGAAGAAGACTGGAGTCCCCGCGAGTTCGGGAACGCCGACTCCGACACCGTCGTCGTCTCCTGGGGGTCGAACGAGGGCGCGATGGTCGAAGCCATGGAACTGCTGAAAGAGGACGGTATCGACGTTCGCTTCCTGTCGATTCCGTACATGTTCCCGCGCTTCGACCTGACCGAGACGTTCGAGGACGCCGACGAGGTCATCGTGGTCGAGTGTAACGCCACGGGACAGTTCGCCGACGTCGTCGAACACGACACGCTCACTCGCGTGAAGCGGGTGAACAAGTACAACGGTGTCCGGTTCAAGGCGGACGAACTCGCCGCGGACATCAAGCAGACGATGGAGGCCTAAGCTATGAGCTCCGAAATCCGATTCACGGACTTCAAATCCGACAAGCAACCCACCTGGTGTCCCGGCTGCGGTGACTTCGGGACGATGAACGGCATGATGAAGGCACTCGCGAACACGGGGAACGACCCCGACAACACCTTCGTCGTCGCCGGTATCGGCTGTTCCGGGAAGATCGGGACGTACATGCACTCGTACGCCCTCCACGGCGTCCACGGGCGCGCACTCCCCGTCGGCGCGGGCGTCAAACTCGCGAACCCCGACCTCGAAGTGATGGTCGCCGGCGGCGACGGTGACGGCTACTCCATCGGCGCGGGCCACTTCGTCCACGCCGTTCGGCGCAACGTCGACATGACGTACGTCGTGATGGACAACCGAATCTACGGCCTGACGAAGGGGCAGGCGTCGCCCACCTCGCGCGAGGACTTCGAGACGTCGACGACGCCCGAAGGGCCCCAGCAACCCCCGGTCAACCCGATGGCACTCGCCCTCTCGGCCGGTGCGACGTTCATCGCGCAGTCGTTCTCGACGGACGCGCAGCGACACGCCGAAATCGTGCAGAAGGCCATCGAACACGACGGCTTCGGCTTCGTCAACGTGTTCAGTCCGTGCGTCACGTTCAACGACGTGGACACGTACGACTACTTCCGCGACAACCTCGTGGACCTCGCCGAAGACGACCACGACCCACACGACTACGAGGCCGCAAAAGAGGTCATCCTCGACGCGGACAAGGAGTTCCAAGGCGTCGTCTGGCAGGACGAATCGTCCGTGCCCTACGACGAGAAGCACGACCTCACGGAGAACATGTCGGAGATAGACGACGGCGCGCCCGAGGGCGCGATGGACCTCGTCCGCGAGTTCTACTGAGAACGCATCCGACGACGAGCGAGACGGTGCGGCGCGGCCCGAATTTTTCTTTCTTCCCGAGAGTCGCAGATGAGAGACCGGTCGACCGCTACTCGGCCGCCGTCGCTCCACCGAACTCGGCTTCGAGCGTGTCCGACGCCTGCGAGAGGAGTTCGAGTTCGTCCGCGTCGAATTCGGTGACGAGTTGCGCGTCGGCGTCGTACGTCAGGACGCCCGCCATCTCGAGTTTCGGGAGGTGGGTGTGGTGCAGTTGTACTTCGAGGCGACTGAGTCGCATCGGTCCGTCCGGCGTCGCCGTCTGCGTCTGTTCTGCGATGGCGTTCGCGACCGCGGATGTCATCTCCGACAACGGCGTCGGGACGTCCTGTGCCCGCGCGGTGACGACGATTGCTCGTCGAATGCGATGGCCGAGAAGACCGTAAACGGCATCTCGTTGCAGGGATGGAGAAGTCACAATTATCCTCACGCACTGATGATACAAATAACACGTGTGAGGACGAATGTAACAACATCTGTCTGAAACGTCTACGCTCGTATATTACTCTGGTGGCCGAAACGGCGGAAAATGGATGAAAGAACCGGGAGAACCGGCCATCAGCGTTATACCCGTCCGACGTTCACACGGCGAGTATGCCCACGTACCAGTCGGAGACGGCGACGGAGAACGCCGTCGGTGCACTGAGTAGTCTTGGCCTCACGAGTTACGAGGCGAAGTGCTACGTCGCGCTCCTCAGGTTGGGCCGTGGCACCGCCCGTGAGGTTGCAGACGTCTCCACCGTTCCGCGTTCCCGCGTCTACGACGCGATGAAGTCCCTTCACGAACAGGGGTTCGTCGACATCGAGTACTCGAACCCCAGGACGTACCAGCCGGTGTCGTTAGAGCGTGCGCTCGAACTCATCTCCAGTCGTCGAGAGGACCACGAAACGGCGCTCCGAGAGGCCGCCGCACACCTCCCGGCGACGGACGTAGACGACGGCGGCGACGACGACGGCGTCTGGACCGTCGCGAAACACGACCACGTCCGCGACAGAGAGTCCCGACTGCTCGACGCGGCGACGGACCGCGTCCTCGCCTACGCCCGCGCCGAGAGCCTCACCCAACCGTTCCTCGGCGACGTCGCGCGTCTCCTCGAACGCGGCGTCGAGGTGACGCTTCTGGTCGACAGCGAGGCGGCGAGACGCCGCGCAGTCGACGAGTTGGGCGAGGACGCCGCCGTCGTCAACCTCGAAGAGTCGCTTCGACTCGTCCGCCCCGACGACGGCGACAGTGGACACGTCGCCCGAGCGTTCTCCGTCGACTACGAGGCGGCGATGGTCGTCTCGGCGGAGGTGAACGGACACACCGGGACGCGCCGCGAGTCGGCCGTCTGGAGTCGCGGAAACGGACCCGGTATCGGGTTCGTCCACCTCGTCACCGGCACGCTCGACGCCGCGACTCGGTGACGCCCGACGGCGCCGGGCGGCGGCGACTCGCCACCGACCCGAGAGCGTCCGACCGCTCCGAGAGAGGCTGGTTATCCGCCGACAGCGCGGTACTCGGCCGCCGCGAGCATCCGTTCGACGGCCCCGCGTTCGTCCATCGTCGCCGGGTGGACGGACAGGGCGAGGACGACGTCGTCTCCGTGTTCGACGGCCACGACGTGGACGCGAACGTCGACGCTCCCCGCTTCGGTGTCGACGACGCCCGCGTACGTCGTCAACGGAGCCGTCGCCCCGAGGAGTTCGACGTCCCGCGTCGACAGTTCTCTGAGGTCGGTGACGTTCTCCACGTTTCCGAGCGTCCGGGCGCGACTCGCGAGTTCGAGGCCCGTCCTGACGACGCCGGGGTCCGTCACGGCCCGGAGCGGGTTGGCGGAGATGCCGGCGACGCGCGCGTTCGGCGACGTGACGACGAGGAACGCGGCCGTCTCGTTCTCCCCGGTGGTCCGCGAGTAGCCGGCGACGTGGTTCGTCACCGACACCTCGCCGCCGACGCCGGCGACGCCGACGGGGACGCGGAGCGGAACGCTCGTCGCGTTGCCCGCGACGTACCCCTCGCGTTCGTAGGCGGACGACGGTACCGTCGTCGCTCCGGCGTCGGCGCTCGCGAGCGTTCCCAGACAGCCCGAGAGCGCGACGACGAGGACGATACAGCCGATTGTCAGTGAACGACGAGACACGGCGCTGATACGACGTGCGAGACGATGACCGTTGCGCCGGGCGGACGCGGAGTCGCCGTCGCCGCCGCCCTCCGAGCGATTCGTCTCACTCGTCTCGGTCGTCGACTCGTTCGACGTGCAGGCGGTAGCGGGCGCCGCAGTCGAGACAGCGCGCGTCGCTCGACTCTATGAGGTCGGTGACTAGTACCTCCCCGAACTCGCACTCGGGGCAGTCGTAGACGAGCGAGTCGCCGGCGATTCGGTGCGCGAACGCGTTCGTGTTCTCGGTGGTGAGTTGTGACATCGTGTCTCCCCCGATTGCTTGTCAACTCGCACCACACTAACTGTAATGCCGCTTTTGCGTCCCCCGAAAAACACCAGAACCAGTCGTTCGAGCGGCAGATACGGTTTATTTTTATGAGGGCCGCTGAAACATGAGGTAACATGCCAGCGGAAGCCTACGACATGGTCGTCGTCGGTGGAGGGACGGCCGGTGCCTTCGCGGCGGCCACCGCGGCGTCGGAAGGACTCGACGTCGTTCTCCTCGAGCGGAAACCTCGGGAGAAAGCGGGCCACATCGCCTGCGGTGACGCCATCAAGGGCACGAGCACCTTCCCCGACGTCATCGACCTCGACTATCTCAAAGACGAATCGTTCACCAACCAGAACGTCACCCGGGCGGTGTTCGAGAACCCCGCGGGAGACGACCTCGACGTTCCGTTTCGCGCCCCCGGCGCGGTCCTCGACCGGAAGCGGTACGGCGAGATAATCCTCGAAGAGGCCGAGCGTCTCGGGACGGAGATGCACTACGACACTGTCGTCCAGGACGTGACGCAGGACGACGACGGCCGCGTCACGGGCGTTCGAGCGAAGCGCAACGGTAAGACCGTCGAGTACGACGCCGAGGTGACCATCGACGGGGCGGGTGCGCTGTCGCTCCTACAGGACAAGACCGACTTCTCCGGGACGCAGTTCGACACCAACGTCTCCTACTCGCAGTTCTGCTCTGCCTACCGCGAGGTCATCGACGTTCCCGAACCGGTCGACTACGACGACGCCATCGTGTTCAAACCGACCGAAGAACTCGGCTACCTCTGGTACTTCCCGCGCAGTGCCACCGAGATAAACGTCGGCCTCGGCTTCCAGATGACCGAAGAGCCGATGAAACTCGTGGAGGTGCTCAAAGAGGACATCCGCTCGCGCCCCGAACTGAGAAACGGGACGGTGACGGACAAACTCGGTGCGGCCCTGCCGACTCGGCGCCCGTACGACTCCGCCGTCGCGCCCGGTTTCATCGCCGCGGGCGACTCCGCGGGTCACGTCAACCCGACCACCGGCGGCGGTATCCCCGGCGCGGCCAAGTCCGCCCACTGGGCGGCCAAACACGCCGTCAGGGCAATCTCGGAGGGCGACGTGAGCGAAGCGAACCTCTGGGAGTACAACCGCGACGTGATGACGGACTTCGGCAAGCGGTTCGCCGCCATCGACCTCTACAACATCTGGGGGATGGCCCACGAGATGGACGAACTCGTCGAAATCGTCTCGTTGCTCCCGGGTCAGCAACTGCTCGACTCGCTGAGCAAAGGCTCCTCGGAGATGAGTCTCGGTCTCAAACTGGAGACCATCGTGAAGACGTTCGGACACTGGGACTCGCTGTACGAACTCTACCGCGTCCGAAAACGCGCAAAAGAGATCACGACGCTCTACAACGCCTACCCCGCCTCGCCGGACGCGTTCGACGCCTGGCAGAAGAACCGTGACCGCGTGATGGACGACCTGTACGAACTCACCGGCGCGGACCCCAAGTACTGAGTACGGGGCGCACACCCACACGCTACGGTACGCTCTCGCCTCTGCCGCAACGTCTTTTGCGCTCACGGACGTCGTTCGAGTCGACTATGTCTAAGCAGTCTCTCACCGACGCGGACGTGCCGCGAGCGAACGGGATGCCGATGCTCGGACTCGGAACGTGGCAGAACGACGACCCGGACGACTGCGCGAAGGCGGTCGAGACGGCCCTGAACATGGGGTATCGTCATATCGACACCGCACAGATTTACGGCAACGAAGAGGCCGTCGGTCGCGGTATCGAGAACGCCGACGTCGACCGCGAAGACGTCTTCCTCGCGACGAAGGTGTGGATAGACTACCTCTCGTACGACGACGTGAAGACGACCACCGAAGAGAGTCTGAAGAAACTCGGCGTCTCGTCGGTCGACCTGCTCTACATCCACTGGCCGGCCCGCGAGTACGACCCCGAAGAGACGTTCCGCGCGTTCAACGAACTGTACGAGGAGGGCAAGATAGACCGCATCGGCGTCAGCAACTTCCGACCCGAGGACCTCGACACGGCCGTCGAGTACTCCGAGGCCCCCGTCTTCGCGAACCAGGTCGAGTGCCACCCACTCCTCCAGCAGGAGGACCTCCGCGAGGCGTGCGAGAAACACGGCGTCGAAGTCGTCGCGTACTCACCGCTCGCCCGCGGTCAGGTGTTCGAGGTGCCGGAACTCAACGAAATCGCGGACAAACACGACGTGAGCGAAGCGCAAGTCTCGCTCGCGTGGCTTCGCGAGAAGGGCGTGACGGCGATTCCGAAGGCGACGAGCGAAGACCACATCAGCGACAACTGGGAATCGCTCCGCGTCGAACTCGACGACGAGGACGTCGACCGCATCGACGGCATCGAGCGAACCGACCGCCGCGTCGACCCCGACTTCGCTCCCTGGAACTGACGACGGGACGCCCCGTCGTACCGGCGCGACCGTCTCTCGCAGAAACCCATTAGGTGCCCGCGTCCCAACGTCTCGGTATGGAGTACAACCTCACGGTGACCGCCGGCGCCCTCGTCGGCCTCGTCGCACTCGGAACCGTCGCGCTCGTCGTGATGGGGTTCATGGCCACGAGTACCGTCCTGATGATGGTGACGCCAGCGATGCTCGTCTTCGGTGCCATCTGTCTCGCACTCGGCGTCAAACACGGCGAGTACCGCGCGCGGAGCGCCCGATAACTACGGTTCGACCGCTTCTTCTCGCGTCTCGGCGTCGCCTCCGTCCTCGCCGCTCATCGTCGCGGCGATACGGACGCCGACGACGCTGACGACGATTCCGCTCACGATGAACAGCGCGAGTCGCTGCCGCGCCGAGACGGGCCAGCCGAACAGTTCCGCCCCGAGGAGGATGCCCTCTCGTTCGAGGAACCAGCCGGCGAACCCGCGGACGACGAGTCCGAGAGCGACGACGCCGAACGGGAGGTTCAGGTACTGGCGACTGACGCCGTCGGTGCCGATGAGTTCGTCGAGCAACCGCCCGGCGCTGGCCGTCAACGCCGCGAGCGCCAACCACGGGACGGCGTGGTAGACGAACTCCATCGTCGAGACGAGGGCCGCGCCGGTACCGGTGCCGCGCGGCGTCACCTCCAGTGCGCCGAGGAACGCGCCGACGAGCGTGAGACCCGCCCCGACGACGTAGGTGACGATGGACACCTGCCCGGAGTAGAGCGCGTCTCTGACCCTGTCGGGCGACTCCGCGAGGAACTGGTCGATGGCGAGTCCCTTGTACAGAAGCGCCGCACCGAGGAGCGACGCGAGGCCGGCGAGCGCGATGGCCGGAGAGAACTGCGTGAGTAACAGCGGCATCAAGAGCAGCGTCGCGCCGAGGGGAACCAGCACCGTCGAGCGGAGTTCCTCGTCCGCGAGAAACTGCTTCAGGAGGTAGTACGTCGACTCGATGTCGTGGGCCTGCCGGACGACGACTCTGTCCACGGAGTCGACGCGGAGTCTGCTCTCGATGACGGGGACGACGCGTTCGTCGCCCGCGCTGTCGACGACGACGATGGCCGACTCGGGGTCGTACTCGTCGACGAGTCGGTCTATCTGCGCGGCGAGCGAGCGGTCCGCGCCCGTCAGCGTCTCGCTGACCCCCGAGACGACGGCGACGACGGCGTCCTCCTGTTCGTCGCGCAGGTCACGCGAGACGCGGAGGGCTTCGAGGATGCAGTTCACGTTCGAGTCCTCCGGGTCGGCGAGTCCCACGTCGGTGACGAGCGAGCGGACCGCTTCCCACCCGACGACGGGCGTCGTGAGACCCGCCTTCCGTCCGATGTCGTTCGAACGGTCCACACAGAGGACGAGCGTGGTCACAGGCGTGCGAACGTCTCTCGGGGTTAAAGTCCTCTCGGTCGCACGGTCCGGAATCGGACGACGGCGCCGAGAGACGTCCGAGTCGCCTCACAGGTGGAGTTCGTCTTCCTGTTCGGGCGTCGTGAACGGGGTTATCGCGATGGTCCGTTGGGTGACGACGGCGAGTCTGAGCGCGTACGAGAACAGCACCGCGAGCGGCAGGAGGCCGATGGCGGCGATGAGCGGCGCGAGAACCGGCGGCAACACCTCGGGGGCCGTCGTCCCGCTCGACGAACTCAGCACCAACAGCGTCGACACCAAGACGAGTTCGGCGACGACGCCCGCGTAGAGGAGGACCCGAGAGATGTACGCGAGTTCGGTCTGGATGTACAGCGTCTTGAAGTACTGCCGGGCGACGTCTATCTCTTGGAGAGTGGAGACGACTTCGTCCAACAGGTCCGCCGAGTCCTCCGAGAGGTCCTCGCGGTAGACCGACTTCAGACGGCGCAGTTGGTAGATTCGGTCGGCGTAGTTCGTCGTCAACAGCGCCGAGAGAGTGTCGAACGTCCCCGTGTTCGACCCCTCGATGAGGCGACTCACCCGGTCGACGTGTTCGGTCAGCGTGGTCACAATCTCGTCTGTGTCTTCGCGGAGGTCCTCGTTCTCCGTCCCCACGACCAGTCCGCCCAGACGTTGGAGGTCGCGGCGGGCGCTCTCTAAGAGCAGTTTCAGGAAGTCGGCGGGCGTGACCGGGACGACGCCGACGTCGGCGGGGTCCAACGCTTGCCGCCGATACTCGTCGACTTTCTCGATGTCCTCGCGGAGTTGTCCGGGCGAACCCAACTGTCGGGAGATGATGACTTGGTTGATGGAGATGACGAGGGTGACGAGCGTGAGGTTGCCGCCGACGAGGCTACTCAGCACGTACAGCATCGCGGTGGGGTTCAGGAGGTCGACGAAGCCGAACCACCAGAGCCCGTAGAACACCACGAGAAACGAAAGGAAGAGTCCGACGCCGACGACCGGTCGACTACCGACCAGGAAGACCCACTGGCGCGGACTCTCTCTGAGGTCCGCGAACTCTTCGACGGCGACGGCCGGGAAGAGAGACGTGAGGCGACTCATGGTCGAAGGGGTACGGACGGAGAACCCGCCCGCTGTTTCGGGACGACGTCCGGCCGTCACATACGCGTGATGGCAGACGTGTTCTCGCCCCCGTCGGTCACGCCCGATTCGGCCGTCGCTCTCGCCGATTCGGTGCGGGACGGCGCAGTCGCTCAGAACGGGTGAGAGAATAGAGAGAAAACGTTCGTTCCGGCGCTTAGAGAAGCCCGGTCTTCTGGAGCTTCATCAGGTCCTCGGTATCGAGGGTCTCGCCTTCCTTGAACTTCTGGTAGATTTCTTCGGCTTCTTCCTTGGCGGCTTCGCGCTTCTCGGCGCGCTCGGCGTCGCGCTCTTCTTCTTCCTGCTTGTCCAGTTCGCGGAGGCGCTTCTGGACGCGGACGAAGTCCTCGTGGTGACGGTCGGCAGACTCCTGGGCTTCCACGAAGAGTTCGTGCATCGCGTCGGCCTTGTCACGGATGTCGTCGGCCTCGCGGTAGGCCTCGATCATCTGGTTGTGGTGTTCCTGAGCCTTGTCGGCGAGCTCGGTCACCTCTTGGTGGTGCTGGGACGCCTCCGAGCGGACCTCTTCGGCTTCCGCGATGAGCTCTTCGAGTTCACCGCTGTCGTCGACCTTGTCCTTCTTCTGTCGAAGCTCTTCGCGCTTGTTCTCGATCTTCTCGATGAGTTCGCGCTCGTCTTCGGTCGAGAGGACTTCCGTCTGCTGACGGAACTCGAGCTGCTCGATCTCTTCTTTGAGTTCCTCGATGTCTTTCCCGTCGTCGAGTTCGAGGTCCTCTTTCATCTGTTCGACTTTGTCGAACAGCTCGTTCGCGTCCGCGTTGAGCTCGTTTCGCTTGTTCTTGTGCTCTTGAACCTGCTCGTTGAGCTCGTCGCGTTTCTCGCGGTGTTCCTGGGCTTCGTCGACCTTCTCGCGAGTCTTCGCGTTCAGGTCGTCGCGCTTGGAGGCGCGTTCGGAAGCCATCTGGTTGAGGTCGTTACGTCGGTCTCGCAGCTGGCCTGCGAGCTTGATAAGCTGACCTTTGGAGCCGCTTTCGAGCTGTTCATCGCTGAGCTCAACGTTGTCCGAGTCGCTGAGCTGTTGTACGTCGTATTCCTTGAGAACGTCTTGCTGTGTCACCATGCGTGATCAAACCTCGATACCATTACCACTCCGAGCGTGGCGGCTGCTTGTGGTTGTGCTGCCGACCGTGGATAAGAATTCCCGATCATTCTGCGTGCTATGCCGCCGGAACGCCGGAGGCGTTCTGGTAATAGCACATAATGCGTGGCAACAAATAAAGGCTTCGGTGGTCTCGACCACTGTAAACAGCTACCATGGGCCGTGTAGCGGCGTGATACGCGGTCTCACTGAAACGCCACCCCGATATAAACGAACGTGGTAACACGACGCATGCGCTGCGGACGGCCGGTCGTTCGCTCGGCCGGAGCGAACCGACGCCGAACCGAGGGCGATTTACCGCGGCGACGGTGACACGGAGGCATGTACGAGGAAGTCGTGCACGCGCGCGGGCACGAGAACGTGTCCGCCGAGCACGCGAGTACGTTCGAGGTCACGAGCGACGACTGGTTGACGCCCGCGGGGGACTGCATCCTCGCCGTCGAGGCCGACCGGGTGCCCGCGGACTTCGACGAGGCGTTCGTCGACGCCTGCAGAGACGAGACGGCGACCATCACCGCTATCCTCGAAGTCCGGACGGACGGCGGCGAGTCGTTCGAGCAGCGTATCGAGGGTCGCGGCCACCCCGACCTGTCCTTCGAGAACGAACGCAGTCACGTCGGACGAACCAGCGACTACGTCGACGACCGGACGGTACTCGTCGGCGCCGAGGGGGCCGCGGGCGACGTCGACCGCGACATCGTCTCGGCCCTCGCCGACGGCGGCGAGGTGACGTTCACGCTCCGCGTGGAGTGAGACGGCGACGACGGCCCGACTGCTTTTGCTCGCGAACTCCCAACACGGAGCCATGCCCGACGAACCGGCGGAGAACATCAGCGGCGGCGACGGGGGCGGCGGCACCGCCGCGGCGTTCGACCCCAGCGAGGCCGACACACGCGCGGAGGCGGTGGTGGACGAACTCGGTCGGATGTACTGGCGGAAAGCCTACGGCGGGCAGGACGCCTTCGAGTGTCTCGTCCGCACGATTCTGAGCCAGAACACGAGCGACAAAGCCAGCCAACCGGCGCACGATGCGCTGATGGACCGGTACGGCGGGAGCGGAGACTTGGCCGCCGCACTCGCCGACGCCGAGCAGTCAGAACTCGCAGAGACCATCTCCGGTGCGGGTCTGTACAACCAGAAGTCCGAGATGATACAGGGCGCGGCCGAGCGAATCCGCGAGGAGTTCGGCGGCGCGGACGGCTTCGACGCGTTCGTGAGGGACGAAGACCCCGCGACGGTCCGGGAACGACTGCTCGACATCCACGGCGTCGGGCCGAAGACGGCGGACTGCGTCCTCCTGTTCGCCGGTGGTCGCGGCGGCGTCTTCCCCGTCGACACGCACGTCCACCGCATCGCCCGCCGGATGGGTCTCGCGCCCGCCGACGCCGACCACGAAGCCGTCAGAGAACACCTCGAACGCGACGTGCCCGCCGAGAAGTGCGGCTTCGGCCACACGGCGATGATTCAGTTCGGCCGCGAGTACTGTACGGCCAGGAAACCGGCGTGTCTCGACGGTCCCGAAGCGTGTCCGCTGTACGACCTGTGCGACAGAGTCGGCGTGGACGAACTGGACGAATCGGTCGTCGACCCCGCCGAGGCGGACTGAGTCGGCCCCCCGTTCGCGATTAGGCCCGGCAACTCCGCGATTCCACGCCCGTCACCGGCGACTCGTCGGACTCGTACCGCGATTCTTCGACCATCCCGTCGAACATCGGCAACTCGAACCCGTAGTCGAACAGGACCGCGAACCGCGAGAACGGGTTCGCGAGGAAGTCGAGCACGGGGCCCGTCCCGTCGAAGACGACGCCCGTGCGGAGTTCGAGGATGGTCGTGTCCAGCGCCGACCCGCTGGCTTCGATTCCGAGTGCGCCCGGGCCGCTGAGATTCGTGAAGAGGGAGGTGTGAATCGTCACCCGAATCCCGGGGCCTTCGGTCCCGATTCCCAACTCGTGCCCGCCGGGTGGGAAGCACCGTCCGTCGCCCGCCTCACCGTCCGTCTCGTTCGACTGCGCGGTGACGGGCGCAACGCTTGCGACGAGAAGGAGAACGACGAGGGCGACGGAGACGACGCGAGAGGGCTGTCGCATAGAAAGAGTGTCACCGGAATCAGACTTGAACGTTCGGGCGAGTTATCAGAACGGAGAACTACGCTCGGTGGGCGAAGTCGCCGTCGAGTTGGTCCATCAGTTCGTCGAGGACGGCGTCGGCGCTGGCGAGGTTCGTCGCGAGGGGTACGTTGTGCACGTCGCAGATGCGGAGCAGTGCCGTGATGTCGGGTTCGTGCGGTTGGGCCGTGAGCGGGTCTCGGAGGAAGACGACGCCGTGGCAGTCCTCGCTGGCTATTTCCGCGCCGATCTGCATGTCGCCGCCGAGCGGTCCCGACTGTTTGCGCTCGACGTCGAGTCCGGTCGCCTCGATGAGGCGCTTGCCGGTCGTCCCGGTGGCCATCAGGTCGAAGTGTTCGAGGTCGTCCCGGCGGTTCTGCGCGAACTCCATCAGGTCCGGTTTCTTCTCGTCGTGCGCGATGAGTGCGAGACGCATGTCTGTGCCTGCACCGGGCAGGTGTAAGAAGGTGTGCAGTCGAGCGACGGGTTCATCGGCGGCGTTCCGCGGCCGCGACTACTTGAAGCGGAACGTCTCGAGGTTCTTCGGCGCGAACGTCCGCATGTTGTAGTTGTGGTACAGCGCCGAGGAGAGGTCCTGTACGGAGCGTTCGTCGCCGTGGACACAGAGAACCTTCTCGGGGCGTGGGTTCATCGTCTTCACGAAGTTCTCCAGGCCCGCGCGGTCGGCGTGTCCGGAGAACCCGTCGACCGTCTCCACGCCCATCTTCAGCGTGAGCGTGTTCGAGCGACCCATGTTGTCGCGGTCGTTGACCGGAATCTCGTCCCAGCCGTTCTGGATACGGCGACCGAGCGTTCCCTGCGCCTGGTAGCCGACGAAGACGAGGTTCGAGTTCGGGTCGGGGCCGACGTGGCGGAGCCACGACATGATGGGGCCGCCGGTGACCATCCCGGAGGTCGAGAGGATGATGGCCGGGCCGCCGTCCGCGACGTCTTGGCGTTCCTCTTCGCCGCCGTCGATGTGGTTGAACTCCTCCGCGAGGAACGGGTTCTCGTCCTCGTGGAAGATGCGGTCGCGCAGGTCGTCGCGGAGGTACTCCGGATACGTCGTGTGGATGGCCGTCGCCTCCCAGATCATACCGTCTAAGTGGACGGGCATGCTCGGAATCTTCCCCGACCGCATCGCCTCTTCGAGGACGAGCATGATCTCTTGGGACCGACCGACGGCGAACGCGGGGATGAGGACTTTCCCGCCCTGGTCGTGCGTCTCGTTGATGACGTCGATGAGCGTCTGTTCGGAGTCCTCCTGGTCGGTCTGGTAGTCGTTCCGACCGCCGTACGTCGACTCCAGAACCAGCGTCTCGACGCGCGGGAAGTCGTTGACCGCGCCGTTGAACAGGCGGGTGTCCTCGTAGTGGATGTCACCGGAGAACGCCACGTTGTAGAGGCCGTCGCCGATGTGGAAGTGCGACACCGCGGAGCCGAGGATGTGACCCGCGTTGTGGAACGTGAGCTTCACGTCGGGCGCGATGTCGGTCACGTCGCCGTATTCGAGGGGGATGGTGTGCTTGATGGCTTCGCGGACCATCTCGGACTCGTACGGCGGCGTCCGCCCCTCCTTCGACGCGACGTCGAGGTAGTCGAGGGTGAGAAGTCCCATCAGGTCGCGCGACGGTTCCGTCGTGTAGATGGGGCCGTCGTAGCCGTACTTGAACAGCAGGGGGACGAGCGCGGAGTGGTCCAGGTGAGCGTGCGTGAGGACGACGGCGTCCAGCGAGTTCGCGCCGGAACCGAGCGCTTCGGGCACCTGGAGGTACGGCACGTCGTCGGACCCCGGCTTGTCACCACAGTCGATGAGGATGCGCGTCTCGGGCGTCGAGAGGATGAACGAGGCGCGTCCGACCTCGCGACAGCACCCGAGCGTCGAGATGCGGACCCACTCGTCGTCGGACAGTTGCTGGCGGTGAATCTGCCGACCGACGCGTTCGAGAATCTGGCGACGCTCGTCGCGTTCCTGTTTCAGGAAGTTCCGGACGTTCGAGACCGTCGAGGACTCGATGGGCGGCGTGCGGACGACTTCGGGCGTCCAGCCGACTTCTTGGGTAATCTTTCGGAGCGTCGAACCGTGGCGTCCGATGACCATCCCCGGCTTGGCCGCCTCGATGACGACTTCGCCCGTGTCCTCGTGGAAGTCCAAGTCCGTGACGCCGGCCTCTTCGGGGATGACGCTCATGACCTGCTCTTCTGCTTCGCGCGGAGGAGAGAGGACTTCCGGCGCGGGACGGACCGTGATTCGTTTCCGGAGTTTGCTCGCGAGCTTCCGGATGAGGTCGCCGTTCTGCGCGAACTTCTTCGGGTCGCGCGTGTAGACGACGAGTTCGGGCCCCTCGTACTTGACGTCGGAGACGGAGATGTCCGATGGGAGTTCTTTCGTAATCTCTGCTTGCAATTCCTCGAGCTGCTTGTCTACTGAACTCATAAGTGAGTACCACTCGTCCGTGTCGTGACGGACGGTAGCGGAGTCGGGTCACTGCCTCGGGAACCGCTGCCGAACCGCGTCCGAGGACTCGGCGAACGGACTTCGTCGACGTCAATCGAGAAGACGGCGACTACGGCCGCATGGTCGCATTGGATGTAATCGTGAGAGAGCATAGGTAACGGATGCGATCGAATCGCTATCTTCGGCTATCCTGACTGCGGGAAGAGGCAGGGAAAACCCGCTTACTCGGACGTATCCTTGCCGCGGTATAAAAGCCTTCGCAAAGTCGAAGCCGTTCGGGGCTGTGAGCGACGTATGGAAGTCACTCCGAGTGTCGTCGAACGAGAGGCTCGTTGGGTCGCAGACCGCGCGTCCGTGGTCGTCCCACTGCTGAACGAGACGCGAGACAGACTCGGTGCGCTGTTCGACACGGAGGTGGGGACGGTGACCGAGTCGGCGTACCGGGAGGAAGTCGGCGTCGTCTTCGCGGACGGCGAAGTCGCGGTGAACGTCGCCGGCTACGTCTGTCTCCTCCGGGAGTTAGACGTCGCGGACGACTATCCGGGGTTCGTCGTCGACGAGATGCTCGGCCGCGAACTCGCCGCGACCATCGCCGGGGGGCAACCGCTGTCGCTCCTCGCGCAGGCGACGTTCCACCTCGCCGACGTGAGGACGCACACTACGGGGGTCGCGGGCGCGGACGACTTGGACGCCGCACTCGCCGCCGGGTTCCAGACGCGGCTTCCGGGCTGGGCGTGGCGCGAGGGAGAGAGCCCGTTCGCCGTCACGCGCGACTAGAGCCGAAGCCGCTCTCTCGACTCCCGCGGTCTCTCTCGTTCGTCGTCGCGTTCCACGCTGTTCGTCTGCTCTCGCTCCGCGATGCGTTCGAGACGGGCGGTGAGACAGCCGGTTCGCTCGTCGGCGCAGGTGACGTTCGTGACGATACCGTTCTCGAACTCGACGAGTGCCGCACGCGGGGTCCGAACGACCTTCTTCTCGGGGCCGAGTCGCCCCTGACCGACGAGGCGTGTCGTCGCGTCCAGCGACGAGGTGTCACTGTGTTGCCAAGACCAACGCTGCAGTCGTCCGAGGCGGTCCAGCGTCTCTCTCGGCCGTTCGTCCGCCGGGTAGCCCCCCGAGACGTCGACGAATCGTTCCCACGTCTCGACCGCCGAGGCGTCCACGTCACCCCGCGCGTCGAGTTCACGCAGGCGCTCTGCGACGCGGTCGAACTCGCCGCGTCCGCCGGTGTGGCTCGCCTCACACCACAACTCGACGCGCGTGTTCACGGTCTCTGTGTCCGTCTCTTCTCCCGTCGCTTCTCGACTCCACCGTGCCGACCGATGTGTGTCGTGTGCTATCATGTTTGCGCCCTCCATGTGACCTACGACGTCCGACGATTTGTAGCTAATCCTTCCTCACATCTGAGTGAACTCTCCGGAGTGCGAATCAGTCACGGCGACGGACACCCGCACGCGATGGAGCGCGTCGGGGAGGAGGCGACGCTTCAGGAGATTTAAGGCCGCAGTGCGGTGAAATAGCGGTAATGAGCGACGAACAGGAACTCGGGATAACCGAGTCCAAGCAGTACAACACCGGCGAGTGGTACGCGGAGGTCGTCCAGAAGGCTGGTCTGGCGAACTACGGTCCCGAAGGGATGAGCGGATTCATCATCACCCGCCCGCGCGCGTACGCCCTCTGGGAGCGCGTGCAGGGCTTCCTCGACGCGAAGTTCAAAGACACGGGCGTCCAGAACGCCTACTTCCCGGTGTTTATCCCCGAGAGCTACCTCGAACGCGAGAAAGACATCGTCGAAGGCTTCGACCCCGAGGTGGCGTGGGTCACGCATGCGGGTCAGCAGGAACTCGAAGAGCGCCTCGCCGTCCGCCCCACCTCCGAGTCCATCATCGCGCCGTACATGGCCCAGTGGGTCCGCAGTCACCGTGACCTCCCCCTGCGAGTGAACCAGTGGTCGTCCGTCGTCCGGTGGGAGGCGACGGAGACGAAGCCGTTCTTCCGGACGAAAGAGTTCCTCTGGCAGGAGGGCCACACCGCGCACGCGACCGACGACGACGCGTGGACGGAGACGATGCTCCGACTCGACCAGTACGAGTCGGTGTACGAGGACCTCCTCGCGATGCCGGTGCTCCGCGGGGCGAAACCCGAACACGACAAGTTCCCGGGCGCGAAGACGACGACGACCGTCGAGGCCCTCATGCCCGACGGCAAGTCCGTCCAGAGCGCGACGTCGCACCACCTCGGGACGTCGTTCGCCGAGGCGTTCGACATCACCTACACCGACGAGGGCGAGGACGCTCAGGTCGCACACACCACGTCGTGGGGTCTCTCGTGGCGCGCACTCGGCGCACTCATCATGACCCACTCCGACGACCAGGGACTCGTTCTCCCGCACACCGTCGCCCCCGAACAAGTCGTCGTCGTCCCCATCTGGCAGGCCGACACCCAAGAGAAAGTGCTCGACTACGCCGAGGAGATTACCGAGGAACTCGAATCCGCGGGTGTCCGCGTCCACCTCGACGACCGCGACGAGCGCAATCCCGGCTTCAAGTTCAACGAGTGGGAACTGAAAGGCGTCCCCGTCCGCTTCGAAATCGGGCCGAACGAAGTCGACGACGACGTGGTGACGGTGGTTCACCGACCCGACGGCGAGTCCCGGGAAGTCGACCGCGAGAACATCGCCGAGACGGTGCAGGAACAGTTCGACGAGGTGTACGCGAAACTGTACGCCGCCGCCGAGGAGAACCTCGAAGAGAACGTCCGCGAGGCCGACTCACGCGCGGACATCCTCGGGACCATCGGTCAGCACGGCGGCTACGTGAAAGCGCCGTGGTGCGGCGACGAAGCGTGTGAGACGGAGATCAAAGACCAGATAGCCGCCGAAATCGTGATGGTCCCCCTCGACGACGAGGACGCCGAGATTCACGGCGGCGAGACGTGCGCCATCTGCGACGACGACGCCGAGGAGACGGCCTACTTCGCGAAGTCCTACTGAACGAGCGCGACTCTCTCTTCTCCCGCCGTCTACGATTATACGCACGAGACGCGTACTGGACCTATGCGAGACGTTAGCGTGGGGTGGGCGGAGGGTGGCGGTGGAACGCTCCAGTCGGCCGCGCGCTCTCGTGGCCGACGACACTGGGAGAACGCGACGAGGAGTCAGCGAATCGGGTACGGCGTCGGTGCGGTTCTCGTCACGAGCGGACTCGTCCACCTCGGGATACACCTCGCGAGTGGGACGCCGTGGGCCGGCGCGGTCTCGTGGCGTAAGCCGACGACGTTCGGCCTCTCGTTCGGTGCGACGCTCCTGACGGTGACGTTCCTGCGGACGTTCCTCTCGCGCGTGCCCCGACTCGTCGATGCGACTCTGGTCGCACTCGCCGTCGCCTGCGCCGGGGAAGTCGCCGGCGCGACCCTCCAGCGGTGGCGGGGTGTCCCCTCGCACTTCAACGAGGCGACGCCGTTCGACGCCACCGTCTGGACGGCGATGGGGGCGCTCATCGGCGTCGTCGGTCTCTGTATCCTCGTGTTCACCATCGTCTCACTCGTGGGCACCGAGGGGTCGTCGAGTCTCCGCTTGGCGGTCCGTCTCGCGTTCTTCGCACTGCTGGCCGGGCAGGTCACCGGCGCGGCCATCGTCCAGAACGCAGACACCATGTCTCCGGACGAACGGTTCGAACGGGCGGCGGTGGTCGAACCGGCGGGCGACCTCAAACTCGTCCACGCCGCCACGCTCCACGCCGCCCAGTTGTTCCCGGCGTTCGCGCTGGTCGCCGCGACGGTCGACTGGTCCGAGCGACGGCGATTCCGGACGCTCGTGGTCGTCGGCGTGGGCTACGCCGTCGTCTGCGGCGTGTTGGCCGCGCAGGCGGGCGGCGGCCTGGCCGTGACCGACCTCGGAACCGAGTCGGCCGTCGTCCTCCTCGCCGGCGTCGTCCTCGTCGGCGCGAGCGTCCTGTCGCTCGCGGGCGCGGTCGCCGGCGGCCAACGACGGTCCGCGAACCGACAGCGAGAGTGAATCGTCGCGTCGCCGGAGAGTCGGGAGATCGTTCTTTTCGATATGTGCTGAAAGACACGAATTCGAGTATCAGAGCGCCTGTGCAGCCAGTAGACCCTTACGAGTGCCGCGAAATAGTTCAGACGCAATGGCACGAAAATTCAGTGAGGAAGACCGCAACAAAGAAGTCGTCACCGCCGACGGCGACCGAATCGGCACCATCAACGACGTTCGAGACGGCCGTGCGACGGTCGACAGAGACGACGACGACGGTGGCATCACTGACAAGATAAAAGACATGCTCGGTTGGGACGACGACGACTCCAACGAACTGGACAGCGACCACGTCGACTCCTACGACGACGACCGAGTCCGACTCCGACGCCACCACTGAAACCGCCGACCGGTCCCCGTCTTCGCTTTTTTCTGTCGTCCGTCGCCTCCCCCCGAGAGATTCGTCTCCACCACGTGAGAGAAATACTACCACATTATATCTCCTAATATGTGATAAACAAGCCCTTATGCTTTCAGGATAACGAGTTTAAAGGGGCAGTTCGAGGTGAGACACATGACCAAGCCACATAGAGACACCCCTGCGCAGTCGGACGGCCTCGCCGACCCGACCGACGAGCGCTCGAACTGCGGGGTCGGAGCCGTAATCGACCTCGACGGGGGAACCAGCCACGAAACTATCGCGGACGGACTCGAACTCCTCGTCAACCTCGAACACCGCGGGACGACCGGTGCGGAGGAAGACACGGGCGACGGTGCGGGTATCATGATCCAGCGACCGGACGGGTTCTTCGACGCCGTCGTCGACGTGGAACTCCCCGAGGAGTACGCCGTCGGGTCGGTGTTCATGCCGACCGACGAGGCGGCACGAGAGACGCTCGTCGACGTGTTCGAGCGAGAACTCGCCGCCAACGGCCTCGACGTCCTCGCGTGGCGCGACGTTCCCACGGACAACTCGGACCTCGGCCAGACCGCACTCGACTCGGAACCGGACGTCTGGCAGGCGTTCGTCGTCCCCGCAACGAAGATGGACGACGACGAGTTCGACCGTGCGCTGTACGTCGGCCGTCGCGCCGTCGAGAACGCCGTCGACGAACTCGACGCGAAGGAGGCGGCGCGGTTCTACGTCTGTTCGCTCTCGCGGAAGACGCTCGTCTACAAGGGCCTCTTGAAGGGCGAGCAACTCGCCGACTACTACCCCGACTTACAGGACGAGCGACTCCAGACGACGTTCACGCTCGTCCACGAACGCTTCTCGACGAACACCCTGGGCGCGTGGCACCTCGCGCACCCGTACCGCAACATCGTCCACAACGGCGAGATAAACACCATCCGGGGCAACGTCAACTGGATGCGCGCGCGGGAGACGGACATCCAACATCCGGCCTTCGGCGACGATATCGAGAAGATCAAACCCATCACGAAGGCGGACCAGTCCGACACGGCGTCCGTCGACGACGCCGTCGAACTCCTGTTGCAGGGCGGCCGCGACCTGCCGCACGTCCTTCGGATGCTCATCCCCGAGGCGTACCGCGACGACGAGGCGATGGCCCCCGAACGGCGCGAGTGGTACGACTACCACGCCTCGCTGGTCGAACCGTGGGACGGTCCCGCCCTCGTCACCGCCACGGACGGTGACCGCGTGGCGGCCGTCCTCGACCGAAACGGCCTGCGTCCGTGCCGCTACGACGTGACGACGGACAACCGCCTCATCATGGCCTCCGAAGTCGGCGCACTCGACACGGACCCCTCGGAGATTCGCGAACGCGGCCGTCTGCAACCCGGCCAACTGTTCGTCGCCGACCCCGAGGAGGGACGGGTCGTCCCCGACGAAGAGGTGTTCGACTCGCTGACCGACGAGAAGTACGGCGAGTGGGTCAGAGAGGAGCAATCGCAGTTGGACGAACTGGCGGACGAAGACGACTACGCGCCGCGCGGCGTCGTCGACGACTTACGCGCCAGACAGGCGGCCTTCGGCTACACGCAGGACCAACTGAACCACCTCATCGAACCGATGGCCGAACAGGGCAAAGACCCCGTCGGGTCGATGGGCGACGACACGCCGCTGTCGGTCCTCTCGGACTTCGACCGACCGCTCTTCACCTACTTCAAGCAGTTGTTCGCACAGGTGACGAACCCGCCGCTCGACTACATCCGCGAGGAACTCGTCACGTCTCTGGAGTCCCGTCTCGGTGCCCAGCGGAACCTCCTCGACGAGACGCCCGAACACGCCCGCCAACTCGTCCTCGACTCGCCCGTCGTCTCCGACGCCGAGACGGAGGCGATAAAGGAACTCGACGGCCGGATGCGGTCCGCCGTCGTCGACACCACGTTCGAGACGGACACGTCGCTGCGCGACGCCGTCGAGCGCGTCCGAGCGGACGCGAAGGCCGCCATCGAGGACGGCGCGGACGTCGTCGTCCTCTCGGACCGGAACCTCGGCCCCGAACGCGCCGCCGTCCCGAGTCTGCTCGCGACCGGTGCGGTCCACCACAGTCTCGTCCGGAACGGCCTGCGCAACCACGCGGGCCTCGTCGTGGAGTCGGGCGAACCGAGCGAAGTCCACCACGTCGCCACGCTCGTCGGCTACGGCGCGGGCGCGGTGAACCCCTACCTCGCCTACCAGACCATCGGCGACATCGTCGCCGGACCGGACGGCGCGGACGAGGACGACGCCATCGCGGCCTACACGAAGGCGCTCGAAGACGGCCTGCTGAAGACGATGGCGAAGATGGGTATCTCCACCGTCGCCTCCTACCAGGGGGCGCAGATATTCGAGGCGGTCGGCCTCGACTCGGACTTCGTCGCCGAGTACTTCGAGGGGACCGAGATTCGGACCGAGGGTATCGACATCGGGGTGATAGAACAGGACCTCCTGACCCGCCACGCCGTCGCCTACGGCGCGGACCCCGAACTCGAACACCAGGGCGAGTACGAACACCGCTCCAGCGGCATCCACCACCAGTGGAACCCGAAGACGGTCGGAACGCTCCAACAGGCGGTACGCTCGGGCAACTACGAGAAGTACGAGGAGTTCGCCGAGTTGGTCAACGACCAGTCGGAGGAACTCCAGACGCTTCGCGGCCTCCTGGAGTTCGACTCCGACCGCGACCCGGTCGACATCGACGACGTCGAACCCGTCGAGGACATCGTCAAACGGTTCTCGACGGCCGCGATGTCGCTCGGGAGCCTCTCGCCGGAAGCCCACGAGAACAACTCCATCGCGATGAACCGCATCGGCGGGAAGTCCAACTCCGGCGAGGGCGGCGAACCGCCGGAGCGCTTCGGCACCGAGAAGGAGTGTAACGTAAAGCAGGTGGCGTCGGGTCGGTTCGGCGTCACCAGCCACTACCTCTCCTCGGCCGAGGAGATTCAGATCAAGATGGCGCAGGGGTCGAAACCCGGCGAGGGCGGCCACCTGCCCGGCATGAAGGTCAACGAGATGATAGCGCACGTCCGCTTCGCGACGCCGGGCGTCGGCCTCATCTCGCCGCCGCCGCTGCACGACATCTACTCCATCGAGGACCTGAAACAGCTCATCCACGACCTGAAGACGGCGAACCCGGACGCCGACATCAACGTGAAACTCGTCTCCGAGGCCGGTATCGGTACCATCGCCGCCGGCGTCGCGAAGGCGAACGCCGACGTCGTCCACATCTCGGGTCACGACGGCGGGACGGGGGCGTCGCCGAAGACGTCCATCAAGAACGCCGGTCTGCCGTGGGAACTCGGCCTCGCGGAGGCGAACCAGATGCTCCGCGCGACGAACCTCCGCTCTCGCATCCGCGTCACCGCCGACGGCGGGATGAAGACCGGACGCGACGTCGCCATCGCGGCGCTCCTCGGCGCCGAAGAGTACGTGTTCGGCACGGCGTCGCTGGTCACGTCGGGATGCGTGATGGCCCGACAGTGCCACGAGAACACCTGTCCGGTCGGCGTCGCCACCCAGCGCGAGGACCTCAGAAACCGCTTCCCCGGCCAACCCGACCACGTCATCAACTACATGGCGTTCATGGCGCAGGAACTGCGCGAGATAATGGCCGAACTCGGCTTCACCTCGATAGACGAGATGGTCGGTCGGCCCTCGCTTCTCGCCCAGCGAGAGACGGACCACGAGAAGGCGAAGCATCTCGACCTCTCGGCCGTCGTCGCCGAACCCGCCTCGGGCGCGCGCTACCAGACCGAGTCGCAGGACCACTCGGACGTGGCCGCGTCGGTGGACTACGACCTCATCTCGGAGGCCGAACCCGCGCTCGAACGCGGCGAACCCGTCCAGATTCGGCGCGAACTGTCGAACGTCGACAGAGCCGTCGGCGCGATGCTGTCGAACGAGATATCGACGCGCTACGGCGGCGAGGGACTCGCGGACGACACCATCCAGTGTGAGTTCTCCGGCGTCGCCGGCCAGTCGTTCGGCGCGTTCCTCGCGAACGGCGTGACGATGCGCCTCTCCGGCGCGTCGAACGACTACGTCGGCAAGGGCCTCTCCGGCGGGAAAATCGTCGTCACGACGCCGAAGACGGCCGCCTACGAAGCTCACGAGAACGTCCTCATCGGCAACGTCGCCTTCTACGGCGCGACGCAGGGCGAGGCGTACATCAACGGCGTCGCGGGCGAGCGATTCTGCGTCCGCAACTCCGGCGTGAAAGCGGTCGTAGAGGGCGTCGGCGACCACGGCTGTGAGTACATGACCGGCGGCGTCGTCGCCGTCCTCGGCGACACCGGCCGGAACTTCGCCGCGGGGATGTCCGGCGGCGTCGCCTACGTCTACGACCCCGACGACGCGTTCGGGGCGCAGGCGAACACGGGCATGGTGTCGCTCTCCGACGAATTGGACGATTCCGACGAGGCGATGCTCCGCCGCCTCGTGGAGAACCACGCCGAGTACACCGACTCCGACCGCGCCGCCGCACTCCTCGAAGAGTGGGCGAGCGTCGTCGACGACTTCGTGAAGGTGATGCCCGACGCCTACGCGGGCATCATCGAGGAACGCGAAGAGGCCGACGTGCGTCGCGAACTGCCCGAGTCGGCGTCCGCCGTCGCCGCGGGCGGCGAGTCCGAGACGATGGCGCAGACGAGCGACGACTGACTCGGACGACGACCGAACGCGGAGACTCCCGGTAGCCCGTACCGGGTTCTCCCACACTTTTCACGTCCTGTCTCCGAGTGCGAGGTATGACCGACTCCGCACTCGTCATCGGCGGGACGCGCTTCATCGGACGCCACACCGTCGAGGACTTGCTCGACAACGACTACGAGGTCACCATCTTCAACCGCGGGAACCACGAGAACCCGTTCGCCGACGACGACCGAGTCACGCACGTCGAAGGCGACAGGACGGACGACAGCGCCCTCGAAGCGGCCAAATCGGCCGCCGACCCCGACGTCGTCATCGACTGCGTGGCCTACCACCCGGCGGACGTGGAGCGAGCGGTCGAGATATTCTCCGACGTCGACGGCTACGTCTACATCTCCAGCGGGGCCGCCTACGGCCGCGAGGAGATTCCGAAGCGCGAAGGCGAGACGCCGCTGTGTGACTGCACGCCCGAGCAAGCGGAGTCCGACGACAGCGACTCGTACGGCCCGCGAAAAGCCGAGGGCGACCGCATCGTCTTCGACGCCGCCGAGAACGGCGTGAACGCGATGTCGGTCCGTCCGTGCATCGTCTACGGCCCCGACGACTACACGGAGCGACTGGACTACTGGCTCGACAGAGTCGACACCTACGACCGAGTCGTCGTCCCCGGCGACGGAACGAACATCTGGCACCGCGCGTACGTGGAGGACGTCGCGAGCGCGCTCCGAATCGTCGCCGAGGAGGGCGAACCCGGCGAGGCGTACAACGTCGGTGACCGGCGACTGGTGACGCTCGAAGAGATGGTCGAACTCGCCGCCGACGCCGCGGACGCGTCCGTCGAAGTCGTCCACGCCGGGGAACGAGAACTCGCGGCCGCGGGCCTCTCGCTCGACGACTTCATCCTCTACCGCGACTACCCGCACGTCCTCGACACGAACAAACTCGCCGCGTTAGGCTGGGAGTCGACGCCGATAGCGGAGGCGATGCGCGAGTCCGTCCGAGACTACCGCGCGTCCGACCGCGACGGGTCGGAGTGGGACCCCGGCCGCGACGCCGAGGAGTCGGTGCTGGAGATACTCGATACGCTGTAGTATACGGCGTCGAAGTTCGGAGCGGCGTCGTCTTAGAGGCCGCTGAACTCGTCGTGGTCCATGCCGGGGACCTCGTCTTCCAACCACTCGCGGAACCACTTGACCCGCTTGAGACGCTGGTAGGCGATGCTCTCGGCGGCGTCGCTCTCGATTCTGTCAGTCGCGGCGCGGCCGCGTTCGAGGACGCGTTCGACCATCTCGGAGGCGTCCATGTGTGTCCGCGCCTCGTACCCCATCCGCAGGAGCATCAACACGGTGCCGTTCGCCCCGATTTTGTCGAGGATGTCCGCCTCGATGAGACACCGCGTCTCCAACGACACGTCCGTGAGCGGCCCCTGATACGAGTGGTCGGCGACGACCTGACACACCTGTTCGACGAACGACTGCGGAAAGTCGCCGTGGGTGGTCAGATACTCGCGGGCGACGCGCGCCCCCTCTTCGGCGTGGACGTCTTGGTCGGCCTCCAGTTTCGCGATGTCGTGGAACAGGGCCGCGACGCGGACGACGTCGACGTCCGCGCCCTCGCGGTCGGCTATCTTCGAGGCGAGGTCGACGACGTTGAGGATGTGGTTGAACCGGTACTCGGCGCTGTGCCAGGGGTACCACCGCATCCGCCCGCCGTCCTCTTCGTTCTCGACGCTGGCGGCGAGGTAATCGCGGACGAATCGCTGCATCGTCTCGAACTCTTCGGCGGAGACGGGCGACTCTTTGATTTCAACGCCCACAATGCCACCCCCGTTGGTCGTAAGAAAGGGAGGTTCGAACGTTCGCGTTCGTGGTCATTACCCGAATCAATGGTTGTTCCGCTCTTAGGCGTTACGACGAGTGAGAATCCCCCACCCCGACTCGGTCCACGCGGCGGGTCGCTCGAAAACCGAAGCGCTCAACTCGCATCCGCCGCACGTCACGGTATCACATGTCGAGCGAACCGCTCTACCTGGAGGAGACGACCCGCCGGTCGTTCGAGGCGACGGTCGACTCCGTCGCCGGTGACCGCGTCGTCCTCGACCGGACCTGTTTCTACCCCACGGGCGGGGGACAACCGCACGACACCGGCACCCTCCGGACCGACGAGGGAGCCGAGTGGCGCGTCACCGAGGTGACGAAGAAGGGTGACGTCCTCCACACCGTCGACGGCGACCCGCCGAACCCCGGAACCGTCGTGACCGGCGAACTCGACTGGGAGCGTCGCTTCGCGCACATGCGGTACCACACGGCCCAGCACCTCCTCTCTGCGGTCCTCTTGGCGGAGTACGACGCCGAGACGACGGGCAACCAACTCTACGACGACCACGCCCACCTCGACTGCGCGTACGACCGCTTCGAGGCGTCCGACCTCAACGCCATCGAGCGTCGGATGAACGCACTCGTCGCCGACGCGCGCGGCGTGGAGTGGTACACGATGGACCGCGAGGCCGCCGAGGCCTCGCTGGACGAGTCGCGGACGCGGATTCACCTCCTCCCCGACTCCATCACCGAGGTCCGAATCGTCGAGATTGCGGGCGAAGACGGGGTGGACGACGGCGAGGCGGGCGAGGCGGGGGCCGACCCGTTCGACCGAACCGCCTGCGCCGGCACGCACGTCGCGAACACCGCCGACGTCGGCGACGTCGAGATAACCGGCCGCCGGACGCAGGGCGCAGAAGAGGAACGCGTGGAGTTCGTCCTCCGATGACGGACTCGACCCGGAATCACGACGTCCGGCAGGTCCTCCCGCCCGACGCGATTCCGAGCGTCGACGACCCCGCGTTCGGGCCGCCGTCGGCGTACGACGGCGCGGAGACGGACGACGTGGTGGTCGTCGAACGCCGCGGGGAGGCCCGCGCGTACCCCCTGCGATACCTCCACTACCACGAGGTCGTGAACGACGAGTTCGGCGACGTCCCGGTGGCGGTGACGTGGTGTCCGCTCTGCGGGAGCGCCGTCGTCTACGACCGCCGAGTGAGCGAATCGCTGGCCGTCGACGGCGACGGCGGAGACGACACCGGCGGCGTATCGACCGGCGCCGACGACCACGTCCTCGAACTCGGCGTCTCGGGGAAACTGGCCGACGACGACCTGGTGATGTACGACCGGGAGACGGGGTCCGAGTGGAAGCAATCCAGCGGCGTCTGTCTCGCGGGCGTCCACGACGGCCGCCGACTGGCGGTGCGTCCCGCGGCGACGACGACGGTGAGGGCGTTCGTCGACGACCACCCGACGGGCACGATACTGCGCCCGCCCGGCGGCGAGAGCGAGGCCGGAAGCGATTCTGACGACCCCGTCCCCGTCGACTACGACGCCGAACCGTACGAGTCGTACTTCGAGACGCCGGGGTACGGCCTCGGCGCGCACCGCGGGACAGGCGGCCGCGACGACTGGCCGACGGAACTGGCCGACGCCGGTGTCGACCCGAAGACGGTGGTCGTCGGCCTCGAACGCGGCGACGACGTCCTCGGCGTTCCCCTCCCGGTCGTGGAGTCGGCCGGCGGCCTCGTTCGCGTCGCCGTCGGCGGCGCGGACGCCCTCGTCGTCGCCGCTTCGGACGGACTCCACGCGTTCGAGGCACCCGAGTTCGAGGTCGAGGCCGAACCGGACGATGACGGCGCGTTTGTCGGCGACGGCACCGTCTGGACGTGGTCGACGGGGCGCAGTGAAGACGGGCGGACGCTCGACAGACTCCCGATTCGTCGCCTGTTCGCGTTCGCGTGGCGCGACGACCACGGCGCGGACGCGTTCTACCTCGACTGACGCCCGGCGGAGTCGTCGGTCGGGACGCAGACCCATCCGTCGGGTTGCGTCCGAATCTCGTAGTCGAGTTCCGTGAGTAGCGACGCGACCGCCCGCCGTTCGTCTTCGCCGTGCGGTTCGAAGTAGACCGTCGGCCGGGCGGTGTCGAGGACGTCGCGCGCGCCGGCGACGACGGCGTCGCCACCGCCCTCGACGTCTATCTTCAGGTGGTCCGGCGGGGCCGTCCCGGCGGCGACGACGTCGTCGAGGGCGACGACGGGCACCTCGACGGCGTCGCGGACGCGGGCCTCCCACGCGGCGGCGCGGTCCTCGCGGAACGACCCGAGTTCGTCGTACGTGGAGCGGTAGAAGGTGAGCGTTCCCGACCGGGCACCGACGCCGTCGCCGCGGACGTCGACGTTGTCGAAGTCGTTCGCGCGGACGTTCGCCGCGAGGTGCGACCGGACGCCGGGGTCCGGTTCGAAGGCGACGACGCGTGCGTCGGGGTGTTTCGCGGCGACAGCGAGCGTGTAGACACCGGTGTTCGCGCCCACGTCGTACACGGTGTCGGCCGGACCGACGGCCGCGAGCAGTCGTCGGAGGAGGGCGTCGTCACCGTGGCGGAGCAACGGTTCGTAGCTTCGGAACGTCGCGCCGCCGACGCGCTTTCGCGTCGCGAAGAGTTCGCGCTCGTGGTTCGCGCGACTGACCGCGTAGTAGGCGGCGTAGAACGGCCGACGCAGTCGCCACCGGAGGCGCGAACCGAGAGACGGTGCGTCGGCGGGCATCGCTCGGGTGGACGACGCGAGCGAGCATCGGCGTTTCGGTGCCGGCCGCGCGAGGGTGACGCTCACCGCGCGTCGGGAGTCGGGAATCAGGAGCCGAGCGGCGACGGGTCGTAGTCGGGGCCGACGCACACCCGGAGGGCGAACGGTCGAGTGTGAATCTCCAAGTCGCTGTCGGCGTGCGGTTCGCCGTCGAGGCTGAACTCGATGGTCTCCCCGTCGGCGACGCGTATCTCCAGTTCGCTGGCGCGGACGTGGTAGACGTTGTCCGTCTCTTCGCCGAAGAGACGCTGTGCGATGGCTTCGAGGACCATGTCGCCGGTGGGCATCTGCTCGATGACGACGACGTCTAACTCCCCGTCTTCGACGTCGGCCTGGCCGCCCTCCCGCGCGAACCGGCGGACGTTCCCGACGAGGACGCAGATGGCCTCGCCGGACCACGACCGCTCCTCACCGTCCGAGATGGCGGTGAGGTCGACGTGCAAGCCGTCGAACGACGCCATCTCCTGGACGCCGGCGACGACGAACGCCAACGACCCGAACCGCTCTTTCAACTCGTCGGAGGTGGCGATGCTCGCGTCGGCGATGAGTCCGGCGATACACGACATCACGAACGGTTCGCCGTCCGCGACGCCGAGGTCGATTCGGCGGCGCGCACCCGTCTCGACCACGTCGAACGCGTCTTCGATGCTCTCGATACCGAGGTTCGTCGCGACGAGGTTCTCCGTACCGACGGGTACCGGGACGAGCGTCGTGCGGTCTAACGCGCCCTCGCTGTCGAGTCCGCGGACGACTTCGTTCAGCGTCCCGTCGCCACCCGCGACGGCGACCAACGTCGCTCCGTTCGCCGCCGCGTCCTTGGCGAGTTCGACCGCGTGACCGGCGTGGTCGGTCTCCTCGACGCGGTAGCCGCGCATCCCCGCGAGTTCTCGAACGCGTTCTGCGTGGTCGGCGGTGCCACTGACGGGGTTGACGATGACCCACCGCGGCCCGTCCGTCTGCGGCATCGCGCCCGCCACCGGTTCGTCTCGGGTGAGCTCCCTCGACCGGTTCATACCATCTCGCAGACGGCCGACGCCTAACAATCTATCCGATTCGGCGTATATTCATCGTCTGGTTTGATTATCACAACGTCGTATATCCGGCTAAAAAATTGAAAAGGCCCCCGCCACTACGCTCCGGAGATGACAGAAAACGTCTCGGGCGGTGACCTCGGACTCACGGGTGCGATTTCGATGGCGCTCGGGGGGATGATTGGCGGCGGCATCTACGCCGTTCTCGGCGTCGTCGTGAGCATCTCCGGTGCGTTGTCGTGGTTCTCGTTCGTCCTCGCCGGACTCGTCGCCCTCTGTGCGGGCTACTCGTACGTCAAGCTGAATCAGTTGAGCGACCCCGAAGGGGCGTCGCCGACCTATCTGGAGTGGTTCGCCGACAGTTCCACGCTCGCCGGGATGGCGGGATGGACACTGCTCTTCGGCTACGTCGGGTCGATGGCGATGTACGCCTACGCGTTCGGGAGTTACTTCGTCGACCTCACGGGCGTCGAACAGGTCTTCGGCTTCCCGTTCCGCGCCGTACTCTCGCTGGCCATCATCGGCGCGTTCGTCGCGCTCAACTTCGTCGGCGTCGAGGAGTCCGGATGGGTCGAAATCGTCCTCGTCGTCGCGAAGATAGCCGTCCTCGTCGGCTTCGTCGTCGTCGGGTTGTGGTACGGGTCGTCGAACGGCGGTATCCAGACCGGTCTCGACTCGCTGGGCTTCGAACCCATCATGGCCGCCGCGATGTCGTTCGTGGCGTTCCAAGGCTGGCAGTTGCTCATGTACTCACAGAGTACCATCGAAGACCACAGCGACACCAATCCGACTGCCATCTACATCTCGATTCCGACGGCCGTGCTCATCTACATCGGCGTCGCCATCGTGACGACGAGCATCGTCGGCGTGGCGATGGTGTCGAAACATCCCGAAGTCGCACTCGCGACGGCGTCCGCGCAGTTCGGCGGCCGGTGGGGCCACCTCGTCATCTCGGTGTCGGCGCTGCTCTCGACGGCAAGCGCCATCAACGCGACGCTCTTCACCAGCGCGCAGTTCTCCGACCGACTCATCGAGAACGACCTGCTCCCGCAGCGACTCGACCCCGACGACGGCGACTCGGGCGGCCTCCCGAAGCGAATCATCCTCATCCTCGGCGTCCTCACCGCCGGGTTCACGCTCGTCGGCAGTCTCGAAGGCATCACGTCGTTCGCGTCGCTCACGTTCATCGTCGTCTTCGGCGCGATGAGCTATCTCGCGCTTCAGCAACGCGACCACGAGGACGTCTCGGCGATTCCGCCCGCCATCGGCCTCGTCGGGACGGTGACGTTCCTCCCGATGATGGTCTGGCACCTGTTCAGTTCCCAGCGAGCGGTGTTCTACACCGTCGCCGCCATCAGCGCCGTCGTCGTCGCCGTCGAACTCGTGTACTTCGAGACGGACGTGTTTGACGGTGGTGCGGAGACGAGAGCGGCGCGAGGCGGCGACTGAAGGTGTGAGAGCACGGAGCTTTCGTCGGTTCGCGGACCGGAAGTCTCGGACGGATTCGTGACTCGCCGTACGACTCGCCACAGAATCAGTAGTCCCGGGCGGATTCGAACCGCGAAGACTCGAATCCTCTCGTCTTCTGGGCTCGAATCCGAGTTGTAACTATCACTGCACGCTGAGGCTCGCAGAAAGTAGTCCCGGGCGGATTCGAACCGCCGTCAATGGCTCCAAAGGCCATTATGATTGGCCGCTACACCACGGGACTCATCGCTTCGCTCTTCGTCCCGTGTACCTCGCAGTTCCTTCGGAACTGCTCACCACCACGGGACTTCACTCCGTTCGTCCCGTATAGCGTGCGATTCCGTCGAATCGCTCACCACCACGGGACTGTATCCTCTACTCGTGGTGCGACCTTTGAAAAGCCATCGGGTTCGAATCGCCGTGCCACTCGGCGTCAGTCGGTTCCGTCGGCGGCCGACAACCGGCGGTCGACGGAGAACCCGCCGCAGTCGGGGCAGACGTGATACTGGACGTCGTAGGCGCTCCCGCATCCGCGACAGACGTACGGAAACTCCGACGTCTCCGACGCCTCGCTTCGGTCACCGGGTTCGACGCCCGCGAGACGAAGGAGACGTGTTATCGTCGCTGCTCCTACCATACCACGGTCTCACGGGACACCGACTTAACGCTTAGTCACTGTTACGGACTATCTGCCGGCCGAGACGTGTTGGATAAGCACAACGTAACCGGGTGTGTCCCCCCCGAACCTCAGTCGGCGGGGTTCTCCTCGACTTCGCTCGCGATTTCGAGATAGCAACAGGCGTCCGTCTCGGGGTCGAAGCAGTCCGGGCACTCGCTGTTGCGGTCGATGATGGTGTCGAGGCGTTCGGCGACGGTGTCGTCGATGACCGGTTCGAGTTCGCGCGCCTCCGCGCGGAACTCCTCGACGTCTAAGACGTTCGCGAGGAACCGTTCGATGATGCAGTACGTCTGGAGGGCGTCGCGGGCGCGGACGATACCCTCGTCGGTCAGACGGACGCCCTTGTACTTCTCGTGTTCGGCGAGGCCGCGTCCCTCCAGTTTGCCGATCATCTCGTTCGCACTCGCCGGACTCACGTCGAGCATGTCCGCGAGTGCGCCCGTCGCCGCCGGTCCGTCTTCCATCTCCTGTAGGAGGTAGATAGCTTTCACGTACTGGTCTGCGGTGTTCATCTCAGTCCTCCGCTCGACTGCCGTCGGTTCATTCGCGTGTCTCCATGATTCGGGTGACTGCTTCGACGCCTTCGGCCTCTTCGTCTCGAATCTCGGTGAGAAGCGAGAGGAGTTCCGCTCGGTCGACGCTGAACTCCGTGTCGCTGGCGTCGACGGCCTCGATGAGGTCGTCGTAGAACTTGTACGCCGTCTCCTCGTTGCAGAGTTGGTCGTAGAGGACGCCGTCGAAGTCGTCCGGTTTCGTCTTGCCGTACTGCGCTTCGACGAGCGTCTCGATGTCCTCGAACGGGATGCTCTCGGCGTCGAGTTGGTCGACGATGCTCTCTAAGCGCTCACGGTGTTCCGCGGACTCTTCTGCGGCGTGTTCGAGGAGGTCCTCTATCTCCGCGTCGAGTTCGCGGTCCTCGTCCGCGAGCGACTGGTAGTGGTGGTACGCTCGCGCCTCGACCACCTCCTCTAACACGATGCCGATCTGGAGGAGACGGGCGAGTTGGTGGTCGGAGGTCACGCGGTGACCGACGCTCACGACGGCACCTCCGCTGTGTGCGATACCCTGTCGTTCATACACGTTCGCAGGGTCGTAGCCGACTTAAGCGGTTCCCTCCGCGGATCCGGTGTCGGTCCAGTCACGGTCATGGTCACCGCCACGGTGACCGCGCTCGAGGTCCGAACTGAGAGAAGCGACGAACGAGAGAGGGAGAGAAGACCGCCGGTGACGTCTACCGCAGACGCTCGGCGATGAGTTCTTCGAGGTCCTCGCGGAACTCGTCGACGGCAATCTCTTCGAGGACGGGCACGAAGAAACCCTCGACGAGCATGTTGCGGGCCTGTAGCGGCGGCACCGAGCGAGAGGTCATGTAGAACAGGTCTTCTTCGTCGACCTGTCCGACCGTCGCCGAGTGCGACGCCTCGGTGTCGTGGTTGTGAATGATGAGTTTCGGGGACGCGTCGGCCTCGGACTCGTCCGAGAGCATCAGCGTGTTCTCACGCTGGTACGACGACGTGTTCCACGCGTCGCGGCCCACGTCCTGGACGCCCTCGTACACGGAGCGTGCGTCGTCGTCGAGGACGCCGCGGGTGACGAGGTCTGCGGTCGTGTTCTCGGCCTGATGCCAGACTCGCGCGTTGATGTCGAGGTGCTGGTCGTTGTGGCCGAAGAACGCGCCGACGATCTTCGTCTCCGAGGAGTCGCCGTTGAGTTCCGTCTCCACGTCCGAGCGCGTGAGTCGAGAGCCGATGTTGCCCTCGATCCAGTTGATGGTGCCGTAGACGTCGGCGTCGCCGCGCTTGAACGTGTAGTGGTACGTGTCCTCGTCGAGGTTCTGCAGCGACCCGTACTGGACGTAGGAGTTCTCGCCCGTCGTGACCTCCACGAGGTTCGAGAAGTACCGGTCGCCCTCCACGTCGTCACCGCTGTCGATTCGCTCCAGAATCGTCGCCGAGGAGGAGTCCTCGGTGACGACGAGCGTGTGGCTGAACAGCGACTTCGAGTTCATCTTCGCGCGGACCTTCACGTCCTTCGCGTCGACGCCCTCGGGGACGTAGATGAACGTGCCCGTCGTGAACAGTGCCGCCGAGAGGGCGGTCAGGTAGTTCGACTCGGGGTCGACCGTCTTCCCGAAGTTCGCTTCGAGCACGTCGTCGAACTCGTCGAACGCCTCCGTGAACGGGAGGACGTGGACGCCTTCGTCGGTGACGCGTTCGGTCTCGTCGGACTGGTTCAGCGGGTCGACGAGCTCCTCGAAATCGAGCGCTTCGAGGTTCGTCCACCGTCGACCAGGCGTCTGAATGACGTCCGGCAGGTCGACGTCGTCCAGTGCGTCGAGCGCGTCGAGACGACGCTGGAGCATCCACTCCGGTTCGTCTCGCCGCTCGGAAATCTCTCGAACCGTCTCTTCGGACAGGTTCGCTGGGAGTGTTGCGCTGCTCATGTTATCCGAGGCTGCCCTCCATCTCGAGTTCGACGAGGCGGTTGAGTTCCACCGCGTACTCGATCGGCAGTTCTTCCGTGATGGGTTCGATGAAGCCCGAGACGATCATCTGCTTCGCGTCGTCGTCGTCCAGACCGCGCGACTGGAGGTAGAAGATGTCCTCGTCGCCGATCTTTCCGACGGTCGCCTCGTGGGCGACGTCGACCTTCGACTCGTTGATCTCCATGTACGGCATCGTGTCCGAGGTGGACTCGTTGTCGAACATGAGCGCGTCGCACTCGACCGCGGTGGAGGAGTTCGTCGCGCCCTCGGAGATGTGGACGAGGCCGCGGTAGTTCGTGCGGCCGCCGTCCTTCGATATCGACTTCGACTCGATGGTAGACTTCGTGTTCGGGGCGTTGTGGTAGACCTTCGCACCGGTGTCGATGTTCTGGCCCTCGCCCGCGAACGCGATGGTGATGTGGTTGTCCGATGCGCCGCGACCCTTCAGGATGGAGGCCGGGTAGAGCATCGTCGCCTTCGAACCCATCGACCCCGAAATCCACTCCATGCGGCCACCCTTCTCGACGATGGCGCGCTTGGTGTTGAGGTTGTAGGTGTTCTTCGACCAGTTCTGGACCGTGGAGTACTGCACGTGCGCGTCCTCGCCGACGAACACTTCGACGCCGCCGGAGTGGAGGTTGAACGCGGAGTACTTCGGTGCCGAACAGCCCTCGATGTAGTGGACTTCCGAACCCTCTTCGGCGACGATGAGGGTGTGTTCGAACTGGCCCATTCCCTCGGAGTTCATGCGGAAGTACGCCTGCACGGGCATGTCGACCGTCGTGTCCTCGGGGACGTAGACGAACGACCCGCCGGACCAGATGGCCCCGTGGAGTGCGGCGAACTTGTTGTCGGACGGGGGGACGCACTTCGTCATGAAGTACTCTTTGACGATGTCTTCGTGCTCCTGGACCGCCTGGTCCATGTTCATGAAGACGACGCCCTTCTCCTCCCAGCGCTCCTGCATGTTCTGGTAGACGACTTCGGACTCGTACTGCGCACCGACGCCGGAGAGCGCGTTCTTCTCGGCTTCCGGAATGCCCAGTTTGTCGAAGGTGTCTTTGATGTCGTCCGGGAGGTCCGTCCAGTCGTCGACGCCGCCGCGGGTCTCCACGTCGGGTCGGATGTACGGGACGATCTCGTTCACGTCGACCTCGGAGAGGTCGGGCTGGCCGGGCCAGTCGGTCGGCATCGGCATCTCCTGGAACTGCTTCAGCGCGCGCAGACGGCGCTGGAGCATCCATTCGGGCTCGTCTTTGTCCTCGGAGATGACGCGAATCGTCTCCTCGGTGAGGCCCTTGTCGGCCTGGAACGACGACTTCTGCTCCTTCTTGAACTCGAAGCGAGCTTCGGTGTCGGTTTCTTTGAGGTGGTCTTGGTCTGAGCTCATGTTGTATCTAGTTTGGCAGTCGGACTCTGTACGTATCAGGCTGTCCCGTAAACCTCGTCACGGACCCAGTCGTATCCCTTGTCTTCGAGTTGCTCGGCGAGGGTCGCGTCGCCGCTCTTGACGACTTCGCCGTCCAGCATGATGTGGACGTGGTCGGGTTCGACGTACTCGAGGATACGCTGGTAGTGGGTGATCTGGAGGATGCCCGTTCCCTGTTCGTCGCGGAGGGCGTTGATGCCGTTCGAGACGTCCTGCAGGCGGTCGATGTCGAGACCGGAGTCGATCTCGTCGAGCACCGCGATGGACGGTTCGAGGATGGCGGCCTGCAGCACTTCGTTCTGCTTTTTCTCCCCGCCGGAGAAGCCGGCGTTGAGGTAGCGCTGGGCGAACTTCTCGTCCATGTCGAGCAGTTCCATCTTCTCTTTCAGGAGCTTCTGGAACTCCGCGACGCCGACCTCGCCGTCGTCGGCGGGGCCTTCCATCGGCGACGTCTCGTAGCCGGAGTCGTCCTCGTCGGCCTCCTCGGCTTCGTCCTCGTCCTCGAACAGTTCCTCGCGCTCTTCGAGTTTGGCGTTGAGCGCCGTGCGGAGGAAGTTCGTCATCGTCACACCCTCTATCTCGGCGGGGTACTGGAAGCCGAGGAAGATACCGAGCGCCGCGCGCTCGTTCGGCTCCAAGTCGAGGAGATTCCACGTGCGCTTGTCGTCGGGAATCTCGAACTCGTCGCCGAAGTCGCCGTCCTCGAGGTGGAGGAGAATCTCTCCGTCGGTCACTTCGTAGGCGGGGTGCCCGGCGATGACCTTCGAGGTGGTCGACTTCCCGGAGCCGTTCGGCCCCATCAGTGCGTGAATCTCCCCGGATTTCACTTCCAAGTCGACGCCACGAAGAATCTGCTCGCCGTCCTCCTCCGCGACCTTCGCGTGGAGGTTCTTGATTTCGAGTGTAGCCATTGTGTCTCGTTGCCTCGTACGAGAACCGAGGGTTGTGCCACCCATAATGGTTACGCATTCGCCACCGGACGCTTTACTGGAGAGAAAATATATTTGCTTTTCAGAAAGGTGCTCTTCGGGAGACCGGACGAACCTGCCGCCTATCGACGGTCGCTCGAAACGGCGGCCTATCGTCTTCTCGGGACGTCAGCGGCCGTTACATGAAGCTTCCGAGACCAGTCTGTTCCTGTCCCGACTTCACTTCGTCCCACGACATGCCCAGTGCTTCGATGATTCGGGCGATTGGGCCCTTCAGCGTCTTCTCCAACATGACGTCCCAGTCCACCTCGAACGCCTCGGGGACCTGGTCGTCGTACTCGAAGCAGATGACGTCCGGGTCGCGCTTGAACTGCCCGTACAGTTCGTCTCGCTGGGGGTCGAACCCTTCCTCGGACTCCATCTGACGGAACCACGACGGGTGGACCTTCGCGAGGTAGAGTCGTTTCGGCTTCGACCCGCGGCCGAAGTTCGTCCCGAGGAAGGCGTTGGCGTACATCGCGCCGCGCACCTGCGCCGTCGCGGTGTCGTACGCCTCCAGTCGCTTGCCGATGCCGCCGGGGATGCCGATTTCGTCCAGCGGGAGGTTCCCCTCTTGGAAGTCGGCGATGACGTCGTGGACGTACTCTTTGATGTCGTCGTCGTCCTCACCGTAGACGATCATCTCGATGACGTTCTTCTGCACCTGCTTCGTTATCTGGGCGATGTCGGACCGCTTGTACTCGAAGCCGGTGATGTCGATGTCGTCGACGTCCTTGCCCTCCTTCCAGACGATGTGTCCGGCGTACCGCTTCTTCTTGCCCGCCTGGAAGAATCTCCGATACAGTTTCTCGAACTCTATCTGGAAGCGGTGCTCCTCGCCGTCCGCGACGTCGACGCCGAGTTCCTCGCGCGCGAAGTCGTCGTAGGCGGCGTTGATGTACTCCTCTATCTCGAACGACTGCTCGATCGCCTCCTCCTTCGTCACGTCGGGGCCGAGTTCGAGCATGACGGAATCTGTGTCTCCATATGCGACAGAATACCCCATCTCGCTGGCCGTCTCGTCGGTGAAGTCGATGACCTCCCGACCCGTCGCGGTGACCGCCGCGCCCATCTCCTTGTCGTACAGGCGGAAGCGGTCCCAGCCCAGCACGCCGTACAGCGAGTTCATGATGACCTTCACCGCGCCCTGCTGTCGGTCGAACTGTTCGTACGCGGGCGTGCCGGGTTCGTTGTCGTTGCGGAGGCGTTTCTTCTCCTCGCGTTCTTCGAGGAGTTCGTCCACCATCTCCCGGATGATGCCGTCCGGTTCCTTCCGGAAGTGCGTCCCGTTGGGCGCGCGGAACGTGTCGCCGTCGTACGCCTCGGGGTCCACCTTCGTCTCCGGCGACGCGTTGATGGTCACCATGCACATCGGATACAGCGACTTCAGGTCGAGGACGGTGACGTTCTCTTTGACGCCGGTGATGGGGTCGAAGACGGCCCCGCCCTCGTAGTCCTCGGATTCCTGCTGACCCTTCGAGGGGAGCGCGAACTCGCCGTGGACCTTGTGGAGGACGTAGATGTCGACGGTGTCGCCGGGGGTGGGTGCGTCCTCTAACTTACATCCGACGAACGTCCGCACCTCGTCCCAGAAGGCGATGACGTCCTGTTTTCTGTCTATCTCGACGCAGAGTTCCACGTCGCGGACGTTGTACTCCAACAGTCGCTGGGGGTCTTCTTCCCACAGGTCGCCGATACTGCCCGAGTACCGCTCTTTGCCCACGTCGAGTTCGAGTTCGCCGACGGCGTCCAAGCGATATGACTCCAACTCGGTGAACTGCGTGCGCTTGTAGGCGTACAACAGGTCGAACACGACGCGACCCTTCACGTCGGGGCCGCCCCACCCGCTTCGCCACACCTCGCCGACGCGAGAGAGTCGGTTCGGGTCCAAGTCGTAGTCCGACGTGGGGTTCACCACGTCCAACCGGTCGAGGAAGTACGGCATGTCGAAGTCGTCGAAGTTCCAGCCGGTGAGCACGTCGGGGTCCGTCTCGACGATGTACTCGACGAACGCGTTCAGCATCTCGTCCTCGCGGTCGAACGCGCGAATCTCCACGTCGGTGTCCGACTGGAGCGGTTCGTAGTCGCCCAAATCAGTCGGGGCGTCGACGCCGTCGCCCGCCTCGGGCGCGTTGTAGAGCCACGCGACGTACTCGTCTCGATACGAGTCGTGCGAGGTGAGGCAGACGATGGGCTCTTCGCCCTCTTCGGGGAAGCCGGCCCGGTCGTTCACCTCGATGTCGAACGTGTTCACGCGCAGGTCGGCGTCCACGTCGATGGGGACGACTTCGTCGTGCGGCACCTGTACCGTCCCGTCCCCGTCGTCGAGTCGGCGCGCGGGGACGCAGATGCCGCTCTCGATGTCTTTGTCGATGAGGAGGCGGTTCGGAAAGAGGATGTCCGCTTCGTAGTGGTCGAACTCGTCGCGTATCTGTCCCACGTCGCGCGGCGTGCGCGTGCAAATCTTCGTCAGTTCCTCGCCACGGATGCTCTCGTAGCCCGGTTCGGTCCGCGTGATGACCTCCTTATCGAGGAGTTCGTCGTCGAGGCTGTCCGTGGGGGCGTAGAAGTAGGGCTCCAACCCGAGGACGCGAACGTGTTCGGTCTCGTTCTCCCGGGTGCGACCGAACACGTGGACGACGGGATACTCGTTGCGGCCGCTTCCCTCGATGGTGTAGTCCACCTGCGTCACCGCGAGTTCGACGGTGCCGTCCGCGTCGGGGAACTTGATGTCCTCGGCGTCGACGACGTCCGAGACGTGCTGGCTTCCGTTGCCCGCGACGTGTTCGGCCTCCGCCTCGGGTCGGGCGTCGTCGTCACCCCCCCACTTGGCGTCTGTGAGCCCTGCCTGCTTCATGGCGGAGCGTTCGGCACTCCCGGCTAAAAACCTCGGCTTTTCGCCCCTCACTCGTCGCGCCGAACCGACGTAGTTAGCGACCTATTAGGTATCAAAACGATAAGGTGTCTTTCCACAACACATTTAGTGTGATAGAACATACCATGCATTGCGACAATGACCGACCACGCAAACTCTGAGCGGACGGATCGGTCGCCTGCCACGCAGTCTCCGGCAGGCGAAGCGCACGGACTCGACGACGTCGAGTCCTACGACGTCGACGGAGGGGTCGTGTTCTACGACCCGCAGAATCCGCTCGCGTGGGTCGAGACGACTCGAACCATCACGCTGAAAGATAACTGCTAACCGGGCCCTCCGAGGACCCGAAACGAACTGCTTTTCGTTCCCTCGGCCGTTCCCGAACACGTGTCCCGGGAGTTCGACGACTGGCCCGACGAACCCGACGAAGAGAACCCCGAGGACCGCTGGGGCGACCCCGAACGCGACCTGGTGAACGTTCCCGCGGTCGAACTCCCCAGCAGCGAACCCACCGAAGTCACCGACGTGGACGAGGAACTCCAGCGGGCGTTCTGGGCCACCGTCGTCCTCGTGAACGTCGCCGTCGCCGGCATCAGTCTCGGCGCGATGCTGCTGTACTTCCGCGGCCAACTCCTCGTCGGCGGCGGCGCGATGCTCGTCGGCGCGTTGGCGTTCGCCCGCGCGTACTACTTCTATCGGGAGTTTCAGAAGAGCAACGACGGCGACAGTGCCGACGAAGACGGCGACCGCAACGACGACAGCGATGACGCTGACAGCAACGACGACAGCGATGACGCTGACAGCAACGACGACAGCGACGAGGACGACGACTGAACCGCGACGGAAACCCCTATTCGTCTCTCGCGCGTTCCCGCATCTATGCAGACCGTCCACGACGACGACGGCAAGCGCTACCTCCTCGTCAAACGCTCCGGCGAGTCGAGTCGCGTCCGCGACCCGGAGACGGGCGCGGAACGCTACCTCCCGAACGACGAGTTGACCGCCGACGGCGTCTCACCGCTCGTCGCGGCGGCGTCGGGCGTTCCCGAGGCCGTCAGACGAGTCGTCACCGCCGTCCACGACGACCGCTCGCTCGGTCTCCTCTTCGAACTCGCTGACCGAGACGCCCTCTCGGTCGTCGAGTTATTGGACGCCTACGACCTCTGTGAGTCCGACCTCCACGGCCTCCTCGGCGAGTTCCGCGCGGCCGGCCTTCTGACGGAGACGACGGTCCACGGCGAACGAGGCTACGCCGCCACCGAGACGACGAGAGAAGCGGTCGCCGCACTCCGCGGCGACGAGCGTCGGGACTAGTCGTCCGCGAGCGACTCCGCCGCGAGGAGCGCCGCGGGGTCCTCGTGCCGGACCGACGACCGGTTGCTCGTCGGGTCTTTCTCCACCGTGACGAGTTCGTCCGCCGCGCCGACGAGTTCGTCGTCGTGGCTGACGATGATTATCTGGCGCACGCCGAGTTCGCGCATCTCGGCCACCAGGTCGACGAGGCGCGAGACGTGTCCCGAGTCGAGGAACACCGTCGGTTCGTCGAGGATGAGCGGCGGCATCGGCGCGGCCCCGTCGATGCCCTCGGCGAGGAGGCGATAGATAGCGCACCGGAGCGAGAGGTTGAACAGGGCGCGTTCGCCGCCGGAGAGCTGTTCGGGGTCGAGAGCGGTGCCGTCCTTCTGGAACACGGTCAGTTCGTACTCGCCGTCCAGTCGGATGCGCGAGTAGGCGTCGTTGCCGTACACGAGGTCGAACGTCTCGTTCAGCATCCGTTCGAGGCTCTCGACGTTTCGCTGGCGGAGTTCCGCGCGCAGGTCGCCGTACATCGCCTCTAGCTCCTCGGTCTCCGCGTGGAGCGATTCGAGGGCGTCGACGCGGGCGGCGAGTTCCTCTCGGTCCTCGCGGAGTTCTCGCAACTGCTTCAGTTCGCCGTTCACGCCCCCGATGTCGCTCTGAAGCCCGTCGCGTTTCTCGCGGAGCGTCGCCAACTCCTCGTCGACCTGTTCGACGTACTGTGCCGCGCGCTGCTTTTTGTCTCTCGCCTCCTCGACGGTGGACTCGTCCACCTCTTCGGCCAGCGTCTCGCGCCGCGCTCGTTTCTCCGCCAGTCGCTCGCGGCGTTCGTCGTTCAACTCCGCGATGTTCTCGCGTCGGTCTTCCAATCGCTCGACGGCCGACTCCGCCGTCTCCAACGCCGAGAGCCGTTCCGACAGGGTGTCCAGACGGTCTTCGGCGGCGACGACGGACTCGAGGTCGGATTCGAGTTCCGAGACGGTGTCGGCCGCCTCCTCGGCCGCCTCCGACTGCGTCGCGGCCGCCTCGCGTTTCTCCTCGGCGTCCGCCGCCAGTTCGTCCGCCTCCCCGCGGAGCGTCTCGGCCTCCTCGCGCCGTTCCTCGACCGTCTCGCGCGCGTCTTCGATGCGCTCTTCGAACAGCTCCCTGCTGTTGCGGAGTTCCTCGACGCGACTCTCCGTCTCGACGAGCGTCTCCGCTCGTTCGAGGCGGGACTCCAGCGTCTCGCGCCGCTCTCGGAGGTCCGCCAGTTCCTCGGTCAGCGCCTCGATTCGCGTCTCGTACTCGCCGATGGCGTCCACGTGCGGGGAGTCTTCGACGGGTTGCCCGCACTCCGGACACTTGCCCGCGTCGCGCAGCGACTCCGCTTCGTCGAGGCGGTCACGGACGTTTCCGACCTCCGTCTTCGTCTCCGTGAGCTTCGAACGAACCTCGGTCAGCGTCTCTCTGAGGTCGTCTCGGTACGCCGACGCCTCTCCGAGTTCGACGGGTGCGTCCGCGAACGTCGCCGTCGCCTCGTCGAGTTCGGCCTCCAGCGTCTCCAGTCGCTCTCGTCGCTCCGCGAGTTGCGTCTCCGCCTCCTCGGCGGCGGCGTCCAACTCTTCGGCACGGCTTCGCTTTTCCGTCGCCCGCGACGAGAACTCCTCGGCGCGTTCGGCCAGTTTCTCCGCTTGGTTCGACAGCATCGTCCGCCGCTGGCGCGCCTCCGTGAGACGCTCTCGAACCTCGTCCTCCCTGTCGCCGAGTTCGTCGCGCCGGGCCGACAGCGTCTCCGCCGTCACCTCTTCGAGCGTCGTCTCCGCGCGGAGTCCGTCGATTCCGGTTCGAAGCTCGTCGATTCGGTCGCGCTTTTCGTCGACTTCGGTTCGGAGTTCGTCTCGCTGTTGTTCGTCCGCGGCGATGGTCTCGCGGAGTTCGGCGACGTCCGCGTCGAGTCCGTCGAGTTCCTCCCTGCGCTCTCGGTACGTCTCCAACACCTCCTGTGCGTTCTCGAACGTCTCCTGGGCCTTCTCTCGCTGCTGTTCGTACCGCTCTATCTGGGAGTCGACCTCGCCGAGTTCCGTCTCCAAGGCGTTCAGTTTCTCGTGGAGGTTCGCGTCCTCCTTGGCCTCGATTTGGGAGTCGACCTTCGAGAGCGCTCCGCGGCGGTCCGTCAGCACGTCTTCGACGCCGAGGCGAGCGTTCCCCGCGCGGACCCGGTACTCCTCTAGCTTTCCGAGTTGGAGCAGGTCGTCTATCGTGTCCTGTCGCTGACTCGGCGTGGCGTTGATGAGTTTGTTCACCTCTCCCTGCCGGACGTACGCGCAGTTGACGAACGCCTCGGCGTCCATCCGGAGGAGGTCCGCGACGAACCCGCGAACGTCGCGCGCGCCGTCGACGGAGACGTCCGGGCCTTCGAGGACGCACGTGGCCGTCTGCACTCGGTCGCCCGACTTCCGGAGGCGACGCTCGATGTGGTAGGACGCGCCGTCGTGGGTGAACCAGAGTTCTATCTCGGCCTCCTCCGCACCGGTCGTCATCACGTCGCCGAGGTTCTCGTCCAACGCGTGTGACCCGTAGAGCGCGAAGAAGCAGGCTTCGAGGAGCGAAGACTTCCCGCTGCCGTTCAGGCCGTGGATGACGGTCACGCCGTCGGTGAGTTCGAGGTCCGTCTCCGCGTAGGGTTTGAAGTTCGAGAGTCTGATTCGGTCGAAGCGCATCTAGAAGTCCTCCATCGTGAACTGGTCGTTCTCGTCGGACGCACCGTTCGTCGCCTCGGCAGTCGCCTCCTCGTCTGTCGTCGGTCCGTCCGTCGCCTCCTCGTCTGCGGTCGTCTCGGTAGCCTCTGTGTTCGTCGCCTCCTCGCCTGCCGTCTCGTTCGTCCGCCCGTTCGTCGCCGGGGCGTCCGCCGCCCCGTCCTCGGACGCGGGTTCGTCGCCGTCGCTTCCGGCGGGGTCGAACGCCGCGACGTCGCCCGAGTCGAGGAGCGACTGGACGCGCGTCTTCACCTCCTCGCGGACGTTCGAGTCGGCGGTCTTGCTCGCGCGGACCGTCTCGTCCACGTCGAGGGCCGCCGCGGACAGACCGAGACCGGACACGCGTTCGCGCACCGCGTCGTCGGGGTCGGCGAACGACACGTCTATCTCCACGTCGGTCGCCATCTCGCGGCGGTCGGTGACGCGGGCGACGAGTGCGCCGCGTTCTGTGAGGAACTCCTCTATCGACGCGGGCGTCACGGGGTCGCCCTCGCCCGTCATCTCGACGATGGCGACGGCGTCGGTGACGTCGCGTTGGCGGACCTGTTCGCGGACGCGTTCTGCGCCCTCCCCGTCTGCGAGTTCGACGGAGACGAACACGAACGGTCGCGTGTCGAGCGACCGCCGGCGGATGTCCACCTCCCCGTCGAACGTGACGAGGTTGTAGCCGCGGGCGTCCTCCTCCGCCGCGCTCGCGCGTTCGGTCGACCCGCAGTAGGTCACCCACGTCTCAAGCACTCGTTCGGTCCCCGGCGCGTGGTTGTCGCCGACGAGGAACGCGTCGAAGTCGACGTTCGACTCGCCGAGGACCGTCTCCGTCTCCCAGTCGGCGTGGGCGAACGGCGTGAACAGGCCGTGGCCGACGAGGGCGGCGTGGGCGCAGTCGTGCGGTTCGAAGTCGTACGTTAGGGATTCGCGCTTCGACTTCGGCACGTGGTCGAGTCCGTAGAACGCGGTGTCGCCGACGACGCGCGGTTCGTCGCCGAGTCGTTCGGCGAGTCCGAGGTTCTCGAAGAGATCCAACCACTGCCCGCCGCGCGTTGACTCGTGGTTGCCGACGACGGCGAGGAAGGGGATGCCCGCGTCGTCCAACTCGCGGAGGACCGAGATGGTCCCGAGCAAGTCGCGCAGTTCCGGTCGTCGGTCGTGGAACAGGTCGCCCGCGTGGACGACGGCGTCGACGCCGTCGGTCACCGCGTCGTCGACGACCTGTTCGAACGCGTCGAGGAAGTCTCGGCGTCGGTCCGGCGAGTGGTACTGTTGGTACCCGAGGTGGGTGTCGCCGGTGTGTATCACCCGTGTCATCTGCCCGGAGTTTTGCCACTCGCCGGTAAAACGGTTCCGCGAGCGGGGTGAAAGTGGTCGGGTTCCTCCTCGGCGGCCGCGTCGACGTCTCGACGAGACTCGAGAGCCGCGTCGAGTCGTCGAAGCGTCCCGAGCGCGTCCGTCCCCTCGCGAGCGACTGCCGCCGCGTCTGCCGCCCGCGCGTCGGCGACGGCCCGTGCGAGGACGGGAATCCCTCCGCGCCGGAGATAGGCGACGGCGTCTCCCGCGCACGCTGTCGCCGCCACCGCGTCGGCGATGGTCACTCGAAACGTCGCCGTCTGTGCTGACGCCGACCCCGTCGCCAGCGCTCTGAGGGCGTCGCGGACGGCGTCCGGGTTCGGCGGCGCGTCCGAGCGCGGTGGTGCGCCGGCGTTCGCTGGTGCGTCGGCGTTCGCTGGTGCGTCCGAGTTCGGTGCCGCGTCGGCGGTGGGCGGTGCGTCGGTCACGGAGCGTCTGGCCCCGTCACCGTAGTTAAATGCTCAGTTTGTAGAGGCGCTTGCGGGCGTCGGAGAAGGAGAACCGCGAGTCGACGGCGTCGGCTTCTTCGAGACGCGAGAGCGCGTACCGAACCGTCCGAGGCGGGAGGAGCGTCTCCTCCGCGAGTTGGCTCTGCGTCAGCGTCTCGTTGTAGTCGAGGACCTTCGCGACGAGTTTGGCGCTCGGCGGCATCTCTCGGATGGGTTCCCAACGGTCAACGGTCTCCTCTTCGCGTCCGACTACCTCGGTGGTGCTCATTCGTACTCCTACGTGGAGGATGTAGAGTGATAATATTTGCTGTATCAAAATATTACTTTCAAACATTTTCCGTTCACCACTGTCAGTCGATGCGACAGAACGGTATCCCCCGCGAGACGGTGAGATGGGCCGCTTACCCGAAGCCTCTTATGAAACGCTACCCTACGACGGGTGATGACCGACACTGTGGACGACGTCGACCTTCCGTACGACGAGGATGCGGCGTCGCAGCAGGAGAAAATACAGGCACTCCAAGAGCGCCTCGATATCCTCGAGAACCAGAACGAGGAGATGCGGGACAAGTTGCTGGATGCGAACGCGGAGAACAACAAGTATCAGCAGAAACTAGAGCGACTGACACACGAGAACAAGAAACTCAAGCAGTCGCCGCTGTTCGTCGCCACCGTCCAAGAGATTACGGACGAGGGCGTCATCATCAAACAGCACGGCAACAACCAGGAAGCGCTCACGGAGGTCACCGACGAACTACGCGAGGACTTAGAACCCGACGCTCGCGTGGCCGTCAACAACTCACTCTCTATCGTCAAGCGTCTCGACAACGAGACGGACGTTCGCGCGCGGGTCATGCAAGTCGAGCACAGTCCCGACGTGACCTACGCCGACATCGGCGGACTCGAAGAGCAGATGAACGAAGTGCGCGAGACGGTCGAGATGCCGCTCGAAGCGCCCGAGATGTTCGAGCAAGTGGGCATCCAACCCCCGTCCGGCGTCCTCCTCTACGGCCCGCCGGGCACTGGGAAGACGATGCTCGCGAAGGCCGTCGCCAACCAGACGAACGCGACGTTCATCAAGATGGCCGGCTCCGAACTCGTCCACAAGTTCATCGGCGAGGGGGCGAAACTCGTCCGCGACCTGTTCGAGGTGGCCCGCGAGAACGAACCCGCCGTCATCTTCATCGACGAGATAGACGCCATCGCCTCGAAGCGCACGGACTCGAAGACGTCCGGCGACGCCGAGGTCCAGCGGACGATGATGCAACTGCTCTCCGAGATGGACGGCTTCGACGAACGCGGAGACATCCGCATCATCGCGGCGACGAACCGCTTCGACATGCTCGACCCCGCCATCCTGCGCCCCGGCCGGTTCGACCGCCTCATCGAGGTGCCGAAGCCCAACGAAGACGGTCGCGAGATCATCTTCCAGATCCACACGCGCAACATGAACGTCGCCGACGACGTGGACTTCGCCGCACTCGCCGAGATGGCCGACGAGGCGTCCGGTGCCGACGTGAAGGCTATCTGCACCGAGGCCGGGATGTTCGCCATCCGCGACGACCGCACGGAGATATACATGAACGACTTCGTCTCCGCGTGGGAGAAGATTCAGGCCGAGGCCGAAGACGAAGGCGACGCGTCCCGCGCGTTCGCCTGACGGTCCCGTCTCTCCGGGACGACGCGCGACCCTTTTGATTTCGACGACGCCCGACGAGCGGTGTCACGGCGGCGACGGCCGGCGTCGGGTGTTCGACTCGAACTACTCGTCCGGCGCCCGCGGCAGTGTGACGCGGAACGTCGCGCCCGACGGCCCGTCCGAAGACGCGTCGTTCTCGACGCTGACGTCACCGCCGTACGCCTCGGCAATCTCTCTGACGAGGTGGAGACCGAACCCGGTACCGGGGCTCTCGAAGCCTTTCGTCCCCTTGTCGAATATCTTCGTCCCCTGTTCGGGGTCGACGCCGGGGCCGTTGTCCGCGACGCGAAGCGTGACCGTGTCCTCGTCCGCGTCGACGCTGACGACCACGCGGGGCGTCGAGGCGTCGTTGTGCTGGACGGCGTTCGTCAACAGATTCTCGACGAGTTCGTCCAGTAGTTCGTTCGCCTCGACCGTGGCGTCCGTCGACTCCTCGTAGGAGAACACCGCCTCGGGGAACGCGTCGCGCGCGTCGGCCAGTTCGCGCCGAACGACGCCGTCGAGCGAGACGGGTTCGAGGACGACGTCGTCCGTCTCGACGAGCGCTTTCATCAGAGAGCGCATCGTCTCGACCAGTTCGACCATCGAGTCGGTCCGCCGTCGGGCCGTCTCGAGGTGGCCCGCGACGGCGTCGTCGACGCCGTCGGCGACGATTTCCAATCGAGCGTCGACGACGTTGAGGCTGTTCAGGAGGTTGTGGCGGACGAGTCGGTTCATCAGTTCGAGCCGTTCGCGCTCGTGTTCGAGTTCTTCTTCGTGGCGGACGCGGTCTGTGATGTCCTGCGAGAGCGACATCGCGGCGGAGACTCCGTCGTCGTCTCGCACGGGCACGGCCCGGTACTCGAACACGCGACCGTCGTACGCCACCTCGACGGTGTTCGTCTCGCCGTCGAGCGCTCGTTGGAGAGCGTCCTCGACCTGGTCGAGAACCGGTTTCGGCACGGCGTTCAACTCGCCGACGCGCCGTCCGACGACGTCCGCGGGTTGGAGGTCGACGCTGTCGAAACTCGAACCCGCCGCGAGGACGTACCGGAGGTCTCGGTCGAGAAGCGTCACCGCGCCGTTCGGGATGTTCTCCGCGAGCGTCCGGTAACGACGCTCGCTGTCGCGGAGTTGTCGGTCTCGCTCGACCGACCGAAGCGCGTGACCGACGATGGTTCCGAGTCGCGAGAACGCCGTCCGCTCCTCGCTGCCGAACGCGGCCGGGCGCGCCGAGTAGACGTTCAACACGCCGTACTGCGTGCCGTCGAACGCGATGGGAATCGCGGCCGAAGAACGGTAGCCGTACCGGGCGGCGTGGTCGCGCCACGGTGCGTAGTCCTCGTGCGTCTGGACGTCCGTGACCGACTGCATCTCCCCGGTCCGAAGTGCCCGAACGGTCGGTCCGGACTCTCCGGGACCCTCGCCGAGGGCGAGATGTATGTCCGACAGGTAGTCTTCGACGCCCGCCTCCGCGCGGAGCACGACTTCGCCCCGTTCCTCGTCCGCTTCGCCGACCCACGCGAAGACGTAGGAGTCCGACGCGGCCAGTTCCTCGCAGACGAGTCGCTCTATCTCCGCTCGGCTCGACTCCTTGACGACCGACTCGGATATCTGCTGGACGAGCGAGTTCACGTCGTTCAACGCGCGGAGTCGTTCGCGCTGCGACCGCAGTTCTCGCTCGCGTTCGTGCCGGTCGATGGCGGTCGCGAGGACGTTCGCGACGCTCTGGACGAAGTCGACGTCGCGTTCGGTGAACGACCGCGGTTCGGTGTCGTGGACGCCGAGGATACCCCACGGGTCGTCCACGGGGCCGACGATGGTGGTGATTCCGCTCGATACGTCGTGGTCTGCGAGCAGTCCGAAATCCGAAAAGCGCGTCTCTTCGCCGAGGTTCTCGACGACGACGGGGTCCGACGAGAGGAGCGTGTAGCCCGCCTGCGAACGTTCGTCGTCCGGAACGGTTGCCTCTCCGACGGCCCCGGGTCGCCATCCGACGCCGGACCGGAGGTGGAACCGTCCCGCCTCGGGGTCGAACGCCAAGAGTTCGCAGTAGTCGGCGTCGAGCGCCTCGGCGACGGTTTCGGTCGTCTGGCCGAACAGGTCGTCGAGGGGTGGGTTGTTCAGCGCGAGCCGTCCGAGTTCGGCGATAATCTCCTGTTGTCGCGTCCGACTCTCCAGTTCGCGCTGCGGACGGACGCGGTCGGTGACGTCCTGCGAGATGGCCAACCCGGCGAGAACCGTGCCGTCTTCGGCGCGAACGGGAACGACGTGGACGTGCCTGATTCGACCGTCGAGCGTGTGTTGGAACTCGCGAGTCTCCCCGCGGAGGGCGGCTTCGTAGTGCGGTTTCGCGAGGGCCGCGACGTCGTCGCTCAGCGCCTCCGTGAGCGTCTGTCCTTCCAGCGTGTCCGTCTCGGTAACGTCCAGGTCGTCCGCGTCGCCGCCGGAGACGAGAAAACGAAGGTCGTGGTCGAAGAGGACGACGGCACCGTTCGGGACGTTGTCGACGAGCGTCTGGTACCGTCGCTGCGACTCTCTCAGGCGTCGCTCCCGTTCTCGCTCTTCGGTCACGTCGCGGAAGTACACCGACAGTCCGGTCTCGGACGGGTGCGCGTTGACCTCGAATCGGCCGCCCAGCGGTTCGTAGTAGAGTTCGAAACTGACCGACTCCTGGGTCCGCATCGCCTCGTGGTAGCGCTCCCAGACGGCGGTGTCTCTGGCCTCCGGAAACGCGTCCCAGATGGACTGTCCGAGGAGACGCTCTTCGGACCGCTGAAGGAGCGTCTCCGCTCGCTCGTTCACGTATCTGAACTGCCACTCCTCGTCGAGTGCGTAGAACGCGTCGGAGATACGCTCGAGTATCTCCACCGGTTCGGCGAAGACGGGGTTGGTGGAACCGACGTCGTCTCCCCCGACGGGACTCCGCTCCATTAGCCGCCTCTATGCAACTGGAGTATAAGAGGTAGTGGGTCCACGGCGCCGGGTCCTGACCCCGAATTCGGGCTTTCGGCCCGAAACCGCTCCGTTCCGGAACCCGCCGAGAGCGACGAAGCGTGCGACGCGAACGGCGGAACGCCCTACGCGAACGACGAGACGACGAGGTACGGGAGTACGAACAGGACCACCGTCATCGCGAGGAGTAGCAGACCGTAACCGACGCCGGTGGCGGCGACGGTGCGCCACGCGTCGTGGTCGAACGTGCCGGGGAGGTTCATAGTCTCAGCATTCCGCGCGCCGCGCTTAACTGTTGGCACCCGACGCGTCTCAGTCGCCCCGACCGCCCCTCTGCCCGCGGCCGTTCTCGTCGTCGTCGCTCTCGCCGTTGCCTCCCCCCGCCTCGGCGTCGACTGTCGGGAACGCCCCCGACAACGTCGGGTTCGACTCGACGGGGCGAGTCGTCGTCGCGATGCTGTTCGGCCCCACGTCGAGTTCCGCGCCGTCGGAGAACGTCACCGCCTCGCTGTCGTCGCCGAAGTTGTAGGCGACGTAGGTGCGCCGCTGACCGTCGTTGAACACGGCGTACAGCGGCGTGTTCGCCGAGACGGTCGCGTCGGGCGTCCCCGCGGTGTCGAGGGTGTAGAGCCAGTGCGCCGTGTGCGCGCGCGATTCCGCGAAGTCGCCGCCGGTGTAGTCGTTCTCGTACCACGACAGCGCCTCGTCGGGGTCCGAGAGCGCGCGGAACTCCCAGAGCACGTCCGTGTACCAGCCGAGGTCGAACTCGCCGTCGCCGCCGTCGTTCTCTACGAGTTCCCGCCAGTTCGCGGCCGCGGCCTCGCGGTTCCACCCGAGGTAGAGCGAGTGGCCGCCGACCGGGAGGTAGTTGATGGCGTGGACGGACTCGGCATCCTGATTGAACCACGTGGCGTACTTGTAGCCGGACCCCCACACGATGGCGGCGTAGTCGTACCCCCAGTCGTCGGGGATGTTCTCGTCCGCGACGTCGAACCAGTACTCCAGGGCGGCGTGAATCTCGTGCGTGTAGAGGTAGACGGCGGCGTCGCGGAGTTCTTCGTCACCCGTCGCCTCCGCCCAGAGGAGAAGCGCGGCGTAGGCGTTGATGGCCTCCGAGGAGGACTCTTGGTTGCACCCCGCCGGGAGTTCGCCGCTTCCCGACGCCCACGAGTGACCGGCGTAGGGGCTGAAGTTCCGGAAGAACGGATACCGGTCGTCGTTTCGGTCCGGGTTCGCGTAGTCGCGGACGAGGTGGTTCACGACGCCGCCGTACTGCCCTTCGGCCGCCCACTCGGGGTCGACGCGAGCGAGTTCGGCCGCCGCCTTCACCCAGTAGCCGTAGTGGAAGTGGTGGTCGTTCAGGTCGGCGTCCGCGCCGAACCCCATCGGCGTCCCGTTCAGCGTGCCCCACACGTCGTCGTACCAGAAGAGGTCCGTCTCGTCGACCGTCCCATCGCTTCCGGCGGAGAACCACGTCTCCAGTTCGTCGCGCATCGCGTCGCGGAAGGTCTCGGCCGCGGCGGCGTCGCCCACCTGCTCGGCAATCGGGGCGAGTTGGAGCAGTCGCTCGTAGTTCTTCCCCGTCCAGTAGGTGCCTTCGCCCTGCCAGTCGCGGATGAGCGTCTCCTCGGACTCCACGGCGTCGACGTGGGCCGCGAGGTTCGGGACGTCCGCCACGTCGGGTAGGAACGGCAGGAGGCCGCGGAAGGGATGTTCCGTCGTGAATCCCGACCCGGCGCGGACGGACATCTCACCGCGCGGAGAGACGTACGACCAGTCCGTGAGGTCCTCGCGGACCCACCGCGACTGGTGGGGATAGAGCGCCGTCAGCGTCTCCTCGGCGTCGCCGTGCTTTGCGTCCACCTCGAAGTCGTACTCGGTGACGACGACCGACCGGTCGGCGTCGTACTCCCACGTGACAGTCGTGTCGGTGACGAACGCGTAGGCTCGGCGTCGGAACTCGTTGAGCACCTTCGGCGACGCCTCGGGTAAGAGCGCGACCGACGCGTAGCCCTCGCCGCCGAGGTCGGACGCGACGGTGCCGTCGTCGCCGACGTCCCACGAGCCACCCGGCGGCGCGAACAAGCCGTAGTGGTGTCCGTCCACCGTCACACCGAGCACGTGGTCGCGTTCGTGCCAGACCGAGGCGTCGCCGTCGAGACCCACCTCGACGCCGCCGTTCGCCGTCTCACAGTAGACGAACGGCGACCCCTGCGTCAGGGTCACGTCGATTCCGGCCGCGCCGTCGGCCCGCCGATAAGTGACAGACCAGTCACCGTAGTCGGCGACCCGCGCCGCGGTGCCGTCGCTCACGCCGGGGTGAGAGAGCGTGAGGTCGGCGTCGATGGGTCGCTCGTCGCTCGGCCCCATCTCGGCGAAGTCGTCGGTGCGCGGCCCCGACGTGAAGGGTGCGTCGCGGACCTGCCACTCGTCGGGATAGCTCAGGGCGAGTCCGGTCTCCGTCACCCGCGCCGCCAACGGGTGGACCCAGAGGTTCTCCGACAGCGGACGCCACAGCAGCGTCGTCCACCAGTCGTTCGAGGGGTACGGTGCGTCGAGGTCGTCCGTCGCGTACACCGTCCGCGGCGGTGCACCCGCCGCCTCGGGTTTGACGTGTGCGATGCTGCCCGCGCCAATCTGTTCGATGGCCGCGTCTTCGGCCGCGCTCGCGGTAAGCGCACCGCTCCCGGTGAGCACCCCGCCGGCGACGAGTGCCCGCAGATACGTTCGTCGTGTGAGTCCGGTTCGGTCCGTCGATGTGTGTGTGTCGTCCATAGCAGTCGCTCTCCGTAATCGACAGCCAGATACTGCCTCTCGTTCGGGGAACGGCCCCACTTATGATAAACATTTGTCAATATTGGGGACCGATTTGGAGTAAGCCCCTACAGAATAATTTTCCGACACGTTAGCCCGCCGACTCCGAATCACTCAACACGCCGTCGTCCCATCGCATCGACATGGGAACCCCTCTCGATTCGCGCGAGGAGCAGGTGCGAGAGATACTCGACAGACTCTACGAGGAGTATCCGGACACGACCATCTCTCTGAACTTCTCGACCCGACTCGAACTGCTCGTCGCGGTCGTGCTGTCCGCGCAGTGCACGGACGAACGGGTGAACAAAGTGACCGCCGACCTGTTCGAGAAGTACCGCTCGGCCGAGGAGTTCGCCGCCGCCGACCAAGACGAACTCGCGGACGACATCTCCTCTATCACCTATTACAACAACAAAGCGAAGTACATCCGGTCGGCCTGTTCGGACATCGTCGAGACGCACGACGGCGAGGTTCCCGACACGATGAGCGAACTCACCGACCTGGCGGGCGTCGGCCGGAAGACGGCGAACGTCGTCCTCCAACACGGTCACGACGTGGTCGAGGGCATCGTCGTCGACACGCACGTCCAACGCCTCTCGCAACGCCTCGGAATCACGGACGAGGAGTACCCGGAGCAGATAGAGACGGACCTGATGCCCGTCGTCCCCGAGGAGGACTGGCAGCAACTGACGCACCTGTTCATCAGCCACGGCCGCGCCGTCTGCGACGCGCGCAACCCGGACTGTTCTGCGTGCGTGTTAGAAGATATCTGTCCGTCGTCGAAGGCGGACCACGACGTGGACTTAGCGAGCGGCGAGGCGTGGTAGCGGCCGACTACAGCACGTACGACGAGACGTACTGGTACGCGCCGAGGAACCACGCGAGTATCCAGAAGACGACGTAGCCGAAGACGCCGATTCGGAGGCGGCCGCGCCACGCGCTCATGTTCTCGTGTAAGTCGTCTAAGTCCACGTCGCGGTCGGGGTTGTGGTAGAGGTCGGCGTTCCGCTTGGCCTGGAAGATACGGACGATTCCCGAGAGCGCGAACACGAGCATCGCGTACGCCTGCAGACCGAGCACCGCGTGGAGGGCCGAGAGACCGCCCAGTTGCTGGAGGAGGCGCGGCGCCATCCAGAAGACGACCGGAATCGTGTTGAGCGCGAGGCCGGGGACGATGAACTTCAGGTGGTAGACGAGGACGTCCCACGTCACCGTCTCGGCGTCTATCATGATCCACGCGCCGTAGAGGTAGAACGGAAAGCTGACCGTGACCATCAACGCGGCACCCGTCGCGATGGCCGTCTCGGATACCATCGCCGAGGCTAGGGAGCGAGGGGGCCTAAATGGCCCGACTCCGACGCGGTGCGGAACGCCCCCTCCGAGCGGTCGAGCGTCCCTGTCGGAGGGCTTAACAGCGTCGCGGCGGAATATCCGGTGATGGCCGACGCCTCGGAAGAACCCCCCGACCGCCAGCCGGATTCCGCCGACGTTTCCGACGCCGAGGACGCGGAACTGGAGGCACTGCGGCGCGAAGTCGAAGAGAAGTACGACTTCGACAACTTCGGGCCGGCAGAGATGGCGGAGATGACCGTCGACGAGTGGGAAGCGGCGTTCGACCCCGACTCGTGGGTCGTCGGCGAGGAACTGCTCACCCGACTGGAGAAGGAACTCAAGAGCAGGGTCGCCAGACGGGAGATTTTCGGCGTCGTCGAACGCGTCACCGTCGACGGCGTCCCGCACGTCCTCGTCTACTCCGACGAGGGGTACGCGCTCGTCTCGCCGGACGGTGACCTCGAAGGCGAGGGCACCGTCTACCGCGACGTGAAACCCTCGCTCGTCCTCTGTTCGATGGAGGACTTCGAGGTGCAGGAACCGCCGGAGAACTTCGCGCTCCCGGACCCCGACGATGTCGTCGAACAGTCGAGCGAACTCGGCAACACGATGCTGCAAGTCATCGCCGCCGGGCAGATTCTCGGGGGCCTCACCCTCCTCGGTCTGTGGTTGCTGACGGACCTGATTCCGTTCGCCTCGAACGGGGACGTGAACATCGTCCCGCCCGTCGCGGCGGGCTTTTTCCTCGTCATCGGCTTCTTCCTCTTCGTGGTCGTCGCGAACGCCCGTCTCTCGGACCGGTTCCGCGCCGAAGAGTACCGCGAGAGACTCCGTGCGGTCCGCGACGGCGGGCGGCCCGACTTCATCCCGTTGGACGAGGTGAGTGGTTCGCGACTCGAATCTCGCGCGGGCGACGACGACGCCGCGAGAGAGCGTCGTCCCGACAGTTCCTGAGACGGCGACAGCGGCCCGGTGCGGGGGAGTCGGTGGGTTTAAGCGCGTTCCATCCTGAGAATTCCGTGTATGAAAAGGCGGGACTTTCTGAGAGCGGCAAGCGTCCCTGCCGCGACCGCGACGGCTTCTGCCGCCGCCGGTGTGGGCGCCGCCCAAGAGACGGGCACCTCCACGTCTGGCGGGACTGGCACCGCCACCGGAACGGGCGCAGGAACAGGAACCGGCACCGGGACGGGAACGTCCGGCGGTGGCGGCGGTGGCGGCGGCGCGACCGAGACGGTCGAGGTCGGCCCCGGTGGCTCGCTCGTGTTCACTCCGGGCACCGAGGAACCACTCGAAATCGCCCCCGGCACCACGGTCGAGTTCGTCTGGGAGTCGGACAACCACAACATCGTCGTCGACAGTCAACCCGACGGCGGAGGCTGGGAAGGGCACGAGCCCCTCGAAAACACCGGATTCACGTACAGCTACACGTTCGAGACCCTCGGCGAGTACGCGTACTACTGCCAACCGCACCAGTCGGCCGGGATGGAGGCGACCATCGTCGTCACCGAGAATCCCGGCGCCGGCGGGGGCGGCGGCGAGAAGGAACTCCACGAACTCGGCGTTCCGATTCAGGCCCACTGGGTCGGCGCCGCGACCATCCTCGGAATCATCGTGACGGTCATCTTCACGTTCTACATCTTGAAGTACGGTGAGTCCGCACACACAGGTACGGGGAGGAACGGATAATGTCCTCTAGCGGCAACACGTACGGCGACATCCACCGGTACGAACCGGCCCGAGAGAGCACGGCGGCCGCGATAGCCATCGTCCTCCTGACGATTATCGAAGTCGTGTTCGTGTTCCTGTTCAGCTACGGACTCGTCTCCGGGTGGGGACTGACCGACACGGGGAACATGTTCCTCGGCGCCGTCCTCGCCGTCATCTTCGTCGACCTCGCGTTCATCCTCGCGCTCTATCGCAAGGAGTTCCTCCCGGACGTGATGATCGTAAAGAAACGCCGTCGCAAGTGGGAAGACCTCTACATCCGTGAAGAGGACGTCGACGGCGTCACACTCGGGACGGGCGCGTGGGACCAGGTCAAACGCGCCGTCTACCCGTACTACAAGAGGTAACAATGAGCTTAGAACGCAAAGACGAATACGACCACAAGGGCTGGATGAAGGAGAAGGACCTCACGCCGGTGGAGTCCACGTTCCTCGTCACGCTCATCTGGCTCGACAAGCGACTCCGCATCGTCGACTATCTGGAACTGATGGAGACCCTCTACTACCGGGTCAACCTCCAGATGCCGAAGAGCCACACCGAACAGTACAACCTCGACAACAAGTTCTGGTACTGGTACCCCCTGTACACGCTGGGACTGTTCTCGACGCTCGCGTACGTCGTCGCCGCCATCAGCGGCGCGCTACTCGGGTTCTACTACTCGCCCGCGACGACGGGCGACCCGACGACGGCGTACAGTTCCATCACGTTCATCATGACCGAACTCCAGTTCGGGTTCATGCTCCGGTCCATCCACCGATGGTCCGCGCAGGTGATGGTGGCCGCGGTGTTCCTCCACATGCTCCGCGTCTACTTCACCGGTTCGTACAAGGAACCGCGCGAACTCAACTGGCTGCTCGGCATCGTCCTCATCAGCCTGACGATGGTGTTCGGGTACACCGGCTACCTGCTCCCGTGGGACCAACTGGCCTTCTGGGCCGGCCAAATCGGCGTCGAGATGTCGCTGTCGGTCCCCCTCATCGGCGAGTGGGTGGCACAGCTCCTGTTCGGCGGATTCACCCTGAGTCAAGCGACGCTGCAGCGGATGTACATCCTCCACGTGTTCCTGCTGCCGTTCGTCGTGACGACGCTCATCGCCATCCACATCGGTATCGTGTGGGTGCAGGGAATCGCGGAGCCACACTAGTACAATGAGCAAAGACACCAACACAGAAGACGTGCAGACGGACGGCAGCGGTATCGTCGCACCGGACGACGAGACACCGACGTGGCGCGAGCGTAAAGAGCGCTCGGTGGGCCTCTCGCGACTCACCTACGAGTACTTCGAGCGCTCCCGCCGCGAGGACCAGGACCTTCGGCAGGAGTCCGACTACGTCGAACGCGACGTGCTCGCCTTCCCGACGTGGCCCCACGAGATAATTCGAAACCTCGCTATCGCGAGTTTCTTCACTGGGATGATCCTGTTCCTCTCGGCGACGCTGCCGCCGCACATCGGCGCGCCCGCGAACCCGAGTTCCACGCCGGCCATCATCCTGCCCGACTGGTATCTCTACTGGTCGTTCGGCCTGCTCAAACTCAACCCGCTGAACCCCGAACTGGCCATCCTCGGCGGACAGAAACTGATGGCCGACCGGACGTACGGCGTCCTCGCGAACGGCGTCGTCGTCGGCATCATCGCGATGGTGCCGTTCCTCAACAAGGGGTCCGCACGCAGACCGGTCGAACAACCGTTCTGGGCCGCCGTCGGTGTGATGGGCGTGCTGTTTGCGTTCACCATCAGCATCCTGGCGGTCAAGAACCTCTACCCGGGGAACCCGGACATCCTGTTCGACCTGACGTTCCTCGCACCCATCGTCGGCGGCTTCGTCACCTACGCGGTGCTGAAGACGATGCGTGAGGGGTACATGTACGACCTGAACAAGCGGTACTACCGGCTCCGACCGCCGAAGTAACCGCGACTGCCACCCCGGTCGGTCGTCTCTCGAACCGACCCGAACCGACGGCCGACACGGAAAGGCCCTTTTCCTTCGCACCCTAACTGCCGACGATGACCGACGGAGACGGCACGGCGAGCGCCGACGCCACACAGACGACCGAGAGTACGGAGCGAGGCGGCCGCCGTGAACACGTCGTCCCGATGCGGTTGTACAAGACAGTGACGGTGTTCTCGACGCTCATCGCCGTCGTCGGCGTCGTCGTCGGGTTCATGTTCTTGGACGCGGCGACCCTGAACGTCAGTTTCCTCGGAGCGCTGGTGACGGGACTGCTCGCGGCCCTCGGCGTCTCCGTCGCCGACGGCATCGTCAACACCGCGCTGGCCGTCCTCGGTCTCGCGCTCATCGGTTTCGGAGCGGGCGTCTACACTATCGGCACCCGGTTTCGCGCTCAGGGAATGGGAAAGTCTCAAGAGGACTCCGACGAACTCTCCGACAACAATGGCTGACGAGTTCATCAAGGGGCTCGGTATCTTCACCGCCGGCGGTCTCGGCTGGATGGTACTGGCGTCCTGGTACCGGACGAGCAGTTTCGAGAGCAGCCAACAGCTCATAGAAAGCGTCTCCGCGGGCGACACGCTGTTCGACGCTCTCGGCGTGATGCTCATGAACGGGCTGTTCTGGTTCACGATTCTCGGCGCGCTCACGTTCTGGGTCCTCATCCCGATGGGCCGACAGGCCCGCGGCGCACTCCGCGACCGACGCGCGCAGTAACTCGGCTCTTCTCTGCGGTCTCTCCGAACTCACCGAGTCGGTGACGAGGCCCGGCCACGGCGCGGCGGATTGGAAAAACTCTAAAGACTGCTACACCCAAGACAGCATATGCAACCCCTACAGTTCCTCGTCCCACTCGACGCCTTCGCGGGGATCGAACCGGTGCTCAAGTACGTTATCTTGGCGCTCGTCCTCGTCAACATGGTGACGCGACTGCTCGCTCACCGCTCGCACGTCAAACAGGCTCGCGACGGAGACGGCGACGAGTCGCTCTCGCGGTTCCTTCCGCACTCCATCACCACGGTGCTTCTCGTCCTGGCGTCGTTCCTCCTGCTCGTCTTCGAACCGCACGCGGGGACGGTGCTCTCGACGCTCGTCATCGGTCTCTTCCTGGCCGACGTCTTCGAGTACGAGTCTCGCCGCGTCGAAGCGCGCTCGAAGGGCCTGGAACTGGAGTACCCGAAGGCGGCGCTCGGCGCGTCCGTCCTCGTCCTCATGTACGCCGCCTACCAGAGTCTGTTCTTCCTCGTCGAAGGCTACTGGAACCTCGTCGTCTAACGCCTCTCTACGACTTTTTTGCCGCGCTCGTCCCCGCTTCGAGCGACGCCGCTATCGTCCGTTCTCGTCTGTTGCCGTCTGTTATCGACCGTTACCGACCGTTACCGTCCGCTATCTGGTCGGTGCGCGCGCGCCAGCGACGACTCGGAGAAAGACGTAGACCCGAAGAAAAGCCGTTACAGCGTCGACTCGCCCTCGTCGCCGCGGATTCGAAGGAACGACCGCGACCCGCCGACGGCGAGTTCCACCGGCGCGTCCGCCGGGACGGTTCGACGTACCTCGTCGTCGAGGACGAGCGAGACGGCCGCCTCGTCGCGTTCGACCGAGAGCGTCACCGGAAGCCCGAGCACCCACGAGTTCGAAAGCGTCGTGTACGGCGAGATGGGAACGGCGACGACGCCCGTCCCCGGTGCGAGTACGGAGCCACCGACGGCGCGGGCGTAGCCGGTGCTCCCGAGTGGGGTGGCGACGACGACGCCGTCGGCGCGGAACGAACCGACGCGTTCCGTCGGCGTGGCGACGGCGTACTCCGAGATGCGCGCCGGTTCCTCGGTCATGAGCGTCACGTCGGCCAGCGCGTTCCCGACAGGCTCGCCGCCCACGGAGACGGTGAGAACGGGGTGGGAGACGGTCCTCGTGTCTCCCGTCGCGAGAGCGCGCACCGCCTCGCCGACGGCGACGGGAGCGATGGAGTCGTGGCCGACGCTGCAACCGACGGGGAGAATCGGCGCGGGTGAGGACGCCTCGGCGAACGAGAAGAGCGCGTCCTCGCCGACGGCGAACACGGCGTCGGCGTCGGTGAGCGCGTCGGCGACGACGCCGCCGGCGGTGACCACCGACTCGGCGACTCCCCCGGCGTCGTCGCCGCGAACGGCGACGGCGGGCGCGTCGTCGCTCACGATTTCGCCTCCGGCGCGCCTCTTCGGAACATCGTCTCTCGGTACGCCGTGGACCAGTAAAAGACCCGGCGGTTCGGCGTCGGGCGGTTCTCGCGTCGGTGACGTGTCGATGGCTCGTCCGTTACCGTGTCGGACTCAGTACGGCCAGTCGCCGGTTATCTTCATCCCGGCCGCCAGGTCTTCGGCCTCCAGCGCCTCGATTATCTCGGCTTCGTCCTTGTGGGGGACGTCGGTGTCGGCGTCGGCGAGCGTGACGACCAGTTCGGCCAAGAGGATGGCCTGTTCGCGGAGGTTGCGGACTTCGAGTTTGTCGAGCGTGTCCGCGAACGTGTGGCCCCACCCGCGTCCGCGGCCCTCACCGCTCGCAGAGACCATGTAGCCGGGGACGCCCCAGCGAGTGAACGGCCAGTGGTCGCTGTGCGGCACGAGTTCGGGAACGGTCGTGACGGGGTGGTCGAACGCCTCGGCCACGTCGTCGACGGCGTCGCCGAGTTCGTCGAAGCCGTGGGTGTGGAACGTCAGCGTCCGTCCGAAGACGACGGCGTCGTTGTTCACGACGGCCCGCACGTTCGCTCTGTCGTCGCCGAGACGCTCGGACTCGTGGGCGGAACCGACGAGTCCGACCTCTTCGGCCCCGAACGCGACGAACCGGATGCGCGTGTCGAGTTCGTCCTCCCGTTCGGCGAGGATGCGCGCGAGTTCGACGACCATCGCGGTGCCGGACCCGTTGTCCCACGCGCCCTCGGCGATGTCGTGCGCGTCGAGGTGGCTGGTGACGAGTACCTCTTCCTCCGTGTCGGGGCCGAGTTCGGCGTGCACGTTTCCGCTCTCGGCGTCGGGCGTCTCGCAGTCCACCTCGACGGTCACCTCCTCGCTCTCGCATCGGCGAGCGAGTCGGGCGCCGACCTCTTTGCTGACGCCGACGGCCGGGACGTCGCCCACCGGGGACGCCTCGGTGCCGACGCTCCCCGTCGGCGGGAGACAGCCTTCGACGTGGTTCGCGAACACGAACGCCTCCGCGCCCGCCTCGACGGCGTGGTAGTACTTCTCGCGGCGGTGGATGAACCGCTCGTAGTGGTCCGGAACCGTCGACGAGACCATCACGACCTTCCCCGAGAGGTCCTCTGCGAAGTCTTCGGGGAGGCCGTACCCGAGGTCCACGAGTTCGCCGGCGGCGGTGTCCGCGGGACTGCGCGGGAGGGCGATGCAGTCCTGCGTGGTGTCGCCCGCGTAGACGGTGCTGTCGCCGCGAACCCAGCCCTGGATGTCGAAGGTGTCGATACGGGCGTCGCGCGCGCCCGCCTCGGCGAGGGCGTCGCGCGTCAGTTCCATCGCCTCGCGTTCGCCGGGCGACCCGGCCATCCGGTCGCCGATATCGACGAGCGATTCGAGGTGGTCCCATCCGAAGTCGCTGGTGAACGTCTCACCGATCCAATCGGTCATGTGCCAACGTCCACCGTCCGGTCACTAACCGTTACGGTGCCCCCCGCCGTCCACCGGTTCTTCGACGTCGAAATTCCTCCCTCCCGCGATGTCGCCGAGCGACCGAGGACGCGCGTGCGGTGCGTCTATGTGTCGTGCAAACGAACGACACGGCATATGAGAAAAGTACCGTTAGCAAGCCCCGACGATGAGACCGAAGCCCGCGTGTTCCGTGGACTCTCCGACCCCCTCGAAACCGAGAACGTGGCGCTGAACTACTTCGAGCGCGCGCCGGGAGAGAGCATCGGCGACTGCTACCACAGACACCACGAACAGGAGGAACTGTTCGTCGTGCTCTCTGGAACGGCCACGTTCGACACCGAAGACGGTCCCGTCGTCGTCGAGTCGGGAGAGTGCGTCCGATTCGCTCCCGGAGAGTGGCAACAGGGCTGGAACCGGGGTGCCGACCGTCTCGTCGTCCTCGCACTCGGGGCACCTCGGGAGACGGGACCGACGGACCTCCGTCGCGAGTGCTCGTCTTGCGACGAACGGACGCCCGTCAGGGTCGAAGAGGGTGCGACGGAAGTCGTGTTCTACTGCGCCGAGTGCGGCGAAGAGACCGGCCGGTACGACTGACAGACCGGTCGTACGCACGAATCGACACGCACACCCATCAGAGCGTGGTTCACACGCCGTGCGGTTCGTGCGCACCCGGTTCCCGATTCCGGCAGGTTATTACACTGTTTGTAACGTACGTTTGTGTATGAACGACGTTCGAGTCGCCGGCGTCGGCCTCACCCACTTCGGACGGCATCCGGAGCGAACGGGCCGTGACCTCTTCGCGGAGGCCGCACTCGCGGCCCGTGAGGAAGCAGGCGTCGCGCGCGACGCGTACGAGGGAATCCACTACGGCAACTTCATGGGCGCACTCGCGGAGCGACAGGGCCACCAAGGGCCCCTGATGGCCGAGGCGGCCGGACTCGACTGCCCGGCCACGCGCCACGAGTCCGCCTGCGCCTCCGCGGGCGTGGCCGTCAGAGAGGCCGTCCACGCCATCCGCGCGGGCGAACAGGACGTCCTCCTCGCGGGCGGGATGGAGCGTATGACGAACCTCCCGACGACGGAGGTGACCGAGTCGCTCGCCATCGCCGCCGACGAACTGTTCGAGGTGCGCGCGGGGATGACGTTCCCCGGCGCGTACGCGCTCATGGCTCGCGCCTACTTCGAGGAGTACGGCGGCTCTCGAGAGGATTTGGCGCACATCGCGGTGAAGAACCACGCCAACGCCGTCCCGAACGAGTACGCGCAGTACCGCCGCGAGGTGACCGTCGAGGACGCCCTGAACAGCCAACCCATCGCCACGCCACTCCACCTGTTCGACGCCTGCCCCATCACGGACGGCGCGAGCGCCGTCGTCCTCGTCAGCGGCGACTACGCGGACGAACACGGACTCGACGCCCCCGTCTCCATCACCGGGACGGGACAGGGCGGCGACAACCTCGCCCTACAGGACCGCGAGTCGCTCTCGCAGACGCCCGCGGCGGAGAAGGCGGCGACGGCGGCCTACGACGACGCCGGAATCGGCCCCGACGACGTGGACGTCGCCGAAGTCCACGACTGTTTCACCATCGCAGAAGTGCTCGCGCTGGAAGGACTCGGTCTCTTCGAACCGGGAGCGGCCATCTCCGCGGCCCGCGAGGGGGTGACGACGCGGGACGGACGCCTCCCGGTGAACCTCTCCGGTGGGCTGAAGGCGAAGGGACATCCCGTCGGCGCGACGGGCGGCGCGCAGATAGTCGAGATGACGAAACTGCTGCGCGGGGACCACGCCAACAGCGACGCCCTGTCGAACCCGAAGGTCGGCGTCACGCACAACGCGGGTGGCACCGTCGCCAGCGCCGTCGTCCACGTGTTGGAGGTGGACCGATGACGGACGCCGGCTACGACGAGTGGCTCTCGGCCGTCGGCGACGGCGAGGGGTTCTACCTCGCCTGCCCCGACGGTCACGGGTCGCTCCCGCCGCGGCGGACCTGTCCGCACTGCGGCGCGATGGAGTTAGAAGAACAGCCACTGCCCGACTCCGGAACCGTCGAGACGTTCACCGAAGTCCACGTCGCCGGCCCCGACTTCGCCAGTCAAGCGCCGTACGTCACGGCCATCGCGTCGTTCGGTCGGGTCCGCCTCACGGGCGTCCTCCGCGGGGCGACGGACGACGAGAGACCGAATCCGTCGGTCGGCGACTCGGTTGACGTCGGGACCGCGGAGAACCCGGACACCGGCGACACGATGCTCGTGTTCCGACCGCGGTAGTTTAGTTCTCCCCTTCGCTCGTCTCCTTCTTACGCGGGCACGCCCAGGTCCTCGCGCACCGTCGAGAGGAACTGGTCGGGGAACTCCACGTGCGGCAGGAGTTTCGCGTCGTCGAAGACGACGAGTTTGCAGTCGGCCTCCTCGGCGAGTTCGCGGCCGCGTTTGAGCGGAACGAGGTCCGACTCCCGACCCCAGACGAGTGTGACGGGCACGTCGACGTCACTCAGCGCCGACGCGAGGTCTATCTCGGAGTTGAGGTAGCCGCTGACGAACGACGCGGGCGCGAAGCGAGCGTTCTCTTGGTGGGCGGTCTGCCACTCGTACTCCATCCACTCCTCGCCCGCGCGACTCGGGTCCGCGTAGCCGTGGTCGGCGTTGAAGTAGCGGATGGAGCGCTTCGACCCGACGAGGTTGAAGAGCGCTTCGCCGAGGAACGGCGAGCGGAGGAGTTCGCGGAGCCACTGCTTCGGTTCGGGGCCGCCGCGTTCGGTCGGACAGACGAGAATCATCCGCGAGACGTCCGGGTCGGCCGCGACGAGGTAGGCGGCCGTGAGCGAAGAGGCGACGACGGCCGGGTCGTCGAACTCGCTCACGAAGTCGCCGACGAAGTCCTCGTAGAGCGCCGCCGAGTAGCGCAGTTGCGGTCTGTCGGAGGTGCCGAACCCCGGCAGGTCGGGCGCGACGACGTGGTAGTCCTCGGCGAGTTCGGAGAACACCTCGCGGAACTCGCCGCTGGACCCGGCGGCGTTGATGCCGTGCAGGAGAATCAGCGTCGGGTCGTCCGCGTCGCCCGCCTCGGTGTACTGGACGTCCATCCCGCGCCAGCGGTAGGTCCGCTGGTCGCCGGAGAGTGCGGGGTCGAGCGGCGATGCCCGGCGGGAGAGGGCGGCGTTCGCGGCGGCGACGATACCGGCACCGACGGCGAATCCACCGGCGAGAGTTCGGAGCTTCATACCGGAAGGAAAGACCGCGACGATATTATATCCTGTTGGCTGGCAGGGATTTCGGAGGGGGCGGTCGAACCGTCGCCGAGTCAGGTCTCGTCGCGGTCTTCGACGCACTCGCGGATGGGTTCGAGTATCTCTTCGGCGACGGCGTAGGGGTCGGTCTCTCTGTCGGCGACGGCCGCCGCGAGGCCGTCGACGCCACCGCGGCGGTCCAGTTCCGCTTTCACCAACTCGTTCGCGTCGCTCCGGAGCAGTTGTCGAATCTCCTCGGCGTAGCGCATCCGCGCCTTCTCCGCGCGCATCCCGGAGTCGTCGAGGTAGTCCGCGTGGTCCGCGAGCGTCTCGACGAGTTCGTCCACGCCGTCGCCCGTCGTCGCCACCGTCTCGACGATGGTCGGTTTCCAGTCGGGGGCGTCGTCGTCTCCGTCGTCGTCCGCGGCGTCGTCGCCGTGGTCCCGCCCGTTGCCGCCGGAGACGCCCTCCGGGAGACTCGTGTCGACGCCGTGGTGGCCCACGTCGAGGTTCGCACCGGGGTTGTCTCGGAGGTGTATCATCTCCTCTAACTCCGCGACGGTACGGTTCACGCCGTCCATGTCGGCTTTGTTGACGACGAACACGTCGCCGATTTCGAGGATGCCCGCCTTCAGCATCTGCACGTCGTCGCCGCTTCCCGGTTGGACGAGGACGGTGACGGTGTCGGCGGTGCGAACGATATCTATCTCGTTCTGTCCCGCGCCCACCGTCTCGATGAGTATCACGTCCTTGCCGAACGCGTCGAGCGCTTTCACCGCGTCCGCCGTGGCGGTGGAGAGGCCGCCGAGTTGGCCGCGCGCGCTCATCGACCGGAAGAACACGTCCATGTCGCCGACGTTCGACGCCATCCGGATTCGGTCGCCGAGGACGGCCCCGCCGGTGTACGGCGAAGAGGGGTCGACGGCGATGACGCCGACGGTGAGTCCGGCGTCGCGGTAGGTCTTCGCCACCTTGTCGACGAGCGTGGACTTCCCCGCGCCGGGACTCCCCGTGATGCCGACGACGTCCGCGTGACCGGTGTGTTCGTGGAGTCTGGAGATGAGGTCACGGTAGCCTGGACTACGGTTTTCTATCTTCGTGATGACTCTCGCGAGTGCGCGGTGCTCGCCCGCCAACAGGTCAGAGACGAGTTCGCGGTTTCGGTCTTCGTACGTCGTATCTTCGGCGTGGCTCATCAGTCGCGGTCTGGCGCGTTCTGTCTGACGAACTCGATGGTCTCTTTCATCGGCGTGCCGGGGCCGAACACCTCGGAGACGCCCATCTCTTTCAGTTCCGCGCGGTCCTCGTCGGGGACGATACCGCCGACGAGGATGAGTGTGTCCTCGAACGCGCCGTACTCTTTGAGACCGTCGATAATCTTCGGAACGAGCGTGTTGTGCGCTCCCGAGAGGATAGAGATTCCCAGTACGTCGACGTCCTCTTGGACGGCCGCCTGGACGATTTCGTCGGGCGCGCGGTGGAGCCCGGAGTACACCACCTCGAAACCGGCGTCTCGGAAGGCGCGAGCGATGACGTGCGCCCCTCTGTCGTGTCCATCTAATCCGACCTTCGCGATGAGACAACGGATGTTTCGCTGTTGCTGGCCGCGGTCCGTGTCGGCGCTCATGCCCGTGGGTTCGCCGCCGCCCCGTTTGACTCTAACGGAAGTTCAGGATAGTTCGCTCCGCGCGGAGAGTCTCGCTTCGTCGCAACTGTAGACGCCGTATGCGGCCCCGGTCGGACCCGTTCCGGGGATGGGGACGAGCGTCAGTTCGACCCGTCGACGCTCGCCCGTCGCCGTCTCCCGGTCGAGGGTTACGACGACGGGTTCGTCGGCCCGGAGATGCTCGGCGAACAGGTCGCGTTCGGCGTCCGTCGGAAACGCCGCTTCGAGCGACGAACAGTGTCGGTCCGGAGTCGAACCGAACGTCGCGTCGTACGCGTGGTTGACCTCGCAGTCGATGTCGCCGGAGTGTTGCTCTTCGACGTACACCGCCGGTACGGGAAGGTTGTCGAAGAAGGCGTGCAACCGGTCGCGTTCCCCTCGTAACGCCGCTTCGCGGTCGAGTCGAGAGAGCGCTTCCGTCGTGTAGCCCGCGAGTATCTCGAGGAAGTCGGCGTCGCGTTCGGTGAACGCGCATTTCGAGTCGGAGACGACCTGAATGATGCCGTGGGAACCGATCGGAACGCTCACCGCGGAACGACGCTGCTCTCGGAACAACGCGTCCTCGTCGGCGTGAACGTCGTCGACTATCTGCGTCTCGCCCGTCCGGTACGTTCGCCCCCCCACCCCTTCGCTGACGTGACAGCTCTGTTGGTCTTCGGGGCGGAGCGTCGTCGCTTGCGGGACGATTCTGTCGCCCTCGACGAGTGCGACCACACAGAAGGTGAACGCGAGGGCGTCGACGGCGGCCCGGAGCGTCTCTTCGCAGACGTCCGAGACGGTCTGGCATCCGGTGATGGCGCTCGCGTGCCGACTCAGCGCGGTGAGTTTCGCGTTCACCTCCTGCAGTTCGTTCTGTTCGCGGTCGGACTCGACGACCGTCGAGAGAATACGAAGGAGTTTCGACTCCCCCTCGGAAGGCGAGATGACCTCGGAGACACCCTCGGCGGTGGTCTCTCCGTACACCAACACCGGGAGACCGTCGCTCACGTCGACGAGAACGTCGAGAATCTCCTCGTCGCCGTCGAGGGCGACGGCGCAGTCGATGGTCGGTCCGAGTTCGTACACGTACTCGGCCGCGGTCTGTCCTCGCCGCGTGATAATCTCCGCGTCCAGCGACGAGCGCAACGATTCCAGGAGCGTTTCGTGGGAGTCTCGCGTCGCGTCCGGGAGGACGACGAGCACGCGGCCACTGCTTGTCCTCCGAGACATATTGATTCCGGATACTTTTCGCTACCACTAATAATTTTCTCCACTGGCAGGAGTGGTAATGGTGGTACGTACGTGGGAACCACCTATACGCGGATTTTCAGACGTGTTCGTCGAGGAACTCGACGATAGCCTCGTACGCCTCGATGCGGTTGTCCAGTTTGGTGAAGCCGTGCCCCTCGTCCTCGAAGATGAGTTCGCGGACAGGAACGTGTTCGCTCGCCTCTTCGACCACCTGGTGCGCCTCGCCGACGGGGACGCGGGGGTCGTTCTCGCCGTGGAGGACGAACAACGGCGCGCGAATCTTCTCGACGTTGTTGATGGGCGAGATGGATTCGAGGAACTCGCGGTCCTCGTCGAGCGACCCGTACTCCGCCTCGCGGAGTTCGCGCCGCCACTCGCCGGTGTTCTCCAAGAACGTGACGAAGTTGGCGATGCCGACGATGTCGACGCCGGCGGCCCACAGGTCCGGATACTCCGTCATCGAGGCGAGCACCATGAACCCGCCGTAGGACCCGCCCATCGCGACGATTCGGTCGGGGTCGACGGCCGGGTGGTCGTGTAACCACTCGACGCCGGCCCGGATGTCCGCGACCGAGTCCATCCGGTTCTTCACGTCGTCGAGATGACCGTACGCCTTGCCGTAGCCCGCGGACCCGCGGACGTTCGGTTCGAAGACGGCGTAGCCGTTCGCGAGGAAGTACTGTTTGACCGCGTTGAACGACGGGCGACGCTGCGACTCGGGGCCGCCGTGGATGTCGACGATGACCGGGGTGTCGCCCTCGCCCGCGTCGTCCCCGGGAAGCGAGAAGAACGCGGGAATCTCGCGGCCGTCGAACGTCGGGAAGTGGACGAGTTCCGGTTCGACGAACGTGTCGCGGGGGATGCCCGCGGTGGCGGCGTACGTCCACTGTTCGGCCTCGCCCGTCTTCGCGTCGACGACGTAGACGTTGGCCGTGTCGGAACTGCGCGTCAGCGTGATGGCGAACCGGTCGCCCTCCGGCGAGAACGAGACGCCGCCGGAGACGCCGCGCGGCAGGTCCGGCACCGCGTACTCGTCGATTCGGTCGGGCGCGGTGAGTTCGCCGACGACGAGTTCGGTGTAGCCGTCGACGTTCGTCGAGTAGACGATGCGCCGGGAGTCTTGGTCGAGGGCGACGCCGTCTATCTCCCACTCGTCGTCCGCGGCGACGAGCGAGAACTCCCCCGTCTCCACGTCGACGCGCCAGAGGTCCAGCGTGTCGCTCTCGCGGTCGGAGACGAGATAGAGGTTCTCGCCGTTCGGTCCCCACGACGCGCTCTGGAACCGGACCGTCCCCTCGTGCGGCGTGAGGTGGGTGAGTTCGCCCGACTCGACGTCGAAGACGGAGACGTCCTGGTCGAAGTTCGAGTACGCCTCCTCGACGATGAGTTTCGAGTCGTCCGGCGACCACCCGCCGAGCGTCAACCAGCCGTCGCCCTCGTGGACGAGTTCCGCCTCGTCGCCCGTCTCCTCGCGCCCCTGCACGTACACGTCGAAGACGGCGTCGTCGCGGCGGTTCGACGTGAACGCGAACCGTTCGCCGTCGTGGCTCCACCCGCCCCAGCGGTGTTTCGCGTCGGGCGTCTCGGTGAGGTTCGACACCTCGCCGGAGACGGGGTCGTAGCGGAGCAGTTGCTGACGTTCGTTCCCGCCTTCGTCCATCCCGAAGACGAGTTCGGGGTTCTCGGGCGACCACGAGGCGAACGTGACGCGTTCGTCGTAGAACGTCCGCTGTTCGGGCCAGCGTCCGGGGCCGTCCGTGGTCCACACCTGCGGGACGCCCGTCGTGTCCATGAGAAAGGAGAGGCGTTCGCCGTCGGGGCCGAAGGAAGCGCCGTACGCGCTCCGAACGTTCAGGTAACGCTCGATGTCGTGTGTCATGCCACGGAGTTCCAGCGGAGGAACCGTAATGGTTCGTGTGGCGGAAGGGATGAGAGACGAAACTGCGGAGGCGTCGGTCGTCGAAGAAGTGAGAGTCACACTGCGAGGCGAGCGAACGCGAGCCTCGCAGAATCTTTTTGGTCCAGCTTTTTGCGATGAGTGGGTCGCTTCGCGACCCCGAGTCTGCAAAAAGGTGGGTTAGAGCATCCCTTCGGCTTTCAGTCCCTCGATGACGTCGTCGACGAGGGATTCGGCGTCGTCGTACGGGAACTCTTGGTGCGAGCCGAGTTTGGCCGCCATCTCCATCGCCGTGAAACTCACTTCACCGTCACCGGCCTCGAAGCGCGTTCCCGGACCGTTCGGGAGCGCGGGAACGAGGTCCATCTGGTTCTTGACGGGGAAATCCGCGTCACTGAACGCTTCCATAAACTGCTCGCGAAGTTCCGCTTCTGCGTCTGCCATGGCGTCCAATGCACAGATGCGCGGCAAAAGCGTTCCGGAACCACGGAGAACTCGTTGTCAGTTCTCAGACCGCCGGGAAGCGAGCGCTTTTGTCACGAACGTCGGAAAGAACCCGTATGGCCGACTACGACTTCGACTTCGAGTTGCTGAAGGAGCTGACGGAGACGAGCGGTGTCCCCGGGTACGAGGACCGCGTTCGCGACATCGTTCGGCGGGAGTTCGAAGCGCACACCGACGAGGTGCGGACGGACGCGATGGGCAACGTCGTCGGAACCATCGAGGGAGACTCGGACTACAGCGTCGCCGTCGCCGCCCACATGGACGAAATCGGCTTCATGGTGCGGCACGTCACCGACGAGGGGTTCGCGCAACTGGACGCACTCGGGGGGTGGGACGCGCGCGTCCTGAAAGCGCAGCGAGTGCAGGTCCACACCGAGGACGGCGACGTGACGGGCGTCATCGGGTCGCCGCCGCCGCACACGCTCTCGGAGGAGCAGAAAGAGAAGAAAGACGAGGTGAAGGACGTGTACGTCGACCTCGGACTGGACGGCGAGACGGCACGAGAGACGGTCTCCGTGGGTGACCTCGTGACGATGGAGCAGACGACCGTCGAGATGGGCGACCACGTGACGGGGAAGGCCCTCGATGACCGGGTCTGTCTGTTCGCCATGCTCGAAGCCGCAAAGCGAATCGAGGACCCCGACGTGACGGTTCACTTCGCGGCGACGGTGCAAGAGGAAGTCGGCCTCCGCGGGGCCGAAGCCCTCGGCGTCGACCTTGACCCGGACCTCGCCATCGCCCTCGACGTGACCGTCGCGAACGACGTCCCCGGGTTCGAGGCGGGCGACCACGTGACGAAACTGGGCGACGGAACGGGAATCAAGCTGAAAGACGGCAGCGTCATCACGAACCCGAAGGTCCACCGTCGCCTCCGCGACGTGGCCGACGAGGAGGATATCGAGTACCAGTACGAGATTCTGCCCGCGGGCGGGACGGACACGGCCGGGTTTCAGAACACGCACGGAGCGAAGCCCGTCGGAGCCATCTCCGTCCCGACGCGCTATCTCCACACCGTGACCGAGAGCGCGCACGTCGAAGACGTGGACGCGACCATCGACCTCCTCGCGGCGTTCCTCGCCACGGAGACGGGCGAGCACGACTACACGCTCTGAACGGCGGCGCGTCCGACGGTTTCTCCGTGCCCGGAATCGAGACTGAAACCAAAGTATTCACTACAGCCGATGCCTAATCGCCGACCATGACTGACGGCAACGCGGAGATGTCCCGCCGTGCCTTCCTCACCACCGCGGCCGGGACTGCGGCGGCCGCCGGTGCGAGCGGGGCCGCCGCGGCACAGGAGACCGGAACCGGGACTGCGACGGGTACCGGCCAAGAGACGGGGACCGGGACCGGAACGGGAACGGGAACCGAAAGCGGTGGCGGTGGCGGCGGTGGCGGCGGCGGCAGCGAGACGGTGGCCGTCGGACCCGACGGCAACCTCGTGTTCACCCCCGGGACCGAAGAGCCGCTGGAGATTCTCCCCGGGACCACGGTGGAGTTCGTCTGGGAGTCGGACAACCACAACATCGTCGTGGACAGCCAACCCGAAGGCGCGGGCTGGGAGGGTCACGAGCCCATCGAGAACTCCGGGTTCACGTACAGCCACACGTTCGAGACGCTCGGCTCGTACGAATACTACTGTCAGCCGCACGAGTCCGCCGGGATGCTCGGCACGATAGACGTGGTCGAGTCCATCTCGACGCCCGCGCCGTCGAACGTCCCGACCGTCCCCGATTCGGCGAAGACGCTCGGCATCGCGACGACGTTCGCGATGGTCTCGACGCTCGGTCTGGCGTTCTTCTTCCTCAAGTACGGCGGCGACTACGGCGAGTACGAAGAGTAGTCGGCGGCCGTTCGCTTCGTTCTCTCCAGATGCCGAGAGACGTCTCTGCGTCCGTCGCGGAGGCGTCGCGGTCGGACACCGGTTCGGACCGCGAGGCGGAGCCTCGCGGCAGCTTTTTGGTCCAGCTTTTTGCGACGAGTGGGTCGCTTCGCGACCCCGAGTCTGCAAAAAGCTGGGTTAGAAGAACCCGTACTCCTCGACGGCGTCGGCGTAGACGTCTTCGTACCGCCGAATCACGTCGTCGTGGTCGAACGAGGCGAACGCGTCGTTCACCGTCTCCTGTGAGTAGCCCGCGGCCGCGGTTATCTCGTCGGCGAGTTCCTGCGGACTCGTGACGCGCGCGCCCCGTTCGGCGTTGACGACGAGTTCGTGCGCGCTGGAGTACGCTTGGTACTCGACGATGCCGACGCACCCGGCGGCGAGCGCCCACAGCAGGTCGGTGGCGAACGGCTCGACGGCGGCCGTCTGCGCGAAGACGTGCGCTCCCTTCATGATAGGAACGAACTCCTCGGGGGGGAGTTCGCCGAGAAAGTCAACTCGGTCGTCGATGCGGAGGTCCGCAGCCGTCTGTTCGGCCTCGGCGCGTTCCGGGCCGTCGCCGACGACGGCGGCGTGCCAGTCCCTGTCTCGGAGTTCCGCGAGTGCGAGGAAGAACGACTCGACGTTGGCGTGCTCGTCGAGGTGTCGCGAGTAGAGGATGTCCGCCCTGTCGTCGGTGTCCGCCTCGCGGACGAGGTCGAAATCGATAGACTCCGGGACGACGCGGACGGCCTCCTCGGGCGCGCCGTACTCTCTGACCGTCGTTTTGACCATCTGCGAGGGGGTGACGACTCGTTTCGCGCCGCGGGCCGCGCGCTTACACGCGCCGCGGGAGTCGCCCTCGCGCTCGGCCCACCAGTCGACGACGACGGGGACCCGAAGGAAGCGCGCGCCCGCTTTCGCGCCGGTGACCTGTCCCGGCGGACTGTTCGTCGCGTGTATCACGTCGGGGTCGACGCGTCGAAGCGCGAACGGAAGTTTCGAGGCGAACGTCGTCGCCGACGGCGTCTCGGTGACGGCGACGTAGTTCACGTCGTGTTGTTCGAACGCGGGGACGTCGCCCTCCCACCACTTCGCGCAGAGCACGGACACGTCGTGGTCGCGCGCGGCGAGGTGTTCGGCGACGCGTCGCATCCGTCTCGTGGCACCGTCCGCTCTGCGTTGCTCGGTGTACATCGAGACGAACGCGATTCGCATACCGAACGGCTTGCGGCCGGCCGATAAAAATCTTCGACATTCGGACGTGTCGGCGGCGTTCGAGGGACGCGCTCAGACCGGGGCGGCCAGAAGCGCCGCCGTCGCGGACTGGGTGTACTCCCAGCCGTAGACGTGGTTGAGGAGGAGGTAGGTGACGACGCCGAGTGCGAGCGACAGGAGCCACGCGCTTGCGGCGATGCGGCCGACTCGCTTGTGGGGCGTGTCGTTTCTGAGTTCGGTCGGCGAGTGGGTGAGACCGAGGACGAGGGCGTAGAGTACCACCGGAACGGAGACGATGGAGAGCACGATGTGTATCGCCAGCATCGCGAGGTACGGGTAGTACGCGAACGCGGGGCCGACGAACTCCTTCGTCCCGCCGCCGCCGATTTTCGTGAGATACATCACGAGGAAGACGAGGATGAGGACGAACGAGGTGACCATCGCGGCGGCGTGTCTTCGGATCTCGTTTCGGCGAATCCAGCGCCACCCGGCGGCGATGACGAGGACGTTGACGGTGTTGACGAGGGCGATGGCGTCCGAGAGGAGGTTCACCTGTTCGAGAGAGAGGTCGGGGAACACCCTGCCGGGGACCCAGCCGAGAAACGTCCCGACGACGAGGGCGTAGCCCACGACGGAGAGGACGGCCGTGACGGCCAGCGGATGCTCTTTGAGGGCGTTGTCGGCGCTCGCAGTTGCCATGTCGGGAGTTGGGAAGCCGACCTATTCCGTCTTCGGGTTCGGGACGGGAACGGTAGGCGGTGGCGGTAGCGGTGCGGGGAGGATGCGGTGGCGGTAGTGGTGCGGTCAGTCAGTGTCGTTGTGCCGCGAGCGAGGCCGAAAGCCGAGCCTCGCGGTATGTTTTTGGTCGAGCTTTTTGCGACGAGCGGTGCGCCGAAGGCGCACCCGAGTGTGCAAAAAGCTCGAATTATATCACACCAGTAAACCTTGCCGCCTCGCGCGCGGCGTCCTCGCTGACGCCGTCGCCGAGGATGGTGTACCGGTCGCGGATGGTGTGTGCCGTCGTCAACGCCTCCAGAATCGTCTCGTCGTCGATGCCGAGTTGGTCGGCCGTCGTCGGCGCGCCCACCTCGTCTAAGGCGTCGCGGATGTCGCGCCACTCGCCGTCCTCGCCGCTGTGGAGGTACTCGGTGACGATGGAACCGACGCCGACCTGATGCCCGTGGAGGGCGCGACCCGGAACGAGACGGTCGAGTTGGTGGCTGAACAGGTGTTCTGCACCGGAGGCGGGACGGGACGACCCCGCGATGGACATGGCGACGCCCGAGGAGACGAGGGCTTTCGCGACGACCCACGAGGACTCCTCCAGCCCCGGCTTTATCGACTCGGCGTTGTCGACGAGCATCTCCGCCGTCATCTGCGAGAGCGCACCGGCGTACTCCGAGTACTCGACGTTCTTCAGACGGTGGGCGAGTTGCCAGTCCTTCACGGCGGTGTAGTTCGAGATGATGTCGGCACAGCCGGCGGTGGTGAGTTCCCACGGTGCCTCGGCGAGGAGAGTGGTGTCGGCGACGACGGCCAACGGCGGGTCCGCGGCGACGGAGTGCCGGGTGTCGCCCTCCGGAATCGAGGAGCGTCCGGAGACGATGCCGTCGTGACTCGCCGCGGTGGGGACGGAGACGAACCCGCACTCCAGGCGGTCGGAGGCCATCTTCGCCGTGTCGATGACCTTGCCGCCGCCGAGAGCGATGAGGTAGCCCGCGTCGGCCGCCTCGGCGGCGTCGACGACGCGTTCGACCGTCTCGAAACTCGCCTTCTCTATCGTCAAAGAGGCGGGGTCCTCGAACTGGTCGCGCACCGCGCCGCCCGCGATTCGGTCGGGCGTCGGACTCGTGACCAAGAAGGGGCGACCGCTGAGGTAGAGTTCGTCCACCGCGTCGGCGAGTTCGTCGAGGACATCGTGGCCCAAGAGGACGTTCCGGGGCAGTTGTATCCACGAAGACTTCTCGAACATAGTCGATGCTCCCGCCGGACGGATGAAAGGGTTAGTGTTTCCGCACGCTCACGAGAACGTCAGCGCGCCCGACGACAGGAGCGAGGCGACACGACCCGTCGCGCGTGAGAGAAAGAGGACGCCGAACCCCGCGAGAACGAGTGCGCTCCCGCCGGCGACGACGGGTGCGACGGCGTCGACGCGGCGTTCCGCGCCGACGAGGGCGGCCGGAAAGCCCGTTATCCAGACGAGGATGCCCCCGAAGAACCCGACGACGAGCGTCGGCGACCCCGTCTCCACGACGAGGAGGCCGGCGAGCGCCCCCCCGAGATACGGCATCTCGGCGAGGACGTCCAGCGTTCCGGGGTCCAACAGCCCGACGCCGATGGTGAGCCAGAACAGAATCTGGTAGGGGTTGGTGAGTGCGAGGACGAACGCCTTCGTGAACCCGGTTCTCCCCCCGCTCTCGGCCGTCTCGCTCGCGCGGAACGACGACTCGACGTCCCGCGCCGCGCCGTACGCGAAGTACAGCATGAGGACGCCGCCGACGCCGACGAGGGCCGCGTGGACCGTCGGTGCGTCCTGCACGAACGCGACGACGCCGAGTGCCGCGAGGACGAAGAAGATGGCGTCGGCGGTCATCGCACCGAGTCCGGCTTTGAACCCCGAGAGCCACCCGTGGACGACGCTCTCTTCGGCGATGATGGCGTTCATCGGTCCCGGCGGCGCGGCCAACGCGAGGCCGAAGACGACTCCGGCGAGCAGAGTGACGACGGCGTTCGACACGTCCGTTCACTGCGGCGAGCGAGGCATAAATCGAACGGAACGGACGACCGGAACGACGGCCGAGAGCCTCAGGCGACGCCGAGGAACGCCGTCACGGCACCGACGACGGCCTCCCAGACGGAGAACCCCGTCGCCATCGACAACACGGTGTCGAGACCGAAGAACGCGAACACCGCGGCCGAGACCAGGTGCGCCTTCCGCACGTCGAAGCGGTGCGAGAACGTGTGGAAGAAGTACGCGTTCGCGACGCTGACGGGGATGATAGCGAGCATCTCGCCCGCCCAGATGGCCGAGGTAGCGCCGTACTCGACGGCGAGTCCGATGGTGACCAACTGGGTCTTGTCGCCGAACTCCCCGGCGGCCATCATCGCGAAGATGGGGACGAATCCGCCGAACGACCCCGAGAGACGGGAGAGCGGACCCGGGAGGTCGACGCGCGACGTGACGTCGCCGAACCCGCCGTCCGTCTCGGCTTCTGTCTCGCGTGCGAGTTCTCGGTGGGTCGTCTCCGAGTCGGGCGCGGAGCGATAGAGGAGGACGGCGAACGTGAGGAACAGCACCGCCGTGATGCCGTCGAGTGCGAGCGGAGGCAGCGCAGTTCTGAGCGCTTGCCCGAACAGAATCTCCAGTGCGGTCCACCCCGCGAACGCCGACCCCGCGGCGGCGACGACGACGGCGGGATGATAGCGCGTCGAGAGGGCGGCGATGATGAACTGTACCTTCTCGCCGGGGAGGACCGCGAGTTGGGTGACGAAGGCGATAGTGACGATTTCGAGGTAACCGGTCACGTGGTGCGCACCTCGCCGTTGGTGCCGTCGGGGTCCGGTTCCAGTTCCTTCACGCGAATGGACGAGGCGACGGTGTCGGGGAGGCTCTGTTCGTCGCCGCCCTCGGTGCGGACGGTGACCATGCCGAACGGAGCCACGTCGGTGACTTCGAGCGCCGTCCCCGGCGTGATACCGGCCGCTTCGAGGTACTCCAACTCCTCCTCGTCGCGGTCGCTCACGCGCGTGACGACGACGTAGTCGCCCACGTCGTGGTCCGAGAGGACGTCGGTCTCGTCGTGCTCTAACGGTGCGAGGTCGGCCGACGGGATGGGGTCGCCGTGCGGGTCGACCGTCGGGTTGCCGAGGGCGTCGGCGACGCGACGCTCGAACTCCTCGGAGATGTGGTGTTCGAGGGCGTCCGCCTCCTCGTGGACCTCGCTCCAGGAGTAGTCGAGGTGTTCGGCGAGGTAGGATTCGAGCAGGCGGTGATGACGGAGCACCTCCAGTGCGACCGTCTCGCCCTCTTCGGTCAGTTCGACGCCCTTGTACTTCTCGCGGGCGACCAGTCCGCGTTCTTCGAGTTTTCCGAGCATGCTCGTCACCGTCGGCGGCGTCTTGTCGAGGTACTCCGCGATAGCGGAGGTCGAAACCGGCGGCCCCGAAGTCGACTGAATCTGGTAAATCGCCTTCAGGTAGTCCTCCATCACGTCACTCAACATAGCCGGAATTAGCCGGGTCTAAAGTAAAAGTCTGCTGGGAAGAAACACGAGTCGTCGACGGGGTGAATCCGGTCGCCGGGGTCAGATACCCTTGCCCATCAGGTGACTGCGGAGGACGTCTGCGGTCTTCGTTCCGGACTCGGTGTTGACGACGACGACGTGGTCGTCGGCGTCGACGACGCCGTCTTCGGCGAGTTCCCACGCGGCGGCCATCGCCGCACCGCCCGCGGTGCCGACTTCGACACCCGCCGTCTGCGCGGCGACGACGGCGCTCTCTAGGATGTCTTCGTCGTCGACGGCGAGGACGTCGCCGCCCGTCTCCTCGACGGCGTCTACGGCCGCGACACCGCCCTTCGGGTCGGGTATCTCCAGTTCGCCGACGATGGTGTCGGGTTGCTCCCACGCTTCCACGTCTCTCTCGCCGCGTTCGTGCGCGGCGTAGATGGGCGCACAGCCGGACGCTTGCGCGGCGTAGACGGCGGGAAGGTCCGCCACGAGGCCGAGTTCGCGGAGTTGTCGGAAGCCCTCCGTCACCCCGGCGACGACTTCACCCGTACTCGCGGGGACGACGACGGCGTCCGGGAGCGTCCAATCGAGCGACTCCGCCACCTCGAACGCGAGCGTCTTGATGCCGTCGTGGCGGTAGGGGTTGTCGAACTCCTGTAAGGTGTGCCACTCGGACTTCAGTTGCTCGTGTAGTCCCGACTCCGCGTCCGGATACCGGCCGCCGACGACGCGCATCTCGCCGCCGTGGACGTTCACCATCGCCTTGTTCGAGAACGGCGCGCGCGAGGGGACGAACGAGTACGACCGAATCTCGGCCATGCTCGCGTAGGACGCCGCCGACTGCCCCGCGTTGCCCGCGGCGGCGAGGGCGACCAACTCCGCGCCCGCCTCGCGGGCGGCGGTCACGGCGGGCGAGAGTCCCCGGTCCAACACCGTCCCCGTCGGGTTGCGCCCCTCGTCCTTTATCGAGAGCGTCCCGACGCCGAGTTCGTCGGCCAACTCGCTCGATTCGACGGTCGGCGTGGCTCCCTCGTTCGCCGTCAACGGGTCGACGAACGGCAAGAGGTCGGCGTAGCGCCACATCGTGTCCGTCGGCCGGTCCGCGAGTCCGTCGCCCGTCCAGTCGACGGCGTCGAAGTCGTAGACGGGAGTCAGGTGCGCGCCGGCGTCGCTCTCGCCGGTGGCGTCGGCGTCGTACCGATCGCCCGTCTCGGCGCACGCCAGTCCGAGGAAGGTGTCGCGTGTCTCCATACCGGACGGTACGACCCGACGGACTAACCTTTAGCCATTCCCGCCCAGCTTTTCGCACGTTCGGGTCGCGCTCCGCGCCTCGTGAACGCAAAAAACTGTCTCGCTGAGCAACGCGAAGCGAGGCTCGATAGACGCTTTGCGTCTATCGGTGGATCAAAAATGTCCGGCTCGCGGTCTACGACCGCTCGCCGTCGATGAACTGTCCGCTCCACGCAGTCGTTCGAAGATGCTCGGTGGAGGAACTCATTCAACAGAAGAGGTATATCGTATCGTACGCAACTCGTGTCACTGAGCTGTCTTCGATGTCTACGACGCACACCCGACAAGTGATGTTCGCTGGGAAGTGGTGGATTCCGATTCTGATGCTTCCCGTGCTGTTTCTCCTCTGGGTCTCGGTGACGCTCTCGAACGTCGTGTTAGCTCCACACCTCGGAGTACAGCTCTCGGGGTATCTTACCGAGATTGCCGCTGTCCCGGTCCTTCTGAGCTATGCAGTGTCTCTGTTCGCGCCGTTCGCGCTCTACCACGACCGTACGTACGTCAGTGAGCGGTCCGAGTGGACGCCGCACGTCCTCTACCTGCTCGTGTTCATCCCACTGCTGAACGTCCTTCTCTCGGGCGTCTATCTCGTTCAACGACATCGGTTCGTCGGAACACCCTGACTCGGTCACTCGTTGTAATCGGACTCCGGTAAGAGTTCACTGTCGAAGTCGATTGTCGGAGGAGACGAATGTTCATCGAGCTCCTCAGAACTAGATAGAAGCGGCGTGCTGAACGGGGAGAGTATGCCACAGCCTCGACTCTAAAAGTCACTATCGCACCCGACGGTTAGTTCCCTCAAACTACTTCTGCCCGCATACACAACGTATGCGTATGAGCACATCAATTCGCGTCTCTGACGAGACGAAGGCGAAGTTGGCGCGGCTAAAGCGCGAAGACGAAAGTTGGGACGAGTTCCTCGACCGATTGGCGAACGAAGGTTCGGGAATGAAGGCCGGTGCGTGGAAGGGAACCGACAAAGCCGAAAAGGCGCGCGAAGCGATCGAACGTTCCCGAGAGAGCTTCCAGTAGTGACGTTTCTCGATTCGTCGGTTATCATCGATTACCTCGACGGTGTCGAGGAAGTCGTCGAGTTCGTCGATGAACAACCGGGCTTAGCCACTTCTAGCATCTGTGTCTACGAAGTTCTCGCTGGTGAGGTGTTTTCAGCGGGTGAGACGGACCTCATCGGGGCGCGCGAGAACTTCGCGCGAGTCACTGCTCTGGACTTCTCCGAAGAGGTCGCGCTCGAAGCCGCTCGGATGCAGAACCGACTTCTCGAATCTGGCAACCCCATGTCCCCACGTGACCTCATGATCGCAGCTACGGCTCGATCTGAAGGGAAGGAACTGGTCGTCTCCGACACTGACTTCGATACAGAAGGCCTCCGTGAGCTCCTCACTATCCGGAGATTTGGACCGTATTAGCCCCCTCTGGGTAGTTGTCGGGCATCTATAATGTGTGGGCGCACCCAATCGTCCCAACAGTTGTCAGAAAGTTCGTACGGAACTTAGAGGGTGTATTCGGCACGGCACCGACATTTATTCAGAGATTGTTTGTGAGGAATTCTGAATCAAGAGTGTACGCGCTCTGTTCTACCGACAAACCTACAATCAAAACTAGAGTAGTGAGAATATGCTACCGAATACCTCCGTTAAACTGGCTCTCCTTGGAATTGCTATCTTGGTGGCAGGCGTCGGTGCTGTGGTTTGGGCACGGTATATTCTATCTTAGATACGCAATTCGAGGAGCTGAAACCTCCAACAATTGGTGAAGAGATGCCAGTTATGTTGACCGACTCGTGCGCTGAGTTCAGCACGGCCTCAGCAAACTGTCCGCGTTCGAGTATTTCGACAGAGCCACATTCGCTCTTCGCGAACGACGCACCTCGTTCGGAACCGGCCGCCCGGAACCACCCGCCTCTTTGTGTTCGCCGGCCGACGAGAGCGTATGGACGGAGAACACGTCGTCGTCGCCGGCGCGGGTCTCGCGGGCCTCGTCGCGGCGCGACACCTCGCCGACGGCGGCGCGGACGTGACGGTGTTCGAGCGGCGACCCGAAGTCGGCGGCCGGGTCCGCACGCAGAAGCGCGACGGATTCACCTTCGACAGAGGGTTTCAGGTGTTGTTCACGGCGTACCCCGCGGTCCGTCGCGAACTCGACGTAGAGGCGCTGGATATGCGCTACTTCTCTCCCGGGGCGGTCATCGCTCGGCCGGGGAAGCGGTCGACGCTGTCGGACCCGATACGGAACCCGAGAGCGACGGTGGCGTCGCTGTTGAATCGGGAGGTCACGACGACGGACAAACTCCGGACGCTCGCGCTTCGACAGCACGTCGGGTCGCGCGACGAGGACGAGATATTCGACGCCGAGGACGACAGCATCCGCGACTACCTGCGCGAGTGGGGCTTCTCCGAGGGGTACGTCGAGAACTTCGTCGCGCCGTTCTACGGCGGTATCACGCTCGACCGGTCGCTCTCGACTTCGAAACGGGTGTTCGAGTACACGTTCAAGATGCTGAGCGAGGGGCGAATCGGCGTCCCCGTCGACGGGATACAGGCCATCCCCGAGCAGTTGGCCGCGAAGGCGCGCGAGGCGGGCGCGGAGATAGTCACCGACCGCGGCGTCGACCGGATAGACGGCGGCCGCGACGGCGTCACGCTCGGCGTCGGCGACGAGACGGTGGAGGCCGACCGCATCGTCGTCGCCACCGACCCGAAGGAGGCAAAGCGCCTGACGGACGTCGAACTCGTCCCGACGAATGCGCGGAGTTGCGTCACGCAGTACTACCGCCTTCCGGCGGGGACGAAGCTGAAGACGGGGAACAAACTCCTCCTCAACGCGGGCGACGACGCGCCGAACACCGTCGTCCCGATGAGCGAAATCGCACCCGAGTACGCCCCCGGCGACGCCGAACTGCTGAACGCGACGTTCCTCGGAACGGCCGCGCTCGAACGCGACGCCGGCGAACTCGCGGCGCGGACGCGCGAAGTGTTGGAGTCGTGGTACCCCGACCGCGACTTCTCGGAACTGGAGCCGCTCCACACCGACCGCATCGAGTTCGCGCAGTTCGACCAGCCGCCGGGCGTCCACGACGCCCTCCCCGACGCCCGCGAACCGGCGAAGCGGCGGTACCTCGCGGGCGACTACACCGCGTGGTCGTCGATTCAGGGAGCGATGCGGAGCGGACGGGAGGCCGCCGAGGCGGTCCTGCAAGACGCAGAATAGGCTCAGAGCATCCGCTTGAATCGTCCGAGCGGCGGGAACGAGAGCGCCTCGTCGGCGTCTGCGTCGTAGACGACAGGGCGAAACGCGTCGACGTCGGTGACGAGCGGTGACCGCGTGTCCGACCCAGACAGTCCGCCGACGGCGACGCCCGCGGCGAGGCGCGTGAACGCCGGGAGGACGAGGACGTCCGCACCGCTGTACACGCCGTCGCCGGAGAGGAAGCAGGGTCGACGCTGCCCTTCGATAGAGATGCTCGGATGGAGATGACCGACGACGTATAGTCCCGCTTCGGTCTCCGGCGCGGCGTGACCGTGGCAGACGACCACGTCGGAGTCTGTGTCGGTATCGGCGTCTGCGTCGGTATCGGCGTCTGCGTCGGAGTCTGTGTCGCCGTCCGCGCCGGCCCGCGCCGACCCGCGGACGACGTACTCGTCGTGCACGTCGCCGTCCCACGCCGATTCGAGGACGGTGTCGTGGTTGCCGCGCACGAAGACGGGTCGCGCGCCGCCGTCGCGGCAGGTGTCGGCGACGGCGGCGACGCCGTCCGCGGCCCGGGCGGTGGCCGCATCGAACCGGTGGAGAACGTCGCCCGCGAGGACGACGTCCTCGGGGTCGAACGCCGAGACGAGAGCGGCGAGTCGGTCGGTCAGGTCGCGTCGTTCCCCGAGGGGGAACTGCACCGACGACGCCTCCGCGCGGCCGACGTGGAGGTCCGCGACGACCAGCGTCTCCGAGTCGGGAAGAAACACCGCGCGGTCCCGGTACGTGACCTCGTGCACGGGAGATGCGAGGGACCGGACGAGCAAAGCCGTGACGCTCGTCGCGGCGCGGTCCGTGGGGATTTTTCATCGCTCACCGCCACGTCTGGGTATGAGCGGTGCCCTCGAAGACAAACGGACGGCCACGCGCCTCCGCATCCTCGTCGAAATCGCCGACCGGCAACCGGCGGTGAGTCAAGGCGAAGTCGCCGAGGCGGTCGGCGTGACGAGTCAGGCGGTCAGCGAGTACACGCGGCAACTCGTCGAGGACGGCTACGTCGAGAAGGAAGGCCGGTCGCGCTACCGCGTCACGAAGGAGGGCGTCGACTGGTTGTTTCAGGAGGCGAAAGACCTCCGCCGGTTCGCCGACCACGTCACCGACGACGTGTTAGAGAGCGTCCAAGAGGACGCCGCCATCGCGACGGCGGACGTCACCGCGGGGGAGACGGTGACGCTCACGCTCCGCCAGGGACACCTGCACGCCTCGCCCGACGCGGACGGCCCCGCCACGGGCGTCGCGACGACGGACGCCGAGGCGGGCGAAGACGTGAGCATCACCGGGTTCGAGGGCGTCATCGAGATGGACCCCGGGAGCGTGACCGTCGTACAGGTCCCGCCCGCGCGGTCGGGGGGCAGTCGCGCCGTCGACGTGGAGACGCTGGCGGCGATGTGTGCGGACGCGGACGTCGTCGTCGCCGCGGGCGTCGAAGCCGTCGTCTCACTTCGGAAGGCGGGCGTCGAAACCGAGACGTCGCTGGCGGCGGGCGACGTCGCCGCGGCGGGGGCGGCGCGGGGTCTCAGCGGAGTCGTCGTCGCGACGACGGACCTCGTGGGGCGCGTCACCGACGCACTGCGCGACGGCGACGTCCTCTACGAGGTCACCGAGGCGGCGCGCGTCGCGGAGTAGCGGTCGTCAGAAGAGATATCAGGCCGCTGCGCCCTCGGCGTGGTCTCTCGCCATCGCGTACGCTTCCTGGAGTCGTTGGAACTCGGTCTGCGACCCGCCGTGGTCTGGGTGGACCGTCTTCACCTTGTCGCGGTACGCCCCTCGAACTTCGTCGGCCGAAGCGGTTCGCGGCAGGTCGAGGCGGTCGAACGCGACGGCGACGGGGTCGCCCGTTCGGGGCGAGAGCGGTTCCGGTTCGGGCACCTCGAACGGGAGGCGGCGACCGAGGGCGCGAGCGGGCATCTCGTACTCGCAGAGGACGGTGTACGTCCCCGCGCGTTCGAGGCGGAAGTACGCCTTCGGGTCGAACGTGATGGCGACGTCGCGGTCGGGGAGGTAGAACTCGACCGTCTCGCCGTCGAGAGAGTACTCTTCGGCGAACGGTTCGGCTATCTCGCGGAGGTAGTCCCGTATCTCTCTCCGTCGACGACCCGCGCCGTCGACTCGGCCCCTCGGAACCGGTTCGTCGGGGAACAGTCGACCGCCGACGACGAAGACGCCGGCGACGGCGGCAGACGCGAGAAGTCCGCCGACGACCCCGAGGAAGAGCCACGGCGGAAACGACGACACCCAGTCCGGCAGCACAGTACCAGAGAAGCGTTCCGGCGTAAAGAACCCCTCGCCGACGGTGGCGTTTAGCCGTTCGCGCCCGAACCCTCAGCGCGTGCAACCGATACGCTTCGAGGAGGCCGACGGCCCGGAACGAACGCAGATTGGCGAGGGCCTCACGCGCGTCGCGGTGCGGGCCGACCGACTGGAGACGGGGCGCGCGGAGGGGAAGTACTTCCTCCGACACGACGACGGCTGTGCCGTCTGTGGCGACGGGATAGGCACCGGCGAACCGTTTTATCTGGACCCTGAAACGGGTGAGGTCCTGTGCGAAACCCACGGCCGGGAACGACGCGGCGACGACTGAGGGAGACCGGCAAGAATTACGTACTCGGTGCCGAGTAGCGTTTTATTCACGCATGGGTTGTTCGGAAAGTACTTATTAGGGTTTGTAGTGATGGACGAACGCTAATGCCTGTAGTTTGGCTGGACGACGTACGCGCCGACGACTTGGGCACAGTCGGCGGCAAAGGTGCCTCACTCGGTGAACTGACCTCCGCGGGCCTCCCTGTCCCGCCGGGATTCGTCGTGACCGCCGGGACGTACCGGTCGTTCATCGAGGACGCGGGTATCGACGAGGAACTCTTCGACGCCGTCGACGTGGACCACGAGGACTCCGCGGCGTTGAAAGAGGCCCACGAACGGGCGCACGAACTCATCGTGAACACGCCCGTCCCCGACTCCGTCGCCGAGGAGATTCTCGCCGCCTACGAGGACGTCGGCGACGGTGAGGCCTTCGTCGCGGTTCGCTCCTCCGCGACGGCAGAGGACCTTCCGGACGCGTCGTTCGCCGGACAGCAAGAGACGTTCCTCAACGTTCAAGAAGACGAACTAATCGAGCGAGTCAAGGAGTGCTGGGCGTCGCTGTTCTCGCAGCGAGCCATCTACTACCGGAACCGGAAAGGGTTCCCCCACCGCGACGTCGACATCGCCGTCGTCGTCCAGGAGATGGTCGACGCCGAGAAGTCCGGCGTGATGTTCACCTCGCATCCCTCCACCGGCGAACCGCGAATCATCATCGAAGCCGCGTGGGGTCTCGGGGAAGCCGTCGTCTCCGGGTCCGTCTCGCCGGACAACTACGTCGTCGACCGCACCTCGGGCGAAGTCGAGACGGCCACCGTCGCCGACAAGAAGATGATGATGGTCAAAGACGCCGAGACGGGCCAGACCGTCGAACGCGAAGTCGGCGACGACAAGCGGAGCAAGCGCGTCTTAGACGAGGACGAAATCGCCCGACTGGTCGAACTCGGCGAACGCGTCGAAGACCACTACGGCGAACCGCAGGACGTGGAGTGGGCCATCTACGAGGGCGACGTCTACATGCTGCAGTCGCGGCCCATCACGACGATATCCGACAACGCAGAGCAAGAGGCGGCCGCCCGAGAGGCCGCCGGCGACGGCGGGTCCGACAACGGCCAGACCGGACAGGCGGCGTCGCAGTCCTCCGGCGACATGCTCCTCCGCGGACTCGGCGCGAGTCCGGGCATCGCCGCCGGCAACGCCCGCATCATCACCAAACTCGACCACCTCGACCAGGTCGCCGAAGGCGACATCATCGTCACCGAGATGACGATGCCGGACATGGTCCCCGCGATGAAGCGCGCGGCGGGAATCGTCACCGACGAAGGCGGCATGACCTCTCACGCCGCAATCGTCTCGCGCGAACTCGGCGTCCCCGCCGTCGTCGGCACCGGGTCGGGCACCCGCGAGATAGCGGACGGTCAGCCCATCACCATCGACGGCGACAAGGGCACCATCCGCGAGGGCGCGCAAGCGAAAGAAGAGCAACGCGAACCCATCGAGGAGGCCCGGCCGAAGACGCCCGTCAAACCGATGACGGCCACGGAGGTGAAGGTGAACGTCTCCATCCCCGAGGCCGCAGAACGCGCCGCCGCGACGGGCGCGGACGGCGTCGGCCTCCTCCGCATCGAACACATGGTGCTCTCTCTGGGCAAGACGCCCGCGAAGTACATCGCCGACAACGGCGAACGCGCGTACATCGAGGAACTCGTCGAGGGAATCCGCGGCGTCGCAGAGGAGTTCTATCCCAGACCGGTCCGCGTGCGCACCCTCGACGCGCCGACGGACGAGTTCCGGCAACTGGAGGGCGGCGAAGACGAACCACGCGAACACAACCCGATGCTGGGCTACCGCGGCATCCGCCGTAGCCTGGACAAACCAGACCTGTTCAAACACGAACTGGAAGCGTTCCGTCGTCTGTACGAGATGGGGTACGACAACGTCGAGGTGATGTTCCCCCTCGTCAACGACGCAGAAGACGTGTTCCGCGCGAAAGAACTGATGAAAGAGGCCGGTATCGACCCCGAGAAACGCGAGTGGGGCGTGATGGTCGAGACGCCCGCGTCTGCGCTCTGCGTCGGCGACATGGCCGAGGCGGGTCTGGACTTCGTGTCCTTCGGGACGAACGACCTGACGCAGTACACCCTCGCCGTGGACCGCAACAACGAACACGTCGCGGGTCGATTCGACGAACTCCACCCCGCCGTGTTGAAACTCATCGGTGACACCATCGAGACCTGTCGAGAGGTCGGTGTGAAGACGAGCATCTGCGGGCAGGCCGGGTCGAAACCGCAGATGGTGCAGTTCCTCGTGGACAAGGGCGTCTCCTCCATCTCGGCGAACATCGACGCCGTCCGCGACGTCCAACACGAGGTCAAGCGCGTCGAACAGCGACTCGTCCTCGACTCGGTTCGCTGAGGCGGCGAACCCCGAGACGGACGCCGCCGTCCGCCGCGACTCCGACGAACCCTTATTCTACCACCGCGCCTACCGACCTCGATGAAAGCTGTCGTTCACCTTACCAGTAGTGCCGAGGCGGACAGGGAGTTCGCGCTCAGATGTGCCGCCGCACTCCGTCGAAACGAGGAGTTGAGCGTGGAGGACGTGACGATACTCGCACACCGCGACGGCATCTCCCTCGTCACCGCAGACGCCGCGGAACGAGACGCCGTCGCCGAGTTAGTCGAGGACGGCGTGACGGTCAAAGCGGGTGCGACGTGCTTCGACGCTCGCGACGTACCGCGGTCGGAGGCGCTTCCGGGCGTCGAGTTGGTTCCCAGCGGCGTCGGCGAGTTGGTCAGACTGCAGTCGGCGGGCTATCACTACGTCAAAGTCCCGTGAGTGTGGTCGGCCGACGCGGCACCGTCGTCCGTCGGTCTGCGAGACACACAACGGAATTGATAAACGGAGTGAGGACGAGACGAGAGTATGCAGCGGTCCGTCCCGCAGACGTTCGACCGCGTCCTCTCGTCGATGTGTACCGAGCCACATCCGGCGGCGCGCCGCGCCGCGGAACGGTACCTCGCAACGAACCCCGGCGACCCCTCGACGTACACCGAAGTCGCCGCACTCGAGGCGGACGCCGTCGACACCCTCGGGGAGATAACCAGCCTCGCCGAACCCCACGGCTACGTCACGAGTGGGGGTACGGAGGCCAACGTACAGGCCGTCCGCGCGGCGCGAAACCGTCTCCGGGACCGGACGAATCCGAACGTCGTCGCCCCCGAGAGCGCGCACTTCTCGTTCAACAAGGCCGCCGACGTGCTCGACGTGGAACTCCGTCTCGTCCCGACGGACGAGGACCACCGCGCCGACCTGTCAGCCGTCCGCGCCGCCGTCGACGAGGAGACGATTCTCGTCGTCGGCGTCGCCGGAAGCACGGAGTTCGGCCGCGTCGACCCCGTTCCCGAACTCGCCGCAATCGCCCACGACGCCGGGGCGTTCTGCCACGTCGACGCCGCGTGGGGCGGTTTCCTCCTCCCCTTCACCGACCACGCCTGGAGTTTCGCGCACGCGCCCGTCGACTCGCTCACCGTCGACCCGCACAAGTGCGGACAGGCGTGCATCCCGGCCGGTGGTCTGCTGTTCCGAGAACGGGCCGGACTCGACGCGCTCGCCGTCGAGACGCCCTACCTCGAATCCACCTCGCAAGCGACGCTGACTGGCACCAGAAGCGGAGCGGGCGTCGCCTCCGCCGCCGCGGCGATGGACGAACTCTGGCCGGACGGCTACCGCCGCGAGTACGACCGCGCCTCGGCCCTCGCGGACTGGTTCGCCGACGAACTGCGCGAGAGGGGGTTCGGCGTCGTCGACCCCGAACTCCCCCTCGTCGCCGCCGAGGTTCCCGAACCGGCGTTCGACGCCCTCCGCGAACGCGAGTGGCGCATCTCGCGCACCGCGTCGGGTCTCCTCCGCGTCGTCTGCATGCCGCACGTCACTCGCGGGACGCTCTCGTCGTTCCTGTCGGACCTCGACGCCGTCCGCTGAACCGTCCGGCACGGACGCCTTCGAGTCCGCACCCGTCCAAAATCTCAAGACTTACCTCTCCTCGTCTGAGAGCATCTCGTAACCGTGTCTCTCGCCGTCCTCGACGTGCTCTCTTCCGCGGTGACTCCGGCGTCGGTGCTGACCGAGGTGGCCGTCGAACTGACCACGAGCGGTGCGTCCGCGAGCATCTGGCCCGACTTCGGGTGGCTCTCGACCGCCGTCGAGACGGCGACGGGGTGGGTGGGTCTGGCGATTATCTTCGTCTACTCGTTCCTCATCGCCTTCGCCCTCCCCGGCGTGAGCGAAGTCGTCCTGTTCGCGCCGCTGGAGTTAGGCCTCTCGGACACCGCCCGCCTCGGCGTCATCATGCTCGTCAGCGGGGCCGGGAAGGCCGCAGGGAGCGTCTTCGCGTTTCACATCGGACAGGAGGCGAAAGAGTCTGGATTCATCGAGAAGCGACTCCGGAAGTCCCGGTTCGACATCATGGAGTGGACCGAGCGAAAGACGCTCCAGATAGCGCAGACGTGGGGCTACGCCGGACTCGCCGCCGCGCTCTGCGTTCCCGGCTTCCCGGACACGCTATCGATTTACGCGTTCTCCATCCTCGAAGAGGACTACCTGAAGTTCGCCGCCGCGACGTTCGTCGGGAGCGTCGGCCGACTCGCCATCACCGTCGTGACGCTCTCCGGCGTCGGCGTGACGTTCTGAAGTCACTCGACGTACGGCGCTTCGATGTCGACCGTGCCGCCGAGTCGCGCCGCCAGCCATCGCGTGAGCGCGTCGAACAGACCGACGAGCGGCGAGAGAGCCCGTTCGACCAGCGAGACGGGGACAGCGACGCGGAGCGACCAGCCTTCGGCGTTGCCGAGGCCGTACGATTTCGGAACGATTTCGCCGAACACGAGGATGACGCCCGCGACGAGGAGCGTCGCGACGGTGACGGCGATACCCGCCGAGAGATACTCGACGAGGAGGACGGTGACGATGCTCGAAATCGCCACGTTGACGAGGTTGTTCCCGACGAGGAGCGTGACGAGGAGTCGGTGTGGGTCGTCGCGGAGGTGTTTCAGCGTCGTCGCGCGCCGCTGACCCGTCCGCGCCTGGTCGTCCACCCACGCCACCGGCAGCGAGAAGATGGCCGTCTCCGCACTGGAGAAAAAGGCGCTGAGAACGAGCAAGGCGACGACGGAGCAGATTCCGAGAGCGACCAGCGTGAGGTCCATAGTCTCCGTTCGGCGGGGGAGTGTAAGAACGCCCGCTTCCGACGACTCGCGCCGTTCGCCCCACCGCTCGACTTATGAGTTCACACCGGCTACGTCGCGTCGTGAACTCCCACCCGCGCCGTTCGATGCGTACGCGACTCTTCTAGCACCGGGTGGACGCGGACGACGGACGCCGAATCGGTAACGCGACTCCTCGTCGTCGCCGGGGAAACTGCGGTCGTTCGAACAGACCAGCCTCACGAGTAGCGGGACCCACGCGAACGGAGCGTCTCGGCGAGCGTCCGAGTCCGAACGTCGAATGCCGAGCGAACCCGAAAAGCGAACGAACGCCGAACGTCGAACGAACCCGACGGCGTTCTCGCGAGCGAAGTGAGCGAGAACTCGTCGGGGAGCGAGGACGAGCGTAGCGAGTCCGAGCGAACCCGACGGCGTTCTC
>NZ_FOYS01000005.1 GCF_900115785.1 Halogeometricum limi
CGACGGAAACCCGGGGGCGGACGTCTCTACACTGCTCCCGAGACGTCGGGACCCCACCTCAGACCGAGAACGACGGAAACGTGGGGTGGGTGTGTCCGGAACGGCGGAAACGCGGATAACGTCCGCCGAGACTGAAACCGCCGAATTCTGCACCGTGTCTGTTTCATTCGAGAGGAAACGTCGGAAACTCGGGGGCTGTCTCGGGGGTGGTTTTTTGTATATCCGGTCTCTCCTGTGGGTCATGGAGAAAGATGGGTCACAGGACATCGCCGCAGAGATATTCGCACAGGAGGACCCCATCTTCAGGAACAAATCGTTGGTCGAAGTCGAACACGTCCCGAGTCCTGAGCGAATCGTGGGCCGCGACGACGAGATTCGCGCTCTGTCGACGGAGTTACGGTCGGCGGTGAACGGTGACTCACCGGAGAACGTCATCCTCTACGGCGAGACGGGGACGGGGAAGAGCCTCGTCGCAAAGCACGTGGCGAAGGCGGCGAAGTCGAACGCGGGGGACGTCAGAATCGGCACCGTCTACGTCGACTGTTCGACGGACGACACCGAGACGCAGGCCATCTCGAGTATCGCTCGCAACCTCAACGACGAGGCGACGACGGAGATTCGCGTTCCCGAGACGGGACTCGCGAAGGCGGCGTACTACACGCGCCTGTACGCTATCCTCGACCAACTGTACGACGTGGTCATCATCATCCTTGACGAGGCGGACATGCATCCGGACGACCAGATTCTGATGTCGCTCTCGCGGGCCGTCGAGACCGGAAAGACCGACTGTCGAATCGGACTCATCGCCATCAGCAACAAGGTTCGATGGGCCGAGGACCTGAACGACCGGGTGAAGTCGTCGCTGCAACCCCGCGAACTGAACTTCCACTCGTACGACGCCAACCAACTCCGCGCTATTCTCAGTCATCGACGCGACGCGTTCCGAGAAGGCGTGCTCTCGGAGGACGTCGTTCCGCTCTGCGCCGCGTACGCCGCGCAAGACCACGGCGACGCGCGACAGGCCATCGACGTCCTCCGCAACGCGGGGATGCTCGCCCAACGCGACGGGTCGGACGTCGTCACCCGCGACCACGTCGAAGACGCCAAGATGGAGGCCGAGAAAGACCGTTTCCGTGACCTCATCGGCGGGTTGACCGTCCAGAAGAAACTCGTCCTCTCGGCGGTGACGGCGCTGCACAAAGGGACCGAAGACGACGAGTTCTCGATGGCACAGATTATCGAGACGTACACGAAACTCTGCGAGGCGACCGGTACCTCCACGCGGTCGGACCGCCGCGTTCGCGACTTCGTCCGCCGACTCGCCTTCCTCGACATCCTCGAACTCCGGAAACAGAACCTCGGGCGCGCGGGGGGAATCACCATCTACGCTCGTCTACAACCGGACCACGACCTGGACATCGTCCATCAGACGGCGATGGACGACGAACAGTTCGCACTCGCGCAGTCCGACCCCGAAAACGCGTCGCTCGACTCGTTCTGACGAGCGTCGTGTCCGTCTAAGTTCATTCTTCCCCCGCGTTTCCGTCGTTCTCGACCCGCCGTCGTTCTCGGCCCGTCATCGTCCCCACGAACCTTCGTCTCTCCCCACGTTTCCGTCGTTCTTCGCTCTTCGATATCCCGTCTCGGCGACGCGAACGATTTTCGGTCTTGACAGCGACTAGCGGTGGTGAATCCACGTATCACGCTCGTTACGCTCGGTGTCGACTCGGTCGACGACGCTGTCTCGTTCTATCGCGACGGCCTCGGCTTTCCCATGCAGGACCGCGAGGAGGGAAGCGATATCGCCTTCTTCGCGCTCGAGGGGACGTGGTTAGCCGTCTACCCTCGGACGTTACTCGCCGAAGACGCCGGCGTCGGTGACCCCGATGAGGAGAGTCCGCAGTCCCAGTCACGGTTCTCTGGCGTCACGTTGGCGCACAACGTCTCGACGAAGGGAGAGGTTGACGCCGTCCTCGCCGAAGCGGAAGCGGCGGGCGGCCGTATCGTCACACAGGCGCGCGAGACGTTTTGGGGTGGATACTCGGGGTACTTCACCGACTTGGACGGACACTACTGGGAAGTGGCGTACCCACCACTCACCGGAGAGTAGGCCGCTCACCCTCGAACGCGTCCCACCACCCGGTCACGGCTTGCTTCAGCGCACCGGTCGTACTGCCGACGTGGAGGAGTTGGTAGCCGTTCGCGGCTTTCTCGTTCACGTCGTCCATCCCGAAGCCGAGTCCGCCGAGTGGGACACCGGCGTCGACGGCGGCCGCCCGAACGGTCTCGACGGCGTCTTCGACGTCCGGGTGGTCGAGTTCCCCGGGATGGCCGTACGACACCGAGAGGTCGAGTGGGCCGACGAAGACGAACCCCAACTCGGGAACGGCGAGGATGTCGTCGATGGCCTCGACGGCCGCTTTCGTCTCGATAGTCGCGCCCACCAACGTTTCGTTGTCCTCGGTCGCGACGTAGTCTTCGACGAGTCCCCAGCGTCGCGCACGCGGGGCGGCCAGTCCGCGGTTTCCGGGGCCGTCTTCGTAGCGGAACCGCGCCGCCTTCACCGCCTCGCGCACCGTCTCCGCGTCTTCGACGCGCGGGACGAACACGTTTCGCACGCCCAGGTCGAGTGCCTTCCTGACCGACGACGGTTCCGTATCGGAGACACGGACGAGGAGTTCCGTTCCCGTTCGCTCGGCCGCCCGGAGGAGGTTCTCTAGTTCGGGTCCATCGTTCTGCGTCGGACCGCCGTGTTCCAAATCGACCCACACGAAGTCGGCGCCGAGTTCGCCGTAGAACTCGACGAGTGCCGGACTGTACGCGTTCTCCAAGACGCCGAGTGCGACGGTGCCGTCCTCGAAGGCGGTTCGGATACCGTTCGTTTCTGCGTTGCTCATCTCTCTCTGTTGTCACGCTATCGACATAGCTTCACTGATGCCCGACGAGACAGTCTCTCGGACGGACGATTCTCCCCGCACTATCTGAGGTTCGTTTTCACATCACGAATTCGACACTACGCTTTTGTCGGTCGTGTCGCTCTGTGAATATGATGTTTGATGAATTAAGTAATCAGCCGTCCACGAAGCTTCCCCGCAGAGCGTTCGTGAGTGGTCTCACGTCGCTCGCGGCGGCGTCGACGTTCTCGCTCGGTCTCTCCGAAGCGGCCTCCGCACAGGTCGAGGGGGGCGACTCCGAATCGACGCAGACGGTGTCGTCGCCGGACGGCACCGTCGAAGTCGCGTTCGACGTCTCCGACGGCGTCCCCACCTACGCCCTCGCGTTCGACGGTCGGACGGTCGTTTCGGAGTCGACGCTCGGATTCGAGTTCCAGAACCAACCCGCCTTCGCCGACGGCGTCGAGGTGACCGGGAGCGAACGCGCCACCGTCGACGACCGGTGGACGCCCGTGTGGGACCAGTACGACGAGATATCCGAACGCTACGAGGAACTCCGAATCGGACTCAGAGAGACGACGGACCCCGGCCGCGCACTCACTTTCGAGGTTCGGGCGTTCGACGACGGCGTTGGCTTTCGGTACGTCTTCCCCGAGGAGAGCGGGTTCGGCGACTTCGTCGTCACCGCCGAGAAGACGCAGTTCGCGTTCGCGGACGACTACGACTCGTGGTGGATACAGAACGACTTCAACAGCTACGAGTACGCCTACGAACAGACACCGGTGAGCGAGATTGGCGACCGAAGTTCGTTCGGCGGCGCACACACGCCGCTGACGATGCAGGCGGGAGACGACGCGTATCTCAGCGTCCACGAAGCGAACCTCGTCGACTACGCGGCGATGGCGCTGGAACCGGCCGCCGACGGCGACGCGGCCACCTTCGAATCCGTCTTGGCACCGCTCCCCAACGGCACGAAGGTGACGGCGTCTGCCCCTCACCGGACGCCCTGGCGAACGGTCCAACTCGGGCGGCGTCCCGGTGACCTCGTGGAGTCGAACCTCGTCGTCAACCTCAACGAACCGTTCGACCCCGAACGGTTCCCGAAGGGGACAGACTGGATAGAACCGCAGAAGTTCGTCGGCATCTGGTGGCTGATGATAACGGGGCGGGCGGACTGGGAGTTCACCGGGCGACAGTCGGGGAACCACGGCGCGCAGACCGGGCGGATGAAGCGCTACATGGACTTCGCGAGCGAACACGGCATCGAGAGCGTCCTCGTCGAAGGCTGGAACGAGGGGTGGAGCACCTACCCCGGCGACGGCAGTGCGATGGACTTCGACGACACTTACCCCGACTTCGACATCGAAGCGGTGACCGACTACGGGGCGAGTCTCGACCCGCCGGTGCGGATGACGTCGCACAACGAGACGGCGGGCAACGTCTCGAACTACGAGTCGCAGTTGGACGACGCGCCGAACCCGTTCGCCGACTACGAGGAGTTGGGGATTCGCTCGATAAAGACGGGCTACGTCGCGGACGACGGCGTCACCATCGACGGGACGACGTACAACCACCACTGTCAACCCCTCGTCAACCACCACCGACTCGTCTACCGCGAGGCGGCCAAACACCGGCAGATGTTGGAGGTGCACGAACCCATCAAACCGACGGGCGAGCGCCGGACGTACCCTAACGTGATGACCCGCGAGGGTGTCCTCGGACAGGAGTACGACTCCTTCGGGTACGTCAGCCCCGACCACCACGTGACGTTCCCCTTCACCCGGATGCTCGGCGGCCCCGTCGAGTACACGCCCGGCATCTTCGACATGGACTCGGGGTCCGGCGGCATCGAGACGACGAGAGCGAAGCAACTCGCGATGTACCCGACGTATCTCAGCGGTCTCCACATGGTCGCGGACCTCCCGAGTTCGTACCTCGCCGAACGGGACGCGGTGGCCGAACTCGGCGGCGTTCTGCAGGCGGAGTTCGGCGACCGAGACGGTCTCTCGCGCGCCGCACGCTGGCCGAACGCCCAGGGCGGTCGGTACGTCGAGTTCGACCCGAACACGGTCGCTTCCGGGTCGTCGCTGTCTTGGACCGTCGAGGGCGTTCCGGAGGCCGGCGAGTACGACGTCCACCTCCGGTACGCGAGCGACGCCGAGAACAACGCCGTCGCCGCCGACACCCCGCGGACGGCGACGCTCACCGCGAACGGCGGCGAGGCGACGCAGGTGACGTTCCAACCGACGACGTACTGGGACACGTGGACGACGGTTGCGGCGACGCTCTCGCTCGAATCCGGTTCGAACGACCTCTCGCTGTCGCTGGTAGACGGGGACACCGGCGGATTCAACCTCGACGCCGTCTCCGTCACGGAGACGGGCGCGTCGATGCCGGAACCCGACGACGACCCGACGCTCGGACCGACGGTGCCCGCGTTCCAGTTCGTCGAGGACGTCCCGGCGGCCGGGTGGAACGACACGCGCGTCCTCGCGGCCGACATCGGGGAGTACACGCTCACGGCGCGGCGCAAAGACGACGAGTGGTTCGTCGGCGCGATGACGGGCGAAGACGGCCGCGCACTCGACGTTCCGCTGGACTTCCTCGCGCCCGGCGCGAGCGGTGACGACTCCGGGGGGAACGGACGCCAGTCCGGAAACAACGGCAAGAACAGAAACGACGGAAACGACGGAAACGCGGGGAGCGCACCCCGCGGTCCGAAGTACGTCGCGGAGATATACTCCGACGGCATCGACGCCGCGTACGACGACAACCTCGCGGACGTTCGCGTGGACAGAGCCATCGTGGGCCCCCGAACCACGATTCTCGCGTCGATGGTCGGGTCGGGCGGGACGGCGATACGACTTCGACCGGCAGAGGGCGGTGAGCAGGCGGAGTTACCGAGATACGAACGACCGACGCAAGACGTCGACGTGTCGCTCCCGGCGGAGACATTCGTCAAAGAGCAGTTCGTCACCGCGACGGGGTCGAACGACGGCGACTACGTCGGTGGGACGACGGTCGAAGTCGTCGTCGACGGCGACGTCTCGGCGACGGCGAACGTTCGCTTCCCCCCGAACTCGACGGACGACGCCACGACGCTGTCGTTCGATATCGAGCGGCCGGGAACGTACGACGTGGCCGTTCGCACGACCGACGGCGATGTTCTCGCACGGCGAGACGTGAGCGTCAAGCCTCCGACGACGGTGGCTTCGTTCTCCGACCCCGGCGGGGACGACGCTGGTCCCGGCGCGTACACGTACCCGACAAACGACGCGTTCCAACCCGGCGCGTTCGATCTCCGCTCGTTCGAGGTGTCGCAGACGCCGAGCGTCTACGAGTTCTCCTTCGAGGTGGCGAACCTCTACAACGCCTTCGGGAGTTCCCGTGGCTTCTCCCCGCAGATGTTCGTCCTCTGGGTCCGCGACCCGACCGTGGACGGTGGCGCGACGGAGAGTCTGGACGACTTGGTCGCGACGACGGCGTTCGAGAAGCCGTGGCACTACCGACTGGAACTCAGCGGGTTCACGAAGAGCGCAGTCGAGGCGTCGGGTGCGCCTCTCCAGACCGCGGACGGCACTCGCGCGGCCGTTCGCGAGAACGTCGACGTCGAGAACGGAACGGTCACGCTGACGCTCGACCGGGCGACGTTCGGCGGCGTCGACGCCGGTACGCTCGAAGTCGTCCCGATGGTCCAATCCGAAGACCGGGGCACGCTCCGTCCGGTCGCCGAGGAAGCACAGGAGTACGTCTTCGGTGGTGCGAAGGCGGGTGCGGCCGGGCGGACCCCCCGAGTCATGGATCTCGTCACGCCCGACGGCGTCTCGCAGTCCGACGCCCTGTCGTACTCGGCCGACGAACTGGCGACGGTGCCGTTCGTCTCGCTGGACTGACGACACCGCCTTCGGCGCACGCTCTCTTTGCAACGTCGACCGTACGGCTCGCACCCAGAATAGTTATCATCGGATACTGTCGACACTCGACAGATGGCCCATCCGCTAGCGCTCGTCCCGCTCGCAATCGGTCTCCCGTTCGCGATATGGCCGTACAGAGTTGCTCGCCTGCGAGTTCGATTTCTCACTTTCGGAAGCAAGACACGGTGGTCAGAGGCAGAACCCGCAGACTCTCACGTGATGCTCGTCCGCGCACTCGGCGTCGTCGTCTCCGTGTTCGGACTGCTGGGTGTCGCTGGCTCGTTCACCTGAGTCCGTCCGGAGGACCCGCCTTCTCACCGCGCGCGTCTATTTGTCTTCCCCGGACGTATCTATCGGTACTATGACACCATCTGAACCGCGAACGAATACGTCCGAGAGCGTCTCCGACCCGCCGGGCGGCGGGAGAACACGAGGTGGTCGATGGCTCCGCGGACGGGAGGGAGGCGACTCCGTGTGGCGTCGGTTCGTCGCGTTCTTCTCACCTCCGGAGGCGTCTCCACGGGGCCTCTTACAGACCGAACTGGTCATCTTCAGCGTCGGCGTCCGCGACCTTCAGGCCGAACTCGCGAAGGCGGGTCGACGGTTCAGATTCGACGGCAGCGAACTCGCGTACGACGATGCAGACGTCGCTGTGCAGTTCACGGACTACTCGTTTCGACTGATGAACGTCGCACAGACCGCACTGAACGAGGGCGACGTGGTGTCGTTCTGGCGGTACCTCGCCGCGGCGAAACACGCGGAACTGGTCGCGTGGGAGTCGTTCGAGGGACGTAGCGACCGACTGCGACTGCGGGCCCAGCAGGTCTATCTGGCGGCGGTGAGCGACCTTCCCGCGGACCAGACGGCGGCGGTTTCCGCCCTCCTCCTCGACGACGACGACCGGGTTCGTCCCGACGTGACGGCCGACGACGTGTACGCGGCGATTCGCCTCGTCCACGAGTGGCAGATCGAACGCTCGCGGCGCGGCGACAGGACGCTGACGTTAGAACGACAGTTTGTCACGTTCCTCTCGGTCACCGTCCTCGCGTTGGGGGGCATCCTCGCGAGTTTCGGGATGCTCGGCACACTCGACGCCGAGACGACGACGCCCGCACTGCTCGTGACCGCCGTCCTCTTCGGGGTCCTCGGTGCGGCCACCAGCGGTATCCTCTCGCTGTCGGACGTACTCGGCACCGCCAGCGTTCCCGACCACGTCGGAACGATCTGGCTCTCGGTCGGTCGACTCGTCGTCGGCGGTGCCGCCGCACTCTCGCTGGTCGTGTTCTTCATCGCCGGTATCTTCGAACTCGTCTTTCGAATCGATTCGGCGTCACCGAGTCTCCTGTTGGCCGTCGCGTTCGTCGGTGGCTTCTCCGAACGTCTTCTGGTCCGGGCCGTCGAAGCCGTCACCGGCGACGCCGCGTGACGGACTCGCCGAACGCTTCGGTCTCCGAAGCGTCTCGTTGCCTCGTCTCTCTTCGCTCTCGCATCTCTCGCCTGTCTTGCTTCTCTTGGTTCTCTTGCCTAATTTTTCTATCAAAACTATCTTGTCTGTCCTTGCTAGCTTTGACTACTCTTCAGTCGCTCTCTCGCGTTGAACCATCATCCGCCAAAACCAATCTACAGCCGCTCAGAACGTCATCTGCGGGTGACGGTCCGTCGGGTCCGGCTCGGAATCGCCGCGCTCTCTCGGCTCACTCTCTCGGTCGTTCTCGCCGTTTCTCGTCCGGTCGGCGTGCGAGTCCGTCGCTTCGACGGCGGCGGTGAGGTGACGCGCCGCTATCGGTTGCCGCGTTCCCGTCTCGTACGTCTCGTCGATGGCGCGCCGTGCCGCTTCGTTCGCGACCGACTCGATATCGCTCGCGCTGAATCCGTGCGTCTTCGTCGCGAGTTCCGAGAGGTCCGAGTCCTCGATGTCGGTCGGCCGTTCTCTGAGGTGGTGCAGGAGAATCGACAGTCTGGACTCGGCATTCGGGAGAGGAACGGCTATCCACTCGTCGAAGCGTCCCGTCCGCGTGAGCGCCTCGTCCAACTCCTCCAGTTTGTTCGTCGCGCCGACGACGACGACGTCGTCACCGTCCAACTCGGCCAACTCGACGAGCAGTTGATTCTGCATCTGTCGCTCGCTCTGGGTGTTGTGCGTCGCACCTCTGTCGGTTCCGAGGGCGTCGAGTTCGTCGATGAAGACGATGCTCGGTTGGTGCGCCCGCGCCACCTCGAACACCTCGGCCACCTTGTCGGCGCTCTCGCCGACGAACTTGCTCGTCACGTTCGCGGGGGTGATTCGTAAGAACGGTCTGTCGAGTTCGCCCGCGAGTGCGCGACTCAGATACGTCTTCCCGGTCCCCGGCGGGCCGTGCAAGAGGATTCCGTTGATCGTTCCGAGGCCGTACGTCTCGAACAGTTCGGGGTCGCGAAGCGGGTCCAACACCGTCTGTCGGAGGCGGTCTTTGACCTCGCGCATCGCCGCTACGTCGTCGAACGTCAGGTCGGGTTCCGAGAGCCACTGTTCGGCGTCGCTCGCCGTCGCCTCGTCACCCGCGGGTCTGACCGTCTCTGACATCTCCTCCGTCACGTCGGCGGCAGTCGCGGGACCGCGTTCCTCGCCGCGTTGGAACCGCACGACACCGCGCACGCGCTTGGGGGTGATGTCGGCGAGGACCGTCGCCTCCGCCCACGACGCCCACTCGAACTCGGCTTCGAGCGCGTCGCGGAGTTCCGCGTGAAAGCCGTCCGAGAGCGCTTGTTCGAACCGTCCGTCACGACCGATGGGCGTCTCGCCTCGACTCTGTCCCCAGTACCGCTGTTCGGCCGCACCCCTCGCGGCGTTGTTGACGAACTCGACGGCGTCGGCGGCGTTCGCGCGGAGGGTTTCGGGCCGACACTGCGCGGCGGCAGTCGACCGTATCTCGTCGGGGCGCGTCTGGCAGGCGTCCGCGAACGTCTCGACGTGTTCGGCGTCGACGACGCGTTCGAAGTGGAGGGTGGCGGCGACGTTCGCGGCAACCAACTGGCCGTCGCGGACGAGAAAGCCGGCCGTCGTCACGTACTCTCGGGTCTGTTCGCCGTCCCGCTCTCGGTCCCACGCGTACTGGATGCGACCGAGGCTCCGAAGCGGCCGCGCGTCGCCGAGTCGGTACCCCTGTCTGACGGTGCCGTCCGCACAGAGGTACGCCATCCCGTCTGCTCGTTCCCCGACTATCACACGCGACCGTTGGTCGACCCCCGTTAAAAATTCGAGTCTTCGTTCTCACCCGTGATACTCAGATTGTCTCTTCGACCGCTCACGCCCGCGGGATTCGTCGGCTGACGGCTAAAACGTTTAAGCGGCTCAACGGCACAACTACGGCCATGACGATGAACTCCTCGGCGTCCGACGACGCGGCCGTTCCGTCGGACCTCGAAAAACTCCTTCCGGCGTCGGGTTCGCGGACGCTCGACGACTACCTCGCCATGCAGGCCGCTATCGGCGACCGGACGCGGTTCCTCGTCGTTTACACGCTGGCCACGGACGGCCCGCACACGCCGGGACAGTTGGCTGACCACGTCGACGTCCGAGCGAACACGCTTCACTACCATCTCAACAAACTCTCCGACGTCGGACTCGTCGAGACGGGCCAACACGCGAGAAGTGCGGCCGACGCTCAGCACACCTACTACGAACTCACTCCCGCGGGCCGGAAAATCCTCGACCACGGTGTGCTGGAACTCATCCGCCGCGACGGCACACCGACCGGAGACTCCTGAGGGGGCGTCCACGGAAAGGCGTCTCTCGCCTCACAGCGCGCTCGTACGTCTTTGCCAGTTTTGATTCTTTTACGGTTCTGCTCTCTTTAGCTACTCTTCCTCAAAGCTCTCTTTTCTCCTTCAGCGGACACGCCTGCGCGACCCCCCCGAGCGGAGCCACACATAAATCACACTGTATATACAGCCACACTCGCCATATCCGTTTCCGGCGAAGCGACAGACGTTATGGCGACAACTGTCACCGACGACGAGACCGGTAAATCGGTCGTCGACAGCGACGGAAACAAGATCGGCGTCGTTTCTGCGGTCGAACACGGCACCGCGCACGTAGACCCCGACCCGGGCCTCACGGACAAACTGCTCGCGAAACTCGGCTGGGACAGTTCGGACGACGAGGACTACCCGCTTCAGGAAGCCCGTATCGACGTCATCACCGACGACGAGATTCGCCTGAAAGACCTCTGAAACGGGCCGTCTGACACGTTCTTCGTTTTTCTGTGCGAGAGTAGAACTAGCAAAACCAGCTTTGCCAGCGGTGCCGTCCGAACTCAGAGTTCGTCTTCGAGACGGGCGCGGACGTCTTCGGCGTCGAGTTCGTCGACCGCTTCCAATCCGAGAGAGACGACGAGTGGGTAGAAGTGCCGGTTCTTCTCGAATCCCTCCTGATATTCGTACTCGTAGTCGGCTTTCAGCATCGAGTACGCGCGGTCTAAGTCCCGGCGAACCGAGTGCGGGAGATACATGTACGTCGGCTTTTGTTCGTCTTTGACGGAGAGTTGCGGTTCGTCGCTCTCGTCCGTTTCGTCGCTCTCGTCCGTTTCGTCGCTCCCGTCTGTTTTGTCCGTCCCGTCCGTTTCGCCCGTCTCTTCGGTCTCGTCGATTTCGTCCGGTTTTGCCGTCTTTACTGTTTCGTCCGTCTCGTCCGTCTCGTCCGTCTCGTCCGTCCGCGCGCGGTCTTTCGCACGCCGTCGCCGACGCCGAAGCCTGTCGGCTCGGTCCTCTCCGCTCATGCTTCGACCTCCTGGGCCTCGATGCCGAACTGTTCGTCCAGGCCGGCGGCGATGTCGAGAAACACCTCGCACATGTCGCACTCGGGGTTGAATTCGAGGAGCGAGACGCCGGAGTCGAGCGCTTTCTGTACGTCCGCCCGTTCTCGAATCTGCCACACCGGGACGTCGTCGAAGGCGGCGTTTATCCACTCGACCATCTCTTGTGCCTGCTTCTTTCGCACGTCGATGCGGTTGATGACGACCCCACGGTCTGCGATGTCTATCTCGTAGTCGTACTCCAGGGCGTCGACGTGGTCGAAGAGGAGTTCGAACGCCCGTTTCGAGGTGGACTCCGCCAGCGCAGGGATGAGGACGTTCTGCGTGGCGAACAGGGCGTTGTCCATCAGGTTCCCGAGGTTGGGCGGACAGTCGACGATGACGTAGTCGTAGTCGTCTTCTATCTCGCGGAGGACGAGCGACAACTGTTCGCCGCTCCGTCGCGACAGCGTCAACTCCGGTTCGGCGGCGGTCATGTCGATGTTCGACGGGATGACGTCCATCTCTTCGTGTTCGCGCACGATGTCGGCCACCACGTCTCGCTGTTCGGGGTTCGTGAGACAGTCGAACAGCGTCGGCGGTTCCTCGTCGTAGGCGTCCATCAGACCGAGGTTCTCCGTCGCGTTGCCCTGCGGGTCTAAGTCGACGAACAACACGTCGTGCCCGCGCGCGTTGATAGCGCCCGCGACGTTGATGGCTATCGTCGTCTTTCCGACCCCGCCTTTCTGATTCGAGACGCAGAGTTTTGCCGGACCAGTCATACAGCACGGCTTGCCCGTCAAAACTTATACTTATCGACAAAGACTATTTTGCTAGTTTTGCCAGTTTTGCTTGTTTGTTCTCCCTCTACTCGCTCGTCTTCCGCCCGGTCAGCGTCGCTATCTGTAACTCGAACAGCCGGATTTCCACGTCTTCGACCGTCTCGTCGAACACCCGAATCGGGCCGAACCGGTCGTTGAGTTCGGCGGCGTCGTAGTCCTCGCGTTCGTAGTCGGGAAACTCCCGAAGCGTCCCGGTGGCGACGATGCTCCACGAGACACCCCGGTCTTCGACGCCGAAGACGACGAAAGACGCCTCCGTCGTCGACTCGGCGAACGCGAGTTTCTCGCTGTGGTCGTCGTCGCCGAATCGGAAGAACAGCGACTCGCCGTCGTAGTAGTGCGACACCGGAACCGCGTACGCGGTGCCGCCGTCGGCCAGTGAGAGCACTCCGGCGGCCTCCTCTCGCAGTCGTTCGTCCACCTCGTCTTCGTCCATCCCGAGCGTGTAGACGTACTCGATATCTCGCATGGTCTCCGAAAGATACGCGAGGAGGCCGTATATCAGTACGCGCGAAGATGGGCGGCCGATTCGCTCGGCGCGTCGTCCGTCTGCGTCTCGGAGGCGTACCGACGAACGCTCCACCCGACGGCAAAGAGGAGGAGTCCGCCGAACGCGACGGTGACGGCCAGCACCGCCCAGTCGCCGACGGAGAGCGAAACGGTGCCGAACGCGGTTCGGAGCGGCGTGTACAACGTCGCGAGGTGCGCGAGAATCGAGGCGCCGACGGCGGCGGCGAGCCACGGATTCGAGCGCAGGGGCGTCGCTTTCGTCCACCGGACGACGACGAGTTTGACGAACTCTAAGAGGATGAAGCCGGTGAACACCATCGTCATCGCGTACGGCGTCACCGTCGCCGCGCCGTCCAGCGTGTAGTACAACAGGCCGAGCATGACCGCCGTCGCGACCACCCCGAACCCGGCGACGAGAAGCAGCATCTCTCCGTCGACGATACCGCGTTCGCGTTCTCTGGGTGGCCTGCGCATCACGTCTCCCGTCGGGTCGTTCCCGAGTGCCAGCGCCGGGAGTCCGTCCGTGAGGAGGTTTATCCACAGGAGTTGCACCGCGGGAAGGACGAGATATCCGAAGAGTGAGGCGACGAACACGAGGAGTATCTCGGCGGCGTTCGCGCTGAGGAGGTAGGCGACGAACTTCCAGACGTTGTCGAAGATACCCCTGCCGCGCCGAATCGCCGTCCGAATCGTCGCGTAGTTGTCGTCCAAGAGGACGACGTCGCTGGCCTGCTTCGCCACGTCGGTCCCGCGAACCCCCATCGCGATACCCACGTCAGCGTTCTTCAACGCGGGTGCGTCGTTGACGCCGTCGCCGGTCATCGCGACGGTGTGGCCGTTCGCACGCAGTGCGCCGAGGATGCGTACTTTGTGCGCCGGTTCCGCCCGCGCGAACACGTCCACCGTCTCGACTCGCCGTCGGAGTTCGTCGTCGCTCACGGCCGATAGCTCGCTTCCGGTGAGCACTCCCGACCCGATACCGACCTGCGCCGCGATTGCCCTCGCCGTCGCGGGGTTGTCGCCGGTGATCATCTTCACGCTGATTCCGGCCCGCCGCGTCTCTGCGATGGCGTCGGCCACCTCGGGCCGCGGCGGGTCGAGGAGTCCCTGGAGACCGACGAACACGAGATTCGTGTCGGCCTCTGCCGTCGCCTCCTCACCCGAGGCGGGCGCGTCGAGCGGTCGGTACGCGAACCCGAGGACTCGCAGTGCGTCGTCAGCCATGTCGTCCAGTGCGTCCTCGACCCGCGCCCGACGGTCCGGCGTCAACGCGTCCGTCCCGTCGCGGGTGCGGATGCGGGTCGAACGGTCGAGGACCACGCGCGGTGCCCCTTTCACGTAGACGGCGTCGTCGTGCGTCGTCGCCATCCGCTTTCGTTCGGCGGAGAAGGGGAGGACTCCGCGTCGTGGGGTCCCGTCTCGGAGCGACGCCACGTCGAGACCGAACTCCGCGGCGGCGTCGACGAGTGCGCGTTCCGTCGGGTCGCCGTCGGACGCGTCCGCGTCGGCGTCGTTGCAGACCGCGCCGATTTCGAAGAGAAGACGGAACCGGGAATCGTCCGTCGCGTCGCCGTCGGCCGTCGTGCCATCGTCCGTCGCGTCGCCGTCGGCCGTCGTGCCATCGTCCGTCGCCGCGCCGTGACTCGCTTCGGGCGCGCGCGTCACGTCGTCAACCCAGACGCGAGTGACGCGCATCTCGCCCTCGGTGAGCGTCCCCGTCTTGTCCGTACAGACCACGTCGACGGCACCGAGGGCTTCCACCGCCGGAAGACTCCGGACGAGGGCGTTCTCGCCGGCCATCTGTCGCACCCCGAGTGCGAGCGTGAGCGTGACCACCGCGGGGAGTCCCTCGGGAATCGCCGCGACGGCCAGCGAGATGCCGGTCAGTGCGGCCTGTACGAGCGACGTTCCGCGGAACGCGAGCAGTGGGACCACGAACGCCGAGAGGACGACGACGGCGACGCCCAGACGCCGGCCGAGAACGTCGAGGTCACGCTGAAGCGGCGTTCGACGCTCGGGTGCGGCCAAGAGCGCCGTCGCGATTGCACCCATCTCCGTCTCCATCCCCGTCGCGACGACGAGGGCGACGGCCCGGCCGCGCGTCACGTTCGTCCCTTTGTAGGCGAGGTTCGTGCGTTCGGCGAGTATCGTCTCCGGCGGTAGCGCGTCGGTGGTCTTCTCGACGGGGACGCTCTCGCCAGTCAGCGCGGACTCGTCCACCTCGAATGCTTGCGTTTCGAGGAGGCGGCAGTCCGCCGGAACCACGTCGCCGTCGGAGAGGACGACGACGTCTCCGGGGACGAGTTCGGTCGCGTCTCGACGCGTCTCCTCGCCCTCGCGTCGGACGGTGACGACGGGCGTCGCCAACGCTCGGAGTGCGTCGAGGCTTCGCTCCGCGCGATACTCCTGTGCGAACCCGAACAACGCGTTCGCGAGGAGGATGACGGCGATGAGCACCGCGTCGACGACGTGTCCCACGACCAACGAGACGCCCGCGGCGACGAGGAGAACCCACACGAGCGCGTTTTGAAACTGTGCGGCGAGGAGTTCGAGCGCCCCTCGTCCGCCGTCGGTGTCGAGTTCGTTCGGTCCGACGCGCGAGAGACGCGCGCTCGCTTCCGCTTCGGCGAGTCCGTCGAGACCGGTCCCGAGTTCGTCGGCCACCGCGTCGACCGGCCGAGCGTGCCAATCGGACGTACCGGAGGCGTCGGGAGCGCTCATCCGACCCGCCTCACTCCGACTCCGCGTTCTCGACGGTGACGCGTACGGCGGAGTGTTTGTACTCGGGTATCTTCGACACCGGGTCGAGGGCGTCGCCCGTGAGGGCGTTCGCGAGGGGTTCGGCGTAGTGGAACGTCGCGAACACCGTCCCGCGACGCACGGCGGGCGTCACGTCGGCGACGACGGTGACCGACCCGCGGTCGTTCGCGACTCGGACCCGGACCCCGTCGTCGATACCCCGTTCGACGGCGTCGTCGGGGTGAATCTGGAGGGCGTCTTCGGAGCGGAGGCGCGTGAGGAGTCCCGACCGACGGGTGAGCGCACCGCTGTTGAAGTGCTGGAGGACGCGCCCGGTGGTGAGGACGAGGTGGTCGTCGTCCACCGCGTCGGCGGGGTCGACGTGTTCGACGACGCGCAACGCGGCGCATCTGTCCCCGGAGGCGAACCGCTCTCGGTGGAGGACGTCCACGCCCTCGGTCGCACCCTCGGGGAACGGCCAGCGCTGGCTTCCCGTCCCCAGCCCCGCGTACGACATTCCGGCGTACTGCGGCGTCACGCGCGCAATCTCCTCGAACACCTGCTCGGGGCTATCGTAGTCGAACTGGGCGTCGAGTCCGGTCAGTCGCCGCCCGAGTTCGCAGAGGACGGCGAGGTCCTCGCGCGCGTCGCCCGGGGGGTCGGCGTTCGGTCGCATCCGCTGGACCTGTCTGTCGGTGTTGGTCACGGTGCCACCGCGTTCGGCCCACGCGCTTCCCGGGAGGACCACGTCGGCGAACGCGGCCGTCTCGGTGAGAAACAGGTCGTGGACGGCGAGGAAGTCGAGCGAGTCGAATTTCTCGGCGACCCGGTTCGCGTTCGGTTCCGTGACGACGGGGTTCTCGCCGAAGACGAACGCGCCGCGGACGCCCCCGCCGAACGCGTGGGTCGCCTCTACTTCGGTCAGTCCAGGCACCGCGGGCGGTTCGACGCCCCACTCTCGTGCGAGTCGTTCGCGGGCGTCCACGTCCGTCACCGGGGCGTACCCGGGCAGTACGTTCGGTAACGCCCCCACGTCGCCCGCCCCTTGGACGTTGTTCTGCCCGCGAAGCGGGTTCACGCCGGACCCGCGCTTTCCGACGTTCCCCGTCAGGAGCGCGAGGTTGAGCAGGGCGTGGACGTTGTCGGTCCCGCAGTGGTGTTGGCTCGTTCCCATCCCGGTGAAGATGGCGGCGCGTTCGACGCTCGCGTACGCCCGCGCCGCGGCGCGGAGTTCGCCCGGGTCGACGCCGGCCAGTTCGGCGTTCGCGTCCACGTCGACGCCGTCCAACGCGGCGACGAACGCATCGACGCCGGAGACGCGCTCTTCGAGGAACGCGTCGTCGGTCAGTCCTTCCTCGACGAGTACCTTCGCCATCGCGTTCAGGAGCGGGATGTCGTAACCGGGTCTGACCGGGAGGTGATGCGCCGCCAACTTGGTGGTCGCGTTCTCGCGCGGGTCGACGTGAATCAGCGTCGTCCCGTCTCGTATCGCCGGTGCGAGGTACGACTGGAAGATTATCGGGTGATTCTCGGCGGGGTTCGCTCCGACGACGAAGTAGGCGTCGGCCTCCGTCAGGTCGACGAGGGAGTTCGTCATCGCGCCCGCGCCGAACCGTTCCTGCATCGCCGCGACGGTAGAAGAGTGACAGAGGCGCGCGCAGTTGTCGACGTTGTTCGTTCCGAGGAGTCGCGCGAGTTTCTGGAAGACGTAGTTCTCCTCGTTCGTGCAGTTCGAGGAGGCGAAGAAGAACAGTGCGTCGGGACCGTCTCGGTCGCGAATCTCGCCGAACGCCGTCTCGATTCGTTCGAACGCCTCCTCCCACGTCGCCTCTCTGAGGCCATCGCCGTCGCGGACGAGCGGAGCCGTGAGTCGGTCGGGGTGGTCTACGACGTCGAACGCGGCGACGCCTTTCGGGCAGAGTTCGCCGCGGGTGTTGACCGGTGCGCGCCATCCCGTCGCTTTTCCGCTCTTCGGGTCGTACGAGAGGCCGCACCCGACGCCACAGAACGGACAGATGCTCTCTCGGGCCTCGAAGACCCGCTCACCCGGAGTTTCCATAGCCTCCGTACGACGGCCGAGAGATAGAGTGTTGTGTAGTTGTCGTGTTCCGGCCGGTCGCTCACATCGTCGGGTCGGCGGGTTCGACCGGTTCCCCGGCGTCGCGCCACGCGGTGAACCCACCTTCGAGACTGGCCACGCGTTCGAGCCCCATCTCCTTGGCTCGCTGTGCCGCGAGGAGAGAGCGCCCCCCGACGGCGCAGACGAAGACGTACTCGGCGTCCTCGCCGAACCGCGAGACGTAGTAGGGGCTCTCGGGGTCGATACAGAACTCGAGCATCCCCCGCGAGACGTGTACCGCGTCGGGGATGCGTCCCTCCTTCCACAGTTCGGGGGCGTCGCGCACGTCGACGAACACCGCACCGTCGTCGTACCGCCGCGACGCCTCACCGACCGCGTACTCGCGAACTTCGGACCGAGCCTCGTCCAACAACTCGACGTACCCCTTCGTGATGCTGTTCGCCGCCCTCCCATCCCCGTCTCCGGCCACCATCGCTTCCAGTACGATTCGTGTAAGATTAGTTATTTCTACACGTCGTCGTTTTCCGGAGTTTCGGCGTCTGAGACCAATTTTCGGCCAGTACGTGTCGGGATAGTGGGGCGAAAGCGTCAATCGCTCGTAGATTCATAGATACTGTGAGCAGTTCCCATGACTTCCGCTTTCGTCGTCCCACTCGACGGGTCCGTGAGGGACCCTGCACGCCTCGGTGGAAAGGCCGCGAACCTCGTGTCGCTGGTCGACGCCGGGTTCGCCGTCCCCGCCGCCGTCTGCGTCACCACCGACGCCTTCCGAGAGCTCTCTGCCGACAAAACGAGCAAAGAACTCTTGGACGAACTGGAGGAACTGGACGAAACCGCCGCCGAACGGGCGACGGCGGTCGGCGCGGAACTCCGCGAGCACCTTCGCGGACGGCCGGTACCCGACGCAGTCCGGGACGGACTCGCGGCGTTTATCGACGAGAACCGGTCGTACGCCGTCCGTTCCTCGGCGACGGCGGAGGACCTCCCGCACGCGTCGTTCGCCGGGCAACACGACACGTTCCTCGACGTCCGCGGTATCGACGCCCTCGTCGACGGCGTCCGCGACTGCATGGCGAGTCTATTCACCGACCGGGCAGTCGCGTACCGCGTCCAGAACGACATCTCGCACCGCGAGGTGGCCAACGCCGTCGTCGTCCAGGAGATGGTCGCCGCCGACGCCGCGGGCGTCCTCTTCACGGTCGACCCGGACTCTGGAAACCGTACCGTCGCTGTCGTGGAGGCGAGTTTCGGCCTCGGCGACTCCGTCGTCTCCGGCGACGTCGAACCCGATAGCGTCCGTATCGACCGACAGGCCGGCGAGGTGCTGTCGTATCGCGTCGGGTCGAAGCGAACGGCGCGGTACTCGACCGGTGACGGCGACACTGATACCGTCGAACTCGACCCGACCGACAGGCACGCGCGGGTCCTCCGGACGAGGCAACTGACGGAACTCGTCGAACTCGGGGACCGGGTCGAGGACCTGTTCGGGCGGCCGCAAGACATCGAGTGGGCGCTGGTCGACGGCGAATTCGTCCTCCTCCAGGCGCGCCCCATCACCACGCTGTTTCCCGTCCCGACGCCGGCACCCACCGACGACAGACTGCACGTCTACGTGGGGGTCGGACACATGCAGGCGTTTCCGGAGGCACTTCCACCGCTCGTTCGGGACGTGTGGGGCGTCTACATCGAGACGATGCCGGAGGCGTTCGGTATCGACGACGGCGTCTCGCTCGGCGCGGAAGCCGGGGGACGGGTCTACATGGACCTCACACCGGCCCTCCGCGTCCCCTTCGTCCGGGAGAAGGTCGTCTCCGGGTTCGACGCGTTGAGCGAACCGGTAGCCGACGGACTCTGGGACTTGCTCGCGCGCCGACCTGAGGAGTTCCGGACCGAGATTCCGTCGCCGTCGACTGCCTTCTCGGTCGCCGGCGGCGTGTGGCGGGGGGCCGAAGTCGTCCTGCCCGTGCTCCCGGCGACGCTGGCGAGCGTCGCCGACGCGTTCGTCGGCGACCCGCGCCCGCCCGAGGAGTTCGAGCGACTGTTTCTGGAGTGGGGCAGAGAGACGACGGCGGACATCCACGACCGACCCACCGTCGCGGCACGCGCCCGCGCCGCCGCGAACTCGCTCGACGTCTCCGAAGTCATCGCCGACCTCTACCCCCGGATGGGGCCGTTGCTCGCGGCGTTCGCCGTCGGCGGGTGGCTTCGTCGGAACTTCCCCGACGCCGAGGAAGACGTGAACGCCGTCGGCAAGGGGTTCGAAGCCGAACTCGTCACGCGACTCAACCTCGGACTCGGCGACCTGGCAGACGTGGCACGGGACCACCCCGCCGTCGCCGACGCGATTCGGGAGCGGAAACCGCTGGCAGAGATAGCCGCCGTCGAGGGCGGGGCGGAGTTCGTCGCCGCGTTCGAGGACTACCTCGACGAGTTCGGCCACCGCGCGACGGGGGAGATAGACCTGAGTCGACCGCGGTGGCGCGAGGACCCCGCGACGCTCTTCGGGGCGATTCGAGCCAACTTGGCGAACGAGGGCGCGGGCGACCACAGAGCGCGACTCCAACGACTCGCCGCGGAGGGCGAAGCGGCGGGAGACAGACTCGCCGCCCGCGCGAACTACGGCCTCCTCGGACCCGCCAGAACCCGCATCGTCCGACGGCTGATTCGAACCTACCGAAGCTACGTCCAACTCCGCGAGTACCCGAAACACGGGGCCGCCCACTGGTTCTCGACGTGGCGAGAGACGTACCTCGAAGCGGGCGAGACACTCGTCGAACGCGGCGTCCTCTCGGACCGAGACGACGTCTGGTTCCTCCGACTGGAAGAGTTGTTCGCGGCGCTCGACGGCGAGGAGATTCGAGTCGACGTGACGGCGCGACGCGAGGAGTTCGCTCGTCACTCGAAACTGAACGCTCCTCCGGTGCTCACGAGCGAGGGTGAAATCCCCCGCGTCGCCCCCGACCTGACCGGCCTCCCGCCGGAGACGCTCGTCGGAACCGGCGTCTCCTCTGGCGTCGTCGAGGGCGTCGCACGCGTCATCTTCGACCCGACGGAGGCGACGGTCGAGGCGGGCGAGATTCTCGTCGCGCCGTCGTCGGACCCGGGGTGGACGCCGCTGTTCTTGAACGCCGCGGGGATGGTCGTCGAAGTCGGCGGGCGTATCAGTCACGGCGCACTCGTCGCCCGAGAGTACGGTCTTCCCGCAGTCGTCTCCGTCGAGAACGCTACCGAGCGCATCCGAACGGGCCAGCGTCTCCGCATCGACGGGACGCGAGGAACGGTCGAGATTCTCGGCGACGAGGCCGGCGAGAGCGACGACGTGACCGAGAGAAGCAGCGGTACGGACGACGGGCCAGCGACCGGAACGGGAACCGGTGGAGGACCCGTCTCGCCCGGTGGGTCTGGAACGACAGCCGAGTGACGACGAGACGACTCACGCGAGAGAGCGTGACCGTGCATCGAGTACTCGTTCGAGCGCGAACCCCGGAGCGGCGGCACGTCGAGTCAGTCCACCGTCACCCACAGGAGAAAGCCGACGGCGAACGTCTCGACGACGTGGACGACCATGGTCGCTCGCCAGACGATGTCCGGAACCGAGGTGGCGAACCACACCGAGAGCGTCGGGTCCAGCGTGTAGTAGTACACAGACAGCGCGTTCTCGACGAGGAGCAACGCGCCGAACACGAGGAGTCCGAGCGGATGCTTCGACCGGAACCGGAGCGCGTTTCGCGCCCACACGACGCAGAGCGCGGCGAGCAACACGACGTTCAGCCCCGACGCGATTTGCGCGACGGCGGCCCACGCGTTCATCGGTCGCTCCTCGCGTCGGTCGTCTCGGTCGTCGTGTGCTGGTAGATTATGGTTCGGGGACCGGAGAGTGAAGCGTATCGAGCGTCGGGGGAACCGGGCGTCTGAGACACGCCTACTCGACGATGAACTGCCCGGCTATCTCCTCGACTTCCGACATCGTCATCGCCTCGTCGACGGCGTTCGGGAACGGCGAGGAGACGTTGAGTTCGTTGAGGAACGCGGCGTGGCGGGCCTCGACGCTGTGGATGCCGATGGCCGCCGAGAATATCTGGTCGTTCGCGACCGTCGGCGCGGCACCCGCGTAGGCGGCGACGCCCGTGTTCTCCAGCGCCTTCGCGACGCCGAGAAACTCCGAGGGCGTCTCGTAGCCGAAGTCGTAGGTCGCCTCTTCGACGGGCGTGCCGCCGAGGTCTTTCACCGTCTGTGTCAGGGCGTCCACGTGGCCCGCCTCGTGGTCGCCGGCCGTCCGGAGGTGACCGGGAACCTTCATCTTCAGTTCGTCACCGTACGGCGACAGCACGTCCGCCTGCATCAGTTCGTCGTCGTTGAACTCTTCGAGGCCGTCGCGGTAGAAGGCGTTCTCCAGGTGTTCGAGCGTCAGCGCGTAGTTCAGGACGTTCAGGTCGCTCACGTCGTCTTTCTTCTTGCGGTCGTACGTGACCATCTCGCCGTCCTCCTCGCGTTCGAACGCCGCGGGGTCGACGCCACTCGTGACGAACTGTCCGGCTATCTCCAGGACTTCGTCGACGGTTCGCGCCTCGTCGACGGCCTTCGGGAACGGCGACGCGCCGTTCACGAGGTTGAGGAAACTCGCGTGGCGGGCCTCGACGCTGTGGATGCCCGCCGCGGCGGCGAGGATGGCGTTGTTCGTCACCTTCGGCGCGGCACCCGCGTACGCGGAGACGCCGGTGTTCTCCAACGCCTGTGCCGTCGCGAGGAACTCCGAGGGCGTCTCGTAGCCGAAGTCGTACTCGGCTTCGCCGACGGGTTCGCCGCCGAGGTCTGTCACCGTCTGCGTCAGGGCGTCCACGTGGCCCGCCTCGTGGTCGCCGACGACTTTCAGATACTCCGGGACGTCCATCCGAAGTTCCTCGTTGAACTTCGACAGCACGTCCGCCCCCATCAGTTCGTCGTCGCTGAACATCTTCAGGCCGTCGCGGTAGAAGGCGTTCTCCAGGTGTTCGAGCGTCAGCGCGTAGTTCAGGATGGGGACGTCGGGATTCGTCGGTTCGGGCGTCTCCGTCTCCGTTTCCATCTCCGTCTCGGTCATCGTCGGCGTCTCCGTCGCCGTCGGCGTCGACGACTCCGTCGCGGTCGAACCGCCGTCGCTGTTGCCTGAACAGCCTGCGAGGCCGACGGCGGCGAGGGTCGCTCCCCCGGCGAGGATGCGGCGTCGGTCGTAGGTGCGGGGAGTCTGCTTCGTGGTGTCGGACGAGGAGTCGTTCGCGTTCATGCTCACTCTGGTCGAGGTACAGGACACGTATGAAGAAATTCCGAGTTCCGACAACATTCCGTCCAGAGTGGTCCCCGCTTCTCACCCAAATTCCCTTCACCGACGCTCGCGGGACTAGTCCGCGGAGACGTCCGTCGCGGAGTCGTCGTGGTCGGCGGCTTTCTCGGTCACCTGGAAGTCGGTCACGGGAACGGTCATGCCGTAGAACGCCCCGAGCGAGTGGACGAGGACGACGAGCGGTGTCGTGAGCAACAGGAGTGCCCACACGGCCGGGCGTTCGCGATAGAGGACCAGTCCGAGGACCGACCAGCCGTAGACGACCGTGAGCAGTATCATCGTGAGCGGGAAGTACACCTCCGGGAGGAGCACCATATCGAGGGGTAACGGCACGACGCCCGCGTAGTCGAGCACCGACAGGAACCACAGGAACGGCGCGAACACCGACGTCGCCCACCCGAAATCGCGGATGTAGTACAGCAACTGGTAGTCGTAGGGGAGCAGGTCGCGTTGCATCCGCGTTCCCGTCAGCCACCGGCGTCGCTGACCGACCATCGACCGAACCGACGGCGGTGCCTGGTTGTGGAACGTCACGTCCGAGACGTGGAACGTCGCACCGGCGTCGAGGGCGCGCCAGACGAACACCGAGTCTTCGACGATGGTCTCGACGTCCCACGTCACTCGATCTTCGAGCGACCGGCGAATCGCGACGCCGCCGCCCCACGCGTAGAGCGGGTAGCGCAACCGTCCGAACCCGCGCTGTTCGGTGTTGAACCCGACGCGGTGAATCTCGGCGAGGTACGCGAGTAGCGACCCCGTCCGCTGTGGCCGTTCGCGGAACTGAACCACGTCGGCGTCCGGGATACCGTCCAGTTCGCCGACGAGGGTATCTTCGTCCAGATAGAGGACGTACTCTTTGTCTGTAGGGTGTGCTCGCCGCGCCCACTCCACCGCTCGACCTTTGTTGGTCGCCTCGCACTCGAACGTCTCCGGGACGACGACGACGCGAGCGCCTCGCACGTCTATCGGTTTCTCGGCGACGACGAGGACGTCGTCGAGTCCCTCAGGAAGCGAGTCGACCGTTCGCTGGACGACCGCTTCGGCGTCGACAGTCAACACTCTCGCTTGCACCGCGCCGAGTCCGTGCACCGACGGCGGTGTCGTGTCTCCTCTGCTCCCGGCGTAGGTGACCATCATGTACAGCCAGTATCCGACGGGAAGCGTGTGGAACAGGAGCAACTGCCAGAGGACGAACGAGACGAACACGTCGCCGTCGAAGTGGCGTGCGGCGGTGGCGAGAACGTTCGTTATATGGGGAGTGTAAGGCAAGTAGATAATTCAGTCAAATCTGAAGATATGATAAACATTTCGCAGAAATCATACCTTTCTGTCATATGGCCACGAATGACAACTTTCGACGTGGCTCGCTAGCACAACGACAGACGGCTCTAAACGCCGACGTTCGCGACTCGACCGAATCACGTTCCGTTCTCAGTTTCCGACGCTCGCCTCTTCTCTGAGTACCTGACAGTAGTCGTGAGAAGAGAGTTCGAGATTCGCAGAGTACGTCGAGTCACCGACGACGCCGTGACGTACGTACGCGGACCGTTCGGACGCCGTTTCGATGTCGAACCGCGACGCCGAACGGTCGCCTACTGTTCGGGAGTCGACTCCTCGTACGGTTGGACGACGACGAATCCGTCTTCACCGGCGAACTCCAGTTGGAACGTCTCGCCGGACGTCCGTCCAAGGAAGCCCTTGATGTTCAGGTCACGCTTGGAACTGGGTGAGACGTTGCTGGACCACGCGACGGTCGCGTTCGGGTCGGTGCTCACGGGCGTCCTGACGACTAACGGCTTTCCGTGCGTCGTGATGGCGACGTGTCCGGGACCGGTGAGGTAGACGTTGAACAGTCCGCCCGTCGAGGTACCGGCGATACTGGTGAGCATCTTGATGTCCCAGTCCACGGAGTTCTCGAACGCGAGGACGTCGTTCCCGTTGACGCTGATTTCGTCCTCCTCGTCGAGTTCGAGGATTTGAACCTCCTTTCCCTGGTCGGCGAGGTAGAGGTGACCGGTCCCCCTCGCCTCCATCATCACGGCCCCCTCGCCCGTCACTCGCTTTTTCAGCATCCCGGTCAGTCCGCCGGCGGATTTGCGCTCGAACTTCACGTCGCCGGTGTAGCCGACCATCGACCCGGCTTTCGCCAGGATGGACCCGTCGAGTGCGACGTCGAGTAGCTTCGAGTTCTCCAGTTGGAACGACTCTCCTCCCTCTTTCGGGGCGTGCGCCGAGACGAATTCGTCGAGATTCATAGTGTATCAGAGTCGGTTGGCGACTCGGCCGGAGAGAGACGGTACTCCAGCATAACTGTGACTCAGAAAACACGTCTTCCGGACCGTCGGCTCAGCGCTTCGGCGCGAGGAACTCGCCGAGCCATCGGTCGAGTCGGGAGAAGTCCACGTCGCCGCTTCGCACGGTGACGACCGTGTTGTCACAGAGCGACTGGACGATCTCCGTCGTGGACCCGTCGACGAACTCCCGGAGTCTGCCCTTTCGCGGTGCGGCGACGATCGTCGTGTCGTAGTACGACGACTGGTCCACGATGGCCTCTGCGGGCGAGGAACCCTCGTAGCGCCACGTATCGAAATCCTCGAAGCCGTCGAGACGTTCGGTGCAGTACTGGAACAACGCGTCCGTCTCCCGTTCTCGTCCGTCTCCCTGTACGACGTGGAACAGGTCCAACCACGCGTCGTTCGACTCGGCGACGGCCCGTGCGACGTCGAGTGTCGCGTCCAGGTGTGGTCCGCGGGTGACCGGAACCAGACAGGAAGAGATGCTGTCGTCTTCGGTACCCGGTGTGACCGTCACGTGCGTACTCCGGGATGCGAACGCGAGTTCGCCGCCGCCGAGGACCGACTTCCGGTCGCGGATATCGAAGATGATGGTGATATCGAACCGATCCACGACGTCTTTCACCCACGCGTTCGTGATACGCGGCGGTCGTTCGAGAAACCGCGTCTCGTACGATACCGGGGCGTCCGTCGCCTCCGGTTTCAGCGACTGCGCGACGCTTGCGTTCTCGACGGGAACGACCAATCTCCCGCCGTTCGCCAACATCACGGCGGTCCGGACGAACCGGCAGGTAGCCTGTTCGCCGGGATCGAACAGACAGAGCACCCGTTCTACCGACGTGCCTCCGTCACCACTCGGAGACGCACACCCCACTGCCGAATCCCCCGTGATACGGCTATGCATGGTCCTCTGTCATCTCGTAAGCTATTAAATCTCTGTCTGTTTGGCTCACATGAACTGGGCGTGACGCCCGGGCGAATATCACCGCCATCGTGCCCGTACTACCCGTTCTGCGTGGTCTATCCCAACGTCTTCGACCCACGACTCCGCGTCGGGCTTCGAGCAGGAACGGACCTCCATGACGGCGGCGACGAGGTCCGCGAACGGCCGCGGGTCTACCTCTTCGGTCCCGATGTCGTGGTCGTCGACGCTCGGTGGTGGCACGGTCATCGGCCACACTCGGAACCGGAGACGTAACAGTGGTTCGACGCCGGTTCACTCTCCCGTCGCGTTGCCTTCCGCCTGCACCTCGATGCCGTGTGTATCGATGTCGTCTGTGTCGATGTCGCGCGTCTCGACACCGTCGCGTCTCTTCTGCCGAGACTCCAAAACCGACGCACCTCGCTCAGTTCGGTCACTTCGGTCTGCACCGAACGCTTTGCCAACTTACTTCAGCGAGCGGAGTTTATAACACGTATGTGTTTTTTCACAGCTATCGAACCCCGATTCGTTCTCTCCGGGAGCGTCGTCTCCGACTCGGGTGAGCCGTGAATCCGAGTCGCGTCGACTCCATCGTCGACCTGACCTACGGGTTGCTGATCGCTGTCTCGGTCGGTCTGATCGTCGTCGCCGGGAACACCGTCGGACTGGCGTTCGGGTTCGGTGTACTGGTCTCCTACATCCTGCACGTCGTCTGGAAGATGGCCCGGTTCGACCCGAACTGGATGACCACGGCGGTCAAAGAGACGGTCGAAGAGACGGTCGAAGAGAAGGTCGGCGAGACGGTAGAGAAGACCGTCGGAGAAACAGTGGAGAAGACAGTGGACGAGACAGTTGAAGAGAAAGTCGGCGAGACGGTGGAAAAGACGGTCGGAGAAACCGTCGAGAAGACGGTCGGTGAGACGGTCGAGAAGACAGTGGACGAGACGGTCGAAGAGAAAGTCGGCGAGACGGTAGAGAAGACCGTCGGGGAAACCGTCGAGAAAACGGTCGAAGAGACGGTAGAGAAGACGGTAGACGAGAAGGTCGGTGAGACGGTAGAGAAGACGGTCGGTGAGACGGTAGAGAAGACGGTAGAGGAAACGGTCGGCGAGACGGTGGAGAAGACGGTCGAAGAGAAGGTCGGAGAGACGGTCGAAAAGACGCTGGAAGAACAGTCCGCGGCCGAAGACGGAGACGGCGAAGCGGACGACGAGACGCTCGGAGACGACGAGGAGAAGGCGGATGAGTAGCGTCCTCCTCGTCGCCGGCGTCCTCGTCTCGATGTTCGTCGCCTACAACATCGGCGGGTCGACGACGGGTCCGGCGTTCGGCCCGGCCGTCGGTGCCGACGCCATCTCCAAACCCGTCGCCGCGGCCCTGATGGGGGTGTTCTTCTTCGTCGGGGCGTGGACGCTCGGTCGGAACGTCGTGACGAAACTCGGAACCGAACTCGTCGTCGACACGGGGATTTTCACGCTCGAATCGTCCATCGCGGTGCTGTTTTTCATCGGCGTCGCACTGCTGGTCGGGAACGTCTTCGGCGTCCCGGCCTCGACGTCGATGACCGCGGTGGGCGCAATCGCCGGTCTCGGTCTGGCCGGCGGCGTCCTCGACCTCGCCGTGATGGGACAGATAGTCATCTGGTGGGTCGTCTCGCCCATCATCGGCTTCTGGGTCTCGCTGGTCATCGGCCGGTACTTCTACGCGCGACTGAACGGGATGGTCGCGATGGAGCGCAGTACCGGACCGCTGTTCGACGTCGACCGGTCCGGCGTCGTCCCCATCCCGCGGGTCCACCAGACGACGAACCGTCGAGAACTGGCCGGGACGTTCACCGTCGTCGCTATCGGCTGTCTGATGGCGTTCTCGTCGGGCACCTCGAACATCGCGAACGCCGTCGCACCGCTGGTCGGCAGCGGCGAACTGGCGATGAACCCGGCCATCGCCTTCGGCGGCCTCGCCGTCACTATCGGCGCGTTCACCATCGCTCGGCGGACGCTCGAAACGATGGGCAGCGACATCACCGAACTCCCCCTGACCGCGGCTATCGTCGTCGCGTCGGTCTCCTCTACGCTGGTCGTCTTCCTCTCGGCGCTCGGCATCCCCGCGAGCTTCGTCATCATCGCGACGATGTCCATCGTCGGACTCGGGTGGGGGAGAGCGACCCGACCGATGACCGCCCCCGAAGTCGTCGCTGGTGACGGTGGACCGCGCGTGACGGTCGACGCACTCGCGGCCGACGAAGAGGGCGAGCCGTTGCCTCCCATCGGCGAGGAGGACGTCGAGGACATCCCCAGTCCGGGAGCGCTCTTCAACCCCGTGACGACCGCTCGGGTCGTCCTGATGCAGAACGTCGTCCCGGCTATCGCGACGGCCGGTGCCTACCTCACGTTCCGATTCGTCCCGATATTCGGGTTCTGAACCCGCGCGCGCCGTTCTCGCGCGACGACTCCGAAAGACTTCGACCTCGCGTTTTTCGCAACCGTCTCGGAACCGCGGCGCAGTCGCCGAACACAGACGAGAGACGCGACTACAGCGACCGTTCCGGGTCGCCGTAGCGAAGCATGTCGAGGAACATCGTCTCGAACGTCTCGCCGTCCACGTCGTCGACGACGTGCGTGTCCCGTTCGCCCTCGGTTATCGCGTTCTCGTCGACGAGGCTGTAGCCGCGGGTCATCCCTTCCCGTTCGTCCACGTCGACGTAGTGGTGACTCGACTCGGTGACGAGTTCGGGGTTCAGGACGCACGCCATCGTCAACGAGTCGGGTTGGCTGGTGCTCTCCTCGCCGTGTCGCTCGCGAGCGAACTCCCGGGCGCGAGTGGAGACGGTGTCGAAGAAGTCGGCGTACTCGGTGTCGATGGACTCCGTCTCGCGCAGCATCTCCGGCCCGAACGTCCCGCGACGGAGCGAGAGGCCCCAGTCGACGAGCGAGACGTCCAGTTCGTCGACGACGACTTTCGCGGCTTCGGGGTCGACCCAGAAGTTGAACTCCGCGGAGGGCGTGTCGTTTCCGAGCGTGTTGACGGCGCCGCCCATCACCCACACGTCGTCGACGAGTTCCGGTAACTCGGGTTCGAGACGAAGCGCGAGTGCGACGTTCGTCAGCGGACCGATACAGACGAGCGTTATCTCGCCGGGCGACTCTCTCACGCGTTCGACGATGGCGTTCGCGCCGTGACCTTCCGCGGAGGGGACGTCGGTGTCGGCGATGACTTCGCCCCCGAGTCCGCCCTCGCCGTGGACGTGGTCGGCGTGTTCGTGGTCCTTCACGAGGGGCGTCCGGGCACCCTCGTAGACCGGCACGTCGGTGGCGCCGGCCACTTCGAGGGTGTACTTTGCGTTCTCGACTTCGTAGTCGAACTCGACGTTGCCGGAGACGATAGTGAGGGCTTCGAGTTCGATGGAGTCTGCGAGCGCCGCCATGAGAATCGCCATCGTGTCGTCGCCCGCGGTGTCGGTGTCGATGATGACCCGTCTGCTCATGGCGGACGTTCCCCGCGTGGTCGCTTAACGGCACGGAATTACGAGCGACGCCTCGCGGTCACTCGCTGTTGACGTACCCGCCGTCGACGAGGACGGACTCGGCGGTGACGTAGGAGGCGAGGTCGCTCGCCAGAAACGTCACGACGCCGGCGACGTCCTCCGGCTTTCCGAACCGTCGAAGCGGCACCGACTGTTCGAGTTGCTCGCCCGCCTCCGTTCCGACGATGGGCGAGTCTTCGGTGGTCATCGCCGTCTCGATGACGCCGGGATGGACGGCGTTCACCCGAACTCCCTCCGGCCCGAGTTCGCTCGCTAACGCGTACGTGAACAGGCGGACGCCGCCCTTCGCCGCCGAGTACGGCGTGATACCGCCGTAGCCGACGAACCCCGCCACGCTCGACATGTTGACGATGCTCCCGCCCGCTCCCCGTTCGACCAACTTCAGCGCCGCCGCCTTCGACCCGTGGAACACGCCGTCCACGTTGACGGACATGAGCGTCCGGTAGTCGTCGAAATCCAGTTCGGTCAACGGTACCTGCGGACCGACGATGCCCGCGTTGTTCACCATCACGTCCAATCCGCCGAACTCGTCGGCGGCGTCGACGGCGGCCACGCAGTCGTCGTAGTCGCTGACGTCGCACTGCACGAACGTCGCCTCGGCACCCCGTTCTTCGAGGAATTCGTGCGTCGGCGCTCCTCCTTCCCTGGGTTCCTCGCGACGGTCGGCGACGACGACCGACGCCCCGTGGTCGGCGAACATCTCCGCGATTGCGCGTCCGATTCCGCTCGTTCCGCCCGTGACGACCGCCGTCTCGCCGTCCAGAAGTGACATACTGCCTACCTTTCTGGGCGGAAAGTGATAACAGTATGCGTGGGTCGACTCAACAGTCTGCAGTGCGGACGTAACGCCGAAGGGTCTTATCGCCGCGCCGTCTCGAACGGGTATGGGCCGCGTCGTGAGTCTCGGGAGCATCAACGTCGACCACGTGGAGTACACAACGCGCGCGGAGATTCGGTCGACCGCAACGTCGTACGACTGGTTCCCGTCGCCGGGGGAGACGGTGACCGTGGGGGCGGTCCCCGACGAGTTCGCACGGCAGTACTCCGAGACGTATCTCGGTGGGAAAGGCGCGAATCAGGCCGTCGCGGCCACCGCCGCCGGCGCTGACACCTCGCTGTTGGGTCTGGTGGGCGACGACGAAGCCGAGTACGCCGTCTGCGACACTCTCGCCGAACGCGGCGTCGACGTGAGCGAACTGGGGCAAACGGACGGGCCGACGGGCGCGGCGTACGTCGCCGTCGACGAGACGGGGGAGAACTACATCGCCATCCTCCCGGGGGCGAACGGCCGCGTCGACGACGCGTACGTCTCCCGCCACGTCGATACACTCGCGAGCGCCGACTGCCTCCTCGTTCAGAACGAACTTCCGCCGGCGACGATTCACACGGCACTCGACCGTCTCGCCGAGAGCGACGCGCGACCGACCGTCGTCTACGACCCCGCACCGGCCGCGGGCGCGGCGGAGATTCTCTCGCACGACTGCGTCGACGTGGTCACGCCGAACCAGAGCGAGTACGCCCGTCTCGAAGCCGAGGTGGACGCGTTCTCCGGCACCGTCGTCCACACCCGCGGTGCGGACGGCGTCGTCGTCTGGGACGCCGACTCGGGGCGCGACGACCCTCGACTCACCGTCGAGTCGCCCACCGTCGACCCCGTCGACACGACGGGTGCGGGCGACGTGTTCACGGGGTACCTCGGCGCGGAACTCGCCGACGGGCGGGGCCTCGAAGCGGCGGTTCGACTGGCGACCGTCGCCGGTGCGCTCTCGACGGAACGCGAGGGCGTCCAGTCCGCGGTCCCCTCGCGTGAGGCCGTCGACGGACTCGTCGTCGACGGCTGAGTCTCAGACTCGCGTCCGCGGCACTCGCGGCGTTCGTCCTCTCGCTCGTTCTCTCGGTCCGGGTCCGGTCGTCTGTTCGTCTCCGGGGCCGTCCTCGACGGGGATGCACACTTCGTGCGCGAGGTTCCGTTCGGCGTTCGCGGAGTTTACCGTCTTGTCGACCCAGAACACCTCCCACGTGCAGTCGTCCGGAGTGAACGTCACCACCGAGTAGCCCCAGTGTGCGCTGTCGAAGAACTCGAAGTCGACGTTGAGTCGTCGCGCCAGACGCCGCATCGCCCGTTCGAGGTAGGCCGGGAACGTGCGGTTCAGCGCGCGGCGATTTCCGAACCGACGGCTGAGAACCTCCCCGATTTTCTCCGCGAAGTTGACGCTCGTCGCGCCCGGCGTCATGAACTCGACGCCGAGTCGGCGGCGTTCGCCGTCTCTGCTCCGGATACGACTCACGAGCGTCGTATGCATGTCGCCGGTCAGCGTGACGAAGTTCGGGCCGTTCGCACGTCGTCTCTCTTCGAGGACGGCGAGGATGTCCCCTCGCTCGACTTCGTAGCCGTCCCACGAATCCCTCGACGGTCGGAGCCACGGCCGCCCCAGCGTGAACGACCCGAACAGCACCGCGTTGGCCCATACCGTCCACGTCGTCTCGCTGTCGCGAAGTTCGTCGAGGAACCACTCTCGCTGCCGCGCCCCGAGCATCGTCCGCGACGAGTCTCGCTTCCGGTCGCGCCCCGGTACGCTCTCCGAGAGCGACAGCGGGCGACTGCGGTACAGTCGTTCGTCCGTCAGCAACACCGTCACGAGGTCACCGAACTGTCGGACGCGATAGAGTTCGAACGAGTCGTGCAGGTGGTCGGCGTCCGGGTCGTACGTGATTCTCGCGGGGACGAACTCCCACCACGCCTGGATGCCGACGCGAGTGAGATACCGAGTGAACTGAGGTACCGTCCCGCAGGGATGGTCGGGAAACACCGGTGCGTCGGCGTCGTAATCCCAGTAGCGGTCGTTGGCGATGGCGTGGTCGTCCCACGTCTGCAAGACGGTGTGGCGTTCGTGGAGTTCGCGGAGGTAGGGGTCGCGTTTGTACGTCTCGTAGATGGCTCGGAAGTCGTCCAGACTCATCGGGAGCGACGACTTGCTGGGCAACTCGATGGTCCGGTCGCGGTACGGTCCGGACGCTCCCTCGTCGCTGTCGGCGTACTCGTAGACGTAGTCTCCGAGATGGAGGACGAAGTCGACGTCCGCCGCCGCGAGATGCGCCATCGCCCCGAAGTAGCCGTTCTGATAGTTCTGACAGTTCAACAGTCCGAGTCGCAACCGCCTGAGTTCGGTGTCGCGCGCGGGGAGCGTTCGGCACCGCCCGGTCCGACTCCTGACGCCGCCGTACGCGAACCGATAGTAGTAGGTGCTGTTCGGTTCGAGGACGCCCGCCAGGTCGACGCGAACGGTGTAGTTGTCGCTCGGCTTCACGCTCGGTTCGGGGAGTTCAGACCGGAGAATCACGTCCTCGAAGTCGGCGTCGGCCGCGACTTCGACTCTGAGCGCCGTCGGCGGGTCGTACTGCTCCGGTGCGATACGCGTCCAGAGAATCACCCCCGTCGGCGTCGGTCCGCCGCTGGCGACGGACTGCGGGAACACGTCGTCCGTCTCCGCGACGCTGTCTCCCCCGAGACGCTCGACGCTCGGAAGCTTCGAGGCGTCGACGGCGGGCCGAATGGTAACGCTCTGCATGAATACTGTTCGATTCTAGACGTGATAAAGCCGCTTCAGCGGTTCGTGACGGTGCGGTTCGCCTGAAGGTACGGCCCGTCACGTCCGCCAGAACGACGGCGTCAGGAGGACGAGTACCGGGATAATCTCGATTCGTCCGATCCACATCAGAAACGTCATGAGAAGCTTCGTCGACCGGGAGAACGGTTCGTAGCTCTCGAACGGGCCCGCGATTCCGAACGCGGGACCGACGTTGAAGAACGTCGCCGCCGCCGCCCCCATCGCCTCGAACTCGCTGACGGTCAGTTGGCCGCGCGACGCGTCGACGGCGACGAATATCGTCGCACCGATGAAGAACAGGAGGCTCACGAGCGCGTACGCGTAGATGTCTCGAATCGTCTGCTCGTCGACCACGGACCCGCTCAGTCGCACCGGACGGACCACGCGAGGGTTCGAGGCGACGAACAGGTCCCGACGGAACGCCTTCAAGACGACGAGCCACCGGAGCGCCTTGATAGAACACGTCGTACTCCCGGCCATTCCGCCGACGAACATACAGACGAAGAGCAGGTGTTTCGCGCCCGACGACCAGAAGTTGAAATCGGTGCTCGCGTAGCCGGTTGTCGTGACGATCGAGACCACTTGGAAGAGCGAGTGCCTGACGACCGACTCCGGTTCCGTGTGCGGCCCGCCGTCGAGAAACAGGATGCCCGCGACGGCGATGGTGAAGAACGCGAGGATAGCCAGATAGAAGCGGAACTCTTCGCTATCGCGGAGTCGCTCGAAGTGCCCCTGTGAGACGAAGTAGATGAGGATGAAGTTCGTCGCTCCGATCACCATGAACGGTATGATGACCCACTGCACCGCCGGCGAGAAGGCGGCGATGCTCGCCGCACGCGGAGAGAACCCACTCGTGGAGATAGTCGTAAACGCGTGTGCGACGGCGTCGAACAGCGTCATCTTCGGGGCGAACCCGCCGAGGTGGAGTCCGTAGAGCACGGTCACCTGCAGACCAGTCAGACCGAGGTACAACCGCCAGATGAGCCCGGCAGTCTCCGATATCTTCGGCGTGAGCTTCGTCACGTCTCGCGTCTGACTCTCCGTCTCCATCAGGTTCCCACCGCCGACCCCCAGTTGCGAGAGCACCGCCGTCGCGAGGACGAGGATACCGAGGCCGCCCAACCACTGGAGTACCGCTCGCCACATGAGGATGGCCCGCGAGTGAGCGTCGAAGTCGATGATGACCGTCGCACCTGTCGTCGTGATTCCGCTCATGCTCTCGAACAGCGCGTTCACCGGGTCCGCGAGCGTCCCCGCACCGGCGACGACGAACGGAACCGCGCCGACGACGGCGACGCCCAACCAGATGACGGCGACCATCAAGAACGCCTCTCGCTCTCTGAACGTCGTGTCCGTCGTCAACCGTTCGAGTCCCTCTCCGGCGACGACGACGCCGGCCATCGGGAGGACGAACGGCGTCACCGCTGTTCCGTCGTACAGGGCGATTCCGAGCGGAAGCAGGAACGGAACCCACAACCACTTGAGCACCGTTCCGACCAGTCGGAGACTCGTCCGCCACTCGACTTGGTTCATACGACCGTCACGATATCGGACCGTCGTCGGGGATAACGAAAAGTGTGGCGTGACGCTCCGCGCTTCGGTCGCTAGCCGGGGACGGCTGGGTTCGACGCGTCCGCCCGCGTCATTCCAGGAGGACGCTGAACCCCCAGGTGAACGAGTTCTGGCGCTCGCCGTCGGGTTCGTCCATCACCGCGTAGGAGGACTCGAAACGGTACTCGCCGACGGGGAGACAGGCGTCCTCGCCCGGCAACGCGTACAGTCCGAGTTCTTGGCTCGTCGACTCGCCCGGTTCGAGCGTTACCATCCGGTACTCCTCGGTGACGGCTATCTGTTCTGCGAGTCGCCAGCACCCGGCCTCGGCGGGGTAGTCGCCGTCGGTGGGGAGGAGAATCAACTGGTCGTCCGTGTCGGACCGGTACGCGAAGACCACGTCTCTGCCCTCGCCGATGGTCACCGCCCGGTCACTCTCGTTCGTCACCGTCGCGGTGAGGACCGGTGGGTGTTCCTCCGTCGCCGCCTCTTCGGTCACTTCGACGGTCGGTCGGACGGGCGCGTCCGGGTCGCCGTCGCGCGAGACGATGGTGACGCCCGGTCCGCCGGTTCCACGCGGACGGGTGCCGCCCGTCTCGTTGTCGGTTCCACCCGGACTCAGCGTCTCGTCGGGAGTCTCCGTGTCGTCGCCGTCGCTACCGTCGCTGCCGCCGAGACACCCCGCGAGGAGGGCGAGCGTCCCGATGCCGCAGGAACTGACGAGTGCGCGTCGTGTCGTGTTCACAGCTACGATATCTCCGTTCGAGGACATAACCACGCCGTAGGCGCAAACGCGTCTTTGTGTCTCTGCTCTCTTCTCCTCTCCTTTCCTCTCTTCTCTTTTCTTCTCCCCTCCTTTCCTCTCTGCCTCCCCTCGTCATCCTCTCCTCACTCACTTCTCCTCTCGAACCTCTCTCCCGTCGCCACCGGTCTTCCAACAACGCTTTACCGCTGCCAACAACTGAACTATACAACCGATGAATAATAGAATGCGGACGTACCTCGTGACGCAATCGGACCACTCTCTCGACCGGGGGACGGCGGACGTCGTTCGCGCCGCCATCGAGGGCGGAGTCGACGTGGTACAACTCAGAGAGAAACACGCGACGGCCAGAGAACGGTACGAACTCGGGCGCGAACTCCGCGAACTCACCCGGGAGGCGGACGTCCCCCTCGTCGTCAACGACCGTCTGGACCTCGCCGTCGCCGTCGACGCCGACGGCGTCCACCTCGGGGACGACGACCTCCCCGTCTCCGTCGCCCGCGAGCAACTCGGTGACGGAGCCATCGTGGGACGGTCGGTGTCGACGGTCGAAGCCGCCCGCGAGGCCGAACGCGCCGGCGCGGACTACCTCGGCGTCGGGGCCGTCTTCGCCACGCGGACGAAAGACGTCCGCGCTGACGACGCCGAAATCGGACTCTCGCGGGTCGAAGCGATAGCCGAGGCGGTCGAGATTCCCTTCGTCGGTATCGGCGGCGTCACTTCCGAGAACGCGGGCGACGTGGTCGCCGCGGGTGCCGACGGCGTCGCAGTCGTCTCCGAGATTACCGCGGCCGACGACCCCGCGGCGGCGACGCGCCGACTGCGTGCGGCCGTCGAGGACCGGAGGGTCGAAGCGTGAGTTCCACCCTCGATTTCGACCTCGCGGAGACGCTCTCGACTATCGAATCGGCGAGTCCGCTCGTCAACTGCGTGACGAACGCGGTGACGGTCAACTGCGTGACGAACGCGGTGACGGTCAACGACGTGGCGAACGCGACGTTGTACTGGGGCGGCCTCCCCGTCATGTCCGACGACGAACGGGAAGTCGGCGACATGGTCGCCGGTGCGCAGGCCTGTCTGCTCAACATGGGCACCGTGAGCGAGGAGGGCGAGGCGGCGATGGTCGCCGCGGGCGAATCCGCGGGTGAGAACGGCGTCCCCCTCGTCGTCGACCCCGTCGGCGTGGGCGCGACGCCGACTCGGGACCGCGTCGCAGACCGACTCGTGACAGACCTCTCGGTCGACGTACTCAACGGGAACTACGGCGAGATAAGCGCCATCGCGGGCGAGGACGCCGACGTTCGCGGCGTCGAATCCGTCGGCGAGTACGCCGACATCGCGGTGACGGCGATGGCCTGCGCCCGACGGACGGGGGCCGTCGTCGTCGCCTCCGGCGAGACGGACGTGGTGGCGACCGAGGACGAGGCGTTCGAGGTCCACGCCGGTCACGAGATGATGGGGCGGTTCGTCGGAACCGGCTGTATGCTCGGCGTGACTCTCGCGACGTTCGCGGGCGCGGCGGACGACGTCGCACGGGCCGCCCTCGCCGGAACCCTCGCGTACGGACTCGCGGGCGAAGTCGCGGCGGACGGTCAGTTCGGCGACTACGCGGGTCCGGCCAGCTATCGGGTCGCGTTCCTCGACGCCATCGCCGGCCTCGACGGCGTCGACCTACCGGACGCCGACTCCCGAATCGAACGCGTGGTGGAAGCGTAGATGGGTCTCGTCGTCACCGGCGGGACAGGCGGTATCGGTCGCGCCGTCGTCGCCGCCGCGGAGACGGACGTGGTGTTCTCGTACCACCGCGACGAAGACGGGGCGGAGTCGCTCGTCTCCGCCGCCGACTCCTCGACGAACAGACACGCCGTTCAGATGGACGTGACCGACACCGACTCGGTCGAACGCTTCGCCGAGCGAGCGACGGCGACGCTCGACGGCGTCGACGGCGTCGTCCACACCGTCGGCGTCGTCGAACCCGCCCTCCTCGAACAGTCGACCGACGAGCAGTGGTCTCGCGTGATAGAGACGAACCTCGTCGGGTCCGCCCGCGTCGCCCGAGCGCTTCTCCCGGCTCTCCGCGAGTCGGCGGGGTCGCTCGTCTTCCTCTCCAGCGTCGGCGGCACCGCGGGGACGGTGGACACGAGTTACGCGGCGAGCAAGTCGGGCCTCCACGGCCTCGTCCGCGCACTCGCGCGAGAAGTCGGCCCGGACGGCGTCCGCGTCAACGCCGTCGCGCCCGGTCCGGTCGACACGTCGATGAACGGCACCATCGTCGACCACTTGGAGTCCACCGAGTTCCTCGGCCACGAGAACGTCGACACCCATCTGCCGGAGTACGCCTGTTCGCCCGCGGACGTCGCCGAGTCGGTTCGATACCTCCTCGACAGTTCGTTCACGCACGGCGAGGTGCTGAGCGTCAACGGAGGGATGCACTTCCGATGACTCGTCCCGACCCGCAGGCGCCGCCGTACGCGCTCACGGTCGCGTCCAGCGACTCCGGCGGCGGTGCCGGTATCCAAGCGGACCTGAAGACGATGACGCGTCTCGGCGTCTACGGCGGGTCCGTCCTCGTCGCCGCGACGGCGCAGAACACCCGCGGCGTCCGGTCAACGCACGTCCTCCCACTCGCGGAGATTCGCGCGCAGTTCGAGGCCGTCCGCGACGACTTCCCCGTCGGCGCGGTGAAGGTGGGGATGCTCGCGACGGCCGACGCCGTCCGAACCGTCGACGACTGCCTCGCGGCTATCGAGGCACCGGTCGTCGTCGACCCGGTGATGGTCGCCACCTCGGGCGACCCACTCCTCGAACCCGACGCGGTGGAGGCGTACACCGACCTGTTCGACCGCGCGACGCTCGTCACGCCGAACGCCGACGAGACGGAGCGACTGACGGGCGAGTGGCCCGACTCCGCGGAGTCGCGCGAGGCGGCCGCGGCGCGGTTCTTCGCGTGGGGCGCGGACGCCGTCCTGTTCAAGGGCGGCCACGTCGAGGCGGACGGCGCGAGCGACGAGGTGCGGGATAGCTTGGTTACGCCCCGAGACAGCGCGACGTTCGCCGCCGAGCGAATCGAGACGGACACCACGCACGGATCGGGGTGTACGCTCTCCAGCGCCATCGCGGCCCGCACGGCGCACGGCGACGACCTGACGACCGCCGTCGAACGCGGCGTCTCCTTCGTTCGCGCGTCGCTCGAACGACCCGCCGCCGTCGGCGAGAACGGGAGCGTGAACCACCTCGTCGACGACGCCGGGGCGGTTTCGGCGTTCGAGAACTGACCGACACCGACGCAGTCGCACCGCGACCTACCAGTCGAGCGACCCGCCGCTTTGGTACTCGGTGACCTGCGTCTCGAAGAAGTTCTTTTCCTTGTTCAGGTCGACGGCCTCGCTCATCCACGGGAACGGGTTGTCCGTCCCGTAGCGCTCCTCGATGTCCAACTGACCGAGTCGCCGGTCGGCGATGTACTCGACGTACTCGGCGAACTGGTCGGGGCTCATCCCCAACACGTCGTCGGGGCAGGCTTCGCGGGCGTATATCTGTTCTAACTCCACTGCGCGCTCGACTAACTCGCGAACCTCGTCGTCGAACTCGTCGGTCCAGACGTCGGGGTTCTCGGCGCGAATCTGGTTGACGAGGTCCACGCCGAACCCCACGTGCAGCGACTCGTCGCGCATGATGTACTCGAACTGCTGGCCGATGCCGACCATCTTGTTCTGCCGCTTCAGCGCCAGCATCATGGCGAATCCGGCGTAGAAGAACACCCCTTCCATGACGACGTAGAACCCCACGAGGTCGCGGAGGAGGTCACGGACGCCCTCGTCTGTCGACAGGTCGGCGTCGTCTTCGAGGTTCTTCGTCAACTCGACGACGAAGTCGTCTTTCTCCCGGATGGACGGAATGCGGTCGTACATCCCGTAGAGATGGTCGGGGTCGAACCCGAGCGAGTCGCAGCAGTAGATGAACGTGTCCGTGTGAATCGCCTCCTCGTACGCCTGCCGGAGGAGGTACTGTCGGCACTCCGGGGCCGTGACGTACTCGTAGAGTGCGAGGACGATGTTGTTCGCCGTCAGCGACTCGGCCGTCGAGAAGAACCCGAGGTTCCACTCCACTAGCTGTCGCTCCGAGTCGGTCAGGGCGTCGCCGTTCCACTGGGCGACGTCCTCCTGCATCGGCACTTCCTCGGGCACCCAGTTGTTGGCGACGCCGTCGCGGTAGTACTGGCGCGCCCACTCGTAGTCTATCGGCAGTATCTTGTTCGGGTCGTGTTCCGCGTCGTGGTTCAGTATGGGCATGTGTGTGTCGTCGGTCGCTGGTGTCTCTCGGTGTCTGTCGTCCGTCTCGGAGTCGTTACTGGCAGGCGTCGCACGTCGGGTCTTCGACGCGGGCGAGCGACGATTCGCTCGTCTCTCCCGAGTCGGTGCCGTCGCGTCCCGTCTCTGCGTCCGTCTCGGCGGACGCGCCGTTCCGTCGTTGCGTCCGGCCGTACTCGGCCATGTCCAGCGTCGACTTCTCTATCTGCGACGCGCCGAGCGTCCGCAGGTAGTAGGTCGTCTTCACGCCGAGTCGCCACGCCGCTTTGTACACGTCGTCCAGGAGCGACCCGTCCGTGCTCGGGAAGAACACGTTGTGCGAGACGGACTGGTCTATCCACTGCCCTCGGTGGGCCGTCAGACGGAGTTGGTGGCGCGGGTCTATCTCGAACGCGCTTCGGTACAGTTCTCGCGTCGCTTCGGGCACGTCGTCCAGTTCCTGAATCGACCCGTCGTGGAACTTGAGACGGTCTCTCAGGTCGTCGTCCCACAGTCCCGCCTCTTTCAGGTCGTCCACGAGGTGTTCGTTGACGACGGTGAAGTCGCCGCTCATGTTCGATTTGACGTAGAGATTCGAGTAGATGGGCTCGATAGAGGGCGTCGTCCCGTTGATTGTCGAGACGGTCGCCGTCGGCGCGACGGCCATCGTGTTCGAGTTGCGCATCCCGTGCTCGGCGACGTGTTCGCGGACGCGGTCCCAGTCCATCGTCTCGGTTCGGTCGGTCGGAATCTCCCGGCCGCGTTCGGCCTCCAACAGGTCGACCGTGTCGTGGGGGAGGATGCCTCGGTCCCACTTGCTCCCCTCGAACGTCTCGTACGCGCCGCGCTCTCTCGCCAGTCGCGAACTGTTCAGGATGGCGTGATAGGAGACGAACTCCTGCCAGCGGTTGGCCTTCTCGACGGCTTCTTCGGACGCCATCGGCGCTCCGACCTGCATCAGCGCGTCGTGAAAGCCCATCACGCCGAGACCGACCGGCCGGTGACGCATGTTCGAGTACTCCGCTTCGTCGGTCGGATAGAAACAGAGGTCGACGACGTTGTCCAACATCCGCGAAGCCGTCTCGATGGTCTCCGCGAGGGAGTCGCGGTCCAGTTCTCCGCCCGCGACGTGGTTCGAGAGGTTGACGCTCCCGAGGTTGCAGACGGCGTGTTCGTCCGCGCTGGTGTTCAGCGTTATCTCGGTACAGAGATTCGACGAGTGAACCGTCCCGACGTGGTCCTGCGGCGACCGGACGTTACAGGGGTCTTTGAACGTGATCCACGGATGGCCCGTCTCGAACAGGCGAGTGAGCATCGTCCGCCAGAGGTCGGGGGCGTCGACCGTCTCGTACTGGCGGAGTTCGCCCGCCTCGGCCTTCGCTTCGTACTCCCGGTAGAGCGCCTCGAACTCCTCGCCGTACGTCTCGTGGAGTTCCGGCACTTCGTCGGGCGAGAACAGCGTCCACGTCTCCTCGTTCTCGACGCGCTTCATGAACAGGTCCGGAACCCACGCGGCGGTGTTCATATCGTGCGTCCGGCGGCGTTCGTCGCCCGTGTTCCGCCGGAGGTCCAGAAACGCCGGGAAATCGAGGTGCCACGCTTCGAGGTAGCCGCAGGCGGCCCCGCGCCGCTTTCCGGAGCGGTTGATGGCCGCCGTCACGTCGTTGCTTATCTTCAGGAACGGGACCGTCCCCGTCGACTCGACGCCCGTGCTCTCGATGAGTGCGCCCTCCGCGCGGAGGTTCGTCCAGTCGTTACCGAGCCCGCCGCTCCACTTCGATAGCTGTGCGTGGTGTTTGTACGAGTCGAAGATGTGCTCTAAGTCGTCTTCGACCGTCGTGAGGTAACACGAGGACAACTGCGGGTGCGTCGTCCCGCTGTGGAACAGCGTCGGCGTCGACGGCGTGAACAGGAGCCGAGAGAGCACCTCGTAGAACTCCAGCGCTCTCCGCTGGGGGTCGTCCGCTTCGAGTGCGAGACCCATCGCCACGCGCATCCAGAACGCCTGCGGGAGTTCGAGCGGGCCGCCGTCGGTCTCTTCGATGAAGTACCGCTGCGTGAGCGTCGACATCGCGGTGTAGTCGAACAGGTCGTCGCGTTCGAGAGCGAGCGCCTCGGCGAGCGCGTCCGTATCGAACCGCCCGTCGACGAGTCTGTCGTCGAGCAGTCCGCACTCGACGCCGCGTTCGAGGTTCCGAACGAACGTCTCGCGATACGTGCGGTCGGTGTCGTCCGTCTCGCTCGGCGCGTCGCCGGTCACGCGCCGGATGTGTCGCTGGCGGTGGACGTCGGCGGCGACGTACTTGTACGCCGGGTCACGCTCGACCCGCGCCGTCAGCACCTGTTCGAGCGCCTCGTACACCTCGTCCGCCGACGCCTCGTCGTAGAGGTTCCGTTCGGTCTCGGCGAGGAGTCCGTCTCGCACCTCGTCGGTGACGACGGCTTCGTAGCCGTCGCGCGCACCGTCGAGAATCGTCTGTACGTCCGTCGTCCGTGTCGTCTGTGTGTGTGCCATCTGGAGATTCGTCTGTCTGTCGTCGGTCAACCGTCGCTTCTCGTCGGTCGGCCGTCGCCTCTCGTCGCTCTGCGTCGTCTCGTGGGGGTGCGCCGCCGCCGGCTGCGTCGACTCGTCAGCCCAGCGTCGCCACTGTTCGACCCCCTGCCCGATTCGTCCGCTGTCTGCCGGTTTTCCGTGGCCGGCCGTACGGTATCTTGTTCGGCGACCGGGTGATAAAGTTTTCCAACTCAGTTGTACTAAGACAAATTCAGTTGTATTCGGGCGACTGGCGACGACACCCGAACGCATTTGCTTTCACGTGCTAACCGCCGAACGAATGAGCGAATCTCTCTCGGTGAACGTCGCGCTCATCTTCGCCGCGACGGCCGGTATCTACGTCGGCAGCGGGTGGCTCGAATCGGCAAGCGAGACGCTCTCTCGGTACTACGGACTCCCGCTGGTCGTCCAAGGTGCCATCGTCGCCGCCGTCGGGTCGAGTCTTCCCGAACTGGCGAGCGTCGTCTTCGCCGCGCTCTCTGGGTCGTTCGGCCTCGGCGTCGGCGCCATCGTCGGGTCCGCCATCTTCAACGTCCTCGTCATTCCCGCGCTCTCGGGCATCCTGACCGACGAGGACGTGGAGGCGAGCAGAACGCTCGTCTACAAAGAGGCGCAGTTCTACATGATAGCCGTCTCCGTCGTGGTCATCACGTTCGCGATGGCGGTCATCTACTACCCGACCGGACCGGGACTGTCCGGCACCGTCACACGTCCGCTCGCGGCGCTTCCGTTGGCGCTGTACGCGCTGTACGTCTTCATCCAATACGCCGATACGGCCGAACACGAGGCCGACCCGGTGACCGACGCGAACGTCCTGCGCGAGTGGGGGACGCTCGTCGCCGGACTCGTCGTCATCCTCGTCGCCGTCGAGCAGTTGGTCCACGCCGTCCAGTTCGTCGGCGACGTCTACGGCGCACCCGACTTCCTCTGGGGCGTCACCGTCCTCGCCGCGGCGACGAGTCTTCCCGACACGCTCGTCAGCGTCCGCGCCGCGAAGAACGGGCGCGGCGTCACCAGCCTCGCGAACGTCTTCGGGTCGAACACGTTCGACCTCCTCGTGGCCATCCCCGTCGGCGTCTTCATCGTCGGGGCCGCCGCCATCGACTTCGCCATCGCCGTCCCGACGATGGGGTTTCTGACGCTCGCGACGGTACTGCTCTTCACCGTCTTACGGACCGACCTCTCTTTGACGGACTTCGAGGCGTACGGTCTCCTCGCCGTCTACGCGGTGTTCGTCGGCTGGATGCTCGCGGAGTCGACCGGTGTGACGGCTCTCATCCCCGGGGCGTGACTCACGCCCCGCTAGTCGGACGTTTCCGAGCCTGCAACGCTCGTCTCTCCCCTTTCGAGAACCATCGATAGGCAGTGGCCGCCCGACGACGTATCTGCTATCATGACCACTCGCTTCACTCGGACTACCGGACGCACCGTCGCTGTCGGTGCCTTCGTGGGACTCGTCGCGAGCTATCTCCCGTTCGTCTCGCTCGTCGCCCCCTTGGTCGCTGGCGGCGTCGCGGGCTTCCTCGAAGGCGGGAACGTCCGGCGCGGTTCGCTCGTCGGCGGTCTCACCGGACTCGTCGTCGCCGTCGCGGAGAGCGTCCTCTCGGTGGGTATCGCCGCGGCCACGCTCGGCGTCGGTGGTGTCGAAGGCGTCTCCGCCACCGGACTTCTCCTCGCCGGTGCGCTCTGGATCGTCGCCGCCGCCGGTCAAGCCGTCGTCGCCGGCGTCGGCGGCGCGTTGGGCGCTGTGGTCCGCGCAGACCGGACGGACCGCGCCGCCCGGTCCGACGCCGACCGGTCGGCACCGGGTGTTCGAGCCGTCCCCCTCCTCGCCAGTCTCCTCGCCGCCGTCGTCACCTTCGCCGGCGTCGGTCTCGGCGTGACGGCCCTCCTCGACCCGTACATCTGGCCGTCGATGCTCGTCGGTATCCCCGTCGGCGCCGTCACGGGCGCCGCCGTCGGCGTTCTCGGCTATCACGTCCTCGTGACTCGGGCGGGTGACCGCGGCCCCGGAGGAACGTCCGGCGCGTCGTAGGCGACTCGCCTCGCTCGGATTCCGTCGTCGGACCGCCGCCGGGGACGAGCGTAAGTGGTCGGCTCTCGAAGGTGGCGGACATGAACTCCGACTCCGGCGAACCCTCCGTCCCCGGAGCCGACTCTCGACCGGGCGGCGACGCCGACTCCCGTCCCGACCTCCGAGTCGCGACGAGAGAGGCGCGTCGAACGCTCGACGAACAACTCGACACGCTCGAAGACATCGACTCGAAGGCGATTCGACTGCTGCAGTTCGCCGTCGGTCTCTCGGGTCTCGTCGTCTCGGTTCTCTCGCTGGCGGACGCGGGGGCGAACCTCGACTCGATGCCGTATCTGGGTGCCGGGCTCACACTCCTCGTGGTCGGTGCCGTCGTCGCCGGCGTGACGTACGCCATCTCGCCGCGGGTCGTCGGCGTCGGCCCGTCGGACCTCGAACGGGTCGCGAACGCAGAGTCGGGTGCGGAACGGCAGTTCCGACGCACGCTCGTGCGGAGCTACGCCGACTGGATTCGCCTCAACGCCGTCGCGAACGCGCGCGCCGCGTTCCTCATCACGGTGGCCATCCTCTTCGTCGTCGGCGGCGCGGTGGGGCTCACCTTGGGCCTGATTCGCGCGCTGACCGGTCCGCTCTCGCTCCCCGTCGTCGCCGTCGCCGCGTTCGGATATCTCGCGGCCGCCTACGGGACCGGCGTCCACAGGCAGTTCCAACGCCTCCGGTCGCTCGACCGGCCGACCACTGCGCTGCGCCCCTCGCTCGCCGCCTCGGACACCGAACGACTGTTCGAGGGGCAGCGGTGCCACACCGGCGACGCGGGTCCCGACGCGACGTCGGGTGGTCTCGACGCGCGACCCGAAGAGTGACCGGGCGCTCCGACCGAAGACCTTTGCTCCGTCCCGACCGACTCTCTGCGAGCACTCGTGTCCGCCGCCTCCGCCCCGACCCGTGACCGACCCTCCCCCCGGACGCTCCTCTTCGGCAACCCCGTCGTCGAGACGCTCGTCGCGATGGTCGCCGTCTCCCTCCTGACGTGGGGCGCGTCGTTCGTCGGCCTCGTCGGTCTGTTCGCCCTCGCACCGCCCGTGTTGCTCCCGCCGTGGACACTGGTCACCAGCGTCTACGCCCACGCCGGACCGGGACATCTCCTCTCGAACGCCGTCGTCGTCGCCCTCGCGGGAACGCTCGTCTCGCTCTCGACGACGCGACTCCGCTTTCACCTGTTCTTCGTCGTCACCGGCGCGTTGGCGGGCGTCGCACACGTCTGGGCGACCGGTCTCCTCGGCGGTCCGACCGCCGTCCTCGGTGCGAGCGGTGCCGCGTTCGCGCTGGTCGGCTACGTCCTCGCGGCGAACCCCGCGTCCGGGATGCTGTTCGACACCCTCAGACTCCCGCCGCGCGTCCTCGTCGTCCTCGTCGCCGCCGTCGCCCTCGGACTGACACTGGCGTTCAGCGCCCCCGGAAGCGCGCTCGTCGCGCACTTCGCCGGCGCGGTGATGGGACTTCTCGCCGGCCGTCTCCGACTGCTCGGGGTCCGCTGACTGTCGCGACCGCTGGCCGGTCGAGCACGCTCCTTTTTGTGTAACCGTGACGATATATAACGTCTGATGCCGCACGTCACCGACGACCCGCCGACCGAAATCGCGCGTGACCTCGACGCGTTGGTCGAGACGCTAGACGCCGAACTCCCCCCGCGAACGCTCGACCGGAACCTCCTCGTCGCGACGTGGAACATCCGCGGATTCGGCGGTCTCACGGAGAAGTGGGCGTCGAGCGGGGACGACAGTCCGAAGCGTGACCTCCAGTCGGTACGCGTCATCGCAGAGGTGATTCGGCGGTTCGACGTCGTCGCCCTCCAGGAGGTAAAGGGGAATCTGAAAGCGCTCAGACACACGCTGAAGGTTCTCGGCTCCGACTGGGGCCTCGTCCTCACGGACGTGACGCGGGGCGACGCGGGAAACGACGAACGACTCGGCTATCTGTTCGACCGGCGGAAGGTACAGATGAGCGGTCTCGCGGGCGAACTGGTCGTCCCGGACGAGGAGTTCGAGGAGATACGGCCGGGTGCGCTCGAACGACAGTTCGCACGGACGCCGTACGCGGTGAGCTTTCGGTGCGGCGACGAGACGTTCATCCTCGTCACACTCCACGTCCTGTACGGCGACAACGCGGCGGCGCGAACGCCCGAACTCCGCGCCATCGCCGAGTGGTTAGACGAGTGGGCTCGCGACGTGAACGCCTGGGGGCACAACCTCGTCGCGCTGGGTGATTTCAACATCGACCGGAAGGACGACGAACGCTACGAGGCGTTCACGTCCACCGGCCTCGAAGTACCGAGCCACCTCCACGACGTCCCGCGCACCATCTTCGGCGACGGACCGGACAAGTTCTACGACCAAATCGCGTGGTTCACGAAGGGGCGCGGCCGCCCGGCCCTCTCGCTGACGTACCGCGACAGCGGCCACTTCGACTTCAGAGACGTCGCACTCCCGCGGCGTGACCTCTCGAACCGCTCGTTGTCGTGGCACATCTCGGACCACTACCCGCTGTGGGCCGAGTTCGAGTTGTGAGGCCGACTCGGCCGGAGTCACTCGCTCTCTGACTCGGACGCGGACTCTCGCTCTGCTCGGGATTCTCGCCCGGACGCGGATTTCGCCGGCGACTCGTCCTGCGGGTCAAGTCGCCGAACCTCGATTCCCGACGCGGCGACGTCTTCGAACGTGGCTTTCCACCCGCCCACCGTCACTCGCTCGTTCGGCGTCTCGACGGTCAGCGAGGCGTACGTCGGCGGCGAACTCATGTAGTCCGTGCCGTCGTCGGACCCGCTCACGTCGTACGCGACGACGGGTCCCTCCCACGTTTCCCGCTCGCGCGCTCCGGTTCGCCGCCCTCGCACGACGGCCGAGAACTGCGCTCCCGCGTCGAACTGGTCTCTGAGTTCGATGACGACGCGCCACGGGTCGAGATAGCGACGCGGGAACGTCCGCGGGCTCTGGACGACGCGCGAGGTGTCCCACACCTGTTCGGCGTAGTTCTGAAAGAGGAGGACGAGGTTCTGTTCCTGCGTGATGATGTAGGGCTGGCGGTCCTGAATCGGATGTTTGCTGGAGAAGATACCGTACGTCCGGTCGGCGACGACGAACGTGTCCGCCGCGGCGCGATGACGCACGCTGAACTGCTCGGGGAACACGCGGCCGATTTCGTCGGGGTCGGTGCCGACGAACAGCACCCGAACGGTGACGCCCCGTTCCGCGGCGGCGACGAGACGCGGTTCGAGTTCGGCGTAGCGCTCGTTCGGGAGACTCACGGTCAACCAGTACTCCGCGGCGTCTATCGCGCGCTTCGCGTGTCGGAGCGCCGTCTCGTCCCGCTTGACCATCGAGACGAAACTCCTCGGTTCGCCGTCGGTCCGTTGGTGGAGTTCTTCGAGGCCGGAGGCGACGGACGAAACCGTCTCGGTTAGGTCGTCGATGCGCCGTCGCTTCAGGTCGTCGAGCACCGCCTTCGGTGACGGTGCGCTCACCTCCTTGCCCTTCGTCCCCGACCGAACTTCGAGCAGTCCCATCTCTTCGAGGGCGTCTATGACGCCGTAGATGCGCCCTTGCGGAACGCCCGAGTCGTCGACGAGTTCGCTCGGACGCGCTTCCCCGGCCCGAACGGCCGCGAGATACGTCTTCGATTGGTACTCGGTCAGGCCGAGATCTTGTAGCTCTTGCAAGAGTTCTCGCTCTGTCATGGCAGTGTTCTCTCCCCCGCCCCCACGTGGGGGGCCTCCGTTGTCTCGTCTCTCGTCGCTCCGCCTATCACACCACCGATTTCTCGATTCGTCACCGTCGAGGTGAGAGAGGACGCAGAAAGCTATAACATCTCCGAGTGGTTGTCATCCGACATGTACGCGACGGCACCGACGGTCGACTTCGGCGAGGCGGAGACGCTCCTCGCCCCCGACGAGACGGGGCAGGGAAACTGGGTCGGTGCGCCCTGTTCGTACCGTCACGGCGAGACGACGTACCTCGCCGTTCGGGAACGCGACACCGACCGACGCGGGCACCGCGTCGTCGTCTACGAGTACGACGACGGTATCGGCGACGTCGCGTTGGAGGTGACCGCCGAAGCCTTGGGCGTCGTCAGCATCGAACGCGCGTCTCTCGTCACGCACCCTCGAACCGGCGACGTCCAACTGTACCTCCCCTTGGACCGCGGCGGAAACGACTGGGTCATCGCCAAGTGCGCGGACGCCTCGTCCGTCGAAGCGGTGGACCCGACTACCGCGCGACCCGTCCTCCGACCCCGACCCGGCGAGACGGACGCGGGCGTCGTGAAAGACCCCGCCATCGTCACCGTCGGCGGTCGGTACTACATGTTCTACGCCGGGGCCGACGGCGTTTCCGAACGGGCGCACCTCGCGACGAGCGTCGACGGCGAGACGTGGACGCGCGCCGAGCACAACCCCGTCGTCGAACGCGGCTACTGGCACGACCACCACACGCGCGTCTCGGCCGTCGTTCCGGCCCCCGACGCTCCCGTCTGGCTCGCGTTCTACGACGGAAGCGGCGTCGCGGACGAGGGCCGGACGTGGAACCTCCGGACGGGCGTGGCGGTGTCGACGGACCTGCAGACGTTCACCGACACCTGCCCCGACGGTCCACTGTACTCCTCGCCCGCCGCCGACCGCCGGACCGGCCTCTCGACGTTCGGAACGTGTCGCTACCTCGACGTACTGAGACACGGCGACGAGTGGGAGTTGTTCGCCGAAGTCGCCCGCGAGGACGGTAGTTTCGAACTTCGCCGAGCGACGGCGTCCGTACCGTTCTGAGTTCGACTGCGCCGACGTCACCGTTCGTTCTCTCGGGCCGTCGCTAGCTACATATCGGTCCGAGGCGTCGTCGCTAGCGTTCGCGAACGTATGCCGCAGTACACCGAACTGCTCGGGTTGGTCGACCGTAGACGGCTTCGAGCGATGAACCGAGCGCTCCGCGTCCGGACGGGCGCGTGGGAGCGAGACCACGCGACGGACTCCGAACTGGTCGAACTCACCGACCGGCCGTTCGAATCGGTCGCCGACGTCCGGACGCGCCTCGACCGTCTGGAGGAGCGACTGCGAGAACGGAACGACCGGAGAGCCGTGTTTCTCACCGTCTACGCTCGCATGACGCGCGAGATGCAACGGGGTATCGAGGACGGTGCGTTCTCGGACGCGGCGTGGATGCGAGCCTACGTCGTCTCGTTCGCGGAGTACTACCGACGGGCGTTCTCGGCCTTCGAACGCGGTCGGTTCGACGCGGTGCCCGACCCGTGGCGAATCGCCTTCGGGACGGCGGTCACCGGCGACAACCTCGTCGTTCAGGACGCCTTCCTCGGCATCAACGCACACATCAACTACGACCTCGCACTCGCGCTTTGCGACGTTCGAATCGACCCCGACCGGCGCGGGAAGTACGCCGACCACGTCGGCGTCGACGACGTCTTGCTACGTCTCGTCGACGCCCAACAGGACGCGCTGACGGAACTCTACGCGCCGGGAATCGCCGACGTCGACGCGGCCCTCGGCCGGTTCGACGAGACGGTCTCGTACCACGCGCTGACCGAGGGCCGAATCCAGGCGTGGCGAATCGCGGTGGTGCTGACGGACTTCGAGTGGCTACCGGTCGAGCGATACGCGCGATGGACTCTCCGTGCGACCGCCGTCGGCGGTGCATCTCTCGTCCGTTCTCCCGGTCTCGACCCGACCGTGCTTCGGGCGCTTCGACGCGTGGAACGCGTCCGCGGCGAGGCGGAGATGCTCGACGTCCTCGAACGCCGCCTCGACGCGGCCGTCTCCGCGTAGTCCACCTCGCTCGCTCCGTCGTCTTCCGTCCGCGTGTCGTTCCTCAGCGCTCGCCCGTCCGCGCTACGTCTCCGACTCCGGCGCTGGCCGCGACTCGGACGACGTCCGAACCGACGCGCCCGTCTCCCCGTCGAACACGTGGATGTGATTCGGAGGCACGGAGACGGCGACGGTGTCGCCCGCGGCGGGTCGAACCGACGGCGGCACGACGGCCGTGAGGTCGCGTTCTCCGACGCTCATGTGGACGAAGTTGTCGTTTCCTTGGTACTCGCTGACGGTGACTGCGGCTTCGAAGTCGGCGCTCGCGTCGTCTAACCGGAGGTGCTCGGGCCTGACGCCTACCGTCACGTGGTCGCCGTCGCGCACGTCGAAGTCGTCTCGCGGGACCGACGCGAACGCGATTCGGCCGTCACCGACGTCCGCGCGGAGGACGTACTCGTCCCCCCGTCTGTCGACCGTCGCCGGGAGTTGGTTCATCGCCGGATTGCCGAGGAAGTCGGCGACGAAGCGGTCGACCGGGTTCTCGTACACCGCTTCGGGCGGGCCGAGTTGCCGGAGGACGCCGTCGTTCATGACGGCCACTCTGTCGGCCATCGTCATCGCCTCCTTCTGGTCGTGGGTGACGTACACCGTCGTGATGTCGAGGTCGTTCTGCAGTTGCTGGAGTTCCGTCCGCATCTCAGAGCGGAGTTTCGCGTCCAGGCTCGCGAGGGGTTCGTCCAACAGGAACACGTCGGGTTCGCGGACCATCGCGCGGCCGAGTGCGACGCGTTGCTTCTGTCCGCCGGAGAGGTCGGTCACGTCTCTGTCGAGGAGCGCTTCGATGCCGAACATCTCGGCCATCTCCTGCACTCGCTCGTCTCGTTCTGCCTTCGAGAGGTCCGTCGAGTGCTTCAGTCCGTAGGCCATGTTCTTCCGAACCGACATCGTCGTGTAGAGGCCGTAGTCCTGGAACACCATCGCCAAGGAGCGTTCGCTCGGGTGTAGGTCGGTCACGTCGCGCCCCTCGATGGAGATGCGACCCTCCGTCACCGTCTCCAACCCCGCAATCATCCGGAGCGTCGTCGTCTTGCCGCACCCCGAGGGACCGAGGAGGACGAGGAGTTCGTCTTCGACGGTGACGGACACCTCGTCGACGGCCAGTTCCGTCCCCTGTGCGTCGTCGTATCGCTTCGTCACCGCGTCGAGGACGAGTTCTACCATCCGTTCCCACCTCGCCGGAGTCTGCCGCCGTCCGCGTCGAACGCGTACAGCGAGTCTCGGTCGTAGACGACACCTACTCGGTCTCTGCCTCGGAGTTCGTCGGGAACCGTCCGCGCCCGGAGGACCACCGGACCGGCGGCCGTCGAGAGCGTCAGTTCGTACGCGCGGCCGATGGGTTCGACGACGTGCACGTCGCAGTCGTAGACGTCGGAGACGTTCGCGGGGCCGTCTCCGACGACGCTCCCCGACCCGTCGACGAGGAAGAGGTCCTCGGGCCGGACGCCGACTCGCGCGGCGTCGTCGGGGACGGCGGCCGCGAGACCCGCGGCCAGTTCGTCTCCGCGTTCCGTCCCGCCGGTGTCGCCGTCCCGAGACGGCCCGACGCTCGTCGGGAGGAGGTTCATCGACGGGTCGCCGAGGAAGCCGGCGATGAACGCCGACGTGGGGTCTTCGTACACCTCCTCCGGCGTGCCTACCTGTTCGACGCGCCCGTCGTTCATGATGGCGATGCGGTCGGCGATGCTCATCGCCTCCTCCTGGTCGTGGGTGACGTACACCGTCGTGATTCCGAGTCGCTGCTGGAGGCTCCGGAGTTCCGACCGCGTTCGGACGCGGAGTTTCGCGTCGAGGTTCGACAGCGGTTCGTCCATCAGGAGCACCGAGGGTTCGCGACCGATGGCCCGGCCGATGGCGACTCGCTGTCGCTGTCCGCCCGAGAGCGCCGCCGGTTCCTTGTCCAAGAGGTCGGCGATGTCGAGCAAGGCGGCCGTCGACTCGATTCGTTCCCGTTGCTCGGCCTTCGACAGGTCGGTCTTCCGGAGGGGGAACCGGATGTTCTCGCGGACGGTCTTGTGCGGGTAGAGCGCGTAGTTCTGGAACACCATCGCCACGTCGCGGTCCTGCGGCGGGTGTTCGGAAACGTCGACGCCGCCGATGGCGACGGAGCCACCGCTGACGCTCTCTAGTCCCGCAATCATCCTGAGGGTGGTCGTCTTGCCGCATCCGGAGGGGCCGAGGAGGACGAGCAACTCTCCCTCCGAGATGGAGAGCGAGACGCCGTCGACGGCCTCCTCGTCGCCGAACCGCTTCGAGAGCGACGACAGTTCGACCGTCTCGCCGCCCGCCTCACCGACCACGCCGTCGGTCGGCGTTCGGTCGTCGCGGTGCGGTCTCTCGGTTCCGTCGGCGGACGAACGCGTGTCTCTGTCCTGTTCTTGCATCGGTCAGCCCTCCACCGCCCCCGCGGTCAGTCCTTCGACCATGTACTTCTCCAAGTAGAGGAACATCACGACGATGGGGAGCGTCGTGAGGAACGACGCGGCCATTATCTGCCCCCAGACGTTCGAGAAGTCGGCGTTCATCTGCTCGATACCGATGGGGAGCGTCAGCTTCGCCTGCGACTTCAGGAACACCGACGCGAAGATGTACTCGTTCCACGCTATTTTGAACGCGAAGAGGAACGTCGCCACGAGGACCGGAAGCGAGAGGGGGACGACGACGCGGAAGATGGTCTCGACGCGCGAGTAGCCGTCCAGCATCGCCGCCTCCTCGATGGCGACGGGCAGACTCTCGAAGTAGTTCCAGAGCATGTAGAGCGTGAGCGGAAGCGTGCTCACGGTGTACGTGATGAACAGACTGAGGCGGGTGTCGACCAGTCCGAGGCGGGCGATGAGTTGGAACAGCGGAACGACCACCGTGATGGCCGACAGCATGTAGACGACGACGACGCCGCGCCGAATCAGCGTGTTCCCGGGGTACGACAATCGCGTGAAACTGTACGCGCCGATGACGCCGACGAAAAGCGAGAACGTCGCGGTGACGGTGGCGACGATGGCGCTGTTGACGAAGTACGTCGTGAACGCGAACGTCTCCGAACTGAAGAGCACCGCGTACTGTGACAGGGTGACTTCTCTCGGCAACAGCGAGGGGTTGTTGACGTAGATGGCGTCGTCGGTGGTGATGCTCGTCGCGAACATCACGTAGAACGGGAACAGCGACACCAAGAGCGTGAGTCCGAGACTCGCGTAGAACCCGGCACGCCGGAGTCTGGTGTCGCTCCGGACCTGTCGGCGGAGTAGTCTGAGGCCGGTCACGGACTCGCGGGCGACGCTTGCGACGAACGATATCATACCTTATCCTCTCCGAACAACAGCACGAAGCCGACGACGAACAGCGCTTGCACGAGAAACAGCAGCAGCGAGATTGCCGCCCCGAGGCCCTGCTCGAAGTTGGCGAACGCCGTCTGGTAGGCGAAGATGGGCAGCGTCAGAATCTGTCTGGTGAGAAGCCACACCTCCGCGAACGTGTTGAACTCCCAGATGAACCGGAGGAGGACGACGATGGCGATGGTCCCCTTCAGTTCCGGGAGGGTGATGTCTTTGAACTGCGCTATCGCGCCCGCGCCGTCGATGCGGGCCGCCTCGTACATCGACTCGGGGATGGCCTGCAAGCGAGCCACGAACAGCAGGAACGCGAACGGGAAGTTCCGCCACGCGGCGAAGACGATGACCACCGGGAGCGCCGTCGACCCCCGTTCTAACAGGCCGACGCGGGTGCTGTACAGTCCCCAGTCGGCGAGGACGTTCGGTATCGTCCCCCAGAGCGGACTGAGCATGAACTGCCAGACGAACGCGACGGCGATGATGGGCGTGACGTGCGGCAGTAAGACGAGTCCGCGGGCGAACCGCCTGCCGCGAAACTCCCTGTCGAACAGGAGTGCGACGCCGAGGCCGACGACCGTCGAGAGGACGGTGGTTCCGACGGTGAACGTGACCGTCGTGGTGAACGCCGACCAGAACCGGCGGGACGCGAGCAGTTCGACGTAGTTCGCGAGTCCGACCCACTCGGGCGCGCGGTCCGGGTTCAGCGGAACCGTCGTGAAACTCAGGTAGACGTTGTAAGCGATGGGGTACAGGATGACGCCTCCGATGAGGACGACCGCCGGGAGGATGAGAACGATGCCGAGCAACGCCTCTCGTCGGTCGACGGGGCTCTCCGTGTACTCGCCGAACAGCGATGCGGTGACCTCTCGGACCGACATCACGAGAGGGCGTTACGCATCTTCTCCGCTTGCTCTTTCGCGACGGTGTCGGGCGCGTGGCCTTTGATGACGACGCGGTTGACCGCTTCGGCGACGAGCGAGTTGCCGGATATCTGCCCGAACTCGGGCAGCAGGGTCCCGTCCACGAAGTCGAACCGGTCGATGTTGCCGAGCGCGGACGATATCTGTTCGATGGTGTCGCTCCACGCGGAGAGTATTTCGTTGTCGAGGTACGCCTCGCTCTCGGAGGTGGACTTCAGCACGGGCATCGTCCCGCCGGGGTTCGTGTGGACCCACTTGACGTACTGGTCGTCGCTCATCACGTGATTCAGGAAGTCTCGCCCGGTCTGCTGTTTCGCGTCGGACTTCCCGAAGATGCAGTGTCCGAGCACCTGTCCGTACGTGCTGCGCCGCTTCTTCTCCGTCGCGGGGGCCAGACCCGTGTCGGAGACCATCTCCTCGCCCTCGTCGGCCAGTAAGTCGGGGAGGAGGTACGACGAGTACATGAACATGTGCTCTTGCTCGTTGCCGTAGAGGTTCCGCGTGTCCTCGAACGAGACGGCGCCGGGGACGAACTCGCCGAGGTCCGCGAGGAACTGCAGTGCCTCTATCATCTCTTGGGAGTCGAAGACGACGTTGGCGTCGGCGTCGAGGACGCGGGCGTCGTTCGACTGCGCGAACTGCGTGAAGCACTGCCGGGCGTAGGCCGTCACCTTCGTCCCGAATCCGATTCCATACACGTCGTTGTCCGGGTCGTGGAACGTCTCTGCGGCCTCCAAGATGGCGTCCCACGTCACCGGCGGTTCGAGGCCCTCCTCCTCGAACGCGCTCTTTCGGTACCAGATTCCCTGCACCCACGCATCGGCGGGGACGCCGTAGTAGCCGCCGTCGCCCGAACTCATGAACTTCAGCGGCCCCTCACGGAAGTCGTCTTTCCCTATCTCTTCGACGACTTGCGTGGTGCTCTCGGGAGCGAGCGACCCGTCCGCACCCAGACGCTGGATGGTCTGGATGGCGAGAAGACCCACGGTCGGAAGCGTGTTCGACGCGACGGCGCTCGAAATCTGCTCTGCGATGGCGTCGTTGTCGATGTAGCGCGCTTCGACCGTCGTCCCGCTACTCTCCTCGAAACTCGCGACGATTTCGTTTATCGGGCCGCGGAAGTCGTCGCCGTTGTGGATGTTCCAGTACTGTATTGCGTCCGCCGACCCACCGCTACCGCCTCCGCCGAAACTCCCGACACAGCCTGCCAGCCCTCCGGCGAGGCCGACCGTCCCCGCTCGGAGCACGTTCCGTCTCGTCAGTCGGTCAGAGTACGTCATGCGGCAACCATGTACATCGTTCGTGATAAATCTAACGCAGAACAACTACTCGTAGTTGTTGTTACCCGCAAGAGTTAATTCGGTCGCTCCGTAGTCAACAGCTATGTGCCGCGTTCGCGAGGGCGAATCGACGTCGCGGAGGTCCGCGAGGGGGGTGTACAGATGCCGTTAGAGACGCTCGTCGACGGATACAGTTTCTTCGTCGGGACGGACGCGACGACGCTCGGTCCGGAAGGCGGGTTGTACCACAGAGACACGCGACATCTCTCGTCGCTCGCGGTGGACGTGGTCGGAGCGACGGTGACGCCCATCGGGGAGACGTTGGACGCGGCGAACGCGCGGACGGTCACGCTCGCGACTGCCGGTCCGTCGGTCAACGAGATGCACGACCAGAACGTCCCGAAACACACCGAACTCGTCGTCGAGCGACGACAGTCCGTCCACGAGGGTGCGGGCTACGCGGAGACGGTGGCGCTCTCCAACCACTCGGCGTCGCCGACGTCGCTGACCGTTCGGGTTCGGTTCGCCGTCGACTTCGCCGACCTGTTCGAGGTGCGGGGGTTCGGCAGCGACGTCGACCGGACCGTTCGGACGAGCGTCGGCGACCGCTCGGTCACGTTCCGGTACGACTTCGAGACGGCGGACGGCGAGCGAGTCAGCCGAACGTCCCTCGTCTCGTTCGCCGCGATACCGGACGACCTCTCTTCGACGACGGCCACGTTCTCGCTCCGCGTCGGCCCGCAGGAGACGGCGGAACTGCCGTTCGCCGTCCGAGTCGGCGAATCGGGCGAGTCGGCCGAGGCGTCCGGGGCGTCGCTCCCGACGCGGACGCCACCAGTTTCGATTCCCGCCGTCGAGACCGGAGACCCGCAGTACGATGCGGTCTTCGAACGGGCGGCGGCGGACCTCACCGCGTTGACGACGGAGACACCGCAGGGCCCGGTTCCGTTGGCGGGCACGCCGTGGTTCGTCACTCCGTTCGGCCGCGACGCACTGCTCACGGCGCACCAGACGGTCGGAGTCGCTCCCGAACTCGTCGAAGGGACGCTCCGATACTTCGCGGCCCACCGCGGACGCGACGACGTGGCGTCGACGGGCGAGCAACCGGGGAAACTGTTCCACGAGATTCGCCACGGCGAACTCGCCGCGCGCAACCGGGTTCCTCACACGCCGTACTTCGGCACGGTCGACGCGACGCCACTGTGGGTCACGCTCCTCGCCGAGGCGTGTCGGTGGCGCGGCGACGACTCGTTGGCGACGGAACTCGCCGACGCGTTGGCCGACGCACTGGCGTGGATTCTCCGCACGAGCGACGACACGACGGACGACCCGTTCCTCTACTACGGCGACGACGGCGTCCTCGACCACAACGCGTGGAAAGATACCGCCGACAGCGTCCGGTTCGCGGACGGAACCGTCGCGGACAGACCGCTCGCTCTCGCCGAGGTACAGGGGTACGCCGCCAGCGCACTCGACGAGGGCGCGACGCTCCTCGAACGACTGGCGGCGGCCGAGGGCGTGGAGACGGAGACGGAACACCCGCTTTCGACGTACCGCGACCGCGCCGCGGCCATCGAACGCGCGTTCGACGAGGAGTTCTGGCTACCCGAGCGGTCGTTCTACGGGCTGGCGAAACAGGGAGACGGCAGAATCGTCGACGCCGTCACCTCGAACGTCGGCCACTGTCTCTGGACGGGCACTATCCCCGAGTCGCGAGCCGATTCGGTGGCGTCGACGTTCGCGGACGGCCCCCTCTCGTCCGGGTGGGGCGTCAGAACGATGAGTCCGGACGATGCGGGCTACTCGCCCGTCTCGTACCACGCGGGCGGCGTCTGGCCCCACGACACGTCGCTCGTCGCACTCGGCCTCTCTCGGTACGGCTACGGCGACGCGGCGGAACGACTCGCGACGGACGTCCTCGACGCGACGGCGCACCTCGCACACGACCGGCTTCCGGAACTGTACTGCGGATTCGGAGACGACCGAGCGCCCGTCGAGTATCCGGCGGCGTGTACGCCTCAAGCGTGGGCCGCGGGCGCGCCGTTCGCGTTCCTTCGGGCGTCGTTCGACGTCTCCGCGGACGGAGACGGCGTCTCCGCTGGTCGAACGCCGGCACGGTTCGCCCCCCGTGCGGTCGACGTGTTCGGTGCCGTTCGGTCGTAGATTCGAATGAAGCGCCCCTCAGTCGGATGCTTCCAGCGAGTAGACGCGCTTTCTGGCGTCGCGGAGGCAGACGTCCTCGTGGACGATGTCGGCCTCTTCGAGTTTCCGGAGTGCGCCGCGGACCGTCCGCGAGGAGAGTTGCGTTCGTTCGGTCAGTTCGCCCTGCGTCAGATGCGACTCCTGTTCGAGGACGTAGTTGACGAACTTTGCACTCGGGGGAAGGTCAGCAATCGACGTGGTTGATTGTTGGGCTTGAGACATAGAGGTGTGTTCGGTTCGATTTCGGGCGTCCACGGACGACTGCTCCGGTTCGACCCGAGGACTCACGGACCACACTACGGACTCATCCAATATAGCCGTTCTAGGACACCCGTGCCACCCGGTTACACCGCTGTCACCGACCCCGCATCGAACGTGACAGTTCAGCGAGCTTGCACGCGACTCGATACTTGAACGTACCGCTCCCGCGCGTCCTCGCTGATTCCGTCCCGGATTTTATCCTGTCGGCCGTACGATGCGTTATCATGCCCGCCGACCTCTCGATAGACGCCGACTGGAACGCGCTCTACGTCGACGGCGAGTGGCGAACCGCAGACGGAGACGACGAACTCGCCGTCGAAGACCCCTCGACGCGCGAAACCGTTACGCACGTCCCGGCAGCCACCGACTCGGACGTGGACGCCGCGTACGAGGCGGCGGCGGCCGCACAGGACGAGTGGGCCGCGCAACCGCCCGCCCGCCGCGCCGAAGTGATACGCGAGGTGACCCGACTCCTCGACGAACACGAAGACGACGTCGTCGAACTCCTCGCGACGGAGGCGGGCGGGACGGAAGTGATGGGACGAACCTCGGTCCAGATATCGAAAGACCACACCAGCGAGGCGGCGACGTATCCGAAGCGCGTGAAAGGCGAACACCGCGAGTCGAACATCCCGGGGAAGGAGAACATCGTCAAGCGAGTGCCGAAGGGCGTCGTTACGGCCATCTCGCCGTGGAATTTCCCGCTCAACCTCTCGCTCCGCGCCGTCGCACCGGCCATCGCCCTCGGGAACACCGTCGTTCTCAAACCCGCCTCGAACACGCCCGTCACGGGTGGTCTCCTCCTGGCGAAACTGTTCGAGAAAGCGGGTCTGCCGGACGGCGTTCTCAACGTCGTCACCGGCCGCGGGTCTGACATCGGTGACCGCGTGGCGGGCCACCCCGAGAGCGACGCCGTCGCGTTCACCGGGTCCACCGACGTCGGACGCGGCGTCGCCGCCACCGCCGCGGAGAACCTCGCCGTCCAGGCGATGGAACTCGGCGGCAACAACGCTCACGTCGTCACGGCGGACGCCGACGTAGACGCCGCAGTCGACAGCGCCGTATTCGGGTCGTTCGTCCATCAGGGACAGGTCTGCATCTCGATAAACCGGCATGTGGTTCACGAGAGCGTCTACGACGAGTACGTCGAGCGACTCGTCGAACGCGCCGAGGGACTGCCGACGGGAAGCGCACACGACGCCGACACCGTCGTCGGGCCCATCGTCGACGAGTCCCAACGGGACGAGATGTTGAACTACGTCGAGGAGACGGTCGACGCGGGGGCGACGCTCGAAACCGGCGGCGGTACCGTCGACGTGGGCGTCGAGGACTCGCTGGTCGTCGAACCCACCGTCCTCTCGGGTGTGACGAACGAGATGGCCGCCGCGTGCAACGAACACTTCGGGCCCATCGCCCCGGTTATCCCGTTCTCGGACGTCGACGAAGCCGTCGCGATAGCCAACGACACCGAGTACGGCCTCTCGGGGTCGGTCCACGCCGGTGACCTCGACACCGCGATGGACATCGCCGACCGGATGGACACGGGCCACGTCCACATCGACGACCAACCGATAAATGACGAGGCGCACGTTCCCTTCTCGGGGACGAACGCTTCCGGAATGGGTGGCTACAACAGCGAGACCATCCTCGAAACACTGACCGAGACGAAGTGGATATCGGTGCAGCGAGAAGAGCGGGAGTACCCGTTCTGAGGCGGCGGTTAGACCCGTCCCTCGCTCCGCGTCGACGTGGAGTCGCACCCCTCCCGAACCGTTAACGCGGCCCGACACGTCGGCCGCGTATGGACGACGCCGAGGAACCGGACGACACCCCCTTTGCAGACCTCACCTCCTACTGTGAGTTCGGTCCCGAACGCGTCTACGTCTACCTCGCCGTCGCTCGGACGAAGGAGAACGAGGGCCTCACTCAGGGGACCGAGGTCACGTTCTGAGAGGTGGTAAAACACGAAACCGATATTCGAAGGAAGCGCGACGAAATCCGGGCTATCGCGCGTCAGTACCGCACCGACGACGGCGAATCGCTTCGGTTCCGTCTCTACCTCTCGGTGAACGCCCGGAACACGATGAGCGCCTACTGGCGCTTCAGAGCGGAGATGGACGACTGGGTCAGAGGCCTGTTGCACGGCGACGACGCCGTACCCCGGACGTTTCAGCGCCTCGACCGCTACTGGCTGTCCGAACTCCTTCGCCGACGTTCCCGACGACGCGTTCGTCTCCATCCTGTACGACGAGTCGCCGAAGTCCGTCCGCTACCACGTCTCCGAACCCGTCCTCGACGAGTTCGAGTCGTACGTCCGCGACGACCTGACGAAGGCGCTCCGCAACAACCTCCTCTCCCGCGACATCGACCGGACGCGCGACCGAACGGCCGTCTTCGAGGCGGAATCGAAGGCCGTCATCGCCGAACACGCCGCCACCGTCGAGGCCGGGTCCCTCCACAAACTGCTCTACTATCTCCTGCGGGACTTCCTCGACTACGGTCCCATCGACCCCATCATGCGCGACGGCGCCATCGAGGACATCTCCTGCGACGGCGACGGCGTCCCCGTGTCCGTGGAGTTCCGCGTCGACGACGAGAGGACGGCCCCGTGGCCCGCGGACGTCAACGACGGGGAGACCCGCGCGTACACGGTCAGTCGCGACGCCGGCGAGGAAATCGGCGTCGTCGCGTCGGCGGACCTCGGGGGGTTCATCCGGAGCGTCGATTCGACGGACAGCGCCGGCTCCGCACAGGTCGTCCTGCTCCCCGACGTCGACGGCTACAAAGACCAAGGGTCCGCGGAGGCGTTCCTCCGCCCGTACGTCGACGATGAGACGGACACCCTCTCGCTCGCACCGAACCAGGCCATCTACCTGCTCGAGTTGGGTTCCACCGACCCCGAGAGCGGGGCGTTCGACTTGCAGGACGCCGTCGTCCTCGTGACGCTCTCGGAGAACCGAGCGGAGACGGGCTGAAATCGACGCACCGAAACGGATTTGTCGCTGTAAAAACACGCTTTCGTAGACATGAGTCCACGCCGCTCGTCCCTCCTCGCCAGATACACTCCCGACAGTCGTCGGTGGCGGCGCGTCGTCGCCGCACTCGCCGCCGTCGGCGGCCCACTCGCCATGTACGGCGCGTTCGCCGTCTCGTCCGGCGTGAAGTCCGGGATGGTGTACAACCTCATCATCCTCGTGTTCGGCATCCTCGCGGTCACGCTCCCGGCAGTCGCGGCGACGGTCCTCCTCGCGCCTGACTCGGGCCTCGCCCGGACGAACGCCGATTCGGACTCCCCGCTCGCGACGCTCAAAGGGCGATACGCGGCCGGCGAGATAGACGACGCGGAGTTCGAACGGCGCGTCGACTCACTCGTCGAACTGTCGGAGACGCGGTCCGTCGGTGCACCCCCGCCGTCCGCATCGTCCGCATCGGCCGCGTCGTCCGCGTCGCACTCGCACCGTCCCTCCCCACGGGACCGTGAACGCGAGTCGGCCGACAACTGACGCGGTCGGTTCCGTCGGTTCGACCTCACTCCAGCGGGAACCGGAGGAACGCGCCGACGCCCTCGAACGCCTCGACGAACTGTTCGCCTCGCTCTACGTCCACGGGGACGACGGTGAGTTCGCCGCCCTGTTCGGTCGTGCGTTCTTCGAACGCGCGCAGTCGTTCCACCTCGACGGCCTCGGAGACGAGTACCGTCTCCACGGCGTCGTACTCTAAGGCTTCGCCGACGCCGTCGTCGCCGTACCGAACCTCGTTCTCCGCCGCCTCGTCGGAGAGCGCCTCGAAGAACGCTTCCAAGGCCGCCTCCGGCGCTCGACGTTCGAGTTCCTCGAGTCGGTCCGCACCGCGTTCGGCCAGCGTGCTCAGTCCCTGTTCGGTCGCGTACTCGACGGGGATGGGGTCGCCGAGGACGGCGTCGTCGAGGCGGGAATCGACGTAGTCGCCGTCGCAGAACTGGTCGGCGGTGACCGCGGTGCCCCCGACGAGGACGCCGTCGACGCTCGGCGTGGCCGCCCCGTCGTTCGGGTCCGCGGTCGATTCGCTGTCTCCGCCTCCCGACGACGCGTCGAGAAACCGGCGCGACGCCGCTTCGCCGACGCGTTCGAAGAACTCCTCTTTCGCGCGTTCTCGCTCCCTCTCGAACCGCTCTGCGGACTGGCCGCCCGCTCTCGTCTTGCCGGGAACCTCGCTTTCGAACTGTTCGGCGTCGGTCACTCGCCCGCCGTCCAGTCGACCGAGTGCCGCCCCGCCGCGTTCGACGACGACGAGACCGAACGTCTGCTGTGGGGCGACGGCCGCTTCCAACGGTTCGACGTCGAACTCGTTGTCGAACGAGTACGCCGTCTCGACGGCCAGTCCGGAGACGTCGTCGAACACGTAGTCCTCGACGTCGCCGTCGACGACGCCGACGTAGAGGACGAGGCCGTGCTCCGGCGTCTGCTCGTAATTTCTGAGGACGCGAACCGCTCGCTCGAACGCGTCGCGTCGGTGCTGGTCGGTGTTGTCCTCCTCGATGTACTCGGCTTTCGCGCGCTCTTCTTCGACTCGCTCTCGAACCGCACCGACGGACTCGTCAGCGGCGACGCCGAGCGTCAACAGTCGGTCGTCGTCGGCTTCCGCGTCCGAAACGGCGTGGATTCGTCGACGAAGTGTGGCGTGGTCTGCAGACATATGCGTGAATTTGCTCCGTACGACCGCACCGAACGGAGGGGGGATTTCACTACTGCCTGTTCATTCAGGGTCGTTCGGTGTACCCGGTGGGCGCCGATTCGACGTGACCGACGAAGCGTTCAAATGTCGGTACAGAGTGGGACATCGTATGGAACGGGAGATGCTCGAACGGGCGTTGGAGTACGCCGACCTCACCTCGTATCAGGCCGACGCCTACCTCACACTGCTGGAGATGGGGTACGCACCGGCGATAGAGGTCGGACGCGAGAGTTCCGTTCCCGTCTCGCAGGTGTACGACGTACTCCGAAGCTTAGAATCGAAAGGCTACGCCGAGACCATCGACCGCGAGAAACTCTACGTGCGTCCGTGCGACCCGGCCGAGGCGATGGCCGACTTAGAAACGCGCGGCGAACTCCTCAACGACGCCGCCATAGCGGTCAGAGAGCGTTACGAAGCGCCGGTGCGGATGGACTCTCGCGTCGGCGTCACGAAACGCGCGGAGACGGCCACCGAGAACGCCCGTTCCCTCATCGAAGACGCGGAGACTGTCGTCGAAATCGCCGGTACCTTCGAGCAACTGGAGTCGTTGGAGCCGGCACTCCGGGCCGCCAGAGACCGCGGCGTCGTCGTCCGCGTATCGGTCTACGTGGGCGACGCTCACTCCTCGTCGGCCATCGCGCTGAACACCTCGTCGGCGTCACCCGGCACGTCGAAGTCGTGGTAGTTCTCGCCCTTCTCTGTCGAGAGGATGTTGAGTGCGGCGGCCGCCCCGTCGCCCGCGGCGATGACGGCTTGCCACTCCTCGGCGCGGACCATCGCGCCCGTCGCGTACGCGCCCTCGACGCTCGTCTCCATCGTCACGCCGACGTCGACGACGTCGCCGTCGAACGCACACCCCAGCGACTCGGCGAGGCCACGGTTCGCACCCGTCGCGAGGACGACGTAGTCGGCGTCGTGGTCCTCGCCGTCCGCCGTCACGGTGAACCCGTCGTCGGACGCGGAGACGTCCGTCACCTCCGCCTCGTGACGTTCGACGCCGAAGGCCTCCACCTGTCGGCGGAGGGTGTCGAGAAACACCGTCCCGTCCTGCGACCCGATTCCGGGGTAGTTGAACAGGTGCGCCTTGTGCATCCACGTCTTGTCCGTGTCGAACACGGTAGTCTCGATGCCGTTCTTCTGCGTGAACAGGGCCGCGCTCAACCCGGCGGGACCGCCGCCGACGACGATGACGTGTGCCATACATCCTGCTCTCACGATAGTGACAAATGTGTTCCTCCCGGAGAGGAACTCGCCGGTATCGCGAACGCCGGACGCAGACGGCGTCTCTCAGGCCCCCGCCGTCGGCCGCCACCCGCGGAGGAAGGCCACGCAGAGGCCGCCGACGGAGAGACCGAACGGCAGGGTTATCGTCCGTACGACGACGACGGCCGCCGCCGTCGACGCCGGGGACGCGTCCGTCACGACGGCGAGCGCACCGCCGAGAAGTACGTCGTAGGTGCCGAGACTCCCCGGAATCGGGACGATGCTCGACGCCTGCGGCAACGGGACGATAGCGACGATGGGGAGAAGCGATACCGTCGTTCCCGTCCCGGCGAGTGCGACCCAGAGCGCTGCCGCGACGAGGAGTTGTTCTGCGACGCCTCCGACGGCGACGAGTGCGAGCAGCCCTGGTCGGTCCCGAAACCGAAGGATGCGCGACCAGAACCGCTCGACGGCCGCTTCGACCACTCGTTCGTCGTACGGGTCGTCACGGTACAGCGAGGAGAGCCAGCGGACCACCGGGGTCAGCGCGAGGACGGCACCGCGAGAGACCTGCGAGCGGAACCAGACGAGGGCGACGCCGAAACAGAGCAACGCGGCGGCGGCCCCGGCGAGAGTGACGAGGACGACTCGCGAAGACGACCCGCCCGCGACGACGACGGCAGCCAACGCCGTCGAGACGAGCAGTTGTGCGCCGGATTTCACGTACTTCGCGACGCCTCGGACGGCGAGTGCGTCGCTGTACGTCGTCTCCGTTTCGACGCCGATGAAACGCGCCATGATGGGTTCGGAACTCACCGGTCCGGCCGGACTGAGCGTGTCGAAGAAGTCGCCCGCCAGCGCGAACTGCACGCTCTTTGCGACGGAGACTCCTCCCTTGAGCGGTCGAACCGACGCCCAGACGCCGACGCCGTCGACGGCACCCTCGGCGGCGACGAGGAGAACGACGACTGCGACGGCGGCCGGGGCGATTTCACCGACGCGTCGGAGCACGTCGTCGACACCGACGAACGCGAGGTAGCCGGCGAACGCCGACGCACCGAGGACGACGCCGACCAGAAACCGCGTGAGTCGTCGCACGAATCGGACTCCGCGATACCGCTCGAAAAGCACTTCGTCTCGTGGCCGTGCGCCGTTGGACGCGTGATAGACTGCGAGGGCGCGAACCGAAACGGTTCCGTCCGCGACTACCGCGACGGTCGAGACGCGACTCGCTCATCGACGCCGTGTGCCGCGTCGTCGCTAACCGACCGGCTACCCCCTGCTGACCGACTGTTCTCTTCCGACCGACCGCTCTCTGCCGACCCGTCGCGCTCGACCGTACCACACTCGAACGAGTCGAGTCTCGTCTTCAGCGATTCCGTCTGCGCGGAGAGGTTCTCTAACCGAGACCGTATCTTCGAGATGGTCGCCGCACTCTCGTCGGCCCGGTCGGCGAGAGACTCGCTCTCGTCTGCGATAGCGCGTGCACGCTCTGCGACTCGTTCGATAGCGTTGACCACTTCCTCGGTCGTTCGCGCGCCGTCGTCGGTGGCGACGGCCACCGTCTCGACGGAGGCGTCCACTCCTTCGACCGTCTCGGTGAGTCCCGAGAACGCGTCGCCCGCTTCCGTCATCGTCGTCTTGCCGGTCTCTATCCGCGCTTTCGTCTCGCTCATCGCTCGCTGGATGCGCTCTACGTCTTCGACGGTGGCTTCGACCGTCTCGCCGATGGTCGCGGAGTGACGCTGCGTCTCGTCGGCGAGCGATTTGACCTCTTCGGCGACGACGGCGAACCCTTCGCTCCCGTCGGACGCGCGTGCGGCCTCGATGTTGGCGTTGAGTGCGAGCACGTTCGTCTGGTCCGCGATGTCCTCGATGAGTTCGGTGCTGTCTGCGACGTCGTTCATCCGCGTGTCGAGCGACCGGACGAGGTCGGCGAGGTCACCGACCGTGCCCTCGACGTGCTCTATGGCTTCGACGGCCTCGGCCGCGGTCCGACTCCCGGACTCGCTGCTGTCCGCCGCGGTGCTCGCTTCCCTGGCCACCTCGTCGGCGTTCGCCGCTATCTCTTCGATAGTGGCGGACAGTGAGGTGAGTTCGTCGGTCGTGGTCTCCAGGTCGCTCGCCTGCTCGCGAACGTCCGTCGCGAACCCGCGAACGTCTCTCGCGAGTGCCTCTTGGTCCCGTTCGAGTTCCTCCGCGTCGTCGTACACCGACTGCGTCGTTCCTTCGACGGTCGACGCGAACGCCCGAATGTCGAGAACGGTCGACGAGAGTTCGTGCCGCATCTCGTCGAACGCGTCGTTTATCTCCGCTATTGCCACGATGTCCGCTTCGTTGGGTGCTTCAGCGGTGAAATCGCCGTTCGAGACGGCGTCCATCGCCGTCGCGAGTTCGTCCGCCCGGACGACGAGTCGCTCGTTCAACCGTTCGACCTCCGCTCTCGCCTCCTCGCTGTCGCGTACGTTCTGAAGCTGTTCTCGCGTCTGTTCGCGCGACCGTTCGATGGAGACCCAGTTGGTCATCAGCGCGGCGGAGAGGCCGAGGACGAACACCGCGTGGACGATACCCCACCCCATTGGATTCGCGACGGCGGCCGGGTGGTTGTACACCGCCCCCGGATTCGACATCCCGAACGCGCCGTGCTGAATCGCGACGTAGAGGATGCTGACGACGAACGGCATCCAGTCCTCGTACACCGCGATGACGCCCACGACGACGAAGAAGTGAAAGTGTGCCTCGATGAACCCCCCGGAGAAGTAGACGAGCAGCGCAGAACACGTCACCAGCCCGACAGAGACTATCGCCGTCCGTACCCGTCGCGGAAACGCCGGCACCTGCGCAAGCAGTCCGAGGCCGACGACGATACCCAGTCCCAGACCAACGTACTCCGTCGGTACCGCCGTGAACGTCGCTCCCGTGACGTACGGTTCCGTCCCGGTGTACGTCCCGAGAGCGAGTAGGAACGGGATGTGTGCCAGCATGAACAGCGTGATGTTTCGGTGACGAGACTTCCATGACTCCTCGGGGATGGTGTTCCCCCGCGGGATGTACTTGACGACGTCTCTCACCGCTCGCCGAATGCGCCGTGCGTACCGCTCGTGAGACCCCTCGCCAACCGTCGGTGTTGACATACTGTCGTAGAAGAATTCATTTGAAAAGTATATTGTGTTCTAATATTATATATTGATAATCAGCGCACCGAGCGGGTACTCAGACGAACGCCGAATTGAGGGAGTCCGTCCGGCGGCGGAGAGACGTACTGGCCGTGGCCGACCGCACGAACCGCACGATTCCACACGGACCCGCGTCCGTTCCGCCATCGCCGACCCGGGTCTGAGTCGCTCGACCGAGAGACGCGTCGCGTACGTCCCCCGACCTTCTAGTCTATCCTCTCCGAACGCGTACTCTCTTCGTCGGAATAGGGAGGAACGAAGATGGCTTCTACATCCCGGAAAACACCCGGAGCAGACCGCAAGAGTACCGACAGTCTCAGCATTCGAATACGGCACGCGGACGGGAGACCCGTCGACGACGTCGACGTCGGTCCGCTCGTGTCGTACCTCACGAAGCAGCCGTGGGAACTGGCCTCCGACGACCCGAACTGGAGCCACGAAAACGAGATTGGCTCGCTCGAAACCGTGGCCAAACGGACACAGGAGACCGAGATAGAGCTCTTCTTGATTATACTGGGGAGCGCCTTCTCGACGGCCGTCGTCAACGCACTCGGAACTCGCGTCGGAGACTGGATCGCCGACCAAGCGGCACCGTCCGGTTCGGACGAGTCGCTCGCCCAGTTCGGTCTCGAAAACGAAGACGGCGTCGAGGTCGAGATGCACCGACGGAACGTGCCTCCCGACGATATTCCCGCGATTCTCCGAGAAGCGAAAGAAGAGGGATACTCGGTCGTCATCAGGGTCCCGTAGTCGTCCCACGGCACAGAGCGGCGAAGCGGTCTGTCGGCTGTCCGTCGATTAGCGCGCCGTTCTCTTGTTCGTGTTCGCCCGTGGCTCCTTACCGGGCGAACGCGCGCGCCGATAGCTGCGAACGAACGCGTAAACAGTCCGATGGCTGCGCCGATACCGAGCACGGCGGGGCCGACGCTCATCGAAATCTCGGTCGGCGTCGACGTGAACGAGAACAGGAAACCGAGCGTGTCCGGCGTGCCGACAACGAGCGAACCGACGCCGAGGAGATCCAGCACGAGCGTGCCGCCGACTGCCAACACCAGAAACACGCCGACCGCGGCGACGGCCGCACCGGCGAGCGCGTCCCAGACGACAGCAGTCACCGACAGCGCGCCCGGTCGGTCGCTTTCGCGGCCAAGTATTCGGACTCCGTCGGGGTGGTCTTCGAGACGGACGTCCGACGGGAAGGTGAGAAGCGTCATCGTCATCCAGAGGTCCGCAATCGCCCCGGCGGCGTTCGCAGCTAGCGGGACGATGAGCCACCCCCACTCGAGCACCAGCATCAACGGCACACCGACGGCGGTCAACACCACGAGCGGCGTCATGAGGACGACGACGAACTGATTGCGAGTGAACTGGTGGTCGGTGGTCGCGTACGCGTACGGGAGGACGAAGTGTGCGATACCGACGCCGTATCTCGCTTCGCCGCCGTAGTACCGGATAGCGAGGCCGTGCAGCCACTCGTGGGGAACGATGAACACTGTCGCCAGAAACAGGAGGACGAGCACGTCCAACGCGTTGGTCCACCACCGTACCCCGGGTGCGAACTGAAACGAGGCCGGGTGCCCGGTGACGGCTTGGTACAGGCCGCTCAGTACGGTCGCAGCGATGACCAATCCGAGCGTGCTGAGCGCGGCCATCTGTATCGCGAGTCCCCGCGTCAGTTCGAGGTCAGCGAGCACTGCTTCCGGGGGGTCGCTCCCGACCGAATCCATGGTTTCGCGTCGTATGTCAGACCGTTAACTTTTCGGGTCAGCGAGGCCACCGACCGCGGGACTCGATAGCGCTCCGACGACGTGTCCACTCGCGGCCCTCGAACGCACCCGTAATTGTGTCTTCCGCCGACTCCGACTCGGTCAGTCTTCTGAGTCCGCTGGCTCCGGTCCGCGCTTTTCGTCTCTGACCCACAGTTTGAGCCAGTCGGCGAGTGGGCCGCGCATCCCTTCGACGTGGACGGTCACGTTACCGTTGAACTTCCACGTCGCGCGCTGTGCGTCCTCGCCCCACGAGAGCGGAACGTCGACGCTCAGGTCTTCGGCCGTGAGCTGAATCTCTTCGGTGCGGTCGACTTCCTCGTCGAGCAGTTTGTCGACGATACGCATCCACGACTCCTCGGAGTATCCGCCTTCGGTCGAGTGGCTCATAGCTGTCTCTTCTGTCGCTACCTACTTGGCAGTATTCCGTGCGAGACTACCTGCCTCGCAGTCGGCGTCCGACGCCGCGGACGCGTTCGACGGCGGCCGAGAGTTCCCGTCCGACCGCTCCGAACACCCCGCCGATACGGAGTTCGACGGGGTCGACGCCCAACTCTCGCGAGAGGATACCCGGCCGCGCACCCGCGCCAGACACGGCCACGGTCCGCCCGCGGACGCGAACCTCGACGGTGAGGTCCGTCGTCGTCAACAGGTCGTGCAGTCGGTGACGCTCGCCCTGCGGGGAACGACGGAGCGTTCGAACCGCACTGGGAAGCGACGGAAACTCGACGAACAGTCGTTCGCCCGTCGAAGTCACCGGCAGTTCCGTCCCGTCGACGGTCAGCGTGAGGTCCGTGTGAACCGTCAGCGGCGCTCGCGGCCGCGTCTCGTCGGTGTGGTCACTCACGCTCTCGGGTCGTGATGCGGACCGTTCCGTCGAGTCGCCAGTGAGCGTGTTCGGCGTCCTCGCCGGTTCCGCTCGGAACGTCCACCTCCATCTCCTCGAAGTCGTAGATAATCTCCGCACCCCGGCCGGTCAGCCGGTCGTACAGACTGATGGCCAGGTCGGGCCACGTCGTCGTCTCGTCGATTCTGTCGTCGGGGGCGGCTGAGTTCGCCATACCTGATTGTAGGCTGGATTACAGATATAGCTTCGGCCGACAGAATGACAATCTCGCTCTCCTCATCCGTCCCGTCGCCGTACTGCCAATCGTTCTTCGATTCGAGAACGTCGAGACGCGCTCGCTCTGATATAACTATCAAGATATGTACTGCAACTGATAGCTCTACGGTCGCCGTTCCGAGTGTGGTGGCCGCCGCGCTCGGTGCTGTTGGCATCTGCTAGCTCCGCGTTCAGTCCCACCGAAAAAGACTCCATACGTGATTATTGCGTGATATATGCGGATGAGTATGTGCTAAGTGCGTTCGACGAGAACTGTCGACGTAGATGCGAGAGTTCGAGTTCGTAATCACCTTCGACCGCGGAGCCGACGACCTGATGGACCTCTTCTTCGAGTATCCGTCGCTCTCTACGCGCTCTTCGACCTGTTTCACGACCCGAGAGCGGATGTGGCGTATCGACCACGTTCGCGGCGAACAGGACGCTCTGGAGGCGTTCGACGACGTGTTCTTGGACGAGAACTGGTGTAACGAGTGCTTCGACGTCGTGAACTGCGACACGTCGCGGATGTACCACGTCCTCGACCGGAAACAGAACTCGCGGACGGTGTACACGTACCGACGGGAGGTCCACCGCTGTCACTCGATTCCGCACCACGTCGTCGACCATCTCGGTGACGGCGTCGTCTTCGAGTCTCGCCGGACGGCGGGCGAGTATCGCTGGCGCATCCTATACCCCGGCGAACAGCCCATCGGTGACCTCTACGACGACATCGAGTCGAACCTCCGCGAGGGCCTGCATCTCGAGGTGTCTCACCTGTCGCAGGCGGGGAACTGGGACGTCGACTCCCGCGTCGCCGCGCAGTTGTCGCCCGCCCACTGGGAAGTCCTCGAGGCGGCCATCGAACACGACTACTACGCCCGCCCGCGAGCGGTGACCGTCGCGGAGTTGGCGTCGATTCTCGATACGCCGCGGTCGACCGTCCAGTACCGCCTTCGTACCGCGGAAGACCTCATCGTCGAACAGTTCGTCGACACGGCGCTCTGAGTAGCCGTCGGCGTCGTCGACGCCCCCGCCGACATCCCGGGTAACTCGCCGCAGACCGGACCTTTTTGCATCTCTCCGACGCAGTCTCCCTATGCGAGCAGCAGTCTATCACGGTCCCGAAGACATCCGCATCGAGTCCGTTCCGGACCCCGAACTCTCCTCGTCGTCGGGCGCTATCGTCCGCGTGACACACACCGCCGTCTGCGGGTCGGACCTCTGGTTCTACCGCGGGCAGAGCGACCGCGACGTTCCATCGCGCGTCGGTCACGAACCGATGGGCATCGTCGAAGCAGTCGGCGACGACGTCCGCTCGGTCGAACCCGGTGACCGGGTGTTCGCGCCGTTCGTCGTCAGTTGCGGGTACTGCGAGTTCTGTCGGAAGGGACTCCACACCTCCTGTGTGAACGGCGACTCGTGGGGCGGCGAGAACGGTGGCGCACAGGGGGAACTGATTCACTGCCCCGAAGCGGACGGCACGCTCGTCCGCGTCCCCGACAGGCACGCCGACGACGAGGACACGCTCAGGGCGCTCCTCCCTCTGACGGACGTGATGGGCACCGGCCACCACGCCGCTCTCAACGCCGGCGTCGAAGCGGGGTCGACCTGCGCTGTCGTCGGCGACGGCGCCGTCGGACTCTGTGGCGTCCTCGCGGCCCGACGACTCGGAGCGGAGCGAATCATCGCCATGGGCCACCACGAGGACCGACTCGAAATCGCCGAACAGTTCGGCGCGACGGACCTCGTCACCGAACGCGGGGAGGAGGCGATAGAACACGTGACCGAGATGACGAACGGCGGCGTCAACCACGTCCTCGAAGCCGTCGGTGCGACGTCGTCGATGGAGACGGCCGTCGGCATCGCTCGCCCCGGCGGCACCGTCGGCTACGTCGGCGTCCCGCACGGGATGGGAGACGGCCTCGACCTCTCGCCGTTCTTCGGCGACAACGTCGCACTCCGCGGCGGCGTCGCTCCCGTGCGTGCGTACGCGGAAGAACTCATGGCCGACGTGTTGCAGGGAACGCTCGACCCCTCGCCGGTGTTCACGAAAACGGTCGATTTAGACGGCGTGCCCGAGGGCTACCGCGCGATGCACGAACGCGACGCGGTGAAGGTCCTCGTCGAGGTCTGAGTCGTCGTCTCAGCGGGACCGGTCCGCCGACGCGAGGTCTGAGTCGTCGAGTTCGGTCACCGCGATGAGTAGCCGTCGGTCGTCGAGCGCGGTCACCAGTTTCGACTCCGTGAACGTCGACCCGTCGGCTCGCTTTCCCCTGCTCTGTCCGGTCCACTTCCCGCCGTCCTGCACGACCGGAAGGACGTGCGTTTTGATGTGTTCGACTTCGTCCGGCGGGTGCAGTTCCGTCCAGTGCTTGCCGACGAGTTCGTCGGCGTCGTAGCGGTAGAACGAGGCGTACTTCTCGTCGGCCCGTTCGATGCGGTCGTCGACGCCGACGACGCCCACGCCGTCGAGTTCGGCTTCGGACGCGGGGTCGAATTGTCCGTCCGACCGCACCGCGTGCTCGACTCGCCGGACGAGCATCGTGTACTGTTCGGTTCCGAACCCTTTCTTGATGTAGTCTGTGAGGCCGACGTCGAGTATCTCCGCGGCGACGTCGCCCGTCTCCTCGCCCGAAAAGAGGAGGAGCGGAAGTTCGGAGTACGTCTCGCGAATCGCCTCGAGAAACGAGATGCCGTTCATCTCGGGCATGTTGTAGTCGCTGACGACGCAGTCGAATTCGGCGCCGCTTCGAATCGTCTCTAGCGCGTCCGTCGGTGACGTCTCCGTCGTGATACGACAGTCGAACTCGCTCGAATCCCGCTCTAAGTACGTCTTCACTAACTCCGCGAACCCCTCGTCGTCGTCCACGTGGAGCACGGAGAGCGACGCCGTCGTCCCTTCGGTCGCGTTTTGGCTTTTCCCGGTCATGCTGTGTCCGTCGTCTCTCGTGTGCTGTCGAGTACCGCCGTTTCCCCCCGGTTCTCGCCGCCAGCCTCGCCGCTGGTCGTCTCGACCCGCGGCACGACTCCTCGCGGAGTTCCGTCGCCGCGTCCTACGCCGGCGTCTCGGTCGGATACTCGTAGGTGACGCCGCCGTCGGACTCCACCGTGACCCGTCCTCCCTCGTAGTCGAATCCGATCTCGAACTGGACGTCCGACGAACACCTGACCAACTCCTCTATCGCGTCCGGGTCGGTCACCTTCGAGAGGGGTTCGAGTTCCCACGGCTTGCAGCCCTTCACGTCCGCGACGCGCGAGACGATTTCGAGTGTCGCTTCTTCTCGTATCTCTGCGTTGCCCGTCGTTCGACCGCCGGCGTCCGATGTTTGTGTCTGTGACATGAGTTCTCTCCCTCCGACAGTCCTCGCCCATCCGTCGCACGCCTCCGCTCTCGGGTGCGTGCCGTCCGGCGACGACTGCGAACGTACTCGAAACTAACAGTCGGATAGACATAACGTTTTGCGTGAAATTATTTATTCTGATATAGACTCTCGACGGTCTCGAACGGGGACCGAAGCCGTCTCAGCCGTCCATCGCGGTCACGTCGAACGGCGGTTCGGCGTCCTCGGGAAGCGGCGTCTCGTACGCGCCGTGTCCGACGTCCGACTCGAACTCCTCGCGCGCGTCCGCGATGGCGTCTCCGTCCGACAGCAGGTCGTACGTCGTCCCGGCGAGTACCTTGGCGGCGTAGGCGACGGCTTTCTGGCCGAAGTCGCCGTTCGCGGCGACGACCTGCCAGGAGTGTCCCGGCGCACCGACCGGCCACGTCGCCGCGGTGAACTGTGCGGTCGGGGTGAGCCAACTCACGTCGCCGACTTCGGTCGACCCGTGGCTCTGTCTGTCGTGGTCGTGCGGTTCCACGGGCTCTGCGTACAACGACTCCCCGCGGACCGCCTCGGCCACGTCGTCCGGGAGTTCGTCGAGACGCGACTCGATTCGCTCGTCGGCGACCGTCTCCTGTAACTCGGCGGCGAACGCCCTGTCGGCGTCGTCGTACGGAATCGTTCCGGCGGCCTGCAGGTTCTCCCAGAGCAGTTCGGAGACGACGCCGTTCGCCCGGTAGTCGTAACACCCGGTGAGAAACCGCTCGGACACCGTCGTCTGCGTCATCGTGGCGGCGGCCCCGGCGATGTCGCGAAGCCACTCGGTGTTCGTCTCCACCTCCTCGCGGGTCGGCGCGCGGACGTAGTACCACACCGTCGCCTCCGCGGGGACGACGTTCGGGGCGCTTCCGCCGTCGGTGATGGCGTAGTGCATCCGCGCGTCGTCCGAGATGTGCTCTCGCATGTACTCGACGCCCGTGTTCAGAAGTTCCACCGCGTCCAGCGCGCTCCGACCGGAATCGGGCGACCCGCCGGCGTGCGCGGACACTCCCTCGAAGGTGAACATCAGGGAGTTCAGCGCGTTCGAAGAGCCCATCCGCGGGGTGTTGAGGTCGCCGGGGTGCCACGTCACTGCGGCGTCCAACTCGTCGAACGCGCCCGCGCGGGCCATGTACGTCTTTCCGACGAGCGTCTCTTCGGCCGGACAACCGTAGAAGACGACGGTGCCGTCTATCTCGCCCGCGTCGATGGCGTCTCGCAGGGCGAGTGCGGCACCGACGCCCGCCGTCCCGAACAGGTTGTGCCCGCACCCGTGGCCCGGGTCGCCCTCGACGACGGGGTCGGGTTCGGCGGTGACGCGCTGTGAGAGTCCCGGGAGCGCGTCGTACTCGCCGAGGATACCCACGCTCGGACCGCCGTCGCCGTATCTGGCGACGAACGCCGTCGGCATGCCGCCGACGCCGGTTTCGACGTCGAATCCACCGTCTTCGAGGGTCTCGACGAGTATCGCCGCCGACCGCTCTTCGTGAAGCCCCAACTCCGGCGTCTCCCACAGCGAGTGGGCGATTCGCCGGAGTGACGCGTCGTTCTCGTCGATTCGCTCGAACAGTTCCGATTTCGTCATACGCCCGGGTCGGAGCACTGCGTATTGAACCTGCGTTCGAGACGATTCCGACCCGGCGCACGTGCTCGACCATCTGCGGCAGACATTCAAAAAATAAATAATATATACTAAAACAACATAAAAAATGCTTAATGATATTCTCACAGATATATTCCGCGAGTATATTTGTCAGAATACAGCCGATAGAATGACATTCCCTCATGGAGATTGGTGATGTATGAGTATCGAACGTCCGCAAGAAGTGCACCGCGAGTGGTGTTCTGACTGTGGCGACGAGTTGCTGTTCAGTGGGACCCAATCGGCTGGATACGCGCAGTTCTTCTGTCAGAACTGCAAGTACCGACACGACGTGTACGTCGGCGACGACGTCGTCGAGTCGACACCCGAAGGACCGTCCAGTCCCGAGACCGAACGCGCGTAGTCGCCCGTTCGCACACTGACTGCGCTGTTTCTCCGACGCACCGACTACGTAGTCGATAGGCTCCCGTTCGTGACCGGTGGCCGTCTCCCGCGTCGTTCAGTCGACGACGACGACACCTTTCATCCCGATGGACTCGTGGGGCGTACAGGCGTACTTCGTCACACCGGCCGTCTCGAACGTGTGCGAGAACGTCGTCCCCTCCGTCCCGGACAGGCCGCTCTGGAACGCGCCGGCCTCGTCGACGACGTTGTGCGCACTGCCGAGTCCGGTCCACTCCCAGACGACGGTGGTTCCAGTCGACACGCGGAGGACCGCCGGGTCGAACGCGAAGTTCCCGCCGTTGCCCTCGGCACCGACGCGCACGCGAACTTCCGACCGCCCGGTGGCGTCGGTCAGTCTGTCCGCGCCGTCCACGCCGGACAGCCATCCGTCGAACGTCTCGTCGTTTGCTTCGACCTCTCCGGCCGTCGTCTCCGGCGGTTCTTCGGTACCCGACCCGCCGGACGTACAGCCTGCGAGGACGGTGCCGATGGTGACCGCTGCCATGCCGCCGAGGAGTCGTCGACGCGAGGTGGATTCGTACACGTACTGCGCTCCTACGTGCTGTCGGTATATCTGGATTTCTTCCGACGGTCGTCACTCGTCGCCGTTCTCGTCTCCTCGCCGGACGGAGAGGACGGGAGTCGACGCGGACCTGAGTATCCGTTCGGTCGTACTGCCGAGGAGCAGTCGGTCGACGCCGGTTCGCCCGTGCGTCCCCACGACGACGACGTCGGCGCCGTTCTCGTCCGCGTACGAGAGGATTTTGCGTGACGGGACGCCGTCGACCATCTCCGTCACCGCGTCGACGCCGACGTCCTCTGCCCGCGCTTCGGCGGCCGCTAACGCCTCCTTCCCCACGGTTTCGAGGGCGCTCCGAACCGTCTCGGGGACGAGGTTCCCCAACTTCGGTCTGATGACGCTCGTATCGACGACGTAGAGGACGTGTACCTCCGCGTCGAACCGCGCCGCCAAGGAGAGTGCGTGTTCGACGGCCGCTTCGGCGTCCTCGCTCGCGTCCGTGGCGACGAGAATTCGGTCGTACGTCGTGTCGAGACTCGTCTCCTCGCGTTCGCGGACGGTGAGAACCGGAACGTCAGCGAGTCTGACGACGCGTTCGGCGACGCTCCCCGTGATGACCCGACGGACGCCCGACCGGCCGTGCGTTCCGAGGACCAACAGGTCCGCGTCGTTCTCGCGCGCGTACCGGAGAATCTCGTTCGAGGGCGTCCCCTTCAAAATCTCGGTGTGAACCGTCGTCGCCGGGTCGGCGTTCGAGGCGACGGCTTCGACCTGCTTCTTCGCACGGGCGTCGAGCGCCTCGACGAAGTCGGCCGTGAGGCCGCCCGCGTCGAACACTCCGCCGGCCGCCTGCACGTCGACGACGGTGACGACGTGTACCTCCGCGTCGAACGCGTCGGCGAGGGCCAGTCCGTGGGCGGCCGCCGTCACCGAACACTCGGTGCCGTCCGTCGTGATGAGAACTCTGTCGTACATCGTCGGTACTCTGTTGCGTGTAGGAGACCCACGGTAATCAATGTACAGCGCCCTCGTAGTACGACGTGTCTCGTGGGGGGTCGCTCAGTCGAGCGACTGCCACCCGTCGGGTTGACCGTCGAGTCCCGTGACGCGAATCTCCGGTCCGGTCGCCCCGTCACGGAGTTCGACGTGCCCTTGGAACACCATGGAGATTCCCTTCGTGATGTTCTCACCGGACCCGAACTCGCCGACGTTCGCCTCCGGGTCGATGCCGCAGACGAACACGCCGCGCGAGCGTCGGTTTCGCGAGACGACGCTGTTCAAGAACCGGTAGACGTCGCGCATGTCCGATGCGGACTCACAGAGCGGTGAGACCGAGTACAGTCCCGACCGGAGTCGGTCCGTCTGGTAGCCGACGTCGTCCGAGAGCGCGGAGAACTCCATCGACAGCGCCGAGAGGTCGGCCGTTCCGGTGACCGACCGAACGAGTTCGTCGGGGGTCCCGGGACTGGACGCACATCCGACGACGCCCGTCGCGTCGTCGTCGTACGCGCCGCCGTGCTGCCGCTGGTCCCGGAGGAAGGCGTCGCCGCTGTCGGTGGTGATGCTGACGAGGCCTTCGCCCTCGCCGGGTGCGATGAGTCGGTGGACGAGCGACTTCAAGCCGGCGTCCGTCGGTCCCGAGACGAGGAGGTTCGTCCCGGCGTCGACGGGATTCAACGGGACGTCGTCGCCGAAACTGATGGCGTTCGCCGACATCACTCCACCTCCGTGTTCAGCACCTGACGGCGCAGTTCCAGTTGCTCTGCCACCTCGTCCGCGAACATCGCGAGTTCGCGTCGTTCCTCGTCCGACATCTCCTTGGGTTCGTAGTCGATGAGACAGAGCGACCCGATGGTCTGCCCGTCGGGCGTGTCGATGTTCGCGCCCGCGTAGGCTCGGACGCCGACGCTCGTGAGCGTCTCGTTCCCGAGGAAGCGGTGGTCGCCGAGGATGTCTTCGACGACGGTCACTTGCTCTTCCAGAATCGCGTGCGTGCAGATGGTGTCCTCGCGGTTCAACGACTCGCCGAGTTCGATACCGTGACACGCGATGAACTGCTCTTCGGTCTGGTCGACGGTGCCGACGAACGCCGCCTCCCATCCGAAGTGTGAGGCGACGAGTTCGGTGGTCCGTTCGAACGACTCGCGCAGGTCCAACTCCTCGATGTCGTACTCCGCCAGCGCCGCGAGTCGCTCGTCCTCGTTCTCGGGGAGGATGTAGCTAATCTGCGCGCGTTGGGTGACCAGGTCGCGGACGAGGTCACCGAGGCGTTCGCCCGCGTCGGGCGAACTCTTCCGGAAGTACTCGACGACCATCCCCTCGACCTGCGTCGTATCGATGTCGGTCGGACTCTCGTCGGTGTAGAGGACGCACGGCACGTCCGGCGCGGACTCGCGAACGGCGCGTACGACGTCCATTCCGGTTCCGTCCTCGAAGTCGGACTCCGTCACCACGCAGTCGACGTCGTTCTCTAGTTCGTCTCTGACGTCGGCAACCGACGCCGTCTCGACCGGTGAGAGTCCCGAATCTGATAACGCACTCGTCGTGTTCGTTCGTGCAGTCGTGTCTGCGTCGGCGCAGACGACGTTCATACCGCTCATCTCTGACGGAAACCCCGTTGCATACTTTCGTGTTTCAGAGCAGTGTAATATATCTGCGCTCCCGATTTTCGATTCTGATAGTAACAGTTGGATACTGCCAAGCGGACGTTTATGCCGGATGACGCACGCGACTCGTCGTCGGTGCCGTCTCGGACGAAAAAATTCGGTCTGTGGTCTACTCGCGGTTGCCGTTGGCCGCCGCCCGCGCCGAGGTGGGGACGCCGTCCGGAACGCTGAGGTCGGCTCCTTCCGTCGGCGCGTCGCCGGTGAAGTCCTCGGGTTCCATCCGACCGCCGGTCCCCTTACAGTTCTTCAGTCGCGGCACCGCGTGGTCGTACCTGCTACCCGACATGATAAACGTCGCGAACTGCAGGTTCTTGTACGTCGGGTTGTTGAAGTACGCCCACGCACTCCGCGCGGGGCCGTGGTCGTCGTAGGGGTCCGCGGCGACGCAGTCGACACAGGTCGACCCGTCGGTCCCGAGACGGTACGCCGTGTGTGCGAACTTCTCGGTGTAGAGGTTCTCCATGTGGATGTCGCCCCCACGGCCGGCGTGGTCGTCGTTTCGGTGCGGCGGGTTCCCACTGTTCGAACAGTAGTACGGTTGGTACCAGTCGCTGACGAACCCGTTTTTGAACGTGGCGTCGCCCGCGTGGTCGATGGTGTTGAACACGAACGCGTGGCCGCCGTCGTCGTTCGTTCCGCCTCGGTGTGTCCCGCCCGTGTAGTACCCGTCGAGGACGAACTCCTCGCCTTCGGGAACCATCGTCGCGAAGACACCGCCACCGCGACCGGTCTGGTTGAGGCCGCCTTCGATGCCGATGTTCTCCCACCGACCGCCGGAGTCGATGACGAACCGAACGGACCCGCCGTTCGGCTTGATGAGCGTGTTCGACAGGTCGTCTTGGGAACTGCGGAACAGTCGCCCTTCGCCCTTGCTCAGTTTGATGACGTCGACGGAGTCCGCCCGTGCAGTCTGTGCGAATCCCGTCGTCGCTATCGCCGCGCCGACGCCTTGCAGATATCGACGCCGACTGATAGATCCGGACGTGTCTTTCGTCTCCTCGGATGAGGTTGATGTGCTACGTTCGCTGTCAGATTCGGTGTTGCCTCTAAACATGTGTCTGTCGTCGCAGTCGTCTACCGCTCCGCAGAGCGCCTCGCTCCGCGTCGCGTCTTCGGAGAGACAGTTGCCTTTGATTAATATAACGATATTGTTTGATATATGGATGTGAATTTCCATTTCTATCTTATTTGAACGTCTGTGCACGAGATATTACAAAACAAATGTTCAATTTCAAACGAAATTATCTGAACCGGGTGATACCGCCATTTCTATCTGTTCGAGTAGGTGTCTGGCTTCGAATCACGCGCTCTGCTCGCCGTTGTGAGCGCTCTGTTGCGATATCTGAGAATAGAGTAATGCAGTATTACGCTCGACTACACGGCGCTCGGCGCATCTTTTTCGGTTAATCATCAACTACTTTGTTTGTATCTATTCTGACCATTCTTCTGATATATTAATATCCCGCTCGAATGAATATCTCTGAACTCACTCTGCTCGAGTCGAACCGTCAGAGATTCGGCGACAACTCCGACGAAACCGCGTTTCGAATCGTCTGTCTCGAACGCCTCGTGTACTCGCCCGAGATGTCCACTGTCTACGCAGACGTTCCGTCTGCTCTCTTCAGTATTGCTCTTTATGAACACTACTATTCCGAATATGTGACTCGCTTTCTGACAGTCTCATCGACTGCAGTTCGAGTGTACGTCCGACGCAGATGGTTCGCGCTCGCCTTCGTCTGCGGCGAAGTCGGGTCGATTCGTCGAACGTATCTCCCCTCTGGAACCTATTGTGGAAACATAAATATCTAGTCACTTCATCCGACACCGGCCGTGGAAAAGTGACGACTGCAGATGGTGCTCAAACAGACAAGTGTAGAGATTGACACGGCGCGTGGGCGACGTCACTCCGCGCGCACCTATCTCTGACCGCGCGTCGTTCAGGTGTTCGTGAGAAAGAGTCCATACGTCGGTACGACCTACTCTCATCGATGACGTCGAATCCCCACCACCGTTGCAACCGCTGTGGTCGAGATTTCGAGACTGGGCGACAGCTATAGTAGCGTCTGCAAGTCATCGCTCACTCGGCCGCACGACGGCGTGCGGTCGGATGAGTAAACAGTTGCAGACGCTACTATAGCGCTGCACCGCACCCGGAGACACGTCCGACCGGACGCGCACTGGTGGGTCGCGGTCGAAGACCCCGCGGGCGGACTCAAGTTCTCTCGCTAGAACGCCGTCGCTCCGTGCTCGCCGAAGAGCACCATTTATCACACACACCGCCGATGACCCACGTATGCGATTCGTCCGCTACGACGACGACCAGCTAGGCGTACTCACCGACGACGGAACCGGGGTCATCGACCTGACCGACCGCCTCGGACTCGACGGCGACGAACCACTCGTCGAGTACATCGAAGGCGGGTACGACGCAGGCGAATACGCCGACGAGGACCCGGACCACGACGTCGAGGACGTGACGCTCCGTTCTCCCGTCGGTCGTCCGGGGAAAGTCATCGCCGCACCCTTGAACTACGAGAACCACATCGAGGAGGCCATCTCGGACCGCGACATCACCACCGACGAGTGGTTCTCCATCAAGGACAAAGGCTACTTCCTGAAGGCGCCGTCGAGCGTCGTCGGCCCGGACCACGGCGTCGAACTTCCGTTCACGGACCGACGAACCGACCACGAGATAGAACTCGCGTTCGTGATGGGTAGCGACGCGAAAGACGTCTCCGCCGAGGAGGCGTGGGACCACATCTTCGGCTACACCATCCTCCTCGACATCTCGCTCCGCGGCGACCAGGACCGCTCGAACCGCAAGTCCTACGACACGTTCACCGTCGTCGGTCCGTGCGTGACGACGGTCGACGAGATACCCGACCCGCAGGACCTCCAGATGGAACTGCGACTCAACGGTGAACGCCGCCAGTACGAGAACACCGGCGACATGGTGTACACCTGCGCCGACGTGGTCCAGTACGCCTCCCTCGGTGCGACGCTGGAAGTCGGCGATATCGTCACGACGGGGACGCCGGAGGGCGTCAGCGAACTCTCGGACGGCGACACCATCGAGGCGGAGATAGAGCGAATCGGTTCGATGACCGTCGACGTGCGGGGACGGGACGTGAGTTACGCGGATGCGAACGTGCAGAAGGGCGGACAGGAGTAGACGCGCGGACAGAAGCAGCGGTCGCAGTGGCGGTCCGCCCCCGCTTCACTCGGCGGGCGTCGCTTCGGCGTAGAAGTTGAACGCCTCGAACACCGGCCGGTCGGTCATCCCGAGGAGGACGGCTTCGCCGTCTGGGTCGTGGTGGTGCGGCGCGTCCGGCGGGACGACGAAGATGTCCCGTTCGGCCCACTCCAACGCCTCGCCGTCCACGTGCGTCGCGCCCTCGCCTTCGACGACGAAGTACACCTCCACGGCGTTGTGGAAGTGCGGGTCGGTCGCCTCCTGTAACAACTGCGCGCGGAACGACATCGTCGGGAACAGCGGTTCTCTCCCGGTCGACGGGTTGACGTAGGCGACGCTGTAGCCGTCGTGCGGGTCCGGGTCGTCGTTCTCGACTCGCTGTTCCAGCGTCTCCAGCATCTCGTCCCACCCGAATCGGTACGGCGGCGTCGGCTCTCTCGTCCCCTGAAACGGCCCCGGAATGTCGCCCGACTTCTCGTTCGCCGGTCGTCCGCGACCGTACTGTGAGTCCCAGTACCCTTGCGTCTTCGTCACCGGTTGGCGTTCGAGTTCGTGATTCTCGAAGACGTTGCTCCGACTCATCGAATCGAGGATGAGCGGCAGGTCGAGGACGTCCAACCACGCCGCCGTCTCGTCGGAGTCGTTGACGTGGTCGTGCCACTCCCACTGCGGAGTGGTGATCAGGTCGTTGTCCTCCATCGGGAACTCCTCGCCCGCGACGACCGTCTTCATGTCCTCGTGGCCGTCGATTGCGAACCGCATCGCGTTGGCTCCGTGGCGATGCGCGGGTGCCGTCTCACCCGGCGAGACGGTCTGGATGCCGACGTAGATGGTGTTCGAGACGGCCGTGTTCAGTCCGGCGTTTATCGGGACGGCGACCCGTCGCTGGAACCCCGGCGGCAACTCGGCGATGGGGACGTCGGATTCGATGCCGTCGATGGCCGCCTGAATATCCTCCCACTTCCAGATGTCCGCCTGCATCTCGTCGAAGACGTGCCCGAAGTCCTCTTGGACCTCCCACAGCGGTCTGAGACGGTTCGATTCGAGGATATCCCTCGTGTCCGTACTCAGCTCTAAGAGTTCCGCTGGCTCTTTCTGACCCATGGACAACAGTTACCACAGATTCGACATAAGTGTACTGGAGGTTCGACGCCGTCGGGCGTCCGGTCCAGTCGCCGCCAGTCGGGCGATTACACCTGGGCCTCGAACACGTCGGCGGACGGAAAGACCTCCAGACAGTCTTCGCAGACCATCTGCCCCTGAATGGCGTACTCCCAGAGTTTCCCGCCGCAGTCCAGGCAGTCGAAGTGCGCTCTGACGAACGGGTCCGCTTCGGCGTACGGGTTCTCGAACTCGGTCATACTGATTGGGTACGGACGTGGTGTGTAAAAACGTACCCCGAAGTCACTCGCTCGCGTAGACCGCCAGGGCCTCCGCGAGTTCGTCGGGGAGTTCCCGCACCTCGCCGCCTCGTTCGACGCACACGCGCTGTTCGTAGCCGGAGAACACCACTTCGTCGACGTGGCGAGCGACGTAGTCGAACCGGACGCTCCGCGTTCCCACGTCCGTCGTCAGTTCGACGATGACGTCGTCGCCGGCTTCGACGGGCGATTCGAACTCGAAGTTCATCTCGACGAGCGGGAGGCCGAAGCCGTGTTCGTCCACGATGTCCCAGTACGGCCAGCCGATGTCCTGCATGAACGCGTCCGACACCTCGTGCACCGCGTCGACGATGCGCGGGTAGTGAGCGATGCCGAACGGGTCGGTGTCGGAGAAGCGAACCGTCCAGACGCGCTCGTACGTCATTCCGCCTCCAGGACGACGAGCGCGTCGAGGGCGACGGCGCCGTCCGCCGACGCCAACACGGGGTTCACGTCCAGTTCGGCGATTGGGTAGTCGGTGACGAAGTCACCGACGGCTTTCACGACGGCGGCGACTGCGTCGACGTCCGCCGGGTCGGACCCGCGATAGCCCCGAAGCAGCGTCGCCGCCTGCAGTTCCTCGATTGCGGACCGCGCCTCGCGGTGACTCACCGGTGCGATTCGGTGGCTCGTATCCTCGAATACCTCGGTGAACACGCCGCCGAGGCCCGTCAGGACGACGGGGCCGAACGAGGGGTCGCGCAGGCCGCCGACGATGACTTCGGTCCCCGCGTTCACGTCCATCGCCTCCTCGACGAGGACGTCGGCGTCGATGCCGCTCTCGGCGGCGGCCGCGAGTATCGCTTCCGCCGCCTCGCGCACGGCGTCGGCCGAGTCGAGACCGATTGCGACGCCCGCGCCGTCCGCCCACTCGCTCTTGTGCGTCACCGCGGGCGAGGACACCTTGACGACGACGGGATACCCCAGCGTTTCGGCGGCGTCGACGGCGGCCGTCGCGTCCGGACACACCTCGAACCGCGGCGTCTCGACCCCCGCTTCGGCGAGGAGACGCTTTCCTTCGGCCTCCGTCAGCGTCGTCCGGCCGTCTTCGCGGGCCGCATCGATGGGGTCGGCGTCACGCATCGCGGCTCACCTCCTCGGCGGCGACCCGCGCGGACAACTCGGCGTACCGCGCGAGAACGCCCGCGGCGTCGGCGGCGCGTTCGGGCGTCTCGAACGTCGGAACGCCCGCTTCCGCGAGTGCGGCTTTCTCCTCGGCCATCTCCTCTTCGACGCCCTCGGTGGCGAATAGGACGGGCTTTCCGACTCGTTCTGCGAGGCCGGAGAGCGACGCGACGGGGAACCCGAGCGCCTCCTCGAACAGTTCGTACACGAGGACGATGTCGACGGCGTCGTCTTCGGCGACGGCGGTGACCAACTCGCCGAACTCCGGCATGGGTCGGCCGGTGTCGACGGGGTTGCCGGTGTAGGTGACGCCCGGGAGGACATCGTCGATACGCGCCCGGGTCTCCGCGCCGAGTTCGGGGAGTCTGCCCCCCGCGCGTTGGATGCGGTCGGTCACGATGATTCCCGGTCCCGCCTGCGCCGTCACGACGCCGACGTTCGGGCCCGCCGGTTCGGGTGAGTTCCCCAGTGCCGCCGCGGCGTCCAACAGGTCGTCCGTCGCGTCCACCGTCGGGACGCCGTACTGCGCGAACCCCGCGGTGTAGAGTTCGTGGTCGCCGGTCAACGCACCCGTGTGGGACTCGGCGAACTCGCCGACGTCGGACTGACCGACCTTGTAGGCGACGACGGGCGTGTCGCTCTCGCGGCAGGCCTCCAGCAGGCCTCGGCCGTCGTCGGTCCCCTCCACGTGCAGGACGATGGCGTCGGTTCGCTCGTCGCCGTCGAAGTAGTCGATGGCCTCGGTGAACCCGACGTTCGCGCGGTTGCCGAGGCCGACCATCGCCGAGACGCCGCGCCCCTGTCGGCGCGACTGGAACGCCAGCACGTGCGCGACGCCGCCGCTCTGCGCGACGACGGCGGTGTTTCCGGCGGGGATTTTCTCGACCCCGCTGGCGAACGAACAGCGCAGGTCGCGTTCGGGGACGACGAACCCGCTCGTGTTCGGTCCGAGCAGCGAGACGTCGTGCTCGTCTGCGACGTCGACGACGCGGGCCTGGAGTCGTTCGCCCTCGTCGCCCGCCTCGGCGAACCCGCTGGCGTAGACGACGGCCGCGCCGATACCCGCCTCGCCGCACTCTTCGAGGACGTCCGGCAACGCGGGGCCGGGAACACAGCAGAGCGCGAGGTCTACGTCCCCGCCGATGTCGCTCACCGACTCGACGAACGGTTCTCCGAACAGCGTCCCCGACCCCGACGGATTGACCGGGTAGACGGGGCCGTCGAAGGCGGCGGCGTTCGCCATTGCCTCGTATCCGATCTTCCCCTCGGACGCCGACGCGCCGACGACGGCGATTCCCGACGGGTCGAACATGTGTGCGAGAGTCACACCCGTGAGTTGTCCTATCTCCGTCAAAGCGTTTTCCCCACGACACCGGCCCTCACTCGCCCGACGAGAATCTCAGACGAAGCGTCACCACCGACAACGTCATTGTCCGGGGCCGTGACCGTGGGGTAACCGATGTCCGAAGAGACCACGACTCGCGTCACCGACGTGTTCGCCGTCTCCCGCGCGTGGCTCTCGGTTCCGGTCGCCGTCGTCCTCGCGGGCGCGGTTCTCGGGTTCGCCCCGCTTTCGACCGACGCGACCCGGATGCTCGCGATAACGCTGTTCTGCGTCGTCCTCTGGGTAGGATCGCCCGTCAGACCGTGGTTCACCGCGCTCCTCTGTATCGGCCTCGTCGGCGTCACGTTCTCGCCGAGCCTCGCGCTGACGGGATTTCAGCTCCCCGCGACGTGGCTCGTCGTCGTCGGTATCCTCGTCGGGGAGGCGACGCGCGAGAGCGGTCTGGCGTCGCTCGTCGAACGACTCGCGGTCCGCTGGATGCCCGCCGGCGTCGCCTCCGACGCGCGCTCTGCGTATCGCTACCTCCTCGTCGTCACGTCGTTCGGCGGCCTCGCGTTCGCGGTTCTCGTCCCGTCCTCGCTCGTCCGCGTCCTCGTCCTCGCCCCCATCCTCCACTCGCTCGGCGGTCTGTTCTCGGACTCTCGCGCCCGCGTCGGACTCCTCCTCGGTCCGCTGTTCGCCACGTTCTACGGCGCGTCCGGGATTCTGACCGGGTCGCTCGCGAACATCATCGTCACCGGCCTTCTGGAGGCCAGCGGTGGCCCGGCCATCACGTGGACGGAGTGGGCGGTGTGGCTCGCACCCGTGATGGGCGTCGGCCGCGTCGTCGTCGTCGTCGCCGTCGCGCTCGCACTCTACCGACCGGCAGACGGCGCGACTGTCGACGTCGAGACGCCGGACCGGGCCGACGCCGTCTCGCTCACGTCGACCCAGCGGCGGATGGCGCTCTTTCTCCTCGTCGGCGTCGTCGTCTGGGCGACGGACTTCCTCCACGGCCTCCACCCGCTGTTCGGCGCCGTCGTCGTCGCGCTTCTCGCGTTCGCACCCCGAATCGGCGTTGTCGGCCCCGAAGCGGTAGAGCGCGCGAACTTCTCCATCCTCTTTTTCCTCGGCGCTATCTTCGCCATCGCGGAGGGACTGCGCCGCGTGGGGTTCACCGAACTGGCGGCGAACGCGCTCCTCGACTCCGTCCCGTCGGACCCCTCGCTCGCACTCGTGTTAGCGTTCGTCGTCGCCGTCTCGCTGGCGCTCACGTTCGTGATGGAGGGGCTGGCCGTCGCGAGCGTCCTCACGCCCATCCTCGTCGCGTTCGCCGAGAGCGTCGGCGTCTCCGTCGTCCCCGTCGCCATGATGGAAGCCGTCGCGCTCAACGCCTACTTCTTCCCGTACCAGTCGGCCGTGCTCGTCGCCATCCTCGGACTGGACGTCGTGGACGCCGCCGAACTGACGCGGATGGCGAGCGCCTGCTCGATAGCGACGCTCGCGCTCTTGGTCCCGATACAGATTGCCCTGTTCTCGCTGCTGTTCTGAGTCGTCTCTGACGCCTCGGCTTCGCCGTTCGACGCTCGCTACCCCTCGGGGAAGTACCGGTCCGCCAGTTCGCCGCGCACTATCTTCCCCGTCTCCGTCCGCGGGAGCGAGTCGCTCGTGACGACGTACTCTCGCGGCCGCTTGAAGTTCGCCAGTCCGTCGTGGTCGAGACAGAACTGCGAGAGGTCGTCGGCCGTGAGGTCGGCGTCCGTGACGACGACGGCGGTGACGACGTTGTCCCACTCGTCGTCGGGCGTCCCGAAGACGCACGCCTCTCTCACGTCGGGGTGGCTCTCCAGCGCGCGTTCGACTTCGGCGGGGTAAACGTTCTCGCCGCCGCTGAGTATCATGTTGTCAACCCGGTCGACGACGTAGAGGAAGCCGTCTTCGTCGACTTCGGCCACGTCTCGCGTCCGAAGCCAGCCGTCGAAGTACGTCTTCGCCTCGGCTTCGGGGTTGTCGATGTACCCCGTCGACATCCCGGGCCCGCGGGCGAGTATCTCGCCGCGCTCACCCGCGTCGACGGTGGCTTCGGGGTCGGGGTTCTCCGACAGCGGGGCCGGTTCGACGACGCGGAGTTCGTAGGAGAACGCCTCCTTCCCGATGGTTCCGGGGCGCTCTCGCTGTACCTCGGGATGCGCGTACGACAAGTTCGGCCCTCCCTCGGTCATCCCGTACGTGTTGTAGATTCGCTCGCCGAGTCGCTCTGCGGTCTCTTCGACGAGACGCTTCGTCAGCGGCGAGCCACCGGTCCGGACGTACGACAGCGAACTCGTGTCGTACCCCTCCTCGGCCTGCACCGCGTTCAGCCGTCGCAACTGCGTCGGGACGGCGAGGAGTCCGGTCACGTCGCGTTCCTCGACGAGTTCGAGCGCTCCGCGCGGGTCGAACGACCGTTGGAGCACCACCGTCGCGCCCGCGACGAAGTGCGGGTAGAGCCACGCGTCCGTCGTCACCATGTGATACCACGGCGTCGTGCAGAGCGCCACGTCCGTCTCGTCTATTCCCTGCTCCATCACGCCCTGAATCGCCCCGTACCACAGTTGTTCTTGGTCGAACGGCACCGCCTTGGGCGTGCTCGTGGTCCCACTCGTGTAGAGGACGGCGCACTCGTCGCCGATTGGGTGGTCGTCTCGGCGGTCTGGCGACGCCGCGTCGAGAACCGCCTCGTACGACTCCACGTCGTCGTGTTCGACGGTTGCGTCGCCGGCGTGAATCGCGGCGTCGAACGTCCCTCTGTCCAGGAGTTCGAGCGCCGTCTCGACGTTCCCGTCGTCGAAGAGAAGCGCTCGGGCGGACGCCGTCTCCGCCATCTCGACGAGTTCTCCGGTCGTCGCGCGGAACGACAGTTGCACCGTCGCGACGCCCCGTTCGTTGCCCGCGAGCATCGCCGTTATCGCCGGCGGTCCGTTGTGCGCGAGGACAGCACAACGCGCGGACCCGACGCGCCTCTCCAGCGCGTTCGCGAGGCGCGTGCTTCGCTCGTCTAACTCGCGGTAACTGAACGCCCGTCCGTCTTCGGTGACGAGAGCCGTCTCAGTCGGATAACACCGCACCGTCCTGTCGAACGCCTCTACGAGCTTCATCGTGTGCTACGTTAGGAAGTACCGCTCCACCCACAGTATTAATTGTTCTGGTCGGGGGAGGCGCGTCGCGTTCGCCGTCACCGAACGCCGGTCGTTCGACTCACCGGTACGCGAGGCTCACGTCTATCTCGTTCGTCGCGGCGCGCAACCGGTCGAGTATCTCGCCTTCGCACCGTTCTTTCGAGAGGCGGTGGGCCGGTCCGGCGACGCTCAACGCGCCCTGCACCTCGCCCTCGAATCTGAGGGGAACGCCGATGGCGTGGATGCCCGCCAGGTCCTCGCTCTGGTTGAGCGCGTATCCCTGTTCTCGAATCCGCGCGAGTTCCTCGTTCAGTTCGTCTCGGTCGGTGATGGTGTCGTCCGTCCGGGCGGGCAGGCCGTGCGTGTCGACGATTCGGTTTACCTCGTCTTCCGGCAGGTGCGCCAGAATCGCCTTCCCACCGGAGTTGCAGTGCATGTGCGCCCACGTCCCTAGGAGTTTGTTCACGTCGATGTCGTTCTCGCCGCCGCGGCCGTACACGTACATCGCCTTTCCGCCCTGGTGGGTGATGAGCCACGACATCTCTCCGGTCTCCCGTTCGAGCCTGTCCGCGGCGAACATCCCCGCGCGGAAGATGTCCAGTCGCCCGCGGACGTACTGTCCGTAGTCGAAGAACTGAAGCCCCAAGTGGTAGGTCTGGCCTCGCTTCACGACGAACCCGTGGTCGCGCATCGACGTCAGGTGACCGTGCACCGTGCTCTTCGCGACGCCCGCCGCCCGCGCCAGTTCGGTGACTCCCGCCCCGTCTCGCTCCCGCAGGAGTTCGATGAGAGCGAACAGCGTCTCGTCCGACTTGACCCCCCTCTTCGAGTCCGATTCGCGGTTCATACCGACGTACACGGCCACCGCGTAGTTAAATGTCCAGTGTCGTCCGAACCGCTTCGACTCCGCCGAACGACACCCTTTGTTCGGTGACATCGAACGCGCTCCGTGGTTCCTATCCCGGCTGTACTCGGCTGAGAGGCGCGCGACTCTGTCACGAACGATCACGAAACTGGCACTGCCGTTACAGGGTTAGTCCTGTAATCTCTCGCGTATCGACGAGGTGAGGACGATTTCTGCACTTTCGGACGCTCTCTGCCCAATATTCTGGTTAGATACTCTCGCTACACCGCCTCTGTTTCGGTCCGAGCACAGTTCTGTTCGGTGTCATCGAACGAGATGTCGCCAGCGCCGATACTCCGGCCGGTGCGGGGGAACGCCGCGTCGGTCCGTTCGCGTAAACACTTATCTGGTACTGGCCGAGCATTGAACGTATGTCGTACCAGTCCGATCTCACAGCAAAAGCGGCGTCCGCGGAGGGACTCCCGGACCCGCACGACGTCGTGGCAAAAGACGAGGAGGTACCGCTCGACGCCCTGTTCTCCGACGAGTTCGTCCGCGCGCACTCCGGATTCGATTCGTTCGACCAGATGGTCGCCGCGAGTCCGTCGGACGCGACGACGGCGGGGGAACTCGGCCGCGTCACCGACGGCGAGTGGGACGCGTTCGTCGCCGAGACGACGGACTTCGCCGACGAGTCGGAGATGGTGTTCGCCGCGATAGACCGCTGGGTGGCCGCCGAACTCGGGCTATGATACACGATGGCACGCAACAGAACGGTTATGACGGCCGCATCGAAAGACGAGGGCAGAGACGATGATTGAGACTGACGCGGACCGTCCGGTGCTCGTCGCCGGCGCCGGTCCGACAGGGATGACGACTGCGCTCGCACTGCACGCTCGGGGCGTTCCGGTGACTATCGTCGAAGCCGAGTCCGAGGACCGCGACCGGTCCGGGAGTCGAGCGATATACGTCCACGGGACGACGCTTCGGACCTTAGAGCGAATCCACCCGGGACTCGGGATGGACCTCGTCGAGGAGGGGTTGGTCTGGCCGACCCGACGGACGTGCTGGCGGGGCAAAGAGGTGTTCTCGCGGACGTACGACAACCCCGGCGGGTCGGGTGACGTTCCGCACTTCTCCAGCATCCCGCAGGTCCGTACCGAGGCGTACATGCGCGAGGCCCTCGACGCGGCGGGCATCGACATCCACTGGGACGCCGCCGTCGAGACTGTCGAGACGAGTCCCGACGGCGTCCGCGTCGAGACGGCCGACGGGCGGACGTGGGACGTACCGTACCTCGTCGGCGCCGACGGCGGGGGGTCGACCGTCCGAAACGAAATCGGTGCGAACTTCGACGGCGACCAGTCGGAGAACTCCTTCATCATCGCCGACGTCGACGAAGTCGACGAGGACCCACTACCGCTCGAACGACTGTTCCACTACGACGACCCGAGCGTCGGCGGCAGAAACGTCCTCCTCGTCCCCTTCACCGGCGGATGGCGACTCGACGTGCAGTGCATCGAGGGCGACGACCCCGAAGAACTCTGCAGCGACGAACAGATGCGGGAGTTCGTCACCGCGGTCATGGGCGAACGCTACGCCGACAACGTCTCGTGGGTGTCGAGTTACAAGTTCCTGCAGGTGATGGCCGACACGTTCGTCGACGAACACCGCCGCGTCCTCCTCGTCGGCGAGGCGGCGCACTTGCTCGCGCCGTTCGGCGCGCGCGGCATGAACTCCGGCATCGCGGACGCCGACGAGGCGGCGTCGGCCATCGCCGCCGCGTACCGCGCGCGCGTCGACGCCGTCGCGCGCGACGAAGTCGAACTGTACGCCGCGCGTCGCGAGAAAGCGGCGGAGTACAACCTGGCCGCGGCCGGACAAGCCCTGGAGTACCTGCAAGGAGAGAACCCGGCGACGGTACTCCGAAAAGAGGCGGCGGCGTCGCTCGCCGACCACTTCGAGGTGGCGGGCGAATACTTAGACGACGCGCCGTACGGCCCGCACGGCAGTCCGCCCATCGTCACGACCGGAAACTACTGAACGGGGCGGCCGACTCGGACCACACCCTCGGCGACGACGAAAGTAGTTGTACTAACACGAACGCCATTCGACGGCGAAATTCCGGTCCGTGCGGTTCTTCCGTGCGATGTCGGCGGCGTGTTGAGTTTAGCCGAGTAACTGACTCGATTTCGAGTGAACTCTCTTCACACGTTTTACTCCGTACTGCCCCCCCAATTTACGTCCGATACTCCATACGGGATACTCACTCGATTGCGGGTTGTCGCTTCAGTCCTCGGCTCCCGTCCGTCGAGACGACTCCCCCGGCCGCGTCTGCATCTGTACAGACGCGGGGTCCCTCACAAATAGTTATGTTTGACTGTGGTTCTCAGTGAGGCCTCTGCTCCTCTCCGTCCGCGACGGTTCGGGCGACAAGGGGAGCGCTGTCCTCGCGCCACAGATGTTTACAACTGTGAAAACGGCATCGTGTACGCGTCGCGTCGGGCGTTCTCTCGGCGCGCCGTCTCGAACCGGCGACTCACGGGGGTAAACACGAATCATTAATAATTCGGGCTCCGTGACGAACATGTAATGGAATACAACGGCCCAACGCAGTTGTACGTCGACGGCCAGTGGACCGACGCCGAGTCGGGAGAGACGATTCGGACGGTAGACCCCGCGACGGAGGAGGAGTACGCCACCGTCGCGAAGGCGGACGCAGAAGACGTCGAACGTGCGGTCGACGCCGCGTCCCGCGCGATGGAGCGTGGCAGCGAGTGGCGCGAACTCGACCCGGGCGCGCGCGGTGCGGCGCTCCGTCGGATGGCCGACGCCATCGAGGAGATGAAAGACGAGATTACGCTGGTCGAATCGCACGACAACGGCAAGACGCCGTTCGAGGCGGGCATCGAGATTCAGATGGTCATCGACACGTTCCGCTACTTCGCCGGGTGGACGGACAAACTGACGGGCGAACACAACCCCGTCCCCGGCGAACGCCTGAACTACACGACGCGCGAACCCCTCGGCGTGACGGCGCACATCGTCCCGTGGAACTATCCGTTCCAACTCGCCGGTCGTTCCATCGCACCCGCACTCGCCTGCGGTAACTCCGCCGTCGTGAAGCCGTCGAGCGAGACACCGCTGTCTGCGCTGTACTACGCGCTCGCCGCCGAGGAGGCGGGCCTCCCGGACGGTGTCGTCAACGTCGTCCCCGGGTCGGGGTCCGGCGCGGGCGCGACGCTCGCACAGCATCCCGACGTGGCGCACATCGCCTTCACCGGCAGTACCGAAATCGGGAAGGGCGTCATGGCCGACGCCGCGCAGAACGTCACCGGCGTGACGCTCGAACTCGGCGGCAAAGGCCCCCAACTCGTTTTCCCCGACGCTGACCTGGGTGCCGCCGCGAAGGGCGTCCACTACGGCATCTTCATGAACGCCGGGCAGATGTGCTGGGCCGGGTCGCGCTTGCTCGTCCACGAGGACGTGGCCGACGACGTCGTCCAACACGTCGTCGAAGGAGCGAAGTCCACTCCGCTCGGTTCCGGTATCGACGACGACGGTCGGATGGGTCCGATGGTCAGCGAGGACCAGCGACAGACCGTCCTCGACTACATCGAGACGGCCAGAGAGGAGGGCGCAACGGTGGAGTACGGCGGCGGCGTCCCCGAGGACAAAGAGACGGGCTACTTCGTCGAACCGACCGTCCTGACCGACGTGACGAACGACATGACCGTCGCCCGCGAGGAGATATTCGGTCCCGTCCTCTCGGTCATCGAGTTCTCGGACGAACAGGAGGCGCTGGAGATAGCCAACGACTCGCCGTACGGCCTCCTCTCCGGCATCTGGACGACTGACCTCTCGCGCGCGCACCGCGTCGCCGACGCTCTCGACTACGGGATGGTCAGCGTCAACGAGTATCCGGTGACGTTCCCGCAGACGCCGTTCGGCGGCACGAAGCAGAGCGGACACGGCCGCGAACAGGGACTCGAAGCCGTCCACGAGTACACGCAGACGAAGAACGTGAACGTCAAACTCGACTGACGGTCAAGAAAGAAAGAGCGGACGACTCACTCGCCGCGCCACTCGGGGTCGCGGTCCTCGAAGAACGCGTCGATACCTTCGTTCTTGTCGTGGGAGGCGAACAGTTGGAAGAAGAGGTTCGCCTCGTAGTCGAGTCCGTCGTCCAGACCGAGGCGACTGCTCGCCTTCACGGCTTCCTTCCCCAGTTCGAGCGCCAGCGGCGACTTGTTGGCGATGGACGCCGTCAACTCGGCGACGCGCTCGTCGAACTCCTCGTCCGAACAGACGACGTCGACGAGTCCGATGTCCTTCGCCTCGGTTGCACTCACGAGTTCGCCCGTCAGAATCAGGCGCATCGCTTGCCCCTCGCCCACGAGGCGGGGAAGGCGCTGGGTGCCGCCGCCGCCGGGGATGAGACCGAGATTTATCTCCGGTTGGCCGACCTTGGCCCGTTCGTGCGCGATGCGGATGTCGCAGGCGAGTGCGAGTTCGCATCCGCCGCCGAGTGCGTGTCCGTTGAGGCGGGCGACGACGGGTTGCGGAAGGTTTTCGACGGCCTCGTACACCCGAGGACGACGACTCGCCTCACGCTGTTCGAAGGTGTCGCGCTCGCGCAACTCGGAGACGTCCGCGCCCGCGACGAACGCCTTCGCCTCGTCGGACCCCGTGAGGACGACGACGCGCGCGTCGCTGTCGGCGATGCGTTCCGTCAGGCGCTTCAGTTCGGTTCGGACCTGTCCGTTGAGGGCGTTCCGCGCGTCCGGTCGGTCGATGGTGACCGTCGCGACGTGGTCGTCGACGTCGAGACGGACGAGGTCACAGTCGTCGGCGTGCAGGCTCATCGTCCACCCTCGTCGGCGGGGCGGACCGCTTCGCCGTCTTCCCAGACGTAGAACCCCTCGCCCGACTTCTTCCCGAGGTTGCCCGCGCGGACCTTCCGCTTGAGGACTTGCGGCGGGCGGAACCGTTCGCCCAACTCCTCGCGGAGGTACTCCAAGATGTCCAGACGGACGTCGAGTCCGACGACGTCGGTCAGTTTCAGCGGCCCCATCGGATGCCGGTAGCCCAGTTCCATCGCCGCGTCGATGTCCTCCGCCGAGGCGACGCCCTCCTCGACCATCCGCATCGCCTCGCACCCGAGGGCGACGCCGAGTCGCGAGGAGGCAAAGCCCGGCGAGTCGGTGACTTCCACGGCCGTCTTGTCGATGTCGGCGACGAACTCGCGGGCGAACGACAGCGTCTCCTCGCTCGTCTGTTCGGCGACGACGACTTCGACCAGCCCCATGATGTGAACAGGGTTGAAAAAGTGCAGGCCGACGGCGCGGGAGGGGTCGGAGAGGACGCTCGCGACTTCCGTCACCGACAGCGACGAGGTGTTCGAGGCGACGACGGCGTCGGCGGCGGCGTGTTCTTCCACGTCCTCGAACGTCTCGCGCTTGATGTCGATGTCTTCGGGGACGGCCTCTATCACCAACGCCACGCCCGACACCGCCTCCGCGAGGTCGGTGTAGCCCTCGATTCGGTCGAACGCGGCGTCGGCCTCCTCCTGCGTCAGTTTGTCCCGTTCGACACCGCCGTCCAAGTTCGACCGAATCGCGTCCAGACCGCTCTCGACGTACTCCATCTCGATGTCCCGGAGTCTGACGTCGTGGCCCGCCATCGCGGTCACCTGTGCGATGCCGTGACCCATGGTCCCGGCACCGAGTACACACACTTGCATCGTCTCTCTGCACGGCGCGGCAACGATAAAAAACCACCCACCCGGCGTGGGTCGCGGGCCGCCGCCGCGAGTGTTCCGACGGCTACTCGGTCGGCGTGAACTTCGCGCCGTATCGTACGACGCCCTCCTGTTCGTAGATGCGGCGGACCGTCCGCCGAACCGCGTCGCCGACGGCGACCGACTCGTGGTCGCAGTCGGTCAGTTGCGCGGGCATGAGCACCGACCCGTCACCGTCTCGCGCGTCGAGGCGAACGAGTGCGGCGCCGTACGCGCCGTCACGCTGTTGTAACTCGACGAACTCCGGCGGCGCGCCGCCGTGACCGATGACCGTCCGCGCGGCGACCGTTCCCACAGACGAGAGCGGTGCGCGCTCGAACTCCACGCGTTCGTGGCAGTCGTCGCACGCGCCTTCTCCCGGGAACGACAGCGCGCCGCAGGCGGGACACCGACCGGCGGTGAGCGCGTAGCGACTGTCGAGCGTCCGCCGCCACGTCGGAAGCGAGACGTTCGCGCCGCCGCCGGCGACATCGCCGTCCACGACGATGCCGCGCTTTCGCAGGGATTCGACGTAGCTCACCCGTTCCCCGTCGTCCAGCGTCGCCGCCTCGTCGCCGTCGAGACGCCCCTCGAAGGCGAACGCGACGGCACCGCCGCCGCTTCCGTAGAACGCGGCGAGGACGCTCTCGTCGCCGCCGGTCTCCAGTGCCGCGACGAGACCGATAGCCGCCGTCGCCGCGCCCGCGTCGCCGATGCGGTCCACGACGGTCCCCTCGGCGACGGCCCCGTTCGAGACGACGCCCTCGCCCGCGATTCGGTACGGCATCGACCCGTTCGGTTGGTGAAGCGACGCGGCGTCGATTCGGTCGGCGTCGAGTCCGAGGTCCGCGATTGCGTCGCGCGTCGTCTCTCGAATCGCCGCGCGTTCGTAACCCGTGATGTCGAGCGAGGCGACCTCCTCCTCTGCCGCCTCGCGAAAGCGCACGCCGGGCGACTCGTCCGTCGCCGACCCGACGCCCGCGAACGTGACCGCCGCGTCGTCGTCGACGAGGAACGCCGCCGCGCCCGCCCCGAAGGCGTGGTCGCTTCCGGCGGGGTCGCCCACCGGGGCGTCGGCGACGACGGCCAGCACCGTCCCCTCGGCGTTCAGCGCCGTCTCCAGGGCGTCCGCGCCGGCGGCCGTGCTCTGCCCGTGGTGCCACGTTCGAGTCTCCGACGAGAGACCGAGCGCCTGTACGACTCTGGGTGCGAGTTGCTCTTCGGCGACGGGCGGTGTCGTCGTCGCGAAGGCGACGGCGTCCACGGCGTTCGGCGACATCGCCGAGTTCTCCAGCGCGCGGCCCGCGGCGGCGACGGCCATTGTCACCGCGTCCTCGTCGCCCGCTGGGACCGCCTTCGCGTCGATTCCCCGGCCCTGGAACGCGCCCCACGCCTCTCTCACGTCTTCGGCGGTCACGCGGCCGCGCGGGACGTAGACGCCCGCGGCGGCGATGCCACGGGAACTCACGGCTCCACCTCCGACGTCCGCTCGAAGACGTGGACGGTGACGCCGCCGCCGGACCCGCCGACGTTGTGCGTCAGACCGCGGACGGGGTCGTCCGTCTGCACCGACGCCTTCCCGCGGAGTTGCTTGAACGCCTCCACGACCTGTCCGGTCCCCGTCGCGCCGATGGGGTGACCCTTCGACTTCAGGCCGCCCGAGGTGTTGACAGGCAGTTCCCCGTCGGGGTCGGTGCGCCCCTCTCGGAGGAGCGTTCCGGCCTCGCCCGGTTCGCAGAACCCGAGGTCCTCGTACGCGAGGAGTTCAGCGATGGCGAAGCAGTCGTGCACTTCGGCGAAGTCGAGGCCTTCCGGGCCGACGCCGGCCATCTCGTACGCCTGTTCTGCGGCCTCCTTCGTTGCGGGGATGGAGGTCAACGAGGGTCGCTGGAACAGTCCGACCCGTCCGCTCGCCGCGCCGACGCCCGCGACGCGAATCGGGTCGTCCGTGAGGTCGAACGCGACGTCCTCGCTCGCGACGAGGACCGCGCTGGCACCGTCCGTCGTCGGACAGCAGTGATAGAGGTTCAGCGGGTCGGCCACGTCGGGCGCGTTCACCGCGTCCTCCAGCGAGCACTCGAAGCCGAGGTGCGCGTCGGGGTTCTGCGCGCCGTTGCCGTGGTTCTTGACGGCGACGCGCGAGAGGTCCTCCTTGGTCGTCCCGTACTCGTCCATGTGCGCGGAGGCCATTTGCGCGTAGACGCCCGCGAACGTCGTCCCGGAGAGCCGTTCCCACTCCGTCTCGCCGGAGACGCCGAGCCACCACTTCGTGTGGTCCGAACTCGTGTCCGTCATCACCTCGTACCCGCCAGCGAGGACGAGGTCGGCCATCCCGGACTTGACCGCCGCGACGGCGCTCCGGAGCGAGTACCCGCTCGACGCGCAGGCGTTCTCGACGCGCGTCGTCGGGATACCGTGCAGGCCGAGGTGTTCGGTGACGGCCGGTCCGCTCAGACCGATCTGTCGGCCGCCGACGCCGAGCGTTCCGATGAACGCCTCCTCTATGTCCGCGGTGTCTAGCTCGCCGTCGACGCTCTCCAGCGTTCTGTCGAACGCCGTGTCGAACAGCGAGCGGTACGTCTCGTCGGGGAAGGAACCGAACGGCGACTGTCCGGCCCCGACAATGTAAGCCTCACTCATCGATAGTTGAGTGTCGAGGCCCCCATAGAAAAGGATGCGGGAGGAGGTGACGACGCGACGCGGCGAGACACCGGACACGTTCCGCGCTCCCGCCGGACCGCCGCCGACTCGACGGCACGGGAACCGCCTCCATCCCAACCTATATGTCTCTCAGCCGAGACCAATCGTGTGGTATTCCACCAATGAACATACGAGCAGCAGTGATGCACGAGGAGGGCGGCGCGTTCGAGATAGAAGACGTGAGTCTGGAAGACCCGCAGTCGGACGAAGTGCTCGTCCGCATCGTCGGCGCGGGAGTCTGTCACACCGATATGATCGTCCGCGACCAGATGTATCCGACACCGCTCCCGGCGGTGCTCGGCCACGAGGGGTCGGGCGTCGTCGAGGAGGTGGGGTCGAACGTGACGAACGTCGAACCCGGCGACCACGTGGTCTTGAGCTTCGACTACGACGACACCTGCACGAGTTGTCGGGACGGCCACCCGGCGTTCTGCGAGGCGTTCTTCGCGCACAACTTCGGCGGCGTGCGGCCGCACGACGAGTCGTCGCCGCTCTCGCAGGACGGCGAGCGAATAAGCGGTCGCTTCTTCGGGCAGTCGTCGTTCGCGACGTACGCCATCGCGACGGAGCGAAACGTCGTCCCCGTCGAGGACGACGTACCGCTGGAACTGTTGGGTCCGCTCGGATGCGGCATTCAGACGGGCGCGGGCGGCGTCATCAATTCCCTGAACCCGCAGGCGGGCTCGTCTATCGCCGTCTTCGGTGCGGGCTCGGTCGGACTCTCGGCCGTCATGGCCGCCGGTATCAAGAGCTGTACCGAGATTATCTCTATCGACCTGAAGGAGAACCGGTTGGAGAAAGCCGACGAACTCGGCGCCACCGCGACGGTGAACCCCGAGGAGGTGGACGACGTCGTCGAGGCCGTCCGAGAACTCTCCGACGGCGGCGTCGACTACGCACTGGAGACGACGGGCGTCCCCGCCGTCGCCGAACAGGCGGTGGAGACGCTCACGCAACGCGGGACGCTCGGTGTCATCGGTGCGCCGGCACTCGGGACGGAGGCCGGTTACGACGTCAACAACCTCATCCTGAACGGACGGAGCATCACCGGCATCGTCGAGGGTGACTCCGACCCACAGCAGTTCATCCCGGACCTCGTCGAACTCTACCGACAGGGGAAGTTCCCGTTCGACGAACTCGTCACCTACTACGACTTCGAGGACATCGAACAAGCCGTCGAAGACTCCGAGGAAGGCGACACCATCAAACCCGTGCTTCGCATGAGCGACGCCTGAGACGGACTCCTCCGCGCTCGACCGCGGACTGACCACTCCGTTTCGGGACGCGGTGACTCGCTCTCGACCCGACTGTACGAGAAAGCATTATAACGGTGGACAGTCCTCAATGAATTATGTTAGCAGTAACCGACCTCCGGAAGGAGTTCGGCGGACTGGTGGCCGTCGACGACGTCACCTTCGAGATAGCCGACGGAGAGATAGTCGGACTCATCGGCCCGAACGGGGCCGGAAAGACGACGCTGTTCAACAGCATCACGGGCGTCCTCGAACCCGAAGACGGGACGCACGTCGAGTTCGACGGGACGGACATCGTCGCGTTGGAGACGCACGACATCGCGCGGAAGGGCCTCGTTCGAACCTTCCAAATCGTTCGCGTGTTCAACGAGATGACCGTTCTGGAAAACGTGACCACTGGTGCGCTGTTCGGAAACGACGAGTCCATCTCGCGCGACGAGGCGGAGGAACGCGCCCGTGAAGCACTGGAGTTCATCGGACTCGCCGACAAAGCCGACGTGTTGGCGGCGAACATCCCCATCGCGCAGAAGAAACAACTCGAACTCGCGCGCGCCCTCGCCTCGAAGCCTCGACTCCTCCTCTTGGACGAGATTGCGAGCGGTCTCACGCCCGGCGAGATAGCCGAACTCACGGACACCATCCGCCGCCTCCGCGACGAACGCGGCATCTCCGTCTTCTGGATCGAACATATCATGGACGCCGTCATGAGCGTCGCTGACCGCATCATCGTCCTGAACAGCGGTCGCAAACTCGCCGAGGGGACGCCCGAAGAGATTCGCGCGAACGACTCCGTCGTCGAGGCCTACCTGGGGGACGAAGCGTGATAGAAGTCGACGGCATCGACGTCTCCTACGGCAACATCCAGGTGCTTTGGGACCTCTCGTTTCACGTCTCCGAGGAGGACCGCGTCGTCTCCATCGTCGGCCCCAACGGGGCGGGCAAGTCGACGCTGCTTCGCGTCATGTCCGGACTCCACCCCTACCACGCCGGGTCCGTGACGGCGTGGGGTGAGGACGTCGCCGAGATGGACCCCTCGGAAGTCGTCCAACGCGGCTTCGTCCACGTCTCCGAGGAGCGCAACCTCTTCGGCGACATGACCGTCCGCGAGAACCTGGAGATGGGCGCGTACACGAAACGCGACACGCTGGACGAGACGCTCCGAGAGGTGTTCGACCTCTTCCCCATCCTCGAAGAGCGCGCGAGTCAGCGCGCGGGGTCGATGAGCGGCGGGCAACAGCAGATGCTCGCCATCGGGCGCGGCCTGATGGCCCGGCCGAAGATTCTCGCACTCGACGAACCGTCGGAGGGTCTCGCCCCGCAGATTACGAACCGCGTCTTCGAGAAGATAGACGAGATAAGCGAGGAGGTGACCGTCCTCCTCGTCGAACAGCACGTCCACAAGGCGCTCGGACTCGCCGACAGAGCCTACCTCTTGGAGAACGGGGAGTTCGTCGCCGAAGACACCGGCCCGGCTCTCTTGGAGTCGGACCACATCAAAGACGCGTACCTGTAGCCTCGTCGCCCCCGTCACTTCGCCGCCTCACGAGTCGAACGCGCTTTTTTGTCGTTACGCTGGACCCCGCTGGTTTTCCGCGTCAGAGAACGAGGGTCACGCGCTGTTCGACGTACGTCGAGACGCGTCGAAAGGTGCCGAGGAATCGAACGTAGTCGAACGAATCGAAGACCGTCGCGGCGGCGTTACTGGCCGCCGTCGACGTCGCTTCCGCCGTTCCCGCCCGTACTTCCCCCTCTCGCGTCCGCCACGAGGTCGCGCGCCGAGCGCACGACGCCGCGGCGGAAGTAGAGGAACAGCACGATGAGCAGCGCGCCGAAGATGGCCGTCCGCCACGTCTGCAGGCTCTGCGCGGAACTCAGGAACTCCTCGATGCCGACGACGATGACCGCGCCGACGACGGGTCCGAGCGTCGTCCGCAGGCCCCCGACGACGAGGACGATGAGGACGATGACGTCGACGGCGAGGAAGGTGAACCCACCGGGGAGGACGTAGCCGGACTCCCGCGCGAAGAACGCGCCGACGACGCCGATGATGAGTGCGGCGACGAAGCCCGCGATGGTCTTGTACCGCACCACGTCGATGCCGATGGACTCGGCGGCGACTTCGTCCTCGCGGATGGCGTCGAACGCGATGCCGTACTTCGAGTGGACGAGTCGCAGGTAGACGCCGAGCGTCGCCACGAGGAGCACCAGCACGATGTAGTACAGCACGAGTTTCGTCTCGATGCCGACTGCCTCGGCCACGACGCCGAGCGAGAAGTACTCGTACGGGAAGCCGGTCGACCCGCCGGTGATGTCGCGCGCTCCGACGAATATCTCGCTGAACACGAGTTGGAGGTTCAGCGTGAGGATGGAGATGAGCACGACGGTGAAGTTGCGCTTGGCGGAGACGTAGCTGACGAGCATCCCGATGAGTCCGCACACGAGCGCCGCGACGGGGAGCGTCACCCACGCCGAGATGGACAGCGCGTCCGCCAGGAGCGCCGTCGTGTACGCACCGACGCCCGCGAGGCCGCCGACGAACAGGAACAGTTGGTCGGTGTGGCCGAAGACGATGTTGAGCGCGACGGCGAACAGCGCGATGAGAAGCAGGTGCGCGAGCACGCTCTCGTAGTAACTGCTGCCGAGGACGACCAACGGTGCGACGGCGAACAACACCGCCACGATGGCGACGTTGCGGACTTCCGTCCCGAGCGACGCACGCGAACTCATTGTATCGCCTCCGGGCGGGCCAAGAGCACCACGATGGCCGTCACGAACAGGATAATCGTCGCGATGTACGACCCGACGAAGAAGTTCGCGAACTGGTTGACGAGTCCGAGGAGCACGCCGGCGCCGATGGCGCCGACGAGGCTCCGGACGCCGCCGACGATGGAGATGATGAGCGCGAACGTCGTGAACTCGAAACCGTTCGAGACGGCGACGGCCGACCCGGCGGCGAACACGAGGCCACCGAGTCCGGCCACCGCCGCCGAGAGGACGAAGATGAGCGTCCGGATGCGTCGGGGGTTCACCCCGACCAGACGCGCGCCGCGTTCGTCTTGGAACACCGTTCGCGTCGCTTTCCCGAGGAACGTCCCGCGGAGGAACGCGAAGACGGCGGCGAGGACGACGGTGCCGACGGCGACGATGACGAGCGAACTCCCGGTGAGCGTCGCGCCCGCCACGGAGAGCGTCCCCACGTCGAGGGGGAGGGTGTACCGCGACGGGAAGTAGTTGATGAGGATACCGTCCAGTAACACCGTCAGCCCCAGCGTCGTGAAGATGCCGAGGAGGATTCTGTCCTCTCCCTCCGACCGGTAGACGAGCGACAGTAGCGTCCGGTCGACGAAGAGACCGAACGCCGCGACGGCGACGAGTGCGACTACCGCCGCGACGACGAGGCCCATCCCCTGTTGGACGACGACGGTGGCGACGAGCACCGCCAAGACGGCGAACGTGCCGATAGCGAGGTTGAGCACCTCGCCGAGACCGAACACGAGTGTGATGCCGACGCCCAGCAGTGCGAGGAACACGCCGAAGGCGAGTCCGTCGACGGCGAGTCCGAGGAGCGTACTAGCCGTTACCATACGTCCCCCGTCCTCGTCGGAGTGAGTCGCGTCGCTGTTCGGGACGCACGTACCGTGCGGTGCCGACGTCGCACCGCGTGACAGCGCTGGTCACTGGTCTGCAGGGAGCGCAGGCAGCGCGTCGGTTCGGAACTGCTCTTCGAAGCCGAACTTCCCGTCCGGGTAGTACGACGGCGCTTCTGCGGTCAGTTGGCTGTATATCTGCACTTGGTTCTTGAGTTCGCCGTTCTCGGTGTACTCGATGGGGTTCGCGAACAGCGTGTCGAACTTGATACCGCGGAGCGCCTCTCCGATGGCCACCGGGTCCGCCTCGCCGGCGTCTTCGATGGCTTGCGCGAGCATCTTCGCCGAGACGTAGCCGTACGCCGTGTGGGTGTCGAACTGGCTGCCCCTCGCCTCGCCGAACCGCTGTGCGACTTCCGCGAACTCGTCGCTGTACACGTCCGTGTTGTGAACGTGCGTGAACCCGCCCTCGAAGGCGAACTCGCCGAGTGCGCCCGCGATGACGCCCGGTGGGAAACTCGGTCCCGTGATGACCTCGGGGCTGTAGCCCAGTTCGTTCAGTTGGTTGGCGATGGTGAGCGACCCCGGCGGGTGGCCCGTCGCGACCATCATCTCGATGTCGTCGGGGTACTTGCGGATGAACGACTTGAAGTCGCTCGCGCCGACGGGTGCCGCCTGCACGTCCACGTCGACGCCGAAGTGTTCGTTGATGCCTTCTTCGATGGACCGACCCCACGCGTAGTCGCCGATAATCGCGCCGACTTTCTCGTAGCCCGCGTCCGCGACGAGGTTCGCCTGTGCGCGCATCGTCGTGTCCGCCGGGAGGAGTCCGACGCGGAACGTGTACGTCGTGTCCGGCGTGATGGCCTTGTTCGTCCCCGACATGTGGAGCAACATGGGGACTTCGAGTTCCTGGGCGGTGCGTGCGGTTCGGATACCGACGTCGGAGGAGACCGGACCGACGGTCGCGACGGCGTTCTCCTGTTCGACGAACCGGCGGAAGACCGTGTCTGCCTGCCCGGCGTCGCTCTTCGTGTCGGACTCGACGATTTCGAGGTCGCGACCCAACACGCCGCCGTCGCTGTTGATCTCTTCGACGGCGAACGCGAGTCCGGCGCGGTGCGCGTTCCCCCACGGGGTGAACGGCCCCGAGAGCGGTTGCATCGACCCGATGACGATCGGTTCGCCGGAGTTTCCACCGGAGTCGCTTCCTCCGTCGGTGGAGTCGCTTCCGCCGTCGTCTCCGCCGGACGCGTCGGTGTTCGTCTCGCCGTCCGACCCGCCGCCACCCGCGCATCCCGCGAGTAGGCCCAGTCCCGCCACGCCGCCCGCTTTCAGAAAGTTCCGTCTCTGGAATCGTTTTCGTTCGACCATGAGTGTCACAATTATTGAGCGCCAATAAATATCTTTGTAGTGTGTTCTCACGGGTGTTGTTTTGCCGTTTACGACCGCTTCGAGGGCTGTATCGGCCGTCTATGGGTCAAATTTCTGTTTTCTAACCCGAAAACAGCCCTCCCCGAAGCGTGGATTTATCACGACGGACCGTGCGATGTGTTGTATGCCTGCGGACAAGACTGCGAGCATGGCGGAGGCTATCGCCAGCATCGAACCGGGCAGTACCATCGCGGCGGGGTTGGCGCTGGAGCACGCCATCCCGTTCGCCGCCGGACACGAGCTCGTGCGGCAGGGGACGGACGACCTGACGCTCGTCGGCCCCATCAGCGACGTGCTGTTCGACCAACTCGTCGGCGCCGGACTCGTCTCGAACGTTCGCGCCGCGTGGACGGGAAACGTCAGCGCCGGAAGCGGCTACAACTTCCGACGGGCGGTCGAAGGCGGTGAGCTGGACGTCGAGAACCACTCGAACTTCTCCATCGCGCTGTCGCTTCACGCCGCCGAACTGGGCGTCCCCTACCTTCCGACGCGCTCGCTCCTCGGGAGCGACATCGCGGGGGAACCCCAGTTCCGCATCACCGAAGACCCGTTCGAGGGCCAGCGAGTCGTTCAGGTCCCCGCCATCGCCCCGGACTGGACGTTCGTGCACGTCCAACGCGCCGCGCCGACGGGAGACGCGCACCTGTGGGGCAACACCGGCGTGACGTACGAAGCCGTCAGAGCCGCCGACAACGTCCTCGTCACGGCCGAGGAGATAGTCGACCCCGAGGTTATCAAGAGCGACCCGAGTCGCACTCGCATCACCCGCGAACAGGTGACCGCAGTCGTCGAAGCGCCGTTCGGTGCGCACCCGTCGCCCGTCGCCGGGCGGTACAACCGCGACAACGAGTTCTTCTTGGAGTACGCCGAGGCGACCCGAGACGAGGGCGGCTTCGACGCGTGGGCCGACGAGTGGATTCACGGCGTCGAGAGCCGGGCGGAGTACCGCGAGAAGGTGACGCGTGACCTCTCCGTACGCGAACCGACGACGGCCGCGGAGGTGACCTATGGCCAGTGAGGACGCCTCGGAGTACACCGCCCGCGAACTGATGGTGAGTGCGGCGGCGCGCGAGATAGACGACGGCGACGTCGCGTTCGTCGGGATGCGACTTCCGCTCATCGCGTTTCAAGTCGCGGTCAGCACGCACGCGCCGAACGCGATGTCCGTGTTCGAGAGCGGCGTCGTCCGAGAGGACCCGGCGGACGGCTTTCTCCACACGATGTGCGACCTTCCGAACCTCGACCGCGCCGTCTCGACGACGGGCATGCTCGACGTGATGGGTCGCCTCGCGCGTGGCGACATCGACGTGGGCTTCCTCGGCGGCGCGGAGATAGACCGCTACGGCAACCTCAACACGACGCGCGTCCACGCCGGCGACAGGGAGATTCGGCTCCCCGGTAGCGGGGGCGCCTGCGACATCGCGTGTCTGTCCGACCGGACGGTCATCCTGATGGCGCACGAACCCCGGCGATTCGTCGAACGCGTGGAGTACGTCACGAGTCCGGGCCACGGCGAGGGCGGCGACTGGCGCGACGAGCAGTCGGTACAGGGCGGCGGCCCGAACGCTCTCGTCACCTCGAAGGCGACGTTCGGCTTCGACGACGGCGAACTCTACCTCCGGACGGTTCACCCCGGCGTCGACGCCGACGAGGTGGCCGCGGACTTCCCGTGGGACCTGCGGACGCGGGAGGACGTCACCGGCGAAGCGGTCGGCGTGACCGACGCTCCCTCTTCGGAGGCTGTCGAGCTCATCCGCGAGTTCGACCCCGACGGATTCTGGACACGCGGCTGACATTCAGGAAGAATCGGTAGGAACTACTATATCCCCCCATTGCGACACTCTCTCTTGTTATGCAAGCACGCGTCCCAGCTGAGAAGCTACCCGACGCGGGTACGGGTCCAGAACTGATTCACGCGGTTCCGGAAGTCCACTACCCCCAGCACGTGAACGTGGTGACCGAACTCGTCGACAGACACGTCGAAGACGGCCACGGAGACGACCCGGCCGTCCGGTTCGAGGACGACGAACTCTCGTACGCCGAACTGCAGTCGAAGGTGAACAGCTTCGGCAACGCGCTCTCGGAACTCGGCGTCGAACCGGGAAGCCGCGTCGTCGTCCGCTTCCCGAACCGTCCGGAAGCCGTTATCGCCTGCCTCGCGGTCCAGAAACTCGGCGGCGTCGCCCTGCCGTCGATGAAGCTCCTCAGAGCGAAGGAACTGGAGTACATCTTCAACGACTCCGGGGCGACACACTGCGTCGTCTACGACGCGCTCTTGGACGAGGTGGAGAACGCGATGCCCAATCTCGAAACGCTCGACGACGTCGTCGTCGCGGACCGCGGGGCGGACGTGGAACACGACCACCACGACTTCGACGACCTACTCGACGGGGCCTCCGACGACCTCGACGCCTACGAGACCGAACGCGACGACCTCGCACTCATGCTGTACACGAGCGGAACGACGGGCCGTCCGAAGGGGGCGATTCACACCCACCGGCAGATGCTCGCGACGGCCGACTGCTACGCGCGCTACTGTCTCGAACCCACCCGCGACGACGTGTTCGGCGGCAACCCGCCGCTCCCGTTCGCGTACGGGTTCGGTGACCTCGTCACCTTCCCGCTTCGGTTCGGCGCGACGACGAGTCTCGTCGAGGACGCCAAACCCGGCGACCTGTTGGACGCCGTCGAGAACCACGGTATCACCATCCTCTGCTCGATTCCGACCGCGTTCAACCAGATTCTCTCGGCGCACCCCGACGCCGCCGACGAGTACGACCTCTCCAGCCTCCGCGCGGGGATGAGCGCGGGCGAACCGCTGGCTCCGAGCACGTTCGACGCGTTCGAAGACGAGTTCGGCGTCCCTCTCTTGGACGGTATCGGGACGACTGAGATGCTCCACATCTTCGTCAGCCACCGGCACGACGGGGATATCGACCCCTCCGCGACGGGCTTCCCCGTCCCCGGCTACGAGTGTCGCGTCGTCGACCCGGACACGATGGAGGAGATGCCGCGCGGCGAGGCCGGTCTGTTGGCCGTTCGCGGTCCGACGGGTATCTCCTACTGGGGCCGCCCGGACAAACAGGAGGACGCCGTCGTCGACGGATGGAGCTTCCCCGGCGACATCTACGTCCACCGCGAGGACGGCCGTCTGGAGTACAAGTCGCGCCGCGACGACCTCATCATCTCTTCGGGCTACAACATCCCCGGTCCCGAAGTGGAGAACGTCCTGCAGGAACTGGACGCCGTCTCGGAGGTGGCCGTCGTCGGCGCACCGCACGAGGAACGCGGTCAGATAGTCAAGGCGTTCGTCGTCCTCGCGGAGGGGTTCGAAGGGAGCGACGAACTCGTCGACGAGTTCCAGAACCACGTCAAGAACACGCTCGCTCCGTACAAGTACCCGCGCGCCATCGAGTTCGTGGAGACCCTCCCGCGGACGGAGACCGGAAAGATTCAGCGCATCAAACTCCGCGAACGCGAACAGGAGTAACTGACGCTCACCGAGTAACTGCTACCCGTCGACCGGTCGCCCGTCTCGACTCGCCGACCGACCCGCTCTGTCCCCGCCCTCCGCGCGCACGGTGCGCCCTGACCGTCACGTTCCGAGACGCGAGCGTTTATGCGCCGTTCACGAGACGTTCCCCGTGATGCCACGACGCTACTACGAAGATATCGACGCGGACGAGGTTCGTGCCCTGGGACGCTACACCGCCGAGCGCGACGAACTCTTACAGTTCGCCGAACGATACGACCCGCAACCGATTCACGTCGACCCCGTCGCCGCCGAAGACACCATCTACGGCGGAATCATCGCCAGCGGGTGGCACACGGCGAGTTGCTGTATGCGCCTCTTGGTCGACGAGTTCCTCTCGGAGACGGCGACGCTGGGGTCGTTCGGCCTCGACGAACTCCGCTGGCGAACCCCCGTCTACCCCGGCGACACCGTGAGCGTCGAGGTACGCGTCTTGGAGAAGACCGAATCGACCAGCCGAGACGACAGGGGCTACATCACGTCCGAAGTCGAGGCGACGAACGGGGACGGCGACGAGGTGGTGTACTGGCGGGCGACCAACATCTTCCTCAAGCGCTGATTACTCCACTGCTTACAGAGGTGTAAACGTCGCTCTGATTGGGTGTTCACTTTCGTTTCGCAAATTCTTGAGGAACGTTTATGTATGTTCGACGGGAGGGACGTGACGAACGCGCATGGCACGAACGTACACCACGTCAGAAGAGTACCTCCCCGAGGACACCGACGGAGAGGTCACCCTCCAGGTGACGGACACGGAGTCACGCGAGATATTTCGGACGCGGGCGCGGGTGTCTCGGGACCCGGACGGACTGAGAGACCCCGCCCCGCTGACCGTCGTGAAGGGGCCGCACGAGAACATCGAAGAGCAGTGGTACATCGACTTCATCGAGACGGACGTCGGCGACGCCGAGGTGGACACGGACCTCCTCCGCGAGTGCTTAGAAGAGGCCCGCGAGGACTCGGACCTCCTGAACGCCCGTTCGGAGGAGTTGCGTGCGATGCTACAGTATCTCGTTCGGAGCGGGGAGTACGGGTCGCTCTCGGACGCGGTCCGTTCGCTTCTCTCCGCGCAACTGTCCACCGCACACCCCGAGTTGGTCGACGAGTACGTCGACCTCAGGACGGCCGTCGAACGCGAGTCCGTCGCCGCCGCGTTTCGGGGTGACGAGCGGTGAGCGACGACGGGGACGGAATCGCCTCCGAACCGAGCCTCCGGGCCTACCTCGACACGTTGGACGAGGCGGGTGACCTCGTCCGCGTCACCGACGAGGTGTCGTGGGACCTCGAAGCCAGCGCCATCGCCATGCGGGCCGGCGAACGAGACGCCCAGATACCGCTGTTCGAGTCGGTCGCCCGAAGCGGCGTCCCCGGTGCGCGACTGGTCGGCGACCCGTACCGCGGGTCGCAGCGTCGACCGTGGGACCGCATCGCCACCGCTCTCGGCCTCCCCGCGGACACCGACGGCGCGACGTACTACGACGCGATGCTCGAACGCCTGACCGACCCCGTGGAACCGACGACGGTGGCCTCGACGCCCGACGCCGCCCCGTGTAAGGAAGTGGTCCACGTCGGCGACGACGTCGACCTGCTGTCGTTCCCGTGGCCGTACATCCACTCCGGCGACGGCGGGCGGTACTCGAACCTCCACACCCTCGTCGCGCCGGACCCCGACTCCGAGTGGGTCGACTGGTCGACGCACCGAGCGATGGTCCACGACGACAGGCAGGCGAGCGTCCTCTTGCTAGCGGGCGAGCAGACGCCGAACCTCTTCTACTACAAGTACGAACGCCGCGACGAACCCATGCCCGTCGCCATCGTCGTCGGCACGGAACCCGCCGTGCAGTGCACGTCGGTGATGTGGATTCCGACCGGCAGCGACGAGGCGCGGTACGCGGGCGGCCTGCGTCGCGCGCCGGTCGAACTCGTTCAGTGCGAGACGAACGACCTGTACGTCCCGGCCAACGCCGAACTCGTCGTCGAGGGACACCTCGTCCCCGACAAGCGACTCGACGAGGGGCCGTTCGGCGACTACTTCGGCTACATGCACGGCCCTCGTCGTTCGATGCCGGCGCTCGAAGTCGACGCCGTCACGCACCGCGAGTCGCCCATCATCCCGTTCTGCGTCGAGGGGACGGGCGTCGGCTACACGGAGAACACGACGAGTTCGATGGAGGCGGGATGCGTCGGCCCCGACGCGACGCTCGGCCTCCGAGCGGCCGGATTCGACGTGATTCGGTGCGTCCCGTGGCAGTTCACGCCCCGCACCGCCTACGTGGTGGCGACGGAGACGAACGACCCCGGCGCGCTCCACGAACTGGCGAACTTCATCTTCACGACGTGGGGGATGCTCCACATCGACTTCTTCATCTTCGTCGACGCCTCCGTCGACCCGTTCGACACGCGAGAGGTGCTCGAAGCCATCGCCCTCCACGCCGACCCGGACGCGGACTTCCACCAGTTCGGGACGGAGACGATGCCGAAGGTGCCGCTGAACATCTATCAGACGCCGGATGAGAAGGGAGACGCGCAGACGGGGACGTCGAAGGCGAAGACGGCGAAGGCGTACATCGACGCGACGGGGTCGGCGGCCGCACGACCGGACGTCGTCTCCGCCGACAGTCGTGACCGCGCGCGGGAGTTGCTGGCGACGGCGGGCGTCGTCGCCGAGGAGGGCGAGTGATGGAGTTCAGAGAGACGGTCGACGCGTTGGCGACGGCGGACGACCTCGTGACGATAGACGAGCGAATCGACGACCCGACCCTCCCGTTCGCAGTCGCGGCCGAGAGCGCGCGCTCGAACGGTCCGGCGGTCCTCCTGTCCGACGTTCCGGGCGAGGGGAGTCTCGCGTGCGGCGTCCGCGGCGGTCCGGACCGGATGCTCAGGAGAGCGCGCTTGCCGTGGTACCGCTACGCGGTGGGGATGGGACTCCCAGCCGACACCTCGTACGGGCGGATGCTCGACGTGCTGACCACGCCGCCGGCCGACCGCCCGTCGTTACGACGGCGCGCCGCCGCGGCGAGCGGACACGACCGGGACGTCACGTCGCTGTGTCTCCCCGTCGCCGGCGAGGACGACCGACAGTTGGTGTCCGACGGCATCCTCGCCGTCGAGGCGGGCGACCGGCAGTTGTGGGCCCCCGTCCGCGGCGAGGTTCGCGGCCGGTCGACGCTCCGCGTCCACGTGCCCGCCAGCGTCGCGAAGCGCGCGCCCGAGAACGCACCCGTCTCGGTGGCGCTGGGCGTCCCGACGGCGGCACTCCTCGCCGCGCACCTCTCGTCGGCGCAGACGCAACCGTGGCGGCGCTGGTCCGCGCCGGAGGTTGCGGCGGCGCTGGACGACGTTCCGCTCGCGCCCTGCGCCGGCGGCCTCCTCCCCGCCAGCGCCGAAGTCGTCGTCGACGGGACGCTCACGCGCGCGGCGGGGTCGGCGACGGTTCCCCGGGCGGCGTGGGAGGACGTCGCCAACTCCGAACCGTTCGCCGTCGCCGTCGACCGCGTGGCGAGTCGGTCCGACCCAGTTCTCCCGCTCGCCCCCCTCGGCGAACCGCTGGGCGACGACACCCACCTGACGAGTCTCGTCGAAGGAGCGCGCCTGAGCGCGCGTGTGAACGGCTACTGGGGCGTCTCACCGGTCAGTTGGATCGGTCTCCCCGTGGAAGCGGGACTCGGCGTCTGCTTCGTCGCCAGCGAGATTCTCTACGCGGGGTTCGAGTGGCAACTGGCGAACACGCTGTTCTCGTTCGGACCGACGTTCGACAAAGTCGTCGTGCTGGACACCGACGCGACGTTCGAGAACCTCGCTAGCGCGCTGGACGACATGTGGGTGAAGGCGCACCCCTCTCACGACTGGATATTCAGCGAAGCGGCGGCCCCCGCCGCGACGGCCCCGTCGTACAGAGCGGACGGCCAGACGGGGTCACGGCTCTACGTCGACGCGGCGTGGGACCCCCGGTGGGACGAAGAGTTCATCGCCCCGGAAGTCGAGTTCGAGTTGATGTACCCAGAAGAGATTCGCGAGACGGTCGCGGAGCGATGGCACGCGCTCGGATTCGACGGGACCGAGACGTCGGAGGAGCGCGATGAGTGACTTCGTCCGCGTCCCCGTCGGCGGTGGCTCACCGGAGGGGTCGAACAGCGCGTACGTCCTCCCCGACCACAGCGTCCTGATAGACCCCGGGCCGCCGGGAGACGAGGCGTACGAACGTCTCCGGACCGGACTCGCGGACGCGGGAATTTCGGTCTCGGATATCGACCACGTCGTCGTGACGCACTGGCACGCCGACCACGTTGGACTCGCGCCTCGCCTCGCCGCGGCGGCGGGTGCGACGATACACATGCACAAACACGACGCTCCGCTTCTGGGGTCCTACCGCGAGGAACGCCGGAAGCGAACGCGTCGCGACGCGGCCACGCTGGCCGAGTGGGGCGTCCCCGAAGTGCGAGTCGAGGAGGTGCGGGCGGGCGACACGCCGTCGCCGCTTCCTGACGAGACGCCCGTCGTGGCTCACGAGGACGGCGACGTCGTCGCGGGCGGCGAGATTCTCCACACGCCGGGTCACACGCTCGGCCACCTCGCGATTCGGTTCGGCGACGCGATGTTCGTCGGCGACACGGTTCTGCCGACGTACACGCCGAACGTCGGCGGGAGCGACACCCGTTCGACGACACCGCTGACCGACTATCTCCAGTCGCTCCGACGACTGCTCGAACACGACGGGGAGTTCTTCCCCGGTCACGGCGGGTCCCTCGCGATACCCGAACGGGTCGAGACGATTCGCACTCACCACCGCGAACGGACCGAACGCGTCCTCGCCCGACTCGAAGCGCGGGGAGACGCGACGCCGTGGGACGTCGCCGTGGACCTGTTCGGCGAGATGCACGGCATCCACGTCAAGTTCGGTGCGGGCGAGGCGGCGGCGCATCTCCGCGCGTTGGCCGACGCGTCGTTCGCCGAACGCATCGAGACGGACCCCGACCGGTACGCCGTTCGCGACGTCCCTTCGACGGCGACGCTCGCCGAACAGTTCGAGTAACCCGTTTCTCCCGAACGCTCTTCTGTCGACGAACGGGCTCGGTGACGCTCTCGGACGCTCTTTGTCTTGTTTACAACTCTGTGTACAACGTTCACCGTGACTTCAATTTCGATACGATACTACAACTGTAACGCTTTCTCTATCGCGTCTGTGAGGACGCGAATGTCGCCCTCACCGAGGACCACTCGCGGTGGCGTCGTCGCCTCGGCGAATCGGTGGCGAGACGTTCCAGATTTTGTAAACAGAGTTGTAAACAAATGACGGCGAAGCGCTCGCTCGTCGCGTCGAGCGAAACTGAGAAGGAGGGGGTCGGTTACGGGCCCGCGTTCGATTCGAGTTTGAGGTCCGAACGCGCACGCGCGACGCAGGTGAGGACGTACCCTTCGTCTTTCTCGCTTCCGGAGAGGAACATCCCCTCGGTCTGTTCGACCTCTCCTTCGGTGACGCGAATCGCACTGCAGACGCCGCAGACGCCCATCCGGCACTGGTACGGCAGGTCCAGTCCGGCCTCTTCCGCCGCTTCGAGTATCGGCTGGTCCGCGGACACCTGGATGGTGCGTCCTTCGTTCACGAATTCGACCTCGTACGTTTCAGTCATCATTCCACCTGGCGCTCGTAGACGTGCTCGACCGGAGAGAAGCCCATCCGTTCGTAGGCCGCTTGCGCGTGGTCGTCGCCCTCGATGACGTCGACGCGGCAGAACGTGATGTCCCGGTCGGACTCGCCGAACCAGTCGACAGCGGCCTCGACCAATCTGTCGCCGACGCCCTCGTCGCGGTGTTCTTCGACCACGTAGTGGCCGTTGATGTAGCCGTGGTCCGAGAGGCGGAAGATGGGGTGGTCGCCCGTCAACCGCGCCTCGATGACGCCGACGATGTCGTCGTCGGCCTCCGCGACGAACACCGCACCGTACTTCGAGTCGACCAGTTGATTCTCGAAGTACTGGAGCCACCGGTCGTCGGCGTCCTCCTTGTGCTGGTACCGTTCGTCGTACTGCGAGAGGTGCTCTGTGAATCCGTGCCACAGGTCGAGTAAGGCCGGTCCGTCGTCGGTGGTCGCTCGCCGTATTTCGATGTCCATGTCAACTGTTGCGGACCCCCGAGGAAAAAGGTGTATCGGAGAGTCGGGGGGTCGTTCGGGTGTGGTGAGGGGTCACACAATGCAAACAATTAATAGTAGTCGACCGAATCTTCGTGTACGAGCATGCCGACTGAAAAGCAACTAAAGCAGCAGCTACAAGACGGGAAGATGATCGAGTCCGAGGAGCAGATGACCGAGGGCTACAAGAAGGCCCTGACGCAGACGCTCCTCGTGTCCGGTGACACCGAACTGATGAGCGCACCGGCGTACTACGAGCCGTCGATGAACGCGCCGAGCGTGAACGCGCGTGCGTCCTGTATCAGCGTCATCCAGGACGAACTCGGCCACGGCCACATCGCCTACCGCCTGCTCGAAGACCTGGGGTACGACCGCGAGTACCTCATCCACGGCCGCGAACCGCACGAGTTCCGCAACACGTACGGGTTCGACCAGCCGTTGGAGAACTTCGCCGAACTGGTGACCGCGCACGGCCTGTGGGACCGCGCGGGCATCGCCCTGCTGTCGGACATCCACGAGAACACGTCGTACGCGCCGTGGAAGCGCGCGCTGACCAAAGTCGGCAAAGAAGAGCAGTTCCACCTGCGCCACGGCGAGACGTGGATGCGCAGACTCGCGAACAAGAACGACAAGACGAAACAGAAGGTCCAGGACGCCGTCGACTGGATGTTCCCCATCGCCTTGGAGTGGTTCGGACTCCCCGACGACAAGAAGAAGCACGACGACCAACTCGCGTACGCCATCAAGGGCCTCTCGAACGACGAGCTCCGCCAGAAGTGGATGGACAGCGCCGTCCCCGTCTGCAACGAACTCGGCATCGACGTGCCCGCACACTACGACGAGGAGCGAGACGAGTACGTCGTGGAGTACGACCTCCCCGCGCACTTCGACGCCGAGACGAAGACGTGGTACTTCGAGGAGAACACCTCGTGGGACGACGTCATCGACCGCTGGCGGGCGCGCGGCCCGGCCAACGAGAAGTACGTCGAACTCCTCCAGTCGGGGCAGATGGACCCCGTCTCCGCATGAGCGTGCAACACCAACAGAACGCCGCGGGCTTCGGCCCCGGCGACGACGCCACCGCCTTCGAGGAGGATATCTGGGCGAACCTCGACGAGATTCCGGACCCGCACATCCCGGTGAGCCTCGTCGAGATGGCGATGATATACGACGTCCACGTCGAGCAGACGCCCGACGGCGCGGACGTCCTCGTGGAGATGACGTTCCCGTGCATGGGTTGCCCCGCGTACGACATGATACTCGACGACATCCGCGCCTGCCTGCGCACGATGTCCGGCGTCCGCGACGTAGAGGTCGACGTGGTCTGGAGCCCGCTCTGGGAGAAGAGCATGTTGACAGCGGAGGTTCGAGAGAAGCTTCGTGAGTCCGGTATCGCACTATGAAGTACGAGGTGTTCGCCAGAATCAACGCCGGAGACGAACTCATCAACGTCGGCAACGTCGACGCGGAGAACGACCGTCTCGCGAAGGTGTACGCCTACCGAACGTTCGACGAGGAGGACTGGGACCGACTCGTCGTCGTCCGCCGCGACAACGTCCTCGACGCGACGAACGTCGGCCGGATGCCCGACTCACCGGGTGATACGGCATGAGCGAGTGGTCCGCCGAAGCGGTCGACTACGTGCAGTCGGTCGCGGACACGAAACTCGTGTTGTCGCAGCGATACGCCCAGTGGATGCTCTCGGGGCCGGTGCTCGAAGACGACATCGCGGGCGCCAGCGCCGCACAGGACGAACTCGGTCACGTCCGCCAGTTGTTCCGACTGCTCGGCCAACAGGGCCGCGAGAACGACTGGCTGGAGGGTGACCGCTCGGCGACGGAGTTCGCGAACGCCGCGTCCGTCGACGACAACCCCGAGTCGTGGGTGGAGTTCGTCGTCACCATGGGGCTGACCGAACGCGCCGCGTGGTACCTCATCGACGCCATCGTCCACGACGACTTCGAGGGACTCGGCACTCGAATCGGGCAGGACGAGTTCTTCCACCTTGAGTTCCTCGACGGTCGACTGGAGACGCTCGGCGACGAACAGACGGACGCCGTCGTCGCCGCACTCGAGTCGACGCTGCCGGCGATACTCGCGTTCCTCGGGCCGGCCGCCTACGACGACGACGCGGACCCACTCCTCGAATCGGGGTTCACCGACCGCTCGGCGGCCGCACTCCGCACCGCGTTCCGCGCGCGCTACGAGGAGATATTCGCGGGCACCGACGTCGACGTCGACGCACTCGACGTGGACTGGGACGCGCCGTCGCTCGACGAGTGGAACGAGTCGCGTCGGCGGACCGACGAGGGGTCCATCTCCGACGCCGACGTCGAATCGCTCAGCGGCGTCCAGAACGCCGAGTTCCGGATGGACTGAGACTCATGTCCGCCGAGCACCCAGAGTGTCCGTTCTGCGGGTCGACCGAGACCGAACGGCACTCGCAGTTCGGGTCGGAAGTCTCGAAGAGTCAGTACTACTGCAACGACTGCCACACGGTCTTCGAGCGCATCAAGTACGACGGCGACGTGGCCGACACGGGCAGATAGCCCACAGACTGGAGAGACGAATACCGCGGCGTTAGCGGCTGCACTGCTCGTTTATCGCGGTTTGGGCTGTCGGTAATTATTTATACTGCCCTATGTATGTAGCAGTTGCATGGAGACTTTCGCAGAACTCGACCTCGAGAATTTCGAGACAGAGATGGACGGCCACGTCGGTATCGTTCGACTGAACAAACCGCCGGCGAACGCCCACAACGCCGACATGGTCTTCGAGTTCCAGAAGATGGTCGAGACCATCCGGTTCGACGACACGGTTCGCTGTGCCGTCCTCAGCAGTACGAGTGACAAGTTCTTCTCGTCCGGCTACGACATCCAGGCGCTCCAAGACGAGAGCCCCGAGCACATCGGCTACGCGAGTCAGACGAGCAAGGAATCCATTCTGAAGATGCGCTCGACCGACACGATCTTCGTGTCCGCAATCGACGGCCACTGCATGGGCGGCGGCCTCGAGTTCGCTCTCGCGACGGACATCCGCTACGCGGGCGACGACGACAACTACAACATGGGCGTCCCCGAGATCAACCTCGGTCTCATCCCCGGCGAGGCGGGCACGCAACTGCTCCCCCGCTACGTCGGCATCTCGAAGGCGCTCAAGATGATGCTCAAAGACGAGCGTCTCACCCCGAGTGAAGCACAGGAAGCCGGCATCGTCGACGAACTCGTCGAACCCGGCACCGCCGAAGAGGAAGCAATCGAGTTCGCAAAACACGTCGCGAGCCTCCCGAACCAGGCCGTCGGTCACATCAAAGTCGCCGTCAACGAGGGGATGGAGATGTCGCTGTACGACGCACTCGCGCACGAACGCGAACTGCAGAACCAACTGTTCGACACCCCGGGCGCGAAAGAGGGTATCTCTGCGTTCCTCGAAAAGCGCGAACCCAACTTCATCGAGGCCGAACTCGGCGAAGACGCCATCACCAGCGACGACGACTGAAGCGGATTCGACACATTCGAGGACGAAGCGTTTTCGGACGCGACCTTTTCCGGCGGACGTGGCGAGAATGAGAGCGGCGCGTCCGTTCAGAGGTCCAGCGTCTCGCGGGCGATGGTCGTCCGCTGAATCTCGGAGGTACCGCCGATGAGGCTTAGGATGCGCGCGTCGCGGTAGTAGCGTTCGAGCGGAAGGTCCGTCCGGTAGCCCTTCCCGCCGTACACCTGCATCGCGTTGCGCGTGACGAACTCCGCCGTCTCGCTCCCCGCGAGTTTGGCGCTACTGGACAGACGCGTCTCCGCGGCGTCGTCCGCGATGGCGTGTGCGGCGGAGTAGACGGCGTGCCGCGCGCCCGAGAGCTGTTGATACATGTCCGCGACGAGGACCTGTACGGCCTGATACTCGCCGATGGCCTTCCCGCCCTGCTCTCTGTCGCCCGCGTAGTCGACGGCGGCGTCGAACGCCCCGCGCGCGATACCGGTCCCGATGGCGCCGATTCCCGTCCGAGCCATGTCGATGGTGCCCATCGCGATGCGGAAGCCCTGCCCGACGCTGCCGAGGAGGTTGTCCGCGGGAATCGCCACCTCGTCGAACGTCGAGTCGCCGGTGACGTGTCCACGCATCCCCATGTACTCCACGCGGTCGAAGCTGAACCCGTCGGCGTCGTCGACGCCGGGGACGAGGAAGACGCTCACGCCGTGTGAGTCGTCGGGTTGCGGTCGTTTGCGAGCGACGACGAGGTGGACGTCGGCGACGCCCGCGTTCGTCCCGAACGCCTTCTCGCCGGAGATTCGGTAGCCGTCGTCCGTCGCCTCGGCGACGGTCTGTAACTCGGACGGCGAACTCCCCGCACCGGGTTCGGTGAGGAGCATCGCGCCGACGGCGTCACCGCTCGCCATCGGTTCGAGGAACCGTTCGCGTTGCTCGTCGGTGCCGAACCGAGCGATGGGGAGGGCGGCGAACGTGTGCCCCTGAATCGTCTCCGCGACGGCACCGCTTGCTTCCGCGACGCGTTCGACGGCCAGACAGTAGCCCACGAAGTCGGTCGTGAGGTCGCCGTACTCTTCCGGCAAGAGGAGGCCGAGCAGTCCGCGCTCGCCCGCTTCTTCGACCACGTCGCGCGGGAACTCGTCCGACGCTTCGATTTCGTCCGCGCGCGGTTCGACGACGTCTTCGACGAACTCGTCCGCTCGCTCGCGGACGGTCCGGTGGCTCTCCGAGAGAGCGTTCTCGATGAGGTGCATACGAACGCCGAGTCGGCGTGCGCCCCCATAAACGTACGTATCGTTCGGGGCTGATTGCCGGGGAGACGCCCTCGAACGCGGGCGTCACCCCTCGAACTCGTCGGGGAACCGCTCGAATCCGCCCTGTGCTCTGTACCGGGCGGTCATGTCGAGATACTCCTCGCAGTTCCAGCGGACGTACTCGCGGTGGTCGTCGCTGATGGGTTGTGTCTCGGCGGGGATGCCGAAGGCGACGTGTCCGTCGGGAATCTCTTGGTCGGGCGTCACGACGGCACCCGCGCCGACGATACAGTCGGACCCGACGGACGCGCCGGGGAGGACGGTACTCCCGATACCGACCAGCGAGTCCGCGCCGACGCTCGCGCCGTCGATGGTGACGTGGTGACCGACGGTGACGCGCGGTCCGACGTCCGCCTCGTGGAGCATCGTGAAGTCCTGTACGTTCGTCTGTTCGCCGATACTCGACGGCCCGAAGTCGCCGCGGACGCAGACGAACGGCCAGATGCTCGCCTCCGGACCGACGGTCACGTCGCCGACGAGGTACGCCATCTCGGAGACGAACGCTGACTCCGCGACGGCCGGTGACGTCTCTTCGAATCTGCGAATCATACTGCCCGTGCGACGGTGAGCCACAAAGTCCCATCGGTCGAAGTCGTGGCGGACGAACTGACGGTGTCGCGGCGGGTTCGGGTACGGTGTTTTCGTCTCCCGAGTGAACAAAATCATTCGGACACTTTCGGCGTCGGATTCAGGTTAGATCCGACCGCGCTCTCACAACTCTGTCACGCCGCACGGGTCTCTGACCGGCGACCGTATCCCGTTCTACGCTCTCGACCCGAGCGTCGGTCGCTCCCTGCCGACTCGATTCTCCGCTCCTCGTGCGGGTTTTGACAGGTTGTCGGAAAACTATCAAAACTATCAAAACTGTCTTTGCTATATTTGACAAACCCATCCGCCCTTCGAATACTTCGGCTTGAGGCAGTCTCGGGCGGTAGCGCATCGCTCGTCGCGTTCGGAAGCCCCCGGTACAGATGAGTGCGAACACTGCCTCGAATACACCGAGTACAATGAGTTCACAAGTAGACTCGCGATGCCTGCATCTTCTATCGTTTATCTCTCGGGAGATGCGGCACTGTCGCCTTCTGGGGGTTCAGGGACGTCGCACGTTGACCTCACCGACGTGCTGAACTGCGAACGCGTGCGGGTACGTGTCCGGCAGATTTCACGAGGGTTGGAGGACGATTCTCCCATCACGATATACAATTAATATTGTGTGTAAAACTCCCGAACTACCGCTCACCGATCTCTCGACTCGGTGTCGGCGGGGTCGACGACGCGAATCGGATGTTCGGCTCGGCGCGCCAACAGCGAGTCGAGTTGCTCGACGCAGGAGGTTCCGCTGGCGACGACGCGACGGTCGGCTGTCTCCGGGGTCGTAAACTGCGCCCGGAGGCGTTCGCCGACGGCTACGCTCAGGTCGTAGTACTCCAGTTTGTAACCGAAGCTTCCGGCCATCCCGCAGCACTCCACCTCCGAAGAGACCACGTCGTACCCCAGTCGTTCGAGGACGGCTTCGGTGTACGTCTCCACGCCGAGCGTTCGCTGCTGGCAGTGACTGTGGTAGGCGAGTTTCGTCTCGCCGTCGCGCCGTTTCGCCGCGTCAGAGAGGTCGGTCGCGTCCGCCCCGTTCTCCAACAGTCCGTAGACGTACTCGAACAGGTCGTAGCTGTGTTCTGCGAGGGTGGTCCGCGTCTCCTCGTCAAGCAGATGTCGGTAGTCGTCTCTGAACATCGCGAGGTCGCTCGGTTCGACGACGACGACGTCGCGACCGCCGTCTATCTCGGGGTTCAGGGCCTCGGTCACGGCCTCTGCGTGTTTCTCCGCCGTTCGGACCATCCCCTGCGAGAAGGGGGCGCGTCCGCTCGACCGAACCGTGGGGACGACGACGTCGACGCCGAGCGATTCGAGGACGCGGACGGCCGCCTTCCCGCGTTCGACCTGTACGTGATTCGTGTACACGTCGGGATAGAGGACGGCCGTGCGAGTCGGGTCGTCGGGTCCGTCTCCGTCGCGCGCGTCGAACCACTCGCGGAACGTCGTCCCGGCGAACGTCGGGAGTTCGCGGCGACTGTCCACGCCTGCGACCCGTTCGAGGACGCGTCGACCGATAGCGGACCCGGCGACGGCGTTCGAGAGCGGTGCCGTCCGACTCCCCCACCGAGCGAGCGTCTCGACGTTTCCGAACAGGCGTTTCCCGGCGTCCAGTCCGGGAGGCTCTTCGTCGGGTGTCAGCCCCTCCACGATGGAGTCGAACGACCCCGGTGACGCCCCCCGGTTGAGTCTGTCGCGGACGACGGTGTTTATCCACGGGATGTCTATCTTCACCGGACAGGCGTTCACACAGCGCGTACACCCGGTACAGAGGTCGTTGAACTCCCCGGCGGCGTCCGTCCCGTGGACGCCGGCCTCCCATCCCGTTGCGATGCCGCCGGAGTACGTCTCGCCGCCGAAGGCGTGGCCGCCCACCTGTTGGAAGTTCGCGCACGAGTTCGCGCAGGCACCGCACCGGACGCAGTACAGCGTCTCTCTCAACTGGTCGTCCTCGCGCATCTGCATCCGTCCGTTGTCCACGAGAACGAGGTGGAACTCCCGTTCGTCGGCGTCGCCGAACCCCGGCGTGTCCGGACTGTCGAAGTCGATGGCGGGCGACGCTACGGGCGGCGTGAAGAACGAAACGTATGCGGTGATGTCCTGCCCGGACCCCGAGGGTCCGATGAGGTTCAAGAACGGCGGCAGGTCGGCCAGCGAGGGGACGATTTTCTCGATACCGGCGACGGCGACGGTGGTCGGTGGCGTGACCGCGGACTTCCGGGCGTTCCCCTCGTTGGTGACGAGAGCGATAGTGCCGGTGTCCGCGGTGACGAAGTTCGCGCCGGTGATTCCGAGGTCAGCCTCTTTCACCCGTTCGAGCAGGACGTCGCTCGCGAATCGCGTGAGTTCTTCGGGCGTCTCCAACGGTTCGTCGAGGTCGTAGACGCTGTCGAACAGGGCGGCTATCTCCTCGCGAGACTTGTGGACGGCGGGCGTGGCGATGTGGCTCGCCTCCTCGTCGGCGAGTTGCAGGACGAACTCCGCGAGGTCCGTCTCGTGGACGGCCACTCCGGCGCTCTCCAGTTCCTCGTTCAGCGCTATCTCCTCCGTCGTCATCGACTTTCCCTTCACGGCCGAGCGCACGTCGTTCGCCGCGGCCACCTCGCGCACGTAGCGGCGCGCGTCGTCGGCGTCGTCAGCGAGGTAGACGGTGCCGCCGTTGCCTTCGACCGTCACGGTCACCTCTTCGACCAACTCGGGGAGGCGTTCGATAGCGTCCTCCTTGATGCGACGGGCCGCTGTGCGATAGGACTCGGTGTCGGCCATCTCGGCGTAGCGTCGATACCGGCCCTCGTTGAACGGTTCGACGTTCTCGGCGACGTGTCGCCCGTCCGTCGAGAGCAGTTCGCGGATGCGTGCCGCTCGCTCCCGCTTCGACCGTTCGGGTCGGCTCACGTCGCCCCCCTCCGTGCGGTCCGGGCACCGACCGGAACGGCCACGGACCGGTGGCTGGTGTCGTTCATCGGTCTTCGAGGACGAGTACGTGGAGGTTCGCGGGACCGTGCGCGCCGTACACGGGCGCGCCCATGTCGGCCGTCGCGCTCGGTCCCGTGGTGAGGACGGCGCTGGTGAGACCGTCACCGACCGCACCCGCGATACGCTCGACCGCGTCTTCGAGCGTCGGTACGACGTCGCTGGCGGCGAGGACGCCGACGTGCGTCTCGGGGTAGATACTCACCTGCTCCGCTCCCCAGTTGTCGGAGGCCAGCACGACGCTCCCGTACTCCGCGACGGCGGGGCCGACGGGCGTAACACCGACCGTCGCCGCGTCGAGCTCCGCGGGCGTCGGCCGGAGGGTGACCGGGTGGGGTTCGAGCGAGACGCCCTCGAACGGGAGCGGGGTCCCCACCGTCGGGCCGTCGAGGTGTGCGGCGAGTGTCTCGCCGAAGTCGTCGACGGTGGTCCGCTCGACCGTCGCGTGGCGACCGGTCGCCGCCCGTTCGAACGCGTCGAGACTCATAGCGAGAGCTCCGACTCGCCGCCGACGCCGAGATGTTCCTCCAGAACGTCGTCGGCCGCCCGAATCTCGTCGGTCGTCCCCTCGAACACGTTCTGTCCCTTGTTGATGACGTAGTGGCGGTCCGCGACGGACATCGCGGCCTGAACGTTCTGTTCGACGAGGAGTACCGTCACGCCCTCGTCGTTGATGCTCTCGATTATCTCTATCACGTCCTCGACTATCTGGGGGGCGAGTCCCTCCGTCGGTTCGTCGAGCATCAGCAAGTCCGTCTTCCCCACGAGTGCACGGGCGATGACGAGCATCTGCTGTTCGCCACCGCTGAGCTGTGACCCCTTGTTCGCGCGCCGTTCTCGGAGTCGCGGGAACCGTTCGAACACCTCCTCCATCGTGAGCGTCCCCGCGCCCTTGCTCTTCAACTCGCCCAGCCGGAGGTTCTCGTCGACGCTCAGGTCTGGAAACACCTGCCTGTCCTCGGGAACGTACTGTATCCCGCGGGCCACCGTCTCGTAGTCGGGACGGTGGGTGACATCGTCTCCGTCGAACGTGACCGTCCCGGCCGACGGGGTGAGAATGCCCAGAATCGCGCGGAGGGTCGTCGTCTTTCCCGCGCCGTTGCGGCCGACCAGCGAGACCACCTCGCCGCGTTCGACCGACAGCGAGAGGTCTCTGAGTATCTGGCTCTGGCCGTACGCCGCGTCGATTCCGTCGACGGAGAGGAGCGGGTCGCTCATAGCTGGGCCCCCCCGAGATAAGCGCGTTGCACTTCTTCGTCCGCCCGCACCTCGTCCGGCGTGCCCTCGGCGATGACTTCGCCTCGTTGGAGCACCGTTATCGTGTCGGAAATACTCATGACTATCTCGATGTCGTGTTCGATGAGCATCAGCGTGAAGCCGCGTTCGTCGGCGAGACGCTGGACGAGTTGGACGGTGCTGATGGTGTCTTCTCTGCCCATCCCCGCCGTCGGTTCGTCGAGCATGAGCAGGTCCGGTTCGGTCGCCATCGTGATTCCGATTTCTAACTTTCGGCGGTCGCCGTAGGCGAACTCGGCCGCGCGCTGGTGGCTTCGGTCCGCCAACCCGACGTCTTCCAGTATCTCGGTCGCGCGGCCGCCCGCGTCCGTGAGACTGTCCGCCGACCGCCACATACTCGACCGGCGGTCGTCCGCGAACTGCGCGGCGACGCGGACGTTCTCGAAGGCGGTCAGCCCGTCGAACACGTCCGTTATCTGGAACGAGCGCGCCAGTCCACGGCGAGCGACTTCGTGCGGCGACTCGCCGGTGATGTCCTCGCCGTTGAACCGAATCGACCCCGACGTGGGTTCGAGCAGTCCGGTGATGAGGTTGAACAGCGTGGATTTCCCGGCCCCGTTCGGCCCGATAACGGAGTGAGTCGTCCCCGACTCCACCGTGAGGTTCACGTCGCCGTTCGCGGTGAGACTCCCGAACCGTTTCGTCAGATTCTCCGTCTCCAGTATCGTGCTCATCGGTTCTCACCACCGTCGGTCGCGGCGTCTCGCTGCGGGCCGCCGCCGGAGCCCATCCGGAGCCGAACCGCGTCGCGGACGGAACTGTACACCGTGATGAGGCCGCGCGGGGCGACCATCACGGTCAGCACGAGGAGCAGTCCGAGGACGAACCGCCACTGGTCCGTGTACGAGGAGAGTATCTCCTGCAGGCCGATGAACAGTCCGGCACCGAACATCGGGCCGAACAGGGTTCCGATGCCGCCGAACATCATCGCGATGACCACGTCGCCGGAGACGACCCAGTGAAGCGTTCCCGCGGAGACGAACGTCTGGTACGTCGCCAACAGCGCGCCCGCGAGGCCGCCGATGGCTCCCGAGAGGGCGAACGCGCGGCGCTTGTAGACGTTCGTGTCGTAGCCGAGGAACGAGACGCGACGCTCGCTCTCGCGGATGGCCGTCACCACGCGCCCGAACGGCGAGTCGAGCAGTTTCACCGTCACGACGTACGCGGCGACGGTGACGAAGAGCGCGAAGTAGTAGAACGTCGCCGTGTCGCCGAGGCTGACGAGTCCCGCGCCGAACAGGTCCACCGTCGGCATCCCCGTGAGGCCGTCGCTCCCGCCGGTCACGTCGTTCCACGTCAGCGCGAGTTGATGGAACATCTGCGCGAACGCGAGCGTTATCATCGCGAAGTAGACACCGGTCAGCCGGATCGAGAGCGCACCGATTATCCACGCGACGCCCGCCGCGACGACGATGGCGACGGCGGCGGCGGCGACGAACGAGTTGAACACGTGCATCGTGAACAGCCCCGTCGCGTACGCGCCGATGCCGAAGAAGGCCGCGTGGCCGAACGAGAGCAGACCCATGTAGCCCATCACCATGTCGAGACTGAGCGCGAGGAGCGCCCAGATGAACATGAGCGACAGCAGACCGACGAAGTACGGCGAGTAGAGCGACCCCATCCCCAACGGGACGAGCGCCAAGACGCCGAGCAAGCCGAGCGCGCGCTTGTCGGTTATCGAGACGGGCTCGATTATCTCGCTGAACGTCACCTTCGTTGAGTCGCTCCTGACCTCGTACTCGCCGAGGAGGCCCTGCGGCCGGACGAGGAGGACGAGAATCATGAGCAGGTAGACCAGAAAACCGGTCAGTTGCGGGACGAACACGGTGCCGAGCGACTGGACGAGGCCGATGAGGAGGGCGGCGACGACCGAGCCGCGAAAGCTCCCGAGGCCGCCGACGACGACGACGATGAACGCGGTGATGATTATCTGGTCGCCCATCGTCGGCGTGACGTTGAGGAACGGTCCGGCGAGGACGCCCGCGACGCCCGCCAGCACCGCGGCCAACCCGAACACGAGCGTGAAATAGTTCGAGATGTTGATACCCATGATGCGGACGGTCTGGCGACTCTGCGCGCCGCCGCGGACGATGAGTCCGAAGTTCGTCTTCTCGAAGAGGAGCCACACGCCACCGGCGACGGCGATACCGGCGACGATGAGGAACAGTTTGTACTTCGGGTAGAATATCGGCCCGAGCGCCACCGCGCCGGTGATGGCGTCGGGACCGGGGAACTGCTGTGGGCTCTTGCCCCAGATGAACTCCACCGCGTCCGAGAGCATCAGCGTCAGCCCGAACGTGAGGATGATGTGGTAGAGCGGGTCGCGGTCGTAGATGCGGTGGAGCGTCGTCCGCTCTAAGAAGACACCGACGACGCCGATGCTCAAGGGGGCCAGCAGCAACGCCAGCCAGAAGCTTCCCGTCGCGTCGATGACGGAGAGACCGACGTACGCACCCAGCATGTACAGTGCGCCGTGCGCGAAGTTGATGATGTCTGTCATCCCGAAGATGACGGAGAGACCGGACGCGATGAGGAGGTAGAGCACTCCCAGCGCGAGGCCGTTGAGCAGTTGGAGTACGAGGAGGTTGACGTCCATCTCGACTCCTCAGAGCTGACAGGAGACGGAACTGCAGGGCACCGTCGCCTCGTCCGCCTCGATAGTCGTCATCACCTCGATGTCCGGCCAGTCGTAGTCGCCGGGAGCGACGATCTCGCCCATGCTGTAGGGACGTGCGGCCTGGTGGTCGCACTCGCGGTAACTCGTCGTTCCCATCGGTCCGTCTAAACTCACCGCAGTCTGTGCCTCTACGATGTCGTCCGTCGCGAAACTGCCCGCCTTCTCCGCGGCGCGTTTGTACAGGTACATGTACACCCACGAGACGTGCGAGAAGTTGTCGGGCGCGGAAGCGTACTCGTCGGTGAACGCCTGCACGAACTCGCTGTTGGCGTCGCTCTCGAAGCCCTCGTAGTACCGAATCGCCGAGTAGGTGTTCTGTGCGGCCTCCCCGGCGGCCTTACGGATGAACTGGAAGGAGTTCACCGGGCTGACGAGCGTCTTCTCGGACTTCAGCCCGTAGCTGTTCGACTGCTTCAGGAAGTTGACGGCGTCGCCGCCGTTGAGTCCGGTGACCACCCACTCGGCGTCCGAGGACATTATCTGACTGATGTACGACGAGAAGTCCGTCGCGCCGAGTTCGCTTGTGGTGCTACCGACGACTTCGACGCTGCTGTTGTGGTCCTTCGCCGTCTTCTCCCACGCGGAAGCGACGCTGTTGCCCCACAGATAGTCGGCGTTGTGTATCCACACTTTCGTGCCGAAGTTGTCGACGGCCCACGGCGCACCCGCCGCGGCGGTCTGACTCGCCCGCGTCTCGTAGCGGAACGTCGTTCGCTGACAGTTCTCCATCGTCAACCCGTCGGCGGCGACGTCCGGATAGAACGGGACGTTCTCCTCGGCGGCGTAGCCCGCGACGGCGGACCCGACGGACGAGGAGATACAGCCGAACAGCGCGTCCACCCCGTCCTGTTGGACGAGCTTTCGAGCCTTCTGCGTGCCGGTCTGCGGGTCGGCCTGCGTGTCCTCGTGGAAGCCCTCTATCTGCGTCCCGTCGATGCCGCCGTTCTCGTTGATGCGCTTGATGGCGAGTTTCGCGCCCTGCTCTTGATAGGTTGCGAGACCACCGTACGGCCCCGTCGACGGATAGAGCCAGCCGACTTTCACCGTCTCGCTGCTCGAACTTCCGGTCGTTCCGCCCGACGTCGAGGTTTCTCCGGACGACTCTCCGCTCGTCTCGGTGGTTCCGCCGGAACTCGCGTCGTCACCCGCGCACCCCGCCAGTCCGACGGCACCCGCCGCCCCAATCGTTCGCAGAAGCGTCCGTCGGTCACTCGCGTACGCCGGACTATCGTTGTCTGCCATGTGTGACCACACCATATCGAACACTAAATAATTTGTGCAAACGTTCGTGTAGATACCCGGTACGTCGCCGGCTTCGACCGACGACAGAACTTTATCGGGTGCTGTGGAATCCGTTCGCATGCCACACGACTGCGGCTTCCTCGCGGACCTCTCGCTCTCTCCCGACCAGATTTCGTTCGAGCGAGCGGACCGCGACCGATTCGCCACCGACTACGGGACGCACGCCGCGGACGCGAGTCGACCCGACGCCGTCGTCTACCCGGCGTCGACGGCCGACGTCTCCACCGTTCTCGCCGCCGCGAACGACCGCGGCGTCCCGGTGACCCCGTACGCCGCCGGGTCGAGTACGGAGGGGAACGCCGTCCCCGTCGAAGGCGGTATCTCGCTCTCGATGGAGCGACTCGACGAGATTCTCGCCTTCCGCCCCGACGACCTGCAAGTGGACGTCGAACCCGGCGTCGTCGGCGGTGACCTCGAAGCCCACGTCGCGACGGAGGGACTGTGCTTCCCGGCGTTCCCTCAGTCCGCCGCCTTCTCGACGGTCGGCGGGATGGTCGCCAACGACGCCAGCGGGATTCGCGCCGTGAAGTACGGCGAACTCCGCGAGTGGGTGTTGGAACTGGAAGTCGTCCGCGCGGACGGAACCGTTCTCGAAGTCGGTAGCAAGGCGAAGAAGAGTTCCGCCGGCTACAACCTCGTCGACCTGTTCGTCGGGAGCGAGGGGACGCTGGGAGTCGTCACGCGCGTGACGCTGGAACTCGCGGTCGAACCCGCGAGGACGCTCGCGGGACGAGCCATCTTCGACTCGCTGGACGACGCCACCGCGGCTATCACCGACGCCATCCGCGCGGGTATCGACGCGGCGACGGTGGAACTCGTGGACTCGCTCACCGCCGAGATAGCCAACTCCTACACCGACTCGGGACTCCCGTCGGAACCGATGGTGTTCTTCGAACTCCACGGCCGCGGCGTCGACAGGGAGATGGACGCACTCGTCGATGTGCTCCGGAACCACGACCCCGTCCGGGTCGACACCGCGGTCGAAGAAGCCGAACGAGAGCGACTGTGGCGGGCGCGCCGCGAGATAGGCCAAGCGCTCTTGGAGTACGACCCGGACCGCGAGTTGGAAGTCGTCGGCGACGTGACCGTCCCCATCGGCGCGTACGCGGAGATGGTCCGCTTCGTCGGCGAGGTGTCGGCGTCGTTCGACCTGCCCATCCCGGCGTTCGGCCACGCCGGCGACGGCAACCTCCACTACGCCATCCTCGCGAACCTCGACGACGAGGACGAACGCGAGCGAGTCAGCGAGGCGTCCGGACGAATCGTCCAGCGAGCGCTCGACGCCGGCGGCACGTGTACCGGCGAACACGGCGTCGGCGTCGGGAAACGCGAGTACCTCCGCCGCGAGTTCGAACCTGCAGTCATCGAGACGATGCGGTCGCTGAAGGCGACGCTCGACCCCGAAGGCATCCTCAACCCCGGTAAGATGTTCGACTGAACCCGTTCTAACGCGCGCGAGACGACGCCGTCAGTACCAAGCTTTATGTCTGTGTTGGGTTACCACACAACGAAGCATGACCGACGAGACGAGACCATCACCTCCCAGGTCGCCCGACGCGGGGGTTCGGGGGATTCGACAGGAGGACGTGTCCATCGACACGTATCGGGTCCTCGGACCCGACGGCTCACCAGACATCGACCGACTCCCCGACTTCGACGCCGACACGTTCCGAGACGTCTACCGCTGGATGCTCCTCCAGCGGACGTTCGACGACAGAGCGACCAAACTCCAGCGACGCGGGCGACTCGGCACGTACGCCTCCGGACAGGGACAGGAGGCGGCTATCATCGGCAGCGGATTCGCCCTCGCGGACGACGACTGGATATTCCCGTACGGTCGCGAAGCGGGCGCGTTGCTGATGCACGGCCTCTCGATGCGCGACTTGCTCCTCTACTGGCGCGGCGTGGAGGACGCCTCGCGGATGGAGGGCGCGAACGTTTTCGGTCTCGCCATCTCCATCGGGTCGCACATCCCCCTCGTCGCCGGGATGGGGTGGGGGATGAAACTGGACGACGCGGAGCGAGTCGCGTTCGCCAACCTCGGCGACGGCGCGACATCCACGGGCGCGTTCCACGAGGGACTCAACTTCGCCGGCGTGATGGAGTCGCCGTGCGTCTTCTTCTGCCAGAACAACCAGTACGCCATCTCGTTGCCCTTCGAGAAACAGACGGCGGCCGACACCGTCGCGCAGAAGGCCCTCGCCTACGGCGTCGACGGGATTCGCGTCGACGGTAACGACGTGCTCGCCGTCTACAACGCCGTCACCGAGGCGCGTCGCCGGGCACTCGAGGGACGTCCGGTACTCGTCGAAGCGGTCACCTACCGTCGGGCCGCCCACACGACGAGCGACGACCCGACGCGCTACCGCGACGACGACGAAGTCGAGGAGTGGGCGCGACGCGACCCACTCGAACGCTACCGGAACTTCCTCGCGGAGGCCGGCTATCTCGAGGAGGTGGACGAAGACGCCGTTCGCGCGGAGGTTGACGACCAGTTCTCCGACGCCGTCGACGCGGCGGACGCGTTCGAACGGCGCGGCGTGGAGGCGATGTTTGAGTACCTCCACGAGGAGACGCCGCCGGAACTGCGCCGACAACGCCGCGAGTACGAGCAGTTCCTCGCAGACCACCCGGAGATGTACGACTACATCGAACAGCGACCGAAGGGATGACCATGAACGCGACCATCATCGAAGCCATCAACGACGCACTGCACGAGGAGTTAGCGAACGACGACCGGACGCTGGTGTTCGGTGAGGACGTTGGACAGTCCGGCGGCGTGTTCCGCGCGACGGACGGTCTCCAGGAGGCGTTCGGCGAGGAACGCGTTCGCGACACGCCGCTCTCGGAGATTGCCATCGTCGGCGCGGCGGTCGGTCTCGCGACGTACGGCTACCGGCCGGTCGCCGAGATTCAGTTCTCGGGCTTTCTGCCCCCCGCGTTCGACCAACTGGTCACGAACGCGAGCCGAATCCGCTGGCGCACTCGCGGCGAGTTGACGGCACCGATGACGGTTCGGATGCCGTACGGGGCCGGTGTCCGGGCCTTAGAACACCACTCCGAGAGCCTCGAAGCGGCGTACAGTCACGTCCCCGGGCTGAAAGTCGTGATTCCCTCGACGCCGCACGACGCGAAGGGGCTTCTCCTCTCCGCCATCCGCGACCCGGACCCCGTGCTGTTCATGGAACCGAAGCACGTCTACCGGTCGTTCCGCGAGGAGGTGCCCGAGGGGACGTACACGGAACCGCTCGGAGAGGCCGCGGTGCGTCGCGAGGGCGAGGACGTGACCGTCGTCTCGTGGGGGGCGATGATGCACAAGACGCTGGAGGCGGTGGACGAACTGGACGGCGTCGACTGCGAGGTTATCGACCTCCGGACCATCTCACCGCTGGACCGACGGACGGTCGTCGAGTCGGTGAAAAAGACCGGTCGCTGCGTCGTCGTCCACGAGGCACCGAAGACCGGCGGCTTCGCGAGCGAACTCGTCGCGACCATCAACGACGAGGCACTGCTGTACCTCGAAGCGCCCGTCGAACGCGTCACCGGGTTCGACGTGCCCGTCCCACTCCTCGCGATGGAGGACTACTACATCCCGCACCCGCCGCGAATCGCCGCGGCCATCGAAGAGACGGTCGACTTCTGACACGGGACTCGGCTGTCGCGTCGAGTCCACGACGGTGTCGAGTCTGCGACCGTGACGGACCAGTCGGTTTCTCGTCTCGTTCGGGTCGAGTCCGCCCATTCGACGCGTCCGTCCGACGATGGTAACTCTCCGTTCACCAGGGTCGAAAGAGATAATTGGTGTCACTGGGATGTCCCCCTATGGCAAGCGAACCCAAGACGATCGGCGCGGTGGAACGCACACTGGCCATCGTCCAAGCACTCGAACGCCTCGGCGGGGCCGGGGCCTCGGAGGTGGCACGAGAACTGTCGCTCTCTAAGAGCACCGTCTACACCCATCTCAACACGCTCCACGCGAACGGTTACTTGGTGAAGTCCGACGGTAGCTACAGTCTCAGCTGTCGATTTCTCCGTCTCGGCTCGACCGTCCAGCAGAGCTTCGACCTGTACGGTCGGGGGAAACCGGTCGTCGACGAACTGGCGACCGAGACCGGGGAGCGAACCAACCTCGTCGTCGAGGAGGCAGGAAGAGGGACGTGTCTCCACGCCGCGGACGCAACCGGGTCGACGGACATCTACATGTCACCGGGTGAACGGTGGCCGATGCACGCGACGGCGACGGGGAAAGCCATCTTGGCACATCTCCCCGTCGAACGAGTGGACGACATCGTCGACGAACACGGTCTCCCCTCGCTCACGGAACACACCATCACGACACGCGAGGCACTCGACGACGAGTTAGAGACCATCCGACAGACCGGCGTCTCGTTCGACGAACAAGAGGCGGTGGAGGGACTCCGCTGTCTCTCGTCGCCCGTCCTCGTCGACGGGAACCCGCTCGGTTCGGTGAGCGTCTCCGGGCCTGCCCGCCAGTTCACCGACTCGGACAGAGAACGCGAACTCGTCGATGCCCTCCGAGAGGCGGTGAACGTCGTTCAACTGAAGTTCGTCTTCTCGTGACGTCGTTTACTCCTGCCGAACACCTGGTCGATATGGCTCACCTCCGCTCCGGCCGTGATACTGTTACACCTCTATAGCTGTAATACAGTCTCGAAACACACATCCACTCCAGATTTCACGTACAATTAGATATATTGAGTACGCCCTATCTCACCGCTAGTAGCGCTCTTTCTCGTCTCGCGTGACTCATCGATGCGGCCGTCGACGTCGCAGAAACGTCTTTTCTCGCCATTACGAACCAGCCCACCGTCGACGTGGGTTCGAGAGATTCCCTGACTGAACGTTCCTCGAGTATAACTGAATTTTTCACGACGTTCTCTCGTAATCTCGGTTTCTCGTGGCTGTTCCGAGGCTACTTCGCTCCGAAATATTCCGTTCTTTGCCTAAGCAACTCGATGCTCTCGCGATTCCGGAACTACAATATTTATTGTACTTCTTTCAACTCTTTTCTGAGAATTAATTTGTTTTAAGAATGTACCGAAACTCTATATGTTTGGCCTCTGTGGAAGGTGTATGATCGTCGTCGTGCTCGGCCACCGTCTCGAATCGAACCACATCCACGACCGACTCAGGAGGCGCGTCGAGATGGGGATGAAGGCGTTCGACGTGACCGACGCGTCGCACCTCGTCTTCACCGGCGCGCAGACGAATCCGGAAGTGGAACGGACCGAGTGCGGTGTGATGGGTGACTACGCCGTTCGGCGTGGCGTCGACCCCGACCGAATCCTCCTCGACCCCTCCGCGTACGACACCATCGGAAACGCCTACTTCACCCGGGTCCTCGTCGACGACGTCGGCCTCGACGTGCGCGACGTCGCCGTCGTCACCGACGACTTCCACGCCCGGCGTTCGCAGTACGCGTTCGAGCAGTGCTTCGGGCGGGGTGTGGCGGTGGACACGACGTACGCAGTCGAGACGGACACCCCCGTCGACTCGCACGGCACGCGAAGCAAGTTGGCGCAGACGGAGTCGTTCTTCGAGTCCATCACACCCGGCGATATCGAGGCGATTCAGCACCGCCTCCACACCGACCACGACTGTTACGAGTTCCCCGAGGCCGTCGAGACCGTCTCCGTCTGAGTCGCCTCTCGTGTCTCGGTTCTTCTCTCGCCGTCTCTCGACTCGGGTCTGACTCCGTCCGCCAGACGGCCGCGGCGCATCCTCGGCGGAGCGTTTAATATCCGGTGTCAGTAATCGTGAGCCATGGTACGCAGTGGCAACACGAGTAGTCGACGGACCGGTGAGACGTCGCGCGACGGTCTGCTCGGAGGACGTTCGAGATGAAGGCCGTCGTCGTCGAACGGGGCGCGTCGCGGCCGACGCTCCTCGACGTGCCCGACCCTGAACCCGACGCCGGCGAGGTACTGTTGCGGACGCTTCGCGTCGGTATCGACGGCACGGACCACGAAGTGGTACGCGGCAACCACGGCGGCTACCCGCCGGGCGACGACTACCAGATTCTGGGACACGAAGCCGTCGCCGTCGTCGAAGACGCGAACGGGACGGACCTCGACGCGGGCCAACTGGTCGTCCCGACGGTTCGTCGTCCGGCCGGCGAGTCGAACCGGTACTTCGAGCGTAGCGAACCCGACATGGCTCCGGACGGGCAGTACGTCGAACGCGGCATCGTCGGCGCGCACGGCTACATGTCGGAGTTCTTCACCAGCCACCCCGACTTTCTCGTCCCCGTTCCGGACTCGTTCGCGGAGCACGGCTTTCTCGTCGAACCGGTGTCGAACTCCGAAAAGGCGTTCGAGCACGCTTTCGCCGCCCGTTCGGCGTTCGAGTGGGACCCCGAGAGCGCACTCGTCCTCGGTAACGGACCGCTCGGACTGCTCACGCTCGCGATGCTGGAGACGGAGTCGTCGCCGTTCGAGCGCACCTACTGTCTCGGCCGTCGCGACAGACCCGACCCGACCGTTGACGTCATCGAACGACTCGGCGGCACGTACGTCGACTCCCGCGAGACGGCGGTCGATTCCGTCGCGGACGCGTACGAACCGATGGACTTCGTGTACGAGGCGACGGGCTACGCGAAACACGCTTTCGAGACGGTGGACGCCCTCGCACCGAACGGCGTCGGCGCGTTGCTCGGCATCCCGAACGACTGGGAGTTCGAAGTCGACGGCGGCCGACTCCACCGCGAACTCGTCTTGGAGAACAAGGCGCTGTTCGGGAGCGTCAACTCGAACGCGAGACAGTACGAGGCGGCGAAAGACCGACTCGGGGCGTTTCCGGACTGGTTCTTCGACGCCTTCGTCACGGATGTGTACGCGCCCGAGAACGTCGAAGGCGCGTTCGAGACCGGTGACGACGTCATCAAGACCGTCGTCGAGTTCGATGCGCCCTGAGGCCGCGTTCGTCCGTCCGTCTGTCCCGACGAGCGCCGTGCGAACACCCCACGAGAATCGCCGAGAGGCGAGTGACTATCCCGTTCGATGAACGACTCACGACGCCATGCGTGAACGCCGCTACTTTAGAGCGTTCTACTTCCTCTACTTCGCGTCTTGGAGCGGGTTCGTCGTGTTCAGGAACGCCCACTTCGAGAGCGTCGGTCTGAGCGGCGTCGAGATGGGTACCGTGGGGTTCTTACTCCGTGTCGCCGGTATTTTCGCGCTTCCGGGGTGGGGCTTGCTGAGCGACCGGTTCGGTGCCCGCCGTCGAATCCTGCTCGTGGGCGTCGCCATGTCGGGCGTGTTGGGGTTGCTCTACCCTCGCGTCGCATCGGCGTTTCCCCTCCTCGCGGCGGTGACCGTCGCGTTCGCCGTGTTTCGAGCGCCGATACGTCCCGTCGCGAACTCGATGGTACTCTCGACGGGACTCTCGTACGGGAGCGTCCGCGCGTACGGGAGTCTCGCGTTCGGCGTCGCCGCCCTCGGCGTCGGCCTCGTGAGTTCCCGCGTCGGGTCGGCCGTCGTCTTCTACGCCTTCGCCGTCGGCATGGCCGCACTCGCGGTCATCCTCTTTCGCGTCCCCGTCCGGAGTCGGCCGCCCACGGAGAGCGTCGGCCTCCGTGCGGCGTCGCTCGTGACGAATCGGAACTTCGCCGCCTTGCTCGTCGCCGCGTTCCTCATGGGCGCGATACTCCCGGCCGGGAGCGCGTACCTCTCGGTGTACGTCAGGAGCATCGGTGGCACCGACGCGATAACCGGCCTCTCCGTCGCCGCCAAGACGGCGGGCGAGGCTGTCGTCTTTCTCTCCGCCGTCCGCTTCGCGACGACGTATCGTCGACTGCTCGTCGTCGGCGCGGGGTGTCACGCTCTCACTTTCGGCTTCTACGCCACGTCGCCGACGCCGACGCTGGTCGTCGCCATGCAGGTACTGCTCGGCGTCGGCTACGCCGCGTTCATGCTCGCGGCGGTCAACCTCGCGCACGAGTTGGCTCCGGCGTCGCTCGAATCGACAGCACAGACGTTCCTCACGGGCTTCGGACTCGCCGCCGGGTCGGCGCTCGGCGAACTCGCGTCCGGCCGTCTCGTCGACCTCGTGGGCGTCCAGTCGATGTACGCGTACGCGACTGTCGTCGGACTCGCCGTCGTCGCGGTGAGCGGCCTCCTCGACGGGTCGCTCGGAACCGGCGACTCGTTCCCGGCCGACGGGTGACTCGCCGCCTGAAGAGGCACCGCCCCCGACTTGCCGTTCCGTTCGTCTTGCTGGTTCCCCAACGATAGACACCGTCGAGCGTGTATCTGTCGAGTGACACATATGAACCCACTCTCGATAGCCGTCGTCGGCGCCGGAAACCGCGGTGCGACGCACATCGAGTCGGTGTATCGGAAGACGGACCGCGCGAACGTCGTCGCCGTCGTCGACGTGGACGAGGAGCGAGCGACCGAACTCGCAGACCGGTACTCGGTGCCGGAGACGTACGCCGACTACCGCGACGTCCTCGACGACGACGCCGTCGACGTCGTCGACGTCTGCGTCCACAACAACCTCCACGCCCCCATCGCCGTCGACGCTCTCGACGCGGGCAAACACGTCTACTGCGAGAAACCGATGGCCGGCAGTTACGCCGACGCCGAGCGGATGTACGAGGCGGCCGAACGCAACGACCGACACCTCGCCGTTCAGAACGTCTACCTCTACGCGAAGGAGACCCGGGTGGCGAAACGCCTCGTCGACGACGGCCGCCTCGGCACCCTGCAGTACGGCCACGCGGCGTACAGACGGGTCCGCGGCCGCCCCTACATCAACGGCTACGGAACCGCCTCGTTCCAGCGGAAGGAGACGGCCGGTGGCGGTCCGGTCTACGACCTCGGGACGTACCCCATCGGCCAACTGCTCTACCTCTTCGGGCGTCCCGACGTCGAACGGGTGAGCGGGTCGACGTTCGACGGGACGGACGAACTGTTCACCGAAGCGCACGTCGGCGACAACCTCGACCGGTACGAGACGCGACTCGCGGAACGAGACGGGATGGAAGACGTCGGCTTCGGGTTCGCCCGACTCGACGGCGGACGGGTCCTCACCGTCGAGGCGGCGTGGGGGATGTTCGCCGACGCGTCGGAGTCGAGCGAACTCGTCGGCGCGACCGGCGGCGTCCGACTCGACCCGTTCGAGTTCCGCACGACGATGGCGGACACCGACCTCGCGGCCGACGTCGACGTCGACGAGTTCGCCCGGCGCGAACGCCGCTTCTACGACGGCGAGCGCGAACTCTGGGACAACGACCTCTACCAGTGGCTTCGGGGGATTCGAGGCGAGACCGAGACGATTCCCACAGCCGAGATAGCGCTGGAGTCGATGCTCGTCATGGAGGGTATCTACCTCTCGGACGAACTCGGTCGGGAGGTCACGGCCGACGAGATTCGAGAGCGCTCGACGTCGACGGCGCTCGACCCCTGACGGCGGACGCTTCCGCTCGGACTGTTCTTACCCCGTTTCGTCACCCCGCGCTCACGGGCTCCACGTCGCGTCTTCGTCGAGCGGATACAGCGGCCGCGGCACCCGTTCGTACGGGAGTTCCGACAGTCGCTGGTCGGTCTCTCCGGGCGTCAGCGCGAACAGTCGTCGGCCGGCGACGTCTTTCCACGCCGGACTCAGGTACCCGCTCTTCAGCAGGACGAGCGCGCGTTCTCTCGGGTCGACGCCGAGTCTCCCGAAGAACGACGGGTCGCGGTGGACGTTCGTTCGCCGGTCGCTGACGACCACGTCCGCACCGTCCAGAGAGACGAGCGTGGTTCGCGCGTCCCCGGTGTCGCAGAACGCGCGCGTTGTCCCGTCGACGTTGAGCGGCGTCCCACCCGGATACGACCGCCCGAGCGACAGCGAGACGGACGTATCTTCGCCCGCCTCACGACACGCTTCGTAGCTGTCGGCGTCGGCGACGACGGCGACGAGAGGCGTCTCGAGGTCGGCCCTGTCCAGTACCGCCGCGAGGAGGTTCGTCGTGTCCTCGCTCGCGCCCGCACCCGGAATGTCGCCGGTGTCGGCGACGACGACGGGTCGCGCGTCCGTCGACGCCGCTTCGTCCAACGCGGCACCGGACTCGAACGCTTCGGTGGTGAACGCGAACGACCGACGCCGTCGCCAGAACCGTTCGGCCAACTCCGTCGCCGTCGATTCGACGACCGACTCCGCCGACGCGTCTCCCGTGACGAGTGCGTGACACCCCGCGTGGGGCGAGTCGGCCCACGGGAAGCCGAGGAAGTAGTTCGCGTCTAGGATGCCGTCTCTCCGGTCTGCTTCGCGGAGCGACGCGACGAGCGTCCGCATCGGTTCGGCTTCGGTCTCCGACCGCTCTCCGGCGAGGAGTATCGGTATCGGCCGCCACCCGAGGGTGAGTTCGACGTCTCCGCCGAGTGCGTCGAGGAGGAGCGTCGCCGCTCTCTCGCCGGTCGCCGCGACGTCGGTGTGCGGCGCGGTGCGGTACCCCGCGACGCCGTCGAGATGCGCGACCATCCGCTCGGTTATCGTCGCGTGCATGTCGAGCGCCGCGGTTATCGGGACGTCGGGGCCGACGGCGTCTCTCACCGCTTCGAGGAGGACGCCCTCCGGGTCGGGGTTTCCCTTGACGAACATCGACCCGTGGAGGTCGAGACAGACGCCGTCGACGGCTTCTCCGTCGAGTCGGTCGAGGAGCGTCTCTTCGACCCACTCGTACGCCTCGGGTTCGACGGTCGGTGCGGGGAGCGCGCTGGCTCCGACCGTCGGGAGTATCTCGACGCCCGCCGCGTCGAGCGTCTCGACGATGCCGTCGAGCGACCGCCCGACGTCTTCTCGCTCCGAGAGGTCCGCGCCGACGGCCGTGGCGAACGTCTCGAAATCCGTCGTTCCGTCCGCGAACGTGTTCGTCTCGTGGCTCATCGTCGCCACTGCTACTTTCATGCCCGTTCGCACGCGGCGAGGAGGTATCAATCGTTCCCCATCGGACGGTTCTCGTTCGGTTCGCGGGAGACAAAACGGCGCACGACTCGGCCGATAGGAAGCCGTCGCCCGGTCAGTGCGGCCACGGCCGCATCGGCCAGAAGAACGCGAGCAGCGCCATCCCGAGGAGGAGGAGGCCACCTATCTTCATCACCGGCCCGGCGTCCATCTCGTCGCGGACGAACGAGAGATAGAGGACGCCGGCGGCGGCGACGAAGAAGACGAGCGCACCGCCCACGACGGGCTCGTTCTTCCCGGCGTAGCCGAGTTTGCCGGCCAACGGGAGCAACCACGGAGCCATCTATCCTTTCCCCCCGGTGAGCGCGATGCCTTCCATGAACGTTCGCTGTGCGAGCAGGTACGCCGCGATGACGGGGAGTGCGGCGATGACGACTGCGGCGAGCAGTTGCCCCCACTGGGAGCTGTATCGCCCGGTGAGCAGTCCGATTCCCACCTGTAGCGGGTACATCGAGGAGTCGTTGAGGATGACCAACGGCCAGAGGAACGCCCCCCAGACGAAGATGAACGTGAACACGCCGAGCGACGAGAGCGCCGGTTTCGCCAGCGGCAACATCACGCGCGTGTATATCTGGAACGTGCTACAGCCGTCCATCCGGGCCGCCTCGATGAGCGAGTCGGGGATGCCGAGGAAGAACTGCCGCATCATGAACGTCCCGAACGGGTTCGCGATGTAGAGGACCATGATGGCCCAGTACGTGTTCGACCAGTTCAGCGCGTTCATCTCCAAGTAGAGGGGAACGAGCACCACCTGCGGCGGGATGACGAGCGTCCCGATGACGAGCGTGTAGACGAGCGACTTCCCCTTGAAGTCGCCCTTCGCGAGCGCGTACCCCGCGAGCGTGTCCAACAGTAGCGTGAAGAACACCACGCCGACTGCGAGCACGAGACTGTTGAGTATCCATCGGTCCAGCGGGTTCTGCATCCAGACGTTGACGTAGTTCGCGAACGTCGGGTCCGCCGGGATGATCTGTCTGATGGTGGTGAATATCTTGTTCTCGGGCTTCAGCGAGGTGAGGAACGCCCAGACGAACGGAATCGTCATCACCGCACTGAAGAACAGTAACACGAGGTGTGCGACGGCTTTCGCGACCGTATCGTACCACGACCCCTCGTGTTGCACCTCGGGTCCGCCGTCGCCGAAGTCGAGTTCGTCAGTACTCAACGTCGTCACCCCACGTTCGCTGCTGGAGGATGCTCAGTCCGAAGACGATGAGGAACAGGACGACGGCGATGGCGCTCGCGTACCCCATCTCGAACTCCTGGAACCCCGTCTGCCAGAAGTAGTAGACGATGGTGTACGTCGACCGAACGGGTCCGCCCTGCGTCATCACGTACACCTGCGTGTAGACGCGGAACGAGAAGATGAGCGTCACGATGAACACGAAGAACGTCGTCGGCTTCAACAGCGGTAGCGTGATGTATCGGAACCGCTGCCAGCGGTTCGCGCCGTCGACGATGGCGGCTTCGTAGTAGTCGTCCGGGATGCCTTTCAACCCCGCGAGGAAGATAACCATGTTGAACCCGATGTGCTTCCAGATGCTCATGAGCGCGATGGACGCCAGCGCCGTACTCGAACTCTGGAGCCACGACAGTTGGGGCAGACCGACCGCGCCCAGTATCGCGTTCAACAGCCCGTACTCGGGGTTGTACAGCCACGACCAGATGAGCGAGACGATGACCCACGAGGTCACGACGGGGAGGAAGATGGCTCCCGAGTAGAACTTCGTCCCTCGGAGGTTCATGTTCAACAGTAACGCCAACCCCAACGCGATGGGAACGTCGAACACGAGGAGGGCGAGACTGTAGCCGGCGGTGTTGATTATCGCGTTCCAGAACACCGGGTCTTGGAACAGTCGCACGTAGTTGTCGAGGCCGACGAACGGGTGCGTCTGCGCCAGTGGAGCCCACTCGTGGAGGCTGATGTAGAACGCACCGATGAACGGGACGAGGAGTATCGCCGCGAACAACACCACCTTCGGGAGGATGATGGCGTACCACGAGAGGTCGGTGTCGGTCGATTCGACGTGCTCCGTGGAGAGGTAGCCGCTGAAGCGACGTCGAACGCGCTGGAGGCCGTGTGATTCTGCCATCGTCAGAGGAGTGCGTTGATCTCCTTCGCCGCCTTGTCGAGCGCCTTCTCCGGTTCTTCACCCTGCCACATCGACTGCGCCTGCGTGTGGACCGTGTTCCACATCTTCGTCACCTCGGGGTGACTCGGGAACGAGATGGTGTTCTCCATCTCCTGTGCGACCGGCTTCAGTTTCGGGTTGTTCTCGATGAACGACTGGAACGCGTCCGTCTCGTAGGCGTCTTTCCGGCCGGGGAACCCGCCCATCGACTTCGTGACGTTCTTCTGCACCTCCATCGAGTTGATGTAGTTCAGCCACTCCAGCCCGATGTCTTGGTTCGCACCGCCGCGTTTCGGAATCGAGTAGAAGACGCCGGCGCTCCACGTGTGGCTCTTCTCTATCTGCGGTCCGCCCGGGTACGGCATGTACTGCCAGTCGAGGCCGCTGTCGCGCAGACGCGGGTAGTGCCACGACCCGGCGAAACACATCGCCGACTCCCCGGCGAGCAGGTCCTCGATGGCCGCCGTTCCGCCGGGGTTGCGCGCGATGATGCTCTCCTCTTCGACGACTTTCGGTTGGAGGAAGTTCGCCGCTTCGAGAGCGGCGTCGTTATTGATGATGGCCTCCGTCCCGTCCTCGTTGAGGTAGCCGCTGCCGTTCGAGAGCGCGAAGCAGTCGAACCCTTCGCCCGCGGACATCGAGTAGCCCGTTCCGTGCTCTTTCGCGAGGGTGTCGACCCACGACCCGAACTCCTCCCAACTCGGTCGGTACGTCGGGTCCGGAACCTCCAGTCCAGCCTCCTCGAACATCTTCGTGTTGATGGCGACGAGGCGGCAGTCGGCGTACCACGGCACGGCCCACAGCGTGTCGTCGTAGCTGGCGTTGCTCCGCGCGGCGGAGACGTAGTCGTCCGGGTCGAAGCCGTGCTCTTCGAGGTTGAGCGCGACGCCTTTGTCCGCGAAGCGCGGCACCCACAGCACCGACAGCGCCAGACTGTCCGGCGCGTTCCCGGCCGGAATCGCCGTCGTCGCCTTCGCGAGGTAGTTCTCGAAGGGGTAGTACTCCCAGCTGACGTCCGAAATCGCGTCGCTCTGTTGTGCGAGTTCGCTCGCTTGCTCGTCTCGTATCGGCGAGAGTCCGGGGTCGTTCCACGCCCACAGCGTTGCCGTAGAGGCACTTCCGCCTCCGTCGGAACCGCTGTCGCCGCCCGAGTCGGTCCCTGTGCCCGACCCGCCGCCGGACTCGCCGCCGTCGGTTCCGCCGTTGGTTCCACCGCTCGAACATCCAGCCAGCCCCGCCGCGCCAGCAGCGCCCGCCAGCGCGATGAGCTTCCGTCGAGTGACATTTCTGTTGCTCATACTGCCTCGTCGGAGAAAAACGGGCGTTCGTCATAAATCTTTGGCAGGTGGTACCACACCACGACTCCAGTCTCGTCAGTGATGAGGGTGGGTGGCCGCCGGTTCGGCGGGATGGGACGTCCGCACGCCTCGTCGTCGGGCGCGACGTCGACAGTCGCAGACGGTTTCGGGCGCAGAGCGGTCAGGCGCGGACGTCGACGCTCACGTTCGTCGCGTTCGAGACGCTCCGCGACTTCACCGCTTCGCCCGTCTTCGCGTCGAACAGGTGCATCTTCTCCTCGGGAATCGCCAGTTCGAGCGTCGTCCCCGTCTCGGCGACTCGCTCTCCGGTGAGCGTCACCGTGTACTGCTGGTCGCCGATGTCGACGTATACGTACGTCGTTTCGCCCATCGGTTCGGTGACCGTGACGGGTGCGGCGATGGTCTCGGGTCCCCGTTCGCCTCTCACGTCGAAACTCTCGGGCCGGACGCCGAGCGTCAACGCTCCCTCGTGTCCGGCGAGTTGCTCTCTCGTCTCCTCGGAGAGGTCACACTCGAAACTGTCGTGAACGAGGGTTCCGTCGCTGTACTCCACGTCGAAGAAGTTCATCGAGGGCGACCCGATGAACCCCGCGACGAAGCGGTTGTTCGGTTCGTAGTAACACTCCAACGGCGTTCCGATCTGTTGGAGTTCGCCGCCGTCGAGGATGACGATACGGTCGCCCATCGTCATCGCCTCCGTCTGGTCGTGGGTGACGTAGATGGTGGTGATTCCGAGGTCCTGTTGGAGGTTCTGGAGTTCGGTCCGCATCGTCGTCCGGAGTTTCGCGTCGAGGTTCGACAGCGGTTCGTCCATCAGGAACACCTCCGGTTCGCGGACGATTGCTCTCCCGAGGGCGACGCGTTGCTGTTGGCCGCCGGAGAGTTCGCCGGGTTTCTTCTCCAACAGGTCGCCGATGCCCATCATCTCCGCCACCTTCGACACCCGCCGGTCTATCTCGTCGCCGGACATGTCCGTCGACATCTCCAGTCCGAAGCCGATGTTCTTCCGGGCGGTCATGTGCGGGTAGAGCGCGTAGTTCTGAAACACCATCGCGATGTCTCGCTCCGTCGGCGGTTGGTGCGTGATGTCGTCGCCGTTCAGGAGAATCTCGCCGCTGGTGACCGTCTCCAACCCGGCGATACAACGCAGCGTCGTCGACTTCCCGCATCCGGACGGGCCGACGAAGATGAGGAACTCGCCGTCGTTGATGTCGATGTCCAGGTCGTCGACCGCGACGATGGACTGGTCGCCGTCCGCGAACACCTTCCGGAGGTTGCGGATGTCTAGCTTACCCATGGAAACTCACTACGTGCCGAATTGGGACAGACTGTAATAAATCTACAGGACGACCGGGTCGGCGTCGACCGTCGGCCGCGACGCCCCGCGAAGACGCGTCACCGCGAGGAGACGCGGCCGCCGGACTCGGCGGCTCTGCGTGCGTCGAGCGTCAGTTCGAGCGTCTTCAGCGCGTCGCCGAAGTCGGAGCGCACGCCGTCGTCTGCGTCTCCACTTCCCGCTTCCCGCGCGTTTTCCGCCGCGGCCGCACGGAGGAACGCCTCGAACTCCCGCCGATACCAGCCCCCGTCGCCCTCGAACGCCACCGTTTCGCCGTCGACGGTTCCGGTCAGCGTGTGCTCGAAGTAGTCGAGTTCGAGGAAGGCGTCTTCGGCGTTGATTCGCACCCGGAACCGCGATTCCGGGGAGGCGCACGACGACGAGACGTGCGAGACGGCCCCCGAATCGTGTTCGAGCGTCACCGACGTCGTGTCCTGAAAGTCGACGGCGTCGACGAGTCTGCGGTCCGTCCCGCTTCCTATCGCCGCCGTCGCGTCACCGAGGAGGTACCGATGGAGGTCGTAGACGTGCGTGGACTGTTCGACGAGTTGCCCGCCCGAGCGCGCCCGTTCGCGCCACCACGGCGTGTCGGGAAGCGGCACCCAATACGTGCTGTCGACGTGACCCATCGTTCGACCGTCCAGCAGTTCCCGTGCACGCTCGGTTATCTGCGCGTACCGACAGACGTACCCGACGTGTGTGAGGACCCCGGCGTCTTCGACGACTTGCGCCGTCTCGCGGACGGCGTCGGCGTCCAGACCGAGCGGTTTCTCCACGAAGAGGGCGACGTCGCGTTCGGCCGCGACTCGTTCGTACTCGCCGTGCGCGAACGGCGGGACGGCGACGACGACGGCGTCCAGCGACTCCGATTCGAGGAGGTCGACGCCGTCGGTGTAGGCCGCGGCACCGCGCGGTTCGGCCGCCTCCCGCGCCCGCGACTCGTCGACGTCCGCGACGCCGACCAACTCGACGTCGAGTCGCCCTCCGTCTCGGTCCCGCAGACCGTCTTCGGACGCCTCGTCGAGCGTCGCTAAGTGGACCGAAGCGATGCCTCCCGCACCGATGAATCCGACAGCGAGTGTCACGTCAGTACACACCCGTTCGGAGGCTGTTAAACGTATCTCCCGTCGTTTTCCGCAGGCTGGTCGCCACGCGAAGCTATAACTCGGTGCGGGGGGCAAGCCGTACGTATGCGGTTCGCACTCAACGAGATGGGGTTCCCCAGAGACGACCTCGTATCGAACGCCGAACTCCTCGCGGAAGCCGGGTACGACGGTATCGAACCGAATCTGACGGCGGACGGACCGCTGTGGGACGACGAGACGCTCGGAGCGTTCGCCGACCGACTGGACGAACTCGGACTCGACGTCCCCGCGGTGTCGACGACCCTCCACTGGGAGCGCTCGCTGTCCAGCGCGGACGAAGCGACGCGAGCGGCGGGAATCGAGGCCGGAGAGCGGATGATAACCGTCGCGGAGCGACTCGACGCCGGGGCAGTGCTCGTCGTCCCCGCCGTCGTCGACGAGGAGACGCGGTACGACGAGGCGTACGACCGCGCTCTCGACTCGGTGAAACGGCTCGCGGCCGCCGGCGCGGACGCCGACGTCACCGTCTGCGTCGAGAACGTCTGGAACGACTTCCTGCTCTCGCCGCTGGAGTTCGCCCGGTTCGTCGACGAGGCGAGAGACTCCGGCCCCGTCGGGGCGTACTTCGACGTCGGCAACGTGCGTCGATTCGGCCACCCCGAGCAGTGGATTCGAATCCTCGGCGACCGCATCGAACGAGTCCACGTCAAGGACTACCGGACCGACGTCGACACCATCGACGCGTTCACGTACCCGTTGGAGGGAGACGTCGACTGGGCCGCCGTCGCGGAGGCACTCGCGGCCGTCGGATACGACGACTGGGTGACCGCGGAGGTGCCCCCCTACCGAACGGCCCCCGAACGGATGCCGCCGCGGGTCGCGTCCGACCTCGACCACCTCTTCTCGTAGCGCGGACTCCCGACCCGAAGCGGCACAACGCTTATTACTGGCTTGCCAGACTGTCGTGTGTATGCATCTCACAGCAGTAGTCGCACATCCCGACGACGCAGACATCTTCTGCGGCGGCACCCTCGCGAAGCACGCCGACAGGGGAGACGACGTCACGATAGTGTACATGACGCGCGGCGAGTACGGCGGGTTCGACACGACGGAAGCCGAAGTCGCGGCGACCCGCGAAGACGAGGCGATGGCGGCCGCGGAGACGCTCGGGGCCGAAGCGACGTTCCTCGACTTTCAGGACGGCCGCGTCACCTACTCGCTGGAGAACAGACTCACACTCGTCGAGACGCTCCGGGAACTGCGTCCGGACGTGGTACTCACCCACTACAGCGACGACATGCACCCAGACCACCGAACCACGTCCCGACTGGTGACGGACGCGTACTACATGTGTTCGCTCCCCCTCCTGGAGACGGACGCGGAACCGTGGGAACCGCAGAACGTCTACTACTTCGGGAAACCGACGTCGTCGTTCGAACCGGAGACGTACATCGACGTGACAGAGTTCCACTCGACGAAAGAGGAAGCCATCCTCGAACACGAGTCACAGGTCGAGTGGCTCGAAGAACACGGCGGTATCGACGCGGAGTTCGACGGCCTCATCGAGGGTATCCGCGCCGAGTCGCGCGTTCTCGGCCGGACGAGAGGTGTCGAGTACGCCGAAGGGTTCGTTCCCCTCCACCAGAGCGCCGACGACTACCTCGCCTGACCCGACCGGACGGTTCTTCTTTCGACGCTCGGACCGACGCGACCCACCCGTGAGACCGACGTGTCGCTCTCCTGTGTTACTCGGTTGCTAGTGAACGCTTCCCATTCCATTACAACCGTAAATCTGTAATGCCATACAGGTGAAACGAGGGGTGGGGGTAGAGACACGTTCGGGAACGGGACTGTCGTCGCCGGCGGGACCACGGTGAATTTATCACGGTTGTCGGGTATCGTCACAACATGACACGGCGTAACGCCCCGGTCGAGAACGCGAGCGTCCTCGGGGACGCGTTCAGCATGCAGCAGGGTGTGTTCGCCGACAAGAGCCTCCTCGACGTCGGCCACGTGCCCGCCCCTGACCACATCGTCGCCCGGAACGAAGAGATACGCCGCCTGGCGACGGCACTCAACCCCGCACTCACGGGCGGCGCGCCGAGCAACGCCTTCCTGTACGGCAAGACGGGCACGGGAAAGTCGCTCTGCGCGCGGTACGCGACGACGCGTATCGTGGAGGCGGCGGCGGAGAACGGCGTCGACGTCGGGCGCGTCATCGTCGACTGCTCGCAGGACGACACCGAGACGCGGGCGGTGCGGGCGACGGTTCGAGGGTTGAACGACGCCGAGGAGACGGGCGTCGTCGTCCCCGAGACGGGACTCGGTCGCTCGCGGTACTACGGTCTGCTCTGGGAGGTTCTCGACGCGCGCTTCGACGTCGCACTCGTCGTCCTCGACGAGATCGACTGCTTGGACGACACCGAGTATCTCATGCAGTTGTCGCGGGCCGCCGAGGCGGGCAAACTCGACCGGTGCTCGGTCGGAGTCGTCGGTATCAGTAACAAGATAAAGTATCGGAACCGACTCGAAGAACGCGTCAAGAGTAGCCTCCAAGAGCGCGAAATCGTGTTCACCCCGTACGACCGCGAAGCGCTCCGCGAGATAATTCGGAGTCGCCTGTCGGCGTTCGACGACGACGTCGTCGGCGAAGACGTGGTCTCGAAGTGCGCGTGTCTGGCCGCCGAGGAACACGGCGACGCCCGGAAGGCCATCAACCTCCTCCGACACGCGGGCGAACTCGCGGCGAGTGACGGGAGCGACCAGTTGACCGCCGACCACGTGCTGGACGCTAAGAACGTCGCCGAACGCGACCGGATGCGAGAACTCATCGCCGGAGGCACGGTTCAACAGAAGGCCACTCTCCTCGCCGTCACGTCGCTCGCACTCGTCGAGAAGACGCGGACGTTCAAGACGCCCGAGGTGTACGCCGCCTACGAAGACATCTGCGCGGAGACCGGGCTAGAGACGCTCTCGAAGCGCCGCGTCCACGACCTGTTGCGGGAGTGGGAGTTCCTCGAAGTGCTGGAGATAACGCGTACGGGGGGCGGACGCGCCCGCGGAAGCTACCTCCAGCACCGACTGTTAGAGGACCCGTCGCTCGTCCGGTCGGCGTTCGACCAGAGCGGCCGGTTCGCCGGTGTCGGCTTCGCGTCCGGCGGTACCACGACGACGTGGTCGAACATCTGACCCACGTCTCACCCTGCAGAAGTTTTATTATCGCGAGTTCCGCACGATAGCACTGATGCAACGAGTTGGACTAGTGGGGAGTGGCTTCATGGCCACGACTCATGCTACCAGTTATCAGGAAATCGCCGACGCGGAGGTGGTCGCCGTCGCCTCGCTCTCAGACGATAGAGAGGCGTTCGCGGCGGAACACACACCGGATGCGGACGTGTACGGCGACGCAGAAGAGATGATGGACGACGCGGACGTCACGATGGTCGACGTCTGCACGCCGACGCCGACGCACCGGTCGCTCGTCGAGGCGGCGGCGGAACGCGGCCTCGACGCGTTCTGCGAGAAACCGCTCGCTCGAACCGTGGCGGACGCCGACGCCATCGTCGACGCCGTCGAAGACGCCGGTATCACGTTCATGACCGGGCACGTCCTCCGATACTTCCCCGAGTACGTCGAGGCCAAGCGCCGCATCGACGCCGGCGAAATCGGCACGCTGGGGACGCTCCACACCGAACGGCTCTCGGCCCCGCCGCGGTACGGCACCAACTCCTGGTTCGGAGACAAAGACCAGAGCGGCGGCGTCCTCCTCGACATGGCTATCCACGACTTCGACTACCTCCGCTGGGTCGTCGGCGAGGTGAACCGGGTGTTCGCTCGGACGGCCGAGTGGGACGACGGCCACCTGAACCAGCACTCCTCGGTGTTGCTGCGCTTCGAGGACGGGACGACGGGACACGTCGAAGCGTCGTGGGGCTACCCCGACGGGTCGCCGTTCGTCACCAGTTACGAACTCGCCGGCGACGGCGGCCTCTTGGAGTTCGACGCTCGCGACGAGAACGCCGTCCGCGTCTCCGGCGGCGCGGAGGGGGCGAACGCTCCGTCGAGTCCGCTCGCGAAGAGTCCGTACACGCAGGAACTCGAACATTTCGTCGACTGCGTCGAGACGGGTCGCGACCCGGACATCACCCCGGACGACGCCCGCGCGGCGGTCAGAATCGCGCTCGCCGCGATAGCCTCCAGCGAACGCGGCGAACCCGTCTCGCCCGCGGAGGTGGGGACGTGACCGTCAGAATCGGTCTCTGTTCGACCGCGCACCACCACGCTCACTCCTACGCCGACTCGCTCTCGGACCTCCCGGACGCCGAGTTGGTCGGCGTCACCGAAGTCGGTGACCGCGTCGCGGACGCGCGGGCGGCGGCGGACGACTACGGCGTCGACTACCGCGACCCCGACGACCTGTTCGCCGACGTCGACGGCGTCGTCGTCTGTTCGACGAACGCAGACCACCTCGCGTGGGTCGAACGCGCGGCCGACGCCGGCGTCGATATCCTCTGTGAGAAACCGCTGGCACCCACCGTTGCCGAGGCCAGAGCGATAGCCGACACCTGCCGGGAGGCGGGCGTGAACGCGGGCGTCGCGATGCCGCTTCGGTTCAGTCAACCGGTTCGGAACGCGAAGACGGCGATGGAGGACGGTCTGCTCGGTGACCTCCGCTTTCTCAGCGGGACGAATCGCGGGCAGATGCCAGGCGGGTGGTTCGTCGACGAGGAGGCGTCCGGCGGCGGCGCAGTGATGGACCATTCGGTGCACATCGTCGACGTCGTTCGATGGCTGACCGGCGAGGACGTCGACGAGGTGTACGCCGAGACCGGAACGAAGTTCCACGACATCGGCGTCGAAGACGTGAACTTCCTCTCGATGACGCTCACCGACGGCACCGAGTTCGTCCTCGATGGCTCCTGGAGCAAGCCCGACGAGTGGGACTTCTGGGGCGACGCGACCCTCCGACTCGTCGGCAGCGAGGGCGTCGTCTCCGTCGACTGCTTCGGGCAGAAACTAAAGCAGACCAGCGACGACGCCGACCCGGCCATCCAGTCGGTCTACTGGGGGTCGAACCCCGACGAGGGTCTCGTCCGCGACTTCGTCGACGCCGTGCGCGAGGACCGCCCGCCGATGAAGACCGTCGCCGACGCCGTCAACGACGTCGCCGTCGTCGAAGCGGCGTACGAATCGGCCGAGCGAACCGAGGCCGTCGCCGTCGAGCATCGGTAGCAGAGCGACCCCGCCCGCGAACCGAACGGTCGCGTTTCGGCCGAACCGAACGACCAGACGAACGCGCTAGTACGTGACGGTCACGGGTTCTCCCCGGTCGACGGACTCGTACGCCGCGGCGATGACGGCGGCGGTTCGCACCCCGTCGTCGAGCGACGTCTCCACGGTTGAGTCGCCGCGAATCGCGGCGACGAAGTCCCGCAACAGCGCGTTGTTCGGGTCGGCACCCCAGTAGATGGATTCGGTGTGTCGTCCGCGGCCCGTGTCGCGTACCCGGTCGAACTGGTGCCCGAAACAGTCGCCCGACACCGTCTCCGTCGTCCCGACGAGTTCGACGCTGGCGTCCCCCCAGAACGGGTTCTTCTGCGGAGTGCTCCACGACCCGTCGAGGACGAACGACGCCCCGTTCGAGAGCGTCATCGAGAGGAGGTTCACGTCTTCGACATCGATGTCGTAGAACCGCGTCGCCGTCTCCGCGTACACTTCGGTGACCTCCTCGCCGGTTATCCACCTGACCACGTCGACGATGTGGTCGGTGTGGTCCGAGACGGCCCCGCCGCCGGACAGGTCGGGGTCGACGAACCACCCGCCGGGCATCCGACCGCGGTTGACGCCAGAGACGGCCACCAACTCGCCGACCGTCCCGTCCTCGTACCGTTCTTTGAGGCGTCGCATCGGACGACTGTACCGTATCGGCATCGCCATGCCGGCGGCGACGCCGCGGTTCTCCCACCGGTCTCGAATCGCCTTCGCCGTCTGGAGCGACGTTCCGAGCGGTTTCTCGCAGAGCACGGCGACGCGATGGTCGAGTGCGAGCGTCATCAGTTCCTCGTGTCTGGCGGTCGGAGAGCACACCACGACGCCGTCGGCGGCGCGCATCAGTTGGCGATGCGACATCGCCTCCGTTCCGACGCTGTTCGCCTGCTTGCGGACGCGCGCGCCCGTCTCGCCCGAGACGCCGACGAGGTTCACCTCCGGAAGTTTCGACAGGAGCGCTGCGTACACCTCTGCGTTGACGTGAGCGGTCGAACAGACGCCGACGTCGACGGTCACAGCGACTCCTCCGCGAGAGCGACCGGTCGCCCCTCGTCGACGGACCGGCGGACGGCGGCGGCGACGCGGGACGGGTGCTCCGGGTGGACTCCCGGAACCGAACTCGGTTCCTCGCCGAGTCGTTCGACGAACGCTCGCAGGAGTCGGCCGCGACAGTCGTCCTCCGGCGGGTCGACGCGTTTCGCGCCTCCCCCGTTTCTGAGTGCCGTCGACGCGTCGTGTTCGTCGAAGTCGAGGCGGCCGTGGTCACCGCTGTACTCGACTTCGAGGCGCGGTTCCGGCGTGCACGCACCGCTCCACGTCGCTTCGACCGTCGCACGCCCGCCGTCTCGAAACGAGAGAACCGCGTGTGCATGGTCGGTTCGCGCATCGGTCTGCGCCCGCGCGAACACCCGACCGACGGTGCCGAACGTCCACTCCAGCACGTCGGCGTCGTGCGCGAGCACCGAACACAGGGCATCGATGGGCGTCGGGGCGGCGGCGACGCCGGCGTACGAACAGTTCCACCCGACGGGCTCGAACGGTGCGGTTCGTTTGATTCGAGCGACGCCGACCGACCCGATGTCACCCGCTTCGACGGCCGATCGAAGGTGGCCGTACAGCCGAGAGTGTCGGTGTGGCGACGCCGTCAGTAGCCACCCGTCGCTCGCTGCGGCCCGCGAGACGAGTCGGTCGAGACGCGTCTCGTCGAGGGCGAACGGCGGGTCACAGCGAACCGGAACGTCCGCGTCCAACGCGGCGTCGACGGCGTCGCCGTGGGCCGCGCCCGGTCCACAGACGTCGACGCCGTCGATGGCCGCCGATTCGAGTGCCTGCGCGACCGATTCGTACCGTTCCACGTCGCCGTCGCCGTCTCTGTCGCCGTCGTCTTCGACGCCTCCGCCCTCGGCAGTCGAATCGTCGCCCTCGGCCGTCGGGTCGCCGCCGACGACTCCGACGAGAACCGCGTCGTCGAAGCGGGCGTACCGTTCGGTGTGGCCTCGCACCGCCGGCCCGCTTCCGACCGCGACGATTCTTCGCATGAGCCTGCGTACCACATTGTCTCTGATAAACGTTGTGCCCGCCGACTGCGCGACGTGTGGCGATTTCGTCGCGCGTTCCGGCCGGGTCGTTCACACCGCGCCGACGAGTTCTCGAACCCGCGCCGCACTCTCCGTCAGCGTCGTCGCCGGGTCCGTCGTCAGTCCGTTCTCGTGTATCAGCCACGAGACGTCGGCGTCTGCGGCCGCGCGAGCGCAGGCGTCGACGTCGACGACGCCCTCGCCTAACTCGACGTGAAGCGACTCGTCGTCGCCGGGGACGGTGTCGGTGAGGTGGACGAGCGAGATTCGGTCGGCGTACCGGTCGAGATACGTCGTCGGGTCGACGCCGCCGTGGCGCGCGAGTCCGACGTCGAACTCCAGGTCGAGACGGCCGTCGGTGTCGGCTGCGAACGCGTCGTACGCCGTGTCGAACTCGCCGTCTCGCTCGGCGAACTCGTAGGCGTGGTTGTGGTAGTGCGTCTCGAAGCCGTCGTCTGTCAGACGGGCGGCGAGCGCGGAGAGCTCGGCGGCCGCCTCGTCGACGCCCGTCTCGGATGCGAACGCCGCGTCGCCGTACGTCGGGACGACGATGCGCTCACAGCCGAGTTCTCCGTAGGCGTCGACGACGGACTCGTAGTCGTCTCGTAGCGCGTCGAGCGGGACGTGTGCACCGACGGCTTCGAGTCCCGTCTCCGAGAGGGTGTCCGCGACGGACGCGGCCGAGTTCCCCGCCAGACCGGCGAACTCGACGCCTTCGTACGCGGTGTCTGCGACGCGGCGGAGCGTCTCGGTCAGCGTGCCGTCGAGTTCGCGGAGCGTGTAGAGCTGAATCGCTGGTCGAACCATCTCGGGACGGACGTCGTGAGCCACTCACATAGCCGTTCCGACGTTTCTCACCGAGGCACCGTTTTCGCCGCGACGGTCGGTGTCCCCGGACCGTCTCGACGCGACGGTCAGTCTCCTCGATTCCGTCGGAGAAACCACTAAGCACCCCGCCGTCGTGGTTATCGACGACGGATGAAAGAGATACAGACAGACGCGGCACCAGCGAGTATCGGCCCCTTCTCACAGGGAATCGTCGACGACGGACGAATCTTCGTCTCCGGGCAGGGTCCCGTCGACCCGGACACGGGCGACGTGGTCAGCGACGACATCGGTGAACAGACCGCTCGAACGCTGGAGAACGTCGCGGCGGTCCTCGAAGCGGGCGGAAGTTCGCTCGACAGCGTCGTGAAGACGACCGTGTTCGTCACCGACATGTCGGACTACGACGCCGTCAACGAGGTGTACCAGACGTACGTGAGCGACCCGTACCCCGCGCGCAGTGCGGTCGAAGTCGCGGCCCTCCCAATCGATATCGGCGTCGAGATAGAGGTAATCGCGTCGGTCGAATCCTGAGTTCGGTGGTTCGCGGTGCGGAAAGTCGGTGACCGCGGCGGCACCGTCGTCTATGGCGGTGCCATCGTCGTCTACGTCGTCGCCTCCCGAATCCGTTCTGCGACGTACGCCGCCTCGTCGTCGGTGAGACACATCGGATTGACCGTGAACCCACCGTCCGAGAGGTCGTCGGACCCGACGAAGATTCGCGGGGTCTCCGTCCTGAGCGACCCGACGAGTTCGACGGCGTCGACGGCGGCGGCCTCGGGGTCGACGTCGACGTACGTTTCGGGTGCGACCATGAGTTTCCCGCCCGGTTCGCGCCTCGTCGTCACGCCCGGAATGTCGGCTAACCCCTCTTCGACGATGGCGAGTCGCGCCTCCCACTCGGCGTCCAGTTCGGTCTGGTCCTCTTCGAGGAACGCCTCCAACGCGGCGATGAGGCCGACGAGTTCCTCTTTGCCTACTTTCAGCGGTCGCCCGATTCCCTGTCGGGGGACGCCGTCGAGAGCGTCTTTGTCGAACAGTTCCGTCGGCGGTTCCCAGACGGACTCGGCGACGTGCATGTCGAGGTGTTGGAGGGCGGCAGAGCGGACGTACTCTCGTTTTCCCGCGAGGATGCCGGTGGTCTGCGGCCCGCGGATGGCCTTGCCACCGCTGAAGACGACCATGTCCGCGCCCGCCTCGACGAACGCGGAGAGGTTCTCTCGGGGCGGCACTTCCGCGGCGGCGTCGACGATGACCGGGACGTCGTGTTCGTGTGCGACGTCGACGACGTCCTCCAGCGGCGGCGTACTGAACACCTTCTGCATGTAGCCGACGGCGACGGTGTCGTCCGTGATGGCGTCGGCCAGTTCCCACGGTTCCGTGCTGTTCGACCCCGTCCCGAGGTAGTTGTCGTTGTTGCCGACGTCGACGATTTCCGCTCCCGCCGCCCGGAACGCGTGGTCGTAGCCGTTGCGGTGCGTCCGCGGCATCACTATCTCGTTCGGGACTCCGTCCGTGTCCGGAAGCCGCGCCATCGTCCCCAGGTCGTCGCCGGCGATGGCGGCCGCCGCGGCGAGCGTCATGCAGGCCGCCGCCCCGCTACCGACGTAGCCCGCCTCCGCTCCGGTCACCTCAGAGATGAGTTCGCCCGCTCGAACTTGGAGGTCCGACAGTCGGGCGAACGCCTCCGCGGCGCGACTCATCGCCTCGACCGCTTCGGGTCGGATGAGGCTCCCGCCGATTCGCGTCTTCGTTCCCGCCGCGTTGACGACGCGCGGGACGCCGAGCTCTTCGTAGACGGTCGTTTCGTCTTCCATGTTCTGTCTGCTATCGTCTGCGTGCCCGCCGGTTATGAAACATCGGGACGTTCACTCGACTGAGAGTCGTCGGTACGTCCGTCGGGTCGAGGGTCAGCGCCCGCCGTTCGTCTCGGTGCCGCGGACGTCGCCGTCGGGCGTTACGTCGCCGACGGCCGAGAGACCGCCGTACGTCGCCGCCACGAACGTCGCGTCGACCGTCTCGCCGGGTTCGAGCGTCTTCACCGTCTCCGTCTCGCGTTGGCCGGGCGTGTCGCCGGGGTACGCCGTGGTCGGTTCGAGACCGACGTTGTACGTCCTGTTCCAGAACGGTGACTCCGCGTACCCGCCGAACGGCTGCCAGTACCACAGCGACTCGAACGGGTCCGTCGGGAACCGGAGCGCGAACCCCAAGTCGAGGTCCGGGTTGGTCAGCGCGTACCAGCCGTCTTCGAGGTCCAACGCGTACGCGAGGTCGTGAATCTCGGCGTCTCGGTCGGGGATGTCGGTTGCCAAATCGACCTCTCCGCCGTCGTCGCCGGGGGCGGCGGGCCAGTCGAACTCGGCACCGCTCCGGAGACGGCGGTTCGGGTAGGCGTCCCCGTACTCCTCGACCACACCACGCTCGGCGGGGACGTCCAACCGTGCGCCCGGCGCGAGCAACGGTTCGCCGAGTGCGACGTGCTGCTGCCAGACGTAGTCGAGTTCGACGCCGCCGAGGTTCGTGACTGACTCCTCGATTCGGAGGCGCGACTCGCCGGCGCGGAGCGTGAGTTCGCGCTCCACCTCGAACGGATATCTGACGAGTTCGACGGTCAGTCGAACGGTCACGGCGTCGTCGTCGGCGCGGACGACCGAGGCGTCCCACGGGAGGAGCGCGCTCTCGCCGTGGAGTCCGTACGCGCTCCCGGCGATGTCGTGACCGCCGCCGGCGTTCGGGAGGTTCGTCTGCCACCCGCCGGGGTAGTGGTCGTTCCACGTCGAGTTCGCCTCCGCCGGGAGGTACCGGTCTTCGGGCGGGTGCCAGTTGTGCGGGGTGTGCCACAGGACGTCGACGTCGGTACGCTTGTCGCGGAGCGAGACGATGTCTCCGCCTTTCTCCGGGAGGAGCACGACCCGGAGGTGGGTGTTCTCCAAGAGGACGGCGTCGAGTCCGCGGTACGCGAAGTCCGTCGAGACGCGGACGCTACTGTTCCAGTCTGGGCGCATACGTCCGTTCTACACGACAGGCGATAACAACCTTGGGGTCTTCGGCTCCCGATAGTCGGTGAGCGTCCGCGGTCTCTTCGTGTCGAGGTTTCGGTCGATTCCCGCACTCCAAAATCTAAGTATTTAACATTATGTTATGCGTGTAAATCGCCCCAAGTGCATCATGAACTATCATGTCTCGGTTTTGTGTGTCGATATAGATGATTGATTGGAAATGAAGTCGGTTTATCGAAAATACCACATTAAGAATAGAGGAAAATAGTGTGTCAAAAATCTAATAATAACCCTTCGACGGAAGTAATAATACAATTTGGTGCCACTTCGTGGCCGAATCTGTCCCATTGTGGTGCGCGGTGTTCCCCTCTCGGAGAAGCACTTTTGTATGTGTCTGTCTCACACGGAACATGGGCCGTAGTTCGCAGTTCGAACGGCAGCTACAACTCTGGAGCGTACGCGGCGTCAACGTTCCGACCGCTCTCGTGACGGTGGCGATGACCGGTCTCTTGGTGTTCGCCGCGACGCGCGATCCGTCGGTGACGGCGATGGACGGGGTGTTCATCGTCGCGACCATCGCGCTCTACGTCGTGGGGACGGTAGACCGGTTTCGGACCTGTGGCTCGTTTCGGACCGCCGGTATCGCACTGGTCGGGTCCTGTGGCGGGTACTTGTTGTTGACTGCGGCGCGAGACGCTGACATCGTCGTCGGTGGGTATCTGCTCTTCGCGCTCCTGATTCTCGTCTCCCAGAGAGCGGGGCTGATAGAGTGACCGAGTCGGACGGCAACGGGGCCGCTCCAACCGACGGAGAGACGCACCCGACTGTCGGCGGCGTCGTCCTCGCGGCGGGCCTCGGCTCTCGGTTCGAGGCAGGTAACAAACTCCTCGAACCGTTCGACGGCAGACCGGTCGTCGACCACGTCGTCCGAACGGCGCGCGCCTCGACGGTGGACGCCACCGCCGTCGTGGTCGGACACGAGGCCGAGTCGGTGCGTGCGGTCGTCGCGCGTCCCGAGGTTACGGTTCTGCACAACGACGCCTACGTTCAGGGACAGAGCCGTTCGGTGCGGCGGGGAATCGCGTTCGCGCAGGACCGAAACTGGGACGCTGTCGTGTTTCTCTTGGGCGACATGCCACTCCTCCGTGCGCCGACCGTCGACCGACTCGTCGAAGCGTTTCGTGAGGGGGACGAGCGTATCGTCGCGCCGTGTTATCGGGGGTGTAGGGGAAATCCGGTGCTGTTCGGCGCTCGCTGGTTCGGGGCGTTGTCGCGTCTCGACGGTGACCGAGGCGGCCGGGACCTCCTCCAGAACGGTCGAGACGTCCGACTTGTCGACGTCGACGACGCGGGGATTCTGCGGGACGTCGACACCCGGTCGGACCTTCGCCGATACACCGACGGACGCAGGGACGGCCGGTCGAACGATGGGTAGACTCTCGACACTCGGTACCGAGGCACGAACATATTTGAAGCCCTCTCCCGATACTACCGACGTGACAGCGACGATGACAGCCACCATCAACCACGTGAGCGTGCTCGCCCGCGACTTAGACGACTCCGTCGCGTTCTACCGCGACTTGTTCGATATGGAACCCGTTCCGACGCCGAACTTCGAGGTACCCGTCCAGTGGATGCAGTGCGGCGACGCGCAACTGCATCTGTTCGAACGCGAGGTCGACGCGCCCTCGTACCACCACTTCGGCATCACTGTGCCGGACTTCGAGGCCGTGTACCGGTACGCGGTCGAAACGGACTGTTTCGCGAACTGGGACGACTCGGCCCCGGGGGCGCTCTTCGAACTGCCGGACGGCGTCGTCCAGTTGTACATCAACGACCCCGCCGGGAACCTCGTCGAAGTCGACCATCCCGACGTGACCACGCTGGACGACGACCTGCGCGAGCAGATTACCAATCGGTCGGAACTCACCTCGCAGAGCGGCGAGGCCGCCCGCGCCACGTTGAACCTCCGCGAGTGACCGGTCCGGGCGGCGCGCGCCCGTCGTCGGAGACTCAGCGTCGCCCGGTGTATATCTCTCCGCGACGCTTCGCTTTCTCGACCATCTCGTGCCCCAGTTCGAGCTGTGACTCCTCCCACCCGGAGAGCGCGCTCTCCAGAGAGTCGTAGTCCGAGAGTGCCTCGCCGAGGGCGAGTGCGTCTGCGGCGGCGTGAGCGGTTCCGGCGGCCATGTGCGGCCGGATGAAGAACGCGGCGTCGCCGAGGAGACAGACGCGGTCGAACACGAGTTGCGGAACCGAGAGGTCGTAGATGTTCTGGACGAACGGTCGTTCGGTGGCGGCGACGAGTCGGGCGAACTGCGGCGGGAGGCGCGCCTCGGCGACGGCGACCTGGTGCGCTCTGACGGACTCGCGCATCGACCCGGGCGGGAGCGAGAACCGACGACGCTCTCCGGACCGGTCGGTCAACACCTCGTTCAACTCGTCCGGTTCGACGTTGTAGTACCACACCCAGTTGATGCGCCGCCGTCCGGGTTCGACCTCGCCGTTCGGTCCGGGAACGGGATAGGTGAGTATCTGGAAGTCCTCGGCGTGGTAGAACGAGTAGATGTCTCCGAACTGCTCGGAGAGGTCGGCCTGTGCGGCCGTGAGTTCCGACTCGTCGACGACGCCCCGCCACGCGACGTAGCCGGCGTACTCCGGCGCCGTGTCGGGGAGGTACTGGTCTCTCGTCGTCGACCGATAGCCTTCGGCGACGACGAGGAGGTCACCGGCGGCGGTATCGCCGTCCTCGAAAGTCAGGTCCACGCCCGAGGAGTCCTGCGTCACGTCGACGACGCGTTTTCCCATGTGGTAGCGCCAGTCGGGGAGGGCGTCGCGCAGACTCCGATACACCGTGTCCCACGAGGTGGTGAGTATCTCGCTGTCGAGTTCGTAGACCACCGCCCCGTCGCTGTCGAGATACTGACTCCGGTCGGTCGTGATGGACACCTGTTCTTGCGGGGAGACTCCCTCGCGTTCGAGGTACGCCAGCATCTCCGGATGGGCGATGATACCCGCCCCTCTGTCTTTCATCTTCCCCCGAGCGGTTCGTTCGAAGACGTGCACGTCGTGGCCCGCCTGATAGAGCGCTAACGCGGTGAACAGTCCTCCCATCGACCCCCCGGAGACGAGGATATCGAGTCGGTCGTCGGCACCGACACGTTCGTCGTCGCCCCCGTGCAGTGGTGGGAGTCGATAGGAGTCTCGCATGACGTCCGCACCGTAGTAGACGTGGTCGTCGTAATCCACCTTCGGTTCACCGGGGTAGTCGTACACTCGCGTCGCCATACCGCAGAGTGCCGCGCCGGTAGTATAAATGCCTACGGTCGCCCGCCCCGGTGGGCGGTACTCACCGCGCGACGAACTCGCCGTATCCGGGTTCGCCGACGACGCGCCTCTCCTCGTAGACCGGTGACCCGCGGACGTACGTCGACTCGACGCGCCCGGTGATTTCGAGGCCGTCGAACGGCGTCCACCCGCACTTCGCGACGATGTCTTCGTCCCGGATGGTCCAGGTTCGGTCGAGGTCGACGAGCGTGAAGTCGGCGTCGCTTCCGACGCGAATCGCCCCCTTCCGAGGGTAGAGGTCCGTAATCTTCGCCGGTCCCGTCGCGAACACGTCCACCACGCGTTCGAGCGAGACGCGGCCCTCACTCACCCCGTTCAACAGGAGGGGAAGAACCGTCTCGACGCCCGGGATACCGAACGGGGCCTCGAACACGTCGTCCTCGCCCGCGGCCTTCTGCTCTCGGGTCGACGGCGCGTGGTCCGCGTTCACCATGTCAATGTGGCCGTCCGCGAGGAGCGTCCACATCTCCTCGCGGTCGGACTCCTCGCGCGCGGGCGGGGTGAACATCGTATACGGCGCGTCCGACTCGACGTCCTCTCGAGTCAGGTAGAAGTAGTGCGGACAGGTTTCGGCGTAGACGCGGACGCCGTCTTCCTTCGCTCGCGTCGTCTGGCGGACGACTTCCGGATGGCTCAGATGTGCGAACCAGAGTGGCGTCCCCGTCTCCTTCGCGACGCGGAGCGTCGTCGAGACGGCGACCTGTTCGGCCAGTTTCGACCGCCACTCGGGAATCACGCTCCCGTCGGTTCGACCCTCCGCCTCGATTCGCTCTCGGTTCGCGTTCACGATGAGTTCGTCCTCGGGGTGCACCATGCTGATTCCGCCGACGCGAGTGATTTCGCTGTACAGTCGGTGCATGTCGGCGCTCTGGAGGGCCGGGACGCCGTGGACCTCGCAGGTGAAACTCTTGTACGCGAGCGTTCCGACCTCCTCCAGTTCGGCTATGTCGTCGACGTTGTCGGGATGCCCGCCCGCGAGGAGACCGAAATCCACGCGCGCCCGGTCCGTGAGGTAGTCGCGCTTCTGTTCGAGGACGTCCGCACTCAGCACCGTCGGGTCCGTCCGGTGGTGTTCGCCCACCGTCGTGATACCGCCCGCGGCGGCCGCACCCGTCCCGGTCGGGAAGTCCTCTCGGTCGGTGTCTCCGGGGTCCATCATGTGCACGTGCGGGTCCACACCGCCGGGGAGCACGTGTAACCCCGTCGCGTCGACCACTTCGTCGGCTTCCACCGGTGCGTCTGCGTCGAGGATACCCGCGAACCGCCCGTCGGAGACGGCTACCGTCGCCTCGAAGGAGTCGGTCGCAGTCACGACTGTGCCGCCACGAACCACCAGGTCGTACGTCATACGTTCGCACGACGACGCGGGTGTACTTTACTCATGCGCTCTCTCGGGTCGCAGATTCCGGGTAACACTTAACGCCGCGTTGGGAGTAGCGGGGGTATGACAGTCGTCGTCGTTTCGACCGGAGGTACCATCGCATCGACAGAGAGTGAGGGCGGAGACGCCGAACCCGAGTTGACCGGAGATGCACTCGTCGCCGCCGTACCGGGCCTCAACTCGGTCGCCGACGTTCGAACGCACGACTTCTCGAACGTTCCGAGTCCGTACTTCACTGTCGAACAGATGCACGAACTCGCCGAGGTGGTGCGGTCGTACGACGAGGACGACGAGGTGAGCGGCGTCGTCGTCACGCAGGGGACGGACATCTTAGAGGAGTCCGCGTACTTCGTCGACTGCTGTTACGGCGGCGACACGCCGGTCGTGTTCACGGGCGCGATGCGGAACCCCTCGCTCGCGGGCGCGGACGGCCCGGCGAACCTCCTCGCGAGCGTTCGCGCCGCGAGTGACGAACGGTTTCGAGAGACTTCACAGAACACCGCCGTCGTGTTCGACGACCGACTCCACGCGCCCGCCGACGTGACGAAGATGCACTCCTCGAACGTCGATACGTTCCGGTCGCCGGAGTTCGGTCCGTTGGCGACGATAGACGAGGACCGCGTCGTCTGGCGACACCACCCGGCGGAACCGACGCCGACGTTCGACGTGGACCCGGACCGACTGACGAACGACGTCGTCGCGGCGTTCGCCACGGCGGACATGACTGACGCCGTGATTCGCGCCGCCGCCGACAGCGCCGCCTTCTGCCTCGCGGCGACGGGTGCCGGGCACGTTCCGCCGGGAATCATCCCCGCGCTCGAATCGCTCCGCGACGGGGACGTCCCCATCGTGGCGACGACGCGGTGCCCGGAGGGACGACTCGCTCGCGAGACGTACGGCTTCAGAGGGAGCGAAGCGACGCTCCGGGAACTCGGCTGCTACTACTCCGACCAGAACCTCCAGAAGACGCGCGTACGGACCATCGTCGCGCACGCCGCCGACGCGTTCGACGAGGCGTTCGAGCGCCCGTGAGTCGACTCAGTCGACTTCCTCACGCTCGACACCGCGTCAGTACCAGACCGTTCCGCCGTCGACGTTGACGTCCTGTGCGGTCACGTGGCGTGCGGCGTCGCTCGCGAGGTAGGCGACCATCTCCGCGACGTCGCTCGCGTCGACCAACCGGCCGAGAGCCGTGTCGTCGGTGAACACCTCGGCCTTCGCCGTCTCGTAGTCGACGCCCAGTTGGTCGGCCTGTCGCTCGATGATGTCGTCGATGCGCGGTCCGCGCGTCGCCCCCGGACAGACGGCGTTGACCGTCACCCCGTCGTCACCGAGTTCGAAGGCGAGTGTTCGCGTGAGGCCGATGACGGCCATCTTCGAGGCGGTGTACGGGGTTCGGCTCTCTAGCGGACGCTTTCCGCTGATAGACGAGACGTTGACCATCCGCCCTCGGTCGCTCTCGCGGAGGTGCGGTGCGGTGTGCTTTGCGACGAGGTACATTCCCGTGACGTTCACCGCCATCGTCCGGTCCCACTCCTCGCGTTCGACTTCCTCGATGGGTTTCGTCGGGCCCGCGATACCGGCGTTGTTCACGACGCAGTCGACGCCGCCGAAGCGGTCGACGGTCGCTCCGACGGCGTCTTCGACGGAGCCTTCGTCGGTCACGTCACAGCGGACGGTCAGCACCCGCTCAGGGTCGTCAATCTGCGCTGCCGTCTCCTCGATGCCGTCGCTCCGTGCGGCGAGCGCGACGTTCGCTCCCTCGCGCGCGAGCGTCACCGCTATCTCTCTCCCGATTCCCTGACTCGCTCCGGTGACGAACGCCGTGGTTCCGTCTAACATACTTTCGCTTCTCTGACCGGGTGGATAACGTTTGCGTCGCGAGACCAGCGCGGTCCAGCGACGATATGCCCGCCGTCGCTGATGATGCCTCTACTGTTTCCCCTTCGTTCTCAGTCGCTCACGCCGGTCCGTGTCCCGGCGCGTCCTCGAGGAAGGGATAGTCTCGGTGGTCGAAGTGGTCCGTGAAGTAGTCGGGATGTTCACAGAGCGTCGTGATGACTGGCCCTTCGTCCGTCACCATGACGTTCTCTTCGAGTCGGACAGTCTGGTCGAGTCCCTCGTGTCCGGCGAACGTCTCGATGGCGAAGTACATCCCCTCCTCTATCTCCGCGGGGTAGTCGAGCGAGTACGCCCGCGACATCCACATCCCCTCGTACAGCGAGATTCCAATAGAGTGGGCGGCCTGTTGGATGCTGACGGACCCGTACTCGTCGTCGTCGTACTCGCGGAACTCCTCGGCGACGTCCTTCGTCGTGTTGCCTGGTCGGAGTTTGTCGATGGCGCGGTAGAGTTGGTCGTAACACTGTTCGTACAACTCTATCTCCTTCTCCGTCGGGTCGGCGTCCACCTTCCACGTCCGGACGTAGTCGATGAAGTAGCCGCCGGGGCCGACGGCGTTGATGTCACAGATGACAAGGTCGCCCTGCCGGAGAATCTTATCCGTCGCCCACCGGCCGTACGGGTTCGTCCGCCCGCCGCTGGCGACGATGATGTCGTAGACGCTGTCGAACCCGTTTCGGTACAGGTACTCGTTCACCTTCGCCGTTATCTCTTTCTCCGGAATTCCGGGCTTCGTCCACTCGTTCATCGCTCGCCACATCGCGCCGTCGCCGTACGCCGCGGACATCTTCAGCAGTTCGAGTTCGTCCGGCGTCTTCCGCACCCGGGCGCTACTCATCGCGGGCCACGCGTTCTCCAGCGTCAGTCCCGCCGCGCTCAACGCGTCGAACGCCGTCTGGTCGTACGCGTCGACACCGACGGGTTCGTCCGCGACGCCGTTCTCGTCGAGCACCTCTTTGACGCTCTTTGCCATCTTCTCGGCCATCATCCCCTCGGCGCCCTCCGCCCACCGCCACGTCATCGCCGGACGGACGTCGTCTATCCACGGGAGGTCCATCTCCGAGCGGATGAGGTCTGACCCCACCGTCTCGAACAGCACTGGGTCGCCGCCCTTCGGCAGGACGGCGTAGCGGATGAAGATGTTGTACTTCCAGTTGCCCTGGTAGGCACCCGTCACGTACCGGATGTTCTCTCCCGCGAAGAGCAACATCGAACCCAGTCCCGCCTCCTCCATGTGCTTTCGCGCCTTCGCGAGTCGGTCACCCCGGAGTCGGTCGTAGTTTACCTGTCCCCAGTAGTCCGTCCCGGACTTGCTGAAGAGGCGGCGGGGATTGTACTCGTGCGGTTCCGAGATGAACTCGTGGTTCCGAAGCGGCGTCTGCTCGTCTCTTTCTGTCATCGTCTTCCGTTACTTATCTCTGCGTGTCAGTATTTAGCATTTACCCACACCGCTCCGGGTCGTGAGATAGTCGCGGCCGGGTCCCGCGACCGGTCTCCGGTCCGGACTGTTACTTGTACAGTCCGGCGGTGAATTCGACGCCCCCGTCGACGAGGAGGTCCGTCCCCGTGACGTACGCGGCTCCTTCAGACGCCAAGTACAGACAGGCTTCGGACACGTCGTCGACCTCTCCGACCCGGCCGACCGGGAGTCGGTCGAAGTCGAACAGGTCGTCGCCGTGTTCTTCCATCACCCGTTCGGTCCGGTCGATTCTGACGAGTCCCGGCGAGACGGAGTTGACGGTGACGCCGTCGTCGGCGAGTTCCGCGGCGAACCCCTTCGTGAGCGCACGAACCGCACCCTTCGTCCCGCCGTACACCGTCATCGCGGGGACGCCCAAGTCGGGGATGACGCTCGCGACGTTGATGATCCGCCCGGTGTCGAGCGACGACTCGCGGAACGCCCGTCCGAACCGCTGGGAGGTGACGAACACGGCGCGGACGTTCACATCGAGCATCGTGTCCACGGCTTCGACGTCCATCTCCAACGGCGGCCCCGCGACGTTCGCGCCCGCGTTGTTGACGAGGACGCTGACCGTCCCCAACTCCGATTCGACCGTCTCGAACATGTCGTCGATGGCGTCGACGTCCCGTAAGTCGGTCTCGACGGAAACCGCCCGGACGCCGTGTTCCGACTCGATTTCGTCTGCGACGCGGGTTATCTCCGACTCCGTTCTCGCGGCCACGGCGACGTCCGCCCCCGCGCGGCCGAACGCCGTCGCCAGCCCCGCGCCGATTCCGCGACCCGCACCGGTGACGAGGACCGTCTCTCCCGACAGGTCTGTCGCCATCTCACTCCCCCCGAACTTCGTTTCTGAGCGTGCCGATTCCCTCGATGTCGACTTCGACGGTGTCCCCGTCCGTGAGCGGTCCGACGCCCGGCGGCGTCCCCGTGATGATGACGTCGCCGCGTTCGAGCGTCAGATACCGACTCACCTCGGCGACGAGTTCGGGAACCGAGAAGATGAACTCCGATAGCGACGAGTTCTGCTTCTCTTCGCCGTTCAGGCGGAGGCGGACGCGCGCGTCGTCGGCCACGTCTTCCGGCGGGACGACCACCGGACCGATGGGTGCGGAGTTGTCGAACGCCTTTCCACGAACCCAGTTCTGTTCTACCTCTTGGTCGTCGCGGTTCGAGATGTCGTTGACGCACGTGTATCCCCCGACCACGTCCATCGCGTCCGCTTCGGCGACGTTCTTGCACTGTTCACCGATGACGACGCCCAACTCCGCTTCGTAGTCCACCCGCTCTTTGCCCCGCGGGAGCGTGATTGTATCTCCGTGCCCCGCGAGCGCGTTCGGCGGTTTCAGGAACATCATCGGCCGGTCGGGTATCTCCATGTCCACCTCGTGCGCGTGGTCGACGTAGTTGAGGCCGATGCAGACTATCTTCGAGGGTTCTGTCGGTGGGAGAACGTCCACCGACTCGGGGTCGTAGGTCCGTCCGCCGAAGTGAATTCCCTCGTCGTTCCACTCGCCCGTCTGTATACTCCCCGCTGGATTTCGGAATCGTACGCGTCGCATACAGTCGAGTATGTGTGTTACGTGATAACGTTTTCTCCCTCTGAACGTTGGTGTCTCGAACCCGCCTCGGCGCAGAAACCGTTCGGCTCTGACGGACACCCCGGCACGAGTCGGTGACACCGCTCGGCGTCTCCTCGTCGAGCCTCGTCCCGTTGTGCGCTCGCATGACGCGTTCGGTATCACCGAAACACCCAATTTCGGGAGCTATAGACCATCTACCGAGAGATTCACCACAACACTTAACCAATCACATGACGCTTGCTAGCAAGAACCATGCGTAGCAGACGGACGTTTCTCAGACGAGCGGGAATCGCAGGTAGCGTCGCCGTACTCGCGGGGTGCCTCGGCGACACCGAAGGACCGGCGGGCGACCAAACTGCCACGGACCGGCCGGACGACGGGGGTAGTTCTCGCACAGGCACGGCATCGAGTGCGGATGTGACGGAACTCACCGCCGCGTACCCACCGATCGGTTACTGGGCGGTGGTGATAAACGAGATGAAGAATCAGGGAATAATCGACGAGAAGATGGCGGAGATAGACACCGAACTGACGCTTCAGGGAACGTGGGACGACGCGCCGTTGTTCGCCGCCGGAAAGTCGGTAGTCGGTCACTTCAGCACGCTGGAGGCGGCCCGGATGGCGACGGAGAAGGAGATGGACCTCGTCGTCGTCGGCAAAGTCGCGACGATGTTTATGGGGATGATGGTCCGCGCAGGTAGTGACCTGGACCCCGAGAACTCCGGCGGCATCCAACAGACGCTGGACCGAGTCGTCGGAGAGAACCGAACGGTCGGCATCGGGTCGTGGGCGGGTGGCGACATCCCGGTGCACCAGATAATCGCCGACAACTACGGCTACGACTTCTCCGAAGACGGCGACTTCAAAGTCGTCTCCGCCGACTACACTGCACTCCCGCGCCTCCTCGCGGACGGGAAGGTGGACATGGTTTCGGCCAGCGTGATGCACGGCGGAGCCCGGTACATGATGACGGACCCGCCGGAAGTGAAGGGTCTCTACTGGCCGGTTCCGCAGATGCAGGAGTTGGGATACGGCGTTCCGCCGCTCATCAACCTCATCGTCAGGCGCGACTTCCTCGACGAGCGCTCTGAGTTCGTCGAAAGCTACCTCTCGGCGTGGAAACAGGGTCTGAGTGAGTACTTCCGCAACGCCGTCGCCATCTCGACGAAGAACGAGGAGAACATCTCGCTCCTCGGCGCACAGGAGAAAGCGGCCGCGAAGTACGCAGTCGAGTGGGGCGTCCTCCTGAAAGAGGGTGTCACGGAGACGACACAGTCGAACGTCTACCCCGAGGCCGGACTGGACGAAGCGTACATCGAGAAAGACAAGCAGTTCATGCGAACGGTGGCCGACGCCGGTTTGGTCGACGACGACTGGGAGAACCGACTCGATTACGAGATACTCTGAGTCCGCCCGAACCCGTTCGAGACGGGTCGGTCCGACCTATACACTTAACAACCTCGGGGACGCGGTTGTCCCATGGCACAGACGATAGTTGTCGGTGTCGGCCAGTCCGACGAGCAACGTGTCGATGCGATATCGAGCGCCGTAACGAAACTCGCCCGAGACCCGGAAGATACCGTCGTCCTCGCGCACGCCTACGACGAGGACGACGCGGACCGTATCGGTGAGATGCTGAACATCGACCCCGCGGAACCGGAACTACTGAACACGGCGGTTCCGCACAACACGGCGGTAAAGCGGCTGATGGAACCGCTCGAAGCGGAGGGGATAGCCCTCGAATACTACGGTGCGTTCGGCGAATCCCACGACGTCCTCGTCGACGCCGTCGACGAACTGGATGCCGACTTCCTCGTCGTCGGTGGCCGTGAGCGCTCTCCCGCGGGGAAAGTCTTCTTCGGAAGCACCGCCCAACGGGCTCTCCTGCAGGCGGACTGTCCGGTCGTCTTCGTCAAGGCCGACGAGTGACACACCGCCCGATACTCGCTGGGAGCAACGGTTAAATAACTCTCTCTACATGGTTCACGTGACTATGCGAGTAGTACACACAGCGATATGGGTCTCCGACCTCGACGAGACGAGCAAGTTCTTCATCGACCACCTCGGTCTGGACCACGTGAAAGACTTCGTCGGCGGCGACGGCGTGACGAACTTCTACGTCGCCGGCGACGGCGGTGCGTCTATCCAACTGAAGTACGACCCCGACGGCGACTACGACGTGGAACCCTCCGGCATCGACCACCTCTCGTTGGCCGTCGACGACACCGACGGACTGGTCGAACGACTCCAGTCCGAGACGGACTGCAGCGTGGTGAAGGGACCGAAGACGGTCAACGACAGCGTGAGCGACAAGCGAATCGCGTTCGTCGAGATTCCCGACGGATACGTGCTCGAACTGGAGCAGACGCTGGAGTGAACACAGGCTCGGACGTGGACGAGGGGTAACGACGACTGCAGACGACGCGACGGGGAGGACGGGAGAACCGCTTTCCGGGAGCGAGTACCCAACTCACTGCGACAACAGTTCGAGTTCCAGCGCGTTCGCCGCGCCCGCGACGAGGTCCGGCACTTCCTCGCGGAACTTCTCCGCCCGCATTCGATTCTTCGGCGCGGAGACGACGAGCGACCCGTGGAGACGACCGTCCGCGACGACCGGACTCGCGACGGCGCGGAAGTTCTCCATCGACTCGCAGTCCTGGAACGCGACACCCCGCTCTCGAATCTCAGCGAGGTGTTCGAACAGTTCCTCGGGGTCGGTTATCGTGTTCTCGGTCTGTGCCGGGAGGCCGTGCTGCTCGATAATCTCTCTGACCCGGTGTTCCGGGAGGTGCGCCAGTATCGCCTTCCCCGCCGCGATGTTGTGAAGGTGGACGCGGGTGCCCATCTTTCCGTACGCCTGGACGGCGAACATGCCTTTCGCCTTGTTGACGTACACTCCCTGCCCGTACTCTTCGACGAGGAGCCACGCGATCTCGTTCGTCTGCTCCGCCAGTTGATTGAGAACCGGTTGCGCCAGTTGTGAGACTTGGAGGTTCCGCTTCGTGTTGACACCACATTTCAGGAAGCGGAGACCGAGTCGGTATCGCTTCTCGTCTTTCACGACGTACTCGTGTTCGACCATCGTCGTCAGGTGGTCGTACGCCGTACTCTTCGCGAGTCCGAGGTGGTCTGCGAGTTCCGTCAGGCTCGCATCTCCCAGTTCGTCGAGCGCTTCGACTATCTCGAACACCGTCGCGGTCGTCTTCACCCGCCCGATTGCGCCTTGTGCAGCCATACTACGGAGTCGTCTACGAACTATAATAAAGTTCTCTGATAATTTAGAGTGCTCGCGCAATTAAAATTTGTGCGGTATAACCGACTACCGTCACGAACGCTCGTCTCTGTCTCTCTGTGGTCAGTTTTGGACTCACGCTACTGTCCGAGACTCACTCAGAATCGTATCGGTCTCCCGCCGAACGCTCCTCGGCGCGAACGAACTCGACGCCTCCCATCGGTGCGCAGACGCCCGATTCTCGCTGGAGAGACGGGGTCGAACTCGTGCGGTGGTCCGCCCGATTCGGAGTCCGGTATCGGGACCCCGAGATGCCGACCCAGCGTTCGGCGTCGCCGGACGAGCAGTTCGGGTCGTAGATTTTTGTACTCGCCCCACCGACACCAGAGCGATGTTACCACGTGTCGGTATCGTCGGTGCTGGACGTATGGGGTCGCGGATGGGGACGAACCTCTTGGACGCTGGCTACGAACTCACCGTCTTCGACCTCGACGAAGAACGGGTCGACGCCCTCGTGCAACGAGGTGCGACGGGTGCGACGTCGGCGTCGGACGTCGCCGCACAGTCGGACGTCGTCTTGACCAGCCTCCCTCACACCGAAGCGGTCGAAGAGACCTACCTCGGCGACGATGGACTCGTCTTCGCCGCCCGGGAGGGTTCGGTCCTGATGGAGACGAGTACCGTCGTACCCGAGGCGATAGAAGCTATCGACGAGGCGCTCGCCGACCGGGACGTCGAGTTCGTCGACGCACCCGTCATCGGGACACCAGTCGAGGCGGCGGCGGCGACGCTCACTATCGTCGTCGGAAGCACCGCGGCGGCGTTCGACCGAGTCGACGACCTCCTCGCTACTCTCGGTGACCGCGTCGAACACGTCGGTCGACCGGGGCAGGGCAAGCGGCTCAAACTCGCGAACAACGTGATGACGTACGGGAACTTCGCCATCGCCGCAGAGATGTTCGCCGTCGTGTCACGACTCGGTATCGACCCCGAACTCTTCTTCGACGTGACCCAAAGCGGAGTCGCACAGGCGGCCATCGTCGAGACGAAGGCACCGAAACTGTTCGAGAGGGACTTCACCCCCGGATTCACGTTCGAAGGAGTGCTCAAGGACCTTCGGTACTGTCTCGATATGAAGACCGAGACGGGAGTCGCGACGCCTCTCGCGTCTACGGTGGTCGAACAGTACGTCCTCGGGGCGAGAGTCGCCGGGCCGGAGACGGACTACGCCGCGTTGGTCGACGCTCTCACGGACCTCGACGTTGAGGTCTGACCGCCCGCGGCGTAGTCCGTCTCCGCGTACCCGCCGCCCGGCGAACTCTCGTCTCGCCTCTTCTTCGGCCAGAGCCTTGATTACGCTGGACTAAACCGAGACGTTCGCGTTCGCTATCGCCGAAACGCGTCTCCCTTTTTCTCGGCGCGACGGAGATGTACATTACAGTTCTAAATTCGTAATGGATGTGGAAATTTATCTGATTTCGAACTGCTGTTTTATCGACGGGACGCCGCGAGCACGTACGGAATCGAGGCCGTCGTACCCTGCTCCCGGCCGATTTCTCCGATTTCTCGCGAATCGACGCATCGCGTCGCGACGCGTGTCCGGTGTCTCCGTTTCTCGCGGACTGCTCCAAGCGTACCGTACGACCGTCCTGACCAGCCTCAGATGCGCGAATTCGACGTTTAACGGGGATTTCGAGCAGATATCGGGGACGGTGAAAATCGTGTGGCGTGGTAGCATTGTTTCGGTATGTGCGAACGAACTGCTTGACGAGCATCTGCTCGAAATAGCCGTTTTACGCTCTCGTACGCCTGTTCAACTCGTCGACCGATACGCTCTCTCGACTATACGCCCGAAAACACTGCTCTGAACGTGTGTACGCGCTTTCTCAAATTGTTCGGTGTTACCGGACGATACTTCGCGATTGTGCGTTACTGTCTACGCGCGCGGTTCCCGAACCTGTCTTCTGAAGAACTATAAGAGAATCATACAAAACGTTTATTTGTTTATGATGCGGCGGTGTTTGTGACAGTATGGCACGAAGTAGGCGGACGTTCCTGAAAGCAGCCGGTATCGCAAGCGCAACCACATTCGCGGGATGTCTTGGAGGCTCGAACAGTGGCGGCAGCGGCAACGGTGGAGGGGGCGGTAGCGGAAGCGAACAGAGCGAGGTCAACATCACGCTCGCACCCGACGGCTTCCTCGGGATAATCATGGACCACATCCACAAGGATACGGACATCCTCTCGGACGCGATGTCCGAGGTGGGGTACACCGCCAACGTCCAGACGAGTTGGGAGGACTCGGCGCTGTTCGCGTCGGGTGGCCCCGACTTCTCGACGATGAGTTCGCTGGAAGCGGCACTACTCGCGACCGAACGTGAGATGGACCTCTCGGTTATCGGCCGCATCTCCCCGCAGTACATGGGATGGATGGTCGACACCGGTGGTGACTACGACCCCGACGAGACGGGCAGCGTGCAGGCGTCCATCGATGCGATAGTCGAAGACGACGCACTCGTCGGTATCGGTGCGTGGAACGGTGGCCACGTCCCCTCGGACACCATCGCGTTGCAAGAAGTGTTCGGCTACGAGTTCTCGCAGGAGGGCGGCGACTTCCGCGTCACGACGGCCGACTACATCGCGATTCCACAACTCATCAACGATGGTAAGTTAGCTGCAGGGTCCACCTCACCCGAGCACGGCGGCGCGAAGTTCCTCGCCGGCGGCAAGGACGAGATTACGGAACTGTTCTGGGGCACGGACGTCGCCAAAGAGAACGGTCTCGGCGTTCCGCAACTGAACTCGCTCATCACGACGCAGGAGTTCGTCGAACAGCACGGCGACGCCGCGGCGGCGATGCAGTCCGCACTCAAAGAGGGCGTGGCGTGGCTCTTCGACGACCCCAAGGGTATCATGACCGAAGAAGCGCACATCGAACAACTCGGTGTGAACACCGCAGAAGAGGCGGAGTACATCGTTGACTGGGGCATTAACCTCGAATACAACCTTCAGACGCCCATGATGTTCGAAGACCCCAGCCTCACGGACAGCTTCATCGAGGCAGACAAAACCGCCATCCAGCAGGCTAACGACATCGGGTTCGTCCCCGACGGCTGGCAGGACAGAATCACCTACACTCAGGTCGACGAACTCTGATTGATATCAACAAACGTGCACAATTTATATAAATCAGAAGGGAGACGGCTACTACGAATCAGTATGAAAGACAACGACACACACGACAGGAGAGTAGGCCCGTGAGTACGAAGACTGCAGCCGGTGTGACTGACTTCGTGCCGCGGGTGATGTACACGAACGGGAAGGTTATCTTCCTCGAATCCACCGTGGCGCTTCTCGTCTTTTGGGCGCTCCTTGCGCACGGGCTGGCCCTCACCGACACCATCTCCTCGCCGACGCTCGTGTTCGCCTCCTTGGTCGAACTGCTGTTGAGTGGTGACTGGGTGGTGCACATGGCAGACACGATGCGCCGCGTGATTTACGGGTTCGTCCTCACGACCATCATCGGGACGGTACTCGGCGTGGTGATGGGGATGTCCGACTTCTGGGAGAACGCGCTCCAAGACTACATCACCATCGGACTCGCACTGCCGTCGTTGTTCGCCGCCATCTTCGCGGCGATGTGGTTCGGTCTGAGCGACGTGACGCCGATGGTGGCCGCGGCGGCCATCGCGTTCCCGTTCCTCACCCAGAACGTCTACGAGGGCGTGAAGAACGTCAACTACGAACTGATGGAGATGTCCAGCGCGTTCGACGTCTCCAGAAATCGCGCCATTCGGCGCGTCATCTTCCAGTCAGTGCTACCAGAGTGGTTCGCCGGTGCGCGCTACTCGTTCGCCATCTGCTGGAAGATAACGACGCTCGCGGAACTGGTGGCGGCGTCGAGCGGTATCGGCTACATGATCGAGTTCCAGATGCACAAACTCTCCATCACGGGGGTACTGACGTGGACGGTGTTGTTCACGATGGTAATCCTCTTCGTGGAGTACGGCATCCTGCAGCAGATAGAGAAACGTGTGTTCGCCTGGCGCCAGAGCACGGAAATCGGCATTATGGGAGGCGCGTAAACATGAGTACGAAACAATCAGAATCCGTCAGCGCAGAGAGCATCGATTCACAGAGTGCGGCCTCGATTCACCTCGAGAACCTCGGGAAAACGTTCGACACGAAAGAGGGAACGGAGGAGGTGTTCTCGGGTATCGACCTCGATATCGAACCTGGCACGTTCGTCTGTCTCCTCGGGAAGTCCGGTAGCGGGAAGTCGACGATGCTGAACATCGTCAGCAACGTGCTCGAACCCACCGAAGGGAGAGTCGTGTTCCGGAACCGGGACGGGAGCGAAGACGTCAACCTCGGCCACGTGTTCCAGTCGCCGCGACTCCTCCCGTGGAACACCTGCGTCCAGAACATCGAGTACGTCCACGAGAACAACCCCGACTACGAAGACAGCCACGCGAAGCGATACCTCGACTTGGTCGGTCTGAAGAACCACTACAACAAGTACCCGACACAGCTTTCCGGCGGCCAACAACAGCGCGTCGGAATCGCACGGGCACTCAGCATCGACCCGGGGGTCCTCCTCATGGACGAACCGTTCAGCAACCTCGACGAGATTACGGCCGAGGGACTTCGTGAGGAACTCGTCCGCGTCTGGCAGAAGCTGGACAAAACGGTGTTCTTCGTCACGCACGACATGACGGAGGCGATTCAGCTCTCCGACCGCATCTTGATGCTCGGTAAGGGCCGCATCTACGGTGACTTGGAGAACCCGTTGGACCGTCCCAGAGAACTCGACTCGAACGAGTTCTTGGAGTTCCGTCAAAAAGCAATCCGGCTGTTCCACAGCATCGAGGACTGACGATGGCCACTTCCGATAAAACAGCGATTCGCGGTATTCGACTTCCGTCGAGTCTGACCGCTCGTATCTTCGGCATTCTCGTCGGTCTGGCTGCGTGGATGCTGCTGGCGGCGGTGTTCCCGAACAACCTGATGCCGTTCCCACTGGAGACGCTCGGACTGGCGTGGGGACTGGTCGAGAGCGGCGTCGCCTGGCGCCACCTCGGCGCGACGCTCTGGCGGACGCTCTGGGGCTTCGTCGGGTCGATGATACTCGGGACGGCCATCGGTGTCCTGATGGGCGTCAACAACTACAGTCGGCGCTTCTTCACGCCGTACGTCGTCATCGGCCTCTCGATACCGGCCATCGCGTGGGCGGCCGTGACGACGCTCATCTTCGGGTTCACGCTGATGGGCCCCGTGGGTGCGACGGTGCTGACAACGTTCCCCTACATCGCCATCAACGTCTGGAAGGGCGTCGAGAGCATCGAGAACGACCTGGTGGACATGTCGAAGGCGTTCGACATCACCCGTCCCCGGATGCTCGCCCGTCTCATCATCCCGAGCGCCGCCCCGTTCCTGTTTAGCGGGTTCCGATTCGGACTGGCAATCTCGTGGAAGATCGTCACCATCGCCGAAATCTTCGCCGCGTCGAGCGGTGTCGGCTACAAGCTGATGCAGACGTACCAACTCTACCAGTTCGAGACGGCGTGGGCGTGGGCCATCCTGTTCATCATCGTCATCCTCATCGTCGAGTACGGATTCGTGAAGCCGCTCGAACGGCGCGTCTTCGAGTACCGCCGTGACGCAGACTTCGCCCTACTCGGCTGAGTGAACTACCCCGCATCTACACATCATGAAACCAGCAGCATTCGACTATCACACGCCCGCCGACCTCGACGACGTGTTCGACCTCTTCGAGTCGTATCCGGAGGCGGAACTCGTCGCCGGAAACCAGTCGCTCGGCATCGTCATGGCGAACCGACTCGCGACGCCGGAGCATCTGATCGACCTCGGTGGCGTCGACGAACTGCGCGGTATCGACGTCGCGGACGACGTTGCCCGCGTCGGCGCGATGACGACGCACCGTGACCTCGAACGGTCAGCCGCGTTGAAAGAGACGATTCCGATGCTCCCGGACGCGGCCAGACAGATTGCGGGCCCGAGCGTTCGGTCGCGCGGCACGCTGGGGGGAAGTCTGGCCGAAGCCGACCCCGCGGGGAACTACCCCGCGGCACTCGTCGCTCTCGACGGGACGCTCCACCTTCGCTCGCGGGACGACGCCCGAGACGTCTCCGCCGAAGAGTTCTTCGTGGCGTACATGTTCACGGACCTCCGGGAGGACGAACTCATCGAGTCGGTCACCGTCTCCCGCGACCCGTTTCCGACGGACCGAACGGGGATGGCGTTCGAGGAACTCAAGCGCGCCGCGCAGACGTTCCCGACGGTGAGTGCGGCGGCCGTCGTTCGCGTCGACGACCCGGACGCGAGCGAGCCGGTTGTCGAGCACGCCCGCGTCGCCCTCGCGAACGCGGCGGACGTGCCGCTTCTCGTCGGCGGCGTGAGCGAGGCGGTCGAAGGCGAACCGCTCACGGACGAGACGGTTGCCGAGGCGGCCGACGTCGCGGAGGCGGCCGCCGACCCGGCGGGCGAACTCCACGCGGACACGGAGTTCAAGACCGAGGTGGCGGCCGAGTACACGCGCATCGCCCTGACGAACGCACACGAACGAGCGATAGAGACCTAACAGAGACAAACAGAGAACCACTATGACAATGGAATTCAGCGGTACGGCGGAACTGGACGCGAACAGAGAGACGGCCTGGGCGTACTTCACCGACCCGGACGTCCTCGCGCGCTGTGCGCCGGGGTGTAAGTCGATGACGGCGAAGTCGTCCTCGGAACTGGAGGCGACGCTCTCCGTCGGCGTCGGGAGCGTCCGCCCGACGTTCGACGTGGATATCGTCATCACCGAGTCGCAGTACCCCGCACTCCTGCGGATGGCGGCCGACGGCGACGCGTCGCGGAACGCGTTCGAGACGACGGCCGAGATGCAACTGCGCGAGGCCGAAGACGGCACGTCGGTCGCCGAGTGGACGGCGTCCGCGGAAGTGTCGGGGCTGCTCGCTAGTCTCGGTCAGCGCGCACTCGGGAGCGTGACGCAACGACTCGTCGGGTCGTTCTTCGACGACCTCGAAGACGAGATTCAGTCCGGCGCTCCGGCGGAGTCGCGACTCGAAGCGGCAGAGGCCTCAGAAACGGTCTGAGACGACGACGTTCGCCGTCCAGTCTTCTCCTGTTCGATCAGTCGACGTTCGCGAGCAGACGCAGTGCGTTCCCGCTGAGCACCGCCTCCGAGTCGGTGTCCGAGGCGACGTCCAGCACCGTCGTCGCGAAGCGGCTCAACTCGTCGGCGTCGCGAGCTTCGTACGGCGCGTCCGTCCCGAACAGCACCTGCGAACTGGGGAACTCTTCGAGCGTCGTTCGGATGGGCGCGTGGTAGCCGTAGAATCCGGACGTGTCGACGAAGACGCGCGATTCGAGCTTCTGCTTGAAGTCGTCGAACGACTCGATGTGTTCTTGTCCCGGCCATCGTCCGAGGATGTGGTGGAGGTGGACGCGGCCCATCATGCTCGCGATGTTGCCACCGAGGTGGTGGAAGACGAGGTTCAGGTCCGGGTAGTCGTCGAGGATTCCCATGTGGACGACTTCGAGGATGCTCTGTGAGAGTGCCGCCTCACGGCCGAACACGGCGTTCAGCCGGTACTTGTCGTCGAGAACGTCCACCTCGGGGTGCAGCGAGACGTCTATCTTCGGGTGGACGAGCAACGGCGCGCCCTCGCGGTCTGCGACTTCGAGAACCGGTCTGACCTCCTCGTCGGTGAGTTTCGTCCCGTTCGACATCGTCTCCAGCGCGCCGCCGTTGTAGCCGCGGTCCAGACAGCGCTCCAGTTCGTCGGCCGCCTCGCCGCCGCTTGCACCGACGGGAAGCGCGGCGAGGCCGTACAGGTCGTCGTCGCCCTCGACGATGTCCATCAGGTCGTCGTTCGCGTTCCGCGTTCGCTCGACGTCCGTGGACCCCATGAACGGTGGCTGCGAGAGAACCAGTCGGTCGATTCCGGCGTTCTTGTAGCGGTCTATCGTCGCCTCGGGGTCGGTGTGCACCGGACCGATTCGGTCGTCCAACGGTTCCATGAACTCGGGAACGTCGGTAACGAGGTGTGCGCCGAAGTCGATTATCGGGAACTCACGGTCCGCTCTGGCTGTGTAAGGCATTCGGTCTCACAATCGGAACTCCATCGCTTATGTGTTGTGGTGATTGTGGACAGTCGACGCGGCCGCCGCAGGGGAACCAACCGAGGTACACAGTTAAGGGACCGTCTCTCGTCACACACGACGTATGGTAACACTCGTCGACCTCTCACAGGAGATATACCACGACCAGCCCGTTTACCACACGCACCAGAAGACGGTGATGTGGACGGACACCGCACACGAGGACACGAAACACATGTTCGAAGAGGAACTCGGCCGAGAACCGCCGTTCTCGTTCGAGACGCGCGGACTCCTCCTCTGCGACCACGGCCCGACGCACGTCGACGCGCCCGCACACTACCGCGAAGACGGTGCGACGACGGCGGAACTGCCCTTAGAACAGTTCTACACGCCCGGGAAGGCAATCGACGTCTCCCATCGCGGGCCAGGCGAGTACATCACCGCCGACGACGTGAGGTCGGCCTGCGACGAGGCGGACGTCACCGTCGAGGAGGGCGACGCCGTCCTCCTCAGAACCGGCCACTACGACGAGTTCCACCCGAGCAAACAGTACGTCTCGAACTACCCCGGACTCGACGCGGAGGCGACGGAGTGGCTTGTCGACCGCGGCGTCGTGAGTTTCGGCGTCGACCAGCCGAGTCCGGACATCCCGAGCGACCTGACGTACCCGTGCCACACCGTCTGTATGGAACACGACTTACCACACATGGAGAACCTCCGAAACATCGACGCCGTCGTCGGCGTCGACTTCACGCTCGTCGCCTTCCCCCTCGCGATTCGCGACGGAACCGGGTCACCGATACGACCCGTCGCTATCGTCGAATAGTGTGACTCGTTAGCACGAGGATTTATTACACATATAGCCTAACCTTCTCCCGACATGGGTAAGCAACGCTATCTCAAAGAAGCCAGTGCCACGTCACTCGTCATCGAACCGGAAGTCGTCGACACCGTCCAGGACATCGTCTCTTCGGTGAGAGAAGACGGCGACAGCGCAGTCAACGAACTCACCGCCAAGTTCGACGGCGTCGAACGCGACGACTTGCGAGTCGACCAAGCAGAGATAGACGCCGCGGGTGAGAAACTCACCGACGAACACAGAGAGGCCATCGACTACACCATCCAGAACGTGCGTGAGTTCCACTCACGACAGCTGGACAACATAAACGGATTCGAAGCGGAGTTCAAACCGGGTGTCACGCTGGGTCAGCGTGTCATTCCTATCGAGACCGCGGGCGTCTACATCCCGGGTGGCCGGCATCCACTCGTCGCGACGCCGGCGATGACCATCGTTCCCGCCGCCGTCGCGGGCGTCGAACGAATCATCGCCTGCGCGCCGCCGCAGGCGGACGGGACGGTCGAACCGGCGCAGTTGTACGCGATGTCCGAGGCGGGCGTCGACGAGATATACTGCATCGGCGGTGCACAGGCCGTCGCGGCGATGGCGTACGGAACGGAGAGCGTCCCCGCCGTCGACATCGTCACCGGGCCGGGGAACGTCTTCACGACCGAAGCGAAGCGGCAGGTGTTCGGCCACGTGGGAATCGACTTCCTCGCCGGACCGAGCGAGGTGCTCGTCGTCGCCGACGAGACTGCCGACGTGGAAGTCGTCGCCGCGGACCTTCTCGCACAGGCCGAACACGACACGAACGCTCGCGCCGTTCTCATCTCTCTGGACCGCGACCACGCCGAGGCGGTCGTCGAGGAACTGGAGAGCCAACTCCCGCACTTGCAGACCGAAGAGACGGCTCGGGAGTCGTGGAACGAGAACGGCGAAGTACTCGTCGTCGAAGACAGAGAGGCGGCCGTCGACGCGGCGAACGACTACGCGATGGAGCATCTCCAACTGATGATGGACGACGCGGACGAGTTGGTAGATGACTTGCGAAACTACGGGTCGCTGTTCATCGGCCACCACGCACCGGTCGTCTTCGGCGACAAGACGGTCGGCACGAACCACTGCCTTCCGACGCTCCGCATCGCGCGCTACAACAGCGGTATCTGGGTCGGGACGTATCTCAAGACGCCGACCCACCAACGACTCACGGCCGACGGCGCGGCCGAACTCGCCCCGTGGGCGGCCACCATCTGCGAGATAGAGGGGACGCACGGGCATCGACTGTCCGCACTCAGGCGCTCGAAGACGACCGAGACGAGTGTCGCCGATGAGTGACCGGCAGAGACAGAGACCAGACGACGAATCCGACGAATCCGATACCGAACTATACACCGACCGGCCGTGACGGCCACCCACAACCCACTGACGAAACACATCACACGATGACCGAACATACGACATCCGAGCGACCACAGCGAGACGTACAGTTGACGGTGAACGGCGACGCCGTGACGTCGACCATCGAGCCACGAACCAAACTCTCGGACTACCTCAGAGAGGAGTGTAACCTCACCGGCGTCAGAGTCGGCTGTGAACACGGCGTCTGCGGCGCGTGCACGGTCTTAGTCGACGGTGAGCCGGTGAAATCCTGTCTCACCTACGCCGTCCAGGTGACCGACTCGACGGTCGAGACCGTCGAAGGACTCTCCGACGGGAGCGAACTCCACCCCATCCAGGAAGCGTTCCACGAGGAGAACGCGCTTCAGTGTGGGTTCTGCACCAGCGGGTTCGTCATGTCCACGAAGGCGCTCTTAGCGGAGCACCCCGACCCGGACGACGAGGAGATCGAAGCGGGCCTCTGCGGGAACATCTGCCGCTGTACCGGCTACAGCCCCATCTACGACGCCGTCTACCGCGCAGCGGACGCGATGGAGGGAGGGGACTGATGTCCGAGAGCGCGCCGAAGTCGTCCGAGGTTCCCGACGCCGACGACGAGGGAAAACGGTACACCGGGACGTCGATGCGCCGGGTCGAGGACTTCGACATCCTCACCGGCCGCGTCGACTACATCCACGATATCGACCTGCCAGGCTGTCTCCACGCGGCACTCGTCCGCGCGCCGCACGCGCACGCGGCTATCGAGGAGGTAGACACGTCGGCGGCCGAGTCGCATCCGGACTGCGAACTCGTCCTCACGGCGGCGGACATCGAAGAGCACTACCAGCAGACGCCGGGACGACTGGGATTCAAGGAGTGGGCGTTGGCACACGACCGCGTCAGATTCGCGGGCGAACCCGTCGCGATGGTCGTCGCCGCCGACCGCTACGTCGCCGAGGACGTCGCGGACCTGGTCGACGTGAGTTACGACGTGCTCGACCCGGTCACCGACGTGTACGCGGCGTCCGACGACGAGGTGCTTCTCCACGAAGAGACCGGGACGAATCTCGCCGACCGCGACGAGTTCGTCTTCGGCGACGTCGAGGGCGCGTTCGAGGACGCCGACAACGTCGTCGAAGGCGAGTACTCGTGGGGGCGAATCTCCGGCGTTCCGATGGAGACGGCCGGTGCCGTCGCCGACTACGACTCCGACACCGACTCGTTCGACGTCCACTGTAATCTGCAACTGTACACGTTCAACGGCGAACTCGTCTACGAGTCGCTCGGCTACCCCGCCGAGAAGGTCCGCCTCCACGTTCCGGAGAACATCGGTGGGAGTTTCGGGACGAAAATCGCCGCCGGCGCGCGATACTGCGCGCTCGCGGCCATGGCGAGCCACCAGTTGGAGCGCCCGGTCAAGTACGTCGAGGACCGTATCGAGTACTTACAGGCCGGCGACTCACACTCCTGCGAACGCGAGTACAGCGTCCGTCTCGCCGTCGACGACGACGGGACGATACGCGGCTACGACGTCTCGTTCATGGACGACCTGGGCGCGTTCCCCCGCTATCCGCTTCCACAGGCGGTGAAGCCGCTGTCCGTCCTCTCGACGTCGTACCACATCGACACCGTCCGCTACGAGTACGAACTCTACTTGACGAACAAGGTGCCGCAGACCGCCTACCGCGGGTTCGGCGTGCAACAGCACACGTTCGCCCTCGAGATGACGCTCGAGAAAGCCGCTCGCGAACTCGGCGTCGACCCCACCGAACTCCGACGGCAGAACCTCGTCCGACCCGACGAGATGCCGTACGAACTCCCCTCGAAGAACATCTACGACTCCGGCGACTATCCGGCCGCACTCGCTCGAATCGAGGAACTCGTCGACGAACGAGAGCGTTGTGAAGGAGGGCTGTTGGACCCCGACGTGGTCGAAGCGAAGCGCGAAGAAGGGAAGTACCGCGGCACGCGCCCCGCGGTGACGCTCGAACCGTCCGCGGGAGTCATCGACTACGCGAGTCGCTTCGAGATGAGCGACGACGAAATCGAGGCGAACACGCGCGAGGACGTGGCGAGTTTCCCCGAACACCTCGCCGCGGACCTTCGCCCGGACGGTACGGTCACCGTCCACTTGGCGACCAGTTCCGCCGGACAGGGCCACCAGACGGTCGTGATTCAACTGATGGCCGACGGACTGGGTATCTCGCCGGCCGACATCGACGTGGACTACCTGAACAGCGCCGAGGCCCCGAAAGACTTCGGCGCGGCGGCGTCCCGGATGGGAATCATGCTCTCCGGGGCGAGCGTCGGACTCGCCGACGAACTGGCCACCGTTTTCGAGGGGGCCGCGGCCACCCATTGGGGCTGTGACCCGGCGGACGTGACGTACGCCGACGGAGCCGTCACGCGAGATGGCGGCGGCGACTCGCTGTCGCTCGCCGACCTCGCGGAATTCGTCGACGACGACGGACACACGGCGACGTACGGCTACGAGAACCCCGCGTTCGACCTTCCGGAGTTCGACGATGCACTGGTCGATAAGCTCCCTACGTACCCCGGAACGGCGTACTGCGCCGACGCGCCCATCGTCGAGGTGGACGTCAACACCGGTCACGTGGACATCCTCCGGTACTACTCGCTGCACGACTGCGGGACCGTACTGAACCCGGACATCGTCCAAGGCCAAGTCGAGGGGGCTATCGCTCACGGCATCGGGGGCGCACTGCTCGAAGAGTTCGCCTACGACGACTCGGGACAACCGCTCGCGGTCACGATGTTCGACTACCTCCTTCCGTCCATCACGAACGTCCCCGAGATGGTGGTCGAACACCGCGAGACGCCGTCGCCGTTCACTGTGACGGGTGCGAAAGGGGCGGGCGAGGGCGGTACCATCTCGGCGTCTGCGGTCATTCCCACGTCGATAAACGCCGCGTTGGAACCGCTGGGAGTGACCGTCGACACCGTCCCCGTGACGCCGGACCGACTCCGAGCGAAGCTTCGGGACGAGGTCGAATGATTCCTCTCGACCTCTCTGGTGAGACGGCCCTCGTGACGGGCGGCGGACGCGGAATCGGTGCCGTCGTCGCGGACACGTTCGCCGAGGCGGGCGCGGACGTCGCCGTCGCCGCGCGGACCGAGAGCGAACTGGCCAAGACGGTCGAACGAATCGAGTCACACGGGAGACGCGGCGTGGCACTCCCAACGGACCTCCGCGACGCGGACGCTATCGAAGAGTTGGTCGCGGACGCGACAGACCGACTGGGGACGCCGTCGATACTCGTGAACAACGCGGCCGCGAACCTCGCCGGACCGCTCTCGGAGATGAGCGTCGACGAGGTGGACACCATGTTGGAGACGAACCTCCGCGCGACGTTCCTCCTCTCGCAGGCGTGGGCGGATGCGTATCGGGAGTCCTCGCGGACCTCGGGCCGCATCATCAACGTATCTAGCCTCACTGGCCGTCTCGGCGTCCCACGGATGACGCTCTACTCGGGGACGAACGCCGGTATCGAGTCCGTCTCGCGCGGGTTCGCCGCGGAGTTGGCTCGCGACGGCGTCACCGTCAACTGGGTCGTGCCGGGACTCGTCGGTATCGACCGCATCAGGAACCTCGTCGACGAACAGGGCGACGACATCTACGACCTCGACCGCATCCCCCTCGGCGACTTGGGGGAGGCGGTCGACATCGCGCACGCCTGTCTATTCTTCGCCTCCGAGATGGCATCGTACGTGACGGGCGCGGAACTCGTCGTCGACGGCGGCGTCTCGTTCACCGCGGGTCTGTACCGCTGACGCCGCCGGGGTGACGTTTAACAACCCTCCCGTCGAACGGCAACCATGACACGTAGAGTCGTGTTCACAGACCACACGTTCGATAACCTGTCGATAGAACGCGAAATCCTCGACCCGATAGACGTCGAACTCGTCGACGGCGAGGCGAGCGACGAACCGTTGACGGAACTGCTCCGCGACGCCGACGGCGTCTTAGTGATGTACGAACAGATAGACGCGGACGTCATCGACGAACTCTCCTGTCGCGTCATCTCTCGAACCGGCATCGGCGTGGACAACGTCGACATCGACGCGGCAACCGAGCGCGGCATCTACGTGACGAACGTTCCCGACTACTGCATCGCGGAGGTGTCGGACCACACGTTGGCGCTCCTGCTCGGCCTCCAGCGAAAGGTGGTCACCTACCACGAACAGGTCGAGAACGGTGAGTGGGACGTGATGGCCGGCAGACCAATGCACCGACTCGACGGGCGAACGTTCGCCCTCGTCGGCTTCGGGGCCATCGCGCGCGCCGTCGCGGAGAAGGTACAGGCGTTCGGGATGGACGTCCGCGCGCACGACCCGTATCTGTCCGACGAGGAGATTCGGGAGGCCGGGGTCGAACCCGCGCCCGACCTTCAGACGCTGTTCACCGACGCCGACGCCGCCTCGGTTCACGTTCCGCTGACCGAGGAGACGCGCGGACTCGTCGGCGAGAGGGAACTCGCTGCGATGAACTCGTCCGGGTACGTTCTCAACACCGCCCGCGGCGGCATCGTCGACGAAGCGGCGCTGGTCGACGCCCTCGACGCCGGCGAAATCGCGGGCGCGGGACTCGACGTATTGGTGGACGAACCGCCCGCCGACGACCACCCGCTCCGACGGGACCCGCGGGTAATTCTCACGCCGCACGCGGCGTGGAACTCGGTCGAAAGCGTCGTCGAACTCCGCGAGAAGGCGGCGACGAACGTTCGAGACGCGCTCGAAGGCGAGGTTCCCACCTACCTCGTCAATCGAGAACTCGCCGAGTAAATTCAATTCACCTGACAAGCGAGTTACCACAGACGGAACAGCTATAATGCGGTGTGCTGATATTGCACATATCAGCACGTATGAAGCAGACAGCAGTCTCCACGGACGGTCCAGTCCGTAACTACGTCGGCGGCGAGTGGACAGACATCGAGAGCGACGACGGACAACCGGTGTACAACCCCGCGACGGGAGAGCAACTCTCTCACGTCGCCTTTTCGACCCCGGAAGCCGTCGACGACGCCGTTTCGACGGCCCAGCGAGCGTTCGAGAGTTGGGGGTCGCTCCCGGTCGAAGAACGCATTCAACCCCTGTTCCGACTGAAGGCGTTGCTCGAAGAGCATCAAGACGAACTCACCCGTCTCCTCGTCACCGAACACGGGAAGACGTACAAGGAGGCCAGCGGCGAGATTCGGCGCGGCATCGAGAACGTGGAGGTCGCGTGCGGCATCCCGTCGATGATGCAAGCAGGCCATCTCCCGAACGCCGCACCGGGTATCGACGAGACGGCGGTCAGGAAGCCGCTCGGGGTGTTCACGGCGATTACACCGTTCAACTTCCCCGCGATGATTCCGCTGTGGTTCCTCCCGTACGCCGTCGCGACGGGCAACACGTTCATCCTCAAGCCGAGCGAGAAAGTGCCGCTCACGGCCCAGTACATCGTCGAACTCGCCGACGAGGCGGGCTTCCCAGACGGTGTGGTGAACCTGGTCAACGGGGGGAAAGAGACGGTCGGGGCACTCCTCGAACACGAGGGAATCGCCGGCGTCTCGTTCGTCGGGAGCACGCCGGTCGCACGCATCATCTACGAGACGGCCGCGAAGAACGGCAAGCGGGTTCAGGCGCAGGGCGGTGCGAAGAACTACGTCGCCGTCTCCGACTCCGCCGACCTGGAGTTCGCCGCCGAAAAGGTGTTCTCCGCGGCGTGCGCCTGCGCGGGCGAACGATGTCTGGCGCTCGACGTCGTCGTCGTCCACGAGGACGTGTACGACGAGTTCGCCGATCTGATCGTCGAACAGGCCGAACGTGCGGTCCTCGGTGACGGCCTCGAAGACGATACCGACATCGGCGCGCTGATCACCGCAGAACACGAGCAGAACGTCCGAGAGTTCGTCGAAACGGGCATCGAAGAGGGTGCGACGCTCCTGCGAGACGGCCGCGAGGACACGGTTGACGGCCGCGAGGACGGCAACTTCCTCGGTCCGACGGTGTTCGGTGACGTCACCTCAGAGATGGTCGTCGCCCAAGAGGAGATATTCGGTCCGGTCGTCGGTCTCGCGCGAGCGTCGGACTTCGACGAGGCGATAGAGACGGTGAACGCGACGCGGTTCGGGAACGCCGCCAGCGTGTTCACCGAACGAGGGGGCGAGGCCCGCCAGTTCCGGATGGAAGTCGACGCCGGGAACGTCGGCGTCAACGTCGGCACCGTCGCACCGATGGCGTTCTTCCACTTCGGTGGCCGGAAGGACTCGTTCTTCGGCGACCTGCACGCGCAGGGTGAAGACGCGATTCACTTCTACACCGACAAGACCATCTACGTCGAACGGTGGCCCTGACCCGTTCGCCGGAACACACCGCAACTCACGCCCTCGTGTCTGTTTTCCGCTTTTATTCGGCCGTCGTCGAGCGACGCCTTCCGCCCGGTTCAGCGAAGAGACCCGTAGCCACGAAGGGACGCGCGTACGTTGCCACTATGACAGATATTAACTACCATTCTTTCGTAGAGACTCTCGGGAAGTAGTCCACCAGCCAGTTCGAGAGTACGGAAACGACAGCGGGGTTCTTCGAACCGTGCCACACAGCCAGACGGACCCCGTTCCGTGCACGCCTTCGGACTATCGACACGTCGGTCGAACGACCGCTCCGACCGGTGCTATCACCCGAGTGCCGTTCGGTTCGCGCTGACCGGTGTGGTCTTCGGGTCCGTGCCGACCCGCCGGTGGTCCGACTCCTCTCGAACGTCCAGACTCGTGCCTCGCACGCGAACTGCGGGGACACGACTGATCCCTTCTACTTCCCGCTTCGGTCCGAACGGAGAACCACTGAAACGGCTCGAGAAGGACAACTGCGGTTCGGGTCAGAGTTCGACTCGGTCGTGGATCGGTTCGGCGCGTTCCGCGAGGTGGCCGGGTTCTCTTCCGTTCCGAACCGCGAGCACTTCCGAGACGATACTCAGCGCTATCTGGTACGGAGAGCCACCGCCGAGGTTCAGTCCGACGGGCGTGTACAGACGCTCTCTCTCGGACGGCTCTAAGCGAACACCTTCGTCTTCGAGTGCGTCGAGCATCTGCTCGTACCGCTTCTTCGGCCCCATCACGCCGACGTACGGGACGGGAGTTCCGACGAGCGTCTCGACGGTCAGTCGGTCGTCGACGAAGTTGTGTGAGGCGACGACCACGTACGTCTCGCGGTCGAAGTCCACCGCCTCTCGGACCGCTCCCGGTGACGTCGTGTGGACTGTCACGCTCTCGGGGAGCCGGTCGGTTATCGACGATGCGCCCCGGTATGCGACGACGCTGACGCGAAATCCCGCTTTCGCTCCGAGTTCGACGACGGGGTCTACGTCGTGTCCCGACCCGACGACGACGAGGTTCGGCGGAGCGCTAACGCCGTCGACGAACACCGTCGCTTCCCCGAGTTCGAACGTCTCCGACTGGCCGTGTCTCGTCGACTCGACGACGGCGTCGCGAAGCGGACGGAGCGTCTCGGACGGGTAGGAATCGTCTGTTTCGAACTCCTCGCGTTCCGGGTGGTAGTACGCTCTGGCCCCGACCGCCGACTCGTCCGCCGCGTCGAGGACGGTGACGACGCCGACGTCGTCGCCGGACTCGTACGCGTCCACCAACGGTCTGTGCGACTCGTCGACGAACTCGAAGAGCAAGTCGACGACGCCGTTGCATCCGATACCTAACCCCCACACGTCGTCGCCGTCGGCCGAGAGGTCGTAGCGCTCGACTCGCGGTTTCCCGGACGTTCGGACCTCGCTCGCGACTCGCTCGAACTCCGACTCCAGACAACCCGCGGTCACGTGCCCGACGCTCTCGTCGCCGGTGAAGAGCATCTTGGCCCCCGGGCGACGGTACGCGCTCCCTTCGACGCGAACGACCGTCACGAGGACGCTCTCGGACGCTCCATCTATCGCCTCTCGGACGCCGTCCAGCACCTCCGTCTCGGGGACGGCCCAGTCTTTCGATGTCATGGCTGCGACTCTATCACGTCTCACACGCGCCAGCTATACTTATGTTTCGATGGTGTAGATTCGACGTCCCATACGACGTTGTCCCGGTCACGGACCCGAGCCGACGGACGCGGGGGAACGCGTTCTCACACGGATTCACACCGGTTTCGGTCGGTACCTACGGAACCTTCTCGGCTCACGCGTTCCGGTCTGTGCGGCGGGTCGTCGCACCGTCGTCGACCGTCTCGACCTGCGGGCGAGGAGTCGTCTCCGGATGCGCCCGGTACCGGATGGGGAACGAGCGGACACCGTAGATGAACGCGCTCCGAACGGGGTCTAACTCCGTCGACGCGCGTTCGACGTCGGTCACTCTCGCGAAGAGTTGCTCCAGTGCGATACGCGCCTCTAACCGGGCCAACGGCGCACCCAGACAGTAGTGCGTCCCGCGGCCGAACCCGAGATGTGAGTTCGGCGTCCGGTCGATACGAAACTCGTCGGGTGCGTCGAACACTGCGGGGTCGCGGTTCGCAGACCCGAGCCACGGCACGACGGCGTCACCCGTATGCACGTCCGCCCCAGCGAGTTCGACGTCGCGCGTCGCGACGCGGACGAGTGCTTGGACCGGAGACCGGTAGCGAAGCACTTCCTCTACGGCCGTCGTCGTCAGCGTCGGGTCCGCGGCCAATCGCGCCATCGCGTCGGGGTGCGCGGTCAGACAGCGCACCGCGTTTCCGAGGAGGTTCGTCGTCGTGACGTTCCCCGCGACGAGAAGCAGGATACAGAATCCAACCGCCTCCTCGTGACTCAGCGTCTCGCCGTCGCTCTCGGCGTGGACGATGTCGGAAACCAAATCGTCTCGCGGGTCCGTCCGTCGGTCGTCGAGAATCGCCTCGAAGTACGCTCTCAGTTCGTCGTCGACGCGTCTGCGCTCGCGAGCGAACGCTTCCAGTCCCGCTTCGCTCGTATCGGCCGGCGTCTCGACGAGCGTGTCCGACCATCGCTTGAACGTCGGTCGGTCCTCGGTCGGAACTCCCAGTAGTTCAGCGATGACGACCACGGGAAGCGGGTACGCGAAGTCCGCTATCAGGTCCATCTCCCCCCGGTCTACGACGTCGTCCAGTAGGTCGTCCGCGACGTCTCTGATGTGTGGCGCGCGCGGGACGAGCGAACGCGGGCGGAACGACTCTTCGACGACGCCGCGCAGTCTGTCGTGCCGCGAGCCGTCACTCGTCAGCATCGTCTCGAAGAGCGGACCGCGGGCTTCCGGTTCCGGAAGGTCCAGTTCCGTCGCCCGCGTGGGGTCGGAGGAGAACGTCATCGGGTCCGAGAGGATTCTCGCGGCGTCGGCGTACCGAAAGACGTCCCAGACGCGTCGCCGTTCGTCGTATCTGACGGGGTGGTTCTCGCGCATCTCCGCGTACCAGTCGAACGGGTCCAGCCACGACTCCGTCGTCGAGAGTTCGAGGGGAACTCGTTCGAGCGTCTGCTGACCGCCGCCACGTTCGGCCTCGCGGTGGGGAGCGGAACTCATGAGAGACGTTCGCGCGGCCGACGTATGAGTGTCGTGTACGGTGAGGGAGATATTCCCGAAGGACGCGTAACGGAGCCGTGACTACCGTTCGCGTCTCTGCTCGTCCGAACGCGAGCGACTACCGCGGCCCGAACCGGTGTCGTTGGCTTGCCACTCGAACTGCACGGTCCACGTCTCCCCGTCCGCCGTCGGAGCAGTTATCTCCGTCACCTCGATTTTCCCGTCGGGCGCTGGGTACCGGTCCCCTCGCTCGCCTCCGAGGGTCGAATACGGTCTCTCGTGCCGTCCTGCGACCTGCTCTCGAACCTGTTGTAGGTACTGTCCGAACTCGTCTCGCGACATCGACTCCTCTCGTTCGGTCTCGGTACTGGTCGCCCCTCGGCCGACGCCACCGGCGGCGCCAGTCGCGTAGTTCCCCAACACGGCGTTGATTACGGCACCGAGAAGCAGGACGATTCCCGAGAAGTACAGCCACGTGACGACGAGGATGACGCCGCCGAAGAAACTCCCTGACCCGCCGCCTTTGAAGGTGAGGTACACCTGAAACAGCCCTTGGAGTCCGGCCCACCCGACGGCAGCGAAGACGACGCCGGGCACCACGTGTCGCCAGTCGACGTCCGTATCGGGGAACTTGTAGTACATCGGGAGGAACGCGAGGACGAGGCCGACGACGAGGACTCCGGGCGTGACGTAGTCGAGGAACGGTATCGCATCGGAGCGTGCGGCGAAGACGGAACTGACTCCGACGGTGGCGACGACGGCGGCGACGAGTGCTACCAGCACGACGATGCCGTCTTCGAGTTGGTCGACGAACGAGTTCTGCTCTTCCGTCTCGTAAATCTCGGAGAACGCCGTGTCGAGTCCGCGGAATATCTTGAGCGTTCCCCAAATCAGCGCGACGAGACCGACGAACGATGCACCGGCGGCGGTCGAACTCCCTCGGAAGACGTCTTCGACGGTGCCGGCGATAGGTCCCGGAAGCGAGTCTTGCGCGAGCGTGACGACGCGCTCTTCGAGCCCACCACCGACTGCGGAGACGACGAAGAGGAGGAGCAACAGCATCGGAGCGAGCGAGACGAACGCGTTGTAGGCTATCCCCGCAGCCATGAACGTCACGTTCTTCTCGGAGACTTCCGAGAGGACTCGCCGTCCCGTGTTCGTCACCCGTGAGAGACCGACCATAGCTTCGGCATCGGAGACCGGCGAGGAAAAAGACACGGCCGTCGTGCGGTCTGTTGTCGTGCTACGACTGCTTGTACAGTCTCAGCGTCCCAGGGACTGTACGGTGCTTTCTCTCCCGTGCGCCGCGGTGCTACTCGCTTCAAATTTAATATAGCGTTATACAATTTACGTGTTCTCGCGAACGCTGAACGGCTCTCGTCGGTGTTCACACAGACTGAAAGAGTCTGTTAGTACCCAAAATTTATAATATATCTGATTTATAGTGCAGCTACGTCGAATATGCCAGACTCAGAAACGACCCCCCGGACCGCGAGTGGCCTCCTCCGACGGCGAGAGGGTGAAAAATGACCGAGACGACCGGTACGAGTGAGTTCGCGGGGCGAACCCCTGACGATATCTCGTGGACGCTCCTCGCTGTCGAGGAGTGCGTCGAGGCGTACTGGCACGTCCTCGCTCCCGCCTTCGAGGCGGACGGATACGACCCGCACGTCGAACGGCCGACACACGAGTGGTTACGAACGAACGGGTTTCGACCGCTCCTGTACGCCCTTCGCGAGTACCACGACCGGACGTTCGAGGAGTTCTGGACCGACGACGTCGGCCTCGCGGTCGAAGACGACCGGACGACGTGGGCGACGGACGACGAACAGACGGCCGAGGCGTTAACGTCGTTTCTCACGTCGCGACGAAAGCGAAAGGGTCTCGCCGAGTCGTCGCTCGATACCCTCAGATACCGGCTGAACCGGTACGTAGGGGCCTACCGTGCGGAAAACGAGACCGACGACCTCCTCGCGCCCGTCGCACGCGGCGGTGACGTCCCCGCCCACGAGGCAGTCGACGCCTGTTGGGCCGCGTTCGACAGACTCCACCGCGAGTTAGACGGCGGGCAGACGAAGCGTCGTATCCACCTCGCCGTGTCGAACTGGTACGCGCACCTCGTTCGCCGGAAGTGGGCGACGGTGAACCCCGCGGACGGACTGGACGACGAGTTCGACTGGTCGAATGGGTCGGACGCCGAACGGACGGGCGATACCCCCTGTCTGACGGCCGACCACGTTCGCTCGCTCTACACGGCCGCCGAGGACGCCGAAGAACGACTGCTGGTCCTCGCTCTCTGTGCGTGGGGGCTCCGGCCGAACGAAGTCGCCCGCCTCGACATCACGCAGTTCGTCCTCGACACCGACGACGTCCCGTACATCGAGTTCGACGAACGAAAGAACGGCCCCGGACAGGTCTCGTTACTGTACGGGCGCGAAGAACTCGAAGCCTACGTCGACTCCCGGGCGAGCGACGACGACTGGCAGGGCTATCTGTTCTCGTCGCCACACGCCTCCCGAGACCACGTCTCCCGGTGGACCGTCTGGAAACGATTCGAACGATTGAGCGAACGCGCGGGCGTCCCGGAGCGTATCGACGGCGTGTCGACGTCCCCGAAACTGGGACGTCGGTTCTGGTACGACGCGTACTCGTCGTCTCTCGACGTCGTCTTGGGGAGTCTGGACGAAATCGCGGCCGAACAGGGGAGTTCCAGCGCCGACGTCGTCCTCCACAACTACCTCTCCGAGTCTCGCGCGCGCGAACTGCGGCGCACGCACATGCGAGACCGTCTCGAAGCGGCGTTCGAGGCTGGATGACTGATTAATATATTATATCTCGCTATACAAAGAGAGGGAGCCGGCCGAGAGAGACGAAATGGAGGCGACTCCTGCTCCCCGTGCCGGAACCGCCACCGGCGGGTTAACGTTTCGCCCGACGAGAGAACCACTTATCCACTCGGATGACCGTCTCAGTAGTTCGACCACCGACTTGACGCGGTTCACCTACTCCGACCGACGCTCCACCACCGCGAACGCGCCGCCGAGGACGAGTCCGTAGGTAACGTGCCAGAGGAGCATTGGGACGGTCACGTTCGGAATCGACAGCGGTGTCGCACCGCCGACGACGTCCAACCAGATGGGCATGAGTATCCCCGCACCGACGACGGCGAGGACGAGTCCGTAGACGACGCCCGCGAGGATGGTCTTCCAGTACCAGTCGGTCAGTCGGTAGAGTCCGGGGTCAGAGAGGAGGAGTGCGAACAGCATTCCGAACAGCGTCCCGTGGACGAGATGGGCGACCCATCCGGCGACGAGGCTCCCGGACTGCCCGTACAACCCCGCGATGGCGACTTGGAGCGTCGACAACTGCATCGCGCTGATGACGATACCCGTCACGACAGTCGCGAGGAGTCCGGCGACGGCACCGCCTCGCCACGGCCACGTCGTCTCGAACGGACTCGTCCCGTCGTCCCGTACCCGCTCTTTGGCTTGATTTCGTACGCTCATGAGCAGTCACCGCGTCGCGTCCGACGCGGGAGCGCCGAACGAACCGGCGTGTACACCGATATCTAGTACGCGTGGGGAACGAATCACCCTATGGCAACCGAGAGCACGGTTCGTTACCGGTCGGTATCTGCTCGCCGCCCCGTTCAGACGCTCCGGAGTGCGTCGCGCGCAACTTCGGCCGCTTCGAGAGCGTCGCGGAGGTGGTCCTCGGCGTCGGCCGGTTCGTCGCGTCCGAGGTCACGTTCGGCCAGCCGAATCAGCCGTGCCGCGTCGTCGTTCGCGCGGTCCACGTCGTCGACGGCGTCGTCTTCGTCGTCGTCCAAGTCCGCGCGGCGGGCCACGGACACCGCGTCGTCGACGGCGTCGCTCGCCTCGTCGGCGTCTTCGAGTCGCGCTTCGGCAGTCTCCACGTCGACGCTCCCTTCGACGCTCGACCCGAGCGTCTCGACTGCGCGTTCGAGCAGTCTCCGCGCGCGAAGCAACTCTTCGATGGCGGCGTCTCTGTCGTCGTCGACGTTCTCGATTCGGCCTCGACGCCGCGCCCGTTCGAGGTCCGAGACGAAGTCGGCCGCCTCGTCGAGATGGTCCTCGGCGCGTTCGATGAACTCGTCCGCGTCCTCGACGTCGTCTAAGTCGAACGAGGTCCGTTCGACGATTCGCTCGACCGCACGGAGGGCGTCGCGCAGTTCGCGCCAGAGGTCGCTGACCGCTCTACCGAGGTCGCTCAGTACTCGCGCCGGCCGTTCCCGCCCAGACGGGGAGCGCAAACGGAACGCCCGCGACTCCGAGGAGGCGGAGCGTCCGTCTCCGCGCGCCGTTCACCGACTCTCTCTGCGCTCGCTCGGCTTCCGCGCTCATGAGTCCACTACGTCACGCACGAAAATCAACTGTGCATACGACTCGTCTGCCGAAGATGCAGTCGGACGGAGACGTTCGCCGGAGTGAGAGCGGGGAACCGCCGACGTCGGCGACCGCAACACTCCTGCACGCGGCGGCCGAACAGTCGCCCGATGCCCGACTTAGCGGGACTCGACCACGAAGCGCACGTCGAACGCGCGATAGCGCTCGCCCGAGAGGCGGGGGAGCGAGGCGACGGGCCGTACGGGTCGCTCCTCGTCGTCGACGGCGACGTGGTGATGGAGGAGACGAACCGCGAATGGACGGACGACGACATCGCTCTCCATCCTGAACTCACCCTCGCACGCCGCGCGGCGCGCGAACTCACCGCCGAGGAACGCGACCGCGCGGTGATGTACACGAGCACCGAACCCTGCCCGATGTGTTCCGGAGGAATCACCATCTCGAACCTCGGTGCCGTCGTCTACAGCGTCTCCGGCGAGCGGGCCGCGGCGGAGTTCGGCGGGAACGAGGGCGTCCCCTGCGGGGAGGTGTTCGAGCGTCGCGGCCGGGACATCGAGGTGGTCGGCGGCGTTCTGGAGTCCGAGGGACTGGACGTCCACCGCGAGTTCCGCGACGCGTGAGTTAGTTGCGGACGGTCCGTCACCTCAGAGTTCGTCGTCGGGGTCGTGTTCGCTCGCGACGCGCTTCGCCTCCTGTGCGTAGCGTTCGCGCGTCTCGACGTCGTCGACGGTCTCTAAGTTGTCGGGGTCGACGTCCTCGGCGGCGGTGACCGTCTTCGAGTCGATGACCTGCGCGGCGAGTTCCTTCGTGAAGATACGGTCGCCTTCGGGCGTCGCGTACGTGAGGATGATGAGGTCGCGGTCGTTGTAGCCGCGTTCGACGAACCAACAGCGGATGGTGTCTGCCATACTCGTCGTTCGTCGGGACGGCCCTTCTACGCTGTGGCGGTCCGGGGGTCGTTCGGCGAGTGGGATTTTGCGTCTCGTGTTCGAATTCGAGAGACATGACCGAATTCGACCTCGTCGTCCTCGGCGGCGGCACGGGCAACATCGTCGCGTCGGCCGCCGCGGACGACGGGATGGACGTCGCACTCGTCGAACGAGACCGACTCGGTGGCACCTGCCTCAACCGCGGCTGTAACCCTCGAAGAGGCTCATCCACCGGGCGAGCGTCGTCGAGACGGTACGGAACGCCGAGTCGATGCGGGTCAACGAGGTGAGTACGGCCGTCGCCGCGGGTGCCGACGCCGAGACAATCGCCGAAACCGTTCGCGTTCACCCCGCACTCTCGGAAGTCGTGCAGGGGGCGTTCCGGCAGGTCAGAACGTCGCACCGTCGGGAATATAGCGGGCGCAGGCTCTTTTGAAACGCTCGATTAGACGTTTTCTTTACGAGAGTGTCCTGACAAAATATCGGTTTTTAACCACTACAGTAGAGCCAGATTTCCGACTATCGGTCGAAGTTCGCCGCAAGAAAGTGATGTGAGAGAGCCGGCGTGAGCCGGTGGTTCAGACGTAGCGTTAGTCGCGGCGGACTGCGAGGAGCGCGGCGGCCAGGAGCGCCGTCACAGCGACGACTGCACCGAAGCCGGGCGTACTCGTCTCAGTCTCGGTCTCGGCGGGCGCTTCCGTCGCCGTTGCCGTCTCCTCAGGCTCTTCCGTAGCCATTTCGGTGTCGGTCGGCTCTTCCGTAGCCATTTCGGTGTCGGTCGGCGCTTCCGTAGCCGTGACCGTCTCGCTCACTTCCGTGCTGGTCTCGCTGTCGTTGTCCGCAGCGGAGACCGTACCGTCTGCGGTGATGGAGTCAGCGACGCCACCACGGACCGTCACGGTGAACGTGTCGTTCGCCGACTGCTCGCTGAAGTCGAACATCGCCTCGTACGTCCCGTTCTCGGTGACGTACGCGGTCGCCGTCTTCAGGAAGCTCGGCTGCGTGTCGCCGTCCGAGCGAACGCGGAGGTTGATTTCGGTGCCGGGTGCGACCGTCGTCTCGCCCGCTATCGACTGGTTCGAGGAGGCGGCGACCGTCACGTCGTCGAGCGTGTGCTCGGCTTCGACGAGTTCGAAGGAGTTCTCGACGGACTGCTCTTCGTCTGTGAGGTTACCCTCGTCCTTCGCGACCGTGAAGTTGGCCGTGAGGCCGTCACCGGCTTCGAGGTCACGGTCCGAGGTGTTGACCTCGTCCGTGTCGAAGACGATGAAGTAGGTGTCGTTCTCAGCGTCTGCGATGACCGTCGTGTTGTCCTCACCGAGGGCGAGCATGAACGGTTCGCGGTTTGCACCGGCTTCCGTCTGCTCGACCGTCAGCGAGTACGCGCTGCCGTTCAGCGCGAAGAACGCCGCAGTCGTGTCGTCGTCAGTCGCTTCGAGCGCACCGGCGAGGCCGGACGCTTCGAGCTGGTGGACGGAGAGGTCGCCAAAGGCGACTTCGTCGTCCTGCGTGATGTTGCTGTTGTTGATCGCCGCGTAGACGTCGTCCGAGTCTTCGATTTCGGAGCCGTCTGCTGCCGTCCAGCTGTTGAGGCTCGTGGTTTCGCGCTCTTCGAGGACGAGCGTGCCGACGTCCTGCGTGTCGTCACCGCTTGCGACGCGCACTTCGAGGTCGTATTCGCCTGCGTCGAGGAGCGTCGAGACGTCCTCGGAGACGTCGCTGGACTCAACGCTGTCGTCGTCGTCAGCGACTTCGTAGAGCGAGTCAGCGTTGCCGCTGACACCGGTTGCGGCGTAGGTGTTGAACAGGACCGAGACCTGCCCGTCACCGGAGCCGTCTTCGACCGTCACGTTGCTGACGAAACCGGAATCCTCGGAACCGATCATCAGCGTTGCCTCGTCTGCGTTCTCGAGGTTGACCGTGATGTTCGCGATGTCACCGCGCTGTTCGCTGATGACTTTGCCGTCGTTCGGGAAGCTGGCTTTACCCTCGCCAGCCTTCGAGACGACGACAGACGAGGACTCGGCGGCGACGCCGGAGTCCAGGTCAGTTGCTTCGACCGTGTAGTTACCCGCGTCCGAGACGCTGAAGCTGAAGTCAGCCTCTGCCTGGCCGCTGAGTTCGACGGTCTCGTTCTCGACTTCGTCACCGTCGGAGTCGAGGAGTTTCACGTTGACCGTGCGGTCGCCTGCGTTCGCAGTGACCGTCCCTTCGACGTCCGAGTCGGTGTCGATGGTCGTGTCGTCGACGTCAACGGAGAGGCCGAGGTCGCGAACCGTGATGGACGCGTTGCGGCTCTGGTTGTTGTCGAGGACGACGTTGTACTGACCGAGGTCACGGCTTGCCGTGTCGAAGACGTAGACCGTACTGTTCGCGCCCGTGGAACCGGAGCGGAAGAACGAGTTGTCGTCAGCGTCGCCTTCGATCTCGACGTCCGTCGAGGTGTTCTCGGTGACGATGGCGACCTTGCTGCCCTGGTAGGCGTCGAGGTCGTCACCAGCTTCGACCGTCACGGGTGCGAACGCGACGGACTTCTCGCCCGCGTTCGAGATGTTCGCGCCCGTGGAGTTCTGGACGTCGCTCGAGATGTCGAGCGTGAGGTCGTTGGACTTGATGACGTCGGTCGTCTGGATGACGAGCGTGCCGTCGGTGGTCGAGAAGCCAGTGATCTCGTCAGAGACGTTCTCGCCATCGTCCATCAGGGTGAAGTTAGCAACCGTCTGGCTGCTGGAGTTCACTTCGGTGTTGAACGGTACTTCGATAACGGAGTTGCCACTCGTATCGACGTAGTGGACAGCTCCACCTTCGTACATGAAGGTGTGGTCGTCGGCGGCAGCCGAACCCGTGAACGCGACGGAACCTGCGAAAACGGACAGGACCATCAGCGCCGCGAGGAAGACTGCGCGGAATTGCGACGTTTGTGTCATTGTTTGTGTGGATTGTGGGAACACAAGCTTTGGCCGGTGAGAGTCCACAGTTTGGTTTCCTGTGTGGACGTGGGCTACTCACGTTGCGAACCTTGGGCAGGGGTACGGTTGCTAAGCTTGACTGTTCGTATAAATGCTTTGTGTACGGAGCTGATAAGTGATAGAATTTTAATTGTTCTCGTGATACATATCAACTCCCCGCTCGTCGATTCACCCTTCGTAACAGTGTTTTTCGCGTGACTCGCACGCGCGTTGTATTGCAACACGACCGCAGATATCTGTCCCGAGTCTGTTGCTATAGCCCACGACGCAGGCTCTTCGAGGCGTCGTACGACTCGTCCGGTTTAGGCGGTCGATACGGACGTATACATCCATCACCGCGTGTTGTAGAAGCGAAAAGTCCCTCTATGTCTGCGTTTCGGTCGACAATAGATATACTTACGGGTGTGCGACGAAAAGTAGTCACTAATGACAGACGAAACCGGCGAAACGAAAGACAGCGTTTCGGTGACGATGGAGCTCTCGGGTCCGTACGACGAGGTGCTCTCGAAACTCGCGAGCGACGACGAAGGGGGGAGTCCCGCGGCGGACTTCCTCCACGACGTCGAACTTCTCTTGGACACCCTCGACCGGATGGGCGAGGGGACGCGAAGTTCCGTCGCGGAACGACTTCCGGAGGAGATGACAGTCGAGTACGACGCGGAGGCGGTCGTCGGACTACTGCAGGTGCTCAAGCGGTACGACTTGGTCGTCCTCGAAGGCAACACCTGGAAACCGGGGCCGAAAATCGAGCGATAGCCGCATCCCCGCGTCGTCCTCGAAAGAAGCGTCGGACCGCGCGAGCGGCATCTTCAGGGAACGATGACCGCTCGGCCCTCTATCTCGCCGTGTTCGAGTCGTTCGGCCACGGTGTTGATGTCTTCGAGGTCGTAGCGACTCGTTCGGAGTTCCACGTCGCCGCGGTCGACCAGCGCGACGAGTTCCTGCAACTCCGTGTACCGGCCCACCAGGGTCCCGCGGTAGGCGAACTCGCCGTCGACGAGCGTCTGCGACGGTTCGTGGACGTGGCCGCCGTAGCCGACGACGTGGTGGTCCGCGCCCGCCGCGGCGATGTCGGGACCGAGTCCCGTCGTCTGGTCGGCACCGACGAAGTCGAGTATCTGCTGGGCACCCGTTCCGCCCGTGAGCGACTCTATCTCCGCCGCCGCGTCCTCCGACGCGGGGTCGATAGCGTGCGCCGCACCGAGTTCCGAGGCGAGTTCGCGGGCCGCCTCTTTCACGTCTAGGGCGACGATATCCGCCGCACTCATCGCGTCGAGACACTGTAGTCCGATGTGACCGAGGCCGCCGACGCCGATAACGACGGCGGTGTCGCCGGGGTTGAGTTCGTCGACCGCCTTCTTGACGGCGTGGTAAGCGGTGATACCGGCGTCGGCGTGCGGAGCGATGTCGGCCGGGTCAACTTCGCCGGGCAGTTCGATGACGGCGCGTTCGTTCGTCTTCAGATACTCGGCGAATCCGCCGTCCGTGGTGAGACCGGGGAACGACACGTCGTCACAGTACATGTCGTTCCCGAGACGACAGGACCGGCACGTCCCGCAGGTCATCACCGGATGGCAGATGACGCGGTCACCGACGTCGACGGTCGAGACTTCTTCGCCGACTTCGACGACGGTCCCCGCGTTCTCGTGGCCGAGTGTCATCGGGAGCGTCTGCTCGACGTAGTCGGTCCACATTCCCTCGATGATGTGGTTGTCGGTCTGGCACCACCCCGCCCCCTCGACTTCGACGACGACGCCGTTCGAGGCGTCGACTTCGGGCCTCTCTACGTTGTCTATCGAGAGCGCCTCGCTCATGTCTTCCGTGTACTCGTGCAAGCGTGCTGCTAGCATACTACAGTAAATTAATTCAAATCTATCGTTATAAATATGCGGGTCGGACTACTCCGTTCGCGGTTTTCTCGTCCGAAAGCGGTGGTTCCAGTGCGGAGTCACGTCTCGCTCAGTGGCGGTCGACCCTCGGCGAAGCGCGCCTCGTTGAGGGCGTCACAGATGTTCCCCTGACCGGTCATGTTGACGTTGGCGAGTCGAGAACGTTTGTGGACGAGGTCGAACTGTTCGGGGGCTATCGGATCTCCTTCGGGCGTTCGGAAGACGTGGTCGGTGTCGGCGTCGACCAGACCGGTCGCCTCGGCTTTCTCCAGATAGTCCGCCAGGGGTTCCGGGTCGAACGTGACGCCCACGTTACCGTCGCGAACGAAGACGACGCCTCCGTCTTCGAGCGACAGGTCTCGCCGGGTCAGTTTCGAGATCTGCGCTCCGGTGAGTCCGGCGTCGAGGAGTTCGTTCATCGCGTCGAACTGCCGTCCGACGCGGGCCTTCTCGTCCAGTGACGCGCGGATGCTCTCCACGCCGCCGTCCGCGTCGGGGAACACCGACTCGAACGGTTCGCGGGCGTTCACACCCTCGGTTATCTCCGCCTCGTGCATGTGTTCGCGGAGGGTGATGGTCGCCGTCTCGACGGTGACGAGCGATTCGACTTCGTCGCGCGCGTCGGTGGCCATCATCCACGCGAACGCCGGCGAACACCACGCCGTCGGGAGCGTGAACGTCACGTCCACCGACGACCCGCGGACGAGAACGTCGTCGACGTAGCCGAGTTCGACGATGGATTCGTCGAGTTCCGGGTCGGTGACGCGGTCCAATCGCTCGCGCACCTCGCGAACAGACGCCTCGGCGTCTTCGTGTGTTCTACTCGACATCAGTCTGCGGTGGCGTCTTGGGTACCGTAGTGGTCGCCGAGGCCGAACTCCTCGGTGACGGAGTCGGACCGGAACTGTTCTTTCTTCGCCTCGATGTCGATGTCGTACAGTTCGGCGACGTTCTCGCCCATGATCTTCTTCATCACGTCGGTCGTGAGTTCGATGCCGTACTCGTCCTTCTGCGCGTCGGTGAGTTCGGCGTTCATCACCGTTTCGACCAACCAGTCGGGGTTCCAGAGGGCGTAGTCAGAGCCGAAGATGATGCGGTCTTCGCCCAACCAGTAGAGCAGTTCGCCCATTATCTCGCCGAACTTCCGCGGACGGTTCTGCGCCATCGGCGCCGCGACGGCGAGGCCGCCGTAGACGTTCGGTTCCTGCGCGGCGATCCAACAGAAGTCGTCGAGACGGGGGAGTCCCACGTGTTCGACCACGAAGTCGATGTCGGGGAACGAACTGGCCGCGTCGTCCACGTCGGCCACGTCGAACGCGTCGCGGTTGAGTGGACGGATGGTCGGACCCTTGTGAGCGTGCACCTTGTCGATGCCCAGTTCCGCGCACTTCTCTAAGAACTCGAACGACTCGTCGCTGTCGAGACGCCATCCCTTCGACTCGCCGCGCCACTCGGCCGTGTAGACTTTCACCCCCTCGATGTCGTACTTCTCTTTCTGCTCTTCGAGGTACCGCAGTCCCTCCTCGCCGTCCCTGGGGTCGAACGTTCCGTTGAGGACGAACCGCTCGGGATACTCTTCGGCCAACTCCGCGTTCTGCTCTATCGTGTTGAACCCCTCGTCGTAGAAGTCGGTGAGGTAGGTCGGTTGAAAGATGGCCATGTCGGCCGCGGCGTTGCCGAAGAGGTCCTCGGCCATCCGGTCTTTCCCGTAGTGTCGATACTCGTCCAGGTCCCACTCTCGCTCTTCGGGCGTGAAGCCGGTGTGGTAGTCGTAGAAACACTGGATGAACTGTTCGCCGCCCTCGTGTGTGATGTTCTCCTCGCGGGCGTCCCACAGGTGGACGTGACCGTCGATGACGAAGATGTCCTCGCCGTCTTGCTGATACATCTCGTCTGTTACACAGGAACAGTCTGTAATAATTGTTTTGGATGGACTGGGGAGAGACGCCGCGGAGTTCGTCCACGACCTGTGGGGCCGTACGCGGGACGTGTCGGCGGCGCGCAGATTCAGAGAGGACGGTACGCGGATTCGACGGACCGGGTCCCGACCACTCGTTCGACAGCGTCGAATCCGATGCACGATACCGCCCGCGAAGCTATTCCCGGGGGGAACCGCGAACTGCGAACGCTCGACTCGCGTCTCCGTTTTCCACTCGTCTCTCATCGCTTCGGACGGTGTCGTCCGGCCGAAAGTGTGTTCGACACTATCGAACTGACGTCCGCCAACTGTTACAGCTCTATGCGCGTAACGATACTCCGTAAACGGCAGGCTGTGACGTGCAACCACACCTCACGCTACGTTCTACCATGGTGAACGTTCATTAGGGACCGGTCCGAAATGAGGTTAATGACGAAGGCGACAGACGGAAAACGAATCGGGGCGTCGGAGCGGACACTCGATATTCTCACCTTCCTCGGAGAGGCGGGTCACGCGACGGTGACGGAGGTAGCCGACCGCCTCGATGCGGCGAAGAGCACGACCCACTACCACCTGAAGACGCTGGAAGACGCCGAATTCGTCGTCAGAACGGACGGCGGCTACCGAGTCAGCCTGAACTTTCTGACGATGGGACACGAGTTGGTCTCGCGGATGGGCGTCTACCAGGTCGGCAAACCCAAAGTCGACCGCGTCGCGAGAGAGACGGGTGAACTCTGCATCCTCATGGTCGAGGAACACGGCTACGGTTACTACGTCTACGACAACCGAGGCGAGGGTGCTGTCAACTTCGATACGACCGGAAACCGAAAGCGCCTCCACGACAACGCCCTCGGGAAAGCCGTCCTCGCCAATCTCTCGACCGAACGCGTCGACGAAATCGTCGAGCGACACGGCCTTCCGGCGACGACGGCGCAGACGATAACCGACCGCACCGCGTTGGACGCGGAACTGGAGACGGCGCGGGACGAAGGCGTCGCGTTCGACAGAGAAGAACAACTCGACGGTCTCTGTTGCGTCGCGGCCCCGATTCGAAGTACACACGCGTCCGGCTCTGACCCCGTCGAAGCGGCGCTCAGCGTCGCTGTCCCGGCGAGTCGGGCACGGGACGACTACTTCAACGAGGAACTTCCGCACGTCGTCTCCGACGCGGCGAACCTCGTCGAACTCGAGTTGCAGGAGTACTGACCTCGGTTCTAGATGCGTATCTTCGATTCTGTATCTATTTTCCACAAATATACACATATAAAATTCGTATTCAGTTGCCAGATAGCGTGTCGAGCTATCGATAGTTCGTGTCTGCGGCTCTCAAGTCGAATCGAGTGGTACTAGAGCGTTCGACGGGTCGAAATCCGGTTAGTGACTCCGAACGCGGTACCGTCCCGAGACGATTCCCGCGAGAGAAGCGGCGAGACGGGACGACGTGTGACCGAGGCGTCGGCTACGACTCGGTGAAGTACGTACTGTACTCGGCGACGAACGACCGTATCTCTTCGGAGGTGGGCGGTCGTTCGTGTTGCATGAAGAAGCTCGCGACGGCGTTCGCGAGGACGAGGGCCGGTCCGGACGTGAGCCCCTCCGCGAGTGCGAGCGACATCCCGCTGAGGAAGTGTTCGTCGACGTTCCGAAACTGATGCGGGTTCACGACCTGAGGCGCCCTCGCAGAGAGTACCTCGTCTCTCGTCGCCATCGTCGCACCGCGCTGTGAGTGCATCACGTATCGGGACACGCCGAACCGGTCGCGGATGCGTTCGACAGTCGGTGTCGTCTCGGTTCCGTCCTCGTCGAGCAAGACGTCTCGGAATCGGCGCGTCTGGCTGCGGTTGGCCGTGAGCGTCACCGGGACGGCGTCGTCGAGGGCGGCCACCGACTCGCAGCCGGCTTCGAGTTCTGCCGGGGACAGTTGCGTGACTTCGCCGGGAACGAAGTGGACGTGACGGGGCGGCGACGAGAGCGCGGGCCACACGTTCGTCCTGAGCGCGTCGATAATCTCGACCAGTTCGGGTGTCGAGTACCACGACCCGATAGTCATGACCGCGGTGCCGTCGACGTGGTCTGCGAACGCCTCGGTCCCGACTCGGTCGGCGATACGGTCCCAATCGAGCGGTTCGAAGTTCGGTTCGGTGAGGAGGAACTTGCGGTCCTCGAACCAGACGTAGTCCGTACTGGACGTCTCTCCGAGCGTCACCATCGTCTGGTCGGCGAAGCGCTCCGTGAACTCGGGACGAACCGGGTCGCCCATGCGACCGACGAGGGTGACGTCGTATCCGAGTTCGTCGAAGACGCCGCCGGCGTGGGCGACGAGTCCGCCGGGTTCCGTCCGGGTCTGGCGCCACTCCACGCGCGGCGGTGCGTCGCTCGCCTCGTACCGCACGAGCGACTCGCGGAACGAGTCGAACTTCCGAATCTGTTCGTAGTCGCCCCCTTCCTCGCGGTGGATGAACTCCCGCATCCGGTCGACGAACGCGTCGAAGCAGAGGACCACGGAGCCGTCTCCGAACCGGTCGGGCAACTCGGTCCGACACGCGTCGAGGTACCGTCGGGTCTCGTCGTCCAGTCGGGTCGTGTGCGTCGTTCCGTTCTGTCGGAGTTCGATTCTGGTCGCGGCGTAGTCGACGTTTCTCGTCCCGGCGTCGCCGACGGTCACCGCGGGCGAGTCGATGCTCTCGGTGGCCGTCTGGACGTCGACGGTAAGCGAGGCTCGGATGTCGTACTCGGTGTAGTAGTAACTCGTCAGCGTTCCCTGTTTCGTCACTTTCTCGCCCGTCTCCGTGTCGTACCCCTCGAACCACACCTCGAAGGCGTCCACGGGATGGGCGTCGGTCAGCCTCGACACGTCGGCCAAGCAGTCTCGGATGCGGATGTACTCTTTCGGGAGCGCCGGGCGTTCGGTCTCTCCGGCGAGCGGTTTCGCCAGCGGCCAGATGGACTCCGAGAGGAACCGGTCCAGAACCAGCGCGAGGCTGGGGTTGGTCACGTAGTATCCTTGCCCGTCGTCGTCGGCGTGTTCGTGCCCCTCCTGAACCCAGTACAGTCCCCGGCGGCGGTCGGTCGTGAGCGCGAAGTCCTCTCGGGTGGAGACGAACCGCACCTCGTCGACGGCGTCAGGGAGCGACGAGAGTCCGTCCTCGAACTCGTCGCTCTCGGGCGAGACGTTCGAGACGACGACGCGTATCTGTTGGTCGGTACAGCGTTCGAGTTCGTCGACGACTACGCCGAGTCGCTCGACCGGCGTGAGAAGCAGGATGTCTCGCTCGGCCGTCTGCAAGAGGTTGCTGATGTAGCGTTTGACCGTGCTCTCGCTTTTGAACAGGGCAACGCCGCTCTCGACGGTTTCGACGGTATCGTGCAGTTCCTCCAGATACTCTTCCGCCTGTGAAAGCTGAGTTCGAATCGACGAGAACGCCTCCGCGGGGTCGACCGCGTAGGCTTTCTGCGGGTAGTCGTCGATGACCTCGGCGAACCCCCGTTCACGGAGTCTGTCGACGATGTCGTACACTCGCTGTTTGGGGACCTCACTCGTCTCTGCGATGTCCGTCATCGTCTGGGCTCCCCCTCGGACGAGTGCGAGGTAGACCTCGGTTTCGTACGTCGTGAAGTCGACGTTGTCTTGGAGAGTCTCGCGGAGAAGCGCGAGTTTCGCGTCGTCCTCTGCGGTCATTGTTCGCACCTCGTCGCCCTAGAATAAGCAACTTGCTGAACGGGACCGAAAGCGCGCGCCATGTGTACAGTAGACACGACCGACACACATAAGTTTGTAGACTTTCCTCACGATAGTTGTGAATATGATTTCCTGCGGTGGTCTCGCGGTGGAGACGCCGCATCACGTCGCGCACGTGAGTAGCACCGAGAGAGACCGCGACTCCGACAGCGACGAACTGGCTCTCTCCGACGTAGACGCGGAGACCCTCAGAGACTACGACGTCGTCTGGTGGCACCGAACGGCCGCGTTGGACGGTACCGCCAGAACCGACCTCGACGACGCGCGTGCGTCGCTCCGAGCGTTCGTCGAGGACGGAGGTGGGTTGTTGCTGACGCACGGCGCGGTCGAGGCGGCGGCCGAACTGGGCATCGAAGCGTGCCGTCCGGACGTGGTCGAGACGCCGACGGCGGAGACGACGGGGTTTCTCGTCCGTCGGCAGTACGAAGACCACCCGATATTCGACGGTATCGACGCGCTCCGACCGGAGGGAGCACCGACCGACGACGCTGTCTCGGTTCTCTACGACTCCGTCCATCCCCGCGACGCGGACGCACTCGCGTCTCGCCGCGTCGACGGCCGCGACCGGCCGAGCGAAGCATCGGTCTGCTCATGGTCAGTCGGCGACGGTCGTGTCGTCGGAGTCGGAAGTGGACTCGCCGCCTTGGAGACGGACGTTCAGAAACGACTCGCGAACAACTGCGCCTCGTACGCCGCGGGCGAGGGAGAGACTCCCGCCGTCGCGGGGCGTCCGAAAGGCCGCGCGGAGTTCGAGGAACTTCGCGAGACGGTCGCTGACCCGAACCACCGACCCGCGTACCACTTCACGCCGCCGGCGAACTGGCTGAACGACCCGAACGGACTCGTCCAGTGGGACGGCCGGTACCACTTGTTCTACCAGTACAACCCGGCCGGGCCGTTCCACGATACCATCCACTGGGGACACGCCGTCTCGGACGACCTAGTGTCGTGGACGGACGAACCCATCGCGCTCTTTCCCGACCAGGAAGGCCCCGACGAGACGGGCGTCTGGTCGGGGTGTTTCGTCGACGACGACGGGACGCCGACGGTCATGTACACCGGCGGGGCGGGCAAAGACCAGTTGCCGTGTCTCGCGCGGGCGGACGACGACTCGCTCCGAGAGTGGACGAAGGCGCCCGAGAACCCCCTCGTACAGAGTATCCCGGACGACGTCGGTATCCTGCAGACCGCCGATTGGGACCGGGAGTTCAGAGACCACTGCGTCTGGCGAGAAGACGGGACGTGGTACCAGATAATCGGGTCCGGTATCGACGGCGAGGGTGGGGCGGCCCTGCTCTTCGAGTCGGAGGACCTCCTGGAGTGGGAGTACCGCCACCCGCTTCTCACCGGCGACTGGCGAGCGACCGGTCCGATGTGGGAGTGTCCCGAACTGCTTCGCTTCGAGGACGGCGCGATACTCCACGTCTCCGACTACTCGAAGGTCGCCTACTTCGCCGGTGAGTACGACGAGTCGACTCACCGGTTCGAACCGGAGACGGAGGGACTCCTCGACCACGGCGTCTTCTACGCGCCGCAGTCGTTCGTCGACGACGACGGTCGGACGCTGATGTTCGGGTGGCTCAAAGAGGACCGAGACGGGGCGAGTCAGTGGGACGCCGGGTGGTCCGGTGCGATGTCGCTTCCGCGGGTCGTCTCGCTCACCGAAGACGGGACGCTGCAGTACGCGCTCCCAGACGAACTGCAGACGCTCCGGACGGACCACCACTCGTTCGCGGGGCTTTCGGTCTCGCCCGGCGACTCGACGACGCTCTCGGACGTCGAGGGAGACGCGTTGGAAGTGAAACTGACGGTCGACGCCGCGAACACCGGCGAGTTCGGTGTCGTCCTCCGCGAGACGCCCGACGGCGAAGAACGAACGGTCGTTCGGTGCAACGTCCGGCGGCGGAGCGTCGTCGTCGACCGGTCGCAGTCCTCGAAGAGCGACGCCGTGAACGACGGCGCACAGTCGATGCCGATAACGCTCGACGAGGACGGCACGCTCTCGCTTCACCTGTATCTCGACCGCTCGGTGTTGGAGGTGTTCGCGAACGACGCCCAGGCGCTCGCGACGCGAATCTACCCCACTCGAGCGGACAGCACGGGCGTCTCGGTGTACGCCACCGACACCGACGTGTCCTTCGAGACGCTCGATATCTGGCACCTCGATAGCTGAATCAGGATTCACCACTTTCGTTGGGAAAAGCTAAAATACCTGTGTGAGAGTGGTTGTGATGATGAGTGGTATCACGATAGACAATGTACGAAAGGAGTACGACTCCGACGCCGGGACGATACGCGCCGTCGACGACGTGAGTCTCGATGTCGCAGACGGTGAGTTTCTCACCATCGTCGGACCCTCAGGGTCGGGTAAGTCGACGCTCCTCCGGATGATAGCGGGTCTCGAAGACATCACGGACGGGGAGATACGAATCGGCGAGACGGTCGTGAACGACATCGCCCCGCAGAACCGCGGGGTCGCGATGGTGTTCCAGAACTACGCGCTGTATCCGCACATGAGCGTCCGGCAGAACATGTCATACGGGCTCAAGTTGACGACCGACCTCGGGTCCGACGAGATACGGCGTCGCGTCGAGAGCACCGCGGAGATGATGGGTATCGGTGACCTCCTCGACAAGAAGCCGAACAATCTCTCGGGCGGACAGCAACAGCGTGTCGCGACGGGACGGGCCATCGTCCGTCAACCGGACGTGTTCCTGTTCGACGAACCGCTGTCGAATCTCGACGCGAAACTCCGCCTCCACATGCGGACCGAACTCCAGCGGATACAGGACGAGTTGGACACGACGTCGGTGTACGTCACCCACGATCAGAGCGAGGCGATGACGATGTCCGACCGAATCGTCATCCTCTCTGAGGGGACGATTCAGCAGGTCGGAACGCCGGCCGAAGTGTACGCCGAACCGGTCAACCGGTTCGTCGCCGACTTCATCGGGTCGCCGTCGATGAACTTCTTCGACGTCCGCCTGGAGAACGGCGTACTGCAGGGTGCGGACTTCGACTACGAGATTCCGTCCGGACTGGCCAGCACCGTCGAAGCGAACCGCACCGCCGAAAACCTCGTCCTCGGAATCCGTCCCGAACACGTCAGCGTCGACACCGAAGGCGAAGAAACCGTCACGGCGACGCTCGACGTCCTCGAACACGAGGGCAGCGACAACTACCTGTACCTCTCGAACGGCGACACCGAGTGGACGGTCCGCGTCGACGGGAGCACGCGTTTCGAGTGGGGCGAATCCGTGGAGTTCACGCTCCCGGCCGAACACCTCCACGTCTTCGACGGCGAGACGGGCGAGAACCTCGTCGCAGACGAAGGAGCGACGGCGACGACGGACGGGTCGTCGGTGACCGCGTCCGTTCGAGAGTAAGTTTAATAACGATAGTGATTAATCTACAATCCATGTCACAGACTGACAACACAGCGGAGAGAGCGAATCGCGTCGTCGACCGTCGCCGCGTCCTGAGCGCGACCGGAACAGCACTCGCGGCGGGACTGGCCGGATGTTCCGGACTCACCGGCGGCGGTGGCGGCCAAAGCACCGACAGCGGCACCGACGGCGGCGGGTCGAGCGGCGACGTCGAGATAGACTACTGGATGTACTTCGGGGCGCAGGAGAACAAGGAGATGACCCAGTTGGTCGAGGAGTTCAACTCTCAGGACAACGGCATCCACGTGAACAAACAGAGCGTGCCGTTCCCCGAGTTCCTCAACAAACTGTTCACGGCGGTCAACTCCGGCAACGCGCCGCACGTCGCCAGTTACTACGGTTCCTACGGCCGCCACCTCGAACCCATCACGCACCCCATCGATGACTACCTGTCCGACGGGGCGAAAAACGAGTACTTCGATATCGCCTGGAACAACTTGCAGGTCGACGGGTCGACGTACGCGCTCCCCATCGACATCCACGGGAAGGCGCTGTACACCAACGACGACGTCTTGGAGTCGGCCGGTGTCGACCCCAACTTCGACGACTGGGACGCGTTCTCAAGCGCCTGCGACACCATCGTGAGCGACACGGAGTCGCGGGCGTTCTCGTTCATCAACTGGAAGGTGGGACAGGCCGCGTTCCGCGCGTACATCATCGCGCTCGAACAGGCCGGCGGTCAGGTCGTCACCGGCGAACCGGGGAGCTACGAGGTAGCCTACGACGACGACGTCGGGATGCAGACGGCCGAGATGATGGCCAAGATAACGGGCGAGTACGGGTGGGATACGTCGCAGTTCCAGAGCGACGCCGCGCGGGTCCAAGACTTCATCAGCGGCGACCTCGGGATGTTCATCGCGGGCACGTGGTCGGTCAACAACTTCGAGAACGAGGACGGGAACCTCCCCGAAGACCTCTCGTTCAGCTTCGAGAAGCCGTTCATGTTCCCCGGCGACGGCGAAGACGTCGCGTGGTGTGAGTCGAACTCGCTGTACTTCCCGAAGAACGCCAACCACACGGACGCGGAGAAGCAGGCGGCCGTCGAGTTCGCCGAGTACGTCACGCAGAACAACACGCTGTGGGCCTCCGCGGGTGGCCACCTCCCGGCCGCGAAGTCCGTCGCCACGTCGAGCGAGGTGAAGAACACCGACCTCTGGCAGAAGTACGGCACGATACAGACGATGTACGAGATGGTGACGAACAAGCAGGTCCGCTACCAGCCGCAGACGTCGGTCCACATCAACAGCGACCGGTTCTGGGGGCCGTTCCTCGACATGTACCTCCAGAACACCGACGTCCAGTCCGGCGTGACCGCCAGCGCCGATGCCCTCTCGCAGGCGCTGAACCAGTAGGTGAGACGAAATGAGTAACGTCGAAACGACGGGCACTCGTTCGCCGAGTCGCTGGGAGCGGTTGTTCGACCGGTCGACGCGAGAACTGCTCGTGGGGATGCTGTTCGCCGCCCCGTACCTCGTGCTGTTCTCCGTGTTCCTGCTGTACCCGCTGTTGAAGGGGCTGTACATGAGCCTCCACGAGTGGAACTTCCTCGAACCGTCGAAGTCGACGTTCGTCGGCTTGGAGAACTACACGAGACTACTGGAGGACCCGGCGTTCTGGAACGCGCTCTGGAACACGCTGGAGTTCGTGGGGCTGACCGTCCCGCTCATCGTCGGTATCAGCCTCGTCCTCGCGCTCGGACTGAACAAGGAACTGGTCGGGAGTCGCGTCCTCCAGTTCGTCTACTTCAGTCCGTACGTGCTGACCGTCTCCGTCGTGGGCATCGTCTGGGCACAGATGTTCGCACAGGGCGGGGTCGGCACGCAGTACCTCGGGTGGTTGTTCGAGGGGTCGCCGTTGAACTCGAAGTTCTGGGCGATGCCCGCCATCGTCGTCACGACGGTGTGGTGGCAGGCGGGGTTCTACTTCGCCGTCCTGCTCGCAGCCCGCCAGAACGTCCCGGCGCGACTGTACGAAGCCGCCCGACTCGACGGCGCGGGCCCGTGGCGGATGTTCCGCGACGTCACGCTTCCGCACATGAAGAACGCGCTGTTGTTCGTCGTCATCGCGTCGACTATCTTCCAGTTCCAAGTGTTCGGACAGCCGTACCTGATGACGAAGGGCGGACCGGTCGGGAGTACGGAGACGCTCGTGTACTACCTCTACGAACTCGGATTCCAGACGCGTGAACTCGGATTCGGCGCCGCGGTCGGATACACGCTCTTATTGATACTGGTTGGCGTGTCGATGCTGAACTACGTGCTCGTGGGGACCAACGATGAGTAACGCAGACTCCACCCAGTCGGTGCTGAATCGCGTGACGGACAGAGACGTTCTCCGGCGTATCGGACTCTACGCCGTGATGTACGGGCTGGCTATCGTGTTCTTCGTCCCGTACTGGCGGATGTTCCAGCTGTCGGTCACTCCGATGAGCGTGCTCTCGCAGGGTGGGTTCCACTGGATTCCGCCGGAGTTGACGTTCGCAGTGTGGCAGCGGTACCTGCTGCAAGAGCCCATCATCTACCAGTGGGCGTTCAACACGTTCCTCGTCGCCAGCATCACCACCGCCATCGTCCTCGTGGTCGACTCGATGATCGCGTTCTCCATCACGCGACTCGACTGGCCCGGACAGGGAATCATCTTGGCCGTCATCATGGCGAGCTTCATGATTCCCGGCTACGTCAACATCATCCCGCTGTACACGCTCATCAACGACCTGGGTCTGATGAACTCCTACTGGGCCATCATCCTCCCGTTCGCCGCGGGACCGCTGGGCGTGTTCTTGCTCGTCCAGTTCTTCCGCGACATCCCGGAGGAGCTAGAGGAGGCCGCGCGACTCGACGGCTTCTCGTCGCTCCGAATCTACGCGCGCATCATCCTCCCGCTATCGACCCCTATCCTGACCGCGCTCGGTCTGTTCGTGTTCATCTGGAGCTGGAACCAGTTCCTGTGGCCGCTCATCGTCTTGAACGACGACGCGCTGTACACGCTTCCAATCGGCGTCGTGACGCTTCGCGACGTCAACGCGCTCGCCCCGAACGTCATCATGACGTCGCTGGCGCTCGCGTCGCTCCCGCTGTTCATCGTCTTCCTGCTGTTCCAAGACAAGCTCATCTCCAGCGTACAGATGCAAGCGGGGACGGGGTGAGCCGGATGGTCGGCACAGCGGACCAACGGGCGTTCCGCCGGGCGCTGTCGACCGTGCCGGGATTCGTCTACCGAAACGGGCTCCGGCTAACGCTCGTGAGCGTCCTCTGGGCGCTCGCGTCGCTCCCGCTCGTGACCATCGGCCCCGCGACGCTCGGGGCCTACGTCGCGATACGGGACCTGCGGAGCGACCGAAACCGTCTCGACGCGGACCACGTCCGTCGGGTACTACGCCGGAACGGCGCCGCGAGCGCGCTGTTCAGCGGCGTTCCCGTCGTCTTCGGAGCTATCGCCGTCGCGTACGGTCTCACCGCGCTCGAACGGGGCTCCGTCGCCGGTGAAGTCGTCGCACTCGTCGCCGGCTACGTCGCGCTGTACGTCGCGCTCGCGTTGATTCCGACGTACGTCGCACTGGCGGACGGGGACGACCCCGTCGACGCGTTCGGGTACGGCGTCCGATGGCTCGTCCGCCATCCGACCGCCGCGCTGGCGATGGGACTCCTCACCGTCGCCATCCTGGCGGTGACCGTGCTCTTGACCGTCGCCTTCGCCCTGACGTTCGCGGGGGTCGCGTTCTCCCTTCAAATCAGCGTCGTCGAAGCGGTGAACGGACGGGAGCGAGGCACCGCCGCGCCGTCGGTCGTCGCACACTGAGTCGCGCCGGGACGACGACGCCGACTCTCGGTCGGTCCCAACTCCCCACCCACCGTACTGACGCCGTCGACAGGTGGTAACACTCGTGTCATCGTGAACTCAAGTGACTCCGGTTCGTAGGGGAGTCCGATGACCGATCCGACTCCCACGCCGGGAATCCACCACGTGACCTGCGTCGCGGGCGACCCACAGCGAAATCTCGACTTCTGGGTCGAGACGCTCGGACTTCGCCTCGTCAAGCGCTCTATCAACCAAGACGACCCGAGCGCCTACCACTTCTTCTTCGCGGACGCGGAGGGGACGCCCGGAACGAGTATGACGTTCTTCCCGTGGGAGAACCTCTCGCAGGGGAAAGTCGGTTCCGGACAGGTGTCGCGGACGGCGTTCCGCGTCCCGGAGGGGAGCCTCGACTACTGGGAGGACCGCTTCGACGAGTTCGGCGTCGACTACGACGACCGAATCGAGCGGTTCGGCGAGACGGTGCTCCCGTTCTCGGACCCCGACGGTCTCCCCGTCGAGTTAGTCGAAGTCGAGATTCCCGAGGACGACCCCACGGTTCCGTGGACCGAGTTCGTCCCCGAGGAGGCGGCGATTCGCGGCTTCCATTCTGTGACCTTGTGGCTCGCGGACCCGACGCCGACGCAAGACCTCCTCCGAACGATGGGCCTCGAAGAAGTCGGCACCGAACAGGCGCAGGGCGACACGCCCGGTGACGAGCGGACGCGGTTCGCCGCCAGCGGTCCCGTGGGTAAGTACGTCGACGTGCTTCCGACCGTAGAGGGCGGGCGACAGGGTCACGGTACGGTCCACCACGTCGCGTTCAAGACGCCGACCGACGAGGACCAAGAAGCGATGCGAACGGCCGTCCGGAAGGCCGGGTTGAGCCCGACCCAACAGATAGACCGCCACTGGTTCCGGTCCGTCTACTTCCGCGAGTTCGGAGGCGTCCTCTTCGAACTCGCCACGAGCGACCCCGGGTACACGAGCGACGAACCGCTCGACGAACTCGGCGAGCGACTCGTCCTCCCCGGGGAGTTCGAAGCGCGGAGAGAGCAGATAGAAGCGGGACTCACGGACGTGACGGTTCCGCGAGCGGAGACGGCCGACGCCGACGCGGACGACTGAGACGAGACGGTTCCGAAGCACTGCGAGGGCCGTCTCCGCTCAGAGTCGGTAGACGACCGCTTCGTACGGCCGGAACTCGGCACCCGCGGGGTCTTCGGGTGCGTCGTCGTAGTTACCGAGAAGCATCGTCGCGTCGGCGGTGTCTACGACCGTTCCCTGGGCGTCGAACGTCGTTTCGTCGGCGGACCAGTTGAGGACGACCAGTATCGTCTCGTCGCCGAGCGTCCGCGTGTAGGCGTACACCCGTTCGTCCTCGGGAAGGAGGAGTTCGTAGTCGCCATACACGAGCGTCTCTTCATCGTGACGGAGTTCGACGAGGCGTCTGTAGTGGTGCCAGACCGAGTCCTCGCCCGCGCGCGCCGCCGCGACGTTGATGTCGGCGGCGTTCGCGTTCGTCCGGAACCACGGGTCGCCGTCGGTGAATCCCGCGTTCTCGCCGTCGGTCCACTGCATCGGCGTCCGCGCGTGGTCGCGACTGCGGTAGTTGACCGCGTCGGCCACGTCGTCGAACGAATCTATCTCGCCGCTCGCGAGGGCGTCTTCGACGTGTCCGATAGTCATCGGGTCGTCCAGTTCGTCGAGGCCGGTGAACACGTCGTTCGTCATGCCAATCTCCTCGCCTTGGTAGATGTACGGCGTCCCGCGGAGCGTCAGGAGGAACGTCGCGATGAGTTTCGCGCTCTCCTCGCGGTAGTCCTCGTCGTCACCGAACCGCGAGACGATACGCGGGTTGTCGTGATTCCCGAGGAACACCGCGTCCCAGTGAGGTTCGGCCAGCTCTTTTTGACACCGCGTCATCACGTCCTTCAGGTCGGTGAGACTCCACTCACCCCACCCCTCACCGGTCCACGACCCGCCTTCGCCCGCGTCGATGTCCATGTGGTTGAACTGGAACACCATGTCGAGCCCGCCCCCGCCGTCTTCGAGGTACGACGCGGCCTGTTCGACGGTGGTCAGTCCCATCTCGCCCGCCGTCATCGCGTCGTAGTCGGCGAGGACGTCGTCGTGCAGTTCCTGCAGGTACTCGTGGATACGCGGGCCGTGACTGTAGTGTTCCGCTCCGGTCAGGAACGCTTCCGGGTCGCCGTCGGGCAATCCCTCCGTCTTCGAGAGGAAGTTGATGGCGTCCATGCGGAAGCCGTCGATGCCCTTCTCCAACCACCAGCGAACCATCTCTTTGACGTCCTCGCGCACGGCGGGGGTGCGCCAGTTCAGGTCGGGTTGCGTCTCGTGGAACAGGTGGAGATACCACTGTTCTCGCTCGTCGTCGTACGTCCACGCCGGGCCGCCGAAGATGGAGTCCCAGTTGTTCGGCGGTTCGTCCGGACTGCCGTCGCGCCAGTAGTAGTAATCTTCGTAGCCCTCCTCGCGTCGGCGCGAACGCCGGAACCACTCGTGTTCCGCGGAGGTGTGATTCACCACGAGGTCCATGATGAGTCTGATATCTCTGTCGTGGAGGGTAGAGAGGAGGGCTTCCCAGTCGGCCATCGTCCCGAACTCGTCCAGAATCGAGCGGTAGTCGCGGATGTCGTATCCGTTGTCGTCGTTCGGCGAGTCGTAGACGGGGCAGAGCCACACCACGTCGACGCCCAACGCGTCGAGGTAGTCCGCCTTCTCTGTGACCCCGCGGATGTCGCCTATCCCGTCTCCGTTCGAGTCGTTGAAGCTCCGGGGGTAGACCTGGTAGACGACCGCCTCCTTCCACCACCGGCGGTCGATTGCTGTACTCGCACACTGCGCCGTCACATCGGAATCTCGTCGGGCCATCGGCTGTCGTCTGTGTTCGACACGCAGGAGCGAGGTAAACGTTGCACATCGACACCCAAAGCGAGTTCCGGCGGAGTGGGCGTCTACCGCCTCCCGAAGAGGTGGCGCGTCCGACCCGCCGACCCGAGATACGTGCGGTGGGCGAGAAGTTCGTCTCCTCGACGGGTCGTGACGCGACTCAGTCCGGTGTCCAACGCCGATGCGAGGCGTCCCCCGTACCGGACACTGCCGTCTTCGGCGTCGGTCCCGGGCCCGGTGTAGAGCGTGAGTCGTTCCCCGGGTTCGATGCGTTCGTCGTCACCGAACTCGTAGACGACGTCCGCACCCTCGACGACGACGCCGTCCAACGAGACGGCTGTCCGACCCGGGTTGTGGAGTTCGACGAGTTCGCCCGCGACGTCGCCGCCCGACGGGACGATACGGGCGATTCGGAGCGTTGGCGACGCCCGTCTGCGACCGTCGTCGTCCGCCTCGTGACGGCCCTCGGGGACGCGGCGGCCGCGTCCGACGCCGAGCGACGAGAGCGACCCCGGCGGGGAGAAGAACCCCCCGGCGACGCCGCCGTACGCGAGAACCGCCGCCGTCCCGACGAACGCGAGTCCGAGTAGTTCCGGCGGGACCGGCGGAAGCGTCTCCGGCGTCGAGACGAGGGTGTACGTCTTCGTCACGGAGTTCGTCAGTCCGACGTCGTCGGTGACGGTCAGCGTCACGGTGGCCTCGCTCCCCTCCTCGAACGTCCGCGAGACGGTCTGACCGCTTTCCGTCCGGTCGTCCGAACCGAACGTCCAGACGTAGGACACCACGTCTCCGTCCGCGTCGCGGGACGCACCGCCGTCGAACGTCACCGACCGACCGAGCGGAACCGACTCGTCCGCGGAGGGGTCGAACGCGGCGACGGGCGGTTCGCCGAACGTCGGTCTGACGACGAGCGACGCGGTGCTGGACTCCTCACCGTCGAGTGTCACCTCGAGCGTCACCGTCTGGGGGTCGTCGGTGGAGAACGTCCGTTCGACCGCCTCTCCGCTCGCCGTCCGCCCGTCCTCGAACGTCCATCGGTACGTCGGCGTCCGACCCGGCGGTATCGTGGACGCGGACGCGTCGAACTGGACGAGGCGCGACACGACCGGAGTCGTCGGTTCCCAGCGGAAGTCGGCCTCGAACCGCTCGGTCTCCGAAGGCTGAGACGGCGTCGGCGTCGTCGGTTCGGAGTCCTCCGGTTCCGGCGGTTCCTCGGATTCTTGCCGTCCCTCCGATTCGTCCGGTTCCTCGGGGGCTGAGCGTTCCTCCGACGTCTCTCGTCCGCCGGTGGGTGGGGCGGCGTTCTCGTCCGACGGGTCGACCGCCGACGTCGGAGCGGTCTGGTCTCCTCGGACCGTCGGAGATTCCGCGACGTCGAACGCGAGTCGTGCGTCGTTACGGGCGCCGTCGGCGTCGAAAACTGTGAGGACGACGACGTATCGGCCCGGGTCGTCGAAGGTGTAGGTCGTCTGCGGACCGGCCGCAGTCTCGGCACTCGACTCGCCCCGAATCGTCCACAGATAGCGAACGATACCCCGGTCGTCCGTCGACTCGCGGCCGTCGAACGCGACGGTATCGCCGGCGGTTACTACCGTTCGATTCGCGTCGACGAACGCGTCCGGCACGCCGTTGACGGACACGTCGGCCACCGCCTCGTCGAACTGCCCGCTCCCGTCGACGACTCGAAGCGCGACCCGGTGCGGACCGGGGTCGTCGAAGACGTGGGAGACGACGCTCGAACCCGCGACGAACGAACCATCGTTCTCGAAGTCCCACAGGTACTGCGAGACGGCCACGTCGTCGGTCGACGCTCTCGCGTCGAACGTGACCGGGGCACCCTCCGTGACTCGAATCGGGTCGGCGGTGACGGCCGCGACGGGCGGCGAGTCCGCGCCGAACCGGAGGTCGTCGACGAGGAACGGGACGTACGCACCCTCCTCGACGACGGCGATTTCGACGCGCGTGATGGCGTTCTCCGGCGCGGTGAGACTCGCGTCGGTCCACACCGTCTGGTACGTGACCTCGACCTGTTCCGGGAGTACCTCGAACCGCGGGGTGACCGCGTCGTCGGCGAGGGGTGGGAGGGGACCAACCGCGCCCGAGACGTTCACGGCCGGTCTCTCGGACGGGGAGAAGACGACCGGAACGGTGGTCGGGTCTCGGAGACGAACGTCGTCAGCGCCGAACTGCGGTACCGCGGAGTCGCCCGTCGACGTCGCCGTTCGGCCGTCCGAGTCTTCGGTGGTCGTCGACGCGGCGTCACCGGACGGAGCGACGCGAGTGACGGTCCGAGTGGGTGGAGATACCCTCACGACGTCCCGGTCGACCAGAGCGCCCTTCGCGTCGTACCCGAGGAGTTCGACGCCTCTCGGCGTCGTCTCTTCCGGCGGCAACCCGACGAACAGACCGACCTCCTCCTGTGGTTCCGCGAACTCGAAGACGACTCGCGCAGTGCCGTCCAGGTCCTCGTCGAGGGGGCGCACGACGCGCGTTCCCGACCGTGCAGTCGCACACGCCTCGGAGGGGCACGGCGTGACTCCGACTCGGGGGGCGGTGAACCGGTCGCGGTAGACGACGCTGTCGCCGAACCGAACGCCGACCCGTTCGTACTGCGTGTTCAACACGGCGGCCGGTCCCTCCCCCGCCACCTCGAAATCTATCTCGGTCCGCGCGTCGGCGCCGACGGGCACCGAGAGCGTCGAGACCACCAGTAGCAGAACCACTGTCGTCACGGCGACGGCGTCGAACCGAACCCGTCGCCCCCCTTCTGTCGGTGTCCCCTCGCTCTCTTGCATACGTCCCTCTTCGTCACAGAATGCTTCGGACGGATTCGGTTCGCCACCGGTCCGAAGACACGCGGCACTCTCCCCGTCTCCCGATAGGTCGGCCGGGAGAATAAATATAACTTATTTGGTACAATTGGCGGTACGTCAGGAGAGTTTTCGAATCCCGCCCTCCGAACTGAGCGCTGTGGGCGCGTTCGTGGCCGAATCGTACCAAACAGTCACGAGGTTAGACGTATGTCATATATTATTTCTGTTCGCGTCGTAGTATGTGACGGTGACCGTGTCGTGTCGCATCGTTCGGGGTCTGTGGGTAGGCGGCGACAGTCGTCCGGAGGGGGAAGCTGATGGCGACGGAGGCGTCGCCGTGGTACAGTGAGCGCCGCGGACTCGGAGTCGTAACGCTGTATCTCGTCGGCGCACTCGTCGGCGCACTCGTCGCGTCCGGGCTGTTGATTCCGTCGTTCGTCACGGAGGGATGGGACGTGGCGTACTACGAGGCGCATCCGCTGGTCGTGCCCGCACAGTTGTACCTGTTCGCCTACCTCGGAGCGTTGGTACACGTGTTCGTGGCGTTGCTTCGACGGACGGACGTAGACGTCGAGACAGTAGTCAGACTCGGCCTCCGCGTCCCGACGGCGTTGTTACTCGTCACCGGCGTCTATCTCGCCGCGTCGATACTCGGACTCCAACCGGTTCCCGACTCGCCCGCGAGCGTGCGGACGCTCGTCGGCGTCGCCTTCTTCGTCGGCCTGTTCGTCGAACACGCCCTCGCCGCACTGAGCATCGTCTCGGCCAGACTGTACCCGGGTGACCCGTCGCAACTGTACGACGACGGCATCCGCGGAGGCTGATATGCCGACGGAGGTACGTCGAACCGAGCCACCGTCCGACGACGAGCGAGTCGCGACTCCCGCGGTGGACTCCACGGCGAGCGAGCGAGTCTCGCCGCTCGCCGGTCTCGAACGCGTTCGCGCGGTTCGGGTGGGTTTCTACGCGCTCTACACGGCGTCCGCAGTGTTCACGCTGCTGTTCGTGACCGATGTGCTACCGGTCGGAAGCGGCGTCGCGTCGGTGACGGCGGTGGGGCCGGGGCTTCCGTGGCCGGTGTACGCGTTCACGCTCGTCGGCACGCTCACCCACGTCTTCGTCACCCTGACCGGACGGCCCGAACTGCGCACCGCGGCGCTTGCGAGACTCGCTCTCAGAGTCCCACTGGCGCTCGCGTTGACGTGGGCACTCTACTCGTTGCTGACGACGGCCACCTTCTTCTCGGTCCGACCGGACGCACTCGGCGTCCGCGGCGTCGCGGTGTTCGCCTTCCTCGTCGGCCTGTTCGTCGAACACGCCGTCGGCGCGGCGAAGACAGTCCTCACGTCCGTCGTCTTCCGGACGCTCGGCCCGACGGTGAGAGACGTGCTTCGTCGACTGGGATATCGGACGTGACGACGGGCGTTCGCCCGTTATTCCGTCTCTCCGACGCGTTCGTTACGCGGCTAACGCTGTAACAGCGGGCCGGACGGACGGGAATCCGTGTCGCGAAGTCGGCAGACGCCTCCGTCGTCGACGGCGTTCGCTCGGTACTTTTTTCGACAGCCCACGAGACGCAACGGTATGACACACGAGACGCCGTTCAGGTCACCCGGGTGGCTTCGACAGGACGCCCTCGGTGCGCTCTCCTTCCATCGGGCACAGTCGATAGACACGCACTTCGGCGGTTACATCGCGCAGGTAAGCGACCGAGACGGTGCCGTGTACGACTCGCGGACGAAGCATCTCGTCCCGACGGCCAGGTTCGTCTTCGCGTTCAGTCTCGGGTCGCTGATGGACGGTCCCGTGTGGTGCGAACCCGCCGCCGAACACGGCCTCTCGTACCTTCGCAACGTCGCCTACGACGAGGAACGCGACGGCTACGCGTGGACGTTCGCAGGACGGGACGTGACCGACGACACGCGGTCGACGTACGGTCACGCGTTCGTCCTCCTCGCGTACGCGACGGCGACGCGCGCGGGAATCGGCGACGTCGAACACCGAATCGAGGAGACGTTCGACATCTTGGACGAACGCTTTTGGGAGGACGAGTACGGCGCGTTCGCGAGCAACCGGACCGCCGAGTGGGACCCCGCCGAACCGGAGTACCGCGGGCAGAACGCGAACATGCACTCGACGGAGGCGTTACTCGCCGCCTACGAGGCAACCGGCGAGGAGCGGTATCTCGACCGAGCGGTAACGGTCGCGGAGACCATCGCCCGCGACAAACCCGACGAGGCGGACGGCTTGCTCTGCGAGCACTTCACCGCCGACTGGGAGGTGGACTGGGAGTACAACCGCGACCGGAAAGCCGACCTGTTCCGTCCGTGGGGCTACCAGCCGGGACACATGCTGGAGTGGGCGAAACTGCTCGTCCGCCTGCACCACCACGACGGCGCGGACTGGTATCTGGACCGCGCGGAACGGTTCTTCGAGGCGTCCGTCACCGACGGTTGGGACGACGAACGCGGCGGGTTCTACTACACCATCGACCGGGACGGGTCGCCCATCGTCGACGCGAAGTACACGTGGACGCTCGAAGAGGGTCTCGGCGCGGCGGCGCGACTCGCGACGACGACGGGCGACGACCGGTACTGGGAGTGGTACGACACCATCTACGGCTACCTGCAAGCGCACGCGACGAACCACTCGCTGGGGATTCGCTACGAACGACTCACGCCGGACGGCGAGGTTCATCCGACCATCGACGAGACGCCGAAAGTCAAGAGCGGCTACCACCACGTCAACGCCTGCTACGAGGTGTTAGAGTCGCTCGACGCGCTGTAGAGAAGGGGCAACTGTTAGTCGTTCACCGACACTTATGCCGGTGAGTTCCGACCCGGACGTATGACATCGTTTGGGTTCCAACTGTACAGTCTCCACGGCGTCGACGACCCGCTTCCGACCGTCGTCGAACGAGTCGGAGAGACCGACTTCGAGGGCGTCGAACTGGCGGGTCTGGGCGAAGTCGAACCGGACACGGTCGCCGACGCGACGAACGCGGCGGGTCTCGAAATCGCCGGCGCGCACGTCCCGTTGGAGGCGTTGGAAGAGGAGTTCGAGACGACCGTGGAGGCGTACCGCCGACTCGGTTGTGAGGACGTCGTCGTCCCGTGGATGGACCCCGAGCACTTCGAATCGGTGGAATCGGTCGAGGCGGCCGCCGCGCGACTGGACGCCGTCGCGGACGACCTCTCGGAGCACGACATCTCGCTTCACTACCACAACCACGACCAGGAGTTCGTCGAACTCAACGACGGGCCGGCGCTGACGACGCTCTTGGCCGAGACGGAGAACGTCGGCTTGGAACTCGACCTCGGATGGGCCGGCGCCGCGGGCTACGACCCGTTGTCGTACCTGCACGACCACGCGGACCGCGTTCGACTCGTCCACCTCAAAGACTACGACGCCGAGTCGGGAGACGTGGTCGAAGTCGGCGACGGCGACTTAGACATCGAGGCGGCGGTCGACGCCGTCCGCGACCACGGGTTCGACTGGCTCATCTACGAGGCGGAAGAACGGCCCGACTCGTACGGGACGCTCGACCACGCCGCGTCGGTGCTCGACGCGTACTGGTGAGTCGTCGGGGGCGAACGACTCACGGGGCGGTCGAAACGACCCGAGCGAGACGGAACGGACGGCCGCGGTTATGCGGTGGCCGTCGACGAGCGCCGTCCGTCCGCCAGATACCACGCGATGAGGTTGGCGGCGACGCCGAGGATGAAGAGCGCCGTCGTCGCCCAGAACGACTTGTACCAGAGCACGTCCATCATGACGATGGGACCGTCGACGAGGGGCCAAAGCGGTTCGATTCGGGTGGAAACGTCCGGTGCGGAGAGCATGTCCGCGAACAGGTGGGCGATGCCGGCGACCCAGACCACGATGAGTCCGATCTTCGCACCCAGCTTACTGTCGCGGACGAACCACTCCGAGTCTCCAAGGAGTTTTGTCAGGAGCCATCCGACGATGGGTCCGATGACGAGTGCGAGGAGGGTGACGAAGAGGACGGTGTGGAACACGCCGTGGTGGTGGATTCCCGGCAGTCGTTGCAGCACGAGGTCCACGTCGGGGAGCATCCCGAACCAGAACCCGGTTCCAATCGCGGTGGCGGCGACCTTCTTCGAATCGACGAAGAACCACGCCGGAGCGAGCCATACGAGCGCCATACCGAGGTGTCCGAGTACGTCTACCATCTGTGTCAGTGGCCACAGGCGGCGGCGGTATGTAGCTGATGGCAGCGACGACGAGACGACACTGAATCGTGCGAGAGAGAGGCACACCGGCCGAGAGACGGACGTCTCGAATGCGAGAGGAACGCCGCGCGGAACGGACGCGAGACGTCCCTCGCGGGACACGGAACCGTCTCCGGCGGGACGCCTCGTTGCCGAAGCACGTAGTATGAAATGCGGCGCGAGACGAGGGACGGTATGAACGTCGTCTCGAACCTCGTCTACCTTCTCGCCGTGTTGGGCGTCGGGTTCGGTGCGCGCCGCGTCGGCGTCCTGAACGACGCTCGCGCGAACTATCTGACGCAGTTCGCGTTCTACGTCGCCCTCCCAGCACTCGTGTTCGGGTCTACCTCCACGCAGTCGCTCGAAGAGGTGCTCGAACCGCGTCTGGTCGTCGGATTCTGGGTCGTGCTGCTGGTCGTCGCCGCACTCGGGTGGGCGGTCCACCGAAACGAGTCGTCGCCGGCGGTTCGGAGCGTCGCCGTCGTGCAGTCGTACCACTGCAACCTCGGCTTCCTCGGCCTCCCCATCACGGCCGCGGTGTTCGGCGGCGTCGTCACCGCGAAGGCCAGTCTCGTCCTCGGCGTCGGCGCACTCACGCAGATACCGTTGACCGTCGGGATACTCGCACTCGTCAACGACGCCGACGCGGACCTCAGGAGAGAACTCCGCGGCTTTCTCACCAACCCCGTCATGGCCGCACTCGTCCTCGGCTTCTGCGTCTCCGCGCTCGGACTCACCGTCCCGGCGAGCGTCTCTGCGGGACTCGACGCGGTGGCGCAACTCGCGCTTCCGGTCGCGCTCCTCGCCGTCGGCGCGTCACTCTCGTTCGGCGGCCCGTCCGTCGACGTCTCCACCGTCGGGTCCGTCGTCGTCCTCAAGATGCTCGTGATGCCCGCCGTCGCACTGGTGACGTTCTCGGCGCTCTCGGCGGACCTCTCGACGACACGCGCGGGCGTCCTGATGCTGGCGATGCCGACGGCCGTCTCGACGTTCATCTACGCGACCGAACTGGGCGGCGACGGGAATCTCGCGTCGGTCAACGTGTTCGCGACGACGGCCGCATCCGTCGGGACGATACTCGTCGTCCTCCAGTTCGTCGGTTGAAATCGAATCGAACCGAACTAGTTGGACAGCACGTCGGAGCGCTCCCCTCGGAACTCAGGCGTCGAGGCCGAGCATGTCCCGGGCCTGGGACGGACTCGCGACCTCTCTGCCGAGTTTCCTCGCCACGGCGACGACTCGCTCGACCAACTGCGCGTTCGACTCGGCCAGTTGTCCGCGCCGGTAGTAGACGTTGTCTTCGAGTCCGACGCGGACGTGTCCGCCGAACAGTATCCCCATCGTCGCGAACGGCAGTTGGTGGCGACCGAAGCCCAGCGTGTTGAACGCCGCGTCCTCCGGCAGGTCGTCGACGAGGGTCAGAAAGTTCTGCGGCGTCGGGCGGGTGAGCGTTCCGGGACCGAAGATGAGCGTAGTGTAGACCGGCGAGTCGAGTTCCCGCCGTTCGAGGAGGCCGTACACCTCGTTGAGGTGGCCGTTGTTGAACACCTCCAACTCGGGTTTGATTCCGCGTTCGACCATCTCATCGTACAGGTCGTCCACGAGGCCCCGGGTGTTCTCGCTCGTCAGGCGGTCGTACCGGTTCAGCGGACCCATATCGAGCGACGCCATCTCCGGCGCGGGGTCGGTCCGAAGCGGTTGCGCGCGGAGTTCGTCCGGGGCGGCCGTTCCTCCCGTGGAGTGTTGGAGTATCACGTCGTCGGTTCGCGCGCGGACTGCGTCGGCTATCTCCTGAAACCGCGCCGTCGAGAACGAGCGCTCGCCGTTCGGTTCGCGGGCGTGGAGGTGGACAACGGACGCTCCCGCCGCTTCCGCTTCTGCGGCCGCGTTCGCTATCTCGTCCGGCGTCTCGGGAACGTTCGGGTTCGCCTCCTTGCCGTGGACGCCGCCGGTCAGTGCCGCCGTGACTATCACCGGCCGGTCGGCGAGGAAGTCCTCGTAGCTCATTCGTCCGCCTCGTCGGCGTGTGCGCGGTATATCTCGCAGTCCCGGCCGTGTTCGAGCGCGTAGCGGTCGTTGCAGATGTCGGCGCGCATCGCCTGGACGAACTCTTCGGCCGCGGTGCAGTACGCGCGGGGTTCGGCAGCATCGACGTTCGGGAGTTCCCGGTACACCAGTAGCGGACAGGTCATAGGTGACGCTTCGCACACGACGGCCTTAACCGCTTTCTCATCGGTACAGTGCCACGATACCGCCGTACTCGAAGCGTGGACAGTCCGCCCGACGCCCCAAAGACACACCATCGCTCCCCCGGTAGTACAGAGCCACATGTCCGACACCGAGGGCGCCGCCCCACGACTCACCGTCGTCTGCACCGACGGCACCGAAATCGGCTGTACGAACTTCAAAGCCATCGATAGCGGACTCTTACTCACCGACGACCTGACGAAGAACCGCGTGTTCGGCTTCGTCGCGCAGGACGAGGTGCGGTTCGTCCTCCCCACCGAGACGGCCGAGCGAGTCGTCGCCGAGGCGGCGAGCGACGAGGAGGGCGACGACGAGGAGAACGACGAGTTCGAGGACCCGCTGATGCGACTCCCCGGTCTGGGGACGACGTACGCCAAGCGACTTCGCTCCAGCGGGTACACGTCCGTGGCGGAGTTGGCCGATGCGGACGCGGAGACGCTGGCGGAGGAAACCGGTGCAAACGAGTCGCAGGCGACAGAGTGGGTCGAACGGGCCCGTGAACAAGTCGACGGAAAGGCCGACGGGAGCGGAGAAGATAGCGACGAAGACGACGGAGAGAACGAAGGTGAGAGCGAAGAGCGGACAGCGAAGGAGGACTGAGTTCGGCCCGCCCGTCTTCGACAGTCGACTCGTTTGCTTGCCGTCATCCGAGCGGACAGGGGTGCCGCGTTCGAACCGTTCAGACCCTCAGACGCGGTGGAGACTGTCTGTTTTTCGTACCAATTCAGAGACATATATACCGGTTTGCGACGGCATCGATACCCGATAGATACCTCCTAAACGGCGGTATTCTGAGCGTTGAACAGATATTTCAGGCAGTAGAGCCGCCAGAGCTAAGTAGAAATCAGACGTGAAACAAACCATGCACAACCCAGCGGAACTGCTGTCAGACGAGATAGGGGAAATCTTCCAGTGGGTCTTCGAAGAGGCAGGAAGTGAACTCTACCTCGTCAATCCCACTGCCGACGCTCTCGAGCAGGCAGTGGAGTCTCTCAGTACGTTCTCGGGTGAGAAGCCGGAACTTCGGGTACTCGGGACGAAAGGCGTGCTCCGCGAAGTGATGGAGGACTTCCTCATCGCGAGCCGGACCGCCGACCTGTTAGAGGAGGGGGCACTGTCGCTGCGCGTCCTCGGCGACGCGAGCGGACACAAGCCGAACCTGATGGTCTCCGAATCGTCCGTCACGACAGTCGTCGGCGCAGACGGACTCCTCGCGGGCCTCCGAACGAACGACGACGAGTTCACGGCGGACGTCCGTTCGACGTACGAGACCCGTTTCGAGGAGTGCGACTCGTACAAACTTCACACGCCCGCGTTCAGCCACATCGAGGCGAGTATCGAGGACCGACTGGGGCCGGACTGCCGAACCGACTTCGTCGACTTCGTGGCGAACCTTCAGACCGCACGCGGCGACAGCGACGGCCCGGACGAGGTGACCATCAGTCTCCTCGTCGCCGCGCGGAACCGAGAACTGTTCTACGACGTCTCCCGATGGGCCGAAGACATCGGCCTCGCCTCGAAAGCGACGTTCTCGCGGAAGAAGACCGAACTCGAAGAGCGGGGCCTCATCGGGACGGAGAAAGTCCCCATCGACGTGGGGCGCCCGCGTCTCCGCCTGGTCATCGGCGACGAACGACTCCGGGACGCCAGCGTCGAGCAACTCGCCGGTGTCGCACAGAGTACGAGTAGCTAACACCGGTCTCGGACTCGTTCCGTTCCGTTCGTTCTGTTTTCCTGGCCGACGGTGGTTCGAGTGTTCGGTGAGGTGCACGACGTCTCGCTCGCCTCGCGACTGTCACGACGCCTACCGACGAGTGAGGTGCCTCTGTTCACGAGCTAGCAAAACTGTCTTTTTCAGTTTTGATTCCAGAAGTGGACCTCGTACAGATACCGGCACAGTGCACCTGCACCAGGGGGTTTGAGGCAGTTCGGAGTCGAACGTAGGGAGTACGATGCTCACGGATACGCCGGGAATCCACCACGTCACCTCGATGGTCGGTGACCCGCAAGAGAACCTCGACTTCTACGTCGGCGTCCTCGGGTTGAAACTGGTGAAGCGGACCGTCAACCACGAGGACGTGCTCCGATATCACTTCTACTACGGCAACAGAGACGGTGACCTCGGCACCGTCTACACCTGCTTTCCGTATCCGAACGAACCACCCGGGCGTCGGGGGCGGCCGCAACTGACGAGTGCGGCGTTCGCCGTCCCCGAAGGCAGCCTCGACTTCTGGGAACGTCGGCTCACGGACCGCGGCGTCGACGTCGAACGCCGCGGACGGTTCGGCGAACGTCTCCTCCGGTTCGAGGACTCCTCGGGGACGAGGCTCGAACTCGTCGCCGCGTCGACACCGGTCGAACCGTGGCAGGAGGGACCGGTGCCGACGGAGTTCGCGATACGCGGCGTTCACGGCGTCACCGCGCTCTCGGCGGACGCGTTCCAGACGGCGAGCGTGCTGGAGACGTTGGGTCTCGAACTTGTCGACGAAGAGGGTGACCGCGTGAGATACCGTGCGCCGGGCGACCACGCCGCCGTCTTCGACCTGTTGGACCGACGCGAGGGGTTCGGTCGCGAAGGCGTCGGGTCGATTCATCACGTCGCTCTCCGCGTCGCGAGCGAGGAGGAACTACGCGAGTGGCACGACCTGTTCCGCGAACGCGACGTGACGGTCTCTCGCATCCGTGACCGCCACTACTACCGCGCCATCTACGTCCGCGAACCCGGCGGTATCCTCATCGAACTCTCGACGGAGCGTCCCGGACTCGCCGTCGACGAGGACGCCGACAGCCTCGGGACGTCGCTCGTCCTCCCGCCGTGGGCCGAGGAGGACCGCGAGATGATAACCGACCAACTGCCACCGGTCGAGGTTCCGAGCGGTCGGAGCGAGTGATGGTCGCGGGCGACTCGCCGACTGCGACGGCCTCCGGCCCGCACGCCGGGAGACCGGTGGTCACGAGCGGTGCGCCTCGCGGCGCGACGGCGGCAGTCGTCGTCTGTCTCCACGGACGCGGCGCGACGGCACAGGGCGTCGTCAATCTCTTCGACCCGGTGTACCGACACGGCGTCACCTTCGTCGCGCCACAGGCCGACCGGAGTCGGTGGTACCCGTACGCCGCGACGGAACCGGTCGGCCGAAACGAACCGCACCGCTCTTCGGCCGTCGAGGTCCTCGACAGTCTGGTCAGACACGTCGTCTCGACGTTCGGCGTCGGTCGAAGTCACGTCGTCCTCGCCGGGTTCTCGCAGGGAGCCTCCGTCGTCGCCGAGTACGCCGCACACACCGGTTCTGCGAGCCCCGTCGTCGTCCTGAGCGGAACGCTACTCGGCCCAACGATAGACACCGAGCGGTATTCGGGGCGCCTCGACGGAACGCCGGTGTTCGTCGGCGGTGGCGCGGACGACGAGCGAGTCCCCCCGGCGCGCCTCAGAGCGACCGCGGACGTGCTTCGCTCGCTCGGTGGCGACGTGACCGAACGAGTCTCCGACGGCGCCGGTCACGAAGTCACGGACGATGAGTTCGAGTACGTCCGCTCACTTCTCGCATCGCTCGTCGGTGGGTAAAACCGAGAAATAACAAATAACGGAAGCGGTCGTTCGCCGTGGCCGCGCGGGCGTTCGCTCCTCAGGCGGCCATGCTGCGGCACGTCTCGGCGCACTCGCGGAGCGTCTCGGCGCAGACCTGACAGTGGTCGGCGTCGTGCGACTCGCACTCGTCGGCGCACGCCTCGCACGCGTCCGCGCACGTCTCGGCGAGGTCGGAACTGTAGTCGGAGCCGCGAGCCATCAGTCGAGCGTGCAGCGACGCGATGTCGGCGACGTCCCGGCAGAGGCGAGCGCACGCTTCCATCTCCTCGTCACCGAGACACTCGTCCGCGCACCACTCGCAGACTTCGGCTGCCTCCGTGCAGTTCTCGATGCAGTCGCGCTGTTCCTCGATCAGGTGATCCATCTTCGAGAGCGTATCCGTGATAGACATGGCGACTAGTGGCGACGCGAGCCGCAGCCACCATCTTTCTGGCTGAGTATACAAGTCGGTTTGTGCGGGCCGCCGAGGACTCACTCGACGGTAAACCGAATCGTGATTCCGTCCGGGTCGACGACCGCGAATCCTGTCTCACGGTCGGCCGTCGAGACACCGTCGTCCGCGAGTCGCCGCCGGACCGTAGAGAGCGTCTCCGCGTCTGCGACGACCACCTCGAACCACGCCAGACCGCGACCGCCCACCGGCGTCGACCGGCCGTTCCACGTGTTCAGACCGAGGTGGTGGTGGTAGTCGCCCGCGGCGACGAACAGCGCGTTCGAGAGTTCCGTCTGGAGGCGGAGTCCGAGCGTATCGACGTAGAACGTCCGCGCCGCCGCGAGCGACGACACTTCGAGGTGGACGTGTCCCGTCGTCGTTTCGGGCGGGACTTCCTCTGAGCCGTCCGACCGGGACGCGAGAGTCGAGAGGTCCAGCGGAATCGTCCCGATTCGCACTCGTCCGTCCGCAGTCCGCGGCCACTCCTCGCGCGACCGGTCGGCGTATATCTCGACGCCGTTGCCCTCGGGGTCCGAGAGGTAGAGCGCTTCGCTCACGTAGTGGTCCGACGCCCCGTCTAACTCCCAGCGGTCGCGAATCCGTTCGAGCGCGGCGCCCAACGCCGCCCGCGAGGGAACGAGGAAGGCGTTGTGAAACAGTCCCGTCTGGTCCGACGTTCTCGGCGGTGCGTCCTCGTCTCTCGTCAGGACGAGAAGCGGCATCTCGCCCGCGCCGAGCGTCGCTTCCGACTCCGTCCGCGATTGGACCGCAAGGCCGACGACGTCGCGGTAGAACGCGACCACCTCGTCGAGGTCGGAGACGGTCAGCGACGTGCGGCCGATTCGCGCGTGGTCCGGGACGATGGACGGGGTCATGTGCTATCGAATCTTTCGTGCCGAGGTAGTTGAGCTAGAGGGGTGCCGATAGTACGCCTACCTTCGAGAACGCAGTACATCTAAATACATATGTGTTACATCTGTGAAGAGCAGAATATAAAAGCAGAAGACAGAATAGATTGTACTCGTTCGATAGAAGAATATCCACTGTCGATGTAATCAGGAGGACGAAGACGTACGCACGATAGTAAGGGAACGTCACTACCGATTCATTCACAACTCCTTTTCGAACGTGTAAAAAACCCATACGATACAAAATAAAGCGTATTAGTTCGAATTTTGGGTATCTAATGAACTGGCCAGCCGAAGACTCCACGGATTCCCGGAGAGCGTCGGGATAGGATAATCAGACACGATGAAAACAATAAATTCTGTTTGCGAACTAGAAGAGACAGAGAGTCTATTCAGATTATTATCGGTTGGACCGAAGCGTCGTTGTGGTCAATTTTTAAATAGGACGGAGTGTGTACTAACAATCGCCATGGTTAGCATCGGCATCAACACTTGGTTGTACGCGAGTTTCCCGGTTTGGACACCGAGTTACACGCTCGAAGATACGATAGATCACGTTGCAGATGCGGGGTTCGACTCTATCGAGTTCGGCGCTGCATCCCCCCACGCGTGGCCACAGTACATGGACGAGGAACGCACCGCATCGATCAGCGAACGGTTAGAAGAGACGGGTCTGACCGTCTCGAGTATCTGTCCCGCACTCGGTGGCGGACCGGGCCCGAACCCGGCGAGTCCGTTAGAGGCAGAGCGTGAGGCGGCACGCGAGCACTACATGGGATGTCTCGACGTCGCCGAGACGTTCGACAGCGATATCGTCGTCTGGGTAGGTGGGTGGCGGCTCCAAGGACAACGGTACGAGGACGCGTGGGAGAATCAGCGTCTCCTCCTCGAAGACGTCCTCGAGACCGCCGAACAGAAGGGTAAGACGATCGCGATCGAGGCGAACGCGGCAGACGTCAATCTCATCGAGACGACACAGGACCAACTCCGCTTGCTCGACGAAGTGGATTCGTCGAGTGCGGGAGTGATGATGGACACGGCGCACGCCGCCCATCGTGGCGAGGCTCCGTCGGCGTACGTCGAAGAACTCGCCGACGATTTGGTCCACCTTCACTTAGCCGACACCGACCGACTCCCTCCGGGGGAGGGTTCGCTCTCGTTCGAGGTGATGTTCGACAAGTTGGACGACGTGGGGTACGACGGACACTACACCGCCGAGATATTCGGCAGTCACTTGAACCCCGACGAAGCCGCGGTGGCGACGCGACGAAACCTCGCTTCGATGCTGGACTGACAGTCAGCGTGAGCGTTCGGGGAGTCGACAGACGAGGATACAGACGCCAACGGCGTCATCGGATACGAGCCGAGATTCGTTCGCTCTCACATCGGCGCTGGCGTCGTCCCCAAACGCTGTCGTCGCCTTTCTTCGCACTCGTTCAGGGAGTACGCGTCGAATCAGAAATTCCCGTGTACGGGTCGTGATACTGTCCAAAAACACTATTACTGCCCGGAAGAAGAAAAGACGTAATGGATACCATCTTGTCAGGGAATCCGCTCGGTCGTGGGCCCAGAGGTGCGGAGTCGGCACCGGTGGACAGCGTCGACCTCTCCGTCGGAGACGTCGACCGACTCCGCGCGAACGACTACACCGTAGCGATCGTCTTTCACTACTTGAAGACCGACTACGTCCGACTTCAACGGAAAGGTCTGGAAGAACGGTTCAGTGATCTCGGAATCACAGTCGAAGGCGTCTACGGTTGTGAGTTCGACGCCAGCAAACAAGCAGAGATACTCCACGGTATCGCAGATCGAGACGTCGACGCACTCGTCTCGATCCCCATCGACGAACTCGCGACGGCAGACGCGTATCGGGCCGTCGCCGAGTCGGGGACGAACATGGTGTTCATCGACAACGTCCCAAAGGGATTCGAGCATCCGGGTGACTACGCGGGAACCGTCTCGTCGGACAACCGCGGGCTGGGAATCTTCGCGGGACGGACGCTCGGGAACCGCCTATCGACCGGACGAGTCGGTATCGTCGGGTTCGATGCGCCGTTCTACGTCACCTCGGAGAGAGAGCGCGGCGTTCGGGACGTACTGACGACGATGGACGGCGTCGACGTGGTCGCAGAAGCAGGGTTCACCGACCCGGACGACGTTTACAGACGGACGCAGGAGATGCTCGTCGAACATCGAGACATCGAGGGTCTGTTCGTCAGTTGGGGCGACCCCCCGGGGACGCAGGCGGCCGCCGCCGCGCAAGATCTGGGGATGGACGACTTAGTCATCACGACAACCGACCTCAGTGTCGAGACGGCGACGAACATCGCACGAGATGGACTCATCAAGGCGACTGGCGCGCAGTACCCGTACCAACAGGGGCGCATCGAAGCAAATATGATAGGCAGTTCGCTCCTCGCGAACGGCACGCCGCAGTTCGTCGCATCGGGCGTGCTTCCAGTACACCGTGACAACCTCCTCGACCTCTACTCGACCTACTTCCAAGAGGAACCTCCGGCAGAGATCGTCTCACTGTACGATTGAGCGCGGTCTCAGACACGACATCCGGACGGTCGGCAGAATTCATTACGCTTCCAGAGGAGTCGCTACCTTCCCACTACGGACAATCCGTTACAGAGCTAATACTGTCACGGTACGGGGCAGTAGTGCGTTGGGTAGCCGAATTATCCCGGAGTACAGACGCGTGCATCTCGAAGGATGGGAACGAAAGCGCCCGCGAGACGTCTCGAATCATGTCGTGCGCGAAGACGAGAGAGGCGTTTGCTCCGAGCGAACAGAGTCACGTAGAACGACCCGTTCTGGGAAGACGATAGCGTGGTCGAGACGACGAGTAGCCACGGCGGAACTCACCTCGGGTCAGAAACGGTCGCGCGTAGCCGTCATTCACGCCTCGAAAACGCAGATCGGTGGTCCGAGACTTCCCTCAGAGCGACCTTGAGGGTAAGTGTCGAGGTGAGATCCACTACACGAGTGTTCGCGGGCAGCGAACAGCGCTCCAAACGCAAAGAGAGCGGCCAGCGCAGGTGATCTCGACTGCCACCGTCGGTAATTATAAATAACTAAACTCTCAATGGGGTGACGTGGAAGTATGAGAGATAGCCACAACCGTCGACGGTTCATGAAAGCTCTCGGTGCGACCAGTCTCGGCGTCGGACTCGCCGGTTGTACCGGTGGAGGTGGAGGTTCTGGTGGCACCGCCGGAGGGAGTAGCGGAACCGGAGACAGTACGACAGAGGTAGACTTCGATCTGGACGCGATCGAGCCCGATAGTCTGGTCGGGAAGGGACCGTCAGGTGAGGAACCGAGTCCGATGGATTCGGTGTCGCTCACGGACGAGCAGGTGTCGAAGGTCGAAGAGGGAGAGTTCAACGTCGAAATCGTGTTCCACTACAAAGGGGACACGTGGGTCCGGCTTCAACGTGAAGCCATCAAGAATCGGACCGAAGAGTTGGGTATGAACATTACGGGGATACACTACCCCGACTTCGACCCCGAGAAACAGAGCAACATTCTGCAAACCGTCGCGCAGAAGGACGACGTCGATGGCGTGTTCTCCATCCCCGTCGACACCGCGGCGACGGTAGACGCATACCGAGAAGTCGCCGAAGCCGGGAAACAACTCGTCTTCATGGACAACGTTCCTGAGGGGTTCGAACACCCAGGTGACTACGCGGGCCTCGTCGCCGCGGACAACCGGGCGATGGGGACCATCGGCGGTCGGATGATGGAGACGCTCGTCGACTCCGGGAAGATCATCGTCCTCGAGTTCGACGTGCCGTTCTACGTGGTCGACGAACGAGAGACGGGGTTCAAAAGTGTCCTCAAGGGCAACGACGACTACCAGTTGGAGACGTTCGGGTTCACGGAACCCGGAAACACCCTCCAGCTGGCACAGGACGCGCTCACAGCGAATCCGGACGCTGCCGGGTTGTGGGCTCCGTGGGTCGACCCCCCGGGAGCGCAGGCGATACAGGCGATTCGTGAACAAGGAATGGATATTCCCGTCACCTCCTGTGACCTCGGTGAACGGAGTGCGGTTCTCATGGCCGAACAGTCGCCGCTCCAAGGTGTCGGCTCACAGCAGCCATACCAACAGGGACTCACCGAAGTGGATATGATGGCACACGCGCTTCTCGGCAACGAGACACCGCCGTACATCGGAGTTCCGTCGCCCGCCATCTCCCGCGAAAACTTACTGGATATGTACGAGAAAATTCTCCAGAAACAGCCACCCGAAACAGTCACGGAGCACTTCGAATGAGACGGAGTTTCCCCTAAGCAATGTCGACGAAATCCACCTCCGACGTGCAGCGGCTCGTCAGCGACGCACTCGACGAGGCGGGTGAACTCGTATTACTGACGCTGGCGATCGTTCTCCTCGGCGCGTTTTTCAGCGTGTTGAGTCCGGTGTTCTTCTCTGTGGGGAACTTCGTCAACATCGTGCGTCAGACGGCTCTCGTCATCGTCCTCGGACTCGGGATGACGTACGTCATCATCAGCGCGGAGATAGACGTGTCAATCGGTGGTGTCATGGCACTGAGCGCCGTTCCCGCCGCGATAGCAATTAACGCGTACGGTCCGCTCGTCGGCGTGCTCGTGGGGCTAGCGGTCGGAGTCGTGTTCGGGTTCTTCAACGGTCTGATAACCGTGCGGTTCGGGATCCCTTCGTTCATCGTTACCATCGGGACGCTTGGAATCGCTCGCGGAGGGGCGTTCATCGTCTCACAGCAGGAACCGGTTATCGTCCGAAACGACGTGTTCTCGGCGGTGTTCGGCGGAACGGTCGGCCCCGTTCCGACGATCATCGTCTGGGCACTCGGCCTGTCTGTCCTGGCCGGTATCGCCCTCTGGAAGACCCGGTTCGGGCGACACGTCTACGCGACGGGTGACTCCGAACAGGCAGCCCGCTACTCCGGTATCGATACCGACCGTGTGAAGATACTGACGCTGACGCTGTCCGGGCTGGCCGCAGCGATGGCTGGACTCCTGTTCGTCGGTCGTCTCGGCGTCGCCAGACCGGGGATGGGCTCCGGTATCGAACTCGCCGTCATCGCCGCCGTCATCATCGGTGGCACGTCGTTGTTCGGCGGTCGAGGGACTATCGTCGGGACGATCCTCGGTGCGTTGCTCATCAGCGTCATCGACAACGGCCTCACACTGCTCGGTTACGGGTCGAGTTGGCAGCAACTCATCCGTGGTATCGTCATCATCGTCGCCGTCGCACTCCGTGCACGGGACGAGGACGGTGAGTGGCTATGAGCGACGTTATCCGACTCGAGAACATCTCGAAGCAGTTCGGCCAGATACAAGCGTTGGAAGACGTCTCGTTCGCTATCGAGGAGAACGAGGTACTGGCTCTGGTCGGCGACAACGGTGCGGGGAAATCCACGCTTATCAAGATAATCAGTGGGGTACTCCAGCAGACGAGCGGCACGGTGTACGTTCGCGGAGAGCCAGTCGAACTGAGCGACTACAACGACGCGGAGGAGCGCGGCATCGAGACGGTCTATCAGGACCTCGCCATCGCACCGCACCGAACCGTCGCGGAGAACATCTTCCTCGGGAACGAACTGCTGAGTTCCGGCCCGCTAGGAAAGTTCTTCAACTTCGTCGACGACGACCGTATGGAGAGCGAGGCGCGAGAGCTTCTCGCTCGCTTGGAGTTGGACTTAGACCCCCGAAGTGAGGTGCGGAACTTCTCGGGCGGTGAACAGCAGAGCGTCGCCATCGCTCGCGCACTCCAGTCCGACCCCAACATCGTCATCCTCGACGAACCGACGAGCGCGCTCTCCCTGGACGCGACGCAACGCGTCCTCGACCTCATCAAACGCCTCAACGACCAAGATGTGACCATCGTCCTCATCAGCCACAACTTAGAGGCGGTGTTCGACGTCGCCGACAGAGCCGCGATTCTCTCGTCGGGACGGCTCGTCGGCGTCGAGGACCTCACGGACGTCACCGAGGACGAACTCGTCGGAATGATGATGGGGCGCGCGAGGACGGCTGCAGACTGACCGTGTACAGATTGGTAGACAACCGACAGACAACGATACAATGCAAGAAAACGAAGTTCGAGATCAGATGAGAGGCGTCGTACTGCCCGGAGACAAAGAAGCACACGTGACAGAGTGGGAGCGGTCGTCACTCGGAACTGACGAGGTCCGCGTCGAAATCGGCGCAGCGGCACTCTGTCGGAGCGATATGAGCCTCTACAACGGTGACCCGCTCGTCGGGAGTAAGCCTGCGGGCGAAGTCGTCCCGGGACACGAACCGGCAGGTACCATCGTGGAAGTCGGCGACAACGTCGACCACCTCTCGACCGGCGACCGAGTCGCTATCAACTGCTTCGCGGGATGTGAGCACTGTGAGTACTGCCAACGCGGCGAACCGAACCTCTGTCCCGACGTCGAGATTCTCGGCTTCGACCGTCACGGCGGCGACGCGGAAGAACTCGTCACTCCAGCGTCGACCTGTCACCTCATGCCCGACGAGATGAGTATGGGCGTCGGTGCGATATCGACGGACGCCCTCGGAAATCTCTACAGTACCCTCAACGAGTGTCACGTCAGCGGGACGGACACCGTCGGTATCATCGGTCTCGGACCGATGGGTCTGGCCGGCGTCCTCAACGCGGACGCGATGGGAGCAGAAGTCGTCGCGTTCGAACTCGTCGACCACCGCCGAGAGAAGGGACTAGAACTGGGTGCGAACCACGCCGTCGATCCAAGTTCGGACGATCCCGGCGAACGAGTCGACGCCATAACCAACGGCCGCGGTCTCGACGTCGTCGTCGACTGTTCAGCGGCCCAACCCGGTATCGAGATGGGATTCGATTTGGTGAAAAAAAACGGTACCTTCGCCCAGATTGGGGAAACCGACGAGGTAACGATCAACCCGAGCGACCACCTCATTCACAAGAAGGTCAACTACATGGGCTCGTGGTACTTCCGCACCTGGGAATGGCCGGAGATAGCGGAGTTCATCGTCGAAGACATCGGTAACGACCGCGCCGAACAGATAATCTCTCACGAGTATCCCCTGGAAGAGGAGAGTGTCCGAGAGGCGTTCACGAAATTCGACAATCACGAGACACAGAAGGTGATCTTCAAGCCGTAACGGTAGATTCGATGTGAGGAGTTAGTAGAAGTCGCGCGGGATGTGTGATCCTTCGGCGAACGGATCCCGTGATTCGAGAGAGAACTTTACTTCGATGAAGTTCCTCGTCTGGGAGACCAGAGAAGGTAGTTCTTCGCGGAAGTGTTCGTCGCTCAGGAGCGATAGTGGCCCGGAAATACCGACAGCTCCGAGGACACGATCTCCTTCGGGTCGAATCGGAGCGCCGACACCCCGCATCCCGGGGACGTTCTCCTCATCCTCGAAAGCGACTCCGTCTTCGCGTATCGACGCCAACTCGGCAGCTAACTCCTCTGGGTCGCTCACGGTGTTCGGCGTCGGCGACGAGATCGGACTGTTCAACACTCTTGAACGTCGTTCTTCGGGGAGTTCTGCGAGTATCGCTTTTCCAGCAGCGGTGCTGTGAAGTGAGATCTGTTTCCCGACACTTAGGTTCGGGACGACCGCTTCCTTACCCTCCGCGGCGTGGAGACAGTACGCGTGGTCCTGTCCCATCGCGGCTAGATAGACGAAGTAGTTACTCTTCTCCGCCAGTTTGTCGACTTCGGCGGCGCCGATCTGGTACAACGGACTGTTGGTCTTGACGTACTCGCCCATCTGGACGAAGCGGTAGCAGAGGCGGTACTCGTCTGCATGCTTCGCGACGAATTCCGTCTTGACGAGCGTCGACAGTTGCTTGTGTGCTCCGCTCTTGGACATGCCGAGGTAGTCCGCGAGTTCCGTGACACCAGCCCCGTCGAGGTCTTTGAGCGCGTTGATGACGGAGACTGCCCGCTCCACTGCCTCGACCGTATTTGCGGGTCCTCGGTCGTCGTCCACCATATTCCTCAGTCCATTGGAGTCTACTTAGACATTCGGACTCATGTTTCATGATCCGGGATCACCGCTCGAAGACTCCTCGGTTACCACCGTCTGGAGAGAGCTGAGAACAAATCAATCAAACATAAAGAATTGGATTCGGTCGCGGCCAAAACAGCTAGTGTGGGAGATAATTTCTCACCGTTATTTTTAGAATAATGCCATATATCCCCACTAAATGGCATAGTATGAAAATAAATTCGTGTTTTAGCGACGAAAAATAGATTTTCAGATGCACAAAGTACTGGGCCATAATACTGGATTGGCACAACTACATATATTTATTTGATAGCAAAGACACAAAAACTAGTTTGTTCATCTTGTATGAGAACATACTTCGAGCGTTCGAGAACACGAGTCACTGCGGACTGTGAGATACGAGGTCGTAACCGACGACGGAACGGATACTGCCACTCAGAAGTAGGATCGTAGTCGACGTGACGCTGCAGTTGGAGTTCTCTAACAGAGATGGGACGGCGACGCGGAGTCTCTACTAACTCACTCGGTAGTCAGTCGACCCACACTCAGTTGGTTGCGCTTATCGCGGTCGTGCGTCCGATTCGCGCGTGGTCCGGGACGATTGGTTCGGTTGTCATCTGTGTTCGACTACGGAGACGGAGGCGTCGCGAACGGTTGAGTCCCTCGGGAGCCGGTGGTTCTCGCTGCCGTCTACGACGCGCGTATCGAGTGCGGAAGCGGACAGCGACGCTACTGACGGGTCGTCTCGACCACGTCCACGACGTCGGCGACGGCGTCCGCGGGGTCGCCAACCGGGAAGAACTCACAGCCGACGTAGCCGTCGTAGCCAGCCTCGGCGAGTGCGGCGAGGACGTTCCGGTAGTTGAGTTCGCCGGTCCCGGGTTCGTGTCGACCCGGGACGTCCGCGATGTGGACGTGGCCGATGGCGTCGAGGTTGTCCGTCATCGTCTCGATGATGTTCCCCTCCGTTATCTGCTGGTGGTAGACGTCGTAGAGGAGTTTCACACTCGAACTGTCGACGGATTCGACCAGGTCGACGCCGTCCGCCGTCGTCGTGAGGAAGTAGCCGGGGTGGTCGACGGCGACGTTCAGGAGTTCGACGACGAGCGTCACGTCGGCCGCTTCGGCGGCCGGTGCGACGGCCGAGAGGACGCGCTCGATACTCGCTCGTTGCTCCGCGCGGGAGAGGTGGTCCTGTTCGGCACCGACGGTCACGATGAGCGTCGGCGCACCGAGGTCAGCGGCCGTCTCGATGGACCGTTCGATGTCGACGACGGCCTCGTCGGCGTACTCGGGGTCGGTCATCGCCGGTGCAGTCTCCTCGATACTCGACCCCGCGCCCGCGGCGAGTGTGCCGGCGACAGAGACGTCGTGTTCGTCGCAGGCCGCGGCGACGGCGTCCAGGTCGGCGTTCTCCCAGTCGAAGAACTCCACGCCGTCGGCACCCGCGTCGGCCGCGGACCCAACCGCCTGCGCCAGCGACTGTCCCTCGAAGACCGTCGGGAGCGTGACAGCGACGCGCATCTACTGTTTCACCGCCTCGGGAACCGCCGATTCGAGCGCGTCGTCCACGGAGAGCGTGAGTTCGAACGTGCCGCGGGCGTCGCGGTACGGCGACCGGAGGAGCGACGCGTCGTCGGTCTCGACGGCCTCGACGAACGCTTCGACCTCGCGTTTCCACGCGTCTTCGTCGTCTTCGAGTTCGATTCGTTCTCCGTCGACGGTGCCGGTGAGTCGACCAAGCGCGCGCGGCGGGTCCTCGCCCTCGAATCGGAACTCAAGGTGCAGTTTCACGCCGTCGCCGACGACGTGCAGGTCGATGAGTTCCTCGGGCGAGGCGGACGACGTCGAGACGTGACTGACCGCGCCGTTCTCGTGCGTCATCGTCGCCGACGCCGTGTCGTAGAAGTCTATCTCGTCGCCGACGACGTTCTTCCCACTCGCCGCGCAGACGTCATCGACCTCTCCGCCGAAGTACCGGACGAGGTCGAAGATGTGCGCCGTCTGTTCGACGAGCTGTCCGCCCGACTTCTCCTTGACGCCCCACCATCCCGACGGCGGGACGCCGCCGAGCCATCGGCCGTCGAGGAGGGCCACGTCGCGGCCGTCCAGAATCTCTTTCGCCCGTTCGACGACGCTGGCGTAGCGGTACATGTGTCCGACCTGCGAGTGGACGCCCGCGGCCGCAATCGCGTCGTCGACCGTCTCCGCCGTCGACGCCGAGACGGCGATGGGTTTCTCGACGAAGAGGTCGATGTCGTGTTCGACGGCGAGCGTCTCTTGGTTCGTGTGTGCGAACGGCGGGACGGCCACGAAGAGTGCGTCGAGCGACTCCGCCTCCAGCATCTCCTCGTGGTCGGTGTACGCCGTCGCGTCGAAGCGGTCCGCAGCGGTCGTCGCGGCGTCCTCCGACACGTCGCAGATGGCGACGACGTTCGCCGCGTCGACGTCTTCGATGTTGTTCAGGTGAATCGATCCGATACCGCCCGCGCCGATGAATGCGATGTCTACGGTCATTGTATTTCAGTCTCTGTGTTCGTGTGCGCTCTGCGCGACCGGACGGCCGATGGCCGTCGGTCCCGCGTCCGCGTCCGCGTTCGCCGTCTCGACCCGGACCGAACGTCGTCGCTCGGTCGGGACGTGCGATACCTCAGACATCGACGGCCACCCCGTCGGCCGCCGAGTCGTAGATTGCCGCGAGCAGTCTCGTGTCGCGGAGTCCCTCGCGGACGCCCGGTTCCGGGTCGATGCCGCGAGAGACGGACCCCGCGAACGCCGCGAACTGCCGCGGGAGTTGCTCGACCGGTCCGAGTTCGACCGTCGTCGTGCGACCGCCGCGTTCGAGGCGGACCGTCTGCGGTGCGCCCTCGAAGAACACCGGTTCGAGCGTCACCGCGCCCTCGGACCCGACCACGCGGAGGTGGTGGGACTCGTGCGCGTGTTGACTGGCCGTGCAGACGGCGTGCGCGCCCGACTCGAACCGCATCGTGAACGCGACGTGTTCGTCGACGGCGTCGAAGGCGGCGTGCGGGCTACTCGTTTCGCCGCGAACCCGAACCGGGTCGTCGTCGAGGACGAATCGCGTGGTGTTCAGCGGGTAGAGTCCGAGGTCGACGAGCGCCGACCCGCCCGCGAGGTCGGGGTCGAGTCGCCACGCGTCGTTCGGTGTCGCCGGGTCCGCGAGCATCCGCACCGAGAAGTCGGCGTGGACGTGCGCCGGTTCTCCGACGAACCCCGTCGCGACGAGGTGTCGCGCGTAGCACACGGCGGGGGCGAACTGCATCCGGTAGGCGACTGCGAACGGGACACCTGCGGACTCGACGGCCTCGACGATGCGTTCGGCACCGTCGGTCGTCGCCGCCAGCGCCTTCTCGCAGAGGACGGCCTTCCCGTGTCTCGCCGCCGTCTCGACGTGTTCGGCGTGTCGGGCGTGCGGCGTCGCCACGTAGACGGCGTCGTAGTCAGCGGTCCCGACGCCGTCGGCGTACGCCTCGTACGTCAGGTGGCGGTCCATCCCGTGAGCGGCGACGACGTTCGCCGCCGTCTCCGGGGACCCACTCACCGCGACGGTCGCCTCGCATCCGTCTGCGGACTCGATTGCAGGGAGCGCGTACTCGCGCGCGAATCCGCCCAGTCCGACGACGGCGAAGCGAACCGGGTCGTCCGCCGAGGCGACCGGGTATCTGTCGCGCCACTCGTCGTACCACGCGTCCATCGACGTCCACGTACTGTTTTCGAACATCGTCGGTCAGTCCCCGTGCGAGGTACCCGGCGCTCGCCGTCGTACCCCTCTCGTCGCGGCCGTCGTCTCCGGGTCGATTCGCTCTGCGCGGACGTCTTCGAGGACGGCGCTTCGGCCGCCGACGAGCAGTCGTTCCGCCGCCGTCTCGACGACGAGAGCGACCTGTTCGTTGTACCGGGCGACGCCGTGACCGGTCGTGTCTCCGCTCACGACGGTGTCGACCACCTCGCCGGAGAACCGGACCGGAGTTCCGGTCTCTGTCTCCGTTCCGGTGACCGTCACCGGAATCCGTTCTCCCGGTCGCAACGGAGCCACCTCGTCGACGAAGTGCCGAACTTCGCGGTACGCCGACGGCCGTCCGGACTCCGCCTCGTGGACGCTCTCCCACCCGTCCCACAGGCACGTGAGGAAGTACCAGTAGCAGACGGCGGCGTGCGCCGAGTCGCGGACGGCGAGGCCGTACTCCCCCGGAGCGCGTCCACCGAGACAGACGGCCTCCGAGTCGGCGACGAGGAGGAACGGACCGGGCAACGTCCGTACCCGACCCTCGGTGCAGCGACCCTCGAACCACGACTCGTCGAGTTCGTCGGACGCCTCCGCGTCCGTTCGGTGGACGCTCACCTCGACGTGGACGCCGTCCGAGACGGCCGCTTCGAGGGCGTCTCCGAGGGACTCAAGCGTCGCCGGACGGCCCGCGAGTTGGACGTGCGTCGTCGCTTCGCGAATCGCCCGTCGCGCCCGAGCCAACACCGACTCGTCGTCCGAGAGAACCGACGCCTCGTGACTGTCTCGCTCGCGGCCGCGGTGACCGGCGTACTGCCGTTCGACCGACCGGCAGGCCGATTCGAGTCGCCCGGCGCGTCGGCGGAGACGGTCCGCCAGCGACGGCGGGTCGCGGAGACGGACGTGTCGAACCGTCGCGTCGAACGTCTCGACGAGGCCCTCGCGTTCGAGGCCGTCGACGACGCCGTAGACTCGACCTTGGGGGACGCCGCTCGCCCGAGCGAGGTCCGAGACGGAGACGGCTCCGGTGTCGAGGAGGGAGACGACGACTGCCGACTCGTACTGGCTCAGACCCGCGTGGCGAAGCGCCTCGTCGAGACAGTCGTCGGACATCGTCGCGTCAGGCCCCCTTCATACCGCCACTCGCCAGTCCCTCGACGAGCCACTTCTGCACCAGCGCGAACAGGACGATGACCGGAATCATCGTGATGACCGCGGCGGTTAGCGTGAGTCCCCAGTTCACCTGGTTCGCCGACTGGAACAACTGGAGTCCGAACGGGAGCGTCCGGGTGCCTGCGGTCTGCGAGAGTATCGAGACCATCAGGAAGTCGTTCCACGAGATGATGAACGAGTAGAACCCCGCGACGGCGAACCCCGGAAGCGACAGCGGTGCGATGATGCGCACGAGGATGTCGACTTGTGAACAGCCGTCCATCTTCGCCGCCTCGTCGAGCGAGCGCGGGATGTCGTCGAAGTAGCCCTTCAGGAGCCACGTCGTGAACGGCAGCGCCAGCACCGTGTGCGCGGCGACGAGTCCGAGGAGACTGTCGACCAACTCGAGGTCCAGCATCACGAGGAAGAACGGGATGAGGATGAGCACCCGCGGGAGCATCTGCGTCGAGAGGAACGACAGCAGCATCGGCTTGCGGCCCGGGAACTCGAAGCGCGAGAGCGCGTACCCCGCGAGCGTCCCCGAGACGAGCGTCAGCGCCGTCGTTCCCACGGCGACGATGAGCGAGTTGACGAAGTAGCCCTGGAACTCGCCGAGTCCCAGCACGAACGCGTAGTTCGCCAGCGACAGTTCCGTCAGCGAGGGGACGAGCGTACTGGAGTACAGCGTGTCGCTCGACACCAGCGTCGAGAGGACCAACCACGCGACGGGGACGAGGAGGAACCCGAAGTAGAGCGCCAGCACCGCGTACGTGGCCAGCGCGCGCTTCGGCGTCGTCTCCTGTCCCAACCAGTCGTCGAACCGTTGGACGAGGTTCTTCTCTCGCGTCGTCTCAGTTGCCATCGCCGTTCTCCTCCATAGTATCTGGTGTGTCTGTCTCGAACATCACTCGGTGTCCTCCAGTTTGACGTAGACGACGGTGAACGCCAGCAACAGGACGAGCATCACGACGCCGACGGACGCCGCGTAGCCCAGCGCGTAGGACTGGAACGCCTGCTTGTAGACGTACGTCGCCAGCACTTCGGTCGAGCCCAGCGGACCGCCGCCGGTCGACAGGAACACGATGTCGAAGTTGTTGAACGTGTAGATGACGTGCAGGACAATCATGATCATCGACACGTACGATATCTGCGGGAGCGTCACGTAGCGGAACTTCGCCAGCGAGCCTGCACCGTCCATCTCGGCGGCCTCGTACAGCGACTCCGGAATCGACTGCATGGCGGCCATGAGCGCGATGGCGAAGAACGGGACGTTCCGCCAGACGTGCATCGTGACGACGAGCGGAAACGCCGTCGTCGGGTCGCCGAACCAGTAGCTCGTCGGCAGGTTGAACCACCCGAGCACGATGTTGAGGAAGCCGTAGCCCGGCTGGACCATGAACCGGAAGATGATGACCATCACGACGACGGGCAGCACCCACGTGATCATCGACGCGCTTCGGAACAGCGCGACGCCGGGCACTTTCTCCTTCAACGCGAGGGCCAGACCGAGGCCGAGGAGGTACTGCAACGCGACCGCGACGCCGGTGAGCAAGATGCTGTTGCCGAAGGCGTTCCAGAACTTCGGATCGCTCGCCATCGCCGCGAAGTTCTGGAAGGCGACGAACGTCTCCTGCCCGGGCTGCAGCAGCGACATCTCGAAGAACGAGATGTGGACACCGCGGAGCGTCGGGTAGATGACGATGAGTCCCAGAAGGACCGACGCCGGGAGCATGAACGCGTACCCCAGCCACGTCTCCTTGACGAACGACTTGAACTCCGCCGCGTAGCGTGACCCGGTGCCTGAACTCGTCGCCATGGGTCAGACCTTGCTCTCGAGGTCTTTCAGTTCGCCGTGGAACTGCTCGCCGGCTTTGTACGGGTCGCTCTTCCCGTAGACGACGTTCTGCATGTGCGTGTAGAACGCCTCCCTGACGGGACCCCATCCGATCTTCGAGAGCGCTTTGCCCGTCTCGAACACCTCGGTGAACGGCGTCCAGTTCTCGTTGTCCAGCGACGTCTCCACGTCCTCGTGGACGGGCGTGATGTAGTCGCCCGCGGAGACCTTCTTCCCCTCTTCGAGTGACGCCGGACTCGTGAACAGGCTCAGCGCGTTCCAGCCCATCTCCTTCTGCTTGGAGTTGGCGTTGAGCATCACCGGCTTCACTTCGAGGTACGTCCCTTTGCTGCCGCCCTCGGCTCTCGGGAGGTGGGCGATGGCCGTCTTCTCGTCTAAGATGGTGGTCGTCTTCTCGGAGTCGTTGATGTCGGACCCGGACGTCCACCCGCGGAGCCACGGCCCGCACTCTATCATCGCGAACTGCCCGTTCAGGTAGCCGGGGTCGTTGACCTGCCAGCCGGTCCCGCGCTGTTCGGGGTTGCCGATGGGGTCGTCGCCGGCCCACACCTGGTAGTAGAAGTTGTCGAACACGAGGCCGAGCGTCTCGGCGTCGGGGACGAGCGTCCACGAGTCGCCGTCCGGTTCGTACAACCGGTCTTCGTGCTGGTAGACGTGCGAAATCCACTCTTGGAACGCGCGGACGCTCCCGTCTTTCGTGCAGTTGTGGAACGCCTCGACGTCGTCGCGTTCTTCGTTTATCGTCCGACCGGCTTCGAGGAACTGCTCGGCCGTCTCCGGCGGTTCCAACCCGAGTTCGTCGAAGATGTCTTTGCGGTAGACGAGTGCGCGGCCGTTCCCCGTGTACGGGAGGCCGTACAGTTCGCCTTTGTACGTCATCGCCTCGATAGTGCTGTCGACGTAGCCGTCGAAGTGGTCGAGTTGCTCCGCGCGGTCACCGACCGGTTCGATGAGTCCGGCCTTCGCGTACTCCGAGAGGTGCGAGAGCACGCCCTCGATGACGTCCGGATTGCCTGTGCGGCCGCCGGTGAGGAACTTCTGTCGGGCGTCGGGGTACTCGAACGCCGACACCTGAATCGACCGGCCGTACTCGCCGGAGAACTGGTCGACGTACCAGTCCTTCCACGGTTTGTTCTCGTCACCCTGGAACCCGGCGTTCCACATGATGAGTTTGTCACCGCTTCCACCACCGCCGTTTCCGCTCCCGCCGGAAGTGGACTCGTCACCCGCTCCTGTGCCCTGCTGGGCCGCGGACCCGCCGCCGCCACTGCACCCCGCCAGTCCCGTCGCCGTCGCGACGCCGAGTGCCTTCAGTACGGTCCGCCGCGTTCGCGTGTTCGGTATGTCGTCGGTCATCTGCCTTCACCCGCCACTAATTTATGCTTTGTAATAAAATTACCTATTTAATTTTGTTTTCTAAAACTCTGTAGGCACTGAAAGAGTGTTTGTAAAATTCTGAGAGAGTGAGAACTACAGACTCACGTCGACCAGTTCGTCGTCAGTCGGCATCTCGCGGTTCTTCAGCGCGCCGCCGGTCCGGCCGTCGAAGAGGTGGATGCGGTTCTGGGGGAACACGATGTCCAGCGTGCTCCCCTCGCTGAGGAGGATGTCGCCGTCGATGCTGGCGGTCACCTGCTGGCCACCTATCTCGAAGTAGACGAACGTGACGTCGCCCAGCGGTTCGGTGACGGTCACGTCGGCGCTGAAGGCGTTCGGTTCGTCCCCGTCGGCGAGTTCGATGTCTTCGGGTCGGATACCCAGCGTCACCGAGTCCGAGACGTCCGCCACCGCGTCGGTTCCCTCCTGGTCCAGCAGGTAGTCGAACACCTCGTGGTCCAATCGAGCGCCCGCGCCGGTTCTCGACAGCGACGTCTCGAAGAAGTTCATCGAGGGCGACCCGATGAACCCCGCGACGAACTGGTTCGCGGGTTCGTGATAGCACTCCAGCGGCGTCCCTATCTGCTGGAGTTCGCCGTCGTTCAGGACGGCGATGCGGTCGCCCATCGTCATCGCCTCCGTCTGGTCGTGCGTGACGTAGACGGTGGTGACGCCGAACTCGGACTGGAGGCTCTGGAGTTCGGTTCGCATCGTCGTCCGGAGTTTCGCATCGAGATTCGAGAGCGGTTCGTCCATCAGGAACACTTCCGGGTCCCGGACGATGGCGCGGCCGAGAGCCACGCGCTGTTGCTGACCGCCGGACATCTCTCCCGGTTTCTGGTCGAGGAGTCGTTCGATGCCCATCATCTCGGCCGCCTCGCTGACTCGGGTGTCTATCTCGCCCTTCGAGAGGTCCGTCGTCATCTTGAGTCCGAACGACATGTTCTCCCGCGCGGTCATGTGCGGGTAGAGCGCGTAGCTCTGGAACACCATCGCCATGTTGCGGTTCTTCGGTTGGCGGTCGGTGATGTCGACGCCGTCGAGACTGATCGTCCCCGACGACGGCGTCTCTAAGCCGGCGATGCAGCGGAGCGTCGTCGACTTCCCGCACCCCGACGGTCCGACGAGGACGAGAAATTCGCCGTCCTCGATGGTGATGTCGAGGTCGTCGATGGCGACGATCTCCCCTTCCGCCCCGGGGAACACCTTCCGGAGCGTATCGATGTCTATCTCTCCCATGTGACCCACATGCGAATAGGGGTATTTATATATTACTCAGCGGCCACCAAAAGTCCCCAAGATTGGCGATTCAGAGCCTATAGAGCGCTTTGAGTGCAGATAGCTGCCGACAAATTTTGTTCACACACCGTGAATTAATTGGCTTCGAGAGCCGCTCCGAGGTCCACACGCGAGAAGGGAGAATCCGGCGTTTTAGACATTAACGATAGTGAACGTAGTCGAATCTCTCGAACGACACCGCGAGGAGAACGCGGGCGGCGAGAGCCAACCGTTCACGATTCATGAACAAGCTTAGGAGGGTGGACGACGAACCGCCGTTCATGACCGACTCGCGCGCGCCTCTCGCGCAGACGACGGTGACGAGTCTCCGCGTCGTGGAGGCACTCGACGAACACGGCCGACTCGGGGTGACCGCGTTGGCGGCGGAGTTAGACCTCGCGAAGGGAACAGTCCACAAGCACGTGACCACGCTGGAACGCCTCGGATACGTGGTGAAAGAAGACCGAGAGTACCGACTCGGACTTGGCTTTCTCGGCGTCGGTGTCAACTCTCAACGCCGTCTGGACGTCTACCGGGTCGGGCGAGGACCGACCGACCGCCTCTCGAAGGCGACCGATACGGTGGCCAGTCTGATGGTGGCAGAACACGGCCGGGGGCGGTACGCCTACCGCGTTCCGCACGGCGACGAGTACGAACTGGCTCACCACGAGGGCGACGTCCTTCCCCTCCACGCGACCGCAGGGGGGAAGGCGATTCTCGCGTACACCCCCGCGGACCGGCGCGAGGAGATACTCGAATCGCACGGCTTGCCACCGATGACGGAACACACCATCACGGACCGCGACGCGTTCCGGGAAGAACTCAGGAGCGTCCGCGACACGCGGACCGCGTACGACCGCGAGGAACTCCTCGACGGGTGGCACTGCGTCGCCGCACCCATCACGAACGAGGAGGGCGACGCCGTCGCCGCCGTCTCCGTCTCCGCGGAGACCGAGTTCGGCGACGCCTCGAAGCGGACGCAGGACGTGCCCGGACTCGTCATCAGCACCGCGACGGCGATAGAGAACAAACTCCGCTCGCCCTGAGCAGCGTGTGATGTCGTGTCATTTATCACGGTACTCCGCCTCGTTCCGGGGACGGAGGATCACGTGACAGAGAAGCCGAACGTCCTGCTCGTACAGACGGACCAACAGCGGTGGGACACACTCTCAGCGTACGGAAACCCGATGGACCTCACGCCGACACTGGACGGGATGGCAGAGCGCGGCGTTCGGGTCGAACACGCGTTCTCACCCCAACCGCTCTGCGGACCCGCGCGGGCGGTGCTCCAGACGGGGCAGTACGCCTCCCGACTCGGCGTCGTCCGCGACTCCGTCCCCCTTCCACACGACGCCACGACGCTCGCCCACGCGTTCAAAGACGCAGGCTACGACACCGGGTTCGTGGGCGACTGGCACCTCGCGGGGACGTTCGACGAGGCGGTACCCCCGAAGCGACGCCACGGCTACGAGGATTTCTGGGTCGCCGCCGACGTCCCGGAGTTCACGACGCGGCCGAACGAGGGGACGCTCTACGACGGGTACGGCGAGCCGAGAGCGTTCTCGACGTATCGGACGGACGCGTTCACGGAGTTCGCTATCGAGGCGATAACGGAGCTTTCGGAGCCGTTCGTGCTCGTCGTCTCGTACCTCGAACCCCACGACCAGAACGACGCCGGGCGGTTCGTCGGACCGACGGGGGCCGCCGCGAGACACGAGACGAATCCGCACGTTCCCGACGACTTGGACGGCAGACCGGGCGACTGGTACGCCGAACTGCCGGATTACTACGCGATGGTCGAGCGAATCGACGAGTGCGTCGGTCGCCTGTTCGAGGCGTTAGAGCGCGAGACGTACCGCGAGTCGGTTCGGTGTTTCACCGCCGACCACGGCTGTCACTTCGAGACGCGCCCCGGCGAGCATAAGCGAAGCTGTCACGAGTCGTCCATCCGCGTCCCGATGCTGTTCGAGGGGCCGGGGTTCGAACGACGCGGGCCGGTGGAGGAACTCGTCTCTCTGATAGACGTCGCGCCGACCCTCCTGGACGCGGCCGGCGTGGGAGTGCCCTCGGAGATGGACGGAAAGAGTCTCCGACCGCTCGTCGACGGAACGACCGAGACGTGGCGCGACGCCGTGTTCGTGCAGACGAGCGAGGCCGAAATCGGCCGGTCGATTCGAACCGAGCGCTGGAAACTCGGCGTCGCCGCGCCGACGATGGCCGGGTGGCGCGGGGGGATGGGCGACGAACGGAGCGACCTGTACGTCGACCGCTACCTCTACGACCTCAAGTCGGACCCCGAAGAACACGTCAACCTCGTCGGCCGCGCGGACTACCGCCCGAGAGCGGACGAACTCAGAGAGCGACTCGCGGCGTTCGTCGCCGACGTCGAGGACGACGACCCCGAGTTTCGAGCGTTCGAGAACCCCGGCTACCGCGAACTGTAGGGCGCACACGTCGACCGACGGAACGAGAGCCGGTTCGGTCGTCGGATGCGAAACGCTATTCGGGACACGTCCTGTCCTCCGAGAGACGTGGGACGGAGTTTCGAGTTCTCGGGTGACTCGCTCAGTCGTCTCTTACGCCTGTCACAGATAGCCGTGCTCCTCGCCGTCCTCGTCGCCGTCGCCGTCACGACGGACGGCGTCGGCCGCACGGCGGTGGTCCTTCTCTTCGCCTCGCTCGTCGTCGCGACGGGAGTCGGATGGTGGCGGAAGCGAACCGGCCGCGACGGGTTCACGCATCTCGGGCGACTCGACGATATCACGTACGACCCGTTCGCGGACCCCGGGCAGGCCGCGAAACACCGCTGGAAGAGAGCGGTCTGTCGGCTTCCCGGGAGCGACGAAGACGACGACGGGGACTAATCGGACGAACTGCCGGAGTCACGAGGACGTCGCCGTTCCGAGGCGGACCCACGCGACGCCGGTGACGAGCAACAATCCGACCAACGGGACGAACAGCAGTCGCATCGCCGCGGCGACGCTCGCCCCCTCGATGACGAACCCCATCACCGCGGGGACGCCGGCGATACCGCACGAAGAGACGACGAGGCCGAGCGCGTTGACGGGTGCGCTGTGTTCCGGAGCGCTCTCGGTCGCGTAGGCCAGAAGCGTCGGGTAGAGGCCGGACAGCGAGAGCCCGATACAGAACACGCCGACGAGGAGGCCGAGTCCCGACGCGACGAGGAAGGTGTACGCCGCCGAGAGCAGGCAGAGCGAACCGAGACCGAACGCGAGGGGGACGTAGCCGAACCGTTCGGACAGCGACCCCGCGACGAACCGTCCGGGAACGTACGCGGCCAAGAGGACGCTCAACGACACCGTCACCAGCGACGGTGCGAGTCGCCCCTCCGCGTACGTGGTGAGCCACGTGAAGAGGCCGCCCTCGACGCCGGTCGAGAGGAGGATGCCGGCCGCCATCACCAACACGGCCGGACTGCGAACGACCCGAGACAGACCGTCTATCGTGAGCGGTTCGTCGCCGCCGTCGACGGACGGCGCGGGGAGATACCACACGAGGGCGGCGACTGGGAGGAAGGCGACGCCGAGTACGTAGTAGGCGAGTCGCCAGTTGGCAACCAAGAGGGCGGCGGCGACGGCCAACGGACCGAGCGTCGCGCCGACGGCCCACATCATGTCGTAGTAGCCGAACAGCCGTCCTCGACGGCGAGGGTAGAGGTGGCTCAACAGCGGCCGGTCGCTCCCGCGGCCGATGCCGGCGAACGCGCCCCGGAGGACCAACGCGCCGAGAAACACCGAAAAAGAGGGGACGAGACCCATCGCGAAGACGCCGACGCCGGTTCCGACGACGCCGACCAAGAGGAGTCGGCGCGTGTCGAGTCTGCCCGCGACGGCCCCGACGGCGGCGACGAAGACGAGAAATCCGATAGTTCCCGCAGGGGCGACGAGTCCCAACTGCCACTCGGGCGTCCCGAAACTCTCGCGCAACGAGGGGATGACCGCGCCCTGAATCTGTAGCGTGGCCCCTTCGAGTGCGGCGAACGAGAACACGACCAGCGTCCACCAGCGACGACTGTCGTGCTCTCGTGCAGTCTCGCCGTCGGTGACCGTCTCCATGCGCCGACCACGACGCACCGACGGAAAAATATTTTGTAGTTAGTCGTATAATCTTCGTCCATGGCAGAGGACAGTCTGCGTGACCACCTCGTCTCTTTCGGCCTCTCGGCGAAGGAGGCGGAGGCGTACCTCGCCATTCTGGAGTCCGGCGAGGCGACGACGGGTGACGTCTCCCGTTCGGCGGGCGTCTCGCAGGGGTACGTCTACGAACTCGCGGCCGAACTGGCCGACCGGGGGCTGATAACCGTCGACGAGGCGGCCAGTCCGACGCTCCTCCGCGCGCGTCCGCCGGGTGAGGCGGTCGGCACGTTCACCGACCGACTCGACCGGATGGAGTCCGAGATAGCGACCCGATTTCGGCAGTCCGACGCGGGCGAACCGGCGGTCGAAATCGTCCACTCGCGAGCGACGGTCAGAAAGCGCATCGTTCGCACCCTCGAACGCGCCCGGCGCGACGTGATACTGACGCTCCCGGCCACCGAGTTCGAACACGTGCGCGAGTCGCTCTCGGAGGCCAGAGCGCGCGGCGTCGCCGTCTATCTCCAACTCGTCGCGCCCGTGGACCGCGTCGCGGACGACGTGGAGTGGGACCGGTACGCCACCGTCGCGGAGACGTGGGACGCCCGGCCGCCGGTCACCGTCGTCGCCGACGAGGAGACGGGCGTAATGGGGTCGCACAGCATCCTCTCGGGCCGTCACGGTTCGGCGTACGCGCTCGTGTTCTCGCAGCGAGACATCGCGGGTGGCTTCTTCGGGAACGCCATCAGTAACTTCTGGCCGATGGGGGAGGTACTGCACGTCGCCGACCCCGACCCGCTTCCGGCGACGTACGACCACGTCCGAACCGCCGTCACGAACGCGGCACTGCACGAGGCGGCCGGTCGGTCGCTCCTCGCGGACGTGACGGTGCGAGCGGTGGGCACCGAGGAGACGACGACGTACGAACGCGTCCCCGTCGTCGCCGTCCGGCAGAACCTCGTCGGCGACCCGACGAACGAGTTCCCCATCGAGAACAGTCTGGTGTTCGAGACGCCGGACGGTCGAATCGCCGCGGGCGGGAACGACGGGAGTCTGCAACCGTTCTACGAGGGGTACGCGGCGGAGTCGGTGACGCTGTACGACGCCGGGTCCGCCGGGGATACGACGTCGCCGTGAATCCGAACGGACGCCCGTCCCGTCGCCTCAGAGCCGAACGTCTTCGCCGTCGTCGGGGACGAGAACGTCGTCGACGGCCGACCGTAACTCCTCGCGCGTGAGCAGACAGTGGTTGATGGCCTCCATGTGGACGGCGAGTACCGTCGCGTCCGTCGACGAACGGACCGCGGCGACGTCGTCTTCGGCCATCGTGATGGGATCACCTTCGAGGAACTGCGCCGCACCGGCGTTGAGCACGACGGCATCGAGGTCGTAGCTGTCCAGCGTCCGTTCCACGTCGTCGCACCAGACGGTGTCGCCCGCGAGGTAGACACTCGCTCCGGCCTCGAAGACGAATCCGGAGACGGGCCCCATCCGCTCGGCCAACTCGCCGTGTCCGTGACGGCCGGGCGTCCGTCGAATCGTGACTCCCTCGAACGCCGTCTCGTCGTCGACGGGTCGAACGTCGGTGAATTCCTCCTCGACGAAGGCATCCGCCTCCTCGGGTTGGCAGAACAGCGGAACGTCGTCTGCGAGTTCCGCTTTCGCCGCCTCGTCGAAGTGGTCCGGGTGGCGGTGCGTGACGACGACGGCGTCGTACGTCAGGTCGACGTCCGGCAACGGGACGAGCGGGTTGTCTCGCTGGTTCGGCGTGTTCTCTATCGGTGGCATGTCGCCCGGCGCGCCGAGCATCGGGTCGACGAGGAACGTCGTGTCGGCGGCGGCGAGGAGGAGCGTGGCGTGGCGGACGAGACGGATGCTGGCGTCTGTGGTCGTCGGCATACCCCGATAGTCGAACCGAGCGGACTTGTTCGTTTAGTCGTCGGCACGGTAGACGACCGGGCGGGGACGTCCAAGCGGGCCGAAAGAAGAGACGTGCGGCCGCCCTACCGCCGGAGAAAACCCAACAGTTCGTAGTCGTGGTCGGGCGTGTACTGACGGAACAGCAGGCTGTTCGTCAGCACCGACACGGACGAGAACGCCATCGCTCCCGCCGCGAGGACGGGTTGGAGGAGTCCCAGCGAGGCGAGCGGAATCATCGCCGTGTTGTAGCCGAGCGCCCAGAAGAGGTTCTGTTTTATCTTCTGGAGCGTGCCGTCGGAGATACGGATTGCCTTGACGACGTCCTGCGGGTCGTCGCGCATGAGCGTCACGTCCGCGGCTTCGATGGCCACGTCGGTCCCACTGCCGATGGCGCACCCCACGTACGCGACGGCGAGGGCGGGCGCGTCGTTCACGCCGTCGCCGACCATCATCGCCTTCGAGCCGTCGGCCTGAATCTCCTCGACGGCGTCGGATTTGTCCTCGGGCAGGACCTCCGCGCGGACGTTCTCGGGGTCGATGCCGACCTGTTCGGCGACGGCGCGGGCGGTTCGCTCGTTGTCGCCGGTGAGCATCATCACCTCGACGCCGCGCTCTCGAAGCGCGGCGACGGCGTCTTTCGCGCTCTCTTTGACCGTGTCCGCGTCGGCGACGACGCCGAGGAGTTCGCCCTGCGCGCCGTCCGAACCGGCCCGCGCGACGAGCATCGCCGTCTTGCCCTCGTTCTCAAGTCGCTCCATCGTCGATTCGGCGGACGAGGGGTCGATGCCCTCGTCGCGCAGGAGTTTGCGGTTGCCGACGAGTATCTCGTCACCCTCGACGGTGGCGCGGATGCCGTGCCCCGGGACGTTCTCGAACTCGGTGGCCTCCGGGACGTCGATACCGCGTTCTTCCGCGCCCTCGACGATGGCGCGAGCGAGGGGGTGCTCGCTGCCGGACTCGGCGCTGGCGGCGAGTCTGAGCACTTCGGACTCGTCTGCGCGTTCGCGCGTCGCGACGGCGCCGCCGTCGGACCGCGGGTCCGACGCGTTCGCACTCGCGTCGTTCGTCCGGCCTCCGTCCGTCACCGCGTCGCCTGCGGCGTCGAACGTCACCACGTCGGTGAGCGTCATCTCGCCTCTCGTGAGGGTACCCGTCTTGTCGAAGACGACGGTGTCGACGTCCTTCGCGCGTTCGAGGACGTCACCGCCCTTGAACAGCACGCCGTTCTGCGCGCCGATGGTCGTTCCGACCATCGTCGCCGCGGGCGTCGCCAGACCCAGCGCACAGGGGCAGGCGATGAGCACCGACGACGCGAAGACGACGACGGCGAACTCGAACGCCGAGAGCGCCGCGGGGCCGCCGCCGACGAGTCCCCAGAGCGGAAGCGACCCGACGAATCCGGCGAGCGTCTGGGGGAACAGATACCAGACGGCACCCCAGAAGAGGGCGTTGAGGATGACGACGGGGACGAAGTACGCGGAGATTCGGTCCGCGAGGTTCTGAATCTCGGGTTGCCGCGACTGCGCCTCCTTGACGGTCTGGACGATCTGCTGGAGGGCGGTGTCCTTTCCAACCTTCGTCGCTTCGACGACGAGGACGCCGTTCTCGTTGATGGTCGAACCGACGACTTCGTCGCCCGGTTCCTTCTCGACGGGGACGGACTCGCCGGTGACCATCGACTCGTCGACGGCGGACTGACCCTCGCGGACGACACCGTCGGTGGGAATCTGCTCGCCGGGGCGAACCTTCATCCGGTCGCCGACGTCGACGTCTTCGATGGCGACCTCACGCTCGGTTCCGTCCTCGTCGACGAGCGTCGCGGTGTCCGCCTCCATCTCGAGGAGGGTGCGAAGCGCCTCGCTTGCCTGCCCCTTCGACCGGGCTTCGAGGTAGTTCCCCAGCGTGATGAACACGAGGATGAGAGCGGCCGTGTCGAAGTACAGGCCCTCGCTCGCGAGGAGTCCCAGGAGGACGACCAGCGAGTAGAGGTACGCCGTGGACGACCCGAGGGCGATGAGCACGTCCATGTTCGCCGTCCGGTTCTTCACGAGCGCTTTGTAGGAGTTGACGTAGAACGGACGGCCCAGCACGAACTGCACGGGCGTCGCCAGGAGGAACTCCACCCACCCGAACTCGACGCCGAGGATTCGGTCGGGGAGGACGGTGCCGCCCAAGAGGAGCTTATCGACGATGAAGAAAAGCAACGGAGCCGAGAGCGCCGCCCCGAACAGCGTGAGGCGGAGTTGCTTGCGAATCTCGGCCGTTCGGGCGGCGTCGCGTTTGTCTTCCGCGGACTCCTCGGTGCCGTCGTCCTCGCGAACGGGCGAGTAGCCCGCGTCCTCGATTGCGGCGTACAGGTCCGAGAGCGTCGCTTCCGCGGGGTTGTACCGGACCTGCGCCTCGTCGGTGGCGAAGTTGACGTCCGCCGAGACGACGCCCGGCGTCCGTTCGAGTGCGCTCTGGACCGAGTCCGAGCAGTTCGAACACGACATGTCCGTGATGGCCACCGTCGTCGTCTCCGCGACGGGGTCGTAGCCGGCGTCGTCGATGGCGGCGTAGATATCGCCCAGCGAGACGCGTTCGGGGTCGTACTCGACTGACCCCTCGTCGGTTGCGAAGTTGACGTTCGCCTCCCTGACGCCGTCGAGACGCTCTACGGCCTCGCTCACCGTCTGCGAACAGTTCGCGCAACTCATCCCTTGCACGTCGATACGGCTTTTTCGCATACTCATTGGTGCTAGTACGGGTTCCCCATTCAACCGACTTTCCCTTTCGGACGTGAAGCGAGAGACGCACGATATCTTCGATTCGAAAGTCGTGGCTTCGGAAGAGTGCGAAACGGAACGGTCGGTCGTCCGTCTCAGGTCGCGAGAGCATCCATCGCTGGAGGAGTGTCGTGAGTCACCGGAACCTCCGGACGGAGCGGCGATAGATGTTTATTGCTCGACCAGTCGTATCGGCTACCCTCATGTGGCAGCGAAACGTCGCGAGGGCGGTGGTGGTGCTGGTGGTGATTCTCGTTCTGTTCGGCGCTGCCGCGCCGTCTGCCGTCGCCCAGTCGTATCCGCCGTGGGGCGACTACTGCGCGGCCGTCATCGCCGACCAGAAGGCCGAGCAGGCGGAGTTGAACGACCTCATCGAGAAGAGTAACGCGCTCACTCAGGCGAAAGCCGAGGAGATGAGTCTGGAGGGTGCGCCCGACGACCTCTCGATAATCGCGTGGGTGGCCGCACAGTCGAAGGCCGCGAGCGAGAAGTACGACGCCGATATCGAGGCCACACAGGCGGAGATACGGGAGACGTCCGCCGAACTCACCGCCATCAACAGCGAACTCGGCGACTGCCAGTCGGAGTACCACGAACGCCTCAGAGCGGGCGCGTTCGACGGACCGGGCGAGCCTCCGGTCTACGAGCGGACCGGTTCGGCCACGGAGGCGGGAGACGTCGCTCCCGAGTCGTCGAGCGAACCCGACGTCGCCGACGAGACCGGCGACTCACCCGCGAGCGACGGCCCGCCCGCATCGGAGCGCCCGGAGTCGGGCGAGGATGACGAGACTCTTGCACCCGTTTCGAGCGACGACCCGCCCGCGGACGGAGACGATGCGGCGAGTGGCGAGAGCGGACCGGCCGACGCTGTCGGCGAGAACGACGCTGTCTCCGACGAGACGGGAGCGGCGGTCACGGGAGGCGACGCTGTCTCCGGCGGGGCCACCGCGAGCGGCGAACCGCCGGCCGAAGAGACGCCGCCGGCGGGGTTCAGGTACGACGAAGAGGGGAAACTGGTTCTCATCGGGACGGCGACGTACGTCGCCGCCCGCGGCGGAACGAGCGCCTACCAGCGGATGAGAAAGAAAGAGAAGACGGCGTCGGTGACTCAGGCGGTCCTCGCGGAGGCGTCCGCGAACCCGACGGAGACGACGCGGACGGTCGTCGACTCGGCGAGCGACGTCGTGAGTCCGATAGACGACGCGACAGACCTCGGCGACGGCGCGGTGAAAGAACTAGAGCAGAGCGCGGCAGAGTCGCGACCGACCGCGAAGCCGAACGCGACGAAACCCGCGGTCACGAAACCGGTCGTGACGAAGCCTCGCGTCTCGAAACCGTACGCCACGAAGCCGTCGTCGCCGAAGTTGTCCGTACAGAAACCACCCGCGGCCCCCGTCGCGAACGCGTCGGCCGCCACGAAACTGAAGTTCGCCGCCGGGGCGAACAAGGTCCTCAAACCCATCGCGAAAGTTACCGGACCGCTCGGGCGGGTCGTGAGCGCGACGGACGTCGCAACGGCGTACTACGAGGACGGCCGGACGTGGGGAGAGCACACCTCGAAGGCGTCGGGGAAGGCGCTCGGTGGGATGGCCGGTGCCGCGATAGGTGCCGCCGTCCTCGCTCCGCTCGGACCGTTCGGACTCGCCGTCGGTGCCGTCGCGGGCGGGATAATCGGTGAGACCGTCGGCGAGGGACTCGGCGGTGCGCTGTGGAACACCTTCGGAAAGTAACGGGGGTCTACTGCGGGGTCACCACTGCCACTCCTCGCGCGGGTCGACACTGTCTTCCGCGCGGTCGAAGACGTGTTCGCCGTCGACGAAGACGTGCTGTGCGGTCGTGTCGAACTGGTAGAACGGGCCGTCCCAGACGACCACGTCGGCGTCGGTGCCCTCCGCGAGCGTTCCGACGCGGTCCTCGATACCGAGAATCTCGGCGGGGTTACGCGTCACGACGTCGAGTGCCGCCTCCTCGGGGAGTCCCTCGCGGACGGCGAGACCGACGCAGACGTCAAGGTATCGCTGCGGGACGACGGGCGCGTCCGTCTGGATGGCGACTTTCACTCCCTCCTCGTGCAGGATGCCGGGCGTCTCGAACGTGATGTTGCGGAGTTCGTACTTCGCGCCGGAGTACAACGACGGTCCGCAGACGGCGGGCACGTCGCGTTCGACGAACTCGTCCGCGACGAGGTGGCCCTCGGTCGCGTGTTCGATAGAGAGGTCCTCGATGCCGAACTCGTCGGCGATGCGGAACACGGTGACGATGTCGTCGGCGCGGTGAGCATGAACGCGGAGTGGGAGGTCACCCTCGACGACGCGAGCGAGGTTCTCCATGCCGAGGTCGCGGTCGAACGGGTCGCCGTTCTCGCGGGCGTGGTCGCGTTTCTCGACGTAGTCTTCGGCCTCCATCAACGCCTGTCGGAGCGTCGCCGCGACGCCCGGCCGCGTCGACGGTTGGCGGTCCTTTCGCTCCCCGTGGAAGCGCTTCGGGTTCTCCCCCATCGCGGCTTTCATCCCGTCCTCGCGGACGAGCATGCGGTCTGCGACGTCGCCGTAGGTCTTCATCGAACAGATGACACCGCCGACGACGTTGCCCGACCCCATCCGGGCGGAGACGGTGGTGACGCCGTTCTGGAAGGCGTACTTCAATTCCTCGTCTCGGGGGTGAAAACCGTCGAGGGCGTTGACGTGCGGCGTGACGGGGTCTGTCCCCTCATTCACGTCGCCGTCTTCGGGTTCGCCCCACTCGGCCATGCCGGCGTGACTGTGCGCCTCGACGAGTCCGGGCGTGACCGGCGCGCCGCCGACGTCTATCTCCGTCGCGTCCGCGGGGGCGTCCACGTCGCCCACCGCCGCGATGGTTCCGCCTTCGACGAGGAGGTCACCGTCGATGGTCCCGCGGTCCGTCGCGGTGTGGAGCGTCGCGTTGCGAATGACGTACATAGTCGTTCGTTACGGCGACGGGTAGAAGATATTTCGGTTCGAAAAGGAGCGTCGAACGGGAAGGATTCCGACGCGACGAGAGACGAAAGCGGTTCGAGGGTATCAAAAGTCTTCGTAATAGTGATCCGCCAACAGTAACCGTCGTGAACGACTATCCAGACGAGAGAGAACCGACGAACTACGGCTGTACCGTCGATTTTCAGACGAATTAAGACGCTGGTAATCGCCGGAGAGTCGGCCGGAGGACGACTTCCGACGTCGATGAGAGGGACAGAAGAGAAACCGAGTAGCAACCGAGTTCGACGTTCGAGTCTCGTCTCTCGGCGAGAGAGTTCCGACCGGACGGTGGTGACGGCCAACGAACGATATCCAATCACTTCTCAGAAGCTCGTGAGTCGAATCGGACCAGAGAGTCGGGCGGTACAGAGCGAAGAGCCATCCGGAACCGGGCCTCTCCCGATTCGACGATAGTCGAGTTGCGGATAGATACGGGTGGTCGGGCCAATCCATTACATAGCTAATTGCGTGAGGGAATTGTGTCGCCTCCGCACGTCGAGAGGTATTCGCTCTCGACGAATTCGAGCGACGAATCGGGAAGCGAACGTAATCGAAAGACTGCGGTGGACTTCCGGACGAAGCGACCGCGTCCGATACGACCGTGTTCTCGAACCCTCGAAAATCGCGCGGTAAGCGACTCGTACACCACGTTCTCTCGTGAAGCAGTAGTTCGTCGATACCGAATCGAGGCTAGTTCGCTCTTACTCCGCACGCCCGTCTAAACTGCCCGTTGAAGCATCGAACGAGAGACGTCGAAGAACAGTCCTGGATTCTGCGATACCGAACGTGAGCGGCCGAGACACGCTGGTTCAGTAGTGCTAACGGGAACTAAGATTTATGTTCGGCTGTCATAATGTGTCACCTGCATAGCACAGAGCGTAGCCAACACGACCCTCGCAGAGACGACTGTGGTGGACACCGAGTCCACATGACGGTCCCCGAGGACGAGATCGCAGCGTACATGGACGAACCGTACGCGTCGAGCATCACCGACTCGCCGCATCCGATATTCCCGTCGAGCAGTTGGGACCAGCGGATGAGCGGAAAGATAGAGGACAACTTCTCCTCGTTCACCGAGGCCGAAGACATCGTCCGGTTCAAAGAGGAGTTCGACGTCGACTACCCCATCATCAACACGTTCGAACCCTCGGGAAGTTCTCGCAACCGGACCTCGCAATGGAACTGATGCGCGCGTACAACCGTCGCCTCTTGGACAAGTACCTCCAGCACTACTTCACGGCGGAAGAGCGACAGAAGGTACTCCACGACACGCCCGTGGAAGCGTTCCAGTTAGACCTGTGAACGGACCGAGAAACGAGACCCGAGACGGCCAGACGGACCCATGACGGAACACACAGTGGCACGAACGGACGAACTGGACGACGGAGACCGGTTGCTGGTCGAAGTCGAGGGGGGAGAGATAGTCGTGTTCAACGTCGACGGCGAGTACGTGGCGTACACGAACTGGTGTGCCCATCAGGCGGGCCCGGTTTGCGAGGGAACGCTCACGGGGACGTGGGACGCCGACTTCGACAGAGAGGAACTCGAAGTAGGGATGGAGTTGTGCAGAGAAGGCGAGATACTGAGCTGTCCGTGGCACGGATGGGAGTACGACGTGGTCGACGGGTCGTCGCTCACCTCCGACGCCCGCCTCCCCGCTCACCCGGTCCGCGTCGAGAGAGACGACATCGTCGTTCGCGTCTGAACGACCCTCCGAACCGCGGAGTCCGGTCCGCGGCGACTCGGGCCGGTCGAGCCGTCGCGACTGCGCTCCGTGCGAGTCTCTTTTGACCGCAGCACTCAGAACGCAGGTCCGCGAGGTCAGAAGAGTACGTCTATCGCGGCGAGCGTCGCAGCGCCCATCACGAGCAAGTACGCGGTGACGACGGCGACGGGCCTGAGGCCGACCCCGCGGAGTCGGGCCAGTCGGATGTCGAACCCCAACCCGACGAAGGCGACGGTGAACAGCCACGACGACGCAAGGTTGACGAGTTCGACCGTCGACGGTCCCAACAGTCCCGCGTTCGTCACCGCGACGACGAGAGCGAACCCGACGAGGAACTTGGGGAACTGCCCCCAGAGCGTTCGCAGCGTCCCGCCCTCGTCGAGGGCGGTCCGTCGCGTGAAGTACACCGAGTAGCCCAGTGCAGCGAGTCCGATGAACGAGTTGCGGGCGACTTTGGTCAGCGTCGCCCACTTACCCGCGACGGGGTCGAACGCGAACCCGGCGGCCACGACCGGACCCGTACTGAACATGCTCAGTCCGGCCCAGATGCCGAACGTCTGCGGGTCCAGCGACAACCAGTGGCCGACGAGTGGGAAGCCGACGAGCGTCAACGCGTCGAAGAGGAGGATGGCACCGGCGACGTACGCTATCTGTTCCTCGTCGGCGTCGATGGTCGCCGCCACCGTGAGCACCGCCGAGACGCCGCAGATACTGGCTCCTGCCGCGATGAGCGACCCCGTCTTCGACTGGAGACCGAACACGTAACGAGACATGACCTCCACGAGGAGGACGCCGACGACCACCGTAGCTAACGTCAGACCGACGAGTTCGAGTCCGGCGGCGGCGAGTTCGCCGAGCGTCAGTCGAACGCCCAGCAACACGATACCCACTTCGAGGAGCAACTTGTGATAGTCGTATCCCTCACGAATCGCCGTCGGAACGCCGACCGTGTTGGAGACGAGTGCGCCGAGGACGACGGCGACGACGAGTGCGCTGACCTGCGCGACGACGCCCGAGAGGAGGTGCGCGAGGACGCCGAGTGCGACTAACCACCCGAGATTGCGCGCGTGATTTCGGAGTCCGTGTTCGGACATCGACGCCTCAGACGAGGCCGACGCCGGCGACGAGGACGACGCCGACGATAGTCGCCTTCCATCCTCTCTCGAGTGCCCGCCATCGCGCGACGACGAACGATGCGAGCGTATCGGACGACGCTCCGTCTGCCTCTCGCTTCATTGGTCACTCTTTGTCGTAATCGAGTGATAAAGCCTCTGGTGGGCGAATTCGGAACACGACGGTCCGCCGACAGGCTCTGTCACGAGACGCGCGGTCGAGACGGGAGTAAGAGTTAAACACGAGTCACTAATGATAGATGATAGATATGTGAGTGGAAGTGACACGGGTAGTGAGTCGGCAGAATCGCATCCGTCGGGACGGGACGCAGCGCAGAGGGCGGAGTCGCCGAAGCGTCGTCCTCTCTGCGCTCGGTGCGTCGGCGTCACTGCTCGCCGGGTACACGGGCGGCACCGGCGGAAGCGTAACACCGTCCGGCGCGACGACGGGCAGTACGGGCGGAAAGTACGGCCGCGAATGACCTCGGTGCAGGCCCGATACAGGCGTTCGTCGAGGTCATCCTCTCGAACGTCAAGAACGGTATCTTGGCGTCGGCGTTCATCGCGTTCATCATCAGCCTCCAAGAGTTCGTCATGGCACTGTTCCTCTCGGGGCAGGGGACCCGAACGATTCCCGTCCTCGCGTGGATCGCACTCCGGAACGTCCTCGACCCGATAATCAGCGTCGTCTCGACGCTCCTCGTCGTCGCGGCACTGTTGCTCGTCGTTCCGGCCGCACTCGCCATCGGACTCGACCGACTCGCGAAACAGCTCTAACCCGCTCTTACTTTATCGTCGGCTCGTTGTAGTTCAACTCGACAACGTTTACTGACTGGAAGAGTTTCGTCGGGAGGTCGGTTTCGAGTCGGTCACCGTCGAGTCGATGCGTCGGTCCCGCGACGCTCAGTCCGCCGAGGACGTTCCCCGATTCGTCGAGTATCGGGGCACCGATAGAGCGCATCCCGTTTCGGAACTCCTGTCGGTCGTACGCGTATCCCCGCTCTCTGACCGTCTCCAGTTCCTCGAACAGTTCTTCGCGCGTCGTCAGCGTCTCGTCGGTCTGTGCCGGGAGGCCGTGTCGCTCGATTACCTCCTCGACGCGGGCGTCCGAGAGGTGGGCGAACATCGCTTTTCCCGCGGCCGTACAGTGGATTTTGACGCGTGCGCCGGATATCGCCGGGTAGTGGATGTCCGCGCTGTCTTGGTTCACGTCGAGGTAGATTCCCTGCCCGTGTTCTTCGACCGTCAGCGTGATGAGTTCGTTCGTCTTCGTCGCGAGTTCCGTGACGCCGGCCCGTTCGTGGCGTTCGAGAGCGTCGACTATCTCCTCCGTCGTCCGGAGTGCCTTCACCGGGTTGTTCGCACTGACCGTCATACGATACCACGTCACGGGTAGGCTACAAAAATGTCGTCCGCGTAGTGGTTCGAGGATTCGGACAAATTCTTAGTTTAAACATCGTTTAAGTTTATTTTTCTCGGGAGAACCGCCGCCGGACGGTCGGTGGCGACGGACGCCCGGCGAAGAGACGAGTGGATTCAAGAGTGCCGCTCCTGTACGTCGATTCATGCTTCGCGAGGGGGAGAGTTTTCGATGACGTCGGAGAGTGACGTGTCGCGGGCGATAGCGCGGTATCTCCGGTCGAGCGGTGACTCCGCGCAGTACCGGTCGACGGCCGACTCGGTCCTCTCGCAGTTCGAGACGTGGCTCCGACGGCGCGGGAAGGACTCCTTCGAGGCGTTCGAGGCCGAGGGTGAACAACTTCTCAGACGGTACGCCGACCGACTCGCACAGCGCGTCGACTCCGGCGGAATCTCCGCCTCGTCGGCGGCGACGTACTACAACGTCGTGTCCGGATTCCTCGGCTACTGCGTCCGCGACGGCGTCCTCTCTCGGAACTTCGCGCTCGCGGACCGCGCCCGCGAACCGCTTCCCCGAGACGACGAGGACCACACCCAGCAGTTCTGGACACAGGAAGTGCGTCGCCGACTCGTCCAGCACACGAACGACGTCGCGTACGAGGCCATCGAATCCGAGGGAACGAGCGCGCGACGAGCAGTCCGTGACCGCGCAATCGTCCACGTCCTCGCGTACACGGGCGTTCGCGGCGCCGAAGTGTTCCGCGTCAGCGGTGACGGCCGCGAGGGGAGAAACGGACTCACGTGGGGTCGCGTCGACGACGACGCGTGGACGTTCCGCGTGTGGGGGAAATCACAGGAGTGGGAGGACGTCTCCGTCCCGAAGCAGGCACGGGCGGCCCTCGAACGCTGGCGCACGCTCGCGAAACCGCCGTCCGGCGACTGGCCGGTGTTCCCGACGAGTCACGCGCCGTCGAAGTACGCCGCCGTTCGGGCGGCGAGAGACGATGCCGACGAACTCCTCGACGGGGCCGACGTCGACGACGTCCTCCGCGAGTACGACATCGCACCGCCCGCCATCACCACCGAGGGCGTCCGTCGCGTCCTCGAACGCGTCGCCGACGCCGCGGACGTCGACGTCGACGGCAAACCGCCGCTCCCACACGGTGCCCGCCGGGGTCTCGGCGACGAACTCTTTCGCTCGGACCGGGGCCTCGCACAGGACGTGCTTCGGCACAAGTCGCTGTCGACGACGAAAGAGGCCTACTCGCACATCGACGCGGCCGAACGGGGCGAAGTCGTGAGTGACCTCCTCGACGAGTAGTCGAGAGAAGAGTCCGTGCGGCGAGTCCGAGAGATACCAGCGTCTCAGCGCCGCCGGACGCGACACCCCAACTCGGAGAGCGCATCGAGCGCCGATTCCAGGTCGTCCTGCTTGACGAGAACGTGGTCCGTCGAGTACGCCGAGAGCGCGAATATCGAGACGTTCGCCTCGGCGAGCGCAGTCGCGACCACGGCCAGAAAGCCGACCAACTCGAACGGGAGGACGGCGTCGAAGGTGAGGAGTCGCCACCCGCAGTTCGTCTCGGCCGCGTCGACACCGTCGAGTCGGTCTTCGGAGACGACGTGTGTGGTCTCCCGACCGTCGTCGACTGTCGCGAACGCGTCCGAGACGTCGCCGTCGGCGGTGACGACGGCGTACGTGTCGGCCGCGACTTCGACGGTGCAGTCTTCGAGGACGTCTCGTGGTTCCACGCGATGAGTGGTGAGCGGGGCGGTAAATACGTACCGCGCCACCGCCTCCGCTCGACGAGCGACGTTCACCGTCGAGAAACCGAACGACTCGGTCGCGTCGTCCGAAATACACTTATATTCTGACTGTAACGAATTCGATAGTCCCGTCGGATTCACCGGCGGACGGCCCTCCAATGGCTTCGATAACCACAGACACGCTGTTCAACGCCGCGGCGGCCATCATCGGCACCATCGCCGTCCTGATGTTCGTCTTCACGCTCCAGTACCCGTACTCGCCGGTCTCGAAGTACGGACTCGTCCTCGCGTTCTTCGCCGCCATCCTCTACGTCGGGCAGCGAACGTCCGACCCGCAGGTGACGCTTCTCGGGTACGGCGTCATGGTCACGACGCTCGTCGGACTGTTCTTCGACGTCGCGAACACGTTCGGCGCGGGTGACCTCGTCGTCATCCTCGGCCTCCTCGTCTTGGCGACGCTCCTGTACGTCCTCCCGAAACGCGACGCGCGACGGCAGATACTCTCCGATGCGCACGCGAGAAACCTGTTCGCGGCCGTCGCCGTCGTCGCCGTCCTCGTCCTCGTCGCGGACGTCGCGACCGGAACGCTCGCGTACGAACTCCAACCCGCGAGCGAAGTGGCGTTCGAGGGCGACTACGACCGCGGCGACGAACTCGTCGTCGCGACGATGCAAGTGTCGAACCCGGGACCGTTCCCCGAACGCGTGGAGTCACCCCGATACCACGTCTGTGCCGCCGGAAACTGGACGCCGTACCAGCGACAGGGCGAACCGGGCGAGCAACCGCGGCCGGTGCGTCTCAACGCCCACGTCGACGACGGCTACAACGAGTTCGTCTTCGGCGGCGGTCAGCGGTCGTTCCCGGTCCGCCTGCACACCGACGCCGTGAACGTCTCCGGCGAGACGATTCCGGTCGAGGTTACGCAGTCGTGTCCCGACCGGACGACGGGTGAACCGACTATCGCGCTCTTCCCGGACACCGACCACGAGAACTACCGCTACGCGTTGCGAACGGCGTCGGCGTAGGGAGGCGCCGACCCGGGCAGAGTTGCCGGGGACCGGACCAGTGAGGTAGTAAACGACGGGGACCGGACCAGTGAGGTAATAAACGAGGAGACGAATCGACGGACAACGTGATACTGGTCGTAGACAACGCGGTGGAAGGCGGCTACATGGCCGGCGAAGTCGCCCGTCTGCTCCCCGGCGACGACGTGGAGACGTACAACTACCCGAACAGAGAGACGGACCCGTCGTTCGAGGACGTCGACGGCGTGGTCGTCGGCGGAAGCGGAGCGGGCGTCTACGACGAACCCGACCAGCCGTGGATCACCCGTCAGAAGGAGTTCGTCCGGAACGTCGTCGACGCCGGCGTCCCCCTCCTCGGAATCTGTTTCGGCCACCAACTCGTCAACGAGATGTACGGCGGAACCGTCGTCGACAGCGGCGTCTCCCGCGGCGAGTTAGTCGAGGCCGAGTTCGCCGAGATACCGCTGTTCGAGGGCGTCGCGGGCGTCGTTCCCGTCCTCCACTCCGACGTCGTGACCGAACCCGGCCAGGGGATGGACGTCGTCGGAACGACCGGCTACAACGACGCCTTCGCGACGACGCACCGCGAACACGACGTCTGGACCGTCCAGTACCACCCCGAGTTCACGCCCGAAATCGTCCCCGAGTACCGCGACCACTGGGAAGAGAACGAACACTCGTTCGAGGAGTCGACGGCGACGCGGACGCTGGAGAACTTCGCCCGGTTCTGTCGAGAGTGAGAGACAGGGCTCCCCCATTCCGGTGAAGTGAACTCGCTCGGCCGGCCACGAGACGTCTCTCGTGTCAACTGTTAATGTCGTTCGTGGTGTCCTCTCTGTCATGAACGCACTCCGTTCGGCCAGTTGTCTGCTTTTGCGCGACCGAGACGACGTCCCGCCCTTCCTCGACACCGAGCGTGACGAGATGCTCTCGGTCGCGAGAGACCTGTTCGAGAACCCCGAGACCGTGACGCTCTCGGACGGTCGAACACTCGGTTACGGGGAGACGGGCGACCCCGACGGCGACCCGGTGCTCGCCTTTCACGGCATCCCGAGCGGAAGGCTGGGTGCCGCCGTGTTCGACCGCATCGGTCGCGAGCGAGGCATTCGAATCGTCGCCCCCGAGCGACCGGGCGTGGGCGTCTCCGACCCGGACCCCGACCGCGAGATGACCGACTGGCCGCGCGACGTCGCCGAGGTGTTGGACGCGCTGGGAATCGACGCCGCCCCCGTCGTCGGTATCTCGGGCGGCGGACCGTACGCGCTGGCGTGCGGTGCGACCGCTCCCGAACGCTTCCCGCGCGCCGCCGTCTGCTGTAGTTTCGGGCCGTCCGACTCCGCCGGGATGGCGACTCGGGGGCTGTTGCTCGGCGCGCGGTACGCGCCGACCGTCGTTCGGTCGTTCCTGCGGGCGGAGGTGCTCTCGTCTCGGTACGCGCCCGGGTGGACGCTCGAACGACGCGTCGCGGCCGCGGCCCCCGGAGACGAAGGGGTCTGGCGGAGCGAGGTCGGAAAGCTACTGATAGCGTCCGTTCCGGCCGCCTGCCATCGTCACGGGACTGCGACGTTCGTGCGAGACCTGCAACTGTTCGCGGGGGACTGGGGCTTCGCGCTCGAAGCGATAGACGTTCCGGTCGGCGTCTGGCACGGGCGGGCCGACCGGATAACTCCGGTCGAGATGGGACTCGGGGTGATGGACGCAGTTTCGACCGCGGAGGGTCACTTCTACCCGGACCGCGGACACCTCTCGACCTTCGTGGAGTACGAGGACGAGATGTTCGAGTGGCTGGCGGAGTAACGCACTCTCTCGGGCCGGGGAGAACTCCGGCGACGAAACACACCGTCGGCTACCGCTTCCCCCTCGTTTTTCGGGCCACGACGAGTGAGAGAGGATATGAGCGACACGACAGACCTCGACGTCGGATTCGTCCAACTCGGGGAGACGGGTATCCACACGAGCGAACTCCAGTTCGGGACGTGGCGATTCGGAAAGGAAACCGAAGAAGGAAACGTCGAAATCGACGAGAAACGGGCGCACGAACTGCTGGACGCCTACGAGGCCGCGGGTGGCCGCTACATCGACACGGCGGACGTGTACGGCGGCGGCGACAGCGAGGAGTGGATCGGCGATTGGTTGGCGGACCGCGACCGGGAACGCTACACCATCGCCTCGAAGATATACTGGCAGATTCGCGACGGCGACCCGAACAGTCGCGGGACGAATCGCAAGAACGTCCGCGACCGCATCGACGCACTGCTCGACCGCCTCGGAACCGACTACGTCGACGTCCTCTACATCCACCGCTGGGACGACCAGACGCCGACCCGCGAGATGATGAAGACGCTGAACGGCCTCGTCGAGGACGGCAAGGTCCACTACCTCGGCGCGTCGACGCTCCGGCCGAACGCGTGGAAGGTGGCGAAGGCCAACGAGATAGCCCGCTCGAACGGGTGGGAACCGTTCACCGTCTCCCAACCCCGCTACAACCTCGTCGACCGCGAGATAGAGGGAGACTACTTGGAGATGGCGCGGTCCTACGGGATGGCGGTCTGTCCGTGGAGTCCGCTCGGACAGGGCTTCCTCACGGGCAAGTACAGTCGCGAAGACGGCCTCACCGGCGAGTCGCGCGCTTCCGAATCGAGTCGGTTCGAGGAGAACTACCTGACCGAAGAGAACTTCGCCGTCCACGACGAACTCGACGCCGTCGCCGACGAGGTGGGCGCGACGCCCGCACAGACGGCGCTGGCGTGGGCGATGCACCGCGACGGCGTCACCGCCCCCATCGTCGGTGCGCGAACCGTCGACCAACTGGAAGAGAACCTCGCCGCCGCCTCGGTGGCACTCTCCGACGAACAGGTCGACCGACTGACGGAGGCGAAAGGCGGCCCGTACGCCGGACTGTAACACGAAACGCGGGTGCCCGTTCACCCGGATTTCCGGGCGATTTTGACCGAATTTCCGAGCGGATTTCCAATCGCTCTCGCGTGTCACGAGAGAAGTAATTACAAACGTATTAGTAGAGGGTTCGCCCTCGAAGAAGTGACACATGGAGGGGCGAGAAGACGAGGTAGGGGTCGCAGAAACGTTCGACACGGACTGTGTCTCGTGCGGCGACGTGACTCCCCACAGAGTCACGTTCACGATGAAGCGAGCGCTCAGTCGCGACGGAATCACTCGCGACGAGACGGGAGTCGCGAAACGGCGGTACAAGATTCTGAAGTGCGTCGGCTGCGGCGAATCGAAGACGCTCAAGCCGGTCTGAGCGACTCAGAAATCCCCCAGTGCCGTCTGGTTCTGCCGAAGTGCAGTCGCCTCGAATCCCCGCCGCGTCAGCGTCTCGGCGAAAGCGTCCGTGGACCCGTGCTGCGTGTAGACGCGTCCCGGGTCGACGGCGTCGACGAGGGCGCACAGTTCCTCGAAGTCGCAGTGGTCCGACAGCGGGAACGTCACGTCGTAGTCGCCGCGAAACTTGTACGAGTCGTCGACGGCCCACCCCGAGAATCCGGCCTTTGTCGCTCCGGTCTCGGCCGCGAGCGTCTCTATCCAGCGTATCCGCGCCGTCGTCATCGGGAGGACGAGCGCGTCTCCGGGGCCGAGTTCCGTCTCGGACGTGTACGGTTCCGCCGCGAACGACACGTCGAGAAACTCGGAGACCACGTCGTTGACGCGGAACACCGCGTCGGTCGTGAACAGGCGGTCGCGACCGGCCGCCTCCGCGAGCAACTGGAGTTTCTGCGCGCGGCCGAGAGCGTACCCGAACAACAGGACGGGTTCGTCCGTCTCCTGCAACCACGAGACAATCTCGCCTGCGACCGTGTCGTGGTCCGGGAAGACGTACTCGGGTTCCCCGTACGTCGTCTCGACGACGAGTACGTCCGCCTCCGGCGGGTCGAAACCGTCGAGGTAGAACCGAGACCGGGTGCAGACGTCCCCGGTGTAGAGGTATCGGGTCCCGTCGTCTGGGTCGGTGACGAGGGCCGCCCGCGACCCGGCGACGTGACCCGCCGGGAGGAGTTCGATTCGGTCGTCCGTCCTCGCGTGAAGCGGCACGTCGCGACGGGCCGTCGCCAACGCGGCGGTCAGCGGCGAGCAGACGGCCGTCGATTCGCCCTCCGGGAAGTGGTCGCCGTGGGCGTGGGAGACGACGTTCACGTCGCCGTCGGGGTGGTCCGCGTCGCAGACGACGCGGGTCCCGTCCGAGAGGGTAATCTCGATGCCGTCGCGGTAGTGAACGGACACGTATCGAGGGAAGGGACGCGCGCAGAAGCCGGTTCCGGCCGCACGGCGAGCGTCGGCCGACTCACTGCGCGTCGAACAGCGAGTCGACGCGTTCGAGCGTGTCGGCGTCCGCCGGTCCGAGGTCCTCGCGGACGCCGAGGAAACGCGGGAATCGGAGCGCGTAACCCGAGTCGTACTCCGTCGACGACTGAATCTCCTCGTACTCGACTTCGAGCACCACCTCGGGGTCCACCTCGACGAGTCGTCCGTCTCGGGTCGTCGCCAGCGACTCCAGTCGGTCGGTCAGTGCTCGGAGTTCGTCGTCGGTGTACCCCGTCGAGAGGCGTCCGACCTCCCGAAGCTCGTCGCTTTGGGCGTCGTAACACGCGAGATAGAGTCGGCCGAGTAGTTCGCTCCGACGACCCTCGCTGTACTTCGCTCGCACGACGACCACGTCGAGCGGTTCCATCGTCGGCTTGAGTTTCAGCAGTCGTCCGACGCGACGCCCCGGTTGGTACGTCGCGTCCGGGTTCTTGAGCATCAGACCCTCGTGCCCGCGTTCGAGCGCCTCCTCGTAGAGGGCCGCCGCCGGGTCCGGGTCGTCGGGAGACACCGTCGCCGTCGTCGCCAGTTCGAGGCCGGCGACGCCGTCGTCGAACTCGGGTTCGACCGAGTCGAAGGCGGCGACGAGTCGTTCGTATCGCTCCGCCGCCGGGTCGTCGAGAAGCGTCTCGCCGTCGTACAGACAGTCGAAGAGGTGGACGACGACCGGAATCTCGCGACTCGTCGCCTCGACGTCCGACTCGCGCTTCACGCGGCGAGAGAGTTCTTGGAAGACGACCGGGGTGCGGTCGTCTCCCGCTATCGTCTCCGGCGTGTAGCCGACGAGTTCGCCGTCGAAGATGGCGTTCTCGGCCGTGACGCCGCGTTCCATCGCGCGGACCACGTCCGGGAACTGCGCGGTCACGTCTTCGAGTCGTCGGGTGAACAGGCGGACGTCGTCGCCTCCGACGTGAACTTGGATGCGGATGCCGTCGTACTTGTACTCATACCGCACGCGTCCGTCCGCGGCGGCGTCCGCGAGGCCCTCGGCGAGCGACTCGGCTTTCTCCGCCAGCATCGACTGGATCGGACGGAACAGTTCGACGTCCAGTTCGGCGAGTGCGTCTCGGCCGCCGTCGCGGGCCGTCTCGGCGACGACGGCGAAGTCGTTCGTCACCTGGTAGGCGCGTTCGACCGCCGAAACGGCGTCGTCGCCGCCGTCGAGGAAGGCGACGGCGATGGCGTCGCGGATGGTCCCCTCGCCGACGCCGACTCGCATGTGTCCGAGGGCGGTTCTGACGACGTACCGCGCCTCGTCGGGCGTCGCGACGGAGACCAGTCCCGCGAGGGCGTCGACGCGTCGTCCCTGACTCCCGTCACCTTCGAAGTCGGCGAGTTCGCGGAGTCCGTCGTGGACCCGACCGACCGTGAGCGTCTCGGAGAACAGCGTCTGTTGGCCGCCGTTTTCGACCGCCCACGCGGCGGCGTCGCCGAGGTCACCGGTCTGTCGCCATCGTTCTCGCACCTCGTCTTCGGGCGCACCTGTCGCCGTCAGAACCGCCTCGAGCGTCAGACGCGAAGACACGCCGAGTTCGCGCCGGTCGTGCGCCGGAAACAGTCGGCCGCGAACGAGGACGACCAGACGCCACAGGTGAGCGTCGCTCTCGGCGAACGCCTCCGCGACGACGTCGCGTTTCTCGTTGTTCGAACTCGTCGACGAGAGGCGGTCGTACACGTCGACGAGGGCGGTGTGCTCCATCGTTCGTATCACGGGCCGAGGCGACAAAAGCGCACTCGCAGGCGGAGAGCGAAACGAGAGAGGACGGCCGGACGCGAACACATCACCACGCCGTGGAACTCGTTCCACAGTCCTGTCACCGGGGCGAGATTTTATCACTCGTTTGGCGCAATGGGTGGTATGAGAGAGTCCAAAGAGGGGCGGATGGCCATCAGCCGTCAGGACTTCACGCGCGTCTGGGAACAACGCGACGTGGAGGCCGTCCGGGACATCTACGCGGCGGACTTCTGCGGTCACGGCTTCCCGGTGCCGAAGACCATCGGCCGAGCGCAGTATCGACGCGTCGTCGAACTATTCCAGACGGCGTTTCCCGACTGCGAGATCGAACTCGAAGAGATGTACGCGGACGACGAGTTCGTCTACGCCTCGTGGCAGTTCAACGGCACCCACACCGGCACCGTAGCGGGGATTCCACCCAGCGGAGCGGACGTCTCGTTCTCGGGGCACGGACGTCACAGACACGAGAGGGGCGAAGTCGTCGAAGTGTGGCTCGACGCGGAGTGGGCGTCGATTCTGCGACAGATCGGTCGTGGATACCTCGGTACGGTGCCGGGCGTCCCCTCCTAACGGTCACCGACGTACCGACTCTGAGAGTGCGACGGGTCGGCGGAACGTCCGTCCGCGACAGCGACGCCCCGACTCCGCTTCGGCCTCCGAGACGAGAGAAACTGAGCGACAAAAATAGGAAGTCGGAGACTTTGGCAAAGACAGCAAAACTAGCAAAATTGAAAAAGCTATCAAAGAGAGAAAAACGAATGAGACAGCACTGCTATCAGAGCGACGAGAGAAGTCGGGACGCGGAGAGACAGAGCGGGTTTTCGTCCGTTTCAGTCCGGCCCGGGAGCCATCCCGTACGGTTCGTCGTCGACGTAGCTCTCGGCTAAGAGGACGTACATCGCCTGGCTCCACTGAAGGTTGGAGTTCCAGCGGACCGACCCGTCGCCGGTCGTCTGTTCGGGAAGCAGTCCCGCCGCGGACGTCCAGTTCGGAGCGTCCTCGAAGAGATACTCGGCGAGAGCGTCCTCGTCGCCGTCGAGCCATCGGACGGCGTCGGCGTAGGCCTCACAGAGCGGCCAGCCCCCGTCTTCGACTTCGCCCGAGGGGGTGTAGTCGTCCTCGGGGTAGCGGCCGACGCACGGAACCTCCGACGCCCCCCACGACGGGTCGTCGGCGAGTTCGACCGTCGAGCGCATCTCGTCGCTGTCGGCGGCGACGACGTTCCACGGCCACGTCGCCATGAACGCGGCGGCGTCGGGTCGCTGGTCGGGTGCGACGTTGTCCTCCGCGTCGGGGCTGTCGGCCGTCACGTAGTGGTCGCCGAGGTAGGCGTCCTCGCGGAAGCAGTAGTCGTCGAAGCTGTCGGCCCACTCGTCGGCTTGCTCGCGACACTCGTCCGCGAAGTCGCCGTCGTCGCGGGCGTCGGCCATCTCGGCCATGCACCGCAGGCCGGCGATGGAGGCCGCACTGCCTTCCGTGGAGTGGCCCCACACCTCCTCCCACGGGTCCTGCGATTTACCCGGGAAGCCGTCGCCGTTGTCGTAGGACAGGAGAAAGTCGGCCGCGCGTTCGCTCATCTCGTAGTACTCGTCGAGGACGTCGTCGTCGCCGGTCTCCTGCCAGACGAGCCAGTGCGTGTAGATGGGACCGCCTATCTGGTCGAGTTGGAGCACCGTCCAGTGCGGTTCGCCGTCGGTGCGGTAGTTCTGCCACCACGTCCCTCGGCGCTGGATGTCCCGTTCGTCCGTCGTCTCCTCGACTATCTGCTCGTCTCGTAGCCAATCGAGTGCGGCGCGGGCCTCGTCCTCCGCGCCCGCCGCGAGCATCGCCGCGGCGAGGAACACCTGGTCGCGCGGCCAGACGTACCGATACCCCTGGTCGTCTGGTTCGAACGCACCGGCTATCATCGGGCCGCGCGGGTCCTGCGCGCACTTTATACTCGTCAGCGACCGCTCGTACATCGCGTTCGCGGTGTCGTCGTCCGTCGGCCCGTCGGCGACGCCGTCGTGCCACTCCTCCCACGCGTCGGCGAACGCCTCGCGTTTGGCCTCGTAGCCGTCGTCGAGTGCCGCGGCGACGGCGTCGAGTGCGTCGTCCTCGCTGCGACCGAACCCGACGGCCGTCTCCCACGTCACGTCGGTGTCGTCGTCGACGTAGAGCCCGAATCCGAGGTCTAACTGCCCCGAGAGTTCCTCGTTCGAGTCGATGTAACCGTCGTTCTCCTCGTAGATGTCGTGCCAGGCGCTCTTCTCGTCGCCCTCGGTATCTCCTATGCGACCGATTCGGTGACCGTCGAACGAGGTCTGACCCGTCTCCGGTCGGTGGAGTGCAACGGCGAAGTAGCGGTCACCGTCGTGTGAGACGATGCACTCGTACGTTCGCTCCTCGCCCTCGACGGTGGTGACGTGGGCGTCGTCGCCGTCGTTCTCTTCGGCACCGTCGCGGATAGACGAGTTGAGAACGGAGAACAGCGTTCGTTCGCCGGACGCGTCGAACGTCGCTCGGTTCCGGACGAACAGCGCGGGTTCCGCGCCGCAGACGAGAACGTCCTGACTCAACGACGCCTCGGTGCCGTCGGCGAACTCGAACGCGTTCTCGATGTGCGTCTCGGGGACGCGCGGCGACTCGTACTCGACGTCGCTCTCGACGGCGTCCCGGCGCACGTCGAGCGTCTGCTCCCGGTCGGCGTCCCAGAGGAGCGTGTGGAAGTCGCTGAACTGTTCGACGTCGGCGCGGAACGCGGACGTATCTTCGATCAGTGCGCCGCGCCAGTCTTCGTCGACGACGCGGGAGGGGTACTGGTTCACCGTCGCCAGCACGTACCCGCCCGCGTCACGCGGCGAACTGAGTAGCGCGTCCTTGTCACTCGGGAGATGAGTCCCGTCCATGTTGTGTACGCGAAAGAGGAGGGCGTCGGTTAGGTGTCTTACGGCCGTCCCGACGTCGATAACGACGCTCGTCCGTCCTGCACAGCCTACTCGACCGCCCAGCGAGAGCCCGAATCGGCTCTCCCATCGGGCCGGCCCGGACACACGAGCGGAGGTCACATGTCGTCCCACGCGCGGGCGGCCCGCCGGAGCGACGATATCTTCCTCAGCCACCGAAACGAGATACTCTTCTTGACGAACCGGGCCGGACGACCGCCGAACGTCTCGAGTGGGACGCCGAGGACGTCGTGAGCGACGGCGTCGTCCCCGACGGAGACGAGCGTCCCTTTGTCGATGTACGACCAATGGACGAGGTCACGCCCCTCGATGGTCCGCGCGACGTTCTGCCCGACGTGTGTTCCCTCTTCCATGGCCGCCTCCGCCGTCGGCGGCGGCGACGCGTCGGCGTCCGGGTGGACCACCTGCTCCCACAGGTCGTGTTCGGAGAGTGGTCCACCCTCGGTGTCCTGGGCCACGAGTGCGGAGTCGCCGATGGCGAACACCCGGTCGTCGCTCGTCTTCAGCGTCGAGTCGGCGTACGCGCGGTTCTGGTCTTTGTCGACGTCGACGTCTTCGAGAGCGTCCTGTCCCGTCACGCCGCCCGTCCAGACGAGGACGTCGTACGCTATCGTGTCGCCGTCGTCGAACTCGACGGTGTCCGCGCGCACTTCGGACATCGCCTTGCCCGTGACCACGTCCACGTCGTGTCGCTCCAGTCGCTTCTCGATAGCGCCCTGGAACTCGGGGTCGTGACCGGGGAATATCTCGTCTTCTCGCTCGACGAGGTGGACGTCGACGGGTTCGTCGGTCCGGTCGCGCAGTTCGGCTATCTCACCGGCCGTCTGGATACCCGTCAGTCCCGCGCCGCCGACGACGACGTTCGCCGGGTCGGTTCTCGAAGCCGAGAGCGCGGCGTCCTTAATTTGCTCGTGGATGCGCAGGGCGTCGTCGAGGCTCTTGAGCGTGAGCGCGTGTTCTTCGAGGCCGTCGATGCCGTAGAAGGCGGTCTGACTCCCAAGGCAGACGACGCAGTAGTCGTAGTCGACGGTTCGCTCGTCGTCCAACACGACGACGTCGTCGGCCACGTCGATGTCGACGACGCGTCCCCGTACGAACGCCGTGTCGTCGTCGGCTATCTCGTCGATGGGGACGGTGACGTGGTCGCGAACGGAGGGCTTGCGGATGCAGCGGTGGACTTCGTGGAGGACCAGATGATACGGGTCCTCAGAGACCCAGACGACGTCGGCGTCGTCGCCGAGTTCGTCTTCTAAGCTCTGCACGGCGGCACACCCGGCGTAGCCCGAGCCTAAGACTGCAACTTTCGTCATGGGGTGGTCATCGGGGGGACAAGCGGCAGTCGCTTAAGCGCGATGGCGGGTCGCACGACGGGTGGACGCGACGAGTGCCCGAACGGCCGTCCGAACTCTCAGGGAGACTCTCGAACGCCGACCATGGCACCGTCTGGCACCCGTATCGAGACGACGGAGTTCAGCTAGCCGTCGTCCGACGTCGGAACCGACGGGGGGTTCAACCTCGTCTACGACCCGGGATGGTTCGAACGTGCGACGAACTCGTGACCGCGCTCACCGAACACGACGCCGTCTCAGAACTCGCCGTCCTCCTGACCGGCACGTCTCTCGTCCCACCCGAGGATTTCACGCTGGCCGAAGGCGACCACGTCGAGAGAGATAGGAAACGTCGAAACGCTCTCGAACGGCGCGACGACGGTCTGATTCGAACCGCCGTCGCCGACGCTCAGAGCTCGGTCAACCGTCGGGTCTCCGAACTCGAGTGTCGTACCGAGTGGAGAACTCTCTGGGTGTCGTGAACGGCGACCCGAGACCGGTCGTCGGTCAGTTCGACGCGATGACGTCGGCCGCGTTGTCTCGCGGTTCGTAGCCGATGGTCCGGAGCGTGTGCGTGAGCGAGAGACACCGCTCGTCGTTCGCGGATATCGCGTGCGCGGTGACCGGGTTCTCCGAAAGGTCCGCGAGCGCCGCCGACCTGACGGCGTCGCGGCAGTCGCGGGGGCTGAGCCACATGGCCCGCGCGAAGCGTGCGGCCTCCTCGGCGTACTCCTCCGAAACCGGGTCCGCGAGGGTCTCTCGCAACTCGTCCGCCGAGAGGAGCCATCCGATGCGGAGGTTGACGACTTCGATACCTTCCCGGTGTGCGAACAGTTTGCCGAGCGACTCCCCGGCGACTTTCGTCACGCCGTAGAACGAGTCCGGGAACGGTTCGTCGTCGGGGTATATCGCCGGGGCGTCCTCGCGAAGCGTCTCCGGTTCCGAGGAGTCTGCGACTTCGTGCGCGTTGAGCGCGTGGTTCGAAGAGGAGTAGACCACGCGGTCGACGTCGTTCTCGACGGCCGCGTGATAGACGTTGTAGACGCCGTCGACGTTCACGTCTTTCACCTCGTCCCAGTCGGCGTACGGCGACGGGTTCGCGGCCAGATGGACGATGACGTCCACGTCGTCCGGGAGTTTCTGCGTGAGCGCCGCTCTGTCCAGGACGTTCACCACGATGCTGTCGCCGTCGTCCAGACCCGACTTCGTCATTGCCGTCACTTCGTGTTCGTCGCTGTCGAACGCGTCGAGGGCCGCACCGCCGACGTTCCCCGACGCGCCAGTCACTGCGATGTGTGCCATCTCAGAAGGGAGTGCAGGGCGAGAAGTAAAGAGACGACGGCCGTTCCGACCCCCGAGGCGAACCGAACGGCTACGAACCCGGGGGTATCACACGTAGCGTCGACGTGTTTCACTAACGCTGTAACACGCTCGCAGGCGGTGTCGACGAAACGACGAAGCGTCACTCGTTCCCGACGACTGTTCGGCGTGCCCAACGCGAGTCTCGGCCCTCGGAACGTCCACATCCCCGGGACGAACGAGGTAATTCCGCGGCGTCGGCAGTGTTTTACAGTCCGACCGTAATCGCGTACTATGACAACGTACGACACGAGAGAGTCGCCGGACGAGACGACGTTGTTCTCGTATCACGACCTCGACCCGCCGACGCTGGCCGACGTCTACGAGGCGCGACGCGTCGTCGGACGGTACCTCCCGAGAACCCCCCTCGTCAGGAGCGAGTATCTCTCGGCCGAACTCGACGCCGACGTCTACCTGAAACGCGAGGACACGCTTCCGACGGGCGCGTTCAAGGTCAGAGGCGGAATCAACCTGTGCGCGACGCTGGACGAGGAGTTCACGGACCCCGGCCTCGTCGCGGCGAGTACGGGCAACCACGGTCAGTCCGTCGCGTACGCGGGGCGAGCGTTCGACATCCCCGTTCTGGTCGCCGTGCCGGGCGACCCGAACCCCGACAAGGTCGCCGCGATGGAGCGGTTCGGCGCGGAAGTCCACCCGCACGGGCGAGACTACGACGCCGCACGCGAGTGGGCCGAAGAACAGGCGCGGGAACACGGCTACCGATACGTCCACTCGGCGAACGAACCGAAACTCGTCGCGGGCGTCGGGACGGCGGGCCTCGAAGTCGTCGAAGAACTCCCCGCCGTCGACACGCTCATCTGTCCCGTCGGCGGCGGGAGTAGCGCGGCGGGGTACTGTCTGACCGTCGGCCAGACGACGGACGCGGACGTGATAGGCGTCCAGTCGGAGAACGCGAGCGCGATGTACCACGCGTGGGCCGAGGGACACCTCCGGCCGCGCGAGGACGCGGAGACGTACGCCGAAGGGTTGCAGTCGCGCGTCCCGTTCGCGTTGACCACGCGACTCCTCCGCGACCACCTCGCAGAGATGGTTCTCGTCGGCGACGACCGGATTCGAGAAGCGGTCGAAGCGATGCTCAGAGAGGAACACCTCCTGCTCGAAGGCGCCGCGTGCGCGTCCGTCGCGGCGGCGCTGGAACGCCGCGAGGAACTCGCCGGGCAGACGGTGGTCCTGCAGATTTCCGGGAAGAACCTCGCGACGTCGAAACTCCGGGAGGTGCTCTGCGGCGATGGCGACTGAAGGCACTCCGCCGGTCAGCGAGCGTCTGTCCGAGATACGTCGACGCCTCCATCGCTACCCCGAACCGGCGTGGTGCGAGTTCGCCACCACGAGCGCCGTCGTCGACGAAGCCGAGCGAATCGGCGTCGACGAACTCCACTACGGCCGGGAGTTGTACGAATCCGAGCGCAGACTGTCGCTTCCGCCCGAGGAAGAACTGGAGGCGTGGCACGAACGGGCGCGAGAGCGCGGTGCGCGAACGGACGTCCTCGAACGCACCCGCGGTGGCTACACGGGCGCGGTGGCCGTCCTCGAACGGGGGTCGGGACCGACAGTCGCCCTCCGCGTCGACATGGACGCCCTGTTCGTCGCCGAGTCCGACGCCGAGAGCCATCGACCGACGAGGGAGGGGTTCCGCTCGGTCACCGACGGCGTGATGCACGCCTGCGGCCACGACGGCCACACGGCCATCGGACTCGGCGTCCTCGAGGCGGTGCGAGACAGCGACTTCGAGGGGACGTTCAAAGTCGTCTTCCAACCCGCAGAAGAGGTGGCCGGCGGCGCGAGAGCGCTCGCTCAGAGCGGTCACGTGGACGGCGTCGACCACCTCGTCGCCGTCCACCTCGGACTCGACAGACCGACGGGAACCGTCGTCGCGGGGATGACGAAGATGCTCGCGAAACGCCGGTTCTTCGTCGAGTTCTCTGGCACCTCGGCGCACGCCGCGAAGAACCCGGAGCAGGGGGCGAACGCGGTGCAGGCGGCCGTCGACGCGGCGTCGAGCGTGTACGCGATACCCCGTCACGGCGGCGGTGCGACGCGGGTCAACGTCGGCCGAATCGAGGGCGGGACGACGACGAACGTCGTCTCCGAGTCCGCCGAGTTCGAGTTGGAGGTTCGCGGCGACGACACCGACCTGATGGAGTACATGTACGAAGAGTGCGAGACGGTGATACGGACGGCCGCAGAGCGATACGGGTGCGACGCGGACGTGACGGTCAGGGGGGAAGCGATTCGCGCCGACAGCGACGAGCGAACGTCGCGACACGTCCTCGCCGCCGCCGAGGAACACCCGAGCGTGACCGACGCCGTCGCCTCGGAGGCGTTCGGTGCGAGCGAAGACGCGACGTACCTGATGAAGCGGGTGACGGAGCGAGGTGGGACTGCGACGTACGCCGTCGTCGGAACGGACCACCCCGCGGGCCACCACGCGGCGGCGTTCGACGTGGACGAAGCGAGCCTCGGACTCGGCGTGGAGGTGTTGGCCGACGCGGTGGTGCGGGCGGGTCGAGAGTGAGTCCCATCGGCGTCGTCGCCGAGTCGGGCGCGAAGCCGCGACCGACTCTTACCGCGGTTCGAAGACGTGAATCGGCCAGTCGGCCTCGTAGTCGAGTGCGGCGTCGCGCTCTGCGGCCGTCGGCTCTCGGACCGTGAGTTCGACCGGGTCGCCGATGGCGACGTCGGCGTAGTCGGCGTTCACGCGCCCGAGGAGGCGGCCGCCGTCCGCGAGTTCCACGACGGCGACCGTGTAGGGCGCGTCCGCCGCGAACGCCGGCGGTGCCGCGTGGACCTCCGTGTACGAGAATATCTCCCCCTCCCGGGACTGCGGTTCGACGTCGACGGCGCGACTGCCGCAGGCGTAGCAGGCCGGTCGCGGCGGCAGCAGTACCTGTCCGCAGTCCGTACAGACGCCACCAAGGAGTTCCTCGTCCGCGAGGGCGTCGAAGAAGCCCGGGAGCGTCCGCGGGTCGCTCGAATCGAGGGTGTCGTCGCTCATTGTGCCTCCGCCGTCGTGAGCACGTGACCGACGGTGACGGCGTCCGCGACGCCCCCTTCGTTGAGCAACAGGGCCGTCTCGGCTCCCTCGACCGCCCGGTCGCCCGCGGCCCCCGTGAGCTGTTCGTACGCTTCGAGCGCCTGCAAGAGCCCGGTCGCGCCGATTGGATGGCCACGTGCCTTCAGCCCGCCGCTCGGACTCAACTGCACGTCCGTCCAGCCGTCGGCCCGGTCTGCCGGGTCCAGATAGCTCTGATACCCCGTTCCCGTCGGAGCGAAGCCGACGGCCTCCGCCAGCAGCGCCTCACAGACGGTGAAGGCGTCGTGTACCTCCGCGATGTCGACGTCGGCGGCGTCGATGCCCGCCTCCTCGTAGGCCGTCTCGGCGGCGATGCGAGCGCCCGCGATGTCGGTCATGTCGCGCTCGGCGACCGCGATGTTGTTCGCGGACGCTCCGCTGCCCGCGACGCGCACCTGCGGGCAGTCGAGGTCGGCCGCCAACTCGGCGGTCGTGACGAGGACGGCCGCCGCGCCGTCACCGACCGGCGCACAGTCGTAGAGCTTCAGCGGCGAAGCGACGGGGTTGGACTCCAAGACCGTCTCGACGTCGACTTCCTTCGGGAACTGCGCCCGCGGGTTGCGAGCGGCGTTGGCGTGGTTCTTCACCGCGATTTCGGCGAGGTCGCGCTCCGTGGCGTCCGTCTCGTGGAGATAGCGCTGGGCGAGCAGCGCGTACTGGCTGGGCGCGGTGACGCCGGAGCGCTGTTCGATGGCGCGGTCGAACGCCGCCGACAGCGCGTCCGTCGCACCGCTCGTCCCCGCGGACGTCATCTTCTCGACGCCGCACGCGAGCACGGCCTCGTGTTCGCCGTTCCGGACGTCCTTGACCGCGTGACGCAGTGCGAGCGCACCCGCGGCGGCACAGCCCTCTACCCGCTCGGCGGGGACGTGACGGAGACCGGCCCACTCGGCCAAGAGCGTCCCGTACATGATCTGGTGTTCGTAACTCTCCGACTGGCTGCCGACGTACACCGCCTCGACGACGTCGGCGGGGTCGGGCAGTTCGTCGAACGCCTCCGCGAGGGCGACCGAGAAGAGGTCGCGGCCCGGCAGGTCCGTGCGGCCGAGCGGCGAGGCGCCGACCGACGCGATGATTGGTTCTGGCATCCGTACGTACGCGGTATCGACGGCCATAGTTAGCTATTAGCATGTGTCTGGCCGTTGGTATGTCGAGTTTCGGAGCGGCGCGAATCGCCGCACGTCTCCCGTACACCCCCCAGACCCGCAGACCGGAGCGCAAGTCTATCTCCACGCGGAACGAGAGGAAGGTATGGCCACCGAGGCGACGTTCACCGTCGCGACGGACGAGTTTCCGCTGGGAACGATATTCGAGCAGGTTCCGGGCGTCACCGTCGAACTGGAGCGTATCGTCCCCGGCAACGGGGTCGTCATCCCCTACTTCTGGGTCCGCGGCGTCGACATCGACGACGTGGAGGCGGCGTTCGCCGAGCATCCCGGCGTGAAGACCATCCGACTGGTGGACTCCGTCGGGGACGAGTATCTCCTGCGCGCGGAGTGGGATTCGACCTACGAAGGAGTTCTCAGCACACTCGCCGAGACGGAGGTTCCCCTCATCTCGGCCGTGGGGACGGACGACCGCTGGACCTTCGAGATTCGAGGCGACCGACGAAGCAACGTCGCGAACTTTCAGCAACTCTGCCGGGACCGCGACATTCCGGTGTCGCTGACGGCTCTGAACACGCTCACACCGGTCGAAACCACCGTCGAGTCGTCGCTCACAGACCCGCAACAGGAGCTACTCTTTCTCGCCTACGAACGCGGCTACTTCAACTCGCCGCGCGACGTGACGATGGCCGAACTCGGCGAGGAGTTGGGGATTACACAGCAGGCCGTCGCCTCGCGTCTCCGGCGCGGGATACGTCAAGTGCTCGGCCGAACGCTCGCCTCGCTCGAGGCCTGATGGCAGAGTATATAAGCGCGTTGTATAAACAGCAACAAGAGTGACCCGGACGAGTTGTCTTTCTTACTGTATACCAGATGTTGTCAGGCGATGACTCCCCGGACGGTTCCCCTCCACCACGGGAGCGGAGGCTCGCAGACGAGTCGGCACTCGAAGACGTAGATTCGATGTTCGACTGTTTGGCCGACGCGCGGAGACGCCGCCTCGTCGACATTTTCGAGAAGGGGACCGGTTCGAAGACCGTCGAAGAACTCGCTCGGGAACTCGCCGAACGGGAAGACCGCCCGACGGCCGAGAAAGACGTGGACGACGCCGCGGCCGACATCGCGACGATGCTCCGTCACGTGCACCTGCCGAAACTGAACGACGCCGGCGTGTTCGACGTCGACCGTCCGTCGAGGACCGTCCGGAGAGGCGACCGCTTCGACGTCGCGACGGCCTTGCTCGAACAGGTGTAGGTCGGGGAGACGGTCGCTCGCTCGTTCGGGTATTTCGTGGTCTCTCTGGGGTCGTCCGCCGCGCCGGACTCTGACGACTCCCTCGACGATTCCGAACTGTTCCCGTTCTGATTCCCACCGTCCGGAAAACCCGGCACCGAAGAGAGTCCCCGCGAAAAGTAAACAGAGCGACGCCCGTCACGACGCCGTCCCGAACGCTTCCAACGCCGCGTAGTAGAACAGCAGTCCGGTGAACGTGTGCGGTTGACACACCGCGGCGACGACGTCGCCGTCGTGGCGAATCCACGCCTCGCCGAGGACGTGCGTATCGAACGTCGCGTGTTCGTGCGCGACCCAGCGGACGCCGTCGCGGACGCGTTCCAGTCGCACCGGGTCGTCCGCCCACGCCTTCGACAGCGCGATGAGCGCCTTCGTCTCGTACATTCCGAACTGCCGCGAGCCCGAATCCGGCTCCGCGAACGACGCCGAGACGTGTTTCCAGACGTGTTCGAGGTGACGGCGCATCCGGGGCTGGTCGACGTCGGCGTACCGGGCGGGCCACGAGAGCACCGACGCGCCACTCGTCGTCGGGACGAGCGGAAGCGCGCGGAACGCGTCGGGGACGAGGGGATGGGCGACGAGTCGGTCGACGAACGACCGATTCCGCGTGTACGCGCCGTCAGCGGGGTTCCACAGGTGCATCTCTATCGCTCCGGCGAGTTCGTCGCGGCGGCGAGAGAAGCGAGAGACGTCGGCGTCGAAACCGAGTACCGTCGCCGCGCGGACGGCCGAGTCGAGTGCGAGCCACACCGTACTCGCGCCGACGATGGTGCGGGAGCGGACGAGGTTGTCGTCCTCGTGGGCCGCGCGGTGCAGGCCCGTCGAGGGGTCGCGGTAGGCGACGAAGAAGTCGGCCGCGCGACGAATCGCGGGGTACACCTCGCGGAGGTACTCGCGCGCGCCGGTCGTCTGGTAGTGGTCCCACAGACCCCAGACCGTCAGCGCGGTCTGGTCTATCTCCCACGGGATGGGCCCGCCCTCGTCGCCGTCGGCGTAGTAGTTCATCGCCCAGTTGCCCGCGGGGACGATGGTCGTTCCGAGCACTCCCCATCCGACGGACTCTTGCAGCGACGCGTACCATCGGTTCCGCTTTCGAGCCCAGTCGCTGCGGCCGATTCGGTCGAGGACGTGGTTGCAGAACGCGCCGTCCCGCGGCCAGTCTTGGGCGTACGGGCTCTGGGTGGCGATAGAGGCGACGACCGCGCCCGACTGCGGGTCGTAGTTGGTGACGAGTGTGACGAGGGCGCGCCACGCGACGGCGACGACGACGGGGTCGTCCGTCGCGGGCATCGGTGCGTCGCCGAGGTAGCCGTCGAACCACGCGCGCTTGTCTCCCCGCACGGCGTCGGGCGAGCGTCCGCGTGCGTCCGCGAGGACTCTACGAGCGTCCGAGGGCGTCGTCGCGGCGGCGTACAGCACCGTCGCACTCGCGACGTCGCCCCTGGTGGCGTCGGCCTTCGAGTCGGTCTCGAAGTCGAGCGAACGGACAAGAAGGCCCGTCGTCGTCCCCGTGTGAGACCGGTTTCGGTCGAACGTCCCCTGCGTCGCCACGGCGTACGCGTCGGCGGGGGTCGCCCCCCGAGACGGGAACTGGTCGTCGGACCCGACGTGGAACGCGTCGCACGGCCCGGCGAACGCGAACGCGACGGCGACGCTCTGCGGTTCGTCCGCCGAGTCGTCGGTTCCGGACTTCCAGAACATCACCGCGCCGACGTCGCGGTGGTACTCGGCGTGGTTGTCCCCGTTCCACCGTCGCCGGAGGTCCTGCAGTGGCGACCACCGCCGCTTCGAGACGGTGACGTCGACGTTAGCGAACGCGAGAAGCACCGCGCGTCGGACGGGAGAGTCGGGAGACCGAGAGACGGACACCTCGCGGACGAGGACGTCCGTCTCCGCGTCGACGACGTCCGTCACCGTCGCCGACAGTCCGAACCCCTCGTGCGTGTGGGTCGTCTCGACGACGTCCGAACGCGGGTCGACGTAGCGCTGTCGGCTTCGCCAGTCGCGAAACCACGTCGTCTCCGCGGCGTCCTCCGTCCGGTCGTCGAGTTCGACGCGGAGTCCGAGGAACGACCCCTCGTTCGGGCGCGCGCCGAACCGCGGTTCGTCTCTGTCAGTCGTGTGGTGCCCGACGTGGTTGTAGTAGGAGGGTCGAGGCCACCGAAGCACCGTGACCGTTCCCTCGCGGTTCAGCGCGACGGAGAGACGTTGGTTCCCCGACTGTGCGTTGATATCGGTCGGGCCGAAGAACTCCGGTGCGCGGTGGAGTCTGAGCGTCGGGACGAACGTGCGAAAGCGACCTGAGAGCGACCGGAGAGCCATCCTTCGAACTAGTCTCCGAGACGAGATGAGCGTAGCGGGGAGCGGATTTCAGCGGTCGTCTGCCGAATCGACGGCGTCCGCGGACGAGACGAGGGCGAACAGGTCTGTGACACCGGGCATCCCGTCGAACATCCAGACGACGACCGAAGCGAACGCGACGGCGAAGCCGAACAGCATGAACGGCGTCCACTGAAGGCTCAAGAAGAACTCCAGGAAACTCGTGTTGTGGTCCGTCGGTCCCGGTAACAGCGGCCAGAGGAGGTAACCGAGGTTCTCGGACTCACCCTGTACGACCGGGGCGAGGGCGTCACCGACGAGGTGCGAACCGTAGCCGACGCCGAACGCGGCGACGAGCGCTCGGCGTCGGGGCGTATCGAAGACCGCCCAGAGAACGCCCATCAGTATCGCGAACGTGAACACCGAGTGCCCGAGACTGCGGCCGGACGCGAGGACGTCGAACGTCCACGCTGCGGGCTTGTCGACGAGATCGGGAAACTGGGTTCCCAAGACGAGTCCGAGCACGGGAGGTCCGGTCGGCGGGCGGCCGGTTCTCGCTCTGACGAGCGCCGAGTACAACAGATAACCGAACCCGGCGTGGCCCCACGGAAGCATCGTCTCGCCGTGTCGTCGGAGCCAGCATAGTTCTTTGGAACGGACCGCGGTACGCCGGTCAGTCGTCGCTCGGCGCGGCGGCCGTCTGCGCTTCGGTCTGGATGTTCCAGCCCGTCGCGGCCATGACGAAGAGGATGGCCGGCGAGAGGTACGCGAAGAAGTAGTACGGCGCGTACTCCAGCGTCGCGACGCCGAAGACGCTCGCCATGTAGACGCCGCCGGCGTGCCACGGGAGGAGCGCACCGGTGGGCGTCCCGACGGCTTCGACGGCGCGCGAGAGGTTTCGGCTGTCGAGGCCGTACTCCTCGTAGACGTCGCCGAGCGTCATGCCGGGGACGACGATGCTCATGTACTGCTGCGCGGAGAAGAAGTTCGTCGCGAACGCGGCGATACCCGTGCCGGCGACGAGGCTTCCGGGGCTCCAGACTATCTGTTCGAGTCGGCGAGCGAGTTCGTTCAGGATGCCCGCGGCGTCGAGGATGCCGCCGAGCGAGAGTGCGGCGACGACGACGCTGATGGTCCAGGCGGACCCCGCGAGGCCACCGCTGGCGAGGAGGTCGTTGGTGAGTTCGAGACCCGTCTCCGGCGCGGTTCCGTTGAGGAACACGTCCCACGCCGCGGTGAACGGCACGCCCTGGACGAGGACGGTGGTGAAGACGCCCGCGAAGACGCCCGCGACGAGCGTCGGGAGCGCGGGGTAGCCGCGGAGTGCGAGGCCGAACGTGACGACGAGGGGGAGGAACACGAGAAGCGAGAGCGAGTACGTCCCGGCGAGAGCGTTGCGGATACCCTCGACTTGGCCGGCGGGGATGGAGCCGCTGGCTCGCAGGCCGATGCCCGCGTAGAGGAGGACGGCGAGACCGAACGCGAGAACCGTCCCGAGTCGCATCCCGCGGATGTGGTCGTACAGGTCGGTGTCGGTGACGGCGGCGGCGAGGTTCGTGGTGTCCGAGAGCGGCGACTGTTTGTCACCGGCGTACGCGCCCGAGAGGACGGCACCGGCGGTCATCGGCGCGGGGATGCCGAGTCCGGCGCCGATACCGATGAACGCGACGCCGAGCGTCCCGGCCGTCGTCCACGACGACCCGATGGCGAACGCGACGACGGCGGCGAGGAGAGCCGTCGCGGGGAGGAACACGGTGGGCGAGAGGACGCCAAGCCCGTAGTACATCAGGCCCGGAATCGTCCCGGCGCTGACCCACGTCGAGATGAGCGCGTAGATGGTGAACAGGATGAGAAGCGCCTGCATCCCCGTCGAGAGCGCGCCGACGATTCCCGTCTGAAGGTCGTTCCACGACAGTCCGATCCAGTACTTTCCGACCAGCCCGGTCAGCACGATACTCCACAGGAGCGGCGCGTGCGGGGCGAGTTTCAACAGCCCCGACCCGACGCCGAGGAAGACGACGACGCCCAACACGGGCACGAGTGCCTGTGCGAGCGACGGCCGGACGTCCGTGTCCAGCGAGAAATCATGCGCTTGGGACATTGTAGTATATCCTTCAATAACTCTCAGAAATATAAGGGCCACGGAATATTCTCTTTAAACGTTCGTGAAGAACTTGTGCAGTCAGTAGACAGAGGCTTGTGACTCGGTGTCCAACCCCTAGGTGATGACTAAGGCGCAGACACTTTCGGAGTTGCTCGCGGAGGCGAACGAACTCACGGTCGTCTGCCACAACAACCCGGACCCCGACTGTCTGGCGAGCACGCTCGCACTCGGCCGTATCGCGTCGATTGCGGGTATCGAGGCGCACCGAATCTTCTACAGCGGAAGCATCTCACACCAGCAGAATCGGGCGTTCATCAACCTCCTGGAGATGGACCTTCGGCCGTTCGACGCGGATGCGGTCGAGAACCGGTCCGAGGACTCGCTTCTGGCGTTCGTCGACCACGCGGTGCCCGGCGCGAACAACGAGGTGTCGCCGGGGACGAGCGTCGACATCGTCATCGACCACCACTCGGTAGAGGGTATCGACGCGCGGTTCGTCGACCACCGCGAGGACGTCGGGGCGACGGCGACGATTCTCACCGAGTACCTCCGCGAACTCGACGTCGAACTGGACGCGACGCTCGCGACGGCGCTCCTGTTCGCGATTCGCCGCGAGACGCTCGGGTTCCTCCGCGGGGCGACGACGGCCGAGTACACCGCCGCCGGCGCGCTTCACGAACACGCGGACCGCGACTTACTCCGGACGCTCTCGACACCGTCGGTCAGCGGCGCGACCATCGACGCCATCGCCGAGGCCATCGCGAACCGCACGATTCGGGGGTCGGTTCTCATCACCCACGTCGGCGAGACGGACGAACGCGACGCCCTCCCGCAGGCGGCGGACTATCTCGCGACGCTCGAAGGCGTCGAGACGGCCATCGTCTTCGGCATCGTCGACGACGAAATCGAGTTGAGCGCTCGCTCGACGGACTCGCGCATCCACATCGGCAACGTCCTCCACGACGCGTTCGACGACGTGGGGAGCGCCGGCGGGCACCGCGAGATGGCCGGCGGCGCGGTTCCGCTGGGCATCTTCGCCGACTACGACGTGAGCGACGCGGGGTTCGTCGACGTCGTCGAGGCGGTGGTCACGGACCGACTCGTCCGAAGTCTCCGCTTGCGTACGACGTCAGAGTAGAAATCTGTGGATAGACGGACCAGTGTCCGTCCCTGCAGTCAGTCTCACCGCCACAATCCGGAGAGCCGTCGAGGCGACACGAACGGAATTAGACTTCTCTAATTTGTTGTTTAGACCAGAACCATTATACAGTTTGTTCCGGTACAGGTGAGTAATGAGAAGCGAACAAGAGCGGATGGCGAATCGAGCCGTCTCACGTCGGAGCGTACTCGCGACCGGAACGAGTCTCGTCGCCGCCGGTCTCGCGGGATGCAGTGCGAGCGGAAGCAGCGAGAACGAGGGAGAATCCGGTTCGAGCGGAACCGATTCGAACGACGAGGACGGGCCCGTCGTCGTCGCCTCGTTCTTCAGTTTCTACGACTTCGCGCTGAAGATTGCCCGCGATACGCCGGTCACGGTGCGGAACCTCATCCCGACGGGCCTGCACGGCCACGGGTGGGAGCCGAACGCGAGCATCACGAAAGACATCATCGAGGCCGACGCGTTCGTCCACGTCGGCGAGGACTTTCAGCCGTGGGCCGACCGGGCCATCCAGACGCTGAAAGACGACGACGTCGACACCCAACTCATCAACGTGCGCGAGGGCGTCGAGTTGGTCGACCTCGCGGCGAGTCTCGACCCCGACGAAGAGGGCGTCGGGGAAGGGCGGGGGAAAGACCCGCACTTCTGGCTGGACCCCCAGCAAGCGAAGCAGTCCGTCGACAACATCACCGAAGGGTTCGTCGAACTCGCACCCGAGCACGAAGAGACGTTCCGCGAGAACGCCTCGACGTACAAGACCGAGGTGCTCGAACGAATCGACCGGGACTACGAGCGAATCTTCGAGCAGTCCTCCCGAAAGGTCGTCCAACTGGCCGCGCACAACGCCTTCCAGTACATCGGCGCTCGCTACGGGGTCGAGATGCGACCGCTCGTCGTCAACCTCGCCGCCAGCGGCGACGTGAAGCCTTCCGACATCACCGAGGCCAAGCGCGTCATCGACGAGAACGACATCAAGTACATCGGCGCGGGCGTGTTCGAGACGCGGCGACCGGCCAAGCAACTCCTCGCCGAGACGGCCGTCGAGGCGTACTACCCGGTCACCCCGTACGCCGGCGTCCGCGAGGACTGGGTCGAAAATAACTGGGGCTACGAGGAGATAGCGTACAACATCAACATGCCCACCTTCGAGGTCGTCCTCGGGAACAAATCGCCCGAGGAGGCCGGCCCCGACGGGTGGGATAGCGAGTGGAGAAACTTCGAATGAGCGCCCTCGAAGACGCCGGGAGAGACCCCGAGTCTTCGCCCGCAGTCGTCGAACTGTCGGACGTGACGTTCGGCTACACCTCGGCACCGGTCGTCGAGGACATCTCGCTCCGTATCGACGCGGGCGAGTACGTCGCCGTCGTCGGCCCGAACGGGTCCGGCAAGTCCACGCTGATGAAACTCATGCTTGGCCTCCTCCACCCCGACGAGGGGGCGGCCAGTCTGTTCGGCGAGTCGTCCCGGCGGTTCGACGACGGCGCGCGAATCGGCTACGTCGCTCAGCACGCGAGCGCCGCGAAAGAGATGCCCATCACCGTCCGCGAAGTCGTGAAGATGGGTCGGTTCCCGCACGTCGGGTTCGGGCGACTCTCGGCGGCCGACTGGGCCATCGTCGACGACGCACTGGAGACGGTCGGGATGACCGCGTTCGCCGACCGCCGCGTGACGCAACTGTCCGGCGGGCAGCGCCAACGGGCGTTCATCGCCCGTGCGCTGGCGAGCGAAGCCGACCTCCTCGTCCTCGACGAACCCACCGTCGGCGTCGACGTGGAGTCCGTGGAGGCATTCTACGACCTCCTCGCGTCGCTGAACGACGACGGAATCACGGTCCTCCTCATCGAACACGACCTCGGCGCGGTCACCGAACACGCCGAACGCGTCGTCTGTCTCAACCGCGAGATATACTTCGACGGGCCGACCGCCGAGTTCGTCGAGAGCGACGCACTCGGGCGGGCGTTCGGGACGGCCGCCTCATTCCTCGGGGGGAGTCGATGAACGCCCTCGTCGGGGGCCCGCTTCAGGCCGGACCCATCGACACCGCGCTCGCGCCGTTCTACTGGTTCCTCACGCTTTGGTCGCAGGCGATGAGTTGGGTCGCGGGCGCGACGGGTCTCGAACTCCTGCAGTACCCGTTCATGCACCGGGCCGTCCTCGTCGGCCTCTGCATCGGCGTGATGGCTCCGCTCATCGGGACGTTCCTCGTCCACCGCCAACTGGCGCTCATCGGCGACGCACTCGCGCACACCGCGTTCGCGGGCGTCGCCGTCGGGTTGTTCCTCAACGCCGTCCTCGAACTGAGCGTCTCGCCGTATCTGACGGCCGTGGTCGTCGCGATGCTTTCCGCGTTGCTCATCGAACTCATCTCGGAGGCGACGGACGCCTACAACGACGTCTCGATGGCCATCGTCCTCTCGACGGGGTTCGCCCTCGGAACGACGCTCATCAGCATCAACGCGGGCGGTCTCGCCGTCGGCGTCAACCAGTTCCTCTTCGGGAACCTCTCGACGGTCTCCGCGGAGAACGCGGCCATCCTGCTCGTGTTGTTCGGCGTCATCGTCACCACCGTCGCGGTGACGCGGAACCAACTGCTCTACGTGACGTTCGACGAGACGGCCGCCGCCGTCTCCGGCCTCTCGGTGACGTGGTACAACCGCATCATGGTGATGCTGACCGCGCTGGTCGTCGTCGGCGCGATGCAGATTATGGGCGTCATCCTCGTCGCCGCGATGCTCGTCGTCCCCGTCGCGGGCGCGACGCAGGTGTCCCGGAGTTTCACCGAGTCACTGCTCGTCTCGGTCGTCCTCGCGGAACTGGCCGTGATACTCGGAATCGGCGTCGCCTACTACGGCGAGGCGACGGCGGGCGGCGTCATCGTTCTCGTCGCCGTCGCCATCTACGTCGCCGCGGTCGGTATCGGACGACTCCAACGGCGACTCGGCGACGACCCGGCGCTCGAACTGGACACCATCGCGGCCGACGACGGCGAGGCCACGTCCGACTGAGATGGTCGAAGCAACATCCGCGGCGCAGTCGACCGACGACCGGGACGAGAGCACGGCGGACTCGCTCTCCCCCGCCATGGAGGACTACCTCCGGCACATCTACAACCTCGAAGAGGCGGGCGAGGAGTGGGTGTCGAACTCGGCGGTCGCCGACCGACTCAGCGTCGAACGCGCGACGGTCACGAGCATGTTCGACGCACTCGGTGACCGGGGCTTTCTCGAACGCGAGAAGTACCGCCCGGTCAGACTCACCCCTCTCGGCCGAACCGCCGCACTCGCCGTCGTTCGGAAGCACCGACTCGTCGAGACGTTCCTCGTGGAGGTGTTCGACTACGAACTCAGCGAAGTCGACGCCGAAGCCGACACGCTGGAACACCACCTCAGCGACCGTCTCGCCCGAGAGTTCTCGAACCTCCTCGGCGCGCCCGAACTGGACCCGCACGGCGACCCGATACCGGACGCGAACCTCGACGTCCCCGCCGCCGGCGAACGCGTCTCCGTCGCCGACACGGACGTCGGGACGCGCCACGTCGTGACGCGCGTCACGTCGCGAGACGACGAGACGCTGGCGTACCTCGTCGAAGCGGGTGTCAAACCCTCGGCGACGCTCACCGTCGACGAGACGACGCCGTTCGGCATGGTGACCGTCTCCGTCGAAAGCGACGAGTCGACCGTGAGTCTCCCCGCGGACGTCGCGGCGTCGGTCCTCGTCGAGTCGGTGGAGTAGTCGCCCGGTCACCGGTCGCGGTCTCTCGTCGTCGAAACCGTGCAATCGGAGGTTTCAGCCGTCTAAAGACCGCCACGAGATAGGCTTTTGTTAGCGAGCGTACAATTAGTACCGGGACGAGATGAAACACAGGTTTGCGGTGAGTGCCGGTGTCGTCGGGTCGAACTCCGCGACTGTCGAGGCGCGGCCCGAACGGTCGACGCCGGAGTCGGGCGACACCGGGGAGTGGTGACGGTGGGAGAGTCGACGGTGGTCGCCGGGGTCGGACTGAGCCTGCGGAATATGCTCGCGTCCCGGATGGACGACCTGAATCTGGGCGAACTGCGTAACAGGATAGTGCTCGCGTCGCCGGGAGCGTTAGATGCGCAGGATGCGGCAGTGCTGACCCTCTTTCTCTACCGAGTGGCGGAGAACCCGTCGCTGAAGAACGCCGAGCGCCGAGAGGTTCCGCCCGCCGGACCCGGAGACGAACGTCGGTATCGACCATCGCCGCTATCGCTGGACCTCTACTACCTCCTCACGACGTATCCGCACGGACCGAGTGAGACGCACACCGACGAAGCCTCGAACCAGCACAAACTACTCGGGCGAGCGATGCAGGTGCTCGGGGAGAACAGCGTCCTTCGTGGGTCGGACCTCCACGAGTGGGTCGCGGACGACGACGAACTGCGACTCTCCATCTACCCCGAGCAGAGCGAGGACCTCTTGAGCATCTGGAACACGTTCTCGGACCGGCCGTATCAGCCGTCCGTCGCGTACGTCGTCTCGCCGGTCGAGATAGACGCGACGCAGACGACACCGCTCGCCCGGACGAAGAGTCGGGCCGTCAGGTCCGGTCTGCGCCGTCCCGAGGACGGACCCGCCGACGGAGGCGACGGTGAGTAACGGCGGCGACGCGGCCGACCAGTACCGGTCGGCCGTCCGAACGACGTCGCTCGCACTCGCCGTGTCGTTCGTCGACAGGGTGACGGGAGGCGCGCCGACGACGGTTCGTGGCGACCGGCCGACCGGGTGGTTCGAGGAGGGGAGCTTTCGGTCGAGACGGACGGCCGACGGGTACGACGTCTTCCTCGAGATTCCCCCGGGAGAACCGACGCTGAGCGTCGACGCCGGAGACCGATTCTTCGCGCCGACCGACCCCGTCGTCGTCACCGAAGAGGTGCTCTCTGCGCCCTACCCGGTGCTCGAAGTGCCGTTGGAACCGACGCCGGCGTACGAGTTCGACGCGGGAACCACGCTCGTCCGCGGCGTCCTCCGCGGCCCCGCCCCGACACCCGATAGCGAGACGCCCGGGACACCGATAGCCGAAGCGACCGTCAAACTCGTCGGTCCCGAACCGGCGACGGGCGACCGGACCGAGGTACAGACGACGACCACCTCGGCCGAGGGCGAGTTCGTCCTCTACCTCCCCGGCGACGGCGGCTGGACTGTCGACACCGAGGGAGACGACCCTCTCGTGAAAGTGGCCGACGAAGACCCCCACATCCTCGTCGAATCCGGCGGAACGACCTCCGTCTCACCCGCGGTCGAATTGCGCGAGTCGAAGACGACTGCGGTCTCGCTGACACTCGACGGCGGGTCGCTCTCCGTGGACCGCGTACTCGTCCGCTGAGCCTCCCCTCCATGTTCGATTAGATACATAAATTTATCTACATACAGAGCCTCCCGTACGCTATGACCCGACTGGGGGAGGAAGCGTAGATGCCAGAGTATCTATCGCCCGGCGTCTACGTGGAGGAAGTAGAGACCGGTTCGATGCCCATCGAAGGGGTAAGTACGAGCACAGCGGGGTTCTTAGGAGAGACGGAACGGGGGCCGACGGTTCCCCGGTTCCTCACGAGTTTTGCGGACTACAGACGGACGTTCGGCGGGTACGACCTCTACGGAGAACAGGGTCGGTTACGTGGGACGCACCTCGCGTACGCCGTCGACGGGTTCTTCCGGAACGGCGGCACCCGGTGCTTCGTCGGCAGAGTCACGGGCGAGAAAGGCGTCGCGAAGACGGCTCTCTCGCCGTTCGGACTGCGGAGTTCGCTGGCCGTCTCGACGAAGACCGTCTCGTTCGGCGACGTCGTCCTCGGCGACGGCGTGACCGAGATGCTGGAACTGACGAACACGAGCGGAGACGTCAGCGTCGAGATACAGGGCGTGACGCTCGACCCGCCCGCGATGAGTACGGACTACAGCACGGACTTCGACTCGGCGACGGGCATCACGCTCGGCCCGAAGGAGACGGCGGAGATAGCCGTCCGATTCGAACCGTCGGCCGAAAACGACCGGGACGCGACAGTGCTCGTGACTCACGACGCGTCCTATCCCGAGGGGCCGTACGAAGTCGAACTCGAAGGACGAGGCGTCGGTCGACTGGAACTCTCGCCGGCGGAACTGTCCTTCCGAACGGTCGTCGTCGGTAGTTCGGACGAACTGGAGGTGACGCTCTCGAATCGAAGCGGCGAAGAGAGCGTGACGATTCAGGACGTCACCAGTTCCGATACCGAGTTCACCACCGACTTCGACGCGTCGAATCCGGTGACGCTCGGAACGGACGACGAACCACACGTCCTGACGGTGACGTTCACGCCGGACTCGGCGGCCGACGACAAGACGGCGACGCTCACGTTCGACGTCGACGACGAGTCGGGCACCGACGTCACGGTCGACGTGACGGGCCGTGGGGTCGACGCCGAGACCGACGGGGCACTGGAGGCAGACGGGTCGGCACCCGGCGAAGTCGACTTCTCCGACGTCGAACTCGAAGCGTCCGAGACGCTCACGGTCCGCGTGTACAACACCGACGACGACACCGACGAGGACGTCGCGAGCGTCGAGATGGAACTCACCACCGCCGAGGAAGGAGAGTTCGAACTGACCGAGGAACCGTCGTCGTTCACTATCGGAGCGATGGAACACCGCGACTTCGTCGTCCGGTTCACCCCGGCGGCGGCCGGTGCCCGCGAGGCGGAACTCGTGCTGAAAGACGACTCGGACGCCGACATCGCGTCGTTCACGGTCACCGGGAGCGGCGTCGAACCGGGCGACGTACAGACCGGGCCAGCGTCCGTCTCCGTCGAGGCGGGAGAACTCGACTTCGGACTCGTTCCCGTCGGGAGTCGGGCCCGGCGGTCGGTCGTCCTCGTCCACGGCGGGGACGCGGACACCGACGCGGTCACGGTCGAGGAGGTCACGTCCGGCAACGCCGACGTCTTCGGCGTCCTCCACGACTTCGACGCCGACGCGGACGGCCCGATAGCACTCGCGCCGGGCGAGAGCGCGCGCATCGGAGTGGTGTACGAACCGCCGGACGAGAGCGAACACACGGCGACGCTCACGGTGACACTGACGGGCGCGGCAGAGAACTCACACACGGTCGAACTCAGCGGCGCGGGCGACGGGACGGCGCTCACTGCGGCCGCCGTCGGCCCGGGCGTCTGGGGAAACAACGTCGCACTCCACGTCGAAGACGCCTCGCTCGCGAACCCGGAGAACGACCTGTTCAAACTCGTCGTCCGCTACTGGAGTCGAGACGCCGACGCCGACACCGCGCGGGCGCACGGCGGCGACACGGAACGCGACGAGGTTCCGACACCGACCGTCGAGGAGGTGTACGACAACCTCTCGCCGACGGAGACGTCGGCCGACTACTACGTGAACCGCGTCAACGGCGCGTCGAACCTCGTCGAACTCGAACGCGCCGCGGGAAGCGATGCTCGCCCGTCGAACACGGCGGGACACGCCGTGTGGCTCTGGGACGACGGCCGGGAGGACGAGGACGTGACCGTCGGGCACTTCGAGGGCGACGAACAACTGCCGCCGGGCACGCGGACGGGGCTGGCCGGACTGGCCGAGAAAGACCAGATATCCATCGTCTGCGTCCCCGACGAGAACCACTACGAGTCCGAGGGAGCGCTCACCGACGCGGTTCGGATACACTGCGAGACGCTCAAAGACCGAATCGCGGTCCTCCAGACGGAGGAGGACCCGGGGAAGATAGACACGATACGGCCGCCGGTCGACTCGACGTACGCGGCGTACTACTACCCGTGGCTGACCGTCCTCGACCCGCTGACGAACGCGCGAAAGAACGTTCCGCCGTGCGGTCACATCGCCGGAGTCTACGCACGGACCGACACGGAACGAGGGGTGCACAAAGCGCCCGCGAACGCCGTCGTCCGGGGCGTCATCGAACCGCGCGTCCCCATCGCGAAAGCCGAACAGGACATCCTGAACCCGCTCGGCGTCAACTGCATCCGGACGTTCGCCGGGCGAGGGACGCGCGTGTGGGGCGCGCGGACGACGTCGTCGAACCCGCTGTGGAAGTACGTGAACGTGAGACGCCTGTTCCTCTACATCGAGGAGTCTATCGACGAGGGGACGCAGTGGTCCGTCTTCGAACCGAACGACGAACCGCTGTGGGCTCGCATCCGACAGTCCGTAACGAACTTCCTGACGACGACGTGGCGCGACGGCGCCCTGCAGGGGGCGACGCCCGACCAAGCGTTCTTCGTCACCTGCGACCGAACGACGATGACCCAAGATGACATCGACAACGGTCGACTCATCGTCGAAATCGGCGTCGCACCGGTGAAGCCGGCTGAGTTCGTCATCTTCCGCATCAGCCAGTGGACCGGCGGCGTCGAGGAGAGCGCGTGAACGAACACTGAGGAGAGACGACCATGGCAGACTTACACGGCCCATACAGAAACGCGCGATTCCTGCTCCAGATAGACGGAATCGACAAGGCGGGGTTCAGTCAGGCGACGATAGCCGAGACGTCGACCGAACCCGTCGAGTACCGAGAGGGAAACGAGAAACCGACGATGCGAAAGCTGCCGAACCTCACGACGTACGGGAACCTCTCGTTGCAGTGGGGGACGACGGCCGATTCGCTCGAACTGTTCGAGTGGCGGCAACTGGTCGAACTCGGCCAGATGGACCAGGCGCGCCGCGACATCGCGGTGGTACTCCTCGACGTGGGCGGAGAGCCCAGCGCGCGGTGGAACTTCACGCTCGCGTGGCCCACGCAGTACGACGCCCCCGACTTAGACGCCAGCGGTAACGAGGTGGCGATAGAGTCGATGGAGATAGCGCACGAAGGTATGGAGCGTGTCGAACCGTGAGTTCGACCCCGCTGCAGGTCGAAGTGCCGTTCAGGCTCCCGAAGGGGTACGCGGACGCCGAGGGAACCCTCCACCGAGACGGCGTGATGCGACTGGCGACGGCCGCCGACGAGATTCTCCCGCTGAAAGACCCGCGCGTGAAGAGCAACCCGTCGTATCTGTCTGTCATCCTCCTCTCTCGGGTCGTGACGGAACTCGGCGACGTGGAGTCGGTGACGCCGAACGTCGTGGAGAACCTGTTCGTCTCGGACCTCGCGTACCTGCAAGACCTCTACACGCGGGTGAACGCGTACGAGTCCAACGCCGTCGAAACCGCCTGTCCGGCGTGCGGGGAGGTGTTCGCGGCGGAGATAGACGAGAGAGCACAGAGCGAACCGGACGCGGGGGACGGCGACGAGGGCAACGGACAGGTAGCCGAGGGAAACTTGCAGTCGCCGGTCGGCGTCACGACCGACCGACCGGAGGGCTGACGACCGGCTATCCGCTCGACCAACTGTACGAAGAGGTGAGTTTCGTGGCGTACCACTTCAACTGGGACCACGACGACGTCCTCGAACTGCCCCACTGGGAGCGACGGCGCTGGTGTGAGGAGATAAGCAAGATACACGAGCGGATGAACGACGAACCGGCGACGACGACACGCTCGCTCGGGAGTCTCCGCTGATGGTGCTCGGAGAGCGGACGGACCCGTATCTCGGCTACCGATTCCTCGTCGAAGTTGACGGACTCGTGGTCGGCGGGTTCTCGGAGGTGTCCGGACTGACCGTCGAGATGGAGACGGCGCGGTACGAGGAGGGCGGCGTCAACGCGTTCGTCCACCAGTTCCCGACGCGACTCACGCACCCGAACCTCGTCCTCAAGCGAGGACTGACAGACGACGCGTCGTTCTGGCAGTGGATGCAGGACGCCGTCGCCACGAGTCCGGTTCCGCTGGAACTGGCGACGCTCAGAAAGAACGTCCGCGTCGTCTTGCTCGACGCGGCCGGAGACGAATCGCTGGGGTGGGAGTTCCTGCGGGCGTACCCCATCAAGTGGGTCGGCCCCGAGTTCGACGCCGCGCGAGGTGCGGTGGCAATCGAGACGCTGGAACTCGTACACGAGGGCATCTCCACGATGAGTGGACGCCCATGACCGCCGTCGCTCCCTACGAAGACGACGCGTCGTACCTCCTCGACGAACTGGAACTGTTCGACAGGCTTCTGGAGCGACGACTCCTGACGTGGTGGAGCGAAACCGAAGCCGAGAACGAGTTTTCGGGGCTCTACATCTCCGACGCCGAAGTGTGGAACCTCTTGGGAGCCTCACTGGACGGCAGCGAACGGCGGAGCGCGAACCGAGGCGGAGACGGAGAGAGCGTCCGGGGTGGACGCGACGTCCGAGACGACGGCCGTGAACGGTCGACCGACGGGGGCGAGCGCTTCGATGCGGTCGAGAGCGTCCCGGCAGACGCCGCCGCCGAGACGCAGTTCTTCGACGTCGCCGACACGTTCCGCCGATTCGACGCGCGAGTGACGGCGGCGAGTCGGCGGATTCGACGGCGAAAACGCCTCACGCGGGACGCGGGGCGAACGCTCCGATTCGACAGGCTCTGCGAGACGTTCGGTCTGGAGACGCGACACCGAGAGGCACTGCTCGTAGCGCTCGGACCCGAACTGGACCCGAAGTACGGCCGCATCTACGCGTACCTCCACGACGACGTGACGCGGACGACGCCGACGGTCGGACTGGTGGTTCGGCTCTTCGCGTCGGACCGCCGCGACCGAATACGATATCGGACGGCGTTCACCGACCGGTCGGTGCTCCGCCGAAGTCGACTCCTCACGGTCGACGACTCCGGAGGCGAACCGCTGCCGAACGCGACGGTTCGGGTCGAAGAACGCGTCGTGGAGTACCTGCTCGGCGGCGACGAACTCGGGGGGCGACTCGCCGACGTCGTCGACGCCTCGGCGGCAGCGAGTCTCGACGCCGTCCCCGTCGACGACGGCGGACGGCGACGGCTTGAACGACTGGTCGACGTCCTCGCACGTCGAACCGAGCGCGGAGAACACGCGTTCGTCCACCTCTACGGCCCCGAAGGGGTGGGAAAGGCGGCCGGCGTGGCGGCCGTCTGTTCGGCCGTCGGCCGCGCACACCTCCTCGCGAGCCTCGAGGACGTCCCCGCGACGGAGTGGGTCGAGCGGTGCGAGTTGCTGGTACGCGAGGCCCGACTGAGAGACGCCGCACTCGCGGTCGATATCGGGTCGGTCGACGAGAGAGACGAGAACGGCGAACAGACGCTCTCGGTCGTCCGAGGACTCGTCGAACGCCTCGACGAACTAGGCGCGCACGTCTTCCTGCTCAACGCCGACGGCCTCCCACAACGCGTCTTTCGCGGCGTCGAACGACACGTCGTCTCGACGGTCGAACTCCCTCGAACGGGGTTCCAGCAGCGACGGCGTTCGTGGGAGGCCGTTCCGGACCTCCCGGCCGACGCCGACGCGACGTATCTGGCGTCGACGTTCCGGTTCACCCCCGGAGAGATAGCCGACGCCGTCGAGACGGCGCGACGTCTCGACGACGGGGACTCGCTCACCGCGGAGACGCTTTCTCGCGGCTGTCGCGTACAGGCGAGGCGGAATCTGGGAAGCCTCGCTCGGCGCGTCGAACCGCGGTACACGTGGGACGACATCGTCCTCCCCGAGGGTCGACTCGACCAGTTGCACGAGGTGGCCGCGCGTATCAGACGCCGCGGAGAGGTACTCACCGAGTGGGGGTTCGAAGAGAAATTCAGCCTCGGAAACGGCCTCACCGTCCTGTTCTCGGGGCCCTCGGGGACGGGAAAGACGATGGCGACCGAGATACTCGCCTCCGACGCGGGCCTCGACCTCTACAAAGTCGAGTTGGCGAGCGTCGTGAGCAAGTACATCGGGGAGACGGAGAAGAACCTCAAACGGGTCTTCGACGAGGCCGAGGGAAGCGACGCCATCCTTCTCTTCGACGAGGCCGACGCCCTGTTCGGGAAGCGGTCAGAGGTCACGGACGCTCGGGACAGGTACGCGAACATCGAGGTGAACTACCTGCTCCAGCGAATCGAAGAGCACGGCGGTATCGTCGTGCTGACCACGAACCTACGCGAGAACTTCGACGACGCCTTCGAGCGTCGAATCCACGCGTGCGTGGACTTTCCGCTCCCCGACGAACGGTCGAGAGCCGAGATTTGGCGTCGGGTGTTTCCGGACCAGACGCCGACGACAGACCTCGACGTGCCGTTCTTGGCGGGGTTGGAACTGAGCGGCGGGAGCATCAAGAACGTCGCGCTGAACGCCGCGTTCCTCGCCGCCGAGGAGGGAACGAGCGTCGAGACGTCGCACGTCGTCCGCGCGACGAGACGAGAGTACCAGAAGATGGGCCGGATGTTCAGTGTCGACGAGTTCGGCGTGTACGCGTCCTGTCTTCGTTCGTAAACGCGACGTACGTGAGGAGAAGGGCGACAGAGACGCCGAATCGGACCTGGACGGGAACCTTCGTTCACGACTCGTTCGTCCACTTCTTACGCGACCGAGCGACCTCGGAACGTGACCGAGCGACCTCGGGGTAACGGTTCGATGCGAACGGGGTTTCGGGGCGACCGAAACTACGAGTGCGCTACGTCGAAATCTCCACGGGGCCGTTCTTCCGCACCTTCTCTCGACGTGTCGGTTCTGGCCCCTCCGCCGCACCGCTTGTGTAGTCCTCACTCCCGGATTGGCACGTCCAGTGAGTCCTCGACGTCACTGTACGCAGAGAGATACGTCGAGCGACGACGAAAAGGTTTCTACCAACGAGACCGCCCTCGACGCCGCTTCTGCCGGGAGCCGAGTTCCGGAGATAAATGACTAGAGAAATATATAAGCTTCAACACACTAATTGGTACGCACGAGTCGGTCGGGCACTCCACGGTGAGTGTTCGGACGACGACTCGGGGGGTTGGAGTGTCCGAGAAACCGACAACGCTCGACGTGCCGCGGTTCGTCCGTCCGATCGCACAGACGTATCCCGCGAACGAGAATCGAGCGGGCGGACTCGCGTACACGCCGATCGGGACGCTCCCGTACTTCGGAGGGATGCTCGCCGGGTCGGCGAAACCGTCGACCGTGTCGCGACAGCGACTCGCGTACCTCGTCGTCTCAGGGTGGGAACCGGTCGAGAGAGGCGACGCGACGGGTCACGAACCCGACGGGCGCGGCTCGAACGCGTCTCCGGTTGGAGAGAGCGTCTCGGAGGACGAACCGAGAGTCGTGCACGTCCTCCGAGAACGCGTCGTCGAGTCCGGAGTCGACGGACGACGCGTCGGCGACGCCGTCTCTTCGGACCCGTCGGGACCGCCGGCGAAAACCCCCCGCGAACAGAGGACCGACCGAGTTCGACCGCGGTTACTCCACCGGCAACGGCACGTCGTCGAGAGGGAGACGACGCGTACGCTCCGAGAACTGGTCGAACGGCGGACCGCCGCACGCACCGTCGGTCGAACGGCGTCCGTCGTACGCGACTCCGGCCGGACGCCGCCCACCGCACGTACCGTGGCCCGAGCACCGCAGACTGCGTTCGGCCGAAGCGGTTCGAGCGAAATGCGTGGGTCGACGGCGTCTCTCGAACCGTTCCCCGTCGGGCGCGCGGACGCGAACCCCCTCGAACGGTCGCGGGTGCAGCGATACGGTCCGGTCGGTTCCGACGGCGAGAGAGGCCCGTACCGGGCCGAAGCACCCGCCGCCGAACTGCACGACCGGGAGCCGTTCGTCTTCGCAGGAGTGTCCGAAGCGGCGTCGGGAGGCCGACCGGCACGCGCCGTCGAGTCGGTCGAGCGACCCGGCCCTCACGCCTCGGTGTCGAACGCAGCCGCGGTGAGCGACCCCCCGCCCGACACGGCGTTCGGCCTCCGCGGAGAGGCGAACCGAGCGGTGAACGAGCGGAGAACGAACGCGACGAGACCGACCATGCGACTCAAGACACGAACGCGAGAAGCCGACGAAGACGATGGACGCCACGTGAACGACCGCCCGGGGGGACGTCGGACGCCGACTCGTCCTCGTCCGGCGGCCGACCACCGCGAACGGACGCCCCGAGAAGACGAGGGTTCGCTCTCCGTCGAGAAACTACTCGAACGGCCCGCGGCGGTCGACCGACTCGTCGACCGGTTGTACGACGAGTTCGAGACGAAGCGACGGCACGAGCGCGAGCGGCGGGGGCTGTAGATGCCCAGAGCGACGCTGTCGGAACTCGCGAAAGCGGTCATCTTCGTCCTCGACGAACGGGGCAACCCGGAGTACCCGATTCCGGTGTTCTTCAACCCGACCGAGTACAACGTCGACACCAGTACGAACTACAGCGAACAGGCGTTGTTGGGGATGGACTCTCCGCTCGTCCAGTTCGTCAGCGGGGAGACCGAGACGCTCTCGATGCAACTGTTCGTCGACAGCTACGAGTTGGGGACCGACGTCCGAATCGTCTACACGAACCACATCGACCGCTTGTTGAAAGTAGACGGAAAGCGCCACGCGCCGCCACAGTGTACGTTCGTCTGGGGGTCGCTCGTGTTCAAGTCGGTACTGGTGAGCGCGAACAAACGGTTCACGATGTTCCTCCCCGGCGGGTTCCCCGTTCGAGCGGAGATAGACGTGACCTTCCGGCGGTATCAGACGCCGACCGAGCAACTGGTGCGGGTGAAACGCGAGTCCGCGGACAAGACGACGGTTCGGTCCGTCGAGGCGGGCGAGACGCTCACGTCCATCGCGGCGGCGGAGTACGGCGACCCCGAGACGTGGCGACCCATCGCCGAGGCGAACGGCATCGACGACCCGCGGACGCTCGAACCGGGACGTGAACTCGTGATACCACCGCTGGAGGATTAGATGGAGCAACTAACGTTCGAAACGCTGAGCAAACGATACGGCAACTTCTACGTACCGCGGTTCACCGTGACGGTCGGTGGCGAGGAACTGACAGAGGCGACGGGCGTCGTCTCCGGACTCACCGTGGACTCGAAGGTCGGAACCGCGGCGGAGTTCACGTTCACGTTGACGCCCCACTACGACCACGAACACAACGCGTTCCAGCAGTTCGAGCAGAGGGACGGCCTCCTGTGGGACACGGGGCGGTTCGAGGCGCTCGACTTCGATTCACTCCGGGTCGGAACGCCGGTGACGGTACACGTCGGATACGGCGACGCGCAGACGCCGCTGGTCAACGGGCAGATAGCCTCCGTGAAGCCGAGCTTTCCGGAGAGCGGGACGCCGACGATAACCGTTCGTGGCTACGATAGCCTCCGAACGCTGGCCGACCGACAGACGACGGACGTCAACCTGAAGGAGACGTCGGTGGCGGACGTCGTCTCGGAGCTCGCTACGAAACGGGGGTTCGATGCGGTGACCGTCGAGCCCTCGCCGGCGGTGAACGAGCTCAGGCCGAAGATTCAGCGCACGGCCGAACAGGACGACTTCGAGTTCCTCACGGAACTGGCCGACGACATCGGATACGAACTGCACGTCAGCTGCACCGAGCGAGGCGACGTACTCAGTTTCCGGCCGGTCGATTCGGAAGGCGACCAGCCGATGGTCGCCCTCAGATACGGCGAATCACTGCGCTCGTTCGCCGTCGAGGAGAACGGAACGGGGCAGCCCGAGACGGTCGAGGTCCACGGGTTCGACGCGAAGAACCGGACGGAAGTGAAGGCGAGCGCACGGAACGAGGACGACACGGTGGCCGGGCAGACGGAGGGGTCCAGAGTGCTGTGTCGTCCGGTTCGGACGAAAGGCGAAGCGGACACCGCCGTTCGCGCCGAGGCTGCGCGCTTGAAGCACGCCCAGCGTCGGGGGAGCGGGACAGCGCTGGGACTGCCAGAACTGTGCGCGGGGACGACTATCCTCGTCGCCGGAGTCGCACCGTACAACGGCGCGTACTACGTCGAGAGCGTCACACACAGCATCGACACCTCGGGGTACACGACTCGGTTCAGGTTCGGCGCGGGCGACGGTGCCAACGAGAGAGCCGAGAGAGCGAACCGCGGACGGCGTCAGATGGGCGTCACGGTCGGACTCGTCACGGACAACGAGGACCCCGAGGGACTGGGACGCGTTCGGGTGACAACGACGTGCCTCGGTGACGATGTGAGCCACTGGGCACCGATCGCGGTGCCGATGGCCGGTGCCGAACGCGGCACCTACTTCCTCCCGGAACCGGACGAGGAAGTGCTCGTCGCGTTCCAAGACGGCGACGTCGAGTTCCCGTTCGTCGTCGGATCTCTGTGGAACCTCGAAGAGAAGCCGCCGGCCAGCAACGACGACGGGAAAAACGACGTCCGGTTGGTTCGCTCGCGGAGCGGACACGAACTCCGGTTCGACGACGGCGACGACGGAGCCGTCGAGATAACGAGCGCCGGCGGGAATCGAATACGGCTCTCAGACGAGTCCGGCTCCGAGACGGTGACCATAGCCGACGCCAGCGGCGAGAACACTATCGAGATAGCGACGAGCGACGGTGCGGTCAGTATCGGCGGTGCGGCGAAAGTCGCGCTGTCCGCCCCGATGCTCGAACTCGCGGCCGACGGCAACATCGACGTCCAGGCGGGCGGAGTGTTGACCCTCAAGGGGTCGCTCGTGAACATCAACAGTTGAGACAGGAGATAGACGTGCCACCAGCAGCGAGAGTGACGGATCTGACCGCCCACGGAACCCCGCTCACGGGAGCCGGAAGTCCGAACGTCTTCATCGGCGGACTGCCCGCGTGGCGGGCGGTGGGCGACGTGCACAGCTGTCCGCTCGCCTCAGGACCGGCCCCCCACGTCGGCGGACCGGTCGCAGTCGGGAGTACGACCGTGTTCGTCAACGGATTCCCGGCCGCGCGGGCGGGCGACACGATAGTGGAAGCGGGGCCGCCGAACACGATATCGAACGGCGAACCAACGGTCAACATCGGATAACCATGGATACAGAGTTTCTCGGAACAGGATGGGCGTTTCCGCCCGGAATCGACGACAGCGAGCACGTCTCGCTCGCGAACGGCGAGGAAGACATCGAGCAGGCGATACGGCTCGTCCTCGGCACCGTCCCGGGCGAACGGGCGATGCGGCCGGAGTTCGGGTGCGGCGTCCACGACTACGTCTTCGAGACGTTCGGGTCGGCGACGTCCGCGCTCGTCGAGACGGCCGTCGAGGAGGCGCTTCTCCGGTGGGAGCCGCGAATCGACGTGGTGGGCGTCTCGGCGTCGCTCTCCGACGAGGGCGGCGGCGCGAGACTCACCGTCGAGATAGACTACCGCGTCCGCAGCACCAACAGCGAGTTCAACCTCGTCTATCCGTTCTACCTGGAGGAGCGGTAGATGGTCACCGAACCCGTCGTCGACGGCCGAACGCGCGACGAACTCCTCGCCGAGTCGCGAGCGCTCGCCGCCGAGTACGTGTCCGAGTGGAACCCCGAGCGAGGCGACGTCGGCGCCACGCTGTTGGAACTGTTCGCGTCGATGACGCACGACGTCGTCGAACGACTCGACGCGGTCCCCGAGAAGTACCGACGGTCGTTCTTCGAGACGCTCGGGTTCGACAGGGCGCCGCCGCAGTCGGCGCGACTCCCGCTGACGTTCGACGTCGCCGACGAACTCGACCGAAACGTCCGCGTGCCCGAGTCGACGCGCGCGGTCGCGCCGGCCAGCGAGCGTCGACCGGAGACGTTCTTCGAGGTTCGAGACGGGGAGTTCGACGCGACGCCGGCGGCCCTCCGCGCGGTGTACAGCGTCCGGCCGAAGTCCGACCACCTCGGAGACCACAGTTCGGTCCTCGCGGGACCGGAGACGACGGAACTGTTCGGTGGCGACAACCACCAAGAGCACGCACTGTACCTCGCGCACGACGAGTTGTTCCGCGGCAGTCCGCCGACGGTCCGCGTCGACCTCGCGACGGAGGCACCGCTCAGCGTCCTCAGAGAACGGCTCGTGTGGGAGTTCTACGGCGAGCGAGTGGTGGACGGCGAACCGGTCGAGGGGTGGCACTCGGTCGAGTCGTTCGCCGTCGACCGCGCGACGCAGACCGACGCCGCGACGGGGACGACCGTGCGGGTGTCGCTGACGTTCGACTCCGAGACGGCGGACGCGGACGAACCGACGTGGTCGTTCACGGCGTCGACGCTCGCCGAGACGGTCGAGAGCGTGGCCGAGGCGATAGCGTCGGAGACGGCGGCGACACATCCCGAAGCGGTCGCGACCGAGTCGCTGTGGCTTCGGTGTCGGTACCACGAGACCGCACGCGACTGGGGACTCGCACCGACCGACCTGTTCGAGGTGACGCTCGACGCGGTGCACCTCGTGACTGGTGAGGCGGGGGCGACGTTCGAACCGGACGAGTTGTTCGCCGACGACGTTCCCCTGCCGCCGACGTCTGCGGACGAAGAGATACTCCCGCTGGGGTCGCTCCCGCGGCAGTCGAGCACGTTCTACGTCGGGTCCGAGCGGGCGTTCACGAAGTCCGGCGCGGCCGTCTCCATCGAGTTCGCCGGAACCGGCGTCGCGGTGGACGCCGATTTCACGCCGAACCCGAGACTCTGGTGGGAGTACTGGGACGGCGACAACTGGGCGTACCTCGACGTCGCGGGGAAGGCGAAGACGTTGCAGGCGGCGGGAGCGGTCACGTTCGAGGTGCCCGCTGACCTCGCCGCGACGACAGTCGCCGGTCAGGAGAGTCACTGGGTTCGCGCGCGCCTGATGGGCGGCGCGTACGTCGCGCCGAAGGCCGTCCCGAAGGACGCGGACGGAAAGACCGTAACAGACCCCACGGCGGCGGCGTACTGGGAGACCGAGTACGACGGGACGCCACCGAAGTTCTCGGAAGTGAGGCTGTCGTTCGGGAGCGACGGGGCGGAGGCGGACGCGGGCGAGGACGCGGACGCGGGACTCCCGAGAGACGAACCGACGCACGCCCTCTCGTACAACAACCTCGCGTTCGACGCGGACGTCACCAGCCCGTTCTTCGGCGCGCCGGACGCCACGCAGACGCTGTATCTGGGGTTCGACGCACCGCTGACCGACGGTCCGATACAGCTTCTGTTCTCGCTCGCAGACCGGGAGTTCCCCGCGGACTTCGCCCCGCGCGTCCGGTGGGAGTACGCGAGCGACCCGAACCGCGACGCGTGGGAACCTCTGAGCGTCACCGACGAGACGGAGGCGTTGACCCGGCGCGGCATCGTCGGACTGGTCTTTCCGGAGGCGACGACGGCGAGCGCACGGTTCGGCCGCCGCCTGCACTGGGTCCGCGCCCGCGTCGAGAAGAGTCAGTTCGGCCCGCCCCTGACCGGCGCGACGGCGTCACCGCTGGCGATAACGCACATCGACGCGGCAGACGAGTACGTCGAACTGACGAACCGGGGCGCGACCAGAATCGACCTGTCCGGCTACACGGTAGACTTCGAGTACGCCCAACCCGCCAGCCAACTCGCGACGATTCCCGCGGGGGTGACGCTCGGACCGGGGGCGACGCTCGGCATCGCCACCGGCGACTTCTCGCCGGTCGAGGCCGGTCCGAACGTCCTCCGGTTCGACTCGACGCTCCCCATCATCAACGACTACACGCCGGACACGATAGCCGTGCTGGACCGAGAGGGAAGGCTCGTCGCCGTCCGAACGGACGACTTGGACGACGACGGGCGCGCGCGTCTCCGCGAGGGCGGCGAACCCGACGACGGCGACGGCGGGAGCGGCGACACCGAGACGGACGCGGTCGGGCTGTGCGAGGACGTCGACGAGTGGGAGCCGTCGCCGTCGGACGCGATACCTCCCTGTGGAACGGCGCTCGCGACGAAGCCGCAGGAGGGCGTCCCGACGAGAGCTCCGCCGATGACGACCGGCGTGTACGTCAACGCGGCGTGGGCGGAGAACGTCCAGACCGTCGCCGACGAGACGCTTGGCAGTAGCGACGGAACGCAGTCGCAGTCGTTCGAGATAGCGACGACGCCAGTTTTCGAGGAGGCACTGTGGGTCGAAGAGTCGAGCGCGTTAGCAGCGCGCGCCCGCGAGGCGTTACTCGCGAATCCGCTCGCCGAGACGGTCGAAGGCGAAGGCGAGGGCGATGGCGAGCTATGGGTTCGGTGGACGCGCGTCGAGCGTCTGTTCGGTGCGGCGAGCGACGCTCGCGTCTACTCGCTGGACCCCACGGCGGGCGTCGTGACGTTCGGCGACGGGGCGAACGGTGCGATTCCGCCGCGCGGGAGCGACAACGTGCGCGTCACCTACCTGACGGGCGGCGGCGAGCGAGGGAACGTCCCCGCCCGCGCCGTCGACGGACTCGTGAGTTCGCTCGCGTTCGTCGACGGCGTGACGAACCCGGAACCCGGCGACGGGGGGGCGGAGACGGAGCGAGTCGAGCGGGTGCTCCGACGTGCGCCGGGAGCGCTCCGAGACAGGAACCGCGCGGTGGCGGCCGCCGACTACGAACGCATCGCTCGGTCGGCGTCGCGCAGAGTCGCGCGCGCGAGGTGCCTCCCCGCGATGGACGCGGCGGGCGAGTTCGCGCCGGGATGGGTGACGCTCCTCGTCGTCCCGCGGTCGAGTCAGCCCACGCCGACGCCGTCGGCGGAGTTGCGGCGACTCCTCGATGCCGCGTTCGCCGACGCCGCGCCGGCGGCGCTGGTCCCACCCGAACGCCTCGGGCAGTCCGACGAGGAGCCACCCGCGTTCGAGCCACCGGGCGAACTCGTCGTCCGCGGACCCACGTACGTGGACGTCGACGTCGAAACGACGGTCACTCGAACGGCCGGCGTGAGCGTGTCGGCGCTGGAGGAGACGCTGACAGACCGACTCACGGCGTTTCTGCACCCACTCACCGGGAGCGAGTCGGGTGAGGGGTGGCCGTTCGGAACGCTCCCGTGCCTGTCGGACGTGTACAGTCTCCTCGAGGGTGTCGAGGGGGTCGACCACGTCGACTCGGTGGAACTGACGTTCCGCGGGAGCGACGCCTCGGTGGCGGTTCGCGAAGGCGACCCGACGCCGGACGTCGCCCGGGACGTGTTGGTCACGAGCGGGACGCACGCCGTCGACGCGAGCGGAGGTGTCGCGTGAGCCTCGACGTGCCGAACCTCGACGACCGGACGTTCGCCGACATCCTCGAAGACGCGAGGCGGCAGATTCCCGTCTCCGCCGAACAGTGGACGGACCACAACGCCAGCGACCCGGGCATCACCATCCTCGAGATGCTGGCGTGGCTCGCAGAAAGCTACGGCTACCAACTGAACCGAGTGACGGAGAGACACGTCCGCAAGTTCCTCACTCTGATGGGCGCTGGCCCGGCGAGTCCGACGCGAGCGACGGCGACGCTGACCGCCTCTTCGCCGAGCCCGGTCCACATCCGCGCGGCGACGGGGGTCACGGCGACGGTCGACCCGAGTCGAGCGGAACCGTTCGAGACGAGCGAGGACGCGTATCTGACGACGGCGAGGCTCGCGCAGGTCGTCTCGAATCACAGCGCCGGCCGGGTCGACAACACGGAGGCGAACGCGACGCCCGGAATGTACTTCTTGGCGTTCGGCGAGCGAGCGCGACCGGGGAGCGCGATGTACATCGGGTTCGACGGCGACCCGTTCGGTGGCGAGAGTCGAGACGCGCTCGACGCTCTGGACCTCGCGGTCGAGTTCTACGAGGGGGACCTCCCCGGTCCGGCGACGCACGGCGACGAGACCCCGTCGTTCCGGCCGAGTCTCGAAGTGCGGTGGCAGTACTGCCGCGACTACGAGCACTGGCACCGCCCGAGCGCGTGGGGCGACCTGACCGTCCGCGACGGGACGAACCACCTCTACGAGAGCGGGACCATCCGCGTGGAACGGCCGGAGCCGTGGTCGCCGTCGGCGTGGGGCGTCGAGAGCGGGCGCGTCCTCGACGGACAGCGAGGGCTGTACTGGCTCAGGGCCGTCCTCGACGAGGCGGACGCCGAACCGTTCGGACAGGGCTACGAAGTCCCGCCGCAGTTGTCGTCGCTCTCGGTGAACGTTGTCCGCGTCAGACACGGGCGCCTCGTGACCGACCCGGAAGCGCTCGTGCGGAGCGACGACCCGACGAAGACGACGACGAGAGCCGTCACGAACCAGCGGTTCGCGTTCCGACACCGGCCCGTGCGGTCGGAGGGCGTGGCCGTCGTCACCGTCGGCCGGCGAACGTCCGTCGCCGAGTCGGGGTCCGTCCCGGGCGGGTGGCGGACCGACCGCTGGAAAGTCGTCGAGACGTTCGACGCCTCTGGACCCGACGAGAGACACGTCGTCCTCGACGAGTCGAACGGTGAACTCGTGTTCGGCGACGGACGGCGGGGGAGAGTCCCCGACGCGGGGAGCCACGTCGTCGTCGAACGGTACCGCTTCGGCGGGGGAGAGCGAGGGAACGTCCCCGCGACGGCCGCGTGGCGGTTCGACCGGCCGCCGTTCGGTACCGCGTCGGTCACCGCACACGGCCCGGCGTCCGGCGGTCGAGACGCGCAGACGACGGACGAAGCGCTCCACGCGTTGCAGACCGACCTCGCGACGAGGTACCGGGCGGTCACGGCGGCCGACTTCGCGCTGGTGGCCACGCAGACTCCCGGCCTCCGCTTCGGTCGGGCGCACGCGTGGGTCGACGAACGCGCGTCGCCCGGTGACTGCGCCGGACGGCGAACGGTGACTGTCGCCGTCGTGCCCCACAGTACGCGGCCGCGCCCGGAACCGAGCGCGGGCTTCCTGAACGCGGTCGAAGACCACCTCTGTACGCACCGACTACTGACGGACCGAGTGGCGGTCGAACCGCCCGTGTACGTCGGTATCGAAGTCGACGTCGAGGTTCGACTCGGTCCCGGAGAACGGGCCGTAGAGCGAACGGACGCCATCGAAGCGGCACTCGACACCTTCCTCGACCCACTGCCGAACGACGAGTACGGAGGGTGGCCGTTCGGGCGGGCCGTCTACCCCTCGGAACTGTACGAAGTCGTCGAGGCCGTCGACGGCGTCGACTGCGTACTCGACGTGGGCGTCGTCGTCCACGGCGGAACGTTCGAGGTGGGCGTCGACGGAACGGTGACGATTCCGAAGAACGGGTTGGTGTACCCGGTCGGTCACGACGTGACCGTCCGAACCGGAGACGAGGGGTGCGATGGAGGCGTCCGATGACGTTCACCGTCCTCGGGACGCACACGCGCGCCGAGTGGGACGAGTGGAGCGGAGAGAACGGCGAGCGAACCGACGAGGGCGTCGTACTGGCGCGCGGCCGGACGCCGACGTACGTCGACCCGGTCGAACTGGGAACGGCGTTCGGACGACTCGACGCCGTCGACGCCGCCGTCGACGACTGCGAGACAGTGTTCGTGCTCACGGCGTCGGGCGGCGTCTATCGAGACGACCGAACCGACGGCGTCCTCGAAGCGTTCGTCGACCCGCGCACGAGGGAGGACGGGGAAGAGACGGGCCACGCCGCACGCGAACTCGCGGTGACCGCCGACACGGTGTTCGTCGCCTTCGAGGACGGAACGGTCACCGCCGTTTCGCGGACGACCGGCGCGAGTCGCTGGACGCAGAACGCTCTCACCGACCCCGTCGACGCGACCGCAGACCACCGCTACGCGTACGTCTTGGACCGGCGGCCGGAAGGTGGTGTCGTGTTCGCGTTCGGTCGCGAAGACGGGTCGGCACGGACGCTGTTCGCCGACGGCGACGACCCGACGGCGGCGACCACGTTCCCGAATCCGCGAGGCATCGCCCGCGACGACGAGGGGAACCTGTACGTCCTCTACGACGAGTCGGACGGGGCGGGCGACGGCATCCCCCGATTCGTCGTCGACCGGTTCGACCGAGACGAGGACGCCCCGGACGGGTTCGCGCTCGACCCGACCACGGTGAGCATTCCTCACGCGTACGACCCCGTCTGTGTGGCAGTCGTGGGTGTCGACGAACTGCTGTTGGCCCTCGGTCCGGACGCCGCCAGCCCGCGGACGCTGGTTCGGTATCTCCCCGACGCTGGGCGGTTCGAGCCCGTGACGACGTTCGAGGGAGCGTGCGAGACGCTCGTCCTCCGTCGAGGCGAAGCGGGGCGCGGACGCGGACTGTACGTTCTGAAACGGGACGACGACTCGCCGAGCGACCCGACGATTCTGTTCTTCGAGGAGGTTCGGACGAACCGCCGGACGAGTCCGACCGGTGGGTTCGAGGCACGCCTCGTCCGGCGGTTCGACGCCGGGGAAGCGGGAGTACAGTGGCACAGCGTCGAACTCGGTTTCACGCTCGCCGGTGCCGGAACGCAGGTCAGACTCCAGTACGGCGCGACGGACGACGACGTCGACACGAACGCCGTCCACTGGCGGTCCGCGCGACCGAACCCCAGAGACACACTGCTCGACGACGCGACGGGGAGATACCTCTGGGTCAGTATCGATATCGTCGGGACGGAGACGGCGTCACCGACGGTGTCGTCGTGTCGCGTCTCTCTCCCGCGAGAGTCGTATCTGCGCTACCTCCCGGCGGTGTACCGGGAGAACCCCGACGGTGCCGCGTTCCTCGAACGGTTCCTCTCGGTGTTCGAGAGCGCGTTCGTGGAGATAGAAGCCGAGATTGCCGACCTCACCAGCCTCCTCGACGCGGAAGGTATCGACGCCGACTACCTGAACTGGCTCGAGAGTTGGCTCGGACTGGAGACCGACGACAGTTGGACCGAGGAGAACCGTCGCGAACTGCTCCGTCGGGCACCGTCGCTGTTCAGGTCACGCGGGACGAGGGGTGGTCTCCTCGAAGTGCTAGCGATATATCTGACGGGCATCGAACCGCCGAGCGAAGACGAAGCGGCGTGGAACCGGGCGCGGCGTCGCGAACGGGAACTGCTCGACGCACTCGTCGACGAGGGGGTGCTCGGAACAGACGGTCGGCGCAGGCGCGAGGAATCTCACGCGACGCTTCCGCCGGACGACCGTCTATCGTCGCTGTACCTCCTCGAAGACGTCGACCTCGACTGTATCGACACCGAGGCCGCGCGCGAACCGTACCGGCGACTACTGCCGTGCCCACAGTGCTTCGTCGTCCTGGTCGCACCGTACGTCGACGACGAACAGGTCCGCGGCGTCGACAGAATCGTCAGGGCCGAACGACCCGCGCACGCCGTCGGGCGAGGCATCCACCTCTCGTCGCGACTGGAACTCGGGACCCACTCGTACCTCGGCGTCAACAGTACGCTGTCGGGCGGGACGTTCGCCCTCGAACGGGCGACGTTGGGGAGAGACTCGACGCTCGTCGACTCCGAGCGACAGGGGGTATCGAGTGGGAACTAACAACCGTAGGACATCTTCAAGCCGTCTGACGACGTCTGAAGTCATAAGCAAACAAACATTATGAGTGAATCATCGAACGGGACGGCTCCGAGAGACTGCGAACTCGAATACTTCGAGCGAAACCACTACTTCCACGGGAAGTTGATGACGCCTCGCGACATGGAGGCGCAGGAGGCGTATCACGACGGGCGGTTGCGGATGCTCGCCCGCGACGTTCTCGGGTCCGGCGTCGTCCGGGGGCTAGCGGTCGAGGTCGAAGCCGTCGAGGGGACGAGCGACATCACCGTCACCGTCTCGAAAGGCGTGGCACTCGACTGCTGTGGAACGCCCGTCGTCGTCGAAGGGGGCGACGGGGTGGAGGTCAGCCCCGTGCTGGCGGCGGAAGGAGACAACGACCAGTATCTCTATTTGAAGTACGACGACTGTAAACGCGAGACGGTTCCGGTTCCGGGCGGAGGAAGCGGGTGTGGCGGAGAGTGCGAGTACAACCGAATCCTCGAGAAGTTCGAGATAGTGGCGGAGCGAGTCGTCGACGTCGACGACCCACATCGCGGTCCGCACGTCGTCGAGGAGGTCGAGTTTCCGAAACGAAGCGGCGTGGTGGACGACGACGGCCAGCCGAAGTCCTCGGAGGAGGTGAACGTCGAACTGTTACGACTCGCGAGAGCGTACCACGAGACGCATCGACAGCCGTACACCTCCTGTACGGACCCACACGTCTACCTCTGTCGAATCACACCCACCGTCGCCGGAGAGACGACGACGTGGAGTATCGTCGACGACGGACTCGGCCAGTACGTCTACAGCAACGAACTGCTGTACGCCGCGATTGCGCGACACGCGGCCGCGTTCGACAACCCGCACGAGACGACGCTGGCGGCGAGAGCAGGGAGTAGTGAACGAGAGGCGTTCCTCCACGTGAGAGACGGGGACGACGACGAGGACGACGTTCGCCTCACGTCGGCCGAGAACCAAGTCGAGTTCGAGGTGACCGACGCTTCGACGCTCGACCTCAGCGTCCCGGGCGTGAAAACGAACGCGGACAACATCGCAACCAACACGACGGATATCACGAACAACACGACGAACATCAGTGAGAATACGACAAAGATCGGTGAGAACACGACGAACATCACCACCAACACCGAAAACATCGAGAACCTCACGAAGCGCGTCTCGATGCTCGAACGCTACGTCCTCGACAAGACGCTGAAGTACAAGATTTCGTGTTTCGAACGCGCGGCGGAGGCGTTCAACGGCACCTTCGCTCAGGATGTCGCGAGAAAAATCGTCGCCAGAGCGGAAGCGGGAATCAGAGGTGGCGTGTATCGGAACACGAAGGAGAACAGAGACGACAGAGCGTTCCACGTGTTCGTGGGAAAGAACAGAGAAGAAGAGACGTTCGAGGGGTTGGAGGTCGTCGAAGACGACGACATTATCACCGTCACCGAGAACGACCACGAGATTACCATCGACACCGACGAGTACCGAGAGCGTGGAGACCCGGGGTTCGACGTGGACTCGGAGGAGGGGGTCCTCAAGGGAGATTTCACGCTCTTCGACCTCGAACTGCTGTTCCGCGACGCGGTGAGCGAGATATCGGATAGCAGACACGACCCGCCGCTCGAGCCGTCGTACGAGGAGGCGCTTCGGGAACTCCGGGACGTACTCAACGACGACGAAGCGGAGGAGGTAGACGTCGCCGTCGCACAGGACCTCGTCTGCGAGACGGTCGAGTGGCTCAGACCGACGGGCGAACAGCGAGGGTTCGAATTCGAGTTGGACCCGGAACAGGTTCAGACGCGAATCCACGAGACGCTGGTCGTAAGCGGGTTCTCCAGTCGACCACGCGGGACCACAGTCAGAGTCAGAATCAGTAGGACCGGCGACAATCCACTGCTCGTGACGGGGGAGGGAGAAGTCGGCCGGGACTCCAGATGGAGAGTCGAGTTCCCCGTCGGCGACTTCGAGAGAGGGACCTACGAGGTTCGCGCGACCGACGGAGCCGAGAGCCAATCCAAACGGTTGGACGTCAGGTGAGCGGTCACAGACCGGAGGCGAGCGGTCACGGACAGCGGTGAGCGCACCCGACTCGAACGGGGACAGTCGCGGCGTCCCCCGTCGCACGAACCGACCGCGTCCGCCGCGAAGTTCATCTCTCCTCGGCCCTCCTGTCCCGACACGAGTTGCTCATCGATGCTCGGCTACCCCTGCCTCAACCGGACGCTCCGTGACCGCGACGAACCGCTTCGCTGCAACCGCGACATGCAGCGAAAGACGTGGGAGAGTCGCGGACTCCCGTACGCCTCGGAACTGACGCTACAGAACTTCACCGACCTCTACGAGATTCTGCGGTGGAACGTCGAACACGACGTCTACTTCTACCGCTGTACGTCCGACCTCGTCCCGTGGAACTCGCAGTTCGACGTCGAAGAACTGCCCGACTACGAGGAGATAGCCGAACTCGCCGAACGGTGCGGCGAGTTCGTCGAAGAACACGGGATGCGGTTCACGTTCCACCCCGACTACTGGTGCAAACTCGCGAGTCCCTCCGACGACACCGTCGAGAACTCGCTGAACGCCGTCGAGTACCACGCCTCGTGGCTCGACCTGTTGGGGTTGGACCGCTCGCCGTACTACAGCATCAACGTCCACATCGGCGCGACGTACGGCGACAAAGCCGCGACTGCCGAACGGTTCCGCGAAGCGGTCGACCGTCTCTCGCCCGGCGCACGGGCGCATTTGACGGTCGAAAACGACGACGAAGAGAGTCTGTGGAGCGTTCCCGAGTTGGTAGAAGCGGTCGGTGACCCCATCGGCGTCCCCGTGGTGTTCGACTACCACCACCACTCGTTCGCCGACCGCGGACTCACGTACCGGGAGGCGTTCGAGCGAGCGCGGACGACGTGGGGTGACGTGAAACCGATCACGCATTACTCGGAGCCCGCGAGCCTGCACGGCGAGGACACCCGACCGCAGACGCACTCGGCGTACGTGTACGACCTCCCCGAGTGGCTTCGTGCGGCGTCCGACGTGATGCTCGAAGCCGACCAGAAGGAACTGGCGGTGTTCCGGGCGCGCGAAGCGGACCCCAGACGGTTTCTCTCGACGGAATGAATAGGTAGATGGAGTCCATCGGTCGGGACATGGTTCTGCAACCGTCGGCCTCGCTCTCGGTGGCGCTGCTGTTCGGCGGCGGTGTCGTCGCGGGGGTGGCGGCGACGCTCGCGATGGACGCCGTGACGGGGCGAATCGAAGAAGGGGAGACGCCGCCGCGAATCGCCAGCGGGGTACTCACCGGGCAACATCCGGACTTCTCGTCGCGGCGACTCGCCGCGGTCGTCCACTACGTCGCCGGAGCGCTCACGGGACCGTTGTTCGTCTGGGTGTTGCTCGTCACGACCGGTGTGTTCGGAAACGGCCTCGTCTCGCTCGCGGCCGCGGCAGTCGTCTGCTACCCGCTGATGGTCGGGTTCTTCGCACTCGTCGTTCTTCCGCGCGCGAAAGGACTCGACCGACGGCGAATGCGGCGGATTCGACGCGCGTGGACCGTCGAAGCGGCCGTCTACCTCCTCGTGGTGACGCCGTTGGTCGGCGTCGCCGCGGCGATGGTGTAACGTCCGCTACCCGAACACGTTCGGGGGAGTTACCGACTCACCGGCTCACGAGTTCGTACGGGTCCGCATCCCCCGGAAGCGGTGACTCGTACTCGTGCCCGGCGGAACGTCGCTCGAACTCCGCACGCGCCTCGGCGCGCAAATCGTCGTCCGCGAGCAAATCCGCCATCGTCGCCGCGATGACGTTCGCGGCGAACTCCATGCCGGCCGTTCCCAGTTCCGCACCCGCCGCGACCGCCTGCCAGGAGTGCGCGGGCGTCCCGACGGGCCACGTCGCCGCGCGAAACCGACCGAGCGGAACGTTCCACGAGACGTCGCCGGAGTCCGTGGAGTACGACCCGACGATTTCGTCGTCCGTCGCGTCGACGGGCCGGGTGAACATGGCCGCGTCGCGCGCCGCCTCGCGGTCCGACTCCGAGAGTTCGCCCAGTGCGCCCTCCACGTCGCCGAGCGTCTCCCTGAGGTCGGCCGCGAAGGCGGCCTGTTCGTCGTCAAGCGAGAACTCGGCCTGTTCCATGTTCGCGCGAATCGCGTCGGCGAGCGAGTGGTTCGGGAGAACGCCGTACAACCCGGCCGTCTTCGTCGCGGTGCAGTCGGTTCGCGTCATCGTCGCGGCCGCGTCGGCGATGTCCCGAACCCACTCGGAGAGACGCTCTACCTCCTCGCGTTCGGGTGCGCGCACGAGATACTCGACGCTCGCCTCGCCGGGAACGACGTTGGCCGCCGACCCGCCGTTCTGGACGGCGTAGTGGATGCGCGCCGCGTCGGGGACGTGTTCGCGCATGTACTCGACGCCGGTGTTCATGAGTTGGACCGCGTCGAGCGCCGACCGACCGGCCTCCGGCGCGGCCGCGGCGTGCGACGTTTCTCCCTCGAAGGTGAACGTGAACGCGTCGTTGGCGAGACACGAGCCCTTGTTGGGCGCGTTGTACCACCCGGGATGCCACGAGACGACGGCGTCGACGTCGTCGAACGCGCCGGCGCGGACCATGTACACCTTCCCCCCGCCCGCCTCCTCCGCCGGCGTCCCGAAGAAGACGACTGAGCCGTCGAGGCGACCGTCTTCGATGGCGCGTTTCACCGCGAGTGCGCCGCCGAGACTTCCGACGCCGAAGAGGTTGTGCCCGCATCCGTGCCCCGGCGCGCCCGGTTCGACGGGGTCGCGTTCGGCCGTCGCGCGCTGGCTCATCCCCGGCAACGCGTCGAACTCACCCATCGTGCCGACCACGGGGTCTTCGTCGCCGTATCGGGCGACGAACGCCGTCTCGACGCCCCCGATACCGGCCTCGACGTCGAACCCTTCCTCGCGGAGGATGGACTGGAGTCGTTCGCTCGATTCGGACTCTCGAAAGGCGACTTCGGGCGACTCCCAGATGTCGCGTGCGGCCGTCTTCAACCGGTCGCGTTCGGATTCGATAGTGGCGAACAGCGACCGTTTTAGCGACTCGCGGTCTCGTGTCGTCATATGGTATCACTCCCCAGATGGCGGTGAAAAGTGTTCGCCCACCGGCAGTCGGGGTCGGAGTCGGTCGGGAGGCGACCCGGTCGTTCGTGGACCCCGACGAGACGACGCGTGCCGTCTCTGTTCGCTTTCCGAATCGAGACTACTCGTCCGGTGTCTCGGGGCGGCCGGACCCGTCGGACTCCGCTCCGTCACCCTGGAACGCCAGTTCGGGGCGACGCTCTCGGCCCGGAGAGCCGAACAACCGGTCGCGGAGCGACCGATTCGAGGGTCGTTCGGCCAACAACACCGAGCAATCCACGTCGTTGACCACGTCCAGATGCAACGAGTCCTGAACCAGGCGAGACAACATCCCCTGCTCGGTCGCGCCGAGCATGAGCAGCGTGCTGTCGTCGGCTGCGCTGACTATCGCATTCTCGATGTCGCCGGAGTCGACGGTGATCGTCGCGTCGTTCAGGCCGTGCTCGTCGGCCCAGTTCTGGAGGAACGCCTCGCCCGTACGTTCGTCCGCCTCGTCGCCGACGACGTGGAGCAACTCGACCTTCGCGTTCGCCACGTCCCGAAGTGCCCGGGCGACCTCCGCGTTCAGATCGGAGTCGGGTCCGCCGGCGGTCGGCAGGAGGATTCGCGACGGGTCGAGACCGCGGTCGTTGGCGACGAGGAAGTCACACGGCAACTGGTTGGTCAGCTCGGCGAGTGGTTTCTCGGCGCGGGCCGAACTCCACAGGCCCTGCTGGTCCCACCCCATGAGTACCAGGTCGGGACTCGTGCGGCGTGCCAGCGTGAATATCTCCTCGAAGGAACGCGGGGAGACCACGGTCGAAGTCTCCAAGGTGACGCTGTGTTTGGTTCCGACCTGACGGACGTCCTCCAGCAGTCGGTCGGAGTTGCGCTTGATCCGGCCCGTCTGGATTCGCTCCGCCCCCGAGGGCCAACGTCGGGGCGCTTGGACGATGTGGACGACGTGGACGGTCCCTTTTTTCTTGCTGCTGGCCAGTTGGCAGGCCAGACGCACCACCGCAGTCTCGGTCCGAGGGTTGGCAATCGGTACGAGAATCCTGTAGGTATCGGGGTCGCGGACTATCTCTTCGACGGTGTCGATCACCGGAACGTACGAGCGGCCGGCCAGCGAGCCTACCAGCCACTCCCGCAGCGTGAGCCGACGGACGTCCTGGAAGCGGGGGATCTGCAGACGCCGGTCGGAGGTCTGATAGTAGTTCACGACCGTCACCAGCACCACTCCGCCGAGCGTGTTGCCGAGCAACACCGGGAGGACGAATCCGATTAGCGCGGGGACCGGGTTCGCACCGGTGACGAGCGCCAAGTAGACGACTTCGGAGAACGAGACCACCACGTGGAACAGGTTCCCAAGCGGAATCGCCAGAAACGCCAGATAGACGACGACCAGTTTCGATATCGTGTCCCGAGCGGCGAAGCTGATCCACACCACGCCGGCGACTATCAGCCCGGCGAAGGCCGCTTTGACGAACAGGGCGGAGGCGGGGGTGGCGATACCCTTCTCGGCGAACCCGATTGCCACCGCCGCGGTGGCGTCGTCGAACACCCCGCCGTAGGCCAGCGCGAACGCTCCGATTCCGCCGCCGAGGAAGTTCCCCGCGAGCACGATGAGCCAGTGGCGGAACAGGGTGGGAATCGAGACCAACCGCTCCAGTGTCAGAGCCACGGGCGGCAGCGTGTTCTCCGTATACAGCTGGTAGCCGCCGATGATGATGTAGATGAATCCCAGCGGATACAGCAGGACGCCGGCGATTTTGGACTCGGTTGCGGCCGTCACCGAAGCGTACAGGAGGAACGTGATAGTAATCGCGAATCCGGCCGCAAGTGCGCTGAAAAACAGCTCTCGCACCCCCGAAGTGACTTCGTGGTCGGCGTCCGCGACCACCCGCTGATAGACCTCGTCGGTCGACAACTGGTCGGCGAGCACGTCGTCCTCGTGGTCAGATTCGGCCTCATCACCGACTGTGGAATCCGCGTCCGAGTTAACCATTCCGTAGGTGTGAATCACGACCGAGCGGAAAGTAGTTTATCACCTGTCCGTCACGGGATGTCGACAGAGGGGACGGGGTCGACGGCCCGGTTGCGGCCCCGTGTCCCCCGACAGAGAGCACTCCGTCGAACGGCACTTCCGGCTCGTCGTCGGCCGCGGCCGATTCGTCCAGAGATGCAGAAGCGTCGCCGGAACGGGCCACCGAGTGGAGATTCGACGGAGCTACGGTACCGTATCTCGGCCGCGCCACGGGTTTAGTCGAGTCGCTCCCGTGACCGCCGCCTACCGACCCAGCGCGGCCTCCACTCGTTCGACGAGTTCTCTGTTACCGAGGAACGTCGGCGTCCGAGCGTGCAGTTCGTCGGGTTCGACGTCGAGGAGCGACTGTTCGCCGTCCGTCGAGCTACCGCCACCCGCTTCGACGAGGTACGCCAGCGGTGCCGACTCGAAGTGCACGCGGAGTTTCCCCTCCGGGTACCGGGTCGTCGTCGGGTAGCCGAACAGACCGCCGTACTCCAACACCTGCGCGAGGTCGGCCACCGTGGCACCGCCGTACCGAAGCTTCAACTCCCGTTCTAACTCGGCCGCGAACTCGTTGAACGCGTCGCTGCGCTCGTTCTTCTTCCCGGCGAGTCCGACGACGGTCGGTTGCTCGGGCACCGTGAATCGTCCCCACTGCTCGCTGAACCCCTCCCGAAGGAGGAACTCGCGGACGACGTCGCTGTCTTCGCGGGCGACGGCCATCGTGGTGTACGGGCCGTACAGCACCATCATCGCGGCGACCAGCTCTCGCCCCGAAGCGGGGAGTTCGGCGTCGTACACGCCGACGATGGTGCCCACGGAGTTGTTGGACGCGAGGTTCGACGACCCGTCGAGCGGGTCTATCGCGACGGTGTAGCCCTCGCCGCAGTCCACCACTTCTTCGCGCTCCTCGCTCGCGTACGCGCCGACGCCGTCGAGCGCGGAGAGTTTGTCGAAGAACAACTGGTCGGCCCAGACGTCGGCGTTGATCTGGTCCTCGCCGCTCGGATTCTCTCCGGCCCCGGACCCCGCGTGGTCGGCGAGGTGTGCGTTCACGTAGTGCGCCGTGTGTTGGACGGAGGTGACGATGTCACTGATTCCGTTCATCGACCCGTCGCCCCCGAGAGAGCCTGATAGACCATAACGTACCTCGGCCCCGAAGCGACATTATAGTATGTACTCCGCCGACGCTCCGTCGCGCGACCACCGCCGAGAACGGGGCAAGGGAGTCGCGCACGGAGTATTTCCCAGTCGGATGTCACAAAAGACTTGACCGATGGACCGAAGCGGGGGTACATGGTCCCCTCTTCGCGCCGGCGTTTTCTCGCCGGACTCGGCGTCGTCGGAACGGCCGGACTCGCCGGCTGTCTCGACGCGATACCGCGCTTTCCGAAGCGAGTCCACGACCGCGACGCCGTCCTCACACCGAGAAGCGATGGCTGGCGGAGCAAACACGGCGGCTCCGCGCGCCGGGGCGTAACCGACGGGTCCCTCCCATCGGACGCGACGGCGTCGCCCGTCCTCGCCGTCGACGACTGGTGGGAAGTGCAACCGGTGTTCGGACCCGACGAAGTCGTCGTTCCGGTCCAACTGCCCCCCGAAAGCGACGCCCACGAACCCTCGTTCGAGGGTCTCGTCGCCCTCGACTCGAAGTCGGGCGACGAACGGTGGCGGTTCGCCTACGAGAAGCCGTTCGCGACGCCGACAGTCGTCGGCGACACGGTGTTCGTCCAGGGGAAAACGACGTACGCACTCGACCGGACCGACGGCACTCGCTACTGGGAGTATCGAAGCGGCTACGGCTACGCCGGGACAGCGCCCGTGTTCGTCGACGGCGTCGTCGCAGTCATCGCATCCAGAAGCCGCACTGTCGCCGGAGTAGACGCCCGAACGGGCGAGAAACTGTGGAGTACACCGCTCGTCAGCGAGTTTCCGACGGGCATCGCGAGCGACGGCGACAGCGTCTACGCCTGCACGCCGGGCGGTGGCGACGACGGCCCGGGCGAACTCGCCCGACTCGACGCGTCGACCGGCGCGTTCGAGTGGCGCACCGACCTCGACGCACGAGTCTCGACCCCGACCGTGGGAACCGACCGAGTCTACGCATGGGTCGGCCGGCGACTCGCGGCGTTCGACGGCGCGACCGGTGACGAACTGTGGTCGGTCCGACTTCGGACGTCCGACCACCGCTACCCGCCCGTCGTCGTCGACGGCGGGCAGTGTCTCACGCTCGAACAGAAGCGCGGACGGAACCCGAACCCGACGCTCGTCGCACTCGACGCGACGAGCGGAGAAGTACAGTGGCGCGGACCGAGCGCACACGAACTCGACACCGTCCAACTGGCGGCGAACGAGACGCACGTCTACGTCGTCCTCGACTCGCACGACGTCGCCGCGGTGGACCGAACGGACGGTACGGTCACTGAGACGTGGGAACTGCCGGGGCATCCGACGGCGGGCGTCGCCGTCGACGACGGGACGGCCGCGGTGGTGACGCGCGAGGAGTTCGAGGAGTCGGTGACGCTGCTGAACTGACTTACTCCACGGAGACGAGCCGAATCTCGAACACGAGCGTCTTCCCGGCGAGTTCGTGGTTGAAGTCGACTTCCACGCCGTCTTCGGAGACGGCGGTCACGTCGCCGTGGAGGTCGTTCTGCGCGCGGACGTGGTCGCCGATTCGGGGCGGTTCGCCGACCATCTCCTCGAACGCCTCGGGGTCGTACCGCCGGACCCGGTCCTCGTCGTACTCGCCGTACGCGTCCTCGGGCGGGACGGTCACGGTCTTCTCCTCGCCGGGTTCCATCCCCCGAACCGCCCGGTCCAGTCCGTCGATGACCTCCCCGCGGCCGACGGTGAACTGGAGCGGCGAGACGGAGACGCTCGCGCCGTCTTCCGAGACGAGTCCGTGCTCCACCGCGACGTCCGAGTCCGACGTCGTGAACACGCTCCCGCCCTCGAACCGGCCGGTGTACTCGAGGCGAACCGTGTCGCCCGTGTCGACGTTCATGACGGTCGATACCGCCACGGGGCCGTACGTCCTTCGGTTCGACGCCGTTCGTGACCCGAATCCGAGTCTCGCGAGGACTCACGACTCCCGTTCGCGGAGATACTCGCGCGTGAGCGCGGCGAGTTCCGAGCGAAACGCTTGCACGTCTATCGAACGCCCACCGCCGAAGAGTCGTCCGTGCTTCTCTCGGACGACGTCCTCGAAGGCGCGTTCGTAGAGCGTGTCGAACGAGACGCTCCCGTAGGTGGCTTCGAGCACCGACGCGAGTCGGTCGAACCGGCGTCGAGTCGCGTATCTCGCCGCGAGTTCCTCGACGGTGCCGTCGGCGGGTTCCGGGCCGTCTGCGGTCGAATCGTCGGCCTCACGGAATCGGGGGTGCAGAATCTGTGCCCTGCCGCCGCGCTTGTTCCGGACGACGACGCCTTCCGCCGGGCCGTCGTACCACGCCGAGGAGGGGACCGCGTACGACTCGGCGTCGAAGTCCCGCGTGTGCCGTTCCCGTTCCAGCGCGTTGACCGGCCGCAGACCCAACCGCTCGAAGATGTGCGACGCGGTGTCGGGCGGGCGAAAGCCGTCGACGCGGTCCGACCAGACGTCGAATCCGAGAAACGGCGGCGTGCGATGCCAGTCGTACTCGATGACGTGGTGGTGCATCGCCTCGCCGAAGAAGACGACGGCCTCGACGTCGTCGACGGCGCGCCGGAGGGCCTCTCGGTCGATGTTCTCACGGACGTGACGAACGGCGTGTCGGTACGGGAGCGGAACGTCGTCCGCGTCACCGAAGACGCGGGTCCTGTCCCCGAACCGAAGCACGCCCGACTCCCGGAGTTGGAACCGCAGGTGGCCGCCGTCGACTTTCTCCAGTATCCACAGGTGGCCGGCGTCGAGGAGTCCGTCGGGCGCATCCTCGACGGGAGGAATCGGCGGGTACTGTTTCATCGGACGGTCCGGAGCGAGGGCTCCCTCCGCCGGCGTTCCGAACGTGATAGACTGGTCTCGGACGGTACACGTGTCGTCGCGAGCGACGAGTTCGATTCCATGAGTTACACGACCCTGAATGGCGTTCTCGGTGGGCGACCATCAACGTTTGTCGCGTGACGGTCGCCCACAGATACGGGAACCGTCTGTCGTCCCAGAGAGGGGACGGAGTCAACCGACTGCACCGCCGTCGGCAGCGACGGCGGCGGGAGAGTCGGACTGACGCAATCGACACGACCGACACGAAATCGTCACACCACTGGGCCGAATAGTAGTATTTGGGTAATTTGTACTTTTAGGCCCATCAAACAACTATATGTTTATTTTAGGCAAGCCAAACAGCATAGATTGATTACAAATAGGACCATTTGTAGACGTGTATGAGCGCAGAAAGCCTCGAACGGCGAACGCGGAGCTACCTGAGTAACAACGTCCCGCAGATCCAGGACCACGGCGGCTACTTCGAAATCGAGGACGTCGACGAGGAGAGCGGGGAAGTAACAGTCGCCATCGGGGGCGCCTGTTCGGGCTGTGGTATCGCACCGATGACGATGCGTGCGATTCGAAAGCGACTCCCGGACGAAGTCGACGAAATCTCGAAGGTGACCATCCGCCAAGCCGGCGGTCCACGGGCGGCGGTGATGCCCAGCAAGACCAGAGAGATGGAAGAGATGGAAGAGTACGAAGACTACTCGCCGCCGTTCTGAGCGCCGTCCGAGTCGGTCCGGGTAACGACCGGACCGGCGTCGCGGCGTTCGTCCCGTTCGAACGGGAGCGTCGATGCGAGCCGTCTCGTCACGTCGGGGCTGACCACGCCCGCCATCCGCAGGGCTTCGGTCTCGTGGTCGTCAATGTCGAGGACGCTCCGGAAGAACCACGAGAGCGTGACGTAGCTCTCGTGCAACGCGTCGGCTCGTCGCCGTCCGGCGTCGGTCAGTGTCGCGCCCACGTACGGTTCGTAGTCGAGGAGACCCTCGCCCGCTAGCTGTCTGAACACCTCGATGACGGTGGCCGGCGACCGGCCGACCATCTCGGCGACGACGCCGGGCGAGACGGGCGGCGCGTCTCGATGCTCGGCGATGTACAGTCCGAGGAGGTACTGTCCGGGGCCACTCATCTGTGTCTCGTCTCGGCGAGGGTCCATCGCCGGTCACACCGGGGTCGAGTCGAGTCCGTGCCTCGCACGGCGAAGAGGTCGACTGCAGTGCTCCGGCGGGTCGCGGTTCGCTGTGCGTTCGCTGGTCTCCGCTCTGTGTCGGCGTTCGCCCGTCTCTGCGTGAGGTTCGACTCCATCGGCGCGTTACGCCTCCGGCTCTATCGGAACGCTGGCGAGGTCGGTCGGGTCACTGTCCCTCGAATGGACGAGCGTCAGTTCCCAGCCGTCGGCCACGGCGACGGCTCGAAGCGACGAGAGCGGCCACTCCGACTCGTGTCGGTAGACGCCGAGGACGAGCGGGAAGACGGGGAGACGGCCGTTCCGTGGGGACAACGCGTAGTTCGTGAGGCGTACGTCGACGGCCCTCGTTCCGTCGTCGAGGTCGACGAGCGAGGGCGAACAGGAGTACCCGGAGAGCAGACCGCGCTCTTCGAGCGTCGCGAGCGCCGTCGAGACCGGGTCCCCGACGGACTCGGTCGGCGAGAGTCGGGTGGCCGCCTCGGTGAAGAGCGCGGCCTGCTCGACCGGCGTCAACCGCTGGTCGAGTTCGACGGCCATGCTCTCGAGGAGGCAGAGACAGAGCGTATCGGGGTCGTCGACAGTCTCAGCCAGTTCGAAGTAGACGTCCATGACGGCCGTTTCGACGTCTCTGTGCCCCGAATCGCACAGCGTCTCGAAGACGGCCGCCGCGACGCGGTGGCAGAACTCGACCAGCGGAGAGTGCTGTGACCGTTCTTCGAGTTCCGTCCCGACGCCGGGTCCCGGATGCCGGTCACGGTCGGAGTCGGACGACTCTCGTCCGTCCGAGCCGCGCGGTTCGACGTCCCGAGAGACCACGAGGTCGTAATGAGGGAGCCGAGGGTCGTACCGCCGGAGTGCGGCCCGATACTGCCCTGCCGCGGACGCGGCACGTTCGGCGAGCGTTCGACTCTCGAAGCGGTTGCCGGCGGTCGGAATCGGCCGCTCGCCCGTTCGACCGCAGTGCACCACGTACGGCCCGTCGGGGCTGGCCAGCGATTCGACGTGCTGGCGAATCTCGGCGAGTGTCGTCCCGACCATGCCTATACCCTCTCGCTCCGGTGGCGTCGGACGAAAACGTCGACGGAGTGGCTCTTGCGTCGAGCCATCAGTGCCCTCCCGCGTCGGTGTCCGTCGCCGTGGCCGTCGCTGCCGACACGATGCCCGAGTCTCCGGCGCGGCCAGCGAGCAGTCCGTCACCGGCGACAGAGCGACCGTGCCCCGGAGACGCGCTCTGCACCCTCGATGTGGAATCATTCGTCCCGTCGTCCATGCTGTTTAGGTCTCCCTAAACATTGAAACTTCTTTCGTTTTTTAGGCTTGCCAAAATCTTCGCACGGCCCGTCCGGTTCGTCGTTCCCGCCAGCCGCCGCTTCAGTGCGACACTCGGTGAAGCGGTTATGTCGCTTCGTCACGCAGAGTCGGCATGCAGTGGCGCGACCCGCCGACGAAGTCACCCGCGGACGAACACACGAGCACTCGAAACCGAGACGCGACGGAGCCGCGTCCGTGACCGACGCCTCCCTGCCGTCAGAGCATCTCTCACCAGTCGCGGCCCTCGTCGACGACGTACTCGCACGCGTCGGCTACGAGATGACGGCCGCCATCGAAGCTATCGATGCGTCGGTCCCGGGGTACGGCGGCTTGTTCGACCCCGCGACGACTCGAACGGAGTTACGGCGCGCGCTCGAAGAACTGCTGGCGTCGGAACTGACGCGTCCACCCACGACCGAAGCGGCGGACGACGCGTTCATCCTCTACGTCGACGGCAGTTCGCGCGGCAACCCCGGCCCCGCGGGTGCGGGTGCCGTCATCATGGACGAAGAGGAGACTCAACTCGCCCGTCTCGGCCGTCCCGTCGGCTCACGCGCGGGGAACAACACCGCCGAGTACGTTGCGCTCCACCTCGGACTCGCCGAACTGCTGACGCGCTACGACCCGAAGCGTCTGGAGGTCCGAATCGACTCGATGACCGTCATCCGCGACGTCTGGGACGGCCACGACCCGACGGAACCCGGCGTCGAACGGTACAGCGACGCCATCGAAACGGCTCTGTCGCGGGTTCCGGAGCACCGGTACACGCATCTGGCCGACAGCGACCCGAACCCCGCGGACGCGTTGGCGACTGTCGGGGCCGATATCGCGGCGTTCGGGCCGGGGTGAACGCACGCGTTCGAGCGAGAACTCGTGGCCGCGCGAACGACGAGTCACCGGCCGGTCAGTCGCGGGAGGACCCGGACCCCGACAGTCGCTCTCGGAGCGAGCGTTCGTGCGGCCGTTCGGTCAGTAGCACGCTCGCGTCCAGTTGGTGGAGCACGGACAGTCGCAACATCCCGCCGACGGTTCGGGACAGCAAGCCCCGTTCGGTGGCGCCGACGGGGACGAGCGTCAGACCGGCCGCCGCATCGCCGATAGCGGCATCCATCCGCCGTTCGAGAAACGCCCTACTTCGTCGGCGTCTCCGACCCGCCACCGACGCTCGGATGCGGACGGGACCACCGATGCCCGAAGGCTCTTCGGAGAACCGACACGAGAGAGCGTATGGAAGAGACGAACCGGTGTTGGTACTTCGCAGAGCGACCAGACGGCGAACCGGACGCCGACAGCTTCGAACTCAGAGCGGACGAGGTGCCGAGTCCGGCCTCGGGCGAACTCCTCGTACGCGTCGCGTATCTCTCTGTGGACCCGTACATGCGCGGCCGAATGCGCGACAGCGAATCGTACGCGGAGCCGTGGGCGGTCGGAGACGCGCTGAAAGGCGGCGTCGTCGGCGAAGTCGTCGAGAGTCGAAGCGAACAGTTCGACGAGGGAGCGTTCGTGACCGGGAACGGAACGTGGGCCGACTACAGCGTCCTCGACGCGGACGACGTCGCCCCCGTCGACACCGACGTGGCTCCCCTCCCGGCCTACCTCGGCGTGCTCGGCATGCCGGGGCGGACGGCGTACTTCGGACTGCTCGACGTCGGCGAACCGACGCCCGGAGACACCGTCGTCGTCTCCGGCGCGGCCGGTGCGGTCGGGTCGGTCGTCGGACAGATCGCGAAGTTGAACGGCTGTCGCGTCGTCGGATTCGCCGGCTCGGACGAGAAGACGAGTTGGCTCACGGACGAACTCGGCTTCGACGCCGCGGTGAACTACAAGGAGACCGACGACTACGGGGACGCTCTGGACGACGTCGCACCGAACGGCGTCGACGTCTACTTCGACAACGTCGGCGGACCGATCACCGACGCCGTGTTCACGAAACTCAATCTCGACGCACGCGTGGCGGTTTGCGGACAGATAGCGCACTACAACGACGAGACGGTCCCGACGGGGCCTCGGAAGTTACCCATGCTCATCGCGCCGCGCGCGAAGGTCCAGGGACTCCTCGTGAGCGACTACGCGACTCGATTCGGCGTGGCGGCGGAACGACTCGGACAGTGGGTCGCGAGCGGCGAGATAGCCCACCGCGAGACGGTCGTCGACGGCCTCGAGAACGCCCCCGACGCGTTCCTCGGACTGTTCTCCGGCGACAACGTCGGGAAACAGGTCGTGCGAGTGTCCGAGTAACCGCACCGTCGACGGAGAGCACGGCGACCACGGGTCGTCGATATCGAACCGTCTCGTCTGGCTCTGTTGAATCTCTATCAAAGTGACAGGACTGGCGTGCAAGATACAGAGGAGGTATCTATCGTGCGTCTCTCAGATGAGCAGCCACGTACCCGATGAGGACTCCTACCGAGATGACAATCAAATCAGAATCCACGGTCACCACGCCAAACAGGCTCAGATAGTTGGTGAGAAGGAAGAACACGAATCCGACTATCAAGCGTTTTCGTCGGTCCACTCGCAGAACGCATCGAAGTCGTGTGCGCCGGCGCTTTCGGCGATACTTCGGAGCGTTCCGGTACGGAGTTCGCTGTGTAACGGGACGGTCACTTGTCGGCGGTCCTCTTCGTTCGTCGGGTGTTCGTAGTACAGTTGAGCGTGATCACCGGTCGTGCGTCGCCACTCGAACCCGCCGGCGTTGACCAGCACCTTTACGACCTCCATTCCGGAGAACGTTCGCTTCCCCATCGATCAGTCGAGGACGTCCGGCGGTGCTTGGTCGCCGGTGGTGTTGTCCTCGGGGTCGATCCCCAGCGAACGGAGTTCTTCGTCCGTCGGTTCGTGGCCACGCTCCCCGGTATGGACCGCGACGGCGTCGTCCAGGTTTTCCAGTGCCTCCGTTCTAGACGCACCCTGCGTGGTCACGCCCGTATCGACGTCGTTCGCGATCCACCAGCCATCCTCTTGCCAGAGACGTATCTCGCCATCGTTGGCGTCGCCGTTCTGAGTCGAACTGGCCATCGTACTCCTAGTAACCCGATGAGCCGTATAAGCATTCGGCAGATCACTCTCGGACAAGATGGAAATGGGGGTTCTCTGAGACGGGTTCACGCTCCGATGAACACAACGACCGATTCGCGCCCTCGAATCGAGTGAACCACGGTCGCTTCGACGCCCTACTCGACCAACTCGAACCGCTCGACCGCTCTGATATCGTCCGAGGCGTGCCCGACCTGTACCTCGAACGCCCCGGGTTCGGCGGCGTACGCCTCGTCCGCGGTCCAGAACTCGAAGTCGGCGGCCGCCAACTCGAAGGTGACGGTCGCGGATTCGCCGGCGTCGAGGTCGACGTTCTCGAACCGGGCCAACTCGCGCACCGGCCGCGAGCGACTGCCGACGGCGTCTCTGAGGTACAGTTGAACGACTTCGGTTCCCGCGCGGTCACCGGTGTTCTCGACGGTCACCTCCACCGAGAGCGTCTCGTCGGTAGTTATCGTCGACGCGTCGAGAGACAGGTCGGTGTACGCGAAGTCGGTGTAGCTCTCGCCGTGTCCGAACGCGTAGAGGGGGTCGTTCGGGATGTCGAGATACCGCGAGAGATACTTCTCTCCGTGGTCGGACGGCGGTTCGGTCAGGTCCACGTCGGCGTCTTCGGCCGGTCGCCCCGTCTTCAGGCGGTTGTAGTAGACGGGTATCTGGCCTTCGGTGAGAGGGAACGTCATCGGGAGTCGGCCCGAGGGGTTGTGCTCGCCGAGGAGGACGTCCGCGATAGCGGGGCCGGCCTCGACGCCGGGGAACCACGCTTCGAGGATGGCCGGGACGTGTTCGGCCTCCCAGTCGATGGTCAACGGCCGACCGCTGAACAGCACGGCGGCGACGGGCGTCCCCGTCTCGACGAGCGCTTCGAGCAGTGCGCGCTGGTCACCGGGCAGGTCGAGGTGCGCGCGACTCGCCGCCTCGCCGCTCTGACTGTAGCGTTCGCCGACGGCGACGACGGCCACGTCCGCGTCGGCGACGGTGTCGACTGCGTCCGCCAGTTGCGTGTCCGAGACGGTGCCGTCGCGGTCACAGCCCGCCGCGTACGTCACGTTCTCGACGCGGTCTGCGAGCGTCGTTCGGAGCGTCGTCACGTCGTCCGGGTCGCCCTCGGCGCGCCACGCGCCGAGCATGTCGGTGTCGCTGTCGGCGAGGCCGCCGACGAGAGCCACGTTCTCGTCGCCGTCGAGCGGTAACAGGTCGTCCTCGTTCTTCAGGAGGACCTGCGACTCGCGGGCGACTGCCCGGGCGGCCTCGCGGTGGTCGTCGGTGAGGGTTCTGCGGGACTGGCGGTCCGCGTCGAAGTACCGGTAGGGGTCGTCGAACAGGCCCAAGACGCCCTTGACGGTCAGGAGGCGGCGAACCGCGCTGTCGACGAGCGATTCGTCGACGACGTCGTCTTCGACCAGTCCGACGAGTTCGGTCGCGTAGGCTCCGCTGACCATGTCCACGTCGGACCCGGCTTCGATGCACGCCCGCGCCACTTCGCGCAGGTCGGAAGCGACGCCGTGGTTTCGGAGTTCGCCGAACGAGTTCCAGTCGGAGACGACGAGGTTCTCGAAGCCGAGTTCGTCGCGCAACAGGTCGTTCACCAGTTTCTCGTTGCCGCTGGCCGGGATGCGTTCGTAGAGGTTGAACGCGTTCATCACGCTGCCGACGCCCGCCTCCAAACTGGCCTCGAACGGCGGGAGATGGACCTCGCGGAGGTTCGTCTCGGAGATATCGACGGTGTTGTACTCGCGGCCGGCCTCCGACGCCCCGTAGCCGACGTAGTGTTTCGCACACGCGAGGACCGTGTCGTCCGCCGAGAGGTCGTCGCCCTGAAATCCGCGGACGCGCGCTTTCGATATCTCACTCGACAGGTACGGGTCCTCGCCCGCCGCCTCCATGACGCGGCCCCAACGAGGGTCACGACCGACGTCGACCGAGGGGGCGAACGTCCAGTGGATGCCGCTCGCGGCCGCCTCCGTGGCGGCGACGCGGGCCGACAACTCCGCCATCTCCGGGTTCCACGACGCCGCCTCGCCGAGGGGAACCGGGAAGATGGTCCGGTGGCCGTGGATGACGTCGAACGCCAAGAGGAGCGGAACACCGTGGTCGGACTCCTCGACAGCGAGTTCTTGGAGCCGTCTGGCCTCGTCGAGGTCACCGAAGTTGAGAACCGAACCGATGTCGCCGTCGAAGACGCCCCGTTCGACGTCCATATCGCCGACGGCGGTCCCCGTCGCGAAGTCGGCGTTCAACTGATTCAGTTGCCCCACTTTCTGTTCGAGCGTGAGTTCCGAGAGCAACGTCTCGACCCGTCGCTCGATCTCTGCTCGCCGTTCGGGCGAACACTGGTCGAGCAACGACCGGGTCTGTGTGCGCATATATTCGGTAGCCACTCTGTGAGCGTATAAATCACTCGTGACCGTCGTCTGTCGATTCCGTCCGCGGGCGCACGGTTTCGACGGTGGTACGTGCGAAAGCTATAGTAGCGTCTGCAAGTCATCGCTCACTCGACCGCACGACGGCGCGCGGTCGGATGAGTAAACAGGTGCAGACGCTACTATAGAGCGCGTCTCTCTCGATGCAGCGATAGAAAACGCCGGGCGAAAAGAGAAGAGAGCGACGGAATAGTCGAAATCGACTACCGGTTGTACGTCCGCGGGATGAGGACGCGGCCGTGGAAGGTGAACAGGTCGGTGACGGCCGCTTCGACGCGGCCGAGGTCCGTCGGCAGCGAGGTGCCCGGCAGGTAGAACTTGTCCATCGGCGATTCCGTTTCCACGTTGGTGGTGTGTGTTTTGCTCATCTCGATTATTGCTACTGGCTACGGCCCCTTATCTTCTGGCGCGTACTAGTACTGGTATTTTTGTACCGTATTTTGCGTGATTGTTAACGATATATACAGTGGAGCTGCGATAAAGTTATATTATGTCAATCCATACCACAGCGTGAACGTCTGCTTCGCGTGGGGTACGAGACGGGCATCGACGGCGGAACCGAGCCGGTTCGTCCGCTCTCGAACGCCGTCGTCGTGTGAGAGATTCGACAGACGGCGGGCGGTAATCGCGTTCGACAGACACGATTCTCAACACTATTATACAGCAAGTGTGTAGTCCGGGTAGTCACCGACCCGGCAGACGGTCGGACCGAGGTGTCAGACCACGGTCGACGGCGGTGAAAAACGGACCCAGACGGAGAAGGACCATGTCCATCACAGCGAAAGTCCACATCGAACACGACAGGCTCGCACTCGTCCCCACGTTGACCGCACTCGACGACATCAAGATTCGAGTCATGACGCAGACGAACACCGACCCGGGAGCGACGGTGTTTCCCTTCCTCGTGGAGTACGACGACGGAGCGGAACTGGACGAGATGCTCGACGCCGACCCCACCGTCGAAAGTTACGACCTCATCGACCGAACGGACGGAACGAGCATCTACTACATCGAGCACACCCCCGAGACGAAGCTCATCAGCACCGTGGTGACGGACGTGAACGGGTTCCTCGTCCACACCGAGACGACCGGTCGGGGATGGCTCGTCCGACTCCTCCTCCCCGACAAGCAGGCGCTCAACACCATCTGGGAGTACGCGAGCGAGAACGACATCACGCTCGACATCATCGAGATATACAGCAACGACGAGGCGGGGGGCGACACGTCGTACGGACTGACCGACGAACAGGAGTGCGCGCTGAAGACGGCCTACGAACGCGGGTACTTCGGCGAACCCCGAGACATCTCGCTCAGCGGCGTGGCCGAGGAGATGGGACTGTCGTCGACGGCGATGAGCGGACGCCTCCGCCGTGGGATGCGCAACCTCATCGCGGCGACTATCGCGGACCACGACGACGAGGAGTGAGACGAAGGCCGAAGACGGCGATGGTCAGATGTAACGCTCACTTCGGCTCTTTCGACCGATACACCGGTCGAAGAGAAGTGGTGTCTTTGTCGTAGCCCAACCAGACGCTGAGAGCGACGGCGACGAGGACGAGGTACAGCGGGAAGATGATGAGAAGCACGTACGCAAGCTGAAACACGGCGAGTTGACCGAGCCAGTACAGGAGGCCCAGCAAAGCGAGTCCGACGATTGCTCCCGCGGTGATACCGAGCCGGAAGGCGTAGGCGGCGGCGGGCCCGGGTGACATCCGAAACGCGCGCATTGTCCCTATTAGGGGCTAGACGCTCATAAGCAACGCGCGAAGTTCGGTGTCGGGCCTCACTCGTCGCGTGTGGACGCCCACCGAGAGACGAACTGTCGAAGGATAATCGTTCGTGAAAGTCGGGCGAGTACGACGGTTTTCGGCCGACTGCGGCGTGTTCTGTGCGGTCGCGTCGACCAGTGGTGTTCGGTAAGGCTGATAAAAGGGAGTCCTATTCAGCATTATCTTTTAACTGCAATTATCATCATCGTTCACAGGCATGTCCGGGAACCAAGAGCATCCGAACTATCCGAGCATCGATCAGTCAGACAGAGTCCTCCCGCGGAACCTCCGACAGTCCGGCGACCCGGGGATTCAGATGCTGGTCTCGACGCGAGTCCGCAAGTCCCCGTTCTTCGATAAGTCGTTCAACGAAGAGGGCGCGTGGCGGTGCACAGTGTACAACCGTACCTACCACCCTCGCGGCCTCGTCGAACCGGAAGACGGCGGAGCGATGGCGGAGTACGAAGCGCTGACCGAGAAAGTAACTCTCTGGGACGTGGCCGTCGAGCGCCAGATTCGCGTGAAAGGCCCCGACGCCGAGGCGCTCACCGACTACCTCATCACTCGCGACGCGACGCAGATCGAGACGATGAAAGGGAAGTACGTCATTCTCTGCAACGAGAAGGGCGGCATCCTGAACGACCCGGTTCTCCTCCGCGTCGCGGACGACGAGTTCTGGTTCTCTATCTCCGACTCGACGCTCATGCAGTGGATTCAGGGCGTCAACGTCGGCAAGGACTTCGACGTCGAAGTCGACGAGATCGACGTCGCCCCGATGCAGATTCAGGGTCCGCTCTCCGAAGACGTGATGATCGACGTCGTCGGCGAAGAGGTCAGCGACATCGCGTACTACGGCCTCATGGAAGCCGAGATCAACGGCTGCGAAGTACTCATCAGCCAGACCGGCTTCTCGGGCGAGAAAGGCTTCGAGATCTACGTAAAGGACGCGACGAAGTACGGCGAACGCGTGTGGGACCCGGTGATGGAGACGGTGAAAGAACACGGCGGCATGCAGATCGCGCCGGGTCACCACCGCCGCATCGCCGCGGGTATCCTCTCGTGGGGCCAGGACATGGACCACGAGACGTCTCCGTTCCAGGTCAACCTCGGCTACCAAGTCCCCGACGACAAGGAGGGCGACTACATCGGCAAAGAGGTCCTCGAAGAGCAGAAAGAGCAGATCGAAAACGGCGAGTACCCGTTCAACCTCAAGCTCGTCGGTCTGAAGATGGCCGGCGAACCCATCCGTGACTACGCGCCCGACTTCTGGATCGTCTCCGACCCGGACACGGGCGAAGAGTGCGGCTACATGACCTCGCCGTGGTACAACCCGGACCTCGACACCAACATCGGCCTCGGCTTCGTGCCTGCGGAGAAACTGCAGAACGAGACCGACGCCAACCTCAACGACGAAATCTACGAGGAAGACCTCGACATCGAGTTCCAGGTGCACCTGCCCGACGAGTACGCCGAAGAAGACGACGAACCCGTCTTCGCGACGGTCGCAGAGGTGCCGTTCAAAGAGTCCGTCAACCCGAGCGCTCGCGAACAGGCGAAACTCGGTGCTGCCCAACAAGCGCAGCAGAACGACTAGAACGACTCGGCGACTCGACGACCCTCTGGCAGACGTTCCTTTTTTCTACCGGACCGAGAGCGACCGGTCGGTCGTTCGATACGAGGGGGACTCCCGGACCCCCGTCTCACCTTCCTCGCGTAGTCGCGCTTCGAGCGTCGCCGGAAACGAAAAAGTCGCGTGTCCTCGAATCGGGACGGCGCTTCCGTCGTGCTACTCGTACAGCGTGTACTCGTCGGTGAGTTCGGTGACGCGTTCGCCGACGGCCGCGACGACAGCCTCGTCGTCCGGGTCGTCAATCACGTCGACGATGAGGTCGGCGACCTCTCGGCACGCGTTCTCGCCGAACCCGCGAGCGGTGAGCGCGGGCGTCCCGGCGCGGATACCGCTGGGGTTGAACGCAGAGCGTGTCTCGCCGGGCACCGTGTTCGCGTTGAGGACGATACCCGCCTCTTCGAGCGCTTCCTCGACGTCTTTGCCCGTCGTGTCGGGATGCGACGAGCGCAGGTCGACGAGGACGAGGTGGTTGTCGGTGCCGCCGGAGACCAACTCCAGTCCGTGACTGCGGAGGCGTTCACCGAGGGCTTTCGCGTTCGCGACGGTCTGTTCGGCGTACTCGGTGAACTCCGGTTGGAGGGCCTCTCCGAACCCGACGGCTTTCCCCGCGACGTTGTGCATCGCGGGGCCGCCCTGCGTCCCCGGAAAGACGGCCTTGTCGATGGCGTCGGCGTATTCGTCCGACGTCATGATGATGCCGCCGCGGCCCGCACGGATGGTCTTGTGCGTCGACCCCGTGACGAAGTCCGCGACGCCGACGGGAGACTCGTGGACGCCCGCGGCGACGAGGCCCGTGATGTGGGCGATGTCCGCGAGGTGGTATGCGTCGACGGCGTCTGCGGCCGCCTGAATGCGCTCGAAGTCCACCTCGCGCGGGTACGCCGAGTAGCCCGAAACGACGACGTCGGGGTCGAACTCCTCGGCCGTCTCTCTGAGTCCCTCGTAGTCGAGATACCCCGTCTCGGGGTCGACTTCGTACTGTTCGACGTCGTACACCTGCCCGGCGAAGTTCGCCGGGTGGCCGTGCGAGAGATGCCCGCCGTGCGTCAGGTCGAGCGAGAGAATCTTGTCGCCGGGGTCGAGCACCGCGAGATAGACGCCCATGTTCGCCTGCGACCCCGAGTGCGGTTGGACGTTGACGTGGTCTGCGCCCCACAGTTCCTTCGCGCGGTCGATAGCCAACTGTTCGACCTCGTCGGCGTACCGACACCCGCCGTAGTACCGACTGCCGGGGTAGCCCTCCGCGTAGTTGTTCGTCAGTTCGGAGCTCTGCGCCTCCATGACCGCCTCGCTCACGTGGTTCTCACTGGCAATCATCGAGAGCGTGCCGTTCTGTCGTTCGCGTTCGCCTTCGAGTGCGCGAGCGACCGCCGGGTCGGTCTCTGCGACCGTATCGTACGTCATGAATCACGTACCGAACCGAACCGCCAATAAGGTACGTGTCGACAGAACGTGACGGGGTCGAGACTGTCCGAGTTTCCGGCTATCACGACGTGTCGCCGGTGAGAACGGTCGAAAACTGCGAGTGCGAAGCGGGGCGAACGCTCAGTCTTCGAGGCGGCCGTACCGCCACGACTCGGTGTCGGGCGTCTGGTTGAACGTGTAGATGTGTATCCCGCGAATCTTGTACTCGTCGTCGCCGACGTAGGGCGCGAGGCCGTCGATGAGTTCGTCGGGTTTGTACGTCCCGCGCGACCCGACCAACTGCTTGACGAACCCGAGGATGCCCGTCGTCTTCTTCAGGAACTTGACCGAGTCGCCGACGCCCACCTTCTTCGATATCTGGAGCAGTCGCTGGTACTTCATCACGCCGGGGATGCCGACTTCGACCGGGAGGTCGACGCCCTGCGCGCGGATGTCCTCTATCCACTCGACCACCGTCTCGGGGTCGTAACAGAGTTGTGTAACGATGTACGTCGCGTACGGCTCTTTCCGCTGCATCGCCTCCATCAGCGTCTCGTCGTCGATGAAGTCGTGTCCCTCGGGATAGCCGGTGATGCCGACTTCCTCGAAGTAGTACTCCATGTCGTCGAGCGCCGAGAGGAGGTCGTACGCCGACTCGAACTCGCCGACGGGTTCCTCTTTGTCGCCGCCGGGGACGAAGATGTCCGTCACGCCGGCGTCTCGCAGTCGTCGTGCGATGTCACGTAGTTGGTCTCGGTCCTCGACGTACCTGGCCGCGATGTGGGGCACGACGTCGTACCCCAACTCGGCCGCCGTCTCGGTTCGCTCGACGGTGCGCTCGATACCCAGTTGCGGCGACGTGGTGATGGCGATTGTCGCCCCGTCCGGGAGGTGCGTTATCTCCTCGTCGAAACTCTCGAACGGCATCAACTCGAACCGCGCACCCGTGAGGAGCGTCTCGACGCCGTCGGGGTGTGAAACGGTTCGCGTACCTAAGGACATGACTTAGTCATGGTTTTTCGTGAAGCTACTTGCATGTACGGGTGTCTGTTTACACCCGTTTAAAAGCGCTCCCGGATAAGTCACGCGGTCGTCGGCGTACACTGGCGAATCCGCGTCGCCACGTCCTCGTACGAGACGCGACGCTTCGGCCCGTCCGCGACGCGGTGGACGACCAAGTCGAGGAGGTTGAGTTGCCGGAGGAGTTCCTGTGTCGGTTGGCGGTCCATGTCGAGTCGCCGTTGCACCTCGAACAGCGTCGTCGACTCGACGACGGCGTCGACGACGTCCTCTATCCGACAGTCGTCCGGGAGGCCGAGGCCGTCGGTGACGAGTTGTTCGGTCGGGACCGACTCGGCGTCCTCCGCCGCGGCCGATTCGGGCGCGTCCGGTTCGTCCACGACTGCGGCGTCGTCCGACGAGGACTCGGCCGCGTCCGTCTCGGCACGCTCCGAACCCGTCTCGGGCACCGACGTCGACTGCGGGGTGGACGGTTCCGCGGACGTGGACGGCTCCGAGGACATGGACGGCTTCGAAGAAGTCGACGGTTCCGCGGACGTCGATTGCGTGTCGTACGACGTGGGGTCGTGGACGCCCGCCTCTATCATGTACCGGCGGACCGTCTCGGAGGCGACGTCCATCTCTATCTTCCGACTCATCTCGACGAACGTCTCGCAGGTGTCGTACAGGTGACGGAGGTACGGCGTGTCCTCGTACGGCGGTACCGACTCGTCGCGGACGGCGGCGAGTTCGTCCGTCTCGTCGTCTGCGGTGTCGTCATCGACGGTCGGCGCGGAACCGTCGGCGTCGTCTGCGACACCGGCGTCGTTCGCGTCGGTTCCGCTGTCACTCGTTTCGGTGACCGTCGGCGTCGCCGCGCTCTCCGTCTCGACGTCAGTCGTTCCACCCGCCCCGACGTCCGCGTGACCGTCGGTTTCGATGCGTCGCGGCGAATCGCCGTCCGGGTCGATGTGGAGGACGACGCTCACGACGAGTTCCGCCTCCGGAGAGAGCGAGACGTCTCGCGTCTCCGCGGAGACGACGGCGTCGCTCGTCGCGACGAGTTCGTCGACCGCGTCCGTGTCGAACTCGACGCAAAGACCGCCGTCGGCGGTCAGCGACGCTCCCGACGGTGTCAGGTCGGGACACGACCCCTCCGGCGCGAGGAGCGAGAGCGGCACGTCCATCGCGACGCGCAACGCGTCGCTACTCGCGTCGCCGGTGGACGCCTCGATACTTCGAAGCGTCCGCCCGTCGGACTCGAACTGTTCGACTATCTCCGAGAGTGCGTCGAATGATGTTTGGAGTGCCATGTCATTGCTAAACTGTGACACGTCGTGTATCATAATGGTAGGTGAGGAATACGCAACCCATTCAAACCATACCCGTTCGAGCGGCGGTGTAACAGGCTTCGGAGACAGTCAAGAATATCGACTAGTCCGGCGATTAGACTCGCGTCGCGACGGCGGCGAGTCGTTCCCCGGAGACGACGACGGACTCTCTGGCGAGCGAGTAGACGACGCCCCCCTCGGCCGCGGTCACGGTCTGGAGTCGTTCGAACGACGAGGGGCAGTAGATAGCGCCGAGTTCGGTGCCTTCCGCCAGTTCGTCACCGACGGTGAGTCCGCGACGCAACTCGAACAGTCCCGACTCGTCGGCGACGGTGTACGCCGCGTCGTCTCGGAGCGTCGTCTGTTCGGGCGAGTCCGCCGGTGTCGCCGCGAGGACGTCGAGTTCGCGGAGGACGTTCTCCACGCCGTCGACGCCCGCTTGCGCCGCCTCGTGAGCCACCGTCCGACTGTTCGAGAGTTCGGCCGTGACCGCGGGGATACCCGCCCGCGCGGTGGCCGTGCGGAACGTTCCGGGGCCGTCCTCGTCGTCCGGCGTCTCGTCGCCGTCGGTCAGAAGATACGCGGTGCCGAACGCCTCGGCGAGTCGACGCGCGTCGTCGTCGCCCTCGCGGTATCTCGCGTGTTCGAGCATGTCCGGCGTCCCCGTGTGAAGGTCCACGACGGCGTCGGCGTCGGCGGCGAGTTCCCAGAGTCGCGCGGCGATTCGCTCCTGCAGGCTCCCGTTCTCGTCGCCCGGCCAGACGCGGTTGAGGTTCGGGTTCATCACGTCGTACTCGGCCGGCGTCATGTACGAACGGTGGTCGAACGCGAGCGAGTTCACGACGGGGACGACGACGACGGTACCCGCGAGTTCGGTCGAGCGGAGTCTGTCGTGGAGACGACGCAACGCGGCCGGTCCGTTGAGTTCGATACCGTGTTGGGCCGCCTGAACGTACACCGTCGGCCCGTCGCCGCCGGCGTACCGATGAACCGTCACCGAGACGTCCGTCCCCGAGGAGAGGCGTCCGAGCGACCGTTCGGTCGCCGTGTGTTCGGCCGGTTCGTACACCATACGGTCCCGTCGGCGGCGACGATGAAAAACGTCCGGAGTGGTGGCTTTATCCGCCTCCCGTCTGAGCCATCGACTATGCACCTCGCGACCGAGACGTGGACCGACCTGGACGCCGTCGAGACGGACGTCGCCTTACTCCCGGTTGGGAGCACCGAACAGCACGGCCCGCACGCCCCCCTCGGGACCGACACGCTGAACGCCGAAGCGGTCGCCGAGGCGGCCGCCGAGAAGTACGCCGACCCCGTCGTCGTCGCGCCGGCGATTCCCGTCGGCGTCGCCGAGGAACATCGGCGGTTCACGGGGACGTTGTGGACCGCGGAAGACACGTTCCGCGCCTACGTCCGCGACGTGGTCGCCAGTCTCGCTTCGCACGGGTGGGACCACGTCGTCGTGGTCAACGGACACGGGGGGAACATCGCCGCTCTCGGCGAGGTGACCGCCCGTATCACCCGACGCGACGAGGCGTTCGCCGTCCCGTTCACGTGGTTCGACGAAGTCGGCGAGCACAGTTCCGACATGGGGCACGGCGGTCCGTTGGAGACGTCGCTCCTCCGGCACGCCAACCCGGAGACGGTCCACGAGGACAGACTGGACGACGCCGCCGAGAACGGGAGCGACCGGTGGGGCGACTGGCAGGGCCGGGTGAACCTCGCCGTCGACTCCCACGAGTTCACCGAGAACGGCGTCGTCGGCGACCCCCGAGACGGGAGCGCCGAACGAGGGGAGGAACTGATGGAGCGAGCGACCGACGCGCTGGTCGAACTCCTCGACGTGATTCGCGAGCGAGAGACCGGCCCCCGCGACGGCTACTGACCGAGCGTCGAAGAACACGTCTGGTCAGTCGATGGACCGTTCGAGGTTCGATTTCTACACGGGCGATAATTATATTGGGCCGCTGGGGTCACCCTTCGAACAGATTCATGAATACGACCGACAGCGTGCCGAGTCGTGCTGACACCGTCATCGTCGGTGCCGGCATCGTCGGCTGTAACCTCGCGTATCAACTGACGAAACTCGGCCGGGAAGACGTGGTCGTCGTCGACCAGGGTCCGATGCCGACGACGGGCGGGTCTTCGACGCACGCCCCGGGCATCATGTTCCAGACGGCCGAAGACAAGATTCTGACCAAGTTCGCGAACTACAGCCGAGAGCTCTACTCGGACCTCGAAGGCGCGGACGGACAGCAGGCGTACAACGAAGTCGGCGGCATCGAAGTCGCCCGAACCGAAGAGCGGATGGACTTCCTACAGCGACGCGTCGAGAACGCGAAGTCGTGGGGGATAGACGACCCGCAGATTCTCTCCCCCGGCGAAGTCGAGGAGAAACTCCCCCTCGTGGACTCGGACGTCATCCTCGGCGGCTACTACTCGCCGACCGACGGGCAGGTATCGGGCGTCGTGGCCTGCGACGCCCTCGCCCGGGAGGCGATGGACCGCGGCGCGACGTTCGTCCCGCACACGCGGACCGAGGACGTCGACGTCGAGGACGGCGAGGTGAAGTCGGTCGTCACCGAGAACGGCGACATCGAGTGTAACGACGTCGTCATCGCGACGAACATCTGGGCGCGCCAGTTGGGCGAGGAACTCGACGTCCACATCCCCATCACCCCGGTGGAGCACCAGTACACGATGACCGAGTCGCTCGACGAGATGGCCGACAGCGCCGTCGACGTGACGAACCATCCCCTGTTCGAGAACTACCACAACGTCTCCGGAGACAAGGCGAAGCGACTCCTCGTCGGGCCGGACCGACCCATCCTGCGCGACCAGGACCACGCGATGTACTACCGGACGCACGGGGACTCCTACGGTATCGGGTCGTACAATCACGAGCCAATCGTGCCCGACCCGCGGGAACTCGGCGGCAACGACCCGGACGGCGAACAGGGCTCTGTCCACGAGTTCACCGAGTACCACATGGAGAACGCGACGCACCCGGACCGGCCGGACAAAGCGCCGCGCCGCGCGAGCGACGAACTCCTCCCCGCGACCGAAGGAGAGGAGTTGGAGTTCAAGTACAACGGGATGTTCTCGGAGACGCCGAACGGCCTCCCCGCGATGGGTCCCGTCGAGAAGTACGACGGCCTCTGGACGGCCGCGGGTATCTGGGTCACGCACGCCGGCGGCGCGGGCAAGGCACTGGCGGAGTGGATGGAGACGGGCGTCCCCCGACTGGACGACGGCCCCATCGACCTCGCACACGCGGACGTGAACCGGTTCGACGCCCACGAGGGCAGTTGGGACTTCGCCCGCGACATCGGCGGCGAGGAGTACCGCATCGTCTACAACGTGATGCATCCGAAGTGGGTGTGGACCGACAAGCAACGAGACATCCGGCGCACGCCGATGTACCACACGCACAAGGAGTACGGCGCGGAACTCTGGGCGGAGGCCGGGTGGGAAGCGCCACAGTGGTTCGAGTCCAACGCGGACTTGCTGGCGAAGTACGGCGACCAGATACCCGACAGAGAGGGCTGGGAAGCCGTCTACTGGTCGCCCATCGAGGGCGCGGAGGCGTTGAACGTTCGCGAGAACGTCGGTCTGCACGACATGACCTCGTTCAACAAGATGGAAGTCGTCGGCGAGGACGCCGGCGAGTTCGTGCAGTACCTCTGTACGAACGACATGGACATCGACGTCGGGTCGGTCAAGTACACGCTCATGTGTAACGAGGGCGGCGGCGTCCGCGCGGACATCACCGTCACGCGCACCGACGAGGACCGGTACCTCCTGTTGACGACGGGCCGGGAAGTCGGGAACAACCACGTCGCGTGGGTCCGGAGCCAAGCGCCCGACGGCGTCGTCGTCAACGACGTGACCTCCAGTCTCGCCGCGATGGTCTGTACGGGACCGAACGCCCGCAAGGTACTCTCGAAGGTCACCGACGTCGACCTCTCGGACGACGCTTTCCCGTTCTTCACCAGCCAGCAGTTCTACGTGAAGAACGTGCCCGTGACCGCGCTCCGCGTCTCCTACGCGGGCGAACTCGGGTGGGAGCTGTACACGCCCTCCGAGTACGGTGAACGCCTCTGGGAGCACGTCCTCGAAGCGGGCGAGGAGTACGACATCCGGCCGTACGGCAACGGCGCGCTGAACGCCCTCCGTATCGAGAAGGGCTTCCGCCTGTGGGGGACCGACCTCCACACCGAACACAACCCGTACGAGGCGGGACTCGGATGGGCCGTCGACCTCGACACGGAGTTCATCGGGAAGGAAGCCGTCGAAGCCGCCGCCGCCGGCGACAACATCGACCACAAGGTGGCCTGCCTGACGCTCGACGACGAGGAGGCGATGGTGATGGCGCACCGCCCGGTCCTCGACGGAGACGAGACGCTCGGTTACGTCCACAGCGCCGAGTACGGCTACACGGAAGGAGCCTGCGTCGTCTACACCTACCTCCCACCGGAGTACGCTGAACCCGGCACCGAACTCGAGATACTGTACGAGGGCGACCGGTACGACGCGACGGTGCGAGAGGAACCCCTCGTCTGAAGACGCGAGGCGACCGACCGCGCGCGGAATCCAATTCGTGTCCTTTTTTTGGTGAGTTGTGGTTCGCCGTCACCGTCGCCGTGACGGGGCGAGTTCCGACGAAAACCCCGGATTCACAATCGTCGATTTACAGCCCCGTAGAGCCCCCATACGACCGTTTCAGCGTGAGAGTTCGTCGGAGTCACCGGTGTATTTAAGACCGTGACAGATGGACACCGGCACGAGTGAAATGAGCACACCGGACCTCCCATCAGAGTCGGATACCGTCGTCATCGGCGCGGGCGCGGTCGGATGTAGCGTGGCGTACCACCTGACCGAACTCGGCGCAGAGGACGTGACAGTCGTCGACCAAGGCCCTCTCCCGGTAACCGGCGGGTCGTCCGTCCACGCGCCGGGCATCATGTTCCAGACGTCGCCGTCGAAGATACAGACGAAGGCGGCGTACTACACCAGTCGGTTCCTCTCCGACATCGACGCCTACGACGAAGTCGGCGGGATAGAGGTCGCTCGAAGCGAAGAGCGGATGGACTTCCTCCGCCGACGCGTCGAGTGGGCCACGTCGTACGGACTCCCGGACCCGGAACTGCTCTCTCCCGAGGAAGTAGCAGAGCAACTCCCCCTCGTCGACGAAGACGAGATTCTCGGCGGCTACTACTCTCCCACGGACGGCCGCGTCGACGGCATCGCAGCCCTGCAGTGGTACATGGAACACGCCGACGCCGACTTCTACGGCGACACCGAAGTGCTCGACTTGGAGGTGTCGAACGGCGAAATCGACGCCGTCGTCACCGACCGCGGACGAATCGAGTGCGGACGCTGCGTCGTCGCGACGAACAACTGGGGCTACCAGACGGGCCAGATGGCCGGTCTGGACCTTCCCATCACTCCCGTCGAACACCAGTACGTCGTCACCGAACCGATGGAGGAGTTGGCCGACGCCGACTCGTCCGTCGGCGAACACACCGACGGGATGGACGTCCCGGGCAACCGCGACATCCAGGAGTTCATGAGCGAGGGACCGACGCAACCCGTCGGCCGCGACCAGGACCACTCGCTGTACTTCCGAACCCACGGCGACGCCCTCGGGATGGGGTCGTACAACCACGAACCCCTCCCAATCGACCCCGACGACATGGGGAAGAACTCCGAGGACCGACAGGCATCGGTCCGCGGGTTCACGAGAGAACACTGGGAGCGTCCGACGCACCCCAACCGAGACAAATCGGCGAAGCAGGCGTTCGGCGAACTCCTCCCCGCCTCCGCCGACCAGGAGTACGCCGTCACCGAGAACGGTATCTTCGTGTTCACGCCGGACGGGATGCCCGCCGTCGGCGAGACGGCGCAGGTGGACGGTCTGTGGACCGCCCTCGCCATCTGGTGGACGCACTCTGCGGGGTACGGCAAGATAGTCGCCGAGTGGATGGAGAACGGCGTTCCGCGTCTCCCGTCCGGCCCCGTCGACACCGGCGGCATCCACGTCCGACGCTTCGAACCGCACGCCGGCGAGAAGGACTACTTCGTCGACCGAGGGGCGAAGCGGTACGAACAGGTGTATTCCATCGTCGAACCGCGCTGGCAACCCGACGACCACCGCGCCCTGCGGACGAGTCCGTTCTACCACCAACAGCAGGAGTTGGGCGCGAACTTCGTCCAGGGCGGTGGCTGGGAGTCCGCGCAGTGGTACGACTCGAACGAGGATTTGGTCGACCGCTACGAAGAAGAGATTCCCGACCAAGACGGCTGGCAGTCCATCAATCGCTCCGCCATCGAGGGAGCCGAGCATCTCCACACCCGAGAGAACGTGTCGATGTTCGACATGACCTCGTTCAGTTCCATCTCGGTCGAAGGGCCGGACAGCGAGGCGTTCCTCCAGCGCGTCTGTAGCAACGACATGGAGATAGACGTCGGACAGGTCCGCTACTCGCTGCTGTTGAACGAGGGCGGCGGCATCCTCGCGGACGTGACCGTCGTCAAACTCGACGAGGAGGAGTACATGGTCACTACCGGCGGCGGCAACTCGCCGGGCATCCACGGCAACTGGCTGAAAGAGCGCGCTCCCGACACCGTCTCGGTGAACATCTCCGAGGGCGGGCAGGCCACCATCGGCCTGTGGGGACCGAAATCTCGACTCCTCCTCCAGCGATGCACCGACGCCGACGTGAGCAAGAGCGGGTTCGGCTACTTCCGCGCGAAGCAGATGTACGTCGGCGAAGTGCCCGTCGTCGCCCTGCGCGTCTCCTACGTGGGCGAACTCGGCTGGGAACTGTGGGCACCCTCCGAGTACGGACACCGCCTCTGGGAGACGCTCTGGGAGGCCGGACAGGACCTCGACGTGCGGCCGATGGGCGGCGGCGCGTTAGAGTCGATGCGACTGGAGAAAGGCTTCCGCCTGTGGGGGACCGACATCGACACCGACTCGAACCCGTTCGAGGCCGGACTGTCGTTCGCCGTCGACATGGACACCGACTTCGTCGGCAAGGAGGCACTGGAAATCGCACAGGACGAGGGTATCGACTCCCGCATCACGCCCATCACGCTCGACGACTCGGACGACATCCTGCTGAGCGGTCGTCCCGTGCTGAAAGACGGCGAGAGAATCGGCTACGTACAGGCGGCCGACTTCGGCTACAGCATCGGCGAGTCCATCGCGTACACGTACCTTCCGGCAGAGTACACGGAGGCCGGCACCGCCGTCGAAGTGCTGTGTGAGGGCAACCGCTACGACGCGACGGTCCGCGACGAACCGCTGTTCGACGCCGGAAGAGACAAGATACTCCGATAGAACACCGCCAGACAGAGAACAGACACCCGACCACCGACACCCCGCTTCGACATCGAGACTATGACCCAGACCGAATCAGACGAACTTCCAGTCCAGTACGCCGACATCGAACGCGCCCGCGAACGCCTCGACGACGACACCGTCGTCAAACAGACGCCCGTCGAACGGAGTTCGTCGTTGGACGCGTTCGTCGGCGGCGAGGTGTACCTGAAGATGGAGCATCTCCAGTGGACGGGGTCGTTCAAGACGCGCGGCGCGTACAACAAAATCGTCCAATCGGTCGAAGACGGCGTCGAGGAGTTCGTCGCCGCGAGTGCGGGTAACCACGCTCAGGGCGTCGCCCTCGCGGCCACCAAGTGCGGCGCGGACTCGACCATCTTCATGCCGAAGAACGCGCCGCAGGCGAAGGTGAACGCGACCCGGAGTTACGGCGCGACGGTCGAACTCGTCGGCAAGGACTTCCAAGAGACCATGTCGCACGCGAAGTCGGCCGTCGAGGAGACGGACGCCGAGTTCGTTCACGCCTACGACGACCCGGACATCATCGCGGGGCAGGGAACGCTCGGGTCCGAGATGTACCACGACGTGCCGGACGTCGACACCGTCGTCGTCCCCATCGGCGGCGGCGGTCTCATCAGCGGTATCTCGACGGCTATCAAGCATCTCTCGCCGGAGACGCGCGTCGTCGGCGTGCAAGCGACCGGCGCCGAGACGGTCCACGAGAGCCTCGACAAAGGAATTCCGGTCACTCTCGACGAAGTCGACACCATCGCCGACGGTATCGCCACGGGCGGCATCTCCGAACGGACGCTCCGCACCATCGAGGCGAACGTGGACGAAGTCGTCACCGTCACCGACACGCAGATAGCGGAGGCGATACTCCTGCTGTTAGAACGCGCGAAGCAGGCCGTCGAAGGCGCGGGCGCGGCGTCGGTAGCCGCCATCCTGAGCGACGACCTGGACGTGTCGGGCGAGACGGTGATGCCGCTTCTCTGCGGCGGGAACCTCGACATGACACAGCTTCAGACGGTTCTCGTCCACGCACTCACGAAACGCCAGCAACTCCTGCGTCTCCGTGTCCGCATCGACGACCAACCGGGCGTGATGGAGGACCTGTCGGGCATCATCGCCGACCACGGCGCGAACATCCACGACGTCCGTCACGACCGCTCCGTCGACGACTTAGAGATCGGTGAGGCGTACCTCGTCTTCCGCGTCGAAGCGAGCGGGAGCGAACACGCCCAGTCGATACTCGACGCACTCAGCGACGCGGGATACTCCGTCGAGAACATCGCACAGACCATCTGACGCGGTGCGAGTGGTTCTCGGACGAGTCAGTCACGGGAAACATATTTTGTCCATGAGAGAGACTGGCAACCACGGTCATGTACGAACAGATACTGATACCGTACGACGGGAGCGACGAGGCTCGGCGGGGCGCAGAACACGGGATACAACTGGCAAAGCGACTCGGTTCGACAGTGCACGCACTGTACGTGATAGACCTTCCGGGGGTCCCCCGAGCGCTCTCACTGCGGGACGACGAGGAGAAACTCCGAGCGGAGTACCGCGAGTACGGCGAGCGGATACTCGGGGAGATATGCGAGGCCGCCGAATCCGAGGGGGTCGAGTGCACGACGAACATCCGGACGGGGTCCCAGAGCGACCAGATAGTCGATTTCGCCGAAGACGAGGGGATGGACGTCATCGTGATGGGGTCGGCGTACAGAGGAACGCTCGGCAACCTCATCGGCGGAACGACGGACAGAGTCGTCCGGACGGCGACGGTGCCGGTCATCTCCCAACGGATGGATATGAACGACCTGTAAGTCGCGCCTGCGACCCACCGCGTTCCGAACGCGAACGCCGCCGGACCGCGCGCCCGCGACGGTCAGTCGTCGACGAGCGTCGTCTCGCGAAAGTAGATGACGAGACTCGCGCCGAGAAACGAGAGTCCGGCGATCATCAGGTTACCGTTCGCCGCCAGTGCGAGGGCGACGAGCATCAGCAACGCGGCGAGTATCGCGGCGGCCGTCGCGAGTAAACGTCCCATACGCGCCGCATCGGCGGCCGTGAAGGTAAGCCCTCCCCATCGGGACGTTCTCGGTCGGCGGACACGTCTCGCGCCGCGTAACGGTCAGTAGAGGGATAGTTCGAGCCTCGTAACACGGACTATCAGATTGGGAGAACGAATTGGAGACGCGGTGGTGGATAAGTCGTCCGCGAGCGACCTGAGCCGTATTGGCGGTCAGAGCGGCGTCACACACGGTCTCATCCGCCGGATAACGGTCGCTTTAGGCGCAATCATCGCATAGTTTTAAGATAAATCAATAATAGTGTAGGTGTGAGGTTGTGTGCCATGTCACTGTGGCGTGCACGAACTCGAACCGTGGCGCAGCGATGTGACGGTGAGTCGTATCGTTCGTCGTGTCTCGTGGCGCGAAGACGCCCCGTGGCGTCTGAGACGGGAGTTGGATCCGTCCGCTCCCGTAGAGATACGCCCCGAACGAAGCAAACCTGAGCGGTTATCGACGATTATGAGAGACAGCAATCAACGGCGGCAGTGTCGGACGGAGGGGTAGCGTATGTCAGATAGAGACGATACGGCCGGGCAGATGTCCAACGGACTGCAGGTCGAACTGTTCCACCCGGACTCCGACAGGAAGCCGGGAGACACCAACATCCAGGGGTATGGGTTCGACATCCATCCGGTCGTCTTCCCGGTCGCACTGTTACTCATCGGGATGTTCGTCGCCGCGACGCTCCTGTTGGGACAACAGGCCGCGGACGCGTACTCCGCGGTTCGGAGCTTCTTCGAGGGGAACTTCGGCTGGTTCTTCCTCCTCGCGGTCAACATGTTCATCGTGACCATCCTGTACTTCGCGTTCGGTAAGTACGGGACCATTCGTATCGGCGGCGTCCAAGCCGAGAAAGAGTTCAGCGACTTCTCGTGGATGGCGATGCTGTTCAGCGCGGGCATGGGTATCGGACTCATGTTCTTCAGCGTCTCAGAACCGCTGTACTACTTCCAGAACGTTCCCGGCTTCTTCTCGGCGGAGGCCGGAACCGGCGCGGCGGCGTCCGTCGCGATGGCACAGACGTTCTTCCACTGGGGATTCCACCCGTGGGCCATCTACGGACTGGTCGGACTCGGACTCGCGTTCTTCTCGTTCAACCGCGGCCTCCCACTGACGTTCCGGTCGATATTCTGGCCGTTGTTGGGTGACCGAATCTACGGCTGGCCGGGGCACGTCATCGACCTGGTGACCGTGTTCGCGACGCTGTTCGGTCTCTCCACCTCGCTCGGACTCGGGGTGGCGCAGGTCAACACCGGCATCTCGTACGTCGGCGGCGACATGCTCGGTCTCGTTCAGGTGCCGACGGGGACCATCCCGCAGATAATCCTCATCGGTGCCATCACGCTCATCGCGACGGCGTCCGTCGCGGCGGGTCTGGAGAACGGCGTGAAGCGTCTGAGCACCGTCAACCTCTACTTGATGTTGACGCTCCTCGGATTCCTCCTCATCGTGGGTCCCACCGCCTACATCTTCGGCGCGTGGGTACAGGGTCTCGGGACGTACTTCGGAAACCTGCTCTCGCTGTCGTTCTTCACCGGAACGATGGGCGAGGGCGCGGCGACCGTCTCGGGATGGACCGTGTTCTACTGGGCGTGGTGGATCGCCTGGTCGCCGTTCGTCGGGATGTTCATCGCGCGCATCTCGAAGGGTCGGACCGTCCGGGAGTTCGTCCTGGGCGTGCTGTTCCTGCCCTCGCTGTTCTCGACGGTCTGGCTGTCGGCGTTCGGTGGGAGCGCGCTGTTCAACTCGCTGCAGGGTAACGGCGCGGCCCTCGCGACGTACAACGAACTGGGTCAGACCGTCGCGATGTTCGCGCTCTTAGAGCAGTTCCCGCTGGGTGCGATATCGGGAATCTTGGCGACGGTCCTCGTCGTCACGTTCTTCGTCACCTCCTCGGACTCGGGGTCGCTCGTCATCGACCACCTCACCTCCGGCGGCAAGCACGACGTGCCGAAGGCCCAGCGTATCTTCTGGGCGGTCACCGAAGGCGCCGTCGCGGCGCTCCTGCTGTACGGCGGCGGCCTGGGCGCACTCCAGACGGCGGCCATCGCGACGGGCTTCCCGTTCGCAGTCATCCTCGTGTTGATGTGCTTCACGGTGTATCAAGGGCTCAAGAACGAGTACGAGATACTCTCGTCCGAACAGTTCGCAGAGCGCATCCAAGACATGACCGCGGACGGAGACCTGGACGTGGTAACGTCGGGAGACGAGATGGTGACGGACATCAAAGGAGGTGCCGACGCGGAGGGAAGCGACTGACCGACGCCGCGGCCCGACGCGACTAGCACCGACTTTCGATTCGAACGACGTCATTCTCGGAGACGCCCTCGCCCCTGTCGTGGAAAATCCCTCCTCGTACGTTCCGCTTGTCCGGTATGTGTTTCGGAGCCGAAGTTCCGGCATTCGTGTCGGTGTTCGTACATAGTGACCGAAACCGAGAGTAGCTATGTATCTATGCAGAGGTCCCATCCGCGCAGGGTCTGATGTACCAGTATGTACACGAAAGAGGAACTCGACGACGGCTGCGAGCCCGTAGACGCCGACGAGTGTACCGAGATGAACCGCGCGGCCGAACTGGGGTACACGGTAGAAGCGATCTCGACGCTGTTCGAGTTCGAGAAGAAAACAGTCCAACAACACCTCCACGACGACTGCAAACATTACTGACTCGGCCCTCTATCTCGCCGTTCCGGAGGGGGAACCGAGGTTCGAGTGTACGGAAGCACCGCGGAGAGACCGCTTCTGCGGAACGTATCTTCCGTGTCGACCGACGACGCCCGACAACCTCGCGATAGCACGTTCAGCCCCGCCCTAAAGCACGGGGCTTTCTCTTCGAATCTCCGCGTAACGACTGAGTCGGCCACCGGCTTTGCGTCGCAATTGACTCTCCCTTCGCCTGTCAAGGAGGGCGAATCGACGAACGGGCTCCGTCGAAAACCTCTGAAATAGAGGGAACCCGCAAGCGAGAGACAGCGTAGCCAGCGTGCGGTACAAGCCCTCTCTGAGTGGGTGAACGAACAGTATCCGGGGAAAGCTCTCGTCGCGTCAGTAGAACTCCCACTCGTCGTCGTCGCCTCCTCGCCGGACGGTGGAGTCGCCGTTCGGGCCCTCGTCACTCTCGTCGTCGTGTCCCGCGTCGCCCCGGTCTTCGTCACCCCATGCATCCCCTCCGCTCTCCGGCCATCGGATACCGCCGCGAAGGTGCCGGTAGAGAATCGCCGCGAACGCGAGGACGAGCGAGAACAACAGGAGCGTGCCGACGAGCGGAATCACGCCGACGAGCGCGTCGAAGAGTCCGCCGTCGACTCCCGTCTGGAGGGATGCAATCGGCGCGTGAGCGGTCGCAGCGAGGGTATCGGGAGCCACGGTCGGTCACTCGGCGTTCGGCCGCGCTTCGCTCTCGTGGACCCACCGCCGCGTCGGACCGCCGAGACCCCACGCGGCGAGGACGACCCAACAGACGAGTCCGACCGCGAAGGGGGCGAGAAGCCACACGGCGGCCCCGAGCGTGGCCGCCCCAACGAGTCCCGGCCACGGACTCGACAGGCCGAACGCCTCGCCCGCCCACGCGCCGACGACGGCGAAACCGTACCCGGTGAGCGAGAGGACGAACACGGCGAGAGCGGCGACCAGCACCGACGAGAAGAGCGGCGACGCCGCGCCGATTCGCGCGAGTTGACTGTACGTGTATCCGACCGCGAAGAACGCGAACCCGTACGCCAGCACGCCGTAGAGAAGCGAAAGAAGCGGACTCTCCGTCGACGCCGTCACCGCCTCGTCGAGGGTGCCCCCGAACCAGTACAGCGTCGCGCCGCCGAAGACGATGGTCGAGGCGAACGACACGCCCGCGCGAACGGTCCGCGGAGCGTCTGTCAGCGCCGCCGGGTCGACGGCCTGCATCGGTACCGACCAGCCAGAGACGGAGAGTTCGGTCACGGCGAACTCGGCGAACGGAAGCGACATGGCACTCTGTAGCACGAAGGGGGACAAAAGAGGTGGGGACGGCGTCGGACGCGAGACGCGGGTGAGACGTGGGGCCACCCGGTTCAGTTCACGAGACGAACGGTCCAATCGCCGAGACGAGCGGTTCAGTCGGAACCGTTCGCCGCGTCGACGGTCCGAACGACGGCCGCGTTCTCCGCGACGTCGTGGACGCGGACCACGTCGGCGCTTCGTTCGGCCGCCATCGCCGTCGCCGCCAGCGTCGGGACGAGTCGCGCACCCGACTCCGGCGCGACGTCCTCGAACATCGACTTGTGGGAGTGTCCGAGCATGACGGGACACGAGAGCGCGTGGAACTCGTGGAGTCTGTCGACGAGTTCGAACGACTCCGCGGCGGACTTGCCGAACCCGCACCCGGGGTCGACGAGCATCCGCTCGCGGTCGATACCCGCCCGTTCCGCGAGCAACACCCGTTCTGCGAGTTCGGTCCGCACGTCCTCGACCACGTCGTCGTACGTCGCCGTCTCACTCGGGTCGACGGGCGCGGAGAGACTGTGCATCAGCACCAGCGACGCGTCGTGGTCGGCGACGACGAACCGCATCTCGGGGTCTGAGAGTCCTGAGACGTCGTTGACGACGTCCGCTCCCGCGTCGAGAGCGGCGTCGGCGACGGTCGCCTTCCGCGTGTCTATCGAGATGGGAACGTCCAGCGACGACAGCGCTTCGATCACGGGGACGACGCGGTTCCGTTCCGTCTCCGCGGAGACGGGGTCGGCACCGGGGCGCGTGCTCTCCCCGCCGATGTCGAGAACGTCGGCACCGGCGTCGACCATCGCTTCGGCGTGTTCGACCGCCGCGTCGAGGCGGTCGTACTCGCCGCCGTCGTGAAAGCTGTCCGGCGTGACGTTCAGGATGCCCATCACGGCGGGGTGCGCTCCCTCGAACGGGCCGGCGGGCGGCCCGTCGAGCGCCGTCTCCAACTGTCTCGCGACGTGCGCGAGCCCCAGTCCTGACTCGCGGAGGCGGCCGACGAGAGAGCGGACGTCGGCGACCGACCCCGAGAGCACCGTCCGGACGAGTTTCTCCGGCGTCCCCTCACGAGACGTGACGCATCGCCCGCCGAGGCGTTCGAACTCGTCCGTGACGACCTCGGCTTGCTCGCCGCGAAGCAGCGTCTCGAAGACGCGCGTCTCGACCGTCTCGGGGTCGGCGTCGGCGAAGGTGCGGTCGTCGAACGCGTCCGCGGTGGCACCTCGCGGCCCGTCTTTCGGCACGACCTGTCGTATCCAGCGGTCGCGGGCCTCCGCGACGGCGTACAGCGACCCGGTGACGAGCACGAAGTCGTCGTCCGCGGCCGTGTCGACCGCGCGTTCGACCGCCTCTTGAACCGACGGCACGGCCCGCACGTCGGTCGCGTGGCCCTCGAAGGCGTCGGCGAGCGTCGCCGCGTCCTCGGCGCGGTCCAGTTTCGGGGAGGCGGTGTACGCCGTGCGGACGGCCGGGAACTCCGCTATCATCTCCTCGTACTCCTTGTCGGCCATCGCCGCGAACACGACGTGGAGGTCGTCGTACTCGTAGCGGCCGAGCAAGTCTCGGAGCGTCGCGGCGGCCCCGGGGTTGTGCGACCCGTCGAGGACGACGGTGGGGTCGCGTTCGACGATTTCGAACCGCCCGGGCCACGTCGTCTTCCTGAGACCGTCGGCGAGCGTCGTCTCGTCGACGGACGCCATCTGCCGCGCCAACGTCGCCGCGACCCCGGCGTTCGTCGCTTGGTGCTGCCCGAGCAACGAGAGCGCCGTCTCCAGCGACCAGTCCGGACCGGTGATGGATACCTCGCTCTCGACGGGAGAGCGCATCCCGTTCTCCGCGGCGACCACGTCCGCGTCGCCGCCGGCGGGGCCGACGGTGACGACGTCCGACACGCCGCGAATCGCCTCCAGTGCGGCCCCGTCGGTCCCCGTCACGAGCGGCGCGTTCGCGGGGGCGACCTGCGCTTTGTCGCGCGCTATCTCTTCGACGGTGTCGCCGAGCAGCTCGGTGTGTTCGAGACTGACGCTCGTGACGGCACTCGCCACCGGGTCCACGGCGCTCGTGGCGTCGTACCGGCCGCCGATACCGACTTCGAGTATCGCCACGTCGACGTCCTCGGTCCCGAAGTGATGAAGCGCGAGAGCGGTGATGACCTCGAAGTGCGTCGGCATGTCGTCCTCCGAGCGGAGCGTCTCCAGACAGGGAACTAGCTCCTCGAACGAGGACGCGACCGCTTCCTTCGGAATTTTCCGGCCGTTCACGCGAATCTGTTCGCGGAAGTCGTTCAGCTTCGGCGAGGTGAAAAGCCCCACGTCGAGTCCGGCGGTTCGGAGGACGCTGTCGAGCATACGGGCCGTACTTCCCTTTCCGTTCGAGCCCGCGATTTGAACGCAGTCGGCCGACTCCTGCGGGTCGCCGAGGTGCGAGAGCATCCGTGCCGTCGTCTCCGTCCCGAGTTTCGGACGGCGCCGTTGCAGACCGTTCAGTCGGTCCGCCGCCTCGTGATAGTGCATGACATATATCCTCGCTGGTCCGCCCATTAAGCTGTCGGCGAAGGAGCGCCGAGCGGCCCTCAGAGCCCCCGATACGCCCGTAGAGTCCGTATCGCCGCTTCGACGTGAAGGCAGAGTGAGGAACCGAGTTCGGACGAAACTCTTCGTGTCGCTGAGTTGAATAAATGAGGGAGAGAGACGGTCGTATCGGCGCGGAGAAACACGTCGTATCCTACGGCTGGCATCTATACAAACGTTCTTACGGTATCCAGATGGACTTTCGTGTGAGATGGCTTCACCCGACGACGATCAGGACTCGTTCCCGACCGACTACGAGATCGCACAGTCCACCGAGATGGAACCGATATGGGACCTTCTCGAACCGTGGGACCTCGGCAACGACGACCTGCAGTACTACGGCGAGTACAAGGCGAAGGTCGAACACCACGCGGTCGAACGCCTCCGTGAGGACGCAGAAGACAGAGAGCAGAACCTCGTTCTCGTAACCGGGATGACGCCGACGCCGTTGGGGGAAGGCAAGACCGTGACGACGGTCGGTCTCGGCCAGACGCTCAACCACATCGGCGAGGAAGCCATGATAGCCATCCGCGAACCGTCGCTCGGACCCGTCTTCGGCGTCAAGGGCGGCGCCGCCGGCGGTGGCTACTCGCAGGTGCTCCCGATGGAGGACATCAACCTGCACTTCACGGGTGACCTCCACGCGCTCACCTCCGCGCACAACCTCATCGCGGCGATGCTCGACGCGAAACTGTCGCAGGGCAACGAACTGAACATGGACGTAAACGAGGTATCGTGGCCCCGCGCACTCGACATGAACGACCGCGCCCTCCGAGAGACGGTCATCGGTCTCGGCGGGAAGACGGGCGGCACGCCCCGCGAGGACGGGTTCCTCCTCACCGCCGCCTCCGAGATGATGGCCGTCCTCTGTCTCGCAGAGGACCTCGGCGACCTGAAAGAACGCGTCGCGCGCGTCATCGTCGCGTACGACGACGACGGCGAACCGGTCACCGTCGACGACATCGAAGCCACCGGCCCGGTGACGATGCTGCTTCGCGACGCCATCAAGCCGAACATCGTCCAGACCATCGAGGGGACGCCCGCGTTCGTCCACGGCGGTCCGTTCGCCAACATCGCGCACGGGACGAACTCGCTCATCGCCGACAAGGCCGCGTTCGGCATGGGAGACTACCTCGTCACCGAGGCCGGGTTCGGTTCCGACCTCGGCGCGGAGAAGTTCATGAACATCGTCTGCCGACTCGGCGACATGACGCCGAACGCCGTCGTCCTCGTCTCCTCCGTCCGTGCGCTGAAGTACCACGGGCAGGACATGTGGCCCGCGGACTTCGACGCCATCGAGGAGTCGGGTATCGACGCCGTCGAACGCGGGTTCGAGAACCTCGACAAGCACGTCGAGAACCTCCAGAAGTTCGGCGTCCCCGTCGTCGTCGCCGTCAACCGCTTCCCGGAGGACAGCGACGAAGAAGTACAGACCGTCCTCGACCACTGCCGCGACGACCTGGACGTTCGGGCCGCGGAGTCCACCGTCTTCGCGGAGGGGAGCGAAGGCGGCGTCGACCTCGCAGAACGCGTCGTCGGCGCAGTCGACGAGAACGACCCCGAGGACTTCACGCATCTCTACGAGGACGAGGCCTCCATCAAAGAGAAGATAGAGACGGTCGCCACCGAGGTGTACGGCGCGGACGGCGTGAACTACACCGGGAGCGCAGAGGACGACATCGAGCGCATGGAAGAACTCGGGTTCGAGGAGTTCCCGGTCTGTCTGTCGAAGACGTTCCACTCCCTCAGCGACGACGCCAGCAAGAAGGGCGCGCCGGAGGACTGGACGCTCGAAGTGCGCGAAATCTACCCGTCCGCCGGGGCCGGGTTCCTCGTCGCCCTCACCGGCGACGTGTTGACGATGCCGGGTCTGCCCGCGGACCCCGCCGCCGCCGACATGGACATCGACGCCGACGGCAACATCTCCGGCCTGTTCTGAACCGATAGAACGGACGGCCCCGTCCGACTCCGCCCTCCCGCGCGGTGCCCGTGAGGAGACGTGAGTACGGTCGTCCGGGCACGCGAACAGACCCTCTCGAAGAACCGACCACCGACCCGCCCCCGTGTCCCGTCTCAGAGACCTCCTCGCGTTCTGTACGCTCGCCTGTCTGTGGGGCCTGAGCGTCGCGGCCGTAGAGATAGGCTTCGCATCGTTCCCGCCGTTACTGCTGTCGGCGTTTCGCTACGACATCGCGGGAGCGTTGCTCTTGGGATACGTCGCCGCGACGAGAGACGACTGGTATCCGACCACGCGCGGCGACGCCGTCTCCATCCTCGGCGGCGGCGTCTTCTGGATCGCCGTCGGCAACGGCGTCTGGTTCGTCGGGCAAGGACTCACGTCGAGCGTGCTCTCTGGGTTGATGACGAGTCTGACGCCCATCGCGACGGCGGCCGTCTCGTGGGTCGTCCTCCTCGAAGACCGCCTGACGGTCGTCTCGCTGTTCGGTCTGTTCGTCAGTTTCGGCGGCGCACTCCTGTTCGTGTTGCCGACCGGACCGGCGACGCTCACCGCTGCGGTCGTCGGGAAACTCCTCTTGCTCGTCGGCGTCGCGGGACTGGCGGTCGGGAGCGTCCTGATGCGCTGGGCGTCGACATCGCTCGCGAGCGTTCCGCGAACCGCTTGGGCCACGCTCGTCGGTGCGGCCTTCATCCACGTTCTCAGCGTCCTCGCGGGCGAGCAGTGGTCGGCGACGGTGACGACGACCGGTCTCGCGTCACTGCTCTACCTCAGCGTCGGCGCGACGGTCGTCGGCTACGTCCTGTTCTTCACGCTCCTCGACCGTCACCCGGCGATAGAGGTGACGCTGGTCACCTACCTCGTCCCCGTCGTCGCCGCCGCCGCCGGATGGCTACTGTTCGGAGAAGCAATCTCTGCACGGATGGGAGCCGGGTTCGCCGTCGTCGTCGTCGGCTTCCTCCTCATGAAGCGACGAGAACTCCGCGCGGAGTTCGCGCGACTCGAGTCTCGACGCTAAACCGCTACCGCAACGTGGGACAGACGGTTCGCACCGACCTCACTCGGTGGACGCGATGGCCTCTATCTCGACCGCCGCGCCTTTCGGTACCGCGCCGGCCTCGACGGCGCTTCGCGCCGGCGGGTCGTTCTGGAAGAACTCGCTGTACGCCTCGTTGAACTCGTCGAAGTCGTCGATGTCGTCGAGGAAGACGGTGGTCTTCAGCACGTCGTCCAGCGAGAGATCTTCCGACTCCAGAATCGCCTCGACGTTCTTCAGACACTGTCTCGTCTGGTCTGCGACCGACTCCTCGTCGAGGAGTTCGCCGTCGGTCGTCAGCGGAAGTTGACCGGCGGTGATGAGGACGTCGCCGTTGGTCGTCGCCTGACTGTACGCGCCGACTGCCGCGGGTGCGTCGTCGGTGCTGATGGTTCGTTTCACACGCGGGAGTACTGCGTCGCGTTCCTTAAAATCGGGCGACGTCACCGCCGCCTCGCACGTCGTGTCGAGAGTCCGACCGGTCGTGGAGTCGGTCACATGTTGATGACGACGATGGCGACAACGGCGAGACCGATGCCCGCGACTTTCGTCAGCGAGAGCGGTTCGCCGAGAGCGACGATGCTGATGACCGCCGTCGTGACGAAGTACATCCCGCCGATGGTGGAGACGACCGACGCCGAACCGACGGTGACGCCGATGAACGTCGAGACGACGCCGATTGCGGCCGCGATGCCGGCTACGACCGAGAAGGCGAGGCCGCGGTTCGTGACGGTGAACGACGCGTCGGAGACGACGACGAACAGACCGGTGAGGACGGCCGCCGCGACGTACGAGACGAACGCCGCCATCTCGGGGTCGATGCTGTTCGAGGCCATGTCGCCGAAGACTATCCAGAACCCCCACGAAATCATCGTCCCGACTCCGAAGAGGATGGCCGGATTCACCGAGAGACACCTCCCGAAGAGGACTGGTACGTTCGCGCGTACGCGCCGTGCGGTCGGCCGCGAGTCGGCAGTCGATGCATCAATCGGTCGTACGGGTGGAACGGTGTTCAGTCTCTCGCAGCCTCGTCGTGTCGGCTATTTGAAACAGAGTGTTACACTGGTAGCGGTGTCAGACTTTCGTTTTGCAAAGAACTTGCCACGATAGCGCTGAATGCGGCCGTTTTCGACGACCGAGAGGGAAGGACCCGAGCCGACTTCAACGGGTGTACTATTCCGCCCGACAAGCTATGACGTGCGATACCGAGTCTGTCTGGAAGAAGGTGAGACACGGCACAGCGTCGGCCGCGGAGGCGCGTGCAGACGAGAAGTTCGACTCGGTCGACCGGTCGTGCGCCACCGTCAACCCCACCATGACCACGATAATCGACGGAAACGAGGTCGCAGACCAGATTCAGTCGGAGGTATCGACGTGCGTAGACACCCTGCGAGACGACGGCGTGACGCCGGGACTGGCGACGGTGTTGATGAGCGACGACGGCGCGAGCGAGACGTACGTGTCGATGAAACAGCGCACGTGCGAGGAACTCGGCATCGAGAGCTTCCACCACGAGATAGACCCCGACGAACCCGCGGAGGTCCTGTTCGACCGCATCGACGAGTTGAACGAGGACCCCGCCGTTCACGGTATCCTCGTCCAGATGCCGGTGCCCGACCACGTCGAGAAACGGGCCGTCCTCGAGCGAATCGACCCCGTGAAAGACGTCGACGGCTTCCACCCGGAGAACGTCGGGAAACTCGTCGCCGGGAACGCGCGGTACAAACCGTGTACACCCCACGGCGTCCAGAAGATGCTCGCGGCGTACGACATCGAGACGGAGGGGAGAGACGCCGTCGTCGTCGGCCGGTCCGACATCGTCGGAAAGCCGATGGCGAACCTGTTCATCCAACGCGACGACGGCGGCAACGCGACGACGACGGTGTGTCACTCGCGGACCGACGACCTGGCGGCGAAGACGCGCGAGGCCGACATCCTCGTCGCCGCCGCGGGCGTCCCCGAGATGATAGACGGCGAGATGGTCGGCGAAGGAGCGACCGTCGTCGACGTCGGTATCAACCGCGTCGATGCGGACAACGAGAAAGGCTACGAACTCGTCGGCGACGTGGACTTCGAGAGCGCCAAAGAGAAGGCGAGTGCCATCACGCCGGTTCCCGGCGGCGTCGGTCCCCTCACCATCGCGATGCTCATGTACAACACGGTGAAGGGTGCGAGTCTGCAGTCGGGCGTCCCCGTGGACCTGCCTTAGGGACCGCCTCCCGGCAGTTTCGACCGCCGGGCGGCGTCAGTGCGTTTCGACCGCGCCGCACTCCGGGCACGTCACTTCGAGACTGCCGCCCGCATCGACCGACTCCTCGACGAGTTCGTACCCTCTCGCACACTGCTCGTGGAGGTAGACGTCGTGGTCCGCGTGTTCTGTGAGCAGGATGTCCTCTCGTTCGTCCGGGAGAACCAGTCCGTGACAGAAGTAGCACTCACCGTCCATGGTGCGACATTCGTGATGATTCGTTATATATCTATCTCGTCACACGACGCGACAGCCTCGAATCGGCCACTAATAAGACAGCCGAGGGTAAACAGCACGTATGGAGTACAGGTACTCTGGCAACGCCCACGAACGGTTGAACGCCTCGTACCGAGAGGACACCGAGCCGTTTCCGGCGCAGGCGTCGATGGAGTTCCCGACACAGCGGTACCGACGCGAGGAGGTAGACATCCTGAAACGGCTGTTCTTCCCGAACTGCTGGAACGCGGCGGACCTCGTCCGCGACGAGTTGGCGGTGCTCGACCACCTCGACGACCTCGGAACGCTCTTCTACGCCGGGATGTGTCCGTACGCCGACGGCGACCCCTCAGAGACGGTCGAGGGGATACTCGACGAACTGCCTTCGATACGGAAGACGCTGAAACGCGACGTCGAGGCCGCGTACAAAGGCGACCCGGCGGCGAAGACGTACATGGAGATAATCCGGTCGTACCCGGGTTTTCTCGCGATACTGGTCCAACGGGTTGCACACGCGCTCTACGAGGCGGGAGCGGCCGAGTACGCCCGCGAACTCACCGAGTTCGCGAAGACGCAGACGGGCATCGATATCCACCCCGGCGCGGAGATAGGCGAGTACTTCTTCGTCGACCACGGCACCGGCGTCGTCATCGGCGAGACGGCGACGGTCGGAGAGTGGGTCCGTCTCTACCAGGACGTGACGCTGGGCGCGCTTCACTTCGAGAAAGACGAGTCGGAAGAACACGCCCTGAAGAAAGATTACAAGCGCCACCCCGACATCGGCGACCACGTCGTCATCGGTGCGGGCACGAAAGTCCTCGGCGCGGTCAGCGTCGGCGACCACGTGAGCATCGGCGCGAACTCGTGGGTCTCAGAGGACGTCCCCGACCACACCAAGGTGTTCGTCGCCGACCACCCGACGCAAGAGCGCAAGAGTACCGACTGAGACCGACTCGGCTACGCCTTCCCGCGACCCGAACCACGACGCCGCTCCTTCTCGCCGAACACCGCCGCGTGCCCGTCGTGCGATTCGACCAGAACCGAATATCGGCCGACGTGTCCGGACCGAGTTCGAGACTGAGCCCAAAATTTAAGTAGATATACTGGTTGGCGAGGGTATGAACGAAGACATCGCCGCGGTACGCGAGGACTTTCCCATCCTCCAGCGGCACGTCGGTGACGAGCAGTTGGTCTATCTGGACAACGCCGCGACGACGCAGACGCCGACGCAGGTGTACGACGTGTTCGAGGAGTTCTACGGAACGTACAACGCGAACGTCCACCGCGGTATCCACACGCTGAGTCACGAGGCGTCCGTCGCGTACGAGGAGGCCCACGACAGACTCGCCGAGTTCGTCGGCGCGTCCGGCGGGCGCGAGGAACTCGTCTTCACGAAGAACACCACCGAGAGCATCAATCTCGTCGCCTACGGTGTCGGCCTGAACGAACTCGGTCCCGGCGACAACGTCGTCACGACGGAGATGGAACACCACGCCTCGCTCGTCACGTGGCAACAGGTCGCAAAGCGAACTGGCGCGGAAGTGCGGTTCATCCGCGTGGACGAGGACGGCCACCTCGACATGGACCACGCGGCCGAACTGATAGACGAGAACACGCAACTCCTGTCTGTCGTCCACATCTCGAACGTGCTCGGGACGGTCAACCCCGTCGCCGAACTCGCCGAGGTGGCGCACGACCGAGACGCACTGGTGTTCGTCGACGGCGCGCAGGCCGTCCCGAACCGCCGCGTCGACGTCGAGGAGATAGACGCCGACTTCTACGCCTTCTCGGGGCACAAGATGGCCGGACCGACGGGAATCGGCTGTCTGTACGGGAAGAAACACCTCCTCGAATCGATGGAACCGTTCCTCTACGGCGGCGAGATGATTCGCCACGTCACCTACGAGGATTCGACGTGGAACCGCCCGCCGTGGAAGTTCGAGGCGGGAACGCCGCCCATCGCCGAGGGCATCGCTCTCGCCGCCGCCGCGGACTACCTCGACGAGGTGGGGATGGACACCGTCGAAGAACGCGAACACGAACTCGCGCAGTACGCCCTCGAACGCCTCGCAGAACGCGACGACGTGGAGACGTACGGCCCGTCTCTCGGCGAGGACCGTTCGGGTCTCGTCGCCTTCAACGTCGACGGCCTCCACGGTCACGACCTGTCGGCACTGCTCGACGAACGCGGTATCGCCGTCCGCGCGGGCGACCACTGCACGCAACCGCTCCACGACAGACTCGACATCCCCGGGTCCGTCCGCGCGTCGTTCTACCTCTACAACACGACCGAGGAGATAGACCTGCTCTTGGACGCCGTCGACGACGCTCGCGACGAACTCGACGACCACCTCGAGTCGAACTACCACGAACTCGTCTACGAGCACTACCAGAATCCCCAGAACGCGGGCGGCCTCTCGAACCCCACGTTCACGAAGCACTCCGAGGAGACGTCCTGCGGCGACGACGGCGAGTTCCACGTCGACGTGGCCGAGGACGGAACTATCGAAGAAATCGCGTTCGAGAGCGAGAGTTGCGCGGTCAGCAGTGCCGTCGCGAGCATCCTGAGCGAACGGTTAGCGGGGATGTCGCTCGAAGACGTCGCCGAACTCGACGGCTACGTCGACGACCTGTTGGAGGGGACGTACCCCGACATCCGCCGCGACTGCGTCGTCGGTCCCGAGGAGGTCATCTGCGAGGCGGCGCGAGAGCACGTGTCGGGCGACGGGCAGACGGTGCTGTCGGCGAAGTCGTAAGGGTCCTGCTCTCCCACAACGCAGTAGTCACTCCGTACCCAACCTCGCGCGTGATTCGCGTCTGTGAGGACCACGGTTACGTCGACGGTGAGGCGTGTCCCGAATGCGGGAACGACGGGCGACCCCTCCTCCGAGACGACAGACGGACTCGGCTATCGAAGTTTCTGAGCGGGGCGCTTCGACACTACCCGGACGACGTGGGACTCTCGGTAGACGGCGGCGGGTGGGCCGACTACGACGCCGTCGTCGAGGCGGGGACGGAGAAGTACTCGTGGGCGGACGCCGACCACATCGATGCCGTCGTCGCCACCGACCCAAAGGGCCGATTCGAGCGTCGCGGAGACCGGATTCGCGCCGCGTACGGGCACTCTATCGACGTCGAACTCGAACCGACCGACGAACCGGTGCCGGACCGTCTGTACCATGGAACTGCTCCGAGAGCGCTCGACGCGATACGCGACGAAGGACTCAGACCGATGTCTCGCCAGTCGGTCCACCTCTCGGAGACGCGCGAGGAGGCGCGTGCCGTCGGACGACGCCACGCCGACGACCCGGTACTACTCGCCGTCGACGCCCGCTCGATGGAACGGGACGGTATCTCGGTGGATAGACGTGGTGGCGGGACGTTCACGGCCGAACGCGTGCCACCGAAGTACATCGAACGAGTGAACGACAAATAAGTCACTCTATTCCAGATATATAGAGTCAAATATGAGCGGTATAGAAACGTAATTGCAATTGAGGCCATTAAAGCGCTCTGTTTCAGTGTGAATTGACGGTACAGCTTCCAAACGTTCGATTCAGGAACACAGAACCGCCATCACGCGACGATATTCGAGGAAGGGAGATGCAAATGTGTCAGTCGACTACGAGAGAAGGGGGCGAACCAATCACGCATTTCGTTACAAGCATATCGGCGTAATGGGACGGCGTTGAACGAATCAATTACTCGACCAACAGTTCGACCGGGTGTCGAGGCTGTCGTTCCAGGAGCGAGTCTATCTGTTCGAGACAGGACGTCCCGCTGGCGACGACGGGTCTGTCGCGAACGTCGTCAGCCACGAGTTGGTCGCGGAGGCGTTCACCGACGTCCATGCTGAGTTCGTAGTAGTCCGACTTGTAGCCGAAACTCCCCGCCATCCCGCAGCACTCCACGTCAGTCGTTGCCACGTCGTAGCCGAGGCGTTCGAGGACGCCGACGGTGTACGTCTCCAGCCCCAGCGTCCGTTGCTGGCAGTGGCTGTGGTACGCTATCTCGGCTCCGTCGCCGGAGCGAACCGCGCTCTCGTCGGCACCGTTCTCCAAGAGGCCGTAGACGTACTCCAGAATCTCGTAGCTGTTCGCCGAGAGTCGGGCGAACGGTTCCTCGTCGACGAGGCGGGCGTACTCGCGCGTGAACATCGCGTGGTCGCTCGGTTCGACGACGACCACGTCGCGGCCGTCGTCGAGGTGGGGTGCGAGGGCGTCGGAGACGCGTTCGGCGTGGTCCGTCGCCGTCGCGACCATCCCCTGCGAGTAGGGGGCGCGACCGCTGGACGGAACCGGCGGGACGACGACGTCGACGCTCAGGGCTTCGAGGACGCGCACTGCCGCCTTCCCGCGTTCGACCTGCACGTGGTTCGTGTACAGGTCCGGGTAGAGGACGACGCGGCGAGTCGGGTCGGCCACCCGCGACTCGCGGCCGGCGAACCAGTCGACGAGCGTCTCCCGTTGGAACTCGGGGAGTTCCCTGCGCGGGTCGATACCGAGTGCGAGGTCCATCGCCCACCGAGACGCGTCAGTCTTCGCCAGCCAGTTCGACACCGGCGCGGTCAGACTCCCGAGTTTCGCCACCGTCTCGAAGTTGCCGAAGAAGCGTTTCTGGAGCGGTGCGCCCTCGTCTTCCTCGTCCGGCGTCAGTCCGTCGACCAGCCACTCGGCCGCTTCGTCGTCTCGCCGGTTGATTCGGTCCCGAACGACCGTGTTTATCCACGGGATGTCGATACCCACCGGACAGGCGTTCACACAGCGCGTACACCCGGTACAGAGGTCGTTGAACTCCGCGGCGGTGTCGTAGCCTTCGATGCCCGCTTCCCACCCCGTCGCGATGCCGCCCGAGTACGTCTCCCCGCCGAAGGCGTGCCCGCCGACGCTCTGGAAGTTCGCACACGAGTTCGAACAGGCCGAACACCGGATGCAGTACAGCGTCTCTCTGAGTTGGTCGTCCTCGCGCATCCCCATCCGGCCGTTGTCGATGAGCACGAGGTGAAACTCCCGGTCGGCGTCGAACGCCGAGAGCGGCGTCTCGTCGTCGGTGAAGTCGACGACCGGTGTATCGACGGGCGGCGTGAGGAGCGAGACGTACGAAGTGATGTCCTGTCCCGTCCCCGACCGGCCGATGAGTTCGACGAACGGGCGGAGGTCTTCGACGGTCGGAACCACCTTCTCGACGCCCGCGACGGCGACGTGGGTGTCCGTCGCGGCGACGGTCTTTCGGGCGTTCCCCTCGCTCGTCACGAGCGCCATCGACCCCGTGTCCGCGGTGAGGAAGTTCGCGCCCGTCAGCCCCACCTGCGCGTCGACTATCTGCTCGCCGAGTCGTTCGCGCGCGAAGTGCGTCAGGTCCTCGGCCGTCTCCAGCGGTTCGTCGGTGTCGAACCGCTCCGCGAACAGGTCGGCGATGGCCTCGCGGGACTTGTGGATGGCCGGGGCCACGATGTGCGAGGGAGCCTCGTCCGCGAGTTGTAACACCCACTCGCCGAGGTCGGTCTCGACCACGTCGACGCCGTCCGCCGCCAGTGCCTCGTTCACCTCTATCTCTTCTGAGGTCATCGACTTCGACTTCACGACCCGGTCGGCGTCTCTGTCGGCGACGACAGAACGGATGTAGTCGTTCGCGTCCGCCGCGTCCTCGGCGACGTACATCGTCCCGCCGTTCGACTCGACGCTCTCGCGCAACTGGTCGAGGAGTTCGGGGAGGCGTTCGATGGCGTCCTCCTTTATCGCCCGCGCCTCCGCTTTCAGACCCTCGTAGTCGTCTAACTCGGCGACCGAGGCGTATCGACCCTCGTTGAATCCCTGCGCGTTCGCCGCCACCGCCGCGCCCTCGGTGCGCATCAGCCGTCGGATGTCGTCGGCTTTCGACATCACTCGTCCTCCACGACGACGACGTGTACCTCGCGCGGGCCGTGCGCACCCTGCACGAGTTCGCCCATGTCCGCCGTCGCGCTGGGTCCGGTCGCGACGATGGCGCTCCCACCGGTCTCTCGGAACTCGACCGCGAGCGTGTCGACGGCAGTCTTCATGTCGTCGACGACGTCCGACGCGCGGACGACCACCACGTGCCGGTCGACGAACAGGCTCACCAGTTCGCTGCCGCGGGTGGTCGGCGTGAGGACGACTGACCCGTAGTCGGCGATACCGAGCGTCGCGGCCGTGACACCGGTCGTCGCCTCGCGGAGTTCGACCGGCGTCGGGTCGACGCTGACGGACGTTCCGTCGAGCGAGAGCGCGTCGTCGCCGAGCGTCTCTTCGAGTGTGACACCGACAGCGGGAGGATCGAGGAGTTCCTCGACGTGGTCGCCGAAGGCGTCTCGTTCGACGTGCGTGGCGGACGCGCCGAGTTCGTCCAACGCAGCCTCGAACTGCGTGAGTGCCGATGTGGACATGATACAGAGACGCAAGCGCCACAGTACTATTTAGTTTGGGTTGCACACGACAGCGTCATCAGTGAATCAGCCAGCTATTCGAAGATAGAGTATTAGATAAGAACGAAGTGAATCCTCATTAGTATATACTATCCTCTTTATCAGACGCAAATAATCTAAGCGGCATAGCATACATTTGTAGTTCGTATTTTTGTATTCATAATCTGATTTTTGATGTAGTATACTACAAATATGAGTGTGAAATTAGGGAGAGAGCAGGCCCTCCGAATCGTGTCGACGATCACTACGACCCGGTTAAACCCCGCGTGTTCGTAGCGATTCAGGAGTTCGGTGGGACCGAGTTGGAGGGCGACGTACGCCGCGGTGAGACTCTCACGCGCGTCCCGCAACTCGTTTGCAGAGGTGGTGTAATCGAACAGACCGCCGTAGCCGGAAATCGCGTTGTCGATGGCCTCGGTGGCGACCGACATCTCGTAGCCGACACCGTCGCGACGGCCGACAGTTACGAGACACTGGTGAGAGGAGCGGATAGGTCCGCGAGGGTCGTCGACCTCTCCGAGTGGGGACTCGGAGTAGCGAGAGAGAATACCGACACTGTACCGACAAATCGATAACCGGCCATTCCGTCGTCCCACCGTGAACGACCGTCCGGTCCGCCACCGTCTCACCTCCGCTGCGACGCTGTTAGTCGGGATGCTCGCAGTCACCTGCGTGAATTTCGTTCCGCTCGTCGGCGTCACTGTCTGGGACTGGAATCTCACCTCGCTACTCGTCCTCTACTGGGTCGAAGCGTTCGTGACCGTCCTCGTCGCCGCGGTGAAAGCCCTCCTCGCAGAGCACGGTTCACCGGAGATTACGAGCGGCATCGAACCGCTTCACGAACTCCGCGAGAAACGGGGAGGGTGGGAGCCTCGTCCGGACTGGCCATTCATCTATCCGCGTAACGTCCCGCTCGCAGTCACCATACTCGGCTTCTGGGCCGTGTTCCTCGTTCCGATGACCCTCCTCTTCTGGTCGCCGTCTCTGGGCTCTGTTCTCTCCGTCGGACTGGTCGCGGGCGTCCTCGCGTTGGTGGTGACACAAATTGCAGAGTTCGTCACCGAGTACGTTCGAGACGAGCGCTATCGGGAGGTGTCGGCACGAGAGATACTGCGGACGCCGACGTTACTCACGTTCTCGCTCGTCTGCGTCGGCCTCCTCACGGTCGGGAGCAGCGGTTCGGACACGAGTCTGTTCCTCCTCGTCCTCGCCGTGCTCTCGAAGACGCTCGTGTCGGTCTTCGGGTTCTACGCACAGCGCGTCGAGAACCCGCTGTTCGGCCTCGGTGACCGCCTGTTCGACGAGGAGGAGTTTCGCGAACCCCCGCCCGAAATCGAACTTCCGGACGCAGCCATCGACGGCCGTGTTCGCGTCGCTCGGACGCCGGTCGTACTCACGAGTCTGCCGTACATCGCCTTCGGCTTCGCGAGTCGGCCCGGACTCTTCGTTCTCTGTCTGTTCGCCCTCGCACTCATCTCCGGGAAGCTCTCGTGGATTGCAATCACGGCGCTTATCATCCTCTGTATCGCCGGAGTCCGTATCCTCAGCTACTACCTTCGCTACGGAACGGTCGAGTACCAGCGCCGCGGTGAGATGCTCGTCGCCTACGACACGTTGCTCGAGGCCCCGCAGTGGACGGCCGACGTCGCGCGGTCGTCGTTCTCGGTGAAGAACGCGATCGCGGACCGGTTGCTCGATACGGGGACGCTCACGATTTCCGGAGTCGAAGGGGTGGAGGGTTCGAAGGTCCAGTTCGGCCCCGTCGTCGATATCGAACGGGCCGTCGAGACGCTCGGGCTACCCGTGCGGGAGACCGAACGCCCCGAAGGGGACCTCGGCGTCGTCGCCGCCGTCGGATTCTTGTTTCTGTTTTTTTCGATACTCCCGGCAGGAGTCGTACTGGACCCGGACGTCAGTACCGAGTTCGCGATGGCTCTCGGTCTCGTGTTCGCCCCGTTCATCCTCTTTCACGTCGCGGTGCTCGTGTGGGTCGGACTCGCGCGGGTCTGACTCACCGGAATCGAGAGATGGAGAGCGGGATTCCCGGCGTGAGAGGTCGTCGAGAGGAGGCGACATCTCGAACCCGACTTCGAGCGGTCGCCGTTCGTTCCCTCGTCGCGAGACAGCGCACAACACCGCACCAGCTATGCGTCTCGCCCGGAGGCGGCCGTGACGTAGACGCCAGTTAGCTCCGTGCTCTCTACGGTCAGCGCAATCTCGTCGCCCTCTTCGTAGGAACGGTCGGTCACGACAGTCACCGCCTCGACGGGGGTGCGGCGAACGAACGCCCAGAGAAGGTCGAGTATCGACGGATGGCCGCCTTTCCGGAGGACGACGACGTAGCGCGACTCGGCTAGCTCCTGCAGATCATCCGTCAGGTCGTGCTCGCCCAGTTCGGCAGGCGGGATGACGTGCAGGACGTCGCCTTGGATGGTCTCGGTCACAGTCTCAGGACGAAGGCGAGCAGGATGAATGGCGTGATTTCGACCCCGTGTTCGTCTGAGGACGTTCAAAAGAGCGGGTCAGGCTCGTCACCAGCAACAGGGACGACGCCAATCGCTTCGGCTATCGTTTCGAGTTCCTGCTTCGAGAAACTGCCCGTCTCTGCCTCTGAAACGGCCTCGGCGACACCCACAGCGACGCGTATCTGCTGACGCATCTTCGTGGTCGATGCAACCGGGGAATCGGTCGCAGTGACGTCTAACTCCGAGCACAGAGCCCCGAGTTCCTCTTTCGTGAACGACGCGGTGACCTCTCGCTTGAACCGGCCGACTCCATCACGGATTCCGTTCCGAATGTCGTGTTTCGTTACTCCCACAACTCACTCTCAGCCGGTTCTCACTAAACCACTTCGCCCGCCGAACTCTCGGCGTCGCTCTGTGTCCTCGTTCTCATATCTCCGGAGACATCTCGATACGTCGGAGTAGGGGTAGAGATGTACCCGAGAGTCGGTGTGATAGTTATCGTTCGAGAGAATCAGAGCCAACACTTCATTTCCCTTCGCTCGTACTCGGAGCATGGACAATCTCGCGCCGAGTCTCGACCGAGAGCGCGTTCACGTCGTCCCCCTCGGCTACGAGTTCGACCGTATCGTGGAACCACTGCGTCGGAAGGCTGACCTCGTCTACCTCCTCGTCGACGACTCGACGCGGCGGCCCGCAGAGACCGGTCGGGTCGACTTCGACGCCGCCTGCGACTCCCACGAGACCGACGCGGCGTCGTGGCACGAGACCACGGCGTACCAACGGGAGGTTCGCGACGTGATTCACGGATTCGCGGAGGTTCGCGGCGTCCCGGTCCGACTCACCGACTTCTACGACGTGATGGGCGTCGTCACGACGATAGCCGAGCATCACGGCGTCGGCGGGGCGGACGGCGACAGCCTGTTCGTGAACGTCGCGACGGGACCGCACGTCGCGGCCGTCGCCGCGGCCGTCGGGTGTATGGCGGTCGGTGCCCGTCCGTACAGCGTCGAACCCGAGAACCGCGCTCACGACGTGAAGTCGAGTCCGGCGAGTACGGGCGTCGCGGAGACGACGGACATCCCGTTGCATCCCATCGACGGCCCGACGCGGGACCAAATCGCGGTTCTCGACTACCTCAGAGAGATAGCCGAGCAGAACTACACGGTCAACAAGCGGAACATCATCCGGGAGTTCGGGGGCGACGGCGCGGCGGGCGACGCGGAACTCGACTGTCTGCTCGGCACCGAGGAGAAAGCCTGGAGTGCGCGGTACAACAGGCTCGACGCCGACGTGTTGAACGACTTAGAGAGCACCGGTTACGTTCGTATCGAGAAACGCGGACGCTCGGACAAGGTGAGTATCACCGACTCCGGGCGGAACATCCTCGCGGCGTTCGGCCACCTCCTCGGCGAGTAGGCTCGGGCTCTGTCGGCCGAGCAGTAGATGTCCTCAACCGCCGAGTTCGTCGTAACGGGCGTGAGATTGTAAACGGTTCCTCGGTCGTCTATCGTGCTGCTCGCCGACCGAGGACGAATACGAGCAACGCGAGAAGCGTTGCTCCGAGTGCCGTCTCGCTGGTGGCCAAGAGCTTCCCCCAGCCAGCGGGCTGAAAGTCACCGAACCCGAGCGTCGTGAAGGTGAGCATACTGAAGTAGATGCCGTCGGGGAGCATCGTGAGCCACTCACCGAAGGACGTCGCTCGGATCAATTCGGTGTTGTTGCCGCTCGCGGCCCGAAACCCACCGAGGGGGTAACTCATCCCGAAGCTGAGAATGACGAACAGCGACGCACCGATGACTCGCCACGGACTCTCGCCGTAGAGGAGGGTGAGGCGAGCAGCAGTCGAGCGAATCCACTTCCCCCACCAACTGAGCGTTGCACCGAGCGAATCCGCAGTCGATGCTTCTTCTGCCTGCCGGAGTCGGTGCATCTCCTGACGACGAATGAACCCGATTCGCTGTAACTCCGGGAGCGAGTTGTTGCGGCCGATTTTTTCGAGTGTGTGGTAGGTGCGGGCGGCTTTGAGGAGGCGGCTCTCTTCCTCGTCGGTATCACTGTTTGCATCGTCGCCGACGTTCTCGTCTGGCCAGTTTGGCTGGCTCGGGAGATATCGAGAGACGACCCGAGTGAGTCGGCCTGTCCCTGATGCTGAGTCGTCTGTCGCGCGTTCGAACTCGGGGTCGTACGGAACACGGAAGTCGACGTCCTCGCCAAAATCGGTTCCTTGATTTATTTGAGCGTCACCGAAGACAGCACCGTTGAGCTTTGCACCGGAGAAGTTTGTGTTGTAGAGGTTCGACCGCGAGAAGATTGCCTGTTCGAGGTTCGCGCCGCTGAAGTCGACGTTTTGCAGTTGAACGTTGGTGAAATCCGCGAGATGGAGGTCCATATCCGCCATCGAACTGATTTCGAGTTCACACTCAGCAAACTGTGCGTCGGCGAAAGAAACGCTATTTCCAAGAGAGCTATCTCTGAATGAAACAGTTCCGGTAAACTCGGCTCCGTCGAACCACACATCACCGTCACCTGTGAACTCGGCTCTGCTGAACAACACAATACCGTCACCTGTGAAATCGACTTCGCTGAACGACACCTCACCGTCACATGTGAACTCGGCTCCATTAAACAACACAATAGCGTCGCCTGTGAACTCGGCTCCGCTGAACGACACATCACCGCCGCCTGTGAACTCGGCTCCGCTGAACGACACATCACCGTCACCTGTAAACTCGGCTCCGCTGAACAACACATCACCGTCACCTGTAAACTCGGCTCCGCTGAACGACACCTCACCGTCACCTGTGAACTCGACTTCGCTGAACGACACATCACCGTCACCTGTGAACTCGGCATCTAAGAACGATACTTCCCTCTCAAATCTAGCTCGACTGAAAGAGACCTCACTGTGACGAAGGACCAATCCATCCGCTTTGACATTTTCTTCGAAAACCGTATGATCGAGCCGAATAGGAGAGTCGCTCTCTACGTGAATCTCCGTCTTCAGTTCGAGTTCGAACGCTCCAAAAATCGCCCCCACGAACTCCGTCTTTCGCTCGGCACCGTCGTTCGCGTCCTCGATAGCCTCCACGAACGCTGCCGCTTCGTCCACATCGTCCGGCAGGTCTTCAGGGTCCGTGTGGAAGACACAGTGTTCCTCGTCTTCGACATCTTCGTGCTCGAACACCTCGTGTGGACACGACCACGACTCCTCATCGAGCATCCAGTCACTGGGGCTCTCACCGTTCCAGTTCTTTGGTTCGTCTTTCTTCGCGACGTAGGCGCAGGTTTGGGTGGATTCAGTAGTCGTCATTGAATGTGGTGTGGCGAGTTGGTTCGAATCGTTCGTATCGGGTTCTAAACGTATCGCTCTCTACAACTATCATAAAATACTGCACGTTCTGGCTGTTGCCGACTACAACCGCCGGAGAATCGTGCCGACGACGAGGAGTGCGACGACGCCGATACCGACATCACGGATACCGAAACCGGGGATTTCGAGGCCCTCCGATTGCGTCGAGGAAGCCGGGGACTCACTGGACGCTTCGTCGCCCGTCGCGGTCACGGCAATCGTGTCGACGGTTTCGGTCCGGCGGTCGGCCGACGAGTCGTCGCCGAAGTAGTAGACGGCGTCACCGCCGATTTCGTAACTCCCAGCCTCGGTGAACTGGATGCGCACGCGCACCTCCTCTTTCTGGCCCGGTTCGACGGTGACGAACGTCGTCTCGCCCGGTCCGGCGGCGGAGGCACCATCGACGCTCGTGATGGACGCCCCCGAGTCGGGCAGGTCGAGCGCGAGTTTCACGTCCATCGGGGTGTCGCGCACGAGGTTACTCGCGCTGAACGTCACGACAGCCGTCTCCCCCTCGGCGACGTCGGTTTTCACCGACGTGAGTTCGAAGGCCGCGCTCTGTTGCACGGGCACGACGTCGGTGTGCGTGGTCGCGACGCCGTCGGTGGAGACGACGCGGACGCCGACCTGTTTCTTACCGGTATCCTCGAAGGCGTGGACAGCCACCTCGCCGGTGGCGTCGTCGAACGCGCCGTCGCCATCGAAGTCCCAGGAGGCCGTCTCGACGGGTTTCGAGGCGTTCACCCCGAACGTCACGTCGAGGTCGTCTCGCGGCGTGTCGGGCGACCACGTCACGGCGACGGTCGGTGCCTCCTTCGCGACGACGGTCCGCGTGACCGTGTGGCTGTTGCCCGTCTCGTCGGTGACGGTGAGCGTCAGGTCGTGTTCGCCCGTCTCTGCGACGGCGGTGGTGACCGTCTCGCCGTGTTTCGTGGTGCCGTCCGGGAGCGTCCAGACGTACGACGTGAGGTTGCCGTCGGGGTCGACGGAGTCTACGGCCGACAGTTCGACGGTGTGGCCGACGGGGAGCGCTCGACCGGCGTAGTCGACGGCGGCGGTCGGACGCTGGCTGACCGCCACGTCCCGCGTCAGTTCGCGGGTGACGTCGCCGTTGTCGGTGACGACGAGACGGACTTCGTAGGTGCCCTTCTCGTCGAACTCGTAGGTGAACGTCTGCTCGGAGCCGATGCGGTAGTCGTCGCCGACGTACCAGTCGTAGTCGACGATACGGCCGTCTTCGTCCGTCGATTCGCTGGCGTCGAACGTGACGTCGAGTCCGTCGGGCGAACTCCGCGTCGTGAACGACGGAACCGGGGCCGGGTTCGTCACGTTCACCGCCTGCTCGACTTCGCGGGTCACGTCGCCGTTGTCGGTGACGACGAGGCGAACGTCGTAGACGCCGCCCTCGTCGAACGTGTGCGTGAACGTCTGACCGTCGCCGTCGGTGTAGTCGTCGCTGCCGACGTACCAGTCGTAGTCGACGATACGGCCGTCTTCGTCCGTCGATTCACTGGCGTCGAACGTGACCTCGTCGTCGGGATGCGGCGTCGCGGGCGACACCGAAAACGACGGCTTCGGGGCCGCGTTCTCGACGACGATGGTCTCCGAGACGCGGTCGGTCTTCCCGCCGTTGTCCTCGACTTCCAGCGACACCGTGTAGGTGCCCGCGGTGTCGAACGACGTCTCGAAGTTCTCGCCGTCGCCGTCGGTGTAGTCGTCGCTGCCGACGTACCAGTCGTAGTCGACGATGCGTCCGTCCGCGTCGGTGGAGCCGCTCGCGGTGAAGTGAACCGTCTCGTCGGGTGCGGGCGACGCGGGAGTGACGTCGACGTCGGCCTCCGGCGCGGGGTTCTCGACGGTCACCGTCTCCTGGTACCGGTCGACGTTCCCCCGCTCGTCCTCGACTTCGAGCGTGATGGTGTGCGAACCACCCTCGTCGAACGTCCACGTGACCGTCTCGCCGTCGGCGTCGGCGTAGCGGCCGCCGCCGACGTACCAGTCGTAGTCGACGATGTCGCCGTCGGGGTCGCTGCTGCCGCTGGCGTCGAACGTGATGGTCTCGTCGGGGTGCGGTGTCGACGGCGTGTAGGTGAACGACGCCGTCGGCGGTTCGCTCGCGACCACACCGCCGGGCAGGGTCGACAGAACGAGGACGACCACACACACGACGACTGCGAGACGGCCACCCGCGGCGGTCAGACGGCGACCGATGGCAGGCAGACGGCGTCTCGCCGTGTGCAGTTCGCCGTGGCTCACACTTCCGGTCGTCCTCCCACGCGATTCGGTTCCGTTCTCGCTCGATTGGACAGCGTTCTGCATACTCGAAGCGACGGAGTGTCCGGTATTCGGGACTCCTCCGTGACAGTCACGGTGGTCAGCCCGGTAACAGACCGGTCCTCTCTCGTCGAACCGGTTCGGTCGGTAACGAACCGGTCAACCGACCGCTGACGGTCACGGAAGAGTCGCCAATGCGTGGTCCGCCGTCGGTTCAGACGCAGCCATGAAGTCCAACTCCACCAGTACGCTCCTGTTGACGCTGGTCGTCGTGACCAGTCTGCTCGCCGTGCCCGCGGCCGCCGCGGACACGAACCAGACGGCGACGACCACCGAGACGAACACCACGACGGTCGCGCCGTCGACAGCCACGCCGACCGCGACGGCGACAGAGACCTCCACGCCCGAGCAGACGGCGACTCCCACGTCGACGCCGGCGACTACCGAGGCACCGACGGCCACGCCCGAATCGACCCCCACCGTGACCGAAGCGTCCACCGCTACCGCGACGCCCGACGCTGACGACGCGTCGGTCTGCAACGTCGACGCCGACACCGACCTGCTCTCGCAGAAGCGGTTGTACGCCCAGAAACAGGTCGTCGAGACGGGGTCGCCGGGGCACGTCGCCGGCGGGTTCCAAGTCGCTCCTGGCGTCGACTGCGACGTCGTCGTCCGCGTGACGATGCAGGTTCCCTCGGGGATGCAGATTTCCGGAGCGTCCGACGCCATCAGCGGTGGCGCGGGGATGGTCTCCGGGACGTTCACCGTCGACCAGTCCTCGGGCATCAAGGACGTACGAGCGAACGTCTACAGCACGAACACCGGCGAGCGCACCGTCATCGCCGACATCAGCTACTGGCCCGCGGGCCACCCCGAACTCGCACAGGAGTTCGACGGGCTGACGTTCACGTTCGACGTGGAGTCGGCCTCCGAAGAACTCCCCGCGACGGAGGAGTCCACCGCGTCGGACGCCGACGCAGACACCAACACTGACGACGACTCGTTCGGCGGCGTGACGCTCGAACAGTCGGTCATCGGCGGCCTCTTGGTCGTCTTGCTCGCCGCCGTCGTCGCTCGTCGGTAACGGACTCCTCCGCGCTTTTTCCGACTCAGTTCGAGACGATTCGACCTCGTTACTGTGACGCACGCCGTCGCGCCCCACCGTCTGGAGTCCACCGTTCCAACGTCTCGGCCGGGTGGTCGAGGTCGAGGTGAATTCGCTCGTCGTCGCTGTTCTCCAGGGCGCGGATGACGTCCTCGATACGGTGCCGAAACGCCCGAAGCGTCTGGAGTCCGGTCTCCGTTACCGCGACGTGTTTCGTCTGCGAGGAAACCTCCGTAATCTCGACGTAGCCCTTCTCTTCGAGGAAGTCCGTCGCGTACGCGCGGAGTTTGTTGTATCGACCCTTCCCCTCGACGCCCTGCAGACAGTCCATCCCGTGCGTCCGCCCGTGTTCGAGAATTGTCTTCAGTTTCGTCTGTCGACCGTCGGTGTTGCAGGCCTCTATCACGGCGAGGGCGATGAGTTGGTCGCGCGTCGGCGAGTCGATGGGGAAGACGTTCAATCCGTCGCCCTCGACGAGTCTCGTCTCGCCCGTTTCCTCGCCCGGCGTCGGGTCCGCCGGCAGGACGCGGAACGGGTCCGCCTCGGTTCGGTCGTCCATGCACGCCATCGTCGCACCGAGGGCGGAGTCGGCCGTCCCCGCCGAGATGTTCACCCGGACGGTGTCGCCGCGGTGGCCGTCCGCGAGCGTCGTCACGAACCCCATCACGTCGTAGAGGTCGAACAGGTCGAGTCGCCCGACGTGGAGTTCGCGGACGTTCGCGGCGATGTCTCGTCGGAGCCCATCGTATCTCGCGGGCATCTCCGCGTTCTCGTCTTCTAAGAGGTAGACCACGTCCGGTCGGTGCTTCTCGACCGGTGCGAGCGCTTCGTCGAACCCGTCCCAGATGGGGATGATGTGGACCTCGACGATGTTCTTCATTCTCTATACGTCTCTAGTTACTAGATATTATACTTTCGCCACGTTGGTCGCACTGATTCGTCCGAAGCAGTTAAAAACTGAAAACAGCTGTTCGACGCCATCAAGGCCGGATTCGGCCGGAGGCGATACCGACCGGCGTTCCTCCATTGGCGTTGATTCTCGAAGGTGAAAATCAGAGGCGAACCGTTATACGTGCAATCGACGACCGCACAGTGAATGGGTTTACCGGTCCTCTCGCCCGCCGCACGCGTCTGTTCGTTCGAGGTGCCCGTGTACGAGGACGAGGAGCGTCTTCGTGCGGAGGTCCCCGACTCCGACCGGGAGTTCACGTTCGGCGACGACGAGCGACGGTTGCTCGAGAAACCGGACCGAAACGGACGGCACGCCGACGCGGACTACGTCTGGCGGTGTCACCGGCGGACTCGGAGCGGCGAAGACGAATGTCTGTTCCACCAGTCACCAGCGGAGTGTGACGTCGACGACGCGGGCGTCGCGCAGTTGTTTCTCGCGGCGGTGAACGGGTCGCTATCGAAACAATCACCTCCTGATTTCGACGGCGGTCCATCAGACGAGACCGATCTCCCGATCTGTGAAACCGCTCCGCCAAACTCCGAAGCAACTAACGGAGACTCGGTTTCGCGGCGTCGGAAACAGTTCATTGGTGCCCAGTTCGGTGATATCAACTTAACGTACGAAAGCCTCGATGCTACGAACAGATATCCAATAGATATCCGAGGCTGCCAGGCCGGAATAGTGGACCTCTCGAACGCACTCGTCAACCACGACATCAAGGCGGATGTGGCTCTCGTGGACGAATTGGTTTTGAAGCATGCAACGCTGAGCGGAGGGCTAACACTCGAAGCCGTTCGCGTCGGCTCTGACCTCAACCTGCAATCGGCCCTAATCAACCGAGACATCGAACTTCGAGAGGCGGAAATCGGGGGAGATGCTAACTTCGGAAACGTCAAAATCGACGGGGAAATCAACCTCTGGAGTGCAACTGTCAGAGGTGCTTTACGGCTCGGTAATGCAGAAATCGCAGATAATGTAGTCTGTGACGAAGGAACAGTCGGGGAAGGAGTACGAATCCTTAGTTCGAACGTGGGGGGTGACGTGAGGCTCGGTACAGACGTTGGAGCAGAGGTTTCTCTCGTGGAAACGACCATCGAGGGTTACGTGTCACTGCTTGGGGCGAGTATCGAACTGGACATAAGTATCGCTCGCTCTAGCATTGGAGGGAGCGTGAATCTAGCGGGCACAGATTCTGGAGCAGAAGTTCGTCTCTCGAAAGTTGATATAGAAGAAGACGTCATCGCGATGAACGCTGATTTCGGAGGGCCCACTTCTATTAAAGAAGTGAGTGTGGCCGGAGACCTAGCAATCATCAGAACTCGAATCAACGGGCCGTTTACAGTCTCTGGTAGTACTCACGCGAGCGATTGCTCGTTCGCACCAGTGACAGTTGGAGGTCCGTGTTCTTTCATCGATACCGTTTTTAAAGAAGATCTGGCCATTGACTCCGTTCGGTTTACTGGTGGGCGAGGAATTCGAGGGCCAATCGACCTCTCTCACTCGACAGTACAGGGAGAGCTAACGCTTGATCTGAGAGAATCGACATACCCCACCGGGACGACCGTTCTTCTCCGAGGGGCGTCGGTCACGGCCGGAAGATTTGCTCAGTCGATATCGGAGACGTCCGGCGTTAGCTCGACCGAGAGAACGGTCTACGATCTTCGAGATGCGACCCTCGGGAAGGTGAACGTCAAAGAACCACAACCGGGTGCAAAGACATTCGAGTACGTCCGGTTCGTCGAAACGGAGTTCGACGGATTTCAGTTTTCCAAAAACAGGCAGTCGTTTCACAATGTCGGGTGGGATTTGGTCGGACTCCGCGATCAGGGAGAACGGTCTATCGGACGCGCGGCGACAATACTCGGACGCTCTCCGTCGCTCGGTGAGTCGACCGTCCCCGAGGGGACAGCCGTCGTCGTCGCGCGGTCGGTTCTTAGTGACCTCCTCGAACAGGACGCCTCGCTCGAAAAGTTCTGCGAAGAGATGAGACATTCAAATGATATGTCTGGTGCGGTCGAACTCGTGTCCGACTTCGTTAGTGCACATCTCGAAGACACAGGTGGGAGACCTACCACCAACAACAGCCCCACGGACTGGATAGACGACCCCCTCTCGAATGCAGTAAGAACTATTCAGCAGTGGACGTGCGATGTCTCAGTGGAAACGGGTGCGGCTGTCAAGTCTAGTCGACCGGTTGACGGTGAGAGTGCATTATACCTCTCAAATTCCGACTGGAGCCAGATTCGCCTCGTCCTCGAACTGTGGTCCGATCCTCAGACAACGCCGAATGGTTGGCCAGCACTTGGTCGATGCGCGCAACTGCATCGAGAACGTCTCGCAGACGCTATTGAAGAATCCGACCATATTTGTTTTGAGAAAGAATCAGTTATTCGTCGAATCGTGTCTGCACTTCTCACTCACCGGACTAACGAGTCGTGGAAATCAGAGAGCACGGACATTCTCGAACAACTCGCAGACGCCCCCAGCGTCCGAATAGAAAAGAACGCGCTTGAGGACGTGCAGCAGCCTATTCGGCGACTCTGGTTTTCACTCTGTGATGACCCGTCTGACCGGCCGTCCTCCGTCAGTTTCGCCAACTCTCGAAAGCGATCTGCGGGTCTTGCCAATGCCCTGGAGTACCAGTTGAACACCGGCCGTGACGATTATCCACCAGGAGAAGCGGCACGGATTATTTTCGAGCAACTCACAGTCGCCGTCGCCGATGCGATTCTCGACAACGCCAGTTCAACCCCACTCGAAGAACGTAGACTGGATCTAAACACGCTAGAGGCGACGTTCGCTAAAGCGAAGAAAGGAGCAATAGGCGAGGGCGAGAACGCCGCTGCAGCTAGTTTCTTCATCCGAGAAATGAAGTATGCGCGCCTCCAGCACTGGCAGCGAGTGCTCGCTTCGGCTGCCGACCTACGCATCGCGTGGGGTGGCAAAACAAACAATTCGTCAGACGGCTCTCCGAAAAGATCGGTCCCAAAAGCACCGAACGGTGGCGAGACAACGACGAAACACGAAGAGCACAGTCAAGAGTTCGTCGATGCGGACGTCTCAGACCCACGCGTGAATAAGAGAGATGCTAAGCGGAACGACGGCGCTAGCGAACGTGGACAAAACGGGAAAATACCAGAGGCGGCGACTGGGCCTCGACCCCCTCAAAAAAACAAGTCCATCGATGCTGAAGCTAATCCTCTGTCCGGTCTCGATACTGGCGTGAGTCAGAAGTGGACTCTGAAGCGCCAGTACGCCGAGAGCCGCTGGCCCGAAGTCGGGAAACACTCGTACCGACTCTGCCGAAATCTCTACGCCTGGCTCTCGAACGTCTTCTTGTGGCTCGTCACCGGCTACGGCGAGAAACCACAACGCGTCGTCGGCGTCTCGCTGTTCATCGTCTCGCTGTGGACCGCCGCTTACTACGTCTACGACACCGTCGTCCTCCCGCCGGGAGTCGGGTTCGATAACGGGCCGTACGGGGCCGGGTTCGCGGGGTACGTCATCCTCAGTATGGAGTCGTTCGTCACGCTCGTCCTCAACGGACCCGCGGGACTCACGCCCGGTCTGCACCTCCTCGCGCAGATGGAGGGGTTCCTCGGCGTGTTCCTCGTCGGAGTGTTCGTCTTCACCCTCACCCGGTCGGTGCAGCGCTGACTCGTTCTCTTCCGACACCCGAACGCTTCCGAACGATTGTCTGAATCGTCTATATCGTCTGTTCTATCCAGACGGTCGACCGGGAGAACGAGGGTCCCTCCCGCGAAAGCGTGTCGTATCGGTCGCGTTCCGTGGCCGAATCCACCATGAGCACACATCCCACACTGTCTCCGTCCCCGACTCGCTCGAATCGCTCGCCGACGCACTCTCGGACGCCGCGGCCGACTGCGGCGGCGTCGACAGCACGGGCGTCGACGGTGACGAAGCGCGGATTACGTTCGAGGAAGGCATCTCGCACGAGGAGGTACCCACCGCCCTCCGTTCGCTGGACGTCGTCGGCGTCGACGACGCCGGTCGAGTGGTCCGCCTCTCGTTCGACCCGGTTCGCCTCGCGCCGAACCGCCTCCGAGTGGACGAGACGGAAGCGATGTACTACGTCGCGACGTGCGACGTGGTCCCCGCGACGGACTGAGTCTCGACTCCGTATCGGCGTCACTCCAGTCGGCTATCGGTCGAACCGTACCGAAACAACTCCTGACACAGCCACACCTATGCAACTCACCGTCAAGCGTCTCGCGCCGCGTCTCGAAGGGTTCGCCATCGCCGCGATTCCGCAGAGCCAGATGACCGACCTCGGAGTCCACAACGACGACCACCTCGGCGTCACGAACGACGACCGCGAGTCCGTCGTCGTCGCCATCCGCCCGACCGTCGACGCGGACGAGACTGACATCGTCGCGCTCGACACCCGGACCCGGGAGTTGCTCGGTCTGGACGCTGGCGACACCGTCACGGTCGAACCGGTGTCGCTCGACGCCGCCCACCGCGTGACCGTCGCCGTCGTCGACGGCGTCCCGAGCGACCCCGTCGTCCGCGTGGAACTCCGTCGCCGCCTCGCCGGACGCGCCGTCCGCGAAGACTGGTCGTTCCGAATCCCGCTCTCTGCGGGCGTGCGCGACTCCGTCGCGGTCACCGTCGTCGACTGCCCCGGCGAGGAACTCGTGACCATCCGCGAGTACACGGACACGGAGTTCGTCGACCTCGAAGACGTCGAGTCCGAACGGGACGCAGAGACCGACGGCGAGGTGACGTACGCCGACCTCGGTGGTATCGACGACGCCGTCGAACAGGTCAGAGAGATGCTGGAGCGACCGCTTCGGAACCCCGACCTGTACGACTACCTCGGTGCGACGCCGCCGAGCGGCGTCCTCTTGTACGGCCCGCCGGGGACGGGGAAGACGATGCTCGCGAGAGCCCTCGCCACCGAGGTCGACGCACACTTCGAGTCCATCCGAGGTCCCGAGGTGTTCTCGAAGTGGTTCGGCGAGTCCGAAGCGAACGTCCGCGAGGTGTTCGAGCGAGCGCGGCGGAACGCGCCCGCCATCGTCTTCGTCGACGAACTCGACGCCATCGCGCGCTCGCGGGGTGGCCGCAAACGCCCCGAGGACCGGGTGGTCACGCAACTGCTCACCCTGCTCGACGGCTTGGAAGGTGAGGACGACGTGATGGTTGTCGCGACCACCAACCGCGTCGACGACATCGACCGTGCGCTCCGCCGTCCCGGCCGGTTCGACCGCGAAATCGAGGTCAGACCGCCGACGCAGACCGGTCGCGAGGAGATTCTCGGCATTCACACCCGAGACACCCCGGTCGACGAGAGCGTCGACCTCGCAGACATCGCGCGGCGCACGGTCGGGTTCACCGGTGCCGATCTCGCCGAGTTGGTGACGGAAGCGACGCGCGTGACGGCCCGCCGCGTCGACGGCGGAATCGACGTTCGCGTCGGCGAGTCACCGCTCCGCGTCACGAGCGCGGACTTCGAGGTGGCACTCGACCGCATCGAACCGTCGTCGATGCGGGAGTTCCGCGTCGCCGTCCCCGACGTCGGATTCGACGACGTGGGCGGACAGGCCGAAGCGAAACACGTCCTCGAACGGGCGGTCGTCTGGCCCGCCCAGTACGCCGAGACGTTCGAGACGTACGGGGTGACGCCGCCGAGCGGAGTGCTCCTGCACGGCCCGCCGGGAACGGGGAAGACGCGGTTGGCGACGGCCGTCGCGAACGCGGCCGAGGCGACGTTCCTCTCCGTGAAGGGCTCGGAACTCCTCGCCGGTGGCGTCGGGTCGGCCGTCGAGGCTATCGGCGGCCTCTTCGAACGAGCCCGCGAGAACGCGCCGTGTGTCGTCTTCTTCGACGAACTCGATGCCCTCGCCGGGGTTCGCGGGAGCGGCGATTCGAGGAGAGATACAGTCGTCGGGCAGTTGCTCGCCGAACTCGACGGCGTCGAGCCGACGGGAGACGTGTTCGTCCTCGCGGCCACGAACCGACCGGACGCGGTCGACGACGCCCTCGTCCGTCCCGGCCGGTTCGAGCGTGAAGTGGCAGTGGGACTTCCCGACGAACAGGCACGGAAAGCCATCCTCGCCATCCACACGCGGGAGACGCCGCTGGCGGCGGACGTTTCACTCGGTACCGTCGCCGAAGCGACCGACGGCTACTCGGGAGCCGACTTGGCGGCCGTCTGTCGGGAGGCGGCGATGCGGGCCGTCGACGCCGAGATAGCCACAGGGAGTGATGCCGAGAGAGCGGTCACGCAGACGCAGTTCGACGCCGCAGTCGAGGTAATCGCGCCCGCGTCGGTTCGGGGCGTCGAAAACGCGGACGACGTGATGTTCGGTTGAGAATTATCGCACTGCAGCCAGTAACAACACGGTGTTCGTCCGGCCTCTCTCGCCGTCTCAGGCCGGTTCGGGTGCCTGCCACGCGAGTGCGATACCGGCGACTGCGAGGCATCCCGCGAGAAGGAACGCCGCGTCGAATCCGGCGGCGCTGACGACGCCTCCACCCGCGATAGGGGCGATGAACGCACCCGCGAGTCCGATGCTCGTCTGGAACGCCACCGCCGTCGCCGCGACGTTCGGGTCGACCAACTCGCGGACGTAACTGAACGACAGTCCGAGCGTGAGTTGGACCGCGAAGCCCGAGAGCAGGAGGAACGCGAGGAGGACGAAGAGCGAGTCGAACTGCGTGAAGGCGACGAGCAAGGGGGCCGCGGCGGCGAACGACCCGAGGACGACCGGGCGACGTCGGCCGCCGAACACCCGGTCGGAGAGCGCGCCGCTACTCACTCGCGCGAAGATACCGACGGCGGGGAAGACGGCGACGAGGAGTCCGCTGAGTCCCAGCGAGAGACCGACCTCTTCGGTGAGGTACGAGGAGCCCCAACTGTTCACGAAGAGATAGAGCGAGTAGCCGAGAAATCCCAGCAATCCGACCTGCCAGACGGCCCCGTTTTTGAGGACGGCACCGAACTCGGAGAGCGACGGCGCGTTACTTTCCGTGCGGCCCAGGCCGTGGCTCAACGGCCAGAAGACGAGAAGTCCGACGAGTGCGAGCGCGGCGTACACGAGGAATATCGCGGGCCAGCCGAACGATTCGGCGACGAGTGGACCAGTCCCCTGACCGAGTGCGAAACCGACGGGACCGCTCGCGGTGAAGATGCCGACGGCCGTCGCACGACGGTCCGGCGTCACGGCCCGACTCGCCAGGTCGATACCGACGTTCCAGACGACGACGTACGCCGCGCCACCGACAGCGCGCGACGCGATGATAGAGCGATAGTCACCGATCCGAGCGGCGTACCAGCCCCAGACGCCGACGCCGCACAGTGCGAACACGGCGACGGCAATGACCTTCCGGGAGTCGGTTCGGTCGAGAACCGCACCCGCCGGGAGACTGGCGACGACGGAGGTCCCAAACATGACACCGACCACGAGTCCGGCCTTCGTCGGGCTGATCTGAAGCGAGTCGCGGAGTATCGGCGTCACGCTCGCGGGGACGATTTCGTACGCGGCGAGGCCCGTAGAGACGAGACTCAAGCCGACGATGATACCCCACGTTCTGAGTCGTTCGTCCGTAGACCGGCCCGGCGGCGAGGTGGAGGACGTTCGGTGTGTCATCTGTTGGGAACGGTGCCCGTGTCTCGTTCGAGCGAGATAAAGCCAACAGTACCCGACGAAGTTTGCTGATACAGCAATACATCGCCCGAAGGTTTGGATGTAATTCGAGTGAGCGCTCGAGCGCCTCAGTGGTGGAGTTGCTCGGGGACGGGGCTGTCCTCGTGCCGGAGTCGCTCGACGAGTGACCGTTGTTCGGCCTCGTCCATCCCGTCGTAGCGACTTCCCGCGTCGAACACCATCGCGACGAGTTTCGGGTCGCCCGGCGTGACGACGCTCGTCAACCCCTGTGCGGCCGCGAAGTCGAACCGCTCGCGTATCTCTTCGGGGCGGTCCACCGGTTCGTACCAGTTCGCGTACGGACGGTCGTCTTCGGCCAGTTCGTCGGTCGCCGGCCACGACCCCTTCGCGAACGCTTTGATTCCGAGCGTGCCGATGTCCTCCTCGTCGGCCCGTTCGAGGACGGCTTCGTAGTCGTACTCGTCGCCGTCTTTCCCGGCGACGACGGGGTTCATCGGGACCATCAACGATTCGATGTCGTCGATGCGGTCGACGGCGTCGAGGATGAGTTGTGGCGACCCGTGGCTGGTCAGGCCGATGTGGTCGACGAGGCCCTCGTCTCTCGCGTCGCGGAACGCCGCGAGCGCCCCGTCGTCGGCGGTGATAGCGTCCAGTTCCTCTTCGTACTCCAGGCCGTGGACCTGATAGAGGTCGATGGAGTCGACGCCGAGTCGGTTCAGCGACTGTTCGAGTTTTCGGCGCGCGCCGTCGTAGTCGCGTTCCTGCGTCTTACAGCCGAGGAAGATGTCGTCGCGGTGTTGTCGGAGTTTCGGGCCGAGTTTGAGTTCGGCGTCGCCGTACGTCGGAGCGACGTCGAAGTGGTTGATTCCGTGGTCGAGAGCGAGTTCGACCAGTTGGTTCGCCCCCTCCTGCGTGAGCCAGTTGAGCGCGATTGCACCGAACGTGGTTATCGTGCTGTCGTGTCCCGTCTGTCCGAGTGCGCGCGTCTGCATGTGAGAGACAACCAACCGAAGCGGGGAGTAGTTTCGGGTCGCTGAAGCGACCGCAGCGAACCAGACGGCCAACGGAGACGAGGGCGGAGGGCGAGAGCGTCTCGATTCTCTCCGTCCGTCGATTACTCGTCTCGCCCGTGCGTCTGGTCGTCTCGTCGAAGCGCCTGCGCCAAGTACGCGACGAACGGGTTCGTCGACGACGTGGTCTCCCGAATGGTTTGACGATTTCCGGATGCGTTTCGAGCGAGCGTTACCCGTCGCCCGCAGTCTTCCGACAGACGGCGAGTCGGAGGCTATTCCCCTGTCCTCCCCGTAGCGTCCGACGTGACCGACCTCTCCGTTCACCACGTCGGCGTGACCGTCGCCGACCTCGACCGCGCCGTTCAGTTCTACGACGAGACGCTCGGCCTCTCGGTACTCGACCGGTTCTCCGTGTCGGGTGAGAATTTCGCGACTGCTGTCGGCGTCGCGGGTGCGACGGGGCGATTCGCACACCTCGACGGTGGCGACGTCCGCGTCGAACTCGTCGAGTACGACCCGGAGGGCGAAGCGGTCGGTGACCTCATGGTCGACCGTCCGGGCGCGACACATCTCGGTCTCACCGTCGAGGACGTCGACGCGTTCTACGAGGGCCTTCCCTCGGAGGTAGAGACACTCAGCGAACCGCAGACGACCGAAAGCGGGAGTCGAATCCTGTTCGTCCGCGACCCGGAAGGGAACTTGGTCGAACTGTTGGAAGCGACCTCGTAACGTACTCGGTTCGTCCGTCAGACACCCCGGATTTCCGTCGTTCTTCGTTCGAACGCGTCACAGAATCGTCCAGTCCCGTAAACGAGTCGACCCCACGTTTCCGTCGTTTTCGGGGTGGGGTGACACACACACCCCGCGTTTCCGTCGTTCCAGTTCGAGAGAGGGGGAGGGGGTGAGAAGCACAGAGTGCTTCTCTTTTTAGCATAAGGCAGCTACTGGACTGTTTTCCACGGAAGAGCAATAAACGTTTCTGTGAAAGTGCGTCTGAATATTGCTAGAGTCGGCTTTCGACTTGCTAGGTATAGGTTCCGACTTACTAGGGGTAGAGGTTCGAGTGAAGATTCAGGTGGCGATGCGAGTGGAGGTGTCGTCGGAGAATGTTGGAGTAGTCGATGCCGCGGCCTCGTGAATCGTCGATGGACGTTGTTTGAATGGCTCCAAACGTCGTCTCAACGGGTCCAAACACCGTCTTAAAGCGGTCTGAACGAAACCCGAGGGTCACGCCGTCTCCCCGTACGCCCACCGTTCTCCGGCCCTCGACTCACTCCGCCGACGACGGACCCCCCCTCCTCCGACCGAGAACGACGGAAACGTGGGGTGGG
>NZ_FOYS01000001.1:0-424758 GCF_900115785.1 Halogeometricum limi
TGTCGCGGTCGCGGTGTGTCGTTCGCATTCAACCGAAATCGCCTCGACCACTTAAGGCCGTCGTATCGTCGGCGTCGTGAGAGTGCGAGGCACTCCCCGAGCGACGTTTCGTCGGTGGGGTCGAGGGGCGTTCGGATGTTTGGCGCTCCGGGAGTGTCCCGGGGCGCCCCGCGTATTTCTACCAATGGCAGGGTAACATAAAAGGCCGTCGAACCGGGACCGCTTCGTCATGCGATTTCATGCCTCGTGTGTCGCGGACGCGACCCATCCGACGTGGAGACCGGTCGGTCGAGCGACCCTCACGGCGGCGTCGCTCACGGTGGTAGTGTCCGGAGATGTCGCGCGGTCGGAGGCCGGTCGGTCATCCCTCGCGTTCGGCGTCGGGTCGGACCGGGTGTTAGCCGCGCGAGTGAGCGTCGTCGGGCGACGGTCAAAGCGGTGTCGGATGCCACTGGCGGTTGACGCACGCGTGTGCGCGAAGAAAAATCTGAAACGGCGTCTCTCGGCGATTACTCTTCGATGTGTTCGATACCCTGTTTCGAGACGTTCCCCTTCGTGATGTCGCCCTCCATCCAGTCCGGTTTGTCACCCGGGGCGTCGTCCACCCACGCCCACGCGTGGAAGATGTGTACCTTGTCGGTTCCTTTCTCACGGAGACGAATCTCTGTGGCGTGTTCTTTCGCTTCGTCTTCGGACCCGCGCGGTTCGAGACGTCGAGCGGCTTTCAGGGCGGCCTGTCGCGGCATACTCCCGGAGAAGACGCTCGACTCCGAGCCGTCCTCCTCCCGCAGCACGAAATTCCGCTTGCCGTCCTCGCGTACCATGTTTTTGACCTCCATGGCAACCGAACACATGATTGGGCTTAAATATATCGGCAAAAGTGGGGTGCGGCGGCGAGGTGCTTATATACGATAGCACGGGTTGAACGTCGGGACCGGTCAGTTTCGAAGAGCGGATTCGAGCGACAGACGCCGCGTGGGCCGAGCAGACGAGAGACGACGCGTAGACAACACTTATGTATATCCTACGGCGAAGGGTCGAACAGAGAGACCCCGATGGTCCGGAAAAAGAAGCTCAGCCCGAGTGGCGCCAAAGACGAGAACGGCGAGTACCACAACGTCCACGTGAACCTCCACGAGGACGAACTCGCCGTTGCCGGAATGGACATCGGCGACGAGGTGTTCGTCCGAGTCCGAGATGGCAAGATAATCATCCAGAAGGCTGACCCCGACGAAGTCGAACACGACTTCTGAATGCGTTCGACGAGAGATGTCTCGAACGGCAGACACACCGCACGGCGGTACTCCTCGATGAATTCCCTCTATCGAACGCTCAAACCCGTACTGTTCTCACTCCCACCGGAGACGGCGCATCACCTCGTCCACCGGGGGCTTCGAACCGTCCAGCACACGCCCGTCTCCGACGCACTCGCGACGCGGTACCGCGTCGACGACGACAGACTGCGAACGGAGGCGTTCGGGTGTTCGTTCGACAACCCCGTCGGCGTCGCCGCCGGGTTCGACAAGAACGCCGAGGTTCCCGACGTGTTGGGCGCACTGGGCTTCGGTCACGTCGAAGTCGGCGGGGTGACCGCTGAACCGCAGGACGGCAACCCTCGCCCGCGGATGTTCCGTCTCCCGGAGGACCGCGCGATAATCAACCGGATGGGGCTGAACAACGAGGGTGCCGACGCGGTGGGCGCGCGCCTCGCGTCCGGACCCGACCCGAGCGTCCCCGTCGGCGTCAACCTCGCCCTCTCGGAGTCGACGGACGCGTCCGACGCGCCGGCCGACTACCGCTACACGTACGAACGGGTGGGCGACCACGCGGACTACGTCGCCGTCAACGTCTCCTGTCCCAACAGCGAGGGCTTTCGCGACCTCCAGAACCGCGACTCGCTCGAAGCGATTCTGGGCGGACTCGTCGACGCCGGTGCGTCACCGCTGTTGGTGAAACTCTCGCCGGACCTCCCCGAACCGGCCATCGAGGACGCCCTCGACGTCGTCCGCGAGTACGGCTTAGACGGCGTCGTCGCGACGAACACGACGACGGAACGGCCCGAGGGCCTGACGAGTCCGAACCGCGCGGAACGCGGCGGCCTCTCGGGTGCGCCCATCGAGGACCACGCCACCGAGATGGTCCGCTTCGTCGCCGAACGGACCGACGTGCCCGTCGTCGGCGTCGGCGGCGTCTCCTCCGCCGAGGGCGCGTACGCGAAGATTCGCGCCGGGGCGAGCCTCGTCCAACTGTACACCGGCCTCGTCTTCGAGGGACCGACCCTCGCGCGCGACATCAACGACGGCCTCCTCGACTTGCTCGAACGTGACGGCTTCGACTCGGTCGAAGACGCCGTCGGCGCGGACCTGTAGTCTGTCATCCGACGAACTGCCAGCAGGGCTATTTATCCCCGCCGAGTCGTCCGGAGCGTGCCAGACATCGGAAGCCCCGCCGGCTTCGACCTCGCGACCGTACTGACCGGGTCCGGTCTCACCCTCCTCCTCTCGGCCGGTATCGCCAGATACGGCGACCAGTTCCAGTACACCCCCGCCGAGTTGTACGGCATCAGCGGTGCCGCCCTCGTCGTCGTCGGCGTGCTGTTCGGACTACTCCTCGTGGCGACCGGAAACCGCTAGCGGGAACCAGAAGAGACGGGAGAGCGAGCGACTGGTTCAGTCGCCGTGCTGGACGATGACGACGGCGTCGCCCGCTTCGAGCATCTCGCCCTCGCCGACGTACTTTCGCTCCTCTTCGATGGTGAACATCTCGGGGGCGAGTTCGACGCCCGCGGCGTGGAGTTCGCCGTCGACGACGTCGTACGCCTCGTCTTCGAGTGCCGCCTCGATGTCCGGCACCTGCGCGCCGAACTCGGGGCCGACGAGCGAGTAGTCGAGGTCGACGCCGGTGACGACGGACTCTATCTGCGGTTCCTCGTCGAGCGTCTCCAACTCCTCGACGTGCATCACGCCGGAGATGTCGTCCTCGAAGCCCTGGACGGAGCCCCAGACCTGCACGCGGTCCAGTTCGGCGTTCATCGACAGTTGGTTGTCGCTCTTGTACTTGCGGAGTGCGCCGACGACGGCCATCGCCGTCTCGCCGGCCGCGAAGTCGGCCTCCAGTCCGAGCGGTTCGGGCCACGCGGCGCGGTGGACGCTCCCCTCGTCGTACATCTCGCGCCAGAGTTCCTCGGTGACGTGCGCGAGGACCGGCGCGAACAGTTTGACGAAGCGACGGTGCGCCGTCTGGAGCGTGTACTTCGCGGAGGCGTCGCCGTCGCGGGCGCGGCCCTTCGCTATCTCCAGGTAGTCGTCGCAGAACGTGTGCCAGAAGAAACTCCGGAGGCCGTCGCGGGCCTTCGAGAACTCGCGGTTCTCCAGTTTCGCCGTGACCGTCTCTATCTGGTCGTCCAACTCGGCGAGCAACCAGCGGTCGATGGCGCGGAGGTCGGCGTGGTCGAACTCCTCGGGTGCGTCATCGGTGAGACCCTCGACGAGTTTCGAGGCGTTCCACAGTTTACGGATGAGTTTCTCGCCGGCGCGGAGTCCCTTCTCCGAGTACGGCAGGTCGTCGCCGACGGCCGACCCCGCGGCCCAGTAGCGCGCGGCGTCGACGGGGTACTTCGAGACGACTTCGTCCGGCGAGACGACGTTACCCTTCGACTTCGACATCTTCTCGCGGTTCTCGTCCAACACCATCCCGTTTATCATCACGCTGTCGAACGGCACCTCGCCGGTGTGCTCGTAGCACTTGACGACGGTGTGGAACAACCAGAACGAGATGATGTCGTGACCCTGCGGGCGCAGGTCGAACTGGTAGAGTTCGGGTCGGTCGAGGACCGTCTCTTCTGTCTCCGAGTCCCAGTCCCATCCGGCGTTGATGAGGGGCGTGAGAGACGAGGTGGCCCACGTGTCGAACACGTCGTCCTCGGGGACGAACTCGTCGTGACCGCACTCCGGACAGGCGTCGACCGGCGGGTCGTCGCTCAGGGGGTCGACCGGGAGCGACTCGCGTTCGGCGACGACGACGTGTTCGCACTCGCCGCAGTACCAGACGGGGAACGGGATGCCGGAGGAGCGCTGTCGGGAGATGGACCAGTCCCACTGGAGCCCCTCGATCCAATTTTTGTACCGCGTGAACATCTTCTCGGGGTACCAGTCCATCTGGCGGCCCGCTTCGAGGTACTCGTCGGTCTTGTCGAGCAGTTCGACGTACCACTGGTCCTTGACGAGGAACTCGACGCTCGTCCCGCAGCGTTCGTGGACGTTGACCGTGTGCGTGATGGCGCGCTTGTCGAGGAGGGCGCCCGCGTCGTCTAAGTCGGAGACGATGCGTTCGCGTGCGTCCTCCGAGGAGAGACCCGAGTACTCGCCCGCCACGTCCGTGAGCGTCCCGGACTCGTCGATGGCGATGCGGAGGTCCAGGTCGTGCGCCTGGTACCACTCGATGTCGGTCTGGTCGCCGAACGTACAGCACATGACGATACCGGACCCGGTTTCGAGGTCGACGCGTTCGTCCTCGATGATGGGCACCTCCTGACCGAACAGCGGAATCCGCGCCTCTTCGCCGACCAAGTGCTGGTTGTCGTCGTCGTCGGGGTGGACGAAGACGGCGACGCAGGCGGGGAGCAGTTCGGGTCGCGTCGTGGAGATGACGAACGACTCCTCCCCCTCGACCACGTCGAACTCGATATCGTGGAAGTGACTCGCCTGTTCGTCGTCTTCGGTCTCGACCTGCGAGATGGCCGTCTCGCACTCGGGACACCAGATGGCGGGGGCGCGCTGGCGGTACTCGCGGCCCTCGTCGTACAGTTCGACGAACGAGAGCTGAGAGGTGCGCTGGACTTCGGGAGAGATGGTCTGGTACGTCTGCTCCCAGTCGATGGAGATGCCGAGTTGCTGCATCTTCTCCGTGAACTCGGCCTCGTACTGTTCGCAGACCTCCCGGCACATCTGCTGGAACTCGCGCCGGTCATACTCTTGGTGGCGAACGTCCAGTTCCTCCTCGGTCAATCGCTCGGAGGCGATGCCGTTGTCGTCGAAGCCGAACGGGAAGAAGACGTTCTCGCCTCGCATCCGTTCGAACCGAGCGACGAAGTCCTGCAGGGTGAAGCCGTAGGCGTGGCCCCAGTGGAGACTCCCCGAAACCGTCGGCGGCGGCGAGTCGATGGAGAAGGCGGTGTCGGGGTCTACGCCGCCCTCGGCGTACGCGTACGTGTCCTCGTCGACCCACCTATCCTGCCACTTCGATTCGACCGTCTCGGGGTCGTATTCTCCGCTCGGCATTCTTGTCCAGAGGTACCACCGGAAGCCGTGTTAAGTTACTCGGTTACGGGTGCGAGACTGCCCCACGAGGACGATTCACCGCGATACACGAGTCGAGAGCCACTCGCGCGGAGACGGTCGAGAGCCGACGCTCCGAGACGGATTCAGATGGCGTCCAGACCCCTCGCCAGGTCCGAGAGCAGGTCGTCCTCGTGCTCGACGCCGACGGAGATTCGCAAGAGACCGTCGGTGATGCCGAGGAAGTCGCGGTCCGCCTGCGTGAGCGGAGAGTGGGTCATCGTCGCCGGATGCTCGACGAGCGACTCCACGCCGCCGAGACTCACCGCCAGCGGGAAGTGGTCGAGGGCGGCGACGAACCGCGCGACGCCGTCGAGGTCGGTGTCGAGTTCGACCGAGAGGACGCCGCCGTAGCCCGACATCTGCCGCGTCGCGAGTTCGTGTTGCGGGTGCGACTCCAACCCGGGGTAGTGGACGGCGCTGACCCGCGAGTCCGCTTCTAAGAACTCGGCGACGGCCTGCGCGTTCGAGGCGTGTTTGTCCATCCGGAGGGGGAGCGTCTTCAGGCCGCGGAGGGTGAGGTAGGCGTCGAACGGTGCGAGCATGTTGCCCATGCCGACGCGTTGGAGGAACGTGACCTCCTCGGCGTACACGTCGTCGTTCGTCGCGAGTGCGCCGCCGATGGAGTCGGAGTGGCCGTTGAGGTACTTCGTCGTGGAGTGGACGACGACGTCCGCGCCGAGTTCGAGCGGTCGCTGGAAGTACGGACCGACGAACGTGTTGTCGACGCCGAACGTCGCGTCGTACTCGTCGGCGATGGCGGCGATGGCCTCCATATCACAGAGGCGGAGGAGCGGGTTCGTCGGTGACTCCATCCAGACGAGCGCCGTCTCCTCGCGCATCGCCGCGGCCACCTCGTCGGTGTCGCGCGCGTCCACGAACGAGGTGGTGACGCCGAGGCGTTCCTCGAAGAAGCGCGTGAGCATCGATTTCGTCCCGCCGTAGAGGTCCTCGAAGGCGACGACGTGGTCGCCGGGTTCGACGGCGGCCGAGATGGCGGTGACGATGGCCGCGGTGCCCGACGCGAACGCGAGGGCGTGGTCGCCTCCGCAGAGCGCGGCGAGGCGGTGTTCCAGCGCGTTGCGCGTCGGGTTCGAGAGTCGAGAGTAGAAGAACTCGCCCGCGTCGGGGTCGAGCGTCTCCAGCGACGCGTCGGGGTCGATATCGGGCACCGCGTACGTCGACGCGAGGTGGACGGGGACGGCCACGTCCTCGACGCCCTCGGCGGGTCGCTGTCCGCGCTCACCGTACGTCACCGCGAGCGTCTCGAAGTGACCGACACTATCGTTCATGTGTGATAGCGAGGCGTCGGGATACTAAACGTTTCTATGGATTGCGAAGAGATAATTAGAGATAATTTTATAGAGAGGGAGATACGCTCAGGTTATGTCGAACGAGCCGGGAGAGCGCGTGTCGGCCGTGGTCGTCGTCCATGGTTATTTGACGGTCGACGCGGAACACCGGCCGATGAGCCTTCACGCGCTCGCGTCTCGGCTACTGGCGCAGACGGGGTATCCCGACCCGGTCCGGCGTCTTCTCGACTTCTCGCCCGTCGAGACGCACATCGAGACCGAGGGACCGTACGACATCGCTCCCGGAACCGAAGTGTTGGGGAGCCTCCACCTCGGCGCGAACGTGGACATTCCCAGAGGATGCTTCCTCGACGGCGACATCCACATCGGCCGCGGAAGCAGTCTCGGGGTCCAAAACCGCGTCGTCGGCGACGTTCGCATCGGACGGTACGTCGCCGTCGCTCCGAGCGTCGTCTTTCAAGAACCGAACCACGAGCAGGCAAAGATGGCGATACAGGGGAAGTTCTACCGTCGCGTTCTCGACGAACCGTTGGCCGTCGATACCGACGGACCGATACGAATCGGTCACGACGTCTGGATCGGCGACGGCGCGAAGATTCTCTCCGGCGTCGAGGTCGGTCACGGTGCGGTGGTCGCTGCGGGGGCGATAGTTACGAAAGACGTCGAACCGTACGCCGTCGTCGCGGGCGTCCCCGCCCGACGAATCGAGTACCGGTTCGACGAGGCAGTCAGAGAGCGACTGTTGGAACTGGCGTGGTGGGAGCGAGAGGAGGACGAACTTCGACGGCGACGCGAGTGGTTCGAAGGGGAAATTCGGAGCGTCGAGGACCTACCGGACCCCGACGAGCGGTGACCGGGCAGGCGGAGATACGACCTCGCTACCGCAACGCGTCCAGGTTGAATTCGAACGCCGCGACGGGGAGTTCCAAGTCGTGTTCGACGAGCACGCGCGGGTGGAGTTCGCCGACGACGCCGACGTCGTCGCCGTCGATTCGGACGCCCGCGACCCGTCCGTCGATGAACGACGGGTGCGTCGTCGCCGGCGTCTCCAGTTCGACGCCGAAGTCGCGGCAGAGCGCCTGCAGGCGTCCCTTCGCGTCCTCGAAGGTGGCGTCGTGACGGGCGAGGACGGCCGCGACGTGCCGCCGTTCTCGCACCCGCGTGTTCACCGAGTCGTCGCGTTCGGCGACCAACCCTATCTCGGCGAGGTCCTGCGGGTACGCTCGGTGCGTATTGTTCTCTAAGACCATCGCCAGCGAGGGGAGCGCCCACGTGCGCAGGATGGTGTAGTCCTCGCTGTACGGGCCGGTGATGCGTGCGGGGTCGCCACCGCCGAGGTAGTCCGACCCGGCCTCGACGTTCATCCGGTCGTGGACCTCCGCCTCGCTCGTCATGTGGAAGTTCAGCATGTCCTCGAAGCCGAGGCCGACGAGGGAGGCGCGGGCGGCGTCCTCCAGTCGAGAGCGTTCGTGTCTGCCGCCGACGGTACCGACGTTCGGGTAGCGCGGTTCGAGTTCGTTGAACCCGTACGCGCGGCCGACGTCGTCCACCAAGTCGAGGGGGTGAAGGATGTCCACGCGGTACGGCGGAATCGACACTTCGTAGACGGTGTCGCTCTGGTCGGCGGCGTCGTCGCGAGCGTCGTCGACGTTCACGTCGGCGTCGAGTCCCGACCGCTCGAACAGGTCGACGACTTCGCGGGCCTCGAAGTCGACGCCGAGCATCGTCTCGATTCGCTCGTGCGGGACGGACTTCGTGTCCACCTCGAAGTCCGGGCGGACGGCCGTCCGGTCGGGGTACTCGACTTCGACTTCCTCGATGGTCGCGCCGCGGGCGTCCAGGGCGTAGCAGACGATGTTGCACATCCGGTCGATGGTCCACTGGTCGGTGCCGGTGAGTTCGACGAGGAGTTCGCGCGACTCCGTCGACACCTCGGTCCGGCGACCGTTGATGACCGGCGGGAACGAGAACAGACCGAGTTCGTCGTAGATGGCCGGGTAGCGGTCGTACTCGCCGACCAGGTCGGCGTACTTCTGCCCGGTCTGGTGTTCGTCGAGCACCTCGGCGGGCGTCATCTCCCGGTCGCCGTCCAAGGGGACGAACGTGTCGCCCTGGGGGTCGACGCCGGTGTAGGTGATGGAGTTCCCGCTGGTGTCCTCCCGCAGGACTTCGCCCTTTATCATCGTCAGGTCGTGGATACCGATTGCGCCCTTCGCGCGCTTTCTGCCCATCGTCGCGTGCAGTTTCTCCTGCAGTTGGATGAGCGAGTCGAGGGCGTCCTCGTCCAAGTCGACGCCGCGAATCACCGCGCCGGTGACGTACGGGCGTTCCTCGGGCACGTCCTCGTCGACGACGAACGTGAAGTCGGGGTCGTTCGTCTTCGGGACGTAGACGCCGCGCGCGTCGCCGTACTGATAGCGAAGCGACCGGGCGACACCCTCGACGGAGAGTCGGTCGAGTCTGTCCGGACCGAACTCCAACTGGAACGCGCCGTCTTCGGTCTCGCCTTCGAACTCCAAGCCGAGGGCGAACAGGTCGTCTTTGAACTCCTGGTCGGACTTGTCGTCGTGGCCCGTCAGTTGCCGCAGTTCGTCGGGGTGGACGTCGACGACGGGCATTATCGGAGCACCTCCGTCTCGCGGAGCAGTTCGATGTCGGACATCGTCCCGTGCACGTCGCGGATGTCGTCGAAGCCGTACATGAGCATCAGTAGTCTCTCCAAGGCGAGGCCCCACGCCATCACGTCGCACTCGACGCCCAGCGGTTCGAGCACCTCGTCGCGGAACATTCCCGAGTTGCCTATCTCTATCAGTTCGCCCGTCTCGGGGTGGCGTCCGAACAGCTCGAACGACGGTTCCGTGTAGGGGTTGTAATGCGGTTTGAACTGGATGTCCGTGATGCCGAACTGCGCGTAGAACTCCTCGAACGTACCCATCAGGTCGCGCACGGAGAGGTCCTCGGCCATCACCCAGCCCTCTATCTGGTAGAACTCGAGCAGGTGCGTCGGGTCCAAGGTGTCGTTGCGGTACACCTTCTCGACGGAGAAGTACCGCTGGGGCGGTTCGAGGTCACCGACCTCGTGTCCGGAGAGATAGCGCATCGACAGCGAGGTGGTGTGCCCGCGGAGCGCGATTGCCCGCGCGAAGTCCTCGGACCACGGCGAGTGGTAGCCGTCGCCGTCGTCGCCGACGCCGTTTCGGTGGGCGTCCTCGACTCGGTCGACGAGGTCCTCGGGCACGTCCTCGATGGGCGGCACGTCGAGGGCGAAGCGGTCCCAGTGGGTTCTGGCGGGGTGGTCCTGCGGCATGAACAGGCAGTCGTTGATCCAGAAGTCGGCGTCCGCGTGCGGGCCCTCCATCTCCTGAAAGCCCATGCCGACGAGCACGTCTTTCACCCGGTCTGCGGTCTGTCGGAGGATGTGCGTCTTGCCGCCGTTGACCTCGGGCGCGTCGGCTTCGACGTTGTACTCGGTGAACTCCACGTCCTCCCACTCGCCGGAGGTGAGCATCTCGGGCGTCAGGCGGTCGACCGTCTCCGCGGCTTCGACGCCTTCCATGAGGAGCGTGACGCCCGCCTCGGTGAGCGTGACGGAGCGAACGGTCTGTTCGTGACGTTCGACGAGGTTGCGGGAGACGAGTTGCTCTAACACGCCCTCGTCGACGACCGCTTCGCCCGCTTCGAGGGCCGTCAGGACGACGGACTCGGGGTCGTCTTCGGCGTCCGCGTCGGCGTCCGCCGAGAGTTGGCCGCTCTCTATCTGTCCGTATCCCTTCCGGCCGAAGTTCGCCAGCGCGATGTCCACCTCGGGGCCGCCGAGGCCGGACGCGCCGATGACCTGTCCCATGCCGACGGCGTCTTCGGTCGCACCGGCCTCGACGGCGGCCCGGTAGAGTCGGACCTCCGGGAGGCCGTCCTCGACGTACTCGCGGCCCTCGTCGGTGAGGTCGTACTCGACGCGCTCCTCCTCCGAGACGGCGACGTAGCCCTCGTCGCGGAGTTCGAAAGCGGCCTGCGTCACCGTCTCCGGTTTCAGTCCGGTCTCGTCGGCGAGACTGTCGATGGTCTGTTCGTCTGTCGCACTCGCGGCGTTCAACACCGCGACCTGTGATTCGGGTAGTCTCATTAGTTCGTCTTCGTGTTCGGGGTCGTCTCGGTCGTTGTCGCGTCTACCGACCGCGTGTTAGTTATACCGTCGGTTTCCGAGAGCGCGGACGCCGCGTCCGCACCGGGCCGGTTCGGCCGGTTTCGGCACCGAGGACCGCAGGACGGGCGTGAACCCACCGCGACGGCCCTCGGAGCGTCCACCGCCCTCACAGGACCCGAAAGAAGAAGCCGAACCCGTCGGTGACTGTCGAATCGCGCGCGACGCCTCCGCCGTCTCGGGGTCCGGTCGACATACTCCGAGGATACCCTGCCGCCGACAAAACGGTTCCGACTGTCCGGTTCTCGCCGCCGCTCACCCGTGCCGTCGGCGCCGACGACGCCCGGCGGTTCCGCTCGGCGAGTCGAACCGCCACGTCTCCGTCGGCCCGCAGACTCATGCCGACGCCGCGTCTCCGCTCTCGGTGCATGCGCGAAGCCGACCTGTCACGTTCGAGACGACGTATCGCCGACGAACCGTTCGGAACGCCCACCCGGAGGGGCCGATAGATGCTCGACCCACTACTCCTGCAAGCGGGGCGTGGCGGGTCCGTCGCGGGCGCGGTCATCGTCTTCGTCGTCAACCTGCTCATCGGAGCCGTCGGCATCCACACCGGCGCGCGCCTCATCGTCGACAGGGACGTCGGCTACGGGCGAGCGGTGTTCACGGCCCTCGTCGGCGCACTCGTCTGGGCCGTCGTCGCGTTCTTCCTCGGGTGGATTCCGCTCCTCGGCCCCATCCTCGCACTCGTCGCGTGGGTCGGCGTCATCAACTGGCAGTACCCCGGCGGGTGGGGGTCGGCCGTCGCCATCGGCTTCGTCGCGTGGCTGGTCGCCGCACTCGTCCTCTACGCCCTCGCCGTAATCGGCCTGTTCGAGTTCTCGGCGTTCGGCATCCCCGGCGCCTGACGGGAGTACCGGACTCCGTCTCGGCTCGAACCGGAGCGGTTCGGCCGTGTTTTTTATTCGCACGCTGTCCCACCGGTGCGTATGGCCAGCAAGACGCTGAACGCCGAGAAACTCTCGCGAGAGGAGACCGCAGAGCGACTGCGAACGCTCGCCGACGCCATCGAGGGAGACGGCCCCGCGGCCGTCGACGTCGGCAACAAAGAGATACGGCTCAGTCCGCGTTCGTCGCTCGCCTACGAAATCGGCGTCCGCGAGCGGTCGTCCATCCTCCGGGGGAGCAGAGAGGGAATCACCGTCAAGATGGACTGGAAAGCGCGGCGGAGCGACTGAGCGACCTCACGCGACGTTCCGTTCGACCGCGGTCTCGCCGTCTTCGAACCGCGTCAGCGACAGCGCCGAGATGTCGACGTGCGTCGCCTCGCCGTCCAGACACAACTCCGCGACGCACCGACCCGTCGCGGGGGCGTGTTGGAAGCCGTGGCCGGAGAACCCGGCGGCGACGACGAACCCCGGTCGGACCTCGTCGACGATAGCGTGGTGGTCGGGCGTGACGGCGTACAGTCCGGCCCACCCGTTTCTGACGCGCGTCTCGGGGCCGAAGTAGCCCGCCACGTCGGCCGCGCGTTCGACGGCCTCGGCCGTCCAGTCGAGGTCCGGCGACTCCGAGAAGTCGTCGGGGTCCACGTCCGGGTCGGCGTCCGCGAAGTGCCCGCCGACGAGCGCCGTTTCCTCCCGTTCGGGGCGAAAGTACGACCCACGGTCTAAGTCGATGGTCAGCGGATGCGACTCGGCCAGCGGTCGTTCTGGTTCGACGACGGCCGCCTGCCGACGACGCGGGGCGATGGGTAACTCCGCGCCCGCGAGGCGGCCGACGCGGCGCGCCCACGCGCCGGCGGCGTTCACGACGTAGTCCGCCGGGAGCGTCTCGCCCGGCGTCTCCACGTGCCACGTCTCCGTCGCCCCCTCTCGGGCGAGTCCGGTCACCGGCGTCTTCGTCCGCACGTCGACGCCCGCGTCGGCGAGTGCCGCGGCGTAGCCCTGTACCGCCGAGTGCGGGTCGGCGACGCCGTCGCCGGGGCAGTACGTCGCCGCGACGAACGACTCGGCGTGAAGTTCTGGACAGTGCTCCCGCGCCTCGTCGGGCGTGAGCGTCCGACTGTCGACGCCGCGGGCCGTCTGCATCTCGACGTTTCGCTCGAAGTCGGCCGCGGTGGCCGCCTCGCGGGCGAGGAAGAGATACCCCGTGCGCCGGTAGTCGATGTCGACGCCGAATCGCTCCTCGAACGACTCCCAGACGGGGACGCTGGCGACGGAGAGGTCCACGTTCACGGGCGTGGAGAACTGCAGGCGAATCCCGCCGGCCGCGCGACCGGTGCTCCCGCCGCCGAGCGTTCCGGACTCGCAGACGGTCACGTCCGCGCCGCGTTCGGCGAGGGCGTGCGCACACGAGAGGCCGACGACGCCTCCGCCGACGATGACGACGTGCATGTCCGCGCTTCGACGGCGGTGCGTATGAACCCCACCCACGCTCAGAGCGGAAGAACGATTCCTCGGGGGCGAGAACGGAGGGGCATGACCGACGTCCGAGTGCTCTCCGAGGACCACGTCGCTTCGTTACTGTCGCTGTCCGACCTCCTGCCCGAGATAGAACGCGCCTTCGTGAAGCAGGGCTGCGGCGAGGTGGAACGGCCGCCCCGTCCGCACTACCCGGTGGGGACGAAGACGCCCGGAACCGCGCTGACGATGCCCGCGTACGTCCACGGCGACGCGACGTACGCGACGAAACTCGCCGCCGTCCACGAGGCGAACGCGGAGCGAAATCTGCCGACGGTGAACGCGCAAGTCGCGGTGACGGACGCCGAGACGGGCCTCCCGCTCGCGTACCTCGCCGGGACGCGCGTCACGAACGCCCGAACGGGCTGTATCGGCGGCCTCGCGGCGCGCGAACTCGCCACCGGCCCGGTCCGACTCGGCGTGTTCGGCGCGGGGGCGCAGGCGCGGTGGCAGACGCGGGCCATCGCGGCGGCGACTGACCTCGAACGGGTCCGAATCTACTCGCCCTCCGACTCGCGCGAGTCGTGCGCGGCGGACCTGAGAGAGCGATTCCCGGACGTGGACGTCGCGGCCGTCGACTCGCCGGACGAAGTCGTCTCCGACGCGAACGTCGTCGTCACCGCGACGACGAGCACGGAACCGGTGTTCGACGGCGCGCGACTGACCCCCGGAACGCTCGTCGTCGCCGTCGGCGCGTTCACCTCCGAGATGCGCGAGTTGGACGAGGAGACGGTCCGCCGGGCGAGTCGGCTGTTCGCCGACGTGCCCGAAGAGGCCGTCGAGACGGGCGACTTCGCCGACTCCGACGTGGGCGTGACCGACCTCACACCGCTCTCGGACGTGTTCGAAGGAGCAGTCGGCCGCGAGGACGACGGCGAGATTCTCGTCGTCGGGAGCGTCGGCTCTGCGGTGCTGGACGCCGTCACCGCGGAACTGCTGTACGAGAAGGCGAGAGAAGCGGACGTCGGGTCGGTCGTCGACCTCTGAGCGACCCGGACGGGGTCGGCGTCAGTCGTCGCCGGGGGCGACGCCGCGCCGCGCGGACTCGGTGGAGATGTCGAGCGAGTCGAGAAGTTCCTCGGCCTCCTCGCGTTTCTCCTGGTGGTCTTCGAGGAACTCGCGCATGAGTTCGGCGGCCTGTTCTTTGCATCCGCCGCAGAGGCGTTCGCCGCCGACGCACTCGTCGTACACCTCTTTGGCGAACTCGTCGTCGTCGCCCGACAGCAGGTAGGCGTACAGTTCGTACACCGGACATTTGTCCGCCTCGCCGCCCTTCTCTCGTTGCTCTTCGGCGGTGGAACGGCCGCCCGTCGTCGCGGACTTCACCTTGTCGTAGCCGTCCTCGGGGTCGTCGAGGAGCGAGATGTGACTCGCGGGGACCGACGAGGACATCTTCCCGCCGGTCAGACCGGTCATGAACCGGTGGTAGATGGACGACGGCGCGCGGAAGCCGTAGCCGCCGTGGTCGACCTCTATCTCGCGGGCGAGTTCGTCGGCATCGGCGAACGAGAGGTCGAACGCGTCGACGTGTTCGTCGTACCGGCGTTTCTCGCCGTCGATGGCCTCGATGAGCGCTTCGAACGCCGCCTCGGTGGCGTTGGCGTCGAGGAACCGCGTTCGGGGACGGAGCGGTTCCATGCCCGCGTTCGCCAGTTTCTCGACGGTGGACTCGCGGACCGACTCCGCGACGACGACGCCGAGCGAATCGAGGTCGGCCTCGGAGAGCCACTCGCCCGCCTCGCCGCATCGGGGCATCTCCGCGTCTTCGGCGTACTCCTCGCGGGCGTCGTAGACGGCGGCGACGAGCGGTCGTTCGGCGTCTCGAAGTTCGAAGCTCGCGTACGCCTCCGTCACCTTGAAAAAGCGCATCCGGTCTGCGAGGTCACGCGCGAGGCGAACGTGCGGGTCCTGGTCCGGGCCGACGGGGATGACCGTCGGTTTCGGCTCGTCCAACTGCGGGTAGAGGATGTCGGCCATCTGCGTGACGACCGACTGCACGTGCGAGACGTTCGTACTGCCGTCGAAGCCGTAGATGGCCTCGAACTCCGAGTAGTTCGCCTTCGAGCCGAGTTCGAAAGCGAGGTCCTGTAGCTCTCGGTTGTCCGACTGCCGGTAGAGTTCTCCCTCCTCGGGGTCGAACCCGAGCGCCAGAAGCGACAGCAGGTAGTCGCGGGCGTGTTCGTCTATCTCCTCCCACGTCATCCCGCGCGCGGAGTGCGCCTCCAAGTCGGCGATGAGGCCGTACGCGTCGCCGCCCTGCCGTTGGTGCCAGATTATCTCGTCGAAGACGAGTTTGTGGCCGATGTGGGGGTCGCCCGTCGGCATGAATCCAGAGAGGACGGCGAAGTCGTCGCCCTCGCGCATCGCTCTCGCGACGGGGTCGTAGTCGCGGTGGCCGAAGATGACGCCGCGACGCATCAGGTAGTGCGGGTTCGGCACGTCGGGGAGAACGTCGTCGAACTCCTCGATGCCGAACTCCTCGAACAGTTTGCGGTAGTCCGAGATGGTCGAGGAACCCCACGGGTCGAGAGCCACGTCGTCGGCGCCCTCGGCGGACGTGCCGCCGTCTGTGCGGGCGTGTTCGCGTACCGACTCGTCGGTCTCGGTGTCGTCGTCTCGTATCATGGAGTCAGGCGGGCTACCGAAAGCCAGTCTATGCCTTCCGTGGCGTCGGTGAGCGCAAAAACCATTCGTTTCCGCACCCCGCCGGCGAGGCGAACGTCCAAGGAGAGGTCGCGCGGCGCGAACGTGTGGTCGGGCGTGACGACGCGGACCAGGTCGGCGGAGTGACTCAGGTCCGAGACGGAGTCGAAGTCGGTGTAGACGCGGAAGTCCGCGCCGAACTTGAACCCGCTCTTGGGGACAGAACCGGCGTCTCGGAGGGCGGCGTACGCGCGGAGTCTGCGGTCGAACCGGTCGCCCTCGACGTCGCGGGCGAGTCCCACGACGGCGTCGGCGTCCACGTCGAGGACGCCGCGTTGGGCGAGGTACGCGCCCTCCACGAGCGACAGTTGAAGGGGGCCGTCGTCGGCGTTGCGCCCGAACAGTCGCTGGCCGTAGAAGCCGCGTTCGTACACCTCGTCGGGCGACTCGTAGCAGACCACCCGGTCGGCGAGCAAGTCGGCGTCCAGTCCGGTCGGCGGGTCGTACGACTCCGTCCCGCCGACGTCCGGGGCCGAGTCGGTGTCGAAGTACGTCAGGTCGCCGTCCTCGTCGACGACGGCGAGGACGACGTCGCCGAGCGAACCGGCCGCGACGCGTTCGCGTTCGCCGGTCACCCGCATCCGATGTTCGACGACGCCGTCGGTGGGTCCCTTCCCGCGCGGGTAGACGACGAAGTCGACGCCGTCGTCGTCAGCCACGTCGTCGTCGACGCCCGGCCACGCCGCGCGGGCGGGCGAGAGGTAGAAGCCCCGGTCCCGCAGGTCCTTGTAGACGACGAACGACAGCACCGCGCCCGTCTCCGCGAGGAACTCCCGGAAGTCCATCCCGTCGACGGCGTCGATGTCGCCTCGTGAGAGCAGGTGCGCCGCCTCGACCGGCGCGAGTTCGATGCGGTTCCCGTCGAGCGGTCGGCCGTAGCCTCTCGCGTCGTAGAACCGTTGACGCGCGTCGTCTCCCACCCGGACGACGCCCTCGTGTAGTGTCGCGTCCATGCACGGGAACGCGCCCGGCGACGACATAGGGCCTGCGATGCGGGCGTGTCGTTCGCGGCGGCCTCGGCACGAGGGCTTCGACGCGACGACTCAGCGTCTCACTCGCCTCCGACGAACGCCTCGCACGTCCCGTCGAGACACCGCCGTCCGCGGGCCGTCTCGAACACGGGGAGACCGCAGTCGCACTCACCGACGACGACGCCCGCGGGTATCGAGAACGCCGTCTCGCAGTCCGGATACGCCGAACACCCCGCGAGCAGTCGCCCGCCCCGGCGGATGATTCGCAGGTCGGACCCGCAGTCCGGACAGGTCCACTCGCCGTCGAACCGGTCGCGCACGGCGTCGTCGAGCGACTCGCAGGCACGGTCCACACAGAGTTCGAAGACGGCCCCGCACTCGGCGCGTATCGTCGGCAGGCCGCAGTCCTCGCAGGCGTCGTCCAGCACCGTCGCGCCCGCGGGGAGTCGGTACTCCGCGTCGGAGTCGAGGCCGACGACGGCCCCGCCGGTTCGGACGAGGGGTTCGCCCGTCCGCGGGTGCGACCCGACCGGAACGCCCGCCTCGGTGGCGGGGTACTCGACCCATCCGCTCGACTCGTGGCTCCGCACGCGGAGCACTTGTTCGTCCGTTCTGGCGACGAGACCGAAGCCCGAACTGTCCGTCTCGACGGTCAGCGAGTCCGGGCGGGTGAGCCACGACACCGGTTGATAGCCGTCGGCGTCGTGGACGAGGACGGTTCTATCGGGTTTCACCACGACGACGACGCGGCCGCGTTGGGTGCGGGCGCGAGACCCCTCGAACGTCGTCGTACAGTCGCCGGCGAACACGCGAATCGTCTCTGGCATGGGGTCGCTGGCCGCCCGTTGCAACATGAACCTCCGCACGAAGACCTTTGAGTCAGAGGGACGGTGTGGGCGTATGAACGTCCCCGACGACGCGGTGCTGTTCGACATGGACGGCGTGTTGGTCGACTCCGAGACGTACTGGCACCGGTTCGAGAACGACTGGGTGTACGCCGACGCCATCTCTCAGGGGTCGCCCGACCACGAGGAGATAACGGGCATGAACTACCGCGAGATATACGACTACCTCTCCGCGGAGTACGGCACGACGCTGTCGAAAGAGGAGTTCGTCGGCGCGTACGACGACCACGCCGAGTCCGTGTACGGCGAGAACGTCGTCCTCATGAACGGCGCGAACGAGCTGTTCGACGACATCCGCGACGCCGGGCGAAAGCTGGCTATCGTCTCCTCCGCGCCGCAGGCCTGGATTGCCATCGTCCGCGACCGGTTCGGACTCGACCCCTTAGACCTCGTGTTGAGCGCCGACGACATCGACGACCCCGGGAAACCCGAACCGCACATCTACGAACACGCGGCCGCGGAGTTGGGTCTGGAACCCGAGGACTGCGTCGTCGTCGAGGACTCCGTCCACGGCATCGCCGCCGCCGCGGCGTCCGGCGCGTTCACCGTCGCCTACCGGTCGACGCACAACGCCGAGTTGGACCTCTCCGCGGCCGACGTCGTGGTGGATGGACCGGACGAACTGCGCGACGTGCTGTTGGACTGAACGACTGTGAGAAGCGGTTCACTCCACCCGAACCGTCCGCGTCTCCGTGATGGGGTGTAACGGCGCGTCGGGGAACGTCACCTCGACGCGGTAGGTCACCTCGTCGGCGGGCGCGCCGAAGACGCCGACGTGGACGTCCGTCTCGTCGGTGAGGTAGGTTGTCTTGGCCGTCATCTCGACTTCGTTCCCCTCGTCGGCGACGGCGGTGACGCGGATACCGACGGCGGCACCGCCGCCTCGGTTGCGAACGCGGACGGCGCACATCTGGTTCTCGCCCGTCGCGATGGAGTCGGGGAAGTCGCCCCACTCGACGTCGACGTCGGGGAAGTTCCGCGCGTTCTTCACCACCTGTTTCGCCACGCCCTCCGAGAGGCCCGCCTGCCGGAGTTCGCTCTCGCCGGCGTCGACGACGTCTCGCGGAGAGCGCAGGCCGCCGGTGGCGAGTTTGCTCGCGCGGTTCGGGCCGATGCCGTCGACGGCGGTGAGGGCGACGGCGTCGCGAGAGACGCCGTGTTCGACGCGCGCTTCGACGCGGCGCGCGAGGTTCGCGGCGCGCGGCCCGGCGAAGTCAGAGAGGAACTCCCTGAGCGCCGAGAGCAGTCTGAGACCGTTCTGGCGGATGACCCACGCGTCCGACCGGAGGTCCGCGGGCGTGCTGTTCGCCATCCCGGCGTGGAGGATGGCGAGCACCTTCCGCGGGCCGTCTTCGAGCGTCGTGTCGACGCCCGTGAGGACGGAGTTCACGGCGTCCATCTCCGACTGGCGGGCGGAGACGTCGTGGAACTCGGCCGCGCCGGCGACGGCCTCCAGAATCGAGTCGTCGGTGATGGTGTCGCGTTCGCAGAGCGTCGCGAACCGGCGGGCGGTGTCGAGGCGGAGGTAGTACTTCGAGGCGAGGCGGCCGAGCGTCGTCGCCTCGATGGAGAGGTCCGAACCCATCTCGACGAACCCGCGGGAGACGAGCGATTCGAGCGTCTCGCGCACCCGGTCTCGGAGTCCCTCGAAGTCGTAGTCGTCTGGTTTCGAGCGGGCGCGCTGGTAGTAGAACGTCGTCCGGAGCCACGACATCACGTCCTCTAAGTCGCCGATGGTGCCCATCGCTATCTCGGCGTTGAGATGCGAGTCCAGGTCTTCGGCCAGTCGGGACTCTATCTCCTTGCCCTCGCGGAGGAGCCTGCGGTACTTGTCGGCGTCCGAGCGGTCGCAGACGACCCAGCCGTACCCGACGTCGTCGTAGCCGGGGCGGCCCGCGCGACCGAGCATCTGGAGGATGTCGAGCGGCGAGATGTCCACCTCGCCTTCGAGGGGGTCGTGGTACTTCGTGTCGCGGATGACGACGCAGCGAGCGGGGAGGTTGACGCCCCACGCGAGCGTCGAGGTGGAGAACAACAGCTGAATCTTGCCCTCCTTGAACCACTGTTCGACCTTGTCGCGGTCGTCTTTCGCGAGTCCGGCGTGGTGGAAGCCGACGCCGTCGGGGGCGGCCTTGCGCAACGCGTCGTTGCTCAACTCCTTGGCCTCGTTGTGGAAGTCGTAGTCGCCGCGCGCGCCGATGGGGATGTCGCGTTTCCCGAGTTCGTCGCGGGCCTTCCCGGCGGCGCGGACGGTGTCCTGCCGCGAGGAGACGAACACGAGGGCCTGCCCGCCGTCGCGGATGTGCTGTTCCGAGAGGTCGATGGCGCGGTAGAGCCGTCGGTACTTGTCGGCGAAGGCGTTGTCGCCGTGCGAGTACGTCTTCACGCCCGCGTGGAGGTCCACGGGTCGGTAGTCGTCGCCGAACTCGAACGTCGTCTCCGGCGGCGCGTCGAGCCAGTTCGCCACGTCCTCGATGTTCGGCATCGTCGCGGAGAGCGCGACGACGCGCGGGTCGCAGATGCGTCGGAGTCGCGAGACGGTGACTTCGAGGACGCCGCCGCGCGTGTCGGAGTCCAAGAGGTGTACCTCGTCGATGACGCAGCAGTCGACGTCGGTGATGAACGAGTAGCGCGCCGAGTCGTGTTTCCTCGTCGCCGAGTCCGTCTTCTCGGGCGTCATCACGAGGATGTCCGCGCGTTCGGCGCGGCGCGGGTTCAGGTCCCGTTCGCCGGTGACGACGTAGACGGAGTAGCCGAGTTCCTCGAAGCGCGCCCACTCGGCCTCCTTCTCGTTCGTGAGGGCGCGAAGCGGGGCGATGAAGAGGGCTGTGCCGCCGTTTCGGAGGGCGCGACAGATGGCCAACTCCGCGAGCGCCGTCTTTCCGCTGGCCGTCGGCGCGGCGGCGACGACGTTCTCCTCGCGCTCTAAGATGGCCGGGGCGGCCTCGCGTTGCATCCGATTGAACTCGTCGAAGCCGAACGCGTCGGCGAACTCGGGGACGACCGATTCGACCTTCACGTGACCGACCTCCGAGGACGGAACGCGAGCGAGAGAGTCATACGCGACACCGGGTACTACGGACTAAAAGGCGTTTCTCCACGTGGCGAGCGCGATACCTCTCAAAAGTACGTCGCACGTCGACTGCACCAAAGAAATCGGGAGGGGCGCTACGCTGCACCGACGGCCGCGGCGATGAACGACCACTTGGTCCCGGTTTTCGTCTCTTCTTTCTTCGATTCTGCCTTGGTTCTGTCGCGGCGGTGTTTCCAGTGCACGGGGTCCTTAGAATTCACTCGGATATGAGTTTTTCGGAAATATGATATATGTCACGGTCGTCGATGGTCGATGCGGAACAGTCGTGAACGACCGCCGGAGACGGCCCGCGGTCACCGGTGTCGGGGAGACGCGAAAAACGAGCGGCGGAGAAACGAGCGACGGAGCGGTGTGACGGCCGGGCGAAGACTACTCTAACTGCTTCTTCGTCGGTTCGCCGAACGACGACTCGCCGACCTCCAGGGTGCTCTCGAGCAGGTTCTTGTGGCCGCGGCGGAGTCGTTCGGAGACCGCCTGCTGGGAGATGTCGAGCGTCTCCGCGAGGTCGCCCATCGTGACGCTTCGGGGGACGTCGAAGTATCCCTGTTCGATGGCCGTCGTGAGTACCTCGTACTGGTCGCGCGAGAGACCGTACTGGCCGCGTCCGACCGACCCGTCGAGTTCGTAGATGTGCTTGATGACGAACGTGATTCCCTCCTCCTCGCAGAACTGCGCCGTCTGCGTGAGCGAATCTCGGTCCGGGAGGAGGATGCGGAGTCGCCAGCAGTCTTGATGCCCGTGCATCTCCAGCACCGCCCCCTCCTCCTCTAACAGGAGGTGGACGACCACGAGGATGTCTTTGACCCACTCCATCCGGTAGAGTCGTTCCTCGCCGAGGTCGTCGACGAGACGCCACGACTGGACCGTCGTGTCCTCGTCCAGTGCGTCGTGGAAGGCGTCGAAGTCGTCCGCGCTCACTCGGACGTACGGGACGACGGTCTGTTCGTCCGTCGCGGCGACCCTGATGACCTCTACTTCACCGTTCGTGAGCGAGGGCAACGACTGACCGAGGGCGAACTCGTCCGCGTTCAGTTCGATTGCCGCGATAGTGCTCATCACCAGAAAAGCCAACCCCGAACGCGTATCAAGCCGTCGGCCACCAGACGGCAGAGCGTACAGTAGTACTCGAAAGAGTGTAATTTCCCCCCGAGTGTACAGAATCGAAGAAACTTCCAACGTACCGGATAATTTCGACAGAATAGCGTATAAACTGCACGGATATACAACCACAAACAAGTACGGCAATCCCGGTGTTGTTTATTTCAGAGGATGGACCCCTACAATCGGCTGGACAGGGGGCGGATGCCCTGTCACTGGTACGTGGTATCTTCACGGGATTGCATCGCCTTCCGGCACCGTGAGCGAGATATCACGGTCGAAGCGGTGGAGGCCGACGGCCCACATCGCGAACTCGCGGGTCGCTGGCAGTTGCAGTACCGCCACCACCGAAACGACGCCGAATCGCGCCGCGTCGTCGGGCACGTGACGAGCGAGTCCGAGGCGCTCGGCGCGCTGTTCGAGTGGATGGAGCGTATCAACCGCGCCGTGCAGTCGAACGACGTGACACCCGACGTGGTCGGTCTCGGCCGGGCGGTCACGGCCGACACCGCGCCGCAGTCGAGTGCGGGTTGGCTCCCGAACGACGACGGGTCGGCCGACGAGTCGCCGGACACTCACTCGGGCCCCGTACGCCCCGGCGAGAACGGGTCACGCGAACGCGTGCGGAGATAGATTTTCAGATGTCAGAGACACCTTCAGTGGAACTCACGGACGACATTCGTCCGAACGTAGACGACAGGATAGCTGCGGAAGCAGAGACGACCCTCGAAGACGAGGAGACGGAACGCGACCTCGTCGTCGTCTCGAACCGCGAACCGTATCAACACGAGTACGACTCCGACGGAAGCGTCGTCGTCGAAGAACCGGTCGGTGGGCTGACCGCCGGACTCGACCCCGTGGTCCAGAAGACGCAGGGCGACTGGGTCGCGTGGGGAGACGGCGACGCCGACGCCGTCGTCACCGACGACGACGACTGCGTGGCCGTCCCGCCGGACGACGAGCGATACACGCTACGCCGCGTGTGGTTGGAAGACGAGGAAGTGGAGGGTTACTACTACGGCTACAGCAACCGCGTGCTGTGGCCGTTGTGTCACGACTTGGTCGACCGAGTCGAGATGGAACCCGACTACTGGGACACCTACCGGTCGGTCAACGAGTCGTTCGGCGAGGCGGCCGTCGAACGGGCGACGGAGAACTCCACCGTCTGGATTCAGGACTACCACTTCTGTCTCGCCCCGAAGACGATTCGGGAGTCGCTTCCCGACGGGGCGTCGATGGTGCAGTTCTGGCACATCCCGTGGCCCGCGTGGGACACGTTCCGCGTCGTCCCGCACGCCGAGGAACTCGTCGAGGGTCTCCTCTCGAACGACGTCGTCGGCTTCCACATCGACCGCTACCGAGACAACTTCCTCGAATGCGCCGCGCAGTTAGACGACACGCGCGTGGACCGAGACGCGGGCGTCGTCCACGTCGACGGCCGAACGGTCGAGGTGGGCGCGTTCGAGATGGGCGTCGACGCCGACCGTATCGCCGAGACGGCCGAGACGTTCGACCACCACGCGTGGGCGCATCTCGCCGGGAAGTACGACATCGACCCCAACATCAACGTCGCCGTCGGCGTCGACCGCATCGACTACACGAAGGGGATTCCGAAGCGAATCGACGCCTTAGAGCAGTTCTGGGAGGAACACCCCGAGTGGCGCGGCGAGTTGACGTTCGTGCAGAAGTCGAGCCACAGTCGTTCGCAGATTCCGGCCTACCAGCGCGCCGCGAACGAAGTCGAGGAGGCCATCGAACGCGTGAACGACCGGTTCGGGACCGAGGACTGGCAGCCCATCGTCCACGTCGACGACCACCTCTCACAGCGCGAACTGTTCGGCCTCTACCGCCACGCCGACATCGCCCTCGTGAGTCCCCTGCGCGACGGCCTGAACCTCGTCGCGAAGGAGTACGTCGCCGCGCAAGTCGAAGACGACGGCGTCCTCTTGTTGAGCGAGTTCGCGGGCGCGCACCAGACGCTCGACGAGGCGGTGACCATCAACCCCTACTCACCCGAGGGGTTCGCCGAGGCGATTCACCAGTCGCTGTCGATGACGGCCGTCGAACGGGGTCGCCGGATGCGGTCGCTTCGAAGCGTCGTCACCGAACACGACTTGGACGACTGGGTGGCCGAACTCCTGACCGCCACGGTACCCGACGGCGAGGAGTTCACCGTGGAGGGAACGGATGTCTGACCCGCGAAGCGACGCGTTCGAGTCCACCGTCGAGACGCTGTCGTCGCGACTGGCCGACCACGAGGAACTCCTCCTCTGTACGGACTTCGACGGGACGCTCTCGCCCATCGTGGACGACCCCGACGCGGCGGAGATACTCCCCGAGAGTCGCGCCGCGTTGGAGGAACTGCACAGTCATCCGAGCGTCACCGTCGCCGTCGTCAGCGGTCGGAAACTCGCAGACGTGCGGGCGCGAGTCGACCTCCCCAGCGTGACGTACGCCGGGAACCACGGCCTCGAACTGCGGACCGAGGGCGTGACGCAGGTCCACCCCGTCGCCAAGGAGTACCAGTCGGACGTATCGGAGCTGTACGATGCTCTCGGAGACGCCTTCGAGCGAGAGCGAGGCGTCGTCGTGGAGAACAAGGGCCAGACGCTGACGGTGCACCACCGGAACGCTCCGCCGGCCCACGCCGAACGGGTGAGAGAACGGACCGCGCGACTGGTCGGACAGGTGGGCGGCGAGACGCTGACCGTCCGCGGCGACAGACAGGTCGTCGAGGTGCGACCGGCCGTCGACTGGGACAAAGGCAGCGTCGTCTCGACGCTCGAACGCGAGAGCGCCTCCTGTCTCCCGGTCTTCCTCGGCGACGCGAGAACGGACGAATCCGGGTTCCGTGCAGTCGAACGCGACGGCGTCGGAATCCGCGTCGGCGAACCGGACGAGCGAGCGACGGCGGCGACGGAGTTCCTCCGAAGTCCGGCGGAGACGGCGGCGCTCTTGGAGTGGTTTCGACGCACGGGCGTGGACAGACTCGCCGGGCGCGTCGAGACGGCGGCACCGGCCCGGACGCCGAACTCCGGCGACGACCGACGACCGCAGTCGGGCTAATCCTCACGTTTTTCACGTCTCCCGCGAACACTCGACTATGAGCGGCAGGCGGAAGCCCGATTGGTTGAAGATGCGTCCGCCGTCGGGGCGACGCTTCACCGACATCAAGCAGACGCTCCGTGACCGTGACCTCCACACCGTCTGCGAGGAGGCGAACTGCCCGAACATGGGCGACTGCTGGAGCGGACGCGACGGCCCGGGGACGGCGACGTTCATGCTGATGGGCGACCGCTGTTCGCGCGGGTGTAACTTCTGTGACGTCCAGACCGGCGGGATGGAGCCGTTGGACCCCGACGAACCCGAGAACGTCGCGGCCGCGGTGGCCGAAATCGGCCTCGACTACGTCGTCCTCACCTCCGTGGACCGAGACGACTTACCCGACCAGGGCGCGTCGCACTTCGCCGAGACCATCCGCGAGATAAAGCGGCGCGACGCCTCGATTCTGGTCGAAGTCCTCATCCCCGACTTCCAGGGCGACGAGGACGCCGTCCGGAAGATAATCGACGCCGGACCCGACGTCATCGCGCACAACATCGAGACGGTCGAACGCCTCCAGTGGCCGATTCGGGACCGACGAGCGAACTACGAGCAGTCGCTGTCGGTGCTCGAACAGGTGAAACGCGAGTCCGACATCTACACGAAGACGAGCATCATGCTCGGCCTCGGCGAGTACGACCACGAGGTGTACCAGACGCTGTCTGACCTCCGCGAGGCGGACGTCGACGTGGTGACGCTCGGACAGTATCTCCAGCCCTCGCGGACGCATCTCGACGTGTTCGAGTACGTCCACCCCGACGCGTTCGAGACGTGGCGACGGGCCGCCGAAGAGGAACTGGACTTCCTCTACTGCGCCTCCGGCCCGATGGTCAGGTCGTCGTACAAGGCGGGCGAGTTGTTCGTGGACGCCGTCGTCCGCGACGGGAAGAGCGTCGAACAAGCGCGGCGCGAGGCGCGAACGGCGGCCGGCGACTGACACCGTATCGCACGACCACGCCACGGTGCGTGCCCACATTTCCCACGACCGTCACACGGTTCTACACATTCGTCCATTACTTTACCCGAGAGCGAACTATCGGAGGAGGAATCGTCGCCGTGCCGGGGCATAAATTGTAAGATTCGATTTTTTACCCCCAAGGATGGACGGTTTTCGCGTGGGCGGCAGTATTTCTTCCCATAGTAAACTATTTACGAAAACACTATACGCGGTCCGGGAGACGTGCGCAACATGAACAGGTGGGTACACCCATGAGCGTACTACAGCGAGACCCGCAGGACATGCTTCGCGTCCTCGACGAGGACGGCGAACCGGTCGGCGAGGTCCCGGACCTGAGCGACGACGAGTTGGTGACCATGTACCGCGAGATGTATCTCGCCCGCCACTTCGACACCCGCGCCGTGAGCCTCCAGCGGCAGGGTCGGATGGGGACGTATCCCCCGCTCTCGGGCCAAGAGGGAGCGCAGATAGGCAGTGCGTTCGCACTCGACGAAGAGGACTGGATGTTCCCGAGTTACCGCGAACACGGGGCGGCCCTCCACCGCGGTCTGCCGCTGAAGCGCACCCTCCTCTACTGGATGGGCCACGAGAAGGGTAATCAGATTCCCGACCACGTGAACATGTTCCCCGTAGCCGTCCCCATCGCCACGCAGATTCTCCACGCCACGGGCGCGGCGTGGGCGAAGAAACTGCAGGACAAGAACGAGGCCGTCATCTGCTACTTCGGCGACGGCGGCACCTCCGAGGGCGACTTCCACGAGGGGCTGAACTTCGCCGGCGTGTTCGACACGCCGAACGTGTTCTTCTGCAACAACAACCAGTGGGCCATCTCGGTCCCGCGCGAACGCCAGACGGCCTCGGCGACCATCGCACAGAAGGCCGTCGCCTACGGCTTCGAAGGCGTCCAAGTGGACGGCATGGACCCTCTCGCCGTCTACGCGGCGACGCGCGCGGCCGTCGAGAAGGCGAAGAACCCCGGCGAGGGAGAACGTCGTCCGACGCTCATCGAGGCGGTGCAGTACCGCTTCGGCGCGCACACGACGGCGGACGACCCCACCGTCTACCGCGACTCCGACGAAGTGGAGCAGTGGAAGAAGAAGGACCCCATCCCGCGTCTGGAGCGATTCCTCCGCGACACCGGACGCTTAGACGACGAGAAGGTCGACGCCATCCACGCGGAGGTCGAAGACCAAGTCGCGACGGCCATCAAGGAGGCGGAGGCCGAACCGCGCCCCGAACCCGAAGAGATGTTCAACAACGTGTTCGCCGAGATGACGCCCGAAATTCGGGCGCAGGCGGACGAGTTCGCGGAACTGTACGAGAAGCACGGCGACGAAGGATTCCTCAGAGAATAATGAGTCAGAGTCAGCAGACACAGAACCTCACGTTGGTACAGGCGGTACGAGACGGTCTCTACACCGAGATGCAGGCCGACGACCGAGTGGTCGTCATGGGCGAGGACGTCGGGAAGAACGGCGGCGTCTTCCGCGCGACGGAAGGCCTCTGGGACGAGTTCGGCGACGACCGGGTCATCGACACGCCACTCGCGGAGTCCGGCATCGCCGGGACGGCCATCGGCATGGCGACGATGGGGATGCGTCCCGTCGCGGAGATGCAGTTCTCCGGCTTCATGTACCCCGCGTTCGACCAGATAGTGAGTCACGCGGCGCGCCTCCGAAACCGGAGTCGCGGTCGGTTCACCTGTCCCCTCGTCGTCCGCGCCCCCTACGGCGGCGGCATCCGCGCGCCCGAACACCACTCCGAGTCGAAGGAGGCGTTCTACACCCACGAGTCCGGCCTGAAGGTGGTCATCCCCTCCACGCCGTACGACACGAAGGGACTGCTCATCTCCGCGATTCGCGACCCCGACCCGGTCATCTTCCTCGAACCGAAACTCATCTACCGCGCCTTCCGCGGCGACGTGCCCGAGGGCGACTACGAAATCCCCATCGGCGAGGCGTCCGTTCGCCGCGAGGGCACCGACATCTCCGTCTACACCTACGGCGCGATGACGCGGCCGACGCTCGACGCGGCCGAGAACCTCGACGAGGAGGGAATCAGCGTCGAAGTCGTCGACCTCCGGACCGTCTCGCCGATGGACAAAGAGACGGTGGTCGAGTCGTTCAAGAAGACGGGCCGCGCCGCCGTCGTCCACGAGGCACCGAAGACGGCCGGCCTCGGCGCGGAGATTACGGCGACGATTCAGGAGGAAGCGCTGCTCTACCAGGAGGCACCGGTCGAGCGTATCGCCGGCTACGACGTTCCGTACCCCCTGTACGCGCTCGAAGACTACTACCTCCCGTCGGTCGCACGGGTCGAAGAAGGTATCCGCGACGCGGTGGAGTTCTGAACGATGGCTATCAAGGAATTCAAACTGCCGGACGTGGGCGAGGGCGTCGCCGAGGGCGAACTCGTCACGTGGCACGTCTCGCCCGGCGACACGGTCACGGAAGACCAAGTCGTCGCCGAGGTGGAGACGGACAAGGCACTGGTGGACGTCCCCTCCCCGTACGACGGGACCGTGAGCGAACTCCGCGCCGAAGAGGGCGAGATGGTCCCCGTCGGCAACGTCATCATCACCTTCGAAGTCGAGGGTGAGGAGGACGAGGCGGGCGCGTCCGAGGCCGAACCGGACGTCGAGAGCGAGGCGGCCGAGACGACAGCCGAGAGCGAGACGGCGGCCGAGACGACAGCCGAGAGCGAGGCGGCCGAGACGACAGCCGAGAGCGAGACGGAGACGCCGTCGGGCCGCGTCTTCGCGTCGCCGAGCGTCCGCCGGCTCGCTCGTGAACTCGGCGTCGACATCGCGTCCGTCTCGGGAAGCGGCCCGAGCGGTCGGGTCACCGAGTCGGACGTGCGCGCCGCGGACTCCGGCGGCGACGACGCGGACGCCGACGACGACGGCCCCCGGAACGTCTCGTTCTCGGGCAACTCTGCCGTCTCGAAGTCCGGCGACGCCGGCAACGGCAAGACCGCCGGGGCGGCGTCTGCAGAGGCCGCCGGGCGCGCCAGGACGCTGGCCGCGCCGGCGACGCGCCGCCTCGCCGACGAGGAGGGCGTGAACATCGACGACGTACCCGCGACCGAACAGCGTGACGGCGAGGCGTTCGTCACCGCCGCCGCGGTCCAGCAGTACGCCGAACAGCAGCGGCAGGCGCAGGAGGCCGACGCGCAGGCGCTCTCCGAGGAAGCGGGTGCCGGCGAGGCCGAAACGTCGGCCGACGACGGCGCACCGATGGCGGGCGAACGCGTCCCCTACCGGGGCGTCCGCCGGGCCATCGGCGAGCAGATGCAGCGCTCGAAGTACACCGCGCCGCACGTCACCCACCACGACGAGGTGGACGTGACCGAACTCGTCGAACTGCGAGAGGAGCTGAAACCGCTCGCAGAAGAGCAGGGCGTGAAGCTCACCTACATGCCGTTCGTGATGAAGGCCGTCGTCGCGGCCCTGAAGGAGTTCCCGTTCATGAACTCCCAACTCGACGAGGAGAACGAGGAGATAGTCCTCCGCGACGAGTACAACGTCGGCGTCGCCACCGCGACGGACGTGGGCCTCATGGTCCCCGTCGTCCACGGTGCGGACGGGATGGGACTGCTCGACCTCTCGCGCGACATGAACGAGAAGGTGGAGAAGGCCAGAGACCGCAAGATATCCCGCGAGGAGATGCAGGGCGGCACCTTCACCATCACCAACATCGGCGGCATCGGCGGCGAGTACGCGACGCCCATCATCAACTACCCCGAGGTGGGCATCCTCGCGCTGGGGTCGATAAAGGAGAAACCGCAGGTGGTCGACGGCGACATCGTCCCGCGGAAGATGCTCACGCTGTCGCTGTCGTTCGACCACCGCATCGTCGACGGTGCCGTCGGCGCTCGCTTCACGAACAAGGTCGAGGAGTACCTCTCGAACCCCAAACTCCTGATGCTCGAATAATGGTCGTTGGAGATATCTCGACGGGGACGGAAGTACTGATAATCGGCGCGGGTCCGGGCGGCTACGTCGCCGCCATCCGCGCGGCGCAACACGGACTGGACACGACGCTGGTCGAAAAAGACGCCTACGGCGGGACGTGTCTGAACCACGGCTGTATCCCCTCGAAGGCGTTCATCACGGCGTCGTCGCTGGCGCACGAGGCGGGCCACGCCGAAGAGATGGGTATCCACGCCAGTCCGGCGGTGGACATGTCCCAACTGCGCAACTGGAAAGACGGCGTGGTCGACCAACTGACCGGCGGCGTCGAGAAACTGTGCAAGGCGAACGGCGTCAACCTCATCGAGGGGACGGCGCGGTTCAAAGACGACGGCGCGGTGCGCATCGAACACGGCGGCGAGGGACAGGGCTCCGAGACGGTGGAGTTCGAACACTGCATCGTCGCCACCGGCTCTCGGCCCATCCAGATTCCGGGGTTCGAGTTCGCCGACGACCCGGTCTGGTCGTCGCGCGACGCCCTCGCCACCGAGTCGGTCCCCGACCGACTCGTCGTCGTCGGCGCGGGCTACATCGGCATGGAACTGTCGACGACGTTCGCCAAACTCGGCGCGGACGTCACCGTCGTGGAGATGCTCGACGACGTTCTCCCCGGTTACGAGGACGACGTGGCGCGCGTCGTGCGTAAGCGCGCCGAGAGTCTCGGTATCGACTTCCACTTCGGCGAAGGCGCGAGCGGATGGTCGCCCGACGGCGACGACGTGGTCGTCGAGACGGAGACCGAAGACGGCGAGACGTCGACGTACCGCGCGGACAAGGTGCTCGTCGCCGTCGGCCGGTCACCGGTGACCGACACGCTCGACATCGAGAACGCCGGCCTCGAAGCCACGGAGAACGGCTTCTTGGAGACGGACGACCGGATGCGTACCTCGGTCGAACACATCTACGCCGTCGGCGACGTCGTCGCGGACTCGCCGATGCTCGCGCACGTCGGGTCGAAAGAGGGCATCGTCGCCGCCGAACACGTCGCGGGCGAACCCGTCGCCTACGACGCCCAAGCCGTCCCCGCCGCGGTGTTCACCGACCCCGAGATAGGCACCGTGGGGATGACCGAGGCGGAGGCCGAAGAGGCGGGCTTTACCCCCGTCGTCGGCACGATGCCGTTCAACGCCTCCGGCCGCGCGATGACGACGGGTCACACCGACGGCTTCGCCCGAATCGTCGCCGACGAGGAGAGCGGATTCGTCCTCGGCGGCCAGATAGTCGGTCCGGAAGCCTCGGAACTCGTCGCCGAACTCGCGTTCGCCGTCGAGATGGGCGCGACGCTCGAAGACGTCGCGGGCACCATCCACACCCACCCGACGCTGGCCGAAGCCGTCATGGAAGCCGCCGAGAACGCGCAAGGGCAGGCGATTCACACGCTGAATCGGTAGTCGGCCGAATCGACCGGTGCGGGATTTTTCAGCCGTCGAACTCGTCTCGAAGAGCGTCAGTCGCGGCGCTTGACGACGTTGTAGCCCTCCAAGACCTTCCCGAGGCGGTACATCGAAGCGACCACCACGTCGCAGGACGAGCGAACGGCGGGTTTCGGGACGAACCCGACGGAGAGGCCCGCGACTTCCAGCATCGGGAGGTCGTTCGCGCCGTCGCCGACGGCGATGGTTCGAGAGAGTTTCACGCCGAGTTCGTCGGCTAACTCCTCCAGTGCCGTGTCTTTCGTCCCCTCGATGAGCGGTCCGTCCACCTCGCCCGTGAGGCGTCCCCCCTCGACGGGGAGGCGGTTGGCGACGATGGAGTCCACCTCGACGCCTTCCTTCTCTAAGGCGCGTTCGACGCCGCGTTCGAAGCCGCCGGTGAGGATGGCGACGTGGTGTCCGGCGGCCCGGAGGCGAGCGATGAGTTCGGCGGCACCCGGTCGGAGCGTCACCTCGCCGTACGCCTCCTCGGCGTCTTCCTCTTCGAGACCGTCGAGGAGTTTCGCGCGGCGGCGGAGACTGTCGGCGTAGGACATCTCGTCGTTCATCGCACGTTCGGTGATGTCGGCCATCTCGTCGGCCACGTCCATCCGGCGGCCGAGGAGGACAGTCATCTCCGAGTCAGAGAGCGTTCCGTCGAAGTCGAAGGCCACGAGTCGCATACCGGGTACTCGCTTGCGGGCGGTTTGAAACCACCCATCTCGTCAGTATTCAAGCCCACAGACTCGACAATTAATTATTTGTTCTTCCAGCAAAGACAGTCTGTAATGGCTAGCCTTCCGGACGCCGACGGTGAAGAAGACCTCCCCGACGTGGAGCAAGAACTCCGCGAGGATATCGAGGCGAAGGGAGCACGCCCCGGTGACGCACTCGACGCGTTCGTCCGACAACTCCGTGCGACCAACGACGAGGCGGTGCGCGGAATCGGGTGGTACGACGCCGGGAGTTGCGATATTCTCTACCTCCGAGAAGAGATACAGCGCCAGTTTACCGAGGCGGAGAACCGCGAGCGCATCAAGTCGTTCGCGATGAAGGGGCTGTCGGACCCCCGTTCGGACGACACGCTCGAAGATTTCGGCGAACTGGACGCGACGGTCCGGTGGTACGAGAACGCCATCGTCGCCATCTACCCGCTGTCGGAGTGGTCCGGCGTCGTCGCGACGTTCGACCGTCGCGCGTCGCCGTTGGTCGACGCGGCGATGGAACACCTCTACTGACCGCTCCGCTCAGTCGTCGATACTGACGGGCGTCCACGCGCGCGGCCCGTAGTCGGCACCGCGGACGCGGACTTCCAGCGTCTCTCGCTGTCGCACCTCCACGACGGCGTCGAACGCCTGCAAGAGGATACTCTCGTCGCGTTCCGAGACCACTTTTTCGTCGAGAACGAAGACGCCCGTGAACTCGAGCGCCGCGATACGCCCGGTGACGACGTGGAGGAACTGGAAGACGCGTTTGAGGTCCGAGTACATCAGCATCGTCGACAGCGAGTGCAAGCCGATGCGGGCAGCGATTCCCTCGTCGTGGTACCGGCGCATGAACTCCGTGAGTGCGATACCGATACCGGTCAGGTCGCCCGGACTGGAGACGAACCGTCGCATCGGGCCGCCTTCGTCGTCGCCGAACCCGCCGTGGCTGAGACAGTCGACGACGGTGAGTCGTTCGGACGACACGTCGGCGAACGAACGAAACTCGCGTTCGACGACGTGGGCCGGTTTCCGCGTCGTGACGACGGTGGTTCCGCGGGACGCCGCGTCGCCCGCCGCCAAGAGCGCGTACATGAGACGCCGTTTGCTGGTCATGACCGGGCCGGTCACGAGGACGCTCGTTCCCGCCGGTATCGAGAGGATATCCGAGAGTCCGTCCGGCACCGTCGGCTGCGACACTGTCGAGTGATAACCACCGATACCCATTATTGGTTTCGAGTGCCTCCCGACGTCGATATGACGGACGAGAGCACTTCACACAGCTAATACCGCCGTCGAAGAAACCCTTAACCCCCAACCTACGGTGAGTACGCGCATGAAGGTACTCGTCACAGACCCCATCGACGACGCGGGTCTGGAACGCCTTCGTGAAGCGGGTCACGAAGTCGAGACCGCCTACGACGTAACGGGTGACGCACTGCTAGACGCCGTCTCGGACGCGAACGGACTCGTCGTTCGCTCCGGGACGCAGGTGACCGACGCGGTGTTCGAGGCCGCCCCGGACCTCGTCATCGTCGGCCGCGCGGGCATCGGCGTCGACAACATCGACATCGACGCCGCCACCGAACACGGAGTCATCGTCGCCAACGCGCCGGAGGGGAACGTCCGCGCCGCCGCCGAACACACCGTCGCGATGGCGTTCGCCGCCGCCCGGTCGATTCCGCAGGCGCACGCCCGACTCAAGGCGGGCGAGTGGGCCAAGTCCGACTACCTCGGAACCGAACTGAACGCGAAGACGCTCGGTATCGTGGGTCTCGGCCGCGTCGGCCAGGAGGTGGCGAAACGCCTCGACGGCCTCGGGATGGACCTCGTCGCCTACGACCCCTACATCAGCGAGGACCGCGCCGAACGACTCGGGGCCGAACTCGTGGAGTTCGAGGCGTGTCTCGAACGCGCGGACTTCCTGACGGTCCACACGCCGTTGACGCCCGAGACGAAGGACCTCATCTCGACCGACGAGTTGGAACTGATGGGCGGCGGCTACCTCGTCAACTGCGCTCGCGGCGGCGTCGTCGACGAGGCGGCACTCGCCGTCGCCGTCGAGAACGGGACGCTGGACGGCGCCGCAATCGACGTGTTCGCCGAGGAACCCGTCTCCGAGGACAACCCCCTCCTCGACGTGGAGAACGTCGTCGTCACGCCGCACCTCGGCGCGTCCACGGAGGCGGCCCAGGAGAACGTCGCGACGTCCATCGCCGACCAGATAGACGCCGCGTTCAACGGCGAACCCGTGATAAACGCCCTCAACGCGCCGTCGGTGGACCAGAGCGCCTTCCCGCGCATCCGTCCGTACATCGACCTCGCGGAGACGGCGGGCAAGATAGCGGCCCAACTGTTCGACGGTCGCATCTCCTCGGTCGAAGTGTCGTACGCGGGCGACGTCGCCGAAGAGGACGTCGAACTCGTCACCGCCTCGGCGCTGAAAGGCGTCTTCGAACCGCTGGAGTGGCAGGTCAACGCCGTCAACGCGCCGCGAATCGCCGAAGAGCGCGGTATCGAGGTGACGGAGTCGAAGACCCGGCAGGCGGAGGACTTCCAGAGTCTCGTCACCGTCGCCGTCGGCGACGACGAGGAGTCGCTCAGCGTCTGCGGGACCCTGTTCGCGGGCGACGACCCGCGCATCGTCCGCATCGACGGCTTCCGCGTCGACGCCATCCCGCACGGACAGATGCTCGTCGCGCGCAACTACGACAAACCGGGCGTCATCGGCTTCATCGGAACCGTCCTCGGCGAGAACGACGTCAACATCGCGGGGATGTTCAACGCCCGTCGCTCCGTCGAGGGCGGCGAAGCGATAACCGTCTACAACCTCGACGACCCCGTCCCGGACGCGGTCAGAGAGAAACTGCTCGCGGACGACCGGATAACCGACGTCAAGTATCTCACGCTGAACGGCGCGGACGAGTGAAGCGCTCGGAGGCGAGACGTCCGCGGCGCGACAGTCACCGGCGTCGGTAGCGGCGTTCGAGTCGCCGCCGCGTCGTCTCGAACCCGGCTTCGAGGCGCTGCCACAGTTCTTCGAACTCGGCTCCGAGGCGGTCCGTGAGCGACTGCGTCGGCGTCGGCGGTGCCGTCGCGAGGTCCATCGGGTCCGGCGGCGCGTTCGTCGCGTCCGCGGCTTTCGGGGAGACGCCGGCCGAGTCGTCGAGAAGTCGTTCGTATCGGTCGATGACGTCCTGTCGCTGTTTTCGCGTCTGCTGAAGGGCGCGACGGAGTTCGGCGTTCTCTCGGCGGAGTCGTTCCAGTTCCGTCGAGGGCGACTCGGGTCGTCTCCGCGTCGTCGGCGCTTCGGTTTCGGTTTCGGCCTCGGGTGGGGAGTCGCGGACGCGTTCGACGGCGCGCCCGTCGCGTGGAGGGAACGTCCGCCCCCCGAGCGACTCACCGCTCACCGTCCCGGTCGGAAACGTTGGCGAGGGCATGACTGTCACGAAGTACCACGACGGCAAGAAGCTACGTCAGACTCGCGTCATTCACCAGTTAGAAGGTTTGAGAGTCTCGTTTTCTTACTCCGCACCGATGTGTTCGAGGACCTTCTCGGTCGAGTTGGCGACGGGTTCGGGTTCGCCGCCGGCCTCGAACGCCGCGTCGGGGTCTTTGAGGAGGTGGCCGGTGGTGAGACAGACCACGTCTTCGTCGGCGGAGACGACGCCCTCGTGGCGAAGTTTACGCAGGCCGGCGACGGACGCCGCGGAGGCGGGTTCGACCCCGATACCCTCTCTGGCCAAGTCGCGCTGTGCGGTCGTGATCTCCTCGTCGGAGACGGCGACGGCGGTGCCGCCCGTGCCGCGAATGCCGGGGAGTGCCTTCGGCGCGTTGACGGGGTTGCCGATGCGGATGGCCGTCGCGCGCGTCTCCACCTCGTCCCAGCGCTTCGTGTCCTCCCACCCGTTCTCGACGGCTTCGACCATCGGGGCCGCGCCCTCGGCCTGGACGCCGGTGAGTTTCGGCACCTCCTCGGGGTCGAGTGCGCCCGACTGGACGAGTTCGCGGAACGCCTTGTACAGTGCGGCGGTGTTGCCCGCGTTGCCGACGGGGAGGACGATTCGGTCCGGGAACCGGCCGTAGTCGGTCTGGAACGCCTCTAAAATCTCCAATCCGATGGTCTTCTGGCCCTCCAGTCGGAAGGGGTTCAGCGAGTTCAGGAGGTAGACTTCGCCGCGTTGCGCGAGGTCCTGAACGATGTCGAGGCAGGCGTCGAAGTTACCGTCGACTTCGAGGATGCGCGCGTCGTGGAGGGCGGCCTGCGCTATCTTCCCGGCGGCGACCTTTCCGGACGGGAGGAGCACCAGCGTCTCCATCCCGCCGCGGGCCCCGTAGGCGGCGAGTGCCGCGGAGGTGTTGCCGGTGGAGGCACACGCGAGGCGGTTCACGCCGAGTTCCTTCGCGACGCGCACGCCGACGGTCATCCCGCGGTCTTTGAAACTGCCCGTCGGGTTCATCCCCTCGTGCTTGATTCGGAGGTTCCGAACGCCGATGGCGTCCTCCAGTCGCGGGGCCTCGTGAAGCGGCGTGTCGCCCTCGGGGAGGCTGACGCCCTCCTCGAACGGGAGCGCCGAGCGGTATCGCCAGACGCCGCGGCCTTCCCCCTCGAAGTCTTCGAACGTCGGCGGGTCCGCGTAGCGCACTTCGAGGAGGTGGCCGCCGTCGCTGGTATACCGAATCTCGTCGAAGGGGGCGTACGTCTCGCCCGTCTCGATACACTCCAGCCAGACGCCGTCGTCTGCCACGTCCGGCACCTCCGGCGCGGGAGCGGTGAGTTCGAGGCTCATTGTCGGAGCGTGACGTTCGGCGGGCAAAAGCGAGACGGTTCGGGCGCGTACTGCCAGCGAGGCGAACCCGACGTGTCGGTGCGAGGCGACCCGCGAGGAAGCGGGGCCGGACGACTACTCCTCGCGACCGTACTGGTCGATGCTCTCGTGGACCTGTTCGGCCCACTCGTCTAAGGCGGCGTGGAGCATCTCCTTGGCCTCCGGAAGCGGCGTTCCGGTGTACTGGTAGACGTAGCCGCCGGGGTCCAACAGACGGCGCTCTCTGTCGGCGAGGTTCTTGTCCATCAGCGTCGTCAACGAGCGGTTGACGTTGCTCCGGTCTCTGTCGAGGAGTTCCGCGAGTTCGGCGACGGTGCTCCCGGGGTTGTCGAGGAGGGTGATGTACGTCCGACTCTCGTGCTGTTGGATACCGAACACGCACGCGAGGACGTGCTGGAAACTGGGGTCGTCCGTCTCGATGAGTTCCCCCATGTCTGGCGCATCGCTCATACGGAGTATACTCCGCCCGTCCGATTAAAAGGACCTGCCATCGGAAACGAGCGCGGTCACTCCTCGTCGCGGGCGTAACCCATCTTCAGGATGCAGTTGCGCATCCCCTCTTCGTCCTCGTGTTTGTGCAGCGTCGTCGGCGTGTCGCAGTAGAACGTCGTCCCGTCGTGTCGCAACGAGACTTCGTGGACACTGCCCATCATCTCCGCCTCGACGAGGACGCGACGTCCCTCGCGAACCGCCGCCAGAATCTCGTCGACGGTCAACTCGCCGGACTTCGCACGAAGTGGCTCGGGCATCGACTCGTACGACGGTCCTGAGAAGTATGAGAGTACCGTCTGCGCCGTCGCCTCCGCCGACGGTTACTCAGTTCGTCGTCGACTTCGACTGCGGTTCGGACTCGGGTGCTTCGACGCCTTCTGCCGCCTCCGCCGTCGTCGTCTCCTTCTCGACGTCGACGTGCCAGCGGTCCACCTCGTCGTCGTACTCGCCGAGTCGGCGACTGACGTGCGACTTCAACTCGTCGTCGTTGATGTTCACCTCGAAGATGAACGTCACCTCGTCGTCGCCGCGCGCGGACTTCTGGATGTTCGCGCTGACGAGTTCGTTGTCGAAGTAGTACGGCGCGAGTTGCGTCATCACCTTCCGGTAGACGGTGTCTTCGACCTTTCTGAGCGCCTTCCGACCGGCGGAGTCGGCGGCGCGAGCGACGTAGCCGATGGACTCGCTCCAGCGTTCGACCGCACCGTCGCTGTCGCCCTCGTCGACCTTCTGGTACGACTCCGAGAGCTTCTCACCCGCCGTCTGAAGGTCTTCGTTCGGGTCTTTTCCGGCCTTCTCCCCCTGCCCCTCGCCGACGCTCGCCTGTGCCGCCGTCTTCTCGTTTACGTCCTCGTTCAGTCGTTCGTGGGCTTTCGGCCGCCACTCGTCCCACTCCTCGAACGCCGCACTCTCGACCCCGGCGTCGCGGAGTGCGAGTGTGATCCGTTCGCCGTGTTCGACGGCGTCTCCCCACGACCCCCGCATTTTGAAGCCGGAAACGCTCTCTTCCATCTCGTTGACGGGTGGTAAGTTCGCAGTCGTATAAAACTCTATTTGCAGGTTGTATCTGCGCGCGTGGCGAGACAGGGCATCGTTCCCGCCGGCGGGTCAGCGAGACCCGTAGACGAGGCGCGAGGCGGCGTCGTCCAGTCGAGAGACGACGCCGGATAGCCACGCGCCGGGCGACGTGGCCCGAAGTTCGCGGTCCGAGAGTTCGATTCGGTCGCCGTCGAACGGGTTCGCCGTCTCTGACCCCTCGCTCGCCGTGTCGACGACGGTGGACATCGCACACCGACCACAGCTCTCCGTCTTCTTTCCGGACATGGGTACTGTTCACGTGGAGTACGGAACGCTCACGAATAAATGGTGGGGAGCGCGCGAGAGCCGAGCCGTTTTTACACGCGACTAGACGACAGTGGGTATGGGATACCGTGTCGTGGACTGCGACGAGGTGGAGACGACCGACGACAGAGACTGCGAACTGCGTCGGGTGAGCGACGCCGCCGGACTCGAAAACGTCGCCATCAACCGGTTTCGCGCGGAACCGGGCCAGCAGATTCCGCTCGCCTACCACTACCACGAAGAGCAGGAAGAGGCGTTCTACGTCCTCTCGGGGACGCTCTCGGTCGAGACGCCCGAACAGACGTACGAAGTCGAAGCGGGCTGTCTGTTCAGCGTCGAACCGAACTCGCCACAGCGAGCGTACAACGCCGAGGCGGCGACCGAAGCCGTCGAACTCCTCGCTATCGGTGCGCCCGCGGTGACGGGCGACGCGAAGCCGTACGAGGGCTCCGAGGAATGAGCGGGGCGGCCGACGCCGACGACTCGTTCGACCCGAAGGCGGCCGCCGAGGAGGCGGGCATCGACCTCTCGGGCGTCCCCGACTGGGAGGACGACTACCTCGACAGGGTGTCGGACCGCCTCATGTTCAACTACGACCTGGAGCGAGACCGGTCCGTCTCGGGCGAGCGGTTCTCGCTGTTCGGCGAGATGCGCATCGAGTCGGAGAAGCACTTCTTCCACCCGGCGCTGAACTACGCGAACCACGAGAGCCACGAGTACCTGTTCGCCTGTCGCGTCGCCCGTCCGACCGTCGCGGAGTTGGAACGACTGGTCGGACTCGGCCACGAACTCGCCGACAGCGGCGCGTGGTTCGACGCCGACGAAGAACACTTCGGGACGGACTTCACGTTCGTCCTCGTCGCCGAGGAGATACCCGAGGACGTGCGAGCGTTCGTCTCCGAGTTCGCCGACCGGACGCTCATCAAACTCGGCTACTACGGCCACTACGAACTGAACCTCGCCGTCGTCGCGCCGGCGGACGAAGACGTCGTCGCGAGTAGCGGTGCCGACGTGGCGCAGGCGTTCACGCTCTGGACCGACGTGTCGCCGACGGCGCGGCGCGGCATCGTCTCGCGCGTGCTGGACCGTCTCCGACGCTGAGTCGGAACCGTACTGACGAACGGTGTGTCGTCACGAACGGTGTTGCTCTGTCGTCTGGAACGTTCCTCGCTGTTCTCGCGACTCCGGGCCGGCGCTTCAGTCGTTCGTCTCCTCTCTGGCGTGAATCTTGGCCTGTTCGCGAGCGCTGGGGTTGACCGACTCCTTGAACGGAACCTTCGCGACCGTCGCGTACACGGGTTCGCCGGCCTCCTCGGCGTACTCGTCCGGGAGGTGAACTTCGAACTCCGCGTCGACGTCCGCGTCGTATATCGAGTCGTCGAGCGGAACGTCCGTCTCGTCCTGCAGCGTCTCCGCCGGCACGAAGCCGAGGCCGATGTTGGTCCCGAGTTCCGGGTTCCACCACGCCGACGTCAGATAGCCGCACTCCTCGCCGGTCTCCGGGTCCGAAACGAGCCAGAAGTCGGGGGCGTAGTCTCGAATCGGTTCGCCGGCCATCTTCAGGCCGACCAGTTTGTGCGTGAACGGGAACTCGCCGTTCTCGATGGCCTCCTTCTGGCGTTCCAGTTCGGCTTTGCCGACGTAGTCCGCGTCCTTGTCGTCGGGGACCTGATAGCCGAGGTTAACCTGGAACGGCGACGTCTCGTCGTCCATGTCCTGCCCCAGCGACATGATTCCGGCAGCGATACGTCGTTGATGGGATATCGCTGTCGCCGCGCCGCCGTGGGCTTCGACCGTTTCGAGCACCGGGTTCCACACTGCCTCGGCGTTCTTCGTCGCCTCGCGGACGTATATCTCGAATCCGGCCTCTCCGGAGAATCCGGTCTGACTCACCAGCACCGGGACGTCGTTGACCGTGGCTTCCATCAGTCCGTAGTAGGGGATGTCTTCGACAACGTCGCCGATGAGCGACTCTATCACGGCGGGCGATTTCGGGCCCTGAACCTGCATCGGCGAGACGTCGATTTCGTCGATGTCGACGTCGAACTCGGAGTTGACCGTGACCCCTTGCAGCCACTGTTTCAGGTCGGCGTCTGCGATGGAGAACCAGAACTCGTCCTCGGCGAGTCGTAAGAGGACGAAGTCGTTGAGGATACCGCCGTCCTGGTTACAGCAGATGGCGTACTTCCCGCGCATCGGCTCGATATCGGTCGCGTCGCGCGTGATGACGTAGTTGACGAACGCCTCGGCGTCGGGCCCCTGGACGCGAATCTGACGCTCGACTGCGACGTCCATCAGCGTCACCTCGTTGACCAGCATGTCGTACTCGGCGTCCAATCCGCCCTCGTCGGGGTCGATGTACCCTCGCGGGTGGTACATGTGATTGTAGACCGTCGCCTGCCGACACCCCGCCTCGACGGAGAGATGCCAGAACGGCGACTGCCGAACGCGGGTCGTAATCAGGAGGTCGACGTCCGCGTCGCCCGTCTGACGGAGGTTTCTCGGGATGGTGCGGTCCGACTGGTCGACGTCGGGATGGTTCGGATGGTGGTTGTTGCTCGTCATCGTCTATCTATTTCGGTCGTCCTGTGGCCTGTCCGAGGAGCGCCGTCCGGAGACGCCTGAGTCGGCTGACGGTGAACGCCGTGACCCCGACGAGGAGGGAGAACGGTGGTTCAGTCGCTCTGGCTCGGCCGGCGGCATTGTGATTCTGTGCCATATCAGTAGATAGCATGGCCGTGGCCGTATCGTTCTGTAGCTTATTCGTATAACCCGTTTATATGGGGGCAGGAGTTTCGCCGGCGTCGCCGAGTCGAGTACTCTCGAACGCGAACGCGCTGTCGCGGTCGCTGAGACGTCGAGTCGACGGAGAGAAGAGGCGGGGACGGCGGTACGGCGTCGAACGCGGACGCGACGATTCAGTCGTCGCTCGGCGAGAACCCGCCTTCGCCGGGGTTCTCGCGGACGCGCTGGATGTTACGGTAACCCATCACGACGAGCGACAGCGCGAGGTAGATGAGGACGAACGCGATGAGTATCTGCACCACCGCAGACAGCATCGCGAACGTCGTCGCCTCGGCCATCCACGCCGAATCGAGGAACTTCGCGTAGACGTTGTCGTGCAGCGCCAACCAGAGCAGGCCGACGACCGTAATGCCGGTCATGACCGCCATCGGACCGCCCGTGCTGATAAGCTGTTTCGACTCGCTCCAGTTCGCCAGCCACACCGTCGCGGTGAGGAGTGCGAGCGCGGCGAGCAGTTGGTTCGCGCCGCCGAACAGTTGCCAGAGCGTCAGCCACGAACCGCTGGTGATGAGGACGTACGCCGGGAGCGCCTGGACGACGGCGTTGCCGTAGCGGTTCGACGCGAACGACTCGACGGAGGACTCGGGCGTGCCGATTATCTCCTCCATCATGTACCGACCGAGACGGACGGCGGTGTCCGTCGACGTGAGAAGGAAGCTCACGAGGACGAGCGCCATGAACGGCCCGCCGAAGGAGGCGGGGATGCCGAAACTCGTGAGCAGGATTCCGCCGCCCGTCGCGAACGTCGGCAGCGCGAGGCCGATACCGCCGCCGACTTCGGGGGCGACGAGCGCGACGGTGATGAGCGCCACCGTGGCGAGGAGGCCCTCGCCGAGCATCCCGCCGTAGCCGATGACGCGCGCGTCGGACTCGCGGTTCAGTTGCTTCGAGGTGGTGCCCGAAGAGACCAGCGAGTGGAACCCGCTGATGGTCCCGCAGGCGATGGTGATGAAGAGTAGCGGGAACAACGGCGCGCCGCCGCGGCCGATGAAGCCGTAGTACGGTTCGAGGTTCGTGACGAGCGGTTGGCTCGCCGTCCCGAACACGGTGCCGACGATGACGGCGAGGAGTGCCCCACCGACGCCGGTGTACAGGAGGAACGACGAGAGGTAGTCACGTGGTTGGAGAAGTACCCAGACCGGGAGCGCGCTGGCGAGTGCACCGTACACGAGGATGACGGGCACCCACGCGGCGGTGTTGGCACCGAGTGCGCTCGCACCCGGCAGCCACGAGGCGGTGCCGGAGAAGAGCACGAGCGTCTCCGCCGGGGCGCGCGAGGCGGGTTCGAAGAGCGCGAGGGGGTACTGCGTCCCGACGAAGACGCCGACGAACATCGCGGCGACGAACGCCACGGTGCCGGGAACGAACGGGAGGTTCAGTTGGTAGAGGTACGCGCCGAACAGCACGGCGAGACCGATGTATATCAGACTCGCCGTCGCCGCCTCGGGGTAGGCGTTGAAGACGATGGCGACGACGAGGGCGAACACCGCCACGACGAGGATGATGGTCAAGAACGCGAACCACAGCAGCATGTTCTTGCCGCGTTCGCCGACGTACTCGCCGATGATGTAGCCGATGGACTTCCCCTCGTGTCGGAGACTCGCCGACAGCGAGACGAAGTCGTGGACGCTCCCCATCAGGGGGTTCCCGATGGCTATCCACGCGAGGGCGGGGACCCATCCCCAGACGACCCCCGCCGTGATGGGACCGACGATGGGCGCGCCGCCCGCGATACTCGAATAGTGATGCCCCAGTAGGACCGGCTTCTTCGCCGGGACGTACTCCTGTCCGTCTTCGTACTTGTGGGCCGGCGTCTCGCGACTGTCGTCGAGTTCGACGAACTGTGCGAGGTATCTCGAATAGCCGAGATACCCCGCCGTGAACAGTGCGAGCACCGCCGCCACCAGCCAGATTACTTGTACCATGGTGTCGTGCCTCACTCAGTTTCATGGAAAACCGTGACTTAATGATAACGATTGTTACCGTCCGATATCGGCCGAAATGTTGTCTGTACCGACAGAATTCGGCGGTATTTGCTCTCTCTCGACGCGAAGAATTGTGTCCGTGTGCACACTCGGATGATAAAAAACTGTGTATATGTCAAGGTCAGTCGGGGAGAGTAGTCGTTTCGCCGGAGACGTGCGAAACAGATGTTCGAATAGTAAGTATATGCGAACGTCACTGCGATTCGGGGTCGCTTCGGCGGCCGGAACGAGAGAACGTCGTCTCGTCGTCGCCCGCGAACCGGGCCGCGGCGGCGTCGACGGGGTACGTCGCGAACGCGTCTCCAGCGACGCCGCGAGCGTATCGGACTACGCGGGTGCTGCGGTCACGTCGATGTCGAGTTCGTCGGCCACCTCCTCGAGGAAGTTCCCTTTCACCTCGGCGACGCGCGTGGCGATTTCGGCGACGACGGGATAGTCGAACTCCTCGTGGAGTTCGCGGAGTCGTTCGCGTTCGGTCTCGACTCTATCGCGGAGGAAGCGCGCGCCGCGGCCTTCTTCGTGGTCCTCGGGTTCGGGCGTGAGACGGTTGACGGCGAGGCCGCGGACGAGGAGGCCGTACTCGGTTAGTTCGTCGGCGGCCCGACGCGTCTCGCGAATCGAGAGTTCGTCGGGGTTGACCACGAGGAAGAACGCGGCGTCCTCGCGGAGCGTCTCTCCGGCGAACTCGAAGCGCCGTTTTCTGGTCCGCAGACGGTCGAGGATGGGGTCACCCTCCATCACGCGCCGCGGTTCGTTGTTCCCTATCGCCGCCTTCTCGTAGAGGTCGATGGACTTCTCGCGCTTGTAAACGAGGCGGTCTATCCAGCCTTCGAGCAGGTCCGGTAACGAGAGGAGTCTGAGCGTCCCGCCCGTGGGCGACGTGTCGAAGACGACGCGGTCGAACTCCTCCGAAGAGCGCATCACCTCGATGAAGCGGTCCATCAGCGCGGCTTCGTACGCGCCGGGCGTCTGGTGGGCCATCTCTATCTGCCGGTCTATCTCGTTGACCATCGCGGCACTCACCTGGTCGCCCATCGCTCGTTTCGTCTCCATCAGGTGATTCTCCACCTCGGTGTCCGGGTCCACCTCCATCGCGAAGAGGTTCTCCTCGCCGGAGACGGCCTGCGGGTCGTCGCCGAACTGTTGGTCGAACACGTCCGAGGTGCTGTGCGCCGGGTCGGTGGAGACGATGAGCGTTCGCAGACCCGCGCGGGCGCATTTGAGCGCGTACGCAGACGACATCGTGGTCTTGCCGACGCCGCCCTTCCCGCCGAAGAAGACGAACTTGCGCATCAGAAGTGGTACTGCTGGCCCTTTCGTTCGAGGAGCGACCCGCGGTCCCACATCCGCCGCTCCCACGCCTCGAACTCGTCTTCGAGGTACGGCAGGAGTTCGGCGGTGTAGTAGGAGACGGGACTCGGGATGCCGAACGCCTCGGGGAAACACGCCAGCATGAACGCGTCCTCTTGGTCTTCGGCTTCCTTCTCTATCTTCTCGTACGCCGGGTGCGAGAACAGTCCGTGCGAGAGGCCGCGGAGCCACTCTTCGACGACGTCGCGGTACTCCGCGATTCGCTCCGCAAGTGTCATTAGTTCACGTACCCCGTCGGCTCCGGAAAAGGGTATCGTTCACGGACGAACACGCGGGTTCCGTCGGTGCGCACCCACAGATAGCCACGCGGAAGAGATAGTGCCCGGAAGAGACAGGTCAGCTCCGGCGGAATCCACGCTTTTGTGACTCGGAGATTATGTGAACAGCATGAACTTTTCTCGGGGTGCGATAGCCGTCGCACTCGCCCTCCTCGTCGTCGTGGCGGGATGCGCGGGGACGCCGAACGCGACGGCGGACGGAGAACGGGGCGGGACGCAGACGACGGGAGAGTCGGCGTTCCAGTTCGAGACGCCGTCGAACGCGACGAACGCCACCGCGGCCGGTCCGAACGGGACGCTCGAAGTCCACTACATAAACGTCGGACAGTCCTCGAGCACGCTGCTCGTCGCGCCGAACAACGAGACGCTGCTGATAGACACGGGCGACTGGCGCGACGACGGACGAGACGTCCTCCGGTACCTCAGAGCGCAGAACGTCACCCGCATCGACCACCTCGTCACCTCGCACGCCGACGCCGACCACATCGGCGGGCACGCCGCCGTCATCGACTACTACGAGACCGAAGCCGAGGGCGTCGGCGCGGTGTACGACCCCGGTATCGCCTCGTCGTCGCAGACGTACGGTCGATACCTCGACGCGGTCGAACGACACGACGTGACGCTCTATCGCGCGGGCGCGAACGACTCGATTCCGTTCGGGAACGTCTCGACGCGGGTGCTCGCGCCGCCGGACGAACCCCTCGCGGGCGGCCAGCGAAACGAGAACAGTCTCGTCCTCGCCGTCGAACACGGCGGCCACGAGTTCCTCTTCCCCGGCGACGGCGAGACGGAGGCGGAGAGCTACCTCGTGGAACGGTACGGGTCGGCGCTCTCCGCGACGGCGCTCTCCGCGGGCCACCACGGGAGTCGGTCGAGCACGAGCGACGCCTTCCTGAACGCGACGGCCCCCCGCGTCGTCGTCGTCTCCAGCGCCTACGACTCGCAGTACGGCCACCCGCACGAGGAGACGTTACGCCGACTGGCGAACCGGTCGATTCCGACCTACTGGACCGCAACGCACGGCGACGTGGTACTGACGAGCGACGGGCGGAACCTGACCGTCTCGACGCAACGGGCGGCCCCGACGAACGCCTCGCGACTCCGGTCCGTCCCGGCCATCGGTCCCGACGCGAACGAGACGGTGACGGTCCGCGAGACGTTCGTCGTCACGAACGACTCGGAAGCGAACGAGTCGGCGGTGAACGAGTCGACGCCGAACGGGACGCAGACGCCCGAGCGACGGACGGTGGCTCCGACGCCCACCGCGACTGCAACGCCTACCGCGACGGCGACGCCGACGCCGTCGCCGCCTCCCGCCGAGGGAACGCTCTCGCTCGTCCGCGTCCACGCGGACGCGTCGGGCGACGAGTGGGACAACCTCGACGACGAGTATCTCGTCTTCGAGAACACGGGCGACGCGGCACTCGACCTCTCGGGGTGGACCGTCAGCGACGAGGCGGGCCACACCTACCGCTTCGCCGACGGGTTCACGCTCGACGTCGGCGCGTCCGTGACGCTCCGCACGGGGACTGGGGCGGACACCGCGACGGACCGCTACTGGGGGTCCGAGGCACCCGTCTGGAACAACGGCGGCGACACCGTCACCGTGACGACGGCCGAGGGCGAAGTCGTCGTGGAGGAGACCTACTCGTGAGTACACACACCTACACCGCGGTGGTAGACCGCTTCGAGGAGGAAGACGCCGTGCTACTCCTCGAAGCGGACGGCGAGACGGTCGACGAACTCGTCGTTCCGAGGCCGGTTCTCCCCGCCGACGGCCGCCACCGAGACGCGGTGTTCGCCGTCACCCTCGACGCCGACAGAACCGAACTGGTCTACCGCCCCGACGAGACCGACCGCCGACGCGACGCGGCGCAGCGTCGCTTCGACAGACTGGCGAGACCGCTCGGCCGCAAAGACCGAGACGAAGACGGCGAGTGAGCGTCTCGGCGCGACGTCTCCGAGTCCGTGCGTTGATATACCGTGACGCACCAACCGCGAGGTATGAGTCTGGGCACGGCGGGTACGATACCGGTGACTATCCTGAGCGGGAGCCTCGGCGCGGGGAAGACGACGCTTCTGAACCACGTCCTCCGGAACGCGGCCGACCGGAAGATAGCCGTCCTCGTCAACGACATGGGCGAGTTGAACGTCGACGCCGAACTCGTGAGCGAGGAGTCCGAACTCTCCGTCGCCGACGGCACCGTCGCGGAACTGTCGAACGGATGTATCTGCTGTGAGTTACAGGACGACTTGGAGACGGCCGTCGTCCGTCTCGCCCGCGAACGCGACTTCGACCACCTCGTCGTCGAACCCTCCGGAATCAGCGAACCCGCGCCGGTCGCTCGCCTGTTCACCGGCGGGTCGCCCGCGGCCGCGCGGTACGACGTGGACGCCGTCGTCGCCGTCGTGGACGCCCGCCTGTTCGCGGACACGTTCGAGAGCGACGGGACGCCCGAACAGACCGTCGCAGAGGGCGGCGAGGACGAGCGTCGGCCGCTCTCGGACCTCCTCGTCGAACAGGTGGAGTTCGCGAACGTCGTCGTCCTGAACAAGCGCGACCTCGTGACCGACGAGGAACTGGCGCGCGTGGAGTCGGTCGTCCGCGCCCTGCGACCCGACGCGGAAATCGTCACCGCGGAGCACTCCACGGTGCCGATAGCGAGCGTCCTCGGAACCGGCTCGTTCGACCCGCAGACGGCCGCCGAACGCGCCGGATGGCGGCAGGTACTCGGCGAGGGAGAGGCGGAGAGCGATGGGAACGACGAGCACGGCCACGGCGACGGGCACGACCACGGCCACGACGAGAACGACGGGCACGCGCACGACCACACCCATCCCGAGGAGGCGTACGGCATCGACTCGTTCGTCTACGAGCGACGGCGGCCGTTCCACCCCGAGCGAGTCGCCTCGGTCCTCGGAGACCTGCCCGACTCGGTCGTCCGCGCGAAGGGGTCGATGTGGGTCGCCGGGCGCGAAGCGGCGCACCTTACCTACAGTCAGGCCGGGCCGTCGGCGTACGTCGAGGCGACCGGTCGGTGGATAGCGAGCCTCCCCGAGTTCGAACAGAAAGCCTACCGGGACAACCGGTCGGACCTCGGGTTCGAGTGGGACGAGACGTGGGGCGACCGCCGGACGGGACTCGTGTTCATCGGCCGCGACGTGGACGAGGAGTCGCTCTCGGCCGCACTGGACGACTGTCTGCTCACCGACGAAGAGATGGACGCGGCGTGGGACGAGTTCGAGAACCCCTTCCCGGCAGAACCCGGCGAACGGACGACGCTCGCCGAACCGAGCGTCGAAGAGTAGAGCATCTGGGCCGCGAGGAGAGCGGGGCGGGTCAGCAGGCGCACCCGGTCGACCCGGGCGAGCGTTCGAGGTCCATCTCGTCGCCGCAGTCGGGGCACGACGGCGCGTCGTCTCCCTTCACGTCGCGCGCCGGAATCCGCTCTGCGCAGTCGTGACACCAGTACGACCCGAGCGTCTCGTCGGTTCCGGTGCCGCGGTCAGATGACTGCGTCGACGCTTCGAACGCGTCCTTCAGCGTGCCGAGTATTCCCATGGTCGTTCGTGCGAAACCGTGGGCAATAAACCGCGGGCCGGTCGTCCGCGAGAGACGCACGACCGTTCGGTCGTCCCCTCCGGTCAACCGGCCGACACTCAGGCGTCGGCCGCGAGGGCGTCGAGCGCGCGTTCGAGCTCTCCGCGGCGCTTCCACGCGGCGAGTCGGTCGGACAGCGACGGGAGGGGGAGACCCAGAGACACCGTCGAGTGAGCGGTGACGGTGACGCCCCCGTCCGCGGGTTCGACGGTCACCGTCGTCGTCATCGCCTCGAACGGCCCCGCCTCGCCGGCCTGCTCGTAGAAGAGGCCGTTCTCACGCGGCGCGAAGCGGAGCGAGAACTCGACGCCGCGAGCGCCGACGGCGACGGTAGTCGCCTCGGCCGTCTCGCGGACGTCGCGAACGTCGAAGCTCCCTTCGTACCGCACCATCGTCTCCGGCGTGAGTCGTCCGAGCACCGTCGGTTTCGAGCGCGGAACGAACCGCGACACCGTCACCTCGCGCATCCGTGACCTCTCATACGCGGTGGGTCGGTGCGGGTCACAAAAGTGGTATCGAGAGGAGGGCGAACACGAGCGCGAGGACGAGGCCGCCGTACAGCAGTCGGCGGAACCGCGCGTCGACGGGCACCTCGCCGCGGAGTTCGGGGTCGGTCGTCCAGACGTAGCGATGATAAGAGACGACGGCGACACCGGCGGCGACGGCGAGCGAGAGGGGGACACCGACGGAGAAGTCGAGGCCGAACGCCGCGCAGTAGAGCGGGCCGAACGAGACGCAGAGGAGGAGTGCGACGCCGGAGACGACGAGGAAGGGCACGGGGTCGACCGGTTCGCCGTGGCGGTTCCGGGGTCGCATACGCGTCTCTTCGTCCGAGTCGCAAAGAAGCTAAGTGCCGGAACGCGGACGCTCTCGTATGGGAACAAACACCGCGTCGCGCGGCGACCCGCGCGTATTGTTCGCGATGAACCTCGTGCTCTCGTCGGTGTTCGCGTCCGTCGTCGTGTGGGGGTTGGACCTCGTGGGGTTGTTGGAACTCACGTTCGTGAACGTCGCCTCGTTGGCGCTCGTCCTCATGGCGGTCACGTATCTCGTGACGAGGTGAGAGGGCGGCGGACCAGCGGCGACGCTCGAACAGTGACAGCCGACGACCAGTTGTGTCGCGTGAACCTCCCGCACGAGTGTTCTTCCGGGCGATTCAGCGGAATTTATGTCGGTGGGGAGTCCGCGTTTCGAACAACATGCCCATCGAAGACCGAGACGACGCGTACCTCATCACCCACGCGCTCGCGAAGGACACCCTCCTCAGACTCCGCGACGTGGAGACAGAACAGGTCGCGTTCCGCAAAGGCCTCGTGAAACTCGGCCGTATCTGCGGCTACGAGATAATCGACGGCGCGATGGAGACGGAGTACGTCACCGTCCAGACGCCGCTGACCGAGACGACGGGCGAGCGCGTGAAAGGGCTGGACGACGTGGTCATCATCAACGTCCTCCGCGCGGCGACGCCGTTCGTCGAGGGTCTGTTGAAGGCGTTCCCCCGGGCGAAGCAGGGCGTCATCAGCGCCGGCCGCGACGAGGAAGCCGGGATGAACGACGACGGCGAGTTCCCCATCACCATCGACTACGTGAAGCTCCCCGAAATCACGGAGAAAGACACCGTCATCGTGGCCGACCCGATGCTCGCGACGGGCAGTACGATGTGCGCCGTCCTCGACCACGTCTTGGAGAACGCCGGTGCCGACCCGACGGACCTGTTCGTTCTCTCGGCCGTCTCCGCGCCCGACGGCCTCCTCCGCGTCGGCGAGCAGTTCCCCGACGCCGACCTCCTCACCGTCTCTATCGACGACTACCTCGACGACGACGGCTACATCATCCCCGGCCTCGGCGACGCCGGTGACCGCGCGTTCCGCACGAAGTAGCGGACTCTCTTTCTGTCTCTGCTCCCGCACGACGGTAAACGACTATACCGCCGGCCGAGAGAGGTGGGAGCGATGAGCGACGCCGACCCCTGCGACGGGTGTGGAAGTCACGTGTCGGGCGCACTCGCGCGCACCGTCAGAATCACCGTCGACGGCTCCGAAGTCGACAGCCAACGGCTCTGCCCCAACTGCTTCGCCGGGTGGATAGAGCGCTACCGGACCGAGATGACGTCGGGACGCTCCGGCGACGACGAGTCGGGCATCATCGTCGACTGACACCCGTACGGTCGTCCGGCGACGCCGTCCGCGCGCCGAACCCCCTCGCTTCGAGTCGAACGTCGTCGGAGTCCGGCGGTTACACTTCGAATGGAAGGAGTCGAAACGGACCACCGGTCGCGTTCCGTGTGAAACACAGTCGTACCGAGCGGAGCGAAGAGAATAGTCATATCACCGTCACGAACCCCTTCGCTTCGCCTCGAAACCACCCGACAGTGCGGTGATGGCCGCTCGTGTCGTGGACCTGAAACGAACCCCTCACGGCTGGGGAGCACTCCGGAGTGCTCGTTACTCGTCGCGGCCCTCGTCGTCGGCGTCTTCGTCTGCGCTCTCTGCCGCAGAGAGGCCGTCGTCGCCGCGTTCGAGCGCCGTCGGCACGTCGTGGTGGTCGGAGTAGCCGTCGAACCAGCGGACGGTCCGTTCGAGTCTGTCGACCACGTGGGCGGGTTCGCCGGAGCGCGAGAGTTCGTGGCCCTCGCGGGGGTACCGAACGAGGCGCGTCTCGACGCCGTTCTTCTTCAAGAACAGGTAGAACATCTCGCCGTTGTTGACGGGGACGCGGAAGTCGTCGTCCGCGTGCATCACGAGCGTCGGCGTCGTCACCTCGTCGGCGTAGGCGACGGGTGACTGCTCCCAGAGGAACTCCGGTTCGTCCCACGGCGTCGTGCCGAAGTCGCCCTCGATGAGTTTGAACGCGTCCGTCGACCCGTAGAACGACGAGAGGTCGTAGACGCCGCGTTGGGCGACGCCGCCGGCGAAGAAGTCGGTGTGGCCGACGATCCATCCGGTCATGAACCCGCCGAACGAACCGCCGGTGACGAAGGCGTTCTCCTCGTCGACGTAGTCGCGTTCGCAGACGAGTTCGACGCCGTTCATCACGTCGGTCATCGTCACGTCGCCCCAGTCGGACTCGATGGCGGTGGCGAACTCCTCGCCGTACCCCGTCGACCCGCGCGGGTTCGACCAGAAGACGACGTAGCCGCGGGCGGCCAAGAGTTGGTACTCGTGCCACATCGTCCCCGACTCGGACCACATCGCGTGCGGGCCGCCGTGAATCTCGACGGCGAGGGGGTACGTCTCGTCTTCGTCGAACTCCGGCGGCGTCAGCACCCACCCCTGCACCCGCACGCCGTCCGAGTCGAACCAGAGTTCCTCGGGTTCCTGCACGTCCACCTCGGCGAGGTAGTCGGCGTTCACCTCGGTCAGGCGCGTCTCCTCGCCGTCGGCGAAGGCGAACACGTCGCCGCGGTGGTCCCACTCGCTCTTGGCGTAGGCGACGACGGGCGCGTCCGCGTCGCCGCCGACGGAGAGCGTCGTCGCGTGGCCGTCGCCGACGAGGAGTTCCGGGTCCTCCGAGGCGTCTCCGGGCACGCGCCGCGAGACGTAGTGCCCCTCGTCGGGCGTGAGGAAGTAGACGAACTCCTCGTCCGGACCCCACGTGAACCCGCCCGCGAGGTCCACCGTCCGGTCGAGATTCGCGGTCGGGACGGTCGTCTCGTCGGTCTCGGGGTCGTACACCTCGATGTCGGAACTCCGCATCGACAGGCGTTCTTCTGGCGTCTTCGCGTACGCGACGCGGCCGTCGGTGGCCACGTCCATCACGAGACCCCAGCACGTCGTCCGCGTCACGTCCGTCACGTCGCCCGAGTCGAGGTCGAGCGACTGGATGTCGATGACGACGCTGTCGTCGGGTTCGGTCTCACCCTGTGGATACTTCACGCCGAAGTAGACGGTGTCGTCGTCGCGCCACGCGGGAGCGACGTGGTCGAGGTCACCGTCGGTGAGGCGTTCGACCTCGCTCTCGCCGTCTGCGCCGTCCCCGTCGAGATGCGCGAGGTAGGCGTGCGTGACGGTGTCGTCGCGGTACCGTTGGTGCTGACGGTAGACGAGACGGTCGACGACGCGCGGGTCGGGCGTCTCGCGTTCGTACTCCTCGCCGTCGAGGCCGACGTCGAGGCCGTCTTCGCGTTCCGCCTCGGTCGTCGCTTGCTGAAACAGGAGACGACTCCCGTCGGGACTCCACTCGACGCCGGAGACGCCGCCGGGCACGTCCGTCACCTGTTCTGCCTCGCCGCCGTCGACCGGGAGGACCCACAGTTGCGGTCGGTCGTCGTCGGCGCCGCGCGTCGAGACGAACGCGAGTCGGTCGCCGGACGGACTCCACCGCGGGTGCGAGTCGACGCCCTCGGCGATGGTGAGTCGTCGCGGGTCGGACTCGCCGTCGGTCGAGACGGTGTAGATAGTCTGTTCGTAGGAGTCGTCGCCGCTCGGGACCTTCCGAACGAACGCGACGCGCGTCCCGTTCGGTGACACCCGCGTGTCCTCAACCTGTACGATGTCGCAGTAATCAGTCGCGGAGACCGGAGACATACCGCCGCGTTCGGCATCGTTCGTGAAAGGTGTACGCCCATCGGCGGAGACGGCCGCAGATTTTCACATATCAGAACCGAAATGTAACTTTCCATACATCGAGACACTCTCGTATCAGATGAAAATCCGTATATATCTCCCGTCGGATACTAGATGGATATGGCTCGAAAGTTCAATCGTCGTGAGTTCATCGCAGCGACCGGTGCGGCCGGAATCGCCGGATTAGCGGGCTGTTCGTCGAACGGCGGCGACGGCGGAGAGACGGAGACGGAGGAGAACGGTGGCGGCTCCACCGACGCGGAGACGGAGACCGAGACGTCCGGAAACGGCGGCGGAAGCGGGAGCACGCGCCTCTCGTGGCACGCCGGCGGGACGGGCGGGACGTACTTCCCGCTCTCGAACGAGTTCAAGACGGTCGTCGAGGACAACACCGACTACACGCTGCAGGTGCAGTCGACCGGTGCCTCCGTCGAGAACGTCGGCAGTCTCTCCCGCGGCGAGGCCGACTTCGCGCTCATCCAGAACGACATCGCCTACTTCGCGTTCAACGGCGAAGGCATCGACGCGTTCAAAGGGAACGCCGTCGAGAGCCTCCGCGGCGTCGCGACGCTGTACCCGGAGACCATTCACATCGTCACGCTCGCCGACACGGGCATCGAGCAACCGTCGGACCTCTCGGGCGCGACCATCAACACCGGTGACCTCGGGTCCGGGACGCAGGTCAACGCCGTCCAGATTCTCGACGCGCTCGGAATCTCCGACTACGACGAGCAGAACACCGGGTTCTCCACGGCGTCCGACCAGTTGAAGAACGGCGACATCGACGCGGCGTTCGTCGTCGGCGGGTGGCCCGTCGGCGCGCTCGAAGAACTCGCGGCGACCGAAGACGTCGTCGTCGTCCCCGTCGAGGGTGAGAACCGACAGGCCGTCAAGGACGCCGCACCGTTCTACGCGGACGACGAGGTTCCGTCCGGAACGTACGGCCTCGACTCGGCGGTGCCGACCGTCTCCGTGCAGGCGATGATCGCGACGACGACGCAGGTCGACGACGCCGTCGTCGAGGACGTGACGGCGGCCATCTTCGACAACACCGACCAGTTGACCATCAAGACGGACTTCATCACGAAAGAGTCCGCGCAGGACGGGATGTCCATCGACCTGCACCCCGGCGCACAGGCGTACTTCGGCTGAACACGACCGACGATGTCGGGGAGTCTCGCACGTCGTCTGGCGGTCGTCGTCGTCCTCGTTCTCGTCCTCGCGGGTGCGGGGGCGGCAACGACGACCGACGGGCGAACGCTCGTCGTCGAAGACGCAGAGACCGGCGAGACGCTTCTGTCGACACCCGTCTCCGAAGGGACGCTGGTGGCGCTGGAGTACACCCACAGCGTCGAGAAGACTCGCGTGTTGGACGCCTACGCCGTCGACGGGACGAATCTGACGATGACGCGCATGGAGTTCGAATCCTACGGCGCTGGACTCCCGGCGCGAGCGAACGTGACCGTCGAGAACGGGACGTTCGTCTTCGACCCCGACGGCACCTACGAAGAACTGTACGTCAAACCGGGGCGCATCGCGGGGCACGAACTCCACGTCGGATCGGAGACGTACGACCTCGTCGCCCTCTCTGACGCCCGGTCGGTGCGGCTGACCGTCGAGCGACGGTCGGCCCTCGCTCGCGCCCTCTCGTTCGGAGCAACCAGACTATGACAACAGAGAACCACGACGACCGAACAGACCGAGAAGCGGGGGCCGACCCCGAGACGCACGCGCCGCTCGCCGCCGACGGCGGCCGAAACGACGCGAACGACAGTCCCGAAGACCCCGAAGACGACAGTCTGAGCGACGAAGAAGCCGAAGAGATTCTGCAAGAGATCGAACGGAAGCGCTCGCTCTCGCGGTACACGGCCGTCTTCGTCTCCGCCGTCGGCATCCTGTTCTCTCTGTATCAGATATGGCTCGCCGCGCGCGGGTTCGACTTCAGTCTCTCGCTCCCGTTTCTCGGCGAGGTCGGCGTCGGCCAACTCCAACTGCTGCAGGTGAACGCCGTCCACGTCGCGTTCGCCCTCGTCCTCGCGTTCGTGCTCTTCCCCCCGACCAGCGGAACCGGGGCCATCTCCCGTCGCTTCGGCCGAATCGTTCCGTCCGCACGGGCGCGGTTCGGTGAACGGAGTCCGCTCACCCGCGGTGCGGCGGGTCTGCGGCGCGGCGCCCGTTGGGTCGCCGTCGACGCCGAGAGGGACCGCGTGACCGCGATAGACGTGGTTCTCGTCCTCCTCACCGTCGCCACGGCGGAGTACATGGTGACCGAGTGGGAGGAGATTCAGCGACTCCGCGTGTTCGGTCTCGAAGCCGGACGCTCCGTCGCGGAGTATCTCGGCGGCCCGTTCGTCGCACTGGGGGACGCACTCGGTCCGCTCGGATTCCTCGCCGACGCCGTGGTGACGCTCATCGGACTGCTCCCGTTCAGCGACGTCTCCTACCCGTTCTTCCTCGGTGCCGTCGGCGTCCTCCTCGTCCTGGAGGCGACGCGTCGGGCACTCGGCGTCTACTTGATGCTCATCGTCGCGATGTTCATCGTCTACGCGCGGTACGGCTACTTCATCGCGCCCGACACGCCCATCATCGGCGTCCTCTCTATCACCGAGGGGTCGTGGGCGAACATCATCCAGAACCTCTGGTACAACACCGAGAACGGCGTGTTCGGCGTCCCCGTCACCGTCTCCGTGCAGTTCATCTACATATTCATCCTGTTCGGCGCGTTCTTGGAGATGTCCGGGGCGGGTCAGTGGTTCATCGACCTGGCGTACGCCGCCACCGGGACGCGACGCGGCGGTCCCGCGAAGGCGTCCGTCCTCGCCTCGGGATTCATGGGGATGATATCCGGGTCCTCCATCGCCAACACGGTGACGACCGGTGCGTTCACCATTCCGTTGATGAAGCGGTCCGGTTACCGACCCGAGTTCGCGGGGGCCGTCGAGTCGTCGGCCTCCTCCGGCGGACAGATTCTCCCGCCCGTGATGGGCGCGGCGGCGTTCCTGATGATAGAGTTCATCGGCGTCCCCTTCTCCGACATCATCGTCGCGGCCACCATCCCCGCCATCGTGTTCTTCTTCGGCGTCTGGGTGATGGTCCACCTCGAAGCCGTCCGCGTCGACATCGGCGGCTTAGACGAGAGCGAGGTCGTCAACCTGCGGACGCACATGCGCGCCGGGTGGTTCTACCTCGTCCCCCTGTTGCTCCTGTTGTTCTACCTCCTCGTCGAACGACTGACCGTCGCGCGGTCGGCGTGGTTCACCCTCGTCGCCATCATGGCGCTCATCGCCGCCGTCGCGGCGTACAACGAACGCACGCGGATTCCGCTCGTCGGGAGTATCGCGCTCGTGACGCTGGCGCAGTTCGCCTCCTACCTCACCACGGGTGCGGGAATCGTCGACGCGGTCACGGGGCAGACCGAAGAGGCACTGGCCGTCAGCGAGGCGGCGTTCGCCGCGGGCGGTGACCTCGGAACCATCGTCATCCTCGTCAGCGCCGCGTTCCTCCTCGCGCGGCCCAAGATTCGGTCGCCGTACCTCAACCTCGACGACGCGGTGGACGAGACGAGCGACCGACTCGCGGTCACCGTCGGGCGCCCCTCGCTCGGAAAGCTGAACGTGTTCCGCTACGGCACGTTCGTCGGCAAGTCGATGGACTCCGGCGCGCGAACGGCGACGGAAGTCGTCGTCGCCGTCGCCGCCGCGGGAATCATCCCCGGCGTCGTGAGTGCGACGGGCCTCGGCCCGAACCTCACGGCCCTCATCCGGAACGTCGCGGGCGGTTCTATCGTCCTCCTCCTCGTGTTCACGGCCATCGCGTCCATCATCCTCGGGATGGGGATGCCGACGACGGTGACGTACATCATCCTCGTCTCGCTCTTGGGGCCGGCCATCGCGCAGTCCTCGGACATCCCGCTTCTGGCGGCTCACCTGTTCATCCTCTACTTCGGCGTCATCGCCGACATCACGCCGCCCGTCGCCGTCGCCGCCTACGCGGCGTCCGGAATCGCGAAATCAGACCCGTTCAGGACGGGGGTGCAAGCGTTCTCGCTGTCGCTCAACAAGGCCATCGTGCCGTTCGCGTTCGCCCTCACGCCGGGCATCCTGCTCCTGCGCGGGAGCGGTGAGAGCGCGCGAATCCTCACGTTCGCCGACGTGGCCGACGTGGGCTACTTCGTTCCCGAAGTCCTGATTCCCGTCGCCGGCGTGTTCGTCGGCGTCGTCGGCCTCGGCGTGACGGTCATCGGCTACCTCTACGGACCCGCCACGCGGACCGACCGTGCGTTGTTCGCCCTCGCGGCGTTCCTGCTCATGGCACCGATGCTCCTCCTGAACGCCGTCACGGACCTCCTGGGCTTCTTCGGCGTCCTCGCGAACGTCGGCGAACCCCTCCTCGTCGACGTCGGGATGCGGGCGGCCGGCGGCGTCCTGTTCGCCGTCCTCGCGCTCCGAAACCGGCGCAACACCGGCGACGAGTCGAAACCGACGGCCGCGGCGACGACGGACTGAATTCCGCGCGTCGGTAGTCGGCCGTACGGCGTCGCCCCATCTTCGCTGGCTCTCTCTTCGCTTACTCTATCTTCGCGCGTCCGCTCGTCGCACTCCTGAGTCTGTCTCTGAGCGCCGCCCCGTCTTCGACGGGGACGCGAACCTCGAACGAGACGTCCGCCTCGTAGGCGGCGTCGAACTCCGCGTCCGCGCTCTCTAACAGGCCGCGGACCGACCCGGAGTCGTCGTACTCGACGGTGACCGAGAACGTCTCGTGCGGCACCTCCTCGACGACGCCGGCGGCGTCGACGGCGTCTTTCACCCCGCGAGAGTACGCGCGGGCGAGGCCGCCGACGCCGAGGTTGGTGCCGCCGTAGTAGCGCGCGACGACGGCGACGACGTTTCTGAGGTCCTGCTGGACGAGGACGTTCAGCGCGGGCTTTCCCGACGACCCGGTGGGTTCGCCGTCGTCCGAGGAGTACTCGCGGAGCATCGTCCCGGCACCGGCGGACTCGCCGCCGGCGGGGACGCGATACGCGGGGACGTTGTGCGTCGCGTCCGCGTGCCGGTCCCGTACCGAGGCGACGAACGCCTCCGCCTCCTCGACGGTGTTCGCCCGGTCCACGTAGCCGATGAACTCCGACCCGCGAACCTCGAAACTGGCCTCTCCCGGGCCGGCGACGGTGCGGTAGGCGTCGGTCATGGACGGAGTTGGCGCGGTATCGGTCAAAAGGGTTCGGTCGAGAGCGTCGACGAGCGAGGGCGGTCAGGCGATGCTGATGCGGCGGACGAACGAGAGGTCCGAGAGTTCGTTCAACAGGTCGCCCGGCACGGGTTCGTCGGTGACGAGGTAGAGTTTCGGGTCGTCGGTGAACTCGGGGTCCTCGCTTATCGTCTGCCGGATGGAGATACCCGCCTCGGCCAGTCGCGAGGTTATCTCGGCGACGATGCCCGGCGCGTCGGCGTCCGCGACTTCGACGGTGAGCACCGAGAGGTCGAGGACCGGAGCCAGGTCCATCAGACTCGGGATAGAGGAGATGTTCTGAAAGATGCGACGCAGTTGCTCGTCCGCGAGGATGGTGCTCGTCGTGGAGTCGACGACGCGGCGGTCCACGCCGATTTCGCGGGCGATACCCGTGTTCGGAATCTCGATACCACCGGAGACGACGCGCCCCTCGTCGTTGACCGAGAACCCGCGTTCGAGGAGGAGTCGGATGACCGCCTGTTGGCTCGGACTACCCTCGAACTTCCGCATTATCTCGTCGAACATCGGTTTGCCGAAGATACGTACCACCGTTCATTAATGCACGTGTTCGGCCCCCGTCGCTCGCGGTTCCGTGCGGCCCATCGCCGGACTGGCGAGTGGCTTTAACCTCCCGCGGCGACGACGAATCGGTATGCCCATGCGCCAACTGCGCACGTGTGATTTCTGCGGTGACGACGCCGTCGGAATCTACGAAGTCCTCCCCGCCGAACTGTCGCCGACCGAGACCGAACAGCGCCGCGTCGTCCTCTGTGCGGACTGCTCTGAGACGCTCGAAGGCGTTCTCGACCCGCTTCTCGCCCGTCTCGGCGTCGAACAGGAGTCCACGGTCGGTGCGAACGAGGCGGAACGAGACGCCTCGCCGGAACCCGTCCCCGCGGCGTCGGGTCGCGAGGAACGCGCGGACGACGTCGCCGAACGGCGGGACGACGCCGCGAATCGTCGCGTCGACGCGCCGAGTACGTACGAGACGGAGGCGGGCGACGTGACGCCGATGACGGAGCGACCCGCCGACGGACCGGGCGAAGACGAACGCGACGACGGTGCGGGCGAAGACGATGCAGGAGACGACGAGTCCGGCGGCGACGATTCGAGAGGCACCGAGACGGGAGACGGCGAGGTGACCGAGGAGGCGGTGGCCGAACCCGCCGCGGACTACGAAGCCGACGACGCGGACAGGAAGCAGACGGCGGCGGACCCGAGCGAGGATTACGACGTCGTTGGCGACGCCGGAGCGCCGGAGGCGGCCGACGACGACTCTGCGAACGAGGAGTCCGTCGGCGCGGAACCGCCGCAGTTCCGCAAGGTGATGCGCCTCCTGAACAACCGCGAGTTCCCCGTCGACAGAGCCGAGATTACGGACTTAGCGAGCGGTGCGTACGGACTCGAACGTTCGGAGGCCGCGGAGATACTCGACTACGCCATCCAGCGAGACGTCCTGCGAGAAGACGACGGGCAGTTGCGGAAGGCCTGACGGCGACGCGCGGACCGCCTCAGAGTTCGCCTTTCGTGCTCGGCGTGTCGCTCCGTCGTGGGTCCACGCGCGTCGCGTCGTCCAGCGACCGCGCGAGCGCTTTGAACAGCGCTTCGGCCTCGTGGTGCGCGTTCTCGCCGCGAATCTCGGCGTGGAGCGTCAGGCCGGCGTGCATCGAGAGCGAGTACGCGAAGTGTCGCGCCATGTCGCTCGTGAAGTCGCCGATGGTGTCCTGCGAGAACTCGCCGTCGAACGCGAAGTACGGCCGCCCGCTGACGTCGACGACGACGCCCGCGACGGCTTCGTCAAGCGGCACCTGTCTGTCGGCGTAGCGGACGATACCGCGCTTGTCGCCGAGCGCCTCGGTGAAGGCGTCGCCGAGGACGATGGCCACGTCCTCGACGGTGTGGTGGTCGTCGATGTGCAAGTCGCCGTCGCACTGCACGGTCAGGTCGAACAGGCCGTGCTTGGCGAACGCTTCGAGCATGTGGTCGAAGAAGCCGACACCGGTGTCGACGGCGGCGTCTCCGTCGCCGTCTATCGTCAGCGTCACCTCGATAGTCGTCTCGGCCGTCTCCCGCGAGACGGCGGCCGTTCGCGACGTGGCGTCTGCCTCCGCGTCGGCGTCGTCGGTCATACTCGGGTGTCGTCGCCGGTCGGTATCACGATTGCGCTCTCCGGACGAGACGCGCGACCCCACCCCTTCGTGTCCACTGGAGAAACACTCACGAATTCAGAGATGTATGACGCCCGTCTGCCGGTGATTGATGCATCTCTGCCGCCAACGAGGCAGGTGCCATGCGCTTGAAGGGAGCGGTAGTGGCGTTGTACACGCTCGCGCTCGGGTGTCTCCTGCTCTTCGCGCCGTCCGGAACGGGAATCGCACTCGGAGTGGCACTCATCACGCTGGTCTCGGTGGCGGCCATCGCGAAATTCACCGCGAAACGACCCGCCCGCACCTGGCGGCGTCGCGACGTGGAGTGACACGCGGCGCGAAACCGACCTCCGGCCGCCGAAGGCCCCGACAGTGAGGACGCCGGACCGTGCACGACGCGCGTCTGACGTAGGTTCATACCACGTGGCTCCCGAGAACGTGTATGGGAAAGCGGGCGATACTGACGCTCTTGACGTGTCTCGTCAGCGTGCCGTTCGTCACCGCACCGACGGCTGAAACCGTCGGCGTCGGTCTGTTCCTCGCGGCTATCGGCGTCTACGCCACCGCCGAGTCGGTGGGGAGACGGGTGGCGACCCGCGTCGCTTTTTGACGTCCATTGGACGGTCGAATCAGTGCTCGTCCACGGTATGCTGCGCCTCGCGGAGCGTGAACGTCCCCTCGTACAACGCGGTGCCGACGACGACGGCCGCCGCGCCCGCCTCCTTCAACGCCCGAACGTCCGAGAGCGAGGCGACGCCGCCGGAGGCGACGACGGGAATATCCACCGCGTCGACGACGCGCCGCGTCACCGCCGTCTGGACCCCTTCCATTCGTCCTTCCACGTCCACGTCGGTGAACAGAACCGCGCCCGCGCCGAGTTCCTCGTAGCGGGCGGCGGCCTCGGCGGGGTCGAGACCGGTCCCCTCGGTCCACCCCGAGACGAGGACTTCGCCGTCCTTCGCGTCGAGACTCACCATCACCGACCCCGGATGCGTCTCGCTCAGGTCCGAGACGATGTCGGGGTTCTCCACGGCGGCGGTGCCGAGGATGACGCGTTCGACGCCGCGTTCGAGGAGGGCGCGCGCGTCGTCGGCCGTGCGGATGCCGCCGCCGACCTGGACGGGCACGTCCACCGCGTCGACGATGGCCTCGACGGCGTCGGCGTTCTTCCGGTCGCCCTCGAAGGCGCCGTCCAAGTCGACGAGGTGGAGCGTCGTCGCCCCCTCGTCGACCCACCGACGGGCGGCCTCGACGGGCTCGCCGTAGCGTTTCTCGGTGCCGCGTTCGCCCTGTACCAACTGGACCACTTCTCCGTCCTGCATGTCCACCGCGGGAACCACCTCGAACGTCGGAAACGCCTCAGACATGAGAGACGGTGGACGTGCGACGCGCGTAAAGTCACCGAAGGCGGCGGAACTGTGTCGAGACGGTCGGCGACCGAGCGAACCGTCGCGCGCTCCACTCTCGGGGCGGAATCCCTCGAAAGTTCCGAGTCGGAACCGCTTTGATGCCGGACGCATCAGACAGAGGTAATGAAACTGTTCGGTTCGAGTGGGACCCGCGGCGTGGTCGGAGACGGCCTCACGCCCGAGTTCGTCCTGCGCATCGCGAAGGCGGCCGGGACGGTCTGGGAATCGGACCGCGTGGCCGTCGCGTGCGATACTCGAACGACGGGCGAGATGTTCTCGAACGCCGCCGTCAGCGGACTCGCGAGCGTCGGCGTCGACGTGGACGACCTGGGCGTCGTCCCGACACCGGGCGTCGTCCGCTACTGCGACCGAGAGAGCGTCCCGGCCGTCGTCATCACCGCCTCGCACAACCCGCCGGAGTACAACGGCATCAAACTCGTCGGCGACGACGGGGTCGAACTCTCGGTGGCCGACGTAGAACGCGACGAAAACCACGTCCTCGCCGAAGACTTCGCCACCGCGGCGTGGGACGAGGTGGGCGAGGTGCGCGACGTCCAGTCGGCGAACCGCGACTACGTCGACGAGTTGGTCGCCTCCGTGAACCGCGAGGCCATCGCGGACGCGAACCTCACCGTCGCCCTCGACCCCGGCCACGGCGCAGGCTGTCTCACCAGCCCCGAGTTCTTCCGCGAACTCGGCTGTGACGTCGTCACCGTGAACGCCAACCCCGACGGCTACTTCTCCGGTCGGGAGTCCGAACCCGTCGGGAGCAAACTCGGCGACCTCTGCCGCCTCGTGAAAGCCAGCGACGCCGACGTCGGCGTCGCGCACGACGGCGACGCCGACCGGGCCGTCTTCGTGGACGAGAACGGCGAGTTCGTCGCCGGCGAAGCCTCGCTGGCCGCCCTCGCGGCCGCCTACTTGGACGAGGGCGACACCACCGTCGCCGCCGTCAACGTCTCACAGCGACTCGTCGACGTCTGCGAGGACGTGGGCGCGAACCTCGAACTGACACCCATCGGCGCGACGAACATCATCACGCGCATCCGCGACCTGTGGGCCGAGGGCGAGTCCGTTCCCGTCGCCGGCGAGGGCAACGGCGGCGTCTTCTTCCCGGACTACCGCCTCGTCCGCGACGGCGCGTACGTCGCCGCGAAGTTCCTCGAACTCGTCGCGGACCGACCGGTCAGCGAGTTCGTCGCCCCCTACTCGAACTACGTGAACGTCCGCGTCAACCTCCAGTACGACAGCGAGGCCGAGTTGGAGGCGATGCTGGACGCCGCGCACGACTACGCCGAGTCCTCGGAGGCGACGCCGAACACCACCGACGGCTACCGCCTCGACTACGGCGACGCGTGGGTGCTCGTCCGCCCCTCCGGAACCGAACCGAAGGTGCGCGTCTACGCCGAGGCGCGGAACGAGGAACGCGCACAGGAACTGGCCGACAGCGCCGAAGCGGCGCTGAGAGACGCGCTCGAATCGGTCTGAAACCGGTCTGAATAGGTCTGAAACCGGTCCAGATCTGTCGGGTCGTTTCGTTTTTGTCGCTACGCGGAGAGTGAGAAGTGATGTCCGTCACCGTCCGTCCCGTCGCTTCGTTCGAGGAGTACCTCACGGCGATGCGGACGTGGCGTCTCGCGTGGCGCGCCGCCTTCGACCACGTCGTTCCGGCGGAACACCTCCCGTCGGCCGAACTCACGGAGGCACGCCGCGACTCGCTCGAAGCGGTGTACGACGACGTGAGAGACCGCGACGCGGTGTTCGTCGCCGACGCGGGAGGCGTAGTCGGCTACGCGCATCTCGTCACCGACACCGACCGAACGGGGGCGTTCGTCCCCGACGACGACGCCGAACTGCACGCGCTGTACGTCCGTCCCGACCGATGGGGCGAGGGCGTCGGTTCCGCCCTCCTCGAACGGGTGGAGTCGGCCTGTTCGGAGGCGACCCGACTCGTCCTCCAGACGTTCGCCGCGAACGAAGACGGGAGAGCGTTCTACCGCGCTCGCGGGTTCGAACGGGTCGGCGACCACACGTTCGAGGTGGGCGGCGAGTCGTACCCCACCGTCGTCCTCGCGAAGCCGCTCAGAAACTGAACAGGCCGAAGAGGAGACAGAGCAGACCGAGGACGAGGAGGGCGACGCCGCGTTCGACCGCTATCTCCGAGGCCGGGTCGTCGGGCATCTCGGGCGACTCGCCGGGCGGTGTCAGCCACGCCGTCGGCGCGTCGTCGGCACCGGTCACTTTCTCAGTCGCGTCGCGGCGGTTCACGCGGGCGACGGCGCGTCGGAAGTTCAGCGCCCGCGCACCGAAGTAGAAACAGGCGAGACCCGTGAGCAGTGCCACCGCGCCGACGACGGACATCTGTCACCCTTCCTCTCGGAGTTCCGCCGCGAGTGCGTTTCGGGCCTCGCGGAGTTCGCGGCGCTCCGTCTCGACGGCCCCCGACCGGAGTCGGTCGACCTCTTCGTCGGTCAGTTCCGTCCGCGCCCGCGCCGCCGTCCGGAGGCGTTCGTAGTCGTCGCGTCGGGTGAGTTCGCGAACCTCGCGGAGACGCACGATGGTCTCCTCGCTGGCGAAGGTGTCGAGGAGCGAGACGAGTTCGCCCGCGCGCCGACGGAGCGTCTCGGCGTCCGGCGGCGGGAACGAGACGCAGAGCGGGTCGGCGTCGAGGCGTTCCAGATACGTTCGGTGGACGGCGACGGTGGTCTGGAGGGCCGCCGGGTCCTCGGCGTAGTGGTCGAGTTTCGACCCGGAGTAGTCGGCGTAGTCGAGGAGCGTCGGAATCGGTTCGTCGGCGTCGGGGCTCTCGGCCGCGAACTCGCGCAGGTCCCGCGGCGGCGTCCGGAAGTCCACGAGCGAGGACCACTCGGCGCGTTCGACGAACGAGAGCACGTCGGCGATAGACGCCGATTCGACGAACGAGCGAAACTCCTCGGTGACGGCCTCGTCGTACGCCTCGACGGGGTCTCTGAGGCGTTCGATGGGCGCGTCGACGTCGGCCTCTCCGAGCGTCTCCAGTCGGCCGAGTTCCGCGAGTCGCTCGTCGATGTCCTTTCGGAGGAGCTTCGCGTCGCGCTTGGCCGCCGTGAGTTCCTCTCGGGCGGTGCCGCGGCGGTCCAACAGGTCGACGTGGCGACTCGCCGGTTCCAAATCGTCGCGCGCCCCCTCGAAGTCCCGGTCGCGGAGTCGCCGTCGGTCCATCCGGTCGGCGGCGGCCTCGAACGCCTCGCGGTCCGGCAGGTCCTCGGGGAGGTCCTCGACGAGGCCGAGGAAGGTGTCTTGGAACTCGACGTACGCCTGAAAGTCGCCGGTTCCCACCGCCGAATCCTCGTATCGGTCGAGCAGTCGCGTCGCCTTCCGGTAGGCGTCCGCGGCCGCGACGACGGACTCCTCGCCCACGTCGTCGATGGCCGACTCCGCGTCGGCGTACGCGGCGCGGGCGTCCGCGAGTCGCCCCCGCGCGTCCTCGGCGTCGGCCGTCGTCGGCGTCTCCTCCGCCATCGTCACTCGTACACGTCGTCGGGGTCGAACACTCGTTCGCCGACGTCGTCGCCGTCGACGGTGCGGTAGAAGCAGGACCGGTGGCCGGTGTGGCACGCGCCGCCGGTCTGGTCGACGAGATAGAGCAGGGTGTCGGCGTCGCAGTCGACGCGGACCTCGCGAATCGACTGGGTGTGCCCGCTCGTGGCTCCCTTCTCCCAGAGTTCGTCGCGACTGCGGGAGTAGTAGTGCGCGCGCCCCGTCTCGCGGGTCAGTTCGAGCGCCTCGGGCGAGACGTACGCGAGCATCAACACCTCGCCGGAGTCGGCGTCCTGCGCGACGGCGGGCACGAGTCCGTCCTCGCCGAAGTCCACCTCGACGTCGTCTGTCATCGACTCGAACCACGAGAGTCCCGCCGATATGTCTTGTGTACCGCTGGCAGTCGTCAGTCCGTGCCGGTCTCCGTCGAGTCGCCGTCGGCCGGCGAAGCGCCTCCGAGAGCGAGGCCGAGGCCGATACCGGAGAGCGCCGCGCCGACGACGAGGAAGACGAGTGCCCAGCGAAGCGACGAGGGGACGGGAAGCCCGCGGTGGACGCCGAACAGTCCGACGACGAGGACGAGCGCGGCGGGCGCGCCGTCGAGGAGCGACGTGCGCTCGGGGTCGCCGGTCCACACCGCACGGTGCCGAGTCGTGAGGGCGCCGCCGACGCCCCAGCAGAGGCCCGCCGTCGCCGCGAGGAGCGGGTCGGGAAACAGCGTGTAGGCGACGAACGCACCGAGGAGCGAACCGGCGACGCCGACGAAGCGCGTGGTGCGACGCATCGACGTCAGACCAACCCGAGTGCGCCGACGACGCCGAAGACGATGTCGCCGTAGACGAACGCGACGACGGTGCCGAAGAACATCGGGACGATGAACGGGATGCCCGGCGAAATCCACACCTCGTCGCGGGTGGCGACCACCTGCAGGCCGTCGCGGAGTTTCTCGGGCGTCGTGCCGTACGCCGTCGTGTCGATGTCGTCTAGGAACGCCTCCGCACCCCACGGGTCGTCCGCCTCGACGACGCCGCCGTCGACGGCCATCCCGTCGCCCACCGCACCGTCAGTCGGGTCGTGCGTCTCGGTGATACTCGTCGGGTCGCGGAGTCTGTCGGGGCGTTCGCGGAGTTCCGACAGCGTCGTACCGCGCCAGCGGAGGTACATCCGAAGCGCGTCGATGTCGAGGCCGTTTCGAGTGTAGCCGCCCGTCGTCTCGAACAGGCGACCGTGGGCCGTCGAGAGCGACGAGACGCCGATTCGGCGACCGAGGAACATCAGCGGCAGTTCGACGTCGCCGTCCACGAGATTTCTCGCGGCGAGTCCGAGCGGGTAGCCGATGGCGAGGACGACGGTGTTCGTGAGGATGGTCATCGAGAAGACGCCGAGCGTCGTCACGACGAGGGGGAACGACTCGCCCGGAAGCAGGTACGTCGGGAACGTCGGCAGGAGGATGGCGATGGTGATGAGCGCTTTCGCGTCCGCGCCGCCGAACCCGCCGAGACGCCAGAACAGATACGATAACGGTGCGACGAACAGTAGGCTGATTCCGACGCGGAGGAAGTAGAGTTGGTCGACCGGACGGAACGAGAGGTGAGACAGCGAGTCCCACACGAGGAGGACGACGCCGAGAAGGACGAGCGGATACCACGTGACCGAGGGGACCCGTCGTGTCTCGATGTCTCGCCACGCCGCCCATCCCAAGACGGGGACGATGGCGAGACGGAGGATGTCGGGTACGGACGCGAACATACAGAGCGAACGAGTCTGGGGGGAGTTATCGTTTTGGAATTCTGATACCCGGCGAACACGAATCGGAGAGATGTCGGACGGGGGGTACGAGCGTCATCGCTCGACGGGAACCGAGAGCGTCGACTGAATCCACGCCGTGTACTGTTCGACGTCCTGGATGACGGCGACGACGCCGTCGTCCCCCTCGAATTCGAGGTAGTTGTACGTGCGGTCGGTGCGCGGTTCGGTGTTCGAGTCGGTGTCGGTGTTGGGTGCCATCGTCGGTGGAGAGTCTGGTCGTTGGTGATGGGTGCGGTCGTCGGTGGTGAGTACGGTCGTCGGTGTTCGGTTCGTATCGGACGGCGGTGCGGGGTGACAAGCGGCGGTCACTCCGTCGCCTCGGCGGTCCAGACCGTTCTGCAGTCCGTACTGCAGAACAGGTAGACGACGCCCGACCCGTCCGGTGCCGTCGCCGCGGGATGTCTGGCCGTCGGGTCTATCGCCGCCCCGCAGGTCGCACACCGCTTCGGCGACCGGGAATCGTCGTCGGAGCGACAGACCGCGGCCACTTCGGAGTCGGAGTCGGAGTCGGAGTGTCGCGTCATGTTCGAGCGGTCGGCTGTGGCAAGTTAGTCTCCGCCGAGGAAACGTCGCCTCGGGCGGTCACGCGCTATCGGTGGTCGCCGGGTCGCGCGGCCGACACCGGAGCGACGGAGACGGTGCCGCCGCTCTCGACGGTGACGCCACACCCCTCGTACTCGAAGGTGAGGTCGACGTCGTGGGGGCGTGTCAACTCCGAGCCGGGGGCGAACAGTGCGTCTAACGCGTCGGTGTCGACGACGGCGCCGAGCGGAGAGAGTTCGAGAGGGTCGATAGCCCGGACGTCGGCGACGGCGTCGACGACGGTGAAACAGACGCTCTCGTCCGAATTCACCCGGACGGTCTTTGGCTCCTGCATGGTGGTGTACGACTCGTCGTAGTAGTGGTACCGCCAAGACCCTGTGGCGTATCCAGATAGCCTCCGCGCTCGGCAGGGGCCGTATACTGATTCAGACGTCGGAGTCCGCCCCGTCGAAGACCAGCGAGAACAGTTCGTACTCGCCCTTCCTGACGTGCCGGTTCACCGTCGGTTGCGAGATGCCGAGGAGGGAGGCGACCTCCTCGCCGGTCGCTTTCCGCGGCCAGTCGAAGAACCCCGCGAAGTACGCCGTTCGGAGCACCTCCTCCTGCCGTTCGGTGAGTCGCTCGCGGTAGAGCGCGCGGAACTCCGACTCCGTCTGAATCGGGCGGTCTAACTCACGTCGCGCGACGAGTTCGGCACCGGCGTACGAGTTGACGAACGCGTCGAGGAACGCGCGGATATCGCCGTTCCGCGGGAGTTCGACGGTCAGCGTCCCCCCGTCCGGCGTCGCGGTGAACGCCGTCGGGTGCGCGCCGTAGTCCAGGAGCGTCCCGAGGAAACTCCCCTCGCCGAGCGTCGTCTCGAACCGGTAGTCGCCGTCGCGTTCGGAGATGAGGTTCACGTCGCCGATGCTCGGGGTCCGTATCGCGTGTTCCGTGACCGTCTGCGGGTCGACCCCGGTGACGTGGAAGAACGCGCGAATCGTCCCGTCGCTCCGTTCGACGAGCGTGTCGAGCGAGAACTCGCCGCCGGTCTCTCGACAGAACCGAATCGCCGGAATCGACTCGTCGTCGACGGCGAACACCAGTTCGACCGCTTCGTCGCTCACGAGCGCGTTTCGACGTTCGAGCGCGTTGATAGCGAACCCGATGGTCTTTCCGAGTTCCGAGAGCACGTTCACCTCCAACTCGTCGAAGACGTTCGCCTCGTCCGCGTAGAGACACAACACGCCGTAGAGCGTCTCTCGGTAGACGAGTGGGATGGCGATGCTGGCGCGGAATCCGCGTCTCATCGCGGCCGACCGCCACGGTTCGAAAGACCGGTCCATGTTGATGCTGTTCTGGACCTGCGGTTCTCGCGTCCGAATCGCCCTGCCCGCCGGTCCCTGTCCCGTCACGTCGCCGGCGTCGCCCGTCACCGTAATCTCATCGAGGTAGCTTCGTCCGACGCCCGCCGACGCCCTCGGGACGAGTTCGCCGTCCATCGTCTCCTGTTCGCCGACCCACACGAACCGGTAGGGGTCGGCGTTCGCCAACTGCGTACAGACGACCTGTTCTATCTCCTCACGCGTCGTCGCCTCCGTCAGCGCCCGCGTCAACTCCCGGATGACGCCGTTGATGCGGTTCACCCGCTCTAAGGTCGCCGTCCGCGACTCGAGTTCGGCCTTCTGTCGGCGAAGCGTCTCCTCGCGGTCGGTCCGTTCTAACGCGGCGAGAACGTTGGCCACGAGGATGTCGGCCACGAGAACGTCCGTCTCGGTGAAGGCGTCCGGTTCGGTCTCGCCGGTGACGAAGACGCCGTACTGCGCGACGGGGAGGACCATCGCACTCCGCAGCGGAGTCGCCGACGGCGAGACGTCCGCGGCGTCGCAGACGTTCCCGACCACCGTCTTGGTCCCGTCGACGTACGCCTGCCAGGCGACGTCCGACTCCGACCCGAACAGCGCGTCCTCGCCGACGAGTTCGCTCGCGGCGGGCGTCCGCGCCGTCGGGGTGAGCGTCCCAGTCTCCGCGTCGTACAGTTGGAACGTCGAGATGGGCAGGTCGAGCGTCTCCGCCGCGGCGTGGACGGCCACCTCGCACACCTCGCGGGCCGTCTCCGCGGCGGCCAACGCCTGTGCCATCTCGTTGAGGGAGGCGAGTTGCTGTTCTCGGCGCCGTCGCTCGGTGATGTCGCGAACGACGCCGATTCGACCGTATTCGCCGCTCTGCAACGGGAACAGGGAGATGTGTGCTTCGAGCGGGACCGGACCCGCGGGCGTGTCGAGCGTCGTCTCGTAGGTGACGGCGTCGGTGTCCCCTTCGAGCAACGTCCGTTGAAGCGCGTCGACCTCTTCGGAGACGGATTCGCCGGTCACCGTCGTCGACGGCGCACCGAGGAGTTCGTCTCTGTCTCTGCCGACCAACCGGGCGTACGCCTCGTTGACGCCGAGGAACCGACTCGACTCGTCGAGGACGTACACGCCGTCGTGGACGGATTCGAGCATCGCTTCGTACCGTTCTAGCTCGCGTTCGCGACGCGTCTGTTCGGTCACGTCGCGCGCGACGCCGACGAACCACCGGTCGCCGTCCACGCGGAGTTCGTTGAACGAGATGCTCAACGGGACTTCGTGCCCGTCGCGGTGACGGCCGGGGAGGCGGACGTCCTCCCAGTCGAGGGTTCGCTCCCCCGTCTCCAGATAGCGCCGCATCCCCCGCCGGTGGCGTTCGCGAAGTGTCGGCGGAATCAGGACGGTCAGCGGGTTCCCCGTTACCTCGTCGGGGGCGTATCCGAACACGTCTTCGACGGCCGGACTCGCGAAGGTGACGGTGCCCTCGGCGTCGACGACGAGGACGACGTCCGAGACGACGTCCATCGTGGCGGTCACCCCCGGTTGGTCCGTCGTCTCCGCCGACGAGGACGACGCCGACTGCCGGGCGAGGAGGTGGTCGACGAGGACGTCGACCGACGCCGACCCGGAATCGTGGACGTACTCGTCGATACCGGCGTCGGCGACGCGTTCGAGGAGGGCGGGCGAGTGGTCCTCGTCGTACAGAACCGTCGTGGCGGTATCGTCCGCGTCGACGGTCGCGAGCAAGTCGACGCCGTCGCCGTCCGAGAGGGTGGCGCGGGAGACGACGCAGTCGACGGACGCCGCGGTGCACGCCGCCTCGGCGGCGGCGCACGTCTCGGCGACGCGCATCTCTACCTCGGGGTGGCTATCGGTCACAGTCGAACGAATCGATTCGGCGCGGGAGGGGTTCGAGTCGACGTAGAGGACGCCGAGTTCGGTGGCGGTCATAGTGAGGACACCGGTGGAGTGGGGAACAATCGGCAGAATCGTTGTTACTGCGAAAACATAAGCATCTTGGCCAATCGGCTTCCGGGTAAAAAATCTGGGTCGGTGTGACCCTGAGAATCTGAGTGCGACTTAGATGACGCGGTTCTGGAGGTAGTCGAGGTGCTTCGCGTTGTAGACGATTTTGACCTCGTCGGACTCCGGCGAACCGATGCAGGTGAGACGGACGTTCTTCTCAGAGACCTCCTCGTCGGAGAGAATCTGCTGCATGTCCATCTCGATTGCGCCCTCTTTCAGGATCGCTGCGCAGTTCGCGCAGGCGCCGGCGCGGCACGAGAAGGGCCAGTCGTAGCCCTGTGCCTCGGCGGCTTCGAGGATGTACTCGCCCTGGTTGACTTCGAGCGAACCGTAGTCTTCGTCGCCGAGACCCGCGTCTGCGGCGTTCTCGAAGAGGTCGTCGTCGTCGATATCCCAGCCGTTGTCGTCGAGTACTTCGTAGTTGAGGTATTCTACCGTGGGCATCGCCTCACGGTTCGCAACCCATCCCATTAGACTTTGCTGTTTTCGCGCACGGCGTGAAGATATCTCCGTGGGCGACACGGAGCGTCCGCCGATGCGAACCGCCGCCCGCTTCAGAGCGGCGTCAGCGAGAACAGCGCGTAGGAGGCGACGGCCGACAGCGACGGCGTGAGCAACCAGAAGAAGATGACGCGACCGGTCGTCCCGGGGTCGAACAGGTCGGACCCGGCGAGGTCCGTCTCGGACTCCTCGCCGACGGCGGGCACGTCCTCTCTCGTCTCGGCGGTCAGCGCGTTCACCGACATACCGGGCGCCTTCCCGCCGATGGCCTCGCCCAGCGTCACGGTTCGCGTCGCCCGTCCCCACCCGAGGCCGACGATGCACATCGTCGCCGAGACGGCGAGACTCGCGGGGATACCGATGAACGAGAGGAAGGTGATGAGCGACGCCGAGACGGTTTCGACGACGAGGGCGGCGAGAATCGGTAGCTCGGTCAGGTCGTTGCCGACGGTGTCGAGCGTCCGCCGAGCGATGGTGAACGCGCCGAGGCCGATGGCGCCCGCGCCGAGGAAGATACCCTCGTCGATGCCGATTGCCCCGTTACCGACGAGGGGGGCGACGGCGTTCGCGGCGTTCGACGCGCCCGCCGAGTACGCCATGTAACAGGCGATGGCGACGACGAGGACGGTACTCCCCGCCTCGCGGAGCGTCGTGTTCGGCCCGAGCGTCGGTCTCGGGAAGCCCTCTCGGTCGAGTACGACGAGCGGCCCCGGCGAACTGTCGAGTTTGAGTTTGGCGTCGAGATACGGGTAGACGTAGCGGCCGACCACCGCGCAGATCCAGAAGGCGATGACGGGGGCGACGATCCACCACGACACGATTTCGAGCATCACGCCCTCGTCGAGCGTTCCGGAGGCGACGCCCAACCCGGCGATAGCGCCGACGGCGGTCATGGAGGTCGAGGCCGGAACGCCGAACGTGTTCGAGATGAGGAGCGCGAGACCGACGAAGAACAGGACGGCGACGCTGGCGGCGAGTGTGAACTCGTCTTGCGGGACGATTTTCCCGCCCATCGTCTTGATGACCTCCCGGCCGGCCGTCCACGCGCCGAGGAGGGCGAACGTCGACATGAGCGCGGCCGCGAGGAGTTTACTGACGAGTCCGCTTCCGACGGCCGGGCCGAAGGCGACCCCGGTGGAGGAACCACCGATGTTGAACCCGACGAACGCCGCCACGAGGAGGCCGACCAGGAGGAGTATCTCGACCACACTCTCCGTTCGATGCTGCGGTGGATAAGCCTCATCATCCCGTCCGCGGCCTCAGAGACCGACCGCGGGCCCGGCGACGGAGAAGACGAGATACGCCCCGACGGTGGCGATGAAGGGGACGAGGTTCTGCAGGGCGATGACGCGTGCCGTTGCCAGCGGACGGTAGAGCGGGTCGGCGGTGTCGGCGTCGGCGGCGGCGTCAGAACCGCCGTCGGCGGCGTCGACGCTCGCGGTCGAGCGGTGGGCAGCGACGGGTCCGGCGACGTCCGCGACGTTCGGCGTCGAGTCCGTCGGGTCGGGTCGCCGCGTCGTCTCGCGCCCCCACCCGAGACCGACGATGGACATCGTCGCGATGACGACGAAACTGGCCGGGATGCGGAGCCACGAGAGCGCGGTGACGAGCGTCGCACTCACCGTGGCGACGACGAGGGCGGCCGTGAGCGGTAGTTCCGTCAGGTCGTTGCTCACCGTCTCCAGCGTCCGCCGAGCGATGGTGACCGCGCCGACGGCGATAGCGCCGCCCGCCAACAGGATACCGGAGTTCATCGACAGCGACCCGTTGCCGACGAGGGGGGCGACGGCGTTGGCGACGTTCGACGCGCCCGCCGAGAACGCCATGTAGCAGGCGATACCGACGACGAGAGCGGCCCCCGACAGTTCTCGGCGCGTCGTGCCTGCACCGAGCGCTGGTCTCGGGAGGAGGCCGTCGCGACGAATCCGAAGGAGGTCGCCGTCCGAGCGGTCGATAGCGACCCGTGCGGCGATGTCTTCGTAGAAGTAGCGGCCGACGACGGCGCTGACCCAGAAACCGAGGATGGGGGCGACCAGCCACCACGAGACGATTTCCAGCGCCAGTCCGACCGCGAGACGGTCGGTCGCTAATCCGTAGCCCGCGACGGACCCGACGGCCGTCATGGACGTCGAGGCAGGCACGCCGAAGACGTTCGAGACGAACAGGGCGACGCCGATGAACAGCAAGACGACGACACCCGCGGCGACGGAGAACGGCGGGCCGACGATGAGGTCCGAACCGAGCGTCTCGACGACGCGCCGACCGACCGTCCATCCGCCGAGAAGCGCGAACACGCCCATGAGGATGCCGGCACCGAGTTTCGAGACGGTGTTGCTCCCGACCGCCGGACCGAAGGCGACGCCGGTGTTCGACCCGCCGATGTTGAAGCCGACGAACGCGGCGACGGCGAGTCCGCCGACGAGGAGTGTTTCGACCACGTTCGGACTGCGCGGGCACCCCCGTTAAATCCTCATACCGACGTTCGCGTCAGTTCGTCGCCGCCTCGATGGCCTGTCGCAGGTCGGCCACGATGTCGTCAGGGTCCTCGATACCGACCGAGAGGCGGACCATGTCGGGCGTCACGCCGGCGGCCACCTGTTCGTCCTCGGTCAACTGCTGGTGGGTCGTCGAGGCGGGGTGGATGACGAGCGTCTTCGCGTCGCCGACGTTGGCGAGCAGCGACGCCAGTTCGACCTCGTTCACGGTCTCTCGCGCCGCCTCGTAGCCCGCTTCGAGGCCGAACGTGATCATGCCGCCGTATCCGCCTTCGAGGTACTCCGACGCCTCCTCGTGCGTCTCGTGCGATTCGAGGCCGGGGTAGTTCACCCACGACACGGCCTCGTGGTCCTCCAAGAACTCGGCGACGACCTGCGCGTTCTCGCAATGCCTCCGCATCCGCATCGGGAGCGATTCGACCTTCTCCAGCGTGTTCCACGCGTCGAACGGCGACTGCGCGTTCCCGAGGTCACGCAGGCCGCGGGCGATGGCGGCGTACGTGAACGCCGCGTCGCCGAACCGGTCGGAGAAGTTGACGCCGTGGTAGGCGGGGTTCGACTGCGCTATCTCCGGGTAGTCGTCGGCGTACTCGGTCCACGGGAACGACCCGCCGTCGACGAGGACGCCGCCGATGGTGGTGCCCGCGCCGTGAATCCACTTCGTCGTCGACTCCCAGACGAGGTCCGCGCCGTGTTCGAGCGGTCGGCACAGGTACGGCGTCGCGAACGTGTTGTCGACGAACAGGGGGACGCCGTTGTCGTGCGCCACCTCGGCCAATCGCTCGAAGTCGGGCGTGACGAGGGCGGGGTTCCCGATGGTCTCGACGTGGACGAACGCCGTGTCGTCGTCGATGGCCTCGTCGTACGCCTCGTAGTCGAGGGTGTCGACGAACTTCGTCGTGATTCCGCGTCGTTCGACGGTGTGGGTGAGGTAGGTGTACGTCCCGCCGTACAGCGACGACGAGGAGACGATGTTGTCGCCCGCCGACGCGAGGAGGAACGTCGCGAGGTCGAACGCGGCCATCCCCGACGCCGTCGCCACCGCGCCGACGCCGCCTTCGAGCGAGGCGAGACGCTCCTGCAACGTCGCCACCGTCGGGTTCATCAATCGCGAGTAGATGAAGCCCTCTTTCTCCAAGGCGAACTGGCTGGCGGCGTCCTCGGCGTCGTCGAAGACGTACGAGGTGGTCTGGTAGATGGGCGGTGCGCGCGCGCCCGTCGCCGCGTCGGGCGTCTGTCCCGCGTGGAGACTCCGCGTACTGAATCCCGGTGTCGTCTCTTCGCTTGGGTCGTCTGACATACGGAGACCGACGGGCGACTGAGTAGTAAAGCATCATGGGGTCGCAACGTTCGCCGGAGTCTACGACGCCCTGCGGATGGGAGTCCTCACGCCGCCGACCGGCGACGGACGCCGAGCGACGCCCCCGCGAAGAGCAGTGCGAACCCGACGACGACGAACGAGAGGCCGAACAACGGCGTGAGCACCGGGTACGCGAGGACGACGACGCCGCCGACGGCGAGAGCACCGCCGAGCGAGACGGCCGCCGAGCGGCCGCGGCCGAACACGACTGCGAGGGCGACGAGCGTCACGAGCGTACTGAGCAGACCGAGCAGCGAGAACGGCGTCACGACGCCGCGAAGCAGGGCGTCGAGGCCGCTCGCCAGTTCCGGTGACGACGCCACGAGGCCGAAGAAGGCGACGACGAACCCGACGGCGGCGACGACGAGTGCGACGACGCGGGCGGCGAGAGCAGACGGGTACACACACGGGGTATCGCTCGCCAACGAGAAAGTCGCTTTCCCGTCCGCGGAGGGTCACGTCGGCCGGGAGTTGGAGAGACGGAGCGACGCGCCGGCGAAGACCAACGCGAGTCCGCCGACGAGGAGAAGCCCCGCGACGAGGAGCGAGAGGACGGGGACGACGAGGACGACGACGCCGCCGACGGCGAGGACGCCACCGAGCGAGACGGCCGCCGACCGACCGCGGCCGAACACGACCGCCAGGGCGACGGCCGCGAGGAGGACGCCGAGGAGACCGACGGCGGCGAACGCGTTCGGTTCGCCGGCGAGGAGCGAGCCAAGACCCGGGGCCGGTGCGCGGAGGAGTCCGTACGCGGCGACCGAGAGGCCTTCGACGGCGACGAGAACCGCGACCAAGCGACCCGCGAGTTCGGAGGGAGACACGACCGGTCAGTCGCCCGGCGGCGGCAAAGTCGCTTCGAATGCGGTATCGTCGGCCGGTCAGCGACTGAACAGCGACGAGTGGACCGGAGCGAAGTCTCGGTCGTCGGGGACCGACTCGGGTTCGTCCTCGGTGTCGTGGACGGCGCGCCCCTCGACGCCCGATTCGAGGAAGTCCCGAACCGGCGGGCCGACCTTCTCGGGTTCGACGAGGAAGGCGTCGTGGCCGTGGTCGGACTCGATGGCGTGGTGTGCGACGGGGACCGACCGCTCGCGGAACGACGCCGCGAGCGTCTCCGCCTGTTCGGTGGTGAAGTGCCAGTCGCCGGTGAACGAGAGCAAGAGCGTCTCGCCCTCGAAGGCGGCGACGGCGTCGGCGTCCGACTCGTACCCCTCCGAGAGGTCGTAGTCGTCCATCGCACGCGTGAGGTAGAGATAGGAGTTCGCGTCGAAGCGGTCGACGAACTTCTCGGCCTGATAGTCCAGGTACGACTCCACGTCCCGGTACGGGAAGAACGCCGCCGCGGGGTCCGAGGGGAACGAGTCGCGGCGGGCGTCGCGTCCGGCGGCCCGGCGGCCGAACTTGCGCTCCATCGACGCCTTCGAGAGGTACATCACGTGGCCGAGTTGGCGGGCGAGAGCGAGTCCGTCGGTCGGTTTCTCGTCGGCGTCGTAGTAGTCGCCGCCGTTCCAGTCGGGGTCGGTCGTGATGGCGCGGCGAGCGATGGCGTCCAGCGCGAGACACTGCGGGTCCAGGCGCGGGGCGGTGGCGATGCCGACGAGGTAGCGCACGTCGTCGGGGTACTGCCGCACCCAGTCGAGGGCGTTCATGCCGCCGACGCTGCCGCCGACGACGGCGTGCAGGCGGCCGACGCCGAGTTCGTCGAGGAGTCGACGCTGCGCGCGCGTCCAGTCGCCGACGGTGACGGGCGGGAACTCCGTCCCGTACGGGTCGCCGTTCGGCGCGTCCGAGGCCGGACCCGTGGTGCCGTAGCACGACCCGGGGACGTTCGCGCAGACGACGTAGTAGTCGTTCGTGTCGATGGCTTTGCCGGGGCCGACGATGTCGTTCCACCACGCGCGGGCCTGTCCGGCCGTGTCGGTGCCGTAGCCCGCGACGTTCTGACTCCCGGTGAGGGCGTGACAGACGAGGACGGCGTTGTCGCCGTCGAACTCGCCGTACGACTCGTACGCGACTTCCATGTTCGGAATCTCCGCGCCGCACTCGAAGTCGAACGCGCCGAGTTCGACGGTGCCGCTGTCGGACTTCATCGTGTCGCCTCCGCGGCCCGGCGAATCGACTCGTCCAAGTCGGCGACGACGTCGGCGGCGTCTTCGATGCCGACGGAGAGACGGAGCATGTCGGGGCCGACGCCCGCGGCGCGTTGTTCCTCGGCGCTCAACTGCGCGTGCGTCGTCGAGGCGGGGTGGATGACGAGCGTCTTCGCGTCGCCGATGTTCGCCAAGAACGAGGCCAACTGCGTGTTCTCGCAGGTGCGCTTGGCCGCCTCGTAGCCCGCTTCGAGACCGAACGTGACCATGCCGCCGTAGCCACCGGCAGACGATGCGTCTGCCGAGGTCCCACTCGCTTTGCTCGCGGGACCCCCGTCCAGATACTCGCTCGCGTTCTCGTGCGTCGGGTGGTCCTCGAACCCGGGATACGACACCCACGCGACGTCGTCGTGGTCGCGGAGGAACGTCGCCACGTCGTGCGCGTTGTCGCAGTGTCTCTGCATCCGGAGCGGGAGCGTCTCGATTCCCTGCAGGGTCTGCCAGGCGTCGAACGGCGACTGTTGACTGCCCAGCGTCCGGAGCGAGCGCTGCCGGGCGGCCACCGCGAACGCCCTGTCGCCGAAGCGTTCGACGAAGTCGACGCCGAAGGCGGGGTTCTCCCCGGAGAGTTCGTCGTAGTCGGCGTGCTCCCACGGGAACGTCCCGCCGTCGACGAGGATACCCCCCACCGTCGTCCCCGACCCGTGAATCCACTTCGTCGTCGACTCCCAGACGATGTCCGCGCCGTGTTCGAGCGGTCGGCACAGGTACGGCGTCGCGAACGTGTTGTCGACGACGAGGGGGGCGGCGGCGTCGTGCGCGATGTCGGCGAGGCGCTCGAAGTCGGGTGTCTTCAGCGAGGGGTTGGCGATGGTCTCGACGTGGACGAACGCGGTGTTCTCGTCCACCGCCTCCTCGTAGGCGTCGTAGTCCAGCGTGTCGACGACGCGCGTCTCGACGCCGCGGCGCGACGCCATCTTCGTGAGGTACGTCGAGGTGCCGCCGTACATGTCGGCGGAGGCGACGACGTTGTCGCCGACGGACGCGAGGAGGCTCGCGGCGGCGTCGAAGGCGGCCATCCCGGACGCCGTCGCGACGGCCCCGGTCCCCCCTTCGAGGGCCGCCAGTCGGTCCTCCAGCACGCGCGTCGTCGGGTTGGAGATGCGCGAGTAGACGTCGCCCTCGGCGTCGAGCGCGTACAGGTCGGCGGCGTGGTCGGCGTCCTCGAACGCGTACGAGGTGGTCTGGTAGATGGGCGGTGCGCGCGCACCCGTCGCCGCGTCCGGCTCCTGCCCGGCGTGGAGACTCCGGGTGTGGAACCCGTGTTTCATGTACTACACGCATATTCACAGAGAGAGATATAACCTGCGGTTACGGCGCGAGCGACGGTGACAGTCGCACCGAAGTGTTTTTTCACTCCGACCGACGTGTGCGAGTCATGTCGAATCAGGCGGGCGCGGCGGACGCCCGAATCGAGGTGGGGTACGACGCCGCGGTGTACCGACACCTGCGGAGCGGGGACCCGAACCCCCCTGCGGCCGTCAGCGTGGTCACCGACGACAGAGAACTCGCCCGCGGCCACGACGGCCTCCGGTGGCACTGCGAGCAGTTAGTCCGCGCGTTGGAACCGCTCTCGAACGACGACCCCGCCACCGTCGAGTTCTACGACGAGGACAGCAGATACCACCTGTTCCCCGACGGCGACGTGATTCGTTTCGAGTTCGAGACGAACGAGCGAGCGGTGCCGACCGACGGCGTCGACCCGTCCGCGGGCGTCGTCGTCGACCGAGAGCGGTTCGTCACCGAACTGCTCCGAACCGCGGAGACGTTCTGCGACGCGGTGGTCGGCGCGAACCCGGGACTCGCCGGCGAAGTCGCAGAGATACGCGAACGAACCGGGAGAGCACGCGTCGTCGCCGCGGGGTTCGGTGACTGGGGACTCCCCGTCAGACTCCTCGACACCGTCCCCGAGACGGCGCACGACGGGACGGTGTACACGCAGACGACGGTGTTCGCGACCGGCGACGCCCGGTTCGGCGCGTTCGACGGCGACACCCTCGCAGACGACTGCCCCCGCGATGCCCCGGCCGCCGCCCGCATCTGGCTCCACCGGCCCGAACTCGTCGACTGCGGCGACCAGGTCGACTTACAGATAGTCCCGAACCCCGACGCACTCGTCTGGCGGGACCACACGTTCGCGGGCGAAGTCGTCGACGTCTCACCCATCTCCGAATCGGCGCGGACCCCGTCGGACCACAGTCCGGACCGGCGTGCCCTCCTCCACGTCGGCGCGGGTACCGTCGCGTTCGACCCCGACGACGTGGACGGCGTGAGCGATGCGACGTCGTCCGGCGATATCGCCGTCGGCGACCGACTCCGTCTCCGCGCGGCGCGCGTCCACCTCAGCGACGTCGTCGTCACCGACGCGCCGTCGATGGCCGACCGCTCCGAGGAGCAACTCGAAGCCGCCCTCGCGAACCCGACGTTCCGGTCCGCGGCCGCGACCGAACTGGCTCGCCGCGGCGTCGACGCCGTCGACGCCATCGCGGACTGTCTCCGAGCGGCCCCGCCCGTCTCCGACCGGCGCGCACTCGTCCACGCACTGGACGTCCTCGCCGACGAGGCGGCCGTCCCGGCGCTCGTCGAGTGTCTGAACGACGTCGACCCCGACGTTCGCCGCGCCGCCGCCGTCGCCCTCGCCACCGTCGGCGACCCCGGCACGATGGACGCCCTCCTCGCGGCCGTCCGCGCCGAATCCGACGCGGCCACGCGCCGCGCCATCGCCCGCGCCGCCCGGGACGTCGACCCGACGAACGCCCTCGAACACTTCGCGAGTCTCGTCCGGACGGACACCGACTCCGCGGTGCGAGAGAGCGTCGTCCGCGTCCTCAGCGGGACCCAGAGCGTCCACGCGGAGGCACTCGTCGTCGAAGCCGTCGACGATCCGGACCCGGCCGTCGCCTGCGAGGCCATCGCGGCCGTCCGCTGGTTCACCGACGAACGGCCCGTCGGCGGCCTCCTGCGCCGACTCATGGACGACGACCCGACGGTCAGAGTCGCCGCCGCCGACGCGTTCGTCGAACTCGGCGCGCGCGCCTCGCACTACCACGACGGCGACGAACTCGGCCCCGCGACTCGTACGCGGGTGGTTCGCGCACTCCTCGACAGACTGCACGACGAGAACCGAGCGGTCAGAGCGACGGTGATGGAAGCGCTCGGGTCGCAGGCACACCCCGAGTCGGTGTCGCCGCTGTGTACCGCCTACGAGGACGACGAGGCGTGCCGACAGAGCGCCGTCGCCGCGCTCGGCCGAATCGGCGACCTACGAGCCATTCCGACCGTCGTGGCCGCTCTCGACGACGACGAGGCGGGCGTCCGCCGTCGCGCCTGTCGGGCCTGCGCCCGTCTCGACACCAGCGCGGGCGTCCGTCGCCTCTGTGACCTCGCGCGGACCGACCCGGAACTGGCCGTCCGCGTCGAAGCCGTCGAAGCGCTCGGACACGTCGGCGACGACAGAGACGAGGTGTTCGAGACGCTGGAAGCCGTCCTCGGCGTCGACGGCCAGTCCGGGGACGCACGGACGAAACAGCGCGTCTCGGACGCCGAGAGCGACGACGCCGACCTGCGCTGGGAGGCGGTGACGGCACTCGGCCGACTCGACCACCCCCGGGCGCGGTTCGTCCTCCGACAGGTCGCAGAAGACGACCCCGACGAGTCCGTCAGAGACCGGGCGCGCAGTCGCTTAGACTGACCGCGAACGTCGAGTACGGCGCACGACGACGCGAACGGCCGTCACCCCGCGGGTGAGAACCGCGTCACCATCCGTGCGAACAGGTCGGCCCGGCGCATGAGTACCGTCCCGAGGACGCTCGTCATGAGGACGTAGCCGACGGTGAACGCCGGAATCGCCTCGCTGAGCGCGGGCGTCGTGCCCGCCGTCGTCAGGAACGCGGCGACGACGAGCGAGAACTCTCCTCTCGGAGTGAGCGCACATCCTACGCGTATCGCTCGTCGTCGGTCCAGGCCGTACGCTCGCCCGGCCAAGAACCCGCTCGATAGTTGCCCGGCCGTGGTGACGACGGTCGCGACGGTGACGACGGCGAACGTGTCGAACAGGAGTGCGGGGTCCGTCGCCAGTCCGATACCGAGGAAGAACGTCGCGGCGAAGAGGTCCCGACTGGAGGCGACCAATCGCCGGATGCGGTCGACGTGGTGCGTCCGTCCGAACGCCGTTCCGGCGACGAACGCCGCGACGGCCTCGCTCACGCCGACAGCGAGACCGACGCCGGCGACGAAGGTGGCCAGACCGAGGACGCCGAGGAGGAACAGTTCCGACGGACGGTCGTCGAACAGGCGTTCGAGGACGCTCGCGCCGTAGTGAGCGAACGCCACCAGCGCGAGGAGAAACAGGACGGAACGGACGAGAGAGAAGGGGAGGGAGGAGACGTCGCCGCCGTCGACCAGGAGGACGGCGAGCGCCGCGAACCCGAACGCGGTGACGACGTCCTCTACGACGCCGACGCCGAGGATGGCCTTCGCCTCCGGGTCGGCGACCCACCCCAGGTCGACGAGCAGTTTCGCGATGATGACCGTCGACGAGTTGAACACGATGAGCGCGAAGAACGCGGCTTCGAACCAGTCGAATCCGAATCCGAGACCGAGGAGAAATCCGAGCGGGAGGCTGATTCCGACGTCGATTACACCGGCGCGGAGGAGTTCGTCGCGATTCGCGAACAGTTCGTCCAAACTCAGTTCGAGACCGACGAAGAACAGCAGTAAGACGACGCCGATGTCGCCGAACAGGCGCACGACCCCGGGGTCGTCGACGAGAGCGAGAGACGTCCCGGCGACGGTCGGAGCGTGCGGACCGACCGCGATGCCGACGAGGATGTACGCCGGGACGACCGACTGGTCGAACCGAAGCGCGGTGACACCCGCGAGGGCGAGTATCGAGAGGAGTATCCCGAGCGTCGCAAGGAGGTTCAGTTCGACCACGGTGACCGTGGTTCAGCGCACGCGACCATAGTCGTTGTCGAGTGTCAGGTCGGCGAGGCGTGACCGTCTCCCGAGAGGTACGAGTCGAACTCGCGGTAGGCCTCGTCGGTACCGACGACGACGACGACGTCGCCGGGGCGAATCTCGGCGTCGGGAGATGGGGTCGAGAGCGTCCGCTCGCCCCGTTGGATGGCGAGTATCGACACCCCAGTCCGACTCCGAATGCCGGTCTCTCGAATCGTGCGGTTCGCGAGGGGCGAGTCGTCGTCGACTTCGACCCACCGTACCCGGGCGTCGTGAAGCGCCTCTCTCAATCCATCCTCGACGGGGGCGAAGTACGTCCCGTCGAATATCTCGGCTATCTTCCGCGATTCGGACTCGGACACCTCGAACAGGGCGTCGCCGTCGACGGACTGGTTCTCGCGCCAGTACGTCTTTCGCCCGCCGTCGTTTCGGAGCAAGACGACGAACTCCCCGCCGGCGGGGAACCGGAGCGTGTACCGTCGGCCGACACCCGGAACTTGCGTCTCGAACACTCTCATCCGTAGTATTTCGTCGATGAACGATATCGCTGTTCTGGTCGGGGCGGTCCCGGCCGGCCAGCGACGTGAGGCCGTTCGGTTAGACCGATTTTCGTCCCGCGGCGTCGGGTTCCGACGCGCCGTCGTCGGCGCGGAACTGGTCGACGGCGAACGCGAGCGTCGAGAGAACTACCAACCCGGCGAACGGCGCGACGAACCCGCCGATGCTGAACCCCGTGAGGAAGGCGAACACCGGGAGAACGACGGCGAGGACGACGAGCGACGCGAACGACTCCATCCGGACGGCGTACGACACCAGTATCGAGAGGACGACGAGGACGCCCGCCCAGAACGCCGCGACGGGTGCGTTGTCTGCGCCCAATCCCGGACCCTCGACGAATCCGATGCCGGACGGAGACACCGAGAGGTACGGGAGCACCCAGCCGACGAACAACTGAATCGCGCCGACGAGACCGGCGAGGACGGCGACGTAGCCGAGCAGTCGTCCGACGGAGCCCAGAGTGACGGGTGAACGGACCATGCGGGAAGTAGGTCACGCGCCGGCCTAACTCGTCCGGACGCGCGACTGCCGACGTTCCGACGACTTTTCGCACCCGCGCGCCGACGAGTCGACAATGAGCGACGAGGACATCTCAGCGGAGACGCTGGAGTACGCCGACCCGGAGAACCCGTACCTCACCGACCCCGACACCGACTTCGCGTCGCCCGACTCGCTGTCGGCGGCGGACGCCGAACGCGAGGTCGAACTCCTCAGAGCGGCCGTCCGCGAACACGACCACCGGTACTACGTCGTGGCGGACCCCCTCGTCGCCGACCGGACGTACGACGCCCTCTTCTCGCGCCTGCAGGAACTCGAAGACGCCTTCGGACTGACGTCGGAGACGAGTCCGACACAGCGCGTCGGCGGCGAACCGTTGGACGAACTCGACACCGTCGAACACGTCGCGCGGATGCTCTCTATCGACCAGTCCGTGGAGGAAGACGACGTGCGCGACTTCGACCGGCGCGTGCGGAACGACGTCGGCGACGTGCGCTACGTCTGCGAACCGAAGTTCGACGGCCTCTCGGTCGAAGTCGTCTACGAGGACGGCGAGTACGAACGCGCCGCCACCCGCGGCGACGGCGAACGCGGCGACGACGTGACGCGGCAGGTGCGGACGATTCGGTCGATTCCGCTCGAACTCCGCGGCGACCACCCGGACTTTCTCGCCGTTCGCGGCGAGGTGTACATGCCGAAAGACGCCTTCCGCGAACTGAACCGAAAGCGAGAGCAGACGGAGGGCGGCGAGGAACCGTTCGCCAACCCGCGGAACGCGGCCGTCGGCACGCTTCGGCAGTTGGACCCCTCCGTGACGGCGGAGCGACCGCTGGACTGTTTCTTCTACGACGTCCTCGACGCGAGCGAGGTGCCGGACACGCAGTCGGCGACGCTCTCGAAACTGGACGACTGGGGCCTGCGGACGAACGACCGAGTCGTCCCCGCCGACGACATCGACGGCGCAATCGCGTACCGAAACGAGATGATGGCCGACCGCGAGGAGTTGAACTACGAGATAGACGGGACGGTCATCAAAGTCGACGACCGAGACCAGCGCGAACGGTTGGGCGAGACGAGTCGGTCCGTCCGGTGGGCGTTCGCCTACAAGTTCCCCGCGCGGTCGGAGGTGACCCGCGTGACGGACGTGGTGGTGCAGGTGGGTCGGACCGGCCGTCTGACGCCCGTCGCCCTCCTCGAACCCGTCGACGTGGGCGGCGTCACCGTCTCGCGGGCGTCGCTTCACAACCCCGAGGAGATAGCCCGACTCGGCGTGAACGTCGGCGACGAGGTGCGAATCAAGCGCGCGGGCGACGTGATTCCGGACGTCGAGGAAGTCGTCGAGAAACGCTCGGAGGGGACGTTCTCGTTCCCAGCGGAGTGTCCCGTCTGCGGCAGTCCGGTCGAGCGCGACGGTCCCCTCGCGTTCTGTACCGGCGGCCTGACCTGCGAGGCGCAACTCGTCCGCGCCGTCGGCCACTACGCGATGCGCGGCGCACTCGACATCGAGGGCCTCGGTGGCGAGCGCGTCGAGCAGTTGGTCGACGCCGGACTCGTCGAGGGCCTGCCGGACCTCTACCGACTCGAACGCGAGGAACTCGCCGAGTTGGAGGGCTGGGGCGAGACCAGCGCTGACAACCTCGTCACGGAGCTAGAGCACGCGAAGTCGCCCGCGCTGTCGTCCTTCCTCGTCGGTCTCGGCGTGCCCGAAGTCGGCGGGTCCACGGCGCGGAACCTCGCCCGCGCGTTCGGGAGTCTGGACGCGGTGATGGCCGCCTCCGAAGAGGAGTTACGGGAGGTGGACGACGTGGGACCGACCGTCGCCGAGAAGATTCGGGAGTTCTTCGCGAACGACAGCAACCGCGAGGCCATCGAGGAACTCCGGTCGCTCGGCGTCGAACCGGAGACGGAGGAAGTAGTGACCGACGCCGCCGACCAGTTGGAGGGTCTCACGTTCGTCTTCACCGGGTCGCTGTCGATGACGCGGGGGGAGGCGCAGGAACTCGTCCAACGGCACGGCGCGAACGCGACGGGGAGCGTCTCGGGCAACACGGACTATCTGGTCGTCGGCGAGAATCCGGGACAGTCGAAGCGCGACGACGCCGACGCGAACGACGTACCCGTGCTCACGGAAGCGGAGTTCGAGGCGTTCTTGGGAGAGCGCGGAATCGAGTACGCGGCGTGAGGCGGCGACCGAGATGACGACAGACGACTCCCGTCGCTCGACCGTTCGAATCTCGTCGCTCCAGCGACTCGTGGAGGCGCGATTCGCGAACCCGCTTCTCCGCCGTCTCCTCCGGTCGCCGCTGCACTGGCCGGCGAGTCGGTCTCTCGTCCTCGTGTCCTACGTCGGACCGCGGAGCGGGCGACGGTACACGTTCCCGGTGGTGTACGCCCGCGTCGACGAGCGTCTCGTCGTCGTCACACCGGGGCGGGAGAGTCGGTGGTGGCGGAACTTTCGTCGGCCTCGGGCGTGTTCGGTCTGGTTCCGTGGCGAAGAACGCCCGGCGACCGGAACGGTGGTCTCGGGCGACGAACGCAAGCAGTTACTCGGCGCGTACGGCGACGAACACCCGCGATTCGGCCGGAGACTCGGCGTCGGAAGCAGGGAAGAACCGGAGACGGCCGCGGAAGAACTGGTCGTGGTTCGGTTCGCGTTCGACGATTCGTGATTCGTGATTCGGTTCGCGTTCGGCGACCCGTAAGAGAGGTTTCGGCGGCCGCTACAGGTCCTGTTTCTCGAAGACGTAGTAGCCCACGAGCGTCGGGACGGCTATCCACGCCAGAAGGATGGTCATCATCGCCGCGCCGGAGAAGTACGGCGGGATGCCCTGTTCGAAGACGGGCGCGATGACGAGTTGTTCGCCGACGGTGGAACTGACGAGGCGGGCGCGGGCGGGGCCGTAGTACAACTGCGCGGTCAGCGTCTCGTACGTCCGAAGCGGGTTGAGATACTTCAGGAACAGCCCGATTTGGACGCGCGTGACGTTCTCCAGCGCGCCGACGCCGGCCTCTTCGGCCACGTAGTTGAGGAGCTTCGGGATGCCCTCCGCGATGGGCTTCCAGAGGATGCCGAAGATGAGGAAGAGTCCGAGCGTCGCCAGCGTCGCCTCCCGGTTCGAGTCGGCGACGGCGGAGATGCCGAGGCCGATGGAGACGAACGCGAGGGCCAGAAGCGCCGTCAGCGCCACCATCGGGACGAACGAGCCGTAGCTAACGGCCGTCCCCGTGCCGACGAGGACGACGAACGCGGCTAAAAAGCCCGTGAGGAGGGCGACGACGACGACGGCACCGCGGCCGAGCAGTTTCCCGGCGACGAGGTCCGTCCGAGAGTTCGGCAGCGACAGCGCGAGTTTGATACTGCCAGTCTCGCGTTCCTGCGTTATCGACCCGTAGGAAGTCGAGAGCGCGATGAATCCGAGGACGAGTGCGAGTAGGCCGGGGAACGAGAGGCTGAAGATGCCCAGGTCGACGAAGAATCCGAACAGGTTCGAGGCGTCCTTGAGGTCCTGCGGGAGGAGGAATCCGAACGCCAACAGCGCCGCGCCGCCGACGAAGAGGACGAAGAAGGCCGTCGCGCCGTGGAGCCATCGAGAGCGAACGGCGTCGTCGAACTCCTTACGGGCGACCGCTTGCCACGTCATGCGCGCACCTCCCGTTCGTCGTCGGACTCGCTCGGTTCGCCGCCCCCGGACGGGGCGGAACCGCCGTCGGTCCGGTCCGTCCCGTCGTGACCGGTATACGAGAGGAACAGGTCTTCGAGCGACGCCTCGCGCGTCTCGAAGTTCACCACCTCGACGCCCTGCGACTCCAGTTCGGCGATGACGGCCGTCTTCGCGTCGCCCGAGCAGGAGACGGTGAGTGCGTCCTCGGCCGCCTCGGTCGTGACGCTGTGGACGCCGCCGAGAGCGGTGACCGCGTCGGCGTTCACCGCGTCGACGTCGCCCGCGACGCGGACGTGGAGCGTCGAGTCCGCGTCGGACTTCTCGCGAAGGCTCTCGATGCTGTCGACGGCGACGAGTCGTCCCTCGCGCATGATACCGACGCGGTCACAGACCGCTTCGACCTGTTCGAGGACGTGACTGGAGAAGAACACCGTCGTCCCGCGTGCCGCCTCCTCGGTGACGATGTCGCGCATCTCTTTCGCGCCCGCGGGGTCGAGTCCGCTGGAGGGTTCGTCCAGAATCAGGAGGTCGGGGTCGCCGACGAGGGCCATCGCGAGGGCGAGTCGCTGACGCATCCCCTTCGAGTACCCGCCCGCCTTCCGGTCGGCGGCGTCCGAGAGACCGACGCGGTCGAGGACGGCCTCGACTCGGTCGCCGGCCTCTTCGAGTCCCTTCGAGTCGGCGGCGAACTCGACGTGTTCGCGGCCGGTGAGTCGGTCGTACACGTCGAATCCCTCGGGCAGGACTCCGGTTCGCGCACGGACGCCGACGCTGTCGTCGTGGGCGTCGAGTCCGAGCACCTCTATCGTCCCGTCCGTCGGTCGGACGAAGTCCAGAAGCATGTTGATGGTCGTCGACTTGCCCGCGCCGTTCGGGCCGAGGAAGCCGAACACTTCGCCTTCCTCGACGGTCAACGACACGTCGTCGACGGCGGTGACGTCGTCGGGGTCGACGTCCCTGACCGAATCGACGAACCGCGAGAGTCTCCCACCCTCCTCGAATCGTTTTGTCACGCTGTCGAGTTCGATGGCGGCCATGGGCGTGGGTAGTCTGTTCTCCTGATAAAGTGTTTGGTGCGAGAATCAAGCCTGAGACTCGGCGTACGGCGGTCGCACCGAGAACCTATCAGAGTTCTGCGTCGGGGTCGTAGCGGCCGCGGACGCGTTCGACTTCGGTTCGGTACCGGTCCCGCGTCTCCTCGTCGGTGACGGCTTCGAGAGGCGACCGGTCCACCGTCGCCGCCGCCGTCGTCTCGACACCTCGCCGGCGAGCGAGCGTCGCGGAGTACTGCTTTCGGTGCGTCCACTCGCCGTCCGGCGTCGCGTACACGACGTCTATCATCCCGCGGTCGGTGTACGTCCGTTCGAGCAACCAACGGCGAACGGCGTCCGCGTCGTCGCTCGTACGTCGGCGTCAGACAGGGGACAATCGTAACTACCGCCGTATGTGTCTAGATGTTTGAAATAGAACGTTAGCTCAGAGAAGTATTAACTGCCGTGACGAACGTTGTCGTAATGGGATGGGGAGGGAAGCCATGGATACACTCTACGAGATGCTGTCGGCACAGAAGCGAAGACAGGCCCTTAAGGTCCTCACCAGTACTGACGAACCGCTCGCGCGCGATGAGTTAGCGCGGCAGATCGTCGTCCGTCAACGCCCGAGCCCTCGACGCACGAACACGGTCGATACCACTCAGGTCGAGAAGGTGAGAATCTCGCTCGAACACGTTCATCTCCCGAAACTGGAGTCGGGAGGTGTTGTCGAACGGACGCCGGACAACCGGTACGACGTGACCCCTCTCGGACGCGACCTCGAACGTGCGGCGCGCGCGTTCGAGACGGAGTTCGACCGAGACGCTCAGAGCGGCGCGGACGGGTCCGAGACGACGAGAGTCGATGCCGAGGCCGTCACCGCGCACGAGTTCGACCGCGATACGCGCTGACACTTCATTTTCGACCGCGCCCGTCCGTCTCCGCCGAGAGCCGACGGTGACGGCGCGCCGCGCGTCAACCTCATACCCGTCGGGACGCTAGCTGGCGGAGATGGACGCGACCGACGTTCGCGAACGCGCGACCGACCTTCCGACGAGTCCCGGCGTCTACCAGTTCTTCGAGGGAGACACCGTTCTCTACGTCGGTAAAGCGGTCGACATCCGTGCGCGGGTCCGGTCGTACGCCGACCCGCGCGGCGAACGCATCAGACAGATGGTCGACAGAGCGGAGACCATCGACTTCGCCGTCACGGACACCGAGACGCAGGCCCTCCTCCTCGAAGCGAACCTCATCAAGCGCCACCAACCCCGGTACAACGTCCGTCTCAAAGACGACAAGTCGTACCCGCTCGTCCAACTGACGAACCACGCGGTCCCGCGAATCGACGTGACGCGCGACCCGGACGAAGGGGCGACCGTGTTCGGTCCGTACACGAACAAGGGACGCGTCGAGACGGTGGTGAAAGCCCTCCGCGAGGCGTACGGCGTCCGCGGGTGTTCGGACCACAAGTACGCGAACCGGGACCGGCCCTGTCTGGACTACGAGATGGGCCTCTGTACGGCCCCGTGCACCGGCGAGATTTCGGAGGCGGCGTACCGGGAGGACGTCGAGTCGGTCGTACGGTTCTTCGAGGGCGAGACGGGCGTTCTCGCGGACCCCCTCCGACGTGAGATGGAGGCGGCGGCGCAGGCGGAGAACTTCGAGCGTGCGGCGAACGCGCGCGACAAACTGGCGGCCGTCGAGTCGTTCCACGGGGCGGGCGAGGAAGCGGTCGCCACCCAGTCTGACGAACGCGCCGTCGACGTCCTCGGCGTCGCCATCGAGGGCGACTCGGCCACCGTCGCCCGCCTGCACAGCGAACGCGGCCAACTCGTCGACCGGTCTCGGCACCGACTGGACGCCCCCGAAGGCGGCGAACGGGCCGCCGCCGTCCTCTCGGCGTTCCTCACGCAGTACTACGCCGAGCGTCGCCTGCCGGACGCGGTGCTCCTCTCGGAACGCCCCGACGACGAGGACGTGGTCAAGTGGTTGAGCGTGGAGGGCGTGAGCGTGCGCGTCCCCGGCGCGGGTCGGGAGGCGAAACTTGTCGAGTTGGCGCTGAAGAACGCCCGTCGCGGACCCGTCCGCGGCGACGAACTCGGCGCACTCTCGGACGCACTGGGCATCCCCGGCATCTCCCGCATCGAAGGGTTCGACGTGAGTCACGCGCAGGGGAAAGCCGTCGTCGGCAGCGACGTCTGTTTCGTCGACGGCGACGCGGTGAAGGCGGACTATCGCCGGAAGAAACTGCCCGAGCGAAATGACGACTACGCGAACATGCGGGCGCTGATTCGCTGGCGGGCGGAACGCGCCGTGGAGGGCCGCGACGACAGGCCCGACCCGGACTTGCTCCTCATCGACGGCGGGGACGGCCAACTCGGCGCGGCGATGGACGCTCTCGCCGAAACCGGATGGGACGTGCCCGCCGTCGCCCTCGCGAAGGACCGCGAGGTGGTCATCACGCCCGACGGGGTGTACGACTGGCCTTCGGACGCCCCGCATCTGCACGTCCTCCAACGCGTCCGCGACGAGTCGCACCGCTTCGCCGTGCAATACCACCAGACGCTCCGCGACGACGTGCGGACGGTGTTAGACGACGTGCCGGGCGTCGGCGAAAAGACGAGACGCGCCCTCTTGCGCCGGTTCGGGAGCGTCGAGAACGTCCGCGAAGCGACGGTGGCGGACCTGACGGACGTGCCGGGCGTCGGCGAGAAGACGGCCGCGGAACTCAGACGCCGACTGTCTGGGCAGTAACGCCCGCAGGACAGTCCGTATCCACCGTGTTTAGGCTCGCGCCCACTCTATCGCGTCCTCCGCCGTCTCCGGCGTCTCGACGACGACGTTCGTCTCGCGGAGTCGGCCGCGAAGCGCCACCTGCTTGCCCGGCGGGCCGACGAACGCCACGCGCCGGATGTCGAACTCGTCTATCTGCGAGGCGAGGACGTCGAATCGCTCGAAGAACCACTTGCTGATTCCACCGCCCTCGCTCACGACGAAGACGGCCGAGTGCACTTCCGGTCGCGCGAGGATGGCTTCGACCGTCTCGAAGAACCGTTCGAGGAGGACGCCGCCGCCGACGTCGAACTCGGTGAGGTCGAACAGGGCGACACCGTCGACGACGTCGTAGCGGTACACATCTGCGCTCATACTCGAGACGAACGGGAGAGACGTACCTGACTACGCGGCCGCTACTCGGGCCGTAACGGGCCGTTAACCGGGACGCGTTTACGTGCGAGAGGAGGACACGGTGAGGGGTCGGGGGCCGTCGCGTCACCGCCGTCCCCGCAGTTCTCATCGCACGCGGTTACGGACGGGATAGCCGACGGCCAGAGTTCGTGAACGACCCTTCCTCTTCGCGTCGAAGTCCCTGCAGCGGTACAGCCGCCGGTATCGCCACCCTCGCCGGGACCCGCCACTCGAGCTAAGTGAACCTGTCGAGTGTTCGAACGTATGGTCGGTCCGCTCGTGTTCGGCGTCGCCGCGTCGAGTTCGCTCGTGTTCGGGTCGATAGCCGGTGCCTACTGGGACCCGCCGGAGTGGCTCACCGGGTCGCTCGTCGCGTTCGCCAGCGGTGCGCTCATCGTCGCCCTCGCGTTCGAGTTGTTCGAACACGCCTTCGAGACGGCCGGGTTGGCCGTCGCGAGCGCTGGACTCCTCGCTGGTGGTGCCGTCTTCACCGTCGTCGACCACCTCTTAGACGAAGTGTACGGCACGGACTCCTCGGGTCTCGGACTCCTCGCGAGCGTGACGCTCGATGGCGTCCCCGAGAACCTCGCGCTCGGCGTCGCGCTCATCGGGCAGGCGAGTCCGTTCGCCTTGCTCGCGGCCATCTTCGCGTCGAACTTCCCGGAGGCGCTCAGCGGTGCGAAAGACGTCGCCGACGAGGCGTCGAAACTGTACACCGTCAGTATCTGGGTGGGCGCGGCGGCCCTCCTCGCCGCCGCCGTCGTCGTCGGGAACCGCGTGTTCGCGAGCACCGCCGAGGTTCCGCTGGCCGTCGTCCGGGCGTTCGCCGGTGGGTCGGTCGTCGCGTCGCTCACGACCGAGGTCATGCCGGAGGCGTTCGAGGAGGGGGGCGACTACGTCGGGTTCGCCACCGCCGTGGGGTTCGTCCTCGCGTTCGCACTGAAGTGACGCGTGAGCGTCTACGCGGCCGATAAACGGGGTGTCGAAGAGAGAAGAGACGGGTCGTGTCCGTCTACGCGATTTTGCCGTACTGGTCGCGGAGTTTCTCCGCGGCCTCGTCCATCAGTTCCCGTTCGTAGTCGTCGAGGTCCCACTCGACGACCTCCTCGATGCCGTTCGAGCCGAGTTTGACGGGGACGCCGAACGCGGTGTCCTCGTAGCCGTACTCGCCGTCTAAGACGAGCGACCCGGGGAGTACCTCGCCGGTGTCGTTGAGGATGGCCTCGACCATGTGGGCGACGCCCGTCGCCGGACCCCACTGGGTCGCGCCCTTGCGCGAGATGACGTCCATGGCGGACTCCTGCAGGTCGGAGAGAATCTCTTCGCGTTCGTCGGCGGAGAACTCGGGGTCTCGGCCGTCGACGCGGACCTTCGAGAAGACGGGGACCTGCGCGTCGCCGTGTTCGCCGAGGATGGTCGCCTCGACGTTCTTCACGGGGACGTCGAAGCGCTGGCTGAGAACGTAGCGGAAGCGCGCGGAGTCCAGACGGCCGCCGAAGCCGACGACCTTGTGTCGGTCGCGGTCGCCCGCCTCGTACAGGTGGCGGTTCAGGAGGTCGACCGGGTTCGACGTCGTCACCGAGACGAAGTCGTCGTTGTACTCCGCGAGCGACGACCCGATGTCGGCCATGATGGGCGCGTTGTCGCCCGCGAGGTCGATTCGGGTCTGACCCTCTTTGCGGGGGATACCCGCCGTGATGACGACGACGTCGGACCCCTCGGTGTCCTCGTAGCCGCCCTGATACACCTCAGTGTTGGAGTCGTACGCGATGCCGTGGTTCGTGTCGGCCGCCTGTCCGACCGTCTTGTCCTCCATGTCCGGGATGTCGACGAAGACCAGTTCGTCCACGACGTCCCGAAGCGCGAGATTGTACCCGGCGGCGGCGCCGACCGTCCCGGCCGCTCCGACCACGCTAACTTTCGTCATACCACGTAAACGACGCCGCGGATTCCGATTAAACGCTTCGGAACCGGCCTCTCCCGGGCTGTATCGTCGTACGAAAGGTTCGTCGTTCGTCGAACCAGAAGGGGAGAGCGTCGACGACGTGCGAACGGCTCTCCCGGTGGGTTTTTCGACGCACGGCGCGTTCGTGGCCCATATGAGCGACTTCGACAAAGAAGCGGAGCGACAGCGTCTCCGCGAGAAGTACGAGAAAGACGAGGAGCGTCGCAAGGAGACACAACGGATGAGCGAACTGCTCTTGCAGGGCGCGACGATGACGAACAAGCACTGCAACGACTGCGGAACGCCGATATTCCGCTATCAGGGCACCGAGTTCTGCCCCAACTGTCAGAGCAAGCAGGCCGAAGTCGCCGCGGAGGCGGCCGACGACGCCGCCGCCGGCGTCGTAGAGGGGACGCCGGCTTCGAACGGCGCGGCTTCGACGGCGAGTGCGGGTGCGGAGCCGAACCGCGATGCAGAGGAGACGGCGGCGTCGACAGCGGACGCCGTCGGCGAGTCACGCGTCGAGGCCGACGCAGAGTCGTCGCCCACCCCGTCGACGTCGGCGATGCAGTCCGGGTCGGAGACGCGGGCGGAGTCGACGTCGCCCGAACCGCCGGTCCAGTCGGGGTCGGCCGCGCGTCAGCCTCCCAAGACGGCGTCCGGACGCGCCGTCGGCACGGGTACCGCGCCGGCGGAAACGGGGTCACCGGACGCCTCGGTGCAGGCCGCACGCGAGTCGCTCCTGCAGGCGATTATCGAACACGCGCGCCGGTCGACGGCGGCCGACGAACCTCGGCGGGCGAAAGAGCATCTCGAAGCCGCACACGAGGCGGCCGACGCCCTCGCCGCGCTCGACCGCTGAGCGTCTCTCGGACGCCCAGCTCTTTCTCTCTCGCTCACTACTCGGGGACGAAGATACTCGCACCCGTCGACGGGTCCGACTGCAGTATCCGCGCGCCGGAGTTCGCCGTCGAACTCGCCGTCCGCTTCGACGCGACGCTCCGCGTCGTCAACTTCTCGGACGCCGAGACGGTGGTCCGCGACGAGAGCGTTCCCCTGACCGTCGTCCCGTAGTCGGGCTGTCCGACTCAGGCCGTCTGCGCGGCCACTTCGGCGTACGCCCGCATCCACTCGGCGTCCTCGTAGTACGCGTCGCCGTGGAGCGCACGCTCGCACGTCGGAGGCGTTGGGGCGACACGAACGCGTTCGGCGTCGACGCACACCTCCGTCTCGTGCTGCGGCTCCCCGTAGAACGTCCGCACCACACCCTCCGAGAAATTAGTACTCATGATGTAGTAAATAATTATCTCGAAGCCATATAGACGTTTCGCCGACAGTTGTAACTCGTTACTCTCTTTCGTACGAGAGTGTAAATCGTGGACGAATCGAGGCCGCTATCCGCTACTCGTAGTCGGAACCGACGACTTCGCGGATGCGTTCTGCCGTCACCGATCCGATTCCGGACACGTCTAACAGGTCGTCTTCGCGGGCGGTCATCACCGCTTCGACGGTGCCGAACGCCTCCAAGAGGTTACGGGCGGTGACGGGGCCGATGTCGGCGATGGCGGAGACGACGTACTCCTGTTGCTCGGTGAGCGTCTTCGTGCTCTTGCCGCCGTGGACGCTGACGGAGCGTTCGCGTTCGGTCTGTTCGCGCGTGGCGATGGTGAGGAGGAGTTCCGCCGTGTCCGACTCGTCGCGCGTCTGCAGGACGCTCACGTCGAAGTCGACGGCCAGCGAGGCGAGTGCACCTCGAATCGCGCCGGGGTGGATGTTTCGCTCCTCGTAGAGCCCCTCGCCTTCGAGAATCAGAATCGGTCGCGCGTAGGCGCGCGAGAGGTCGCCTATCTGCTCGAACAGCGAGCGGTCGCCGCCGGTCAGCGTGTCGAGGAAGTCCGAGACGGACTTTCGCTCGACGGCGACGCGGTCCGAGAGAACGTAGTCGCCGACGGCGAGCGTCTCCAGCCTCGTCTCCACGCCGTCGCGCGTCGAGAGGTCCTTCGCGATGTTCGAGTCGAGTTCGCGCTGGTCGACGACGAGTTCGACCACGTCGTCGTCGCGTCCGGCCGTCTCGATGGTGCCCTCGCGGTCTTCGACGCGGGGTCGGTCGTCGCCGTCGTCTCCGCCGCGCTCGCCGTCCGCGTCGTCGTTCGCACGCGATATCTCCGCGTCCGTCGCGGCGAACGAGTCCAGTCCCGACTGCCCGTTCGCGTCCGTCCCGTTCGCCGCCGAATCGACGCCCGTCTCGGCCGTCGTCTCCGCATTCGCCGTCTCTACGTTCGCCGCATCCGTGCTTCCCGCGCCCGTGGTCGCCGTTTCCGTCGCAGCCTGCTCGCTGCTCGCGAACGCGTCCAGTCCCTTCTGGGAGTCGTCTAACTCCGCCTCCACGTCGTCGGCGACGCCTTTCAGGTCCCGGAGTTCTGACTCCATCTCCTTCTCGCGGCGGCGCGATATCCAGAAGTACGCCTCGTCGCGCGTGTTCTCGGCCATCAGGACGACGACGCGTCCCTCCGCCTGTCGCCCGGTCCGTCCCTTCCGCTGGATGGAGCGAATCGCCGTCGGGACGGGTTCGAAGAAGAGCACGAGGTCGACTTCCGGCACGTCCAGTCCCTCTTCTGCGACGGAGGTGGAGACGAGCACCTCGAACTCGCCGTTTCTGAACTCGTCTAACGTCTCCTGCTGTTCTTTCTGCGTCATCCCGTCGGAGCCCTCTCTGTCGCCCTGCCCGACGAACCGCCGGACGTCAAACGACGCCGAGAGGAACTCGGTGAGCGCTTCGGCGGTGTCTCTGGACTCGGTGAAGACGATGACTCGCTGGCCGCCCTCGATACCGAGCGTCTGCGCGAGGAGGATGCGCGTGCGGGAGAACTTCGGGTGGAGGCCGTCGAACGACTCGGCTTTCCGCATCGCCTCCCGGACCTTCGGTTCGGCGACGAGTCGCTGACTCGCCTTCGACGCGCCCGAAGAGCGTGCGGCGTTTCGCTGTCGCTCGAAGTAGCGGCGAACGGACTCCACCGACTGCGTCTCGACGAGTTCGACCGCTCGGCGGAGTTTCATCACCTCCGCGTGCGTCGACATCCCCTTGTACCCCTCCGACTGGTCGTTGTTCATCAGCTTCTGCAACTCCGCGCGCATCCCGTTCAACTGCTTCTGGGAGACGTCCGGACTCGTCGTGTTCGTCACGCCGAGCGACTTCAGTTTCTCCAGTCGGTCCTTGATGACCTCGTTGACCGCGTCGCGTATCTCTAAAATCTCGTCGGGCAGTTGGATGCGCTCCCACTCGACGTCGGTGTCGTAGGTGTACTCGTCGACGTCGGCGTCTTCTTCGGTCATCACTTCGACTTCCAGCATGCCGAGGTTCTCACAGACTTCGAGGATGGACTCCTTGTCGCCGCCGGGCGAGGCGCTCATCCCGGTGACGAGTGGGTGCTCGGCGTCCGCGTGGTAGCGTTCGGCGATGTAGACGTAGGCGTAGTCGCCGGTACCGCGGTGACACTCGTCGAACGTGAGATGCGTCACGTCGCGAAGCGAGACGCGATTGCCGATGAGGTCGTTCTCCACGACTTGCGGCGTCGCGATGACTATCTTCGCGTCCTCCCACAGTTCCGCTCTGTCGTCCGGGCGGACGTCGCCCGTGAAGACGACGACGTCGTCGTCGGGTATCTGGAGGGCCTCGCGGTAGAAGTCGGCGTGTTGTTGTACGAGCGGTTTCGTCGGGGCCAGGAACAGCGCTTTCCCACCGACCTCGTGGAGTCTGTCTGCCGTGACGAGGAGACTCACCGTCGTCTTGCCCAGACCCGTCGGGAGGCAGACGAGCGTGTGCGCCTCGCGGGCCGCGCCCGCGAGTCGAATCTGGTACAGTCGTCGTTCGATGAACGACGGACTCAGGAGTGGGTGGTCGACGTGCGCGGGGTCGTCGGCGGCCGCCATCGGCGCAGACTTCGTCGCGACTCGGGTTAAGCGTTGGCGAACCGCGGCGAAAGTGAAGCCGGGAGCCTCGACGCTACTGCGACCGCTCGGCGTCCGCCCACGGACCGGACGTCGCGTCGTGTTCGTCGTCGTCGACCGCGTCCGGAACGGAGCCGCCGACGAGGTCGGCCCACTCCGCGAGGCGGGTTCCGTGGCTGTTCCGCGTCGTACTGTTTCTCACAGCCGACTACCTTCTCGCGCGAATACATAACGATTGTCCCGGTTCCAGTCGGGCGGCGAACGACCGCGGGCGTCTCGAACCCGATTGGAGAGGAGGGACTCAGTCGTCCGCAGTGTCGGTGCGGTCGGTCGCGTCGTCGGACTCCCACCGGAGGAGGACCGCCCACTCCTCGCTGTCGTCGTCGGTGTCGGAGAACTCGATGACGTCGACCGCGTCGTTCGCCGGACCCGGGCCGACGGGCGCGTCCCTGTCGGTGCCGCGGGAGTCGCTGGCGACGCGCGAGCGGAGTCGGTCGAGGTACCGCGCTCGTTCCTCCCCCGTGAGCGTCTCCTGTCGGCGCACGTTCCCACCTTTCGAGATGGCCTCGGCGCGAGCGAGCGTCTCGGTGGCGTAGCCGCCGACGACGGCGTTGATGAGCGCACCGACGAGAATCACCAGTCCCGAGAAGTACAGCCACGTGACGACGAGGATGACGCCGCCGAAGACGCCCGTCGAACTCCCGCCCTTCATCGAGAGGTACAGTTGGAAAGCGACCTGCAGGACGCCCCACCCGACGGCGGCGAAGACGATGCCGGGGAGCACCTCCCGCCACGACAGGTCCTCGTCGGGGAAGAGGTAGTAGATGGGGAAGAACGCGAGCACCAGGCCGACGGCGAGGGCGGCCGGTATCGCGACGCCGACGTACGGGACGACGCCCGAGAAGACGGCGAACGCTCCGCTCACCGCGGCCGTCGCCAGTCCCGCGAGGATGAGCGCGAAGAGGACGATGGCTCCGTCTTGGAGTTGGTCGACGAACGACTCCTCACCCGTCGACTCGTAAATCTCCGAGAAGGCCGTGTCGAGGCCGCGAAACACCTTCAGCGCCCCCCAGAGGAGGACGGCGAGGCTGGCTATCGAGGCACCGGTCCGGACCGACTCGCTCTGGAAGATACTACTGACGACGTTCGCGATGGGCGTCGGGAACGACTGCTGTAAGAGTCCGAGGACCCGTGCTTCGAGGCCGCCGCCGACGAACGAGACGGCTAACAAGAGCAAGAGCAACAGCGGTGCCAACGAGACGAACGCGTTGTACGCGATACCCGCCGCCATGAGCGTGACGTTCTTCCGAGAGAACTCGGAGACGACGCGACTGGCGGTTCGTTTCGTGCCGGAGAGCGTGACCATGTAGTGGGAGTCCCGAGGGAGGGTTAAGGAAGTCGTGGCCGTTTGCGCCGCTCACGGCTCACAAACCGTATTTTCGAGAGAAACTCCACGAAACTAACCCGTCGCGGCGGGCGCTCCGGTTCAGACGACCTGTTCGCCGTCGTCGTCGTACAGTTCGATGGCGTCGACGGGACAGACCCGCGCGGCGAACTCCGCGTCGAACTCGTCGTCTTCGGGCACCTCTACCTCGAAGATGCCGTCTTCGACCTCCTCGGCGCCCGCGAGGTCGGCCTTCCCGTCGTCTAAGTTCTTCTCGAAGGTGTCCCACTCGTCGACGCACTGGAACATCCCGATGCAGGTGTCGCGGTCGTAGCGAATCTTCATGCGTCGTGTTGGCCGAGGGCGTACATATCGGTGGCGACGCGGGGGCGTCACTGGGGCGGCTTGGCGACGAGTTTCTCCGCGGACCGCAGCACCAGTCGTTCGGTGAACCCCGCGAGGAACGCGGCGACGACGACCACCGAGGCAGCCACGCCCGACTCGTCGATGAGGTCCGGGTTCAGGACGACCTCCGAGAGTCCGGACGCGAGAAGCACGGCGGCGATGACGCCGGCCGTCGAACCGACGACGAGGCGCATCGAGAGTATCTCGACGTTCAAGAACGGGTTGGTCAGTTCCGAATCGGTCGCCGTCCCGGCCGAGATGTCACGGAGCGCGAACAGGCTACTCGTGACCGCACCGAGGAAGCCGAACAGACCGACGATGGCGAGCGAGAGCGCCGGCGAGGCGCCTCCGACGGACGGAACGACGCCCGTGAGCGCGCCCGAATCGGCGAGGAGGAACGCGACTCCGAGCGCGACGGCACCGAACACCGACCCGGCGCGCATCAGTCGCTTGACGGCGAACTGCTTCTGCTGTTCGCTCAGGAGGTAGTCGTGGATTCGCGCCGTCGCGACGCGGAGGTCCGTCGGCGTGAGGTCCGTCCGAACTGCGGACGCCTCGCCCTCCGTCGGCGTGGTCGTCAGGAGCCGCCTCAGATGAGAGGCGCGCGCCGCGGGGAGGCTCTCGTCCGCCCAGTCGAGCGTCCGTTCGGCCATCGCGGTCAGATAGTCGTTCTGAGGCGTGGGGGAATCCCGACGGCGGAGTTTCGGGAGGACCGTCGAGAGACGCGCCGGAAGTCGCGGCAGTGCACCGCCGTCCGTCCGGTACGGCGTTCGCAACGCACCGGCTCGCGACTCGAACTCTCGTATCGCGTACTCGATGGTAATCGTCTCGCGCTTCGCGGCTTGGTAGTGGAACACGTAGGCCTCGTACAGTCGCTCGGCGATGGCTTCGTCCGCCACGGTGAGCCGAGCGTTCGCCTCTGCAAGCGCGACGCGAGCCTGTTCGACGTCGAAGCGGAGTTTCGGGTCCTCGTAGTACACCGTCGAGAAGGGGACGTTCGTGGTGAGTTCGTCGAGGTGCCGTTCGAAGGCGTCGAGCGTCGTTCGGTAGCCCTCGACGGCGAGTTCGTACTGTCGCTGCGTTCCGGACGGGTACGACCCGAACAGCGCGAGTGCGACGACGACACCCAACGCGAGGGCGACGACGACGGCACCGCGTCCGAGCGTCGGGTCAAGCGTCGCCTCGAACACGGCGAACAGACCGCCGAGGAGAATCGCGACGAACAGCCCGTATCTGACCGTTCGTTCGACGCGTCGGTACGACGTCTCTTCGAGTGCGGTCGGTCGAACCAACGGGTAGGCGTAGACGGCACCGACGCCGACGGCGAACAAAAGCGCGACGAGCATCCACACCGAGAGCGCCCAGATGTCGGCCGTCGCAGGCTGCTGCAGCCACGCCGTTATGTCGGGCGCGAGTCGAAGTGCGACGAGGAACGTCCCCGCGATTCCGAACGTGACGCCCGACAACGCCAAGAAGTAGATCAGTCGTGCCCGATGGATTGGCCCCTTCGCCTCCTCCCCGTCGTCGCTCTCGTCGTCCGAACCCGACCCCCAGTCGACGACCCCTTTCCACTGCTGTTGAACCTGTGTTGCGAGAGACACCCTCGTCACCTCCGACGCGGACTCACACGGAGCGCCCGAGTCTAGCAGTAACATGGTCCGCAGAGAGCAAATAACTGCGCAGACAGGTCCGAAACGGAGACTGTCCGTAGCGCGTCGTGCACTCGGGCGAGACCCGTGACGGCGCGGTCCGACCATTTAAACCGGGTGACGGCTTACTCCGGCGCAATGAGACCGGAGGACGTGCCGGGCCTGCCGGAGGGGGTGCCCGAGCAGTTGCAGTCGGAGGGTATCGAGGAGTTGTACCCGCCGCAGGCCGAGGCAGTCGAGGCGGGGGTGACGGAGGGCGAGAGCGTCCTCGCCTCCATCCCCACCGCGTCGGGAAAGACGTTCGTCGCGGAGTTGGCGATGCTGTCGAGCGTCCAACGCGGCGGGAAGGCGCTGTACATCGTTCCGCTTCGCGCCCTCGCCTCCGAGAAAAAGGCCGAGTTCGAACGCTGGGAGGCGTTCGGTATCGACGTGGGCGTCTCGACGGGTAACTACGACTCCGACGGCGAGTGGTTGGCGTCGCGAGACATCATCGTCGCCACCTCCGAGAAGGTGGACTCGCTCATCCGAAACAACGCGCCGTGGGTGTCGGACCTCACCTGCGTCGTGAGCGACGAAGTCCACCTCGTGAACGACGCCCACCGCGGCCCGACGCTCGAAGTGACACTCGGGAAGTTGCGGAAGATAAACCCCGGCCTGCAAGTCGTCGCCCTCTCGGCGACGGTTGGCAACGCCGACGAGGTGGCCGAGTGGTTGGACGCCACGCTGGTCGAGTCCGACTGGCGACCCATCGACCTGAAGATGGGCGTCCACTACGGCAACGCCATCTCGTTCGACGACGGGACGCAAAGAGAGGTGCCGGTCGGAAAAGGAGACAGAAAGACGGCCGCACTCGTCGCCGACACCCTCGAAGAGGACGGGTCGTCGCTCGTGTTCGTCAACTCCCGCCGGAACGCCGAAGCGGCGGCGAAGCGGTTGAAAGACGTGACCGCGCGTGCACTGACCGAAGGAGAGAAAAGCGAACTCGCGGAACTCGCACAGGAGATTCGCGACGTGTCGGACACGGAGACGAGCGACACTCTCGCGAACTGCGTGGCGAAGGGCGCGGCGTTTCACCACGCCGGACTCGCCGCCGAACACCGCAGTCTGGTCGAAGACGCGTTCCGCGACCGGTTGGTGAAGGCGGTGTCGGCGACGCCGACGCTCGCGGCGGGCGTGAACACGCCGAGCAGACGGGTCATCGTCCGCGACTGGCGACGCTACGACGGCGAGTTCGGCGGCATGAAACCGCTGGACGTGCTCGAAGTCCACCAGATGATGGGCCGCGCCGGACGGCCCGGACTCGACCCCTACGGCGAAGCTGTGTTGCTGGCGAAAGACTCCGAGACGCGCGACGAACTGTTCGAGCGGTACATCTGGGCCGACGCCGAACCCGTGCGGTCGAAACTCGCGGCCGAACCCGCGCTCAGGACGCACTTGCTCGCCACCGTCGCCTCGGGGTTCGCTCACACCCGCGAGGGCGTCCTCGACTTCCTCGGCCAGACGCTGTACGCGACGCAGACGGACGAACCGGGACGACTCGAACGGGTCACGGACGCCGTCGTCCAGTACCTCGACGTGAACGGCTTCGTCGACGTCGAAGACGGACAGATAACGGCGACGCCCGTCGGCCACACCGTCTCGCGTCTCTACTTGGACCCGATGAGCGCCGCCGAGATACTCGACGGGTTGGAGTGGGCCGCCGACAACCGAGACGAGAACCTCCGCAAACTCGACGGCGTCGCGTCGGCTACGTCGGAACCACAGCAAACGGGCGAGTTCCAACGCGCCAGCGAGATGGTGAGCAACGACGAGGGAACGTACGAGTCGGAGACGACGTACCCCACCGCGCTCGGCCTGTTCCACCTCGTCTCGCGCACGCCGGACATGTACCAACTCTACCTCAAGTCGGGCGACAGAGAGACGTTCACCGAGGAGTGCTACGAACGCGAACCCGAACTGCTCGGGAAGGTCCCCTCCGAGTACGAGGACGTCCGCTTCGAGGAGTGGCTCTCCGCGCTCAAGACCGCCAGACTGCTCGAAGACTGGGCGGGCGAGGTGGACGAGGACCGCATCACCGAACGCTACGGCGTCGGCCCCGGCGACATCAGGGGGAAAGTCGAGACGGCGCAGTGGTTGCTCGGCGCGGCCGAACGACTCGCGGGCGAGTTGGACCTCTCCTCCGTCGTCGCCGTCCGCGAGGCGAAAAAGCGCGTGGAGTACGGCGTCCGCGACGAACTCCTCGACTTGGCGGGCGTCCGCGGCGTCGGGCGAAAGCGCGCCCGCCGCCTGTTCGAGGCCGGAATCGAGACGCGGAGCGACCTCCGCGAGGCGGATAAATCCGTCGTCCTCGCCGCGTTACGAGGACGGCGCAAGACGGCCGAGAACGTCCTCGAAGCGGCCGGCAGACGCGACCCGTCGATGGACGACGTCGACGAGGCAGACGCCGACGTGCCGGCGGCGACGTTCGAACGGGCGAGCGGGCGGCAGAGCCACGGCGGAGACGGCGGTGACGACGGCGACGACCCGCAGGAACAGGCGAGTCTGGGGGACTTCGGATGAGGTTCGTCGAGGGCGTCGCCGACGTCGCGGACGTGGGCGCGTTCGTCGAGCGAGTCGGCGAGATAGCGACGGAGACGGCGACGACGGTGCAGGTGTTCGACGCGCGGTACGTCGTGAGCGAGGCGCACCTCCGACGGGCCGTCGCGTTCGCGGACAGGGCGTTCGAACGCGGCGAGAACGTCGCTCGCGACAGGGGCGTCGAGATACTGCTGTACGCCGCCGGACGCCGGCAGATAGACGACGCGCTGGCGATGGGCGTCGAAGAGGGAGAGACGCCCGTCGTGGTCCTCGTCGACGGCGGAGACGACGCGGACGACGCGGACGAATCGGCCGCCGAACGCCGAGTCTCCGCGTTGCTCGCCGAGGGGGAGACGCTCGGCCGCTACGACGAAGCGACCGTCCGGTCGTTCTTCGACGTCGGCGACGCCGAACTGGCGACGGTCGAGGGTGACCTCGAATCGCTCGTCTGCGAACGCGTCGCGCTGTTGAACGTCGAGAAGTAGCCGCCGAAAACCCCTTCGTTTCGTGTGGAGATTCGAACCTGTGAGTAGCCGTCTAACCCCCTCGTTTCGGGTGGAGAACAGTAGACTGCGCGGTGGTCCGGCGTCCAAACGAAATCGGGCGAACGAGTTCGGACCGAACTGGGGATTACCGAGTAACCGGGGAGGGAACTAAAACGATTCGAATCTCTCGACGGCTACGCCGGAATCGTGAAGAAGAACGTCGACCCCGCTCCCGGTTCGGATTCGGCCCAGATTCGACCGCCGTGGCGTTCGACGATGCTCCGACAGACGGCGAGGCCGATGCCGGTGCCCTCGTACTCGGCGCTCGTGTGGAGTCGCTCGAATATCTGGAAGATGCCGTCCGTCCGGTCGGGGTCCATTCCGATTCCCTCGTCGCGGACGGAGAACACCCACTCGTCGTCTCGGCGGTCCGCGGCGACGTGGACCACGGGCGGGTCGTCGCCGCTGTAGCGGACGGCGTTGCTCACGAGGTTCTGGAGCAGCGTCAGTAACTGCGTCTCGTCGCCCCTGACGGTCGGAAGCGGGTCGGCGGTGACCGTCGCGTCGCTCTCTTCGATGGCCAGTTCGAGGTTCGACACCGTCCGGTCGAACACGAGGTCCATCTCGGTCGGTTCGAGCGGGTTCCCCTGCGTGTCGACGCGCGAGTAGGTCAGGAGGCCGTCTATCATCTCCCGCATCCGGTCCGCGCCGTCGACGGCGTAGTCGACGAACTCCCGCGCGTCCTCGTCGAGTTCGTCCCCGTATCGGCGTTCGAGCAACTGAACGTAACTCGACACCATCCGCAACGGTTCGGTGAGGTCGTGCGAGGCGACGTAGGCGAACCGTTCGAGGCGGTCGTTCGAGCGTTCGAGTTTCTCGACGGTCGCTTCTATCTCCGCCTGCGCGCGTCGGCGTTCGAGGCCGTACCCGACCCACTCTGTCATCAGTTCGGCGAACGTCTGCTCCGCGTCCGTGAACGGGTCGTCTCTGGGCGTCGTATCTGCGAAGCAGAACGTCCCGAACGTCTCGCCGTCGACGACCACCTCCGACCCGAGATAGCAGGAGAGACCGCTTCCGTAGGCGGGGTCGTCCGCGAACCCCTCGGCGACGGCGTCGCGAATCGAAAAACCGCTCGGCGACCCGACCACGTGCTTGCAGTACGTGTCCCTGAGCGGTGCCGAGAGTCCCTCGTGGAACTTCTCGTGCGTGCCGTACATTGCGGCGACGTTGAACGCGTCCGCCTCCTCGTCCACCTCGATGAGAAAGCCGTAGTCGACGCCCAGTCGGTCGCATCCGAGTTGGAGGAACCGGTCGACTTTCTTCTCGAACGTCGACCCCGTGTCCGACGCGATTTCGTACAGTTCGCGGAGGTAGAACTGGCTCTCTTCGAGTTCTCGCTCGGCGCGCTTTCGCTTCGTGATGTCCGAGAGCGCGCCCGTAAAGCGGACCGCCTCGCCGTCCTCGAACTCGACTTCCCCGCGGGCGAGCACCCAGCGAACCGTCTCGTCGGCCGAGACGACGCGGTACTCGTGCTCGAAGGAGCCACCCGACGCCAGCGTGGCGTCTATCTCCCGCTTCGTCTCCCGCCGGTCGTCGGGGTGTATCGACGAGAGGAACGTCTCAAGCGGCATCCCCTCGCGAGCGTCCGCCGGGTCGAGTCCGAACAGGTCGGCGAGCGCCGCGTCCGCGAGCACTTCGTCCTCGGTGACGTTCCAGTCCCACGTCCCGACCGAACCGACGGTCATCGCCACCTCCAGGCGCTCTTTCGTCTCCTGTAACTCCCGTTCGCGCCGTCGACGGTCGGTGACGTCGGTGAGCGCGCCGTTCATCCGAAGCGCCTCGCCGTCCTCGTCGTACTCGACCTCGCCGCGAGACGACACCCACGAGACGTCGCCGCTCCCGTCTCGAACCCGGTACTCGGCCGCGAACTCGCCCGTCTCTTCGACCGCTTCGTCGAGGCTTCGCCACACCTCCTCGCGGTCCGCCTCGTGTACCGGTTCGAAGAACTCCTCGATGTGCGCACCCGAAACCGTCGTCTCGGGGTCCATCCCGTACGCCGCCGCGAGCGACTGGTCCGCGGTCACGACGTCCGTGTCGAACTCCCACGTCCACGTCCCGAGCGACCCGGCCTCTGTCGCGACTTCGAGTCGCTCTTTCGTCTCCCGTAACTCGCGTTCCTGTCGCTTCCGTTCGGAGACGTCGTAGTAGAGTTCCAGACGGCCGCCGGCGTACTCGCCGGACTCGATCGGTTGACTGCGGTACTGGAGGTACCGTTCGGGACGGTTCTCGCTCGACGTGACGTGAATCTCGAACTCCTCGGCCGGGTCGTCCGTTCGGTACACGTCGGCGAGTCCACCCGCGAGTCCGTCCGCGTCGACCACGCGCGCTTCGAGGCGGTCCGTCACGAGTTCCGCCATCTCCCACCCCTCCGGAACGGTTTCGTCGAGTCCGAAGTACGTCTCGACCGTCCGGTTCGCCCACGCCACGTCGCCGGCGTCGTCGAGGACGAAGACGCCGACGTCGGACTCGCCGAACACGTCCTCGGCGAGCGACCGGTAGCGCTCGACCGAGGGTTCGCGTCCGGAGTCCCCCTCCTCAGCGAGTTCGTCGGCCGTGGGGACGTCCCCGGCGACGGCCGAGAGGATGCGACGCGCGAGGAGTTCGACGCCGTCTCCCGGCGGTCGGTGAACGTAGTCGGTCACGCCGGCCGAAAGCGCCTCCGCGGGGAGTCCCGAGACGGCGTCCGCCGAGACGAGAACCGACGGAATCGTCCGGGAGTCGTCGACGACGCGGGAGAGGACGGCCACGCCGTCGTTGCCGTCGTCGTCGCTGTCGTCGTGGCTGTCGTCACTGTCGAGTCGGTACTCGCTGACGACGCAGTCGACGTTCGCACCGTCGTCGAGTTCGTCGAGTACGTCCGCCGCGTTCGTCGTCGACACCGTAAACCGGGAGTCTGCTCGGAGCGCCGTCGTCGCGTCGGTGTCGTCGCCGTCGGCGGTGACGAACAGGACGCGAGTCGTGTCGCGTTCCCGTCTCTGTCGGGCGGACCGGTTCGCCCGGTCCGGCGTCCGCGCCGCGTCCCGTTCGCGAGTCATAGGTGTACGCGTCGCCCGAGGCTGAAAATCTCTGCGGCGAGCGTCGCGTCCGTCTCCGAGAACGGTTCCCGTGATTCTCCGTCCCGAGCGGCGACAGATACTTTTCCACCCGTCGGTCATAGCCGGTCATGCATCTGCCAGCGCCGACGAGTGCGGCCGTTCGGAGCGAAGGATGACCGGGGGACGACGCGGGGACGCCGCGGACATCCTCCTCGTCGAAGACAACCCGGGCGACGTTCGACTGACCCGTGAGGCGTTCGAACGGGGGAACATCAGCAACGAACTCCACGTCGTCACGGACGGCGCGGAAGCGCTGGACTTCTGCTATCGACGCGGCGCGTACGAGGACGCACCGCGACCCCACCTCGTCCTCCTCGACCTGAACCTCCCCAAAGTCGACGGAACCGAGGTACTCGAACGACTCAAAGGTGACCCGGACCTCAAGTCCATCCCCGTCGTCGTCCTCACGAGTTCGGAGGCGGAGACTGACGTCGTCGAGAGCTACGAGTTACACACGAACGCGTATCTGACGAAACCCATCGACCCCGACGAGTTCGTCGACCTCGTCCGGACGTTCGAGGACTTCTGGCTGACGCTCGTCAAGTTGCCGCCGCGGGAGGGGGGCGACAGATGAGTAGGGGCGAAGGCGAGTCCGCCGAACCCGACCGCGGGGAGTCGCTTCACGTCTTGCTCGTCGAGGACAACCCCGGCGACGTGCGGTACATCCAGGAGATGCTCAAAGACGCCGGCGAACTCTCCCAGCGTCTCGTGTCGCGGAACCGCGAACTGTCGGCGTCGGCGGTCGACGCTCCCACGCGGGAACCGACGCTCGTTCACGAGACCCGACTCGCCGACGGCCTCGACAGACTGGACGACACCCCAATCGACGTCGTCCTCCTCGATTTGAACCTCCCCGACAGCGAGGGGTTGGAGACGCTCCGGACGGTTCGAGAGCGCACGAGTGCGACCCCAATCGTCGTCATCACCGGACTGAGCGACCGGAAGACGGGGATGGACGCCCTCGAACAGGGGGCCGAAGAGTACCTCGCCAAGGGTGAGGTGAACCCGGACTTGCTCGTCCGGTCGCTGTACCACGCCATAGAGCGCAAGGCGCACGAACGCGAGCGAGAACAGTATCGCACGCTCATCGAGACGGTGAGCGACGGCGTGTACGCCGTCGACGACGACTCCCGGTTCACCCTCGTGAACGACGCGTTCGCCGAGATGACCGGCTACTCCCGCGACGCGTTGCTCGGGACGTCCTCGTCGCTCCTCGGGTGGGCCGACGAACCCGAAGACGGAGCGGAGAGCGTCGAAGCGGCCCGGACGGGGGTTCGCGAGGGCGAACTGCGGACCGCCGACGGCGACGCCATCCCCGTCGAATCGAACGTCTCGTCGTTCCCGTTGGAAGACGGCCGTCGAGGCAGTGCCGGCGTCGTCCGCGACATCACGGACCGGCGGGCGCGCGAACGGCAACTCGAACGCCAGCGAAACCAGTTGGTGACGCTCGACGCGTTGAACGAACTCGTCCACCGAATCTCCGCGGCGGTGCTCGAGTCGAGCACGCGAGAAGCGATCGAACGACTCGTCTGCGAACACCTCGCGGCGTCGGAGTCGTACGAGTTCGCGTGGTTCGGCGACCGCGACCCCACCGACGAGACGGTCAGACTGAGAGCGGAGGCCGGCGCAGAAGACGACTTCGAGGGATTCGGTGGCACCGCCGACGACGGACCGGCGGGACCGACGGCGAGAGCGCTCCGAGACGGCGAGGTACACGTCGTGCAGAACCTGACCGACGCGCCGTCGGACGAACGGTGGCGGAACCGCGCGAGCGAACGCGGCCTCCGCTCCGTCGCGGCGATTCCCGTCGGCTACGACGAGACGCTGTACGGCGTGCTGACGGTCTACTCGGAGCGTCCCGACGCCTTCGGCGACGACGAACGCGCGGTCGTCGGCCGACTCGGACAGGTCGTCGGCCACGCCATCAACGCCATCGAACGCAAGCAGGCGCTGATGAGCGAGGACGTGGTGGAGATTCGCTTCATCGTCGAGAACGCCTTCGACGTCGTCGACGCCCGGACGGCGACGGATAGCGAGATATCGTTCGACCGGGCCGTCCCCGTATCCGACAGCGTCTACCTCATGTACGGGACGGCCGACGGCGACGCCATCGACACACTCCGCGCACTCGTCGACGAGGTACCCCAGTTCGAGTCGCTGAACGTCTTCGACGACGACGCGGCGTCGACCCGGTTCGAGGTTCGACTCACCGAACCCCCGCTCATCTCGACGATTGCGGCCGACGGCGGGCGCGTCGAGTCCGCGACGATTCGGGGGTCCGACTACCACCTCGTCGTCCACGCTCCCCCGAGCGTCGACGTCAACCGGATGGTCGAGGCGGTCAGAGACGACTACTCGAACGCCGTCGTCCGGGCGAAGCGACACACGACGCGAACGACGCAGTCGGTGTCCAGCCTCGAATCGACGGTGTTCGAGGACCTGACCGAGAAACAGCGTGCGGCGCTGGAGGCGGCGTACTACGCGGGCTTTTTCGACTGGCCGCGGGAGTCCTCGGGCGAGGACGTGGCCGAATCGCTGGGCGTCTCCGCGCCGACGTTCCACCAACACGTCCGAATCGCCGAACGCAAACTGTTCGCGGAGATGTTCGAGTCGGACCACTGAGCAGCACCTAAAATTTTAGACTAGCCCGTTTTGCAGATAGACCATCACCGTCTAGTATGGTCGACAATATCGCGTTTTCTTCGCCTGCGGACGAGAAGGCCTACGAACTCGACGTCGAGTCCGACGGCCGACTCGTCGACGCACTCTCTGAGGGGTGCCGCCGCCACGTTTTGACGTATCTGCGGGGACGCCGCGACCCGGTCGAACTGGACGCGCTCGCACGACAGGTCGCCGCGTGGCGATACGACGCCGACGACGAGTCCGTCACCGAGGAACAGCAACGGCGGGAACTGGTGAGACTCCACCACGTCCACCTTCCGAAACTCGAAGCCGCCGCGCTCGTCCGGCGTCGGGGCGGCGGCGTCGTCGCGACGTTCCAGCGCTCCGACGTCGGCGAGGAGTGCGCCGAGCGCCTCGGTCACGACGACCACTATCCCGAAGCACGACTGGACGGACTGTTCGAGGTGCTCTCGAACCCGATTCGGATGAAACTCGTCGTCGCCTTCCAAGCGGAACTGGAAGCCGAGACGCCGTACACCGTCGCCGAACTCGCGGACGCCGTCTCTGCGGTCGACTCGAAGTCCGGCCGTCACGCCGGCCGGTCTGACCGACCCGCCGACGAGTCCGAGCGAATCGCGGTGGCGCTTCGACACGTCCACCTGCCGAAGATGGCCGACGTCGGCGTCGTCTCCTACGACCCGAACGGAGAGACGGCGGTGTACGAGGGCCACCCCGCCCTGTGGACGGAGTCGGAGTCCCCTCGCCCCGACGTCGTCGTTCGGAACTGCACCCAGTGCGGCGGGATGCGAGAACACGAAGTGGAGACGGCGCGCGAGGACCGGCACGACGCTCGGGGGCAGCGTCACCGAGAGCTTCGCTGTCTGTACTGTCAGCACGTCAGCGAACGAATCCTCGCCTGAGTGGGAGCGCGTGCCGTCGTCGCGGGGTCCGCGCCGCGAGAACGCCTACTCGACGTTCGGTGCCTTCTCGTCGGTTCGCCCCGGAATCTCCACCTCTATCTCCAACTCGGGTTCGCCGACGCCCTCGAAGTCGACTTCGAGTTCGACCGGTTCGCCGAACGCGAACGGGAGTTCCCACTCGTCCGTCGAGAGCGTCAGGTCGTCGCCGTCGCGGAGTTGTTCGCCGAGTGCGACGAGGAAGTCGCCCGCCTCCGCCGCGTCGAGGCGGAACTCCTGTTCGAAGTCGCGACCGGACCGAATCACCGTCTTCTCGTCTGTCGTCTGCTGGTCGTCGGACATGGCTGTGCACTATTTTAGGGGGGCCTAAATCAAAAAAGCCGGGGCCGATTTATGTTGTCGTCGCTACTCGCTAGTCGTGTTGGGACTGCGTTTCTTCGCGTGTGACCGCTGTGACACCGTCTTCGCCGACGTCGCGGAACCACCGTGGTGCGACGGGTGCGGCGGAGACGATGGGTGCGGCGGTGGGTCGTTCGCCGAGATTACGTCGCGGGTGCAGCGTGACGAGTACTTCTTCGCGCGGGGAGAGTAACGGCAGACTCCCTTCCCACGGGTACACGAGATGTCGTGACTTAGTCAGGAGACGTCCCGTCCACCGTGAGTTGACAGAGAATAGACACCTCTCGAAGCGTCGAAATCGAGAGAAGTAGTTCCACCAGGATTCGAACCTGGGTCGTTGCCCCCAGAAGGCAACAGGATTGGCCACTACCCCATGGAACTGGTACGTCTGCTGTCGTCGGCTCCGTCCAACGACGTACCTACACGTATCCAGTGCCGAACTATGAATGTTGCGAAACGGGTCACGTGACGATTCGTGGGTGGAAGCGAGCGAAGTGCAGCCACCGTTGGACCACACGGGTTCCGAAATCCGTCTGTCACGAACGGTGTTCGTCTCTGGTCTCTGAGCTAGCCTACGACTGGTGTGGCCTGTCGGCAATCTCCAACCGATTGACCCAGTCGAGTGCGTCGAAGTCGTCGTCGAACGAATACAGATACTCGACGCCTTCTCGTTCCATGTAGGCGGCAATCGTCGCGTCGCCGAAGGCGATGCCGTCGTATCGCTCGAACAGTTCCATGGCCCGTCTGAAGTCCTTCTGCGGTGCGTGGTGAACCTCGAAGCCCGAAGAGGCGTTGAGACGCTGGTACGTCTCTGTCGCCTTGTCGTGCCGATTGCGTCCGTGAATCCAGTTCAGCGTTTCCAGCAGGACGTAGGTCGTCACTCGACCGGTCGGCAGGTCCCCCGAGTCGATTCCGCGGACGATATCGAAGCCCGTGCTGTGTCGCTCGTCGTCGGCGTCGAACCCTGCGATGAGAACACTCGTATCGACGACAGCGGAGACCACTTACTGCTGCTCCGTCGCTTCGCTTTCGTGGCCCGCCAGGTCGTGCGTTCCGAGACCGTCACCGCCCATCGACACGGGCTCGAAGTCGGTGAAGGCTCCGTACTGCTCGTGGACCACGTCGACGCTCAGTTCGCCGTCTTCAGCGACTTTCCACCGAATCGTGTCTCCGGGCTCGATGTCGAGACGGCGACGAACGGCGGCCGGAATCGTCACCATGCCGCTCTCGCTCACCTTCGTCTCTTCGGTGGCCATGGTCGTCTGTAGGCGGTGACGGATGAGACATGTTGCGCCACATGTAGACCAGTAAACCAGCGTAGACCGACGGTGCCAAACCGGCTTCGTGGGGTCGCGCTGGCATCCGGTCGACAACGACGAACTCGACACCCGAACCGACCACGACGTTATCTCCGCTGTCGTCCTTATGACGGTGTGGCAGACACGAAGCGCGGCCGAGAGAAACAGGCTCGAAACGCAGAGCGACGGCGGTGGGAACGGGAGATGGCGGACGAGGTGGCTCGCTCCGACGAATCCGAACCCGAATTCGAACCCGAACCGGTGGACGACGAGGAGACCGCGGAGACCGAAGCGGAACCGTCGGGAGAGGCGTGCCACCGTCGCGGCTGTACGGAGCCCGCGGCGTTCGTCGTCGTCGAACGCTATCAAGAGGAGACTGGGCAGGGTGCCGTCGAGGCGAGGGCGGCCCTGTGCGTCGACCACACCGCCGAAGAAGGCCCGACGAACCTCGACCACGCCTATCCGGGATACGTGTTCCGCGTCGAACCGTTCCCGGAGACGACGGTGCAGAAACCGGAGTGAGCGAGCGACGAGCGAGGGGGAGCGCGGACCGTTCGCGCGGCCAATCGCCGCTGTCCGGGGGTTCAGTCCTCGCCGAGGGGGTTCGCGAGCGCGTCCTCGATAGCGTCGTCGCCGCCGAGCATCTCGAACGTCACTCCGTACGTACGCTCCGCGGTGAGCGCGGTGACGAGCGTCCGAGCGACGTCCTCGCGAGGCACGTCACCGTCCGGGTCGATGTCGGCGCCCGTTCGGATACGACCCGTTCCCTCCTCGTTCGTCAGTCGACCGGGTCTGACGATGGTGTACGTCAACTCGCTCTCGCGGAGTCTGTCGTCCGCCTCGGCCTTCGCCCGAAGGTACTCTCTGAGCGCTTCCGGGCCGTCTGCCGGCGAGTCGGCGCCGAGAGAACTCAACATCACGAACCGCTCCACGCCGTGCGCTTCGGCGGCTTCGACGAGGTTCACCGCGCCGTCTCTGTCGACGCCCCACACGTCGTCACCGCCGGACCCGGCGGCGAAGACGACGGCGTCACAGCCGTCGACGGCGTGCGTCACGTCCTCGGTCAGGTCGGCGACGACGGCCTCCGCGCCGAGCGCTTCGATATCGGCGACCTGCGACGCTTCGCGGACCATCCCACGAACGTCGTGAGCGCTCTCAGCCAGCAGTTTCGTGACGTGCTGTCCGACCTGTCCGTGAGAACCCGCGACGAGTACCTGCATCGTGAGTGAACCTCGGACCGGGAGTCGGAAGACGTCATCGGCCGTCACTGGTCGTCATCGGCCTCACCGGACGTCGCCCCGCCGGCGGCGGCCGTCGGCGGTCCGTCACCGGTCGACCGGTCGACCGCGACCGACTCAGGCCAGCGCGCTCCGGTCGACCTCGCCCTCGGCGAACGTCTCGACGATGCCCTCGCAGAACGCTTCTAAGTCGCCCGGGTTCCGACTCGTCACGACGCCAGCGTCGACGACGACTTCCTCGTCGACCCACTCGCCGCCCGCGTTTCGGACGTCCGTCTGAAGGCTCGGGTAGGAGGTGAGCGTCAGGTCCTCCACCACGTCGGCTTCGACGAGCGTCCACGGTCCGTGACAGATGACGCCGATTGGCGTCCCCGTCTCGAACGCCTCGCGGACGAACGCCACCGCGTCGCCGTCGGCGCGGAGTTCGTCCGCACCGACCGTCCCGCCGGGGACGAGAACGGCGTCGTAGTCGGCCGCGAGCGTGTCCGCGACGGCTCGCTCCACCTCGACCGTCTCCGCCGGTTCGAGGTCGTTCTCGACCGTCTGCACCTCGCCCGTCTCGGGGCCGACCACCTCGACGGTCGCGCCCGCCGCTTCGAGGGCGTCTCGCGGTTCGGTGAACTCGACCGATTCGGTGCCTCTCGGTGCCACCAGCGCTGCGACCGTCGTTCCTTCGAGTGTTTCGGACATGGGTTCGAATCGACACGAGCCAGCCCCATACGAGCGGTGCCTAACTCTGAAGGCCGCGCGTCGAGCGGTGCGCGGCAAACGAACGTGTACAATCCGCCACCTATTTACCCTCTGTCTATACACCCTCGTGTATGTACGTCGGACGATTCATCGTCATCGGTCCCGATTTCGGCGCGTACCGCGTCTCCTCACGGTCGTTCCCCAACCGCCGCGTCGTCGAGCGTGACGGCACGCTCACCGTCTCGCCGACGCCGGACGCGCCAGAGACGGACAACCCCTACATCTCCTACAACTGCGTCCGCGAGGGCGGCGACGGCGTCGTCGTCGGCAACGGGTCGCACGTCGACCCCATCGCCGAGAAGTTGGACCTCGGCTACCCCGCCCGCGACGCCCTCGCGGAGTCGCTGCTCGCGATGGACTACGAGAAGGACGACTACGACACACCGCGAATCGCCGGCGTGGTAGGCGAGCAGTCGTATATCGGCATCGTCCGGAAGGACGCCCTCCTCGTGCGTCCCGTCGAAGACGACCCGATGCTCGTCGCCACCTACGAACAGGCCGACCCGGGCGCCGTCACCTTCGACGGGAGCGGGTCGCCCGCCGAGATAGCCGAACGCGCCTACGAGATGGAGTACGAACACGCCGTCTGCGCCGCGGGCGTCACCTACGACGACGGCGACGCGGACGTGGGGTTCTACAACGGCGAGTAAGCGTCGTCCGCCGCACATCGTTTTTGCATCTCGCGCGTGTACGCGGAGCCATGCGAGTCGCCGTCATCTCGGACGTGCACGCGAACCGCGTCGCACTCGACGCCGTCCTCGCCGATATGCCCGACGTGGACGGGATGGTCTGTGCGGGCGACGTCGTCGGCTACAACCCGTGGCCCGCGGAGTGCGTCGCCGAACTCCGTCGCAGGGAGGTTCCGACGGTGATGGGCAACCACGACAGGGCCGTCGCCGCCGGGAGTTCGTTTCGGTTCAACAGCATGGCCGCCGCGGGCGTCGAGTACGCGCGAGAGCGACTGGACGAGGAGGCGATGGAGTGGCTCTCCGAACTCCCCACCGAGCGAACCGAGTTCGGCGGGCGAGTGAAACTCGTCCACGGCCACCCGGCGGACCCCGACCGGTACACCTACCCGGACGAGTTCGCGCCCGAGTTGCTCGAAGACGAGGACGTCCTCGTCCTCGGCCACACCCACGTACAGGGACACCGAACGTTCGACGGGGGAATCGTGATGAACCCCGGGAGCGTCGGCCAACCGCGCGACGGCGACCACCGCGCGGCGTACGCGATTCTGGACCTAGACGAGATGACCGTGGAGGAACGCCGCGTCGACTACGACGTCGACGCCGTCGTGGACGCCGTCGAAGAAGCGGGTCTCCCGGAGCGAATCGGGACGCGGTTGTACGACGGGCAGTGACACTCGCTGATTGCCGAGGCTCTCCTCGGCGACCGACGCGCGTCGGCTACGTCCGCGAATCTCGCCGAACCGGGACGTGGGCCGTCCCTTCGATACACACGGACATGTTCTTCACGTCACCGTCAGCGAACGGCCGGTCCGGCCGGACGACCGCCCCCGCGTCGACGCCGTCTATCGTCGCCGTCGCGTCGGTGACCGCCCACGTCCTGTCAGCCGTGAATCGATACGGCTCGCCGGTCCCGAACCGTCCGGCGACTTTGGTTCCGTTCGCGTCTACCAACCGGTTGAGGAGCGCCGTACTCAGCGCGCTCCCGAACCGAGTCCGGGCGACTGCGTCCGGCGTCACCGCAGACAGGACGTTCAACACCCGTGTCCCCACCGTCTTCTCGAACCGAACCTCGAACGCTATCGACGCGTCGTCGCTCACCACCGTGACGATTACCTCTCCGTCTCTCGGTCGGTCGATAGAGACGTCGGCGACGACCGTCCGGTCGAAACGGTGGTTCCCCGAGATGACGTCTCTCGCCACCGCCGAGTCGATGTAGAGCGTTCGTTCGCCGTCGGGAGCGAACACCCACACGTCGCTGAACGGAGCGAGGTCGTCCGGGACCGAACGGAAGTCGAACGCCCACAGACAGTATCCGCTGTCGAAGCAGATACCCGGGACGAACGTCCCCGAGAACGGTTCGAGTCTCGGGGATTCCGGTACCAGAGACTCGCTCGCGTCGCCTGTCGGTTGTACGGCTGATTCGGCCATCGTCGTGTCAGTTCGTCGTAAGCGTCGATAGCCGTTTTTCACGATGTCGAGGACAGTACGACTTTCCGGCGTTGGCCTCGTACGAAGGTACGGACAGTCCGCGAAAACGCTTTTTTCCGAGCCACACCGAGAGACACGCCATGTCGAAGCGAACGCTGTCGACGGACGCCGAGCACAGCACGACGCGGCGACGACTACTCACGGTCGCGAGCGCTGGCGTCGTCGCCGGCCTCGCGGGGTGTTCTTCGGGGCCCGGGGAGTCGACGCCGATTCCCTCCGAAGAGGCCACCGTCACCATCACGCTCGAGAACCGCGACTCGGTGCCGCGTTCGTACGAAATCGTCGTCGACCAGGGGTCGAGCGTGAGCGACCAGTTCTCGGGGACGGTTCCCGCCGGCGAGTCCGTCGAGATGGTCGCCTCGTTCAAACTGACGGACGAACAGTACGACTTCTCTATCAACACCGATGGCGGTCAACGCGGACAGACGTGGGACCCGACCGAGTGCGCGGACCTCGCCGTCGACGCGGCGATTCAAGACGGCAATCCGCAGTTCGAGACCCGCTGTCGGTCGGAGTGACCGTCGTGGACGGCCTCGCGGCCGCCGCGAACGCTCCGGCGTTCAGTCCGCCGTCCCGGTCTCGGTGACGGGCTCCAACCGCGCCGAGAAGTGCCTGAGTTCTTTCATGGGTGGTTCCTCCACAATCTCCAGTCCCTCGTAGAACGCGGCGGACTGCTTCACCTTCGCCGCCGTCTCCGCGACGTGTTCGAGGTGTTCGCGCGAGTACGTCCGGCGGGGGAGTGCGAGGCGGACGAGGTCGGGTCTGTCGGTGCCGGGGAAGGCGAACCCACCGAGTTCGACGCCGCGAACGCCCCCTTCGAGGTAGAGTGCGCAGACGAGTTCCTGTCCGGGGAAGCGGTCTTTCGGGACGTGCGGGAGGACGGACTCGGCGTCGAGGTAGACGGCGTGCCCGCCGGTCGGTTCGTAGACGGGCACCCCCGCCTCCGCGAGGAGACGGCCGAGTTCGGCCACCTGTTCGACGCGTTCTTCGACGTACGGCGGTTCGACCGCCTCTCTGAGACCGACCGCCATCGCGGCGACGTCGCGGCCCGCGAGGCCGCCGTAGGTGGGAAAGCCCTCGTAGAGGATACCGCGCTGTTTCGCGTGCTCGAACAGTTCGGGGTCGTTCATCGCCGCGAAGCCGCCGATGTTGACGAGGGCGTCTTTCTTGCCGGACATCGTGACGGCGTCGGCGTACGACAGTTGCTCGCGGGCGATGTCGGCGACGGCAGCGTCTTCGAACTCCGCCTCTCGCTGCTGGACGAAGTAGGCGTTTTCCGCGAACCGGCAGGCGTCGACGACGAAGGTCGCGTCTATCTCGTCGGCGAAGGCGGCCACCTCGCGCGTGTTCTCGACGCTCACGGGTTGCCCGGCGACGGAGTTGTTCGTGATGGTCTGGACGACGACCGGAATCGCGTCCGCACCGACGTCTTCGACCAGTTCCCGGCCCGCGTCGAGGTCGAAGTTCCCCTTGAACGGGTGGTCCGCGTCCGGGTCGCGAGCGAGGGGGTGCGGACAGTCCACCGGGTCGGCACCCTGATTGGCGACGTGGGCGCGGGTCGTATCGAAGTGCGCGTTGTTCGGGACGACGTCGCCCTCCTCGACGAGGACGCCGTACACGACGTTCTCCGCGCCGCGGCCCTGGTGGGTCGGGACGACGTACTCGAAGCCCATCACGTCGCGGACGGCGTCGCGAAGTTCCGAGAAGCTACTGCTGCCGGCGTACGCCTCGTCGCCGCGCATGAGAGCGGCCCACTGCTCCGCGCTCATCGTCCCCGTTCCGGAGTCGGTCAAGAGGTCGACGAACACGTCGTCGGCGTCGAGGTTGAAGACGTTGTATCCGGCCGCATCGAGAGCGTCCTCGCGTTCGGCCCGCGAGGGGAGCGTGATGGGTTCGACCATCTTCGATTTGTACGAGCGCATGCGGAGAAACACGCCGCCGGACGTGAAGGTCCTTCCCGACGGAAATCGGGCGACGACGGGCAGTCAGCGACGCTAGTGAACCGAGACGGGGTGTCGATGGTCGATATCTGCGCGGTGATGGACGGACTCGTCCGTCGGCGTCTGCTGTCGGGCGATGCGGCGGTCACGGCACCGTGGAGACCGGTCCGCGTACGAGAGCGAGCGAACGAGAGGGGCGCGACCGGTCGAGCCTCAGAACTCGTTTTGGACGATACGGAGCGTCTCTTCGCGGTCGTCCCACGCGACGAAGATGGCGACGGACGTCGCGGAGGTGATGACGTCGTGGATGTTGATACCCGCGTCGGCGATGGGTTGGACGATGTTCAGGATGACGCCCGGTCGGTTCGGGAGTTCGCCACCCGTGACGCGGATGACGGCGATGTCGTCCTCGACGGTGACGGAGGAGAGCGACTGCTCGTCGACGACTTTCGCGTGCAGGAGGTTCTCGGCCTCTTCTGCTCTCTCTTCGTCGACGTAGAACGTCACCGAATCCATCCCGGAGGCGACGGCGTCGACGTTCACCTCTTTCTCGCGGAGGGCCTGCGAGAGGTCCGCGAGGATGCCCGGTCGGTTCCGGATGGAGCGACCGGCGACGGTGACGCAGGAGAGCGGGTTCTCCTGCATGTCGATGAGGTTGTGGAACTCGCCTTCGATGAGCGTCCCGCCCGTGAGGAGGTTGCCGTGCTGATAGTGGACGACGCGGACGGCCAGCGTGTCGTCTTTGTAGGAGAGCGCGGAGGGAGCGACGACTTCGGCCCCGCGGAACGAGAGGTTGCGGAGTTCGTCGACGGTGATGCGTCCGACGTTTCGCGCGCCTTCGACGACGTGCGGGTCGCCCGTCATGACGCCCTCGACGTCGGTGACGATGACGACTTCGTCGGCGTCCATGTAGCGTCCGAGCATCACGGCCGTCGTGTCGGACCCACCGCGGCCGAGCGTCGTTATCTCGCCCGCGTGGTTCTGCGCGAGGAACCCGGTGATGACCGGGACGACGCCGTCTAACCCCTCTGCGAGTTCGGCGGCGCGACGCTGGGTCTCCTCGACGTCGACTTCGCCGAGGTCGTTCGTGATGACGGGCCACTCGTCCGCACCCGGTTCGACGAACAACGCGTTCACGCCGCGGGCGGTGAGTGCGGCCTTCAGCATCCGGACGCTGGTCCGTTCGCCCATCGAGACGATTTCGGCGCGGTCGCGGTCGTCCGCCTCGAACCGAATCTCGTCGAGGAGGTCGTCCGTCGTGTTGCCCATCGCGGAGGCGACGACGGCTATCTCGTGGCCCTGTTCGACCGCGGCGGCGATGGAGTCGGCCGCGCGGTTGATTCGGTCACCGCTCCCGAGCGAGGTGCCGCCGAACTTCGCGACTACGCGCACGGTCGGTCCTCCGTTCGGTCCGCCAGACGAGACTGAGACTGGTGCTGCATCATGCGCGGGGATAGCGTAGGGCCGGGTATAACTGTGTCTCCCTGTTCAACCGTTGCCGACGCCGACAGTCCGTCCGCCCGTCAGTCTACGCTGCGTGAGTTGTCTTTATCCGTGACGCGTGGTAACGAGTAGTATGGACGCGGACGTACGCGACGCCCTGGAGACGGACGCGGAGTCGTTGGCCGCCATCGCCGACGTGCCGACGGACGTGATGCGCAACGTCGTCCACGACCGAACGGTTCGCGTCGTCGAGCGTCGGCGGTCGACGACCGACCCCAACGTCGACACCGACGCCGACGAGACGGAACTGCTCGGATTCGTCGCGTTCGACGTGCGCGACACGACGGTCCACGTGACCCAACTCGGCGGGTCGGTCGAAGCAGTCGAGCGACTGCTGGGTGAACCGGTTCGCTTCGCCTCGAACGAACGACTCGACGTGGAGTACCTCGCGACGGCGTCGGCGACGGACCTCCACGAAGCGGCAGAACGGGCGGGGTTCGAACGCACCGGACCCGGACCACGGTTCCTGGGCGAAGAGACGGTGAAGTTCCGACTCGACCCCTGAGCGGTCGCCGGAGCGGTCGCGGTCGAACCGCGGCGGTCACGGATAGCGTGCCGTTTCAGTCGCGGGAGACGCTTCAGTCGTCGGCGAATGCTTCAGTCGTCAGCGGCCGTTTCGGTCGCGGGAGACGCTTCGGTCGGAATTTCGTGAGTCGACAGTTCCGCGGAGGGGACGAGAAACTCCGCCGGGTCGAACCCGTCGAGTTCGTCGCCGGCGGCGACGCGGTGCGGCCAGTCGGGGTTCGCCAGCGCACTCGTCCCGAGCGTCAGGAGGTCCGCGCCCGTCCGCAGGACGGAGCGTGCGGTGTCCGGGTCGCCGAGGCCGCCGTTCGCGACGACCGGTGCGTCTCCGTACTCGACGGCGTACTCGGCCAGCGTCGGCCCCTCGTCGCCGAACGCCGGAGCGGTGATGTCCGGTTCGGTGACGTGGACGTAGTCCGCGCCGGCGGCGGAGAACGCCTCGAAGAACGCTTCTGCGGCCTCCTCGCCTTCCGCCCACTCGTAGCTGTCGTCGACGACTTTCGTCTGCGAGACGCGGACGCCGACGACGAACTCCTCGGGCAGTTCCTCGGCGACGGCTTCGACGACGCTCGCGGGGTAGCGGACGCGCGCCTCGGGGTCGCCGCCGAACTCGTCGTCGCGTTGGTTCGTGTCGCTCGCGAGGAACTCGTTGAGCAGGTAGCCGTTCGCGCCGTGAATCTCGACGCCGTCGAATCCGGCCTCCTGCGCGTTCCTCGCCGCGTCGACGAAGCCCTCGCGGGCCGCGTCGAGGTCCTCGCGCGTCGCTTCCGTCGGGACGGCGAACTCGCCGGTCCCACCGTACGCTTCGGCCTTCTCGCCCGGCGGTTGGACCGCCGACGGTGCGAGCGTCTCGTCGCCCTCGACGTGGGGGTTACCCTGCGCCTGCGCCCCGGCGTGCATCAACTGCGCGAAGATGGGCGCTCCGGCGTCGTGGACCGCTTCGGTCACCGTCGTCCACGCTTCGACCTGTTCGTCGGTGACCAAGCCGGGTTGGTTCAGGTAGCCCTGACTGTAGGCGTCGTCGGTGTAGGTGCCCTCGGTGAGAAGGAACGAGAAGCCGCCGTCGGCGAACTTCGTGTAGTACCGCGCCATCTCGTCGGTCGCGCGGCCGTCGTCCGTCGCACTCACCCGCGTCATGGGGGCGAGTCCGACGCGATTACCGAGTTCCAGTCCGTTCAGCGCAGTCGACTCGAAGAGCGGGTCGGCGTCAGTCATCACCCGGCGTTGGGTCGGGGAACACAAGAACGAGACGCGGAAATGCCGGACCCGCGCACATTCCGTGTGCTGACGCGGGGCATACGGAGCGCGATGAACAGTCGGAGCGCGAGGAACGGTTCACTCGGTCGTTGGTGGACCGGCGCGGCAGTGCTGGCGGTTCGAACAGTCCGCTCAGGCGAACTTCCGAACGGTCATGTCGAGGGTGTCGAGGTCCACGATGGGCGCGTAGCCCGAGTCGGGGTCGATGTTGACGGACTTCTGGAAGTCGGTCTGCGACTGCCAACAGCCGGAGTTGACCGCGAGGACGTTGTGGTACTTGCCCCAGCCGAGTTTGTGGACGTGGCCGGTGTGAAAGATGTCCGGCACCTCCTCCATCACGAGGTAGTCTTTCTCTTCGGGTGCGAGGCGAGTGTGGCCGCCGTACTGCGGCGCGACGTGGCGCTTCTTCAGGAGTTGGTACATCGCCTTGTGCGGTTCGTCGTAACTCGCCGACTCCGCGGGGAGTTCCGCGATGACTTCGTCCAAGGAGACGCCGTGGTACATGAGCACCTTCACGCCTTCGAGCGTCACCATCGAGGGGTTGCTCACGATGCGGGCGTCGTGGACGTCCATGATGTCGCGGAGTCGGTCGTCGAACCCGGGTTGCGGTTCCGCGAGTCGGACCGCGTCGTGGTTGCCCGGTATCATCACAATCTCGATGTCGCCGGGCACCTCCTTCAGGTGCTCTGCGAACTGCTCGTACTGGTCGTAGATGTCGACGATATCCAACTCCTCGTCCTGATTCGGGTAGACGCCGACGCCCTCCACCATGTCGCCCGCGACGAGGAGATACTCCACGCGTTCGGCCTCCTGCGTGTGAAGCCAGTCGGTGAAGCGATGCCACGCCTCGGCCATGAACTCCTGACTCCCGACGTGGACGTCGGAGATGAGTGCGGCCTGCACGTCTCTGTCGGCGGTGTTCGGTTTGTACGTCCGGGGCACGTCCGGCGAGTACATCGAGTCGACGAACATGATTCCGGCGTCACCCGAGAGCGTCCCCTCAACGGCGATGCACTCGTCCATCAGGAGTTCGTCGACGGCGGAGGCGAACTCGCGGTCTTTCATCACGAGACAGGGAAACGTGCCCGTCGTGTCCTCCAACTCGACCAACCAGTGACCGCTGGCGGTCGACCGGATGTCGTTCACGAGGCCGACCATCGCGGCGTCGCTGCCGCCCGACATCGACTGAATCGCCTCGGCGGGACGGTGGTTCACCCGCCCGCGGAGTTGCCGAGAGAGCTTCTCGTATCGGTCTTTGAACACCTTCACGAAGTCGCCGTACTCGCCGGTACCGGTGCTCTGTCCGGTCATATCGTTCTCTATCTCGAGCGAACGGAGCGAGCGGTCGGGATTTCGACCGTTCCAGGACCCCCCCGTTTCGGGTGGACCGGTCGTCTCGGTGGCGGTGGTCGTGTCAGCCGAAGTTGCAGTCGAAGTCGAGGGGTTCGACGTTCGCGACGCGGAGGCGTTCGACGCTTGCGACGCAGAGGCGTTCGAGGCCTGCGTGGCCGATTCGGCGTCCGTCGGCGTCGGGTCGGAGACGGCGGCGTCGGTGGCGTTGGCGTCCGCGTCGAGGACGGCCCGCACGTCGGCGGCGGTGACGCGGAACGCGTCAGGTCCGGCGTGTTCGACCGCACGCGCGAGCGTCGTACCGGGGTCCGCCGCACCGGCGATGAGCGTCACGGCCTCTCGTTCGGCGTTGTAGCCGTGGCGCGCGAGTTCGCGGACGATTCGGGCGGGCGTCTCCAGAGGCACACCCGTCGAAGGACGAGGCCGAAGAAAAGCGTACTGAAAACCGAGACGCTCTTCCCAGAAAGTTGAAACTCGGTGACGGCGAATCGAGGGGTAGATGAACGACGACCAGGGCGAGACAGGCGTCGACGACGCACCCCGTCCGGAACCCGACGCGTCGAATCGCGAATCGTCGAAGACCCCCCTCCACCGACTGCTACACGCGCAAGACGGCGTCCTCCTGTTCGTCCGCGAGGTACTCGTCAGCGTCTCCGCCGTCGTCGCACTCGGTCTCCTCCTCTTCGCCATCAGCGGCGTCTGGCCCCCGATGGTCGCCGTCGAGAGCGGAAGTATGGAACCGGAGATGTACCGCGGTGACCTCGTGTTCATCACCGCGCCCGACCGGTTCACGCCCGGGTACGCATTCGAGGATACCGGCATCGTCACCGTCGACATCGGCACCGAGGAGGGCTACACGTCGTTCGGCGGGGCGGGGTCCGTCGTCGTCTTCGACCCGCCCTCCCGCATCGGGTCGCCCATCATCCACCGCGCGCACTTTCACGTCGAGAAGGGAGAGAACTGGTACGACAAGGCGAACCCCGACTACATCAATGCGGAGAACTGCGAGGAGTTGCGCTACTGCCCCGCCCCGCACGCCGGGTTCATCACGAAAGGCGACGCGAACGCCCGCTACGACCAAGCGAGCAACATCGCCGAACCGGTCAGACCCGAGTGGATAGAGGGCGTCGCTCGACTCCGCGTCCCCTACCTCGGGTACGTTCGACTCGAACTCGCGGGGATGCTCTACCCGTCACCGGTGGCGGCGGAGTCCCTCGCCGACGAGAACAGGCCTGCGTCCGCAGACCCCCTCGGTTTCGGGTCCACGACTCGAACAGTCGGCGTCGCGTAACCGTCGGTCGTATCTCACAGTCACGTCCGGTTCAGTTTCGGAAACCATCGGAGAATCGGTGACTCGCCGAACCGTGCAGTTGTCGAACCGTTCAGTTGTCGAACCGCGCTTGGACGAACGGTTGCGCGTTCTCGATGTCGCCGAGACGCGAGTCCGACAGGAGAACGGCTTCCGTCTCGTCGATAGGGACCGAGAGCGAGATTTCTTTCGTGCGGCCGTACCGGCCCTTCGAGACGACGACGGCGTTGACGATACCGAGCATGTCGAGTTCGGAGATGAGGTCCGTCACGCGCCGTTGAGTGAGGATGTCGGCGTCGATCTCCTCGCAGAGGCGTTTGTAGATGTTGAACACCTCGCCGGTGTTGATGTTGCGGACGCCGTTCTTCTCCAAGAGGATGATGGCGAAGAGGACGATTTTCGACTGCGTCGGGAGGGTGCGGACGACTTCGACGACCCGGTCTAACTCTATCTTGTCCTGCGCCTGCCGGACGTGCGCTTCCTCGACGGTGTCGGCCTGCCCGCGTTCGGCGAGTTCGCCCGCCGTCCTGAGGAGGTCGAGTGCGCGCCGGGCGTCTCCGTGCTCCTGCGCGGCGAAGGCGGCGCAGAGCGGAATCACGTCGTCGGTGAGTGCGCCGCCTTTGAACGCGACGTCCGCGCGGTGTTGGAGGATGTCGCGCAACTGGTTCGCGTCGTACGGCGGGAACACGATCTCCTCCTCACCGAGACTCGACTTCACGCGCGGGTCGAGAAAGTCGGTGAACTTCAGGTCGTTCGAGATACCCATGATGGAGATGCGCGAGTTGCTCAGCTCCGAGTTCATCCGTGAGAGGTTGTACAGCGTGTCGTCGCCGGATTTCTCGACGAGTTTGTCTATCTCGTCGAGCATGATGACGACGACGCGTTCGTTGTAGTCGACGGCGTCGAAGAAGGTCGAATAGACGCGGTCGGTCGGCCACCCCGTCATCGGTACCGTCTCCATCTCCTCTCTGTCCGTCTCCAACTGCTCGATTCGTTCCTCGACGGCCTCGACGCTGTCGAAGGAGGTGTCTTCTAACGGGGCCGGGGACTCTCCGACGCGCGTTCGGAGGTCTTCGAGTCGGTCGAGTCGGTTCTCGATGATATCGAAGTTCTTCTCGATGAACTTGTTCGCGAGTTGCGCGAGGACGCGGTACTGGGTGTCCGTCACCTCGCAGTTGATGTACTCGACCTCGCAGGGGACGTCGTACTTCTGGGACGTCGACTCCAGTTCCTGACTGACGAACTTCGCACTCGCGGTCTTTCCTGTCCCCGTCTTCCCGTAGATGAGGATGTTCGAGGGCGTCTCCCCGCGGAGTGCGGAGACGAGAATCGTCGCCATCTGGTTTATCTGCTCGGTCCGGTGAGGCAGTTCGTGAGGCGTGTACGAGGGGCGCAGGACCTCCTTGTTCTCGAAGATGGGTTCGCCGGAGAGTAGGTCGTCGAACAGTCCGCGACTGTCGCCGTCGTCGTCTTCGAGGACGACTTCGTCCAAACTCACGTCCGTCGACGCGTCGTCTTCGACGCCGCCGTCTTCGGCGTCGCTCGGGCCGATGCTCTCGCGGATATCGATGTCCTCGGCGGTGACCGCTTCGCCGCTCTCGGCCCTCTCTGACGCGTCGGACGCGTCGGAAGCGTCGGACGCGTCAGAGGTGTCGGACGAACTGGACGGGTCGGACGAGTCGGACGCGTCGGCGGTGTCTGTCTCCGGCCGGTCCGTTTCGCGGCTCGCCTCCGTGGACTGCGGTGAGTCGGTCGCCGAGTCTTCGGGTGGCCGCGACTCCTCGTCCCGGTCTGATGTCGGTGTGTCGTCGTCCATGTGTGTGACCCCCTCGTTTCGACTGGAAACCGCTCCGTAAACGGCCCACAACGGGCGTGACGTCGTGTTTGAGTGCAACGTAACACCACGAAACCGAGACGGGAGCGTCCAGATGATGCAGACGAACCAGACGAACAGGTGCTACAAAAAACTTGTCTATCGGTCGCACGGTCGGTGTCGAGCATTCCTCGAATGTGCCGCTGCCGGCCCACAGTGGTCGGTGAGTAATCGATACGGGTGCTCCCGACGTGCGAGAGTGAGAACAGCCTCTGCTGTCGTGTTCGAATCGGATTTAGACGTTCAATAGGCGACAGAATAGGCGGTCGACCGCGAGGGTTTTCGACCGGAAGCAGGGGGTGGTGCCGAAAAATCGGAAGAGAGGGGGAGCGTTTCGGGTCTGGACGCTCACCAGAGAGAGTTCGTAGCCGCCGTCTTCGGACGAGTGAGTCGATTCGAGAGTGTATGGACACGAAACGGTGGAGGGGGTCACCTCCCCCACCCCTTCGTTTCGGGTGGAACGCCAATCGAAGGGGGTGGGGGTCTCGCGGGGACTTCTTCGAACAGGTGGTTTTATTACTTAACCTGTTCAACCAAACCCGTAGTAGAGAAAAGAGTATAATTACACTGCTTCACCTATCTAGGATAAGACCGTTCTACCGGTCATCCGAGCAGACGGGGGGACCCGTTCGCCCGGTTCCACCCGAAACGAAGGGGTGGGGGTGTTGTCGCCTTCGACCCATCGCTTCGCTTCGAACCGGATAGACGGGAGGTGCCTGGTCCGCGAACACACAGAAGGCGTTTCGAAACCGCCGGTTCGTCCTCGACCACTCATCGTCTGTTCGACACGAAACCAGGGTGATTTGAGAGTGCCCTGTGTTTCACGTCCACAGTTTCCAGAACAGAGAACCCCCTCAGTCGCCGTCGCGGATGCACCACCGTATGGGTCGTCTTAACTCGCATCCGTCTGCGCGTGCGAGAGAAGCAGTCACGGCGGGTGTCGGTTCTCCTCTCTTGGTCGCCGTCTGCTCGATTCCGCCGAGGGCGAGACTACGCGAGCGTTAATCTGGTGTCTGTCGAGTAAAGCAGCGGTAAATCTGACCGGCGTCTGACGTAGTGCTTAAGTGACCTCAGAAATGTGGTACCCTCATACGCCCCTCCACGACCAAATCGGGAGGTGCGGGAGGATAGGATGGGACTGCTTACAGAACTTAGAGACAGCATCTCACGGGTCGCCGACCGCCTGTTTACGGACTCGGAGCCGAGACGAATCGGCATCTACGGTCCACCGAACGCCGGAAAGACGACCCTCGCAAACCGTATCGCCCGTGATTGGACCGGTGACGCCATCGGCCCCGAGAGCCACATTCCCCACGAGACGCGCCGCGCGCGCAGAAAGGAGAACGTGGAGATAGAACGCAACGGCAAGAAAGTCACCATCGACATCGTCGACACGCCGGGTGTGACGACGAAAGTCGACTACAAAGAGTTCCTCGACCACGATATGCAGAAGGACGACGCCGTCCGTCGGTCTCGGGAGGCCACCGAGGGCGTCGCCGAAGCGATGCACTGGCTTCGCGAGGACGTCGAGGGTGTCATCTACGTGCTCGACAGCACCGAAGACCCGTTCACGCAGGTCAACACGATGCTCATCGGTATCATCGAGAGTCAGGACCTGCCCGTGCTCATCTTCGCGAACAAGACCGACTTGGAGGACTCGAACGTCCAGCGTATCGCCAACGCCTTCCCGCAGCACGAGACGGTGCCACTCTCTGCGCTCGAAGGGAACAACATGGACGAAGTGTACGACAAGATCGCGGAGTACTTTGGGTGAGCACAGTGCCTGAAGTCACACCCGGCGACGACGGGGTACAGATCGACCTCATCAGCGGTGCCCGAATGGAGGGCCTCGCGAGCATGGAGAAAATTCGGCTCATCCTCGACGGCGTCCGCGACGGTAACATCGTCATCTTAGAGGAGGGACTCTCGCCGGACGAAGAGTCGAAGCTCATCGAGGTGACGATGACCGAGATAAGCCCCGACGAGTTCAACGGCATCGAGATAGAGACCTACCCGCAGTCGAAGGGCGGGCAGGGGTTCCTCGGCCGACTGATGGGCAAAGAGACGACGAAGAAGCTCACGGTCATCGGCCCGGCAAACCAGATTCAGACGCTCCACAAAGACGAGAACCTCATCAGCGCGCTCGTCTCGCGGAAGTAGCGCGCAGAACGGCGAAGAACGCCACCAACCCACCGACGCCGACGGTGCGTCCCGACCGGGACGCTCGGCGGCCGCGACGACAGACGACGAGAACGGACACACATGCCCCACCAATGCACGAACTGCGGGAGGGTGTTCGCCGACGGCTCCAAAGAGATGCTGTCGGGGTGCCCCAACTGCGGCGGCAACAAGTTCCAGTTCGACCCTTCGGGGTCCGGGAGCGACGGCGCCGCCCAGACGACGAACCGCCGACAGGCGTCGTCGTCCGACACCACTCCGTCGGGGCGCGCCGCCGACCACAGTCGAGAGGCGACCGGACGCGAGTCCGCGTCGACCGGAAACGACACCGCACGGACGGAATCCGCGTCTTCGACCGACGACGACGCCGCGGGTTCGACGACGTGGCGACGCGCCGCGTCGCGCGCGGCGGAAGCCGACGACGGCGGACGACCCGACACACGCAGTCACGACGGACAGCCTCGCTCGGACGACCAGACGAACGACGTCGACTCCGCCGCCCGTCGCGGGCAGACGCTCCGCGAGTGGGCGAACTCCCGCGGCTTCGCGAGCGAAGTCGAAGACGCCAACGACGAGACGACGCTCCGGGAGAACCGTCGACGGACTGGGGATGCCCAGCGACGGCGCTCGGAGCGACCGGACGAGCAGTCGCCGCCGGGGACGACGGAGTCGTCTTCCTCGGCGTCGACGTCGCCGAACTCGCCCCCGTCGAACTCGTCTCCACCGGAATCGACGCCGTCGGATTCGTCTCCGTCCGAAACTGGACCGTCGACGTCCCCATCGGAATCGACGCCACCGGCATCGACGCCGCCGTCTGACTCCGCCGCGTCACCGTCACCGTCCCCGGAGGCTTCGTCTGCGGACCCCGCCGACCCGTCGGTGTTCGGCGACGACACGGAAGACGACGCACAGGCGAGTGCGCGCTCTGAGGTCGTCTCCCCGGACGAGATTCGAGCGGCGAGCGAACGACCCCCGGACGCCGAGGGGACGGTCATCGAACCACAGAGCGACGAGCGCCCGGACCTCGACGACCTGCGCGAGGAACTGAACGACCAGTTCGAGAGCATCAAAATCGTCGCACCCGGCGAGTACGAACTCAACCTGATGGAACTGTACGACCGCCCCGAGTACATTATCTCGCTTCGCGAGGACGGCCGCTACGTCATCGAAGTCCCCGACACGTGGGGAAGCCACGACGACGACCGCTGAACCACAAAGACGACCGCTGAACCGTCTCCGGTCGCGCCTCGGGCGCTTCGGGGTCCCACTCCTCTCTTCTCTTCCCGCATCCATTCTCGCGTCCTCTCCGCTTCGACGCCGCCGAACCCCTTCGTTTCCGGTCGAACTCCCCTCGCGAGTACCGGTGCTATCGGCCGGTTGGTCAACGGCTACACACGACTCGTCCCTCGTTCGGATATGCGCGCTTCGCTGCAGCGTCGTCTCTCGGCGCTGCTGACGTACTTCCCGGCGCTCTTGGCCCGACTCGGCCTCGTCGACCGAGAGAAGGGGTCACGGGCGTTCGACCTCGCGGTTCCCGTGATGGTCACGGGCGGAATGCGGACGCTCCTGCGCATCTCTGACTTTCTGATGGTGAGTTTCGCGCTCGGCGAGGCGGCCGTCGCCGGACTCGAACTCGGTTTTCAGTACTACTTCATCCCGTTCGGTCTCGCCCTCGCACTCACCAGCGGCACCATCAGCGTCGTCTCGCGGTTCGTCGGCGCGGACGACTACGACGCCGCGGACTTCGCGGTGAAACAGTCGTTGTGGCTCTCGATACTCCTCTCGGTGCCTATCACCGCCGCCGGATGGGCGTACGCCGACCCGTTGGTCGGACTGTTGACGAACGACGAGACGGCCATCCGACTCGGCGGCGACTACCTCCGCGTCGTGATGCTCTCGGTGGCGTTTCGCTTCTGGAGCATGATTGCCGCTCGCGCCCTCGCGGGCGTCGGCGACACGAAAACGCCGATGTACGTCCGACTGCTCACTCTCCCGACCAACGTCGCACTCAACGCCGTGCTCATCTTCGGCCTCCTCGGCGCGCCGCGACTCGGCGTGGAGGGGGCGGCGTGGGGAACGGTCGCCGCGAACACGCTCGCAGCGGTCATCTTCTTCGCCATCCTCGTCTCCGGTCGGCGCGACGTCCGTCTCCGCCTCGGGGGGAAGCAGTGGGACTGGAGCGTCGTCAGAGAAATCGTTCGCGTCGGTCTGCCACTCGCCGGCACGCGACTCTCGCGGACGTTCGGCCGGTTCCCGTTCCTGTTCGTCCTCGGCGTTCTCGGAACGGACGTCGTCGCCGCGTACGCCATCGGCCGTCGGGTGATGCTTCTGGCTCTCATGCCCGCGTGGGGGTACTCCACCGCGGCGTCGACGCTCGTCGGGCAGGCCATCGGGAGCGGTGACGACGCTGAGGCGACCGAGTACGGGTGGCAGACGCTCCGAATCGCGCTGGTGACGCAGTTGCTCGTCGCCGCGGTCATCTTCGTCGCCGCCGCGCCCGTCGCCGAGGCGTTCCGCGCGAGCAACGTGGAACTGACGGCGACGTTCGTCCGCGTCTTCGGTCTCGGCGTGGCCGGGTTCAGCGTCTCGCGCACGATGCGCGGCGCACTCCGCGGTGCGGGTGACACGCGGTGGCCGTTCTACGGCGGCCTCGTCGGGACGTACGCGGTTCGGCTCCCTATCGCCGCCGCGGCACTGCCCGTCGGGTTCGGACTCACGCTGTTCGGCGTCACCGTCGCACCCGGATTCGGACTCGCACTCCCGGCCGTCTACGCGGCCATCCTCGCCGATATGTACGCTCGTGCCGTCGTCAACGGCGCGCGGTACTACAGCGGCGAGTGGATTCGAGTCGCCCGGGAGTCCGGGGTCGGTTCGACGGCGGACTGAGAGGGAGAACTGAGAGCGAAAAACGAGTCGACCGTCGACCGCCGAACCCCTTCGCTTCCACTCGAACTCCGAACGTACTCGACTTCGAGTGGTCTCTTCGAGGACCGACTGCGGACTCGGTCGGAACCGACCGATACTGAAGGCTTTAAGCGCCAGCGCTGTCAGCGTGTCACTATGAGCCAAGCGACGAAAATCGTCATCGGTACCGTCGGTGTCTCCGCCTTTCTCGCCATCGCACTCCTCGCCGTCCTCGCGTTCGGGTAACGGCGTCTCGCGCGGTGGTCTCGCCTCGCCGACGAGCGTCACGACGCCGCGCCGATAGCGCACCGCTGAAGAGTTCGCGGACCAAACGGGCCGTATGTTCGAATCACGTGACCTCGCCGAGGACGTCGCCGCCGTCCGCGACGAGCACGCACCCGACGCGCTCGTCTTCTCTGCGGGCGCGGACTTCGAGACGATTCCGCCCGCGGCGGCCGAGGATTTAGGACTGCTCGCCGACTCGCTCGACCCGAAGTCGTACCCCTCGGAGTGGCTTCCGGACGACGCACCCGCACTCCTCGTCCGCTACGCCGGCGGCGACTTCACCATCGGGATGCCCGGCGACGGCACCGTCGTCTGGACCCGACAGACCGTTCCCCCGAGCGTGATCGCCAAGAAACGCGCCGAGGGGACGCCGACGGACTTTCTGGACTTCCTGTTCGCCGAGGCGTTCGTCCAACTCGGCACCGGCGCGCCCGAGCACTGCCTCCCGTTCTTCGGCGAACGGTACCGCGAACTCGACGAGGCGGTGCCGCTTCCGGCGAACGACGTCTACCAGATAGCGGCGGCGTTGTACGAGGCGTGGTTAGGGCTCCAGACGAGGCCCGTGTTCGAGACGTGGGAGACGGAGCACCCCCGACTGTACGACGCGTGGGTGGACGCCGGCGACCGACTGACCGGGCGACTCGACACGCTCCCGCGCGCCGTCGCCCGCGGACAGACGTCGTTCCCGGAGGCCACCGAGTACGCCTGTTCGGCCGTGAAACACGGACTGGACCTGCCCGCCCCGTTCGCGGCGCTCGACACGCAGGCGTACGTGGAGTACGGCCCGAGTTACGGCGTCCGCTGGGCGAAGAAGACGTTCGAGCGACTGAACGAGGGCGAGGACGACAGCGATGCGGCCGACACCGACGCGACTGAGAACGACGCGGCCGACACCAACGCGGGCGAGTAGCGACCGAACTCGCGAACCGAGTTCAGAACTCGCTGGTGACGCTGCCGTCGACGTCGAGTTCGACGACGCCTTCGAACAGGTCGCGGAACCGCTGAATCGTCTCGTCCTCGTGGACCTCGTTCGAGAGATGGAACAGACCGACGGCGTCGTGTTCGTCCAACAGGTCGAGGAGTTTCTCCGTCGCCTCGTAGGCGCGGTCGACGTCGGCGTAGTACGCCATCTCGGTCACGGAGTCGACGCTGACGCGGAGTTTCCCGTCGTGCGAGTCGAGGAAGTTCCGCGTCTGTTCGACGATGCCGTCCAAGTCGTCGGGGGCGGAGACGTAGTGGACGTTGTCGGACCCGCGGCGCGAGTAGCCTCGCTCCACGGAGAGGGTGTCGAGGATGACCGCGCGGGACTCGTCGACGTCGTAGTGCTCCAGTTTCTGCTCGACTTCGCGCGCCGTCGTGCGCGTCGAGATGACGAGGAAGTGGTCGGTGTCGGTCTTCAGGAAGTCCGTGTCGATACGGTCGGTCTCGCCGATACTCGGATGCAAGAGGAGAATGCCCGTGCCGCCGGGAATCGTGTCCGGCGTGTTCTCGATGGCGAGGGTGTAATCCATACCGAATCCACCAACTCTGTGACCTTAAGAATGCGGGTGAACGTCAGAGAGACCGGTAGGCGAAGCGGGGAGGACCCGCCGACGTTGGGGAGACCTACCACAGTCGTTCAGAACACGCTGTCGGCCGTCGCCGCGCCGATGACGCTGAACACCGCGCCGATGCTCGTCGCTTTGAGCGTCGTCACGACTTGGAACTCGAACGTGATCTCCGCGGGGTCGACGTGGTTCGGGATGAGCGTCGCCGGGGCGTCGAACGCGAGCGCGAGCATCACCACCGAGAGGTAGGCGACGATGATGAGCGAGACGAACCGGAGCGGTATCCCGGCCACGTCGACCTCTCTGTCGGGGTCGCGGTCGTCGTCGGCCTTGTACAGGGTGCCGTAGCCGATGGCGAAGACGATACCGACGGTCACGACGGCCTGATACCACTCCATCCCGACGGCCAGCGCCCACACCTCGTCGGTGACGACGAACGGACCCGCGAGGAGGAAGCCACCGACCACTTGCTGTGCGGTGTCCGTGAGCTTGAACCGGCGACTCCGTCCGACCCGAACCATGCTCTCCTCTCGCACCGACCGACACTAAAGGCACGCGTTCGCCGAGCGAGTCAGAACGAACTTTTACCCGTGCCCGACAACCCGTGCGTATGAGCGTCAGAGACGAGTTCGACGCGTGGGCCGCCGACGGCCGCGACAAGGGGATGGAAGACCGCCACTGGCACACCGCGAAGCACGTCCTCGCGCGGATGCCCGTCGAGGCGGGCGACGTCGTCCTCGATTTGGGATGCGGCAGTGGGTACGCCGGGCGCGCCCTCCGCGAGACGGCCGGGGCCGGGCGGGTGTACGGCCTCGACGGGTCGCCGGAGATGGCGCGGAACGCCCAATCGTACACCGACGACCTGGACGTGGGTTACCTCGTCGGCGACTTCGACGAACTCCCGTTCGCGGACGACAGCGTGGACCACGTGTTCACGATGGAGGCGTTCTACTACGCCGCGGACCCGCACCACACCCTCGAAGAGGTGGCGCGAATCCTCCGCCCCGGCGGCACGTTCTTCTGCGCCGTGAACTACTACGAGGAGAACGTCCACTCGCACTCCTGGCAGGACAACATCTCCGTCGAGATGACGCGGTGGTCCGCCGAGGAGTACAGAGACGCGTTCCGCGACGCTGGACTCTTCGTCGCCGAACAGGACAACGTCGCCGACGCGGAGACGGAGATTCCGCCCGCGTCGGAGTTCCCCCACGAAGGGTTCGAGACGCGCGAGGAGATGGTCGAACGGTATCGGACGTTCGGGACGCTTCTCACCGTCGGCGTCTCGCACTGAACACTGCTCGTTCTGCTCCGCCTCTCCATCGCCAGATCGTTCTGCCCCGTCTCTCCACCGCCACCGACGCACGCGACCGAACCCCTTCGTTTCGAGTGGAGATTCCGAAACGTCGTCGCTCCCGACGACTCAGAACCCGCCGCGGCCGCCGGTCCGACCGCCGAACCGTTCGATGACGACGAAGCTGAGGCTCGTCACGACGAGGAGGACACAGCCCATCGCCGTCGCCGGGCCGAGTCGCCTCCCCAGATAGCGCTCGACGGCGACGGGCATCGTGTAACTGGCCGACCCCTCCGCGAGGATGACCGTCGAGTCGAACTCGCCGATACTGATGGCGAAGGCGAACGCCGCGCCCGCGACGACGCCGGCGGCGACGAGCGGTAACTCGATATCGAAGAGAGCGCGGACGCGACTCGCGCCCAGCGTCCGCGCCGACTCGACGAGTCTCGGGTCGAGACCACCGAGTAGCGGCGCGACGTTCCGCGTCACGAACGGGTACGCACCGACGGCGTGGGCGGCGACGATGGCCGCCGCGCCCGTCACGCGAATCCGCGTGCCGAACACCTCGACGCCGAACACGAGGCCGCGAAGCAGTCCCAGTCCGACGACGATTCCCGACACCGCCAGCGGAGCCATCGACAGCGCGTCGATGACCTTCCGACCGCGGAACTCCCTCGTCGTCAGCACGCTCATCACGACGCCCATCGGGAGGGCGAGTGCGAGCGTTCCGAGGCCGAACAGCAGCGAGTTCCGGACCGCAGAGAGCGGTCTGACCTGGTACGTCGTCCCCGACTGCTGGCGTTCGAGGAGAAAGAGGTAGTGCTGGAGGGTCAGTTCGCCTCGCGGACCGGTGACGCTCGCCAGCAGCATCGAGGCGATGGGGGCGACGAACACGAGGAGGACGACGGCGGCGTACCCCGCGACGGCCGCCCGCGCGCCAGCTTCGGTCGCCGACCACGACGAGGGGACGAGCGAGCGGCGACGTTGGGGACGCGCACCCCGTCCGCTCGACGCGCGACTTCCCTCGTAGCGGAGGTACGCGTACGTCAGTCCCAAGGACAGGGCCGTCTCGACCACCGCCAGCGACGCCGCCTCGGAGAACGCGAGGTTCTGCACGCGCGAGTAGATGAACACCTCGACGGTGGCGAGTTGGAAACCGCCGAGGGCGAGAACGATGGGGAACGACGCGAACGTGAAAACGAAGGTGAGCGTCGCGCCGACGGCGACGGCGGGGAGCAGTTGCGGGAGGACGACGTCGACGAACGCGCGACGCCGGGAGGCACCGAGCGTTCGGGCCGTCTCGACGGCGGAGGCGTCGACGCTCTCCCACGCCGCCGTCGTCACTCTCGTCACGAGGGGTGCGTTGTAGAACGCGTGGGCGACGATGACGACGGGCAGCGAGTACAGAAGCGTCACCTCCGGGAGTCCGAGCGCGGTCAGGGCGCGGTTCAGCGTCCCGTTCCGGCCGAACGTGGCGACGAACCCGATGGCGACCATGATGGAGGGCATGACGAACGGGAGGATGGTGAGAGAGCGAAGCGTCCGTCGGCCGCGAAACTCGAAGCGCGAGAGAATCCACGCGCCGGGGAGGCCGAGTGCGACGGAGGCGACGGTGGACAACAGCGCCTGATACGCCGTGAACCGAAAGATACCGAGGTAGAACGGCGACGTGAGCACGTCGAGGAGGGGGGCGAACGTCCACCCGTCCGCGTCGGTGACGGCGTCGACGAACACCGTCGCGACGGGGAAATAAAAGAGGACGACGAGGACCAGTGCGGTGAGGGCGGCGACGGCGGCGAGGAGCCGTCGTTCGCCCCACCGGACGACTCGCTGGGCGCGCATCCGCCGGTCAGTTGCCGACGAACTGTCGTTCCCACGCGCTGGTCCACTCACTGAGGTTCGCTTGTAGCGCGTCGTACGTGAACGTGACTGCTTCGGGCGGCGCCTGGGCGTACTTCGCGAACGACTCCGGCAACTCGGCCGTCGTCGTCGCCGGATACTGGACGTTGCGGACGGCTATCTCGGCCTGTACCTCCGGCCGGAGTACGAAGTCCATGAACTGCCGGGCCACCTCCGGCCTGTCGGTCCCCTCGAACATCGCCATCCCCTCGGGGTTGGCGTAGCCCTGGTCGTTCAGGAACCGCAGTTGGTGTTTCGCCAGGTCCTCGCCGGACTCGTTGGCGTACACCTGGTCGGTGGAGTAGGAGACGACCATCGGTGCCTCGCCGTTCGAGTAGGCCGCGTAGGACGTAGACCAGTCCTCGACGACGCGCACGTCGTTCTCGCGGAGGTCCGTCCAGTAGTCGAGGTAGCCGTCTTCTCCCTTCGCTTTTATCGTGTGCAGTAAGAACGCCTTCCCGGTCGCACTGGAGACGGGATTCTGCACCAACAGGTCGCCCGCGAACTGGTCTTCCAAGAGGCCGTCGAACGTCTTCGGGGCGGTGAACCCGCCGCCGTCGAACGTCTCATCGAAGACGAGACAGATGTATCCGGTATCGTAGGGGACGGCCCGTCCCCGCGGGTCGAACTCCAAGGACTCCTTGACGTCGTCGCGGCGGGAGAGGCCGTCGACGGGTGCGAACAGGCCCGAATCGAGGTTCTCGTCGATGCGGATGAGCATGTTCACGTCGAGGCCGACGTACACGTCCGCCGGGATGTCGACGCCGCGGGAGGCGCGTTCGATGTAGTAGTTCACCTCGCTGTCGGGCGTCTCGTAGCGAATCGTCGCGTCGAACTCCGACTCGAATCGGTCTTTCAGCCACGGCCCCGGACTCGTACTCGGCGCGTCCACGAACGCGCCGTACGTCGCGACGACCAACTCGGGCGTCTCCGACCCGGCCGTTCCCGTCGTCGCTCCGGCCGTATCCGTTCTCTCGGCCGTCGTTCCCCCTGCCCCGTCGGTCCTCGTCTCTCCGTCCGACCCGCCGCCGAGACAGCCCGTGAGGGCGGCGACGCCGCCCGCACCGGCCGTCGTCAGGAAACTTCGTCGTCTCATTACTCGGTAGTCGTACCTGGTGATACTTAACCCGTCTCATCCACGTTCACGGGGCGAAGACTCTACCGTGGGGAGGAACGATTTTGTTCCTGCACGGGGAGATGAAGCCGTGACGCTCCCCCGTCGGTACGTGTTCGGCGCGTTGTTCGTACTCTCCGGCACCGCCGCCGCCGTCTTCCTTCGGTCGGTCCTCTCGACGGTCTTTTTCGCCATCACCGTCGCGTACGTCCTCTGGCCCGCGCGACAACTGGTCGTCGCGCGAGGCCGGTCGCGCCGGGTCGCCAGCGGACTCGCGACGACGGGGGCCTTCCTCGGTGTCTTTCTCGTGTTCCTCCCGCTCGCAGTCGTCGTCTACCTCCGGTTCGACGCGCTCGTGGCTCTCGTCGGTCTCTTACCGCCGGAACTCACCATCGACCTGTTCGGGATGGCGTACACGTTCACGCTGGCGGAGTTGACCGCCGTCGCCCTCGGCTACCTTCGGGCCGGCGCGACGGCGGCGGCGGCGGCGACTCCCGTGCTCTTGGTGAAGGTGACGCTCTTCGTCTTCCTCGTCTACTCGCTTCTCTACCACGGCGAGGAGGCGCAACGCGCCGCACTCGCCGTCGTCCCGCAGACGTACCGGAGCGCCGCACGGGCGCTGAACCGTCGCGTCAGCGAGACGCTGTTCGCCATCTACGTGCTTCAGGCCGCGACGGCGCTGGGGACGTTCCTGCTCGCGCTTCCGGTGTTCTTCTTCCTCGGCTACGACGCCGTCGTGACGCTGTCTACCGTCGCCGCCGTCCTCCAGTTCGTCCCCATCCTCGGGCCGAGTTTCCTCCTCGCCGGACTCGCGGTGTACCACCTCGCTATCGGGCAGACGGTGCAGGCCGTCCTCGTCTTCGTCGTCGGCGGGGCCGTCGTCGCGTGGCTTCCCGACGTGCTCATCCGGCCGCGTCTCGCGCAACGAACCGCGGACATCCCCGGGAGCCTCTACTTCGTCGGCTTCTTCGGCGGCGTGCTCACGCTGGGTCCCGTCGGCATCGTCGCCGGTCCCCTCGTCGTCGGCCTGTTCGTCGAGACGGCGTCGTTGCTCTCGACGGAACTGCACGGCATCCGCGTCGACGAGGACTGACGTCGTCGGCCGTCGTCTCCGAACACCCGTTCAGGCCATCTCTATCGGCCCGCCGCGCTTCTCCCACTCGGTGAGGCTTCCCTCGTAGAACGCGACGTCTTCGTAGCCGAGAAATCGCAAGACGACGTACGTGTGGCTGATTCGACGCGCGGTGTTACAGTAGAGGACGACGCGCTTCTCGGGCGTGACCCCGACGGATTCGAGCGCCGCTTCCAACTCGTCTGGGGACTTCAGGCCGCGCGTGTCGTCGTCGACGAGTTCGCGCCAGTCGAGGTTCACCGCGCCGGGGAGGTGACCCTCCTCGAACTCCCACGCCTCGCGGGTGTCGACGACGACGCTCTCTTCGTCGTCCAGACTGTCGAGGACGAACTCGTAGTCGACGAGCGGTGTTCGCTCGGGTTCGCGAACCTCGTAGGCCGTCTCCGACACCTCTGTCGCCTCCGTCGTCGTCTCGTGGTCGCGGTTCCACGAACTGTAGTCCCCGTCCAAGAGGTGGAGGCGGTCCGCGGGGTGGCCGTACAACTCCGCGGTGACGAGAAAACGCGCGGCGAAGACGCCGTGGGTGTCGTCGTAGGCGACGAGATGGTCGTCGGAGCCGACGCCGGCCGCCGAGAGGAGCGACTCCCACACGTCTTCGCCGGGAAGCATCCCCACGCCGTCGTCGCCGTCGTTCTCGCGGCCGTCCGCGCTCTCGCCGTCGCTCTCGTCGTCTCCAGACGCCCGGAACTCGTCGAACGGAACGTTGACCGCGCCGGGGACGTGACCGATGCCGTCGAACTCCCACGCGTCGCGAACGTCGACGAGGCGGAGTTCGTCGCGTCGTTCCTCGACCCACGCGGGCGACACGACGATGTCTTCGTACATGTGACTGCGTTACCGTGCCCGTCCCTTCAACCCGAACGGTCGTGGAGTCGTTCGCCGCACGTCAGAGAACGAGGGTGATATTGCCGGTAAAAATCCGACAGACCGTCGCGTTCGACGTGCACGAGGGCTGTGACCTGTCACGGTCACATAAACCGGTAATACTGTCCTCCTCACACGATGACGGGCAGTACGCGCCGTGTCTGTGAGGATTAAGCCTACGGACGTCGTACCTGTATCCGCAATGTCAACCGACGGCTACGCGAAGGACGTTCTCGTCTCGGCGGAGTGGGTGGAAGACCACCTCGACGAGTTCCAGTCCGACGACCCGGCGTATCGACTCGTGGAAGTGGACGTGGACACCGAAGCCTACGACGAGGGCCACGCACCCGGAGCCATCGGCTTCAACTGGGAGACGCAACTCCAGGACCAGACGACGCGCGACATCCTCACGAAGGAGGACTTCGAGGAGTTGCTCGGAAGCCACGGCATCTCCGAGGACTCGAAAGTCGTCCTCTACGGTGACAACTCCAACTGGTTCGCGGCGTACACCTACTGGCAGTTCAAGTACTACGGCCACGAGGACGTCCACCTCCTGAACGGCGGGCGCGACTACTGGCTGGACAACGACTACCCGCTGACCGAGGAGGCGCCGGAGTTCGACGCCGTCGACTACACCGCGAAGGGGCCGTTCGAGTCCATCCGCGCGTACCGCGACGACGTCCAACACGCCGTCGACGAGGGGCTTCCTCTCGTGGACGTTCGCTCGCCCGAGGAGTTCTCCGGCGAGATTCTCGCCCCGCCGGGACTGCAGGAGACGGCCCAGCGCGGCGGTCACATCCCCGGCGCGTCGAACATCTCGTGGGCCGCGACGGTCAACGACGACGGGACGTTCAAGTCCGCCGAGGAACTGCGCGAACTGTACGGCGCAGAGGACATCGACGGCGACGAGACCACCGTCGCGTACTGCCGCATCGGCGAGCGTTCCTCCATCGCGTGGTTCGCGCTCCACGAACTGCTCGGCTACGACGAAGTCGTCAACTACGACGGCTCGTGGACCGAGTGGGGCAACCTCGTTGGCGCACCTATCGAGAAGGGTAACTGAACCTCCGAGCGGTTCGCGACGGCCGCGCCCGACTCTCGTTTCGACGGCCGAAGCGAGCGGTCGAGTCTCGACGACACACTGATTTTGCGTCTCCTGCTACCGGACGTATGCCGATCGAAGACGCCGACGGACTCCGTCGGATTCTCGGATACGACCGCGTCGCCGTCGTCGGGGCGTCGACGTCGCACGAGAAAGCAGCGCACATCGTGCCGGCGTACCTCCAGCGTCACGGCTACGAACTCCGACCGGTCAACCCGACGGCCGACGAGATATTCGGCACCCGGGCCTCCGACTCACTGGCCGACGTCACAGAAACCATCGACGTCGTCGAGATTTTCCGGCCGAGCGAGGAGGTTCCGGCAATCGTCGCGCAGGCACTCGCTCGTGACGACGTGAAGGCGATATGGATGCAGCCCGGGATTCGGAACGACGCGGCGACCCGAAAAGCCGAAGCCGCCGGCCTCGACGTCGTCGAGGACCGCTGTATGAAGGTCGAACACGGACAGTTGATTCGCCATCCGATGGACTGAGACATCGCGTGTGCGCTCCGCGTCGGGACGACGCGCCGACGAACCCGACCAGCGGTCGACCCCCACGCGCCGCGTTCCGAGTTCACCCGACGATGAGCGACGCAACGAGCGGCGTCAGAAACGCCTCGACGAACGCGGCGACGACGAACAGGGGAACGAGCCCCAGGAGCACGCGATACGCCTGTCGAATCGCCGCGGCGACGCCGGTGGCACTCGTCCGACCCCGAACCGCGCGGAGGCCGACGCTCCCGAGCCACAACCCCAGTCCACCGCCGAACACGATGGCCGGAACTTCCAGAATCCCGTGCGGGACGACGAGCGCCGCGAACGTCACCGGGTCGAACACGCCGCCGAGCGCGCCGACGACGACGCCGTTGAGGAGGAGGTTCACCACCGTCGGTACCCCCGCGGCGACGCCGCCGTAGGCCAAGTCGGCGGCGACGAGCCAGTTGTTCGCCGCGAGGTTGGCGAACGTCGCCACCGGGAACGACCCGAACACGGCGCCTATCTCGCCTCGAATCGGAAGCCGCGTCCCGACGGGCGCGGTGGCGGCCCACCCGCCCACGAGTCCGGCGGCGAAGAGGGCGGCCGACGCGGCGTTGGCGATGGGGTGACCGCGGACGAACGCGCCGAGCGCACGGAGTCCGCCGAGGAACGCCTCGCGGAGACGGTCGGCGAGTGCGGGCGTCGCTCTCGGGGGGAGGTCACGCTCGGCGTACAGCGCCGTCGCGAACCCGTCCAGCACGGGAGTGACGAGGAGTATCCCGACGAGCGACCCCACTCGTGCCGCGCCGCCGACGGCGACGAGGGCGTTCACCGCGCCCGCGGCGACCAGCACGCCGAAGACGACGGCGACGTAGCCGAGGAACGCTTCGGTCCGCCGAAACGGGAAACGGGCGCTCCGCTCGACGGCGTCGAACGCACTCGCGTCGTCGACGACGACGGCCGGCCCGGCGAAGGCGAACAGGAGGAGGACGGCCGTCGCCAACACGAACGAGACGAGTCCGCCGAGGAGGAAGCCGACGATACCCAGCACGTTCGAGACGGGGACGAGTGCCGCGCCGGCGAGCGTCGGCGCGAGGGCGACGAGCAACGCGCCGACGAACAACACTCTGACGCCGAGGAGCGAGCGCCAGTCGCGCGGGGCACCCAGTATCGCCGCGCGGACGCCGTCCTCGTCGCGGAGGAGGCCGACGACGGTGTGCAGTCGGGCCGCCGTCGCGAGGGGAGAGAGGACGAATCCGAGGACGAGCGACGCGAGGCCGCCGCCGCCGACGAGAAAGAGAACCTCGGGCGTCAGGAGCGCCGTGACGGCGTCCGTGAGACCGGGTGGGAGCGATTCCGGGCCGACGCTTCCGGGGTCGACCGGTCCGGAACCGCCGACCCCCGGTTCGCCGAAGTCGCCGTCGAGTACCGACGGGTCGACGGCTTGCAGTTCTCTCAGAAGGGTCCCGAGTCGGCCGTCGGCCGACACGAAAGCGAACGCCGCCAGTCCGGCGACGACTAGCGGGACGCGGGAGACACCGACGAGGCCGGCGGCGAGGAGGGCGACGGGAAGGACCAACGCCGAGTACTCCGAGAGCAGTCTCACCCCGGCGCGGAGAGCTGTCGAGACGTTCACACGTCGACCTCTCGGAGCGACGTCAAAGAACCCCTGGTGTCGATGGCTACAAACGGAGAGACGCCGTACGGCGAGGCATGAACGGAAGCGACCTCGCAGACGGCGTTCGCGACGACCACGAGACGGCGTTCTCGCGCCTCGGTTCCTCGAAGGCACTGTACGCACTCACCGGCGGCGAGATGGAGGCCGACGCGGTCCGAACCGCCGCGGCCGACGACGACCACGAACTCGCCGACGTCCTCGAAGACTGGGCCATGGTCGAACACGGCGACGCCGCCCCCCTCCTCGCGGACCTCGCGGAGGCGGCGCGCGAACGCGCCGAGTCGGTCGAACCCGACGGCTACGAACGGAGCGACGCCCCCGAGATGTACGACCGTCTCGCGTTCGAGGACGACACGGTCGGTCGCGTCGGCGGCCTCCTCGGTCGCTACCTCGTCTCCGCGAAGTACGTCGAACAGATGGTCGGCTTCTTCGTCGGCGACGCCGACCCGAAGGCCGCAGACGAGTTCCGCTCGATTCGCTCGGCGGTCGAGGACGAACGCGACCGCGTGATAGCCCTGCTCGACGGCGTATGCGACTCCGACGACGACTGGGACGCCGCCCGCGAGGCCGCCGACGGCGTCGTCGAGGCCGCCTACGACGACTACGTCGAGACGCTCGAAAGTATGGGCGTGAAACCGAAGAACGTCTGCTAGGAGCTTTTTGCAGATTCGGGTCGCGCGGAGCGCGACCACTCTCGCGAGAACGCCTCGCGTTCTCGCTGGCTCACGAGACGTTATGCGTCTCGTGAACATCGCAAAAAGCTCCACCAAAAACATCCCGCGAGGCTCGCGTTCGCTCGCCTCGCGGTACGGCACCGGTGCGGTCACCGCATCCGCTACCGCCACCGCATCCGCTACCGCCACCGCATCCGCTACCGCCACCGCATCCGCTACCGCCACCGCATCCGCTACCGCCACCGCCTCGGCTTCTCCTCCGCTCTCGACGTTCTCCTCCACCCCGCTACCGGTCAGATTCTGCAAATCGTTCTCATTCTCCACTCGAAACGAAGGGGTTCGTCAACGATTGTCAGACGCCTTCGACGCCCTTGCGGTACTCGAACACCTTGTCGCGGGCGGCGGTGACGCGTTCGCTCACGTCGCCCTCGGTGGTCTCGGCTATCTCGGCGAGGATGTTCATGTGTCGGTCGAGTCGGCCGTGGTCGGGGCCGCGTTCGGCGTCGGCCAGTTTCGACAGGGCGTCGGCTTGCTCCGCGAGTCGGTCCCGTACCCCGTCGTCGTCGCTGGCGTCCGCCGCCGCGTTCAGGTCGTCGCTCGCCGCCGCGAGTAACTCTCGTGTCATACCGTCTCAGACATCGCCTCTCGGCAAAACGCTTCGCCCGAGAGCAACGTTCGCGCCGACTCGTGACGCCGGCCGGGACGAGAAATCTGGACGACCGACCGCCTCAAGTACGTCTGTCCCCAAGCGAGGACGATGAGTGACACGTCCGGTTCCGGCGGTGCCCTGACGCCGGACCACCCCGAAGTTGACCGCGAGTTCCGCGTCGACGCGCCGTTCGACCCCGCCGGCGACCAACCGGAGGCCATCGAACAGTTGGCGAGCGGATTCGAGGAGGGGATGCGGCGACAGACGCTCCTCGGCGTCACCGGTTCCGGCAAGACCAACACCGTCGCCTGGACGATAGAGGAGATACAGAAACCCACGCTGGTCATCGCCCACAACAAGACGCTCGCCGCGCAGTTGTACGAGGAGTTCAAGAACCTCTTTCCCGACAACGCGGTGGAGTACTTCGTCTCCTACTACGACTACTACCAACCGGAGGCGTACCTCGAACAGACCGACACCTACATCGACAAGGACATGTCGATAAACGAGGAGATAGACCGCCTGCGTCACTCGGCCACCCGGTCGCTTCTCACCCGCGACGACGTCATCGTCGTTGCCTCCGTCTCGGCCATCTACGGTCTCGGTGACCCCTCGAACTACACCGACATGGCCCTCCGCGTGGAGGTGGGCGACCGGATGGACCGCGACGACTTGCTGGGCAGACTCGTCGACCTGAACTACGAACGCAACGACGTGGACTTCCAACAGGGCACGTTCCGCGTCCGCGGCGACACCGTCGAGGTGTTCCCGATGTACGGCCGCTACGCCGTCCGCATCGAGTTCTGGGGGGACGAGATAGACCGCATGCAGAAACTCGACCCCCTGCAGGGCGAGGTCAAATCCACCGAACCGGCGGTGCTGATTCACCCCGCAGAGCACTACTCCATCCCCGAAGACCAGTTGACGCAGGCCGTCTCCGAGATAGAGGAACTGATGGAGGACCGCGTGCGCTACTTCGAGCGACAGGGTGACCTCGTCGCCGCCCAGCGAATCGAAGAGCGGACGACGTTCGACATCGAGATGCTACAGGAGACGGGCTACTGTTCGGGTATCGAGAACTACTCGGTCCACATGTCGAACCGCGAGTCCGGCGACCCGCCGTACACCCTCCTCGATTACTTCCCCGACGACTTCCTCACCGTCGTAGACGAGTCCCACCAGACGCTCCCGCAGGTCCGCGGGCAGTTCGCGGGCGACAAAGCGCGGAAGGACTCGCTCGTAGAGAACGGGTTCCGCCTGCCGACGGCGTACGACAACCGCCCGCTCACGTTCGAGGAGTTCGAGGAGAAGACCGACAAGATGCTGTACGTCTCCGCGACCCCGGGCGACTACGAACGCGAACACTCAGAGCGGATAGCAGAACAGATCGTTCGTCCCACGCACCTCGTCGACCCGAAGGTCGAGATTTCGGAGGCGACGGGGCAGGTGGACGACCTGATGGACCGCATCGACCGACGCATCGACCGCGACGAACGGACGCTCGTGACGACGCTGACGAAGCGGATGGCCGAGGATCTGACCGAGTACCTCGAAGAGGCGGGCGTCTCGGTGGCGTACATGCACGACGAGACCGACACCTTAGAGCGCCACGAACTCATCCGCGACCTGCGTCTGGGTCACATCGACGTGCTCGTCGGCATCAACCTCCTCCGCGAGGGTCTGGACATCCCCGAAGTATCGCTCGTCGCCATCCTCGACGCCGACCAAGAGGGCTTCCTCCGGTCTGCGACGACGCTCATCCAGACGATGGGCCGGGCCGCCCGTAACGTCGAGGGCGAAGTCGTCCTCTACGCCGACGAGACGACCGACTCCATGGCGTCGGCCATCGAAGAGACCCAGCGTCGCCGCGAGATTCAGACCGAGTTCAACGAGGAACACGGCTACGAACCGACGACCATCGAGAAAGCCGTCGGCGAGACCAACCTCCCCGGGAGCGAGTCGAGCACGTCTCGCTCTTCGTCGGACCAACCGGCGGACGAGGAGGAGGCCAAAGAACAGATCGAGTATCTCGAAGGCCGAATGGAGGAGGCCGCGGAGAACTTGGAGTTCGAACTCGCCGCCGACATCCGCGACCGGATTCGAGACATCCGACGGGAGTTCGACGTGTTCGACGAGGAGGGCGTCGTCGAACCCGAGGCGGACCCACTCGACGACGAAGACGACGGTCTGACCCCGCCGGACGAGTTCTGAGGCGGGTCGTCGTCGTCGTCGGTGTGATGTCGTCGACGGCGTCACTGTGCTGTCGGCGGCGGCGTCACTCTGCTGTCGCCATCGCGTGACCGTCACCTCCGACCGCGCGAAAAAGAAGCGCCGAACGCCGTTAGGAACTCTCGGTCGTCGTCGTCTCGTTGCTGGTGGACTCGTTCATCGTCGTCTCGTTCGAGGCCGACTCGTTACCGACCGCTTCGTCGTCGGCCGACTGCGCGGCGTCGCCGTCGAGTTCGATGGTGTAGTTAGCCACTTCGTTCATCTGCGCTTCCTCGAAGACGACGTTGAACTCCCACTCTGCGCCGGGTTCGAGCGTCGTCGTCGCTTCCTGTTCGGTCTCGTCGATGAACTCGTAGAGGAGTTCGCCCTGGTCGTCCTGCAGGGTGACTTCGACCTGCACCGACTCGTAGGCGACTTCGCCCTGGTTGGCGACGACGCCTTCCAGTCCGACTTCGCCGTCCGTCTCGTACGTCTGGTGACTCGTGACTTCGAGACCCTCGGGTCCCTCGTCGTCGAGCCATTCGCCGTCGAGGTCGCCGAGTGCTCCCTCTTCGGTTCCCGTCTCCGCCGACGTCTCGGTGCCCGCTTCGGTGGTCGCACCGGCTTCGGTCGTCGACTCGCCCGTGGTCTCCGTGCTGCCGCTGGAACTGCCGGAACAACCCGCGAGCGCGCTGCCAACTATCGTCGCACCTGTCGCTTTGATGAATTTTCGTCGGAACATCGTTTAGCTGAACAAACTATCGTAGCGCCGTGACATAGTTAAATTCGGTGGCAAATTTGTTGAATAATAGTTCTACTTCTTGAATTTAACACGTGTTACCGCGACACGAGGTAACGGTTACCTCGGTCCGTCGCGTCTCGGCGAGAGATGGTCGTCTTCGCCGCCGGGGGAATACTCGTGCGCTCCGACGGGCGTCTCTGTGTGCTGCACCGCCCCCGGTACGACGACTGGGTGCTTCCGAAGGGGAAAGTTGAGTCCGGCGAGTCGCTCCCCGAGACGGCGCTCCGCGAGGTGACAGAAGAGACTCGCTGCGACGTCGAACTCGGAGGGTATCTGGGGCGACACCAGTACGACACCGACGCCGGGCCGAAAGCCGCCTTCTTCTGGCGGATGCGACTGGTCCGCGAACGACCCTTCGAACCGGGTCCGGAGATAGACCGGCGAGTGTGGCTCACACCGGCCGAGGCCCGTGACAGACTCACGTACGAGAACGAACGGACGCTCGTCACCGACTCGGAAACGGACCGCTGACGAGGCCCGCTCTCGGTTTGGCACTAGGTCTCTAACGCTCACTGCAATCTCAAGATTTTTTACGGACTCGTCGTTACTGCCGGGCCACGATGGTTCGCAGAGTCGCGGACGACAGCGCCGAACTCGACCGTCACGTCTGGTTGCCCACCGGGGGTATCTCCTAAATGAACGTTTTGGCTCCTCGCACGTGTCACTGCTACGACGCACTCGTTCTCTCACACGCGACAGGAACGGACGCGAGCGCACTCGAACTCTGATACAAATGACTACTGACACTACCAGCGCGATTCAGAAGACGTTCCTGAAGCATCAACATCTGTTCGTCATGCTCGCACCCGTCGTGTTCGTCGCGACGGTGCTCCTCGCCGCACCGACCGGCGGCGACGTCGGCGTCGACTACTGGCTGGAGTTCTGGTGGCTGTTCCCGGCGTTCCTCCTGGGGGCGACTATCGTCAACACCGTCGGTATCAGCGGGTCCGCGCTGTTCGTTCCGTTCCTCATCTTCATCTTCCCGCTGTTCGCCCAACCGCTCCAACCGGAGACCATCGTCAAGGTCGGACTCATAAGCGAGGCGTTCGGCCTGTCGAGTTCCTCTATCGCGTTCATCCAGTACGGACTCGTGGACCGACGACTCGCCCTGACGCTCGTCGGCGGCGCGGTGCCGTTCGTCGTCGCGGGCGCACTGCTGTCGTTCGTCATCCCCGAAGTGGTGTTCCACTCGCTTCTCGGACTGGCGCTCATCGCGGCGGCGTACCTGCTGTTCAGAATCGACCTGGACCACGGCGGACAGGAGAGTAGTGACGACTCGAGCGCCGTCGCCGACGGCGGTACCGTAGACCGAAACCTCCCGAACGACGCCGACAAACTCGGCCCCGCGGGCGTCCGTACCGACGACGACGGCACCGTCACGCGCGTCGACCGAGAGGGTGACGACTACAGGTACACGCGCGGTGGCTACCTCCGTCGCTTCGGTAACTACAGCGTCGGCGGCCTGTTCCAGGGTCTCGCCGGGTTCGGCGTCGGAGAACTGGGCATCATCTCGATGCTCGGAACGAAAGTTCCCGTCCGCATCGCCATCGGGACGAACCACATCGTCGTCGCCCTGACCGCCGTCCTCGCCTCCCTCGTCCACGTGTTCGGCGGTGGACTGGTCGGTGGACACTCGCTCAGTCTGGCGACGACGCCGTGGAACATGGTCGTCTTCACCGTCCCCGCGACGGTCATCGGCGGTCAAATCGCGCCGTACGTCTCGAACGCGCTGGACACGACCACCATCAAGAACTTCGTCGGCGTCCTGTTCGGCATCATCTCGGTGGCGCTGTTCCTCATGGCCGCCGGGAACGCCTTCTGACGGTCACGTCCCGTCGAAGTCGCCGTCTTCGTCGACGGCGATACACCTCTTCGTTCTCGACTCCTCGGCACTCAGAACGCTGTACGGACCGCCTGCCGGTCCGCCGTCACTCGGTGTCCGGGTCGAATCGTCCCGTTCGCATCTCGACGTACCGCTTCGGCCACGTCCGTACGTGTCGGCGCAGTCGCGCGAGGACGCCCGACTCGTCGACGCTCGGACGCGGTACCGGCGCACCCTGTGGCTTCTGTGACTCGCGCTGGTGGCTCATACGTCTCTTTCATACACGATTGTTCATAAACGTTGGGCACTCGCGACGGAGTGACGCGGAGTCGGACGACGCCGGAGTCAGGTCTCTCGAAGTGTCTCTCTTTTCGCCTCGCCGTCCGTCGCGTCGCCGTCGACGAGGTTCTCCACGTCGGCGACTATCTCGTCCACGTCGTCGAGTCCGAGCAGTTCGCGCGTCTCCGCGTCGAAGTCGCGACTCTCCAACGCTGCCGACTCCTGCACGTCGGAGTCCGAGAGTTGGCGGCCGTACCGTCCGAGGAGACTCGTGAGTTCCTGCGGGAGGACGTACTTCGTCGACGGCGAGTCGCCGATGCGTCGCAGCGTCTCCAACCCCTTGTCGACGATGGCGCGTTCGCCCATCGACTCGGCGGACTTCGCGCGGAGGACGGTGGAGATGGCGTCGCCCTGCGCTTCGAGAATCTGGCTCTGCTTCTCGCCCTGCGCGCGGATGATGTTCGACTGCTTTTCTCCCTCCGCTCTCTCGACGGCGGAGCGTCGTTCCCCCTGCGCTTCCAGAATCATCGCCCGACGGCGACGCTCGGCGGCGGTCTGTTGCTCCATCGCGTTCTCCACGCCCGCGGAGGGTTTCACCTCGCTCACTTCGACGGACTCGACTTCGACGCCCCATTCGCTCGTCGGTTCGTCGAGTTGGCTGTGGATGCGGCGGTTTATCTCGTCGCGTCGGGACAGCGTCTCGTCTAGTTCCATGTCCCCGATGACGGCGCGAAGCGACGTCTGCGCGAGGAAGGAGACGGCGGTTCGGTAGTCGTCCACTTCGAGGAACGCTTTCTTGGCATCTCGCACGCGGATGTAGACGACGGCGTCGGCGGTGACGGGCGAGTTGTCCTCGGTGATGGCCTCTTGCGAGGGGACGTTCATCGTCTGCGTCCGCATGTCGAACGGGTACGTCTTCGAGACGAACGGGGGAACGAGGTTCAGGCCCGGTTCGAGCAGTTTGCGGTACTCACCGAACACGGTCAGCGGACGTTTCTCGTAGGCGTTGACTATCTCGACGGTGCTCAACACCGTCGCGACGAGGAGGACGGCGAGGAGGACGCCGACGAGGGTGACTGGGTCGAACCCGACGACGGCGAGGGTGACCAGCAGTCCGAAGACGAGGCCGAACGCGGTGACGACCCAGTCCGGCGGGCCACTCGCCGAGAGGCGACCGAGTTCGCGAAATAGGTTGGCCATAGTCTTCTCTTAGCACCGGTGACACTAAACCTCTCGCCGCCGCCGCGGCGGTTCCGACTCCACAACAAACTTACTGTCGCGAGCAGACCTGACCGTCGTGTTCCCGAACACGCGCGGAAAACTGGACGTAGAGGACCTCTTGCGACTCGTCCTCGTCCTCGTCGTGGTATGGTTGGCGCTCGAAATCGTCGGCGGCGTCCTCGGCATCCTCGCGGACCTCCTCGGTCCGCTTCGACCGCTCCTCGGAATCGCCGTCGTCGCCCTCATCGTCCTCTGGCTTCTCGACCGCATCTGACACGTCGGCGACGCCGAATCCGACGGTTTTTCTCCCGTCCCACCCGAGGGTCGGGCGTGTTCAGCCTCAACGTCCCCGTCCACGGTCGAGTGCGGAGACTCGCGGCCGACCTCCACCCCGAACTCACGCCGTTCGACCGGGTCCGCGAGCGACACAGCCTCGTGGTCAAACGGTTCGACACGTCGCTCGACCCCGACGCCGACTCGCTCCCGCACCTCCGCGAACGACTCCGCGAGACGCTCCGCGGCGTCGAACCGTTCGAGATTCGCGTCGACGGCATCGACTTCTTCGAGCGACCGACTCGCGGACCGGGCCCCGTCGTCTACCTGACGGTGAAGAGTCCCGGACTCTACGACCTCCACGACCGACTCTGCGAGTCGTTCGGAACGGTCGCCGGACTCGAAGGGTCGGAGTACACGCCGCACGTCACCCTCGCTCGCGGCGGGAGCGTCGCCGACGCTGAAACGCTCCGCGAACGGGCCGTCGACGAGGTGCGCTGGACCGTCGACGAAGTCGGTGTGTGGGATTCTCGCTACCGAGAGAACGCCGCTCGCATCCCGATTCGGTAGGCCCGTCGTCGTTCTATCGCCGTCTCACTGTTCTCCGAGAGCGTTCGTTCGCCCCACCGTCATCGACGGTGCAGACGCATCCCCATCGGTTCCTGCGGGTGCATCGTCAGCGACCCTCGGAGTTCGAACGGGTCCTCGCGGACGTATTCGAGTTCGTACTCCTGCGCCACGGTGGCGAGGATGAGTTGCGCCTCCATCATCGAGAACTGCTTGCCGATGCAGTGGCGAGGGCCGCCGCCGAACGGGAAGTAGGCGAATCGCGGCCGCTCCGCCCGGCGTTCCGGAAGCCACCGGTCCGGGTCGAACGACTCGGGGTCGTCGTACCACCGCGGCGACCGGTGGACCACCCACTGCGGGAGCATGATGGCCGACCCCGCCGGGATGCGATAGCCGCCGAGGCGCACGTCCACCTGCGGTTCGCGGAAGATGACGTACACCGGCGGGTAGAGTCGCATCGCCTCCTGAATCACTCGCTCCACGTAGTCGAACCGGCGGACGTCGGCCACGGTGGGCGTCGCGCCGCCGCACACGGCGTCCAGTTCCTCGTGTACCTTCGCCTCCGCCTCCGGGTGCTGAGAGAGGAGGTACCACGTGTACGTCAGCGTCAACGCGGTGGTGTCGTGGCCCGCCAACAGCATCGTCATCATCTCGTCGCGTATCTGCTGGTCGGTCTGTTCGCCCCGGTTCTTCGCACGAAGCAGGACCGAGAGGAGGTCCATCGGCACGCCGTCGGTGTCCGCCACCGACGCGGCGGGGTCGTCTTCGGTCCCCAGTCGCTCGGCCACCACGTCGTCGATGACGCCCTCTAACAGTTCGATCGACTGCTTGTACTCGCGGTTCTCCCGCGTCGGTGCCCAGTCGGGGACGAGAAAGCGCATCGGGTCGGGTTCGAAGCGCTTGCCGAGTGGTTCGAGGTTCTCCTGCACCTCGCGGATTCGCTCGTCGTCGAGCGAGGTTCCGAACATCGCGTCGACGATTATCTTCACCGTGACGCGGGCCATCTCCAACTGGACGTCGCGCACCTCGCCGTCGTTCCACCCGTCCACCATCGACGTCGCGTGGTCCGTCATCGCCTCGCCGAGCGACGAGATTCGTCTGGGGTCGAACGACGGTTGCGCCAGTTCGCGTTGCTTTCGCCACGTCTTGCTCTCGCTCAAGAGCAAGCCGTCGCCGAGGAGGGTGCCGATGGCGTCGTCCTGAAAGTCGGGTTTGTGGTAGCGCGCGTCGTCTCTCACCAGCACGCGTTCGATGTCCGCGGGGTTGGTGAGCATGTACGTGTCGAGTGGGCCGAGGCCGAAGTAGACGACGTCGCCGTACGCCTCCGACACCTGCGTCAGGAACGTGAACGGGTCCTTCGCGTACTGTCTGCTGTTCCCGAACAACGGCACACCCTTCGGTCCCGGGGGGCGGATGCTCATTGAGAGCGACTTAGCTTGGACGCGTATGAACGACTCGGATGTACTAGAAACTGACAATTCGTCACGTCGACGCGGACTCCGCGTTCAGGGTCGGGGCGGCGTCCCGTCGTAGGCGTCGTGGTCGCCGTAGAAGTTCAGCATCGCGAACTTCAACTTCTCCGTGGACACGTCGATTATCTCCGCGCGTTCTTCGGCCGGGAACGTCGAGCGGACGCCGTACTTACCCATCCCGGAACTCGCCTGCGTGTAGCGTTTGTCGGCCAGGATGCGGACGCCGAAGTCCTCCGGCGAGCGGATGACCCGGCCGAGCGCCTGCCGCGTCTTTCGAATCGTGGGAATCTCGACAGCGTAGCGCCACCCCGCCTCGCGCCGACCGCTGTACACCCGGTCGTAGGCGTCCTGAATCGCCTCCATGCGTTCGGAGAGATGGGGATACGGCACGCCGACGACGACGACGGTGCGCGCGTCGTCGCCGTCGAAGCTCACGCCCTCCGCGAGCGTCCCCCAGAGCGAGGTGAGAAGCACCGCGCCGTCGCTTCCGACGAACTTCGAGCGAATCTGCTCTGTGGGCGTGCCCGCCTCGTCCAAGTAGAGGCGGTCCGTCACCTCCGTCCGCCCCTGCAGACGCTCGTGATAGCGGTTCGCCTCCGCGTAGGAGGGGAAGAACACGAGCGTGTTCCCGGGCGTGAACCGCGACGCGTCCGCGAGCACCTGCGTCAGTCGCTCTTGCGTCGCCGGTTCTTCGCGCTCCGAACTGAACAGCGCGGGCGTCTGGACGGCCAGCGTCCGGCGGTTCTCCTCGGGGTACTCCAGTCCGTACGCCATCGTCACCGGGTCCGAGAGACCGAGTACGTCCTCCGTCACGTCGAACGGTCGGAGCGTCGCCGACATGAGGATGCTCGCGTGCACCTCCTCGAACAGCGTCTCGGTCACCTCTCTGGGGATGCAGGTGTACAACTCGGCGCGGCCGTACACCTCCTCCGTCCCGCCGTCGCGCCGCACCGAACACATCGGATGCTGGCCCAACTTCCCGCCGTCGGCCATCCACGCGGCGACGAACTCGGCGGCCTGTAAGGTCTGACACTCCTTTCTGCTCGTCGTCTCGCCGTTCTTGTACGCCTCCTCGTACTCGTCGTCGAGGCGCTTGCCCAACTGGAGCGCCAGGTCGACTTCGGTCCCGATTCCGCGCCCTTCGTACCGCTGTAAGAAGGTGAGCGTCAGGTCGTCGCGCCTGTCGTGGTTCGCGATGGGCAGGTCGTACCAGTCCTCGCCGACCTGTTCGCGTTCGCCGAAGCCGAGGGCGTCGTCGTAGGTGTCCCGAAGGGCGGAGTGAAACGCCGAGATGACGTTCTCGGCGGCGTCGGCGCGCGAGTCGTCCGCGTCTTCGAGTTCGTTCAGCGCCTGGTCGAGCGTGTTCTCCGTCAGCGTCCGACTCGCGTGGTCGCGGGCGGCGGACTCGATGTTGTGCGCCTCGTCGAACACGGTGATGATGTCGTCCGGGTCGCGATTCAGCCACCGGAAGAACTGCTCGCGGATGTTCGGGTCCAACAGGTGGTGGTAGTTGCAGACCACCAAATCCACCTCTTCCATCCCCTCTTTCAGCAGTTCGTAGCCGCACAGCATCCGCTCGTCGGCGTACTCGTAGATGTTCTCGGGCGTCCGCACGTCGTCGAACAGCCACGAGAAGAACTCGTCGGTGTTCTCGGTGAGGTTGTTGTAGTAATACTCGCAGACGTTCCCCTCCCGCAGGTCTTCGAGTTCCTCCGAAATCTGTTCGAGTTCGTCGGTGACGGCGGTTCGCGCCTCCGCCGCGCCCTGTTGCCCCTCGCGCATCCGGTCGACGAGTGCCTCGGCCTGTTCGCCGAGTTCCTCTCTGTCCTCCTCTCTCTCGACGAGACTCCGCGTCGTGTCGCGGAGCGTCTGGCACTCCTGATACTCGACGTCGATGTGACACATCGACGACTTCCCTTTGAAGACGACGGCGCGGATGGGTTCTGTCTGGGTGATGGCGCGCGCGTCTTCGACGAACTGCCGCATCTGCTGGTGGACGTTCGTCGTGATGACCACCGTCTTGTCCTCTCGTCTGGCGTGCGCTATCGCGGGAACCAACGCGGAGAGCGTCTTGCCCGTCCCGGGCGCGCCCTCTACGAGGACGTCACGCTGGTCGTCCAGCGCCTCGGCGATGCCGTCCATCGCCGCGCCCTGATTCGGGTAGGGACGGTCGTACGGGAAGAACCGCATGTGTCCGCTCGTCTCAGCCACGATGCGTTCTTGCGCGTCATCGGTTATAACGTCCCGGTTGCCTGCGACTCTCTCTCTCGTGCCCGGGGCGGCCACAATCCGTTTTACAAGGCAGGACCTACCGATGCTCACAACAGATGGCTATTCAAGAGAGCGTCGCGTCGATTCTACTGCAGCAGAACCAACCGGACCCGATTCCCGACTCGATTCCCGAACTCCTCGCGCAGTACGGCGAACTCGTCGGCAAGGTTATCGCGTTCGTCCTCGCGTTCGTCGTCGTTTGGGCTATCGGCCGTATCGTTCTCGTCCCCCTCGCTAAACGTCTCCTGAAAGAGCGTGGCTACGACGAGACGGTTCGCAGCCTCGCGGACAACGTCCTCGGCGCACTCGCGTTGATTCTGGCGCTCGCCGTCGCGTTCACCGTCGCCGGATTCGGGAGCGTCATCGCCGCCTTCGCGACGCTGGGCGGTGCCCTCGCACTCGCTATCGGATTCGCCGCCCAGGACCTGCTGGGTAACTTCGTCGCCGGCGTGTTCATCCTGAAAGACAAGCCCTTCGAGGTGGGCGACTGGATCGAGTGGAACGACATGTCGGGACGCGTGGAGGACATCGACCTGCGCGTCTCGCGCATCAAGACGTTCGACAACGAACGCATCACCGTCCCGAACGGCGAACTCGCGAACAACGCCGTGAAGAACCCCGTCGCGTTCGACAAACTCCGCCAGAAGTTCGTCTTCGGCATCGGCTACGACGACGACATCGACCACGCGAAGTCGGTCATCGTCGAGGAAGCCGAACGCAACGACGACATCCTCGCCGACCCCGCACCGGACGTGCGCGTCACCGAACTCGCCGACTCCTACGTCGGCCTGCAGTCGCGCTTCTGGATCGCCGACCCGTCCCGCGCGGACTTCGTGAAGATTCGCTCGGACTTCGTGCAGGCGGTCAAAGAGCGTCTCGACGCCGAGACTATCGACATGCCGTACCCCTACCGCCAACTCACGGGCGAAGTGGAGACGACGGCGACGGTCACAGAGTCGCAGTCGCAGGCGCAGTCGACCGACGACTGAGGCTCGTTTCCGAACTCCCGGGACGTCTCGTGCGCATCCGTGACACGACCGGGCGAAGGTTTTGCTCGCCGGACGCCTACTAGACGCGCTATGTCCACGAGGGCGACGGCCGGGGGAGTAGCGACCGAGGAACAACCCGAGATGATGCAGGAGGTAGAGAGTTGGCAGGCGGGAGTCGCAGGAGGAATCCTCGGCGCAATCGCGTTCGGTGCGCTGATGGTTCTCGTCTCGCCGGGCGTGCTGACGAACGCCATCCCCGCGATGTACGGCCTGACGGGCGGTGCGGCGGGGACGTTCATCCACCTCTCACACGGTGCGGTCATCGGCGTCGCGTTCGCGGCCCTCCTGCGCGCGCGGCCCGAACTCGCCGAGACGCTGGGCCGGTCGACGGCCGCCGGCGCCGCCTACGGCGTCGCCGTCTGGGTCGTCCTCGCGGTGCTCGTGATGCCCGTCTGGCTCTCCGCCGTCGGGTTCGCGGGCGCGCCCGGACTCCCGAACATCAGCACGACGAGCCTCGTCGGCCACGTCATCTACGGCCTCGTCCTCGGCGCGGCGTACCCGATGCTCCGCCGCCGCGGGACGATGTCCGACGCCGAGTGAGCGCCGACGGCCGTTTTTCCCGATAGTCACGACCGCTGACTAGTGTCAAATAACCAGCAACATTTGCTCTCTTTCCACCTAAAGCTACCTCCTCCGTGCGGCGCGTCTGCCCGTCCGAAGTGCCGTTATATCGCTGGTCTGCGCTATGAACTCCCATGGCAACAGAAACGGCCACGCAGACGGTTGACTCGACGGCGACCGGTGACTGGCAGGGCGGTGTCGTCGCCGGTGTCCTCGGAGGTATCGTGATGGGCGCGCTAATGGTGATGCAGATGCGCCCGGTGCTCGAAGTGGCGATTCCGTCGATGTACTTCCTCAGCGGCGGCCTCGCCGGCTTCACCATCCACGTCGCCCACGGCGCGGTACTCGGCGTCGGCTTCGCCGCCGTCGCGGGCGCACTCGGGACGCTCTCGACGGGCAAGAGCCTCGGATTGGGTATCGCTTACGGCGCGGCGTTGTGGCTCGTTCTCGCCGTCTTCGTCATGCCCGTCTGGCTCTCGGCCGTCGGGTCGCCCGCGAACCCGCCGCTCCCGAACATCAGCACGACGAGCCTCGTCGGCCACGTCGTCTACGGCGCCGTCGTCGGACTCGCGTACCCGGCCGTCCGCGGACAGTTCTGAGACGCGCGAGCACTCGGCGCGTTCGCGCCACGACTCCGATTTTTCCGGACGCTTCGTCGAGAGCGTGTCGATAGCGCGCCGTTCGAGCGTGCGTCGTCGCGTCTCGACTGTGGCCGTGAACCGGTCGCCTCCGGCTACAGTCGGCTTCGAGACGCAAACAGCCTCTTCCGTCTCACGCCGCAAGCTGTGGTCTATGTTCGGTGCCTACGCGCTCGGAAAGAAGGCTGCAAAGTTCGGCTACAAACGGTACGGCGTCCCCGGCGCAGTCGCCACGGGCGGCCTCGCACTCGCGGGGTACGTCGCGGTGCGACGCGCGGTGCGGTCCGCGACGAAGTCCGGCGACGTCACCTCGGCAATCGACGCGGAGGCGATACGCGACGCGGTCGAGGAGGACGGACTCGACTCGGTGAGCGACCGCGAGACGCTCGAAGACGTCATCGACGAAGACGAGTTGGAGACGTCCGTCGACGTGGACGAGGTCCAGTCGTCGGTCGAAGACTCCTCCGAGGCGGCGACCGATTCGGACGGAAGCGCCGCACTGGGGACGGACGACAGTCTGGACGAGATACCGGACGCAGAGAGCGGTGCACCGGACGAGGCGACGGACGCAGAGAACGACGACGCGGAGACGACGGAGTCGGAGCACGACGACGCGGAGGCGGACGACGAGAACTGAACCGCACCGGTCGCGTCCGTTCGCGCCGAGACGACTCGGTCGGCGGCCGCCCCGAACGCGCTACTCGTCCAGCAGTTCGACCAGTAGTCCCTTCTGCGCGTGCAGACGGTTCTCGGCTTGGTCCCACACCAGCGCGCGGTCGGACTCCAGCACGTCGTGACTTATCTCCTCGCCGCGGTGGGCGGGCAGGCAGTGCATCACCTTCGCGTCGGTGCCTGAGAGCAGTTTCTCGTTCACCTGGTAGCCCTCGAACGCCGCGAGTTTCTCGTGGCGCTTGCCCTCTTGGCCCATCGAAATCCACACGTCGGTGTAGACGACGTCGGCGTCCGCGACGGCCTCCTCGGGCGTCTCCACGATTTCGGGTTCGCCGTCGTACTCGGCGGCGTGGTCCAACACGTCGTCGTCGATGCCGTACTCCTCCGGCGTGGCGACGGTGAGGTCCAGTCCGGCCATCGCACACCCGAGGACGAACGACTGGCCGACGTTGTTGCCGTCGCCGACCCACGCCGCCCGCACGCCGTCGAACCCGCCGAACGCCTCGCGGATGGTCAACAGGTCCGCGAGCGTCTGACACGGGTGCGCGTCGTCGGTCAACCCGTTGACGACGGGGACGTCCGCGTACTCCGCTATCTCCACCAAGTCGCCGTGGTCGAACAGGCGAGTCATCACCACGTCGACGTACCGCGAGAGGACGCGCGAGGTGTCCGACAGCGGTTCGCCGTGGCCGAGGTGGATGTCCTCGGGGCCGAGGAAGATGGCGTGGCCGCCGAGTTGCGTCATCCCCGTCTCGAAGGAGATTCGGGTGCGCGTGCTCGGTTTCTCGAACACCATCCCGAGCGTCTGGTCTTCGAGCCGGGCGTCGTCCGCGCCGGATTTGATGGCCGCGGCGCGGTCCAGCACCTGGTGCAGTTCGTCGGTCTGTAGGTCGTCGATGTCGAGAAAGTGTGTGGTCTCCAGCATGGGCTCTAGCTCGTCACTCCGTGAGCGTCTCGCAGACGCTCGTCAGTACGTCGACGGCGGCGTCGTACTCCGCCAAGTCGAGGTGTTCGTTCGGCGCGTGGTCTAAGTCCGAGTCGCCGGGGCCGTACGTCGCCATGGGGCAGTCCCACTCGCCGGCGAAGATGTTCATGTCGCTCGTCCCGGTCTTTCTGAGCAGTCGGGGGTCGCCGTCGGCTTGCCGGATGGCGACGCGGAACGCTCGCGCGACTTCCGTGCGGGGACTCGTCATCACGGGCGGGATGGGACGCTCCCAGTGGACGCTCCCCTCGACGAGTTCGCCCTCGGCGACCTCTTGGACGTCCTCGATGGTGAGGCGCGGCGGGACGCGGAACTGCACGTCGACGGTGGCTTCGACGGCCAGTCCGTCGGCCGTCGGGCCGCCCTCGAAGGTGACGGGTTTCGTCGTCACCGTGTCGAAGACGCCGTCCTCCTCGTCGACGTCGAAGAAGTCGGCGACGCGCGACCACCAGTCGACGGCCGACTGGATGGCGTTGTTCTCCGGGCGCGAGGAGTGACCCAGTTCGCTCGTCGCGACGTACGTCCCCGAGAGAATGCCCCGATAGCCGAGCGTGATTCCGTCCCACCCGGAGGGTTCGCCGTTGATGACCGCGTCGGGTTCCGCCCTGTTCTCGACGAGATGCCACGCGCCCTTCGAGGTGGTCTCCTCCTCGACGACGCCGACGAACGAGACGCCCGTGCGGACGGCGGCGACGGCCATCGACGCGAGCGGACCGGTGGCGTCGACGCTCCCGCGCCCCCACAAGACGCCGTCTTCGACTTTCACCGGCACGTCGCCGGGGACGGTGTCGATGTGCGAGGTCAGGAGGACGGAGTCGTCGGCGGGCGCGCGAACGTTGCCCACCTCGTCTATCCACACCTCGCGGTCGTGCGCCTCGAAGAACGCCTTCAGACGCTCCGCGGCGGCCGCCTCGTCGCCGGAGACGGAGGGCGTCGAGACGAGGTCCGCGAGGAGCGTCTGCGCGTCGGTCAGCCCCTCCGTCAGTCCCGACTGCACGTCGAACGTCATCGTCTCCGCTTCCTCCGTCTCGTCCGCCGTGTCGACGCTCATCCGAGCACCTCCACGAACGAGTCGACGAACTGGTCGGCGTGGTCCTCCGTGATGGTCAGCGGCGGCAACAGGCGCACGACGGTCCGACCGGCGGGGAGTGCCAACACCTGCTCGGAGATGGCGAGGTTCTTCAGGACGCGGTTCGCGCCCCGTTTCACCTGAATCCCGAGCATGAGGCCCTGTCCGCGCACCTCGCGGACGGGCAAGTCGTGCTCCTCTGCGGCCGTCTCTATCTCCGACTGCAGGTACTCGCCCACGCTCGCGGCGTGACTCGGCACGTCCTCGTCGACGATGGTGTCGAGCGTGGCGTTCGCCGCCGCACAGACGACGGGGCCGCCGCTGAACGTCGACCCGTGGTTGCCGGGGTCCTCGGCTATCCAGTCGGCCACCAGCGTCGCGCCGAGGGGGAGGCCGTTGGCGATACCTTTCGCGGTGGTAAGGACGTCCGGCGTGACGCCCGACTGCTCGCAGGCCCACAGGGTGCCGGTTCGGCCGACGCCGGTCTGAATCTCGTCGAACGCCAGCGCCGCACCCGCCTCTTCGGTCAGTTCGCGCGCCGTCCGGAGGTAGTCCGTCGTCGCGGGGTGGATGCCGCCCTCGCCCTGCACCGGTTCGAGGAAGACGGCCGCCGTCTCCTCGTCCACCGCCTCCGCGAGTTCCTCCGCGTCGCCGTAGGTGACGAACTCCACGTCGCCCGCGAGCGGTTCGAACGGCTTCTTGTACTTCTGTTTCCACGTCATCGCCAGCGCGCCCATCGTCCGGCCGTGGAAGCCGCGCTTGGTGGCGACTATCTTCGAACGCCCCGTCGCCGAGCGTGCGAACTTCATTGCCGCCTCGTTCGCCTCCGTCCCGGAGTTACAGAGCCAGACGTTCTCCAGTCCGCCGGGGGCGACGGCGGCCAACTTCTCGTACAACTCGGTCCGCACGTCGACGGGGTAGGAGGCCTGCACGTACGTCAGCTTCTCCGCTTGCTTCTGGACGGCCTCCGTCACGGCGGGGTGCGAGTGACCGAGGGCGGCGACGGCGTACGACGCCCCGAAGTCGAGATACTCGGTGCCGTCGGCGCCGTAGAGGTATGCGCCCTCGCCCGACTCGATCTGGATGGGCTTCTCCGAGAAGACGAAGCCGCTCATGCGTCCACCTCCTCCGCGAGGGCGGCGGCGTGCACGTGCGTTCCGCCCCCGTTGAGCGCCTCCACGATGGGGCTGTTCACGTTCGCGTCCGCGACGATTACCTTCGAGGCACCGCCGGTGAGCGCTTCCTTCGCCGCCATGACCTTCTTCGTCATGAAGCCTTCAGCCGCCGACTCCAGCGCCTCGAACTCCGCACCGGTCGTCACGGAGTCGATGAGCGTCGCCTCGTCGTCGGGATTCTCGTAGACGCCCGAGACGTCGGTGAGGACGACGAGTTCCGCGCCGAGTGCGCCCGCGACGGCCGCCGCCGCGCGGTCCGCGTCCGCGTTGACGGCGACGCCGTCGTCCGCGAGCATCGGGACGGTGACGACGGGCACGTAGCCGTCGCCGAGGAGCGTCTCCAACAGACCGGCGTTCACGTCGGTTATCTTCCCCGAGTGGTCGCCGCGTTTGATTTTCTTCTTCCCGTCTTCGACCACGCGGACGGCCGACTTGCGTGGGCCGGTCAGGAGGCCGCCGTCGACGCCGGAGAGGCCGAGGGCGTCCACGCCCGCCTCGCGCAGGGTGACGACGAGGTCCGTGTTGAGTTTGCCGGGCATCACCATCGAGAACACCTCCATGGTGCGCTCGTCGGTGAAGCGTCCGACGACGCCCGAGGGTGTCTCGACGTAGTTCGGTTCCTCGCCGAGCGCTTCGAGCGTGTCGTCCACCGCCGTCGACCCGCCGTGGACGACCACCACGTCGCGGCCGTTCGCGACGAGGTGCGACACGTCTTCGACGGCACCGGCCGGGTCCACCGCTCGCGCGCCGCCGACTTTGACCACGACCGGCGGGTCGTCCGCCGGAACGGTGCCGCCGTCGGCGCGGAGCGTGGGGTCGTTGTCGACCAGTTCGTCGTGTAACGCGGCCAGTTCGTCGCGGGTGTAGTGTGTCATCGTGTATCGTGTCGTGTGAAACGGTTCGGGGGTGGTGCGGTCGAGGGTGGTCAGTCGCGGTCGGTTCGTCGACTACGGTGCGCCCACCGGGTGGAGACCGGTGAACTCCAGTCCGGCCGTCTCCTCCAGTCCGAGGGCGACGTTCGCGGCGTGGACGGCCTGTCCGGCGGAGCCTTTCATCATGTTGTCGATGGCCGAGAAGACGACGACGCGGCGGTTCGAGGGGTCGAGTTCGAAGCCGACTTCCGCCATGTTCGTCCCGGCCACGGCCTTCGGTTCGGGGTAGCGGTAGACGCCGCCGCCGCCCGCGACGGTGCGGACGAACGGTTCGTCGGCGTACGTGCCACGGTAGGCCTTCCAGAGGTCGCTCTTCGAGACGGCCGACTCGGGGAAGACGTGACAGGTCGCACTCGCGCCGCGGACCATGTCTACTGCGTGGACGGTAAAGGAGACGGAGATACCGAGGAACTGCTCTATCTCGGCCTCGTGACGGTGCCCGATGGGTGCGTACGGACGGACGATACCCGAGCGCTCGGGGTGGCTGGAGGCGTCGCCGCCGCCCGCGCCGCCCTCCGAGGAGCCGACTTTCACGTCGACGACGACCTGTTCGTCGCCGGAGAGGACGTCGGCGTCGAACAGCGGTTTGAGTCCGAGGATGGTCGCCGTCGCGTTGCACCCGCCCGAGGCGATGAGCGACGCACCGGCGAGGTTCTCGCGGTTTATTTCGGGCAGTGCGTACTCGGCTTTCTCCAGATACTCGGGGCAGACGTGCCCGTCGTACCACTCGTCGTACTGTGCTTCGGTGTCGAGGCGGAAGTCCGCCGAGAGGTCGACGACGGTGTCCGCGGCGTCCTGAAACTCCTCGACGTGTTCCATCGAGACGCCGTGCGGCGTCGCCGCGAACAGCACGTCCACGGATTCGAGGTCCTCGGGCGAGGTGAAACGGAGGTCCATCTCGCGGAGGTTCGGGTGGACGTGGCCGACGGTCTTGCGCTCTTTCGAACGACTCGTCGCCTGTACCACGTCGAAGTCGGGGTGCTGGTAGAGCAGACGGAGGAGTTCGCCGCCGGTGAACCCGGTTCCGCCGACGACGGCCGCCGTGTACTCGGGGTCCGTGTCTCCTGTCATACGGCCGCCTCTGCCAACTGCGAGTCACTCTCGACTTTCGCTTCCAACCAATCGACGACCGCCGCGGGGACGTCCACGTCCACGGCGTCGTTCAGCGCCTTGAACTCGACGGTGTGGTTGACCTCGTGGACGGTGTAATCTTCTCCCGTCTCCATGAGGTCCACACCCAGCAGGCCGCCGCCGACGGCGTCGGAGGCCTGCTTTACGAGTTCTTTCGCGCGGTCGTCCAACTCGAACTCCGTCGCCTCCGCGCCTTTCGCGGCGTTCGTCAGCCAGTGCTCCGAGGAGCGAGTCATCGCCGCAACGGGTTCGCCGTCGACGGCGAGGACGCGGATGTCGCGGCCGGGTTTCTCCACGAACTCCTGCACGTAGAACACCTTGTGCTGGTAGTGACCGAGCGTGGCCTTGTGTTCGAGGATGGCTTCGGCGGCCGACGGCGAGTCTATCTTCGCCATCAGGCGACCCCACGACCCGACGACGGGTTTGAGGACGCAGGGGTAGCCGAACTTCTCGATGGATTCCATGGCGCTGTCGGTGGTGAACGCCACCTCCGTGTTGGGCGTGGGCACGCCCGCCTTCGCCAGCGCGAGACTGTTCTTCGCCTTGTCCGCGCAGACGTCCGCCGTCTCCGCGGAGTTGACGACGGGGATGCCGTAGGCGTCCAGGAACTGGGTGGCGTACAGGCTGCGACTCGTCGCGAGACAGCGGTCTAAGACCACGTCCACGTCGTCGAGTATCGCCGGCGGTTCCGAGATGTCGAACTGCTCTTTCCGTACGTCTATCTTCGTCACTTCGTGGCCACGCTCGCGAAGCTCCGAGAGGAGGAGCTTCTCGTCTCTGCGTATCCGGGAGTAGAGCAGTCCAACGTTCATCTTACTCGCCCCAGTCCTCTTCGAGTTCGGGTGCTTCCTCCAAGACGAGGGGGTCGACGGAGACGACTTCGAGTTCCGCCCCTGTCGCGGGACTGTCCACGATTTCGCCGACTTCGACGTCGGCAGGGAGTTCGATCTCTTCGCCGGTCAGCGGGTCTTCTGCGGTAATGGTGTCTGCCATCGTACTCTCCGCTGGGCGAGGGAGAGACTTAAACCCATCGAACTTATCAGATGAATTAAACGTACAGAGAAGGGTCTCAGTGGGGTTAGAAGGTCGAACGAGCCTGCCGTGTGAAATCGACGTCTGATTTCATATGTTAGATGTCCCCGGACGGGGACGGTCGTCGCGGCGGTCGCGGCACTGGTCGAAGCGGCGTCGTGTCGATGCGCTGTGCGGCAGTCCGGTCGGTGGTTGTCGTCTCAGACACGGGTGTTCACCTCTGTCGTCAGTTCCTCGGCCGCCGCGTCGAGTGCGTCTCGACGCTCTGCGAGCGCCGTGCGGTGGGCGTCGAGTTCCGCCGTCGCCTCGTCGAGTTGGGCCGCGACGGCCGCCGGGGCGGGTCCGCCGGCGGAGTCGCGACTCGCGACGCTGTCGACTGGGTCGAGCGCGCGTTCCACGTCTGCACGGCTCACGTATTCGAACAGGGACGCATCTAATACGTCCTCCGCGGATGCGTCAAGTGTTGCGAGGTCCGGCGTCCCGTCGCCCGCGCGTTCGGCCGCCGCGGCGACGACTTCGTGCGCCGTCCGGAACGGCAGTCCGGCCATCGCCAACGCGTCCGCGACGCCCGTGGCCGTCGAGAAGCCGTCCGCGGCGGCCGATTCGAGCGTCTCCGCGGGCCACGTCGCCTCCGACACCGCGCCGGCGACGACGGCCGTCGCCTCCGACACCGCGTCGACGGTGTCCCACGCGTGCGGCGTCGCGCGTTGCAGGTCGCGATTGTACGCGCGCGGGAGTCCCTTCAGCGTCGTCAGGAGGCCGGAGAGTCCCGACGCGGCGTCGCCCGCCGTGGCGCGAACGAGTTCGAGCGTGTCGGGGTTCACCTTCTGCGGCATGATAGAGGACGTCGAGGAGTAGTCGTCAGAGAGGTCGACGTAGCCCTTGTTCGCGAAGATGACGAGGTCCTCGGCGAGTCCCGACAGCGTCGTCGCGTGCGTCGCGAGCGCCGACACCGATTCGAGGAGGAAGTCGCGCGCGGAGGAGGCGTCCATCGAGTTGCGGAGGACGCCGTCGAAGCCGAGCAGTTCGGCGGTTCGCTCGCGGTCCACGTCGAACGGCGTGCCCGCGAACGCCGCCGCCCCGAGGGGTGACTGGTTCGTGTGGTCGTAGGCGTCCACGAGACGCGCGGTGTCGCGGGCGAACGCCGCCTCGTACGAGAGCAGGAAGTGCGCGACGGTGGTGGGCTGGGCGGGTTGCAGGTGGGTGTAGCCGGGCATCACCGTCTCAGTCTCCGCCTTCGCGACTTCGACGAGCGCTTCGCGGAGGGCGAGCGTCGCCTCGATGGCCGCGAACAGGTCCTCGCGCAGGCGGTAGCGGATACAGGTCGCCACCTCGTCGTTGCGACTGCGGGCGGTGTGCATCTTCCCGCCGTCGGGGCCGACGCGGCCGACGACGGCCGTTTCGATGGCCTCGTGGACGTCTTCACCCTCCGGGAGGGCGCCGTGCCCGTCGGCTTCCACCGCGTCGAGGGCGGACAGAATCTCGCTCGCGGTGTCGCTCTCGACGATGTCCTGCTCGTCGAGCATCACGACGTGCGCGCGGTCCACCGCCACGTCGGCGGCGAAGATGCGCCGGTCGGCCGCGAGGCTCGACATGAACGCGCGGGCGGGGCCGCCGCTGAACCGGTCGCGGCGGACGACGCTCTCGTCTCCCTCCTCGCTCATCGTCTACTCGTCCGTCTCGGCTTTCTCGTCGCCACCGTCGGTGGCGAGTTCGGGCTTGTCCTTCGTCGCCTTCGCGACGGCGGCGTTGGCGAGGCGGGACTGGAAGCCGTGGTACTTCGCGACGCCGGTGGCGTCCTCCTGGGTGATTCCGCCGACCGTCTTCGTGTTGAAGGAGGCGGCCTCCTCGGAGTAGACGGCGTAGTCGGACTCGCGGGCGACGGGGCGCGTGCGGCCGCCGTCGAACTTCACGGTCACCGTTCCGGTCACGCGCGTCTGCGTCTCGTCGATGAAGCCTTCGAGGGCCTTCACGAACGGGGCGTCGACGAGACCCTGATAGCCCTTGTTGGCCCACTGCTGGTCTATCTGCTCTTTGAAGTCGCGCTCCTCTTTGGTGAGGACGAGTTGTTCGAGGCCCTCGTGCGCGGTGAGAAGCGTCGTCGCCGCGGGGTGCTCGTAGTTCTCACGCACCTTCAGCCCGAGCATGCGGTCTTCCATCATGTCCGTGCGGCCGACCCCGTACGCGCCCGCGACCTCGTTCAGGTGTTCGATGAGGTCGGCGGGTTCCATCTCCTCGCCGTCGACGGCGACGGGGTAGCCGTTCTCGAACGCGATTTCGACGGTGCCCGTCTCGCCCTGCGGCGTCTCGGTCCACTCGTAGATGTCCTCGGGCGGGATGTAGCTCGGGTCTTCGAGTTGGCCGCCCTCGATGGAACGACTCCAGAGGTTCGTGTCGATGGACCAGACACCGTCGTTACCGGCTTGGACGGGCAGGCCCTTCTCCTCGGCGTACTGCTTCTCCCACTCGCGGGTGAGACCCATCTCGCGGACGGGGGCGACGACGTCGAGGTCGGAGGCGCGCCAGATGACCTCGAAGCGGAGTTGGTCGTTCCCCTTCCCGGTACACCCGTGCGCGAGGGCGTCACAGCCCTCTTCCTTCGCGACGTCGAGGATTGCGTTCGCGATGACCGGGCGGGCGAGCGCCGTCCCGAGGGGGTAACCCTGGTAGGTCGCGTTCGCGCGGACCGAGTCGAAACAGAGGTCCGCGAACTCGTCTTTCGCGTCCACGACGTGGATGTCGAGGCCGTGCGCCTCCGCCGTCGCCTTCGCCTCCTCGAACTCCGACTCCGGTTGGCCGACGTCGACGGTGACGCCGACGACGTCGTCGTATCCGTACTCTTCTTTCAGCAGTGAGACGCAGACCGTCGTGTCGAGACCGCCACTGAACGCGAGTGCCACGCTTGTCATACCTGCTTCTGGTCGTTCGGGGTTGATAAATTACACGGTGTTAAGTTGCGAAATTAAAGGGTAGGGATGCCTATACGGGTGCTGAGCGCTTTCGAGTTTTCCGATAAACCGTCGAAGTGTAGTGTGTAGTAGGCCCTAGAGGGCCGGTCGTCGCGGTCGTCGCACGCCGTCGGGGCGCGCGGAGAAAGAACCGTCCGTCTCGGACGCCGAGGCGTCGAGACGCGCGGCTCCCGGGGTGTCGCAGACGGCGACCGCTGGGAACCGCGTCATCACTGCTTCTGTGCGGGTACGTCGTATTAAGCGTTTTCGGGTCTGCAACGATTGCCGACCCGCTCGCCCCGTCAGTCGGCCGCCTCCAGCGCCAACTCCAACACCGTCTCGGTGTCGAAGAGGGCCAGCACGATTCCGAGGACGAGCAGTGCGACGAGACCGAGGAGTGCGAGTTCCAGCAGTGTCATCGCACCCGACGTTCACGGAGCCACGAACAAGTGCGTAACGGCCGTCCCCGCGGCGACGGCGTCACCCGCCCGTCGATTCGGAGGCGTCCTCGTCGCGGAACACGAGTCGTTCGAGCGTCCCCGACTGCTCCATCAACACCGTTCCGAGACTGCTCATGACGAGGACGTAGCCGACGGCGAACGCCGGGATGACCTCCTGCATCACCGTCGTCGCCCCGTTCGCCGCGAGGGCGGCGATGACCAAGGAGAACTCGCCGCGGGGGACCATCCCGACGCCGACGCGGAGCGACCGGCGCTTCGAGAGGTCGTAGACGCGGCCGCCGAGGTAGCCCGAGAGCATCTTCGCGGGCGTCGTCAGGGCGACGGCGAGGACGAGGGGGACGGCGGCGGCGGCGAGGAGCGTCGGGTCGGTGCCGACGCCGATCCAGAAGAAGAACACCGCGCCGAACACGTCGCGGAGGGGCGCGAGGAGACGCTCTATCTTCTCTCGGTGTCCGCTCGTCGCGAAGCCCATCCCGACGAAGAACGCCGCGACGGCCTCGCTCACGCCGAGTGCGAGTGCGACGCCCGAGACGGGGACGACGACGGCCAGCGTCCGCAGGACGAACGCCTCCTGACCGGGGACGTCCAGTATCCCGGCGAAGAAGCGCGACCCGTACTGGACGGCGAGGAGGAGGACGCCGAGGAAGCCGAACGCGATAGCCAGCGACTGCGCGAGGCTTCCGAGTCCGTCGCCGCCGAGGACGAGTGAGGTGACGACGGCGAGGTAGACGGCGATGAACAGGTCCTCGAACACGAGCGTCCCCAACACCGGTTCGGCCTCGGGGTTCGCGATCCATCCGAGGTCGATGAGCGACTTCGTGATGATGGCGCTGGAGGAGATGTAGACGATGCCGCCCAGCAGGAGCGATTCGACGACCGACCACCCGAGGAGGAGGCCGATGGCGATACCGATGGGCAGGTTCACCGCGAGGTCGAAGAGACCCGACCGCGTGATTCGCGTGCGCGACGTCAGGAGGCGGTCCAGGCTGAACTCCAAGCCGAGGAAGAACAGGAGGAGGACGATACCCACCTCCGCGAACAGCGTCACGACTTCGCCGTCGGCGACGTACGGCAGTCCGAGTCGACCCGCGACGTACGGCCCCGCGAGGACGCCGCCGACGACGTACAGGGGGATGACCGACAGACCGAGACGGAGCGCGATGGCTCCGGTCAGGGCGAGGACGACGAACAGTTGACCGAGTTCGAGGAGTTCTCCGGCCATCAGTCGCCGCGTATCGTCGAGAGTGCGTCTCGGCACGCGTCGGACGACCCGACCACGACGAGCGTATCGCCCGCCTCGATGGTCGCGTTACCGCCCGGCGACGGGATGACCTCGTCGTCGCGTTCGATGGCGATGACGGACGCACCCGTGGCCTGCCGGAGGTCGGACTCGGCCAACGTCTTCCCGGCGACGGGCGAGTTCGCTCCGACTTCGACCCACTCCAGCATCGTGTTCTCGCCCAACAGCGTCTCTATCGAGTCCGTCTGGACGGGTTGGAAGTACGCTCCTTCCAACAGCGTGCCGACCTGCCGTGCGAGTTTGTCGGAGAGTTCGAACAGTTTCTCGGAGTCGCTGTCGGCGTCCGCGCGACGGAACACCTCGCGCTTGCCGCTGTTGTGCGTCACGATGACGAGGCGAGAGCCATCGCCGAGGTCGACCTCGTGCTTTTTGCCGACGCCCGGAAGGTCGCTCTCGTAGACAGTCATACACCCGCGTTGGTCGGCACCGGATAAAAACACTCGCCGGCGCCGGGTCGCTCGCTCGTCTTCTCTCTTGCGTCCGACTACACGACCGCCGCGGCACCCGTCACCCAGAGCACCGCCGCGATGCAGAGACACGCCGCCGGCGGAATCGAGGCGTTGTCGTCGACGACGTAGCCTCGGACGACGGGTTTCACGCCGTCTGCGACCGTCGCGCCGACCGCCCCCGCGACGGCCGCGCCGACGCCGACGGGACCGGCGACCGGCAAGAGAAACGGTACGCTGACGAGGAGGCAGACGAGGAACATCGCGCCGAGCGTCGTCATCCGCTTCGGTTCGCCCGCCTCGCGCGTCCGCCCGAGCAGTCCGCTCACGGGGTCGCCGACGGCGAGCATCAGCATCCCCGGCACGGCGACGTAGGGTTCGAAGACGAGGGCGACGGCGGTCATGCTGAAGATGTAGAGCGCGTACCCCGCGAGGTTGGTCTGTTCGTACGACCGGGTGAGTTCGTCGTAGATGGCCCAGTCGAGACCGACGCGGAGTCTGAGCAGTTCCAGTATCCCGACGAGAACGGAGAGACCGACCATCACCACTCCCAACTGCGCCCACGTGAGGACGCCGAGGACGTAGCCGAGTGGGAGAAGCGCACCGCTCACGTGGACGAGTCGGCGTTTCACCTCGCTCTTCGAGGGTGTGGTGGAGGTCACCGTCCGGTCAGGCGTTCGTTACTTCCTCGTACTCGGCGGCGATGTCGGCGAACGTCCGGTCGTCGGCCCGGACCGACTCTAACTCCGCGGCGAGGGCGTCGACGGGGACGCGGACCTGTCGGCCGGAGTCACGTTCGCGGATGGTGACCGTCGTCTCGCTGTCGCCCTCCAGACCGTCTCGGTCGACGGTGATACAGAACGGCGTGCCGACTTCGTCCTGTCTCCGGTAGCGACGGCCGATGCTGCCGGAGTCGTCGTAGAAGACCGAGAGGCCGGCCGTCCGCAGGTCGTCGACGATGTCTTCCGCGAGGTCGACGAGTTCGTCGACGTTGCTCACGAGGGGGAACACGCCCACGTCGCGCGGCGCGACGGCGGGGGCGAGCGACAGATACGTCCGTTCCTCGTCGTCCACCTCGTCCTCCTCGTACGCGTGCGCGAGGAGCGTGTACACCGTTCGGTCGACGCCGAACGAGGGTTCGACGACGTGCGGCGTGACGTGTTCGCCGCTCTCGGTCTGTTCTTCGACGGCGAAGTTCGTCACGTCGGTGTCGACGGCGTAGGACTCGCCGTCCACCTCGACGGTCACCTCGTCGGCGTCGAAGGCGTCCGGGTCGCGTTCCGCGAGCGTCTCTAACGCCTGCTTCACGCCGCCCGCCGCGCCGCCGAACTCGGGGCCGAGGACGGACATGTCGGGGTCGACGACGGCGCGTTCGACCGTCTTCGGTTCGTCGTACTGCCGGAAGACGGTGAAGTCCTCGTCGGCGTGTTCGGCGTGCTTCGACAGGTCGTAGTCCGACCGGTAGGAGAAGCCCGCGATTTCTATCCAGTCGCCGTCGACTTCGCTCTCGGCGTCCCAGCAGTCCGAGGAGTAGTGCGCGAGTTCGCCGGGGAGGTGTTGGCGGAACCGGAAGCGGTCCACGTCGACGCCGATACGTTCGTACCACTCCTGGGCGACGCCGAGGAAGTAGCCGACCCACGCGTTGGCGACGATGCCGTCTTCGACGGCGGCCCCGATAGTCGTCTCCACGTAGTCGCCGTCGTCGGCCTGTTGTTCGTCTGCGGGGTAGAGAAGCACCTCGACGTCTTCTACGGACGAGAGGTCGGGTTCGTCGCGTTCGGGGTCGACGAACTGCTCTAACTCGGCCTGCGTGAACTCGCGCGTGCGGACGATGCTCTTCCGCGGCGAAATCTCGTTGCGGTAGGCGCGGCCCACCTGCGTCACGCCGAACGGCAGGCGGTTACGGGCGTACTCTTTGATGCGCGGGAACTCCACGAAGATGCCCTGCGCCGTCTCCGGGCGGAGGTAGCCCGCCGTCGAGGAACCGGGGCCGATGTTCGTCTCGAACATGAGATTGAAGTCCTCAACGGACTGGCCCGCGAGGTCAGCGCCGCAGTTCGGACAGACGAGGCCCAGGTCGGCGATTCGCTCGGCCGCTTCCTCGACGGACAGCGTCTCGGCGTCTTCGAGGTCGGAGTTGTCCTCGATGAGGTGGTCCGCGCGGTGGGACTCGCCGCACTCGGCGCACTCGACCAGCATGTCGTCGAAGCCGTCCAGGTGACCGGACGCCTCGAAGACGGGTTCGGGCATGATGGTCGGCGCGTCTATCTCCATGTTGCCCTCCTGGACGGCGAACCGGTCGCGCCACGCGTCTTCGACGTTCGACTTCAGCGCGGCACCCTGCGGACCGTAGGTGTAGAACCCGGCGACGCCGCCGTAGGCGTCGCTGGAACCGAAGTAGTAGCCGCGGCGTTTCGCGAGTTCGGTGAGGCGTTCGCCCTCGGTTCGTTCCGCCATCCCTACAACGCCTCCAGGAGGTCGATGTCGCGGACGATGCCGACCAGATTGTCACCGCTGACGAGCGGAATCTGCTCGATGTCTTCCGTTATCATCGCCTGTGCGGCCTCGACGGCGGACTTTCGCTTCGAGACGGTGACCACGTCGGTGCTCATGAACGTCGACACCGGTTCGGCCGGGAGTTCGACGTTCCGCGTCGGGACGTAGCGGTTGCCGACGGTCTTGATTCCCTCCCACATCCACTCGTCGTCCTGGTCGGCGACGGAACCGCCGGTGTCGTCCTCGCCCTCGACGACGCGCGCCACGTCGATGATGTCGACTTCGGTGAGGATGCCCGCCATCTGGCCCTCCTCGTCGAGTGCGACGGCGTAGGGGACGTTCGCGTAGAAAATCTCGCGCTCGGCGACGGTCAACGGCGTCTCGACGTACGTGGTGTTCACGTCCTTCGAGGCGACGTCCGCCGCACCCGCGTCGAGTGCGACTTCGCCGCGGGCGATGGCGCGAACCACGTCGGTGACGGTGACGATGCCCTCCAGTTCGCCGTCGACGACGGGAACGCGACGAGTACCCTCTTCGACCATCATGCGGGCGACGTCCTCGACGGAGGTGTCGGCCGTCGTCGTCGGCACGTCGCGCATGAGGACGGCCAGTTGGTCTTCGTCGGGGTGTTCGATGAGGTCCTCTCGGCTGACGAGGCCGCGGTAGGCCTCCTCGCCGTCGGTCTCTTTCACGACCGGCACAGACGAGAAGCCGCGCTCTTGGAGATACTCCAGAACGTCGTCACGGGTGCCCGGGAGTTTCACGGTCACCACGTCCTCTCGCGGAGTCATCGCGTCGGCTACTTGCATACCCCGTCGTACTTCCCGCCGCCTCTTGTACTCTGCGAAGGTCTGCGACGCGTTCGCGTGGCGTCGAGGGAGTGAGACGCTCCGAGGTCAGACGGGCACGACGCCGAACACCGTCTCCAGCAGGTAGGAGACGAAGAGCGCCCACATCCCGCCGACGAAGACGCGCAGGCCCCACGACGACCGATACGCCGGGTCGGGAGCCAACGAGGCGGGCAGGAGCGTTCGGCGGGCGACGTCGCTTCGACGGCCCTCGCCTGCGTCTCCCGCCCGACGCCCGTCTGCGCCGCCCGCCGGACGCTCCTTCTCGTCGGACGCGCCGTCTCGTCCGCGTCTCCACGCGCGCTTCGGACGGAGCGAGAGGAGCGACCCGCCCATCGCGAGGAACCCGAAGACGAACAGGCCGCGCTTGAACCCGACGGGGCCGTTGCCGACGACGAGGCCGACGAGAGCCAGCAGAACGGACCCACAGAGGAGGACGACGACGCCCCACGTCGCGGCGTCGAGTGCGATTTTGAACAGTTGCGCGGGCGGGGGCATCTCGTCTGTGGGTCCCGAGTCGCCTCTCGGGCGGGAGTCGACGGTGTCCGAATCGAGGTCCATTGGCGGTGAGTACGGCCGTTTCGTCGAGCGGACGGGTAGAACTTCCCCTCGCGTTCGGCCCCGCCGACGAACTGACTCCCCGGTCAGATTCTGAGCATCGTCGTGGTCTTTCCGACGAGTTTATGTAGGGTTGTTACAGAGTATCAAACATGACGCCGAATGTGACGGCATCGTCCGACGCGTCGCGCGCCGAGGTCATGGCCTCGGTGGACTCCAGTCTCTCCCGCTCGGAGTTCATTATCGCAGACATCTCCTGCGACAACGCGTGGCTTTCGATGCGAGAGGCGGAGGCGCCGTCACTTCGGGACTGGGCCTGAGCGCCCACGGGTCGGCGGGCGCGGCACGTCCGCCGACTCACTTCGACTCCGCGAATTCTCACGCGTGAGCGCCGAACGGCGGCGTTCGCGCCGGCAGACTCGTCCACTTCTCCCGAGCGACTGCGTCGTCTCGTCGCCTCGTCCGTCCCGAACACTGAACACTTTTGCCGTTCCCACGCAAGCACCTGTCTATGAACTATCGGGCAGTCGAATCCAGTCGCGAGTTCCTCCTCCGACTGGACAACGGGGCGGACTGGCGCGAGGAGATAGAGGAGTTCGCCGAACTCGAGGACATCGAATCGGCGTGGTTCAACGCCATGGGCGCGGTGCAGGACGCCGAGGTGTGGTTCTACGATCAGACCGAGCAAGATTACCGCTCCGTGACGTTCGACGAACCGTTGGAAGTCGCCGCCTGCGTCGGCAACGTCGCCCTCCTCGACGACGAACCGTTCGCGCACACGCACGCCGTCCTCTCCCGTCGAAGCGGCCAGTCGTTGGCGGGCCACCTCAACGCCGCCACCGTCTTCGCGGGCGAGGTGTACCTCCGCGCGTTCGACGAACCGCTCGAACGCGAACACGACGACGTGACCGACTTAGACCTCTGGTTGTAGACCGTGCACGAAGACGACGAACGGTACTTCGCGCGCATCGAGGACCGTCTCGACGAGGCGTTCGACCGCGCCCGCGCCGCGAAGGGACAGGGGCGTGACCCGCAACCCGAGGTCGAGATTCCGGTCGCCAAAGACATGGCCGACCGCGTCGAGAACATCCTCGGTATCCCCGGCGTGGCGGAACGCGTCCGCGAGTTGGAAGGGCAGATGTCCCGCGAGGAGGCCGCCCTCGAACTCGTCAACGACTTCGTCGAGGGGAGCGTCGGCGACTACGACTCCCGCGCCGGGAAGGTCGAAGGCGCGGTGCGGACGGCCGTCGCCCTCCTCACCGAGGGCGTCGTCGCCGCGCCCATCGAGGGCATCGACCGCGTCGAAATCTTAGAGAACGACGACGGCACCGAGTTCGTCAACGTCTACTACGCCGGCCCGATTCGCTCCGCCGGCGGGACCGCACAGGCGCTCTCGGTCCTCGTCGCCGACTTCGCCCGGTCGCTTCTCGGCATCGAGGAGTACAAGGCGCGAGACATCGAAGTCGAGCGCTACGCCGAAGAGGTCGCTCTCTACGACAAGGAGACCGGACTGCAGTACTCGCCGAAGGACAAGGAGACGAAGTTCATCGCAGAGCACATGCCCATCATGCTCGACGGCGAGGCGACGGGCGACGAGGAAGTCTCCGGGTTCCGTGACCTCGAACGCGTCGACACCAACTCCGCCCGCGGTGGGATGTGTCTGGTCATGGCCGAGGGTATCGCGCTGAAAGCCCCGAAGATTCAGCGCTACACCCGACAACTCGACGAAGTCGACTGGCCGTGGTTGCAGGACCTCATCGACGGCACCTACTACGAGGGCGGCGGGGCGGACGACGGCGACGGCGACGGCGACGAAGACGACGCGGCCGAGGACGCCGACGCGGCCGACGAGACGCCCGAGGACGCCGTCGAAGACGCCCCGGAACCGGCCGGTCCCGCCCGCGTCGACCCCGCGAGCAAGTACCTCCGCGACCTCATCGCCGGGCGTCCCGTCTTCGGCCATCCGAGCGAGGCGGGCGGGTTCCGCCTCCGCTACGGCCGTTCCCGCAACCACGGCTTCGCGACGGCGGGCGTCCACCCCGCAACGATGCACCTCGTCGACGACTTCCTCGCGACGGGGACGCAGATAAAGACCGAACGTCCCGGGAAGGCGGGCGGCGTCATCCCCGTCGACTCCATCGAGGGGCCGACGGTCAGACTCGCCAACGGCGACGTGCGGCGCATCGACGACCCCGAGGAGGCGCTGAAAGTGAGAAACGGCGTCGAGAAGATTCTGGACCTCGGGGAGTACCTCGTCAACTTCGGCGAGTTCGTCGAGAACAACCACCCGCTCGCACCCGCGTCGTACGTCTACGAGTGGTGGGTTCAGGAGTTCGAGTCCGCGGGTGCACCGGTCCAAGCCCTCGAAGACGACCCGCGAATCGACCTCGAACATCCGACGGCCGAACAGGCGTTCGAGTGGGCCACCGAGTACGACTGCCATCTCCACCCCGACTACACCTATCTCTGGCACGACATCACCGTCGACGAGTTCGAGACGCTCGCGGACGCCGCGGCGGGCGGACGAGTCGTCGAGTCCGACGGCGGCGTCGTCCTCGAACCCGACGACGCAGACTCCACCGACGGCGTCCTCGAACTCGACCGGACCGAGGAACTCACCCGACTGCTCGAACACCTCCTCGTCGAGCACACCCAGACCGACGAGACGCTCCGGATTCCGGAGTGGCGACTGTTCGCGCGTTCGCTCGGTCTCACAGCGTCCTTAGAGATGACCTGGGACGACCTCTCCGCGGAGGCCCGCCAGTGGGCCGGCGGCGACAACGCCGTGAAGGCCGTCACCGAAGTCGCCCCCTTCGACGTGCGCGAACGCGCTCCGACCCGAATCGGCAACCGGATGGGTCGCCCCGAGAAATCCGAGTCGCGGGACCTCTCGCCCGCGGTCCACACGCTGTTCCCCATCAGCGAGATGGGCGGGAACCAACGCGACGTCGGCGAGGCGGCCCGCGCGCGAAACGAACAGGGCGTCCGCGGCGAACTGAACGCCCTCGTCGGTGACCGCGAGTGCCCCGACTGCGGCGCGCACACGTTCAAGAACCGCTGTCCCGACTGCGAGACGCACACCGAACCGCACTACGAGTGCGAGGAGTGCGGTACCGTCGTCGAACCCGACGAGTCCGGTCGCGTGTTCTGCGAACGCTGCGAACGCGAGGTGGAGAGCCCCGACTGGTTCTCCATCGACCTCTCGACGGAACTCCGTTCGGCGTTAGAGAACGTCGGCGAACGCGAGTCCTCCTACCCCATCCTGAAAGGCGTGAAGGGACTCACCTCGGCGAACAAGACGCCCGAAGCCATCGAGAAAGGCATCCTCCGGGCGAAACACGGCGTCTCCTCGTTCAAAGACGGGACCGTCCGCTACGACATGACCGACCTCCCAGTCACCTCGGTTCGCCCCGCGGAACTCGACGTCTCCGTCGACCACTTCCGCGAACTCGGCTACGAGACGGACATCGACGGCGAACCCCTGCGGTTCGACGACCAACTCGTCGAACTGAAAGTACAGGACATCGTCCTCTCGGACGGCGCGGCCCAACACATGCTGAAGACGGCCGACTTCGTCGACGACCTCCTCTCGAAGTTCTACGGTTTAGAGCCGTTCTACGACGTAGAGGAACGAGACGACCTCATCGGCGAACTCGTGTTCGGGATGGCCCCGCACACCTCCGCGGCCGTCGTCGGGCGCGTCGTCGGATTCACGTCCGCGGCCGTCGGCTACGCCCACCCGTATTTTCACGCCGCCAAGCGGCGGAACTGCGACGGCGACGAAGATTGCGTCATGCTCCTCATGGACGGCCTCCTGAACTTCTCGAAGGAGTTCCTCCCGGACAAGCGCGGCGGGCAGATGGACGCCCCGCTCGTGATGTCCTCGCGCATCGACCCCTCGGAGATTGACGACGAGGCGCACAACATGGACATCGTGCGCCAGTACCCCGAGGCGTTCTACGAGGCTTCCTTAGAGATGGCCGACCCCGGCGAGGTGGAGAACCTCATCCAACTCGGCGAGGACACCCTCGGCACCGACGACGAGTACCGCGGGTTCGACCACACCCACGACACCACCGACATCGCCCTCGGCCCGGACCTCTCGGCGTACAAGACGCTCGGGTCGATGATGGACAAGATGGACGCGCAACTCGAACTCGCGCGGAAACTCCGCGCCGTCGACGAGACTGACGTGGCCGAACGGGTCATCGAGGGGCACTTCCTCCCGGACCTCATCGGGAACCTCCGCGCGTTCTCCAGACAGGAGACGCGCTGTCTCGACTGCGGCGAGAAGTATCGACGGATGCCGCTGACCGGCGACTGCCGGGAGTGCGGCGGCCGAGTCAACCTCACCGTCCACCAGGGGTCGGTGAACAAGTACATGGACGTCGCCATCGAGGTGGCCGAGGAGTTCGGCTGTCGCGACTACACGAAACAGCGACTCGAAGTCCTCGAAAAGAGCCTCGAATCGGTCTTCGAGAACGACAAAAACAAGGCCTCGAAGTTGGGCGACTTCATGTAGGACCTTTTTGCTGACTCGGGTTTCCTCGCGTCGCCTTCGGCGACGCTGCGGGAACCCTCGTTGCAAAAAGCTCCACCAAAAATCTCCCACAGACTCGGCCTTCGGCCTCGTCTGTGGTGCGACATCCTGACTGCTCCGCCGCCGCACCGCTCCGCCGCCGCATCCGCCCTGCTTCTACTCCGCCGGCCCCACGCCGTGCAGGCCGTCGGCGGCGTCCACGTACACCGCGCCGTCGACGGGCGTGACGCCGTGAATCGTCTGGTTCACGGTGTCTGAGACCTGCACCTCGGGCGTCGCGTACGACCACAGACCCTCGCCCGTCGTCGCGTCGTAGGCGTACAGCGTCCCCCCGTTCGTCACGTACAGCACGTCTCCCGTACACGCCACGGGGACGGCGCGACGGTTCGGCAGTTCTCGTGCGGACCCGTCTTCGGCATCGAGTGCGAGCATCGTCTCGTTCGGACCGACCGCGTAGACGGTTCCGTCGGCCACGACGGGTGGCCCGCGGGCAGGCCCCGTCTCGGCGGCCCAGCGAACGCTCCCGTCCGCCGTATCGAGCGCGTACAGTCGATACCGTCGCTCGTCGCTCGACCGGTAGTCGACGACGTAGGCGGTTCCGTCGGCGACGGCGACGCTCCCCCACCCGTGCGAGACGGCGTCGCTCACGAACCGTTCCTCGCCCGTCTCCAGTTCGACGGCGTGGACGCCCGCATCGCTCGTCACGAACACCGCGCCGTCGCCGACGGCGGGCGTCGCCCGCGACCGGACACCCGATTCGTACGACCAGCGCTCGGTCCCATCGAAGTCGAACGCCGTGAGTCGCGGCGGCGTCTCGGTGTACCCACCGCCGTTGACGAAGAGGGTGTCGTCCGTCACCGTCGGCGCGCCCTGAATCCCCTTCGTCTCCGGGCCGCGCCACAGCACCTCGTCGCGGTCGGTGGCGAGACAGAACACCTCGACGAACGTCGTGACGAACGCCCGGTCACCGGCGACGGCGGGCGGACTGTTCACGCCGTACGAGACGAGGTCCGTCGCCGAGCGAACCGCGGCCGTCGCGGGTCGCGACGCGTGAACGACTTCGGTTCCTCCCGCGCGTAGACGTTGTACATCGTTCCGTCGGCGACGCTCGGCGCGTGTCCGGCGTCCAACGTCCAGTAGCCCGCGGCGTCGCGGAGGCCGGACAGTTCGGGTGCGTAGCCGGTGTTGCCGGCGTCGAAGCGGAACTGGGGCCACGCTCCCGACGAATCGAGCGGTGGCTCACCGGGCGGCGTCGCGGTGACCCGTTCGTCGGGGCCGTCCGTCGGTCCGTACGTCTCCGTCTCGGGCGTCACTTCGGTCTCCGTCGCCGTCGGCGGTCGGGTGGGCGATTCGGTCGGCGACGACGACTCGTCGGATTCGGCGGTACACCCGGCGAGGCCGACGGCGGCGACGCCGGCGAGGTGGAGGAACGAGCGACGGGTCCGGCGTTCGTCTGCACCGCGCGTTGGAGGGCGCATATCTCCCGTTCGACCACCGAACGTGAGTACCTTCTGTAATTTCGCCGAAGAGATTTATTCCGTTGGCCGTCGAATCCTCTCCCATGGCCGAACAAAAACCCACCGCGAGCATCGGAACCGTCGTGTACACCGAGGACGGCCGCGAACTCGGGACGATTCGCGGCTTCGACGACGACGGCTTCTTCGTGACGACCAGAGAGGGCATCGCCAGCCTCTCCATCGAACACGAACGCGCCGGCCACGAGTTCGGCGAGGCCGAGTTGGCGTGGCGCTGTGCCAACTGCGGCGAGATGGGTCAGTTGGACGAGATGCCCGACAAGTGCCCGGACTGCGGCGCGCCGAAGGAAGACCTGTTCTACTGGACCGAGGACTGACCGCGCCTCGGTCTCGGCCGCGGACCGTCCGTAGACGACGGACGGCCGTGACGACGTACCGACCGACCGCCGACGACCGACCCCGACGCTTTTTCCGACTCGCGTCCATCGCTCGCCATGGATATCCTCGTCTTCGGTGCCGGCAGTCTCGGGACGCTCGTCGGCGCGGTTCTCGCCCGGACGCACGACGTGACGCTCGTCGGCCGCGACCCGCACGTCTCGAACGTCCGCGAGTCGGGCGTCCGCGTCTCCGGCGCGCTCGACGTTCACACCACGCCCGCGGCGACGACGGCGGGCGAGGGCCGCGCGGCCGACCTCGCGATAGTGACGGTCAAGTCGTTCGACACCCCCGCGGCCGTCGACGCGCTCTCGACGGGGGCGTTCGACGCGGTGCTCTCGCTCCAGAACGGTCTCACCGAAGGCGAACTCGCCGCCGGACTCGACGCACCCGTCCTCGCCGGGACGGCCACCTACGGCGCGCGCCTCACGGCCCCCGGCCACGTCGAGTGTACCGGCGTCGGGCGCGTCGTCCTCGGAGCACGGCGCGGCGGCACCGACCCCCGCGCGGAACGGGTCGGGAAGGCGTTCCGCGACGCCGGCCTCGACACCCTCGTCGCCGCCGACATGCCGCGCCGTCGCTGGGAGAAACTCGCGGTCAACGCCGGTATCAACGCCGTCACCGCCCTCGCCCGCGTCGAGAACGGCGCACTCGCCGAGGGACCGGGGTCCGAACTGGCGCACCGCGCCGCCCGCGAGACGGCCCGCGTCGCCCGCGCGGAAGGCGTCTCGCTCACGAACCGACGTGCCCGCGCGTCGCTCGCGGAGGTGGTCGACGCGACGAGTGCGAACCGGTCGTCGATGCTTCAGGACGTGGACGCCGGTCGGAGAACGGAGGTGGACGCCATCCACGGCGTCGTCGTCGAACGAGCGGAGCGACACCGACTCGACGTGCCGACGCACCGTACGCTCGCGGCCCTCCTCCGAACGTGGGAGCGCGGACGGGGCGTCCGGTCGTAACCGCGAGCAGGCGAGTCGCATCGCTCAAACGGGTCGGTCTCGAAGCCCCCACGTGAACCAACAGACCGCCTGGCTAGTCCTCCTCGGTGCCGCCGTGTTCGAGACGGTGTGGGCTATCGGACTGGAGTACGCCGACGGCTTCTCGAACCTCCGAGCGACGCTCGTCGTCGTCGTCGCACTCGTCGTGAGTATGGCCGGCCTCGCGAAAGCCGTCCAAGTCCTCCCCGTCGGGACGGCGTACGCCGCCTGGACCGGTATCGGCGCGGTGGGAACCGTCGTTCTCGGCATCGTCCTCTTCGGTGAGTCGACGTCGCTCGTCAGACTCGTCTGTCTCTCCGCCATCGTCGCGGGCGTCGTCGGCCTGCGCTTTGCGGCCTGAAGACGAGACGAACAGCGACAGCGGGTCGCCTACTCCAGATAGCCGAGGTCACGGAGGCGGTCTTGGGCCTCCTCGTCCATCGACTCCACGGAGTCGTCCGACACGTCGGCGTCGAGAGCGTCCGTCCACGCGCCGCCGACGTTCGACTCGAACGCCGAGAGCGCCGCCTCGGTCGCTTCGATTCGGTCGTCGTCGCTCCCGGCGAGATTCTCCGTCTCTCCGGGGTCTTCGTCCAGGCGATACGCTTCGTCGGGGATGCGGTCGATGCGGACGTACTTCGCGTCCGTCCGGCGTGCGGCCCGCATCCGCGAGTAAAAGCGCGAATCCTCGGGCAGCGTGATTCCGGCGGCAGAGGCCTTCTCCTCTAACTGCTTCAGTTCGACGACGGGTCGCGAGTACTCGACGAACGCGTACTCACCGTCGCGAGTCTGGCCGGGGTCCTCGTTCGTCGCGTCGGCGAACTCCCGGTAGGAGTCGGAGAGAAGCGACCGCGTTCGGTCGAGGGCGACCACGTCGTCGCCGGGGTCTGCGGGCGTGCCGCCCTCCACGTCGAGGGCGTCCAAGACGGTGTGGTAGAGATCGACGAGTTCGACCTGGTCCTCGCGGCGTTCCTCCTCCAACGCGGGATGCTTCACCATCAGCGGGACGTTCACGAGCGGGTCGTACAGGCAGAACTCGTGACCGTACAGGTCGTGTTCGCCGTGGAGTTCGCCGTGGTCCGCGCAGACGACGACCATCGTGTCGTCCCAGCGGTCGGTCTCTTTCAGCCAGTCGAACAGGCGGCCGAGTTGGTCGTCGATGTGGGCGATTTCGGCGTCGTACAGGCCGCCGATAGCCTCCCACTCCTCGTCGTCGATGTCGCGCGCGCCGGCGTTGTACTCTTTGGAGTTCTGACACACTTCCGTCGAGTCGACGCCGGGTGCGAACTCGTCTGCGAACTCCTCGGGCGGGTGGTACGGCAGGTGCGCGTCCATGAGGTTGATGAACGCGAACGACCGCTCGGAGGAGTCGATGAACGCCTTCGTCCGGTCGACGACGGCGGGCGTCTTCGAGTCGGACCCGCCGCCACTCGCGAGATACTCGTGGGCGGTGTTGCCGAGGCTGACGAGTTTGTCGGCGACGGCCCGGAGGGCGTCGTTGTCGTTCATCGTCTTCCACGCCTTCGCCAACGGCCCGGAGAGGAACTCTCCGGGCATCACCTCGAAGAAGTTGTCCTGGTCGGAGAAGCCGTCGGTCAGGTGGGTGTACGGCGTTATCCAGGCGTTCGACGAGTAGCAGGCGGTGTCGTATCCCGCCGCGGAGAGCGTCTGTGCGAGCGTCGTCGCGCCCTCTAAGTACGGGTTCTCCTGGTCTGCGCCGTGGTCGGAGGGGTACATCCCGGTGAAGAGCGAGGCGTGGACGGGGAGGGTCCACGGCGCCGGGGCGACGGCCTGTTCGAAGACGGTCGCCTCCTCCGCGAACGCTTCGAGGTTCGGCGTCGTCGGCCGGTCGTACCCGTACGGCGTGAGTCGGTCCTTCCGGACCGTGTCCATCACGACGAAGAGAACGTTCTCGGGCGACTCAGTGCTCATACACCTCTCTCGCGCGGACAGAATGAAAGAGTCACCGGTCTCCCGCGTCGCCGCGGTGGGGACCGACTAGAAGGGGGCCTGCGGGCCTTCGTCGCTGCCGCCGTCGTCGGAACTGGACTCGCCGGGGAACGACGGGGACATGCCGCCGCCGTGGCCGCCGTCGCCGCCCATGCCGGTGTCGGCGTTGACTTTCTCGATTTCGGGAATCTCTTTGACCATTCGGCTCTTGATGGCCTGGATGGTCATCGGCGAGATACCGCACCCGGAACATGCTCCGCCGAGCATGATGGTGACTTCGCCGTTCTCTCGGTCGAGGTGCTGAATCGCCGCGGAGCCACCGTGCATCTGAATCTGCGGGAAGTTCCGGCGCAGGAAGTTGGTGACGCGTTCTTTCAGGTCGTCGTCCGCGTTGCTCGCGTCCGTGCTCATACGCCGGGATTCGTGGTGGACGGGCTTAGACCTTTGGTTCGGGTACGTCGCTTCCGTCTCTCGATTCGGCCCTCTCAGCCGTCGACGCCGAAGATACGTCGATGTTCGGCGACCAACTCGTCGAGGTAGCGGTCCAACACGGCGTCGAACTTCTCGTCTTCGACGACGACGCCGGTCAGTCGGTCTCTCGGGTTCTCGGGCAGTTGGATGTAGAAGTCGCCGTCCTCGTACATCGGTTCTGACTCGTTCAGAATCTGCTGGTCGATGGCGTGGATGAGGTTCGAGTCGTACTCGTCGTTCATCGTGCTGAACGCGTTCTTGTACGCTCGCTGGAGTTGCGGGAAGTAGTGGACGTACTTGTCCTCGAACTTCTCGGGGTCGAAGTCGGTCATACCTCGGAGTTTTCCGTTCGAGGAGAAAAGTCGGACGGTCCGTCCGTTCGATGGTCGTCGCCGGTCGCCCGTCGCGTCTCTCCCGGCCGAGCACCCGCGACGCCGGACGGGCGGCGGCCATCGCGCGGCGTTCGGGTGCGAGTGACACGGACAGCTTGTCCGACTGATGAACGTCTCTTTCGGAGAACATTCGGACTCGGGGCTAAAATCCTTAACACGGGCGACCGTTATCTGCGGCCTGTCATGTCCGCCGAAACGTACGGAGCCCTCAGTCTGCTCCCAGCACTGTTCGCCATCGTGCTGACGCTGTTGAGCAGACAGGTGCTCCTCTCGTTGTTCACCGGTATCTGGATAGGTGCGACCATCTTGGTCGGGTGGAATCCCATCGCGGGGGCGGCTCACTCGCTCCAGTTGGTCATCAATAGCGTCACGGGGTCGTTCAACAGCAAACTACTGTTGTTTACGTTCCTCTCGGGGGCGATGCTCGGGATGATATTCCTCTCGGGCGGGATGAGCGCTCTCGCTCGGCGCATCATCTCGCGTATCGAGACGCGGAAGCAGGCGGAACTGGGAACGGGCCTCCTCGGGATGCTCATCTTCGTCGATTCGTACGCGAGCACGATGATAACCGGGTCCGTGATGCGCCCCATCACCGACCAGTTCGACATCAGTCGCGAGAAACTCGCGTACCTCCTCGACTCGACCACCTCGCCCGTCGTGAGCGTCGCCGTCGTCTCGACGTGGGTCGGCTTCGAGGTCGGACTCATCAGAGAGCAGTTCTCCCAACTCGGTATCGACCAGAGCGCGTTCGTGGTGTTCCTCCAGAGCATCCCGTTCCGTTTCTACAGCCTCCTCGCCGTCGTCCTCGTCTTCATCCTCGTCTGGATGGGGTGGAACTTCGGCCCGATGAAACGCGCCGAGAAGCGCGCCAAAGAGGAGGGGAAAGTGCTCGCGGACGACGCCGACCCGCTCATCGAAACTCGTGAGGAGGACATCGTCACGCCCGACCACGTCGACTCGCGCTGGTGGTACTTCGCCGCGCCCATCGTCGTGCTGGTCGCCGTGACCGGGTTCGGTCTGCTCTACTCCGGCGGGTGGCCCGCGAAGGCCCCCGTCGAAGCGCTGAAAGGTGCGGCCACCGCCGACGCCATCCTCTGGGGCGTCTTCTCGGCGTGTGCACTCTTGCTCGCCATCCTCGTCGGCCACGCGCGCGTCGAACTCGAAGCGGTGAGCGACGCCATCTTCGAGGGGTTCAAGATGGTGATGTTCCCGGTGGCTATCCTCTCGCTGGCGTGGACTATCGGCGGCGTCAGCGAGTCGCTCGGCGTCGGCCCCTACGTCGTCAGCATCGCGGAGGGTGTCGTCACCCCCGCACTCCTCCCCGCTATCGTGTTCGTCTCGGCGGCCATCATCTCCTTCTCCATCGGCACCTCGTGGGGAACGATGGGTATCATGTTCCCGGTGGCGGTTCCGCTGGCGTACCAACTCGGCGCGGCGTTACCGCTCGCCATCGGCGCGATACTCACCGGGTCGCTGTTCGGTGACCACTGCTCGCCCATCAGCGACACGACGGTCCTCTCGTCGATGTTCGCCGGGGCCGACCACGTCGACCACGTGAACACCCAGATTCCGTACGCGGTGCTGTGTGGGTCCGTCGCGACGGCGTTGTTCGTCGCGGCCGGCTACGGCGTCGGTGCGCTCGTCCTTCTGCCGATCGGGGTCGTCACCCTGTTCGCCGCCGCGTACGTCCTCTCCCAACACGTCGACGTGCGCGTGCCGGCGATGTTCGGGTCGTCGTCGGACTGAACCGCCGACGATATCCGAGACGGCGCTCACCCGCCTCGGCGATCGATTCGATGACTGCACCGTGGGTCCGCCGGTAGCGCTCGGTTCGTGTCTACCGAAGACTCTCGGTTCGCGTCCACCGGTGAGTCCACCGGAACCGTCACGCGCGACTCTATGGTCCTCGACTGGCACCACCCGCTTCCGATTCGGTTCGGGTCGCCGTCAGACCTCACAGACGAAAGCGGCTCTTCGCCCGCATCGAGGGTCTCTTCGGCTCGTTCTCGTGCCTCGGTGCCGCCACCGTACAGGAACACCGCGTCGTCGACGTCGTCCACGCACTCTCGTCCGCTGTCTTGGCCGACCCCCGACCCGCAGGACCTGAACTCATTCTATATCGCATGATGACGTTTATCGGCTGCTCCTTGCTCGACTCGGAAACCGACGGCTAACAGGCGTATCCATAGCCATATCGTCGAATTAGGGCCGTGACCGGCCGTCGGTGATTCGCCTTCCTCCGTTCACCGCCCATGCGCGGAGTTCGTTCGGCATCACCGGCGACCAACCCGTCCCGCTCTTTCGGTGGGAAAGCGCCGCCTGCGAGACGACAGCAGGGAAGGAGGCGATGAGCCTGGATGGCGAACTCGGTGCGTTCTGTCCCCACGCCACGACGCTCGACGTCGGTCTGCGTCCGACGCGGTGTCGAGACGGCGTCTCGAACGTCATTCTCTGCTGACACCGCCGCCGACGACAGCGAACGCTCCTTCGTGCGTTCGTTCGATGGCAGAGGGTATCCGAACACGAACGTCGGACATTTTCGGCCGATTCTCGCACAGACACGGCGTCTCACCGCCGTCTCGGCTACTCGGTCACTTCGCCGATACCGACTTCATATACTCTATACCGCGATACAGAATCTCGACACGGCGCTTTCTCTCCGTGAGATGTCGGTCTCTCATCGCAGGCGAAGCGACGCTCGCAGAATCAGGGAAACGACGAACCGCTGACGGTGACACCGACTTCCTCGACGAACGCACCGCTGTTGTCGGCGGCGACGAGTCTCGCGGGCTTTCCGACCGGAAACCGAGCGTCGCTCACGCTCGTCTGACCGGGTGCGATGGGGGAGTTCCAGACGCTACTCCCTTCGCTGTCGATGACGGCTAGCTCTCGGACGCTGTGCTCCGTCGTCGCCGTATCGGTGAGCGAGACGGTTCCCACGGCCCGATTCGCCGTCCACGACTCCGACAGCGAGACGGACTCGAACACGTCGGAGTCGGAGAGACCGTCGGTCCGTAGCGAGAGTCCGGTCGACACGCACCCTCCGAGCGTCGTGAGGCCGACGGCGGTCAGTCCTGCGAGGAGTCGTCTGCGGGTGTACGAGGGCGAATCTTCGGTATCCATGTAGACCACGGCCGAGTGACCGTACGTGGCCCTCGTCGGCGGCGCGCTTAGGCGGTTTGGCCGCCGGGGGTCTCGCTAGCCGAGTTGCTCGCCGACGAGACGGTCCGCCTCGGCCACGAACGCCTCGCGCGTCCCGGCGGGGATGGTCGCACCCGCCGCGACGTCGTGCCCGCCGCCGTCGCCGCCGACGGCGCGGGACGCCTCGCGCATCACGGCGGAGAGGTCCAGTCCCTTCCGGACGAGGGCGTGCGTCCCCCGCGCGGAGACTTTCACCTCGTCGGCCGACTTCTCCGCGAACGCGAGGATGGGCACGTCGCCGCGGATTCCGCTCGCGCCGACGGCCATCCCGGCGACGATGCCGACGATGGTCTCTCTGATTCGCGTCTCGGCGTCGAACCACTGGACGTTCTCCTCGACGGTGACGCCCTCGCTTTTCACCCACTGGAGCCCCTCCGAGAGGTTTCGCCGGTGGTTTCGGAGGAGTTTCCGCGCCCGTTCGAGCGCCTCGCCCCTGTCGCCGAGACAGACGGCCAGTCCCACGTCGGCGCGTTCGTACCGGGCGGTGGCGTTCAACAGCGTGGAGAACTCGCTCACGTCTCTCAGTTCGGTCCCCACCTCCTCGGAGAGCAGCGAGTACGTCGTCCCGACGAGTTCTTCGATGCGTTTCGCGGGGACGCCGGAGGCGATAGCTCGACGCAGCAGCGCACTCACGACGGTCTGTCGCTCGTCCATCGAGAGGTCGACCCAGCGACGCCAGTCGCCGTCGGCCTTCAGGTCGAGGTCGAGGTCCGACAGGAACTCGATTGCGCCGTTCTGGTCGTTCGAGATGCCGGGGATACGGACGTCGCTGGCGTACTCCAAGAACTTCGGGAGCGGACGGGTCTGCCGCCCGTAGATGGCGAGGTCCGTCGCCTCCTCAAGCACGCCCGCGTCGACGCCGTCGGCGACGATACCGGCGTTCGCGCCGTGGAGGCCGCCCTGTGAGTCCTGCATGTCCCCCACCGCGCCGACGACGGCGAGGGCGGCGAGGTCACGGTTCGCGCCGGGGTCGGACTCAAGCGCCCGCGCGAGGACGTAACTCGCGCCCGCGCCGGACAGTTCCGACGCGCCGTCGACGCCGAACAGCAGGGGGTTCAGATGGTACTCCGTCTCGGCGTCGGCGGGTTGGTGGTGGTCGGCGATGACCGGCGTGAAGTCGCCGCGTTGCTCGTGTGCCGCGATGATGTCGAGTTGGCCGCTGCCGAAGTCGGTGAACAGGACGGTGTCGTAGTCCGTGGCGGCGATGCGCGCCACCTCGCTCTCGTCGAGTTGCTTCGAGAACACCGTCTCGAACGGAATCTCGGCCCGTTCGAGCGCCGAGGCGGCGACGGCGGCACTCGTCAGGCCGTCGGCGTCGATGTGCGAGGCGAGGAGGACTCGGTCGGCGTCGCGTAGTCGTGCGGCGCAGTCGGCGGCGCGTTCTCGCATCTCCGGAACCGGGCCGTCTGCCGCCGCGGGTGTACTGTCCGCGCTCATACCTCTCGTTGGCTCGTTCTCGGGTTTAAACCTGCGCTCTACTCGCTCGTCGCGTCCGACTCGTTCGGGTTCGTGTAGTAGTATATCGCGGTGAACGTGACGCCCATCGCCGTCGCCGAGACGAGTTCGGGGTCCCCGAGGAGCGTGCTCGTGGCGAGCGAGACGGCGAACACGAAGACGCCGACGGTGAGCGCGTAGCGCCCCCGCGAGAAGGCTCTCAGCCGTTCGTCGAGGCGTCGGTAGAGGTCCGTGGTGGAGGGCATCGCTTCGGTGTCTCTGGCGAGGTGGCAAAATAGTATCTGGTATGACAGGACTCACACCCGTCGCCGGACCACGAACAACAGCACCGCGGCGACGGCGGTCAGCGCCGTCACGAACGCCCACGCCGCGTCGTACCCCATCGACTCCACGACGAACCCGAACGTCGGCGGGGCGAGCAGTCCGCCCGTGTTCAGCGCCGTCTGCCCGCCCGCCGTCGCCGCGCCGATGTCGTCGTCGTCGACCACGTCGCTCAGACAGGAGTAGAACACGCCCGTCGACCCGTGGACGGAGAGGCCGAGGCCGACGAAGACGGCGACGGTGAGGAGGAGCGACCCCCCGCTTCCGACGAGGACGACGAACAGTCCGGCGCCGACGGCGGTTTGAGCGAGGGCGACGGTGGCCGCGCCGTGCGCGCCGCCGAGTCGGTCCGCGAGCGTTCCGGCCCCGACGCGGCCGAGACTGCCGGTCACCTGCGTCGCCGCGAGGACGACGCCCGCGACGGCGGCGCTCGCGCCCACGACGTCTTCGACGTAGAGCACGGTGTAGCCGAGCATCGAGAAGACGCCCGCACCGAGGAACAGGCCGGCGGCGACGAGTGCGACGTAGGGGCCGTTCGCGCGCAGGCCGCCGAGTTCGGGTCGTTCGAATCGGCCGCTTCCGCTCTTCCCGCGGTAGACGACGGCGAACCCGACGGCGTAGACGCAGGCGAGTGCGGCGATGGCCCAGAAGCCCACCCGCCAGGCCGCGACGGCCGCGACGCCGGTGACGACGAGCGACGCCGCACCGCTCCCGGCGGTGACGCCGACCTGTTTCAATCCCATCGCGAGGTTCGCCCGGCCCGCGGGTGCCCCGGCGACGATACCGCGGTTCGACCCCGGCATCGCCGTGGAGTACGCCGCGCCGAGCAGTGCGCCCGCGACGAGGAGCAGTGGGTAACTGGGCGCGAACGTCACGCCGACGGCGGCGACGGCGAGGGCGACGAGGCCGACGGTCATCACCCGTTTCTCGCCGAACCCGTCGACGGCGGCACCGCTCGGAAACAGCGAGACGGTGTAGCCGAGCATCGCCGCGGTCAAGAAGAGGCCGACGAGCGACTCCGTCAGGTGGAACGACTCGCGGAGGAAGCCCGTCGCGGCGAAGATGGTGTAGTAACAGAGGCTCGCGGCCGTCTGCCACCCGGCGACGACGCCGACGGTGCGCCACGACCCGTCCGTTCCGCTCACGCGGGCCTCCGAGTCGTCGTCTGCGTCGCGAGGCGTCGCCGTCTCACGGCGTCACTCGTGGTACGTCGGCGCGGCCGCCTCGACGACGGCGCACGCCAGTTGCTCGAAGTCCGCGTCGTCGGGGACGACGTCGACGTCGATGCCGTGCGACTCGGCCGTCTCGCGCGTCGGCGGACCGATGACGCCGACGACTATCCGGTTCAGTCCGGCGACGGCCTCGTCTCGGACGCCTCGCTCCTCGGCCGCGTCGAGGAAGTTCTCGACGGTGAGCGAGGAACTGAAGCAGACGCCCTCCAACTCGCCGCCGGCGGCCATCACCGCCGACTGGCCCGTCCCCTCCGGCCGAACCAGTCGGTAGAGCACCGTCTCGTGGACGTCGGCACCGGCGTCTCGGAGTCCGTCGAGGAGGACGTCGCTGCCGTGGTCGCTCCGGGCGACTTCCACCGTCGCGCCCGACACCTCCCCGCGGAGGCGTTCGACCAGACCCGCGGAGGTGTACTCCTCTGGGACGATGTCGACCGTCCACCCGGCGTCGCGGGCGACGGCGGCCGTCGACGGGCCGATACAGACCAGCGTCGCGTCGCCGGGGTCCCACCCTTTCTCCGAGAGCAGTTCGACGCCCGTCTTGCTCGTGAGGACGACGTACGCCGCGGACTCGGGCGTCGCGTCCGTCGGTTCGACGGCGAGCATCGGGTCCGGGACGGCTATCGCGCCGAGCGAATCGAGGAGTTCCACGGCGTCGCGCATCCGGTCGTCGTCCGGGCGGAAGACGGCGACGCGAACCTGTTGGCTCATTCGTCGTCCACTCCGTCCGCGTCCGATTTCACGGCTTCGTCTGCGGCACGTTCGTCTCCGTCCCACTCGCCCGTCCGGTTGCCGAGGAACGCGAGGACGCGTTCGCGCGTTCCGGCCACCTCGCCGATGACGGTGACGGCGGGCGGTTCGATGCCCGCCTCGTCGCGCACGGAGACGATGGTGTCTAAGGTGCCGGTGGCGACGCGCATGTCCGGCCACGTCGCGCGTTCGACGAGGGCGACGGGCGTCTCGGGGTCCATCCCCGCCTCGCGGAGTGCGGCCGTGTAGTCGGGGAGTTTGCCGACGCCCATCAGGACGACGAGCGTGCCGCCCGTCGCGGCGAGTGCCTCCCAGTCGACCGCCGACTCCTCTTTCGTGGGGTCTTCGTGGCCCGTGACGAACGAGACGGAGGAGGTGTGGTCGCGGTGCGTGACGGGGATTCCCGCCGTTCCGGGGCCGGCGATGGCGGAGGTGATTCCGGGGACGACCTCGAACGGGATTCCCTCGCTCGCGAGATGCTCCATCTCCTCGCCGCCGCGTCCGAAGACGAACGGGTCGCCGCCCTTCAGTCGGACGACGGTCTTACCCTCGCGGGCGAGTTCGACCAGTCGGTGGTTGGTGTACTCCTGCGGCGTCCACTCGCCGCCGGCGCGCTTCCCGACGTCCTCGCGCTTCTCCTCGGGAATCCGTCCGAGAATCTCCGGGCCGGGGAGCTTGTCGTGCAGGACGACGTCAGCCTCCTCCAGCAGGCGCGCCGCCTTCACGGTCATCAGGTCCGGGTCGCCCGGTCCGCTGCCGACGAGGTAGACTTTCCCGACGCTCATCGTCACTCCCCGCGGGGGCCGTGGTCGGCGTCTTCGACGCTGTTCTCGTCGTCGGCGTCGTCGGCGTCCGCCCGGGCGGCGGCGATGAGTTCGTCTGCGCCCTGCGAGGCGAGATAGTCGGCGAACTCGGCCGCGGCGTTCGCGTGGTCGTCGACGGGCAGGTCACGGCTCGCACTGACCTCTTCGCTCCCGTCGACGGCGAGGACGCGCGCGGTGACGTGGACGTGTTCGCCCTGCAGTTTCGCGTGGACGCCCATCGGGGCGATGCATCCCCCGCCGAGTTCCGCGAGGACGGTCCGTTCGACGGTGGTGGTGACGCGCGTCCGTGGGTCGTCCAGAGCGCCGTTGATTCGGTCGAGGTGGTCGGTGTCGTGACGTGCGGTGACGGCGATTGCCCCCTGACCGGGTGCGGGGACGAACTCGTTCTTCGGGAGGCGTTCGTACTCGACGCGGTGGAGGAGGCCGGAGCGCTGGAGGCCCGCCTCCGCGAGGACGATGGCGTCGTACTCCGTCTCCACGTCGCGTTCGAGCGCGCGACGCTCTATCTCCGAGAGGTCGTCGAACCACTCGTCGATGGAGCGGTCGAACTCCGTCTCGTACTCCTCGCCGGAGGCGGACGCCTCGGCGCTGTTGCCCTTCTTGTCTCGGTCGTCGTCGACGCGGGCCTCGTGTTCGCGCTGGAGCGTCGGCGCGAGCAGTTTCTCCACGCGCGTGTCGACGTTGCCGCGGAGCGGTTCGACCTCCAAATCGGGGCGGTTCGCGAGAATCTGCGCCTTCCGGCGGAGCGACGACGTGCCTACCACCGAGTCCGCGGGGAGGTTCTCGAACGCCGTGCTGTCGGGCGTGACGAGGACGTCGCCCGCGGGGGCGCGTTCGGGGACGCCCGCGACGACGAGGTCACGGGGCTGTTCGGTCGGCATATCCTTCATCGAGTGGACGGCGACGTCGAGTTCGCCGTCGAGCACCTTCTCGTCGAGTGCCCGGACGAACGCGCCCGTCTTCCCGAGTCGGTGGATGAGTTCGTCGCGAATCTGGTCGCCACGCGTCTCCACCTCCACCAGTTCCACCTCGAACCGACGGTCCGCGAGTGCGTCGCGCACACTCGCCGCCTGTCGGAGTGCGAGGTCGGACCCTCGCGTCGCCAGTCGGAGCGTCCCGCGTTTCATAACTGTCCCCACGTGGGCGCTGGGGAGTGAAAAGCCCACCAGTTCCCGTTCGCGGGCGTCAACCGCTCCCGTGGTCGACGAGCCTGCAAACCGCTTGACACCGCTCGTGGCATCGGTGTGGCTAAGTGTCGCTCCGCCGTCGACTCTCGCGTGCGCCCTCCACGCTTCACTCGCCGCCGCCTGCTCGCCGCGGGTGGCCTCTCGCTTCTCGGCGGTGCCGTCCTCGACCCGTCGTGGACGGCCGGTGCGGCGTCCGACGCCGCGGTCGACGGCTGGCCGATGGAACGCCGCGACCCCGCTCGAACCGGGTTCGACCCCGACGGCACCGCCCCCCGCGGGGAGTTCTCCGTTCGCTGGCGAGCCACGGTGCCCGAACCGTCGTACCGAACCCGACCGCTCGCCGTCGTCGACGGGAACGTCTACGCCGTCGGCGAGGACGAACTCGTCGCCGTCGCCGCCGACTCCGGCGAGACGAGGTGGCGGTTCGACGGCGAGTCGCGACCGTGGCGCGAGTACGTCGGATTCACCTCCTCGCCCGCCGCCTTCGACGGCGGCGTCGTCGTCGCGAGTCAGACGGACGTGCTCGGCTTCGCCGCGGCGAGCGGTCGACTCGACTGGTCGTACGACGAGACGACGAACGTCGAGACGCCGCTTCTCGTCGGGAACACGGTCTACTGCGAGGCTTCCGGAGACGGCACTCTCGTCCTCGACGCCGAGACGGGTCTTTCCCGCCGTCGGTCGCCGCTCTCGACGGACTTCGAACCGTTCGCGTATCGGGAGGGGGTCCTCGTCGGCAGGGGCGACTCGCCCGACAAACTCGTCGCCGTCGACGCCGCGACGGGCGACCGACTCTGGACGGAGACGTTCGCTATCGCCTCGGCGTTCTTCCTCTCGCCGTCTCTCGGCCGAGAGACGGTGTACTACGGAACCGGCCCGCTGTACGCGATTTCGCTGGCGGACGGTTCCGTGCGGTGGGAGGGTGACCTCGGGGCGTCTCGGGCGGGGACCAGACCCGTCACCGACGGCGACCGCGTGTACGTCGTCGCCGCGGACGAGGAGACGCGGTTCGTGGTCGCGTTCGACGCCGAGACGGGCGAACGGGTCTGGCGTGCGGACGCGAACGCCGCCGACGAGGCGGTTCCGGCCGTCGTCGACGACACGCTGTACGTCACGACGCCGACCGGATTCGTCGCCCTCGACGCGGCGGACGGGGGCGAAGTCGGCCGATTCCGGCCGACGCGACGCCGCGGGTCGACCCGTTCGCCCGTCGTCGTCGACGGCACCGTCTACGTCGCACTCGACGACACGCTGTACGCCGTGGAGGGGTCGGCGTGAGCGACGAGACGGAAGGGAACGAGGGGACGAGCATCACCGCCAACGTCGCGGCGGGGTTCTCGGACCTCGTCCGCATCGTCGTCCTCTGGTTCGCGTTCACGACGCTTCTCAATCCGCTCGGCGTCGTCGTCGACGCCGCGTTGGTGGCCGAACCGTTCTCCTTCGGTCGCCTCGTCACGCTCGGTCTCAGCGTCGTCGCCATCGCGGTGACGAACGCCCGCGCGCCCGCGGTGTCGGCGTACCGACTCTGGGTCGTCGGCCTCGTCTCGACCGTCCTGTTCGTCGCCGTCGGCCGCCTCTCCGGCGCGTTGGACGCCCCGACGAGCGGGTCGCTTCTCGTCGTTCTCAGACTCTTCCTGCTCTGGGCGGGCGCTGTCGGCGTCTCCGTCGGATTACTCCGCTATCGGTGGGACGACGGCGAGGGCGACGAGGGCGACGACGGTGACGGCGGAGACGACAGTGACGGCGACGACGGGGCCGATGGCCACGACTGGGAGTGGCTCCGTCGCTGACTCGTCTTCGACCCGCGCTCAGGGCGTGCCGACGGCGGTGTGTCGACGGTAGAGGTAGTAGATGCCGAACGGGACGCTGACGGTGAACGCGGTGAGGACGACGCCCGCGAGGGCGACGAGGCCGTACAGCACGGGGTCGGGCGACCACGACGACTCCGGCGCGTCGGAGAGCGCCCTGGCGTCGACGTAGACGGCGACGGGGAACAGCACCGAGATGACGAGGCCGACGAGGGCGGCGAAGCCGCCGAACAGCAGGGCCGCGCCGAAACTCAGCAGGCCGCCGGTGAAAAACAGGTCGAACAGGAAGCCGACAAAAAAGAGGCTGCCGCCGACCAGCGAGAGGACGAACAGGACGATAGGGGCGGCGATCCAGTACCACCAGTTCGAGTCGACCGAGGCGTACGGCAGCAGGTCGCCTATCGGGTCGTCGTACCCCTTCTCGTGCGTCTGTGCGGAGGGCGAAGTGTCCATATCGTCCGATAGCGCCCGATAGTACAAAAAGAACGACCTCGGCGCGGTTCTGCGACCAGAGTTTTGAGTACCGAAGCCGTACCGGTGTTCAATGGCAGGCCCGGTGGACGCCGTGAGAGTCGTCCTCGCCGTCGTCCGGTCGGTGCGCGACCACGACGTCGAGTACCCCGCGGCGTCGCTCGCGTACTACGGGTTCATCTCGCTGTTTCCGCTGTTGCTCATCGTCCTCACGCTGCTCAGCCGTTCGGCGGCGACGGCGATTCAGTCCGCGACGCCGCCGTTTCTCACGCCCGGTACGCGGGAGTTGGTGTACGACGTGATGGCGGACCGCAGCGGCGGCCGAACCGCGATAACCGTCGCGCTGGCCGTTCTCACGTGGAGCGGCGCGAACCTCACCGTCGGCTTTCGGTCGACGGTCGAACGCGCGGAGGGCGAACTCGACACGTCGGTCACGGGGCGAGTCAGGGACGCTCTCTGTGTGCTCGGTTCGCTCGCCCTCGCGCTCTGTACCATCGTCCTCACGACGGTTGCGTTTTCGGCGTTCTCCGCCAGACCGAGCGTCGTCGCCGCCGGCGTCGTCGCCCTCGTCGCGACGCTCTCTCTGGCGTTCCTGCCGCTGTACTACTTTCCGTCGCGTCGCGTCACGTCGCTCCGCGAGGCCCTCCCGGGTTCGCTCACGGCCGCGCTCGGGTGGACCGGACTCCTCGTCTTCGCCCACCTGTACGCGGCCAACGCGGAACGACTCGCCGTCTACGGCGCTATCAGCGGTATCATCGTCGTCCTCACGAGCGTGTACGTCGCCGCGCTCCTCCTTCTCACCGGCGTGGTGCTCAACGCGACGCTGGCGGGGCGGTGACGTGGTACGGCGCGCTGGCCGGATGGTGAGCTGTCCGGGTGCGGAGACGGCGACGATTCGATTCCCGAAGTCTCGCGCTCAGAGCGCCGTCTTGTACGCCTCTAACGTCTCCTCGATGTCTTCGTCCGTGTGCGCGTAGGAGACGAACTGCGACTCGAACTGGTTCGCCGTGAGGAAGACGCCCTGTTCTTTCATCTCCTGCCAGAAGATGCGCTCCCACCGTTCGGTCTCGGCGTCGCCGACGTCGGCACCGGTCTTCGGGCAGTAGTCGTAGCGGGTGCAGGACTCGCGCTGTTCGCACCCGGCCGAACAGCACTCCGAGCGGTCCGACGGCCCCTCGCGCGTGAAGACGGTCTTGAACATCGAGTCGGTGCCGACGACGGTGTACGAGGGCGCGTGGTCCTCGACGATGTCCGTGATTCCGCGGCGGAGTTTCTCGCCGAGTCGGTTCACGTGGTCGTACACGTCGTTCTCGGCGGCGAACTTCAGGTACTCGTAGCCCGCGGCCATCGTCACCGGGTGCCCGGAGAACGTCCCCGACTGGAACACGGGTCCGGCGGGCGAGAACTGTTCGATAATCTCCGACTTCCCGCCTATCGCGCCGACGGGGAAGCCGCCGCCGATTATCTTCCCGAACGTGGTCACGTCGGGCGTGACGCCGAACTTCCCCTGGGCGCACTGGAGGCCGCCGACGCGGAAGCCCGTGATGACCTCGTCGAAGACGAGAAGCGAACCGTGTTCGTCGGTCAGGTCGCGGAGGTGCTGGAGGTAGCCGTCGACGGGGGCGACGATGCCCTTGTTCGCGAGGACGGGTTCGGTGAGGACGGCGGCGACGTCGTCGCCGTGTTCTTCGAACACTTCGGTCACCGTCTCCCGGTCGTTGAACGGCACCGGAATCGTGTGCTCGGCGAACGACTGCGGGATGCCGCGCGTGCTCGGGTGGACGTCGCCGGGTTCGCCCTCCACGAGCGTCGACTCCTGCGCGCCGTGGTAGCCGGCCTGCATGACGACGATTTTGTCGCGGCCGGTGTAGCCGCGGGCGAGGCGGACGGCCGACACGGTCGCTTCGGTCCCCGAGTTGACGAACCGAACCATCTCGACCGAGGGGACGTGGCGGGCGACGAACTCCGCGTGTTCGACCTCTATCTCGGTCGGCGCGCCGTACATCGGCCCGTCCGACGCGTACGACTGGACCGCGGAGCGAACCGGGTCGGGCATGTCGTGGCCGTAGAGCAGGGGGCCGTAGCCCATCACGTAGTCGAGATACCGGTTGCCGTCGGCGTCGACGACGTGCGCGCCGTCGCCGCGTTCGACGAAGAAGGGGTAGGGTCGCGTCGCGCGGACGGAGGAGTTGACGCCGCCGGGCATGACCGAGAGCGCCCGGTCGTACAGCGCGCGGGACTCGTCGTGATTCATGCCTGCGCGTTCGGACGCACCCGGCAAAGTCCTTACTCGTCCGGGCGCGCGTTCGTCGGGCGTTCGGTGGGTACGACTACTCGTCCAGCCAACTCGTCGCGGCGGAGGATTCGGACTCTTCGGTCGGTTCCGGCGCGTACCGGTCGGCGACGAGCAACCCGAACGCGTCGTTCAGCGCGTGGATGGCGATGAGCGCGGGGAGCGACCGGAACCAGAGGTACAGGAGGGTGGTGACGAGTGCGGGTTGGGCGATGCGGAGGACGGCCTGTCGGTCCCACGTCTCGCCGAGGTGTCCGAGGGTGAACGCGGCGAACGAGACGACGCCCGCGAGGGGGACGCTCCCGGTCAGGGCGGCGAGTCGTTCGACGGCGTAGCCGTGGTACGGAATCTCTTCTGTGACGCCCGCGGTCACCGCGACGAACAGTCGCTCCGAGACGGAAAGCGACGCGAACGACCCGATTCCCTCCGCGAGGCTCTGACCGCCGTCGCCGACGCGCGACCAGAGCGGTGCGAGGAGCATGTTCGTCCCGAGCATCGCCGCGAGACCGACGGCCACCTGCCAGACGAGAAGCAGCGTCGACTCGACGCGCCAGCCGATGGAGGCGAGCGTCCGCCCTTCGGCGGCGACGACGAGGAGGACGAACGCGGGGACGACCCACTTCCACGCGTGGTCGGCCATCGGCCCGCCCGTCCAGCCGAACCGCTCGCGGACGCGGTGTAGCAACTCGAAGCCGACGAGGGCGACCACGAGTCCGACCGCGATGACCGGCGTCAGTTCCACGTTGGCAGTCGAGACGGCGGGACGTTTGGCTCTTTTCGTCTCGGACGTCGGGTGACAGTCACGGTCGAATCGTGCGTCCGTTCCGACCGCCGTCCTGAATTGACCGAGAAGAGAACGAGGAGGCCGTTCAGACCGCGTCGCGGCCGGTCTTTCCCGTCCGGACCTGAACCGCGCTCTCGACGGGAAGCGTGAACACCTTGCCGTCACCGGGTTCGCCCGTTCGGGCCGCTTCGGCGATGGCCGCTGCGACGTCTTCGGCGGGGATGTCGGCGACGATGCACTCTATCTTGACCTTCTGGTGGAGGTCGACGGTGTACTCCTCGCCGCGCCACTGGCCCTTTTTGGCGGGCTGAGAGCCGCGGCCGGAGACGTTCGTCACGGTCAGCGACGGTGCGCCGACCTCCGCGAGTGCCTGTTTCACGTCCGCGAGCTTGTCCGGGCGGACGAGCGCCATCACGAGTTTGATATCGCCGTCGTTGGGTACGTCTTCGGTCATGGTCAGTCCTCACGCTCTTCACTGGTAGTCGTTTCCGCGTCGGTCCACGCGCCACCGTCCATGCGGATGCCGCCGTCCACGCGGACGGCGTTCTCGGGGCCGCCGAACTCGGGGTAGGTGTCGACGCCGTGTTCGGTGGCGTCGAGGCCCTCTATCTCGTGTTCGCGGCTGACGCGCGCCTCGCCCGCGGCGCGGAAGGCACCGAAGACGACGGCGGTGGCCGCGAACGTCCAGGCGGCGATGGCGACGACGCCGACGACCTGCGGGACGAGGAGGCCGACGAACGAGGCGCTCCCGCCCCAGACGCCCGTCGCGAAGGCGGGGTAGAGCAGTGCGCCGAGCACGCCGGCGGAGCCGTGGACGGGGAACACCGCGCAGACGTCGTCTATCTTCAGGCGTTTCTCGACGAACTCGAAGACGACGGGGAGTTGCGCGCCGGCCAGCAAGCCGACGGCGATGGCACCGGGCCAGACGATGTCGTCGGCGATGGACGTGATACCGACCAGACCGGCGAGGACGCCGTTGGCGACGTACAGGGTGTCTACCTTCCCGGTCTTGAGCATCGAGACGCCGCCCGCACCGATGGCGCCCGCGGCCATGCCGAGCGTCGTCACGAGGGCGACGCGGCCGACGATGGCGAACGACCCGAGGGTCACGCCGTCGGCTTCGGAGTACGCGAGCGGCGAGGCGGCGGTGCCGACGTTGAAGCCGTACCAGCCGAACGCGAGGATGAGCGTTCCCAGGACGGCGAACGTCATCGAGTGGCCGGGGATGACGTTCACGGAGCCGTCACTGTTGTAGCGGTCCATGCGCGGACCGATTATCCACGCCGCGGTGAGACCGGCGATACCGCCCATCGCGTGGACGATGACGCCGCCCGCGAAGTCGTGGAATCCGAGGTTGGCGAGGAAGCCACCGGCCCACGTGAAGCCGACGACGACGGGGTAGATGACGGCGGCGAGGAGAATCGTGTAAGTGATGTACGCGCGGAGTTTCGCCCGGCCCGCGACGGCACCGGAGACGATGGTGGCGGCCGTCATGGCGAACACGGCACCGAAGAGCCAGTTCACCCACGCGCCCGCTGCGCCTTCGGCGGGCATGTAGAGGTCGGTGAACGCGCCGAGGGCGGAGTACTCTCCGCCGCCCGTGAATCCACCGACGATGGTCGAAATCGCGGCTCCGACGAGGAAGAACACGATGACCCCGACGGACCACGTCAGGAGGTTCTTCGTGAGTTGGTTCGCGACGTTCTTCGAGCGGACCTGCCCGGCTTCGAGCATCGCGAACCCGGCGTGCATGAAGAAGATGAGGAAGGTCACAGTCAGCACCCAGACCATGTTCACTCCCTCGACGACGGTTGCGAGGTCGGACTGCAGTGGGCTTAGCATACGGTACCTCCGACGAGTGGTGCGTCAGTTTGACTTGGACGTTCGGTCATTGTTAATCTGATTCGAGTTGGGTTTCAACTCGTATCTCGAACGAAAGTAACCGATTGGATGGGTATAATAGTATGTGTTGACAGTTGTCTATTTCAAAGGCATATTATCGACATTCGTCCTCTTTACTATCGGATAATAGCTGTATAAGGACGTATAGTGCGCGGATATCTGGCAACTATTGCGGAACAATCTGACGACTGTTTTGTTAGAAAAGCTACTTTTCTCTCGGTCGGTCTCGTCAGTCGATCGGTGCGCGCGGGTCGGACATCCACCGGTGGTCGTCGTCGCAGAGGGGCGTCAGGAGGCCGTCCAGCGGCGGTCGGGCGGCCGTCCGCGGCGTTCTCACACCGCGGTCATCCCTTCCTTTCCGGTCCGGACCTGGACGGCCGCCTCCACGGGGAGTACGAATATCTTCCCGTCGCCGGGTTCTCCCGTGTGGGCCGCCTCGCGGATGGCGTCGACCACGTCTTCGGCGGGGATGTCGGCGACGATGCACTCTATCTTGACCTTCTGGTGGAGGTCGACGGTGTACTCCTCGCCGCGCCACTGGCCCTTTTTGGCGGGCTGAGAGCCGCGGCCGGAGACGTTCGTCACGGTCAGCGACGGCGCGCCGACTTCGGCGAGGCCGCGCTTTACCTCCGCGAGTTTGTCCGGACGGATGACGGCCATCACGAGTTTGATACCGTCGTTTTCGGTCTCGGTCTCGGTTTCGTCGCTCATTCGTCGTCACCTCCGGTGACGCCGACCGCGCCGCCGTCCGTGCGGACGGAGCCACCGTCGGCCATCGGACTGTCTCCGCCGGCGACGAACTCGGGGTAGACCGCGACGCCGTGTTCGCCGAGGTCCAGTCCCTCCGCCTCCTCACCTTCGGTGACGCGCAGACCGACCGTGAGGTCGAGGGCGTACAGGGTGAGACCGGAAGCGGCGACGGTCCACGCGGCGATGACGACGACACCGAGCACTTGCAGGGCGAGTTGGCTCGCCGAGAAGCCGGCGACGGCGAAGACGGGGATGAGCGCCGTGCCCACCGCACCGGCGACGCCGTGGACGGCGAAGACGCCGCAGACGTCGTCGACTTTCAGCGTGTCGACCGTGTAGCGGAACGCGGGGAGGACGAGGAAACCGCCGAGGCCGCCGAGGAGGACGCCGCCCCACCACGTGACGTGAGGGACCGCACCCGTGACGGCGACGAGGCCGGCGAGGAGACCGTTCGCGGTCCAGAGGGGGTCGGGCTTGCCCTGGTAGCGCGCGGACATCAGCATCGCCATCGCGCCGCCAGCGCCCATTCCGAGCGTCGTGACGAGGGCGACGCGACCGAGCGCGGCGCCCATGAACGTCAGACTCCCGTCGTCACCGACCGCGAGGATGGTCGCCTGCGTGCCGACGTTGAAGCCGTACCAGCCGAACGCGAGGATGAACGTCCCGAGGACGGCGAGCAGCATCGAGTGGCCGGGGATAGGCTGACTCTCTCCGTTCAAATCGTAGCGACCCTTACGCGCGCCGACCATCTTCGCGGCGACGAGACCGGCGATACCACCGCACATGTGGACGACCGTCGCACCGGCGAAGTCGAGGTAACCGGTCCCGAGGAGACTTCCGAGGTAGCCACCCGAGGAGAGGAGTCCGCCGCCCCACGTGAAGCCGACGACGACGGGGTAGATGATGGCCGTCATCACGGCGGTGAACAGCACGTACGCGCGGAACTCCATGCGCTCTGCGACGGCACCCGAGACGATGGTGGCCGCGGTCATGGCGAACACCGCGCCGAAGAGCCATCCGATCCACGCCGTCGGGTCGTTGACGTACGCGAACGCTGCGGTGAGGTCGACCGTCCCCGAGGAGGTGAGGCCGCCGACTACCGTCGCCATCGCGGCACCGACGACGAAGTAGACGAGCGTTCCCAGAATCCAGTCGGTCATGTTCTTCATCAACACGTTGCCGACGTTCTTCGCGCGGACCTGTCCGGCCTCCAACAGCGCGAACCCGGGTTGCATGAAGAAGATGAGGAACGTCACGACCAACACCCAGACGTTGTTGACGCCCGCGGCGATGGCCGACGCCTCCGCCTGCAGGGGAATCATCAGTTCGCCACCTCAAACGATGAACGTTCGTCTACTATTCCACTGAATTCCGTATCGTTCGTGTTCGAGTTCACGCGAGATGCTGATGAGAACGTAGTATATAACGTTGTGTGCTAAGAACGTCCAATAATTCAGGGAAGTAGTAGACGAACGAACTATCTGCCCAACAATATTATGCATACAAGGTCATATTTCTTCCGATACAGACCTCTAATCTGCCAAATTAGTGGACGAGCGTTCACGCAAAATCTGCCAAAACAGACGGTTATGCTCTCGCGCGGTGAGAACGTCGACGTCCGTCCGCTTTCGTCGCCGGTCAGAGTGCGTCGGCGATATCTTCGGCGAAGTAAGTGAGTATCAGGTCCGCCCCCGCGCGTTTCATCGCGAGGAGCGATTCGTGCGCCGCCGCCTCCAAGTCGAGCCATCCCTTCTCGCTCGCGGCGTGTATCATCGCGTACTCGCCGGAGACGTTGTAGGCGGCGACGGGGTGGTCGAAGCTCTCCCGCACCGCGCGGACGATATCGAGGTACGCGAGCGCGGGTTTCACCATCAACACGTCCGCGCCCTGTTCGACGTCGAGTTCGACTTCGCGCATCGCCTCGCGGGCGTTCGCCGGGTCCATCTGGTAGTGGCGGCGGTCACCGAACGCGGGCGCGCCGTCGGCGGCGTCGCGGAACGGCCCGTAGAAGGCGCTCTCGTACTTCGCGGCGTAGGACATGATGGGCACCGCGTCGTGGCCGGCGTCGTCGAGTGCGTCCCGAATCGCGCCGACCATCCCGTCGGTCATCGAACTCGGCGCGACCATGTCCGCGCCCGCCTCGGCGTGCGAGACGGCCGTCTTCGCCAAGAGGTCGAGCGTCTCGTCGTTCTTCACCGTCAACGTCGGGTCCGACTCGGCGCGGTCCTCCACCACCCCGCAGTGCCCGTGACTCGTGTACTCGCAGAGGCAGACGTCGGTTATCACGTAGGCGTCCGTCTCTCTCGTCACCCGCCGCGTCGCTTCTTGGACGACGCCGTTTTCGGCCCACGCGCGGGACCCGCGTTCGTCTTTCGACTCGGGGATGCCGAACAGCATCACCGCCTCGACGCCGGTTTCGAGGACTTCCTCCACGCGCGCGACGGCGTCCGAGACGGGGACGCGTTCGTGGCCCGGCATCGACTCGATGGGGAGGCGTTCGTCCGTCGTCGCGTCGACGAAGACGGGTGCGATGAGGTCCGTAGCGGCCAGACTCGTCTCGCTGACGAGTCCTCGGATGCCGTCGGTTCGGAGGCGTCGGGGGCGGTCGGTGAGGTTCATACCCCGCTTTCGACCCCCACGCGAAAAAGTCGCGTCGTTCGCGGCGACGGAGTCGGCGATGGCCACGCGAAGCCGAAACTGGTTTCACTCACTCGGGGGTATCCCCCGCCAATGCAGGCCCTCCAAGTGGCGCAGATGCCGGACGAACTGCAGGCGCTGTTGAACTCCGAGTGGGCGTTCGTCGTCCTGTTCGGGGTGTTCGTCCTGGAGGGCGCGATGTTGATGTACTTCATGCCGAGCGAACTCGTCGTCCCGGCGTCGCTCGTTCTCCTCGGTGCTGACAGCGTCGTCCCCGTCCTCGCCGTCGCCGTCGTCGGCGCGACTATCGGGCAGTACGCGCTGTTCAAAATCGCCCAGCGCGGCGGGCGCGAGTACCTCCTCCAGAAGCGCTGGTTCAAAATCTCGGAGTCCAAGTTAGACAAGTTCGACGGCTGGTTCGACCGCTGGGGTCCCGTCGTCGTCCCCGTCAGCAACTCGCTGTTGTTCACCCGCGGGATGCTCACCGTCCCGGCCGGGTTCGCCGAGATGGACGACAAACAGTTCGTCGCGCTCTCTGCGGTCGGAACGCTCTCGTTCGAGGTCATCCTCGCCAGTCTCTACCTCTACTTCGACACGTTGCTCTGACCCGGTCGAAAACCCTTCCGTGTCCGAGCACATCGGGCGAGGCGTGTTCGACCCCAACGGTCTCCTCCTCGTTCTCGTCGGCCTTCCGAATCTGGTGTGGCCCGCCGGAAGCGCGCGCCTCGGCCTCCACCTCCGTTCGTTCGGCCGCACCCCCTCGTCGACGGTCGAACCGGCGGACTGGTACGTCCACGCCACCCGTCTGTTCGGTCTCGTCGTGACGTTCGTCGGCCTCTCGTGGTTCGTGTCGGGCCGACCGCCGTTCCCGTAGCACCGACGGGCTATCTGACGATTCGGTGACTATTCGGGGCTATGGTCCGCGTTCCTCCTCGGCGTCTGGCTTTTCACGGAGACCGGATGGCTCCCACAACTGTTCTACGCCGTCGCGTACCCGGTGTGACTCCCCGTCTACGTCGCTCTCGCGGTCGCGTCGGGGCTCAGAAACGCCGTCTCCGCGTGGCTCGGTGCCGGTCTCCCGTTCGACGCCGTCGTCGCTCTCGGCCTCTCCTTCCAAGCGGTGCTGTTCGTCGCCGTCGGTCGAACGCCCCGGCACGTCGTCCGGACGTACCGGCGTGGCGGGTCGACCGAACGGAGGCCGTGAGCGCCGGTTAGATGGCGTTCGACGAACGAAACGAAGCCGTTAGGTCATTCTGTGCGGTCGATATCTCTTCGACACCGACCGCGTCCTCGTTCATACAAGATTCACTCGGTTCGATCGATATCGATCTGCTCCCGCAACGCCGCGAGTTCCTCGGAGTCGGCGAGTTCCTCCACACGCTCTCGGAAGTGCCGTTCACAGAGACCCACCCTGATTCCGTCTTTTCCGGCGGCGTACGCGGCCTCTCGATCGCAGTAGTGGCACTTCATACACGTCCTTCGTGCTTCACCCGATTTAACTCTACGCTCCCGGTTATCGGGGCCGAGACTCTGCGTCAGACGTCTGGCACGCGCGCGGCGAACGCCTCGAAGGCGTCGGGAGTCGGACCGGCGACGCCCAACGTCTCGTCGTGCGCGTCGCTCCCGCCGGTCAGCAGTAAGTCGTTCTCGGCGGCGACGCGTTCGACCAGTTCCGCGTCCTCCCTCTCGGCGCTCTCGCCGCCGTACGGGTAGAACCGCTCCACAGCGTCGAGTTCCGCCGCCCGGTCGAGTGCCGACTCGGGGTCGGGATAGCGGAACGGGTGCGCCAGACCGACGACGGCGCAGGCCTCGCGAAGCGCCTCCACACCCGTCTCGAAGTCGGGGACGTAGCGCTGGACGTAACAGGGGCCGTCGTCGCCGATGAGGTGGTCGAACGCGCCCGCGTAGTCGTAGGGCGCGTCGCTCTCTTCGATGGCCCGTGCGATGTTCGGTCGGCCGATTCCCTCGCGGAGTTCGACGTCGAGGCGCACGTCGAGGTGGTCCTCGACGTTCTCGACGATTCGCCGTCCGCGCTCCTTCCGGTCGGTCTGGATGCGCTCTGTCACTTCGCGGAGGCCGGGCGTGTCGCGGACGGCGTAGCCGAGGAGGTCCAGTCGTTGTTCGGGCGTCTCGACGCGGAGTTCGATGCCGCGTATCACCGTCACGCCACCGTGGTCCGTGACGGGCGCGTCCAACTCGGGGTGGACTCGGTCGTGGTCGGTCACCGCCACGACGTCGACGCCGCCCGACGTCGCCGCCTCCGGAACCCGCGGAACTGTCAGGACGCCGTCTGATGCCGTCGTGTGCAGGTGGAGATCGGCCGCCGGGTCGCCGTCGAAATCGCCGTTCCGCGCTCGAATCACGGCCGAACGTGGACGGCCGGTGCTGAAAGCGTTTTCCTCCTGCGCGTCTCCATATAATGTTCATTAAGGAATATCGAGTATCCAATGACTATCATAGAAAACCATTAAGGATACCTCGCTCATCTGTGTGGCTGTAATGCGCCTGAACCGCACCGGCGACGTCATCGACGCTCACGAGTACCCCGCGACGACCGAAGAACTCATCGAGGCGTTCGGCGACCAGACTATCGAACACCCCAACGGCAGCGAGCAACTCGCGGACGTGCTCGCTCGCGCGGGGTTCGAGACGTACATGAACGCCGACGATGCACGAAACGCCCTGCTCTCCGCGGTGAGCCACGAAGCCGTCGGCCGCCGCTACTACAGCGACCGAGACGTGTCCACGTTCGGCGAGGACGGTCCAGAACAGGTCTCCTTCTAAAACGGTACGTCGAGCGGAACGCTTCCTTTCGTGTAGCCTTCGACGCGACTGTCCGGCCGGATTCTGAACACGACGGCCGGTCGGTGGTGAACCTCCGGTTTCTCGTCGCGAATCGACCGCCACTCGTCGTCCGGGAACGACGAGCAGTCGACGAACAGGACGACGCCGCCGCCGTGTTCCTGTAGTTGTCCGCCGGACTTCGTCTCGGCGGTGTCGCGGACGGCGGCGATGGGCGTCCCGGCGCTTCGCCGACTCGTCGGCAACGGACGCGTCACCTCGACGAGTGTCCCGTCGCCGTTCTTCGACGCCCGATAGTCGATGGCGTGCCCCGTCGTCACCGATATCTCCGGAACGATGTCGTAGCCCATGTCGACGAGGAACTTCCCGGCGTTGAACTCGCCCATCGCGGCGGTCATGCGCGTCCAGTCGAGGTACTCGGAGGTGCCGAGTTTCCCGGCCATCACCTCGCGGTAGTCGTCTAGCACGCCCGTCTCTAGGAACTCCTCGTAGAACGCCAGCGCCTCGTCGCGCGTCGCGTCGGGGAATCCGGCGGCGTGTTCGTCGAAGAACGTCCGCGTCGTCTCGCGGCCGTCCTTCGAGAGGAAGACGGGGAGGAAGAACCAGGACAGATGCGGGTAGGGTTCGAGCCACGGCGACTCGTCGTGTAGTTGGGCGGTGAGTTCGCGAGTCACCCAGCGCGTCACGGCGTGCGGCGCCTCGTCGAACCCCTTCTTGTCCGTCCGCCAGAGCGACTCCGGCGTCTCGGTGTTGCCCATCCAGTATGCCTCGCTGTCGTCCCAACAGAAGAGCGCTACGTCGCCGTTGTCCATGTCGAACCGGACGGCTTCGAACCCGTTCGGCGGTTTGAACCACGGCGCGTTCATCGTCGCACCGAGGTTCGCGTCTAAATCGTCGTACAACTGCCGACGGACTCGAGCGTCGTCCCACCGTCCCGGGGCGTAGCGAAATCGCAGAGGGCGTGCCACGCTGTCCGCTTTATCGGGGACGGGTTTAGCCGTTCCGCGTCGATTATCAGGTCTTTCACCGTTAATTATATGTGAGTCTGATTCACAAGGCAATACGTATCATGTCAATGGGTGCCTACGACGAAGACGAACACGAACGCCGCGAGCGGAAGAACGGGTCCGTCGACACGACGTTCGACGACGACCGAACGACGTACCACGGCGAAGTGACGTACGACTCGGGCGACTCCGCGGAAGCGCTCCTCGACCAGTTCCGCGAGATGAAAGGACAGTAGTTCGTCACTCGATTTTGACGGCCAACGCCGCAACCGCCGAAACGACGGTGACGGCGACGACGTGCCCGCTCACGGCCACGAGCAACACCGGTTGGTCCAAGATGAACGGCACGAGCGCCAGTTGTGCGACGCCGAACACGACGTTCCACCCGTCTGCCAGACGGAGCGTCCGCGCCGTCGACTCGTCGACGGTGTAGCGCCACGACCCCCACAGCGAGACGATGGCGGCCCACCACGACGTCCCGATTCGGTAACAGAGGTCCCACAACACGAGGAGCGTCAGGTAGACGACGACGACGGGGGGGTCCCCGCCGAACACCGAGACGAACAGCGTCTCGCCGCCCTGTCTCGGGTCGAAGACGAACAGGTGCGTCACGAGGGCGACGAACGCGAGGACGCCGAGGACGACTTCGATACTCGACCCGAACAGCAGGCGCGTGTACGCGTCGGGAAGGTTCGTCTCGCGCGTCGTCCGGCCCATCCGGAGCATCACGACGCTGCCGACGGCGGCGACGCCGACGGCGATGGTGCCGGGGACGACGGCGTCCCAGAGGTCGTACGCCCACGCGAAGAAGACGACGAACACCTCGAACAGGCCGAGTTGGAGCGCGATGGCTTCGCCGTCCGTCAGGTCGATTCCCGGCAGTGCGCCCACGATGCTCTCGTACACCCACGTCTCGCCGAACTCCGTCCGTGAGACTCGCACCTCACGGGGGGCACGCGGTGACATTCAGTTCTCTGTGGGGTTCGCACTCGATTCGAGACCCGTCTGGCCGTCGTCCGCGCCGTCTCCGCTCTCCGACTCGTCCACCGCGACGGCGACGTCTTCGGCGGGCGACTCGACTCCGAGCGCCCGCGTTACGGCGTCGTCGAACGACGTCGGTTCCACGTCGACGTACCGTTCGATGCTGTGGTCGCTGACGACGACGGGGTTCTTCATCCCCTCGACGAGGGGTCGCGCGACGGACGTCGGGACGTCGGTGACGAGACTCACCCAGTACGAGGAGAGACGCGGCGTCAACACGGGGACGGAGAACAGACGCGTCCCCCGGCCGAGGTGGTCCGCGACGCGGGTGAGCACCTCGCCGTAGGTGAGGACGTCCGGGCCGCCGATTTGGAACGTCCCGCCCGCCGTCTCCGGGGCGTCGAGGACGCCGACGAGGTACGCCACCACGTCGTCGATGGCGATGGGTTGACACTCGGTGTCCACCCACCGCGGCGTCACCATCACCGGCAGGCGCTTGGAGAGTTGCCGAATCACCTCGAAACTCGCGCTCCCGTCGCCGATGATGATGGCGGCCCGGAGCGTCGTCAGGTCGAACGTTCCGGTCCCGAGGATGTGTTCGACCTCGCGACGCGACTGCAGGTGCGGCGAGAGTCTGTCTCGGTCCTCGCCGAGGCCGCCGAGGTAGACGACGCGCCGGACGCCCGCCTCGGAGGCGGCGCGAGTGAAGTGCCGGGCCGCCCGCCTGTCGCGTTCCTCGAAGTCGGACCCGGACTGCATCGAGTGGACGAGGTAGTACGCCGCCTCGACGTCGAGTGCGGAGAGGACGCTCGTCAACGTCTCTGTCGCCCGTTCGTCGCCCTCCTCGTCGGCGTCAGCGTCGGTGTCGGCGTCAACGCCACCCCCAACCAGTCGGTAGCCGCCCAGTTCGAGCAAGTCGCCTTCGACGACGGTGACGCCCGGTGGCAGGTCCGCACTCGATGCGTCGCGAACGAGGACGGATACGTCGTGTCCGGCGTCGAGGAGGGAAGCGACGAGGCGTCGACCGACGAATCCGGTCGCACCCGTCACGAGGATTCTCATACGACTTCGAACGGGCCGTGCGGTGTTAATGGTTCTCGCCGGACGGGCGGGTTTCAGTGCAGGTCGTCCCATCCCGGCGTCTCCGGCGCGCCACGGGCGACTTCCACCGTCCGCCCGTCGGGGGCGTCCGCGGCGTCGTCGCCGACGTCTCCGGCCAGTTCGGTCCACGCTCCGACGACCTCGCCGGCCCACGAGTCGGCGTCGAGGACGGTCTCGCGAACGGCCTCCGCGCGCGTCTCGTCCACCTCCGTCGACCCCGGGCGCGACCCGGCGGCCGCGCCGACGAACGCCGCGCGGTCCGCGTCGGTCAGGTCGCCGCGACGCATCCGCTCGACGGTCCCCGAGAGCGCCTCTCGGTCGGGATACGCGAACACCTTCGACCCGACGGCGTGCGGGCCGAGAAGGAGTCCGCGAAGTTCGGGCGTCTCGTCGTCCAACAGGCGGTCGCCGCCGAACGTCGACTCGACCCGCTCACATTCCGTCTCTCTTCCGAGGGCGAGGTTGTGGCCGGGGTACTCGCGGCACTCGTCGGGGTACAGGTCGTCCTCGTGGATTCGACATTGGAGGGTCTCGGGGTCCAAGAAGACGCAGGCGTCCAACCACGTCCGGCCGACGCCGAACGGAGAGACCGGTTTCGACGGCTTGCGCAGGCCGACGAAGAAGGCGGGTCGCCCGGCGATGGCGGCCACCGAGACGCCGTCTACCTCGACGCTGGGCGTGTCCGCGTCGTCGACCTCCCACATCCGCGGGACCAACACGTCGCCGAACCCGGCCCGGACGAACCCGACGACTTCGTCTCGCGTGAGTGGAACGAGGTTGTACACGTCGTCTAGCGGTCGTCTCGGACCGCGACGCTCGTGGTCGGAGGGGGCGGGTGAGACGGGACGCCAGTCGACACAGCATCCGGCGCAGTCTTCGCAGTCCACGTCCATGTCAGAGAACTACGGTACCACGGCACAAGAAACACGGGTCCGCGGGCGCCGCGCGGCGTCGATGCGACGAGGACGAGACCGACCACTCATGTCCGTCGGTCGCCTCTCTCCGCGCGTGACGACAGAACCGTGCGACGGTTGTGGAACGCTCGTCCGCATCGGCGGCGGCATCGGGGACTTCTGGTCGTTCTCGAACGAGTCCACGCAGGGGATGACGCTCGAACTCGACGACGGCGGCGAGTTCTTCCTCTGCTACGACTGCATCGACCGACTTCCCGAGGACCGAACCGTGACGAGCGACGACGTCGCCTCGCTCTGACCGGCCGTCCCGTTCTGACCGATTGCTCCGTTCTGACCGGTCGTCGGCCTCGCGACGGCGCTTCCGAGAGCGAACCTTTTACGCTCGGCGACGGACAGAGACGGACGTGGACCCCGACCGAATCCTCTCGTCGTTTCCGGCCCCGAGCTTTCGCGGTGCGCAGGAACGAGCGCTTCGCGACATCCGCGACGCGTTCGCCGCCGGCAACGACGTCGTCCTCGTCCGCGCGCCGACGGGGAGCGGAAAGTCGCTCCTCGCGCGCGCCATCGCGGGCGCCGCGCGAACGACGGAGGCGGCGACGCCCGCGCAACCGACGGACGCCTACTACACGACGCCGCAGGTGTCGCAACTGGACGACGTGGCCGAGGACGACCTGCTCTCGGATCTGAGCATCATCCGCGGGAAGTCGAACTACAACTGCATCATCAACGGCGAGACGGACACGCCCGTGAACCGCGCGCCGTGCGCCCGACAGAAGGGGTTCGACTGCACCGTCAGGCACCGCTGTCCGTACTTCTCGGACCGCGCTATCGCCTCCAACCGGAGCATCGCGGCGATGACGCTCGCGTACTTCATGCAGACGGCGGGGTCCGACGTGTTTCGGCAACGGGACGTGGTCGTGATAGACGAGGCGCACGGCCTCGCCGAGTGGGCCGAGATGTACGCGACCATCGACCTCAGTCCCCACACGGTTCCCGTCTGGGACGACGTCGGCGTCCCGGACGTGACCGCCGCGGACGACCCCCTCGAACGCACCGTCCGATTCGCCGAGGCCTTGCTGCAGGTATGCTCGAAGGCGAAAGACGAACTGCTCACCAAGCCGGAACTCACGCCCGAGGAGGCGGCGCGTCGCGACCGACTACAGGAACTCCGCTCGGAGTTGAACTGGTTCGTCGACGACTACCGCGACCCCGAGAGTCCGACGACGTGGGTGGTCGACCAGTTCGGCGGCGAGGGCGAACCCATCACGGTGAAACCGTTAGACCCCGCTCGGTACCTGCGACACACCGTCTGGGACCGCGGCGAGAAGTTCGCGCTCCTCTCGGCGACCATCCTGAACAAGGACGCCTTCTGCCGGAGCGTCGGACTCGACCCCTCGAAGGTGGCTCTCGTCGACGTCGAACACACGTTCCCTGTCGAGAACCGACCGCTGTACGACGTGACGCAGGGAAAGATGACGTACGAACACCGCGGCGACACGCTCCCGAAGATAGCCCGCCTCCTCGTCCGCCTGATGGCGAAACACCCCGACGAGAAGGGCCTCGTCCACTGTCACTCCTACGCCATCCAGTCGGAGTTACGGAAGCGACTCGCGCAGTTGGGCCTCGGCGACCGGGTTCGCGGACACGACACGGACAACCGCGACGCCGAACTGGAGACGTGGAAGGCCTCGGGCGGTGCGGACGTGTTCCTCTCGGTGAAGATGGAGGAAGCGCTCAACCTGAAAGGCGACCTCTGTCGGTGGCAGGTCGTCTGCAAGGCGCCGTACCTGAACACGAACGACTCGCGCGTCGCCCACCGCCTCGAAGAGGGGCAGTGGTCGTGGTACCGTCGCTCGGCGCTCAGGACGGTGATTCAGGCCTGTGGGCGGGTCGTTCGCGCCCCGGACGACTACGGCGCGACGTACCTCGCGGACTCCTCGTTGCTCCAGTTGTTCGACCGCACGCGCGGCGAGATGCCCGACTGGTTCGCCGACCAGGTCGACCGCATGACCGCCCCCGACCTGCCCGAGTTCGACCAGGAGGCCGCCGGTGGACGCGGTCGGTCGGAGTCGTCGCGTTCGCGTCGGTCCGGTTCGACCGGCGGTTCCGCCACCGGTACCGCCTCCTCGGGGTCGGGCGGCGGTCGGTCACGCGGACGAACCGGAAGCTCTCGCGGTCGCCAGGACGACTCCGACGACCGGTCGAACCACCCGTTGTCGGACGTGTGGGGCGACGGCTGACGCCCGCACTGCCTACATGAACAGGAGACTGGCCCCGTAGGCTACCGACGACCCGATCATCAGGCCGACGAGTATCAACGCGAGCCACTGCTGTCGGTCCATACCCCTTCTGGTCACTCCGGGAATTTTAGTTCTTTCGTCCGGACTGTCGGTCTCGGTTGGCAGTATTTACACAGACCGAAACTGATGGCTGACAAGTATTTAATGATTGTTCATCTTGGTGTGTTTCCTTCAACTTCTATTCGGAATTAGGTTCCAAACACTGCATTAATACTTCTGTAACCTTCTGCTCTGTCACGCGTTATCACGAAATAGTTAACACCCTTGCCTGAGACGGTTGGAGTATCCGGCCATGCACACACACGCGCTGACGACGGCGATGACGCTGTACAAAAGCGGAACGCTGACGCTCTCACAGGCCGCGACCCGCGCGGGTCGCTCCGAGGCAGAACTGGTCGTCGTCCTCCACCAACACGGTATCGACGTGCGAGACGAGAGCGGAACGCCCACCGCGACGTCGGAGACGCCCGTGCGCGCCGACTGAGCCTACTCGTCGCTCTTTTCGACCGCCTCTTCCGGGAGGATGTGTAACCCCGCTCGACTCTTGAGTACGGGCGTCGTCGCCGCGTCCTCGTCGAAGTACGTCGGTCGTGCGATGGTCTTCGACTCGAACGTCTCGGGGTCTAACACTTGGACCGCGTTCTCGTCTTCGACGGTGACGACGGTGGTCTCTTCGGCGTCTTCGACGGTTCCAAGACGGCGCGCCTCGGGCGCGTCGCCCTCCTCGAACCGCGCTTCGTACTCCGTTCCGTCGGTGATTCGAACGCCCTTCAGGTTCCCCCGGACGCTCCGGACCAACACCGGTCCCCCGTCGTCCTCGGGGTCGATGACGTCGCCGGGGGTGAACTTCGGCAGACGGACGGCGTAGGTGACGCGGTAGACTTCGTTGCCGTCGCCGTCCTCGGTGACGAGTGTCGGGTACTCCTCGAAACTCCCGCCGAGTTCGCGGACGACGTGCTTCGCCACCCCGCCGCCCATCTGGTTCGTCGATATCTTGATGTTCGGCCCCTCGCCGGAGTCGGTTATCTCGGAGATGAACGCGTTCCGGTCGCCCGTCGCCTCGCGTTCGGCGATGTAGGACTCGGCTATCTCGACGGCCCGTTCGGCCTCCTCCTTCGTGGGTTCGCGGTCCTCGGCGCGAATCTGGACGATGCTGGAGTAGTACCCCCCAGCGATGCGTCCGCAGCGTTTGCACGTCTGCCGCGAAATCATCACCGGGACCATCACCGTCTCCTCGACGTGCGTGTCGCGGACGAACCCCGAGAACGTGCAGTGCATCCGGATGGTGTTCTGGTCGACCTGTTCGGGTTCGACCCCCCAGCGGACGTCCTCGGCCTGCAGGTGGACGCCGAGTGCCTCGGTCACCTCTTCGATGGCCACGTCGGTGTAGTCTTTCGCACCCACGTCCACCCAGCGGTTCCCCTTGTGTATCGCGCCGCACTGCGCGCAGACGCGGACCTCGATACGCTCCGGGGCGTCCACGAGGTCGAAGTCCTCGAAGTAACAGGAGTCGCAGAGTACCGCGTCGCGGTCGCGGGGCATCCCGGGGAGCGGTTCTTCTCGCTCCGGCACGGGGTCCCCACAGCGCGGACAGAAGTCGCCTGAACTCATTGGCCCTCGTAGTCGGCGAGGGCGTTTAAGACCGACGACATTCAGGTTTCGAGGTACGCTATCGCCTCCCTGTCGGACACCTGCCCGAAGTCGCGGTAGTGATAGCCCACCGCCGAGAACGACGCGGGAACCTCGACGACGACCACCTCGTCTGCCTCCTCGCGCAACTGGGGAACCGTCGCCGCCGCCGCGACGGGCACCGCGAAGACGACGCGCTCTGCGCCCGCCTCCCGGAGCATCCGGATGCAAGCGAACGCCGTCGCGCCCGTCGCCACGCCGTCGTCGACGACGACGACGCGTTTACCGGCCACGTCCGGGAGGGTCTCGCCGTCGCGGTACGCGCGCACTTTCTCGCGCGCCACCTCTGCTTCGCGTTCGCGCTCACGTTCGACGTAGTCCTCGCCGACGCCGAGTCTCTCCACGAGCGACTCGTTCAGCCAGAGACTCCCGTCGCCCGCGACGGCCCCGATGGCGAGTTCGGGGTTGCCCGGCGCCCCGACTTTCGAGGCGACGACCACGTCCAGGGGGACGCCGAGGGCGTCCGCGACGGCGCGGCCCACCGGCAGGCCGCCGCGGGGAATCGCGAGGACGACGTCGACGTCCACGTCCGCCTCGCGCAGTTCGTCGGCCAGTCGTTCGCCCGCGTCCGTGCGGTCTGTGAACATACTTGGAAAAAGGACCGTGAACGGCAAAAACGCACCGCGGACGCCGGGACGGACCGCGCCACCGCGGCGGACGGACTCTATAGTAGCGTCTGCAAGTCATCGCTCACTCGACCGCACGACGGCGTGCGGTCGGATGAGTAGACAGTTGCAGACGCTACTCTAGTACAGCGACGGCACGTCGACGTCCTCGTCTTCGGCGCCGCGCCAGGAGTGTTCCGGGTTCCAGTCCAGCAACTCCTCGGCCTTCGCCGTCGACAGCGCCGACTGGTCGCCGTCGAGCGTGCAGTTCGCCGGCATCTCGCCGAAGAACTCCTGTACCGCACCGGCGGTGGAGCGATCGAGGTAGTTCTCCGCGGCGGCGGCGTGGAACGCCTCGTGGCCCGAGAACGCCCCGTCGAGGGCGGCGCCGACGAGTCCGGCCACGTCGCGAACGTCCACGTACGACCACCAGTTGCCCGCACCCTGCGAGAGGTCACCGGACCGGGCGACGTCGCGGCAGTGGTACTCGCCGGGGTACTGAATCCACGATGGGCGGACGGAGGCGACGGGGACGTCGTAGCGCCGCGCCACCATCTTCGCGACTTCCTCGCCGGCGACTTTCGAGGCGCCGTAGGGGTCCTCGGGCCGGAGTTCGTGCGCTTCCGTCACCGGGAGTTCGTCCGGCACCTCGTCGCCCTCGGCGAAGGCGAACCCGTACGCGGACTCGCTGGACGCCCAGACGACCCGGGCGTCGGCGCGCCCCGCCCCGACGAGGACGTTGTACGTCGCGAGCACGTTCGTCTCGAAGACGCGGCCGCCGGCGTGTCTCGTCGGCGCGGGGATGTTCGCCCAGTGGACGACGCCGTCGGGGTCGAGGTCCGCGAGGAGGTCCAACGTCTCGCCGCGGTCCGAGAGGTCGGCGGCGCGGAAGTCCACGTTCTCGGGGGCGTCGACCTCGAACCCGGGGTGTGAGAGGTCGACGCAGACGACTTCGTACTCCGCTCGAAGTCGGTCGGCTATCCATCGGCCCGAACGGCCCGCCGCACCGGTGACGACAACTGTCTCCATACGGGCACGACGAGGGCGCCGGCCATAGTCTCTCGTGTCTCCGAGGCGTTCGTCGCTCACGGCTCTTCACGCTCCAACAGCGTTTATACCAACGAACACGAAAGAACGCGCATGGATTGGAAACCGGACTGGGGACTCCGTGGACGCATGGTAGTCACCATGTTCCTGCTCTTCGCACTCTATATCGTGTTCGTGGGGGCACTCGCGTACACGCGGAACTGGTTCATCCTCCCGTTCGTGGGGATATTCCTGTTCGCCCAGTTCTTCTTCAGCGACAAACTCGCGCTGTACAGTATGGGAGCCAAAGAGGTCTCCGAAGAGGAGTATCCGGAACTCCACGCGAGCATCTCGCGACTCTCCCAACAGGCCGACCTCCCGAAACCGAAAGTCGCCGTCGTCGACTCGCGCGTCCCGAACGCGTTCGCGACCGGCCGGTCGCAGAAGAAGGCGGCCGTCTGCGTGACGACGGGGTTGATGCGGATGCTCGACCGAGACGAGTTGGACGGCGTTCTCGCGCACGAACTCGCGCACGTGAAGAACCGCGACGTGATGGTGATGACCATCGCCTCGTTCCTCTCGACGGTCGCGTTCATGATCGTCCGGTGGGGCTTCTGGTTCGGCGGCGGCAGTCGCGACCGACAGGGCGGCGGTATCATCGTCGCCATCGCCGTCTCCCTCGTGGTTTGGATCGTCTCGTTCGTCCTCATCCGCGCGCTCTCGCGCTACCGCGAGTACGCCGCCGACCGCGGTGCGGCGCTCATCACGGGCCGCCCCTCCGCGCTGGCCTCCGCGCTGATGAAGATATCCGGGAACATGGAGAACGTCCCGAAAGACGACCTGCGCGAGCAGTCGGAGATGAACGCGTTCTTCATCATCCCCATCAAGAGCGACTTCATCGGTCGCATCTTCAGCACGCACCCGGCGACGGAGAACCGCATCGAGCGACTTCGCCAACTGGAACGCGAGATGGAGACGGCGTAAGATGGGCTTTCTCGACTCGATTCGCTCGGTGCTCGGAATCAGCGCCGAGGCGGACGCGACGCGCGACGCCGACCCCGAAGACCTGTTCGGGATGAGCACGGCGTACGTCACGATGGAGGCCGACCTCGGCTTCCGGTCGGTCGGGGCCGCGGCGCTCTGCTTCTCTTCCGTGGACAGCACCGACTTCGCCGAGACGGTCGAAGACGTCGAAGCCATCCTCAAAGCCGGCGAGGAGGAGACGGGGACGGACTTCCGCCTCCACGAGGACTCGCACGGGTGGGAGTGGGTCGTCCTCGAAGACGACGACCCCGAAGACCTGGTGACGAGCGTTCACTTCGCCGCCGACGAGTTCATCGAACGCGGCTACGGGTCCAGACTCCTCGCGGCCGTCTTCGGCTTCGAGAACGACGGCGGCGAACGCGCCTACTGGATCTACTCGTTCCGCCGCGGCGCATACTACCCGTTCGCGCCGAAGCGAGGCAAAGAACAGAACCAACGGGTGCTCACGAAGTTGGAGTCGGTCCTCGACGGCGAACTCGGCCTCGAACCCGACAAAGAGTACTGGTACCCGATGTGGCCCGACCGGACCGGCGGCCACCCCTGGCAGTGAACGAAGCGAGACCCGCGGGCGACGGCGAGGCCCGTCGGGAGGTTGCGACCGACTCCGCGTGACTCGCTGAACCGAGACGTTCTCGACGCCGACTCTCCGAACTGCACCGCGACGGACAGCGTCGGCCGTATCGTTCGCCAATAAACCTTCTCCGAATCCTGAACGACGCCCGCTCGCCGTCTTCCATTTTCACTTTCACTCTGGTGTTAACGAGGGTTTATGTGCCCGTGGGACCCAGAACCGTATACGATGCCAGAAGACGACCTCGAAAGTCTCCCGGGTGTGGGTCCTGCGACCGCTGACAAACTCGTCGAAGCCGGATTCGAGAGCTACCAATCTATCGCCGTCGCGAGTCCGAGCGAACTCTCCAACACGGCCGACGTGGGCGAGTCCACCTCGTCGGACATCATCAAGGCCGCGCGGAAGGCGGCCGACATCGGCGGCTTCGAGACGGGTTCGATGGTCCTCGAACGACGCCAACAGATCGGTAAACTCACCTGGAACATCCCCGGCGTGGACGAACTCCTCGGCGGCGGTCTGGAGACGCAGTCTATCACCGAAGTGTACGGTGAGTTCGGTGCCGGGAAATCGCAGGTAACCCACCAGATGGCGGTCAACGTCCAACTCCCCTCGGAGTACGGCGGCCTGGAGGGCAGTTGTATCTTCGTCGACTCCGAGGACACGTTCCGTCCGGAACGTATCGACGACATGGTCCGCGGCCTCGACGACGAGGTTCTGCAGGCGACGATGGACCACCGCGAGATAGAGGGCACCCCGGACGACGAGGACGCCATGGAGGAACTCCTCAGCGACGTTCTCGACAAGATTCACGTCGCGAAGGCGTTCAACTCCAACCACCAGATTCTGCTCGCCGAGAAGGCGAAAGAACTCGCTCGCGACCACGAGGACGACGAGTTCCCCGTCCGTCTGCTCTGCGTGGACTCGCTGACGGCGCACTTCCGCGCGGAGTACGTCGGCCGCGGCCAACTCGCCGAGCGACAGCAGAAACTCAACAAACACCTTCACGACCTGATGCGCATCGGTGACTTGTACAACACCGTCGTCCTCGTGACGAATCAGGTCGCGTCGAACCCCGACTCGTACTTCGGCGACCCGACGCAACCCATCGGTGGGAACATCCTCGGCCACACGTCGACGTTCCGCATCTACCTGCGCAAATCGAAGGGCGACAAGCGTATCGTCCGCCTCGTCGACGCGCCGAACCTCGCCGACGGCGAGAGCATCATGCGCGTGCAGGACGGCGGTCTGAAGCCCGAGTAGGGTCTCCGTCTTCGACCGTGAGGGCGCACGCCCGAACGGGCTGAGGAGCGACCGTCGATTTCTCTCTTCTCTCTCGCCCGTCGCCGAAGCGGTTCCGAAACCGTGCCGCGTGGTAACTCGACTCTTATGGTGCTGGCGAACCAACACTCTCGTATGTCCACTCGCCTCGACAGCACCGAATCCGGCGACGTCGCCACCGGCTTGGACCTCTCGTCGCTCACGACGCTGCATCGCGTCGGTATCGCCCTCGCCGCCCTCTCGGGCGTCGTCCACCTCGTCCTCGGTATCGCGTCGCTCCCGTCGGCGTTCGGTCTCTCCTTCCTCGTCGCTGCGGCGGGGTTCGCCGTTGGTATCGTCCTCGTCGCGTGGAACGTCCGGCGGCGACTCGTCTACCAGGTGGGGATTCCGTTCGTCCTCGGACAGATAGCCATCTTCGGCGTCCTCTGGGTGCAAGGGGCGACTGACCTCTCCGCCGTCGCCGCCGTCGACAAACTCGCGCAACTCGTCCTCGTCGGCGTCCTCGTCACCCTCCTCAGACGAGAGTGAGCGTGGCGTCGCGACGACTCACGGAAGCGGTCGTTCGCGCCGTCCGGTGACGACGAACCAGTCGACGAGGAAGTTCCCGAGGAACGGGAGCATCGTCACCGTCGCCAGCGTCCACCCGGCCCACTGCGGAACGACCGGCGCGAGGGCGACGGCCGTCACGGCCATCTGAATGCCCGCGAGTGCGCGCCGCGTGTCACCGTGCGGTAACTCGAAGACCGGGAGGCCGCGGCGACGACGACGCCACGCGCCGAGGACGAACAGATACCGCGCCGCGCCGACGGCGAGGTACCACGGCGGGAGCGACCCGACCGAGACGCCGACGAGTGCGGCGACGAGGAGTCCGGCGGCGTCGACGTTCACGTCCAGGCGCGCACCGAGAAGCGTCGTCCGGTCGCGGAGGCGGGCTATCGCGCCGTCTACGGGGTCGGAGGCGGCGACGGCCCCGTAGAGGAGCGCCGGAAGCCAGCCGACGGGTGCGGGGACGACCAGTACCCCCGCGAGGAACGCGACGACGACGCCCCGACAGAGCGTCACCGCGTTGGCGGCGCCGAGCGAATCGAACACTCGGCCTCGTTCGCTCGGTCGGTTTCGATGGGCGTGGCGGCGCGCGAATCCGACGACGCCGAGGACGCCGGCGGCGGAGACGGCGCCCCACGGCGCACCGGCCCCGGGCGTCCGCCGTTCGGCCACGACTGCGACGAGGAACGTACAGACTGCGAAGGCGACGCCGAGCGTCGTCAGTTGTCGTCGCGTCCGTCGGGTCCCCGCGTCTCTCACGTCTCCTCGTAGGGTCCGCGGTGCCGTGAACGTTCTCCCGTACGACAGGTTTACCCCCTCACGCTCGTCAGTTCCGGGCATGTCACGACAGCGAGACGGCGGCGACCGGTCGGGGCCCGACGCCGCGGCCGTTCGACGATGACCGACGCGCGCCGCGTTCGGTTTCTCGGCCCTCGAACCGTAGCGACCGAGACGGTACCGATGCCTCTCCCGGACGACGACGAAGTCCGCGTCGAGACGCGAGTCTCCGCTCTCAGCCCCGGCACGGAACTCCTCGTCTACCGCGACTGCGTCCCCGGCGACGTTCCGCTCGACGCGACGATAGACGGCCTCGACGAACCGTTCTCGTACCCGCTCTCGTACGGCTACGCCGCCGTCGGCGTCGTCACCGCCGTCGGAGACGCCGTCGACGAGTCGTGGGTCGGACGCCGCGTCTTCGCGTTCCACCCCCACGCCAGCCACTTCTGCGTCTCGCCGGAGTCGCTCGTTCCGCTCCCCGCCGAGGTGTCCGACGAGGACGCGGCGATGCTGGCGACGGTCGAGACGGCGACGGGGTTCGCGATGGACGGCCGCCCCGGAATCGGCGAACGCGTCGCCGTCTTCGGACAGGGCGTCGTGGGCCTGCTCACCACCGCGCTTCTCTCGCAGTTCCCGCTCTCGCAACTGGTCACGGTCGACTGCCACGACGCCCGGCGCGAGCGGTCGCGTTCGCTCGGGGCCGACGTCGTCTTCGGCGCGGACGTGGGAGAAGACGGACTGATGGACGCGTTGAGCGGGGACGGGCGGACGGACCTCACGTACGAACTGTCCGGCAATCCGGCGGCGCTCTCGGACGCTCTCGCGGTCACGGGCGACGACGGCCGCCTCGTCGTCGGGTCGTGGTACGGGGAGAAACCCGTCGCGCTGGACCTGGGCGGGCGATTCCACCGCAGCGGAATCGAGATTCGCTCCAGTCAGGTGAGCCGTCTCGCGCCCGAACACACCGGCCGCTGGGACAAGTCGCGGCGTCTGGACTACGCTCTCGACTCGCTCTCTCGGCTCTCGCCCTCCTCGCTCGTCACTCACCGATTCCCCGTCGAAGACGCCGCCGACGCCTACCGCCTCTTGGACCGCCGTCCGGAAGACGCCGTCCAGGTTCTTCTCACCTACTGACCGCGGTTCCGACCGCGGTTTTAGGGTGTCTCCACCCGACGAACGGACATGTACTCCGTCACGGTCCGCAGACGACTCGTCGCACAGCACGCGCTGACGGTTCCGGACCCCGGTCCGGAGGGCGTCCCCCACTCGCACCGCTACCGCCTTGAAGTGACGCTCCGCGGCGAGACGCTGAACGAGTACGACTACCTCGTCGACATCGACGACGTGGAGGCGACACTGGACGAAATCGAGCGTCGCTACACCGACGCGTTCTTGAACGACCTCCCGGAGTTCGAGGGGTACAACCCCAGCGTCGAACGGTTCGCGCGGGTCGTCCACGACAGACTCGTCGACGACGTGGACGCGCCGAACGTCGCGGAGGCGACGGTCACCGTCTGGGAGGACGACGACGCGAACGCCGCCTACACCGACGCGCACTGATGCGCGTCGCCCTCGTCGTCCCCGGGTCGATAGAGACGCTCTCCGGCGGATTCGCCTACGACCGGGCCCTCGTCGCGTCGCTTCGCGAGGCGGGAGACACCGTCGAGGTGGTGTCTGTCCCGTGGCGGCGCTACCCGTTCGGCCTCGTGGACTCGCTTTCGCCGACGCCGCTCTCGCCGTCTCTCGCCGACGCCGACCTGATTCTCGCCGACGAACTGGCACATCCGGCGCTCCTCCGTCTCTCATCCGAGGCCCCCGTCGTCGCCCTCGTCCACCACCTCCGGTGCGACGAGAGCGAGGGCGTCCGCGCCGCACTCGCCGGAACGCTCGAACGACGGTTCCTCGCCCGGTGCGACGCGGCCGTCTGCACCAGTCACGCGACGGCGTCTTCCGTCGAGACGCGCGCGCCGACGCTCCCGACGCACGTCGCGCCGCCCGCGGACACGCAGTTCGACCCCGCGGTGACGCGTGCGTTCGTGAGCGAACGCGCCCGCGAAGACCCCTTCCGCGTCGCTTTCGTCGGCAACCTCGTCCCGAGAAAAGAGGTGTTGACGCTCCTCGACGCACTCGCCGGACTGGACGACTCGACGCCGTGGCGGGCCACGCTGGTCGGTCCACACCCGGATGACGTCTACCGACGACGGGTCGAACGCCGAATCCGGCGACGCGGTCTGGGAGAGTCGGTCCGACTCGCGGGCGAACTCCCGACCGAGGAGGTGGCCGCCGCCCTCCGAGAGAGTCACGTGTTCGCGATGCCGTCGTCGCACGAGGGGTTCGGAATCGCCTATCTGGAGGCGATGGGGTTCGGTCTCCCGGTCGTCGCCGCCGCGTCCGGCGGCGCGTCGGACCTCGTCGACGCCGAGACGGGGGTTCTCGTCGCTCCCGGCGACGCCGACGCGGTTCGAGACGCTCTCGACGGATTCGCGAGCGACCGGACTGCCCTCGAAGCGGCGGGTCACGCGGCACTCGCCCGGTACCGAGCGCACCCCTCGTGGGCCGAGACGACGCGCGAGTGTCGGGCGTTCCTCCGCGGCGTCGGCGAGGGCGCTCGCCGGAAGCAACCCGCGGAGGGGCACGCGTGAAGGGGGATTTCCAGCGGTACCTCCGAGCGAAGGAGACGGTCGACGACCGAGCGTTCGACCCCCGCGTCCGTCGCGCCGTTCGCTCGGACCTCGCCGCACGTTCGGGGACGGTTCGTCTCCTCGACGCCGGGGCCGGAACCGGCCCCTTCCTCCGACGTCTCTTGACGTGGGACGACGTTCCCGACCTGACCTACGTCGCCGTCGACGCCGACGAAACGAGTCTCGAACTGGGAGCTCGACTGGTCGAAGAACGCGCGCGAGAGCTCCGCTACTCGGTCGATACCGACGGTTCGACTCCGGAGAATCCGGCGTTCGACGTCCTCGGCGACACGCTGGCGACGCTCTCACTCCGGGGACGGAACGCCGTCGACGTGCGGTTCGTCCGCGCCGACGCCCTCGACGCGGCCGACGCAGGGGGATGGACCGTCGTCGTCGCGCAGGCGTTCGTCGACTTACTCGGCCCGGACGAGGTGGACCGACTGCTCGCCGGTCTCGTCTCGGGCGGGCGGTTCTACTTTCCCATCACGTTCGACGGCGGCACCGCGTTCGCCCCCGGACACGACGCCGACGACGCGGTTCTCGCGGCGTACCACGACACGATGCACGCCGGCGACAGGTGGGGTTCGCGGGCGGGTCGGAGACTCGAATCTCACCTGGATTCGCGCGGCGTCGACTACGTCGCGGGCGACAGCGATTGGCACGTCCGTCCGGTCGGGGGAGCCTACCCGGCCGACGAGGCGGCGTTCCTCCGGACCATCGTCGACACCGTCGGCGACGCGGTTCGCGGACACGTCGACGAGGTGGTTCGAGCGACGTGGCTCACCGCTCGGCGACGGCAACTCGCCGAGAGGACGCTCGAATACGTCGCGAAGAACAGAGACGTGAGCGGGCGGGTGGGTTCGACTACTCCTCGGTAGTCGTCTCGTCGACGTCGAGGTCACCCTCGTAGATGGCCGCGCCGTCTTGGGCCACCTGCCGGGCGAGGACGGCGCATTTGATGCGCATCGGCGAGATGTCGACGCCGAGCATCTCGGTGACGTCGTCGGTGTCCATCTCCTCCAGTTCCGACAGCGTCGTCCCCTGCAGGCGTTCCGAGAGCATGCTCGCGGAAGCCTGACTGATGGCACAGCCGTCGCCGCTGAACGCGACGAACTCGATGGTCTCGCCGTCGTCTTCGAGACGGACCTGCATCGTGATGGTGTCTCCGCAGGACGGGTTCTCGCCCGTGTGCGAGAACGTCGGCTCCTCCATCTCGCCCTTGTTTCGGGGGTTCTTGTAGTGGTCCAGAATCTGCTGCCGGTACATGTCCGAGCCCATACCCATAGTTATCGGGCGTAGGGCTGTTCTCCGGATAAGGGTTCCGGGGCTGTCGATATCTCGCTCGCGGTCTCTCGACGACGCTCGCGGGTCGGTCACGCTCACGACGACGATTCCGTCTGTTCCGTCGGCGTCCCCTCGTCCGGCGACTCCACCCGTCGCCACTTCTTCTCCACTTCGCGGTTCGCGACGACGACCACGTCGTCGGAGTCGTCTCGGAACCGACTCTTCCGGAGACCGATAGACGTCACGACGCCCGTGACGGGGTCGGCGACCACCCGGTCGCCGGGGTTGAAGTCGGGGTCGCGGAGGAGGTAGACGCCCGCGACGGTGTCGGCTATCATGTTCGAGAGCGCGTAGGAGACGCCGAGGGCGACGAACCCCGTCGCCGTCCCGAGGCTGGCGGCCACGTCGCCCATTCCGACTATCTTGAAGAACGCCAGACCCGCCCCGAACCAGAGGAACACGCCGGCGACGGTGACGCCGAGGCTGACCACGAGGTCCTGTTCTTCGGGGTAGAGCGCGTCGAGACTGCGCCGGAGGAGGGACAACGCGACGCTGATGACGGCGTAGGCGAGGACGAGAAAGACGATTCCGCCGAGGACGTTCGGAACCGCGGCGCGAATCCCGGCGACGAAGTCGAGAAACGTCTGCTGGACTATCTGTGAGATGGAGTCGCTCGCCGTCTGGTACATGCGTCTGTCTCTCCCCGTTGATGGACAAAAAACTGGTCGCTCGTCCGACCCGTCCGCGTCGCGCCCGGACTACACCTGCGGCGTCTGCGACGCCCCACGACCGCTCGACCCGTTCTCGGTCTGTCGGACGACGTCCGCCGACGCACCGGCGCCTGCCGCGTCCGCCGTCTCGCCGTCCACCTCGAACTGTTCGAGGAGCGTGTGGAGTTGGTCCGCGCGGTCCGCAAGCGACTGCACGCTTCCCGACACCTCCGCCAGCGACGAGGACTGCTCCTCGGAGGCGGCCGAGACGTTCTCGGCTTTGGCCGTCGTGTCGGAACTGATTCGCGCCACGTCCTCGACGATGGTGACGACCTGTTCCGTGGTCTCAGCCTGGTCCTTCGTCGTCGCCTCTATCTCCTGAACGCCGTTGTTCGCCTCCTCGAAGGCACCGACGACGGCGTCGACGGCGTCGAGTGCGCGTTCGACCACGTCGACGCCGTTCGAGACGTTCTCGCCGGTGTCGTGCATGTCCTCGGCGGTCTGTTCGGTCGACGTCACGACGTCGCCGATGAGCGTCTCTATCTCGTCGGTCGCCTCGCTGGCCTCGCTGGCGAGCGTCTTTATCTCGTCGGCGACGACGGCGAACCCCTCGCCCGCCTCACCGGCGCGAGCGGCCTCGATGGAGGCGTTCAGCGCCAGGAGGTTCGTCTGCTCGGCGATGCCGTCTATCATCTCGACGATTTCGCGTATCTGTTTGATCTCCGTCTCCAGCGACTCCACCTCGGTCACGCGCCTGTCGGTCCGCCGTTCGATGGTGTTCATCTCGTCGATGGCGTTCTGCGCGTACTGTTGTGCGTCGCGGCCGCGTTCGACCGCGCCCTCGGCGGTGTCTGCGACTTCCGTCGCGGAGGCGGCGACCTCTTCGATGGTCGCCGACATCGTCGTCATCTCGTCGCTCGCGGTCCCCAGTCGGTCGTCCTGTCGCTCCGCGCCCGCAGAGATGGCCTGCACGGACTCGCTGACCTGCTCGCTGGCCTGCTGAATCTCTTCGGTGCTCGTCGTCACCTGTTCGCTCGCGGCCGCCACCTCGTCGGCGAACCGCTGAATGTCGACGACGGTGTGTTCGAGTTCGTCCATCATCGCGTTGAACGACGTCGCGATGTCGGCCATCGCCTCGTTGTCCTCGTCGGGGTCCATCCGCCGGGTCAGGTCGCCGTCGGCGCAGGCGGTCATGACGGCGCTGTACGCCCCCGCCTGCGCTTCGAGGTGGTTCGCCGTCTCCTTGCTCTCCGCGATTCGCGTCCGCAGGGAGTCGCGCATCGACCCGAAGGCGTCGTACAACTGTCCGATTTCGTCCACTCTGTCCGACTCGACGTCGACATCGAGGTTGCCGCCTTCCAGTTCGTTCGCCTTCTCCTCTAAGTCGCGCAGGGCGAACACGGTGTTGCGCCCGACGACGACGCCGAGGACGCCCAGACCGACGACGGCGCTCCCGAGCAGCATCAGGAAGTCGTTCCCGACGCCCGTCGCGAGCGAGAACGCGCTCGACTCCGGCACGTGCGTCACGACGGCCCAGTCGGTCCCTTCGATGGGAGCGTACCCCATCAGAAACGGTGCGTCGACGAGGCCGTCGACGGCGTCCATCTCGACGATTCCCTCGTTGCCTTGCGCACCCAGCGAGACGGCATCTGCGTCCTTTCCGAGGACGTACGTCGAGGTGATGGCCTCGCCGCGACTGTCCATCATCACCTCGCCGTCGCCGTTGTCGACGACCATCACGAAGCTCCCGTCGATACTCGTCTCCAGTTGGGACGACATCTCGGAGACGTCCGCCGTGACGACGACGAGATAGTCTTCGTGGCCGTTCACCGGCGACGTCCACGAGAGCAGCGACGCGCCGCCCGAGGTGTAGACGTCCGACCGGAACACGTCGTCGGCATCGGAGAACGAGCGCTCGTCGGCCGCCCACGCCGCCTGTCCCGTCGTCATCGACGACCCGACCAGCGACTGGTCCGTGCTCGCGAGGACGGTGTTCGACCCGGCGTCGACGTAGTGGACCGAGTGGACGTCCTCGGGAACGGCGTCCATCTCGTTGTTCAGGAACATCCCGACCGACTCGGGGTCTTCCGTCTTCATCACCTGATACTCGGAGAGCATCGCCGCCGTCTGCTTGCGTTGGCTCACCCAACCCTCCACCTCACCACCGCTCAGCGCGGCGGAGGTGATTATCTGGTCGGTCACGCTGTTTTCGACCTTCGCTTGGCTGTTCGTGTACGCGTACGCCGAAATCCCCCCCAGGACCAGCAGTATCGCGAGAACTACGGCGAGGAACTTCAGGCCGTAACTCGCTCGAATTCGTCTCGGGACGACTGTGCTTACCATCGACATATACCTCTCCTACAGAACGATTGGTATAGTTGTGACTCTCAAATTATTCCGATAGATAATCAGAGCAGATTGTATTCTGAAACGATAATGATGTCTTTACTAGACTCGACGAGTTCGAATACCTCGTTCGGTCGGTTTTCCCGAAAACGCGCCCGTTCGGCTCTCTCGTTCGCTGCAAAAGGACTGGCCCGAGCGTCGTCTCAGGCGAACAACTGCCGGGCGTCGTCGACGGCGTCGACGAGTTTGTCTATCTCCTCGTACGTGTTGTAGATGTAGAACGACGCTCGCGTGGAGGCGGCCGCGCCGAGTTTGTCGTGCAGGGGTTGCGTGCAGTGGTCGCCGGCGCGGACGGCGACGGCGTGGTCGTTGAGGATGCTCGATAAGTCGTGCGCGTGCACGCCGTCCAAGTTGAACGCCACGAGTCCGCCTCTGTCGTCTCCGGGCGGGCCGTATATCTCGATGTCGTCGAACTCGTCCAACCGGTCGTAGGCGTACTCCGCGAGGAGTTCCTCGTGCTTCTGGACGTTCTCCATCCCGATATCGTCGAGGTAGTCGATGGCCGCGTGGAGGGCGATTCCCTGCTCGATGACGGGCGTTCCCGCCTCGAACTTCCACGGCAGGTCCTCCCACGTCGACTCCTCGTAGGTGACGCGACGAATCATCTCGCCGCCGTAGAGGTACGGCGACGTGTCTTCGAGAATCTCCTCTTTCCCGTAGAGGACGCCGATACCCGTCGGTCCGAGCATCTTGTGTCCCGAGAAGGCGAAGAAGTCCGCATCGATGTCCTTCACGTCCACGGGACGCGTCGGAACGGACTGCGCGCCGTCGACGAAGATGTACGCGCCCACCTCGTGCGCCATGTCTGCGAGTTCGGCGACGGGGTTGATGGTGCCGAGCGTGTTCGAGACGTGGACGACGGAGACCATCTTCACGCTGTCGTCTATCAGTTCTTTCGCGTGCTCCATGTCGAGACGGCCCTCGTCGTCGACGCGGATGTACTCCACCGACGCGCCCGTCTTCTTGGCTATCTGTTGCCACGTGACGAGCGAGGCGTGGTGCTCCATCTCCGTCAGGACCACCGTGTCGCCCGGACCGAGTTCTTCGAGGCCCCACGCGTAGGCGACGAGGTTTATCGCCTCCGTCGTGTTCTTCGTGAAGACTATCTCCTCGCGTCCGTCGGCGTTGACGAACTCCGCCACCCTGTCGTGGGCGTTCTCGTAGGCGACGGACGCCTCCTGACTGAGGTGGTGGATGCCGCGGTGGACGTTCGAGTTGTAGCCGTAGTAGTAGTCCACGATGGCGTCCACGACCTGTCGCGGCGTCTGACTGGTCGCCGCGTTGTCGAGGTAGACAAGCGGTAAGTCGTCGTTCTCGCCTTCACCGGGGACCGTGAAGTCGCCGCCGACCTTCCGGTCGAGGATGGGGAAGTCCTCGCGGATGGCCGCGACGTCTATCGGGTACGATTCCTGCACTCCCATTGCACTCTCCTAACGGTCCCAGCACTAACACGCCTTCGGTCCGCACGCTCGGGCGCAACCGAATTCGGTAACGCTCTCAGCGGTCGCGCGGCGTCGTCGTATCGACTCCAAGCCGTCGACGCCGAGGGACGTCCGCACCGTTATTTCGTTCGGACGCCTACTATATGGGATGTCGAATCACGAACAACGCCGAGACGCGAAAACAGACGACGACGAACACCGCCAACCACTACGAAGACAAGAGGATGTACGCGACCGCACCCACGAAGACCGGGCGATGGCCGGCGACCCCGACGGGCGGCTTGGTGACCTGGATAACGCACTCGAAACCCATGCGTATCCGACCACGACGAACGAACTGGTCGAGTCCTACGGCGACTCTCGGATCGAAACTCAGCAGGGGACGGAATCTCTCGAAGATGTGCTCGCCTCGACCGACGACCAGACGTTCGTCTCCGCCGACGACGTTCGAAGTCGGATACTGGGACTGATACACCGGTAGCGACCGCGACCAGACCACCCCCGTCTCGCTGTTCGGCACGGTCCGTTCTCCGCTCGCAACGGCTCACCGTCTCTGTGAGAAGCAGTATCGACGACCGTCCGAGTGCGTCGACTACCCCAACCGTCTACATCCAGAGCAACTGCGCGTGCCGCGTCTCGCCCACGTCCAGCACCGTCTCCTCGTCGACGATTCCGGCGTCGACGGCGACTTCGACGGCCTCCTCGCCGACGATGTTGGCCACGGTGGCCCGGGTGAGACTGTCGACGACGGCGTCGGCGTCCGCCTCGCTGGCCTCCTCGCCGCCGTAGAACTCCTCCGTTACTTCGAGCGACACCGGACCGTCTTCGTACGTCTCGCCGAGGCAGTCTCGGTCGCAGACGGAGACGAGCAGTCCCTCGGGCGTCTCTCGCTCTCGCAGGAGCATCACCGCTCCTCGACGAGTTCCTGTTCGCGTTGCTGTCGAATCTCGTTCGCCTGCTGTTGGACCTGTTCGGCCTCGTCCTCGCGCCCTAAGTCCTCCAGTGCGCGAACCTTCTCCTCCAACACGTCGGCGTTGCGCATTCCCAGCCGAATCGCGTTGTCGAAGGCGTTGACGGCGTCCTCGCTCAGACCGCGTTCCTGCAGGAAGAACCCGCGGTTGTACCACGCCTGCGCGAAGCGGGGGTCTATCTCGACCGCACGCTCTGCGTGGTGGAGTGCCTCTTCGGTCTCGCCGAACTGCCAGAGCGCGTAGGCGAGGTTCGTCTCCGCGGACGCGGCGTGCTCGGAGTCGTCGTCGATGCGGAGGGCCTCCTTGTAGGAACCGATGGCCTCGTCGAACTCCTCCAGTTGGGCGTGTGCGGCCCCCTTGTTCACCCACGCCTCCTGGGCTTCCAGCGAGTCCTCGTCGGCGAACTGCGCGGCGCGTTCGAACGTCTCCGTGGCCTCCTCGAACCGGTTTATCTGCATGTACGAGAGGCCGACGTCGACGAGTTGTTCGACGTCGACTTCGTCGCTCGCGATGTTTCGTTCGTCGAGTTCGTCGGCGACGACCCGCGTGTCGACGGGGTCAACCTTCGCCGGGTCGACGTTCAGTTCCGGCGGGTCGAGCGTGAACTCGTCGTAGTCCTCGCTGAACCCCTGTCCCTCTGAGAAACGATGGGGTCTGTCTCGCTCGCCGTCTTCTGCCATGCGGCGCGCTTGGGTGTCGAGACGGTTAAGAACTACGTCACACGGCTGTCAGCCCCGAACGTTGAACCGCTCGGCGTCCGTCTTTCCCCCATGCGATTGTTCCTCAGCATCGACCTGCCCGATTCTCTCACCGACGCCGTCGCGACGGCCCAGGAACGCTTCGCGGCGGCCGAGAGCCTCCGATTCGTCGACCCCGCGCAGACGCACGTCACACTGAAGTTCCTCGGCGACACCGACGAAGAGCGGATTCCGGCCGTCGAGGCGGCCGTCGAAGCCGCCATCGACGACACCGACGTCGGTCCGTTCGACGCCACCATCGGCGGGTTCGGCGTCTTTCCCTCTCTCGACTACATCAGCGTCGTCTGGGCGGGCGTCCGCGACGGCGCGGGCGCGGCGGAGATGACGACGCTCGCGGAGGCAATCGAGCGCGAGACGGTCGGACGCGACTTCGACCCGGAGCGACACGAGTTCACGCCGCACGTCACCCTCGCGCGGATGGACGACGCCCGCGGCAAAGAGGCGGTTCGGCGCGTCGTCCGCGAGGCGGACCCCGACGTCGGGACGTTCCGGGTGGCGGAGGTGCGGTTGAAAGAGAGCACGCTGACGAACGACGGGCCGCGGTACGAGACGGTGCGGCGGTTCGCGCTGTGAGGTCGGTCGGCTCTCAGTCAGTTCTCAGTCGGCAGTTACTCGGCTATCAGTCGGCGTCTCGGACCGCGTTCTCTTCTACCCCTCGAAGCCGTCCCCACTCGCGTCGGATGTCCGCGCGCTTGACGAGGGCGAACCCGACGAAGATTATCGCGAACCCGGCCACCGTCGTCGCGTCCAGCCCCGTCCCGCGGACCTGCCAGCCGACGACGGCGGCGAAGACGGGGATGACGTACTCCAGCAGGCTCACCTCGACGGGGCCGACGTGGTCGAGCAACCAGAAGTACATGAAGAACCCGCCGGCGCCGGCGACGACGGCGAGGTAGAGAAGCGAGGCGACCGCCGCGGGCGTCCACTCGGCGGCGGCGACCGACTCCCACGGGAGGGCGGCGCTCGTCGCGTGCAGGACGACGGCGCCGACGAGCATCATCCACGCCTGCGTCGAGACGAAGGGGAGCGTCGAGTCCGCGTCGTGGGTCACCACCGCGCCGAGGGCGAACGCGACGGCGGAGGCGAGGACGAGAGCGACGCCGACGAGGTTCGAGTCGACGAGGTTCGCGGGGTCGGGGTTCGCGATGACGACGACGCCGACGAAGCCGATGAGGACACCGACGGCACCGACCGGCGAGAGGCGCTCTCTCGACGCCGTGAGGCGGGTGAGCGCGGGCGTGATGACGGGGATGAGACCGAGGAGGACGGCGGCGACGGCGCCGTCGACGTACACCTGCCCGGAGAAGAGGAAGGCGTGGTGGACGCCGATGTTGAGGACGCCACCGGCGAGGATGGGGACCCACTCCGCGCGCGCGGTCGGACGAAGTCGGTCGCTCCGGACGAGTGCGAGGCCGAAGAGGACGGCGGCGGCGACGTCGAACCGGACTGCCGCGAACAGCGTCGGCGGAAGCGAGTCGAGGCCCACCTCGGTTGCGACGAAGGCGGTGCCCCAGATGGCGGACAGCAGTACGAAGACGGCAGTCGTCCGGTGACGCATTCGTTCTGCGTCGAAGCGGTGGTCCGTCCTGAATGGCTCGGTTCCGGCACGACGCGTCGCGTCGCTCTGACGAGTGGCGTGACGAGCGGAATCGACCGTTCTCGGCGGCGTGAGGCGCGTTCTCTCCGGCGGAACCGAAGGAACAAGATTTTATGCGGGCCGAGGGTAGTTCCGAGTACCATGAGTAAGAAATCGAAGGCCAAGAAGAAGCGACTGGCCAAACTGGAGCGTCAGAACAGTCGTGTCCCCGCGTGGGTCATGATGAAGACGGACATGGAAGTCACGCGAAACCCCAAGCGCCGCAACTGGCGGCGAAGCGACACGGACGAGTAACCAATGAGCGCAAGCGACTTCGAAGAACGAGTCATCACCGTACCGCTCCGCGACGTGAACGCCGTCCCCGCCTACGAGCGTGCAGGCCGCGCGATGAAGCTCATCCGCGAACACCTCGCACAGCACTTCTCGGTCGACGTCGAGGACGTGCGCCTCGACACCGACATCAACGAGACGGTGTGGGCGAAGGGCCGAAAGCAGCCCCCGAGCAAGTTCCGCGTTCGCGCCGCTCGATTCGACGAGGACGGCCAGCAGGTCGTCGAGGCAGAACCGGCTGAATAACGGTGCTCCGCGCCTCCTTCGCTGGCTCGGCGTACGTCGGCGTCTTCGCCTGCGCGACCGACGACGTGCTGTTGGTCCGCCCGGACGCCGAAGACGACGTCGTCGACGCGATGACCGCGGAACTCGACGTGCCCGCCGTCCGGACCACCGTCGGTGGTTCCGGAACGGTCGGCGCACTCGCGATGGGCAACGACAGCGGCATCCTCGTCTCCGCGCGTGCGACCGAGCGAGAGAAGGAGACCATCGAGGACGCCGCCGGCGTCCCCGTGACGAAACTCCCCGGCCGCCTCAACGCCGCCGGGAACGTCGTCCTCGCGAACGAGGTGGGTGCGTACGTCCACCCTGACCTCTCCGAGGAGGCCGTCGCCGTCGTCGAAGACGCCCTCGACGTCACCGTCGAACGCGGTGACCTCGCGGACGTCCGGACGGTCGGTACGGCCGCCGTCGCGACGAGCGAGGGCGTGCTCTGTCACCCCAAGTCCCGCGAACCCGAACTCGAAGCCCTCGAAGAACTGCTCGACGTGACCGCCGATATCGGCACCGTCAACTACGGTGCACCGCTCGTCGGCTCCGGACTGGTCGCCAACGAGTCCGGCTACGTCGTCGGCGAGGATACGACCGGTCCCGAACTCGGCCGTATCGAGGGCACGCTCGGGTACATCGACTGACCGCCGCGCGTCGGTCTCTCTTCACGCGCACACGCGTTCTCTCTGCAGTGGCATCGCCGTCGGTCGCTCGATTCTCCTCGACGCTCGCGCTGTCATACTGCTCTCCGAGTAGGAAGATACTTCCCGCTCGCGGGCCGACGATGCGGGTATGAGCCAATTTACGGTGAGCGGCCAGTTCCAGAGCCGAGACGGCTACAGTTCGTTCGAGACGTCCATTGAGGCGCCGAACGAGAACGTCGCCCGTGACCACGTGCTCTCGAACATCGGGAGCCAGCACGGTCTCAAGCGCACCCAGATCGAGATTTCGGAGGTGACCGCAGAATGATGGGTGGCGGTCAGCAGCAACTTCAGCAGCTCTCGCAGGAACTGCAGGCTATCGACGAAGAGATCGAGGAACTCGAAGGCGACGTCGAGGAACTCGAGACCGAGAAGACCGAGATAGACGAGGCCGTCGAGGCCATCGAGACGCTCGAGACGGGGTCGACGGTGCAGGTCCCCCTCGGCGGCGGCGCGTACCTCCGCGCGGAAGTGCAGGACATCGACGAGGTCATCGTCGACCTCGGCGGTAACTACGCCGCAGAGCAAGAGCAGAACGACGCCATCGAGGCGCTTCACCTGAAGCAGGACTCGCTGGACGAGCGTATCGCCGAAGTTCGCGGCGAGATTTCGGACCTCGAAGACGAGAGCTCCGAACTCGAACAGCAGGCCCAGCAGATGCAACAGCAGATGCAGCAACAGCAGATGCAGCAGATGCAGCAGATGCAGGGCGACGAAGACGGCGAATAACGCGACCGCCTCCCGCTTACACTCTTTCACATGTTCGATGGACTGAAGAAGAAGCTCAACAGTTTCCGCAAGGACGTCGAAGACACCGCCGAGGAGAAGGCCGAAGCGGCGGCCGAAGAGTCCGAGGCAGGACCCGACGCACCCGCGGACGCCGAGACGGTCGACGCCGAGGCGACGGACGCCGACGCCGCCGTCGACGGCGAGAACGACACCGACGAGACGACGGTCCGGACCGAGACGCCGGCCGACGCGGCGGACGCCGATTCGACCGCTACCAAGGCCGACTCGACCGATACTTCGCCGGACTCGACCGATACTTCGGCCGACCTGGCAGACTCCCGACGACCGCCGGAGTCGGACCCCGAGGTGACGCCGGATACGGCGTCAGAAGGCGACGCCGACGCCGACGTCGCTTCGGCGGACGCCGCGACGGACGTTGCGGACGCCGCGGACGACCACCCCGACACCGCAGACGAGGTGGTCGAAGACGGTGCCGTGGACGCCGAAGACGAGGACGTGCCGCCGCGAGAGCGACTCGCCTCAGACGCCGCCAGCGAGGCGCTTCAGGCGGGCGAAAAGGAGTCCTCCGGTGCGGGTCGACTGAAGCGCGCCGCGGCGTTCGCCACCGGGAAAGTCATCATCGAGGAAGAGGACCTCGAAGACCCCCTCTGGGAACTCGAGATGGCGCTCTTAGAGAGCGACGTGGAGATGCACGTCGCCGAAGAGATTCTGGAGACCATCCGCGAGAAGATGATCGGCGAGTCGCGTAGACAGGTCCAGACGATGGGCGAACTCGTCCACGAAGCGCTTCACGACGCCCTGTACGACGTCATCAGCGTCGGGCAGTTCGACTTCGACGGACGGGTCGCCGAGGCGGACAAACCGGTCACGCTCATCTTCACCGGCGTCAACGGCGTCGGGAAGACGACGAGCATCGCGAAGATGGCTCGGTACCTCGAAAACCAGGGCCTCTCGGTCGTCCTCGCCAACGGCGACACGTACCGCGCCGGGGCGAACGAGCAGATTCGAAAGCACGCGGAGAACCTCGATACGAAACTCATCACCCACGAACAGGGCGGCGACCCGGCGGCGGTCATCTACGACGCCGTCGAGTACGCCGAGGCGCACGATATCGACGTCGTCCTCGGCGATACGGCCGGTCGGCTGCACACCTCGAACGACCTCATGGCGCAGTTAGAGAAGATAGACCGCGTCGTCGGTCCGGACATGACGCTGTTCGTCGACGAAGCCGTCGCCGGGCAGGACGCCGTCCAACGCGCCAAGAAGTTCAACGAGGCCGCCGAAATCGACGGTGCGATACTGACGAAGGCCGACGCCGACTCCAACGGCGGCGCGGCCATCTCCATCGCCTACGTCACCGGCAAACCGATTCTCTTCCTCGGCGTGGGACAGGGATACGCCGACATCGAACGGTTCGACCCCGAACAGATGGTGAGCCGACTCCTCGGCGACGAGGAGTAGTCTCGCCGCCCGTTCGTAGCCGTCCGCGCACCGACCGCGACCCCCGACCGCGAACCCCCTCGTTTCCACTCCAGACTCGACCGCCGAGTCGCTTCACTCGACGGCGACGCCGACGCCGAGTGCGACCATCACGCCGCCGCCGAGCCAACTCAACCCCGAGGAGAAGCGCGAAGACTCCAGTAGGCGGCCGATTCGACCCGACGCCACGGCGACGCCCGAGAGGTACAGCGCCGTCAGACTCGCGTACGTCCCCCCGAGGAGAAACATCCGAAGTTCCGCACCGGAACCGCTCCCCGCGAACGTCGGGAGAAGCGAGAGGAAGAACAGCGCGACTTTCGGGTTCAGCGCGTTGACGAGAACGCCGCGGCGGAAACTCCCGTCCGCGTCCGTCTGCACCGCCGGGTCGAACTCGTCGTCGCGGAGGGCGGTGAGGCCGAGGTAGACCAAGTAGAGTGCGCCCGCGTACTTCACCACCCGGTACGCCGTCGGTGCGGCGCGGAGGAGTGCGGCGAGTCCGAGTGCCGCGGCGGCGGTGTGGAGGAGGACGCCCGTCGAGATACCGAGCGCGGACCGGACGCCCGTCGCTCGCCCCTGCATCCCGCGGGCGAGGACGTACATCGTGTCCGGCCCCGGCGTCAGGATGAGGGCGACGGCGACGCCGCAGAACGCGACGAACGTCGTGAGAGTCAGTCCGGCGGCGAGTTGCATCGTCGGTTCCGTCCCGCGTGAGGGACAAAAAGCTCCGCCTCAGGGCGACACTTGGTTCTCCAACTCCGTCCACTCGCCCGTCTCAGTCACCCGTTCGACGTTCCGCGCGAGGACGTCGGCGAGTCGCGTCCAGTACTCCGGGGTGTAGCCGGAGACGTGCGGCGTGAGGTAGACGTTCTCGAAGTCCCAGAGCGGATGGTCCGCCGGGAGGGGTTCGGGGTCGGTCACGTCGAGGGCGGCGGCGCGGAGTCGCCCGCGACGAACCGTCTTCACGAGTGCGTCGGTGTCGACGACGCCGCCGCGGGCGACGTTCACGAGGACGGCGTCGGCGGGAAGCGCGTCGAACGCGTCGGCGTCTATCAGCCCGTTCGTGGTCTCGGTCAGCGGACAGGCGAGGACGAGGTAGTCGGTCCGGACGAGTGCGGACTCCATCTCGTCGAACCCGACCACCTCGTCGGTCGGTCCGCCCTTCTCGGGCGTGTACCGGACGCCGATGGTGTCGACGCCGAACGACTCCAGTCGGTCGACGACGGCCTGCCCTATCGCGCCGAGTCCGACCACCGTGACCGTCGACCCCTGCAACTCGCCGTACGCCTGGAAGTGCCGCCACTCGTGACGGTCCTGTCGGCGCATCCCCTCGTCCAGTCGGCGCGTGATGGTGAGCATCCAGCCGAGGACGTGTTCGGCGATGTTGGGGCCGTGGACGCCCGAGGCGTTCGTGACGGTGACGCCGCGTTCGCGGAGTTCGTCCAGCGGGAGGTGGTCGTACCCCGCCGCACCACCGGCGAACAGGTGCATCTCCGTCGCCGCATCGAGAACGTCGTTGGGCAGACGGATTCCCGTCACGATATCGGCGTCGCGGGCCGCTTCGAGGGTCGCGTCGGTGGTCTCTTCGTGTCTGACCGTCGCGTCCGGCAGTCGGTCGCGGAGGGCGTCTGCGTACTCGGCGGCGGGAACGCCGTGGGCGGACTGGTCGAGGACGAGAATCGTCGTCATCGTCTGTCCCGTCGGGTGCTTCCGAGAAAGCGTTTGGGCCGAGACCGACGGATAAAGCCTTTACACGGGCGGCGGCGTAGAGTGAGCCAATGGTACTCGACAATCTCGGGAGTTCTCTCCGCAGCAGTCTCGACAAACTGCAGGGGAAGTCCCGCCTCGACGAGGACGACGTCGAGGAGATCGTCCGGGAGATTCAACGCTCCCTCCTCTCTGCCGACGTCGACGTGAGCCTCGTGATGGACCTCTCTTCGTCCATCGAAGAACGCGCGCTGAACGAACAGCCACCGGGGGGAACCTCCGCCCGCGACCACGTCCTCAAAATCGTCTACGAGGAACTGGTCGGTCTCATCGGCGAGTCGACGGACATTCCGCTGGAACCGCAGACCATCCTCCTGGCCGGTCTGCAGGGGTCCGGAAAGACGACCACCGCCGCGAAGATGGCGTGGTGGTTCTCGACGAAAGGGCTCCGCCCGGCCGTCATCCAGACGGACACGTTCCGCCCCGGCGCGTACGACCAAGCGAAGCAGATGTGCGAACGCGCCGAGGTGGAGTTCTACGGCGACCCCGACGAGGAGGACCCCGTCAAGATCGCGCGCGAGGGGATGGAGGCGACGGAGTCCGCGGACATCCACATCGTCGACACCGCGGGCCGGCACGCCCTCGAAGACGCCCTCATCGCCGAGATAGAGGAGATAGAACGCGCCGTCGACCCCGACCGGTCGTTGCTCGTCCTCGACGCCGCCATCGGACAGGGGGCGAAAGACCAGGCCCGTCAGTTCGACGACTCCATCGGCATCGACGGCGTCGTCATCACCAAGCTAGACGGGACGGCGAAAGGTGGCGGTGCCCTCACGGCCGTCAACGAGACGGACTCCTCCATCGGCTTCCTCGGCACCGGCGAGACGGTGCAGGACATCGAACGCTTCGAACCCAACGGGTTCATCTCCCGTCTCCTCGGCATGGGCGACCTGAAGCAGTTGTCCGAACGGGTCGAACGCGCGATGCAGGAGACCCAAGACGAGGACGACGACTGGGACCCCGAGGACATCATGAAGGGGTCGTTCACGCTGAAGGACATGCAGAAACAGATGGAGGCGATGAACCGCATGGGTCCGCTCGACCAGGTCCTCGACATGATTCCGGGTCTCGGCGGCGGTTTCAAAGACCAACTCCCGGACGACGCGATGGACGTGACCCAAGACCGCATGCGCGCGTTCGACGTCATCATGGACTCGATGACCGAAAACGAGTTGGAGAACCCGCGTACCGTCGGTGCGTCTCGCGTCCGCCGCATCGCTCGCGGGTCGGGCAAAGACGAGGAGACGGTCCAACAACTGCTCGAACAGCACAAGATGATGGAGCAGACCATCAAGCAGTTCCAGGGGATGGGCGACGGCGACATGCAGCGCATGATGAAGAAACTCCAGAATCAGGGCGGCGGTGGCGGCGGCGGACTCGGCGGGATGGGTCCGTTCGGCGACTGATTCGCACGCCGTTTCGACTTCTCTCTCGGTCCCGTCTCACCGGCACGTGCAGATACTCGTCTGACACCTCGTCCGCGGTAGGCGGGCGTTAAACGACCGCCCCCGGCCGTTCTGGCCGGGGAAGACGACCGAACCGGAAGTTACGAACTCCTGTTAGCCTTACCCGCTCTCTACTAATGCGGGTCCCGGCGCACGCTCCAGACATGCACGTCGGAGACTGCGCCAGTCACTGTCGGGACGTCATGGACGAAGTCGGCGACGCCGTCGTCGCCGACCGGTCGGTACTGCGGTCGATTCTGCTCGGCTACCTCTCTCGGGGGCACGTCCTCTTAGAGGACGTCCCCGGAACCGGGAAGACGCTCACCGCGCGGTCGTTCGCCACCGCTCTCGGACTCTCCGTCTCGCGCATCCAGTTCACGCCCGACCTCCTCCCCGCGGACGTCACCGGGACGCACGTATTCGACGAACACTCGCGGGAGTTCGAGTTTCAGGCGGGTCCCCTGTTCGCGAACGTCGTCCTCGCCGACGAGATAAACCGCGCCTCGCCGAAGACGCAGGCCGCCCTCCTCGAAGCGATGGAGGAGGGTCAGGTGACCGTCGACGGCGACACGTACGCGCTTCCGGACCCGTTCTTCGTCATCGCGACGCAGAACCCCGTCGAACAGGAGGGGACGTTCGAGTTGCCCGAGGCGCAGAAGGACCGCTTCGTCGTCAAGACGAGTCTCGGCTTCCCCGACGAGGCGGGCGAACTCGAACTCGTGGACAGACGCGCCGACCGACACAGCCAGTCGCCCACGGCGAGTCGCGTCTGCGACGAACAGACGGCGACGGACGTCCGCACCGCGCCCGAACGCGTCCACGTCGAACGGGACGTGCGGAAGTACCTCGTCCGGGCGGCCCGCGCGACGCGCGAGGACCACCGCGTCCGCGAGGGCGTCTCGCCGCGCGCGACGCAACGACTGTTCGAGGCGTCGCGGGCACTCGCCGCCATCCAAGGCCGGGAGTTCGTGACGCCCGACGACGTGAACGCCGTCGCGAAACCCGTGTTGGCGCACCGACTCGTCCTCACCCCGGACGCGCGCGTCGGGCAGGTCGAACGGCGAGACGTCGTCGGCGACGTTCTCGACGGCCTCACCGTGCCGTCGGTGAACGCCCGTCGACCGGCACAGTAACCGCTCTCTTCTCGGTTCGCCCCGACTCAGTAGTTCGAGAGGGCGACGAGCACCGTCACGACGCCGCAGAGCAACAGCAAGAGGCCGACGAGGGGGACGTTCGTGACGTTCATCTCGCGGACGGCGAACGTCGCCCCGACGACGAGCGCACCGAACAGCGCCGTCGCCGCCGTTCGCGTCACCTCGACGGGCCACGTGCGCGCCCGCACCCCGACCTGTTCGCCCAGCGAGACGGCCCGTTCGCCCGCGTCCCACGCCACGACGGCGGCGACCATCGCGACGAGCAGCGAGAACGCCCCGGCGTCGGTCAGCACGCCTCCGAGAACGACGGCGACCGTCAGGACGGCCGCGCCGGCGGTGACGAGGCCGCGGGCGCGGTTCGACCGCAGGGGTGCGACGCCCGCGCCGAGGACGCCGACGCCGGCGACGCTCGTCGCGACGACGACTCGTGCCGGGAGCGTTCCCGCCCCCGCCGCGACGGCGACGACGCCGCCGACGACACCGGCGACGCCCGCGACGAGGAGGAGTCCGGCGACGACGCGGTACCCCCGACGACGGACGGCGGCCGCGGCGACGAGGAGGGCGACGCCGACCAGTTCGACGCCGAGGGCGAGTCCGAGCGACTCCGCACCGTCCGTCAGGCCGGCGACCGACCCGAAATCGGTCGCGGCCGCGACGACGCCGACGGCGGCGAGGAGAGCGAGGACCGACCCGGCGCGAGTCGGCTGTGCGACGTGCGTTCGGGTCACGCCAGCCCCTCCTGTGCCCGGAGGAGTTCGGGTCCGAGCGGGTCCGACGGCGACCAGTCCACGACGCGAACGCCCGCGCTTCGGAGCCGTCGAATCCGCTCGGTTCGTTCTATCGCCGCCAACTGCCCGCCCCGCGTCGCCGTCGTCGTCACGTCGGGCACGACGACGGTGACGGCCGTCCCCGCGCCCTCCAGTTCGAGCGCGAAGGCCGTCATCGCCTCGTCGGCGAGCGGTGAGAACAGCACCACCTGCGTCCCGGGCGAGAGCCGTCGCCGCAACTGTCGCAGTTGGCCGTCCGTCTCCCAGTCCGTCTCCGGCGACGGGGGAAGCGTCGAAAAAGCCGGGTGACTCCCCACGCGGCGGCGTGCCCGGGCGAGGTGGTCGTCGCCGGACCCCGGCGGGAGCCAGCAGGACTCGCGACCGACCGCCGCGAGACCGACCGGATTCCGCGTGTCGGCCAGTGCGGTCAGCAGTTGCGACAGGCCCTCGCGCCCGCACGCGACGGCGTTGGGTTCTTCGTCGCCCGCCGCGCGATACGCCGGGGCGCGGGCGTCGAGACAGAGCACCACCGACGCGAGGCGTTCCTCGCGAAACTCCACCGTCGTCAGTTCACCCGTCTTCGCCCGGCGTTTCCAGTCGATACGGGAGAGGGGGTCGCCCGTCCTGTACTCGCGCGTCTGGTGGAACTCGGTTCCGCTTCCGCCCTCGTCGGTCGGCACCGTCCCGGTTCCGTGCCGGGTCTGCCGGCGCAGGGGCACTTCGGGAACCGACGCGGCGCACGCGACGGCGGTTTCGGCGTGGACCGTCGTCTCCACCTCCGTCGCGCCGGTCACGTCGCGTGCGAGCACCGTCGTCGGGTCGAACTGGTGCCGACCGTGTTCCGCGCGGACGGCGTAGGTGAACTCGGTCGTCCCGCCGGGACGGAGGACGGCGGCGTGTCGCGGCGTTCCCGAACACACCGTGAGCATCGGCGGCACGCCGTCGACGAGGCGGACGTCGCTCAGCGTCTCCGACCCGACGTTGCGGACGCGGACCGTCACGGACACCTCGTCGCCGGCCGCCGGGTCGGTCGGTTCGACCGAGCGTTCGACGGCCAGTTCGACGGACGGCGGGGACGACAGCCACGGATAGGCCGCGTACCCGGCGCCGACGGCACCGAGGAGGAGAACTGTCGCGTCTTGGACGAGGAGACCGATAGCGCACGCGAACAGTGCGACGGCGACGACGCCGCGCCAGCGTCGCGTCCGCCGAACCGTCGTCATCGACGCCCTCCGTCGGCGTCCTCGCGTCGGCGGAGTTCGTCCACCGCTCGTTTCGCGCCGCGTTCGAACCGGGACCCGCCGGCGAGGCGGCCGAGGAGTCGCTTCGAGAACGGGACGCGGACGGCGTCGCCGAGGAAGGCCGCCGCCGTCCGGTCGTCGGTCCACGACCCGGACGCCACGCGCGCCCGCGCCTCCTCGCGCGAACAGCCCGTCCGGTGCATCACCGACCGAACGACCGCCCGCCGGACCCGGTCACGAACCGCCGCCCGCCGTTCGTCGTCGCCGGCGAACGACCGCCACGACTCGCTCTCGACCGTCCGGTCGAACTCGACGCCGGGGTGGGGAGCGCCCTGTACCGTCTCGGGGGCGGGCGGCGTCGCTTGGTCGATACCGCCGACGCCCCGGAGGGCGAGGACGGCGACGACGACGAGGAGCGCGAGGGCGGCGACGACCGCCGCGAGAACGTAGTCGTTCCCCGCCGCCGCGACCAGTTCGGTGGCGGCGTTCCCCCGGTCGAGTTCGGGGGCCGCGACGAGGAGGACGGCGGCCGCGAGGCCGACGACACCGACCGCGGCGACGGCGATTCGTCCGCGCCGGTTCACCGTCGACCCCCCGCGAGGTTCAGCCGAGAGAGGTCCCGTTCGACCTGCTCTCGTCTCGCTTCGGTCACCTCGTGGTCTCCGTATCTGACCTCCTCGAAGGCGCGTCTGATTCGCTCGACTCCGTCGGGGTCGAGGCCGCTCGCGACCGCCGCGTCGGCGCACTCGGCGGGCGTCCGCCGCGCCGGGTCGTCCACGTTCGCCGCCGTGAGAACCGACACCCACGCGCGTTCGACGACGTTGTCGGGGTCGAGTTCGCGCGGCGTCGTCCGCGCGGTTCGTTCCGACGTCTGCGTCCGCAGTCGCTCGGCGATTCGGTCGCGGTAGCGGACGAGGACTCCCGAGACGCCGGCGAGGACGCCGAACAGGACGAGATACGGGAGCACCGTCGCGAGGAGGTCGAGCAGTCGGTCGAGGAGGCTCTGCTCCGCCGTCGTTCCGCTCTCGCTGTTCGCCGATTGGCTCGCACTCGACGGCCGGTCGTCGTTCGACTGCTCCGCGCGTCGGTCTTCGACGTCGCTTTCCGCGGCGTTCGACCGCTGTCGGTCCGACGTCCCCGAGTCCGGGGCGGCACGCGACTCCGCCTCTCCGCCGCCCGAGGCGGACCGTTCGGCCCCGGAACCGGGGTTCATCGCCCGGTCCAGTTTCCCGGCGGTGTCGGGACTGATGGGGACGACGTCGTAGTCGAGGTCGACCGCTTCGTCGGGCGTCGTCTCGAACGTCGATTCGAGCGTCGTCGAGGCGACGCCGACCGCTGCGATACAGGAGCAGACGACGAGGACAGTGGTGACTGTGTGGAGTTTCATCGTTCGTTGGTGTCGGCCGGAGGACCGACCGTGCCGCGAGGGTGGACCGTCTCCGTGGCCGGGAGACTGCCCTCGCGAGTTCGTCTCTGTCTGCCGTGTCTCGGAGCCGGGATAAGCCGCTTGTGACGTTTGCAGGAGTTAGTGACCCGCTAGCCGTGAAACCGTCTGAAACGGTCGCCGTCCGCGCGCCGTTCGACGAGTCGTTCTCGTCCGTCCCGGTCGGCCTGCGGTACGCTCTGACACGTCCGACTTTTTATCCCCGCGCCCGTCGCCTCCTGTATGAGTATCCGCGACGCGGCCGTGGAGGCGTATCGAGAGGCGCTCCCGGCACTCGTCGCGAGCCTCGTCGGCGGACTCGTCGCGGGCGTCGTCCTCGGCGGGATGCGAGCCGAACTCCGCGCGGTTCCCGGCCTCCTCGTCCTCGTTCCCGCCCTTCTCGCGACGCGAGGCAACGTCTACGGTTCGCTCGGCGCGCGCATCGCCACCGCACTCCACCAGGGTCTCATCGAACCCCGCGTCACCGCCGGTGACCGCCGCCTCCGCGCCGCCGCCGCCGCCGCACTCGGTAACGGCCTCCTCGCGTCGACGTTCGCCGCCACCGCCGTCTTCCTCATCCTCTCGGTCCTCGGAAGCCGCGTGGCACCGCTCCCCGTCCTCGTCGGTATCGCCGTCCTCGCCGGACTCCTCTCCGGCGTCGTCCTCGTCGTCGTCGTCGTCACCGTCGTCTTCGCCGGCTACCGCCGCGGGCGCAACCCGGACACGCTCGTCGGCCCCATCGTGACGACGACGGGCGACGTGTTCGGCGTCGTCTTCCTCCTCGTCGCCGTCCGCACCGTCCTCTTCCTCGGAGGTGCGGTCTAATGCCCACCGAGTGGACCGTCCGCGCGATTACGCGGGCGATGCTCCCCATCCTCCTTCTGCTCACGCTCGTCGAACTCGGGAGCGGACTCGTCCTCGGGAGCTTCGAGTCCGAACTCCTCCGATATCCCACGCTCCTCGCTCTCGTCCCGGTGACCATCGGGACGGCCGGGAATCTGGGGAGTATCCTCGCCGCGCGACTGTCCACCGCGTTCCACCTCGGGACGCTCTCGTTCGACCCGACGGACGAGGAACTCGCGGGCAACGCGCTGGCCACCGTCGCCCTCTCGGTCACCGTCTTCCCCGTCGTCGGCGTCGGCGCGTGGGGTCTCACCTCGCTGGTCGGTCAGACGAGACTCCCCGTTCGGACGGTGCTCTCGGTGTCTCTCGCCTCGGGCGTCGTCCTCGCCGTCCTCGCCGTGGCGGTGACGCTGGCGGCGACGTACGCCGCGTACCGGTTCGAGTTGGACCCCGACGACGTGGTCATCCCCCTCGTGACGAACTCCTGTGACGTGCTCGGCGTGCTGGTCCTGTTCGCGTCGGTGCAGGTGTTCGTGTGACGATTCGACGTCGCTCGCGGCCTCGACCGACGCCGACTTTGCTCCTCGTCTCCGACCGATAGCCGTGCAGTCGGTCGACCTCCTGACGACGCTCTGGCCCGTCCTCGTCGAGGTGCTCCCCCGCGTCGCGCGCATCGCCGCCCTCGTCGCCGTCGGCGTCTTCGCGGCGAACCTCGCCGTCGGCTTCGGCCTCGTGACGTACGTCGCAGGACTCTCGCGCTACCTCACCCGTCCAGCGAACCTCCCCGACGAAGTCGGCACGGCCATCCTCACCACCGCCGCCTCGACGACGGCGGGGTACGGCATGCTCGCGGAGTTCCGCGAATCGGGGGCGCTCGACGACCGAGCGACCCTCGTGGCTGTCACGATAAACACGTTCTTCGGCTTCGTCCAGCACATCTTCACGTTCTACCTACCCGTCCTGATTCCCATCCTCGGCCTCCGCGTCGGTCTGCTGTACGTCGGCGCGCGGGCGGCCATCGCGCTGGCTATCACGCTCACCGGCGTCCTCGCGGGGGCGGCGTTGCTGTCGGACCGGACCGCCGCCACCGGCACCACCGACGTGAGCGTCGACGCGGACGGTGACGATGCGAGTGCGTTCGACGACGATGCAGAGACGACGCGGGACGTCGTTCGCGGGGCGGCCGCGAAGACGTGGCCGAAACTGTGGCGACTCGTTCCCCGTCTCGCCGTCGTCTACGTCCTCGTCACGCTTCTCGTCCGGACGACCGACCTCCAGTCGGCTACCGACGTCGCCGAACCGCTCACCTCGCTTCTCGGCCTCCCGGGTGCGGCCGTCCCCGTCGTCGCCGTCTTCGCGTTCGACACCACCGTCGGGGCGGCGACCATCGCCCCACTCGTCGGCGAGGTGTTCACGCCCAGAACTGCGGTTGCGACGATGCTCGTCGGCGGTATCGTCTCGTTCGCCGTCTCGACGTTCAAACGGTCGATTCCGTTCCAGTACGGCATCTGGGGGGCGCAGTTCGGTTCGAAAGTCGTCGTCGTGAACACGGCGCTGAAAGTCGTCTTCATCGGTCTCGCGCTGGTCGCGTTGCTCGCGCCGGTGTGAGCTATGTCGTCTCGGCGACTATCTCTCCCGATGACGACGAGACGCTGTCCCGACTGCGGCGTAACGACGACGGAGATGCGCGTTCAGACGGGTGACGGGTTCGGTCTCCACCTCGTTACCGACGAACCGAAGAAAGGACTGCTCGGCGGGTTGGGGATGCGAGAGACGCTCCGACTGCGCGCGTTCGTCTGCCCGGAGTGCGGTCTCGTACGGTCGTACGCGGCGCGAGACGAGTAGACTCCGTCACTCTCGGTCTTCGGGCGGAATCGGCTTGCCGTCCTCCGTCGGCGGCGCGATGTGGTCGACGAACTCGTCGACGCTCGGGTTCTCGACGGTGACGTGCACCTCGATGTCGCCGAGTTCGTCGGGGTTGCCGACGGCGAAGTTGACGACGCCTTTGAACGCCGCCTGCTTCTTCAGCGCGAACGAGAACCCCGACTCGTCGCCGCGTTTCGTGAACTCCCGACGGGCGGTGTCGAGGATGGTCTGCTCGTGGAGTTTCTCGGAGAACTGTTCGAGCGAGTGCGTCTCCCCGACTATCTGTCCCGCTTCCCGCTCGAACTCGACGTTCGGGAAGATGTTTCGCACGGCGTCTTCGACTCTGTCCGTCACTTCCGTGTCGCGCACCGGAACGACGATGCGCGCGTGAGCGCTGTATATCATGCGTTTCGCTCTGGTTCCGTCTCCGTTTCCGCCTCCGTCTCGACTCCTCCGAGGGCGTCCGGCCCGGATTCGAGGAGCGCTCGAATCCGCTCGCGGAACCGTTCGAGCGTGTCCGTGTTCTCGACGACCACGTCCGCTCTGTCTATCACCTCTCCCATGCCGAAGCCCAGTTCGCGTTCCTCTCGTGCGCGGAGTGCCTCCCGGTCGGCGTCGCTGTCGTCGCGGCCGCGGTCTGACAGTCGCTCCGCGCGCAGGTCGAACGGCGCTTCGACGCTCAGGAGGACGAACTCGTCGCCGAACGCCTCCTCGAACCGGTCTAACTCGTACGGCGAACGGAGGCCGTCGACGAGGACGACGTCGCTCGTCTCCAACTCGGCCTCGATGAGCGGGAGCGACCGCGCGGCGATGGCGTCCAGTCCCTCCTCTTCGCGAAGCGCTTTCGCGATTCGACCGTGATGCTCCGCGGGGTCTAGCCCCCGTTCGCGGCACTCGGCACGAATCACGTCGCCCATGGTCACGACCGGGACCCCCGCGTCGCGGGCGACCGACGCCGCCTCGCCCTTTCCGCTTCCGGGCAGCCCGACGGTTCCGATGACCTTCATCGTCGCTCGCTTCTCGTCTGTCGGACTTAGGGTTTCGCTTCCCACATCCACGACCCTTTTCCCCGCCGCTGCCCTCTCTTCGCCTATGACCGACCGTTCCCTCCTCGTCCGTGCGCTCTGGTTCCTCGTCGTCGGCTGGTGGGCGACGCCCGTCGTCGTCAACGTCGCGTGGGCGCTGAACGCCACTATCGTCCTCCTCCCACTCGGCATCAAACTCATCAACCTCGTTCCGACGGTGCTGACGCTGAAGGAACCCCGGTCGCTCTCGCGCCCCGAGTCCGTCCGGGGGCAGCGCTCGCTCCTCGTCCGGGCCGTCTACTTCGTGTTCGTCGGCTGGTGGCTGAGTTTCGTCTGGGCCAACGCCGCGGCGATACTGGCGGTCACCATCGTCGGCCTTCCGGTCGCCTACTGGATGTTCAACCGCCTGCCGTTCGTCACGTCGCTGTACCGCTTCGACGGGTAACCCCGACCAGACCGAACCCAAATCGCTTTTTAACGGTCGTCGTGTGAGTGAACACGAGGGCGCGTAGCTCAGTTGGACAGAGCGTCGGACTTCTAATCCGATGGCCGCGGGTTCGAATCCCGTCGCGCTCGTGGAGACCGCCGAGCGTCAGCGAGGCGTGTCGGAACGCCACGCGCGGGATTCGAATCAGGGAGCGAACGAAGTGAGCGACTGGGGTTCGAATCCCGTCGCGCTCGCTCGCCTTTCAGGCTCGCTCGCGCGACGACCCTCCACTCGCTTCGCTCGTGGAGGTCCCGTCGCGCTCTTTTCAACACGGTTCGACGGTGGTGCACGCCGCGAAAACAGTTTCTGGAGAGATTCGAATCTCGTTCGCCTCAGAGACGACTACGCCTTCTTCCCCGTCACCCACACCTCGTACTTCTCGAACACCTTCACCGCGGAGGCGTCGAACGAGACGGCGAAGTGCCACTCCTCGCCCGGCCCGAGTTGGTCGACGTTTTGGGCGGCAGTCGTCGAGTAGAACTTCCCGAGTTGTTGTTGTTCTTCCATCGGCGACATGTGGACGGTCACGATGCTGTACGCGCTGTTGCCGGTGTTCTCCACCGTCCCCGAGACGCCGAGGACGCTCCCCCGCTCGAAGTAGTTCTGCTCGGTTATCTCCAAGGGAGTGTCGTTTCCTCTGACGCTGCCCTCGACGTCGCCGGACCCGTCGGTTTCGGTTCCCGTCGCGTCGCCGCTCTCCGTCTCGCTCGATTCGGCGTCTCCGCCGTCCGTTCCACCCGTGCACCCTGCCAGCGCGGCGACTCCGAGAGAGCCGACGCCAGCGAGGAACGCTCGACGATTTATCACCATATTATTCGATAAAAACAACTGCCGTCAAGAATGTATTTATTGTGGCTGTCGGGACGAACGTTCGCCGGGCCTATCGGTGACGGAGTTCGAGCGTTCGGCCGCACTCGGGGCACTCGTCGTCGACGATGGTCACCTGCGCGTCGCAGTCCGGACAGAACTCGCGGTAGCAGGCGGGGTCACCCATACCCGTGCCTACTCGTACCACGGCCTTGGCTCTTGTCGCCGGTGGGCCGACTACTCGTCTGCGACGTCTTCGGTTTCGCGGTGCCAGTCCTGTCCGAACTGGTCGCCGTACAGGCGGGCGTACGCGTCTCGGAGGCGGACCAACTCCGCGTGCGTACCCGTTTCGACGACGCCGCCGTCGGCGACGACGTAGATTCGGTCGGCGTCGTCCACCGCGGAGGGGCGGTCCGTGGCGACGACGAGTCGCCCCCGCCGCCGAGCGTCGGCGTACCGAATCCGCGCTTCTCGGGGCGTCTCGTCGTTCTCGACGGCGTCTATCACTCGGACGGTGCGGGCGGCACCGAGACTTCGGGCGAGGGTTCGAAGGGCGTCTCTGTCTGTTGGCGTGCCGACGACGGCGACGAACGACGCGTGGGAGGGCCACTCGACGTCGTCGAGTGTGTTCGGTCGCCTGTGTCGGTCCACGTCCGACCCGGGGTGGTCGGCGTGCGAACTCATGTCACTACGATACGACGTCCTGAGAGATAAGTAGTACCGTCGATACCGATTCTCGTCCGTGTTCGTCTCACGATACCCTCGAATAATCAGACGAACGAACACGTCCCGGGGGTTGAGGGTCAGAATACCCAGTTCGGTGTGCGAACGGTAACGGGGAGTTATCGAGCGACGCGTCGCTCTCTGTGGTGGCGTCGAAAGAATGCGGTGTTCGGCGTGAGCCGACGGTTAGGGTGCGGTTCGGTGGGTCGAAAGGGGGGATGTGTGAGCCTAAACCGACTTCACATCGCTCCGCCCATACCGCCCATGCCGCCCATGCCACCCATGCCGCCGCCCGGGGGCATCTCGTCGCCGTCGTCGTCGTCGCCCGTCTGGCCACCGGAGAGGTCGCCCGCGGCGATGACGTCGTCGATGCGGAGGATCATGACCGCCGCTTCGGTAGCCGACTCGATAGCCTGCGTCTTCACGCGGAGGGGTTCGACGACGCCTTCGTTCTCCATGTCGATGACCTCGCCCGTGTAGGCGTCGAGGCCGGCCGCGAACTCGCCACCGTCGTGGCGGGCGCGCAGGTCGACGAGGGAGTCGATGGGGTCGAGTCCGGCGTTCTCCGCGAGCGTGCGCGGGATGACGTCGAGTGCCTCGGCGAACGCTTCGACGGCGAGCTGCTCGCGGCCGCCGACGGAGTCGGCGAACTCGCGAAGCTGCAGCGAGAGCTCAGTCTCGGGTGCGCCGCCGCCGGGAAGGACTTTCCCGTCGTTGAGCGTCGTCTTGACGACGCCGAGGGAGTCCTCGATGGCGCGCTCCAGTTCGTCGACGACGTGGTCCGTGCCGCCGCGGAGGATGAGGGTGACGGACTTCGCGTCTTCGACGTCCTCGACGAAGATGCGCTCGTCGCCGCCGATGTCCTTCTGGCCGACGGAGCCGGCGAAGCCGAGGTCGGACTCCTCGATGTCGTCGAGCGAACCGACGACGCGGCCGCCCGTCGCGCGGGCGAGACGCTTGAGGTCGGAGGACTTCGCGCGGCGTACGGCGAGGATGCCCTCCTTTGCGAGGTAGTGCTGGGCCATGTCGTCGATGCCGTCACCGACGAACACGACGTCCGCGCCGACGTCGACGAGCTGGTCGACCATCTCCTTCAGCTGTTTCTCCTCTTGGTCGAGGAACTGCTGAAGCTGGTCGGGGTCGGTGACGTTGACTTCGGCGTCGATTTCGGTCTCGCGAACTTCGAGGGCACCGTCGAACAGCGCGACGTTGGCGTCCTCGACCATGTAGGGCATGTTCTCGTCGACGCGCTCTTTATCGATGATTGCGCCTTCGACGAGTTCGGAGTTGTCGATGGAGCCGCCGACGACCTTCTCGATGGAGACGTTCTCCGTGTCGATGCTGCCGTCGTCGTCGGTGACGGCCAGGACGGCGTCGACGACGAGTTCGGCGAGGAGGTCCTTCGCGGACTCCGCGCCCTTGCCCGTCATCGCCGTCGAGGCGATTTTGATGAGCGTCTCGCGGTCGTCCGCGGAGACGTCGATGGCGTTGTCCTCGAGGACTTCCTTGGCCTTCTCTGCGGCCTGACGGAAGCCCTGTGCGATGGTGGTCGCGTGGACGTCCTGCTCGATGAGTTCCTCCGCCTGGTCGAGCAGTTCACCCGCGATGACGACGGCCGTCGTCGTACCGTCTCCGACCTCATCCTCTTGGGTCTCGGAGACTTCGACGATCATGTTGGCCGCCGGGTGGTCGATGTCCATCTCCTTGAGGATGGTGACGCCGTCGTTCGTGACGACGACTCCACCCGAGGAGTCGACCAGCATCTTGTCCATGCCCTTCGGACCCAGCGTGGTCCGGACGGACTCTGCCACGGCCTTCCCGGCCGTGATGTTCATCGACTGCGCGTCCTTTCCTTGTGTGCGCTGGGAGTCGTCACCCAGAATAATCATGGGTTGCCCCTGCTGCATTCGCTGAGACATACTCAGCCCATGGGTTGTTTGCGATTCTATAAAAAACTAACGCTCAACGGAGAGACAAACCGACACACGGGGGCGACGTACGCGTGATATTCGTTGGCACGAAACGGGGTGTATATATACTCAATCGACCGCCCGGACGGCGACGCTACTCCTCGCTCCCGTCTCGAACTGGGTCACGACTGCTGGACGGATTGTCCCCGTGCCAGAAGTCGTCGCTCGCGCGTACGGCGAAGAGAGAAGGTGCGTGCGAACGGACGCGCCGCGTCAGTCCGACGGCTGAACGTCGAAGTCGCGGGTGAGTTCGTTGTGCTTCCGTTCGAGGAACGAGTAGACGGCCCCGTGCGGCGCGCCGTCCAACAGCATCCCGGTGGCCCGGCGGACGGCCTCTACCTCTTCGGGTTGGCCGATGATGCCGAGCGTCGTCCCGCGGATGACGACTTCCGCACCCGACAGTTCCTCCATCAGTTCGCGCGTTCGGCCGTTCTCGCCGATGAGGCGGCCTTTCTGACGCTGGAGGTCGTTCTTGTTTCGCGTGTGCTCTTGCAGGTCGATGAGTTCGAACGTCCGCATCTCCTCGTCGAGGAGCGACAGTGCCGCCTCGGGCGTGAATCCACGACCGACCGCGCGCACGATGTCGGGGGCGACGAGTCCCGTCACCGGGTCACCGACGGTGTCGATGGCGACGGAACCGCTCTCGGAGTCGATATCCAGACGAACCTCGGCCCGACGCTCTATCTCGCGCATCGTCTCGCCGCCCTCGCCGATGAGGACGCCGATACGGTCCTGCGGGACCTTCACGTGTTGCATACCACCCGGTACCCGGTCGAGCGGTTTAAGGGTTTGTCCGGCGGCACGGGCCGTGTGGACGCGTCTCGTAGCCGTTCGGAGCGGTTTCGCGGAACCGACGTGACGTTCGCTCAGTTCGCTCCCGGTCCGTCCGGTTGCCCCGTCGGGTCCGCCTCCACCGCGGTGACGAACTCGTACAACTCGTCGGCCGACGTCTCCGTTCCCTGTCGCGAGAAGAACTTCGCCACGTTGCGGCAGTCGCGGCGGAGGAACTCCTCGGCGTTCGGGTGGTGGACGGTGACGGCCTGCCCGAGGTCGATAATGACGAGTTCCCCGTCGTGGATGATCATGTTGTACTCCGAGAGGTCGCCGTGGACGAGTCCGGCCGAGTGGAGACGACGCATGTACTCGCGGACGACGTCGTACGCCGTCTCGGGGTTCTCGACGTTCACCTCGGCGAGTCGCCGCGCCCGGTCCTCGACGAGGCCGACGAGTTCCATCACGAGGACGTTCCGTTCGACGGCGATGGGTTCGGGGACGCGAACGCCCGCTCGGCGGGCGCGAACGAGGTTCGCGTACTCTTTCTGCGTCCACGCGAGGACGACGCGCTTTTTGTCTTGGCCGATGCTCTCGAAGCGAGGGTCGCCTTCGAGGTAGTCGCGCATGTGCCGGAAGTCCGAGGCGTTTATCCGGTAGATTTTCACGGCGACGTCGGTGTTCTCGTCGCCGAGAGCCTCGTAGACGTTCGCCTCCTTCCCGGTCGATATCGGCCCGCCGAACGCGTCGATGTGGCCGTCCTGGACGAGTTTGTAGATGGCGGCGAACGTCGCGTCGTCGAACACCGACTGCTCGACCTTGAACTGGTCTGCGTCCTTCAGACGCTTCCGAAACTCGTCGAACTTGCGGTCCCGTTTCCGGGCGATACGGTCGGCTTCGGTGTCGGAGACGTCTATCTCCTCCCACTCGTCGCCCGGCGTGTCCACCTGGTCCGGCGCGATAAGGCCGAACTCCTCGCTCTCGGTCATCTACCTCTCCCTACGAGGGGGCGCGTGAAAAGGCCCGTCGGTCGTCCCGCCCCGACTCGTCCCGTCCGCCCGACCCGTTCTTTCGTCTCCGTTATCAGACACATAACCAAACCGCGGAGGTAACACGAACGGGGTACCAGCGATGGCTCCCCACTCACTCTCGACTGGGTCGCACGTCCCGTTCCGCGAGCGTGCGGCGTCCAGTTTCGGTATCGTCGTCTTACTCCTCGGCTTCGCCCTCTGGTACGGTACGAACCTCGCCGGCAGTTTCCACGTCGACGAGACGCTCTACGCGCAGTCCGGTCTCGCCGTCTTCCGCGGCAACCCCTACACGAACCCGACGCACGCGTTCGCCCCCACGGCGAAGTACTTCATCGGCCTCGGACAGGTGCTGTTCGGGCAGACGGCCGCCGCCGCCCGCGTCTTCGTCGCCGGGTTCGGTCTCGCGTCCGTCTACCTCACCTACCGTCTCACCGCGGCGCTTCGCGGGCGGGCGGCCGGACTCGTCGCCGCCCTCTTTCTCGGGACGTCGTATCCCTTCGCCACGCAGTCCGTCGTCGCCATGCTCGACGTGCCACTCGCGTGCTTCGTCGTCGCTCTCACCGTCGTCACACTCCGGTGGTTCCGCTCTCGCGACCCCGCGTGGTTGCCGTTCGTCGGTCTGTTCCTCGCCGCGACGGCGACGACGAAGGCGTACGGGTTCCTCTACGGACTCCCGCACGCTCTCTTCGTCGCCGGCGTCCTCGCTCGCCGGTACGGACTCCGGTCGCTCCCGCGTCGTTCGACGCCGTTTCTCGGCGGCCTCGTCACCACGCTCGCCGTCGTCTACCTGCCGCTCGTTCTCTTCTCGCATCCGCCCGCGCCCGCCGAGTACACGTCCGGCGTCCCCTTCGCGGCGACGGTGTTGGACCTTCCCGTCGTCGGCAACTTCGCCTACGTCTTCGGCGCGGCACTCCTGAAGAACCTCGTTCACACGGGAGACGGCCACGCCGTCGTCGTCGCCGGAACGGTCCACCAGTATCCGCCCGTCTGGTCGTACCTCTACTGGCTGTTCGAGGAGGGCGGGTCGCTCCTCTTCGGGAGTTTCGTCCTCGCCGCCGCCGCCGCGCTTCACGGAGCGTTCGTCCGCCGCGACGCCGAGTGGACGCTCCCCGCGGGAGCGATTCTCCTCCCGTTCGTCGCGCTGAGCCTCCTCACGGTGAAGTTCCCTCGGTACGTCCTGCCGCTCTATCCGCTCGTGTTCGCCGTCGGCGTCGTCGCCGCCCGCGACGTGCTCGCCGCCGTCCGTCGTTCGCTCCGGACGCAGGGGGTCCGGCTCACCCGGCCACGGGCGTCCGTCGTCGTCGTTCTCCTCGTCGCCGTCGCCCTCCTCGCGCCGCCGTCGGCGGCGTTGCAGTCGGCGACAGACCCCATCGAAACCGACGCCGGCTACGACGAGGCGGCCGAGTACGTCCAGACGTACGCCGCGAACCACCCCGACGAGACGGTGACGGTGCTCGTCTCCAGCGGGACGATTCGCATCCCGATGATGTACTACCTATCGGACGTGGAGAACGTCGAGGTGCGGAACTTCCAACTGAACGACGGCGTGACCGACGAACGCTACGCGGAGGCCAGAGCGGACGTCGAGAGCGGCGAGATAGACGTCGTCGTCGTCCGCGCGGACCAGCCTCGACTGGACGCGGCGTTCCGCGAGGTGGTCGAGACGAACGGCGAACTGGAACGGTCGGCACCGCAGATTCCGGGTGAGAACCGAGTCGAGGTGTACCGGGTGACGAGCGAGTGAACGGTCTCACGGACCGTGAGAAGCGAGCGACCGTCGTTGCGGAACGACGAGTAGAGCGAGGACGGGCGGGGTGTCCGACCGACGGAACGGCGACGAGTCGGACGGCAGTCGTCAGACGACGTGGCCTTCGTCTCTGAGTTGGTCGGCCTCGGACTTCTCGTAGCGCCAGGTCACGTCGGCCTTCTCGTCCTGCCAGTCCCACGGGTCGACGAGGACGACGTCGCCCTCGCGTATCCAGATGCGCTTCTGCATCCGACCCGGAATCCGGGCGGTTCGCTCGACGCCGTCGGCGCACCGGACTTTGATTCGGTTCGCACCCAGCATGTCCTCCACGACAGCGAACACCTCGTCGTCCTCGGGCATCCGCAGGTCACGACGCCCCGCGTTTTCGTTGTCGCTCATACCCCCGTGTTGGTCGGCTCGTCGTTTAAAACCGACGTTCGGTTGTCGATTCGGAACGGTACGCTTAGGTGACTGTCGCGGCGAACGCCGGTATGATCGACAAACTCGGCACGAAAGGTATCGCTGGTGTCGTTCTCCTCGTCGCCGGCATGGGACTCGTCGCCTACCAGGCACCCATCGTCGCCGCCGGACTCGCACTCGTCGTCGCCGGACTCGGCCTCGTCGCCTCCGGTCTCGTCCAGTCGGTGATGGGCGTCTTCGGGATGGCCTGACCTCACAACGCGTCTCTGAGCCACGAGAGCACCGTCTCGCGAATCTCGGGGTACCAGTACGACGAGTGCAGGTAGACGTGGTCCGCCCCCGGGTCGGTCCGCAGTCGCACCGCCGCGCCCGACGCGTCTAACGCCCCCGCCAACCCCTCCGAGGAGGCGACGGGTACCGTCTCGTCCGCCTCGCCGTGGAGGAGCAACGTCGGCGGCGCGTCCGCCGAGACGTACGCGACGGGCGAGGCGGCGTCGTATCGCTCGGACTCCTCCGCACGCGCCCCACCGAGGAACCGCCGGACGATATCGCTCTCTGCCTCGCGGAGGTCGTACAGTCCGCTCACGCCGACGGCGGCGTGGACCGTCGGTTCGGGGTCGTACTCGCCGAACCGACCCGCCGGCGCCAACGCGGCGAGGAGGGCGAGGTGCGCCCCCGCGGAGTGGCCGAACACCGCCACCCGATTCGGGTCGCCGCCGAGTTCCGCCGCGTGGTCGCGAACCCACGACAGACACGCCCGAACGTCGCGAATCTGCGCGGGAAACGTCGCCTCGTCGGACAGGCGGTACTCGACTTCGACGGCGAGATAGCCGTCGCTCGCGGCGTCCAGCGCCCACCGCGCGAACTGCCCGCGCGCGCCGGACTCCCACCCGCCGCCGTAGACGAAGACGACGACGGGCGCGCGTTCGGCGCTCTCCTGCCGGTAGGTGTCCACTCGGAGGTGGTCCGAGACGACGTGGTCGCGTTCGACTCGAACCGCCTCGCTCTCGGCTTCGTCGGTCACGGCTCGGAGGACGGTTCGTCGGCGAAAAAGCGTTGTTCTCCGAAAATCAGGAGCGCTGTTCGCGAATCTTCTCGCGGCCGGGCGCGACGAGTTCGTTCAGGTAGTCCGCGAGTGCGCCCTTCGCGTCCGCGGGGTGGAGTTCGCCCGAGTCGAGGTCCGCCGCCAGCGACTCGTAGTCGTCGTACTCCAGGTTGCCGCCGTACTTCTCGGGGCGTTCGACGACGACTTCGCCGAAGCGCGGGAAGACGTGGTACTCGAAAATCTGGAGGACGGGGTTGTCGCGGGCGTTGCCGTCGTCGTCGGGGTCGGGGTCGCGCGACGGCGGGCAGAACGCCTTGTTCACCTTCTCGCGGAGTTCTTCTTCCGAATCTTCCATCGAGATGGAGACGCCGGACGAGGAGGACATCTTGCCGACGCCCGTCGAGAGGTCCGAAATGAGCGGCGTGTGCAGACAGGTGGGTGCGTCCTCGCCGATGCTCGGCAGGGTGTCGCGAGCGAGCATGTGGACCTTCCGTTGCTCCATCCCGCCGATGGCGAGGTCCACGTCGAGGTAGACGACGTCGAGCGCCTGCATCAACGGGTAGACGGCGTGCGCGACGGTCACCGTGTCGCCGCCCTTTATCTCCGCCATCGCACGCTCGGCGCGGGAGAGCGACGTCTCCAGTTCGAGCGCGTGCAGGTCGAGCGCGTAGTTCTCCTCTAACTGGAACTCGGAGCCGAGGACGAACTCGGTGTGCTCTTCGTCCAGTCCGTAGGCGACGAACTGCTCTTGCATCCGCGTGGCCGTCTCTCGAATCTCGTCGAACGTGCCCTTCCCGTTGAGGTAGGCGTGGACGTCCGCAAGGAGGACGACGACTTCGAAGCCGGCCTCCTGTAACTGGATGAGTTTGTTGGCCGTCAGCATGTGGCCGATGTGGAGGACGCCGGAGGGTTCGTAGCCGACGTACGCCCGCTTTCCGTCGGGGTCTTCGGCTAACGAACGTACCTCGTCCTCCGTGACAACCTCGGAGGCGTTCCGGGTTATCTGGTCGTACGCGTCCATATCTGTTGGTGTCGGAGGGGTGGGATATGACTTCTGGAACTGTGTGGGTGGTTTGCTGGTCGGTCCACCGAAGGTGAGGTGTGATTTGTTCGTATGCGGTGTACTCTCGCTGTAACGCTACGGCTCACCGACGAAGCCGTCTGTGACGGCTGAGTCGGCCTCTTTTTGGTCCAGCTTTTTGCAAGGAGTGGTCGCGCTTCGCGCGACCCGACGCAGTAAAATGGTGGATGGGCAACCCTCATACTCGTCGCCCCGCTAGTCTCAGCCGATGGCAACGACGCGTTCACCGCTGTTCGTCCTCTCTGCGCTCGTCCTCGCGGCGTTCGTCCCACTGGCGGTCATGTGGGTGGCCGTCGCCGGGTGGAGCGGTATCGGCTATCTGCTCGGGTTCGCGCTCTACTTCCTCGTCTTCCACCTCGTGATTCCGGCCCGCGTGTACGTCCACGCCCGCGACAACGGCAGTAACGCCGTCCTCGCGTGGACGGCGCTCGCGTTCGTCCTGCCCGTTCTCGGCGCGGCCGTCTACTTCCTCGTCGGGATGGCGTTCGACCGGGTCGAACCGACCGCGTAGCGGGTGAGTTCGACCGGACGACTACACCACGAGCGACAGCACCGTCGTCGCGACGCCGTACGTCAGTCCCGTCGAGACGAGCAGTCCCGCGCCGCCGAGTCCGACGCCGTCACTCCGTTCCGTTCTCACCGACTCGTACCCCCGTGCAAGGAGGAAGACGGCCGAAAACAGGGCGAGTGCGCCCCCGGTGACGAACACGAGCGTCTCTCGCTGACCGCGCGAGACGAGTCGAATCGCGTCCGCCCACCGGAGACCGAACTGCACAGTCGCGAACAGCATCCCGCCGAAGGTGGCCGAGAGCAAGAGATTCGGAAGCCACTCCGGCGTCGGTCCGACCGAGAGCGCATCGCGGACGCGATTCGAAGTCGTGAACGGGAGGGCGAACAGGCCGGCGACGAGTCCGACGGCACCGCCGAACGCCACTGCGACGACGGCGGCGAACGCGACGCCACCGGGTGGGGAGAAGGGCATAGCTCAGAACTGCTGTCGGTGACCTTGAACGTTCGGTCGGGACGACTGCGCCGCGGTCGCCGTCGCCGCCGCCGCCGCGTCAGCGACTCTCGCTTCTCGTCTCCGCTCGGTGTTCGGAGATGATGCGGTCCATCATCTCGGACTGCTGTTCTTTCCGTCTGTCCTCCGCACGACGCTCCCAGTCCTCGATGACGTCGGCCAGGTCGTTCTCGCGGGCGACGGCGAGTTCGTCCACCTCCTGCATCGTCACGTCGTCCGCGGGGCCGACGGGTATCTCGTGGTCGAAGAGGACGTCGTCGGCGACGTCCGAGAGACCGCCCGTCCGGAGGACGACGCGGGGATTCGTCTCCGCGAGTCGCTCCGCGGTCGAACGGCCCGCCCCGGAGGCGTCGCGGAGGTAGACCACGTCGCCCGACGCGAGGCCGTACGCCTCGTCGGCCGCCTCGATGGCGTCCTTCGTGAACTGTTCGACCACTTTGACGGGGGCCAGATTCTTGTTCGTGTTCACGTCCGCGAAGTTCGAGTGGTCGAGTTTCCACAGTCGCTTCAGGCGTTCGAGTTTGCTCGACAACTCCTCGTTCTCCTCTTCGACCGAGGCGAGTTTTCGCTCCAAGCGGCCGTTGTCGCGTTCGAGACGCTGGACCTCTCTGCGCTCTCGGGCCTCGCGCCGTTCCTCTCGCTTGGCGTCCGAGAGCGCCTCTTTGTACTCCTCGATGGTCTCGTCTTTCTCTTCGACGGTCTGTTTCAGGTCCTCGGTGTGCGACTCCAGACGCTCGACCCGCCGTTCGAGGCGGCGAATCTTCCGCTCTTCCTCGGTGAGTTCGCGTTCCTCGTGGGTGGACTCGTCCTCCTCGTCGGGTTCCTCCTCGCCGTTCATCTCCCGGAGGACGGCTTCGACGGACTCCTCGCCGGCGACGACGCGCGAGATGACCTCGCCGCGTTCGATGTTCGGCGGGACTTTCCGCGAGATGCGCTGGAACTGGTTCTCGTGGGCGTCGAACGCGAACAGGGCCGCCGCGAGGGCGTCGCGTTCGTGGTCGTTCTCGTAGTCCACCTCGCGCGTCCGGTGGAGTTTCTCGTCCACCGGGAGGTCCGTCTCCGGATTCCACCCGGCGGCGTCGAAACTGCGGCGGAACTTCTCTACGGTCTCGGGCATCGGTTCGACGTCGGCGGCGACGATGACCGGTCGGCCGCGTTCGATGAGCCACTCGATTATCTCGGCGGTGTCCGCCGTCCGCGTCGACTGCACGTCGAGTTTGTTGCCGTCCAAGTCGATGACCGCCGCCGCCGTCGTCGTCCCGGGGTCGATGCCGACGATGACGTGGTCGCGGCGCTTCACGAGCGGTTCGAACTCGATGCCGTCGCGGCGTTCGCGGTCGATTTCCACCCGCGTGTCGCCCGCCCGCCCCGAGGAGACCGGGATGTCCGAGGGACGACCCTCCACGGTGAAGACGGCGTTCGAGTAGCCGCCGTACTTCTCCGTCACGTCCACCTCGTACTCCAGCCCCGCCTTCTTCAGGCGGTCCTCGACTTCCCGACTCCGTCGCTTCACGGACCCGTGGATGCGACGCGTGTAGCGGTCCTGGCTCCACCCGCCCTTTCCGGTCGAACGGCCGCGGGATACCTTCACGTTCGTCGTGTTGGTGAAGGCAGACACCTCGTAGCCGACGTTGACGGCGGCGAGTCGGGCCGCCGCCTCCGCCTCCTTCATCGGTTTCTTGCCGTACGGAATTCCGTGGCGGGAGGCGACTCTGGAGAGGGGTTCGGGACGCTCCGCGCCGGTCACCTGCACGAGTTTCGTCTCCGCGGGGAGCGAACGCAAGAAGTGGACGAGTTGGTCTTTGTCCGCGGCCAACTCGTACATGTTGTCCGTCGCGAGGATGGCCGGTCGTTCTCTCTCGACGAGTCGTCGTAGCTTCCGATGCGAGACGACGTCTCGGTCGATGTTCTCGCCGTCGAAAGCCACGACGGCGTACGAGGGGGAATCTCCGCGCACGTCGCCACTCTGGATGTCCACACCGAAGACGAGTGAGTCGAGCGCGCTCGTCCGGTCGTTCACAGCCCAGATTAGGAGTGTGTGAATATGAATCCCACGCCGCGGGGCGTCGCCCGGCAGTCGCGGAGTTTCAGTCCGCTTTTGATGCGAAAGTAACATATCGTGTCGGGACCGACGGCCCGTGTGAGCGCAGACATCTCCCCGCCCTCCTCCTCGCCCCAGTCGGTGGCGCGACTGGCGCTTATCGGTGGTATCGTCCTCCTCCTCCTCGCCGCGCCCGTCGCGGGCCTCCTCGCATGGGAACCCGTCGAAGAAGGGAACGTGAAAGTCGTGAAGAAGTGGGGTGCGACGACCGGTGAAGTGTTCGAACCCGGCGCGCACTTCATCAACCCCGTCTCGCAGTCGACGGCGTCGCTCTCCGTCCGCCCGCAGGCGTACACGATGTCCTCGCAGTCCGGCGAAGGACAGGAAGGACAGCGTGACGACGCCATCACCGTCCTGACCGAAGACGGCCTCAGAACCGACATCGACGTGACCGTCCGCTACCGCGTCGACGCCGGGAACGCCGTCAAGTTCTACAGCGACTACCGGACGCTCGGTGCGGCCGAAGAACGCCTCATCAGACCCTCTATCCGCTCTGTGCTCCGAACCGAGGCGGGTCGGCTTCGCGTCACCGAAATCTACACCGGCGAGGGGCAGACGCGTCTGAAGGCGGCGGCCGAGAAGGAACTCGCCGACGAGTTCGCACAGGCCGGTCTCATCCTCGAAGCCGTCCAGGTCCGCAACGTCGAACTCCCGCCGCAGTACGCCCAAGCGGTCGAACAGAAGGAGATAACCGAGCAACGCCGCCAGCAGAAACAGGACGAACTCGCGGTGGAGAAACTCGAAGCCGACCGCAAGCGCATCGCCGCGCAGGGTGAGGCGGACGCCAACCGCATCCTCTCGGCGTCGCTGGACCGACGCGTCCTCACGCAGAAGTACATCGAGAAACTCGACCAAACCGACACCGTCTACATCCCCGTCGGCGGCGACGGCTACCCGCAGTTCGTCCGCTCCATCGAACCCGGAGAGAACGCCGGAAACGCCTCGAACGTGACGGTCGACACCTCCAGTTCGGCGTCCGCGTCGTCGTCCGGCGCGAACGCGAGTTCGTCGGGCACCGGCACCGCGAGCGACTGAGACGACGATGCGTCTCCGTACCGAACTGCTCGTCGTCCTCGCACTCTTCGCCGCCGTCGGCGCACTCGCGCGGACGCCCGCCGGACGACTCGTCCTGCCGTTCGTGAGCCTCGCCGTCCTCCTCGGATTCGGCTACCTCCTCACGCGAGACGCCGCCTACGCTCGGACGACGCTCGGCGTCCGGTCGCGACTCCTCGACCGGTCGGCGGCGGAGGGCCACGACTGCGTCGCCTGCGGCGCGCCCGCGGCGACGACGCGTCGCTACGTCCGCGAGTTCGTCCTCCTCGGCGTCCCCGTCTTGCTCTTAGACGACGGGACGAACCGCTACTGCGCGGACTGTCTGGACTGACCGACGGGCGCGTCGCTACAGCAACGACCCCTCCGCGACGAACGCCACGCGGCCGCCGACGCGGACGGCTATCTCCTCTTCGTCGTCGCCGCCGTCGCCGCCGCCCGCCTCGGCTTCGAGGTGCAGTACCGACGGCCGACCCATCTCGTACCCCTGTTCGACGGAGACGGCTATCTCGCTCTCGCCGAAGTACTCGTAGTTCGCCAGATAGCCCGCGAGACACCCGTTCGCGCTCCCCGTCGCGGGGTCCTCGGGGACGCTGTAGCCCGGCGAGAACATCCGCGCGGCGAGGTGGTGGTCGTCCTCGCGCGGGTCCGCGCAGAACGGGAAGACGTTCTCGACGCCGGTGTCCGAGAGAAGCGAGTCGTACGCCGGGCGGTCGATGGAGATTCGGCCGAGTGCGTCGCGGTCGGTGAGCGGAACCAAGACGGCCGGGAGTCCGGTCGAGACGACCTGTACGGGCCAGTCGTGGTCGAGACTGGACTCGTCTATCCCGAGGACGCGGGCGAGGCGGGCGTGGTCGAGTTCCGCGCCGAACTCGGGGGCGTTCTGCGTCATCCAGTACGTCTCCCTGTCGCCGTCGCCGCGGACTTCGACGGGGATGTGGCCGACGGGGAGGTCCAGCACCACCTCGTCACCGGCGTCGAAGCGCTCTCTGAGGACGGCGGCCGTCCCGAGCGTCGGGTGTCCGGCGAACGGAATCTCCGACTTCGGCGTGAAGATACGGACGGACCACGCGCCGTCGTCGTTCGGCGCGTCCCCCTCGACGAACGTCGTCTCCGAGTAGTTCATCTCCCGGGCGATATCGAGCATCTCCTCGTCGGAGAGCGACGCGCCGTCTTCGACGACGGCCAACTGGTTGCCGGCGTAGCGCCGTTCGGCGAACACGTCGACGAGGTGGAACGGGTTCCGCGTCATGTCGCAGGGTGCGTCGGCTTCGGAGAAAAGGCTACGGTGGGTGTGCTACTCGCTGTCGTCGGCGTCGGGGTACGGCACGTCCACCTTCTGGCCGTCGTCCGGCACGAACGCCTCGCCGTCGAACGCCGCGCGGGCCTCGTTCTCGATGGGCGAGGCGTTGCCGGCGTACCGCGAGGAGATGTGCGTGAGCGCCAGTCGCTTCGCGCCCGCACGGGTGGCTATCTCCGCCGCCTCGCGCCCGGTGGAGTGGCCCGTCCCGCGCGCTCTGTCCGCTCTGTCCTCGGCGAACGTCGCGTCGTGGACGAGCAAGTCCGGTTCGTCGGCGGCGCTCACCGTCGCGTCGACGGGGCGGGTGTCGCCGGTGTAGACGAGTTTCCGACCGGGACGCGGGTCGCCGACGACCTGTTCGGGGTCGACGACGGTGCCGTCCTCCAACTCGACGGACTCGCCCTCGTGCAGGCGGCCGAAGGCGGGACCGACGGGGACGCCGAGTTCCTCCGCCTTCTCGCGGTCGAACCGCCCGGGCCTGTCGTCTTCGACGAGCGCGTACCCCATCGACCGGACGTTTCGGTGCACGGTCTCGAACGTCCGAATCTCGTAGTCGTCGCCGGAGAGCGCGACGTTTCCGGGCCGCACTTCGTGGATGTTGACGGGGTAGCCCGGTCGGTAGCCCGCGACGTTGACGAGGCTCTGCAGGTGGCGTTTCGACCCCGGTGGCGCGTGGATAGCGAGGGGTTCCTCTCGGTCGTTGAAGTCCCACGTCTGAATCAGGCCGGGAATCCCGAGGACGTGGTCGCCGTGGAGGTGCGTGACGAACAGGTGCGAGACGGTGAATCCCGTCCCGAAGCGCATCATCTGCCGCTGGGTGCCCTCACCGCAGTCGAACAGCAGTCGCTCGCCGTCGCGGTTCACGAGGAGGGCACTGGGGCCTCGTTCGGTCGTCGGCACCGCCCCACCGGTCCCGAGGAACGTCACGCGCATCGACATGGTTCGACTGAGTGGGGGCCGCGGTAAACCCGTGTCGAATCGCACGGACCGGGCACGTACGTTTTTCTCGTCAGCCGAACGAATAGACGTATGAGCGACCGGCGCCGCGACGACGAGCAGTCGCACCGGTGGGACGGACCGTGGCGGGGCGAGTGGTGGGACGACGACGAAGACGACGGTGAACTCGCTGGTATCGCCGCCCTCCTCGTCCTCGGCCTCGGTCTCGCTTCGCTGTTCGGCCTCGTCCCCCTCGGCCCGTTCTGGGCCATCTTCGCCATCGGGTTCGCCGTCGTCGTCCCCCTCGTCGCCATCCTCGAAGAGCGGTTCCGGGGGTCGGACGACGCCGAGGTCCCTCGCGAGTCCGAGGTTCGGTCCGAGCGCACCGACCAGACCGACGACGACTCCCTCGACGCCGCCCTCGACAGACTCCGTGACCGCTACGCCCGCGGTGACCTCTCCGACGAACAGTTCGAGCACAAACTCGAAGTGCTGTTGGAGACCGACACGCCCGAGAGCGCCCGCGAACGGACCGAGCGACGGCGGCGAGAGACCGAGCGTGAACGCGGACGGGAATCACCCGAGACGGAGACGTAGGGTTTCTTACCGCCCGAACGACTAGCCGAGTCCGATGGACGCGCCCCTGTGGACGGAGACACACGCGCCCTCGTTGTCCGACCTCCCGCAGTCGGAGGTCCGCGACCGACTGGGCCGCACGGTGGACGAACCGATGAACCTCGTACTGCAGGGTCCACCGGGCGTCGGGAAGACGGCGGCCGTCCGCGCACTCGCCCGCGAGGCGCACGCGGACCCGGACAACGACCTCGTCGAGATAAACGTCGCCGACTTCTTCTCGCGGACGAAAAAGCAGATTCGACAGGACCCGCGCTTCGAGCAGTTTCTCACCGGTCGGAGTCGGATGGCCAAGCGCGACATGATAAGCCGCGTGCTGAAGGAGTCGGCGGGCTACGCCCCCGTCTCCGGGCAGTACAAGACCATTCTCCTCGACAACGCCGAACACATCCGCGAGGACTTCCAGCAGGCGCTTCGTCGCGTGATGGAGAAACACCACCGGACGACGCAGTTCGTCATCACGACGCGCCAACCGACGAAGCTCATCCCGCCGATTCGCTCGCGGTGCTTCCCCGTCCCCGTCCGCGCCCCTTCCACGGACGAGACGAAGACGATTCTCGCGAACGTCGCCGACGCGGAAGACGTGGAGTACGAGTCGATGGCGCTCGACATCGTCGCCTCGAAGGCCGACGGCAACCTTCGCGAGGCCATCTTGGCCGCGCAGAGCGCGTCGGTGGCAGGCGACGGCGAGATTACGATGCAGTCGGCGCAGACGGCCCTGTCCTCCGTCGGCCACGACGACGACCTGAAGGATATCCTGGAGACGGCCCGCGACGGCGACGTGACGGACGCCCGAAAGACCATCACGACGCTTCTGGACGACGAGGGGTACGAGGGCCAAGAACTCCTGCGTGACCTCCTCGCTATCGCCGACAAATACCCCGAAGAGTTCGGCGAGTCGGACGTGGTGCGTCTGCATCGCCTCGCGGGTGGCGTCGACGTGGACCTCGCCGAGGGACTGGACGACCGACTCCATCTCACGCACCTGCTGTCGGCGTGGGCGACGGGCCAACACGAACTCGACGAGGAGGTGGCCTGATGCGGTACGCTCCCGGCGTGCAGCGATTCGCGCTTCCGGCGTTCCTCGTGGCGGCCGTATTCGCCGTCCTCGCACCACCGCTCTCTCTCGTCGCCCTCCTCGCCGGCGGGTTCGTCCTCTGGTTCTTCCGCGACCCCGAGCGAACTCCGTCCGCGCCGGGCGTCGTCTCGCCCGCCGACGGCCGCGTCTCCGTCGTCCGCGAGGAGGGCGAACAGCTCCGAATAGGGGTGTTCATGAACGTCACCGACGTGCACGTCAACCGCGCGCCGTTCGACGCGACGGTCGAACGGGTCACCCACCGCGACGGGGCGCATCTCCCGGCGTTCTCGAAGGAGTCCGAACGGAACGAACGCGTCGACGTCGACCTCTCGACCGACGACGGCCCGGCGGAACTGTCGCTCATCGCGGGCGCGTTCGCCCGGCGAATCCACCCCTACGTCGAGGCGGGTGACGGCCTCGAACGCGGGCAACGACTCGGCCACATCGACTTCGGAAGCCGAGCGGACGTGCTGTTGCCGCCGTGCTACGACCGCGAGGACGTGACCGTCGACGTCGGCGATACGCTCCGCGCCGGTGAGTCGGTCGTCGCGTATCGTGACGAATAACCAATAGTTATTACCTCGAACTCCGAGACTCGACCGTGCCAACTCCCTCCAGATGGTGGTACGGCGTTGCCCTCTTCCCCGTCGTCGTCCTCACGACCGTCGTCTCTCGGTTCGGACTGCGTCGGTTCACCGCCGTCGCGATGGCCAACTCGACGTCGAACGACGACGCCCTCGTCGGCCTCGTCGCCTTCGTCGTCTCGATACTCGCGGACTACCTCGGTGTCCTCGTCGCGCTACTCGTCGTGACGTTCGTCGCTCTCGACGTGCGCGCACTCCGAGACGGGAACGCGTGGCGCCCGAGTCGCGCGTGGATACTCGCGGGAGTCGCTCACCTCGTGGGGGCCGTGTTCTCGCCGGCCCTCCTCCTTTCGGTGCCGTCGCTCACGTACTACCTCTACAGACGGCGAGAACGAGTCGGTCTGACCTGACCCGCGCTCTCGAACTCAGCGACGCGAGAGGACGAGAACGTGTCTGTCGAGCGACTTGTGAACCCGTCGCTCGAAGCGGTCGTCCACGCGCCACCCGGCCGCCTCGGCTTCGTCGTCCCACGGCCTGTCGGCGACGAGGACGGCGGCGGGGGCGACGCGGACGGCCTCCGAGAGCGCACCCTCCACGAGGTCCGAGAGTTCGTGTCTGGCTATCTTCGACTGGCGACCGTAGGGTGCATCGAAGACGACGGCGTCGGCGGCGTCGTCGCGGAGGGGAAGCGCGGTGGCGTCGCCGCGCACCACGTCCCAGTCGGCGTCGGGGAGGAGCGCAGCGAGGTTCTCGCGCGCCCCGCGGGCCATCTTCCACTGGGCGTCGTTGCCGACGCCGCGCGCGCCGACGAGTCCCGCTTCGAGGAGGATGCCGCCGGTGCCGCACATCGGGTCGACGACGGTGGCGTCCGGGAGTGCGGGTCCGGCGGCGAGGTTGACGTACGCGCGGGCGTCCATCGGGTCCATGCTCCCCGGTTGGAAGAACGGTCGGTCCGTCGGCGACCGAGTGCCGAAGTCGCGGACGCTGGCGGCCGCCTCCCACGCGAGGAGGCAGGTGTCCGCAGAGAAGAGGGCGCGGAGGACGTGGTCCGGGTCGTCCAAATCGACCGCGAACCCGCGGTCGACGAGGACGCCACCGAGGGCGCGTTCGGCCGCCGACGTACTCACGTCGGACGAGGAGCGAACGTCGCGGCCGCGGACGGCGACGCTCCCCTCGCGGTCGAACGACGCCGCGGTGAGGAGGGCGACTGCGCTCTCCACGCTGGCGTCGGTCCGACCGACGAGTTCGGAGACGTGATGCGTGTACGCGAGCGTCGGCACGCGGTCCAGACGGACCCCGCGGGCCGTCGCGAGTCCGGGGGCGACTCGGTCGACGGCCGTCGCGGCGGCCCGTTCGGCTTCGAGGATGGCGAAGGCTTCGTCGGACGCCTCGCCGGCGAGTTCGAGGCAGTACACGGTCTGTGGTGTCTATCCGCGAGTATCAGGGTGTCGATGCGGTCCACGCCGCCGCCGCCGAGGGGCGGACGTATAAGTCGACGGAGCCGTTCTCTCCGACGATGACCGCCCTGCAGTCGGCTCCGACCGTCTCGCCGGTCCCTCTCCTCGACGCCGTGCTGTGGGTCCTCGCCGTCGGGTTCTACGGCGTCGGCGACTACCTCACCACCGTCGCGGCGACGACGCGTTCCGGGGCACGCGAGACGAACCCGTTCGTCCGCGGACTGTTCGAACGGGTACCCGTCCGACCCGCCGTCTCCTTCGCCGTCGCGAAACTCCTCGCTTTCGGGTGTTTCACCGCGGGCTATCTCTCCGTCGCCCAGTCGCCGTTTCGGACGCTGATTCCGGGGTCCGTCGCCGTCATCGGCGTTCTCGTGACGGTCCAGAACGTTCGCGTTCTCGGCGTCGGCGGTTTCGCGAGGCGCGGACCGTACTAACCTTTTTCAACCTTAAATACGTCATTTAAGTCGTCGCATGACCGACCCCAAGGATACTATCAACATCGAGAACGTCGTCGCCTCGACCGGTATCGGTCAGGAACTCGATCTCCAAAGTGTGGCGATGGACCTCGAGGGTGCGGACTACGACCCCGAGCAGTTTCCCGGACTCGTCTACCGGACGCAAGAACCCAAGTCTGCGGCGCTCATCTTTCGCTCTGGCAAGATCGTCTGTACCGGCGCGAAGTCGACTGACGACGTGCACGAGAGCCTCGAAATCGTCTTCGACAAACTCCGTGCGCTCCAGATACCCGTCGAAGACGACCCCGAGATAACGGTCCAGAACATCGTCACCTCGGCGGACCTCGGCAGCAACCTCAATCTCAACGCTATCGCTATCGGTCTCGGACTGGAAAACATCGAGTACGAACCCGAACAGTTCCCCGGGTTGGTCTACCGCCTCGACTCCCCGGAGGTCGTCGCACTCCTCTTCGGGTCGGGCAAACTCGTCATCACGGGGGGGAAACAGCCGTCCGACGCCGCGGAGGCGGTGGACGAAATCGTCTCTCGACTGAGCGACCTCGGTCTGTACGACGGCTGACCGAACGCCCACGCGTCTCGAATGTACGCGCCTAAGTCGACGGCGTCCGTGGCTTCCCACATGACGATTCTCGTCACACCGCTGCAGTCGGGTGCCGCCGGGAGTCCCGCCGCCGCCGTCGCGGGGACGTTCGCCTCGCTGGCGCTGTTTCTCTCCGTAACCGCGCACATCGCCGCGAGAAACGTCCTCGCCGACGTCCCCGTCAAGTACGCGTTCGTCGTCGGTCCCGTCCCGGCGGCCGTCGCCGTCGTCTTCACGACGTTCGGACTGAACGCGTTCGTCGGCATCCTCCTCGCCGTCGCCTTGGACGGTGTCGCGATTCACTACCTCTACGGGGAGTCGCCCCGCCTGTCGACGTACGTCACGTTCATCCACGTCGTCGTCACCATCATTCTCGGCGTCGTGGTGTTCGGTCTCCTCACGCTTCTGAGCACGGCACCGACCTGACGCGCCTCGCTTCGTTCCGCTTCGCCGCCCGCACGCGACCATCTTCTTGTCGAACCCGTCCGAACGACCGGTGTGAACGCTCCGCGCCCGACACGCCGCGCCCGTCTCGTCGCTCTCGTCTGGAACGGCGAGGAACGCCGTCCGACGGCACCGGTTCGGTTGATTCTCGCCGTCGTCGTCCTCTTCGCCGCTCTCGTCGTCGCCGGACTGGTCGTCGCACTCGTCGTCGGGCCGGCGGGGCCGCCGTCGACCGTCGTCTCGTTCGCGCAGTTTGTGCTCCTCACCGCCCTCACGTTCGGCCTCGCCGTCGTCGTCGACCGCCGGACGATAGCCGACCTCGGACTCGGGTTCGACCGCGACTGGTGGCTGGACCTCGGGTTCGGCCTCGTCCTCGGTGGGGTTCTCATGACCGCCATCTTCGTCGTCGCCCTCGCGGCCGGGTGGGTTCGCGTCGAGGGAACGTTCACCGGCGGGTCGCGCGGGTTCCTCCTCGGATTCGCCCTCCTGACGGTCCAGTTTCTCGGCGTCGGTATCTCCGAAGAACTCCTCGTCCGCGGCTACCTCCTCACGAACGTCGCCGAGGGGTTCGCCCAGTCGGTCTCCCGCGGTGCGGCGGCGGCCGTCGCCATCCTCGTCTCCTCCGTCCTCTTCGGCGTCGCACACCTCTCGAACCCGAACGCGACGCTCGTGAGTGCGCTGGGTATCTCGCTCGCCGGTGTGCTACTGGGACTGCCATATCTCCTGACGGACGAACTCGCCATCCCCATCGGGATTCATATCTCGTGGAACCTCTCTCAGGGCGGCGTGTACGGCTTCGCCGTCAGCGGACTCGGCGTCGGCGCGAACGTCATCGACACCGCGGAAACCGGTCCCGATGTCTTCACGGGCGGGGCGTTCGGCCCCGAAGCGGGACTGTTGGGCGTCGCCGCCGTCGTCCTCGGGACGGGCCTCGTCGTCTGGTACGTCCGATGGCGGTACGGCGAGGTTCGACTCGCGCCCGGCGTGTTCGCGCCGGAGTTGCGGTGGCGAGGCTGACTTCGCTGCCGGGTCACCGGGACGGGACGCCTACTCCACCAACCGCTCTATCTCGGTGACGAGGATGCCCGACGCGCCGACGTCTTTCAGGTCGTTGACCACCTCGAAGACGTGCCGTTCGTCGACGACGGCGTGGACGGCGACGGCGTCGTCGCCGGCCACGTCCATCACCGTCGGGCCGCCCAGTCCCGGCAGTACCTCGCGGATGTCGTCCAGTCGGTCGCGCGGCGCGTTCATCATCAGGTAGCGTTTGTCTTCTGCGGCGAGGACGGACCGGAACGCCGTCACCAACTGTTCGACCTTCGGGTCGTCGACCACGTCGGGGTGCGCGAACAGGCGGACGGACGACTCAAGCACTTCGTCGACGATAGCGAGGCGGTTCACGCGGAGCGTCGTCCCCGTCGAGGTGATGTCGATGATGGCGTCGGCCATCTCGACGTGCGGGGTGAGTTCCGTCGCGCCCGTCACCTCGACGACGTCGGCGTCGATTCCCTTCTTCGCGAAGTAGTCGCGGGCGACGGTGGGGAACTCCGTCGCCACCGTCTTGCCGGCCACGTCCTCGACGGACGTGATGTCGCCGTCTTCGGGCGCGGCGAGGACCAACCGGCACGAACCGAACTCCAGGTCGACCAGTTCGTCGAGTTCGTGGCCGGACTCGCGCATCTGGTCGAGTCCGGTGATGCCCACCTCGGCAGCCCCGTCGCGGACGTATTCGGGGATATCCGCGGCGCGAGCGAACAGAATCGTCACGTCGGGGTCGACGGTGTCGGCGTACAGTTTTCGGTCCGCTCCGTTCTTCACGTGGAGTCCGGCGCGTTCGAGGAGTTCGACGGTCGGGTCGTGCAGACGCCCCTTGTTGGGCACGGCGATACGCATACCGTCTTCTCACGGCGGCGTGACCTACGCCTTTCGCTCCCGACGAGAGCGGTCAGTCGGCGTCGACCGGTCGCTCCGCGGTTCCGCCACCACCGGTCTCCGCGCCGTGTTCGACGGCGACGACGCGGTCCGTGTCGAGACGGGAGACGACGGCTTCGGTCGCCGCCGGGCGCGTGAGGACGAGCGTCACGCGATTTCGGATGTCGCGCTCTTTTCGGACGACGCCCTCGGCTTCGAGGTGGCCGACGTGCCACTCCAGCGTACTCCGGGCGACGCCGACTTCCTCCGTGAGTTCGGCCGGTCGGGCCTCGCCGTCTTCGAGGAGTGCGTCGAGGACGTTCCGCGCCGTCTCGCGGTGGTAGAGGGCGATGGCGGCGCGTTCCCACGCGGTGACCGCCGGGCCGTAGTAGTGCGTTCGCCCGTAGAACGCCTCGCGGGCGAGTTCGCCCGTCTCGACGAGGCGGCGGACGTGATGTTGGACCTGTCCGGGGGCGAGGTCCAACGACCGGACGAGGCCGTTGAAGTGGACGCCCGGGTGCGAATCGACGTACGTTCGAATCTGGGTTCGTGTCTCGGTCATCTGTCGCTCCCGCCGACGCGCCGGGACGACGCGCCGATGTTACCATCGTCTCGGTGTTCGCTCGGCGTAAGTGGGGTCGGCGATTCTCGCACCTCGGGAATCGGTCCGTTCGGCGGCGCTCCGCGCGAGAAATCGCGTTTCGACCGTCTCGAAGCGGGGCGCTCGCGTCCGAACCCGATGGAGTGATACGCAAGCCGTCGGTACGGCCGTCCGTGAACACGCTCTGTATCATCGGCGGGCGCGTCCTCCGCCCCGACTGTCGCGTCGAACCCGCGGACGTGGTCGTCGACCGAGACTCCGGGAACGTCGCCGACGTGGGCGAGAACGCCGCCGCCGACTACGACGCCGACGAGACGCTGGACGCCGAGGGCTGTGTCGTGATGCCCGGACTCGTCAACGCGCACACGCACGTCGCCATGACGCTCCTGCGAGGCTACGCCGACGACAAACCGCTCGGGTCGTGGCTTCGCGAGGACATCTGGCCCGCAGAAGCCGCCCTCGAAGCCGACGACGTCCGCGCCGGGACGGAACTCGGTATCGTCGAGATGATTCGCTCGGGGACGACGGCGTTCGCGGACATGTACTTCGAGGTGCCCAAAGTCGTCGCCGCCGTCGAGGAGTCGGGCGTCCGCGCCCGCCTCGGCCACGGCGTCGTCACCGTCGCGAAGGACGACGAGGACGCCGCCGCCGACGTCGAAGAGAGCCTCTCGGTCGCCCGCGAGTTCGACGGTGCCGCCGACGGGCGAGTGCGGACGGCGTTCATGCCCCACTCGCTCACCACCGTCGGCGAGGACTTCCTCCGAGAGGCGACGGCGACGGCCCGCGAGGACGGGATTCCGCTGCACTTCCACGCGAACGAGACGACGGACGAAGTGTCACCCATCGTCGACGACTACGAGAAGCGACCGCTGTCGTACGCCGACGACCTGGGGATGCTCACCGAGGACGACTTCGTCGCCCACGGCGTCCACGTCGACACAGAGGAGATAGAACTGCTCGCCGCGCGCGGGACGAGCGTCGTCCACTGCCCCGCCTCGAACATGAAACTCGCCTCCGGCATCGCGCCGGTCCAGGAGATGCTCGACGCGGGCGTCAACGTCGGTATCGGAACCGACGGGGCCGCCTCGAACAACGACTTGGACGTGTTCGACGAACTGCGCGACGCCGCGATGCTCGGCAAACTCGGCGCGGACGACGCCTCCGCCGTCCCCGCGGAAGCGGCCGTCACCGCCGCGACGGCCGGAAGCGCCGACGCCATCGGACTCCCCGGCGGTCGAATCAAGACCGGAGCGCCCGCCGATATCGCCGTCGTTGATTTCGACGCGGCGCACCTCGCGCCCGCCCACGACGTGGTGAGCCACCTCGCCTACGCCGTCCGCGGGTCGGACGTACGCCACACCGTCTGCGACGGGCAGGTGCTGATGGAGGACGGAGCGGTGCTGACGCTGGACGAGAAGCGAGTGGTCGAAGAAGCGAGAGAACGGGCGGACGCGTTGGCAGAGCGGGCCGGGTAACCCCGGTCCGCCGACTTTCGCTTCCTGGTAAATTGGCTGATTTATTTGGAAGACCCGAACAGCGCCCCGAGAATCCGGAACGGTAGTTCGATAGCCCAGAGAGTCAACCCGAGGGTCAGCTTGATGCTTGTGAGCGTGACTGCGATACTAGCCTTCAGAAACCAAATCGCAATTCCAATTGGAGCCTGAACGAGGAACCAGAACAGTAGCGACGGGTTCTTCGACCCACCGACGGTACCATCCGAATTCATCTCGGTTGGATTCCACCGTTTCAGCGTACTCGAAACGTGTGAATCGGAACACCCAACCGATTCGGCAATTTCCGTGTTAGCCCAGTCTGGATGGTCCTTTTTCTTGTAGAGAATCGCCTGTTGTGTTGCTGTAAGTTCTTTCTTGTCAGACATATATTCTATCAGAAGAGATTTTCACTGCGACTTCTATCTATCGAAAAATTGTCGTCTTCGACGAGTGCTGCAGTACACCATCTGTCGATGAACTCGGTCCCACCTCGCTGGATTCACGTCAGACACCGCCTTCGGTACTGATTTGAATCGCCTCCCCAAACCTCCGCCCATGAGCGACTATCCCCCAATCTCCGAGCATCTCGACGACGTCGAGAGCGCTCGCACCGAAGGTCGACGCAAGATGGACTGGGCGCTGCAGCACATGCCCATCCTGAACGAACTGCGCGACCAGTTCGAGGCCGAGAAACCCCTCGACGGACAGGTCATCGGCATGGCGATGCACGTCGAGGCGAAGACGGCCAACCTGGTCGAACTCCTCGCCCTCGGCGGCGCGGAGGTGGCCATCACCGGCTGTAACCCTCTCTCGACACACGACGACGTGAGCGCCGCGCTCGACGCGCACGAGAACATCACCTCCTACGCCGTCCGCGGCGTCGACGAGGACGAGTACTACGACGCCATCGAGTCCGTCGTCTCGCACGAACCCACCATCACCGTCGACGACGGGATGGACATGGTGTTCGCCATCCACGAGGACTACCCCGAACTCATCGACACCATCGTCGGCGGTGCCGAGGAGACGACGACGGGCGTCCACCGCCTCCGCGCGATGGACGAGGACGGCGCGCTCGAATACCCCGTCTTCGCCGTCAACGACACGCCGATGAAGCGCCTGTTCGACAACGTCCACGGCACGGGCGAGTCGTCGCTCGCGAACATCGCGATGACGACGAACGTCTCCTTCGCCTCGAAGAACGTCGTCGTCGCGGGCTACGGCTACTGCGGCAAGGGCGTCGCGAAGAAGGCGTCCGGCCAGAACGCGAACGTAATCGTCACCGAAGTCGAACCCCGCCGCGCGCTGGAAGCGCACATGGAGGGCTACGACGTGATGCCGATGAACGAAGCGGCGAAGGTCGGCGACATCTTCGTGACGACGACGGGCAACCGCGACATCGTCACCGAGAAGGACTTCGAGGTGATGAAAGACGGCGCGATTCTCTCGAACGCGGGCCACTTCGACATCGAGATAGACTTAGAGGCGCTGTCCGACCTCGCCGTCGACGAGTACGACGCCCGCGACGGCGTCCGCGCCTACGAGATGGACGACGGCCGCAAACTGAACGTGCTCGCGGAGGGGCGTCTCGTCAACCTCGCCTCGCCCATCGCGCTGGGCCACCCCATCGAAGTGATGGACCAGTCGTTCGGCGTGCAGGCCGTCTGCGTCCGCGAACTCGTGGAGAACGCCGACGCCTACGACGCGGGCGTCCACGACGTCCCGGACGAACTCGACGTGGAAGTCGCGGAGATAAAACTCGCCGCCGAGGGCGTCGAGATAGACGCGCTCACGGACGAACAGCGCGAGTACATGGGTAGCTGGAGCCACGGAACGTAGACGACCCGCGCAAATCCCGCTTCGCCGCAGTCGGGACAACTTCTAACTGGCGACCCGTCGACTCACGACCACGCATGTCTTTCGAGGAGTCGACTATCGGTTCGTTTCTCGACGGCGTCGCGTCCGAACGCGTCACGCCCGCCGGCGGGTCGGCGGCGGCCGTCGTCGGGGCGACGGGGGCCGCACTCTGCGAGATGGTCTGTATCCACACTCTCGCGAAGCGTCCCGACGACGCCGGAGACGAACTGCGCGACGCCCGCGAGGAACTCGCGGCGTGCCGGCACCACCTCCTGACGCTCGCCGACAGCGACGCCGAGGCAGTCGACGAGTTGCTCGCGGCGCTCTCGTCGGGACCCGCCACCGCCGAGGCGAAGCGCGCGACGGGCGTCCCCCTCGCCATCGCCGAGGCGTGCCTGTCCGTCGTCGAGTCGGCGACGCTCGTCACCGAACGCGGGACGGAGAACGCCGTCCCCGACGCGGGCACGGGTGCGTTCCTCGCTCGTTCGGCGTGTCAGGCGTCGATTTTCACCGTGCGGACGAACCTCGACCAGATTTCGGACGCCGCGTTCACGGACGAGATGCGGACGCGAACCGCCGCACTCGACGAGTCGACGGAGGCGGCGTTCGCCGACGTTCTGTCGAATATCGGATACGAACGCTGAGGTTTTCACCCACTCGTACTCCCGACGCCGCTACGCTATCTCCTCGAACGAGTCGAAACCGCTCCAGCACTCGCACTCCAGGTCGTCAAGCGACGTCACCTCGTCCGGCAGGTCCGATATCGGCATCCCCGACCCCACCTCGTCGCAGTCTCGCGTATGTACGGAGAAATCACTCGTAGACATCGTGTACATACGACAGGATTCCACCGTCTACCGGTATAAACTTCTGGTTTCTAACACTCTCACCGGGAGTTCCGACGCTCGCGCGCTTCGGCTTGTCGCTGCACGTCCGCCAACGCGTCTTCCTGTTCGCTCCGCGTCAGTCCGCCGGATTCGACGTGGCGTCCGTCGTACTGCCACCGCGGAATCGCGTCCCAGACGCTGTCTCCCGACCGCTCTGTCGCGAACAGGGCGCGGAGTCGTTCGAGGAGTCGGAGGGCCATGAGCGACGGTAGCACGGCTGGGCGCATAACGCTGCTGGTGTGGGACGACTGACAGCTCTTCGGTCGGACGGGTACCGCTCACTCGGCTTCTCGCCGGCCCCGTTCGGACCACTCGCCCGCGCGGACGAGGAGAGCGACGCCGGCTATCCACCCGCCGAGTCGAATCGCTTCGACGGCGATGTGCGGTGGGTCGCGCCACCCCCATCCGGTCACGACGTACTCGTTCGCCGTCGGTTCGACGAGGTAGTACGTTCCGTCGCGGACGACGTAGAACCGACTCTCCTCGTACACGTCGTCCTCGTTGACGGTGACCGTGCCCTCACGTATCGCCGTCTGGACGTACTCCGGTGCTCTGTCGAATTCAGTCGCGAGCGCATCTCTCACCGTCGATTCGGAGACGGGGTCCAGTCGGAGAACGAGCGCCCCGTCTTCGAGCGTCGTGTTCGGCCGGAAGTAGCCCTCGGGCGTGCGGACGAAGTCGTGGGCGGCGTACGTCTCTCTCGTCGGTTCGTCGCCGACGGGGACGCGGAGCGCTCCCCCGTCGTCCAGGGAACGCTCGAAGGCGCACGTCCGCGACCTGATGGGCGTCCACGAACATCGTCTCACGTCCACCGTCGTCCGGACGTACTCCGCGTCGGGAACGCCGTCGGCTTCGGTCGCTTCGTAGGTGATTCGCTCCTCCGACGAGACGCCGTCCGGATAAGCGTAGACGTGATTGCCGAGGAGGAGGACGCCGAGGACGGCGAAGAGGAGGGCGCGTCTGTACTGGGGATTCACGGCCGACCGATTCGACGTATCGGATAACTGTCTTTTGGTCGCGGGTTCGCCGTCTACGCCTCGCGGACGACGTGGCCGTACTTCAGGAGGGCGACGAACACGGACCCGCCGATAGCGTTGCCCGCCGTCGAGAGGACGAGGAATTCACCGAACGTGGCGAACCCCATCGCGGGGTCGACGAGGACGGCGGCGAGCACTTCCACGGTTCCCGCGATGGAGTGCGGGAGGTGGGCGATGCCGATGGTCGTCGCGATAATCCAGACGAAGAACACCCGGCTGATGGTCTCCTGGGCGGCCGCGACCAACCACGAGAGCAGTCCCATCAGCCACCCCGCGAGGATGGCCGCCGACAGCATCACGAGCGGCGGGTGGCCGACGAGTTTCTTCCCGATGTCGACGAACGCCGACGGGTCGACGATGCCGTACGCCGGCGCGACGAGGACGACGATACCGGCGAACAACGACGCGCCGACGATGTTTCCGGCGTAGACCAGTCCCCAGAGTCGCCCCAACTCGGAGAGGGACGCGCGGCCGTCGATGACCGGGAGGACGGCGAGCGTCGTGTGTTCGGTGAACAGTTCCGACCGCCCGAGGACGACGAAGATGAACCCCACGGCGTAGAGGTTCGCGAGGACGATACTCATCGTCGCCTCCGTCCAGACGCCGGACGCCAGCGTCGCGACGGTAACCATGAGAAACGGGCCGAATCCGACGTCGAGTCCCGCCGAGAGCGCCGAGAGGAGTAACCCTCCCGAGGGCCGTTCTAGTTCTCCGATTCCTTCCTCTATCTGCTCTGCGAGAATCGACCGTCGTGTAGTCTGCTCGCTCCCCGACGAGAAGTTCTCGCCACCGTCTGTCTCGGGCATCTAGTCGGGTCGTCGGGCGGGGGGCCTATAGTCGCTCTTGCCGTTACCCCCTGCGACGGAGGGCGACGAGCAGTCCGGCCAGCGTCACTCCCCACACGAGGTGACCGACGAATCCGACGGACGAGAGGTTCGGAACCGGGGCCGGAACGCCGAGTGCGCGGAGCCAAAGCGGCATCACGACGCCCGCGGCGACGAGCGAGAGTCCCGCGCCGTAGCCCGCACCGGCGAGGGAGGCGAGGTGGAGTCGCCGCCGGTATCGCGCGAAGCGCGGCGTCGCGAGGGCGGCGGCGAACGCGACGCCGAAGACGAGGCTGTGAAACAGGTGCGTCGTCCACCCGACGAACGGCGAGGCGACGCCGTAGAGCGACCCGATGACGGGGAGCGAACCCGCTGCGTAGTCGAGGAGGAGTCCCATCACACCGCCGGCGACCACCGAGGCGACGGCGGCGTCTCGGACCCATCCCGTCGAGAGACCACCGACCGCGGTCGGGTCGTGACCGTCCGGCGTCTGGTGGCGACGGAAGGTGAGCGTCACCCCGGTACCGTCGCCGTCGATGCCCGGTCCGACGTCGACGCGCGCCCCAGACTCCTCGGCGAGGAGTCGGACGACGGTCACCCCGAACCCCGCAGTCGGGTCGTCGTACTCGGGGAGCGACCCGTCGCGGAGGACGCGACGCTGTGCGTCCGGCATCCCCGGCCCGTCGTCGGCGACGGTGATACTGACCCGACGCCATCCCACCTCCGCGGTGACGGCGACGGCGGGGTTCGACTTCGGGTTGTGTTCGACGGCGTTGCGCAACAGGTGCTCGAAGAGGTCCGCGACGTGCGTCGTCGCGCAGATGTCGACGTCGTCGACCATCGCTCTCTGGTATCGAATCTCGGCGTCGGGATGTCGTTCCGACACGGCCGCGACGCTGGATTCGACGACGGCCGCCACCGAGACGGGTGCGAGGGGGTCCGGGTGCGTGAGGGCGGTCACCTCGTCGACGGCGTCGCCGATTCGGTCGGCGCTCCGTTCGATGACGCCTCTCGGGTCCGACGCGTGTTCGCCGCCGTCCGTCTCGACGCCGACGAGGCTCGCGTAGCCGCGAACGACGTTGACGCCGTTCAACACCTCGTGTCTGAGGATGCGGTTCAACAGCGTCAGTCGCGTCGTCCGCTCCGCCAAGTCACGCTGTTGGTCGTGCCGCCGCGACACCTGCACGCCCGTGAGTGCGCCGCCGACCGCACCGGCCAACAGGAGGTCCAACCCGAGTGCGGTCGTCGTCGCGTTCGTCCGTACGCCCGCGAGTTCGCTCCCGACGACCGACGCGGCGACGGCGACGCCCGTCGCGACGGTTCCGAGGAGACACCACCGCGCGACGGTCCACCCGTGCGTCCGGCCCCACTCGTTCACGGCAAGGACGACGCCGAACAGACTGAGTCCGAGACCGACTATCAGGAAGGGGGCTTCGCCGAGGAGAAACGCGAGCGTCGACCCGTTCGTCGTCGATGCGGCCGTCGCCGACCGGGTGAGCGAGAACCCGACGACTGCGACGGCGAGGCCGCCCCACGCTCCTTCTCTCCGCGCTCGTCTCCCGGACATATCGGATACAGTGAATTATTCGCAACCGTATATCAATCCTCCCCCGAGTCGCCTCCGTCTCTCGCGTTCGTCGTCGTCCGCCGTTCGCCCGATTTAAGAGTAGCGACGGCCGAGAGTCGGCTATGTCCTCGAATCGAAAAGGTGACCGCAGGGAACGCGAACTCGTCAACAAACTCGACGAGGCGGGATTCGCGGTCATGCGCGCCCCGGCGTCCGGAAGCGCGACGGAACGGGAACTGCCGGACGTCCTCGCGGGCAACGGCGAGGTGTTCTACGCCATCGAGGCGAAGGCCAGTTCCGGCCGTCCCATCTACCTCCAGGGCGAAGAGGTGGAAGCGCTCATTTACTTCGCGCAGAACTTCGGCGCGAAGTCGCGCATCGCGGTGCGGTTCGACCGAGAAGACTGGTACTTCTTTCATCCCGGCGACCTGTACGTCACCGACGGCGGCAACTACCGGGTGAAGAAAGAGACGGCACTCGCCGAGGGCGAACCGTTCGAGTCGTTCGTCGGCGGCCCCGCTCAGAGCCGTCTGACCGACGTCTCCGACGCTTCCGACGACGCGTAGACACGCGATACGCCGGACTACCTCTCGACAGCCACGCGTCTGACACGTTTCAGAATTACTGACAGCCTAGTTACTTATTGCCTTTCGGCACCGAGTGTACTTGCCGGAGGCACCCTCTCTGACGTTCTGAAGTCTCTTTCTGTCAGATATTCACTAGTCACTATCACTATATTTTGCTCTCCGGGGGCACTCGTCCGACCGGAATCGAGAGTCAGACCAGCGACGCCTGCGTGGTCCGTCCGTCGCTCGGCCCCGTCGCACCGCGGACGGCGTCCGAGTCGGCGAACCCCGACTCCACGGGGCGAAGGCGAGACGCGGGGAACCGGTACCGGCGTCTGCCTCTCAGGTCGGCGACGCCGCCGGCGAGTGGAACCGAATCGACGTAGACGGCCTCGAAGACGGGTTCGTGGCGGCCGTAGTGAGCGTTCGTCTCGTAGTCGGCGACGACTCGCCCTCGTTCTGTCTCCGCGTCGTCGGCGCGTTCGCCCGTCGCGCGGACGACGACGAGGAGGCTCTTCGTCTCCCTGTCGCGCACTAAGTCGCCGGGCGCGTGGTCGTGCGCCGCACAGAGGGCGGGCGCGGGGTCGAACTGGGAGACGAACGTTCGGCGGCCGCAGACGGCGCAGACGCCGGCGCGTTCGCCGGGCGCGGGGACGATACCTTCGGTTATCTCGATGGCCGTGCGGCGCAGGTGCTTACAGCGCGCGTGTCTGATGGCGTTGTCCGGACAGGTGCAGGTACCGGCCTCGACGTCGGTGACGTACGTGCCGCCCTCCGTCTCGACGACGTACCGGCCGTCGCGCAGTGGTCGAACCGCCATCGCCTCCGCGCGGGCGCGACGGGCGCGCCCCGCGTACCCACTCGCGGGGAGTGTCGTTTTTCGTCTGACCGGCCGGACGGCCGGGGCAGAGCGGTCTGTCGACGCGGGTGTGTTTCGGGTGTGCGTCATGGTTTGTTCACCGCGAGAGCGAGTGCTCACGCGTTACTCTCAGATACGTTCCGAGCGAACCTAAACCCTCGTTTCGTCTGGAATCTCGAACGTTCTTCGAAGCGCTTTTAGAACGGCCGCGGAAAGGCGGGTGCATGGCTCTCGAAGCGGAGATGCGCCGAAAGATACTCGTCTCCGTCGTCGCCGTCGGCTTCTTCATCGCTCTCATCGTAGGGGTCGGCGCGACGTACAACGACGGCGGACTCGCCGGGTCCGGTGGACTCGTGTTGGTCGGCACTATCGCACTGTTCGTTCTGGTTATGGCTGTCGTCGGCTTCCTCCTCGACAGGTAGACGCGACGCTTCGTCGAATCTCACTCTCGTCGACTCACTCGCGGGACCTCTTTTCCTCGACTCACTCGCCGACCGCTTCGCGCCAGTCTCGAACTTCGCCGGCGTCGCGGACGGCGCTCGTGTAGTACGACAGCGGATGCGAGATGGTCTCGCAGCGTTCGTCCCGGTTCACGCAGTCGCCGTACGACTGCATGCTCGCACACGACGGCGGCGCGAACTGCGACCCCTCGGCGTCCGCGAGGTACGTCACGCGCGTCTCGATTCTGTCCGCGTCGTCGCCGTCGGCGCCGAGCAACGTCGCCACCTCCGTCGCGTCCATCCCGAACGCGACGAGGAAGGAGACGAGCGAGAACTCGCTGTGCGCTGGGAGCGACTCGCCGGACTGGGCGCGTTGCAGGAGCGCCTTCATACACGGCGGAAACAGGCCGGGGACGACGGCGTCGACGTCGGTTCGCCCGGCCACGTCGTGGTCGTTCAGGAGGTTCCGCAGCGACTCGACTTCGTCGTCGAGTGCCTCGGCTATCTCGTCGCCGGCGGAATTCCCCCGAACCTCGAACGGGAGGCCGTCGGCGACGCGGCGTCGGACCGCCTCTTCGAGGAGTCGGTGGAGTTCGTCGTTCGTCACCCGAACCGCTCCCGTCGCGAGTTCGCGGTTGACGAGTCGCCAGCGCTCCCCCCAGTCCGCCGACGCGAGCGTCAGGTACGCTCCCACGCCGACCCAGTAGTGCGTCGGGTCGCGGCCCCCACGGCGTCGGTCGGTCGGGTCCGTCCGCTCCGGGCGAACGGCACCCGAGAGGTCGAACTCGCGGAGTACCCTGTCCAGCGAGACGGTCGGCGAACTCGTGCTCTGGAGGCCGTCGTCGTCGGTCTGGAAGTCCGCGCTGAACCGTTCGTGCGCCGTCGCGGCCTCCGCGGCGGCGTACTTGTCCACCGCCGCGGGCGTGTCGACGAGCGAGACGAGGATGCGTGCGATGGGGTACGACAGCAGTTCCTCGCGGTCGCTCCATCGTCGGGGTTCCTCGGGGGCGACGGTGCCCTCCATGAGGGCGCGTTCGACCCGCTCTAAGCCGCGCTCGACTGCCGGGGCGTCCTCGGCGATGAGCGCCGGGGGCGAGATGTCCGCCTCGCCGACGGCGGCGCGGGCCCCGTCGAAGAACGGATACCGAGCGTGGTGGGGGTCCATCGTCTGTTCTCGTCGTAGCCGGTGACCCCGAATAAACACGACGATTGGCCCGGACTCCGACAGGGCGACGCGCGCCCACCGCGACCCACACCGTACCACCTAAGACGGCGCACGTCTTCCCCCACTACGTGCCGCAGTTCGACTATCCGTGTCCCGACTGTCGGGCGACGAACAGCCTCCACGACGTGGATTGTCGGTTCGAGGGGGTTCCGTGGCCCGACGTCGAGAAAGCGTACACCGACCTCGCCGTCCGACTCACGGCGGGACCGGTCGACGAGGACGACCTGCGGGCGGCGGTTCACGGCGACTGGGACAACCTCCACCGCGCCGCACTCGACCGACTGAAGCGCGACGGCCGCGTCTCCGAGGGGAACGGAACGCTCCGTCTGCTCACGCCCGAAGAGTTCCGAGAGGAGGTGTCCGAACCCACGAGAGAGCCGATGCGGACGCTGTACCGCCACGGGAGCGTCCCCGGTTGTCACGACAACGCCGTCTTCGCGATGGTCGCGTGGTACGAGATGGTCGGCCTCTCGTGGTCCGAGACGCGAGAGAACGTCATCTCGTGGCTCGAAGACAGCGGAACGTGGGCGCGCGGCGGGTTCGAGGAGGCGACGCCCGCGCAGTTGGTCGACAGCAAACGCCACGTCTACGAGGCCGGCTACGGCTGGAAGGAGAAAGCCGAGTCGGCCAAACGCGTCATCGACCGACACCGCTGAGTCGCCGTCACGCCGAAGCGAATCTGAGACGGGCGTTCTCGACGCAATCCTTACGCCGTCGTGTCACTATTCTGCGGTGTGAGTTCTCCAGAGACGACGAGCGACGGCGGGGCGGATGCGACGCCGTCCGGCCCGACGGTCGAGGCTCCGCGCCGCGCACTCGCCATCGTCGTCGGCATCGTCTTCTTGGACCTGCTCGGGTTCGGCGTCGTCATCCCCATCCTCCCGTTCTACGTGCGGAGCTTCGAGGTGTCGGACGTGCTCATCGGCCTCCTCGCGGCGTCGTACTCGGTGATGCAGTTCGTCTTCGCGCCCTTCCTCGGCCGCCTCTCCGACGCCCGCGGGCGACGGCCCGTCCTCATGCTCTCGCTCCTCGGGAACGTCCTCGCGTGGACCGTGTTCGGACTGGCCGCGGAGGTGGGACTCCTGTTCGGGACGACTGCGGCGTTGGCGACGCTTTTCACCTCGCGGATGCTCGCGGGAGCGATGGGCGGGAACATCGCCACCGCACAGGCGTACATCGCCGACGTGACGCCCGCCGAGGGCAGAGCGGCCGCGCTCGGACTCGTCGGCGCGGCGTTCGGTCTCGGCTTCGTCTTCGGCCCGGCCCTCGGCGGCGCCGCCGCCAGCGCGGAGGCCGTCTCGTTCGCCGAGTCGGTGCTCCCGCCGTTCGTCCCGGCGACGCGGTTCTCGCTCCCGAGTTTCGTCGCCGCCGGGCTGAGCGTCCTCGCACTCGCGGCGACGGCGGCGTTTCTCCCCGAACCGGACAGACAGCGGGGGGAAGCCGGGCAGACGACGCTCGTCGGGCAGTTCGTCTCCGCGCTCCGCGACCCGGTTCTCAGGGGTCTCGTCCTCGCGTTCTTCCTCGTCTCGGTGGCGTTCTCGGGCGTTCAGGTGATGTTCATCCCGTACGCCGCCGACTTGTTCGGCTACGACGAGACGCAGACGGCACTGCTGTTGACGTACATCGGCGTCCTCGGCGTCGTCAATCAGGGCGTCCTCGTCGGACGTCTCTCGCGTCGCTACCCCGAGCGCCGAATCGCCCTCGCGGGCGCGACGATTCTCGTCGCCGCACTCGGAACGCTCCCGTTCTCGCACCTCCTCGGCGGGTTCGTCTCTCTCCCCGCGTTCGGTCCGGCGTGGTTCACCGGCGGCGTCCTCGTCCTCCTCGTCGTTCTCGCGTGTCTCTCGGTGGGGAACAGCCTCCTGAACGTCGCGCTCTCCGCGCTCGTCTCTCGGTCGGTGTCGGCCGACAAGCAGGGCAACGCCTTCGGCGTCACGCAGGGCGCGGGGAGTCTCGGACGGACCGTCGGCCCGCCGTTGATGGCGGCGCTGTACGTCTTCGTCTACTGGTCGCCGTTCGTCGCGGGCGCGTTGCTGGCGATTCCCGTCGTCGCCATCCTCGCGGGACGCGAGGCGGCCGCCGGACGCGACGACGTCGAGAGCGCGGAGTGACGGTATCAGTCGTCGGCGAGCGGTCGAGGCACGACGGTCCCCGTCGCCGTCGCGACGCCCCACCAGAGCGCGGCGAACTGGGCCGCGACGACGACGAGGAGGAGTACCGCGCCCTGTGCCGTACCGATTCCCGTCGACGCGAACCAGAGCGCGCCGAGACCCACGAACGCGAACCAGAGCGGCGGCGACGTCCCGTCCCGTCGCCCCTCGCGAATCGAGACACCGGCCGCACCGCAGAGCGCGACGCCGAACGTCGTCAGCGACTGCTTCAACCAGACGAGCGTCGTCGAGGCCGGGCCGCGAGTCGTCCGGACGAGGAACCGGTCGTCGCCTCGGACCACGACCACTCGCCCCGCCTCGAACGCCGGGTCGGCCGTGCGTTCCACGAGGACGCCGTCGGTCGACCGGGCGTCGTCGAACGCCGCCTGCGTCGCCGGTGACAGCGTCGCGTAGGCGACGGTGGCCGTCCGGTCGGTGTCCGCCGCGTCGGCCGCGTGCACGGCGTGGCGGTACGTCGGGTCCGCCGCGTGCGGGAGGACGAAAAGCGAGGACGAGAGGAGGAGCATCCCGACGGCGACGATGAAACAGACGACGCGTCGGTCCATACCGACTGGTTACAGTCTTCTGATATGAGTTTTCTGGTGAATGACACGATATGGAGACGTTCGTCGTCGATCGCAAGTCGCGTCGCCGAGGCCCGTGCGGCGGTGTCAGTGGCGGAGCGAACGGGCGGGGTGAGAGACCGAATCGAAGAGAGAGTGAGAACCGAGGAGAGGCCGCGAGTCGACGGCGTCAGTCGCTCTGGATGCGCGGGGCGAGCATGTAGGTGACGTTGCCCTGCCCCTCGGCGATGCGGTAGTGGAGTTTGACCGGGAACTCTTCGCCGAGTTCGACGGTCACTTCGGCGTCCTTCGGGATGGCCTTGTTCATGTCCTTCAGGTAGTCGAGCGAGAACAGCGAGTCGGCCGTCCCGGAGGTGAGGTCGATGAGGTCCTCGGCGTCGAGTTGGAAGTCGACGTCGTCGGTGTCGCCCTGCGCCTGGATGTGGAACGCCTCTTCGGCGTCGTCGACGCGGAGGCGGACGTGGTCCGAGACCATGTCGGCGGCCTTGATACCGCGGTCCAGTTGCGCGCCTTCGAGGACGATTTCTGCGGGGAGGTCCAGGTCCGGGATGTCGGGTTCCTGCCGGATGGAGTCGGGGTCGATGAGCGCGAGCGTCGAGGAGAGGCCGTCGATGCGGATGTTGAGCTTTCGCGTCTCCTCGTCGAGTTCGAGTTCGACCAACTGGTCGGCGTTCGCCATGCCGACGAAGTCCTCTAACTTCGAGAGGTTGACGCCGATGACGCCGCCGTCAGCCTCGTAGGACTCGAACGACGCGGCGTCGAGCGTGAGGTCGACCATGCCGACGTTCGCGGGGTCGACGGCCCGAATCGACAGGTCGTCCTCGTTCAGTCGAATCTTACACTCCTCGACGAGTACGCTCACCGAATCCAGCGCGTCCCGGAGCGTGGAGGCGCTCACGATGGCCTTGAACATGTGACCGAAGGTACGACAGCGGGCTTAAAAATACCCCTGATTCTCGTGTTCACATAGTGTCTTCCCGCGTGCCGCGTGAGCGCACGCGAGGCCGACCGTCACCCGACTCACACTCCGGTCTCGCTCTGCGGAATATTTATCTGAATGGATGCTCAACTATTCAGCTATGGCGCAGGATACGACCAGACTTCGCCGCCTCGTCGCGGACGAGACGGGCGACTGTTGCGAGGCCGACGTAGACGCGCGACTCGCCCGACTCGACTCGCTGGCGGCGGCGGTTCCGACGGGCGCGGACGCGGACGAGGACGTGGACGCACTGAAGACGCTCGGCAGCGAGACGCGCTACCGAATCGTCCGACTCCTCGTCGCCGCCGGGGACGAACTCTGCGTCTGCGAAATTACGCCCGTACTCGACGTGAGCGACAGTGCGGTCAGCCACGCGCTCTCGGACCTCGTCGACGCCGGACTGCTCTCGCGACGAAAGGAGGGAACGTGGCGCTACTACCGGACGACCGAACGGGCGGACCGACTGGCCGCGGCACTCGACGCGACGCGAGGTGACGGGGAATGAACGACTCGACCGAGACGGCCGACGAGAGCGACCTCACCGCCGCCGAACAGCGACGCGCGGTCAGAGAGCGATACGCTCGAATCGCGACGGGGTCCGAATCGGCGTCGCCCGACGAGGAGTCCGCGGGCGACTGCTGCGGCGACGACGGCGGATGCTGTGACCCCGGTGTCGACTCCGAGTCGCGCGACTCGACGGCACTCGGCTACACCGACGAGGACGTGGCCGCCGTCGCGTCGGGTGCGGACCTGGGTCTCGGATGCGGGAATCCGAACGCTCTCGCCTCTCTCGACGAGGGCGAGACGGTCCTCGACTTGGGGTCCGGTGCGGGCTTCGACTGCTTCCTCGCCGCGCGGGAAGTCGGAGAGACGGGTCGCGTCGTTGGCGTCGACATGACGCCCGAGATGGTCGAGAAGGCCCGCGACAACGTCAGGAAGAACGACGCGACGAACGTGGAGTTCCGCCTCGGCGAGATAGAACATCTCCCCGCCGCCGACGAGACGGTGGACGTCGTCATCTCGAACTGCGTCGTCAACCTCTCGCCGGACAAACCACAGGTGTTCCGCGACGCCTACCGCGTGCTCCGACCCGGCGGGCGACTCGCCATCTCGGACGTGGTGCTGACCGCGCCCGTCCCCGTCGAGATGCGCGCGGACCCCGACTCCGTCGCCTCCTGCGTCGCCGGTGCTTCGAGCGTCGACGAACTCCGCGCGATGCTGGACGAGGCGGGGTTCGTGGACGTGGCTATCGACCCGAAAGAAGAGAGCGCCGAGTTCGTCCGCGAGTGGGACGACTCGCTCGACTTGAGCGAGTACGTCGTCTCCGCGGCGATTACCGGTCGGAAGCCCGACTCGGCGTAGCTCTTCGTTCCATCCCGCTACCCCTATCTGTCTGAACCGTTTAGAGCCTGCAACTGACCATGGCCCGAAAGGACCACTACTACAACAAAGCGAAGCAGGAGGGCTACCGAACCCGGTCTGCGTACAAGCTGAAGCAGTTGGACGAAGAGGCGGGCCTGTTCGGCCCCGGCAACACCGTCGTCGACTTGGGTGCCGCCCCCGGCGGGTGGCTTCAGGTCGCCGCCGAAGCGGTGGGCGAACGGGGAACCGTCGTCGGCGTCGACTTCCAGCGCATCCGCGATTTGGACGCGGAGAACGTCGAGACCATCAAAGGCGACATGACCGACGAGGGGACCAAAGACCGCCTCAAGGAACGAATCGGCGCGGAGGGCGCGGACGTGGTCATCTCCGACATGGCACCGAACATGACCGGCGAGTACTCGCTGGACCACGCGCGTTCGATTCACCTCGCGCGGCAGGCGTTCGAGGTGGCACTCGAACTGCTCCCCGCCGGCGGCGACTTCGCGGTGAAGGTGTTCGACGGGCAGGACCTCGCGCCGTTCCGCGCCGACGTCGAAGAGGAGTTCCAGTACGTCCGCTCGATTCGCCCGGACGCCTCCCGCGACGAGTCCTCCGAACAGTACCTCGTCGCGAAACACCGCATCACCGCGCCCGTCGCGAAGGGCGACGAACTCGACGTGGTCATCCACGACGTGGGGAGCGAAGGCGACGGCATCGCCAAGGTGGACGGCTACACGCTGTTCGTCTCGGGGACGGAGACGGGCGACGAAGTTCGCGTCCGCGTCACCGACCTGAAGCCGAACTTCGGCTTCGCAGAACGCGTCGACGAGTAGCGCCGAGGCTCTCGACAGTCTCTTTTCGGGTGCGTCGCAGCCGTCGGTTCTCAGTCTTCGATTACGACGTCGACGTGCAGGTGGACGTCGCAGTCGCCCCGTCCGCCGCCGTTTCGACACTGACCGGTCGCGATGATATCCGATATCGTCGTGTACGTGCCACACGCCGGGCAGTGGAGTCCGTTCTCCATGCAGTGCCCCTCTGTCAGTCGTACCCGTCGCTCGCCCACCATGAGTGGCGTACGGTATCACGGAACATAAACGAGTTTGTCTGCGGGTTGACTTTTAGGCGTCCGAACCCCGTTCACAGCGTCCGTTCGACGCTGACCTCCGTCCGGAGTCGATTCCGCGGCGGCACCGCACCGTCGAGGGTGACGACGTACTCGTTCCTCCCCGGAGCGACCACGACGCCGGACACGACGCCACTGGCTCGGACACCCCCGTCGGGACCGACGATTTGTACCGTCACGTCGGCGCTGAGGCTCTGTCCCGTGTTGTTCACGACGACGGTGACGGCCGTGACGTTCCCGGCGTCGTAGGTCGTGGTGAAGCCTTCGACGACCAACGTCTGGTCGCCCACGCTCTGCGTGCGCGTCTGTTCGACGCCTTCCGCGTCCGTCGCGACCGGAATCGCCTGCGCTGTCGTCGCCGCGAGAAGCAAGAGGAGCGTGGCGACGCCGACCCGTCGCGTCATCCCGTCCGTTGGACGACGACCTCGATACCGGTAACGTTCGCGACGCTGTAGTTCCCGCCGAACGAGACGTCGACGGATTTCGTTGCCCCTGCGGCGAACGTCGTCTCGCTCGTCGTCTCGGTCGCAAGCGTCGCGCCGTCGTCGACGAGTCTCACGTGGACCGTCCCCGTGTGTTCGCTCGCTCCGGTGTTGTTCACTACCACCGTTGCCCCGGTGACGTTGATTCCCTCGTAGCTCAGTTGCTGTGAGTCGATAGTCAGGTCGTCGTCGACCTGTACGGTTCCCGTTGCGGGGACGATTGTGGCGGGGTTTCGGACCAACACCGTCGTCGCCGCGGAGGTTCCGGCGGCCGTGACGAGAACGACGACCAGAACGACTTTCAGCGACACGAGTCTTTCTGGCTTCTCCATATGTATCGGGATATGTCGAACAGTATATTCGTATACCCGGACGTGTCCGGCCTGTCAGAGTTCTTATAGGCAGTGGCTGAACGTATCCACAACACCAAAGCGCGAGTACGGTATCGCAGCTACCATGACCGTCGAAGCGTCCGTCGTCGAACTGGAGTTCGAGTTGGAGGGCGACCTGTTCTTGGTCGAAGCCTCGCGGGCGGCGTCGTGTCACCTTCGGCTCGAAGAACTCCAACAGCGCTCGGACGGGTCCGTCCTGGAGTTCGTCACGGTCACCGGTGCCGACCCCGAACGCGTGCTCGAACTCGCCGCCGGAACGCCGGTGCTCTCGGAGGCCAGACTCCTCCGAACGGACGAGGCCACCGACCGGTCGCTCTTCGCGTTCGTCTCTACCTCACCCATCGCGACGTCGCTCGCGGACTCGGAGTCGGTCGTCAAGCAGATATCCGCGCAGGCGGGGTCCGGGCGCGTAGTCGCAGAAGTACCCCCGCACATCGACGCCTCGAACGTCATCCGTGCCTTCCTCGAACAGTATCCCGACGCGACGCTCGTGGCTCGTCGACAGACGTCCCGGACTGCACCGTCTCTCACTGCCGCGGAACAGCGAGACTCACTCCTCTCGGGGATGACGGAGCGACAGTTCGAGACGATTCGGACCGCCCACGGGATGGGGTACTTCGAGACGCCGCGGGCGGTGTCGACGGCCGAAATCGCCGACGAACTCGGTCTCGCCAGTTCGACGGTGTCCGAACATCTCCGGATGGCACAGAAACACGTGTTCGATGGGCTCTTCTCGTCGGTGTCCTCGACGGACGGCTACCCTTGAACGTCGATTCTACGCGCCGTTCGCCCTCGGTCTCACTCCAACGCCCACGCGTCGCGTTCGCTCTGCCGGCCGCCGCCGAGAAGAGCGACGACGGCGTAGACGAACGGCGTGTCGAGGAGCGCGATGAGCAGTTTCAGGAGGTACTGCCCGACGACGAGGGCGACGACGACGCCCGTCGGGAGCGCCTCGCCGATGCCGAGGACGCGAGGGGCGACGTAGAAGGCGACGGTGACGAAGATGACGGTGTCCAGCGCCTGACTCGTCGCCGTGGAAGCGATGTTCCGGAGCCAGAGGTGGCCGTCGCCCGTCAGTTCGCGGATGCGGTGGAAGACGAGGACGTCCCAGTTCTGACTGACGAGGTACGCGAGGAGACTCCCCGCCACGATGTTCGTCCCCGAGGCGAGGACGGTACGGAACTGCCCGGCGAACTCGGGGTTCGCCGCGGGCGCGAAGATGGTCCCCCAGACGAGTGCGAGGAGGACGAAGTTCATCGCGAAGCCGACGTTGACCATCACCTGCGTCGGACGCTGGCCGTACAGTTCCGAGTAGCAGTCGGAGGCGAAGAAGGTGAGCGCGTACGCTAGCGCGGCCCCCGGCATCAGTATCGTCGCGCCGACGACGGGGAGCGACCCGAGGGCGTCGGGGACGGGGATTGCGAGCAGTTTCGAGGCGGTGAGTTGCGCCGTCGTCAGCGCGGTGACGAACAGCGCGAGGAGGCCGACCTGTCCGGCGTCGAGGCCGTCACTCATGTTCGAGTCTGCCGTGTCGTTCGTCTATCTCGTCTAAGATGTCGAGCGTCTTGCGGACGGACGCCCGGATGGCGTCGCTCCGGTTGACGAACTTCTTGTCGTCGCCCACGTGCTCGTCTAAGTCCGCGAGTAACTCGTCGGGTATCTCGACGCTTATCTTGGACATACCCGTGGATTATCTGCGTCATACTTACGCCTTTATACCCGAGCCGACGTTCGCTCGTCGGCTCTCTCGGGGTCGAGATGCTCGTCGAGATATTCGTGGGAGAATACCTCCTCGGTCTCACGCCGTTCCGCGGGCGGGCGCGAGGTTCCGACGGCCGCCGAGGGTGACGACGAAGAGGACGCCGAGGCCGACGCCGTAGGCGGCCATCAGCGGAATCGTGACGATGAACATCGTGATGATGTCGGCGGGGGTGAACACCGCGGCGAACGCCAGCAAGCCGACGGTCACCTCGCGCCAGCGGTTCCGCATCGTCTGGTAGGTGATTCCCCCTCCGTTCAGCAACAGCATCAGGATGGGGATGTCCGCGAGGATGCCGATACCGCCCGTCGTGAAGAAGATGAGCCAGAAGAAGTCGGTGATGCGGTAGGAGACGAGCATGTTCGCCTGCACCGCGTCGTTCACCAACCACGAGATGACGCCGGGAGCGACGTAGAAGTACCCGAGGACGAACCCGCCGAGCAGACCGAAGGTGAGAGAGCCGACCCAGATGAACACCGTCGCTCGGCGACGACGGACGATGTTGCGTTCGCGAAGCGCGGGCCACGCGAAGAACGCGACGAACGGGAGCGTGACGATGACCGCGACGAGGACGGAGAACTTCACCTCGAACACCAGCGCCTCCATCGGGTGGAGGGCGACGACGTTCAGCACCTCGTCGGGCGTCACGGCGTCCGGCAGGCGACTGAGGAAGTTTTCGTAGACGATTTTCAGCCCGCCGGCGTACAGCGCCGTGAACGTCGTCGCCATCGTCCCCATGAAGACGACGGCCAGCCAGAACGTCTTCGAGGTGATCGTCTCTAAGATGAACGTGATGTCCTTGTAGTAGCCGCCGATGTCGTCCTCGTCGGACTCGCCGTCGGTGAGTTCGTCTAAGAACGTCCCGCCGGCGCGCGTCGCTCTGTCTTCGATGCCGTCCGACTGCTCGGTCTCTCCCGCCGCCTCGTCGGCCTCGCGCGTCTCCTCGGCCTCGTCGAACCGGTCGAGGATGGCCTGCGCCTTCTCGTTGTCGCCGGCGTCCAAGGCGTCGCCCGCGAGTCCCATCGCCTCGTCCTCCGAGAGGTCCGCGAACACCTCGGGCGGGGCGGCGCGGACGCCCGCCACGTCCAGGTCCTCGACGGCTATCTTCGAAGGGTCGCCCACGCCGCGTTCGAGCGGACCGACGGACTCCTCGATGTCTTTGTAGACGGCGTAGCCGAGGCCGAAGAGGAAGAGGACCAGGCCGCCGAGCACCGACCAGACGACGAGTTCCGTCCGCGGGGGGAGGCCGAACGTGCTCCCGAGGGGGAGGACGACGTAACCGCTGTCGACGAGTGCGAGTCCGCGGTTGACCGCGTCGTCGCCGCCGTAGGTGTAGAACAGGTAGACCGCGGCACCGCCGAGGGCGGCGCTCCCGGCGACGACGTTCCAGCGTTTCGTCACCGCGTTCCGGAAGTCGAGCTGTTCGCTCCCGCGTCGAGCCGTGACGACTATCTTCGAGAGGTAGAGGCTGAAGCCGTACAGCGCGAGGACGGGCACGGCCCAGAGAATCTGCGTGAACGGGTCCGGCGGAGTGAACATCGCACCCGCGGCGAACACGGCGACGACGGCGTAGCGCCACTTGTCACGGAACGTCTCGTACGGGACGATTTCGGCGTACGACAGGAGCGTCATCACCAGCGGAAGTTGGCTCGCGAGGCCGAACGAGACGGTCAGGAGGAACATGAACTGCGCCCACTTGACGATGGAGTACGTCGGCTCGAACCCGATGTTCACCGTCGCCTGCGCGAGGAACTGGAAGGTGATGGGGAAGAAGAAGAAGTAGCCGTAGGCGACGCCGGCGGTGAACAGCGTGACCATCCCGGCGGCGATGAGCGCGAGTTTCCACCGCGGCACCGGCGTCTCGGGCCACGCCCCGCGCTCTCGGAGGGCGTCGCGCGAGTAGTAGATGAATATCGGCGTGGCGAGGATGAGACCGGTCACCAGTCCGATCTTCGCCTGCAACAGCACCACGTCGAACGGCGTCTGAGCGATGATTTGAACCTGTCCGCTCAGCGCCTCGTTCATGTTCCGCCTGGTGACCGATTCGAGGAAGCCCCAGACGTAGAGGCGAAGCGCGTAGAACGTTCCGAGGAAACCGACGAGGAACACGATGAAGACCTTCTGGAGGTCCTTCTGCGCCGCGCGCAACATCGCACCGGCGGTCTCGCGACCGCCGTCGATCGCGCGGCGGGTATCCTCGTCGAGCGCGCTAGACATACCCGACGAAAGCCGTCTCGCGGTTATCAATCTTTTTCACCGGCGGCGCGGCCATCCGGAAAGGCCTATAACGACCGGGCGGTGAATCACTGGTGAATGGCCGACGATTCGGAGTCGGACCGATCCTCGCCGGACGCCGACGAGTCCGACGGTTCGACCGCGGACCACGAGACGCCCGAGTCGTCCGCGACGCCGACCGACGAACCGGACGCGGCATCGGCGGACACGGAGAGGGACGACGCCGGCGTTTCAGACGCCGCCGAGGAGACCGAATCGACGGACGCAGACGACGATTCTGACCCCGCAGAGCGGGCCGACGCCCCGGATATCGCCGCGACGTCGGACGGTCGCCCCGGAGCGGACGTCGACCCCGACGACGTCGAGACGGTCGGCGACGATTCTTCGGAGAGCACCGATGGCGAAGACGACTCCTCGGAAGACACTGCCGCTGCCGAACTCGAACCCGAGACGGAAACCGAAGACGACGCCGAGGCCGCGAACCTCGAACGCGAGGGGCTCATCCCGCCGCCGGACGAGGAGACCATCGCCGAGGCGACGGCGTCGACGGACGACGCCGACACGGACGACGGAGACGGCGAGGAGTCCGCAGACGACGATGACCGACGCGCGGACTTCGTCCCCTCGGACTACGACCCGCCGGAGACGAAGACGCCCGAGGAGATGGGGCTGACAGCAGACGACGAGGAGACCATCGCCGACACCGACGGCGGCGCGCCCGCCGTCGCCACCGGGACTCGCGAGGACTTCATGGAGGAGTCCGGCGAGTTCGACGACGACGGGATACTCGGCGACGGCCCCGAGACGGACCAGGAGATGCCGCTCGCGGACCACATCGAGGAGATGGTCCACCGCCTCGCCGTCGTGTTCGCCATCGGCGGCCTGATTACGCTCGTCCTCTACCCCGGCGCCGACTTGGCGAACTCGGCGCTGAACCTCAATCTCGTGAGTTCGACGGACGTCATCAACTTCCTCTGGGACAAACACATCCCCGGGGCGCCCGAGATGGCCGAACGCCGGCCGCGCATCTACGGCCCCCTCGAACTCGTCTTGACCGAACTGAAAGTCGCCGGCCTCGCGGGCCTCGTCATCGGCCTCCCGGTGTTCGTCTACGAGACGTACCTGTTCATGCGCCCCGGGTTGTTCCCCAAGGAGCGACGCTACTACCTCGCGGCCGTCCCGACGAGCCTCGTCCTCGCGTTCATCGGTATCGCGTTCGCGCACTTCATCGTCCTCCCCGCCATCTTCGCGTACTTCACCTCCTACACCACGGGCACGGCCGTCATCGCGTTCGGTCTGAAGGAGACGTTCAACCTCATCCTCATCTTGATGGGCTACAACGCCATCATCTTCCAGATTCCGCTGTTCATCATGCTCGCCATCATGATGAACCTCGTCACGCGGGAGTGGCTGGTGGCCCGTCGCCTCCTCTTTTGGGCGTCGTTCCTCGGACTGGCGTTCTTCGTCAGTCCCGACCCGACGGGGATGGCCCCCATCATCATCGCGGCGACGATGATTACCCTGTTCGAGGGGACGCTGTTCCTCCTGCGGTGGACCGGGAACTGACCGCCCGGCCGCCGTCCCCCCGTCTGCGTCGCCTGCGGAGTCACTTCCCGACCGGAACCGTCGCCGCCAGTCCCTCCACGAGGTAGTCGTTCGCGACGAGGACGACGACGACGATGGGTGCCAACCCGAGGACGGCGGCGGCGGCACCGAACACGGCCTCCGAGTAGCGAAGCCCGTAGACGAACGGTGCGAGCGGAGCCCAGTGTCTCGGGTCGCCGTCGGTCATCAGATACGAGAAGAAGAACTCGTTGTACACCTGCACGAACGTGAGCACGCCCGCCGCGGCGATGCCGGGTCGCGCGAGCGGGAGGACGACGCGCCGGAACGCGCCGAGTCTGGTCGTCCCTTCGACGCGGGCGGCGGCCTCCAGTTCGTCCGGTATCTGCGCGTAGAACGTCGTCAGCACGTAGATTGCCAGGGGGAGCGTCAGCATCGTCGTCGGGAGGACCACGGCCCCCGGCGTGTTGTACAGCGTCGGCGACGAGAGCGTCACCGGCCCCACCGCCACCTCGACGCCGGTGAACAGGTGGAACAGGGGGGCGAGAAACGACGCGGGCGGGAAGTACGCGACGACGAGAAAGCCGAGGAGCAACGGCCGGCGGCCGGGGAACTCCAGGCGACCGAAGGCGTACCCCGCGAGCGACCCGACGACGAGGACGACGACGGTGCTGAGCGTCGCCACGAGGAGTCCGTTGAACAGGTGTCTGAGAAACGGCGAGTACAGGGCGACGACGGCGAAGTTCGACACGCTCACGCTCTCGGGGACGAGGCCGAGTCCGTGGACGGCGGACGGCGGCGTCACGGCGAGGACGAGGAGCCAGTACAGCGGAAAGCCGAACGTCACGAGCAGCGAGACGACGAGGACGAAAAAGAGGAGTCGGTAGACGACGCGAGGGTACGCGATGGCGTTCCGAACGCCGCGCTGGAGGACGTTCTCGCTCATACTGAACCGACTCCGGGGACGGGCGTCACGTCGTGTCGTGTCGCCGCGCCGAACGAAAAGTGCTGGGCTTCAGGTCGTTCTCGGCGCGCGCGGACCGACCTCGGGAGCGCCCGCCTCGACGCGGCGTTTCAACGCCTCGTTCATCGCGACGAACCCCGCCTCCGTGTCGTCGCCGACGAACCGGAGGACGGGTCCCGCGAGGACGCCCGTGAACGTCTCGGCGTGGACGAATCGAGTTCGCTCGCCGCCGTCGAGCGATTCGAGGACGAACCGGTGCTCGCCGTCGAACAGACCGGGGACGAACAGGTGGCCGAGCCACCGCAGTTCGCGGTTCGCGTCGGCGACGACTATCTCGGGGCGGAAACCCGTCTCGCGACCGTTCGGCGGCGACAGACGGACGTGCGGGTGCGACCCGACGTTCGGTTTGCCCGCGATACGGAGGAACGGGTTCCACTCGGGGTAGCGGTCGAAGTCGGTGAGGACGTCCCACACCGCCTCGGGCGGAGCGGCTATCTCGACGGTCGTCCGAATCTCTCTCATACGCTCTCAGACGCTGTTCGAGCGGATAACTGTCGCGCGCGCCGGGGTCTCACGGCGCGCACACGCGAGTCACTTCGTCGGGTAGTCGGTGGCGAACACGTCCTCGACGAGGGGTTCGTCGTCGTCGCCGTCCTCGTCGTCGGCATCGTCGGACCCCGGACTCACGCTCCCCGTCTGGTAGCCGTGGAGGTCCAGCGTCACGTGGTCGAACCCGAGGTCGGTGAGTCGGTCGCGGACGGCGTCGGCGAACTCGGGGTCCAGCGCCGTCTCCAACTCCTCGCTCGCGACTTCGATGCGGGCGAGGCCGTCGTGGTCGCGGACGCGGAACTGCGAGAAGCCCCACTGGCGGACGACGCGTTCGGCCTTCTCGACGCGCGTCAGTCGCTCTTCGGTCACTTCGATGCCCGTCGGGATGCGCGAGGAGAGACACGCCATCGACGGTTTGTCGGCCACCGAGAGGCCGTAGTCGTCGGCGATGGCCCTGACCTCGTCTTTCGAGACGCCGTGACTGAGAAGCGGCGAGAGTACCTCTAACTCCTCGACGGCGCGGAGCCCGGGTCGGTGGCCCTCGCCGGGGTCGGAGGCGTTCGTCCCGTCGCAGACCGTCTCGATGCCCATCTCGCGGGCGGCGTCGTACATCCGGCCGAGGCGCATCGTCCGGCAGTGGTAGCACCGGTCGCCGTCGTTCGTGACGAAGTCGGGGTTGTCGAGTTCGGAGAACTCCACCACCTCGTGACGAATCCCTATCTCGTCGGCGACGCGGCGGGCCTCGTCGAGTTCTTCGGCCGGGAGCGTTTCCGACTTGGCGGTGCAGGCGACGGCGTCGTCGCCGAGTGCCTCGTGAGCGAGTGCGGCGACGACGGCGGAGTCGACGCCGCCGGAGAACGCGACGAGCACCCCGTCTCGCGCTTCGAGCGACGTGCGCGCCGCCGCGGCCTTCTCGGCGGGCGTCGTGTCAGAGTCGTCTGGCGTGTCCGCGTCGAGCATACCTCGTCTATCCGGCGGAGCGGCAAAAGTACGTTGTCCTCGGCGACGCCCCCGACCCGGAAGCCAAAAGAAACAGGGCCGGTTCGCCCGAACACCTCGACGGAGGTCCGACGCCCGGCCAATCCCCTTGCCAGCACGGGCGTCTCTCCTCCGTCGGTTCACACGCGGAGAGGCGTCGCTCCGCCGTGACTCCGCGCCGCACCGCGCCGCGAATCGCGGTCGACGCGGTCGCGCGCCCGTGCTGGCCGACGCCGCCGTCGCCTCACGCTCACTATGACCCGAAGACACGAGCCAACCGGCCCGGACGAATCGTCTGACACGGCCGACGGACTCGGCGGCTACCCGGCCGTGACCGGCAACGCGACGCTTCTCGGCGTGAGTACCCGCGGGACGCCCATCTACCTCGACGACGAGGGGAACAGGCGTCTCGAAGGCTACCACGAGTCCGAGGACCGACCCGACGAGTGGCGAAGCGAAGTCGCCCACGACGAGGACGACTCCGTCGCCGACGTGATAGACGACGTCGAAGAGACCGTCGGCTGGGACCGACTCACCGACTTCGCGCGAGAACACCTCCCCGGCGTCGACGACCCGGACGAGACGGACGAAACCGACGCCGACGCGCGGTGACGCCCGCGCGGAGGCGCACCGGTGGCGTCACCGTCGCTCTTTCTGCCGTCAGCGTCACAACGCTCGCCGGAGAATCGCCGTGCAATGCCGGTCGATTCATCTATCGAGTCCGACGCGGCCGACGCGGAGAGAGAGAACCACGAGGCGACCGTCCTCGACGTGACGCCGATGGACGAGAACCGCGAGGAGGAGATTGCGTCGGTCGTCGACTCGCGCCGCGAGGACGTCCGGAACCGACTCGGTCGCGAGGAGGAGTTGGGGTCGTTCGCGGACCCGAACAGCGGGTGGGAGGAGGCCATCACCGAGTTGACCGACAGAGGGGACGTCCTCGGCGACGACTTGGAGGCGTGGCGAGGCCGACTGCGGATGCCGTATCCGTCGTTAGTCCGTGTCCGGTTCGAGGTGGGCGCGTCGCGCACCGACCCGCACGACACCGGGTTCGAGTACGTCCCCGGACAGTACGCGCGAATCAGCTACGACGACGAGGAGCCTCGCGTCTACTCCATCGCCAGTTCGCCCAACAGCGACCACGTCGAACTCTGTATCCGGCGAGTTCCCGGCGGCGAACTCACGCCCGACCTGTGCGACGAACTCGAAGCGGGCGACGACCTGTTCGTCCGCGGCCCGTTCGGCGACGAACTCATGCTGAAAGAACCGTCCGACCGCGACGTCGTGTTCGTCGCCACGGGAACCGGCGTCGCCCCGTTCAAGAGCATGATCGACTACCTGTTCGAGGAGGGGATGGACGAGTTCGACGGGGAAAATCGAGACGTGTGGCTCTTCCTCGGGTCGTCCTGGGAGGACCACCTGCCGTATCGGGAGGCGTTCCGCGCGATGGACGACGAACGCGAGCACTTCCACTTCGTCCCGACGCTGAGTCGCGAGACGTCGCTCACCGACTGGACCGGGGAGACCGACTACGTCCAGTACTGCCTCCTGCGCTACCTCGACGGCGACGCGACCGACACGGGCGGCCTCCCCGAGGAGTTCGCGGAGTACGCCGGGGCCGAACCGACCGCCAACGCGAACCCGCCCGCCCGTCTGAACCCCGACGAGATGGAGGTGTACGTCTGCGGTATCGGCGCGATGTGCGACCCCGTGACCGACGTGGTCGAATCGCTCGGCGTCGACGAGGCGTATCTCGACGTCGAGAGCTTCGGCTGAGGCGTCTGACGGCCCGAACCGCCACCTGACAGCGCCGCGGACCCGTAACGTTTTGTCTGGTCGGGCGATACTCCACGGCGAATGGAGTTCGAGTCCATCCCCGGCGTCGGGGAGAAGACGGCGAAGTCGCTGTCGAAACTCGACGGTGCCGAACGAGCGTTGGCCGCGGGCGACGTGGCGACGCTGGCCCGCGCACCGGGACTCACGGAGGGCCGGGCGGCGGCCATCGCCCGCGGCGCGATTCGACGACGGCACGACGACGACGGCGGCTTCCTCGCCACCGACCGCGCCCGGGAGGTGTACCGCGACGTCCTCGCGTTACTCCGCGACCGAACCGTCACCACGTACGCCGCGAAACGACTGGAGACGTTCTTCCCCACCGCCTCGGCGTCGCGAATCGAAGAGGTCCGCGAGTTCGCCGAGACGGCCGTCGAGCGAGACCCGGACGCGGACGTCCTCGCCGCCCTCGACGGCGTCGAACCGCTCGAATCGGCCTCGGGAATCCGCGTCCGCGAGCGCTGTCTCGCCACCGCCGACGCCGAACGCTACGCCGCCGCGAAGGACGCGTTCCCCGAACTCTCGGTCGAAGTCGTCGAAGACGCGCGGGGCCTCTCGGAACTCGCTCGCTCGTACGCCACCGTCGTCGCCTTAGACGAGGCGTTCGCGGGCGTCGACGTAGAGGGCGACGTGCGCGTCCGCCCCGACGCGGCCGAGCATCCCGACGAGATAGTGCCCGAACGGGTCCTCGCCTTCTTCGCGCAGAACCGCGCGCGCATCCACGCCGCCGCGGACGTCCACGAGGTGGCGAGCCTCGACGCGCCGTGCGACCTCGACTCGCTCAGAGACGCTCTCTCGCGACTGGACGACGACGGCACCATCGTCGGCGACGACGAACTCGACCGGTTGGTGAACGCCGTCGACGACGCGGACGCCGCCGCCTCCACTGCGGAGTCCGTCGCCAACGACCACCTCCGCGACGCCATCCGCGAACGCGACGTGACCATCGAGGGGACCGACTTCCTCTCGCTCGTCGAACAGGGCGCGCGCGTCGACTCGTTGCTCTCGCGGGAACTCGAAGACCAGTACGCCGACGCCGTCGCGACGGCCAGAGACCACCTCGTGGAGTCGCTGTCGCTGAGACCCGAGGAGGCCGACATCGCCACCCGGGTCTTCACCGACGACCCCTCGTTCCCCGTCGGGTACGACGAGGAGATGCTCGCTCGACTCCGAACCGAGTTGAAGACCGGACGCGACCGCCGCGCCGTCCGCCTGAAGCGCGAACTCGCCGCGGACCTCTCGGACCTCCGCGACCCGGTGAACGAGATGGTCACGGACGCCCTCGAACTCGACGTGGAACTCGCCGTCTCACGGTTCGCCCGCGACTTCGACTGCGCCTTCCCGGCGTTCGTCGCGGACGGGAGCGACGCCGAATCCGCAGACGACGACGGCGACGGATTCCGCATCGACGGCGGCCGCTCACCGCTCCTCGACGTGCCGTTCGACGCCGTCGACCCCGTCGACTACGGCGTCTCCGGCGTCACCCTCCTCTCCGGCGTCAACTCCGGCGGGAAGACGTCGACGCTCGACCTCGTGGCACTCGTCGTCGTCCTCGCGCACATGGGACTGCCCGTCCCCGCCGAACGCGTCGAACTCGAACGCTTCTCGGAACTCCACTACTACGCGAAATCGCAGGGGACGCTCGACGCCGGAGCGTTCGAGAGCACCCTTCGGGACTTCCGCGAACTCGTCGACGGCGAGACGAACCGCCTCGTCCTCGTGGACGAACTGGAGAGCATCACCGAACCCGGCGCGTCCGCGAAGATAATCGCCGGGATTCTGGAAGCGCTGGACGACCAGGCGACGACGGCGGTGTTCGTCTCCCACCTCGCGGACGAGATACGCGAGGCGGCGACGTTCGGCGTCGCCGTCGACGGAATCGAAGCCGTCGGACTGGCAGACGGCGAACTCGTCGTGAACCGCTCGCCGGTCAAGGACCACCTCGCGCGTTCGACGCCGGAACTCATCGTCGAGAAACTGGCCGGCGAGGACGCCTCGGGATTCTACGACCGCCTGCTGGAGAAGTTCTGACAGGAGTTATGACCTCGGCGTCGCGGCAGACGACCGTCTGCCAAGCGGCGTCACTCCGGATTGGTAAGATGCAGTGAATTACTGAATTCGGCGTCTGTAACCGGTTTCCGTTTCGATTTCACTTTCACTCCGGGTCTGGGGAACCGTTAAGTACGCTGCTATTCGTGATTCAAGCGATGAGGGACGACCCCGAAGAGGGGATGCTGTCGTGGGACGAGACGGTCTTCCGCGACGAGCACGTCTTCGAGATAGACTACGTTCCGGAGACGTTCAACCACCGCGAGACGCAACTGCAGAGCCTCAAGTACGCGCTCCGCCCCGCCGTCCGCGGGTCCCGTCCGCTCAACACCATCGTCCGCGGTCCGCCGGGAACGGGGAAGACGACGGCCGTCCAGAAACTGTACGGCGAACTCGGCGCACAGTCGGGCGTCCGCACCGTCCGCGTCAACTGTCAGGTCGACTCCACGCGCTACGCCGTCTTCTCGCGCATCTTCGAGCACATCTTCGAGTACGAGCCGCCGTCGTCTGGAATCTCGTTCAAGAAGCTGTTCGGGCAGATAACCGACCGACTCGTGGAGGAGGACGAAGTCTTGGCCGTCGCCCTGGACGACGTGAACTACCTGTTCTACGAGAACGAGGCGTCGGACTCGCTGTACTCGCTGCTCCGCGCCCACGAGACGCACTCGGGCGCGCGAATCGGCGTCATCATCGTCTCGTCTGACCTCTCGCTCGACGTCATCGACGAACTCGACGGCCGCGTGCAGAGCGTCTTCCGGCCCGAAGAGGTGTACTTCCCGGTGTACGGCGTCGACGAGATAGTCGACATCCTCCGCGGCCGGGCGCGCCGCGGGTTCCACGACGGCGTCATCGGCGACCCGGAACTCGACCGCGTGGCCGAACTCACGGCCGACAGCGGCGACTTGCGCGTCGGCATCGACTTGCTTCGCCGCGCCGGCCTCCACGCCGAGATGCGCGCCAGTCGAACCGTCACGCTCGAAGACGTCGAAGCGGCGTACGACAAGTCCAAACACGTCCACCTCTCGCGGTGTCTCCGCGGCCTCTCGGACCCCGAACGCGCCCTCGTGCGCGTCATCGCCGAACACGACGGCGAACAGGCCGGCACCGTCTACGAAAGCTTCCACGAGGCGACGGACCTCGGCTACACGCGCTACTCGGAAATCGTGAACAAACTCGACCAACTCGGCGTCATCGAGACCGAGTACGCCGAGATAGAGGGCCGCGGACGCTCTCGGTCGCTCTCTTTGGCGTACGATGCCGACGCCGTGTTGGACCGCCTCTGAGTCTCCGTTCGGTAGCTACATCCACCGCCCCGGCGAGTGACGACCATGGACGCAGACCGAGTCGCCGTCGTGACGGCGGCGGGACGCGGAATCGGCGCGGCGTGCGCGAGGCGACTGGCGGACGACGGCTACGTGCCCGTCCTCCTCTCGAAATCCGGGGCGGCCGTCGACGTGGCCGACGAACTCGGCGGCGTCGGGTTCGAGGGCTCCGTCACCGACCCCGACGACCTCGCGGCACTCGTCGAGGCCGCACACGACCGCTACGGCCGCATCGACGCCGTCGTGAACAACACGGGCCATCCGGCGACGGGTGACCTCCTCTCGCTCGACGACGACGCGTGGCACGAGGGACTTGACCTGGTCCTCCTGAACACGGTCCGGATGGCGCGTCTCGTCACGCCCATCATGCGAGCGGGCGACGGCGGCGCGTTCGTCAACGTCTCGACGTTCTCGGCGTACGAACCGAGCGCAGAGTTCCCCGTCTCGTCGGTCCTCCGTGCGGGACTGGGGGCGTTCACGAAACTGTACGCCGACCGGTACGCGGGCGAGGGAATCCGGATGAACGCGGTGCTCCCGGGGTTCGTGGACAGCTACGAGGTGGACGCGGCGACGCGCGACCGAATCCCGATGGGCCGACCGGCCCGAACCGCCGAGATAGCCGACACCGTCGCCTATCTGCTCTCGCCGGCCGCGAGTTACGTGACGGGACAGAACGTCCGCGTCGACGGCGGCCTGACCGACCACGTCTGACTCGCCGGACCGCCACATCGTCGCCCCCGAAACGCCTCAGAACTCCTCGACGTGCGGTCTGAGGTCGAGTTCGAGCGTCCACGCGCTCCGGTCCTGTTCGACGAGGTGCCAGTACGTCTCGGCGATGGCGTCGGGGTCCAGATAGTCGGCGTCGTCGCCGACGTCTCGGTTCGGCGGGCGGATGCCGCCGTCGACGACGACGTGGGCGACGTGGACTCCCTTCGGGCCCAACTCGCGCGCCATCGACTCGGCCATCCCGCGCGCGCCGAACTTCGCGGCGGAGAACGCGAGGGCACCCTCGCGGCCGCGGACGGCCGACGTCGCGCCGGTGAAGATGACCGTCCCACCGGCGTCGTCGCCGTCCAGCATGTCGTCGACGGCCTCCTGTGCGCAGACGAACGCGCCGCGGACGCCGACGGCCACGGCGTGGTCGAGTTCTTCGACCGAGAGTTCGCGCAGACCCTTCCAGGCCGACCCGCTCGCGTGGTTGACGAGGACGTCGACGGGGCCGAACGCCTCGCGAACCGCGTCGAACGCCGACCGAATCTCGTCGGGTTCCGTGAGGTCCGTCGGGACGGCGAGTCCCGCGCCCGCCGTCTCGTCCAGTTCCGCGGCGAGTTCGTCGATGAACGACGCGGAACGCGCGAGGAGTGCGACCGAACAGCCCTCGCTGGCGAACGTTCGGGCGAGCGATGCACCGAGTCCGGGCCCGACACCGGCGACGACGGCGACTCGTGACATGCCTTCTCCGAGGTGCGCCAGCACCAAAACACCGAGTGAGAGCGGAAGGTTTGTGCCCGCCTGCGCCGACGCCTCGCGTATGAAGACGACGGGCGGCAGCGACGACCAGAAGCGCCGGGCGGCCGAACGGGCGGCCGAACTCGTCTCCTCCGGTGAGACGGTCGGACTCGGCACGGGAAGCACCACGGCGTTCGCCATCCGAGCGCTCGGACGGGCCGTCGACGGCGGACTCGACGTTCGCGGGGTCCCCACGTCGTTCGCCTCGCGCGAACTCGCCCGCGACGTCGGTATTCCACTCGCCTCGTTGGACGAGGTGGCATCGGTCGACATCGCCATCGACGGCGCGGACCGACTCGACGCCGACCTGAACCTGATAAAGGGCGGCGGCGCGGCGCACGCCCGCGAGAAGATAGTCGCCGCCGCGGCGAGTCGGTTCGTCGTCGTCGCCGACCCCTCGAAGGTGGCGGAGACGCTGGACCGGTCGGTACCGCTCGAAGTGCTCCCCGACGCGCGAACCGTCGTCGCCGGGGCCGTCGAGGAACTCGGCGGCGACCCGGAACTCCGCCGCGCGGAGCGAAAGGACGGCCCCGTCGTCACCGACAACGGTAACCTCGTCCTCGACTGCGAGTTCGGTCGAATCGCCGACCCCGCGTCGCTGGCGGCCGACCTGTCGGCGACGCCGGGCGTCGTCGAACACGGCCTGTTCGTCGGACTCGCCGACGAGGCGTACGTCGGCACCGACGACGGCGTCGACGTGCGTCGCTGAGGCTCGAACGCGCTGTTCTCGACGGTTCTCTCTCGTCCTCTCTCGGCGTCTCCCCGGTGTCGCAACTCGTCGGCGGAGTCGGCTAAAAGAAAGGTGAGTTAGAAACCCGGCTTACAGGTCGCGGGGCTGGACCGTCTTCCGGTCGTTCTCTTCCGCACGGCGGGCGGCATCTTCGAGCAGTTCCTTCACTTCCTCGTCGAGCGCGTCGTAGAAGTCAGAAGCGACGTTCTTGTCGTTGAGCGCTTCCTTGACGGCTGCCTTGACAATAAGGTCTGCCATACAACCCTCCTTTCTAAGGCCTACTTAATAAGATTTCCCAAATCAGCCGCCTCTCAGCCCCTACTCGTAGTATATGGCCTTTCGGAGGGGACGGATTTATATACCGGGAGGGCGCATAGGGGCAGACGCTTTGAACGAGGGTCTGGAGGGGTCGAATCCTTCGTTTCCCTGATTTTTCGTTCGAGTCGACCGTCGTCGGCCCGAAACGATAGGTAGGTGGGGAACGGGCGCGAACGCACGCTCATGCGAGATGTTCTAGAGGACGTCGCGGCAGGCGAACTCACTCCGGAAGAGGCCGAAGTGCGTCTCACGGGGTACACGACGACGGACGCGGGCCGCTTTGACGCGGCGAGAGAGTCGCGACGCGGCGTCCCCGAGGCGATTCTGGCGGACGGAAAGACTCCCGACGAGACAGCGACAATCGCCGTCGCCGCCGTCCGTTCGACGGGAAGAGCGATTCTGACGCGGGCGGCGGAGTCACACGTGGACGCCGTCGTCGACGCCCTCGACGAGAACGCGACGTTCGACAGAGACGAACGGGCGCGGACGCTCGTGGTACACGCGCCGGAGTTCGACTCGCCGACGCTCGACGCGACAGTCACCATCGCCACCGGCGGCACATCCGACGCCGAAGCGGCGGGCGAAGCGGCGGTCATCTTGCGGGAGATGGGTGCGACGGTGACGCGCGTCGAAGACGTGGGCGTCGCCCACCTCGGGCGCGTCCTCGACAACCTGGAGACGCTCCGCGAGGCGGACGTGGCAGTCGTCGCCGCGGGTCGCGAGGGTGCGCTCCCGACGGTGGTGGCCGGCCTCGTCGACACCCCCGTCATCGGGCTTCCCGTCTCGACGGGGTACGGCCACGGCGGCGAGGGCGACGCGGCCCTCATGGGGATGCTCCAGTCCTGTACCGTCCTCTCCGTCGTCAACGTCGACGCCGGATTCGTCGCGGGGGCGCAGGCCGGACTCGTCGCCCGCGCGGTCCACGACGCACGAACCGCCACCGAGGAGTCGTGACGGTCGTCGGCACCCGCACGCCGGCTCTCGTCTCGTGCGGCCGGCGTGTAATTTAACAGACGTTCGTCCGATTCGAACCCCCCTTCGTGGACGTTTCGACACTCAACGCGCACGCGCGCGAAGCCCTAAGTGGGTGGCGTCCGTACTGAATGCTACCGGCACACGTGGTGGCTGCCGGAATTCAACCATGCCAACTTGCGACCACTGCGGGTCGCACGTGTCTGAACGCTTCGCGCGCGTGTTCACGGACGGTGAAGGACGGCTTCTGGCCTGTCCGAACTGTTCGGCGAACGCGGGTATCGCGGAGGTCGCACGGCAACGAACCCGCACTGCATGACCACTGAAGCGGACGAAAGACCACCACGCGAAGCCGTACCCCTGTCAACGTAACCGGCGCGAAACCACGCGGCCGGTTCCGTTTCGGCTCACACCAGAAACGCTACTTAGCCTCCCGCGAACGCTCACCTATTCGATGAGCGACGGCTACTCGATCCTCCTGACGAACGACGACGGCATCGACGCACCCGGCATCGCGACGCTTCGCGAAGAACTGACGGCCCTCGGCGAGGTGACCGTCGTCGCACCCGACGAGAACCAAAGCGGCGTCGGCCGCACGCGTAACCACACGGCCGTGGTCCGAGACCACCCGTGGGGCTACCGACTGGTCGGCACGCCCGCCGACTGCGTCGCGTACGGTCTCGGCGGCCTCGACACCGAGTTCGACGTGGTCGTCTCCGGCGTCAACGACGGCCCGAACGCGGGCAACTACGTCGTCGGACGCTCCGGCACCGTGGGCGCGGGTATCGAAGCCGCGTTCCTCGGCACGCCCGCCCTCGCCGTCTCCGCGTACCACTCGACGGACTTCTTCCTCTCGCCGCCCGAGGAGTACGACTTCTCTCGTCCCGCCCGCGTCGCCACCGGCTTGGTCGAACGCGCCCTCGACGCGGGCGTCTACGACGAGGTGGACCTGTTGAACGTCAACGCGCCCGTCGACTCGCCGAACCCGCCCGTCATCCTCACGGAACCGTACCACGAGTACGGCCAGCAGGTCGAACGGGTCGAAGACGACGAACTGGGGCCGGACGAACACCGCGTGAAACTCTCGGACCGGACGTGGCCCGACGCCGTGGGGTGGGAGAACCCGTTCCCCGTCGCGGAGCGACACCGCGAACGCTACCCCGTCGGCAGCGACCGCCGGGCGATGGTGGACGCGTCCGTCAGCGTCTCACCGTTGACGGTGAGCCACGCCGTCCCCGACAGCGCCCGCCTCGCGGACGTGGTGGAGACGTTCGAAGTCGAGTGAGACCATGGGTGAACACCACGTCTACGTGCTCCGCTGTGCGGACGACTCGCTGTACACGGGCTACACGACGGACGTCGCGCGGCGGGTCGCAGAACACGACGCCGGCGAGGGCGCGAAGTACACCCGCGGGCGGACGCCGGTCGAACTCGTCTACACCGAGTCGTTCGAGTCGCGGTCGGCGGCGATGTCGCGCGAGTACGAGATAAAACAGCTATCGCGCCCTCAGAAGCGACGACTCGTCGACGACTGACCGATTCAGTCGTCCGCGCGGGCGGCGTCGACCGTCTCGGGGTGGAGACGCCGCGCCTCGTCGACGACCGATTCGGCCAGCGAGACGAGACGGCGACGGACGTCCTCGTCGGTGAGTTCGTCGCCGTCGTACACGTCGTACGCGCCGCGGACGCCGACCTGTTCGGGGACGACGTGTCCGTGGACGCCGCGGACGGTGCTTCGCATGTGTTCGAGCGTCGCGCCGTAGGACCCGCCGCCGGCGGTGGCGAGCAAGCCGACGGCCGTCTCCTCGAACTCGTCTTTCGAGCAGTAGTCGTGGAAGTTGCGGAACGTCGAGGAGTACGACCCGTGGTAGACGGGCGATCCGATGACGACGCCGTCCGCCTCGCGGAGGAGTCGGGTGAGACGTTCGGAGTCGCCCTGTTCGTCTTCGTCGGGGTGGTACAGCGGAAGGTCGACGTCGCCGAGGTCGAGCATCGTGGTCTCCGCGCCCGCCTCGGCGGCGGCGTCGAGGACGATTTCGAGCGACTTCTTCGTGTAACTCCCCTCTCGCCTGCTTCCGCAGACGGCGACGATACTGGTCATTGGGCACAGTAGGGTGGCGAGCGAGCAAAAGGCCGTTGGCTTCGGTCGGTGCGCCCGGATTCGTCCGCCGACGGCGTACCTTTTTGACCGACGCCGGTGACCTTCTCGGTATGGACGCTATCTCTTTCGGCACCGACGGGTGGCGCGCGACGCTCGACACGTTCACGGACGACAGACTCCGTATCGTGGGGCAGGCCGTAGCCGACTATCTCGCGGACGAGGGGTTCGACGACCCCGTCTTCGTCGGCTACGACGCCCGCGACACGTCTCGGGGGTTCGCGGAGTCGCTGGCCGAGGTTCTGGCGGGTAACGGGTTCGACGTGCTCCTTCCGGAACGCGACTACCCGACGCCGCTCGTCGCCTACGCCATCGCCGACCGCGGCCTCTCGGGTGCGCTCATGGTGACGGCGTCGCACAACCCGGCGGAGTACAACGGCGTCAAGTTCATCCCCTCGGACGGCGCGCCCGCACTCCCCGAAGTGACGGAGGCCATCGTCGAACGACTCGCCGAACCGGACCTCCTGCCCGAAGACGAACGCGGCACGATAGCGGAAGTCGACATCGTGACGCCGCACTTCGAGCACGCCCGCGAACTCGTGGACGCGGACCTCTCGGGACTCACCGTCGTCCACGACGCCATGCACGGGAGCGGTCGCGGCGTCACCAGCGCACTCCTCGAATCCGCCGGCGCAACGGTCGTGAGCATCCGCGACGAACGCGACTCGAACTTCGGGGGGACGCCGCCGGAACCGAGCGCCGAAAACCTCGAACCCCTCGTGGAAGCGGTCGAAGAACACGACGCCGACCTCGGCGTGGCGAACGACGGCGACGCCGACCGCGTCGCCTTCGTCACGCCCGACCGCGGCCACTTGGACGAGAACCTGTTCTTCGCTGCCGCCTACGACTACATGCTGGAGTCTGACTCGGGTCCGGCCATCCGCACCGTCTCGACGACGTTCCTCATCGACCGCATCGCCGAAGCACACGGCGAAGAGGTGTTCGAGACGGCTGTCGGCTTCAAGTGGGTCGCCGACGCGATGAAAGAACACGACGCGCTGATGGGCGGCGAAGAGTCCGGCGGCTTCTCCATCCGCGGGCACGTCCGCGAGAAGGACGGCGTCCTCATGGGACTGCTCGGCGCGGCGGCAGTCGCGGAGGAACCCATGGACGAACGCGTCGACCGCTTGCTGGATACCCACGGCGACATTGTCGCCGACAAGATTGGCTTGGACTGCCCCGACTCCGAGAAGGGCCGCGTCATCGACGACTTAGACGACGAACTCCCCGAACAGGTCGCGGGGCGAGACATCGCGAAAGTCGTCACGCTCGACGGCTTCAAACTCCTCTTAGAAGACGGCTCGTGGCTCCTCGTCCGCCCGTCGGGCACGGAACCGATGATGCGCGTCTACGCCGAGGCCGAGAGCGAAGACAGCGTCCGCGAACTCCTCGAAGCGGGCCGCGAACTGGTCGCCCCCCTCATCTGAGGACGCCGCGGAACCGGTTCGACTCTCCTTCGACCGGTTCGACGGCGAACCCCAGCGCTTCGTAGAACGGTCGCACCTGCGGGCGAAACGTCGCCGTCAGCGGATGAGCCGTCGTCTCGGCGGCCGATTCGACCAACGCCCGGCCGACACCCCGCGCTCTGCGGGAGCGATGGACGGCGATTTGAGAAATCTCCGTCGTGCCGTCGCCGACGTCCAACACGCAGACGCCGACGATTCGCTCCCCGCTCTCGGCGACGAGAACGCTCTCGTTCTCGACGCGGCGGGCCATCGCCGCTCGGTCGAGTTCGAGCATCGCGGCGTCCAGCAACTCGGTCGCCGCATCCACGTCGTCGGCGCGGGCGAGACGAATCTCCGTCACGGTCGGCGTTCGTCGCCGGCGCGGTTCAACGTCTCGGTTACTCGGGGATGGCCGCCAGCAACTCGTCTATCTCGGGGCGGTCGCCGGGACTGTCGCCCGCGTGGTCGAACAGTACCGCCCCGGTGTCGGCGTCGACGACGAGTGCCTCCGGCATCCGTCCCACCAGGTCGTGAAGGCTCCCGAGGACGCCGAACCGTTCGGGCTGGTTCACCGCGTCGCCGACCGACTTCCCCTCGTCGGCGAGGAGGGGGAACGGCAGGTCGTACGACTGTTGCCACTTGGCCGTCCGTTCGGCGGGTTCGGGGACGACCGAGACGACTTCCGCGTCCCGCGCCTCGAACTCGTCGTAGCGACGCTTGACCGCCTGTACCTGTCGCCGACACAGCTTACAGTAGTAGTCTCGCTGGAGCAAGAGAACGAGGTAGTCGGCGTCCGAGTCGGCGGGCGAGTACGTCTCCGGACCGCGTCCGACGTTCGGCAACTCGAAGTCGAGGGGGGTCGTGGCCGTGTTCATACGTTCACGAAACGCTGAACGTTGAAGAACGTCCTCCGGGAGTGCGTCCGCGGTACCAGACTCCGGACCGGTCGCGCTTACGGCGCGCCGCCCTTTATCAGGCGAAGCACCTTCACGCGGTCGACTTCGACGGGTTGGTCCTCGGGGACGGGCGACCCGTCGACGAGGACGGACACCTCGTGCGGACTGAGGTCGACGGCGCGGACGAGGTCGGCGTAGGTGCCGTCGTCGTCCACCGAGACGTCGTGCGTCTCCTCGCCGACGACTTCGACGGTGACGTGCATACCGTCTCTCGCCGCGGCGGCGGTTTCTCCGTTTCGCTCTGCGCCTCCGACGACTCGCTTCGCCGACGGTCCGAGACGCAACGCGGGTGCTTTATCACTCGCCGGGACCGTGAACAGCGTATGAGCGAGGCCGCGGACGCGGAGGACGCCCCCACGGGTCGCGAAATCTGGATCGAGAAGTACCGACCGCAGACGCTGGACGACGTGTACGGCCAAGGCGACATCGTCGGCCGTCTCCGGTCGTACATCGAACAGGACGACCTGCCCCACCTGCTCTTTGCAGGACCCGCGGGCGTCGGGAAGACGACTTCCGCGACGGCCATCGCCCGCGCCGTCTACGGCGACGACTGGCGCGGCAACTTCCTCGAACTGAACGCCTCGGACGAACGCGGTATCGACGTGGTGCGCGACCGAATCAAGAACTTCGCGCGGTCCTCGTTCGGCGGGTACGACTACCGCATCATCTTCTTGGACGAGGCGGACTCGCTGACCTCGGACGCGCAGTCCGCCCTCCGCCGGACGATGGAGCAGTTCTCCGACAACACGCGCTTCATCCTCTCGTGTAACTACTCCTCGAAGATTATCGACCCCATCCAGTCGCGGTGTGCGGTGTTCCGGTTCTCACCGCTCGGCGACGACGCCGTGCGCGAACAGGTGAGAGACATCGCCGCGGCCGAGGACATCGAACTCACCGAAGACGGCCTCGACGCCCTCGTCTACGCCGCCGGCGGCGACATGCGCCGCGCCATCAACTCCCTGCAGGCCGCGGCGACGACGGGCGACGTCGTCGACGAGGAGGCCGTCTACCTCATCACCTCGACGGCGCGACCCGAAGACATCGAGGAGATGGTCCAGTCGGCCATCGACGGCGAGTTCCTCGCCGCGCGGTCGAAACTGGAGACGCTCCTCGTGGACACGGGAATGGCCGGCGGCGACATCATCGACCAACTCCACCGCTCGGTGTGGGACTTCGAGTTGGACGAACGCGCGACCGTTCGACTGATGGAACGCATCGGCGAGGCGGACTACCGCATCACCGAGGGCGCGAACGAGCAGGTCCAGTTGGAAGCGTTGCTCGCGTCGCTGGCCGCCGCGAGCGAGAACTGACCCGCGCCGCCCGCCCTACTCGCATCGCCCGACACCGGACGCCCTTCTCTCGGTCTCAGTCCACGTCGAACTCGAAGCGCGCGCCGCCCGACGCCGACTCCGTCACCGACACCGACCACCCGTGGGCGTCGGCGATGCGCGAGACGATGGCGAGTCCGTAGCCGATGCCGTCGTCGCCGGTGGTCTCGCCGGGTTCGAAGACGGCGTCGCGTCGGTCGGCCGCGATTCCCGGCCCGTCGTCCGCGACGAAGAAGCCCGTCTCGGTGGACCCGACGGTGACGGTGACGTCGTCGCCGGACGGTGGGTTCGCGGACTCGCAGTCCGCGGCGTCATCGGACTGCGTCCGGTTGCCCGTGGAACCGTGTTCCACGGCGTTCCGAAAGAGGTTACCGAACAGTTCGGCGAGGCGGTCGACGTCCGCCTCGACGGTCCTCGTCGCTTCCGTCTCCAACGCCGCACGCGTCGTCTCGACGGTTCCCCACGCCTGCCGTGCGACCGAGACCACGTCCACGGTGTCCGTCTCGCCGACGACTTCGCCCTGTCTGGCCAGCGAGAGCAGGTCGTCGATGAGTTGTTCCATCTGGTCCAGCGCGTCGGCGACCGTCTCGAACGACTCCGTCCGGTCCATCTCGCGGCCGAGTTCGAGGTGTCCCTGCGCGACGGCGAGGGGGTTCCGCAGGTCGTGGCTCACGATGTTGGCGAACTCCTCTAACCGCTCGTTCTGCTGTTCTAACTCGGCTTCGCGCCGCTTTCGCTCCGTGATGTCCGTGTAGAGGGCGTAGCCGGAGTCGTCGGTGCCGTCGGTCTCCAGTGGGACGACGTCGAGGATGTAGTCGCGGACGTCACCGTCCGCGAGACGCCGTACTTCGCCTCTGTAGCTCTCGCCGTCGGCGACGCGTAACTCCGGCGGGTCGTCGTCCTCCGGAGGGACGAGTTCGTCGACGACGTCCTCGCCGACGACGTCGACGGCGCGGCAGTCGAACTGCGACTCGAACGCGCGGTTGACGTTCCGGGCGTGTGCGCCGCCGGACGCCGTGTCGACCTCGTAGAGGACGGCGGCGTCCGAGACGTGGTCGAAGAGCGCCGTCGACCGGTCGCGTTCGTCTCTGAGGTCGCCTTCGGCGCGAATCCGTTCGGCCGTCACGGCGACGTGCGCCATCAGCACCTCCGTGAGTTCGGCGTCCGCCTCCGAGAACGCCTCGGGAGTGTACGCGGCGGCTTGAAACACGGCGAAGTCGCCGATGGCGACGCTCAGCCCGGAGCGATACGTCGTCTTCACCGGGTCGGCGTCGTCGGCCTCGGCCATGTCCCTGATGAGTCGAGTCTCGCCGGTTCGGTAGACGTCGGCGGCGACGCCGCCCTCTTCGAGGGGCTTGACTTCCGCGCCGTCGTCGGGGAACCCCTCGGACATCGCGGCGGGACAGATAGCCCCGTCTTCGACGATACCGACGTAGCTCAGGTCGAACGAGAGAATCTCGTCGGTGATGGCGACGGTTCGCTCGAACAGTTCGTCGAGGTCGGTGACGGCGGCGAGTTCGACGGTGCCCCGGTGCAGTGCCTCCACGCGACTGCGACTCTCGCGGAGCGCGTTCTCCGATTCGATTCGGGCGGCCGTCTCGGCGGTGTAAGAGACCAGCAGTTCCGCCAACTGGCGGTCCGTCTCGTCGTACGCGTTCACCTCCGTCGAGATGGCCTGGAACACGCCGATGTCGCCGATGGGGACGCTGATGGCGGACCGGAACTCGTCTCTGCCCGGCTTGGCCGTCTCGTCCGTGCGGACGTCGTTGACGAGGTGCGGCCGTCCCGTCTGGTACGTCTTCCCGAGGATGCCCTTGTCCAGCGGAATCAGTTCGTCGTCGCCGTAGTCGCCGTCGCTCGCGCGGACGCGGAAGCCGCCGCCGACGTCGATACACACGGAGGAGTTGTCGAACGCGAGGATTCGGTCGGCGATGTCGATGGTTCGGTCGAACAGTTCGGCCGTCGTCTTCGCGGAGATGAGCGCCGAACTCCCCTCGTAGAGTCGTCTGAGTCGCGTCTCTCGGTCGGGGGAGTGGTCCGCGCGTGCGAGAATCCACCGCAACTGGGTCCGGAGTGCGTCGTCGTCGCCCTCGCGGACGAACGCCTCGAAGCGTTCGGGATGGAGGACGTCCGCGGGGTCACAGTCGGCGTAACAGAGGGCGGGGACGTCGTCGTCCACCTCGCACGCCGGGTCCGTGACGACCACCACGTCGACGGAACGGCTCCCGTCTTCGACGGTCAGCGTCGTCGCCGGTGTCTGGAAATCGAGCGCTTCGCCTCCGCTCCCGTCCGAACCGTCGACGGCGAATCGCGCTTGTTCTCTTCCTCGCACGGCAATCTGACTAAGGAATATTCAGGATTCATATAATAGTTGCGGCACGTTCTCCCGGAACGTGTCGCCGTCTCGCACGGACGCGGGCGGGCGGTCTCAGTTCAGCACCCAGAACCGGTAGTTCAGAAGCGTCGCGAACGACACCCACGCCAGGTAGGGGAGCATGAGCGCCGCCGCGCGGCGGTCGATGCGGGCGAACAGTCCCGTCACGACGACGATGGCCGCCAGGAGGGGAACGATGACGACGAGGCCGTACAGCGGCGACTGGAGGCCGAAGAACGCCAGCGACCACGCGACGTTGAGGACGAGGTGGCCGAGGAAGGCGTACAGCGCGACGTTCGCGCGCGGGTGCGACGACCGAGAGACGAGAAACGCCGCCGTCCCCATGAGGGCGTACAGCGTCGTCCAGACGGGGCCGAACACCCAGTTCGGCGGTGCGAACGCCGGTTGCACGAGCGTCGTGTACCACGTCTGTACCGCCGACGCCGTCGCGACGCCGCCGAGTACTCCGGCCAGTTCCGACAGGACGACCCACGCCACCCACTCGACGGCGGGGCGACGCCGAATCGACGAACGAATCTCCATGCGAGAGGAGACGCGCGGGACGATGGTAGCAGTGTCGGTGGTCGCGAGGGACCGTGTCGGTGGTCGCGCACGACCCCGAAATCGACGGTCAGTGTCCCGCACACCCGGAACTGTTTTACCCGACGGTGGGTCAATCTGGGGTAATGAGCGAACTCGAAGAGGAGTACCGCCTCGACTATTTCGAGGAGGAGGGCTTCTACCGGAAGCAGTGTCCCGTGACGGACGCGTACTTCTGGACGCGAGACCCCGACCGCGAGACGTGCGGTGAACCGCCCGCGGACGACTACTCCTTCATCGACAACCCCGGTTTCGACGAGGAGTACACGCTCGAAGAGATGCGCGAGAAGTTCCTCTCTTTCTTCGAGGAACACGGTCACGAGCGAATCGAACCCTACCCGGTCGCGGCGAACCGCTGGCGCGACGACGTGCTCTTGACGCAGGCGTCTATCTACGACTTCCAGCCGCTCGTCACCAGCGGACAGACGCCGCCGCCGGCGAACCCGCTGACCATCTCACAGCCCTGCATCCGGATGCAAGACATCGACAACGTCGGCAAGACGGGCCGACACACGATGGCGTTCGAGATGATGGCGCACCACGCGTTCAACGCGCGCGAGGAGGTGGGCGACGAGTACGCCTACTCCGGCGAGGTGTACTGGAAGGACGAGACGGTCGAACTCTGCGACCAGTTCTTCGAGTCGATGGGCGCGGACGTCTCCGAGATAACGTACATCGAGGACCCATGGGTCGGCGGCGGCAACGCCGGTCCGGCGTTCGAGGTGCTCTACCGCGGCGCCGAACTCGCCACGCTCGTCTTCATGTCGATGGAACAGGACCCCGAGGGCGAGTACGAGATGAAAGACGGCAACCGGTACTCGCCGATGGACACCTACATCGTCGACACCGGCTACGGACTCGAACGCTGGGCGTGGGTGTCGCAGGGCACCGCCACCGTCTACGAGGCGGTGTACCCCGACATGATACAGTTCTTGAAAGAGAACGCGGGCGTCTCCATGACCGACGAGGAGGAGGAACTCGTCCACCGCGCCGCGAAACTCTCGGGCTACCTCGACATCGACGAAGTCGACGACGTGTACGAGGCGCGCGTCGGCATCGCCGACGAACTCGGCGTCGACGCCGAGGAACTCACCAGTCTCCTGCGGCCCCTCGAAGACATCTACGCCATCGCGGACCACTGCCGAACGCTCGCGTACATGTTCGGCGACGGCATCGTCCCCTCGAACGTCGGGACGGGCTACCTCGCCCGAATGGTGCTTCGCCGGACGAAGCGACTGGTCGACAACGTCGGCGTCGACGCGCCCCTCGACGAACTGGTGGACATGCAGGCCGAGCGTCTCGACTACCAGAACCGAGACACCATCCGCGACATCGTCCGCACCGAGGAGCGAAAGTACCGCGAGACGCTCGAACGCGGGACGCGGCGGGTGGAGTCGCTGGCCGACGAGTACGCCGACTCCGACGAGTCGATTCCGCTGGACGACCTGGTGGAACTGTACGACAGCCACGGCATCCAACCCGACATGGTGCGCGACATCGCCGAGGCGCGCGGTGCCACCGTCGACGTCCCGGACAACTTCTACTCGCTCGTCGCGGACCGACACGAGGGCGAGGGGGCGTCCGAGGCGGCCGAAGAACGCGAGGAGCGACTCGCGGACCTGCCCGACACGGAGAAACTCTACTACGACGACCAGGAGCGAACCGAGTTCGAGGCCGTCGTCCTGGACGTCATCGAACGCGAGGAGGGCTTCGACGTCGTCTTGGACCAGACGATGTTCTACCCCGAGGGCGGCGGCCAACCCGCCGACCACGGGACGCTCTCGACGGACGACGCGACGGTGCAAGTCACCGACGTACAGATTCGCGACGGCGTCGTCCTGCACCGGGCGGACGCCGACCCCGGAAAGGGGGAGTTCGTCCGCGGGCAACTCGACGTGGAACGCCGCCGTCGACTGATGCGACACCACACGGCGACGCACGTCGTCGGACACGCCGCCCGGCGCGTCCTCGGCGACCACGTCCGTCAGGCCGGCGCGCAGAAGGGCACCGACCGCGCCCGCTTCGACATCACCCACTACGAGCGAATCTCGCGCGAGGAGGTCAAACGGATAGAACAGGTCGCAAACGACATCGTGATGCAGAACCTCGCGGTGAAACAGGAGTGGCCGGACCGTCACGAGGCCCAGGAGAAGTACGGTTTCGACCTGTATCAGGGCGGTATCCCGCCGGGACGGAACATCCGCGTCATCACCGTCGGGTCCGACGTGCAGGCCTGCGGCGGAACGCACGTCAGGCGGACGGGCGACATCGGAGCCATCAAGATTCTGACGACCGAACCCGTCCAGGACGGTATCGAGCGCATCGTCTTCGCCGCCGGTGACGCCGCCATCTCGGCGACGCAGGCCACCGAGGATTCGCTGTACGAGGCGGCGTCCGTCCTCGACGTGACTCCCGAGGACGTGCCCGCGACGGCCGAGCGGTTCTTCACCGAGTGGAAGGACCGAGGAAAGACCATCGACCGACTGAAGTCCGAACTCGCGGAGGCGCGCGCCGCCGCCGAGACGGAGGAGATAGACATCGACGGGACGCCGGCCGTCGTCCAGCGACTGGACGGGGACGCCGACGAACTCCGCGCGACGGCCAACGCCATCGTCGACGAGGGGAAAGTCGCCGTTCTCGGGTCTGCGGCGGGCGGAAGCGCCCAGTTCGTCGTCGGCGTGCCCGACGGCGTGAGTATCAACGCGGGCGAAGTCGTCGGCGAACTCGCCGGACGCGTCGGCGGCGGCGGCGGCGGCCCGCCGGACTTCGCACAGGGCGGCGGCCCGGACGTCGACGCTCTCGACGACGTCCTCGAAGAGACGCCGAACGTCCTCCGGCAGGTGCTGGACGCGTAGGCGCGTCCCGCCGAGGTTCGGTCTGCACTCGCTGGAATCGACGGCGAGTTCGGCCGGTTGCTGTCAGAGCAAACCTTAAGAACATCTGTTTGATTGGTTAGATAACTGTATGGAGCTCTCCGACCGAGTGACCCGCGAGACGCGTGACCTCTCTTCCGTGCTCGTCCTCCGCCCGCAGTTTCGTTCCGGGACGGACGCGGCGTGCAAGCGACTGCTCGTCGGCGACGCCGACCGCGTCTCCGTCCTCGGAATCTGCTTCTCTCGTACGCCTCGCCGATGGTACGAACACTGGTCCGAGGCGCTCGGCGCTCCGCCGGAGACGGCCGCCGTCGTCACCACGCGCGACGAGTTCGGCGGCGACCCGCCCGCCGGACTCACCGTCGAAACCGTCTCCAGTCCCGCGGACCTGACCGGAATCGGGATGCAGGCGACGAAGCAGTTGACCGCGTTCGGGGAGACGGACGACGCCGTCGCCGTCTCGCTGGACTCGCTCACGCTCATGCTTCAGTACGTCTCCTTAGAGACGCTGTACCGGTTCCTCCACGTTCTCACCGGTCGAATCGACGCGCTCGACGCGACCGGACTGTTCCTGCTCGACCCGACGACGCAGGACCCGGCGACGGTGCACACGCTCAAGACGCTCTTTCACGGCGTGTTAGCGTACGACGACGAGGCGGACGACTGGACCCTGCAGACGCAGTGAGACCGTGTCGGTGCCGATAAGGGTGTGACTCGCCGACTGACGGGCATGCCTGTGGCTACGAACGACGGGGTCTCGTGTTACTACGAACGTGCGGGCGCGGGCGACCCGGTGGTGTTCGTCGGCGACGTGGGGTACGGCGCGTGGCAGTGGGGCTGGCAACACGCCGCCGTCGCCGGTCCGTACGAGAGCGTCGTCACCGACGTCCGCGGTGCCGGTCGGTCGGACGCCCCGCCCGGTCCGTACTCGGTTCCGGACCTCGTCTCCGACCTCGTGAGCGTCCTCTCGGACGCCGGACTCCGCTCTGCGACCGTCGTCGGCGCGGGACTCGGCGGCCTCGTCGGACTCGAAGCGGCGCGCACGTCGGGTCGCGTGGACCGACTCGTCTGTCTCGGGTCGGGCGCGTCGGGTGCCGACCTCGACTTAGAACCGCTGTACGGGTCGCCGGAGGACCCCGAGACGCTCGAACGCTCGCTGGAACGGGCGCTCTCCGCGGAGTTCGTCGACGCGCACCCCGACGCGGTCCGCCAGATGGTGGCGTGGCGGAGCGACGAGGACGCCGCCCGGGCGGCGTGGGAGGCGCAGGCCGCCGCCGTCGCCGACTACTCGCTCGCCGAACCGTACCGCGTGACGACGCCGACGCTCGTCGTCCACGGACTCGAAGACGCCGTCTGGCCCGCAGACCGCGGCCGCGAACTCGCCGATGCCCTCCCGCGCGGGGAGTTCGTCGGCGTCGAGGGCGCGGGACACCTCGTTCACGTCGAACGGTCGAAACCGGTGAACGACGAACTCCTCGGCTTCCTCGCGGACGCCTGAGGAGGGGACCGACCGCGAGAGCGGCAGGACACGTCGCGAGCGCAACGCACTTTTGACCCCCCCTCGTTGCACCGATAATGAGTCAGGGAGACGAGAGACTCCGGTTCGCCTTACTGGACGCCTCGCACGGCGACACGAACACCAGACGGAACTTCCGCCGCGAACTCGACGCCGACTTGGCCGAGTTCGACGCCACCGAGGGGGAACTCCCCTCGCACTTCGACTTCGACGGCGTCGTCGTCACCGGGTCGCGCGCGTCGGTGTACTGGGACGAGGCGTGGATCCCACCGCTCGTGACGTACGTCCGCGACGCCGCAGAACGCGACGTTCCGATTCTCGGCGTCTGTTACGGCCATCAGGTCGTCGCCACCGCCCTCGGCGGTCAGGTCGCCGATATGGGCGAGTACGAAATCGGCTACCGCGAGGTGTCGCAGACGGCGGACAGCGAACTGTTCGAGGGAATCGGCGACTCCTTCCTCGTCTTCACGACGCACTCGGACGCCGTCACCGAACTGCCCGAGGGGGCCGAACTCCTCGCGGAGAACGAGTACGGCGTCCACGCCTTCCGAAAGGGCCACGCGTGGGGCGTCCAGTTCCACCCCGAGTACGACACGACCACCGCCGAAGCCGTCACGAAGGGGAAAGACCTGCCCGACGAACGCATCCGGTCGGTGCTGGACGGCATCAACGCGGAGAACTACGACGCTGCCTGCGAGGCCAAGCAGTTGTTCGACAACTTCGTCGCCTACGCGCGTCGCGTCCGCGCCGACGCCGAAGCGGCGGCCTGACCGTTCCCGCCTCTGGAGCCGACTCCGTCTCCGTTGCCGCCTCCGCGACGCCCGCGTCTCCCGCGACCGAACGAACACCTTTTGTCGCCGTGCGACCGAGCAACCTTCATGCTCGATTATCTGGGATTGGAGGCGGACCTCACGCAAGAAGAGCGGATGATTCGCGACGAGGCGCGGCGCTTCGTCGAAGAGGAGGTCAAACCAGACATCGGTGAGCACTTCGAGAACGGCACGTTCCCGATGGACCTCGTCCCGAAGATGGGCGAACTCGGCTTCTACGCGCCGACGATAGACGGCTACGGACTCCCCGGCGTCGGTGACCGCGCGTACGGTATCCTGATGCAGGAGTTAGAGGCGGGCGACTCGGGTCTCCGGTCGATGGCGAGCGTGCAGGGCGCACTCGTCATGTACCCCATCTACGCGTTCGGGTCCGAGGAGCAGAAAGAGCGGTGGCTCCCTGACCTCGGAACCGGCGACGCCGTCGGCTGTTTCGGCCTCACGGAACCCGAACACGGGTCGAACCCGTCGGGGATGCAGACGCGCGCGGAACGCGACGACGACGGCTTCGTGTTGAACGGGTCGAAGACGTGGATAACGAACTCGCCCATCGCCGACGTGGCCGTCGTCTGGGGGCGCGACACCTCCGCGGACGATTCGCCCGTCCGGGGCTTCCTCGTCGAGACGGACCGCGACGGCGTGACGACGAACAAGATAGACGACAAACTGTCGATGCGGGCGTCCGTCACCGGCGAAATCGGACTGGACGACGTGTGGGTGCCCGAGGAGAACGTCCTCCCGGGCGTGGAAGGGATGAAGGGTCCGCTGTCCTGTCTCACGCAGGCCCGGTTCGGTATCTCGTGGGGCGTCGTCGGCGCGGCTCGCGACGCGTTCGAGGCCGCACTCGACTACGCGAAGGACCGCGACCAGTTCGGCGGCCCCATCGCGCGCTTCCAGATTCAACAGGACAAACTGGCGGAGATGGCGACGCAGATAACGAACGGGCAACTGATGGCCTACCGCCTCGCGGAGTTGAAGTCGCGCGACGAGTTGCGCCATCAGCACGTGTCGATGGCGAAGCGACACAACGTCCGGATGGCCCGCGAGGTGTCGCGGACGGCCCGTGAGATTCTCGGCGGCAACGGCATCACCACCGACTACTCGCCGATGCGACATCTCGCGAACATGGAGACGGTGTACACCTACGAGGGGACGCACGACATCCACACGCTCGTCATCGGGGCGGACCTCACTGGCATTCCAGCCTTCGAGTAGCTTGGCTGCTCGAACCGTTGGAATGGCAGTGAGTAGGATGGGGTTCCGGCCTTCGAGCCGTCTCTACCTCACGGGAGGGACCCGTTCGTGTATCCGTGCGAAACGTTCTCTATTCACTGTCAATCGTCACAAAAACAACGTCCGTAGTTCGGACGAGAGCACCTGATAGCGGTTCTCGGGGCCGAACGTCAATCTTTGCCGCCCGTGCGCGGACTGTGCCAATAGGGCGCACGGTTTATACCTGACAGACCGTACGACTAATCGGAGGCAGACAATGACCGCTTCGGCCCACAACAGTTCGACTGCACTCGACCTCGACGTCGAAGAGGCGTGGGCGCTCCACGCCGCTCTCCTGTCGGCCATCGAGGATGCGGTGCAGGACGGCGACGACCCCGAGACCGCTGTATCGCTCCTCGAACGTCTCGAAGACGGCGACGACTTCGACTCCGAGGAACTGGAGTGTCTCGTCGAGACACTTCGCGACTACGTCGAGCACCGGGCACCGTCGCGTGACCGCGGCCCCGCGCGGAACGTCATCAGCGACATCCAGACCGCCCTCGCGTGACGCACTCGACACCGAGCACGGACCGCTATCGACCCGCCCAACTGCCCCCGTTCCCGCGTGGCGTGTGCGTATCGATGGACTGTCCGCCGGTACTCTCGCGCCCCCGACTGCTTCAGGGTTCGTCTTCCCAGTAATCCACCGTGTCCTCCCGCTTGAAGTACCCCGACACGGTCCGCTCGCCGTCTCCGCCCGGCGGCGCGCCCGCGAAGACACCCACTTTTTCGGAGTCCGGATAGACGCTCACGTCCGGGTCCCGCATCGTCGAGACCATCAGGTAGCGAAGCGGTTCCTCGCCGTCGTTTCGCAGGCGGTGCGCTCCCGACGGGTCGGCGGGGAACGCGAGGAAGTCGCCCGCGGCTATCGACTCCTCGCCGTCGGGGGTTCGGACCACGCCCGTTCCCGAGAGGACGTACGCGACCTCTTCGTTACCCGTGTGGAAGTGGTACGGCCACGACGACGCTCCCGGCGGGAGTTCGTACAGACTCGCTCCCAACGTCTCCGCCTCCGACGCCGAACCGAGTTTCTTGCGCCGAAACTGCGTCCGTCCGTGTTCGGTCTCCGTCCACGCCAGTTCTGACTCGCGAACTCGTGACACGGATGACAGATTCGCCGCCGCGGTAATCAGTCCTCGGCCGGGTCGGGTCGAGCGACTTGCCTTCGACGGTGGCTACTTGCGGCCGACGCGCGACCGGACGGTATGGGTTTCATCCACACGGCTCTCGACGTGACCGACGTAGACGAGACGCTCGATTTCTACGCGGAACTCGGCCTCTCGAAGACGGGCGAGTTCACGCTGAACGGCGTCCGAAACGTCTACGTCGGCGACGGTGACGACGCGGAACTCCAGTTGAAACACGACCCCGAGAGAGACGAACCGGTCGAACCGGCCGGTATCGACCACGTCGCGGTCGAAGTCGACGACGCCGACGAGGCGTTCGCGAGTCTCGTGGCCGCGACGGACTGTCCGGTGGTCCGCGAACCGTTCGACGTGGACCCGGTGAACGCCCACGTCGCGTTCGTCGAAGCCCCCGACGGATACGTCGTCGAACTGGTCGAATATCTCGACTGACTCGTCTCCGAGAACGACCGTCCCTTCCGCGGGGACCACCTATTTGTCTCCTCCGAACGGAGGTACTGGTGATGACGAATCAACAGGTCACGGACCTCCTGAAGAAGGCGTACCTCGACGAACTGGAGACGGTGATGAACTACATGACGAACTCCATCGTGTTGGACGGCGTCCGCGCCGAAGAGATCAAGGAGTCGCTCAAGGCGGACATCCAAGAGGAACTCGGTCACGCCGAACAGATCGGCAACCGCCTGAAGCAACTCGACGAGAAACCGCCGGGGTCGGCGTCGTTCGAGGCCAGCCAGATGGACCTTCAACCGCCCGAAGACAGTACGAACGTCATCTCGGTCATCGAGGGCGTTCTGGCGGCCGAAGAGGACGCAATCTCCACGTACCGCGACCTTATCGACGCCGCCGAAGAGGCGAACGACCCGGTCACGGAGGACCTCGCGGTCACGCTTCTCGGCGACGAGGAGGCACACCGCACGGAGTTCCGCGGGTTCAAGAAAGAGTACAAGAAGGACTGAGGCGTCCGTTCGTACAGTCCTCGGAACTATTATTTCTTACCAGACGACATATCCCTCCGTGAGTTCCCTCCTGTTCGACCTGCTCGTGTCTCCGCTCTCGGAGTTGTTCGCCGGCCTCGGCCCCGGAATCCCGCTGTGGTGGCTGTTTAGCCGCGCGGTTGCAATCGTCGCATTCTCGCTCGGTGCGGTCTTCGCGCTCGCTCGTCCGGCACCGCTCTCGTACGTCGGGTGGGTACTCCTCGCTCCGGGAGTCGCCTTCGCGGTCTCCGACGCGCGGACGCTCTGGCGGTGGCTCTGAGCCTGCGTCGAACCCAAACCCACGCCGAACACGAAAGCAGACGCGCTCAGTCGGCCGTCGCGGACGTCGTCTCGTCGCCTGCGGCCGACGCGTCGCGTTTCGACTCCAACGCTTCCACCAGCAACTCGGCCACGTCGATTATCTCGATGTCGTCCTCGTAGTCGCCGGTCTTCCGCCCGTCCTCGTACATCGTCGCGCACATCGGACAGGCGACGACGAACTTCTCGACGGCGCTCCCGGCGGCGGTGTCTTCGAGTGCCTCGCGCAGGCGTTCCTCGCTCGGTTTCGTCTCCTCGTCCTGTTCCATCCAGAGGCCGCCGCCGCCGCCACCGCAGCAGAACGAGTCGGAGCGATTGCGGGGCATCTCCGCCAGCGTCGCGCCCGTCGCGCGGACGATTTCGCGGGGGGCCTCGTACTCGTCGTTGAACCGCCCGAGGTGACACGGGTCGTGGTAAGTGACGGTGTAGTCTATCTCGGACCCGTCGAGGCCGACACGGTCCGACTCCACGAGCGATTCGACCACCTGCGTGTAGTGGTAGACGGGGTAGTCGAACTCGGGGTCCAGTTCGGGGTACTCGTTCAGGAACGTGTTGTACGAGTGCGGGTCCGTACAGACGATTTTGTCGAACTCGCAGTCGTGGACGGCCGCGGCGTTGTCCTCGACGAGCATCTCGTACAGGCCCTCCTCGCCGACGCGGCGCACGTCGTTGCCGTCGTGCTGTTCGTCCTCGTAGAGGATGCCGTAGGAGACGCCCGAGAGTTCGAACAGGCGGGCGAGCGACCGCGCGACGCGGCGGTTTCGCTCGTCGTAGGAGGGGTAGTCGCCGACGTACCAGAGGAACTCCACGTCCTCCTCGCGGGCGTCGGGCACCTCGAAGTCGAGGTCACGGGTCCAGTCCGGGCGTTTCCGGGCCGGGTCGCCGAACGCGTTGCCGTTCTGGAAGATGTTCATCATCGCCTCCTGAACGGGTTCCTGTTGCTGGCCCGTCTCCGTGAGACGGCGGTTCATCTCTGTGAAGTGGCTGAGGTGTTCGATGTCGACGGGGCAGGCGTCCATGCAGGCCATGCAGGCCATGCAGGACTCCATCGATTCGGCCGCGATGACCGAGGTGCCGCCGTCCGCGACGATGTCGATTTCGTCGGTCTCTCCCGCGTCTAACTCCTCGCGGTAGCGCTTCAGGTCGAGGATGACGTCCCGCGGGTCGAGGTTCCGACCCGAGGCTTTCGCGGGACAGACCGACGAACAGCGACCGCACTTCGTGCAGGCGTCGGTGTCGAGGAGTTGCCGCCACGACAGGTCGTCGATGGAGGTGTAGCCGATTTCGTCGGGGCTCTCGTCCTCGGGGACGCCCGGAAGGCGCTTACCGGCCTTCTCGTCGGCGGTGACGACGTTGGCGAACGAGGATATCATGTGGAACGGCTTCGCGTAGGGGACGAACGCGACGAAGCCGAGGGCGATGATGGCGTGGGACCACCACCCCGCCCAGTAGAGCGTCTCGGCCATCCCGGCGGTCATCCCGCCGGCGTCGAAGACGAGGGCGACGAAGTAGCCGACGAACGACACCGTCTCCCACTCGGGGAACTCGGTGCCGACGATGCGCAGGGCCTCTAAGGCGTAGCCGCCGACGCCGAGGACGAACAGCGTCCAGACGAAGATGTCGTCTTCGAACCCGGTGTGTTTGCCCCAGAGGCGTTCCTCGCGGACGACGTAGCGGCGGTAGATGGCCATGCCGACGCCGACGACGAACAGGAAGCCGAGGGCGTCCATGACGAACGAGTACGAGAGGTAGAAGTCGCCGACGAAGAACGACTCGCCCGTAATTCGCCGGTAGAAGTCGATGTCGATGGCGAGGATGGTCGTCCCGATGAGGAGCGTCAGAAAGCCCCAGAGGATGAACGCGTGCATCACGCCGCCGTACAGGTCACGGTCGAACTGCTTCTCGTTCGAGAGGACGACGCGGGAAGCCCGACGGATTCGCCCGGGCAGGTCGTCGAGTCGGTCGAAGGCGTCCGCCTCGCCCTCCGTGTAGCGCGCGAAGCGTTCGTACACGCCGTACAGGAAGACGAGCACGGCCATCGCGGAGAGGGCGTAGAAGACCACCTCACCCACCGGAGAGATGGTCCAGAACGTCTCCCGAGTCGGTTCCGACTGCAAGAGTATCATAGTTTATTGGGCGGAAACTGAGCGGTTAAATCTTGTCACCCGCGGCGGGGGTATCCGACGAGGAATCGGACGCCGCACGGCGGTCAGACGAACACCGACGCGACGAGCAGGAGTCCGAACGCGAGGACGGGATAGTCCCGCCGAGAGAACCGGAGGTCCGGAAGCGTCGGATTCCACGCGAAACAGCGCGCGCGGAGGGCGAGTGCCAGCCTGTCCGAACGAGCGAAGGCCCGGCGGACGCCCGCGGTGCCGACGATACGGATTCGGTCCCGGAGCGAACGCTGGTCTCCTAGTCGCGCCGCCGACGCCTCCCGGACGCGTCGGAGGTCCGCGAGGAGGACGGGGAAAAAGCGGAAGACGAGGGCGACGCCGACGCCGAAGAACCGGCCCGCCTTCCCGGGCACGAGTCGCTCGACGGCCGCCCGGGAGTCTCTGACCGGCGTCGTCCGCAGGTAGACGGCCGAGACGAGGAGGACGAGGAGGACGCGATAGCTGGCGAGTGCGGGGTCGACGGCCGCGCCGAGGTCCACGCCGGGCGGCGAGACGGTGACCACGGAGACGAGTGGCGCGAGGACGACGAACGGAAGCGCCGGGGCGAACCCGCGGAGCGAGTCCACCGGCGAGACGCGCCCGGCGGCGAGGAATCCGGCGGTGAGGACGGTGAAGACGGCCAGTCCACGGGGAGTCGTGTGCGCGAACGCCGCGACGGCGAAGGCGGCCTGCACGAGCAGTTTCGTCCGCGGGTCGAGACGGTGCGCAAGCGAGTCGCCGGGGCGGTAGGTCAGCATCGGCGCGGGGCGCGGACGTCGTGCGCTTCTAACTGCTCGACGGCCGCGTCGGGCGTCTCGTCGACGACGACGCGGCCACTCGACAGTACGACGACGCGGTCGGCGACGGCGAGGAGGTCACGCACGTCGTGGGTGACGACGACGACGCTCGTTCCCGCGCCGTGGAGGGATTCGAGACGGTCCACCACGGCGTCGCGGGCGGGGGCGTCCAACCCGGTGAACGGTTCGTCCAACACGAGGTGGTCGGGGCGCATCGCGAGTGCGCCCGCGATGGCGACGCGTTCCTGTTCGCCGCCGGAGAGTTCGTCCATTCGCTCGTCGTCTCTCCCCGCCATGTTCACCGCGTCGAGTGCGTCGCTCACTCGTCGGTCTATCTCGGGTCGCGGGAGGCCGAGGTTCTCCGGCCCGAACGCCACGTCCGCCCCCACCGTCGCGGCGACGAACTGGTCTCTCGGGTCTTGAAACACCATCCCGACGGCCGTCCGTGCGGCGACGAGGTTCTCCGGGACCGACCGACCGTTGACGGACACCTCGCCCGCGTCGGGTTCGACGAGGCCGTTGAAGTGCCGGACGAGGGTGGTCTTGCCGGACCCGTTCGCGCCCGCGAGGACGACGAACTCGCTGTCGTCGATAGCGAGGCTCACCCCGTCGACGGCGACGCTGTCGCCGTAGCGGTGGACGAGCGACTCGGTGCGGATGGTCATCGCAGGGTCATCGTGAGGTCATCGCGAACTGTCTGTTCTCCGCTACTCCGCCGCGGCGGCGTCGCTTCTGACGACGCCGACGGCGGCGGCTATCTTCACGGCCTCGAACGGGACGAACGCGAGGGCGCTGACGACGAACGCTTCGACCAGTCCCACGTCTTGGACGATGGAGAACCCGAGCGTACCGAGGGTGTAGATGACGACGGTTCCGAGGACCATCCCGCCGACGAGGCGGCCGAGTCCGACCTCCGCGGGGTCACGCAACTCGGACGTCCCGTGGACGGCGACGCCGACGAGGGCGGCGGCGACGGGGTACGACCAGAGGAAGCCGCCCGTGTAGCCGAACAACGGGCCGAGTCCGGCCTGCCCGCCGGCGAAGATTGGCGCACCCGCCGCGCCGGCGACGAGATAGAGCGCTATCGACGCGCCGCCCCACACGGGACCGAGGAAGATTCCGGCGAGGAAGACCCCCAACACCTGGAGACTCACCGGCACGGGCGAGATAGGGTTCGGGAACGAGACGAAGGCGAACGCGCCGGTGAGCGCCGCGAACAACGCCGCGCGCGCGACGTTGCCGACGACGGCGTCGCCGACGAGTTCGACCGAATCGGTGTTCGTAGCCATGCCTCGTCGTGTCTCGTAAACCACTATTAGTCGTTCGGTTTACGAAGGCCGTTCGCCGGTCGCGACGCCGTCTCGGTCGCCGCCGTCGTATGGTTCACTCGAATATTCAGTAAGCTTTTGTAGCCACGGACGGTGTAGTATCTGTTCATGGACGAGAAGACGGCACACCTGAGAGACATATTCGTCGAGACGACGGGGGGCGACACCGTGACCGAGGCGCAGGAGGAGTCCCGCGGGTCGCTGACGGACGACGCCGACGACGAACGGGCGAACGCGCGCGTCGCCCGACTCGTCGCGGCGATGCGAGAGCGGTACGAGTTCGAGACCGACCTCGAACCCGCCGACTTACACCGCGTCGTCCGCGGGTTCTTCGACGGCGACACCGACGCCGAACTCGCCGCCGCCCTCGACGCGGACGCCGACGCGGCGGCCGTGTTCACCGCCCGGATGGACCTCCACCTGATTCGCGACGGCGACACCGACGCGCCGTTCGAGTTCGCCGAACTCCGGTCGCTCGTCCGGTCGGGGGCCGACGACGAGACGTGCGCCGCCGAACTCGGGACGGAGGTGGAGACGGTGCGGCACTCCCGTCGCGTGGTCGAGACGCAACTCGAAGCGACCCGCGCGAACGACCGCTTCCGCACGGAGTTCACCGAACTGCTCACCGACTCGGACCTCTCGGCGCGACTGGCCGAGGACGCCCGTCGCGACGGCTTACGCGACGCCACCGAAGACATCGAGACGGACGTGTCGCTGTAGTCGCACCCTCCTCTCGTCCCCGCTCACTTTCTTCTCAGTTTTTCCCCTCGACCGGCCACTGAGGGAATATCGGCGCTTCGAGTCGCTCTCTCCGCGTCGGTGAGCGACACGCCCAACGCGCCGAGGTTGTCCGCGAGGTGCGCTTCGGTCCGCGGGCCGATTATCGGCGCGTCGACCACGTCCTTGTGAAGCAGCCACGCGAGACTGACCTGCGCCGGGGTGGCGTCTTTCTCCGCCGCGAGTTCGCGTCCCCTCCTGACGCGTTCACGTCTCGGATTCCCGACCGCCCGACCACTTCCTCTCCGTAGCGAAGACTCTTACCGGATGAAGCACTTACTCCGGTTCGATGGCGCAGGCCCCGCAGGACCCGGACGTGGACCTCACCGAACGGTTCATACAGTTCTACAGGAAGTACTACAGCGACGACATCGGTCGACTCGCGCAGCGATATCCGAACGAACAGCGGTCGTTGTACGTCGACTACGACGACCTGTTCCGCTTCGACGAGGACTTAGCGGAGGACTATCGGAAGAAACCCGACCAGATACGCGAGTACGCCGAGGAGGCGCTTCGACTGTACGACCTCCCGGTGGACGTGAAACTCGGGCGGGCGCACGTCCGTCTCCGAAACCTCCCGGAGTCGGTCGACATCCGCAACATCCGCGTCCACGACGACCACATCGGACGGATGGTCTCCGTGCAGGGTATCGTCCGGAAGGCGACGGACGTGCGCCCGAAGATTACGGAGGCGGCGTTCGAGTGCCAACGCTGCGGGACGATGACGTACATCCCGCAGACCGACAGCGGGTTCCAGGAACCGCACGAGTGTCAGGGCTGTGAGCGACAGGGACCGTTCCACGTCGACTTCGACCAGTCCGAGTTCGTCGACTCGCAGAAACTGCGCGTCCAAGAGAGCCCCGAGGGCCTGCGGGGCGGCGAGACGCCGCAGAGCATCGACATCGACGTCGAAGACGACATCACCGGCCGGGTGACAGCGGGCGACCACGTCGTCGTCACGGGCGTCCTCCACATCGAACAGCAGACGTCCGGACAGGAGAAGACGCCCATCTTCGACCTCTACATGGACGGGGTAGCCATCGAGATAGAGGACGAGGAGTTCGAGGACATGGACATCTCCGAGGAGGACGTCGCCGAAATCGTCGAACTCTCGAACGAGGAGGACATCTACGACATGATGGTCGGGTCCGTCGCCCCGTCCATCTACGGCTACGAACAGGAGAAACTCGCGATGATTCTCCAACTGTTCTCGGGCGTGACGAAGCACCTGCCCGACGGGTCTCGGATTCGCGGCGACCTGCACATGCTGTTGATAGGGGACCCGGGAACAGGGAAGAGCCAGATGTTGTCATATATCAGACATATCGCGCCTCGGTCGGTGTACACGTCGGGGAAGGGGTCCTCCTCGGCGGGTCTCTGCGTGACGGGCGATACCCGAATTCACACCGAAGACGGGTTCCGCGAGATACGCGACCTCGCTCTCGACGACCATCCCGACCCGGTCTCTGCGGACGAGAGCGCGGAGAAGCGGGTCGGACTCCAGACGTTCGACAGAACCACGGGAACGATGGCCGAGAGGCAGTCGTCTCACGTCTGGCGGATGCCGAAGAAACCGTGTCGACGCATCGAGACCGCACACGGAAAGGGGCTGACGACGTCGGAGAACACTCCCGTCTTGACGTGTGGCGAGCACGGACTGGAGTGGGTCGACGCATCCGACGTCGAACCCGGACAGTACGTCGCCGTCCCGAAGTACGGTGACCTCGACCGGTCGGAAGTCCCCGTCAGGACGTTCCTCGAACTCACGACAGAGAAGGTGAGGCTGGCGGACGATTCCGTCGAACGTCTCCGCAGTGCGCTCTGTGACCGATTCGGACACCTGCGCGCCGCGGCGTCGGAACTGGACCTCTCGGAGGACTTCGTCTACGACTCGCTTCGGAACCGCCACGTCCCACTCTCGAAACTCGACCGCATTCTCGACGCCGTCGAGTTGACCCGCGACGACGTCGACTTCGACCGAGCGATGCTCCGTCACGGAGACAGTATCGCCCTTCCGGAGACGTTCGACGAAGACCTCATGTACCTCCTCGGGTTGGTCTTCGGCGATGGCGACATCTCGCTCGACCGACGCGGCGGCAACCGCGGGCTGGTCCGTCTCTCCAACGGCGACGAAGCGCTGTTAGCGCGGGCGCAAACTATCTTCGCGGACAAGTTCGACAAGCGCCCGGAGATAGAACGCCAAGAGGGTCGGGTGCCGTGTATCCGCGTGAACAGTGCGACTATCGCACGCCTGTTCGCGAACGCCGGGATGCAGACGCCGAAAGTCGGTCTCGAACTCGCATCCGAACTGACGACCGCCGCCCACGCCGACGCGTTCCTCCGCGGATTCATGGACGCCGACGGTTCGGTTTCGGCCCGCGACGGCGGCGGGTCGAGCGTCCTCGTCTCGACGATCAGCGAATCGCTCGCCGAACAGGTGCAGTTGATGCTGGAGACGTACGGCGTCCGCGCGCGCCGACGCGAACGTGACCGTCGGGGGACGTACGAACTCGAAGACGGGCGGACCATCGAGTCGAAACACGTCCAGCACTTCGTCGAGATGTACGGCGCGAACATCGAGCGATACGCGGCCGAGATCGGATTCGATGTCGAAGCGAAACGAGAGGCGCTCGGACGGATCACGAACGACGCGAAGCGGCGAGAGGAGCGTGTTCCAGTCGGGTCCGCGCTGCTCGCGACCGACGGCGCGGGTGGCGACTACCACACCAACGTCACCCGCGACGACGATCCGGGGCGCGGACGGGCGAGAGAGATCATCGAAACCGTCGACCTCGGACCCGCGGACGCCGACGTTCGCGAAGTCGTCGAGGCGGACCTCCGCTGGGACCGGGTCGTGGACACGGAGTCTGTCGGCGAGAAAGAAGTGTTCGACCTGACGGTGCCCGAGACGCACAACTTCGTCGGCAACGGTATCGTGACCCACAACACGGCCGCCGCGGTTCGCGACGACTTCGGCGACGGCCAGCAGTGGACGCTCGAAGCCGGTGCTCTCGTCCTCGCGGACAAGGGCATCGCCGCGGTGGACGAGTTGGACAAGATGCGCTGTGTGACCGGTGAGACGCTCGTCCATCTCGCCGACGGACGCGTCGTCCGTATCGGCGAACTCGCTCACGAAGCGAGTGAGGCGGGAGCGGTCGAGGCGCTTCCCAACGGTCGGACGATTCGCGACGTCGACGCCGAGGCGTGGACGATGACCGAGGACGGGCGAGTCGTCGAACGGCCCGTCACGGCCATCCACGAGTACGACGCGCCGGACGACCTGACGCAGGTGACGCTCCAGTCCGGCGAGCGCCTGACCGCGGTTCACGACCACCCGTTCTTCGTCTTCGAAGACGGAGAGCGCGTGGAGAAACCCGCAACGGACGTCGCTCCCGGTGAATGGGTGTACGTCCCGCGACACCTCTCGCAGCGGGCGACGGACGGCGGCGTCGCGGCCGCCGACTCGCCGGTCGAGACGAACGACTCGACGGCTTCCGCAGACGGCGTCGACGAGAGCGACGCGCTCTCGCCAGCGTTCGGGGCGGTCCTCGGCTACCTCTCTGGTGACGGAAACGTCTACTACGACCGCGAGGCGGGCGTCTACGGCGTTCGGTTCACAAACAAAGAAGAACAACTGCTCTCGGACTTCGAGCGGGCCTGTCGTGACGCGTTCGACGCGACACCGATTCGCCCGTCGAGCGAGAAGCGAAACGACGGCGTCGAGACCGTCCGACTTCCCGGACGCGAGTACGCAGACGCCGTGGTCGACGCGGGCATGAACCTCGAAGTCTACGACGAGAAGGCGTTCCCGACCGCCGTCTCGGCGTCGTCGACGGCGACGAAGGCCGCGTTCGTTCGCGCGATGGCCGACAGCGAGGGCACCGTCGACACGGACACCGGCAACGTGAAAATCAGTTCGTCGAGCTACGAACTCCTCGCGGGCATCAAGAGCCTCCTCTTGGAGTTCGACGTGACGACGCAGATTCAGCACCGCGAACGAGACGGCAAGCGCGACCTGTTCGTGCTCGCGATTACGGCCGCGGACTCGCTTCGACGGTTCGAACACCACGTCGGATTCACGCTCTCTCGGAAGCAGTCCGCGCTGGAAGCGGTCTGTGAATCCGCCTCCGGCGACCGAACCGTCCTCGATGTGATACCGAACTGCGGCCCGCTACTGTCGTCGCTCCGAGACTCGCTCCGCCTGTACGTTTCGGAGTGCGGGCTCGCCGACGCCACGTACTGCAACTTCGAGAACGGCGACGCGAACGTCTCGCTCTCGTGCGCCCGAACGATACTCCGCGCGTTCGAGCACAGAGCATCGCGGGCCGAGTCGGACGCGGCGTCGCTCGCGACGTCGTGTGGTTGGGAGACGCTCTCGACGCTCCGCGAACGGTACCACGTCTCTCAGTCCGAACTGGCGAACGGAACGACGTTCAGCCAGCAACAGGTCTCGAACGGGTGGGGAACGAGCGACGCGCTCCAGACGGTCGTGACCGACCGACTCCACGAGATTATCGAGTCGGTCGCCGCGACGAACCTCGAACCGTTCGAACAGCTCGTCCGAGGCGACGTCAAGTGGCGACGAGTGGAGTCCGTCGAGACGGTCGACTCCGAGTACGCAGACGACCGGATTGGAGTCCTGACGCACGAACTCGCCGACCACCTCGGTGTCGAGACGGACGCCGCCGTCGCACGTGCTCGGACGCTCCTCGACACTGAGCCATCGGCGGAGGAGTGGGGCGAACTCCGCGCGGAACTGGAGCGACACGGCGTCTCGTTCGCCGACGTCGCACGTGACCTCGATGTCGCGGCTTCGACCGTCTCTCGGTGGTTCAACGGCGTCGTCGAGACGGACCGATTCGACGACGTCGCTGCCGTGGCGCTCGCCCGAATCTCGACCGTCCGGAGCGAGGTTCGACGGTTGCTCGACGCAATCGAGTCGCGTTCGGAGGCGAAAGTCTACGACCTCACCGTCGAGGGGACGCACAACTTCGTCGCCAACGGGATGGTCGTCCACAACTCCGAGGACCGCTCTGCGATGCACGAGGCGCTGGAGCAACAGCAGATTTCGGTGTCGAAGGCCGGTATCAACGCGACGCTGAAGTCCAGATGTTCGCTGCTCGGCGCGGCGAACCCCAAGTACGGACGGTTCGACCAGTACGAACCCATCGGCGAGCAGATAGACCTCGAACCCGCGCTCATTTCGCGGTTCGACCTCATCTTCACGGTGACGGACGACCCGGACCCCGAGACGGACGCCGCACTCGCGGACCACATCCTCAACACGAACTACGCGGGAGAACTGCACACCCAGCGGACGAAGATAGCCAACTCCGAGTTCACCGAGGAGGAGGTGAACTCGGTCACAGAAGAGGTCGCGCCCGCCATCGACGCGGAACTTCTGCGCAAGTACATCGCCTACTCGAAGCGCAACTGCTACCCGACGATGACCGACGAGGCAAAGCAAATCATCCGCGACTTCTACGTCAACTTCCGCGCGAAGGGGGCCGACGACGACTCTCCGGTCCCCGTGACGGCCCGGAAACTCGAAGCGCTCGTACGTCTCTCCGAGGCCTCTGCGAGAGTCCGCCTCTCTGACAAGGTGATGGAGGAAGACGCCGTCCGCGTCACCAACATCGTCGAGTCCTGCCTGCGCGACATCGGGATGGACCCCGAGACGGGCGAGTTCGACGCCGACATCGTCGAGACGGGCACCTCGAAGAACCAGCGCGACCGCATCAAGAACCTCAAACAGCTCATCAGCGACATCGAAGACGAGTACGAGGAGGGCGCGCCAGTCGAGGAGGTCATCGCCCGCGCGACGACCGACCTCAACTTAGACGAGACCAAGGCCGAACAGGAGATAGAGAACCTCCGCCGGAAGGGCGAGGTGTACGAACCGCGGACGGACCACCTGCGGACGACGTAGGGTTCCGTACCGCATCGCCGTCGCACCGTCTTCGAACGCGCTGAATTCGACGCTCTCTCTTACAGTATTCCGTCCAGCCCTCGCCGTACGTCCGCCACCAGGTCGTCCTCGCGTTCGATACCGACGCTCAACCGGACGAGTCCGGGGTCGATTCCGGCGTCTTTCAACTCTGCCTTCGTGAAGTCCTGATGGGTCATCGCCGCCGGCACCTCCACCAGACTCTCGACGCCGCCGAGACTCTCGGCGATGGTGATTGTCTCCAGTCCGGCGACGAACGAGGTGGCGGCGTCGACGCCGCCCGCGAGTTCGAAGGCGACCATCCCGCCGAAGTCGGCCATCTGCCGCGCGGCCACCTCGTGTCCGGGATGGCTCTCGAATCCGGGGTAGTGGACGGTGTCCACCGCCTCGTGGCTATCGAGCGTCGTCGCCACGGCCCGCGTGTTGCGGCAGTGGCGGTCCATCCGCGCCTGCAGCGTCTTCGCGCCGCGACGGACGAGGAACGACTCGAACGGGCCGAGGATGGCTCCACGGGTGTACTGCGTCCGAGATATCTCCGCCGCGAGGTCGGCGTCCCGCGTCGCCACCGACCCGCCGATGGCGTCCGAGTGGCCGCCGACGTACTTCGTCAGCGACTCCACGGAGAGGTCCGCGCCGAGTTCGAGCGGTCGCTGCAGGGCGGGCGAGGCGAACGTGTTGTCGACGGCGAGGAGGGCGTCCGCGGCGTGCGCGGCGTCGGCGACGGCCGCGATGTCGACGATTCGGAGGAGCGGGTTCGTCGGCGTCTCCACGTAGACCAATGCGGTGTCCTCTCTGATGGCGTCTCGAACCGCGTCGGGGTCGGTCACGTCGACGTGGCTGACCGACACGCCGTACTTCGGGTAGACGTCCGCGAGGAGGTCGTACGTCTCCGCGTAGAGGCTCTTTCCGGCGACGACGTGGTCGCCCGACTCCAGAAGCGAGAAGACGGCGTCGATGGCGGCCATCCCGCTGGCGAACGCGCTCGCGTGCGTGCCGCCCTCGAAGTCGGCGACGACCGCTTCGAGGTCGTTGCGCGTCGGCGCGTCCATCCGCGAGTAACGGTACTCCCCGCCGAGTCGGGTCGAGGAGTCGTACTCGTACGTCGCGTTCGCGTAGATGGGCGTGACGAGCGCGTCGTTCGGGTTCTCCCGTCCGCTGTGTATCGCCCGCGTGTCCAACCCGTCCGAGTCGTTCGCGCCGACGTCGTCTTCGCTCGCGTCGGCTTCGTTTCGGTCCGCTGTCGATTCGTCGCTCTTCGAGGTGTCCCTGACAGTCATTAGCTCGCGTATCACGAACGAACTTGTTAATCTGCCGATTCTCTCGAAATGTGTAGATAAATATACAACAACGGCACCGATATCGACACTCGATCCGAACGGCCGTCGGTCGGCGGACAGTCCGAGAAGCACGAGGGTTCTTGTATCACGATGCAGAAATCACACCGACGCAGATGGACCGAATCTCCGCGCTTCGCAACGTCGAAGACGCCCTCCGTGACTTCGAGTCCGGCGAGTCCGACCTCGCCGCGACGGAACAACGCGTCGTGACTGTCCTCAGAACGTACGCCACCGACTTCGAGGGTGCGGACGGACTCGCGCCCTATCAGGCGACGGGCGAGGGCCGCGCACACGGCCTCGTCGTCGTCGCAGCGAACGAGACGGACGCACGCCAGAAGGTCCACGACTTGCTCGAGGAAGAACGAGGCACCCTCGACTTCGACGTCGGTCGTCTGTAGCCTCTACGACACGATTCTCGTCTCTCCGAGAGACTTTTGCCGACACGTGAACGTCGTCTCGCCGTGTTGCTCGTCGTGACCTACTCGCGGGCCGCCCGTGAGACGCTCCGAAACGTCTGCCGAACGCACGAAGAGACGGTCGTCCGGAGGTTCGGGCGGGCCGCGCTCCTCGAAGAGACGGAGTTCGGCGCGTTCCTCGCGTGTCGGCTCCGCGAGAAGCACGCACACGACGTGCAGGTCCAGCGAACCGAACCGTTCAACGAGTTCGCGAACGTGCCCGAGGCGGTACGCGAGGCGGCGACGGCGTACGAGTCGCGCGCGACGCCGAGTACGCCGTACGACAAGTTCGCGGCCGGGACGGACCACCCCCGGTCGTCGACGATGCGTGACAGAGAGCTGTGACGACGGTTCGCGTCCGTCTTCCCGACGGAACGGCGCACGTCGGGCGCGTCGTCGACCTTCGAGACGTCGAGCGGTCGGGGGACGCTGCGACGGTTCGCCGGTCGATTCGTTCGGGCTTTCCTCTAGAACCCGACGTGCCCCGCGTCTACTGCCCCGCACCGACGCGGTGTCACCGGTTCGCGGACCTGCTCTCTCGGGAGATGTCGTTCGACCGGTACGGTGCGCTGGCGACGCTCGCTCGGACACGCGGTCACACCGCTTCCGAAGAGCGGACGCTCGCACACGTTCGAGACGAGTTGGCGGAGACGGCGGCACCGGCGCCCGAAGACCTGACGACGGCCCGTCGTCGGGCGGCCGAGGCCGGTGCGGAGACCGAGCGTCTCCGTGAACGCGCCGCGACGATTCGCGGCCGTCTGGAGGCGACCAGAGACGCCGGGGCGGACGCGGAAGCGGTCGAACGGGAACTCGAAGAGACGATGCGACGGCTCTCGGAGGTGGCGACAGAGCGCGTCGCCGCCCGACAGCGTCTCGACGTGCAGGAGACGCAGGCGCGGGCCGCGCGCGACAGTCGGGAACGACGGATGCGACTCGAAGACCGAATCGCGAACCTTCGGCGGACGATTCGGCGGTCGCTCGCGGAGACGGTCTACGAGGAGTTCGGCGGGGCCGTGACCGCACTCCCCGACGCGTTCGACGCCGACGCGGGCGACGAACCCGGCGGGTACGACGGCGAACCCGTCGCCGCCGCACTCGCGTTCGCCCGCGTCGCGCCGCTTCGTGCACCCGTCGTGGTCGAGGCCACCGTCGCCGAACGGTTCGAGAACGCTGCGACTCTCGCGCGATACCTCCGCGGACCACTCGTCGTCTGCTGACTCCCGGTCCCTCTTCTTTATCCGTCATCGCGCGGCCAGACCGCGCATGGAGTACGACTGTACGACGGACGTCGCCGCCGGAACGACGCTGGTGACGGTTCGCGTCCGCAACGACGCCGCCGTCGACCGCCGAGTGAGCGTGCGAAACACACTCTCCGGACCGGTGCTTCCGCCGCGACGTGAAGGCGTTCCCGAACGCGGGTGGGACGAGGAGGGGTTCGTCGGCGTCGTCGACGCGGAGAGCGAACGAACGTTCGGGTACGCCTGTCCCGTCGTCGAAGCGTGTGCGGACCCCGTCTCGGTCGAGTCCCTCGGCCGCGTGGACGGCGAGTCGGGGACCGACCTCGAAGCCGCGGCGGTTCGACGGTTGGGCCGGGCGCGCCCGCCCGCCGACGCGGTGCCGACATCTGCCGACGCCGTACCGGCGTCCGGCGACGCGGTACCGACGCGTGATTCGAACGCCGACCGGTGCGTTCCCGACCGAGAGTCTCGACGGCACGACGACGCCGAGAGCGACGCGGCGACGGTCGACGAGTTCGCGGAGTCGCCCTCGGCGAATCGCGCCTCCGAACGCGTCGACCCGGTCGAGTCGTGGCTCGCGAACGTCGAGTCGCGCGCCGCGCGGGCGGAACGACTGACGGACGCGACTGCCGCCGACGCGGCCGCCGTGTTAGAGACCGACGCGGATATCTCGGCCCTCCCGGCCGCCGTCGACGCCGACGAGGCGGCGCTTCGGTCGTTCGCCCGACGGGCTACCGCTCTCGCCGACAGACTCGCCGAGACGGACCCCGAACCCGCCGTCGACGCCCTCGCGGAGGCGCTGTGATACTCGCGGTGACGGGCGGGAAAGGCGGCGTCGGCAAGTCGACGCTCTCTTTCGAACTCGGCGCGGCGCTGGACGCCGTCGTCGTCGACGCGGACGTCGGCATGGCCGACCTGCCGACCGGACCGGGACCCGACCTCCACGACGTCCTCGGCGGCCGCGCCGACGCCGTCGAAGCCGTGCGCGAGGGCGGACCGGTGCGACTTCTCCCGTGCGGTCGCTCGCTCGCCGGTGCCCGCGCCGCCGACGTCCGACGGTTGGGCGAGGCCCTCCGCGCGGTCGAAGCGGCCTACGACACCGTCGTCGTCGACTGCCCCGCCGGGATGAGAGCGGACGCGGGCGTCCCACTCGCGGCCGCCGACGCCTGCGTCGTCGTCGCCTCGCCGCAGGAGTACGCCCTCGCCGACGCCGTCCGAACGCGCGAGTTGGCGCGCGAACTCGACGCCGGCCTCGTCGCCGTCGCGGTCAACCGCGTCGTCGGCGACGCACCCGAGGCCGTGTTCGAGGACGTTCTCGGCGCACCCGTCGTCAGCGTCCCCACCGACCCGCGGGTCGGCCGCGCCGTCGAGACGGGTCGTCCCGTCTGCCGCGTCGCTCCGACCAGTCGCGCCGGACGAGCGGTCTCGTCGCTCGCGCGTGCGGTCGACCGTTGCTCGACGGTCTGAGGTTCTTCGGGACCGAAGCGGAGGCGACGCTCTCGCGCGACCGTCGGTTCTCGGCCGACGCGTCGCTCGGACGGTGACGGACTCGCTCCGGAGAAACAGACTCGTTCGGTCGTCGGCGGTCAGCGTGCGGCGTGGTGTCGGTCGCTCATTCTTCGTCGCGGAGTGCGACGTACGTCTTCCGGAGGGTAACGGGAGTCACGTCGGCCACGTCGGCGACGTCGGCCTGCGTCACGCCGGCGTCGAAGTCGCGCGCGGCGGTGTAGAGACAACCGGCGGCGACGCCGCTCGGGTTTCGACCGACGGCGAGGCCGGACTCTGCGGCCTCGGTCGCGTACTCGCGGGCGCGGGACTCGACGTCGCGCGAGAGGTCCAGTCGAGTCGCGAAGCGCGGGACGTACTCCACGGGGTCGATGGGGCCGACGGGGAGGCCGAGGTCACGGTTCAGCGCGTCGTACGCGGCGGTCTGTTCGGCCTCCGTCGCCTTCGCTTCGGCGACGACTTCGCCGACGGTCCGGGAGACGTTGACGACGCGGCAGGCGGCGTAGACGCAGGCGGCGGCGAAGCCTTCGAGCGAGCGACCGCAGAGCAGGTCTTCGTTCTGCGCCGACGTGAACAGCGAACAGGCGTGGTCGCGGATACGGTCCGGGAGCGACAGAGCGCTCGTCAGGCGGCGAATCTCGGTGAACGCGTACACCTGGTTTCGCTCGCGTTTGGTGGAGATTCGAGCGCGGTTGTGCTGACGACGCATGCGGGCGAGTCGGCGGCGCTTGCGACCCTTGACACGGGTCGACCGGCCGATTTCGGTCGACAGGCCGCGGTCGTGACGCGACCGGGTGAGCGGTGCGCCCGTGCGTTTCGGGTTCCGGTCGTCGTCCGCGAACGAGCGCCACTCGGGACCGTGGTCGATGTGGTACTCGTCGACGACGAGTCCGCAGTCGCCGCAGACCGTCTCGGATCCGTCGGCGCGCAGGCGGCCGTCGCATTCGGGGCAGGTGTTCGTCGGCGTCGCGTCGTCGGCGGAGCGTGCTTCACTCATCACAATTGAAACTCGGGCCCGATGGAGTATTTAAACACGGGAGAATTCACCCTTCGGACTCCGATTCGGGCGGGTACAACCTACCGGTGACCGGTAGGTTTCGTTCTCACGAACGATATCGACCAAAAACGTTTACGGGGATGTCGAAGTAGCAGCGAGTAATGGGACTGGCCGATATCGCATCTGACGTGGGGGTGACGACGACCAGACAGGACGAACGCGGCGTCGCGACGGTGGACGACACCGGCGTCGACCTAGACGCTCGACTTCGCGAACACGCGGACGAGTTGCCGTGCACACCCGAAGCGGCGGCGACCGTCCTCGAACGGCACGCGGCCGGGGAGAGCGCCGGCGACGCCGGGCGCGCGGCGGTCGTCGCGCCCGTGACGGCGGCGAAGGTGCTCCACCGCGCGGGCATCGAGGGGGTCACACCGCTCGCGCCGACGGCCCGGCGGATACTCCGCGACTGGCTCACCGGTCGACTCTCGCGCGCGGACGCGCTCGAACTCACTGGTGCGGACGACGCGGAGTTCTCTCTCGCGGCGTACGTCGAGACGCACGACCCGATTCCGGAACTCGCCGACGCGACGCGGCGCGACGCGGCGCAGTCGCTCGGAAGCGACGCACTGGTCGAGAAACGCGAGGCGCTCGCCGAGACGATGAGCGCCTCGACCGACCTGTTCTGACGGTTCTTCGCCGTTCTCTCCGCGCGCGGCGGTTACTTCACGTAGCGCTCGACGCCGGAGAGGAGTCCACCGCGGCCGAACGCCGCCCCCACGTCTCGGCCGACTGTCGCGGCGACGAGTTCGACCACGCCCTCGGTGAACGCGCCGTCGCCGCCCACGCAGGCCGGGACCGAACGCGGGTCTTCGACGCCCGATTCGGGCAGTTCGCAGTCGGCGGCCTCGAACGACCCGCGCGTGGCGACGACGACGTCGGCCTCGCTCCCGACGTGTGCGAGGCGGGTCCGCATCCGCTGTGCGGCGTCCGCGCCGCGCGTCGTCCCCGGCGCGACGAGGACGACGCGGTCGGCGGCGTTCACGGCCGCGACGGCCTGATTCGCGGCTATCGGGGGCGCGTCGACGAGCACGTAGTCGAAGCGGTTCGCCGCGTCGGCGAGGCGCGATTCGAGCCGTCTCGCGGCGTCGGGCGTCTTCGCGCGCGCGAATCGCTCGAACGGCGCGAACGTCGGGCAGGCGACGACGCGACCCTCGACTTCCCAGTCGAGCGTCGTCAACCCCTCCGAGAGGGGGGCGTCTGACGCGTCGGTGAGGAGGGCGGTCAGGTCCGTGGCTAGCTGTCCGTCGACGTGGGCCGCGACGCCCTGTGTCGCGAACGCGGCGTCGAACACGGCGATGTCAGCACCGTCGACGGCGAGGGCCGCGGCGACTTCGAGCGTGCTTCGCGTCGTCCCCGCACCGCCCGTCGCGCCGACGAAGGTGACGACGGTTGGCTCTCCCGTTCGCCCGTCGCCGACGTCGTCGACGTCTGCGCCTTCGCTGTCTCCCGTGGTACCCTCGCTCGCTTCGGTGTCGGTCGCGTCCATATCTCGCGGTGGCCGCGCCCTCGTACCTAAACCATCCGGTACGCGTGAACTTCTGTCAGAAAATTATGTCTGCGACGACTCGACTTCTCGCCTACCGCGGAATCGGCACCTCCACCAGCGACATCTCGTCGCTCTCGACGGCCGTCTCCAGCGTCGAGGCCACCTCGTCCCACGTCTCGGGCCGATAGCTCTCGATGCCGAAGCTCTCGGCGAACCGCTGGAAGTCGGGGTTGGTCAACTCCGTGCCGAAGTGTTCGCCCGTGTGTTCTTCCTGCTTCTCGGAGATGAGGCCGTAGTCGTCGTCGACGAAGAGCAGGATGGTAAAGCCGCAGTCGAGGCGGGTGGCCGTCTCTATCTCGGCGGCGTTCATGAGAAAGCCGCCGTCGCCGGTGGCGACGACGACGTTCGAGTCAACCGCGAGGTCGGCGGCGACGCCGCCGGGGACGGCGATGCCCATCGTCGCGAGACCGTTCGAGATGATGCAGGTGTTCGGTTCGTACGTCGGGTAGCGCTTCGCGATGGTCATCTTGTGGCTCCCGACGTCGGAGACGAGGACGTCGTCGTCGGCCATCGTCTCGCGGAGGTACGGGAGGGTGCCGGCGACGGAGAGGGGGTCGTCGGCGTCGGGTTTCGCCATCGCGTCGTCGACGATGGCCTCGCGGTAGGACGAACACCACTCGGGGCCGTGGACGCCCTCCAGACGGTCGGCCAACGCCTCCAGCGTGGCCGAGATGTCGGCGACGACTTCCACGTCGGGGTTGTAGTGTTCGTACACCTCGGCGGGTTCGTGGTCGACGTGGACGATATCGGTTCCCAAGTCCTCGTTCCACGACTTCGGGTCGTGTTCGGCGATGTCGTAGCCGACGGCGACGACGCAGTCGGCGCGTTCGATGGCCTCGGCCGCCTCGCCGTTCGGCCCGGAGTCGAGCGTCATGAGCGAGTTGTCGAGGCGGTCCGACACGGCGCCCTTGCCCATGTAGGTGGCGGCGACGGGGATGCCGGCGCGTTCGACGAGTTCGCGGAGGGCCTCGGCGGCGCGGGTGCGGACGGCGCCGTTGCCCGCGAGGACGATGGGCGCCTCGGCGTCGTTCAGCAGTTCCGCGGCCCGGTCGACCGACGGCCCGTCCGGGTTCGCCCGGCGGACCGGTTCGCGCGTCGGGAGGGGTTCGGCGTCGTCGTCCATCTCGGCGGCGGCGACGTCCTCGGGGAACTCGATGTGGGTCGCCCCCGGTTTCTCGTACTCGGCGAGTTTGAACGCCTTGCGGACCGACTCGCCGATGGTCTCGGCTTCGGCTATCTGGGTGTTCCACTTCGTCACCGGTTCGAACATCCCGACGATGTCCAGCGCTTGGTGGCTCTCTTTGTGGAGTCGTTCGCGCCCGCCCTGTCCGGTAATGGCGACGAGCGGTGACTTGTCGAGGTGAGCGTCGGCGACGCCGGTGAGGAGGTTCGTCGCACCGGGGCCGAGCGTCGAGAGGCAGACGCCCGCCTCGCCGGTGAGGCGGCCGTGCACGTCGGCCATGAACGCCGCGCCCTGCTCGTGGCGGACGGGGACGAACCGGATGTCGGACTCGCGAAGCGAGAACAGCAGGTCTTCGAGTTCCTCGCCGGGCAGGCCGAACACGTTCTCGACGCCCTCGGCCTCCAGGCATCGGACGAGGAGGTCGGACGCTTTCATCGCGACCACGCGGCCCGTTTCGGCGCGGTCGGACGCACACGAACGACGGTCTCGGCGGCGTGATTCGGTTCCATGTCGGAGACGACGGACGGACGTGCAAAGAACGTAGTTGCCGATTGCGGTGAGTCTCCGTCGCGTCGCTCTCTCGGCGCGCGGCTATCCTTCGATGCTGTCGGCGATGTCGTCCAGTTCCTCGTCCGAGAGGTCGGGTTTCGCGCCCGCGACGGCGTGGATGGGGCCGCCGCCGTCACCTTCGAACCGGGGGACGAGGTGGACGTGGACGTGCGGCACCTCCTGTCCGGCGGCCTCGCCGTCGTTGACGCCGACCGTGAGGCCGTCGGCGTCGACGGCGTCCTCCACGCGCGGCGCGAGTTCGTCGACGGCGGCCCACACGTCGGCGGCCACGTCGTCCGGGAGGTCACGGAGTCGTCGGTGCGCTTCCTTCGGGACGACGAGGGTGTGGCCGGGCGCGAGTGGGTTCGCGTCGAGGAACGCGAGGACGGTGTCGGTCTCGTAGACGACGCGGGCGGGGATGTCGCCGGAGACGATACGCTCGAAGATGGTGGGTTCGCTCATGTGCGGTTCGTGGCGCGGATTCGGCAAGTAGGTTCGGGTCCGTGGCGTCACGAGGTCCGTTTTTCCGACGACAGTCGCGTCCGACAGGCGACGAGTTCGCGACGGCGATAGTCGGATTCGAAGACGGACCCCGATATCGAATCTCGGAGTGCCGACGACTCGGTCCCCTCCTCGCCACCGAGAGGGCCGTGCTCATCTGTCATTGTTCATCTACTTCGCGACATAAGTGATAACCAATGAGGCACATTACTATATCCGTTGTGAGCCTGATAGTAACAGTTGCTCTACGAGCAGATCGTTTATGACGCATGTCACCGCCGGGCCACACCTACACACCGAGTCGATAGAGTGGGACGACACTCCCACGGAAGCCCTCTTTCGCGCCCTTTCGAAGGCCGAACTGGACGACAGACCACCCGACGTCGTACTCAACGACTTCGTCGACCCCGACGCCCTGGACAGTCTCTTTTCGGATGACCGGCCCGCGGGCCACGTCGGTATCGTCACGTTCGAGGCGTGGGGACTCCTCGTCAACGTCACCGCCGACGACGTCTCGCTCTACGAATCCGTTCCGAGTCACCTCGCGAGTGACACCGGGGCCCCGTCCGGAGCGGCCGGACGGACCGCGCGGGCGGGCGACAAATTCAAAGAAACCTGATATATCTTCTTCGCTGCGGGCACGGGTTCGAGCGATAGCGCCGTCCGACGTTCTGTTGAGGTCGACCGCCCGAGTGGCCGCGGAACTCGGCACGTTCTAGTCATTACATATGTAGCTTATGGCTTAATTTCATTACCATCTCTGTCAGGAGTATAGATAGCACAGCATAGCTCTCTGATGTATCTCTACGAATTTGGTCCCCTACTCCACACGGAACGAATCGACACGGACGATAGCCCGGTCGCGGCGCTCTTTCGCGGCCTTGAAGCGGTTGACGTCCCTGTCGACGTAAGCGAGGGCTCCGTCGACGTCCTCCACGATTACATCGACCCCGGTGCGCTGGACCGTCTGTTCAGCGGTCCGCATCCGGCGCGCGACACGGGATTCGTGGTCTTCGAACTGTGGGGCGTGGTCGTGCAGGTGACGCGACACGAAGTCGCCATCTACGACTCGCTTTCCGTCGAAGCGACGTCCGACTCGCCGTCCGACTCACTCGGTCAGCGGCAGGAAGATTCCGAAGACGAACGGTGACAGGAGCGTGAGCGCGACGCCGAGCAGTTCCGCGTCGAAAAATAGTGTCTGCTCCCACGCGGGGAGCGGTCCGACGATGGAGGGGGCGACGAGCGTTCCGAACGCGCCGACCGCGAACAGTGCGAGTCCGGAGCCGACGCCGACTTTCGTCAACTTCTCGTAGTCGAAGCGACCGTGTGCCATACCCGACAACTCGCTCTCTCGACTATCAATTTTCTCTTCTCGCGGCGCGCACGGCGCTACTGTGTGACCGTTTCGAGGGCGGCGGCGACGTACGGCGCGACGCTGACGACGCTCACGTCGCGTTCGACGGTGTCGGTGCCGACGATACGCTCGATACCGGCGCGTTCGAGTTTCGTCCGCGCGTTTCGGACCAAGAGCGGGTGGACGCAGGCGGCGAACACGCGGCGCGCCCCGTCGTCGCCGAGGTGCGAAACGGCCTGACTCATCGTCGACCCGGTGGCGACGATATCGTCGGTGATGACCACGTCGCGGTCCGACGCGTCGGTGTCGCTCGGTGTTATCTCCACGTCCGTCCCCGAGTGCCGGACTTTCTCGAAGTAGTCTGTTTCGCCGCGGCCGTAGGCGTCACAGACCGCCTCCGCGAGGTCGACCGCTCCGGCGTCGGGCGAGAGAAAGAGCGGGTCGTCCAGGTCGTCCGGCAGGGGGTCCGCGAGACACGCCGCGGCGTCGACGACGGTGACGTGCCCGTCGAAGAACGACGAGACGTCCGTCTCGTGGGGATTGACGAGGACGACGCGGTCCGCCGTCGTGGAGACGGCCTTCGCCATCGCCCGCGCGGAGACTGGGTGGCCGTCGTCGAACGCCTGGTCCTGCCGCGCGTAGCCCATGTACGGGAGGACGGTCACGACTTCGGACGCGCCCGCCTCTCGGACGGCGTCTTGGAGTTGGAGCAGTTCGACCCAGGCGTCGTTCGAGTCGGTCGTCGCCACGACGACCGCCCGTTCGCCCTCGAAGTCGGGGACCGCAGCGAGTGTCTCGCCGTCGGGGAAGCGGTCGTACTCGACGGCCGCGAGCGGTTCGTCTGTCGCCTCCGCGACGGCGGCGGCGAGTGCCTGCGAGGATGCGCCGGCTACGATCATGTCCGGAGAATCTCTGTCGCGCGTTAAACCCGTTTTCGTCTCTCCGCGAACGCATCTGCGGACTGACCGGTTCGCCGCTCAGACGGCGACGGCCGCCGTCACGTTCTGGAGGCCGAGAATCTGGTGTCGCCACTCCGACTCCGAGACGCGGACGAGGAACGTTCCCGCGTCGGTGACGGCGTACGTGGCCTCGTCGCCGTAGGTGACCGCGGTAACGTCGTCCTCGACGGGAACGGGTTCGGACACCCACTCACCGTCGTCGGTGCGGGCGTACAGGTCGCCGCTGCCGATTGCGTGCGCCCGGCCGTCGTCGTGGGCGGTCACCACGTCGAACGCGCCGGCGAGCACGTCCATCCAGCCGTTTCCGAGTTTGTACAGGCCCGTCCCCGTCGCCGCGAGGGGTTCGCCACCGTCGACGTCGCGCGCGTCGTCCAGTCCGACCGCGGTGAGACCGTCGGCCTCGACGCGGTAGACGCCGTCGGCGGCGGCGGCGAGTGGCCCGTCGACCGCCCGAATCGGCGACGTCCGGCCGAGCGTCGCCCACGACGCGGCACTCTCTTCGCCCCCCTCGAACCGCGCGACTCGGCCCCCGTCGTCGCCCGCGAGGAGCGTCGCGTCGTCGAATCCGACGGCGGTTGCGGGACCAAACCCCGTCGGTTCGAACGGCAGTTCGTCGGCGTCGTCCGTCGTCGTCAGGTCGGCTCGAAGCACGTCCTCGTCGGTGGCGACGGCGAGCGTCTCCGGCCCGGCGGCCACGTCGCGGGCGCGACACCGGTGTGCGATACCGAACCCGCCCACGAGGTCGTCCGAGACGGAGACGGCGACGACGCCGACGCTACTGGCGACGAACACCGTCTCGGTGCCGGTGTTGTCGGTGTAGACTCGCTTCTCGTCGATAGTGGGCATCTCGTTCGGACGTTTGCGGAGGTTCGGGGAAAACGTTGCGGAGGTGGGCGTTCGCGGCCGGTCGTCGCTCACGCCCGCCCGACGACGGACGCGACGAGCACCGCGACGATTACCAGATACAGGTGGAACGCCACGTCGAACGCGAGACCGGTCAGGCCGGGTGCGAGCGGGTTCTGGAGCAGGTCGAACCCGACCAAGAGCAGGTAGCCGGGAACCTGCGTCGGTTGGAAGCGGAGGGCGAACGCGAGAGCGACGAGTCCGACCAGCGCGAGGTACGCCACGCCGACGGCGGCGGGACTCGGGCGTCGCGGGCGGTGGAACGGGACGGGGACTGTCACGTGACCCATACGCGACGGTACGCGGGTGCGACACAAATAATTACTCTCGTGACAGGTCCGGCGCTCAGAGGAAGTCGCGCACGTCGGAGTACCACATGTCGTGGCGGTCGAGTTCGCCGATTCGCTCGGCGACGGCGGCGGCGAGGACGTGCCAACACCGCTGGTCGTCGTCCTCGGTGTCGAGGTTGTACGAACTGTCCTTGCAGGTACAGCCACCGTCCTCGACGACGTACTCCTCGGCGTAGCCGACGACGACGGTGAAGTCGCGGTAGCGCTTCACTCGCCCCTCCGAGACGGCTTCGATGGCGCGCATCCCGCGGTTGCCGTGGATGGTCGCCACGGCGTCGACGACGCCCGGCGTGAGTTCGCCCGCCTCGGCGAGGGCGCGTCGCCACGCCGTCTCGCGGTCGCTCTCCGTCTCGGTGGGGACGGCGAACGACTCCGCTTCGGGTTCGTCGGCGGCGGGCGTGGACGCCGCTTCGGCGGCGTCTTCGTCTCTCTCGTCGTCGCCCGCCTCTCGCACGTCCCGACGTTGGCCGGTCCCGGACAAAACGCCACCGATGCCCGCGCCGTCTCCCGTCACTCGCTCGTTTGCTCGTCCGACCGCATCGTATCGCTTTTCGCCGCGGGGGCCACTCCTCGGGGTATGGACGTACGCGAGGGTGGCCTCGACATCGAGGTGCCGGGAGCGAGAGACGGCGCCTCCGAGGGCGCAGGCGACGACGTGTTCTACAACCCCACACAGGAACTCAACCGCGACGTGACCGTCGCGACGCTTCGTGCGTACCGCGACCGAGACGACAGGGCGGAGTCGTATCTGGACGCGATGGCGGCCAGCGGTATCCGGGGCGTTCGCGCCGCCGCCGAAGGGTTCGACGCGACTTGCGCCGACGTGGACGAGGAGGCGGTCGAACTCGCTCGCCGGAACTTCGCGCGCAACGACCTCTCTGGGGAGGCGGTCCACCGCGACGCCAACGCCCTCATGCACGACTCGGTGTTCGACGTGGTCGATTTGGACCCGTTCGGGACGCCCATCCCCTTCGTCGACGCCGCGTTCGCCAACACCCGCGACCTGGTCTGCGTCACCGCTACCGACACCGCGCCCCTCTGCGGTGCCCACCAGAAGTCCGGCATCCGCAAGTACGGCACCCTCCCGCAGAACACCGACTACCACCCCGAGATGGGCCTGCGCGTCCTCCTCTCGGCGCTCGTTCGGACGGCCGCCCGCTACGACAAAGCGGCCGTTCCCATCCTCTCGCACGTCACCCGACACTACGCGCGCACCTACCTCGAACTCGACGGGCGGGCGACGAAGGCGGACGAACTCCTGGAGGAGTTGGGCTACGTCTACCACTGCGAGGACTGTCTGGAACGCGACCACGAGTTCAGCCTCGTCTCCCACCCGCCCGAGACGTGCGCCGCCTGCGGCAGTTCGCGAACGCTGGTCGCCGGACCCCTCTACCTCGGTCCCATCTGCGACCCCGCGTTCGCGCGGGCCGTCCGCGACGAGATAACCGAGGAGATGGGCGAGAAGAAGCGGGCCCGGTCGATGCTCGACACCGTCGCCGACGAACTCGACACGCCGACGCACTACGACCAACACCGGTTGTGCAAACTCTGGAACCGGTCGGCGACGGGGATGGACGACTTCCTCGAAGAACTGCGCGAGGCGGGCTACGAGGCGACCAGAGCGCACTACTCCGGGACGGCGTTCAAGACGGACGCGACCATCGAGGAGGTTCGCGTCGCGACCACCGACGGCGACGACTGACCCGCGTCGCCTCGTTCGACACGCCCTCGTCGCGACCCGTCTCGTCTACGATTCGTCCAGAGAACCCTGACAGACCGGCTGAGACACACGAACGCGAGTTCTTTTGATTGCTCGTCACCAAGTAGCGTGGTGTGTAGTGACAGGCTTTCGTGGCGACTCGCACTCGGGCCGCCACGCGACCCGGCGGCACCGGCGCCGCGCGAGTTCGAGCCCTCACACGCGTACTCCGCCGTTCACCAACCATGATCGAACACCGAAACAACCGACGAGACCCGGACGACGACACGCTCCACAGCGACGAGTTGTTCGACCTCCTCTCCAGTACGGCGCGGCGAATCATCCTGTTTCACCTCCGCCAACACGGCGCCGCGACGGTGGACGAACTCGTAGACGTCCTCGCCGAAGTCGGTGAGTACGACCGACAACTCGCGTCCGTGGAGTTGTTTCACGTCCACCTGCCGGAACTCCAGCGGTTGGGCCTCCTGACGTACGACGTGGACGAGCAGATCGTCGAATCGACCGCCTACCTCCGAGAGATACGCGAGTGGCTCGACCTGGCGGTCAGACGCGACATCCGCTTCGAGATAGACGACGCGGAGGCGCGCGAGGACCCCGAGACGGACGCGGGCTACACGGAGTTCCTGCAGGTCCTCCTCGTCGACGACGAACCGGGCCTGCCCGAGACCATCGCCGCCTACGTCGAAGAACAGCACGACGACATCGTGGTGACGACGGCGGCCAGCGCCCTCGAAGCGGTGACGCGACTCGAAGAGGAGAAGTTCGACTGCATCGTCAGCGACTACCAGATGCCCGCCATCAGCGGACTGGACTTCCTGAAGGCGGTCCGCGAACAGGACGACGAGATTCCGTTCATCGTGTTCACCGCGAAGGGAAGCGAGACGACGGCGAGCGAGGCTATCTCCAGCGACGTGACCGACTACGTGCAGAAGAAACCCGGCGTCGGCCAGTACGACGTCCTCATCGACCGCATTCGAAAGGCGGTCGCCGACGACTGAGGCTCCCGTGACTCCGTCGTCCGTCGCCGTCGCACGCGAGCGACTCTCGGCGGTGGCCCGAAGATGAACTCCGACGCCTCGACCCCCGACGACGGCGAGACAGCCTCTGTCTCCCCCGAGCGACGCGACCGACGGCGGGACGACCGGCCCACCGGTCACGACGACGTCGACCGCCCCCCAATCGACGTTCTCGACGACTCCGTGGTCGGTACGTTCGTCCTCGACGCGTCGTTTCGCGTCGTCTGGGCCAACCGGACCGTCGCGACGTTCTTCGGTATCGACCGCGAGGCGCTTCTCGGCGCGGACAAGCGCGAACTGATCGAACACGAGATAAAACACATCTTCGAGGACGCCGACGGGTTCGCAGAACGGGTGCTCGCCTCGTACGACGACAACGCGCACGTCGACGTGTTCGAGTGCCACGTCGTCGCGTCCGACGACAGGGCGGACCGGTGGCTCGAACACCGAAGTCTGCCGATAGCGTCGGGTCCGTACGCGGGGGGACGACTCGAACACTACACCGACGTGACGGCGCAGAAACAGCGCGAACGCCGATTCGAGGCCATCTTCAACAGTACGTACCAGTTCATCGGTCTCATGGAACCCGACGGAACGCTCGTCGAGGTGAACGAGGCCGCCTTGGCGTTCAGCGGACTCGACCGCGAGGCCGTGGTTGGAAAGCCGCTCTGGGAGGCCCCGTCGTGGCAGGTGGACGACGAGACGCCGCGGGAGTTGCAGGCGGCGGTCGAACGCGCCGCGGCCGGGGAGTTCGTCCGCTACGACGTCGACGTGCGCGGAACCGACGGCACCGCGACCATCGACTTCTCGATTCGCCCCGTCACGGACGACGCCGGCGACGTGGTCTTGCTCGTCCCCGAGGGTCGCGACATCTCCGAACTGAAGCGTCGAGAGCAGGAACTCAGACAGAGCCGGGAGTTTCTCCGGCAGATACAGGCCGTCGCGGACATCGGCGGCTGGGAGATAGACCTGCGAACCGACTCGCTGAAGTGGACCGACGAGGTGTACCGCATCCACGACCTTCCGCCGGACTACGAACCCACCGTCGAAGACGCGCTGAGCTTCTACCACCCCGACGACAGGCCGGAGATAGCCGAAGCGGTCGAACTCCTCGTCGACGGCGGCTATCCGTTCGACCTGCAACTCCGACTCGTGACGGCCACCGGCGAGACGCGGTGGGTCCGCGCGCTCGGCAGTCCGTGGTACGAGGGCGACGAACTCGTCGGCGCGCGCGGGACGTTCCAAGACATCACCGAGTGGCGCGAACAGCGACGGACGCTCGAACGGCAGAACCGCCGCTTCGAGGAGTTCGCCTCGGTCGTCAGCCACGACCTCAGAAACCCGTTGATGGTCGCGCACGGGTCGCTCGAACTGGCCCGCACCACCGGCGACGACGCGCACTTCGACCGGGCCGAATCCGCACTCGACCGGATGGGGTCGCTCATCAACGACCTGCTGGCACTCGCCCGCGAGGGGCGACGCGTCGAAGGAACGACCACGCTCGAACTCGCGACGGTGGTCGAGGACGTCTGCGAGACGCTCCCGCTCGACGGCGCGACGGTCGACGTCTCACTCGGCGAGTACAGCCTCGACGCCGACGAACGCCGGTTGCGACAACTGCTGGAGAACCTCCTCTCGAACGCGATTCGACACGGGGGCGACGACGTGACCGTCCGCGTCGGCGTCCTCGACGACGAGACGGGGTTTTTCGTCGCGGACGACGGGCCGGGGATTCCCCCGGAGGTCAGAACGTCGGTGTTCGACCGCGGCTACACCACCTCCCCGGACGGACTGGGTTTCGGACTGGCCATCGTCGAGAGCATCGTCGCCGCGCACGGGTGGAACGTCGACCTGACGGAGAGCGAGACGGGCGGCGCTCGGTTCGAGATACTCGTCTCGTGAGCGTGGTGGGCGAGGAGCGATTGGGGACGGACCGCCGCCGCCACGAACGTCGCTCGCCCGCATCGTGTCGCTACCACGTAACTTCTTGTGTGCCTCGGTCGAAGGTGGTTCGTGAGCGTTCGGATTCGAAATCAAGTTCCCGTGATTCGGTCGGTCGTGAGTACGATTCAAGAGCGCGAGGTGACGTTCTTGGCGGCGAGCATCTCGTACTACACGCTCGTCTCGCTCGTCCCGCTCCTCACCCTCGGCCTCCTCGTCGCGTCGTTCGTGGGCGGGGACGCCCTCAGACAGCAGGTGCTCGGCCTGGCGGAGCAGTACCTCCTCCCGTCCGGGTCGGAGGTCATCCGCGGTGCGTTGGAGAACCCCTCCGGACAGGGCGCGCTCTCCGTCGTCAGCCTCGGCGTCACGCTCTGGGGGGCGCTCAAACTGTTCCGCGGGCTCGACATCGCCTTCTCCCGCGTCTACGGCTCCGAAGCGGGCGGCATCGTCGACCAACTCAAAGACGGCGTCATCGCGCTCGGTTCGCTCGGTGCCGGGACGCTCGGCGTCGCCATCGCCACCGCCGTCATCGCCGTCCTCGACATCCCGTTCGTCGACCTGCTCAGCCCGCTTCTGCTCCTCGGCCTCCTCGTCGCGGCGTTCTTCCCGTTCTACTACGTCTTTCCCGACGCCGGACTCTCTCCGCGGGAGGCGCTTCCGGGGACGGTGTTCGCGGCCGTCGGATGGGCGGTTCTCGGCGTCGTCTTCGGTATCTACGCGTCGAGTACGGGCGGGTCCGTCGCGGGCGCACTCGGCGCCATCCTGCTTCTCGTGACCTGGTTCTACTTCTCGGGCATCCTCATCCTCACGGGTGCGGTGGTCAACGCCGTCCTCGCGGGGAAAGTGGGCGGACCGAGCGACGAGGACGTGGCGGACCGGCAGGTACAACACGGACCCGCCCGACTGACCGACCGGACGATGAGCGTGGACGACGCAACCGCTGGTGGCGACTCCCGGGAGACGGAGGTAGAGCCTCGTGGCGCACCTGACATCGAACAGCTCGAAGGCCGCGTCGAAGAGCTTCGCGCGGACCTCGAAGCGTTCGAGTCGGACGTCGAGCAACGGACCGTCGACCGGCCCGACGTGGAGTCGGAACTGAAGCGCTACGTGCGCCGCCGGATGCGACAGGGCAAGGCCCGCGGGTGGGGGCCGTACCTCGTTCTCCTCTACGGCACCGCCGTCACCATCGCGGCGTTCTTCCTCATCCAGGACGACCTGCTCGCCGTCGTCGCCATGCTCGTCACGTACCTCTCGACGCTCGGCCTGTACGTCCTGTTCGTCGTGTTCGGCGCCGGACTCGGCGCCCTCGGCGTCCCCGGCCGTCTCGTCGACTGGATTCGCGACCGACGCGCCTGAACGCGAACGCCCGCCGGTTCGTCCTGCGCTCGACTCGACCCGCACTCGCTTCACCCCACACTCGCCGCGCCCCGTTCGCGGCGACTCCCGCAGTTATTTGTCGTCTCACTCGTCACTCCCGCAGTGATGTCGCTCTCTCACCCGGCGGCGGTCGCCCCGTCTCCGCTCGTCGCGCCCGGCGGCGTCCCCGTCGCCTCCCGTGGCGTCGGCGAACTCCTCGTCGCCGAGTCGCTCCCCGACGCCGCCGTCTCGCTGTTCTCGCTTCTGACCCATCTCGGCGACCCGTGGCTCTGCCTGTTCGCTATCTCGTTCGCCTACGTCGTCGGTGACCGGGTCGGAATCGCTCGCCCCTCGGCGGCGTTCGTCCTCGCACTCGGCCTCGGAGCGGTCGGTCTCACCGTCGGTCTCAAAGAACTGTTCGCGCTCCCGCGCCCGCCGATGGCGGCCGAGTCGGGGTACGGGTTCCCCAGCGGTCACGCCCTCGGGACGACGGTGTTCTGGGGCGGGGCCGCCCTCCTCCTCGACGTCGGGCGCCGTCGCGTCCGTCTCGGCGTCGCTGCCGCCGTCGTCGTCCTCGTTGCTCTCTCCCGCGTCGTCATCCGCGTGCACTACCTCGTCGACGTCGTCGCCGGCGTCGCCGTGGGCGTGCTCTTTCTCGCCGCCGTGTTCGCCGTCGGTCCGGGCCTCCGACGCCCGTCGACGCCCTCCGACACCGCCGTCGTCGCCTGCTTTCTCCTCGGCGGCGTCCTCACCTCCGCCGCGGGGGTTCTCGACCCGATAGAGCGCGAAGTGCTCCTCGGCGTCGGCACCGCCGTCGCCGGCGCGGTGACGTGGTCGACCCTCGCCGACGCCGTTCACGGTGCTCGAACCGGCGTTTCGCGGCGACGACTCGCGCTGGGCGTGGTCGCGTTCCCCGCGCCACTCGCGTTGATGCTCGTCGTCGCGAAACTGTCGCCGGCGTCGCTCGTCGTCGTCGCGGCCGGTGCCGTCGGCGGCGCGACGCTCCTCGGACTTCCGGCCGCGGTGTCGTCACTCGCCGACTGAAAGAAGAGAAAAACAGGCCGCGGTGGGTCGCCTCAGAACGTCTCGAGGTACTGGTCGAGTTCCCACTGGGAGACGTCGATGCGGTACTCGTCGTACTCCTGCCGCTTGGCCTGGTTGAACTTCTCGTAGATGTGCTCGCCGAGTGCGTCCTGAACGGTCTCGTCCGCCTCGAGGGCGTCGAGCGCCTCGCCGAGGTTCGAAGGGAGCGTCGTGATGCCGTACTCTTCGCGCTTTGCTTCGTCGAACTCGTAGATGTTCTCGCGGACCGGGTCCTCGCACTCCAGTTCGTTCTCGATGCCTTCGAGACCGGCGTGGATGAGCGCGGCGAACGCGAGATACGGGTTACACGAGGGGTCGGGGAAGCGCGCCTCGATACGCGAGGCGGCCGGGACGCGAGCGGCCGGCTTGCGGATGAGCGCAGAGCGGTTGCGGTCGGACCACGCGACGTACACCGGCGCTTCGTAGCCGGGGACGAGACGTTTGTAGGAGTTCACCGTCGGGTTCGAGACGGCGGCAATCGCGGGGGCGTGCTGGAGGATGCCCGCCGTGAACTGCTTTGCCGTCTCCGAGAGGTTGAACTCGTCGTCGTCGTCGTGGAAGGCGTTCTCGCCGTCCTCGGTGAAGAGCGACAGGTGCGTGTGCATGCCGGACCCGTTGATGCGCGGGATGGGCTTGGGCATGAACGTCGCGTGCAGGTCGTGCTGGGCCGCGATGGCGCGGACGACGGTGCGGAACGTCCCCACGTTGTCGGCCGTCGTGAGCGCGTCGTCGTACGTGAAGTTAATCTCGTGTTGACCCTCTGCGACCTCGTGGTGGCTGGCCTCTATCTCGAAGCCCATGCTCTCCAGGCCGTAGATGATGTCACGGCGGACGTCGGAGGCGAGGTCCTTCGGTGCGAGGTCGAAGTAGCCGCCGGCGTCGTTTGTCTTCGTCGTCGCGCGGCCCTCTTCGTCCTCCTCGAACAGGAAGAACTCCGGTTCGGGTGCGGCGTTGATCTGATAGCCCATCTCCTCCGCGCGGTCGATGGCCTGCTTCAGCACGTAGCGCGGGTCTCCCTCGAACGGTTCGCCCGTGCTCGTATCGATCACGTCGCAGATGAGGCGCGCGGAGCGACCGTCGCGCCACGGGAGGATAGCGAACGTTTCGGGGTCGGGCTTGAGGCGCATGTCGGACTCCTGGATGCGCACGAAGCCTTCGATGGAGGACCCGTCGAAGTAGATTCCCTCGGTGAACGCCTTCTCGGCTTGCGTCGCCGGGACGGCCACGTTCTTCACCGTGCCGAGAATGTCGGTAAACTGGAGGCGGAGGAAGTCGACTTCCTTCGACTCGATCTCGTCGACGACGGCCTGCGCCTGCGAGGAGAGGCCACCGTCTGCAACAACGTCAGAGTTAGCGTTTTCGTCCGTCATCTTACTGGACAGGAGTTTCTGACAACAGCCACCTTAATGATGTTATCGCTTAGCGCAACTCGTGAGCGCGTCTGTCAGAACTGGATATTCGTAAAATTCTAATGTGGTGAGCGAGTGCGTCGTGTTATGACGTACGAAAACCTCGACGCAAAACTCATCAACGCTCTGCTTGGCGACGGCCGCGCCAGTCTCCGAAGCCTCGCGGAGGAACTCGACGTCTCCGTCACCACCGTCTCGAACCACCTCCGGGACTTAGAGGATGAAGGCGTCATCGAAGGGTACACTCCGCGCGTGAACTACGACGAACTCGGCTACGACGTCACCGCCATCATCCAACTCAAGGTGGAGGGAAGCGCGCTTCCGCAGATAACCGACCGCCTCCGCGAACAGAAGCAGATGATATCCGTCTACGAAGTGACGGGGGACTACGACATCATCGCCGTCGGGAAGTTCACCGACACGGACGGCATGAACTCCCAGATAAAGGCGCTCCTGACGGACTCGGACATCCGCGAGTCCAACACCAGCGTCGTCCTTAACGCCGTCGTCGAGAACGAGCAGTTCGAACTCGACATCGACGAGTAACTCGGCCGACGCCTCTCCGCTTCTCGGCGAAAAAAGTAGTTGTCGAGTGGTATCGCGCGACTCAGACGAAGCGACTCGCGACGTCCTCCATGTCCGTCCGACAGTACGGACAACGGTAGCGTGTGTTGAACCCCGAACGCTGCGTCGTCGTCTTCGCCTCCAGTTCGTGCATCCCCACGTCTCTCCCACACTCGGTACAGAGTACCTTCGGCATGTGTATTGTGCTACGGTAACACAGGTGCATAAATCGACCGGTAGATAAGACAGTCTTCGAAACTGGAATAAATGCCCCGACGGCGAACCACCCCGTCTTCCCAGTCACGTGCCGCGGTACCCTCCCACTTTTTCCGGGGGTTCGCTCCGGGAGAATGGAGTTCTCCCGTGCTCTCGTTCGCACCGACTCACGAGAACTCCGCTCACCCCCGCAAAACCTGGTGGAAAAAGACCGCACCGCGACGTCACCCTCGCTCAGAAGTCGTCCTCGAACACGAACGTGCCCTCCCACTTTTTCCGGGGGTTCGCTACGCTCACCCCCGCAAAACCTGGCGGAAAAAGACCGCACCGAGACGTCACCCTCGCTCAGAAGTCGTCCTCGAACACGAACGTGCCGTCGCGTTGGACGACGTCGCCGTCGACTTCGATTCGGGAGTCTTCGGACATGTCCAGAATCATGTCGACGTGTTCTGCGCTGTCGTTCACCTCGTTCTCCTCGCCCACCGTCTCGGGGTACGCCGCGCCGACGGCCATGTGGACGGTGTCGCCCATCTTCTCGTCGAACAGCATGTTGTAGGTGAACCGGTCGATGGCGCGGTTCATCCCGATACCGAGTTCGCCGAGGTAGCGCGCGCCCTCGTCCGTCTCGAAGACGCCGTCCAGCACTTCCTCGTTACGCTCCGCGCTGTAGGATTCGACGCGCCCGTCCTCGAACGTGACGCGGACGTCCGAGATTTCGCGGCCCTGCCGGTAGAGAGGCATGTCGAAGTGCACCTCGCCCTCGACGCTGTCGCGCACGGGCGCGGTGAACACCTCGCCGCCGGGGAGGTTCTTCTCGCCCTTGTCGTTTATCGTGGAGTTGCCCGCGACGCTCATCGTCACGTCCGTCTCGTCGCCGGCGACGATGCGCACCTCGTCGGCGTCGTCGAGAATCTCGACCATCTGCTGTTGGTGTTCGTACTGTTCGTCCCAGTCGAGGCTCACGGCGTCCCAGACGAAGTTCTCGTAGCCGTCGGTGCTCATCCCCGCGAGTTGGGCGTTGCCCGACGTGGGATACTGCGTGAGACACCACCGCTTCGAGAGGCGTTCCTGCAGGACGGGTTGCATCGCCCGGCGGTACGCGGCGTTCGTCTCGGGGTCCACGTCCGACGTCTCCGAGGCGTTCACGTCGCCGCGGACGGCGACGTAGACGTCCATCTCCTCGTAGAGTGTGAGGAGGTGCTCCGGCGTCTCGAAGTCGCCGTCGTGGTTGCGGAGGAACGCGCGCGAGGCGCGCGAACTGCTGTTCGTGTAGACGGGGTTCGCGCCGCGTTCGGCGCACTCCTCGTGGAGGGCGACGACCAGGTCCTCGGCCGCGGCGGGCGCGGCGATGACGACGTTGTCACCCGACTGGATATCGGCGGAGTGGTCCGCGATGGTCTGGGCGTGTTCACGGATACGTGGGTCCATATCCTGTCTCTCTCGCGTGTGCCCCCAAACACCTTTCGCACATCGTGCGACCCGTTCGCTCGCGTCACCCAGTCTTCGCTCCGCTCTTCGTCCGAATCCTCGAGTCGAAAGGTCCCCCTCGGCCGTTTCTATCTATCCGAGAATCACGTTCTATTTATATGTCGTATCTTCCCGACTGTTCGGTTGTAAGAGGTCGTAGAATAATGAACACTCCCACCACCACCACCACGACCGGAACGAAATTTGAAGACGTCCTCGACTTCGACCTGCAGGGGACGATTGCCGGGTACTGGCTCGTCGCCCTTCGTCTGATTACGGGCTACTGGTTCCTCCACGCGGGATGGACCAAGTTCGCCTTCGTCTCTGGTGACGCGTTCGACGCCAGCGGCTACCTCGCCAACGGCACCGCTGGGAGTCCCATCAACGGCTTCTTCGTCTGGGCCGCGGGCACCCCGTGGCTGATGGAGATTACGAACGTCATGATTCCCACCGGTGAGTTCCTCATCGGACTCGGACTGATCGTCGGCGGACTCGTCCGACTGGCCTCGTTCTTCGGGGCCGTCCTGATGGTGTTCTTCTACCTCGGGAACGCCGACTGGGCGCACGGACTGGTCAACGGCGACCTGTTCGGTCTCGTCCTGTTCGTGACGCTCGCGACGTTCGGTGCGGGCCGAATTCTCGGTCTGGACGCCGTCCTCGAGGAGAGATTCGCCGAGTCGCGCCTCGCCAAGTTCCTCCTCGGGTGAACCGACCGACGACCGCGGTCCCGTTTTTCTCGTCCCCGACTCCGGAGCGTGCGGACCGCCGGGACCGGGGTTTATAACTCGGTTCCCTCGAATCGTGTGCGCATGGCTATCGACCTTCGTAGCGACACGGTGACGCTGCCGTCCGAGGAGATGCGCGACGCCGCGCGCGACGCGCCCGTCGGCGACGACGTGTACGGCGACGACCCGACGGTGAACGAACTGGAGGCGGCCGCCGCCGACGCGGTGGGGATGGAGGCGGCGTTGTACGTTCCGACGGGGACGATGGGTAACCAAATCGCCGCCCGCGTCCACACCGACCGCGGTCAAGAGATTCTCGTCGACCAGCAAGCGCACGTCTACAAATGGGAACTCGGCGGACTCGCGCAACTGTCGGGTCTGCAGGTCCGGACGTTCGACGCGGGCGAGTCGGCCGTCCCGACGCCCGAACAGGTCCGCGCGGGCTACGTCGAGGAGGCGCTTCACAAGGCCGGAACCGGACTCCTCTCGCTCGAAAACACGCACAACGCCCGCGGCGGGACCGCCGTCTCGCCCGCGGAAATCGGGACCGCCGCGGACGCCGCCCACGAACTCGGGATTCCGGTCCACTTGGACGGCGCGCGCCTCTTCAACGCCTGCGTCGCCCTTGACGTGGACGCGCCCGCGATGACCGAACGCGTAGACTCGGTGATGTTCTGCCTGTCGAAGGGACTCGGCGCACCGGTCGGGTCGATGCTCGCCGGAAGCGAGGAGTACGTCGAGAAGGCCCGTCGCGTCCGCAAACTGTTCGGCGGCGGGATGCGACAGGCCGGGATAATCGCCGCGCCGGGACTCCTCGCTCTCGACAACGTCGAGCGACTGGCCGAAGACCACGAGAACGCCGCGCGACTCGCCGCGGGACTGGACGACATCGACGGCCTCCGCGTCCCCGACCCGGACACGAACATCGTCCAGGTGTTCACCGACGACGCCGGACTCACCGCCGAGGAGTTCGTTTCTCGCTGCGAGTCGGTCGACGTCCTCGGCGGCGCGCACGCGGAGTACCTCACGCGCTTCTGTACCAATCTCGACGTCTCACGGGCGGACGTCGAAGCGGCGGTGGACCGAATCGAGACGGTGATGCGCGACTGAGCGACCGCGCGTCCTCAGAGTTCGGGCTCGATGTAGACGTGCCGTACCCGGTCGTCTTCGGTTCGCAACTTCTCCTCTATCTGCGTGATGTCGTCGTCCAGTTCTTCGGTGCCGAGGTCGGAGTCGAAGCTGATGTCGGCGGTGACGAGCACTTCTTCGGGGCCGACGTGGACCGTTCGGAAGGCGTCGACGTGGACGACGCCGGGATGCTCTTTGACGACCGTTCGAAGCCGGTCCTCGACGTCTTTCGGAAGGCTCTCGCCGAGGAGAAGGCGTTTGTTCTCCCACGCGAGAGCGACGGCGAACCCCATGAGGAGGAGGCCGATACAGACCGCCCCGATGGCGTCGTACACCTCGTTACCCGTCAGTTCGGAGAGGACGACGCCGACGAGGGCGATGGCCGCGCCGAGCAACGCGATGGTGTCCTCCGTGAACGCCGTGAGCGTCGTCACGTCGCTGGTCTTCCTGAACGCCTCGCGGTACCCGCTCCACTCGTACTCGCGTATCTGCCGGACGAGTTCGGTGTTGGCCTTCTTCAGCGCGTACGTCTCGAAGCCGATGGCGCCGAGGAGGATGACGACGTTGACGTACCACCCGGGGAAGGTGTAGCCGAGCGCCGACACGGCCCCGCCGAGGGCGTGGCCGCCGTGGACGATGGCCTCGTAGCCGTGTTTCAGCGACTCCCACCCGGCGATGCCGAACAGGAGCACCGAGACGAGAAACGAGTAGAAGAACTGCGCTTTGCCGTAGCCGAACGGGTGCGCCCTGCTCGACTCCTTCTTGCTGTACCGGATGCCGACGAGGAGGAACACCTGGTTGCCCGTGTCCGAGATGGAGTGGTACGTCTCCGAGAGCATCGACGGGCTCTGGGTGAGGAGATATCCGAAGAACTTCAGTATCGCGATGGCGCCGTTCGCGAAGAGTGCGGCGATGACGACGCCTCTGCTACCTGCCATGCTCTCACGTCAAGCGACTCCCGTAAGAGCGTTTCCACGGTGACGCCGGTGGTGAATCGCCGCCGTCTCCGAGACGCGTCCGGAGAGCGGAACGTTCCTGTTGCTTCGAATCGTACGGGACCTCAGCATGCTCACCGTCGTCTCCGACACGCACAGTACGGACTCGCATCGACTCACCGGGCGGACGCTGGACGCCGTCCGCGAAGCGGAACTCGTCGTCCACCTCGGCGACTTCATGCGAGAACCCGTCCTCGACGCGTTCGAGAGCGAGTCGTCGCGCCTCTTCGGCGTGTACGGCAACAACGACGACGACGGTATCCGCGAACGCCTCCCGGCGGCGCGGAACTTCGAGTTCGGCGGCCTGACGTTCGCGGCGACGCACACCCGCCGCGGCGGTTCGACGGCGCTCACGATGTTCGGGCGCGAACGCGACGCCGACGTGGTCCTCTTCGGACACAGCCACCAACCCACGTTCGACGCGACGGGTGCCGTGACGCTTCTGAACCCCGGGAGCCACGCGCAACCGCGGGGTCACCGGGCCGCACACGCCGAACTAGAGTCGATGACCGACGGCGGCGTCAACGGGAGACTCGTCACCGTCGAAGGCGAGACGTTCGAGACGTTCACGATTCCACCGGTCGAGGACTGACGGCGCGAAAGGGGAAGAGTGGGGGAGGGCGCACCTCGGATGTCAGTGCAGGTCACACGGACGCGGGACGCGGTGCGACGCCGGTGGTCGGTTCGATTCGGGAGTGGGGGCGTGCGTCGCGTGGGCGAGACGGTGGAGGGCGCCTCGCGCGGTGCCGCGTCCGGCGTTCGGATTCGATGGAGGGCCGAAACGCCGTGAGACCTTGCACTTCGTCGGTGTTTCCCCGTGCGGATATACGCACCGTAAAGTCAAACTGCGTTTTCACCTACGAACCATCCAGTACGCCGTCGCTACCGCGAGGGTGAGGACGCCGCCGAGGAAGAACAGTTCCGCGGGCGACAGCGCCGCCAGTTCGACGACGCCCGACCCACTCCCGAGCGACGTCTCGACGGCGGTTCGAGTGGCCTCGGAGGCGGTTTCGGTCGCTCGCGCGGTCACCGTCTGCGCCGTCTCAGTCGCCGTCGGCGCTTCCGTCTCGGCGGCGGCCGTGGCCGTCTCCATCGAGGTGGCGGCGTCCGTCCGCGTCGCCTCGCCCGCCTCCGTCGTCGTCGCTTCGGCGGCGCCGAACCCACCGGCGTCGCCGTCCGTCGCCGTCGGAGTTCCCGTCTCGGCGGGAGTTTCGGTCGCTCGTTCCGGCGCTTCCGTCTCTGCGGCCGTCGGCGTCGTCCCCGCCGTCGCGTTCGTCGCGCCGCCCGCGCCACCGGCGTCGGCCGCCGTCGTCGCCCCGTCGTCGCCGCCTCCTCCCGACGCCGACCCGCCGTCCGTGGCCGCACCGCCGGCCGACTCGCTCTGGTCGACGAGGGTGACGCCCGGCCCCGCGGCAGTCGTCGTCAACCGCTCGACGACGACGCTCCCGAGTGCCACGGCACCGAGGCCGCCGAGCAGTTGCGAGAGCACCGTCTGGAGGCCGCCGGTGTCGTCTTCGTTCCCGGCGACGACGACGAGTGCGCGGTCGGCGGGCGTGTAGACGGTCATCTCGCGGCCCTTCTCGGAGTACGCCGTCCCGCCGGACTCGATGAGGTCGGCGTCTTCGAGTTTACCGAGGTGGTACTGCGCGTTCTGGATGGAGGTGTCCACCCGCGCTGCGACTTCCGAGGGGGTCGCGGGTTCGTCGTGCAGCGAGGAGAGTATCGCTCGCGCGGTGTTCGAGGAGATGGCCGAGAGCAACTCCGACACCTCGTCGCTGTCGATTCCGACGACGCGAGGCTCTTTGTCGCCCTCTGGAGGGTCGGGCCGAGTGGGGAGGATGTCGGCCATGTAACCAGTCGATTTCCGAGCGGAGGTCATGAGTCTTCTCCTCTCTGTGGGGTGTCGACGCGAGGACGGCGAAACGGCTTTACCCGCTCCCCGGAAAGCCCCGCCCATGTCTGCCCGTCCGCTGCAGGGCTTGCTCGACGGCTTCGTGGAGTTCGTACTCTCCGAACCGATATTCGTCGGCTTTCTGCTCTTGCTCTTGGCGTTCGTCTTCTTCGCGTACCTGTTCATCCGCCGGACGCTGACCGGGATGCGGCAAGGATTCGACGAGGGATACCGGGGGAAGTAGGCCGCGATGGTTGCGCTCGGAACGCTGGTGACGCTGGTCGTCGCCGCACTGGCGAGTCTGTTCATGGCGTGGGCTATCGGCGCGGGGTCGTCCGGTTCGACGCCGTTCGCACCCGCCGTCGGCGCGAACGCCATCTCCGTGATGCGCGCGGGGTTCGTCGTCGGCATCTTCGGGTTCGCGGGCGCGTTCCTCCAGGGGGCGAACGTCACGGAGGCCGTCGGCAACGAACTCGTCCTCGGAAACGTCCTGACGGCCAGTGCCGCCACCGTGGCACTCCTCACGGCCGCCGCCCTCGTCGCGCTCGGCGTCTTCGCGGGCTACCCCATCGCCACCGCGTTCACCGTCACCGGCGCCGTCGTCGGCGTCGGCCTCGCCAACGGCGGCCTGCCCGCGTGGGCGAAGTACCAACAGATCGTCTCGCTGTGGGTTCTCACCCCGTTCGTCGGCGGCGGCGCGGCCTACGCGACGGCGCGACTCCTCCGTAAGGAGTCCGTCTCCGAACGGGTCGCCGTCCCCGCCCTCGGCGGCATCGTCGGCGGCATCGTCGCGACCATCGACTTCGCCGTGTTCGGTACCGAGGGCCAACCCGCGGGTTCGCTCGCGGAGTTCGTCGCGCGGGCACTCCCGCGGATAGACGTCGCGGGCGTCTCGCTCGGCGTCGCCCTCGTGACGGTGGCGTTCGCCCTCCTCTCCGCCGGACTCGTCGGCCGCGAGATGGTCCGCGACGAGGCGCAGGGACAGCGTCGCTTCCTCCTCGTCCTCGGCGGCCTCGTCGCCTTCTCCGCCGGCGGAAGTCAGGTCGGACTCGCCATCGGACCGCTCGTTCCCCTCCTCGATACGGTCGCCATCCCCCTCCCGGCGCTCCTCGTCGGCGGGGGTCTCGGCCTCCTCGTCGGGTCGTGGACCGGCGCGCCGCGGATGATAAAAGCGCTCGCGCAGGACTACTCCTCGCTCGGACCGCGTCGGTCCATCGCCGCGATGATTCCCTCGTTCGCCATCGCACAGATAGCCGTCGCCCTCGGCGTCCCCGTCTCGTTCAACGAGATTATCGTCAGCGCCATCGTCGGAAGCGGGTACGCCGCGGGCGGCGCGGGCGTCAGCAGAGAGAAGATGGTGAAGACGGTCCTCGCGTGGGTCGGGTCGCTCGCCCTCGCGTTCGGACTCTCGTACGGTATCTTCCGCCTCGTCCGCCTCGTCGTCTCCGTCTGAGGTCGGCGTCGCTCGGGTCGTCGACGACTCTCCTTTCCTCCCCTCGCGAGTCGTCGAGGCGCCAGATACGCTCATGAACGCTCGCCACGTAGTTCTCGTATGCCGTCGTCGTCACTCGGGCAACCGGCCCAGTCGGGCGGACACGACCGCCGTCGCCGTGTCGTCTACGCGACGTTCTGGGGCGTCTTCGGCGTCTCGTTCGTCGCGCTCGGTATCGCGCGCGGACTGACGCTCCTCGGCCTCGCGTCCGGACTCGTCGGCGTCGGTGGGTTCGTCCTCACGCTCTACTCGCTGTCGGCACCGGCGCGGGCGCTCCCGGCGCCGGGCGTGTTCTCGCGTCGGGTCGCGCCCGACGCGGACGGCGACTCCTTCGGCGTCGCGGCGGCGTACGCACTCGCCGTCGTCCTCGGCGCCTTGGCCGTCGTCCTCCTCGCGGTGCTGCTTCTCGTCTGAACTGTCCGAAAATGTCAAAAAGCCGCTCGACCGGCGCTACTCGTTCTGTATCTCGGCTTCCGTCTCCTCTTCCTCGTCGGCGTCGTAGGACTCGTCGACGGTGATGCGGGCTTTCATGATGCGCGTGTTGTCCACCTGTTCGATGCGGATGGTGATGCCCTCGAACTCGATCTCTTCGCCCTCTTCGACGAGTCGCCCCGCGCGGTTGAAGATGAAGCCCGCGAGCGTCTCGAACTCTTCGCCCTCCGGGAGGTCGAGGCCGAGCATCTCGTTGACCTCGTCGATGTTGACTTCGCCGCGAACGAGCGTCTCGTGTTCGTTGACGACCTCGAACGACTCCTCTTCGTCGTCTTCGAGGATGTCGCCGACGATTTCTTCGACCATGTCTTCGAGCGTGATGAGCCCCTCCGTGGTCCCGAACTCGTCGATGACGATGACCATCTGGAGGCGGCTATCCTGAATCTCTGTGAGGAGTTCGTCGACGTTCTTCGACTCGGGGACGTGCAGCGTCGGTTGGACGATGTCGGCCAACTTGCTGTCGCCCTCGCCGTAGAACTGTTCGCGGACGAGGTCACGGATGTTGACGATGCCGATGATGTTGTCGAGGTTGCCGTCGTAGACGGGGACGCGTTCGTGGTCGGACTGGACACACGTCTCGATGGCCTCGTCGACCGGCGCGTCCTTCGGCACGGCGGTCATGTCCAGACGCGGGGTCATCACCTCCTTGGCGATGGTCTTGTTGAACCGGAAGATGCGGTCCAGCATCTCGCGTTCCTCCTCTTCGATGACGCCCTCGCGTTCGCCGGTCTGAATGAGGTCTTGAATCTCGTCGCGCGTGATGTACGACGTCTCGATGGCCGACCGGCCACCGGTCACCTTGTTGATGACTCGGGTCAGGTAGTCGAAGAACACGACGAGGGGGAGCAGCACGTACTCCGAGTACTTGAGAGGCCGCGCGATGCGAAGCGACCACGACTCGGTGTTCTCGACGGCGTAGGACTTCGGCGCGCTCTCGCCGAACAGCAACACGAGCGTCGTGATGCCGAACGTCGAGATGAGCACGGCCGTTCCCGCGTCGTAGTAGATTCCGACTATCGCCGTCGCGATAGAGGACATCGCGATGTTGGCGATGTTGTTCCCGACGAGGATGGTGACGAGGAGTCGGTGCGGGTCGGATTTGAGCTCACTCACGACTTTCGCGCCCGGCACGCCGCGTTCGACCAGCGAGTCGACGCGGTGTTTCGCGAGCGAGAACATCGCTATCTCCGAGGAGGAGAAGAACGCCGACAGGCCGATGAGGAAGACGATGGCGAGGGCTCCGGCGATGGTGATGGTCGTCTCGTCGAGGACCGGGAGCTGTAACACCCCCGCCACGTACCTGGTCACGTCACTCACGATGCCTGCGGTCTGGACGGGCGCTGCTGCATCCGCGATGCCCGGAGGGCGATGCTGAGCAGCGATAGATGGTTCGAGCGGCGACAAACCCATGCAAATACGTCTTTTTGTCCGGCCCCGGAATTAAGAGTTGCCCTCTCCGGCACGACGGAGCGGATGTTTTTCGGGTTTCGACCGCTCGCGGCGGGTGATTCCGGGGTCGAAGCCCTTAGGCGCGGGACGACCGTACGTGGCCCCATGACGGGCGACGAATCGGTGATTACGCTGTACCGTCTTCAGGCGTGCCCCTACTGCGAACGGGTCGTCCGCGTCCTGAAGCAACTGAATCTCCCCTACGAGTCGCGGTTCGTCGAACCGATGCATTCCGACCGAGACGTGGTCAAGCGCATCTCCGGGAAGCGAACCGTCCCGGCCATCGTCGACGAGAACACCGGCGTCACGATGTCCGAGTCCGCGAACATCGTCGACTATCTGCAGAACACGTACGGCGACGGCGCCGACGCCGACGCCGGAGGTGTCGCCTGATGGTCGACTTCGAAGTCGTCGAGTTGCCCGAGTCGGACCATCCCGAGGTGGGCGAGACGGCCCCTGACTTCACGCGCCCCCTCGTGAACGCCGAGTCGTGGGAAGACGTCTCGCTCTCCGAACTCACCGACGAGGGGCCGGTCCTCCTCGTCTTCCACACGATGGACGGGGCGTTCCCCGCGACGTACGTCTGGAACAACCTGCGCGACCGCGGTATCCCCGAGCAGATACAGACCGTGGGCGTCTCCATCTCCTCGCCGTACGAGCACAAGACGCTCTTGAAAGAACGCGGCGTCGAAGCGACGGTTCGGCTCTACTCGGACCCCGCCGCGGGCGTCGCCGCCGACTACGGCATCGAGAACCCCCTCGACGGCATGACGGGCGTCACCGAACACCGCCCGGCCGTCTTCCTCCTCGACGAGGACCGGACCGTCCGGTACGCGTGGGTCGCGAGCGAGTGGCCCGAGTTCCCCGACTACGAGGACGTCGCCGACGCCGTTTCCGAACACGCCTGACGCGCCGATACGTCCGCTTCGGCACTCTCTTCTTTCCGTACCGCGTCCACACGAGCGATGCCGAACTTCGACGAGTCGATAGCGGAGGCCGCCCGTGCGGTCCGCGCGGGCGACGCCGTCGTCTATCCGACCGAGACGGTGTACGGCCTCGGTGCCGACGCGACGGACGCCGACGCCGTCGAACGAATCTTCGAGTTGAAAGGCCGCGCACGCGAGAAACCGCTCTCCGTGGGCGTCCCCGACGTCGCCACCGCGCGCGAGTACACCCGCCCGACGGCGTTCGAAGCCGAGTTCATGGAGGCGTTCCTCCCCGGCCCCGTCACCGTCGTCGTCGCACGCGGCCCCGACCTCCCCGACGTCGTCACCGCGGGCGGTGACCGCGTCGGCGTCCGAATCCCGGACTACGACGTGACGCTCGAGTTCTACCGACGCGCGGACCGGCCGGTGACGGCGACGAGTGCGAACCGGAGCGGCGACCCGAGCGTGACGAACCCGGCACAACTGGACGCCGGCCTCCGGTCGGCGGTGGGTGCCGTCCTCGACGCCGGTGACACGCCCGGCGGCACCGAGAGCACCGTCGTCGACCCCGGCCGAAACGTGATTCATCGCCGCGGTGCGTTGGCCGACGACGTGGAGACGTGGCTCACGGACCGCGCCGACGCGCCGCCGACCGTCGACGACTGATACCGTACCGTTCCACGCTACGTTTCTCTGTCTTCTCCCGTCGTCTCAGAGCCCCAAGAGCGACTTCAGCGACCGGGTTTTCGTGCCGCACGTCGTTCGGTAGTCGCAGGCGGCGCACTTGTCGGAGTCGCCGATTCGGGGCGGGACGCCCGCCATCTGCCGGACGGTCCACAGCGTCCGCCGATACGCGCCCGCGTTCCGCGTCGTGAGCCGGACGGTTCGGACGACGCCGTGGGCCGGATACTCGACCATCGCCCGCGGAATCTCCCGCTCTTCCTCCCACGCCAACGCCTTCGCGACGGCGACGGCGCGGACGCGTTGCGGTTCCCACACGCCTCGCTCCGGCGGGTCGCCCGGCGAGACGATGGTCGGGACCGGCGGGTCGCCGTCGAGCACCTTGTGGGCGACGCCGTGACAGTCGCGTCCGCGGAGAAACCGCTCTCTGTGGGTCGGCCGCGCCAACTCCGTCCAGTCGTCGCGACGAGCGAGGCGGGCGAGATTCTCGCGGTACGCCGCGGGTTCAACCGCGAGCGCGTGCGAACGGAGTTCGTCGTCGTCGGCACGCAGCGACTCCTCGTAGCGGAAGGCGAGTTCGCGGACCCGTTCCACCTCGGGCGGGGGCGCGTGGTCGTCGTCTCGCTCGGCGTAGTACAGTTGTCGCGGGCAGTAGGCGGCCCGTCCGAGGTGTGAGAACGGCGTCGAGGTTCGGGACACGGCGACTGTGGCCGCCCGTTCGTACTTGAACGTTGGTCCGGTGGCCGCCTCGCCGACTCAGAGGTCGAAGCCGGGTTCGTAGGCCAAGAGCGTCGTCATCGCGTCCTTCGTCGACCCCTCGCGGACGTGCAGTTCCTCGTCGGAGACGTTCGCGAGTCGTTCGACGACGCGCCGCTTCTCGGGCACCTGCGAGGGATGCTCTCGGACGAAGTGCAGGAGGGCGGCGTGAGCGTACTCCCACACCACCTCGTCGTCGTCCTCGAACGTCTCCGGGAGCGCCGTCACCGTCCGGGGGAACCGCTGCGGTTCCGCGCCGAGCAGTTTCCCGGCGGTCATCACGCCGGCGAGTCTGACCGACGGGTCGTCCGCTCGAAGGGCGGCCATGACCTGTCTGTCGGTCCGCGCGACTCGCTCCGGAAACGCCTGTCCCACCTCGCCGACGACGGCGAGAGCGGCCTGTCGAGTCGGCGTGTGCGGCGTCTCCAGACGTCGAACGGCGGCTTCGAGTCCCTTCGCGGCCACCCGTGGGCGGACCGCGGACAACTGCGCGAGTGCGCGCAGGCCGACGAACGAGCGGTAGTCGTCGTCGTCGGACGCGAACGCGACGACGTCGTCCACCCACACCTCGAACTCGACGGGGCGAAGGAGTCCCAGCAAGTCGAGTGCTTCCTCGGCGGCCGTCTGCGCCTCGTCGTCGCCGTCGCGGACGATGCGTAACAGGTCGCCGACGGCGTCGCCCGCGGCGACGGGGTCCGTGAGCGCCGTCTCCACGACGCGTTTCACGAACGCGTCCGGTTCGAGGCGTTCTGCGGACTCGTCGACGACGACACCGGCCGGTCGCTCCTCGTCGGGAGTCTGGTCTGTGGACCGGTTCTGCTGCGGGTCGTCGACGGTTTCGAGTTCGCCCTCGTCTCCGTCTGGTGGCTCTCGTGACACAGTGTGGCCTCGGCTATGACTCAAAACTGCACGACGAGGATAGTTATAGGTATGCCAGTAATTCCCGATTTTGAGAATTTGTCCGCCGACTCGTTCCGTCCGTCGGCGGCCGACAGGTTACCGCGAGGGGAGAGGATTTACGTACTGATTCCTAAGCGTCGGCGTGGATTCTCCGTTCGAGATTCTCGGTGTCGACCCGGACGCAGACGACGCGGAGATAGACCGTGCGTACCGACGGCGCGTCATCGACGTCCACCCCGACCAGGGCGGGTCCGTCGAGGAATTTCACCGACTTCGAACCGCCTACGAGGCGGTCAAAGACGGGTACACGCCGGAGCAAGACGCACCCGTGGAGAACGGCAAACGGGAGGCCACCCGAGGGGAGGCCGCCCGGCGAGGCGATGCCGACTCCGCGTCCGCCGACGGCGAGGACGACCCGGATGCGGCCCGCGTGGAGTATCTGAACTACGAGGTCATCGACGACCACGGCTGGGACCTCGGCGACGACGACCTGTTCGAGAAGGCCTCCGCGGCGGGACTCGACCACGAGGACTACGGGCAGTTCTTAGTCCGTCCGAACGAGACGCTCCTCGAAGCCGCCGAGAACCGCGGGTACGCGTGGCCCTACGCCTGCCGCGGCGGGGCGTGCGCGAACTGCGCCGTCGCCGTCTTCGAAGGCGAGATGGACACCCCCGGCGACCACATCCTCCCGTCGACGATGCTCGACAGCGACATCCGCCTCTCCTGTATGGGTCGCCCCCTCTCCGACGAGATGCAGGTCGTGTTCAACGTCAAACACCTCCCCGGACTCGACGAACTCCGCCTGCCGCCGTACCCGTTCGAGCAGGCGCACATGAACGACTGACGCTCCCCGGCCGCCCCCCACTATTTTCACGTCCGCAGATGTATCGGTGCCGTACAAGGTTCTCGAACGCGTCCTCGACGTGAGGCGCCCGAGAACCGGGAGCAACGCTGATGTTCGAGGAACGCCCGCCCACCGACGCTAGCGCAGAGTTCGACGACGACCCGTCGCAAGAGCACGTGATACACGAAATCGTCTCGGTCGTCGCAGACGTGAACGACTGTGACGTGATGGACCTGCCGCCCGTCTCGGAGGTCATAGACCCCGACGCCGTCGAGACGGTCGTGCAGAACCCGGGGGCGAACGTCGTCCTCGGCTTCGAGTACGCCGGCGGGTTCGTGCGGGTGACGTCGGAGGGCGTGGTGTACGAACGGGCCGGTCTCTCGGAGTAGTCTTCGGTCACACCTGTCCCGAGAGCGGTGGCGACTGGAACGCGTCGCTCGGGTCTCCGGCTTCGGACGAGTGTCTCCGCTGGGTCTCGGAGAATTATGGGACTGCCCGGACTTGAACCGCCGTCTGGGCTGTCGAGAGCATTGTACCGAGACGAGCGTAGCGAGTCTCGGCTTCTTTTTGGTCCAGATTTTTACGAGGAGGGTGTGCGAAGCGCACCCGACGAAGTAAAAAGGTGGAATGGGACCGCCCGGATTGTGAACCTCACTCGCTCTCTCCGGTCGCTCGCTGGTTCAAATCCGGTCGCTCGTGACGATTTCGTCCTCACTTCGTTCGGACAGAAATAGTGGGACCGCCCGGGCCGCAACCACCCGATAATTTTTCACCGTACAGTACCTCTATCCGCTGAGTCAGCAAATCTGACGTGTTATGGTTCATGGTCTGAAATGACCGCGTGGTAGGATGTCTGGCTCATTCCGTTCGGCGAGCCTGCTGGAACAGGCTCAGTCGATCTTGAGCTTCCCCAAGTGAGGGCGACGACGCAATTCCATCCGCTCTCGCTGGGAAGCCTTGTCGTAGTGCTTCTCGATGACCTCCTGAGAGGCGTTGACGCGCTCTGCCGTCACCTCTGGAGGAAAGCCTCGGTCCCTGTGCCACGTAATCGAACCCGTGCGGACGTGGTGCGGTGCCCTCGAGGACGGACACTTGCTCGCCTCTGAGTGACTCCTGAAGTCGCACGTCGTTCGGTCGTAGTTGTGAGGACACGTGCCCGCGACGCACGGCTGCGTCGCTCGGTACATCCACGACCGAAACGCGTTCTCCGACACACGGTTCTTGTGATTGGTGACCAGCAGCGGAGAACGACCGAAATCGTCGTGGGCCGACGGTCGGTGATGAGCGACGTAGGCATCGACCGCGTCGCAGACCTCCGGAAGTAGCGACACAGAGCGCTCACCACTCCGCTGGTTCTTCAGCGGCGTCTCGGTCTCTGGACGATGAACGAACTCGATAAACTGCTCGTCGGAGTGGTAGTCGCGTAGATCGAGGCCGCGAAGCGCACCGAGCCGCGCACCCGTATGAAACGCGAGTTCGAGGATGACGTGGAAACGCGAACCGTAGACGTGGTCGTTCGTCCGGTAGAACCGAATCAGATCTTCGGCGTCCTCCGGTCGAAGCATCGTATCGCGAGACATCTCCGACTCCGGGACATCCGGGACGTGGACCTTCTTCGCGAGTCCGTCGTCGACGGCCTCGATACGCTCAAGGTACTCGACGTGCCCCTTCAGCGTCTCCATCTCTCCGTGGAGCGTCGGCGACGCAATCCCCTGCCCCGCGCGGAACGCCTCGAACCGCTCGAAGGTCCAGCCGTTCATCTCCTCAACGCGCTCGATGTTCTCGTCCTCACACCACTCGACCCAGAGCTTCAGTCGGTACCGGTATGTTCGGACCGATGACTCCGAGAGTTCGGTACTCCGACGGTCGAGGTAGCGGCGGACAGCGTCGCGTGGAGTGAGGTCTGTCGGTGCGTTCACTCACCCGCCTCCTCTGATACGTCGGTGCTATCGCGAGTATTGTTCATCTCAGAGAATCCCCCGAGTTACACCAACAGAACGAAGCTCGGTGTCGGTTTCCTCGTCAAGTCGGTCAGCGACGATACGACCGTCGCGAACGACGAGGATGATGAGGTCACCGATACGGAACTCCGCCGCGCCCTCGCCGTCGACCGCGTCGAACTGGTCGTCGGACAGCGAGAGAATCGTCATCTCCTTTCCGTCCTCGACGCCAGCAAAGTCGTCAGCCGTCGCAGTCTCGAGTTGAAGCGCCTCACGGATGAGTTCACGCGAGCGCGTGTGACGAACCTCCTCCTCAGCGCGTTCGAGGAGTTCGACGGCATCACTCATCTCGGCCACCATCCGTGGCAGCCAGTCCAGAGACCTCGCCACCGAGAACACGCGAGACAGCATCCTTCATCGTCCGCCGGACGAGATCTCGTCCCGACGAAGTGGGAACGTAGTGGTTCGACCGCCGGTCGACCTGACGCTTCTCCATCAGCCCCTTCTCGACGAGCGTATCGAGGTTCGGATACAGTCGACCGTGGTTCACCTCCTGCTCGTAGAACGCCGAGAGAATCTCCTTCAGTTCGAGTCCGATCGGCGGCTCGTCCTCGACGCGCTCGAACGCGATGGTCTCCAGGAGGAGACGCTGCTGGAACTCGGTGAGGTCACCCCAGCGGACACCGCCGTCCGCGACCAGTCGGGCCGTGCGAAGGTGACGAACGCGCCAGCGGACAGTGCAACTGTTGTTCGTGTATCGCTCCAGAACGAGGTCGGGGTCGAGGTCGATCGGGTCGAAGCGCGGGTCCGAACCAACGATGCGAGAGCACCAGTAGCCCGCCTCCGCGCCGGACAGTTCGGTGCCCTTCGCGATGCGTTTCGCCGTGTAGATGCACCAGTCGCCGGGGTCGACGTTCTCGCGGATGAAGCCCGCGATGGCGTCGACGGGGTCGTGGCCGCCGTCGGTGATGAGTCGTTTCCCCGCGTTCGGATCGGTGTTGTCGTTACTCATGAGTTCGGAAGCAGGTCTAAAGCCGAGTTCGTGACCGCACGGTTCGGCAGTCCGTCGACCCGGAGCGCGAGCGCTGAAACCGTCGACAGCCGCGTCGCACACCGGGCAGTTGGTCGTCAATTCGTCGGTCGTTTCGGGGGCTTTTTCATCGCCCTCGGCGAGTTTCGGTTGGGTCGTCATCGTAGGTGACGGCCCTCTTTCGGGTCTCTGCCTCCAGCAGGGGCCCGAGTTTTCGGACCTGTTAGACCCGGCGAGAGTCGTCTGTATCCCCAATATGACCGATGATATATAATTCTTAACAGCTATAGCTGTAATTGATTGATACCTATGAGTATCGAACCTGACGACGATAGGTGTGATTTTTCCATCACGCTGAATAGCCGTCTCCGAAGAATGGTCCAACACATCTCGTGGTTCTCGAACGTAGACTACGAGATATTCCTCTTTTTCGAGGAACACGATATTGGGGCTACTGCGAAAGTTGTCGCGTATAATATCGGATACGACAGCAACTACGTCAACCGTAGACTCCGCGCGCTTGAGTCGGCAGGTCTCTTCTCGAACGATGGTGGAATCTACGAATTGACTGACTTTGGGCGCGAGTTTATCGAGGGTGAAGTCGATGAAGATGAACTCACAGACCCGGATTCGTAGTCTCTCATCCATCAGAGGCCAATCTCCAGAAGCACGTCCTGCAGAAAATCCGGGTCGTCGGGTTCCTCGACGCACTCGTCATCGTCGAATGCCGTAATCAACCGTACGTCGTCGCCTACGACGCCGTAGGACCAGCGTGTCCCATCGTGCGTGATGTCGATTCGCGCCGAGAAATTTCGGTCGCTACTGATTTCGACGCCGACTCGCTCTCCGTTGTAGAGTCGGATTGTTCGCTTCGTTCCTTGATGGCCGACTGGCATGTTCGGCAGTAGACTTTCTGTTTATATGCCTGAAGTGGGCGTACAAGCGAATCGGCTAGCAATAGTACGCTTACCTATCCATGGCCTGCCAGAGACGCGATTACTCACTGATGAGTGGAATTGAACGAATAATCGAATAGTGTGAGAAACGTCTATGAATCAATAATCTTTGCGTCCACTCCAAGTCTCTGAAGATTTTCTTCCATATCCTCTATCGAAGTATCTTTGTTCTGCAAGGCATTCGAGATTTTTTCTATATTATCTTCTGTTTCTACGATTTCTATTTTGTCACCATTTTTATTTCGTATTATCTCTTTTTTCAGTCCTCCTCCCTGAGTGTGAATCGGTCGATTATCTCCGAGGTCTCTTTCTAGACGGTCCATCTTGCGTTCTAAACTCGAAACAACCTGTAGTATATCTGCAAGATTGTGGTCTTCTGGGTCTGAACTTTCTCGGAGTGAACGCATCTCGGCCGACCGGGATATCGGGTTATCGAAGGTTGTATCTCCGTTATCTATCAGTTTCAGTACTCCACGGATAGCGTCCGCTGCGTCGTTTGCCTCTTTAACCCCCAACTCGTATTTGATAGTTCTCAAGTCAGCAATGTCGAATGGAATTGACTCATTCTTGTGAATGAGTTGAATGTACGGCTTGCCCGTCGCATGTCTCACCGCCAGTTCATAGAAGACGTTTGGATTGTGGCCGGTGAGGTCTGCGACGACCAAGTCACTCTCGACCGTCTTCTCGATTATTTGGCTCGTGATGCTCCCCGGTTCGTCTAACTGGTCCGCTCGTTTCACCGAGTATCCGTAGTCAGTAACGGCTTCCTCAACAACGTACTCCAAGAGCGTGTCAGACCGTTCACGTATGTCGCTTCCCTCCTCGCCAATAGGTGCGATAAAGAAACATTCCTTCTCGTCGCTCATGTTAGAGGATAATTGATATTTTTCTGCTTAACTCTATCCCTCTCTGAGGATCTATTGACGACAGACTGTTCTCGTACTGTCGTAGAGATTTCTCGGGCATTCAATAAGATCCAAATAAGGAGGTATCGTACTCACGGATAGTGAATCTCTCCGCATACGAAATCCGGACTTGATTAGCATGAGACTGGAACAGATACATCTCGAAAATTACCGTAGCTTCAAAGAAGTAACATTCGACGTTGACGACCTGCAGATTCTGTTTGGTCGGAACAACGTTGGAAAGTCGAATATTCTCCATGCACTCAAGGATTACCGAGAATTTGGTGTGGGGACCGCTAGCTTTGAGGACCGCTATTCACAGATTGCACGGAATTGGCACTCCGACCCGCTTACAGTAAGAGTAGAGTTTTCACTAGAACAGGACGAGATAGCGGAGTTCACTGAGGAAATCGATAGAAGTACCTATGAACTAGGAGAACAGCCGAAGAAGAATTTTGCGTCTAAAATTGCTCATGAGTTCACAGTAAATAGCAACGGAGTTGGTTCTGCAAAGGTCGAAGCCAACTACGATGGAGAGATGCACGTTGTCTCTCTTTTAAATTTTCGAGATGACAATACAATTTCCTTAGAAACAGCAAATCTATCTAAGTTTCCTGAGATCAGCTGGTCCTCTAGTAGGACTGGTGATGTCCAGAATACACACAGTGTACTAGGGATCTCATTTCGGAGATTCTTAGCGGATTGTCTAGAGTCTTGGAAGTGGACGAGCCCTTTCCGCCATCCAGACCCACGTGGTCCAGTCGAAGAAGCCTATTCACTTGATAGCGAATCGAATAATCTTGCGGTAGTTCTTCACACACTCTCGAACAACGACAGAGACACGTTCAGAGCAATAGAGAACTCGTTTGTCGAGATTATGGAAGGCGTCACGGGCCTCAGCACGCCAATAGAAACAGACCACAATACTAAGACGACTGTAGTGGTTCACGAAGAAAAAGCTGAATTCGACTTGAGAGATATTTCAGCGGGGTCTCAGCAGATTCTCGCTCTTCTTACGGAACTCGAAACTGCAGGTACTCAAACAGACTTGCTCCTACTCGAGGAGCCAGAAACGCACCTGCACCCCGGTGCTCAGCGAACTATCTATAACACCATCAAACAGGTGGCCGAAGAAACAGACACGCAGATTATCTTGACAACACATTCTGAGGTATTCATAGACTCTGGAGACTCTTCTCGGCTGATCAAGGCTACCAGAGAAGACGGAGATACCGTTTTCAGCAAGGTCGATGAAGACGTTGAGAACGAAGCGATGTCGGTGCTGGGTTACGAGAAGAGTCGTCTACTGCAGTCCCGAGCAGTCGTGTTCGTGGAAGGACTCTCAGACAAACGGGTAATCTCGAACTTCGCTAAGGGGTGTGGTTTCTCACTCGAGGATAACGGTATCAGAATCATCGACTTAGAGGGCGAGGGGAACATCAAATCGGATGGTCAGTCCCTCGTCAAACTGGTTTCAGAATTCGATATTCCCTTCCTGTTCATTGTGGACTCTCACGACAACGAGCCTCGGATCGAACAGAACGAACTGCTCCAAGCCATAAACGCTCCGGGCGGTGACTGGCAAGTAACAAAGGAGGACGTTTTCGTCTGGGAGGGTTACGGAATCGAGTCGTACCTACTCAGTCCCGATGCAATAGCGAGCCATCTCGGAGCGGATGTGGATGCCATTGAAGAACTCCTGGAAAAATACGGAGACAGAGAAAAGCCAGCAGAGATTCTTGAGGAAGTGTTCCAAGAGATCCTCAGCCAAGAATTCATCAAAGAAAATGATGGCCCTCTGATCGCGGCGAAGATGGATCACGACGATGTGGACCCCGAAGTGGGCGATGCAATCGACCGAATTCAGTCTTTGCTAGACTGATTACAAACGTCTACGACCTCTTTGATTTGGTCACTCCGATTCTATACATCCATAAACGCTGTACTACTCAATATCGATAGATGAACGAAGCTGAACAGTTGGTCGAACAGTGTTGCTATCGGTAGATTGTCGGAGAGAGACACTAGCGATTCTAATTGTAGAAGAATCAGAATATTCATTCTACAGTTAGATAATATCCATCCATGGACCGCTTGGATGCGCTTCGAGCTGAATTGTTTGACTCAGAAGTACAGTTCAAATATAAACAGACGAAATTGTACGAGCAAATTGTCACAGAAGCACCGTACGTGTTCACTCTAGCAATTGCTGTCCTATTCGTATATGAATTCCAACAAGGAGTATTGTTGTACGCAATTGATTCTAGTACGGTATCAGCTATCTATTCGACTCTCGTTCTGGGCTACTTAGCGAAACTTGTGCTAACTGGGTTCAATGACCTTGAGTCGATTTTGAAGCAACATTCGCACCGCACGTACATCTATATCCGTGCGATATTCGCAGTTGCTCTAATAGTATCTGGGCCGTTTCTAATTTGTGTCACATATCAATACAAACCAATAGGACAACCGACTATCGAGGGGATTTTTGGAGGAATCCTTCTTACTGTCTCCGGGATTCTCACACTGTATGGTCTACTTGACTAGCATCTGTAGATGATCTCAGGGCTCTGTCACCCGATACCGACTCCCTCGAGTCGCCCCGAGTTGTTCGATGAGGTCGTACTGTTCGAGGGACGCGAGATACCGGCGTCGTGTCGGGCGTGACTTTGGCGACTGCGCTTTGTGCTCGTACTCGTCGTGCAGGTCACTCGCAGCTATCTCTCCGGACTCGGAAATTATCGAATACAGGAGACGCTGATGTGTCGAAAGTCGTTCCTTGTTTCGCTCGTGGACTTCGATGCTGGCGGAGTCAGCGACGTCTTCGACCAGATCGGGATTTAGTGTGTCGAGGGACCGAATCTCCGCTCGCTCGGCGGCACGACGGAGAAGTGTGATGGCGAGTCTCGCATCACCCGCTGCAAGGTCCGCGATGCGTTCGAGCGTCTCTCGGTCGGCTGCACCAGGATGTAGACCCGCCTCAACCCGACCCGCGACGATATCCGCGAGTTCGTCTGTTCGGTACTTCTCTAGTTCGATACTGACAGCGCTCCGGATTCGTGACTCGATTCGAACGTCCAGTTCGGAGAGCAGTTTGTCCTCGTCGACGCAGACCATCAGGAGCGTGACGTTGGGTCGTTCATACAGTCCGGCAAGTAGCGAAGGGTCATCTAGAACGTCCACCTCATCGATAATGAAGACGAATTGGTCGTCGACGGACTCAACGCGGCCGTGATACTGATCGAGCGCCGTTGTATCTCGGTTGAGGTCGAGACCGATTCCGGCGTCTCGGAGGAGTGCGTGCAGTACACCGGCAGTTGTCGAGTTCGAGATGCAGTTTACGCACCCTGTTCGGACGCCGAGCGTTTCACGTTCGAGTTCACTGGCGACGAATTTAGAAGTCGTCGTCTTTCCGGCCCCTGATGCACCCGTGATGAGAACGTTCTCTCCCGGTCGTCCCTCAGTTATCGGACGCAGACAGGTGGTCATGTGATTGATCGGTCCCTCTCGATGCTGTAACTCCGCCGGAACGAACTCGTCGCGAAGAGCCCGAGCATCACGTATCATATCTACCGACAATCTGTGGCGAACGGAGGAGTGGTATATGTTCGCCGCAGAGCGGAAGTAGAGCCGCAGGAAGGATTATTAGTAAGTTGGTGTGACTGTTTGGTATGGTTCGAGGACCAGTAACGAGACTCGTCGCGGACAACAGAGTCATCGGCGGCCTATTCAGCTACTCAGTACTGTTCCTCGTCGGACTGTGGATTCTTGCGACGGTCGCGTTCGCTCTGTTCTTCATCATCGGTGTCTCGATAGGGTTCCTGCTCGATATCGATTCAGCGCTCGGACTTCAGGCGAGCGCACTATTCGACCTTCTGTGGAAAGACGTCTTCCGTGCAACCCTCCCGTTTGCGATGTACTCGGCCGGAATCGCTGGAGCCATCGCGGTAGTGACTGGCGGGATGATCTACGCAGCGGGCTTCGTCGATTGGGTGCTGAGAAAGAGTCCGCGGTCGGTGCGACGAGTGATTATCGGAAGGGCCGGCGGTCTGCTTCGCTCGGATAGGTGAATACGGCCCAGTTCGCCGCGAGAATCACGAGAAGGCCGAGTTCGTGAATGGCTAACTGCTCGAGCGTCGACGCCGTCGGGATACCGAAGAGAGCGACGAGCACCAGGAGGATGCCGAGACCGACGAGCGTCGGCGCGAGGTGGGCGAGTCGCACGGCCCAGGTGGGCGTCGAGGCGGACCAGTCGAACTTGACGCGGGGGTCGGCCCCGGCGAGTTCGATGTCGACGTCGGCCCAGGGGAGTGCGAAGGCGGCGTGGGTCAACTCGTGGAGTGGCACGGAGGGCGTGGTGAGCCACGTTCGGAGCGTCACGACATCTCACCCATGGCGAGAACGCAGAGTATCAGCGTGCAGTTCAGCGCCGCGTAGGCGATGATGGCGCTCTGCGAGATGGAGAAGGCGATGTCCGGCGGGAGCAGTCCCGCCGTCGCCTTCGAGCGACCGAACACCATCGCGGCGAACAGGAAAAGTTCGATGGTGAGGAGGACGTGACCAGCGACCTCCTGAGAAGAGAGGTCGTCCTTCGAGACGTGCGCGCGAAGGTCCTCGACGAGAGCCATCATGCAATCACCATCCGGTAGAGAGTGGTGAAGACGGCGATGGCGATGGTCATGAAGATGACCGTCCAGGCGACGCCGAGAAGGACTCCGGGGAGGATGGGGATGGCGAGCGCGGAGAGAAGGATGAGCAGGACGCTCGGCATGATGTAGTCGCCGGTCTTCATGTACATCGGGATGATGACGATGCCGACGACGAACATCGCGAGGACGGGTTCAGAGCCTCCGAAGGCACTCGCGAGACCGTCGGTGAAGCAAGTGTGGGCGTCTTCGGTGAGCCAACAGTCGACGCTCATCGGATGTTGAACCCCCTGATGATCTGGTACGCGCCGAGGTAGTTCACGAGTTGGATCGGGATGGCGATCGGGTAGGCGAACCAGTCGGGGAATCCGACGTTGGTGAGGACGACGGGGAGCATAAGGCTCCACTTGAACATCCCGATGACGGCTCCGACGGCGGTGGTTGTGAATCCGAGGTAGCTGGACGACCCGCCGCCTCGATCAGCGCGATAGTCTGACGTTTCGCTTTCGAGTTGGTCCACGTCGTCCTGGAGGCCGGTGGCGCGCTGGACGCCAATTTTTTCGGAGAAACCGGAGCCGCCCATAATCGCGCCGGAGACGGCGAAGGACAAGACGAGGAGCATGGGAACTGTGACTTTCATACTTGGTCTCCGAAGTCTGCGGCGAGCCCGAGGAGTGCGACAGCACCGGCGAGACCGACGTAGGTCATCGGCAGGTCGATCCAGCCGAGCCACGAGAGGCCGGTGGCGATAACGACGACACCGACAGCGCCGACGCGGGAGAGCGTCGAGGGGAAGAGCGCGGCGATGCAGACGAGCAGGAGGAATCCCGCGAGCGTCGACCACCGCGAGTCGATGGGGATCGTGGTCTCGATGGCGGCCGTCGAAGAGACGGGCTCGGTGATGCTGATCGTGCTGTTCCGTTGGATGGTCATCTCGACGACCCAGTCGGTCTCGTTCTGGGAGCCGGTGAGTGGGTAGGTGTACTGGTAGGTGTTGACCGCACCGAGCGAGTCGTTCAGCAGGACGTTCGACTCGTTCCCTCGTTCGTGGATGAGGATGTCGAAGGATGTCGTGTTGTCTTCGGGGTCCTCGTAGGCCACGACGAGGTTGTCCGACGACTCGTTGACGAACGCGTCGTACTGGAAGGTGTCTCCCTTGGGCGACGCCCAGCGAATCTGTCCGACTTCGAGCGTCGCCGTCCCGTTCACCGTCGGAACGTAACTCCCGAGATCGCGCCGGTCACCGTCGGTGTTCTCGATGATGAGCCGATAGCGAACGCCTTCCTCGAGGTAGGTTTTGAAAACGGCGTCGGAACCGAGGGTGTCACCAGCAACAGCCTGCCACTCGTACGTGCCGTTCTTCTCGATCGGGCGCTCGACGTAGAGTGTCGTCTCGGATGGCTCGAACTCGCCGGTGAGGTCGTTCAGGGTGAGTTCTTGATAGACCGCGTCGGCGGAGTCCGGAAGCAGGTAGACCGTTCCCTGGTCGAAGACTGAACGAATGGCGACAGTTCGACTCCGGTAGCCGTCGACAGAGATGGTGACGATGTAGCCGCGGTCGACAGGGACGCCAGTCAGGTTGATCGTGCCGTCGGATGTCTGCTTCTCGAAGATGAGGTCGCCAGAGTAGAGCTTCGCAGAGACGGTCGCGTTGCCGTCGATGAGCTCTCCCGATGAGACGTTCTCGATTCGGAGGGTCGACGGGGATCGAATCGTCCGAGAGTTGGATTCGACGGTGTTTCCGTAGTCGTCGGAGACGTTGACGAACCAGTCGACTTCGCCGCCGTCCATCTGGTATTCGACGCTGGCGGTGCCGTTGGCGTTCAGCGTATCCGTCCCAACGACATCACCATCGACGACGAAGTCGGCTGTGAGGGTATCGCCGTCGAAAGCGAAGTCGGAGTCGGTGAGGTCGGCGGAGAGCGTGACGTTGCGAGTCGTGAGGGATGTGTTATCTGCTGGGCTGAGGCTGTCGATAGCGGGCGAGAAGTGCTGGACCTCGAACGACCACGTGGAAGACGTGTTCGTCCCTCCATGGTCGTCAGTTAGCACGACGTGCCAAGTGTGACTCCCGTCGGATAACCCGCTGGCTGTTGTCGAGACGGTACCTGCGTTGGAAACTGTCGTCTCGTCGATTTTCGATCCGTCGACGAACCATTCGACAGTGACGTTCTCTCCCTGTGCAGATCCAAACTGATCGTCAGTAACGTCGACTGAGAGATTGGTTCCTGAGTAACGAGAGACCTCTCCTCCCGAGGGCGATGCGGATCCATTGGTGACTTTCGGTGCGTCGTTGGTGAAGTAGACCGAGTCGCTATCGAGTTCGGCCATTGGATCGGGGCCTGTCTTCGCAAACTCGACCTTCACACGCCACTTATCAGAGGTTACAGAGGTCAGATCGGATGATTTCATACCTCCAGTGGTGTAGACCGACGAGTCAACTGTCGTCCACGACCCGTCGTCGTTGGCGTCGTGCTGCCAGGTGACGGTTGCGTTCGCGTTCGAGAGGCTGAGGTCGACACGACCCTCAGACGGGTCTGTGACGTCGTGGGTCGAAGAGGTGTAAGTTCCTGAGTCAGTCGTGTTCTGAGTTTCGAGAGAGATGTCGTCAACCCAGAAATTTGCCGTCCTTCGGCTCTTGAAACCGACCCCTTCGGGCGACCCCGTAGTTGTGTCAGAGACCTCGTTGTCGTTGTCGGTACCGAGCGAGGTGCTGGACGAGTCCAATATCTCCAGATCGTAGGTGTCGTCCCTGATGTTGTATATTCTCACACCGATCCACTGATCCTCTTGAACAGTTATCCCAGTCGGCTGATACTGGCTATTCGAGTCGATGGTCTGGACCTCGGCAGAACCTCCAGATGAGTGGACAAAAGAGACCATCTCGCGCGTGGATCCAGTTCCGTCATGCAACGTAACCCGCGGGTCTTGATTAGAGCCAGCACTGAAGTCGTCGAACTGGACCCAAATCGTAGCCTCGCTGATTTCTGTTCCGAATACCTTTCGGGTGTTCCCGAAGTTGTAGTTCTGAGTCCCGAGGTACTCCATCGAGAACGTGCCTGAGCGGACTCGGGATGTGGAGGCCTCGTAATCGTCGGTGTTAGACCATCCGTCGATCGATCCATCCTCGAAGTTTTCGTTCACCGAGGTTGGCGGCAGTTCGACGACTGCTGATGGCCCGGATCCGCTGACGGAGACGTTATCGAGGGTCCCATTCGAGAGTTCGGTTGCTGTGTCGTGTTCGGATCCGAGTGCTGTATTGGTGCCCGCTGCTGCGACGGGCGCGACGCTGACGACGAGATAGACCATCGCTACCGCAAGAACAGTAGTTTTCGAGGGCCACCTCATCGCTGCCTCCGGGCGGCCATCTGGGCCACTTGCTGTTTCTCGCGCGTCACCGAGGAGACGACCAGATAGACGAGCAGGTCGATGAAGAAGATCGGAACGAGCAGCGTGTAGGAGACGAACTGAATCTGTTCGAGCGGTTCGGAGACCCACGTGTTCTGGACGTAGGGAAGCGACTCTGCAACCGCGAACGCTTCGGCACCGGCCGTGTTCAGAAAGACAACCAAGCCGACGACCTGGGCGACGCCGATGGCGACGAAGATGACGGTGCGAAGGTTCACGACGGCGACCCTCCGAGCAGGACTCCACGAGAGAGCGCCGTCACGAAGACGCCGACGATGACGATCGAGAGGAACCACGTCACGACTTGCTGAGCGTAGAGGCAGTTCTGTGCGCCCTCGACGACGGTCGGCCACTTCGGGTCACAGGCGACGTCGAGCATGGGATCGGTGAAGGTCTCCAGGACGTCCTGGAGGAGCACCGAGACGAAGGCGACCAGACCGATCTGGAGGTAGGTGAAGAACGTCGCCATCAGCGACCACCGAACTCCTGAGACCAGAGGTCCTCGACGTCGGCGATGCCGGTGCGCCAGGTATTCTGCCAGATGTCGGTGTCCCAGAACTGGTTACGTCGCGTCTGGTCGGACGCGGCTTCGTCGAACCGTTCGCGCTCTCGCTCCTGTTCGCGTTCCCACATCCGCTCGAGTTCGGACTCTCGTTCCTGTTCGACGCGCGCGGCCTCGAAGGTCGGGTCGACTCGCGTCTCGGTCGTGAGTTCGGTGAGTCGCTCCTGCTCCATCTCTTGGAGGCGCTCGAACTCGGCGACCATCTCGACTTCGGGCTGACCGACGCGTTCGAGTTCGGTCGGTCGTCCTCGGGTGCCGACGCGGGTGTCGGTTCGTCCGCGTTCACCGACACGAGTCTCGGCTCTGGCTGTGAGGTCCGTGACCTGGTCGAGTTCGCGCTGGGACTGTTCGAGGAGACTCTCGCGCTGTCGGTCGTCGACAGTGACCTCCGCGCCGGTGGGTTCGCGCTGGTTTCTGAGCGCGCGCATATTCTCCTCGAGGCGCACGCGTTCGGCACGCCGTCGGAGTTCGGCGGCCTCGGCGGCGGGGTCGGTTCGCTCCTGCTTAGCGAGCATCTGCCGGAGGTCGTCTTCGGGGACGCGCTTGAGCGCCTGCGACTGTCGGAAGTTCTCTTCGACAGTCCGACCGAGCGGGTAGTCCCACTCGTTGAGTTCGGGTTCGGTCGCAGGGCGTTCGACACCGCGTCCGATGTCCTGCGTGCTGTCGGCACCGGGTCCAGGCTCGAACGTCCGGCGCTGCTGGAACTCGGGGACGCTGTCGCGAACCTCAGGGCCGTACCGCTCGGCGGTCTCGTACTCGACTTGCTCCTGTGCCTGTCGGGCGAGTTCGGAGCGGTCGTCGCGAGGCGCGTCGATGTCCTCACCACTGACGACGTCGGGTTCGTCGCGAGTCTCGGCTCGTCGAGGACCGCCGAGTTGGAGTTGCGCGCGGTCGTTGTCCGAGCGGACGAACTGTTGGAGTTTCTCGGCCTCGGACTCGGCGAACTTGTTGACGAAGTCGCGTTTGGTGCGGCCGATGGTACGGGAGAGCTTCGAGGTGGCGGCCATCGCGATCTCCTCGTTGTCGATGCGACCACCGGGGACCGCGTCGAGGAACCGCTGCCCGGTCGCGGACCTGGAGGCGACACGAGTGGCGACGGACGAGGCGAGTTCTTCGCCGGGCTGGACGGCGTAGCGGGCCGCCGTTCCGGCCTTCCCGGCCTTAGATGCGGCACCGAGCGCACCGGCAGAGACGGCGAGAGAGCCGACGCCCTGTCCGATGGTGTTCGAGGGCTTCGCCTTGAACCGATCCACGAGCGATACTCCGGCTGCTTCTCCAGCGCCGAGAGTTTGTGTCACGAAATCGCCTCCACGCCCAGCGGCTGCTTCCTCGGCACCGTACTTGACGAACTCGCCGGCCTCGAGGACGCCACCGGCGACGCGGGGGACGTTCCCGAGTTGGACAGCACCAGCGACGATACCGCTCTGGAACTCTTCGGCCTTCGTCCGGCCGTCGGTGCTGGACTCGAGGCGGTTCTGTGCCCACTCGGGAAGGTAGTCGTCGACGGCGTCGTAGGACTCGCGAGTGATGACCTGAGTCGGGCCGTACTTCTCGTTGGCGTCGACGACGCCGTCAGCGAATCGGTCGTAGCCGTCGGCTTGTTCGCTGAGGAACTGTTCGACTTCGTCCTCGTCACCGCCGAGACCGAAGGACCAGTCGACGTCGCCGAAGCGCTCTCGTTCTCGCCGAGCCTCGTCCTCCGAGAGGACTTTCGCGCGGACCTTCCCGTTCTCGACGCCGGTGATCCGGACCATCGAGGGGTCGACGCCGACGTCGCGGGCTATCTTCTGACGCTTCTCCTCACGGATGTCGTCGGGGAGTTGAGAGTCGTTGTCGGTCGCGCCGACGCGTTCGAGAATCTCGTCCTGAGCCATCTGGCCTTCGCGGAGGTACTGCTCTTCTCGGGCGTCGCCGTTGGTGGCGATGCCGCCGCCGCTGACTCGCGGTTCTCGTCGAGAGGAGAGCGTGGTGTCGGCTTGTGACCCGGTGGTTGGTTCTCGACGCTCGTTCGCACGTCGCCGGAACTCTTGGGCAGCGTCCTCGTTGAAGACGAATCGTCGGGTGACGGTGCGGCCGTCGGCGGTCTTGACGGTGGCGACGTAGCCGCCTTCGGTGGCCTCGCGAACGTCGGTGGAGCGGACGTCGCCGTCGACCTCCTCGCGGACGCGCTCGTTGACGAGGTTCATCTCGGCCTGGTCCTGGAGCTTGTCGCGTCCGCTGTCGGTGAGTCGGACGTCGACGTTTCCGGAGTCCTTGATGACGAACTGGTAGTCGTCGCCGTCGAGTTGGTCTCCGTACTGCCGTTCGATGGCTCCGCGCTGCTGGTTGATCTGGTACTGGACGGCGGAGTTGTCGACGTCGAGGTCGCTCCGGTTGACGACTTGTGGGGTGTCTGGTTCGGGCGCGGAGCGACTGTCGGACTGAGTGCCGCTGGGCTGTTGGTTCCTCGAGGGACGACGCCGGGGCCGTCCGGGGTCGTCGGGACTCGATGGACCTCCTTCTGCGAAGGGGTCGTCGGTCTGACGTCCGGGTGGATCGGAGGACTTCGGCTGTGGGTCGGGGGACGGCGAGTTTCCGCCGTTCGAGGACCCGCCGCTGTTCCCGTTCGACGACGACCCTCCGCCGCCTCCACCTCCGGAGGGACGAATCGGGTCGTTGGTCTGCCGTCCGGGCGGGTCTGGCGATGGATCGGAGCCACCGGACGAGGGACTCGAGCCGCCGCCTCCACTGCCACCGGAGGAGCGGTTTCGACTCCCGGAGGACGAGCCACCGCTGCTACTGCTTCCGCCTCCGGAGGGACGCATGGGGTCGTCGGTCTGTCGTCCGGGTGGGTCGGGAGACGGTTCTGGTTCTGGTTCGGGGTCGGGTTGTGGCTTCGGGTCCGACGAGGACTCGTCGTCACTGCTACCGCCTCCGCCGCCTCCGCCCGGAGAGAAGCGCTCACCGGGCATCGTGCTCACCTCCTTTCCGGTGGAGCGTGGAGGGCATCAGAACAGCACCCCGGCGAAGAGCGGGAGACTGATGCCGCCGCCGCTACTGGCTGCGGTTCCGGCGATCTTCGAGGCGATGGCGGGACCGAAGAGACCGAGTGCGGCACCACCGGCGAAGGCGAGGAGCAGGACGACCTGCTCTTTGCGACTCCAGTCGAGTTCGGCAAGCTTCGCACGCGTCGCCTGGAGGTTCATATCCTCCTGCGAGACGTTCGAGCCGAACAGTCGGTAGGCGTCTCGGAAGGAGAGCGCGCGGCCGTCGTAGCCTTCGGTCTCGGCGTCGATGGCGACGTCTTTCCCGGCGCCGTCAGTTCGGAGGTGCTGCTGGTAGTTGCCGCGTCGACGCTGTCCGGCGGCGTAGGCGGCGAGTGGGTCCATGACCTCGGCGCTCTCGGCGAGTGCCCAGACGGTCGGGTACTTCCCGTTGACGAGGCGCGGGGAGGCGAGTTGGTCGGTCTTGTAGGCCTTCCCGTCACCGAGTCGGTATTCGTTCTCGGTGGTTCGCCACTCGGCGGCGCGGGGGATGACCACCCCGTCGCCGTAGATGACGTTGACGATGGTGTCCGCGTCCGTGGTCTTGAGCTTCGTCTTGTAGCCGGCGTCGATGAGTTTGTCACCGAGCGCGCCGCTCTTGGGGACGATGCTGAGGATTTTGTAGATGAAGACGCCGACGAAGACGGCCCAGCCGCGGACGACGGTGGAGCAGAGTGAGGTGAGTGCGTCGCCGGCCCTCTTCGCGTGAGAACCATCGTAGTCCTCGAGGAACTGTTCGAGTCGGCTCGGGTCCTCTGTTTGGTCGGGGTTCGATTCGAGTGGGTCGTTGGTGTTGTCGTCGTTCGTCATGGTGATCACCACGGGAGCAGCGACCGGAGGCCGCCGCTCTTGCTGTTGTTGGACTTGGTGTCGCCGAGTCGCTCGGTGGAGACGTGCATCTCGGTGAGCCCTTCGAAGAAGGTGCCGTCGCCGAGGCTCTGGCGGTCGGTTCGGACGTCGGAGAGGACGGTTCGGATGGCTTCCTTCTCGGCGTCGGACCAGTCGTTTCGGACGCCGGGGAAGGAGTCGCCGTTGATGTCCTGAGCGATTTCGCGGAAGACACCCGAACAGAGGTCGGGGTACTCACGACCGCGGACGATGCGGTCGGCGAGGTTCTCGTTGAGGAGTCGCCGTGACCGGTCGTCGTAGTACTCCTCGTCGTGACTGGCGAGCATCTCGCTCGAGGAGAGGAACGGCTTGAGGACGGCGACGAGTTCGTCGTACTCTTCGGACTCGATGTCGGTTCGAGTGAGTCGGTCGAGGAGTTCTTCGGGCTCCATATCGCGGAGCACGTCGACGGCGGGCCCGTCGGAGACTCCGCGAGAGACCGCTGTTCGTTCGAGGTCCTGATCGGCGCGCTCTGAGAGTTCGGTTTCTTGGAGTTCGCGCTGGGCGTCGGCGGGGTCGCTGCCTCCGAGCATCAGGCTCTCACCCCGTTAGTGGCCGCGCCGCTGACAGCACCGTAGATAGAGATGGCGCTGACGAAGGCGAACGCAAGTGCGACGATCTGGAGGACGGGGCTGCCGATGACCTCGAGGCCGTTGGTGTGCGTGTTGACGGTGACGGACCCACCGCGTAGCGCGAGGACTCCCCAGGAGATGAGACCGAGGAGTGCCCACATGGCTTCGGAGTCGTGGCCTTTGAGAACGGTGGCACAGAGAAGAGAGACGAGGCCGAGGAGTCCGAGTGCGAGTTGGTGGGCGACGAGAAGCGTCACGAGAACCACCCCACCACAGCGAAGGCGGCGACAAGGAGTCCGATCCACGGGAGGGCGGACCCGGTTGCACGCATTCCGTCGTTGACGTCTCGGGTAGTGTCGTCGGGTGCGTCGAACTGGTAGTCGATGTCGACGCTCTCGCCGTCGGGGACGGACGAGTTGTTAAGCCGGACGAGCTCCCCGGTCGATTCGTTGAAACGGTAGTCGACGCCCTCGGTGAGCGTGGAGCCGTTGTGTGTGACTGTGACGTTCGCGCCGAACTCGAAGGCGATGTCGGAGGCGTTGACGAGTTGTCCTGCATCGGAGAGGACGATGGCCTCGTTTTCGCGGTCGAACTCCTCGGCGGCGGTGTTGAAGCCGACGCTGAAGGCGCCGATGGCGATGGCGCCGAGGACGATGACGACTGCGAACGTCGAGATTGATGAACTCATGACTCAGAGTGTGTTGAAACGGTAGGATGGTGATGGCTCGATTCGGGGGGAGGGGAGTTACCGTCCGCCGCCCATGCCGCCCATGCCACCGAAGTAGCTGAGGGCGACGCCCGCGCCGACTGCGATGAGGCCGACACCGATGAGGGTGAAGGCGGTGGAACCGTAGTCAGCGAACGTGTCGAACATCGTGGTCCAGGTGTTGTTATACTCTGGATTCGCGACGATGTCGGTGTTGTAGAGCGAGCCCAGAACGATGAGGGCGACGACGGCGATGATGACGCCCTGTGCGACGACCATAATGGAGCCGCCGACGCGGGCCGTCGTGCTGGCGTTCTCACCGAGATATTCGGTCTTGGGCTCGATTCCCCACTGCTGGGTCTTGCCGAGGGCGTACTCGAGCGCGTGGCCGACTTGGCCGTGCTGGTCGTGGACGAACTCTTCGATGGGGTTCGTGGCTTCGTTCTGTTCGATGGATTCGACTGGTTCAACCTCGAGAGAGGTGTCGTCGATGACGGTTGCACCCGGCCCCAGACGCGCACCCGGAGCGGGATGATCTGCTGTGGTGGCAGACATACTTCGTCCCATGTGACACTACGTATTATATTTCCGGGTTGTTTTTGATGTAATATGTGGCTAACAGGGAGTAGAGGCCATATGACGGACCATATGGTGACCCGATAGTATAATTCAAATAAGACGTTTTGACAGAATGTATGTCAGCAAAGATTGTATCGAGAAGGCGACGGTCGGACCGGGAGGGTGACGCTGTGTCTCGGTCGGTGGTGCAGATGGGACACCGACAGTCGGTGAGCGTGCAGCAACTGATCAGCGAGTCGCTGGGTGACCTGAAGTCGCAGGCGCTGAACTCTGAGAAGCGGACTATCGTGGACTACGGAGGTGGGCTGTACGTGAATCCGACGAAGTGGGGTCTCGACTGGCACGAATTGGAGGCGGGAAGCGACGTGACGGTGATGACGTTCCCGGACGCGATTCTGATCACTCGGGAGGATGGCGATGTCTAAGCAACCGGACGACCCGATGCGGAAGTCGACTCGCGAGAAGATCATCGACGAGGCGCAAGTGGAGTGCCACAGCGCTCGGTCGGACGTCGTCGAGGCGCGGCTGAAACTGAACTCGGTCCCACGACCTGTTCGTGAGGGGTTCCAGAGAACAGTGTTGAGCTACTACGACGCGCTTCGGCCGCTGCGGACGGAGGGTGTCGTGAACTCGTGGTGGGAGTCGGTGACGCTGTCTGAGGACTGGATCGAGGGGATCGTCTTCGAGACGGAGTCCGGCGAGCAGATATCCGTGTCGAGAGAGAAGGCGCGACGAATCCTGAACAACGATGAGCCGTACGAGTTCGTCGGAAGCATGGTTCATCAGGGACTAGATACGCTGGAGTCGCTGGACGATGCGACGGAGGAGACGACCTCGGTCGTCACGGGGATGCGGGGCCGGCGTGAAGAGACGACGACGAGGCCAGTGGTGTTGGAGGCTGGGGTGCTGGTCGACATCTCGCGGGTCCTCGACGAGGCGGCGACGAAACTCGGGTTCGCTCCGGACATCGACCTCCAGGACGCGGAGGCTGGTGTGGTATGAGCCTGACCGAGTCTGTGGAGACGGTCGACGTAACCGAACGGATGGAGGCCCAGACTGCTCCAAAGAATCTGTCGAGCCATCTGGACCAGATGCCGCCGGAGGTGAAGCGGAACCTGATTCTCCGCCGGAAGGTGTGGCCGCGGATGAACGTGTGGAACGAGAACTGGATGTGCTTCATGGCCGGCGAGGCGGGGTCTGGCAAGACCTACGCGGCACTCCGACTCGCGTCGGCACTCGACCCGACGTTCAGCATCGACCGCGTCACCTACAGCGTCGAGGAGTTCCTCAAACTCGCGGACTCTGACCTGCCGGAGGGTGCGATTCTGGTCCTCGAGGAGGCGGGCGTCGCGGCGGGGAATCGCGACTGGTACACCATCGCGAACAAGGTCCTCGACGCGCTGACGCAGACGTGGCGGCACCGGAACTACGGAGCCGTCATGACGGCGCCGGACTTCGACCTCATCGACAACCACGTCCAGCGGCGTTTCCACCATCTCGTGGTCATGGAGGGGAAGAACGAGCAGGCCGGGGTCTCGAAAGCCCGCATCAAGTACATCCAGACGAACCACGAGATCGGGAAGATGTACAAGAAGTATCACCGGATGATCGGTGACGACGGTGTCCTCCGGCGGCACAAGTACATCAAGTTCCGTCTGCCGGACCCGGATATCGTGGAGGCGTACGAATTGACGAAGACGGACTACACGGACGACCTCATCGGCGACCTGTTGGAGCAAATCCAGGCAGAGCAGGCGAAGAACGAGCAGGACGACCTCTCACCGATGGAGGTGGCGAAGGAGATTCTCGACGAGGACCGAGTAGGTGAGTACATCAGCGAGGCGTCTGGTGGCGAGTACTTCGATCGGGACCTGTTGAAGATGGACTGGAACGTGAGCGAATCGCAGTCGAAGCAGATCAAGAAGTTCCTCGTTCGGGAGGCTGGTCTCGATGTTATGTGAGGGAGGGGTCGGAAGACACCCACACACCCCCACCCCCCTGTGTGTTTATAACAAGTTGAGATACGCGACTGGCGGTTCGCCGAGTCGGTCGAATCCGTCGGTCTTCGGCGTTTCATCGCGTGGGCAGCGGACGAGCGCGGCCTGCACGCGGTCTCTGCGAGGTGAGTCTCGTGTGGAGTAACGTCGCAGCGTCGATAGCGAGGATCTCCAGCAGCGTGCTGAGCTTCGGAACTTGGAGTGGGCGACGTCTGCTCTTCGTGCTCTACATCGTCTCGATCTCCGGCTTCGTCATGGGTGCGAATATGGGATACACTGCGACGTCCCTCGAGGAGGCGACGTTGAACGAGCCTGTCGTGGAGGAGATGCGCGTGACTCCCGAGGAGATGAGCGAGCGAGAGTCGCAGCAGGAGCGCGTCGTCGAGAGTCTCCTGCCGTTCGACTTCGACGCGGACGCGGTGCTGCTCGAGGAACCAGACTGGTTAGAGCGAGCGATCCAGACGAAGGTCGCGGCGATAACGAATCAGTTCATCTCGGTGGCCGTTGCAGTCGCGAACGCCGCGGGTGTGTTCTTCTTCAGGAACTCGTGGATTCCGCAGTTCGTTCCGAAGGTGATGATGTACGCCGGGATGGCTTCGGTCCTCGCGTGGCCGGTGATCGAGATGCGGAGGTTCTCCCGATGACGCACGTGAAGCCGACCGGTGAGATGGAGCGTGACGCTGCGGGTGATCGGATGAGTCTTCGATGTCTGCTCGGATTCCACGACCTCGAACCGACCGACCAAATCAACCGTTCGGAGTTTGTCGAACCGGACTTCTACAAGCTACGGTGTACGAGGTGCTCGAACGTCGAGCGCCAGTTCGTCGGCGGAGTCGGTGGTGGTTTCGGTGAGTGATGAATCGCACTCGCGTACTGAACGTCTCGGCGACGCGATTTTCATCATCGGTTTGTTCGCTCTGACGCTGCCGTTTTACGCGGCTCAGGAAATCACGGGGTCGATTCATGACCGGTAGTTTGCTCGGTGCAACTCATCGCGAGATGGCACTCGCGAGGGACTACTACCGTACGGCGCTCGGATGGAAGTACCTCATTGAAAACGGAGCTGTCCTCGACGAACCGAGAACTGAGAGGAGACGCCGATGAGTGCGTTGAGTAGCTGGAGACGAGCTTGCTTGCGGCTTGCGGTGCGCCTCTGCCTCCGAAGCTTTCGACGGATGGATTTTGTCGAAATCCGAGACTTCGACGATGACGGGAAGTGGAGGGACGAGACACGATGAGTCGCTGGAAACGAGTTAGTACGCGCCTCGAGGGAGCCCGAGCCGATGATGGGTTTCTCATGGGTCTCGCCGTCGGCTTAGCGTTCGTTCTCAGAGTCGGGTTCCTGAGTAATCCCTTCTGGGCGGACGAGCGTATCACGCGCTCGTTCATCGAGGGGATGTCGTTCTGGGAGATTCTCTTCGTGCTGCCGACGGTTCAGCCTCACTTCCCGCTGTACTACGCCATCTTGGAGGTGTGGGCTCATGGGGCGGCACTCGTCGACGCGAGACTACTGTCGGTGCTCGCGGGGTCGTTGTTGCCAGCGGTGGTGTTCCTCCTCGGACAGCAGCACTCACGGACCACCGGACTCGTCGCCGCGCTGTTCACGTCTCTCTCCCCAGCGCTGGTCCACAGTTCGTGGTGGCTACGGCCGTACGCGATGTTTGCCCTGGCGACAGCAGTCGCGTGTCTCGCACTCGACCGCGGCCTTCAGACGGAGAGTCGACGTTGGTTCACGACGTTCGTCGTCGCTGCTCTGGTTGGTGTCTATCTCCATCCGTTCGGTCTCATCGCGTTGGGCGTGTGGACCGCCTGGACGGGCGTGAATCGCGCCGTCGATGGGGCTGTCTCGCTCACTCTCGTCTGGATCGGGAGCCTCCCGGCCATCGGTCTGATGCTCGCGAAACTGGTTCTCCCATCGTCGGCGGGCTCGGTCGAGCAGGTCGCACACGTGACGACGGGGCCGAGTCTGGTCCAGGTTCTCGTGACTCCAGTCGCGCTGGTCTTCGGAACTCTCTGGTCCGAGTTCTTACTCGCTATCGGCGCCGTGGTGTTCGGCTTGGTCGTCCTCGGAACCTGGCGTGCTCGAGGAGACCGGTTGGTTCGGTTGTCGCTGCTGTGGATCGGGGCCTCGCTCGTCGGGACGGTGGTGTTGTCCGTGGTTCACCCGATCTACCAGATGAAGTATCTGCTCTGGACAGTCGCTCCCGTCCTGCTTCTCCTGGCGGTCTGTCGATGCGAGTTGGACCAGCGGCTACGGACGGTCTTCGACATCTTGGTTCTGGTCGGTCTGCTCTCGAATCTCTTCGCCCTGGTGACGCGGGGTCTGCTAATGGCGAATGTGGTGTCGCCGGTCTGGAACAGCGTATCTTGGTTCTGACTTCCGAGAATCGGCTATCGTCGGTACTATCCTAACTCGTGAATCTTGTGTTGGGTAATGAAGCAGTTAGTAAGAACATGGCCAGGGAAGGCAGCACGCGATGTGTTTCTTGGTGCAGTTGGGGGCCTCGTAGCAACATCCGGTGGAGATGGTGTATTCGGCATCTCCGTTCCTGCAGGAGATCTCGAAACGCTACTGGTTGCGATTGCTTTTCTCCCTGTTTTACATCTCGCTGAGAGTGTAGCAATCGATTTGTTTGGTTTAGAGGAGGACGACGACTGGTGATTGGTTCCGAGAAGTGGTTATCCACGGAGATAGTTTCTATATCCTGTACCGTATACTACATGTATGGCAAATGAATTCCCTGAATGGGAAACACAGCACGATGGAGACACTGTTCCCGTTCTGAGTAAGATAGAAGAAGGCAGTAGACGGGTCTGCATTGTACAAACAGGAGAAAAAGAGGGTGAGATAATTGCGGAATCAGAAACTGGATTTTTTCGGTTTATGGAAAAATCGAGTTTGATGACAAATCCGACCTTCCTGGAAAGCTGTCGTTCATAGCTAAACAAGAAGGCATCTCTGGAACTGAGGAAATAAACCACACTCATTTCCGAGAATAGTCTATTGTCGTAACCAACTGCTGCTTAAGGACACCGAACCACCCTGATTCTCGGCCTGATTGGCGCCACCAAACTAGCTAAGGTTCCGGAACACGGAGATAACTACGATTACCGGAACCATGCAAACCCGCCCATATCCGTCGAAATCTGGTCGACGACTCTGGCTCTCTCGGGTCGAGCAGCAGTGGCTCCTCGAGTGTGTGGATGAGGACTACCCGCGTCGACGCATCGCTCTCGACCTCGCGCTCACCGGTCTCCGCAGTGACGAGGTTCGGAATGTGGAGCTACGTCATTTCGAGCGCCTTGATGGAACCGAAGACAAGTGGCGGCTCACAATCCCAGACGGCAAGACTGGAACGCGTTCGACGCCGGTTGCTCGAGACCTCCGCGAGCGCGTGAAGTACCTGAAGTCCGCGGCACGACTTCGTGCTGACGAGCCCATCATCGACGTCTCGACTCGGTCGCTCCGAGACTGGATCGGCGAGGCGCGCGAGGAACTCGCTGCTGACCTCGATGATGAGCGGTGGCACGATTTGGGTATGCACGACCTCCGCCGCACCTGGGCGACAGACACGTTCTACTCGCTGGCGTTCGAAGGCGTTCCGATAGCTGAGGAGCTGACGATGGCGTGGGGCGGGTGGGCGATGACTGACTCTGGACGTGAGACGTTCCGACGAAACTACCTTGGCCCTGTCCCGGACCATGTAACATCGCGTGCGATGAATCATCTGAAGACATTCTGATTCTCAACAGATCGGAGTGCTATCTGTGAGTTATGGCTCACTCTACTCGAATCTTGGACTGGTGTCTCACTCGGTCAATCCCTTCTTGTACTCTGTAGCTGCCTCGTAGGCGTCACTGACAGACTTGGCTCGAGCAACACGATGTGTGCCTCCTTTGGCTGCTTCATGAACTGCATTTAGCCGAAGACCGAGTGCGAGCATCAGTCCTACCTTGGCTTTCCAGAGTCCATCTGGACGGTCTCGATACCTGCTCAAACGCAGAAATGCACCTTCGTAAGCCATAGCAACTGCCAGAATGAGCATGAGTATTAACACCCAGATACCCAGAAGAATTGGCCATATTGTTTGAAGAGCGACAAATTCCCAGTTGACTATCTGCTCTGGTGCGGTCAAGCTCAGGATAGTGTGAATCAATATGCTGGATATCAGTATCAGCGAAAACCAAAACCTCATCTTAGTCCATATTTTCTGAGATTCAGTATCTTTCGCGGCAACCGGAGCAACTACAAAGAAAAATATCACCGGTTGTAAGATGAATTCTATCCAAATTGAGAAGCTGGCTAGGTTCAATAGATACTCAACGACTACAGTAGCACCCGCTACTTCGGAGAGGGCTCGCCAGAAGTACCCTGGCTGTTTGATTTCTGTAACTCCGAGTAACAGCGCGATGCCCGTAGTCACGCTCCATACGAGAGTATCTTTGGTCAGTAGAGCGCGCCAGATTCCAAGCCAGTCCATAATTTGGATGAACGCTACAATCCATACGGCGTAGAAGAGAAAAACAATGAGCAGTTTGGTGAATAGAACCCGTCTCAGAATACCTAGAAGGCTGGAGCGCGCATCCGAGATAGAGAGAACGAACACACCGACTATCAGTAACCAAGCCAGCGCAGCCCACTCCCGGTTACTGAGCGTGAAGCCGTGTGCGGCTAACCAGGAAAAGAAGTGTGGAAGCAAATGCTGCATTAGTATTACTCTGCACAGGGTTCAGACAGTATAAATCACGGGAGATATTCACAGTCTGTGCGTAGACGGGCGTTCTCGCACAGGGGATAGAGACTAATGTGGTTGAAATCGGTGTGCCACTAAATCCACTCCTCCTTGTTACATATCACTCTGATTCACGGATGTCGAGATTCCGTGAAGCGGTAAATTGACACTGAAATAGACTGTATCTATTAGCATGGCTGGGAAACCGAAGTATAGTGAGGAGGAACTGCTTGAGGAGATTCATCGTCTAAACGACGAACTTCAGCCAACTCCTCCTCTGAAACGAGATATGGATAAACACGGGAAACACGTGGGTGCCCTCTATACGTACCGATTTGGAAGCTGGAACGAAGCGATTGAGAGGGCAGGTTACACACCGAGAGATCCGATAGACGAGCCAATGGATCGGCCGTCCGAATGTCCCCTCTGTGAAGAAGAGCAAGGCGGCTTAGACTTTCACCACTGGAGGTACGGCGAAAACGAACTCGGATGTTACCTTTGTCGCGAGTGCCATGATGAAGTCCATCGTGGCCAGGGTCGTAGATCGCATTCGAATTGGCTTGTCCACAGCGTTCAGAACCTCGTTAGTACACACTTACAGTACCGAGGTAGTGATTATGAGGCAGATGTAGAACAGATCATGGAGCAGTACAACCTGCCGGACGTTTGCGACTTGGTGGAGATGGGAATTGAGAACGCATGAGGATTCGGATTAACGAGTGTCGTGAGTGTCTGAAGGAAGCGGCGAGAGAAGGCCATAAGTCGAAGGCTCTTGATGTCGTGGCTGAGTATTATTCCCGGATATAGGGTTCCAGACTATGTGACTTCGCGTACGATGGGCTACCTCGATTTCTAAAAAAGTAGCTAATTCGACTTTTTCAAGAAAACGACCTTAGATCCTGGAGGTATGTCTATAAATCCTTATGTGAGTGCCTTTGATAGCCGTTCTCCTATCAAAGATTCTCGTCTCATCGCTGATCTTAGCTGTTGCTCAATATCCGACTCATTGTTTTTGCCTGAGTCAACCAGAATTCTCAGCAGCTCGGAGAACGAATTTTGATCCAACTCTGGTGTAGTAGTCTCTTTCATTCTCGCTATGATGTCTCTGTAAAAGTTTGACTGAGAATAGATCCGCCAGGGTGCCGAGGGCTCCTCTCGATAAAGGTCGCTAAGCAATTCTACTGCCTCGGCCATCATCGTATCTTCGACACAGATGACATCTATGTTCGCGTATTGTCTGTTTGACTGTCTAAAAGTACGGATATCTCTCTGGAAATCAGATTTATTGAATTCATGCGCTATGAATATGTATCCTGCTAAATCCTGTCCAGAACGCTCTGGGCCTGAGAAATAATCTGAATAGTTCTTTACATACCTGTTTGCTTTGTCTTGTTCTTTGAATATCTTGAACTGATTGGAATAGCACTTCGCCTCAACAAGGTAGGCTTGGTCTTTCAAAAAAACATACCCATCAGGCTGATTCTTTCCTCCCCCTTGCAGAGTCATCGCGTGAGGGAAGAGGATATGGAGGAATTCGTTCCCGAGTCTTTCAAACTGCTCGTTGTAATTTCTCCCAAACTTTGATTTCGATTCTTGATGTGCTTTTGATTTATCAACCCTGTGGAGTTTGGTGTACCACGTTGTATCTGTCGCGGATGTTTGCGGGTTTGGTGATAGTGACCGAATTTCAAGATTGTTTCTGTCCGCAAGAACGCGTCCATCATCCAGATACGACAAAAAATCTTCAACCTCGTCCCATATCTCTCCGTCTTCATCAACTAGACTGCTAACTTGACTCCAGCTCACGAACACATCGTTGAAATTTTCATAGATGTGAACTGGGTTATCGAACATAAACAACGGCGAAATATGTAATCGTTGTACACTGGAGGAAGAAGGGACAAGATCGCCCGGAGATATCTGGTCAAGCATACAATCGTCGTACACGATCGAGAATTGTTTGATGGAGTCTCCTAGCGATTCTTCTACTACCTCCGGATACTTCTCACAACTATATTGGATAACTGTCGAGAAATTTCGCAAGTCAATCTCTATACCACATTCACATTGGTCTCTCATACTATCTGTGGTATATCTTTTATCGCACTCTGGGCAGATTACCAATGTTCTCTTTTCAACGAGGTCTTCATCTACTGCTTCCTCGCAAAGAGATTGATGCTTCTCGGAGAGATCGGTTCGGCGAACAACTCCACCCATCAGACTCCGTCTCAGAAGTCGAGTAAGGATCTCAAAATGATCCTCCTCGATCAGCCATTTGGTACTCATGCTACCAGTCTAATTCTTCAGCGATCATATGGAACAACATTCTTCGGACTTCAGGTGGTATTGCTGATTTCCAGATTCGGATAGTATCTTGATCTGCGTTGAGGACGACCGTTACCTTCTCGATCTTGGTGTAGCTACTCTTTCTCTGTATTTGGTCGACTAAGTCTTCTATTTTCGGGACATCGTCTTCGAACGAATAGTCGTCTTCAACCTCAGACGGCTTAATGAGTTCGTAGTTTTGGCCGTCAACTCCAAGCAGGATTTTCGGATGCGATTTTATATATCCCCTCATTCTCAACTGCCGATGCAAATCATCTTGCTGAGTAGGTCGGTCATCGATTGAGTGGAGCGACGTATTAGTGTACTTCCCGTGGAATGTATCGAGAGTACTCATTACCCCAATTCGCTCATTGATTTTGTCGATATCTGAATCGGTGACCGTAATGACATCGTGTCGCTGTTTGCCGAGGCTGACTCCTCCATCTGTAACCATCTCAGATTCGTCACCTGCAAAATGGTACATCAATTTGTCTAGAACCGTTCCTCGGACATCCTTCGACGATTGATCACTCGCATACTCAATGAATCCTGTATCCAGATGAATCCGAACCGCTGTCCGGGACCGTGTCTGAATCGTTGTGTAGTCACTTCGGTTAACGTCAAACTGCGTTATCTCTTCACCGACCTTCCAAAACTCCATGTAGATGTGGTCTTCGTCTTCAAATGAGACTAACCGTGGTTTTGGTTCATATTGCACGTCTCCAATTATTGGGGAAAGAGAATTGACTGCATACCGATAGTGCTCAGGTATTCGGTCATCGCTTTCTACCCCCTGCAAGAATATTTCACGAGCTTCCTGTACTGTATCGGCGTCATCTCTTATCTGCTGGAATATGCCACCCATCTCAGCAATTCTATGGACGCTGGTTGTTCGCTCAGAGAAATTGAAAAAGGATTCATAATACGCCACAGAGTTCAGATCTAATTCATTAGCTAATACTGAGCTTGCATCAGCGAGTGATTCTGAGATGTATCGTGTCTTATCTCCAATTTCGTCCTCAAGCAGGAAGCGCTTCTTTTTGAATACGAGTTGTTGGATAATGTAGGTCTGGAGTATCTCATCTACACTTGCAAGCCAGTCCGCGAATTTTTCTCTGCCCAGGTCCCAGTCTCCGGTTAGAATCTCTTCTCGGAGAGTTTCGTCGGGTATTGAGTCGTCAAGAGATGAATTGACGCTCTGCAAGCCTCTCTTGATAGATCTATAATCAATGGTGTCTGCTAAGTGGTCCGACGATAGTGTCTCCATTATCGGGTTTTTCTCGTTCACCAACAAATAACTTGGTGGAACTATTGACCCCACTGTACAGTTGACTATCAACCTGCGACCATCTGGTGCAATCTAATGAGGACTTTGTATCACAACTTAATCTCTGGCCTTTGAGGTGTTCTCGAAAATCGATAACCGATGTTTCGATTACAGTCCAATTTTTTGCACAGCAAGCCGCGCCGAGTAGGCGCGGCGACCCCTTCGTTTCCGCTGTTTCATCTGGAGTCTGAGCGCAGCGAAGACTCCGGTAATCTGTTGGTGTGAGTCTTTACTCACACCCCTAACGGAGAAGTGGGGGTACCCCCGGCGAAATTCGAAGCCGCCGCTCGTCGGTCTCGACGTCGACGCCGCGAACACCTCACTAAAAAATCAGGAACGGGCCGTAAAAGCGGAAACTGTTACCGGTAGTTGGTAGGTAGAGTAGTGTTGCCACTCACGAGACACCGCGTCAGCCGTACGACGGAGTCACCGAGTAGTTCCTCGGCAGGAGCTTTTTCAGCGCCCTCCAGTCGAGATTGAACCGCGAACCGTCTGCGAGCGTCATCTCGATCTCGAACTCACGGGCGAACCTCGGCATGTCCTCCCCGGCGACCTGGGCCCACTTCATCGCTCCCGCGCGGATGAGGCGCTTCGCATCGTGTCGGTCGCTCGGCCTCCAGCCGAACTCGAGGACGTCGCGGTTCCCACTACCATCGTACTCGTTGACGTCGTCGACGTAGTGATCGAGCCACCGGCTCCACGGATCGTCGTCGCCGAACGTCTCCGCGCGCACCAGGTCGTCGGCCGCTTGCTCGAGCGTGTTCTCTACAACTGCGCGGGCGGACTCGATGTGTTCGACGACACCCTGTGCGATGTGCTTCGAGGCGAGTTCGACGGAGCCGTAGTCATGCTGGACGATACCTCCGAGTCGCTTCATCGACTTGTAGCAGGTACTGATGTGGACGCCGATCCGTTCGGCGAGGTCGGCTGGTGAGACGTGACCGCCGTCGGTGAGGAGTTCATCAACCACGTCGACATCAGTCTCAGTGAGGTTTCCGGCGACAGCAAACCGTCGAACCTCTTCGTCCTGCTGTTGAGCGATTCGCGGCAGAGGGTCGCTGATGAGCTTACGGAATCGGCGACTGCCCGTGACGGAGAAGTAGTCGTCGGCGACGAACACCTGGTGGTCCGGGGTAATCGGGAGGTCGGACCAGCGGAGCAGGTTGAGCAGTCCCTCATCGAGTTCGCGCTCGAGGCGTTCCAGGTCGTCCCAGTAGAGCGTGTCGTCGTATAGGCCGTGCTGGAACGAGACGCCGAGCTTCGGGTTTTCGAGTGCCGTTCCCGCGTTCGCGTCGGGCTTCCGCATGTGGTAGTGCTTGAACTCCTTCGGGAGTTCGTGGCCACCGACCAGGGCGGCTGCGCGCATCGCCCCGATCGTGGCGGTGTGGTAGTGTCCGGCGCACTCGCGATCGTCCCGAACAGTCTTCGAGTATCCCGCCCGCTCGCGACCGAGGAGCAGCGAGATGCGGTGAAGCGTACCGTCAAACGCGTAGACCTTCCCTGTCAGTTCGTTCGCGACGCGCACGTAGTATTCTGCGTCGGTGATGTTCGACGATTCGTGAGTCTGGTCGGGGTGGCAGGCATCCGCATCAATCGAGGTGTACGAGTTCCATCCGAACTCCTTCTGGCGCTCTCGAAGGACGTCAAGTGCGTCGTGGAGCAGGTCGGCGTACTGATCGAACTCGAAGTAGCTTCCTTTGATATCGACGTCGACGCCGAGCAGGTCGTGCGGGTTCGAGATCGGATTATCGTTGATCGACTTCATGTTCGGCCACCGGGGAGATACGTTGAAGAAGGCCCGTTGCCGGTTCTCCTGTCCCGCAGCGGCGTAGCTGTCGTACGCGCTAGGGTAGATGTAGATTAGTAACTCGACCGGATCTTCGAGTCTCCAATCCCACGGACCGAGGTCCGAGTCGTCGTCTGGAGGTGCGATACCGCACTTTTTCGTCTGGAACGCAATCGTCCAGTCCTCGTCATCGAACTCGAGACCCGCCCGAAGCTTTCCGTACTCCTCGAAGTCGTGCATCTTACTCAGGGAAACGAGCCCGAAGTAGGTACTGAGGGCGTTGTCGTACTTGAGATAGGCACTGAACTCGTGAGGCTGTCCGTTGATAAACTGACGAACGTCGAATCCGTCGCCGTTCCGCATCGTACGGGCTCGCGTGCCTCGAATCTCTTTCTCTCGATACTGCTGGTAGTCGTCGCACGAGTAGAGATGATCCTCAGGCTCGTCGCGCGCGGTATGCTCTTCGCCACAGAAGCGACAGGCTGAGACTGGTTCCTTCGAACAGTCGTCGTGCGCCTCGAGGACGGCCTCATCATCGAACGGAACGCGGCACCAGCGACAAGTAGCGAACTTCTGCGAGAGTATCTCTTCTCGCTCGGATTCGTGGTCATGGTCGTCCAGGTCGGCGCCGTCGGTGCCTGCACTGACGCGTAGACTGTCACTCGCGTACTCGACGCTCCGAGTGACGGAGTCCTCGTCGTCAGAGGTGACAGGTTCGGCACCTCCGAGGAAGTCAAGCGGATCGTCGACGTCCTCAGACACGCCGATCACCTCCGCTCGTGGTCGAAGTAGCAGAACCGGCAGAATACGCTGGTTCTTTTAAGGTGGGTATGGGACCGCCCGGATTTGAACCGGGGTCACGGGCACCCAAGGCCCGAAGTATACCAGGCTAACCCACGGTCCCGCGTTTACTCGTCGGTCGGTCCTCCGGTAAAGCGTTTCGTTCGACAGCGACTACGGCGTGAGACCCCATAGCGCGGCGATTCCGAGCGTCGTGACCCCCGCGAACAGCAGTTGCAGCGGGGCCCCCACGCGCAGGTAGTCGGTGAAGCGGTAGCCGCCGGGACCGTAGACGAACAGGTTCGTCTGGTAGCCGACGGGCGTCATGAACGCCGTCGATGCGGCGAAGGTGACGGCGAGGATGAACGCGAACGCCGACGCGCCGAGCGTCTGTGCGGCCTCTACGGCGACGGGAATCATGAGGACGACGCTCGCGTTGTTCGAGACGACGTTCGTGAGAAGCGCCGTGACGAGGTAGAACACCGCGAGGACGCCGAGAAGGGGGAGGAACTCGCCCGTCATCACGACGAACTCCGCCAGCAGGGCGGCCGCCCCCGAGTTCTCCATGGCGATGCCGAGGGGGATGACGCCCGCGAGGAGGAAGATGACGTCCCACTGGACGGCGTCGTACAGTTCGGTCGGTCGGAGACATCTCGTCACGACCATCGCCAGCGCCCCGGCGAGCGCAGAGACGACGATGGGGATGACGTTCAGCGCCGCGAGGCCGACGACGACGGCGACGATGCCGATGGCGACCGGAATCTTCTCCTCGCGGTAGTCGTGCCGCTCTATCTCCTGGGCGACGATGAAATCCCGATTGTTGTCGAGACGCCCGATGCTCTCTGTCGTCGCCTGCACGAGGAGGGTGTCACCCACCCGGAGCGTGATGTTGTCCATCCGTCGGCGGATGAGTTCTCCACCGCGTCGCAGGGCGAGGACGGTGGCGTCGTAGCGCTGTCGGAAACTCGCCGACGCGAGCGACTCGCCGACGAGCGACGACCCCGGTGCGACGACGAGTTCGACGAGGTTCTGTCCCGTCTCGCCCGCTTCGAGTTCCGCTTCGTCGACGGTGACGTTCGGGACGAGGTCCATCCCCTCCACGTCCAGGAGGTCCACGAGCGTGTCGCGGTCGGTTCTGAGCGCGAACACGTCGCCCGCCTGAATCTCCTTCGGGCCGAGCGGTTCCAAGAACACTTCGCCGCCGCGGATGAGTTGGATGAGGTCCACGTCGAAGTCCGTCTCGACGAGCGCGCGCTGGACCTGTTGGCCGACCAGCGGCGAGTCCGCGCGGACGGTCACCTCGGTGAGGTAGTCGCTCATCTCGAACTCCTCGGTCAGGTCGCGTTCGGGCTTGATGCGTTCTGGCGTGAGCCACCGTCCGGCGGTGAGGAGATACACCGTTCCGACGGCGGAGACGATGAGGCCGAGACTCGTGAACTCGAACATCGTGAACGACCGACCGATGAGGCGACCCGAGAGGTCGGAGGCGAGGATGTTCGTCGAGGTGCCGATGAGCGTGAGCATCCCGCCGAACATCGAGGCGTACGAGAGGGGAAGCAAGAGCTTCGAGGGCGAGGTGCCGCCGCGTTCGGCGAGGTCCGTGACCATCGGGAGGAGGATGGCGACGGCGGCGGTGTTGTTGATGAATCCCGAGATGGGGCCGACGACGCCGATGGTCGCGGCCAACTGCCGACTCTCGCTGTCGCCCGTGAACGACGCGATTTTCGCGCCGAGCATCTGGACGATGCCCGTCCGCTGGACGCCCTCGCTCAGGATGAACATCGCCAACACGGTCAGCGTCGCCGTACTGGAGAACCCCGAGAGCGCTTGCCCCGGGTAGTTCTCGGGGTCGAAAAGCGAGAGCGGTTCCGCGAGGAGACCGAACGCGACGAACCACTCCGAGGCGGGTTGGGCGAGCATCAGCGCCACCATCACGCCGAGTGCGGTGACGTCCACGGGAACCGGTTCGGTGGCGAAGAACACCAGCGCCACGAGGATAATCGCGGAGACGACGACGATACTCGGCGTTATCGTTACCACGTAGTCACCCGACGTACCGACGGCGGAAAAGGATATAGGTCCGAGACGGACGCCGTGGCCCGATTTCACGTGTTGCGGACGCGACTCCCGTCGGCTTCCGGTCGTCGCTCGCCCCGGCTACAGGTCGTCGTCCGCGAGTTCCATGTCGGCGACGAGTTCGTACGGACTCATCCCCTGCCGGATGCCGTCCAAGATTCGGAAGGCGTCCTTCGGCGCGAGGAAGTGCCGACAGACCGCTCTCCCCAGCGGCGTCGGCTCGAAACCGTCGATGAACTTCCACTCCAGCAGTTTCCCGACGGCGTGCTTCGTCGGCACGTCGCCGAGCATCCGGTCGTTCAACCGTTTGGCCTTCTTGCCCGCGACGGTGATATTCGCCAGCGTCTCTTCGGCGGCGGCGGACTCGTCGTAGACGGTCATCACGTCCTCCATCTCCCCTTTCAGGAGTTTGAACGCGACTTCGTCTTCGGTCATCTCCATGGAGTTGTGGTAGGAGGCGTCGGCTTCGACGAGGAGGTAGACGGTCCCTTTGTCGTGGTAGTCGGGTCGGCCCGCCCGTCCGAGCATCTGCTCGAACTCCTGTACGGAGAGCCACTCGATACCCATCGCCAACGTGTCGAACACCACTTGCGAGGCGGGGAAGTCGACACCGGCGGCGAGTGCGGCGGTGGTGACGACCGCAGCTAAATCCTGGTTGCCGAACATCCGTTCGACCTTCTTGCGGCGGCGGTAGTCCAGTCCGGCGTGGTACGGCGCGGCGTCGTACTCCAACTTCCTGGAAATCTCGTGACAGCGACGACGAGAGTTGGTGAACACGATGGTCTGGCCGCGATACCCCTTCGAGGACTTCGTGTCGAACTCCCGCCGAACCAGTTTGTTGATGATGTCGGGTTTCTCCTGGCCGCTGGCGAACGTGACGTGTCGTTCGATGGGGACGGGGCGCTCTTCGAACTCGATGAGCGTCGCGCGAAGCTTCTGCGCGAGGGCTTCGGGGTTTCCGACCGTCGCCGAGAGGTAGATGTACTGCGCGCCGTCGTAGTAGTCGCGTCGCTTCTCTCGTTCCTCGCAGTAGTGTTTGAGCCGAGAGATCATCCCGTCCAAGCGGTGCCCGCGTTCGTCCTCTTTGAGCGTGTGCACCTCGTCGATGACGACGGTGCCGATGTCGCCGAGGTCCTTGCCCGTCCGCAGGGCGTGGTCGATACCTTCGTAGGTGCCGACGATGATGTCGGCGTTCGGGTCGAAGCGGTTGCCGTCGTCGTTGATGCGTGACGCGCCGACGCGGATGGTGACGTTCAGATGGTCGCCGTATCGCTCCTCGAAGTCCTCGTGCTTCTGGTTCGCGAGGGCGACCAGCGGAACCAAAAAGAGCATCTTCCCGTCGCCGTTCAGCGCGCGGTTGACGCCCGCCAACTCGCCGACGAGCGTCTTCCCCGTCGCCGTCGCACTCACGACCAGTTGGTCGCGTTCTTCGAACAGTCCGTTCTCGACGGAGAGCGACTGCACCGGCAGGAGGGTGTCGAAGCGGTCTTCGACCATCGACTGGAGCGTCGGATTCAGGTCCAGCGACGAGGTTGGAACCAAATCGACGTCGTCCGTCGTCGCCGAGACAGTGTCGAACTTCGTGAGGTCGGGGTCCAGTCCGCCCTTCAGGAGGTTCGAGATACGGCCGAGGTCTTGCGTCTCCAAGAGGAGCGCTTCGAGGCGCTCTTGGGCCGCTTTCGTCATCGTTCCCGTGCCCGAGAAGTCGAGTTCGCGTTCGAGCTCGCGCCGCGCGCAGTCCGGGCAGATGTGTTCGTTGTCGGCCTTGATGGCCGTGTCTGCGGTTATCGGCGAGTAGCGGCCGTTTGAGGCGCAGTAGCGGCAGGTCCGGACGACGAGGGCGTCGAGTTGGTAGCCGTCCAGCATCTCGCGGAACTCGTCGCGGCGGGCTTTGGAGGTCTGTTGGGAGATGCGGATTCGGTCTGCTCTGCGGGCGAGTTCGACGAACTGACTCGGGTCGCGGGGGTCGTCCGACGACCCGCGTTTGACGCGGAACTTCGCGGGCCGGGGACCGGCGTTCGTCTCTTGCAGTTCGAGCACCGCGCGGAAGACACGCTCGCCGTCCCGTTGGACGACGACGAGGAAGTCGTCGTTCGTCTCGTGGACGAACAGCGTGTCGACGCGGCCGACCTGTTTAGACACGGGCGTTGGTACGAGGACGGGGTATTTCAGGGGTTCGTCTGCGTCCGTCACGTTCGGCTCTCGACGCGGGCCGCTCGCGCCAGCGTCGAGGGTTCCTCGGGACGAGCGGCCGTCCCACGAGCCGCCTACCGACTCCCGTTGGACGCTTCGTCCGCCGACCGCTCGTGGACCCTCGCTCGCACGTCCTCTTTCGGCCGTGACGTGATCGTCGGAACGACCTCCAGATTCCGGTCGGAGACGAGTTCGAGGTGGTGGTCCTGATAGAGGGTCGCGAGGATGAGTCGCGCTTCGAGCATCGCGAACCGGTCGCCGATACACCGGCGCGGCCCGGAGCCGAACGGAAAGTACGCGAGCGGCGGGAGCGACTGTTTGAACTCCTTCGTCCACCGTCCCGGTTCGAACGCCAGCGGGTCGTCGTACCACCGCGCGTCGCGGTGGACGACCCACTGGTCCATGAACACCTTCGCGCCCGCCGGAATCGTGTAGCCGCCGATTTCGTCCGGTGCTTCGGCCTCGCGAACGATACCCGGAACCGGCGGAAAGAGTCGCATGGACTCTTCGACGACCTGCTCGGTGTATTCGAGGTCGGAGAGGTCGCCCATCGTCGGCCGCTCGTCGCCAAGTTCCGAGTCGAGTTCGGCGACCAGTTTCGCCTCTATTTCGGGGTGTTGCGCGAGGAGGTGAATCGTGTACGTCAGCGAAACCGCCGTCGTCTCGTGGCCCGCCGTGAGGAGCGTAATCGCCTCGTCGCGAATCTGTTCGTCCGACAGCGAACTGCCGCCTTCGTCGCGCGCCGCGAGCAACATCGAGACCACGTCGTGTTCGCCGGGGTCTGCACGCTTTCGCTGGATGATGTCGTCGACGACGTCGTCGAGCGTCTCACGGGCGGCTTTCATTCGCCGCCGAGACGGGAGGGGAACGCCCTCCGGCAACAGGTAGTTCGGAAGGCTCGTCGTGGCCGGCAGGAAGTCGTTGACCGCGTTTTCTATCTCCTCGACGTGTTCGTCGATGTCGACGCCGAACAGCGCCTTCGAGACGATTCGGAGGGTCAGCTCCATCATATCCTCGTGAACCCGCCGCGTCTCGCCGTCGCTCCAGCCTTCGAGCATCTCCTCGGTCAGTTCGGTCATCATCTCGGCGTACACCTCGATGCGGTCGGGGTGGAACGCGGGCTGGACGAGGTGGCGGTTCCGCCGCCACGCCTCTCCTTCGCTGTTCAGGATGCCGTTTCCGAGCAACGGGCCGAGCAACCGCTGAAACTGTTCGCCCTTCACGTAGTTGGTGTTGTTGTGGACGAGCACTTGGCCGATGTACTCGGGGTCGTTCAGTTGGTAGGTGTGCCCTCGGTGCGTCTGCCAGTGGACGATGTCGCCGTACTCCTCGGCCACGCGTTCTCTGAACTCCAGTCCGCCGAGTATCGACTGCGGCATCGCCCCGACGACGGGGAGTCCCGTCGGTCCCGGTGGAAACTCGCTAACCGCTGGTTCGTCGCTCATCTACCGAGTTTGGACGCGTTCCGTGCCGTTGAGAATTTATTCTAACATGCTAGGTACGTATATGACCCGCCTCCGTACGCACGGCCGTTCACCGCATGCTCCGATACGCGACGCTCTCGCTCTCCGGCGAAGCACGAGCCCCGATGTTCGACGTGTTCGACGGTTCGTCGGCCGTCTCCCTCGAGTCGACGCGGTATCTCGGGCCTATCGAGGACGGACAACACGTCGGCCTCTCCGACGTCAGGGGGAGTCTCACGGCGGCCAGAGAACTGCTGGCGGCGAACGACGACGTCCTCCAGTACGACGTCGCGGGCACCGACGCACGCGGTATGGTCTACGCGCACTATCGAAGCGCCGACCCGATTACGGACCTGCTCGAAATCCTCTATCGCCGCGATATCGTCCTCGACTGGCCGGTAGACCACCGACAGACCGAACGCGGACCCGTGGTCCAGTTCTCCATCGTCGGAACGGACGAGGGTATCCGCCGAGCGACGGCCGAGATTCCGGACGTGGTCGCCGTCTCGGTCGAGCAGGTCGGTCGTCTGGAACCGCGAGTCGAATCCGACTCCGTGCTGACCGACGGGCAGGCCGCGCTACTCGACCTCGCACTCGAACACGGCTACTACGAGGTGCCGCGCGAGACGACGCAACGAGCGCTCGCCGAACGGGTGGGAGTCGCCCCGGGAACGGTCGCCGACCGACTCCAGCGAATCGAACGGCGTGTGATGACGGCGTACGCCGAGCGGAGCGCCGACTACGCGCCCGAGTGACGCTCCCCTCGTCGCTCACGAAACGACGAAAGGGCCGGACACGGCGAGTTACTCTTCGACCAACTCGATACTGTCGTTCCCATTAGGAACCGCACAGATGAAACTGCCCTCCTCCGCGGACTCGTTTCGGTACCAGTGGACGACGCCGGCGGGAATCAACAGCGAGTCGCCCGCGGACACCTCGTACTCCTCGTCCCCGATGCCGACGGTGTACGTTCCCGAGAGCACGTACTGCTCGTGTTCCACCTCGTTCGTGTGCTTCGGCACCGTCGCCCCGGCGTCTAAGACGAACCGGCGGATGGCGAAGTTCGGTGCGCCGTCCGACGAATCGAGGAGGACGCCCTTCGACATCCCATCGGCGGCACCGACGGACTCGTACTCGATGGACTCGGCGCGTTTCACGACCGACTTGGATTCGGAGTCGCTCATACCCTCCGTCGTTCTCGCGTCGGCCTAAATATTCGCCCACTGCCCCCCGAATCCGAGATTGGACTTATTAACCGGGACCGACTAGACAGTGCCATGCGAGGAATTCGTATCGGTCGTGTCTTCGGTATCCCGATTCAACTCAACCTCACGTTCCTCCTCGTCCTCCCGTTGTTCGCGTGGCTCATCGGTTCCGACGTGGCGCAGCTCGTCGGCGTCATCAACGGACTGTTCGGGTCGGCCATCGACGGGGCGGCGCTGACGGACGGGTCGCTCCAGTGGATACTCGGTTCCGCGGCGGCTATCGGCCTGTTCCTCTGTGTGCTGTTTCACGAGTTCGGCCACTCGCTCGTCGCCATGCGCTACGGCTACGAGATAGAGTCGATAACGCTCTGGCTGTTCGGCGGCGTCGCCAACTTCGTCGAGATGCCCGAGGACTGGAAGCAGGAACTCGTCATCGCCGTGGCGGGTCCGCTCGTCAGCGTCGGGTTGGGCGTCCTCGCGTATCTCGGGTTCGTCGTCCTCCCCACCTCTCTGGACGCGGTGAAGTTCGTCCTCGGCTACCTCGCGCTCACGAACGTCGTCCTCGCCGTGTTCAACATGCTCCCCGGGTTTCCGATGGACGGCGGACGCGTCCTCCGCGCGCTCCTCGCGCGAAAGCGGTCGCACGCCAGAGCGACCCAAATCGCCGCCGAGGTGGGCAAGGGGTTCGCCTTCCTCTTGGGCATCGTCGGCCTGTTCTCGAACCTGTTTCTCATCGCCCTCGCCTTCTTCATCTACATGGGAGCCTCCTCGGAGGCCCAGCAGACGGTGATGAAGGCGGCGTTCGAGGACGTGACCGTCCGCGACATCATGACGCCGCGCGAGAAACTCGACGTGGTGGACGTGCGGACGAGCGTCGCCGAACTGTTAGAGCGGATGTTCACCGAACGCCACACGGGCTACCCGGTGATGCGGCAGGGTCGTCTCGCGGGCATGGTGACGCTGAACGACGCCCGGTCGGTGAACGAAGTCGAACGCGACGCCTACCTCGTCGAGGACGTGATGGCCGACGAACTCGCCACCATCGGTCCCGACGCGGACGCGATGGACGCCATCACGGTGATGCAACAGCAGAACGTCGGGCGTCTCCCCGTCGTCGACGAATCGGGGGAACTCGTCGGCCTCATCTCGCGGTCGGACCTCATCACCGCGCTCAACATCATCCAGTCGCGCGGGTCGCTGTCGTCGATTCGCCGTCCCGACCCGACGGACGTGGTGGAAACGCGGTAGACGACGCTCTCCCCGCTACTCGGACTTCTCTCCCGCTTCGACCAACTCAACGCCGGCGTTCTCGACCAGCCACGACGACGCTTCGGCCAGTTCCGCCTCGTCCGTCGCGGTGAGTTTGATTCGCGTTCGCGTCCCCTCGCGGTTCGGGTAACTGCCGACGCGGACGCCGAAGCGAGACGCCACGCGGGCCAACGGGTCCGCCATCGCGCCCTCCGGTTGCGGCGTGTAGAACGTCTTCGCCGCCACCGTCCCGCCGAAGTCTTCGGCGACGTTCTCGAAGACGGCGCGCATCTCCTCGGGGATTCCGGGGAGGACGTAGACGTTCTCGGCGACGCACCCGGGCGCGAGGCCCTCGGGGTTCGGAATCGGCGTCGCCGCCGCGGGCATGGAGGCGTACCACTCGACGTTCAGGTCGAAGTCGATGTCCGGGCGGCGTTCGAGGATTCGCTCGATGGTCGCCTCCACGTCGGCGGCGGCGACGGGGTTCAGTTCCAACTCGCGGTCCAGTCCGGCGGCGACGCCCGCCATCGTCAGGTCGTCCGGCGTCCCGCCGAGTCCGCCCGTGAGGAGGACGGCGTCGAACGCGGCGGCCCACTCGCGCACCGTCTCGGCGATGACTGACTCCTCGTCGGGGACGGTCAGAACCCGCACGACGTTCACGCCCCGTTCGGTCAGTTCCCGGGCCAACCACGTCGCGTTCGTGTTCTCGATGTCGCCCGCGAGGAGTTCGTTGCCGACGGTCACGATAGCGACGTCCATGTCCGCACCTCGGTTCGCATCGGCATATCGGTACCGTGAGAACGAGGTGCGAACGCGGCACGAACGAAGCGGAACCGAGCGCGAACGAAGCGCGAACGACGTCCGAGGAAGCCGCTCCTTAACTCGAAACCGAAGAAAAGTACAGTCATCCGTAATTAAGTAGTTTGACTACGATTCGTCATTTATGCTGGGTGACTCGCCGTTCGACGACCGAATCGCCGACGTCCACTACGTCGCCTGCCGCGAGTGTGGCCACCTGTTCGAGACCATCGAAGACGACCACCTCACCGGCGACTGTCCGGGGGCGGTGACGACGCAGGTGGAGTACGCTCGTCAGTACCCGGACGCCCCCCTGGCGACGCGAGAATCGGTCGAGAGGTCGGCGTAGCGTCGACTGCACGAAACCCCGTCCGTCTCCGTCCGTCTCGAACCCCTCGCGACGGGCAGTAGTGCCGCCCGTCCGAACGAGCGAGCGTCCGCCACGAGGAGTCGGTGACGCGCGAGATGCGGGCCGAATTTGGGTCAGAGTTCGTGAACATCTCGGACGACACTCAAGTACTCCTCCTCCAACTCGACGGATATGGCCGCGACACTGACGCAGGACGTGCTCGACTTCGAACTCCCGAACGTCGGCACCGGACCCGAGACGTACTCGCCCGCCGACAGCGACGCCGACTACCTCGTTCTCCTCTTACAGCGAGACTACTACTGTCGCCAGTGCCGCCGGCAAGTCCAGAGCGTCAAGCGTCGGTACGACGAGTTCGAGGCGGCGGGGATGGAAGTCGTCTCCGTCCTTCCGAACGACCCCGACAGGGCCGTCGACTGGCAGACGACGTACGAACTGCCGTTTCCGCTCCTGGCGGACCCCAAGAAAGAACTGGCAGACGAGTTCGACCAACCGACGCGCTTCGGCGTCCTCGGCGCGTTGCACGACGTCATCGGCCGACTCCCCGAGGCACTCGTCGTCGACCTGTCGACCGGAGAGATACTGCTGGACCACGCCGGACAGTCCCGAGACGACAGACCGGACGTCGACGAGCTGCTGGCGTGTGCGGCGTGAGTTCGGCCGCGCGCGAGTCGACTCGTTCCCGCCAGAGAGACAGTTGCGATCGTTCTGGTAGTACTTCCTGACAGAGGACGAACATTCTTCGGGCAGCCGCCACAATCGCCGCTGGATGGTCACATCGATACCTCTCGACACGGCGAAAGAACTCGTCGAGGCAGCGGAGGAGCGCGCAGAAGAGATAGAGAACCCGATGGTAATCACCGTCGCAAACGACGAGGGCAACCTCGTCGCACAGCACCGGATGGACGACGCGTGGCTCGCGTCCGTCTCCATCTCGCGGAACAAAGCGTACACGTCCGCGGCGCTGGACACGCCGACGCACGAGTTGGCGGAAGCGTCACAGCCCGGAAACTCGCTGTACGGACTCCAGACCACGGACGAGGGCCGAATCGTCGTCTTCGGTGGCGGCTATCCGCTGCAGCGAGACGGTGACGTCGTCGGCGCTATCGGCGTCTCCGGCGGGGCCGTCGAACAGGACCGCGACGTCGCGGAGGCGGGCCTGGAACGGTGGGAGACGCTCGTCGAAGAAGGCTCGGCGTAGAACCGGACGGACGGTTCAGCGGGCGTCGTCCACGGACGCTGTGGCGGACCCCTCCGGTCGGATGCGGTCGATTGCGGCGCTACTCCCCCCCCGATGCCGCACTCACCGTCGGACCGGTTCCGACACGGTCGACTGAATCCACGCGTTCTCGTTGTCGCCGTCCTGGATGACGGCGACCGTATCGTCGGCAGACTCGTATTCGATGTACCGGTACTCCGCCTCTTCTGTCGGTTCGTCCGTCGGGTTCTTCGGTAGCTTCATTGTCGGTCTCCTTCCCCAGTGCCTTCCGCACGCCTTCGGCGTCTTCGGATATGCGTGTGTCTGACTAACACCTACTGCGTAGATAGATAGCACCGGCCGAGACGCGACGCTATACCCATAGTGTTGCTCGACGCGTCGGCTCCTCACGGAACGAGCGCTCACGGGCGATGAGCTTCGAGAGACGGCCTGCAGTGCGAGAATCGAACCCCACTCGCAACCTCGCTTCGCTCGGTTGCTCCCTGATTCAATTCTCTCGTCACACCGTTCTCCGACGACCGAGGGCATTCCTCGCGACGCTCGCTGACGCGAGCAATCGCTCGGCGAGTGGTCGTCGGAAGGAAGGTCCGGGTGCGAGAATTGAACCCGGTGCGAGACTCACTCCGCTCGTCTCGCGTGGCTCAATTCTCTGTACGGACTTTCGTCTGCTCACGTAGTTCGCAGACAGAAAGGTCCGGGTGCGAGAATTGAACCCGCGTCTCAGCCTCCACAAGGCTGAAGGATAGTCCACTACCCTAACCCGGACACGCATCTACTGGTATCCTCGTGTGACTAAAATACGTTACGACTCCGGTTTCGGACGCGTGCGATGCTCACACACGGCCGAATCGGGTTGATTGTCTCGCCCGCCGTAACTGTGGCATGCTACGCCTCGGAGACGAAGCACCGACGTTCTCGCTCCCCGGCACGGCGGGCGACGACGCCGACGAACACTCGCTGTCGGAGTACACGGACAACGGCTGGCACGTCGTTCTCGTGTTCTATCCGTTCGACTTCCACCCGGCGTGCATCGCCCAGTGGTGCGCGCTCCGCGACGCCGACTGGCTCTCCCTCCTCGACGACACCGTCGTCCTCGGCGTCGGCGGGGACAGCGTCTACGCACACGGGGAGTTCGCACGCGCGTACAACGTCGAGTTCCCGCTCCTCTCGGATTCGGACGGCGACGTCGCGGCGGCGTACGGCGTCCGCGAGGACGAGTTCGAGGGCCACCGCGACGTGCCGGGAATGGCGCTTTTCGTCGTCGACCCGGGGCGACGGATTCGCTTCGCGTGGCGGGGCGGTGCGGCCGACGCGGAACCCGACTTCGACGCCGTCCGGGAGGTGTTGGGCCACTCGGGCGACGGGCGCGGACGGTCGAGCGACGACACCGAGTCGGCGGACGCGTGAGACGCCGCGACACCGACCCCCGGGCGAGAGCGAGACTCTTTTGCCGCCGTAGGGAGGATATACGGGCGAACAGTGGCCATCACGGACAAGATATACCTGAAGAACCACCGCGAAATCGTCTCCCAGTTGGACGTGAACATCCCGAAAGGGGCGTTCAAGGGGGCGACGATGGACGTGCTCTACTCGGGTGAGGGACTCTCGAAGGTGGACGCGGCGACGCGTGACCGCCTGCTCGACTTCGCGAAGGACTTTCTGGACCCCGAGAACCCCGACGACCTGTACACGGGCTACCCCGAACGCCAGTTCGTCACGTACCTCCTCGAACTCCGCGCGCAGGGTCTCGGCCCGGACGCCATCGTCGACGTGATGGGCGACGAGTACATGCTGTACGCCTACCCCGGCGACGTGCTCTCCTTCCTCGACGACGCGGTGCGGACGCTGGAAGCCGTCGAGACGCTCTCGGACGTGGAGGGCGACGCCGAGATGGCGAAGAAAGCAAGAGAGGCGCGGCAGGCGCTCACCGGGTGAGCGCGGGCGTTGGGTCGGAGACGAGAGGCGGTGCGACTAGCCGAGACGGAACGACGGTTCGTCCGCGTCGGCGTCTAAGTCTTCCAGTTGGATGACTTCCTCTTCCTCGTCTTCGACCTGTTCGCGCAGGTAGTTGACGTAGCGTTTGTGTTCTTCGAGTTGTTCGCGGAGGTGGTCCGCTTCGAGTTCGAGACGCTCGTGTTCCCGGATGAAACTCTTCGGGACGCGGACCTTCGGCGGGAACGACTTCTCCTCGTCTGCGCCCATCTGGTCGAGTTCGTGTTCCGGGACGACTTGCACTTGGCCGTCGTGGGCAACGAGGGTGTCCACGTAGTCGCGGAAGACGGCCGACAGCGAGATATCCCGCTCTTCGGCTATCTCCCGAAGCGTCTCGAACGCGTCCTCGTTGACGCGAAACGAGATGGTCTTGTTCTTGTTGCCCATATGTCGTCCGAGAGTTGTCGCTCCCGGCTACTTAATGCTTCGTCAGACGCTCGCACGGGCGAAAAAGTCGGCTCGTGAGTCGGCTTACGTGCTCGGTTCCGGCGAGGCGGTGTCGGCGTCGTCGCCGCCGAGTTCGTCGCCGCCGGACTCGTCTAAGCTCTCCAAGGCGGAGACGGCCATCGACTTGTAGCGGTCGGTCGGCAGGTCGTACTCCTCGCGGGCCATGCGGGCGTACTCGTTGCCCTCGTCGTCGAAGCGTTCGAGACGCTCGACCGTTCGCTGCGCCGTCTCGACGACCCAGCGGTCACGCGTGGCGGCGTCGACGACGCTGATGGACTCCGGTCGGACGGAGACGTTCACCGACCCGTCGTCCGTCTCGTACGTCCGCGGCTTGCCGACGACGGAGACGTACGCGGGCGCTTCGAGGTCGCGGAGCGTGCTCGCGGCCTCTGGCTGGTACTGTCCGGCGTAGACGAAGAACGTCCCCGTCGGGTCGACGATGCGGCCGCGCCAGTACTCGTTGTCCTCGCCCACGTCCTCTTTCTCCGTCAGCGTGCCGACGAAGAAGATGCGGTTGGCCTTCTCTCCGCTCGGGAGCAGGAGGTAGACGGGGGCGCGTTCGTCGTCGGACTCTTTGAACGTGTAACTCGCGTCGTTGAACTCTTCGGCGAACACTCGCCGGGCGACCTCTCGGGTTGGAACTTCTTGGGAACTCATTTAGATCGACCTCGCTTTGATGAGGACCGCTTCGGGGTCCGCTGGTTCGGTCAGGCGTTCGGTGTCGTCGGCCAGCACGTAGCGTCCCAGTTCGGGGCCGGAGACGCGGTAGTACGTGCCGACGAGGTCGGTGCGCATTTCGTCGACGACGACGGTGGTGTCGAGTGCGTCCATCGCCATCTCCTGGGCCTCCTCCAGCGAAATTCCGGTGAGTTCTTCGGTCATCTCGCGACCGAAGATGACCTCGTGGACGGCGTCGCCGTCGTCCAAGACGCCCTTGATGCGCAGGTCGAACTCGCCGTCGACGTTGCCGTGTTCGTTACACCGGCCGTTCTGAAGGACGCGCGTACAGCCCTCCTCGGGGCACCGCTTGATGAGGCCGCTCCCGGACTGGATGTCCACGAGTGCGCCCTCGACGCTGGTGGAGTCGTCGCCCACCTCGATGTCCTCGTCGAGTTCTTCGATGCTGGTCGTCCGGTTGAGTTTCACAGAGAAGTTGCCCTGGTACTCGTCGGTGACGACGTTTCCGAGGCGGTACACCTTGCCCTCCTCCAGTTCGGGGAGTTCGGAGGTGGTGAAGGCGATGAACTTCATCCGCCCGGACTCGTCGCCGACGAGACCCACCTGCGAGACCGACTCGCTTCGGGGTTCCCACAGTTCGACGACTTTCACCGTCACGTCGACCCACTGTTCGTCCTGGTCGATGTCCGCGAGGTGGACCTCGTCGTTCCCGCCGCGGCCGAGTTCGTCGCGTTCGAGGCCCGCCTCGTCGAGGTAGCTGTTGACGACGGAGCGTCGCGCTTCGTCGACGGGGACGCGGTACTCGTCGACGAGGTTCTGGAGTCGGTCCTCGACGTCGTCCGCATCGACGTCCAAGTGGTCTGAAAACTGCTCTGCAATCTCCTCTGCGTGTGTTCGCAGGTCTGACATGGTTTCACTCGCCTCCACCTTGGTTTCCGTTGGGAGGCATACGTCGGTTGGCTCCCGATGGTTAATAAAGTATCGTACATCCCGAAACTGAAAACGGTCCCGTGTGGCTCCCTTCCTCCCGAATTCGGCCGCTTCCACGGTCCCGAATTCGGCCACCAACGGACCTATAGCCTCGGCGTCCCCATCGCTCCGTAACCGATGGACGACCGCCTCGAACGGTTCGTACGTGAGAAGTTCCGCGCCGCCGGCCGGCAGTACGCCCGCGCGAGAGACGCGTACAACGAAGGGAAACGCGGCGCGGACCCGCGCCTCCCGCGGGACGACGAGGGACGGGTTCGTCTCGTCTGCCGTCGCTACGCCGAACGCCGCGCCGTCGGCGTCGACACCGACGGCTATCCGGCGTGCTTCGAGGCCGGTCACCCCGACTGCGAGGGCTGTGCGGAGGACGTCCGAACGGGGGTCGTCGAGACGTGGTAGCCGACCCCGAGCGACCCGTCGTCGCCCTCGTCCTCGCGGGGGGGACCGGCTCTCGACTCTACCCCGCGAGTCGCGCCGACCGGCCGAAGCAGTTCCTCTCGCTTCTCGGCGACGACTCGCTGCTCTCTCGAACGGTCGAACGCGCCCGCGAGTTCGCCGACGACGTCGTCGTCTCCACCCGACCGTCGTTCGCCGACGAGGTTCCCGACCACGCCCCCGACGCCGAGGTGGTGGTCGAACCCGCCGCGAAGGACACCGGTCCGGCACTCGTCTACGCGACGCACCGGATTCGCGAACTCGTGGGCGACTGCGTCGTCGTCGTCCTCCCGAGCGACCACCGGGTCGACGGCGACTTCGCCGACGTGATGCGCCGCGGCGCGCGCGTCGCGAGCGAGACGGACTCGCTCGTCACGTTCGGCGTCGAACCCACCCGTCCCGACACGGGGTACGGCTACATCGAACCCGGCGCGTCGCGCGGCGACTACGCCCCCGTCGCGGCGTTCCACGAGAAACCGGACGCCGAGACGGCCCGGGAGTACGTCGACGCCGGGCACTACTGGAACGCGGGTATCTTCGCGTGGACGCCGGACGCCCTCCTCCGCGCCGCCCGCGACTCGCCGCTCTCGGAACTCGTGACCCGCCTCGGCGCGGGCGTCGACGCCGCCGAGGCGTTCGCGGACGTGCCCGAGGTGAGCATCGACTACGGCGTGATGGAGGGGACCCGAGAGGCCGTCGTCGTCCCCGCCGCGTTCGAGTGGGACGACCTGGGGTCGTGGGACGCGTTCGAACGCGTCGTCGGCCGCGACGAGGACGGCACCGTCGACGTCGGCGACGTGACCGTCAGAACGGTCGACGCCGTGGACAACGTCGTCGCGGGCGACGGCAAACACGTCTCGCTCGTGGGCGTCTCGGACCTCGCCGTCGTGACGTGGGACGACAGGGTGCTCGTCGTCCCGAAAGAACGCGCACAGGACGTTCGGACCCTCGTGAACGAGTTGAAGCGGCGCGGCGAGTTCTGAGGTCCGCGCCGGTCGTCTCTCTTCGCCGTCTATCCGTCGGCGGACCGGCGGACGCGCACGTCGCCGGTGCTCGTCACCCCGACGAGGACGGACTCGCGCACCTCGCGCCCGTGGATGGCGTCCCCGGCGGCGTCGGCGATTATCTTCATGAGGTCCGGCGCGGTGTAGTTCACCTTCACGCCCGCCTCGTCACAGGCGTCGTAGACGAGTTTCGGCACGTCGTACAGGTCCGCGCCCTCCTCCACGGCGACTTGGACCGGCGCGGTCAACGCCTCCGCGAACGCGATGGTCTCCCGCGCTTTCTCGACGTTCCGGCGGGCGCTCGACTCGATACTGGAGACGTTCGCGCGCGACGTCCCGAGGAGGTCGGCGATGGTCGACTGCCGAACGCCGCGTTCGCGGAGTGCCAGCACCTCGGCCTGTCGTCGCGTCAGGACGCTGTCGTCGGGGTCGAACCCCGTCTCCGCGAGGATGCTCGCGACGTCGACGTCGCCCCCGTCGCCTCGCGGGCGTCGCCCGCGGTCCGCGTCGTGCATGGACGGGCGTACGATTGCCGGTCGCAAAAAGCTGTACCGTCGCGGTCGTCCGCTGGCGGAAGACGGAACCGGCGGCCGAAGCGGCGATATGGGGCGCAAGTGCGGCGGGAGAAGAGCGAAGCGAAGGATGTGACTGTCCGTGGCGCGGCGCGGTGGGTGCGGTGCGGTCTAGCTACCCCAGAAGTTGTCTCGACTGCCGAGCGCAGTCGGACGCTTGGGTCCACCCTTTCTGTCGTCGCCGTCGTCGTCGTCGCTGCCGTCGTCGCCGGTGTCTCCGACGCCGCCGACGCCGCCCTCGCCCTCCTCGTTCTCTTCGTCGGGGTCGAGGGGGAGTCGCTCGACTATCTTCTTCGAGCGCGCGTGGTTGGACTTCACCTGGTCGATTCGAACGACGGCCCGTGCCTCGGGGAGGATGCCGTCGATGAGGACGATGAAGCCGTCTTCGGTCCGGCCGACGCCGGCACCGCTCTCGTGGATGTCGTCGACGGTGACGACGACGTCTTCGCCGGGCTTGACCGGTTGCTGTTTCAGGTCGCGGATGGGCTGTTCGTAGCTGTTGCACCACTCCGCTCCCGCGCGGTCACCGTAGTACTGGCACCCCATCCCGTTGATTCGCTCCGAGTACCGTGGACAGTCGTCCGCCAGCGGACAGTCTGACATGACGAAAGCTACTCTATGGCCCGTCTAAACGCTTCCGGGTGCCGTACCGACGCGACGGTCCGCAGACACAACGCTTTCACGCGCTTCTCCCCGAGTGTCGATATGACCCGTCGCGTCCCCGAGTTCGCCCTCGTCACGGGCGTCTTCCTCGGTCTCTCCGCCGTCGTGTTCGGTCTCGTCCTCGGGTGGGGTCTCCTCGCTACCGTCGTCCTCGCGGCCGTCGGAGCGTACCCGTTCGTCGCCTTCGGCCTCCTCCGCGACGACGACCCGGCGGACGTGATTCCGCCGGGCTGGGTGCTCGCCGTCGGGGTAGTGTGGGCCGCACTCGGCGTCGTCGGTGTCCTCCTCGGCGACCCCACGCTCTCGGGAGTCACGCTCGCCGCCTTCGTCGGCCTCCTCCTCGCGCTTCCACCGACGGCGTACGCCGTTCAGTTCGGTGCGGGCGTGAACCCGCTCTCCGGTCGGCAGACGCTCGCCGCCGGTCTGGTCGTCGCCGCGTCGTTGCTCCTCGTCGGACTGTTCTCGGCCCGGACGATACTCGGCGTCGCCGACGCCGTCATCGTCGCCGTCGCGACGGGCCTCTACGCCACCGCTCGCGGGGTCCGACTGGACGCGCGGACGAAGCGGTACGCGGCGGCCATCGGTGGCGTCCTCGGCGTCGGACTCGTCGCCGTCGGCGTCCTCTCCGGGGGTGCGCTCACCGACTGGGTGCTCGTCGGGATGGCCGTCGCGTTCACGCCGAGTCTGTACGTGGTGTTGTCGCGAAGTCGGTCTGCCTCGAGAAACAGGTAGGTCGGTCTGCGACGCGCGTCCGCTTCAGGCCAACGGCGTCCGCTCGACGACGGTTCCGTTCACCGTCGGATACTGCTCGACGATTTCGCCTTTCGGCACGTCGCCGTCCTGAATCATCTCCTCTAACAGCCACCACGCGACTTCGACGTGGTCGGACTTCACCGTGTAGAACTCCTCGGGGACGCCGAGTGCCTGCAAGTCGGCTTCGGTGACCCACGTCTTCCCGTAGACGAGAGTGCCGTCGTCGGTCACCTCGTCGAACGGGCGGCGGATGTTCTTCGCCATCCGCTTCAGGCGGTTGCGATGCTGGGCGGCGTCTTTGAACACCGAGGTACAGAAGTAGACGCGTTCGTGGTCGGCCATCTCCTCTAAGATGGCGTCTTTCGACCCGTCGACGGCGGACATGTGGCCCTCTTGGAGTTCGTACCCCTCCTCCTGCATCCGGCGGTAGTTGCCGTCCGACATCTCGAACTCGTTGACGTTACAGAACTCCGCCGCGCCCTCGTCCAAGAAGTCGAGGAACTCCTGTTCGGCGCGGATGCCCGGAATCTCGAACGCGGGGGTGAGACCCTCCTCGCGGGCGATGTAGAGAATCTCCTCCCATTCGGTGCCGTGCATCTCGCCCCAGAGTTCGTACGGCGGGTGGAAGCGAATCTCGTCCAGTCCGGCCTCGGCGAGGCGGCGCATGTTCTCTCTGCCACCCGTGATGCCCGTGTACAGATGGGTGTGGTGGTCCTCGCCGAACTCGTCTTTGAGGAGTTCGAGGTAGTGACACGTCTTGTCGAGCGCTTCCTGCGGTTCGCCGCCCGTAATCGACGTTCCGAGCGCTTCCATTCGCTTGGCCTCGGCGACGACGTCGTCGTCGGACTCGACCTTCCGTTCGTTGGCGTAGACGTCCGTGACGTTCTTGCGGTTCTCCCCGAGGGGGCAGTAGAAGCAATCGCGCTGGTCGCAGTAGCCGTAGACGAACAGCACCATCTTCCCTCCCATGGCGCACTGCTCACAGCCCTTCGAAATCATTCGTTGAAGTCACGATATACGTCCCACGGGCAAAAACGGTGCGAAACGCGGCTCACGGTTCGTCACGCACCCGCACGCCACCGACGTCGGGGGCGGATTCGCTCGCCGGCGCTTCCCCGAAAACAAATATAGCCCGACGGCATACGGACGCACGATGCTGTTGGTCCTCTGTATCGACCTCGACGACGACCTCGGCCGAAAGACTGGCTTCGAGACGCCAGTCGTCGGTCGGGACAGCGTCGAGGCGGCCGCCGTCGCCCTCGCGACGGCCGACCCGGAGGACTCCGACTCGAACGTCCTGTTTCAGGGCATCCACACGCACGACGAACTCGCCGCCGACGCCGAGGTGGACGAACAGGTCGAAGTCGCCGCCGTCACCGGAACGCAGGGGAGCGACGTGAAGGCCAACCGCGCCATCGGCGAGGAGATAGACCGCGTCCTCGCGGGACTCTCGACGGGCGAGAACGTGAGCGCCATCGTCATCACCGACGGCGCGCAGGACGAGTCCGTCCTCCCCGTCATCCGCTCTCGCGTCCCCATCGACAGCGTCCAACGCGTCGTCGTCCGGCAGGCGCAGGACCTAGAGTCCATCTACTACACGATGAAGCAGGTGCTCGCGGACCCAGAGACGCGCGGGACCATCCTCGTCCCACTCGGCATCTTGCTTCTCATCTATCCGTTCCTCACCATCGCGAGTCTGTTCGAGGTGCCCGGTGCCGTCGTCTTGGGCCTCATCTCCGCGCTCCTCGGCCTCTACACGCTGTTCCGTGGGCTGGGACTGGAGACGGTGGTCGACGACGTGGTGAACCGCGGCCGCGACGTCCTCTACGAGGGCCGGGTCACCCTCATCACCTACGTCGCCGCCCTCGCTCTCATGACCGTCGGCGGGTTCCGCGGCGTCGCCCTCCTGGAGGCGATTCGAGACAGCGCCGGCTCCGACCTCGCGCCACCGCTCATCCTCGCGGTCCTCGTCCACGGCGCCGTCCAGTGGTTCGCCGCCGCGGGAATCACCTCCAGTCTCGGACAGGTGACCGACGAGTACCTCGCGGACCGGTTCAAGTGGCGCTACCTCAACGCGCCGTTCTACGTCGTCGCCATCGCCATCGTCCTCTTCGCCGTCTCGGGCTTTTTCATCAACGTCAACGGCGTCACGGACGTCCCGGGCGTCCGACCGTTCTCGCCCGCCGACATGGCCGTCGGTCTCACCGTCGGCACGCTACTCGGCGTGTTCAGTACGCTGGCGTTCGCCATCGCGGAGTCTCGGTTCCCCACCGGCGCGGAACCGACGCGCGGGTGAGCGACGCTCGCGCGTTCGCCGCGGAACTGTCTGCCGATAGTAACGTTCATCGCCGCGGAGCGCCGTCTTCGAGACCAGATGCCCTCCAGCAGACGCCGACTCCTCGGTACGCTCGCAGCGGTCGGAACCGCCGGCCTCGCCGGATGTAGCGCCCTCGGGTCCGACGCGAACTGTACCTCGACGGTGACCGCGAACGACGACACCGACGTGGACGTACTCCGCGGCGCGACGGTTTCGGACGCCGACGAAACGGTGATTCTCGCGGTTCGCGTCGACGCGTCCGCGGTCGAAGACGGCGCGGCGGACCTCGTTACGGTCTACGACTACACGCGAAAAGAGACGACGATTCCGCTCGCAGACGCGGGCGAACCGGCGGACGACGGCGCGGTTCGCGTCTATCGGACGGCCCTCGGCGAACCGCCTCGACACGGTCGGTATCAGGTCGTCGCCCTCCGCTCCCGCGACTCGGCGTCGTTCGCGCCCGACCCGGTCGATAGGCTCACCCTCGACTTCCACTGCACGACGAACTGAGGAGGAGCGTCAGCGTTCGCGGACGACGACGAACTCCGCGAGGTCGCGCAGATAGCCGAGCGAGTCCGTTTCCCGCAACTCCGCGGCGTCGAGTGCGTCCAGCGCCTGGTCGGACTGGTCTCGTGCGCGTTGGTTCGCCTCCGTCGGCGTCAGTTCGGTCACCTGCACGACCGAGGGGCGGTCCATCTGTTCGTCCTGTCCGGTCGGTTTTCCGAGGGCGTCGGCGTCGGCCGTCGCGTCCAACACGTCGTCGCGTATCTGGAAGGCGACGCCGACGCGTTCTGCGTACTCGCCGAACGCTTCGACGGTGAACGGGTCGGCGTCGGCGGCGACGGCCCCGAGTTCGGCCGCCGCGCGGAACAGCGCTCCCGTCTTCCGGCGGGCGAGTTCCATGTACTCCTGTTCGTTCGACGGGCGAGCGACGATTTCGGTCGCCTCGCCCTCGCCGAGTTCGACCATCGATTCGGCGACGATTTGCATCGCCTGGTCGTTCGCCGAGAGGAGGGCGAACGCTTCGCCGAGGAGGCCGTCGGAGGCGATGATAGCGGGGCCGTAACCGTACTGTGCCCACGCGCTGGGCGTCCCGCGACGGACGTCGGACCGGTCGATGATGTCGTCGATGACGAGCGAGGCGTTGTGGACCAACTCGATGGCGACGGCGAAGTCGACGGCCGTCTCGGCGTCGCCGCCGCAGGCCTCGCAGGCCAGAATCGTCACGGCCGGGCGGACGCGTTTGCCACCCGCGAGCGCGACGTGCCCGAGTTCGTCCGCCAGTTCGGGTGGTTCGACCGCCTCGATGACCGCCGCCAGACGGTCTTCGACCATCGAGACCCGACGCTCCAGATACTCCATTACCCGTGGGTCAGGATGGAGCGACAAAAGAGGTTCCGAAACGGGGCGTTCTCACGCGGTCAGCGCGGCGTGTCCCGCCGACGCTACTGGAACTCGTCGATGAGTTCCGGAACGACCTGCGACCACCTTTTTCCGGACGCTCACGGGTTCGCGTCCGCAAAAATCTGGACCAAAAAAGCCGCTTACTGGAACTCGTCGATGAGTTCCGGAACGACCT
>NZ_FOYS01000001.1:424768-728152 GCF_900115785.1 Halogeometricum limi
CCACCTTTTTCCGGACGCTCACGGGTTCGCGTCCGCAAAAATCTGGACCAAAAAAGCCGCTTACTGGAACTCGTCGATGAGTTCCGGAACGACCTCGAACAGGTCGCCGACGACGCCGTAGTCGGCGATGTCGAAGATGGGCGCGTTCGGGTCGGTGTTGATGGCGACGATGGTCTCGGAGCCTTTCATCCCCGCGACGTGTTGCACCGCGCCGGAGATGCCGACGGCGATGTACACCTTCGGCGTGACGACTTTGCCGGACTGGCCGACCTGCCGGTTCTTCGGAAGCCAGCCGTTGTCGACGATGGGACGCGACGAGGAGAGCGTCGCCCCGAGGGCGTCGGCCAGTTCCTCGACGAGTTCGATGTTCTCCTCGTCTTCGATACCGCGGCCGACGGAGACGAGGACGTCCGCGTCGGCGATGTCCACGTCGCCGCCGGCGACTTCCTCGAACCCGGTGACGGTGGAGTTGATGGCCGACTCGTCGGGCGCGAAGTCGAAGGCGGCGATATCGGCGTCGCCGTCGGCGTCGGTCGCTTTCCACTCGCCGCCGCGGATGGTCACCGTCGCGCGTTCGGCGTCGACTTCGATGGTCGTCTCGACTTTCGACCCGTACATCTCGCGGGTGACCGTGAGGCCGCCGTCGAACGTCATCCCGACGGCGTCGGAGACGAGGGGGAGGTCGAGGCGGTTCGCCACGGCGGGCGCGTAGTCCAACCCGTTCACGGAGTTCGGCATGAGGACGAACTGCGGGTCGATGTCGTCGACGAGGGCGCACGTCGCCTGCGCGTACACGTCGTGGTTGAACTCCTCGCCGTAGTCGACGGTGTGGATGGCGTCGACGCCGTCGAGATTCAGGCGCGTCGCGAACTCGTCGACGTCGCCGCTGACGACGGCCAGATGGAGGTCACCACCCGTCGCGTCGGCCAGTTCGCGGCCCGCGGTGACGAGTTCGTAGCTCACGTCGCGAATCTCGCCGCGGCGGTGTTCGGCGACGATGAGGACGTCGCTCATTCCGCGCCCACCCCCTTCTCTCGCAGGGCCGACGCAAGGGCGGCGGCTTGCTCGCCGGCGTCACCCTCGAAGTACGTCGCGTCGGACTCGGTCTCCGGTTCGTACATGTCGGTCAGGAACAGTTCGCTCTCGACGGCCGAGAAGTCCAGACCGAGGTCCGAGAGCGTCTTCGGCGCAATCTCTTTCGACTGCGCCTGCCGGATGCCGCGGAGGCTGGCGTAGCGCGGTTCGTTGATACCCGTCTGGATGGTCAACACGGCGGGGAGGTCTATCTCGGTGAGTTCCTCGATACCGCCTTCGAGTTCGCGGTGGACGCGGGCGACGCCGTCGTTCAGGACGCCCTCGATGTCGAGTGCGTTCACGACGGCACCCCACTCGAACCCGATGGCGTCGGCGAGGGCGACGCCCGTCGCGCCGAACCCGGTGTCGTGCGCCTGTACGCCCGAGAGGACGATGTCGGGGTCCTCTTCGGCGACGACGGCTTCGAGCAGTCGGACCTTCGAGGCCACGTCGAGGAACTCCGCGGCTTCGATGTCGTCGTCCCACACGCGAACCGCGCGGTCGACGCCCTTCGCGAGGGCCATCCGAATCGTCTCCTCGCTCCGTTCGGGGCCGATGGTCACGGAGACGACTTCGACCTCCTCGTCGGCCGCTTCGGCGAGTTGGACGGCCGACTCGACGGCGTACTCGTCCCACTCGTTCAGGTCGTACTCCAGGTACCGCGGGTCGACGTCCAGGTCGGCGATCTCGAAGTCGTCCTCGACTTCGGCAACCTCCTTGACGGTCACGAGAACCTTCATCATCGACCACTACCGTCACGCGTCGGTAAACCCTTTCGGAAACCCCGCTCCCGCGGCCCGAGTTCTCTCCCGGTGGAAGCGCTTCCGGTCGTCCACTCTCGCTTCCGGTCGCTCTCGCACCAGTTGCTACTCTTCGTCTGCTTCGTCGGGCAGCGAGATGAGGTTCTCGCGGCCGAGGCGGAGTTTCTCCACGCGGCCCTCGTCGGCCATCGCGGACAGCAGTTGCGACACCTTGGCGTCGGACCAGCCGGTCTCTTTGACGATGTTCGCCTGCTTCATCCGTCCGCCCTCGCGTTCGAGGAGGTGTTCGACGCGCTCCTCGTCGGAGAGCAGGGAGAGGTCGACTTCCTCTTCTCCCTCGCCTTCGTCTCCGTCCGCGTCGCCGCCGGCGTCCGTCGGTGAGGCGGTCGCGTCGCCGTCGGCACCGCCGGCATCCTCGTTCGCGGCGGTGGGGGCGTCGCCGGACTGCTTCGCGACGCCGCCGTTCATCGCCGCGTCGCCCGCGTCCGTCGCCGACCCCGGACCGCCGGCTTTCGTACCGCTCCCACCGCCCGACTGCCACCGGAAGACGACGGCCGCGACGAGGACGAGGAGGGCGACGACGATGCCGCCGCCGACGACGAGGTCCCACGGCACGCCGGCGGGTTCGGTGCTCGTCTTCCGGTAGGTGACGACGAGGCCGTCTTCGCCCTCGAACGTTCCGGGGCCGTCGACGATGATGCTGTTGTTGCGCTGGAGGACTTCGATGCTCGTCGTGTCCGTCGCGTACCCCGGCGGCGTCTGGACGACGAGGCGTTGGTCGGAACTCAGAAGCGACAGCCACGACCGCGGTTCCTCGGACTCCCCGGACGGAAGGCGGAACGCGTCCCCGAGTGCGAGGTTCCCGTCGCCCCGTTCTTCGAGGAAGTTCGTCCAGACGAACTCGACGGTCAGGGTCCCGGTCGAGGACCCCTCGTCGACGCTGTAGCCGTACGAGGCGTTTCGCACCTCCATCTCCCGACCGGTGGCTTCGCTCGTCCGGTTGGCGATTCGGCGAAACAGGCCGGCGTCGACGCCGACGTCGCTGTCGCCGTTCGCGTACTCCCGGCCGATTCGCTCGAACGCGGCCGTCTCGTTCGGGGTGTCGAGCGCGTACCGCATCTCGACGCGCCACACCGCGTCGCCGCTGTCTCGCAGTCGCACGCGCAGTACGGTCCGCGGTTGGTCCTCGAACTGCGCCGCGGTCTGTGCGACGGCGGCAGAATCGGGTCCGACGGCGTGAGGGGCGTCGCTCTCGGCCGTCGCCGTCGACGCCGACGCGACGACAGGAACGGCACCGGAGAACACCAAGAGGAGGGCTACGGTCAACGCGGCTATCCGCATTTGTTGGAGGTTGTACGTGGAGCGCTCAAAACGCTTTCCATCGCCACGAGCGGGTTTGAGTCGGCCGTCTGAGCGAATGGCGACGTTTTTTGTACTCCTCCGCGGTACTACGGGCAATGAGAGCCCTCCCCGCGATGGTCGTCGTCGTTCTGGTGTTCTCGTCAGTCGTCGGCGCGGTGGCACCGGGGACCGCATCACCCGCCGGTGACGCCGGGCCGTCGCTCGCGCCCGCCGCCTCCCCTCCCTCCTCCGACGTCGTCGTGACGAACCAGACGGCACAGAACGCGACGCTCCACATTCTCGGTATCACGCAGGCCGAGACGACGCAGAGTTCGCTGGAAACGCGGCACGTCAGCCTGGGTCCCGCGCTCGCGTTCGACGAGAACGAGACCGACGCTCGCGTCGAGACGCTCGCGACGCTCGACCGCATCGAGTCGGCGCAGACGACGGACAGGCGCCAGCAGATTATCCTGCAGGAACTCTCCGAGATAGAACAGCGTGCCATCTCGCTGCGAACGCGACAGCAGGCGGCGATTCGAGCGTACGGCGCGGGTCGAATCGACGCCCGAACGTTCCTCGTCCAACTCGCCACCATCGACATCGACGCTCGGGCGCTCGAAGAGCGCCGGCAACTGATTCGGGAGTCCGCCGGGTCGATGGACGACTTCACCGTCGATTCGCGGTCGGCGACGCTCGAACGCGAACTCGACACGTTCACCGGCCCGGTCAGACAGCACGCCGCCGACGTTCTCCGCGGCGCGGACGACCCGTCGCGCTTCTTCCTCCAGACGGGGTCGAACAGCGTCGTCATCAGCACGATTCACGACGACACGTACGTCAGAGAGGCGTACCTCGGCGACCGACGGGCGCGCGGGTCCGGACGCATCACGCTCGACGAGGCGGCGAACATCACCGCCGAGGCGTATCCGTCCATCTTCGCGCTGCAGACGTCCCAAGACGGCGTCAACGTCGTCGGGACGCTGTCGGGCGACAACAGCTACCTCGTCCGCGTCCAGCACCGCCGGGGGCAACTGGTCTCCTTCGTCGACAGCGGGTCCCAGCGCGTGTTCAAAGAGTTCCAGTACCGACCGCTCGACACGATGCAGACGGCCCCGGAGCAGAGCGCGGTGAAAGACGGTCTGGAACTCTCGGCTGCGCAGACCTATCCGGGAGGCCCGGTTCGGATTCGGCTCAACGACAGCCAGACGGGCGCACCGACCGACGCGCGAATCACCGTCGGTCCGCGCGGCGGACGGAGCGTCGTCGTCGGCGAGACGGGGTCCGACGGGTCGCTCTGGACGATGGCCCCCGGTCAAGCGTACCAGGTGACCGCCATCCGCGGCAACTCCGTCGTCGTTCTCACGGTCCAACCGAGCGACCCGCCGTTGGTGAACGAGACGGCGTCCGAGAACAGTTCGCTCGTCACCTCCACCCCCATACAGTCCTGAGCGCCGCGGTCACGAACCTTCTTGTCGGAAGCCGGGACCAGACCCCCCGTGACCGACCGTGCGCTCTCGCCCGTCGTCGGGACGGCGCTTCTCGTCGTCCTGGTCGTCTCGCTCTCGGCCGCCGTCGCGACGGCGAGCGGTGCCGTCGTCTCCGTCGGTGACCCCCCACCTCGAAACGCCGACTTCGACGCCCCGACTGCGTTCTCGCTGTCCGTCTCGGGGGACTGGCTCGCGGTGACGTACGAACGGGGGCCAGCGCTCGTCGTCTCGGACCTCCGACTCGTCGTGGTCGTCGACGGCGACGCGTTGAAGCACCAGCCACCGCTCCCGTTCTTCGCCGCGCGCGGGTTCGGGTCCGGGCCGACGGGACCGTTCAACGTCGCGGGAGACGGCGTCTGGTCGGCGGGCGAGACGGGACGTCTCCGCGTCGCGGGAACGAACGACCCCGTTCCCGAGGCCGGTCGGACGGTCACGGTGCGACTGTATCGCGGAACGTCGTCGCGTCCGCTCGCGACGCTGCGGGCGGCGGTCAGAACGTAGCGGACGCAGAAGGTAGCGGGCGCAGAAGGTAGCGGACGGGGTCCTGCGCGTCCGCGTCAGGCTTCGGTCTCGACACCGACGTCCGCCGAGGACGCCGATTCGGACGCCGCGTCGGTCGTCGAACGCTCGTCCGCTTCGGCGTCGCGGGTCTCGTCGGACTCCGGTGCGCGCGCGATGGTCGTAATCGCCTTCGGGCTTCCGGGGTACGCCTGCTGGATGTGGTGTTCGATGTCGACGAACCCGGCCTCCTCGAACATCCGCTGAGCCTCGTTCTCGTCGTAGAACAGCATGATTGCGTCGGCGACACGCTGAAACAGGCCGCTCTGTGGGTAGTCGGGGCCGACGACGAGCACGCGGTGGCCGGGCTTGACGACGCGGCGGAACTCCTCGAGGGCGTCGACGGGGTTCGGCCAGTACTCGATAGACCCGGACGACCACACGACGTCGAAGGAGTCGTCCGCGAACGGCAGGCGCTCGGCGTCGCCGCGGTAGAAGCGGACTTCGTCGGTCTTTCCGAACTTGGCGAACGCCTTCTGCAGTTGGTGGATGCTCTGGTCTAAGCCGTGCACGTCGTCGGAGTAGCGGAGGAGGCCCTCCGTGGCGAACCCGGTGCCGCACCCGACGTCGAGGACGCGGTCGTCGGGCTCGACGCCGAGGAGTTCGAGTACCTCGTCGCGCATCTCCTCGTTCCAGATGTAGGGGTTGATCTGGTCGTACACCTTCGAGAGGTACTTGTAGAACAGACGTGCCCGTGACTTGTTCTCGAGGACTCCCATCGCCGCGAAGTTAGGACCCGGCGGTGATAACCGTGCGGATTCTCGCTCGCGCGCGCGGCTCCGACGTGGGTCGGACCGCGCGAGGTTTCCGCAAACACCTTATACGCCGGTGATGCAACTTTTCGGTGATACGAGTATGCCGAGACCAGAGGTTCTCGAACGGATCAAGACGGCCGAATCCGACGCTGACGACATCGTCGCCGAGGCTGAGGCGGACCGCGAGGAGCGGATCGCTGACGCGCGACGGAAGGCCGAAGAAATCCGTCAACAAGCCGAAGAGGAGGCACGTGAACACGAATCCGAGCGTCTCGCGGCGGCTCGCGAGGAGATAGAAGCCGAACGCGAAGAGATTCTGAAAGAGGGCGAGGAGGCCAGAAAACGCCTCGTCCGCGACGCAGAGGCGAACACCGAGGAGGCGGTCGAGTACGCCATCGACCAGTTCGAGGAGGCGGTGCATGCTCAGACCTGAACAGATGAGCAAGGTCTCGGTGACCGGGTCCAAGCGCGTGATGGACTCGGTCGTCGAGACGGTCCACGACCTCCGCCTGCTTCACATGACCGAGTACGACGGTTCGTGGGAGGGGTTCTCCCCCGGCGACCCGGCCGAGGGCGCAGAGAGCGCCTCGGACAAGCTCGTCACCGTCCGGTCGTTAGAGAGCATCCTCGACGTCGACGAGGCCGACGCGGGACCGACCCGCATCGTCACCGACGACGCGTTGGAGGCGGAACTCGAAGAGATTCGAGCGCAGGTGAACGAACTGGACGACGAGCGGCAGGCGCTCCGCCAGCAACTCCGCGACATCGAAGAGCGCATCGACACGATGTCGCCGTTCGAGGACCTCGGCATCGACCTCGACCTCCTGTCGGGCTACGACTCCCTGCAGGTCGCGGTCGGCCGGGGCAAGCGTGACGCCGTCGAACGCGCCATCGTCGACTCCGAGGAACTCGTCGACTACGAGATATTCGAGGGCGACCAGACGCTCGCCGTCTTCGCCCGCCCGGCGTCCGACGCCGACGACTCCGCACTCGCGGACGCCCTCGTCAGCGCCGACTTCGCCTCGCTCGAAATCCCCGACGCCGATTCGAGTCCGCAGGAGTACGTCCGCGAACTCGAACACGAGCATCAGCAGGTCCAGTCCGACCTCGAAACCGTCGAGGACGAACTGGAGAACCTGAAACTCGACGCCGCGGGCTTCCTGCTCGCCGCCGAAGAGAAGCTCTCTATCGACGTCCAGAAGACCGAAGCGCCGCTCTCCTTCGCGACGACGGAGAACGCCTTCATCGCCGAGGGCTGGATTCCGTCCGCTCGCTTCACGGAGTTCAAGTCCGCGCTCAAAGAGGACGTCGGCGAACGCGTGCAGGTCGAAGAACTCGAACGCGCGACGTTCTCGAAGAGCGGCGACGACCACGTCCGCGAGGACCCGGCCGCCGGCAGCGGTGGGTCGGGTAAGCCCGCCGCCGCCGCAGACGGCGGCGAGGCGCGCGCCGACGGCGGTCACGGTAACGTGGCCTCGTCGGACGTGCGGTCCGACGGCGGCGCAGTCGTCATGAAGAACGACGAACCGCCGACGGTCCAGGACAACTCCGGACCGGTCAAGCCGTTCGAGATTCTCGTGCAGGCGGTCAGCCGTCCGAGCTACTACGAGTTCGACCCGACGGTCATCCTCTTTCTCACGTTCCCGGCGTTCTTCGGGTTCATGATCGGTGACTTCGGGTACGGTATCCTCTACACGCTCATCGGCTACTTCCTCTGGACGAAGTTCGACGACCGTCCGGCGTTCAAGAGCATGGGCGGAATCACCATCGCGGCCGGCTTATTCACGACGCTGTTCGGTATCCTCTACGGTGAGATATTCGGACTGCACCTCATCGCGTCGCAGTTCTGGGAGGGCGTCGTCGGTCTCTCGCACGCCCCGATAGAGAAGGGTCTCTCGCCCGCGACGTCTGAGTGGGCACTCGGCTGGCTCGTCGTGAGCGTGCTCCTCGGAATCATCCACCTGAACATCGGGTGGATATTCGACTTCTTCGAGAACCTCGAACTCCACGACGCGAAGCACGCCGTCTACGAGAGCGGCTCGTGGCTCCTGATGCTGAACGGCCTGTGGGTCTGGATATTCAGCGACGTGGTCTCCGGGACCGCTCCGGAGTTCCTCTACACGACGTTCTCCGCGGAGGGCGTCCTGCCCATCGGATTCGCCGGCTTCTCGGCCACCGTCGGCTGGGTCGGCTTCGGGCTGTTCGTGCTCGGCGTCGTCCTCCTCGCCGTCGGCGAACCCATCGAAGTCGTCGAGTTCCTGAACGTGCTCGTGAACGTCCTGTCGTACACCCGTATCGCGGCGGTGTTGCTCGCGAAGGCCGGGATGGCCTTCACGGTCAACCTGCTGTTCTTCGGCGTGTACGTCGACTCCAAGGGCGGCTGGCACTTCGGACTCGGCGGGATGCCGGACGCCAGTGCCGTGGCGGCACTCGGCCCCGGCGAGACGCTGGCCTACCACGGCTACGAGGTCACCGAAATCATGTTCGGCGGCCTCGTCCACGGCGGTGCGGCGACGGTCCTCGTCGGACTGCTCGTCCTCGTCATCGGCCACGTTCTCGTGCTCGCACTCGGTGTGACGAGCGCCGGCCTGCAGGCCGTGCGTCTCGAGTACGTCGAGTTCTTCAACAAGTTCTACGAGGGCGGCGGCCGCGACTACGAACCGTTCGGCTACGACCGGAAGTTCACGACCGAAGACTGACCGAGTCCGACGGGGACTCGTCTCTCCTCTCTTTCGCTGCGCCGTGAGCGACCGCGACGGACCGTTCGCGGAGACGACTTCTCCCGTGCGAGAACGTTCGTTCACGACGAGAGCACCGACCGCATCTCGATTTGTTTATGACCCTCTAACTCGAACCCGTTCGGCCAGTCGGTTCTGTGTGAATCCACCGGAATCGGGGGTCCTTCTCACCGTTTTCCGACTCGGTTTGGGAAGCTTTATGAGATGCCCCCGGTGACATATGCCTGTTCGGAGACGCAATCCGGTAAAAAGGAGATTCATACAAAATGCTCGAAAACATCGCACTTCAGTCGTCTGGCCCGGCTATCAGTCCTTCCGCCGCCGCTGCTCTCGCAGTCGGCCTCGCCGCCTTCGGCGCAGGCTACGCAGAGCGTGGTATCGGTGCCGCCGCGATGGGCGCCATCGCAGAGGACAACGACCTCTTCGTCAACGGTCTCATCCTGACCGTCCTGCCGGAGACGCTCGTCATCCTCGCGCTGGTCGTCGTGTTCATCGTCTAAAGCACCCTCTCCCTTTCCATCAAATGAGTTTGGATAACGTCGTCGAAGACATCCGAGACGAAGCCCGCGCGCGTGCGGAGGAAATTCGAGAGGACGGAGAGCAACGCGCCGACGAGATTATCGAGGAGGCGGAGGCTGACGCCGAAGAACTCCTCGAAGCGCGTGAGACCGACGTCGAACGTCAGGTCGAACAAGAGCGCGAGCAAGCCCTGTCCAGCGCGAAACTCGAGGCCAAGCAGAAGCGCCTCGAAGCGCGTCGCGACGTTCTCCAAGACGTCCGCGGGCAGGTCGAGGACGAACTCGCCTCTCTCTCCGGTGACCGCCGCGAAACGCTCACCCGTTCGCTACTAGACGACGCGGCCGACGAGTTCGACGGCGGCGACGTCGTCGTCCACGGCCGCGCCGCCGACAAAGCGCTCATCGAGGACATCCTCGAAGACTACGACGGCTACGCCTTCGGAGACAGTTACGACTGTCTCGGTGGCGTCGTCGTCGAGAGCACACAGTCGCGCGTTCGGGTCAACAACACGTTCGACTCCGTTCTTGAGGGCGTCTGGGAGGACAACCTCAAGGAAGTGAGTTCACGACTGTTCGACCAATGAGTACTGCCGGCGGTTCCAACCCCGAGTACGTAAATGCCCGCGTCAGAGCGCGCAGTGCCGCTCTGTTCGACGAGGAGGAGTACCGCAAACTGGTCCGGATGGGGCCGGCCGAGATCGCCCGTTTTATGGAGGAGTCGGAGTACGAAGAGGAGATCAACGCACTCGGGTCGCGGTTCTCGGGTGTCGACCTCATCGAGTTCGCGCTGAACCGTAACCTCGCGAAGCAGTTCAACGACATCCTCAAGTGGGCGGACGGCCGCCTGTACGACCTCATCGCCCGGTACCTGCGCAAGTTCGACGCGTGGAACGTCAAGACCATCGTCCGCGGCATCTACTCGGAGGCCGACAAAGAGTCGGTCGACGCGGACCTGATCCGAGCCGGCGAGTTCGACGACCGGTTCCTCGACCGGTTGCTCGACGCGACGACCATCGAAGAGGTCGTCGAACGCCTCGACGGTACGATGTTCGACGCCGGTCTCGAACAGGCGTACGAGGACTACGAGGACAGCGGCGTCCTCGTCCCCATCGAGAACGCACTCGACCGCGCGTACTACGAGAACCTCCTCGACGGCCTCGTCGTCGACGAGGCGACAGAGCAGTACCGCGAGTACCTCGAAGCGGAGATCGACTTCCGGAACGCCCGGAACGCGCTCCGCCTCGCGCGAAGCGGTGCGGACATCGACCCCGCAGACTACTACATCGAAGGCGGGTCACTGTTCTCCGCGACGGAACTCGTGACGCTGGCGCAGAACCCCGACGAACTCGTCGCGAAGATTCGCGACTCGAAGTACGGCGACGAACTCTCGAACGCGCTGGACGAACTCGAATCGGCGAGTAGCCTCATCGGGTTCGAGCGCGCGCTGGAGTCGGCGCTTCTCGAGTACGCGGACGGCCTCGGCTACGTGTTCCCGCTGTCGGTGAGTCCGGTCGTCTCTTACATCCTCGCGAAGGAACAAGAGGTCGACAACATCCGGGCCATCGCACGCGGCCGAGAAGCCGGTCTGTCGGAGGACGAGATAGAGCAGGAGCTGGTCATCCAATGAGTCAGGAGATTGCCGTCGTCGGCAGTCCGGACTTCACGACCGGCTTCCGTCTCGCCGGCGTCCGAAAGTTCGAGAACGTGCCCGACGAAGAGAAAGACGAACAGCTCGACGAAGCCGTCAGCCGGACGCTGGAGGACGACGACGTCGGCATCATCGTGATGTACGACGGCGACCTCGACCTCCTCTCCCGGCAGGTCCGCCAGTCCGTCGAGACCAGCATCGAACCCACGCTGGTCACCCTCGGCGGCGGTGCGGGCGCAGGCGGCCTCCGAGACCAGATCAAACGAGCCATCGGTATCGACCTGATGGACGAGGACGAAGACTAACATGAGTCAGACACAAGAGTCCGTTCGCGAGGACGGCATCATCGCAAGCGTGAGTGGTCCTGTCGTGACCGCCCGTGACCTCGACGCCCGTATGAACGACGTCGTCTACGTGGGCGACGAAGGGCTGATGGGCGAAGTCATCGAGATTGAGGGCGACATCACGACGATTCAGGTGTACGAGGAGACCTCCGGCGTCGGTCCCGGCGAACCCGTCGAGAACACGGGCGACCCGCTGACCGTCGACCTGGGTCCCGGCCTGCTCGACACCATCTACGACGGTGTCCAGCGACCCCTCGACGTGCTTGAGACCAAGATGGGTAGCCCCTACCTCGACCGCGGTGTGGACGCACCCGGTATCGAGTTAGAGAAAGAGTGGGAGTTCGACCCCACCGTCGAAGTCGGAGACGTCGTCGAACCCGGCGACGTCGTCGGCGTCGTCGAAGAGACGGTCACCATCGACCTCAAGGTCATGGTGCCGCCGGACTTCGAGGGCGGAGAAGTCGACAGCGTCGAATCCGGTTCGTTCACCGTGACCGAACCCGTCGTGACGCTCGACAACGGCGAAGAGATCACGATGCGGCAGGAGTGGCCGGTCCGCGAGGCCCGACCCTCCGCGACGAAGAAGACGCCCCGGAAACCCCTCGTCTCCGGTCAGCGCATCCTCGACGGTCTGTTCCCCATCGCGAAGGGTGGGACGGCCGCGATTCCCGGTCCGTTCGGGTCGGGGAAGACCGTCACCCAGCACAGCCTCGCCAAGTTCGCCGACGCGGACATCATCGTCTACGTCGGCTGTGGTGAGCGTGGCAACGAGATGACGGAGGTCATCGACGACTTCCCGGAACTCGAAGACCCGTCGACGGGTAACCCGCTCATGGCGCGGACGTCGCTCATCGCGAACACGTCCAACATGCCCGTGGCGGCCCGCGAATCCTGCGTGTACACGGGTATCACCATCGCGGAGTTCTACCGCGACATGGGGTACGACGTGGCACTCATGGCCGACTCCACCTCCCGGTGGGCGGAGGCCATGCGCGAGATTTCCTCGCGTCTCGAAGAGATGCCCGGAGAGGAGGGCTACCCCGCCTACCTCTCCGCGCGTCTCTCCGAGTTCTACGAGCGCGCCGGTGCGTTCGAGAACATCAACGGGACGGAAGGGTCCATCTCGGCTATCGGCGCGGTGTCGCCGCCCGGCGGCGACTTCTCCGAGCCGGTGACGCAGAACACCCTGCGTATCGTCAAGACGTTCTGGGCGCTCGACGCCGACCTCGCAGAGCGTCGTCACTTCCCGGCTATCAACTGGAACGAGTCGTACTCGCTGTACAAAGAGCAGCTCGACCCGTGGTTCCAGGAGAACGTCGACGACGACTGGCCCGTCGAACGCCAGTGGGCGGTCGACGTCCTCGACGAGGAGGGCGAACTCCAAGAGATCGTTCAGCTCGTCGGCAAGGACGCGCTCCCCGAGGACCAGCAGCTCACCCTCGAAGTGGCGAGCTACCTCAAGGAGGCGTACCTCCAGCAGAACGCGTTCAACCCGAACGACATGTACTGTCCGCCGGAGAAGACGTTCGCGATGCTCACCACCATCCACCACTTCAACGACGAAGCGTTCAAGGCGCTCGAAGCGGGCGTCCCCGTCGAGGAGATTATCTCCATCGACGCCGCACCGCGGCTGAACCGCATCGCCGTGCAGGACGACTGGAAGGAGTTCATCGCGGAACTGGAAGCAGACATTCAAGAACAGCTCCGGGAGCTGTACTAACATGAAAGAGTACCAGACAATCTCCGAGATCAGCGGTCCGCTGGTGTTCGCCGAAGTCGACGAGCCGATCGGATACGACGAAATCGTCGAAATCGAGACGCCAGAAGGCGAAACCAAGCGCGGACAGGTTCTCGAATCATCGGAAGGCGTCGTCGCCATCCAAGTGTTCGAGGGAACCACCGGTATCGACAAGAACGCGTCCGTCCGCTTCCTGGGTGAGACGATGAAGATGCCCGTCACCGAGGACCTCCTCGGGCGGGTCCTCGACGGTTCCGGTCAGCCCATCGACGGCGGCCCGGACATCGTCCCCGACGAGCGCCACGACATCGTCGGGGCGGCCATCAACCCCTACTCGCGCGAGTACCCCGAGGAGTTCATCCAGACGGGCGTCTCCGCGGTGGACGGCATGAACACGCTCGTCCGCGGGCAGAAGCTCCCCATCTTCTCCGGGTCGGGACTGCCGCACAACGACCTCGCGCTTCAGGTCGCCCGTCAGGCGACGGTGCCGGAAGAGGCGGACGACGAGGACGGCGGCTCGGAGTTCGCAGTCATCTTCGGCGCGATGGGTATCACGGCCGAAGAGGCCAACGAGTTCATGGACGACTTCGAGCGCACGGGCGCGCTCGAACGCTCCGTCGTCTTCATGAACCTCGCGGACGACCCCGCAGTCGAGCGGACGGTCACGCCGCGGATGGCGCTCACGACGGCCGAGTATCTCGCGTTCGAGAAGGACTACCACGTGCTCGTCATCCTGACGGACATGACCAACTACTGCGAGGCGCTCCGAGAGATCGGTGCCGCGCGTGAGGAGGTTCCGGGCCGACGTGGCTACCCCGGATACATGTACACCGACCTGGCGCAGTTGTACGAGCGCGCCGGTCGTATCAAGGGTCGTGAAGGCTCTGTCACGCAGATTCCCATCCTCACGATGCCCGGCGACGACGACACGCACCCCATCCCGGACCTGACCGGGTACATCACCGAGGGGCAGATTATGATGGACCGCGACCTGAACAGTCAGGGCGTCCAACCCCCGGTCAACGTGCTCCCGTCGCTCTCGCGCCTGATGGACGACGGTATCGGCGAGGGCCTGACCCGTGAGGACCACGCGGACGTCTCCGACCAGATGTACGCCGCGTACGCGGAGGGTGAGGACCTTCGTGACCTCGTGAACATCGTCGGCCGCGAGGCGCTGTCGGACCTCGACAACAAGTACCTCGACTTCGCCGACCGCTTCGAGGACGAGTTCGTCGACCAGGGCTACGACACCAACCGAACCATCGAAGAGACGCTCGAAATCGGCTGGGACCTGCTCTCGATGCTCCCCAAGGACGAACTCAACCGCGTCGACGAGGAGCTCATCGAAGCACACTACCGCGAAGAAGAGACCGAAGAAGTCGCCGCCGACTGAAGCGACGCACTCTCACTCCCGTTTCTCTTTCACCGCCCGACGTCAAAGCGGCGGCGCTGTCGGATACTGTTCGCGTATCACGGCTTGCAGACCCTCTGCTCGACACGCTGACCGCCCCCGTATCCGCACCGCCGTCTCCGCGCTCGACCGGGAAGGAGGGCTGTGGTCACCACGGTGACTGAAAAGGATTAACCCCCTCCACCCACAACGAACCCGCAAGGATGGCCGAAGACGTCAAACCCACTCGCAAGAACTTGATGGCGATAGAGGACCGCATCGAACTCTCCGAGCGAGGCCACGACACGCTCGAACAGAAGCGTGACGGTCTCATCATGGAGTTCATGGACATCCTCGACCAGGCGCAGGACGTCCGCTCGCAACTGAACCAAGACTACGAGACGGCGCAGTCGAAGATCAACATGGCTCGCGCGATGGAGGGCGACGTGGCGGTTCGCGGTGCCGCCGCGGCCCTCAAAGAGCACCCCGAGATTACGACGCAGTCGAAGAACATCATGGGCGTCGTCGTGCCCCAGATCGAGTCTTCGCGCGTGAAGAAGTCGCTCGACCAGCGCGGGTACGGTCTGCTCGGCTCCTCCGCTCGCATCGACGAGGCCGCCGACGCCTACGAGGAACTCTTAGAGTCCATCATCCTCGCCGCAGAGGTCGAGACGGCGATGAAGAAGATGCTCGAAGAGATAGAGACGACGAAACGCCGCGTCAACGCGCTGGAGTTCAAACTCCTGCCCGACCTCTACGAGAACAAAGAGTACATCGAGCAGAAACTCGAAGAGCAAGAGCGCGAAGAGATCTTCCGCCTGAAGAAGATCAAGGCGAAGAAGGAAGAAGAGGAGAAGGCGGCCCGCGAGGAAGAGGGCCCCGAGACGACGCCGCCCGAGACGGTTCCCGCGGACGACTGACGTCGGACCCGTCGCCCGCCACCGACGTCGCGGGCGTCTCCTCGCGCACGTCTTCGGCAGCCATTCGTCGCCGAACCCGGTCGTCGCCGCGACGCAGACACATTCTCTCGGCTACAGGTAGGAGCCGTCGTAGTTCTCGTCGGGGGCTCTCGTGTTCCCGCAGTTCGCACACTCCAACCGCTCCATACTGTCTATCGACACGTCGACCGACGCGCAGTTCCCGCAGTAGTAGCCGTACGCTTCGTTCAGACCGCCGTCGAGGTACGTCGGAACGAACGCGCCTTCCGTCCCCGTCAACGGGTCCGTTCCGAGGTACACCGTCTCGCCGTCGGCTTCGACGGTGTCCGGGAACGACGACGTGTCGACGTCTGCCGCCGTCTCGCCGTCTCCCTCCTCGGACGCGTCTCGTTCGGAGGTGTCCGCCTCGTCTTCGTCCGTCGCCGCCGGTTCGGCGTAGACGTACTCGACGACCTCTCGGCCGCCGACCTCGACGGTCCGTTCTCCGACCTGTTCGAGGCCGAACCGCTCGAAGAACGCTCCGGCGGTGTTGTTGGCCGCCATCGCGACCGCGTGCGGAGTCGTCCCGTCTCGGTCTCTGAGTTCCTCGGTAGCGCGTTCGAACAGGGCCGTTCCGATGCCCATCCCCCGCCGTTCGGGGTCGACGTGGAGTCGCCGCACTGACTCGCCGTCGACGACGACGACGCCCGCGAGCACGTCGTCTTCGGTCGTCTCGGCGACGAACGACTCGTAGTCGTCCGCGTCTCGTCGCCGTCGCCGTTCCGCTTCGCCGAACTCGGCGTCGACCATCTGCTCGATGTCGCGCGGGCTCAGCGCGTACGAGGCGGTCATCGAACTCTCGGCGACGGTTCGGAGTCGCTCCCCGTCGCCGTCTTCCGCCCGGCGGACGGTGAACTGGTCGCTCACGGTTCAGTCCTCCCGCTTTCGGTAGACGGCGTCCGACCCACAGTCCGGACACGTCGTCGACAGGCCGTCTTCGAGGTCACCGACGGCTCCGCAGTCGTCGCACCGCCACTGCAGGTAGCCCTCGCCGAACTCTTGACCCGGAACCTGCTCTCGCTGTTCGCCCTCGCGTTGGCTCCGGTCCACCTCGTCGACGCCGGCGTCGATATCGACCTCGAAGCCGACGTCGGTGAACCCGTCTACGACGCCCAGCGCGGTTCCGTCGCCGTCGTATACGACCGTTCCCGCTTCTATCGGCGTGGTGTCTACCGTCGTCTCTGAGTCGTCGCTCATACCGTGTCGACGTGCGGGCAGCGCACGCTTGAGGCTGGTGGCCCCGGGGTTCGGGTCTCCCCTGAAACTACTCCGACGGTCCAGTCACCGGTGAAGCTATTCCGGCCCGCCCCGTCTCTCTCGGACGTGAACTGCGAGCACTGCGACGGCGAACTCGTCGTCTTCGCCGTCCCGGACGACCTGCGCGCCTACGCGCCCGACGACGCCGCGACGGCGTCGCTGTGTGCGACCTGCCTGCGAGTCGACGCGCCGCCCGACGACGGCGGCGCGGACGGGGGTGACTCCTCGTCGGACGCCGGGTTCGCGGCGGTCAGCGACGCGTTTCCGTCGGGTCGCGGCGGCGTCGCACTCGCTCTCCTCCTCGGTCACCTCGACTCGCTGGCGCTGAACCGCGCGGCCGTCGAGACGCTGGCCGAGGAGGCCGAACGCGCCGGCGCGGACCCGTTCTTGACTCTCGACAGACTCGGCGACGACGACGGCGTCGTCCCGCACTTCGACTTCGAGCGTCGACGTCGGCAGGCCGAGTCCGTGCTGTTCTGACGACGACTACGCGGATTCGGACCCCCCGAGATGGGCGGTTACGCGTCGTCTCCGTCGCGGTTACGCGTCGTTCCCGTCGCGCTGTCTCTCCTCGGGTTCGTCGCCGTCGCCCGACTCCGCGCCGAACTCGACCGGGTCGGCCCACCGTTGGTTCGGGTGGACGGGTTCGACGGCGTGGGCAATCTCGTCGTCGTCGTACTCCACGTCCGAGAGCGCCATGTTGAGCCGTTGCCACCGCGCGCTCTGTTCGTCCTCTCCCTCGGGGCCGACCCGCGCGCCGAACCGCTTGAAGAAGCCGTCGCCGCGGCCGAGACGCGACCCTTCGGCGGTGTGTTTGTCGAACGCGACGTCGTACGTTCCGCCCGTCTCGAAGTCGCCGACGGGGAAGTCCACCGCCGGGTCGTCGTCGGTGTCTCTCACGTCGGCGCGGGCCCTCGCCGCGTTGCGGAAAAACTCGTCGGCGTTCGACGCCTCTCGGGACGACTGCGCGCGTGCGCACGCGAGGGCGGCGTGAATGGCGCAGAGTCGTCCCTTCCACGACTTCGGGTCCCATCGCTCGTTCGCCAACGTCTCGTAGCGTTCGACGAGCAACGCCACGTCCTGTCCCGCGCGGAGGTCCTCCACCACGTAGAGGTGGAGTCGGTCCCAGAGGTTCCATGCGTACCCCGAGCGCGCGAGTTCCCACGCGGCCCACGCGGCGACTTCCTCGTCGGAGCGTCGGACGGCCTTCTGGAGGAGGCTCGACACGTCGTAGCGGTTGTACCCGCCGTCGGTCTCCCCGTCGCCCTTGGGTTCTCCCCAGTCGGTCGTTCCCTCTCTGGCTTCCGGCGGCGTCTCGGTGTCGAGGCTCCCGTCGGACCCGAACGTCGCCTGTCGGTCGTCGCCCATGCTCGCGGGTGACGGCGGCGTGAGTGAAGTGTGGTCCGGTCCCCGGCGAACGAGGGTCGAGACCCACGGAACCTGTGGTCAGAACACGATTCAGTGTTCAAAAAATGATAGTCAACTCAGAACAAATTACTTCTACGAGTGGGTAGTAGCGGTAACTAAATGGAAACCGTCTCGACGAGCGATTCGATACGCGTCCTTCACGTGGACGACGACCCGCAGTTCCGCGATCTCGTCGAGGCGTATCTGGAGAAACTCGACGACCGGATAGCCGTCACCTCGAAGGCGGACGTCCGGGAAGCGCTCGACGGAACCGACATCGGTACCGTCGACTGCATCGTCAGCGACTATCAGATGCCCGGAATGGACGGTATCGACTTTCTCAACGCCGTCCGGGATGACTATCCCAATCTCCCGTTCATCCTGTTCACGGGGAAGGGAAGCGAAGAGGTCGCTTCGGAGGCGATAAACGCCGGTGTGACCGCCTATCTTCAGAAGAACGGGACCGAGGTGTACGAACTGCTCGCGAATCAGATTCAGAACGCGGTCGGGTTTCGACGCTCACAGCACAAAGCGAAAGTCACGCAGAGCCGTTTGCTGGCGCTGTACGAGCAGACGGACGGGTTCTTCGCCGTCGACGACGAGTGGACGTTCACGTATTGGAACCAGCAGATGGAAGCCCGGACCGGGCTGTCTTCCGAAGAGGTCGTCGGTGTCCCGTTCTTGGAGGCGTTCCCCGACGCGGCCGGGACGGAGCTGTACGAGCGTTATCGAGAGGCCATGAACCAGCAGGTGCCGGTGGAGTTCCAGACCCACTACGAACCGCACGGCTACCACGTCGAGGTTCGCGCCTATCCGCACGAAGGCGGACTGTTCGTCCACTCTCGGGACGTCTCGACCGAAGTCGAAGACAGCCAAGAGATCGAACGGCGAAACCACATCCTCGAATCGTTCGCGAACACGGTGTCGCACGACCTGCGGAACCCCCTGAACGTCGCGGAAGGGCGACTCCAACTGGCGCAGGAGACGGGAGACTTCGAACACCTCGAAGAGGTCGCGCAGGCGCACAACCGAATGCGGAACCTCATCACCGAACTCCTCCGCGTCGCGCGCGGCGAGGAACTTTCCTCCTCGAACGTGTCGCTTCGCGAAAGCGCCGAGACGGCGTGGCAGACGGTCTCTTCGAAGGATATGGAACTCGTCGTCGTAGACGACGTCACGTTCGAGGCCCACGAAAGTCAGCTCCGCAGACTGTTCGAGAACCTGTTTTGGAACGCCCTCGACCACGGCGACGCCGCGACGATTCGAATCGGCGTCCTCGACGACGAGAGGGGCTTCTACGTCGAGGACGACGGCTCGGGGATACCGACGCACCAGCGCGAGGAGGTGTTCTCGACGGGGTTCTCCACCGAACACGACAGCCCCGGCTACGGGCTCTCCATCGTGCACGGCATCACCGACAACCACGGCTGGGACATCGCCCTCGTCGACGGCTCCGAGGGCGGCGCTCGGTTCCAGATTCAGGCTATCGACGTCGTCGGTCGTTCCGAAGCGTCCTCGACCGACGAGTAGCCGACAGGAATAGAGAAGGGAGCGCGTTCGCTTAGACGCCCGTAGAGTACCGAAGAATCCCGGCGACGCCGCCGAACGCGTCGTACAGTTGCTCGCCTTTCTCGAAGTCCGAGGAGATGAACTTCGTCTCGGTCCCTCGCTGTTCGGCGATGGACATCAGGTGTTCGATGACGTCTTCACGGTCGGTCTTCTCGGCTTCCTCGCCGCACTCGGTGCAGTCGTGGCCGGGGTCGCCGTGCCGTCTGTCGACGACTTCGTACTCCTCGTGGCCGTTGGGACACTCGTAGACGACGACGTCCGAGCGGAGGTCCTCAGAGAGGAGGAGTCGGTCGACGGAGCCCATGATGAGGTTCTTTCGCGTCGGACCGAACCCGTAGGTGGCCTCCTCGCCGGTATGGAGTTTCTCGAAGAACTCCTCCATCTGGGATTTGTCCTTCATCACCTCTTGGTCGGCCAGCACGTCCTGTGCGGCGTCGACGAGGTCTTTCAGGCCGGACTCGTCGGTGTAGGAGACGTCGAACTTGCCGACGACGAGGTCCTGCAGTTCGTGGTGGAGGTAGCCGCCGTCCAGGAACTCGTCTTTCGTCGGCGACGGACCGCCGACTAAGATTCCGTCCATCTCGTGTCGCTTCGGGACGAACAGGTCGTCCGCCATCCCGGCGACTTCCTGGTAGAAGTTGTCGATGGCCTCCAAGCGGAGTCGGGCGAAACGCTGGGCGGACTGACCACCTTTGCGCTGTTTGCCGGGGACGAGCGACGAGGCGGACTTGACGGCCTCGACGCGCTTTCCTTTCAACCAGCCGACGTTCGCCTCGCGGCGGTCGAGGACGACGAGGCCGAACAGGCCCTTGTCGGTCAGCATGTCCTCTAACGGTTGCGTGAGGAAGTTCGAGTCGCAGTGGTAGCGGAACGACTGGATGGGTTCGGGCGGACTCTCCAGCGTCCGGGTGACCATCTCGGTCTGACCGCCGCCGGAGTCCACCGCACCGGAGAAGATGACGATACCGTTGTCCGGCGGGAACGTGTCGAAGTAGCGGAGACGGTCTTTGATGGACGTGAGCGCGTCCTGCACGTTCGTCCGCGTCTGCTTTGATTTGATGTTCGACGCTTCCGAGTGCTCCTGCGTGACGTGCGCTACGACGTCAGATATCTGCTTGTCGTCCGGGATGTAGATGGTGACGAGTTGCGTGCCGGAACCCTCGAAGTCGTCGAGTTCCTCGATGACCTTCCGGAACTCGTACTTCCGGCGGTCAGCACTCGCCTCGTCGGCGTCGGTACTCATTATCCTCTCTAGCCCGTCCAGTAGTTAAGTAACCTATGACTGGTGACCTCGCACGCGCCCACGCGTGACGGCCACGGAACATCTCGGAATACCTTTATATGTTCCACGTGGGAGTCTCCGAACGACTATACATGGGACGGGTGTACGCAGTCGTCAGTGCGAAAGGCGGCGTGGGAAAGACCACGACGACGACCAACCTCGCGGCGGCACTCGCCGCGGCGGGGGCGGACGTGGCCGTGGTCGACGGTGACCTCGGGATGGCCAACCTCGCGGGGTCGCTGGGTGTCGACTCGTCGGGAGCGACGCTTCACGACGTACTCGCGGAGGAAGCCGAACTCGGCGACGCGGTACGGGAAGGGCCGCACGGGATGGCCGTCGTCCCCGGGTCGCCGGACTTGGACGCGTTCGCTCGCGCGGACCCCGAGGGGCTCCGGGGGGTCCTCGGGGAGTTGGCGTCCGAGTTCGACTACGTCCTCCTCGATACGGGTGCGGGACTCAGCAACGACACCGTCGTCCCCCTCACCTACGTCGACGAAGCGCTTCTCGTCTCGACCACCGCCCGCGGTTCGTTGGGCGACACGGAGAAGACGCGACAGGTCGCAGAACGCCTGGACGTCCCCGTCGCGGGCGTCGTCCTCACCCGCGTCGACCCCGACAAACCGAACGACGACGACGTGGCGTCGACGCTACAGACGACCGTTCTCTCCTCGATTCCGCGTACCGACGTGGTCCGCGACGCGGGCGACGCGGGCGAACCCCTGACGACGTACGCGCCGGGTAGCGACGCGGCGACGGCGTACCGCGAACTCGCGGCCGACCTGACCGGCGAGTCGATTCCGGCCACGCGGTCGGCGACGGCGGACGACGTCGACGAGAGCGCCGACGACGTGGAAGACGCCACGGACGACGCCGAAGACGCCACGGACGACGCCGAAGAGGGCACCGAAGACGAGACAGACGCTGACGACGACACGGACGCGGACGCCGAAGACGAACCGCTCGTCGCCGACGCCGACGAGGACATCATCGTCGCCGGGAGGCACGACGAGGACGGCGCCTCGGAGGACGCCGACGCCGGCGTCTCGGACGACCCGCTGGCGGACCCGGTGACGGAAGTCGGCGTGACCGAGACGACGACGGCCGACGCCGACGGCGAGGAACCCGCCGGCGGCGACGAACACGCACCGGAAGACGACCGGACGGTCGAAGCGTCCGACCCCGACCCGACGGCGGAGTCAGACTCAGACTCCGACGACGAACCGCTCATCGAGACGGCGGAAGCCGTCGAGGACGCGGACGAAGACGAGACGGCAGACGTCTCGGAGGCCGAGGACGACGAGGACGAAGAGGAGGGCGTCTACACCACGTCACTCGCCGGCGGTGACGAAGAGGAAGAAAAAGAGGAGAAGAAGGGGCTGTTCGGTCGGTTCCTCGGCTGAGTCGCCAGCCCGTACTCGAAGGAGAAGTTCTTTCACTCGTCTGTGAGGAGTCGTCGGTATGAAAGATACGAGTTCGAACGTCCCGTTCTGGTGGGTGCTCCTGTTCATCGTCCTCGCACTCGGTGCGGGGGCCGCAATCGTCTTCGCCGTCGGCGGAAGTCTCATCTCGGCCGGTGCGGGGGCGCTCCTGCCCCTGCCCGGACTACATTGAGTCGGGCGCTTCGATGCCGAGGGTGTAGAGTGCGTTGGCGACGGTGTGCCGGGCCGCCTCGACGAGTCCGAGACGGGCCGCGGCCACGTCGTCGTCCTCGGCGTTGAGGACGGAACACTCGCGGTAGAACGTGTTGAACGTCTCCGCGAACGTGCGGACGTACGTGGCGACGACGTGCGGTTCGAGGTCGTCTGCGGCCTCCTCGACGACGGCGGGGAACCGCGCGACGACGCGAATCAGTTCTCTCTCCGCTTCGGTGTCGAGAAGCGACGCGTCCGTCGAGGGTTCGATACCCGCCTCGGACGCCTCGTCGACGATACCGCAACAGCGCGCGTGGACGTACTGGACGTACGGCGCGGACTGCGCCTCGAAATCGAGCGCGCGTTCCCACTCGAACGTGATTCCCTTCGTCGGTTGCTTCGAGACGATGTCGTAGCGGACGGCCCCGATACCCACCTGTCGGGCGATACGGTCGATGTCGTCGTCGTCGAGTCTGTCGTCGCGGATGCGCGAGTCGAGGCGGTCTTCGACCTCTTTTCGAGCGCGGGCGACGGACTCGTCCAACAGGTCGTCTAAGTCGACGCCCGTCCCCTTCCGCGTCGACATCCCGCCCTCGGGGAGGTTGACCCACGAGTAGAACGTCTGGCGCAGGTCGCTCGTGTCGTTGCCGAGAACCCGGAGTGCGGCGTCTAACTGCTCGGCCTGCAGTTTGTGGTCCTCGCCGAGGACGGTCACCGCCTCGTCGTAGTTGTCGAACTTCCACTCGTGGTGCGCGAGGTCACGCGTCGTGTACAGCGTCGTGCCGTCCGACCGCAGGAAGACGAGGTTCTTCTCGAAGCCGAACTCGCTCAGGTCGAGTTGCCACGCGTCGTCCTCGTAGACGGCGTACTCGGAGTTCTTGAGGCGGTCGACCACGTCGTCGGCGTCGCCGTTCCGGATGAAGTTCGTCTCCTTCACGAACTCGTCGAACTCCGCGGGGAGGCGTTCGAGCGACTGGCGCATCCCGCCGAGCACTTGGTCGACGACGACGGCGACGCGTTCGTACGTCGACTCCTCGCCCGCTTCGAGCCCCTGCATTATCTCAGCTATCTTCGCCTCTGCCTCGGCGGCGTCCTCGTCGTCGGCCTCCTCGAGGTAGGCGTTTCCTTTGCGGTAGTAGCGGACCAGGTCGTAGTCCGAGCGGTCGCGTTCCGGTTCGGGTAACTCCGACTCGTCGAACGTCTCGTACGCCCACGTGAAGACGGCGACCTGTCGCCCGGCGTCGTTGACGTAGTAGTGGCGTTCGACGTCGTTCCCGGCGAACTCCAGCACGCGAGCGATGGCGTCGCCGAGGATGGGGTTGCGGGCGCGACCGACGTGGACCGGGCCGGTCGGGTTCGCCGAGGTGTGCTCGACCACGACGTCTTTGCCGGTGTCGGGGAGGTGACCGTAGTCGTCCTCGCGGCCCGCTTCGACCGTCTCGGCGTAGTAGGCGTCGCTGACGAAGAAGTTCACGTACGGCCCCTGCGGTTCGGCCGATTCGAGGTAGTCGTACGGCGTCGCGTCGACGGCCTCGGCGACGTCGACGGCGACTTTCGGCGGCGGTGCGCCGACTTCGCCGGCGAGACGGAAGGCCACGCTGGACGCCAGTATCGCCGGCACGTCCTCCGGCGGTTCTTCGACGCCGAGGTCGTCGGTCGGCAAGTCGAGAGAGGAGAGTGCGGCTTCGACCGCGTCCTCGACCTCCGAACGGAGTTCTCTGAACATATCTCCCGATTCAGGAGGTGCGGCTAAAGGCCTTTCCGAACGCCGTCGCGGCGGTTCGCTCTCGCGATGCGCGCGCCGCCGCGACCGACGGACTTAGGCCGCGGACGCCCCAACTCCGAGTCGAACGCGCGCCCGTCGCCGCCTCGGCGCTTGATTCTCACTTTTGGAACGCTTCTCACATCCGGTACACTTATCGGTCCGTACTGCCAACTACGGACAATGTCTGAATCGGCACTCGCCGCCGTCGGCTACGACGAACTCGCCGCGCTGAAGTTCGTCGCCCTCGAAGGCGGTCGGACCGGTCCCGTGAAGGTCTCTTGTTCGGGTCTCGCCGAACGTCTCGACGCCTCGACGCAGACCGCCTCCCGCCGCCTCCAGCGACTGGACGACGCCGGCTACGTCGACAGAGACGTCGTGTCGGACGGCCAGTGGATTTCGCTCACCGAGGCGGGCGAGACGGCGCTCCACCGCGAGTACGCCGACTACCGTCGTATCTTCGAGGACGACGCGGAGACGTCCGTCGAACTCTCCGGCACCGTCGTGAGCGGGATGGGCGAGGGACGCCACTACATCTCGCTGTCGGGGTACATGGAGCAGTTCGAGGCGCGCCTCGGCTACGAACCGTTCGCGGGCACGCTCAACGTCGAACTCGACGAGGAGAGCGTCCGGTCGCGGGCCGCGATGTCCTCGCTGGACGCCGTCCCCATCGACGGCTGGGAGGACGACGAACGCACCTTCGGTCCGGCGACGTGCTACGCCGCCACCGTCCACCACGACGGCGACTCGTTCGACCCGGCCCACATCATCGTCCCCGAACGGACCCACCACGACGAGTCGAACGTGGAGCTAATCGCCCCCGCGAAACTCCGCGACGAACTCGGACTGGACGACGGCGACGACGTGACCGTCGCCGTGGAGGCGGTGTAGATGGCGGAGACGCAACGCGCCGACGACGCGCTTTCGCGCGCACTCGACGCGTTCGCCGCGGGCGAACCAATCCTCGTCCACGACTTCGACGACAGGGAGGGAGAGACGGACGTCGTCTACCCCGCCGGTGCCGTCGCCCCCGTCGACGTGGCCCGCCTGCGCAACGACGCCGGTGGTCTCGTCTGCGTCGCCCTCTCTCACGAGGTTGCGGACGCGGTCGACCTGCCGTTCCTCGACAGCGTCATCGACCACCCCACGGCGGCCGACCACGACCTGGCGTACGACGACCGGTCGTCGTTCTCGTTGCCGGTGAACCACCGCGACACGTTCACAGGAATTACCGACGAGGACCGTTCGCTCACCATCACGGAACTGAGCGAGGCGGCCGAACGCGCCCTCGCGGGCGACTACGACGTCGACGACTTCGCCGCCGAGTTCCGCTCGCCCGGCCACGTCCACCTGCTCCGCGGCGCGCCGAACCTCCTCTCGGACCGGCAGGGCCACACCGAACTCGGCCTCGCTCTCGCCGCCGAGGCGTCGCTTCCGGCGGCCGTCGTCGTCTGTGAGATGCTGGACGACGAGACGGGCGCGGCCCTCTCGCCCGACGCCGCCCGCGACTACGCGCGGCGAAACGACCTCGTCTACGTCGAGGGCGCGGCCGTCGTCGACCGTCTCGTCTGAGGGGTGCGGGCGACCCGCTCACCCCGACTCGCAGGCGGTCACTCGCGCCAACTCCGCGCCGGTTCCCACCCGAGCATCCGCGCCGCCTTCTCCGTCGAAATCAACGACTCGTACCCCTCGAACGCCTCGTGCGGCACGTCGGGGTACACCTCCTCGACCAGTTCCTCCGTCGTGAGGTCGGCGCTCGTGTCCGCCGCCGAGGCGAAGAACCGTTCGTGGCCCTCGAAGTCGGCGGCGACGGCGCGACGGACGAGTTCGGCGGCGTCCGACTGCGCGAGGTACGCGAACACCGTGTTCCGCGCCGTCTCGAAGTGACCCGCCTCCTTCAGCGCGGCGGGCGTTCGCTCGGCGTGGGCGAACGTCTCGCGCATCTGTCTGTCCGTCGGCATCCAGGGGAACCGTATCGAGGCGATGGTCCGCGGTCCGTCCGGTCGCTGGGCGAACCCGTCCGCCGTCACTTCGAGGACGTGCTTGCCGAGGCCGTACGGGTTCGACGGCGACACCGGGTGTTCCTCGTCGAGTGGGAGGTAGGAGAGGCGAATAGGGTCGGGTTCGAAACTCGCGCCGACGGCGGAGAGACTGGACGCGAGGACGACGGTGTCGACGTCGAGGGCTTCGGCGGCCTGCAGGACGTTGTACGTGCTCGTCGCGTTGCTCTCGAAGACGACGTGGCCGGGGTCGTGGTCGGGCGTCGAGAGCATCCCGAGGTGGACGACGGCGTCGGCACCGGCGGTGGCGAACGCGCCGTACGTCTCGCCCGCGTCGGTCATGTCCGCTCGCAGGTCGGCGTCCGCCTCGGTGTCACTGACCGACCGGGACACGTTGACGACGCGGTGCCCCGCGGCTTGGAGGGCGGCGATCACGGTGGGACCGATACGGCCCGTTCCGCCGGTGACGACGACCGTCTCCGGCGGCGAGAATTCGGGTGGGCTGTCTCTCGTTTCGAACTCGGACTCTGACATTCGTCCACAACCGACGCGGAGCGCAGAAAAAAACCCAGCGGGCCGCTTCGGCGGTCCGAGGACGAATCTGGACGCTACTATAAATTGTTAAGAAGCCATCCGAGAAAGGGTACGTACCGATGCTATCGTTCGAGGACCGAACAGACGGGACGGACCGCCGCACGACGACGACTCGACCGCTCGGAGGTGCGTGAGCGTGGGATTCGACGAGATGGACGTCGACACCATCTGGATGGACGGCGAGTTCGTCGATTGGGAGGACGCGCAGATTCACGTCCTCACGCACGGACTCCACTACGGCACGGGCGTCTTCGAGGGCGTGCGCCTGTACGACACCGAGAACGGACCCGCTATCTTCCGCTGGGAGGAACACCTCGACCGTCTCTACCAGTCGACGAAGCCGTACGACATGGAGATTCCCTTCGAACCGGAGGAACTCACCGAAGCGACGCTGGAACTCCTCCGCCGGCAGGACCTCGAAGCGGCGTACGTTCGCCCCATCGCGTTCTACGGCTACGACACCCTCGGCGTCTCGCCGGGCGACTGCCCGACGAACGTCGCCATCGCGGCGTGGCCGTGGGGCGCGTACCTCGGCGAGGACGCCCTGGAGAACGGTATCGAGGTGATGGTCTCCTCGTGGCGAAAGCACTCCTCCAGTCAGATTCCGACGAACGCGAAGACGACGGGTCTGTACGTCAACTCCCTTCTCGCCGGCGAGGAGGCGCGCCGAAACGGCTACCGCGAGGCCATCGTCCTCAACAAAGAGGGCAACGTCGCCGAAGGCCCCGGGGAGAACATCTTCCTCGTCCGCGACGGCGAGATATTCACGCCCGGCCTCTCCGAGAGCATCTTAGACGGTATCACCCGAAACACGCTCATCACGCTGGCCGAAGAACGCGGCTACGAGGTTCACGACAACGTCTCCATCAGTCGCGGCGAACTCAACACCGCCGACGAACTGTTCTTCACCGGGAGCGCAGCGGAGGTCACGCCCATCCGTCAGGTCGACAACGTCGAGATAGGCAACGGCTCTCGCGGCCCCGTCACCGAAGAACTGCAGGAGGCGTTCTTCGACCTCGTGGAACGCCGCACCGACGACCACGACGAGTGGTTCACCTACCTCTGAACCGAGGACGCCGCGCTCAGTTCGCTCGCTCTTCCTCGTGAACTATCGCCGTCGCCTCGACTTCGACGAGTAGTTCCGGCGCGACGAGTCGGTTCACCTCGACCATCGTCGCCGCCGGTCGCACGTCGCCGAGCAGTTCGGCGTGCGCCTCTCCGACGGCCTCCCAGTCGTCGATGTCGGTGACGTACAGGCGCGTTCGAACCACGTCCGCGACCGACGCGTCGGCCTCCGAGAGCGCTCGCTCGACGTTCTTTAGCGCCTGCTTCGTCTGCGCGTAGGCGTCGCCCTCGCCGACGACGTTCCCGTCGCGGTCCGTCGCCGTCGTCCCCGAGACGTGGACGTGCGGCCCGACGCGAACTGCACGCGAGTAGCCGACGCGCGGTTCCCACTCGGTTCCGGTCGAGACGTGTCTCCGTTCCATGTCGTCGGCGCGCGGCGGACCGACAAAAGTACTTCTGGCGTCCCGTCGCCGACCTACCGCTTCCGTTCCCGTTCGTCGTCGACGTCGATGTCGATGGCGGACTGCGTCTCGTCTTCGGCGAACCCGGCCGAGAGGATGCGCGTCAACGCCTCCTCGACGCGTTCGTTCGTCTCGGTGAGGTCCTCGGGTTCGACTTCCATGACGAACCCGGTGGTGATGTTCGGAGCTGTCGGCATGAAGATGACTTCGCGGCCGTCCGAGGTCGTCTTACCCGTCTTGAACGCCGTCATCCGAACCCCCGGCCACACTTCGAGTCTGACGGGCTTTTGCAGGTCTTCGGTCCCCGTCAACGCCGTCTCGACGGCCAGTTTCGACGCGTTGTACAGCACTCGCACGAGGGGGACGCGGTTCATCGTCGAGTCGATACCGGACTCGAACAACCGCCCCGCCGTCGTCCGCATCAGATAGCCCACCGAGAGCACCAACATCAAGAAGACGATGATAGCGACGAAGAAGCCGTACGGTTCCTGCAGTTCCCTGATGACCGGGAGTCTGACGATACTGTTGTAGAGGATACTGAGGACGTACAGGATGACGAGAATAGGCACGAGTACGACGAGCCCACTTGCGAAGTCGCGTCTCCACGAAGACATTTATCGGTCGGTAGGTGACTCCGGAGGGTTAAGAGGGCTTCTGTCCGCTACCCGGTTCCGAGTTCAGACGCCGACGACGGCCCGGAGTGCGAACAGCGCGTTCTCCTTGCGTTCGCGGACCCGGCGGTAGAAGTACGAGAACCACTTGTCGCCGTACGGCGCGTACTGCCACACCTCTCTCCCGCCGGCGGCCAACTCGCGTTGGGCGTCTTCGCGCACGCCCATGAGCATCTGCACCTCGAACTCCCGCCCGTACTCGGCGGCGAGTTCCTCGGCCCGCGCAATCATCTTCGGGTCGTGACTGCCGACGGCGACGCCGCCGACGTACTCGTCGAAGAGGAACTCCAGGTACTCCTCGTACTTCTCGTTGACCACCTCCTTTCTCTTGTACGCTATCGCGGCGTCCTCGTCGTACGCCCCCTTCACGAGTCGAATCTTCCCCGGGACGTCCGCGAGTCGCTTCAGGTCGTCTCCCGTCCGCTTCAGGTTCGCCTGCACGCACAGGCCCACGCCGCCGTCGTACTCTCGCGCCGCCTCCTCGAACACGTCGAGGGTCACGTCCGTCGTGTCCGCGTCCTCCATGTCACACCAGACGAACACGTCGTGTTCCTCGCCCGCGGCGGCGATTCGGTGGTAGTTCTCGCGGAACACGTCGTCGCCGACGTCGATACCGATCTGGGAGGGCTTGACCGACACGCAGGCGTCCAGTCCCGACCCGGAGATGTCCGCTATCAACTGTTCGTACGCCGCGGCGTCGCCGTCGGCCGGCGCTCGCTCCTCGTAGTGCTCTCCGAGGAGGTTCAAGATGACCTTCACCCCGTCTTCGTTCGCCCGGCGGGCGTGGTCCAACGCCGTCGCCGTCGTCTCCCCGGCGACGAACCGACTCGCGATTGGAGGAATCATAGTGCAGAGTACGAGTGTTCAGTTATCAGGGTTTTCGTTCGTCCTCGGTCGGACGGATGCGCCGACAGTCCGGGGACGCGACGGAATCACCGACGCTTTTGTTTCGGGCGACGACGCTGCGACCATGCTACTCGAACTCGTCGCCGGAGCGTTCTGGGCGATGCTCCCGGCGTACGTGCCGAACAACGCCGCCGTTCTGGCCGGCGGTGGGGCCCCGATAGACGGCGGACGAACGTGGGGTGGCCGTCGGGTCCTCGGCGATGGAAAGACGTGGCGCGGCACCGCCGTCGGAACGCTCGCGGGATTCGCCCTCGCGTTCGCCTGCAACGCCGTCGCCGAACCGGTCGGCGCGACGCTCGGGGTGACGCTCCCGACGTTCTCGCTCCTCGGCGCGTTCGGCCTCGCACTCGGTGCGATGCTGGGCGACATCGGCGCGTCGTTCCTCAAGCGACGCTCGGGCCGCGAACGCGGTGCCGCGTTCCCGGGCCTCGACCAACTCGACTTCGTCGTCGGCGCACTCGCCCTCGCCGCCGTCCTCGACTTCGCGTGGTTCCGGACGGTCTTTACGCTCCCCGTCGCCGCCGTCGTCCTCGTCCTCACGCCCGTCCTCCACGTCGTAACGAACGTGGGCGCGTACTATCTGGGACTGAAGAACGAGCCCTACTAACGAGCTTTTTACACGTTCGGGTCGCGCGGAGCGCGACCGCTCACCGTAAAAAGCTCGACCAAAAACCTCCCGCGAGGCGAAGCCTCGCGGTACAGCGTCGGCGTTTCTCCGCCTCCGCACCACCTCCTCACCGCCTCCGCCCTGTACCGCCTCCGCATCACCTCCGCCTGCCCGAACCGCCCCGTTTAAGCACCTCGCTGGTCGCTCTCGATACGAGATGGCGAACGACGAACTCATCGAGGCGCTTCGCGCCGCGGACGCAGTCCAGTTCGGCGAGTTCGAGTTGTCCCACGGCGGCACCTCGAACTACTACGTCGACAAGTACCTCTTCGAGACGGACCCCGAGTGTCTCCGACTCATCGCGGACGCCTTCGCCGACGAACTCGACGGCGTGGAGAAACTCGCGGGCGTCGCCCTCGGCGCCGTCCCACTCGTCGCCGTCACCGCCGTCGAGACGGACACGCCCTACGTCATCGCTCGGAAGAAGGCCAAAGAGTACGGGACGGCCAAGCGAATCGAGGGCCGCCTCGACGAGGGCGAGGAAGTCGTCGTCCTCGAAGACATCGCCACGACGGGCAACAGCGCACTCGACGCCGTCGAAGCCCTGCGCGACGCCGGTGCCGTCGTAGAGCGCGTCCTCGTCGTCGTCGACAGACAGGAAGGGGCCGCAGAACGCCTCGCCGAGGCGGACGTCGAACTCGACTCGCTGGTCACCGCCGACGACTTGCTCGCGGACGCGGACGCCGCGTCCGACGGGTAACGCCCGCTTACTCTCCCGTCCCGTCTCGTCCCGTCGCCCGAAGTCTGCTCGCACTCGCGTCAGTGCCTCCTCTCGAACGCTCCCCGTGACTCGCGCCGGTATCTCACATCCGTGCTGAATTATTGCGCTGTCTTGTATCGAAGTATTCATACTTGTGTAACCGCGAATCACGGGGTATGAACAGAGCGGAGAAAGCGGCCCTCCAACTACAGGCCGTCGCCGTCCTTCGGATGCTCAAAGAGACGCGGACGTACGACGAACTCGCGGACCTGACCGAACTCCCCGCGGGCGATTTGAACCGCTACGTCAACGGACACGTCCTCCCCGGCGTCGAACGCGCCCGCGACGTCGTGCAAGGCGTCGGACACGACGCACTCGCCACCGAGTTGGAGAGTCGCGTCGAGTTCGACGACGAAGGCTACGTCGACAACTCCGGCGTCGTCTTCGACCAGTCGTTCCTCGACCTGGTCGCCCCCGTCGCGGCGAACACCCTCGGCTTCCAACGGCCGGACGTCGTCCTCACCGCCGCCACCGACGGTATCACCCTCGGTGCGGCGATGGCGAGTTACTTCGACGCCCGCGTCGCCTACGCGAAGAAGTCCAAGGAGACGGCCGTCGAAGAGTTCATCGAGTCCCGCCAGCGACTCGCCTCCGGCATCGAACTGACGTACTACCTCCCGCAGCGAGCGCTCTCCTCGGGCGAGAACGTCCTCGTCGTCGACGACCTGATTCGCTCGGGCGAGACCCAAGAACTCCTCCTCGACATCGCCCTCCAGTCCGACGCGAACGTCACCGGCGTCTTCGCACTCATCTCCGTCGGCAACGAGGGGATGAACCGCGCCAAGGAGATAACCGAGGCGCCCGTCGGCGCACTCACGACGTTCGAGACGGAGTAGTTCCGTCCGCCGCGTCGACGCGTTTCGCTCCGAGATATAGTAGCGTCTGCAACTGTTTACTCATCCGACCGCACGCCGTCGTGCGGTCGAGTGAGCGATGACTTGCAGACGCTACTATAGATACACTTAGGTGTCCGTCTTCGGTGCCCTGTGACGGTCATGGGTTCAGCACGGACAGAGGACGCCTCGTCGGACGGTGTTCGCCGCGCCGTCGCCGACTTCTTCGAACTCGACGAACACGACACCGACGTCAGAACGGAGGCGCTCGCGGGTCTGACGACGTTCCTGACGATGTCGTACATCATCGTGGTCAACCCTGCCATCCTCGCGGGCATCGAGGGCGTAAAGCCCGGGATTCTCCTAGACGGGTTCGCGCCGGGGCAGGTCCAGCAGATGCTCGCCATCGTCACCATCCTCGCCGCCGCGACGGGGACGTTCGTGATGGCCGTCTACGCGAACCGGCCGTTCGCGCAGGTGCCCGGGATGGGGCTGAACGCCTTCTTCGCGTTCACCGTCGTCGGCGCGTTGGGCGTCCCGTGGCAGACGGCGCTCGCCGCCGTCGTCGCCGAAGGCGTCCTCTTTCTCGTCCTCACCGTCACCGGCGTCAGAACGTACGTCGTCCGCGCGTTCCCCGAACCGGTGAAGTTCGCCGTCGGAACGGGTATCGGCCTGTTCCTCGCTATCATCGGCCTGCAGGCGATGGGTGTCGTCGTCGACGACGGGACGACGCTCGTCGCCCTCGGCGACCTCACGAACCCCGTCGCCCTCGTCTCGGTGCTGGGACTGTTCCTCACGTTCGGTCTCTACGCGCGCGGCGTCCGCGGTGCCGTCGTCGTCGGTATCCTCGCAACCGCCGTCCTCGGGTGGGCGGCCACCGCCGCCGGACTCGCCGCACCCGACGCCGGACTGGTCACCGGCACGCGAACGCTCTCGCTCTCGGTGCCCGCAGTCGGCGCGTTCGACCTCCTCGTTCCGGCGACGGGGACGACGGCGACGTACGACATCTCGCCGTTGGCCGGGGCGTTCACCGCCGGACTCGCGGGCGTCGACGTCCCCACCTTCCTCCTCGTCGTCTTCATGCTGTTCTTCGTCGACTTCTTCAACACCGCCGGGGCCGTCACCGGCGTCTCGCAGGTGGCCGGATTCCTGAACGAGGACGGCAACCTCCCCGAGGTGGAGAAACCGCTCTTCGCCGACGCCGTCGCGACGACGGTGGGAGGGATGCTCGGCACGTCGACGGTGACGACGTACATCGAGTCCGCCTCGGGCGTCGAAGCGGGCGGCCGGACGGGCCTCACCGCTCTCTTCGTGACGCTGTTTCTCCTCGTGGCCGTCGTCTTCGTCCCCGTCGTCTCCTTAATTCCGGTGTACGCCTCGCACATCGCCGTCGTCGTCGTCGGCGTCCTGATGCTCCAGAACGTCGCCGACATCCGCTGGGACGACCTGAGCCACGTCGTCCCCGCGGGTCTCACCATCGTCGTGATGCCGTTCACGTACTCCATCGCGTACGGCATCGCCGCGGGCATCGTCTCGTACCCCCTCGTCAAACTCGCCGCGGGCGAACGCGGCGACGTGCGGACGGGCCACTGGGCGCTCGCACTCGCGTTCGTCGCCTACTTCCTCGTCGCCACCGGCGGCGTCCTCGGCGCGTAGCGCGACCCGACGTCTTCTCACCTCGCCTCACTGCCGCTCGACACAAATTTTCGACACGTCTGTGCGCACCAGACGCGTGTTTAGCCGCTTGCCTCTTCAGATGTATACATATATGTGTATATTCTCCGCCGCGGAGATGGTAACGCTTATGCACAAAATCGAGAGTATGCTCAAACGTGCATTATGGGGCTCACTGAAACGCTGGCAGATTACTTCGATGTGCAAGAACACGGGTCGTCGGTGCGGACCGAACTCCTCGCCGGCCTGACGACGTTCCTGACGATGTCGTACATCGTCGTCGTCAACCCGTCCATCCTGACCGCCATCCCGGACGTCAAACCGGGCATCGCCATCGCGGGGTTCTCTCCCACCGAGGTGCGGTCGATGCTCGCCGTCGTCACCATCATCGCCGCCGCCGTCGCGACGTTCGTGATGGCCGTCTACGCGAACCGACCGTTCGCGCAAGCGCCCGGACTCGGCCTGAACGCCTTCTTCGCGTTCACCGTCGTCGGCGCGTTGGGCGTGTCGTGGCAGACGGCGCTCGCCGCCGTCGTCGTCGAGGGTGTCCTGTTCATCGCGCTCACCGCCGTCGGTGCCCGCGAGTACGTCATCAAACTGTTCCCGAAGCCCGTGAAGTTCGCCGTCGGAACGGGTATCGGGCTCTTTCTCACCATCATCGGCCTGCAGGCGATGGGCATCGTCGTCGACGACGGTGCCACGCTGGTCACGATGGGCCAAGTCGCCTCGAACCCCGTCGCCATCCTCTCGGTGTTCGGGCTGTTCGTGACGTTCGCGCTGTACGCGCGCGGCGTTCGCGGCTCTATCATCATCGGAATCCTGTTCACCACGCTCGTCGGCTGGCTTCTCACGGCGTTCGGCCCGTACACGCCCGACGCCGGACTGGTCGCCGGTGGCTCCGGTGCGACGTACAACATCACCCCGCTGACGGGTGCGTTCGTCTCCGGTCTCGGCCAGATAGAGGCGTTCTCCTTCGCACTCGTCGTGTTCACGTTCTTCTTCGTGGACTTCTTCGACACCGCCGGAACGCTCGTCGGCGTCGGACAGGCCGGTGAGTTCTTAGACGACGACGGGAACCTCCCCGACATCGACAAACCGCTCATGGCCGACGCCGTCGGGACGACGGTGGGCGGGATGCTCGGAACGTCGACGGTGACGACGTACATCGAGTCCGCCTCGGGCGTCGAGGAGGGCGGCCGCACCGGTCTGACGGCGCTCACCGTCGCGGGACTGTTCCTCGCCTCGCTCGCGTTCGTCCCTCTCGCCGCCGCCATCCCCCTGTACGCCTCGCACATCGCGCTCGTCGTCATCGGCGTCGTGATGCTGCAGAACGTCGTCGACATCGACTGGTCGGACGTGACGAACACCATCCCCGCCGGGATGACCATCCTCGTGATGCCGTTCACGTACTCCATCGCGTACGGCATCGCCGCGGGCATCGTCTCGTACCCCCTCGTCAAACTCGCCGCCGGTGACCTCGAAGACGTGCGGATGGGGCACTGGGCGCTCGCCGCCGCCTTCGTCGTCTACTTCTTCGTCCGCACGAGCGGACTCATCCAGGCGCAGGTCTGACCTGCGTCCGCGTTCCTGCCCGCCTCTGTGGTACCGTGTCACACATTCATCGACATACCGCAAAAGATTCACCTCTGAATTCGCTGTAACCGAGTAGTGATGGATACGCCCTCTAGACGAACGGCGGTTCGAGTGGTCGCACTCGTCCTCGTCGTTTCACTGCTGACTCCTGCGGCCGTCTCTGCGATTACGTACGAACCGGCGGACGAGACGACGCTCACCCGCGGGACGGTCACGAGTCCCGCCAACGGGTCGACCGTCGTCAGCGTGCAAGGTTACACCTTCCAAGGCAACACGAACCGAAAGAAGCCCGCACGCATCATCTCCGTCGGTGAGCGCGGACAGACCCAGTGGGTACACAACGACTCCGTCGACGACGGCGCGTGGTTCTTCGACGTGGACCCGATGCCGAACGGCAACCTCCTCGTCTCCTCGCCCCGAAGCGGTCAGACCGTCGTCTACGAACTGGACCCCGACACGCAAGAACGCGTCTGGCAGAAGACGTTCGACATCGAGGACACGCACGACGTCGACGTGTTGAGCGAGGACGAAATCGTCGTCGCCAACATGCGCGAGTGGAACGAGTCGACGAAGACCAGCGAGGACCGCATCTTCGTCTACAACCGCACGACCGAAGAGATAACGTGGGAGTGGTACTTCAAGAACCACTTCCCCGAAGACACCGACGGCGGGCACAACGCCGACTGGTCGCACGTCAACGACGTCGACCCCATCAGCGACGACAGACTCGTGCTCTCGCCGCGGAACTTCGATCAGGTCGTCGTCGTCGACATGGAGACGAAGAACATCACCAACCGCCTCGGCAGCGACGACAACTACGAGGTGATGAACGAACAGCACAACCCCGACTGGTTCCTGAGCGAGAACGGGACGCCGACCATCCTCGTCGCCGACAGCGGGAACAACCGCATCGTCGAGTACGCCTACGAGAACGGCGAGTGGGTCCGGACGTGGAACGTCGGGTCGAACACGCTCAACTGGCCGCGCGACGCCGACCGACTGCCGAACGGGAACACGCTCATCACCGACACGCTGAACCACCGCGTGATGGAAGTGACGCCCACCGGAGAAGTCGTCTGGGAGTACTACGCGACGTGGGGGCCGTACGACGCCGAACGCGTCGCTCACGGTGACGAATCGTCCGGGCCGACCATCCGCGATATGAACGCCAGCGGGACGTACGCCATCACCGGGAGCGCGAACCTGAGCGCCGGGTCCGGCGAAGACGTCGGCTTCGCCGGGCAGATGCGAGCGACGTTCGCCGGGACCGTCCTGGAAGAACCGATGAACGAGTTCGCGACGCGGTGGGCGCACGTCACGCCGTGGCTCCGCCCCGTCTGGATGTCCGGGTGGGACTTCGTCTGGGTCATCGGCGCCCTCCTCGTCGTCCTCGCGTGGGGCGGCACCGAACTCGTCCTCGGACGGCGTCGCATCGCCGCCACCGTGCGGAGCGTCCGGCAGTAAGCCCCCGTCGTGTGCGCTTCCGGTGCACTCGACCACCGGACTCTTTATCTACCGACCCGTAGCCCACGCCGATGGCAAACCTCACGCTGTACGAACTCGAGGGCTGTCCGTACTGTGCGAAAGTGAAGAACAAACTCGCAGACCTCGGACTGGAGTACGACTCCATCATGGTCCCCCGTTCGCACGGCGAGCGAACGGAAGTGAAAGAAGTGAGCGGACAGACGGGCGTTCCGGTCCTCGTCGACGAGGAACACGACGTCGACGGGATGGCCGAGAGCGACGACATCGTCGCGTACCTCGAAGAGACGTACGGTAGCGCGAGCTAAGCGCAGCTTTTGGTCAGCTTTTGCCGCGAGGACGTCGTTCCGAGCGGGAAAAGGTGGGCGCACGACATCGTCGCGTACCTCGAAGAGACGTACGGTAGCGCGAGCTAGACGCTCCGTTTTTCGACTTCCCGGCGGACGCGGCGCGTCCACCGAATCTCGCTTCGCCTTCTCGAAGACCGACGGCTATCCGACGCTCACGGGGAAGCGATTCGCGGGTGAGAGAGCCGCTCAGACCAGTCGTCGGTCGCCGGGTGAGTCCGGGGACCGTCCGCGTTCGTTCTCGCCGTCGTCGGCGACGGTCTCCGCCGTCTGGTAACTCTCGGTGATGTAGGGTGCCAGCGCCGCGACGCCGTCCGGTCTCGTCGAGACGGTGACCCACGACTCGACGCGGTGGTCGTCGGCCTCGAACGGTTCGACGTCGCGTTCGTCCGCGAGACGGCGGCGCGTCTCGGGCGCGAGGTGCGTGAGACAGAGGCCGCGAGGAGCGAGGAGAGCGAAGGGTTCTCCGTCGACGAGGTACGCGAGACGACCGAACCGACTCTGTACGTCGACCCGGAGGAGTCGTTCCCGTGCGAGCGTGCGGTCGAACGCCGCACGGAGTGGGTCTGGGCGGTCGGTCGTACTTACCACGCGACCGGTATGTGGGGCTAGTTGATAGCCGTTCCGAGTGTGAGAGCTCAGGCTTCGGTCGGGCCGTTCGACCGTTCGCGGATGAGGTCGCGAATCTCGTCGGGGTCGTCGATGGCGGCGAGTTCGTCACAGCTGACGAGCGCCGTTCCTTCGACGGAGTCGCGCTTGGACTGCTCTTCGGTGAAGTAGACCGAACGAGTCTGCGTCACCTCGCCGAGCGAGGACATGATTCGGGCGCGCTTTCTGGCGCTCCGGGTGAACGCCGAGTGCCCCGTGAGCATCGGTATCTGGTCCGAATGTCGGTCGTCGTCCTCGCTGACCGCCTTGAACGGCGCGCGAGACGTCGGGTGCACCGTGAACCCCGCGCGGGTCAGGATGTGGACGACGTGCTCGTCGTCGGGGTCGGCGTCGGGGTCCTCCGGCGTCGGTTCGGCGTCGCGAACCTCTTCGGCGCCGTCCAACACCGAGACGGGACTGGAGAACGGCTTGTCGAACATATCCTCTAGGTGGATGGCGACCTCGATGCTCGCGTTCATGCCGTCCTCGTACTTCGAGACGGTCCGGCGCGAGACGCCGAGTTCCGTCGCCAATCGTCCGAGACTCCACCCGCGCCGCTGTCGTTCGTCCGCGAGGAGGTCGCCGTCGATGTTGACGTACAGACCGCCGGGCGCGGCGTAGATGAGCGGCGGGACGTCTTCGAGAAAGAGGTCCATCGCCGTGTCGGGGTTCATCACCGGCACGCCGTGGCGGAAGTAGACCACGCCGGGCTTCAGGTCCTCGTCGCGGGTCCGGAGGCCGACGACCAACGGCGTCGCCGAGAGGTAGTTCCCGAGTCGACGCATCTCCGCACCGGTCGCCGCGTCGAACGCGTCGATGTTACCCAGCACCTTCAGGAGCGTCAGGTCGTCGCCGCGGCGAGCGGCGAGGTCGAAGCTCTTGGGCCGGATCGCACAACGGTCGCTGACGACGAACCCCGCGTCCTCGAGCATCGCTGTGAGGTTTCCAACCAGAGCTGACCGAGACATAACCGGAGATAAGCGATTTGAGGCATATAGATGTTGTGGCGCTCTCTCGTCCCCCCGTCCCCCGATTGGCATCTGTATCTTGCGGTATCTTTATATAGATTGTCGGGACCACGGTAACGACTCGAAAGGGGTTACTCGTCGGGCCCGGTACGGGGTGGTATGACCGTCGTTGGACTCGACGACACCGACTCGCGCGAACGCGGCATGTGTACGACGTACCTCGCGACGCTGGTCGCCGAGGCCATCGAGGCCGCCGGTGGGTCGGTCGAACGCCGTCTCCTCGTCCGTCTGAACCCCGCGGTCGAGCACAAGACCCGCGGGAACGCCGCTCTCGCCCTCCACACCGACCTCGACCCCGACGACGCGCTCTCACTCGCCGTCGACGAACTCGAACCCCTCGCCGAGACGGACGACCCGCGGACGAGTCCGGGGGTCGTCGTCGCACCCGGCGACCCGGACGCCGTCCCCGACGCCATCTCGTCGTTCACCCGCCGGTCGATTCGGTCGCTCGTCGACACCGAGGAGGCGGTCGAACTCGCGGAGTCGGCGGGCTACCAGCACCGGGGCTGGGAGGGCGGCCGCGGCCGAATCGGCGCACTCGCGGCCGTCGGCGCGTGGGCCGCCCTCGACGAGTGGACGTACGAACACATCTCCTACCGCGAGTTCGACCGGTGCGGGACGCCGCGCGACGTCGACTGCGACTCGGTGTTCGACGCCGCCGAGGAGTACTATCCCGACGCGTGGGACACCGTCGATACCGTCGAAGGGCAAGCGGTCTGCGTCCCGAACGCACCCGGCCCCATCCTCTACGGCATCCGCGGCGACGACGCCGACGCCGTGCGGTCGCTGTCGGCGGCCATCGAGTCCGAACCCGTCGAGCGAACCTCGCTGTTCTACACGAACCAGGGGACGGACGTCCACCTGCGCGACGGCGAAGTCGGCGCACTCGAAGGCGGCGGCGCGTACCGCGTCGACGGCGTCGTCGCGACGGACCCGGAGACGCGACGCGGCGGGCACGTCTTCTTCGAGTACGCGTCGAGCGAGGCGGAGACCGGCGAGGACGCAGACGCCAGCGAGGACACCGGTGCCAACGACGACACCGACGCTACCGGCCCCGCCGTCTCCTGCGCCGCCTTCGAACCGACGAAGCGGTTCCGTGACCGCGTCCGCGCCCTCCGGCCGGGAGACGAACTGACCGTCTGCGGGGAGTTCTCCGACGGGACGCTGAAACTGGAGAAGTTCGCCGTCCGCGCGCTGAATCGCACAGAGTCGGTCACGCCGACGTGTCCCGCCTGCGACCGGACGATGGAGAGCGCCGGCCGGAACCAGGGCTACCGCTGTCGCGACTGCGGGACGACGGCACCGGGGAAGGCCGACGTCGAGGTGGACCGCGCTCTCGAACGCGGGTGGTACGAGGTCCCGCCGTGCGCGCGTCGGCACGTCGCGAAACCGCTGATTCGCGGCGGATTCGACGCGCCGACGCACCCCGAGCGGTGAGCGGTCGCTACCCCGCGACCACCAGTATCTCCGTGTTCGCCCGACGGTCGACGAACTGACTCCCGGCGGGGGGTTTCACGTCGACGACGAGCGTTCCGCTCTCTTGATTCGACCGGAGGTCCGGGGCCACGGTGAGGGTGGCGGTGCCGTCCTCGCCGGTCGTCGCGTGCACGACGTCGTCGATGTCGGCGGTGCCGTCTTTCACGACGACGGTCGCTCCCTCCACCGGGTCGCCGTCGGGGTCGACGACGAGCATCGTCACGTCCTGTTCGCCCGGCGTCACCACGTCGGGGGTCGGCTTCACGTCCAACTCGGTGACCGCGAGTCCCTGCACGCCCGAGAGCATGTTCAGCATCACGCTCATCGTCGCGACGCCGACGACGAGGGCGACGACGAGTCTGATGGGGAGTCCTTCGATGGCGCGGTCGTCGGCGGCGAACCGTCGGAGTTCGTCGAACATACCGGTCGTGGCCTCGTCTCCGTATATAAACCTCCAGACGAGGATTCAAGTGCGAACCCGCGGCCAGACCCGGCGATGAAGACGGACGTACTCGGCCGACGTGACGGCGACGCCGACGCGGGCCCACTCGCGCGACTCGGACACCACCGCGCCCGCGACGGCAGCGACGGTGCCCCCGTCGCACTGGATTTAGACCGCCCCCACGCCGCACTCGTCGTCGGCAAGCGCGGCTACGGCAAGTCGTACACGCTGGGCGTCCTCGCCGAGGAGGCGGCCCGCGCGCCCGGCGTCGCACCCGTCGTCGTCGACCCGATGGGCGTCTTCTCCGGCCTCACGGAATCTGCGACGTTCGCGGCCGAGGTAATCCAGCATCCGACCGTTCGGGCCGACGCGATTCCGCCCGCCGCGTGGCCCGCACTCGTCGGCACCGACCCCGACTCGCCCGTCGGGTCGACGGTGTGGCGCGCGGCGAGCGAAACGGGGACGCTGTCGGCCATGCGCGCGTTCGTCGACGTGCCGCCGGAAGATTCGCGGGTCGGCCCGGAGACGACCCGCGCCGCGCAGAACCGCCTGCGCCGGGCGGACTCGTGGGGGGTCTTCGACCCGGACGGACTGGACGCGTCGGCGCTCTGCGGACCCGGAGCGACGGTGCTCGACTGCTCGGCGCTCGACCCCGCGCCGACGAACGCCGTCGTCTACGCCGTCGCCCGGTCGCTGTACGACGCTCGCGTCCGCGGCGCAGTCGAACGCCTCCCGTGGCTGTTTCTGGACGAGGCGCACGTCTTCTTCGACGGCGTCGCCGCGCCCGCACTCCGGGCGATTCTCACGAGGGGCCGAGCACCCGGCGTCTCGCTCGTCGCGGCGACGCAGCGACCGAGTGCGCTCCCCGACGTGGCTCTCTCGCAGTCGGACCTCAGGATGGTCCATCGACTCACCGCCGGACCCGACGTGCGAGCGCTGACCGCCGCCGACCCGACGTACCTCTCGGCGGGCGTCGCGACGCGCCTCCCCACGCGTCCGGGCGACGTCCTCGTCGTCGACGACACCGCCGAGGCGGCGTACGACGTCCGCGTCCGCACGCGAGGCACGCCGCACGGTGGGGAGAGTCCGCGTGCCAGCGCCGTCGCGGCGGACGATACGGGCGACGCGGACCGTTCGGCCGACGGACGCGATACAGGCGACGAGGCCGGAGACGCCGCTCGCACGGCCGATTCGGCCGGAACCGAAACGGCCGAGTAGCCCCGTCGGCGAGAGACGGTCGATGTCGCACAGGCTCGACCCACTGCTCGTCGCGGCGGGCGGGTTCGTCGGCGCGATACTCCGGTACGGCGTCGACGCCGTGCTTCCGGGCGTCGGCGGGACGCTGGCGGTGAACGTCCTCGGGAGCTTCGCGCTCGGCGCACTCCTCACCGTCGTCACCCGCCCCCGGGTTCGCGTCCTCCTCGGGACGGGCCTGCTCTCCTCGTTCACCACGTACAGCACCTTCGCCGTCCAGACGGCCGCACTGGGGCCGACGTGGGGCCTCGCCAACGTCGGCGCGAACTACGCGCTCGGCTTCGTCGCCGCCGTCGTCGGACTCTCCGTCGGGGGTCGGCTTCGGTGACGCCGCTGACCGAACTCGCGACGCTCCCGACGCCGGTGCTCGTCGGCCTCGGCGGGACGCTCGGTGCGCTCTCGCGCTACGCCGTCGACACCGCGCTCTCTGGCGGTCACCGGAGCACGCTGGCGGTGAACGTCCTCGGGAGCTTCGCGCTCGGCGCACTCGTCGCCGCGCCGGTGTCGACGGCGGCGGCGACGCTGTTCGGGACGGGCTTTTGCGGCGCGTTCACGACGTTCTCCTCGTTCGCCGTCGGCGTCGCCGAAGACGCGACGAACGGCGACGGGCGGCGGGCGGTTCGCTACGCCGTCGGAACGCTTCTGGCCGCACTCGGGGGCGTCGCCGTCGGCGGTGGACTCGTCGGAATTCTCGCCTGACCGGCGGTGTGTTCGTGTGCTCCGCTCGGCGACGAGACGCCTCGCTGGAGGACGTAGAGTCAAAGGACGCCCGGAGCGGGATTTTGAACCTCAGTCGCTCCGCTCACTTCGTTCGCTTCGCTCCCTGGTTCAAATCCCTTCGCAACCGTTCACAGATTTCAGTTGCGGTACGCTCGGCGACGAGACGCCTCGCTAGGGAACTGAAATCAGAAGAACGCCCGGAGCGGGATTTGAACCTCAGTCGCTCCGCTCACTTCGTTCGCTTCGCTCCCTAGTTCAAATCCCTTGTACTTCGTTTCGACGCTCACGGGCACGAGCACACGCTACGCGGTGCTCGTGAGGTAGCTCGCGTCAGAAACGCCCGGAGCGGGATTTGAACCCGCGTCACGACCGTGACAGGGTCGTATGATGGGCCACTACACCATCCGGGCAGGTGGTCCGCGTTCGCAGAGAGCAAACAGCGCCCGGAGCGGGATTTGAACCCGCGTCACGACCGTGACAGGGTCGTATGATGGGCCACTACACCATCCGGGCTTGCTCTACTCATTCGTAACCCGGTTTAGTAATTAAGACTTATCATCTGCAACCCGCGTGGTAGCCTCTACCGCGTCGCCCTCGGACACTCTTCGGCCGAGGTTCGGACTCGCCGTCGCCCGTCGTCGACGCGCCCAAATCTGCTCTGGTGTTCGAAACACGGACCGTTCGATTCGCCGGAAGGCATTTATTCGACTCTTGCGTTGTCGGTTCCAACGCGAGTGCTGCGCTGACGTCCGCGGAGGCGGTGCGCCGCCGACTGCGAGCGGTTCGGTCGGCGACTCGGCCGACTTCGGACGCCGGCTTGGGAGGCACTCGTTACGATGAGCGGCGCTTCTCGACTTACTTAACAAGGGTTAAATGCGTGCCGTCCGAACCCGCCTGTAGTATCTCGTGAGAACTTCTTCCCCCACCCATACATGGTAGACGTAAGCCAACACACACTCGTTCCAGAACATACGCTCCTCGAAGAGGAGGAGGTCGAGGAGATGCTGGACGAGTACGACGTCAAGCGCACGAACCTTCCGAAGATCAAGCGAACCGACCCGGCGGCGCCCGACGGAGTCGAGACGGGCGACGTGGTGAAGATCGTTCGTGACTCGCGAACCACGGACACGGCCGTCACATACCGACTGGTGATCGAATGAACCGACAGGACCGACGCGCAGTATCGCGACAGTACTTCTCACAGGAACGGCTCGCAGAGCACCACTTCCGTTCGTTCAACAACTTCCTCGAACGGGGCATGCAGGAAGTCGTCAGCGAGAAGGCGACTATCGAGACGGACATCGGTGACAAAGAGGGCGAAGAGCCCGTCTACGTCGAACTCGGCGATATCCGCGTCGAGACGCCGCGCGTCCGCGAGGCCGACGGTTCTGAGGAACTCCTGTTCCCGCAGGAGGCCCGTCTCCGCAACATCACCTACGCCGCGCCGGTGTTCATGGAGATGTCCATCATCCGCGGCGGCGAAGAGGAAGAGGAAGTCGTCGTGGACACCACCGAGACGAAGGTGGGCCGCATGCCCATCATGGTCGGGTCGACGAAATGTAACATCCACAACCTCTCCGACGAGGAACTCGTCGAAATCGGCGAAGACCCCGTCGACCCCGGCGGCTACTTCATCGTCAACGGCTCCGAGCGCGTGCTGATGACCTCGGAGGACCTCGCGCCCAACAAAATTCTCGCCGAGTACGACACGAAGTATGGCGACGAGATTCAGGTCGCGAAGACGTTCTCGCAGCGACGTGGCTACCGCGCCCTCGTCCTCTGTGAGCGGAACCGCGAAGGCATCCTCGAAGTGTCGTTCCCCTCTGTCTCCGGCAGCGTCGAGTTCGTCACGCTCGTGCGCGCACTCGGTCTCGAATCCGACGAGGAGATCGTTCACCGCGTGAGCGACGACCCCGAGATTGTGAAGTTCATGCTGGAGAACCTCGAAGAGGCCGAGGTTCAGACGGAAGCCGAAGCCATCGAGACGCTCGGGAAACGCGTCGCCGGCGGGCAGGGCAAGAACTACCAGCTGAAACGCGCGAACTACGTCATCGACCGGTACCTCCTTCCCCACCTCCACGAGGACGGCGTCGAGGAGGAAGAGGTCCGCATCAACAAGGCGTTCTACCTCTGCCGGATGGCGGAGGCGTGCTTCGAACTTGCGCTCCAGCGCCGCGACTCCGACGACAAGGACCACTACGCCAACAAGCGTCTCAAGGTCTCCGGCGACCTGATGAAGGACCTGTTCCGGACGGCGCTGAACAAGCTGGCACGCGACGTGAAGTACCAGCTCGAACGCGCGAACATGCGAAACCGTCAGCTCACGGTCAACACCGTCGTCCGCTCCGACGTGCTGACCGAGCGACTCGAACACCCCATCGCGACCGGGAACTGGGTGGGCGGCCGCTCCGGCGTCTCCCAACTCGTCGACCGGACCGACTACATGGGCGTGCTGTCTCACCTGCGTCGCCTCCGCAGTCCGCTCTCGCGGAGTCAGCCGCACTTCGAGGCGCGCGACCTGCACGCGACCCAGTGGGGTCGCATCTGCCCCTCGGAGACGCCCGAGGGACCGAACTGCGGACTCGTGAAGAACTTCGCGCAAGCGATGGAGCTCTCACAGAACATCGAGGACGAACAGGCGCTCAAACGTGAACTGGCGTCGATGGGTGTCGAGGGCATCCCCGGTATCGAAGGCCCCGACCCGACCAACACGCCTGCGGACGACTAAACCATGGCTCAGACACAGCAACGCGAAGCGAAGGTGTACGTCAACGGAAGTCTCGTCGGGACGCACCCCGACCCCGAACAGCTCGCCCAACAGATTCGAGAGGCGCGTCGCCGCGGCGACGTGAGCGACATGGTGAACGTCTCCATCAAAGAGCGCACCCGCGAGGTCATCATCAACGCCGACGCGGGCCGCGCCCGTCGTCCCCTCATCGTCGTCGAGAACGGCGAACCGCTGCTCTCGGACGACGAGATTCAGGCGGTCAAAAACGAGGAGCTCTCGTTCGAGGACCTCGTCGAACGCGGCTACGTCGAGTTCATCGACGCCGAGGAGGAAGAGGACATCTACGTCGCCGTCGACGAGGACGACCTGAACGAGGACCACACGCACCTCGAAATCGACCCGCAGCTCATCTTCGGTATCGGCGCGGGGATGATTCCGTACCCCGAGCACAACGCCTCGCCCCGGATTACGATGGGCGCGGGGATGATGAAGCAGTCGCTCGGACTGCCCTCCGCGAACTACCGCATCCGTCCGGACACGCGTCAGCACCTCCTGCACTACCCGCAGCTTTCGATGGTGAAGACGCAGACGACAGAACAGATCGGTTTCGACGAGCGACCGGCGGCGCAGAACTTCACCGTCGCCGTGATGTCCTACGAGGGGTTCAACATCGAGGACGCGCTCGTCATGAACAAAGGCTCCGTCGACCGCGCGATGGCGCGGTCGCACTTCTTCCGCACCTACGAGGGTGAGGAACGCCGGTACCCCGGCGGACAGGAAGACCGCTTCGAGGTCCCGAGTCAGGACGTGCGTGGTGCGCGCGGGGAAGACGCGTACAACCACCTGGACGACGACGGCCTCGTCAACCCCGAGACGGTGGTGGACGAGAACAGCGTCCTCCTCGGGAAGACGTCGCCGCCGCGGTTCTTAGAAGAGCCCGACGACATGGGTGGGCTCTCGCCGCAGAAGCGCCGCGAAACCTCGGTGACGATGCGCTCCGGCGAGTCCGGCGTCGTCGACACGGTCACCCTGATGGAGGGTGAAGACGGCTCGAAACTCGCGAAGGTGTCCGTCCGCGACCAGCGTATCCCCGAACTCGGGGACAAGTTCGCGTCGCGACACGGTCAGAAGGGTGTCGTGGGCCACTTGGCACCACAGGAAGACATGCCGTTCACGGCGGACGGCGTCGTGCCCGACCTGGTCATCAACCCGCACGCCCTCCCGTCCCGGATGACGGTCGGCCACGTGCTGGAGATGCTCGGCGGCAAAGTCGGCGCGCTCGAAGGACGCCGCGTCGACGGCACCGCCTTCCAGGGCGAGAACGAGGACGAACTCCGCGGTGCGCTGGAAGACCACGGCTACAAGTCCTCCGGGAAGGAGGTCATGTACTCCGGCGTCACCGGCGAGAAGATCGAGGCCGAGATTTTCGTCGGCATCATCTTCTACCACAAGCTGTACCACATGGTGAGCAACAAGCTGCACGCCCGTTCGCGCGGGCCGGTGCAGGTGCTCACCCGCCAGCCCACCGAGGGTCGTGCGCGTGAAGGTGGCCTCCGTCTCGGGGAGATGGAGCGTGACACCGTCATCGGGCACGGGGCCGCGATGGTCCTGCAGGAACGCCTGCTCGACTCCTCCGACAAGGAGGAGGTGTACGTCTCCGCGGACACCGGGATGGTGGCCGTCGAGGACCGCGACCAGCGCCGTATCTACGACCCCGTCACCGGCGACGAGGACAACATCCACGAGATAGAGATCAGCTACGCGTTCAAACTGCTGCTGGACGAGATGATCGCCCTCGGCATCCGACCGCGACTGAACCTCGAAGACGCAGTCTAACACAACAATGTCAATGCAGACACCCAAGGAGATCGGGGCCATCCAGTTCGGGCTGATGGACCCGGAGACGTACCGTGACATGTCCGCGACGAAGGTCATCACCGCGGACACCTACGACGACGACGGCTATCCGATAGACATGGGCCTCATGGACCCGCGTCTCGGCGTCATCGACCCCGGCCTGCAGTGCCGCACCTGCGGCTCTCACTCGGGTTCGTGTAACGGGCACTTCGGCCACATCGAACTGGCCGCGCCCGTCATCCACGTCGGCTTCACGAAACTCATCCGCCGTCTCCTCCGTTCGACGTGCCGCGAGTGCGGTCGCCTCTCGCTGACCGACGAGGAGTCCGAGGAGTTCCGCGACGGTCTCACCCGAACCGAGGAACTCGGCGAGGACTGGACGGACGTGCTGAAGTCCGCCGTCCGACAGGCCCGGAAGGCCAACAACTGCCCGCACTGCGGCGCGCCGCAACACGACATCAAACACGAGAAGCCGACCACGTACTACGAGGTCCAAGACGTGCTCGCGGGCGACTACTCCGAGCGAATCGCCAGCGCGATGCAGCCCGACGAGGACGACGAGGACGACGCCGGGATGGCCCCCTCGACGCTCGCCGACCAGACGGGCATCGAACTCCAGCGCGTCAACCAGATTCTCTCCGGCGAGTTCCGCCCCGTTGGCGACGACCGAAAGAAACTGGAGAAGGCGCTCGACGTCGACCTCACCGAAGAGGACATGAACAAGCTGATGCCCTCGGACATCCGCGACTGGTTCGAGGACATCCCGAACGAGGACATCGTCACGCTCGGTATCGACCCGAATCGCGCCCGTCCCGAGTGGATGATTCTGACCGTGCTGCCGGTGCCGCCGGTGACGGCGCGTCCCTCGATTACGCTCGACAACGGGCAGCGCTCCGAGGACGATCTGACGCACAAACTCGTCGACATCATCCGCATCAACCAGCGGTTCATGGAGAACCGCGAGGCCGGTGCGCCGCAACTGATCATCGAGGACCTCTGGGAACTGCTGCAGTACCACGTCACCACCTTCATCGACAACGAGATTTCGGGCACGCCGCCCGCTCGCCACCGCTCCGGGCGTCCGCTGAAGACGCTGAGCCAGCGCCTGAAGGGCAAGGAAGGTCGCTTCCGCGGTTCGCTGTCCGGGAAGCGCGTCAACTTCTCCGCGCGTACGGTCATCTCGCCGGACCCGACGCTCTCTCTCAACGAAGTCGGCGTCCCCGAACGCGTCGCACGCGAGATGACGCAGACGATGAACGTGACCGAACGGAACCTCGAACGGGCCCAGCAGTACGTCCGCAACGGTCCCGAGGGCCACCCCGGCGCGAACTACGTCAAGCGACCCGACGGCCGCCGTCTGAAGGTGACCGAGAAGAACTGCGAGGAACTCGCGGACAAGGTCGAACCCGCCTGGGAGGTCAACCGACACCTCATCGACGGCGACATCGTCATCTTCAACCGACAGCCGTCGCTGCACCGGATGTCCATCATGGCCCACGAAGTGGTCGTGATGCCGTACAAGACGTTCCGCCTGAACACCGTCGTCTGCCCGCCGTACAACGCTGACTTCGACGGGGACGAGATGAACATGCACGCCCTCCAGACGGAGGAGGCCCGTGCTGAGGCGCGCGTCCTCATGCGCGTCCAAGAGCAGATTCTCAGCCCCCGCTTCGGGCAGAACATCATCGGAGCGATTCAAGACCACATCTCGGGCACCTACCTCCTGACCAACGGGAACCCGCATTTCTCCGAGACACAGGCGCTCGACCTGCTTCGCGCGACGAGCATCGACACGCTCCCGGAACCCGCGGGCGAAGAGGAGGACGGCCGCCCTTACTGGACCGGCCGGCAACTGTTCAGCGAACTCCTGCCCGACGACCTGAATCTCGAGTTCAGTTCGTCGACGGGCGACGACGTGGTCATCCGCGACGGCCAACTCGTCGAGGGGACCATCGACGAGGACGCCGTCGGCGCGTTCGGCGGCGAAGTCGTCGACACGCTGGCGAAGGTGTACTCGAAGACGCGTTCGCGCGTGTTCATCAACGAAGTCGCCTCGCTGGCGATGCGCGCCATCATGCACTTCGGGTTCTCCATCGGTATTGACGACGAGTCGATTCCGGAGGAGGCCAACGAACAGGTCGACGAGGCCATCCAGAGCGCCTACGACCGCGTGCAGGAACTCATCGAGATATACGAGGCCGGCGAACTGGAGTCGCTGCCGGGCCGCACCGTCGACGAGACGCTGGAAATGAAGATCATGCAGCAACTCGGCAAGGCGCGTGACTCCGCCGGCGAAATCGCGGACGACCACTTCACCGACGAGAACCCGGCCGTCGTCATGGCCCGGTCCGGCGCGCGTGGGTCGATGCTGAACCTCACGCAGATGGCCGGCTGTGTCGGCCAGCAGGCGGTTCGCGGCGAGCGAATCAACCGCGGGTACGAGGGTCGTACCCTGAGCCACTACCAGCGAGAGGACCTCTCGGCCGAGGCCCACGGCTTCGTGGAGAACAGTTACCGTGGCGGCCTGACGCCGCGGGAGTTCTTCTTCCACGCGATGGGTGGCCGCGAGGGCCTCGTGGACACGGCAGTCCGGACGTCGAAGTCCGGATACCTGCAGCGTCGTCTCATCAACGCGCTCTCGGAACTGGAGGCGCAGTACGACGGCACCGTCCGAGACACCTCGGGCACCATCGTCCAGTTCGAGTTCGGCGAGGACGGCACCTCGCCCGTGAAAGTCTCCTCGAACGAGAAGGACGGCATCGACGTCGAGAACATCGCGGACCGCGTGATGGACGCCGAGTTCACCTCCGACGAGGAGAAAGAACGCTTCCTCGGTCGCCGCGAACCGCCGACGAACCTCTCCGAGTACGCCGGTCCCGGCCTCGACAAGGCCCAGAGCACGGAGGTGGAGTCCGATGACTGAGTACGAACACGTGACTGAAGACGTCGAAGCCCTCGTCGAGGACCGCGACATCCCGCGACGGCTGAAGCTCCGCATCTACGACACCATCGAGGAACGCGAGGGCGTCTCGCCCGCGCAGGCCGACGAGATAGCGCAGGCCGTCGAGGCGCGCTACCTCGACACCCGCGTCGACCCTCTCGACCCCGTCGGAACCGTCTCCGCGCAGTCCATCGGGGAACCGGGGACGCAGATGACGATGAACACGTTCCACTACGCGGGCGTCGCCGAAATCGACGTCACGCAGGGACTCCCCCGTCTCATCGAACTTGTTGACGCGCGGAAGACGCCCGACACGCCGATGATGACGGTGTACCTCGAAGGCGAGTACGCGACCGAACGCGAACGCGCCCACGAGGTCGTCTGGTCGATGGAGGCGACCAAGATTCTCGCTCTCGGTGACGTGTCGACGAACGTCGCCGACATGGTCGTCCAAATCGACCTGAACGAGGACACGCTCATGGAACGGTGGCCCACGGTGGACAACGTGGACACCGTCGCCCAGGAGATAGCCGAGACCATCGAAGACGCCCTCGGCGTGAAGACCCGCCGTTCGGGTACCGTCGTCGAGTTCGGCCCCGAAGCGCCGAGTTACCGCCGACTGCTCCAGTTGGTCGAGGAACTCCGCGACATCGTCTTCAAGGGTATCGAAGACATCACCCGCGTCGTCATCCGCAAAGAGGAGAACGACGAGACCGGCGACGAGGAGTTCGTCCTCTACACCGAGGGGTCGGCGTTCGGCGACGTCCTGCCCATCGAGGGCGTGGACGCCTCGCGCACGACGAGTAACAACATCCACGAGATTCACCGCAACCTCGGCATCGAGGCCGCCCGCGAGGCCATCATCAACGAGACGATGAACACGCTGCGCGAGCAGGGTCTCGACGACGTGAACGTCCGACACCTGATGCTCGTCGCCGACATCATGACGAACCGCGGCGAAATCGAGTCTATCGGTCGTCACGGCATCTCGGGGTCGAAAGACTCCGTGCTCGCCCGCGCGGCGTTCGAGGTGACGGTCAACCACCTGCTTGACGCCGCCATCCACGGCGAGGAAGACGACTTAGACGGCGTCATCGAGAACGTCATCGTCGGCAAGCCGATCGCCATCGGCACCGGCGACGTCGACCTCCGCATGGGCTCCATTGAGGCGTCGGCCGACGACGAGACGGACGCGGCGGCGCCCGAACCCTCCGACGACTGACGCATGACGGTCACACTGTCGGACACGGCACGCCAGTTCATCGCCCTCTTCGAAGACGAGACCGAGGCGGTCGCACGAGACTGTCTCGTGTTCGACGACCGGGTGGTCATCCTGGTCGCCGCGGGACAGATGGGACAGGCCATCGGCCCGCGCGGACAGCACGTCCGCACGGTCGAAGAGAAACTCGGTCGCTCGGTCGAACTGGTCGAGGACGCGGACACGACGGAGGCGTTCGTCGCGAGCATGCTCGCGCCCGCCGCCGTCCGGCACGTGACCATCTCCGAACAGGACGACCGCGTGGCGTACGTCGAAGTCGCGAACGAGGACCGCGGCGTCGCCATCGGGAAAGAGGGCCGCAACATCGAGACGGCCCGAACGCTCGCGCAGCGACACCACGGCGTCGACGACATCCAGTTGACGTAGGCGGCCCGGCGACGGGTCGTCCGCGGCCACGGCACACTTTATTCGTCGCCTCGAACGACGAGCAACTGCTATGTTCGTCGCCTCGGCCGCACAGGTGGACCTCCCCCCGGTAGAGACGCTCGACCCGTTCGTCCGGTCGGCTCTCGCCGCCGTTCTCGCCGCACTCGTCGTCCTCCTCGTCGGACGACTGTTCGTCACGCCGGCCGTCGTCCGCGTCGTCCGGAGTCGAAACCGCGACAATCCGACGATTCAGGAGGCGACCAGCCTCTACCTCCGCGTCGTCGTCCTCACCGTCGCCGTCGTCGCCGCCGTCGTCACGGCGGGGTACGGCGACGTCCTCACCGACTCCGCACTCGTCGTCGCCGCGGCGACGCTCGCCATCGGCGTCGCCGGACAGGACGTCATCGGCAACCTCGTCAGCGGTGTCTTCCTCGTCGCCGACTCGAACTTCAACGTCGACGACTACATCGCGTGGAACGACCGGGAGGGCACCGTCGAGGCCATCGGCTTTCGGACCACGCGCGTGCGCACCATCGACCACCGAGAGGTGACCGTCCCGAACACCGAACTCGCGGCGAACGCCGTCGTCAGACCGTTCGCGCGGAGTCGCGTCCGAAAGACTGTCCGCCTGCCGTTCGACTACGGCGCGGACGTCCCCGCGGTCAGAGCGGCACTCGTCCCCGTCGTCGAGGGCACCGAGGGCGTCCGCGAGGAACCCGACCCGACCGTGTCGATAGCCGAGTTCGGCGAGGCGGCGGTGTGGCTCAGAGTCGACTACTGGGTGGCGAACCCGATGGAGACGGACGTGGCCGCCGTCGAGACGACGGTGACGGACGAGGTAAAACGCGTCTGCGACGACGAGGGGTTCCCGCTCAGTCCGCCGACGTACGGTCACCTCTCGGGCGACGTGACGTTCGCGGACTCGGGGTGATTCCTCTCTGGAATTACTGCCGTTCTCGTATCGCCGCGACGAAGCGTGACGCATCGGGGACCCCTTCGAACTTCATCGTTCCTCCGTGTTGTATGTCGATGAGCACCGTTCCCACCGTGAAGAGAAGCATGCGGCGTGACTGTTCCGTACTTACTTTGGCGATATCGTCGAGTCGGGTGTCGTCTACCGTCACATTTCGATTTCCGGTTTTTTCGATAACTCGGTCCGTCGTGACTGCGTACGTTGTTCCTGAGCGAGCGCGATACGCTTTCCAGAGTGGCCACAGCCCGACTATTACCAAACTGAACGGGACTCCGAGAATGATGCTCCAAAACCACTGAACCCAAGACGGTTTTGTCTGGTAGACTACCTCCTCTCCCTCGAATAGTGTCACCCCGCTAATTGTTGACATAGTTGCTCGACAATCCCCATGCTCATAAAACATCAGGAGAATGTCAGCATCCGCTCCGACGACAGCGAGACGGACTCTCAGAACCGTTCGACTCCTGCGCGGACCACAGAAGCCGTAACTTCGAACTCCGAAACGGCCTCAGAATCGTCCTTAGGGGGTGCTAATCGAACCTGCGGCCGTCTCGTCGTGATTCGAAAAGGGAGGCTTAAGTAGCTCCATCTGGAAGTTGTGTCCACTATGGCGAACGGCAAATACGCCGCGCGCAAACTCAAGCAGGACCGGCAGAAGCGACGCTGGTCTGACTCGGAGTACGCGCGCCGCGAACGCGGTCTTCGGAAGAAGTCCGACCCCCTCGAAGGCGCACCGCAGGCACGCGGTATCGTCCTCGAGAAGGTCGGTATCGAGGCAAAGCAGCCGAACTCGGCGATTCGAAAGTGCGTCCGAGTTCAGCTCATCAAGAACGGCAAGCAAGTCACCGCCTTCTGTCCCGGTGACGGCGCTATCTCGTTCATCGACGAACACGACGAAGTCACCATCGCCGGTATCGGTGGGGCGAAGGGTCGTGCGATGGGTGACCTCTCCGGTGTCAACTACAAGGTCGAGAAGGTCAACGGCGTCTCGATGATCGAACTGGTCCGCGGTAACGCAGAGAAACCGGTACGATAATGTCTGAAAGCGAACAACCCGAGCCGGACGCGCCGGCCGACTCCGAGGAAGCGGTCGAGAACGCACAGCTGTTCGGCGTGTGGGAGATCGGCGAAATCGAGTACGCCGACCCCTCGACGCAGCGGTACATCAACGTCACGCCCATCGCGCACACGATGGGTCGTCACGCGTCGAAGCAGTTCAAGAAGAGCGAGATCAGCATCGTCGAGCGACTCGTCAACCGCCTCATGCAGTCCGAGGACAACACGGGTCACAAGCAGAAGACGCTGAAAATCGTGAAGGACGCGTTCGAGATCGTCAACGAGCGCTCCGAGGAGAACCCGATTCAGGTGCTCGTCACCGCCGTCGAGAACGCCGCCCCGCGTGAGGAGACCGTTCGCCTCAAGTACGGTGGTATCTCGGTGCCGCAGGCCGTCGACGTCGCGCCCCAGCGTCGCGTCGACCAGGCGCTGAAGTTCCTCGCCGACGGGACGGCGAGCGCGTCGTACAAGTCCACGACAAGCGCCGCCGAGGCGCTCGCACAGCAGCTTCTGGGCGCTGCGGACTACGACGTCCAGACGTACGCCATCAACCAGAAAGAAGAGCGCGAACGCGTCGCGGAAGCGGCCCGGTAAGCGCGCGGTTTCTCTCTTCTCTCCTCTCTCGACCGCCGAGCGACCGCTCCGTTCGTTTTCGGCTCCGGTCTGCCGCCTAGTCCGCCGCGGCCGACCCGCCTCTCGTCCCGATGGCGTACGCGCGCGTCACATCCACGAGCGCTTTCCGGTAGTCGCTCTCGGTCGGGTCGGCGGCGAGCGAGTAGAACCGTTCTTTGAACGCCGAGAGTTCGACGTTCGGGGCGTCGTCGGCGGCGGCGTGCGCCAGGTCGTAGATGCGGTGGTCGGTGTCGACCAGGTCGTGTCGTTCGACGAGTGCGAGGGCGAACGCCGCGTTCACGGCGGTTATCTCGGGGTCGGCGTCGGCCGTGAGGAGTCGGGAGTCGGGCCACGGCGACGGTCCGGGGTTGGCGACGACGGCGCGGGCGAGTTCCGATTCGAGGAAGTGGACGAGTTTCTCCGCCGGCGCGAGCGAGAGCGTGATGTCGTCGGCGTAGATGTCTTTCATGTGGTTCGCTATCTGGTAGCAGTGCGCGAGCTTTCGACGTTCGACGGAACTCCCCGACAGTGCGAGATAGAGCGCTTCCTCGGTCGACTGGACGTGCGAGGCGTGGCGCTCCTCGTTGCGAGCCATGTGCGAGAGTTCGTGGAGGACGAGTTCGCGCGCCATCGCACTCGTCGCGGCCTGTCGCGAGATGTTCAGTTCGTGCCGGTCGTCGTAGTGAGCGGCCCACGTCCGCGCATCCGGGTCGTCGCGGACGGTGACGTGGACCGGTCTGTCGAGGTCGTACTCGGTCTCGAACAGGTCGGCCGCGCTCAAGAACGGATCCGCGGGTGCGGACCCGAGCACTCGGAGGTCCATGCGTATCACTACCATAGTCTGCGTAACAAAGACTCTTTTGCCGAGCGACTGGTCGGGGACGGGCGCGAACGCGGGCGACTGTCGCGAATCCGGATTGTGCCAAAACGGGACATACCACGGCGACAGCGGCGTCCTCGCGGCCGTTTCGCCACCGGCAAAACACTACCCTTTTGACCCTCCTACCGGTACGGGTCAGTATAATGGGCCGACGAAAGAAAATCGTCCAGGAATGTGAGAAGTTGATGGACAAGCCGGAGCAGATCCGGAACATCGCCATCGCCGCTCACGTCGACCACGGAAAGACGACCCTCACCGACAACCTCCTCGCTGGCGCGGGGATGATCGCAGACAAGGGTGAGGCGACGCAACTGATGATGGACACAGAGGAGGACGAACAGGAACGCGGAATCACCATCGACGCGGCTAACGTCTCGATGACGCACGAGTACGAGGACCGCAACCACCTCATCAACCTCATCGACACGCCCGGCCACGTCGACTTCGGTGGCGACGTGACGCGTGCGATGCGCGCCGTCGACGGTGCGCTCGTCGTCGTCGACGCCGTCGAGGGTGCGATGCCGCAGACCGAGACGGTCGTCCGGCAGGCGCTCCGCGAGGGTGTCAAGCCCGCGCTGTTCATCAACAAGGTCGACCGCCTCATCTCGGAACTCCAAGAGGGTCCCGAGGAGATGCAGAAGCGTCTCACCGACGTCATCGGCGACGTCAACGAACTCATCCGCGGGATGACCGAGGACATGGACGACGTCGACGACTGGACCGTCTCCGTCGAAGACGGCACCGTCGCGTTCGGGTCCGCCCTCTACAAGTGGGGCGTCTCGCTCCCGTCGATGCAGGCGACGGGCATGTCGTTCGGCGACATCATCGACCTCGAACAGGCCGACAAGCGCCAGGAACTCCACGAGAAGACGCCGCTCTCGGACGTCGTTCTCGACATGGTCGCCGAGCACTTCCCCAACCCGCTCGACGCCCAGCCTCGTCGTATCCCGCGCGTCTGGCGCGGTGACGACGACCTCGACATCGCGCGCCAGATGCGCGAAGTCGACGACGACGGCGAAGTCGTCTTCATGGCGACCGACATCGGGATGGACCCCCACGCGGGCGAAATCGCGACCGGTCGCGTCTTCAGCGGGACTATCAAGAAGGGCCAGGACCTCTACGTCTCCGGGACGGCCGGGACGAACCGCGTCCAGTCCGTTGGTATCTTCATGGGTGGCGAACGCGAGGAACTGGACCGCGGTGTCCCCGCGGGGAACATCGCGGCCGTCACGGGTCTCCGTGACGCCATCGCCGGTTCCACCGTCTCCTCTATCGAGATGACGCCGTTCGAGTCCATCGAGCACATCTCCGAACCCGTCATCACGAAGTCCGTCGAGGCAGAGAACATGGACGACCTGCCGAAGCTCATCCAGACGCTCCAGCAGGTCGCAAAAGAGGACCCGACCATCCGCGTCGAGATTAACGAGGACACGGGCGAGCACCTCATCAGCGGTCAGGGTGAACTCCACCTCGAAGTCATCACCCAGCGTATCCAGAAGAACCAGGGCATCCCGGTCATCACCGGTGAGCCCATCGTCGTCTACCGCGAGTCGCCGCAGAAGCAGTCTCGCGAAGTCGAGGGTGTCTCCCCGAACCGCCACAACAAGTTCTACATCACCGTCGAACCCCTCTCGGAGGACATCGTCGAGCAGATCAAACTCGGCGAAGTCTCGATGGACATGCCCGAACTGGAGCGCCGTGAAGCGCTGCAGGAGGCCGGCATGGACAAGGACACCTCCCAGAACGTCGAACACATCCACGGGACGAACATCCTCATCGACGAGACGAAGGGTATCCAGCACCTGAACGAGACGATGGAACTCGTCATCGAGGGTCTCGAAGAGGCGCTCGACGACGGTCCGCTGGCGGCCGAACCCGTCCAAGGTGCGCTGCTCCGTCTGCACGACGCGAAACTCCACGAGGACACCATCCACCGCGGTCCCGCACAGGTCATCCCCGCGACGCGGGAGGCCGTCCACCGTGCGCTCATCGACGGTGACATCAAGCTCCTCGAACCCATCCAGAACGTCCGCATCGACGTTCCGTCCGAGCACATGGGTTCGGCGTCCGGCGAGATTCAGGGTCGCCGTGGCCGCGTCGACGACATGTTCCAGGAAGGTGACCTCATGGTCATCGAGGGCATCGCGCCCGTCGAGGAGATGATCGGATTCTCCTCGGACATCCGCTCTGCGACCGAAGGTCGCGCGTCGTGGAACACCGAGAACGCCGGCTTCCGCGTCCTCGCGGACAACCTCCAGCGCGAGACCATCATGGAGATTCGAGAGCGCAAGGGAATGAAGCTCGAACTCCCGCAGTCCATCGACCAGTTCTAAACTGAGACCCGCCGACCGCGCGCCGCCTTCCCGGCGCGCTCACGGTCGGCCTTCCGCCGCGGTCCGCGCCCGGCGGTGACCGTCGGCCCACGACGTTTCGCTTTTTTCGACGCGCCAGCGACGCCGCTCTCGGTACGGTGTCTCTCCCGCACCGGCGAGACGCCGGACAGATTTGCAATCGACGAAGGCTTATAACGCGCGGAACGAGTGTGAGGTAGTATGCTGACGGGGTCATACCGCCCGGCACGCATCGGCACGAAGCCACACAGCGACCGCTTCGAGCCGACAACAGGGACAGCGCGTGCCACGGAGGTGGCGCGATGACCGAGACCGAAGCCGTCCCCGAGACGGACGGCGGCGAGCAGCCGAAGCCGCACACGATTCGGCTCGAACTCGCCGACGAACCCGGTCAACTGTTGGACGCGCTCCGCCCCATCGCCGAGAACGGCGGGAACCTCCTGTCGATATTCCACGAACGGGGCAACCTCACGCCGCGGGGTCGCATCCCCGTCGAGGTGGATTTAGAGTGTCTCCCCGACCGGTTCGACGCCATCGTCGACGCTCTGCGCGCGGAGGGCGTGAACGTCATCCAGGCTGGTGCCGAACACTACGGCGAGACGGTGACCGTCCTCCTGGTCGGCCACCTCGTCGACAGCGACCTCTCGGACACGCTCCGCCGCATCGAGCAGTGTTCGTCGGCGTCGCTGTCGGACATCTCGCTGAGCGCCCCCGAGGGCCGAGACGACGTCTCCAGCGCGAGTCTCCGATTGGCGACGTACACCGGGCGGACGGAAGACGCGCTCGAAGTCGTCCGGAAGGTGGCCCGCGAGAAGGACCTGCACGTCATCGAGCCGTTGACGGAGGTGAGCCAATGAGCGACGGCAAGCGACTCGCCGTCCTCGGTGCGGGCGCGGTCGGCGGGTCCGTCGTCGAACTCGCCGCGGAGTACGGCCATACCGTCACGGCGTTCGCCGACTCCGCTTCGGCCGTCGTCGACGCCGACGGCATCGACACCGCGGCGGCCCTCGGGTCGAAGGCGGAGACGGGACGCGTCGGCACCGCGGACCCCGATGCGGCACTCGACGCCGACTACGACGTGCTGGTGGAGGCGACGCCGACGACGCTCGATGACGCGGAACCGGGATTCTCGCACGTGCGAGACGCCCTGGAACGTGACCGCCACGTCGTGCTGGCGAACAAGGGACCGGTCGCCGAACGCTACGCGGACCTGATGGCACTCGAACGAGAGAGCGCGGGCGACGTGCGGTTCGAGGCCACCGTCGGCGGCGCGATACCCGTGCTCTCGACCATCGAAGACCTCTCGCCCGCGCACGTCACCGCCGCGCGCGGCGTCCTCAATGGGACGGCGAACTTCATCCTCTCGCGGATGGCTGCGGAGGGACTCGGCTACGAACACGTCCTGGCCGAGGCGCAGGACCTGGGCGTCGCGGAAGCCGACCCCTCCTTCGACGTGGACGGCACCGACGCCGCGCTGAAGTGCGTCATCCTCTCGAACGTCCTCGCGGACGGCGACCGCGAGTACACGCTGGCGGACGCCGACGTGGAGGGAATCAAGAACGTTCCCGGGAGCGCCTTGGAACTCGCCGCGGAGGACGGGCAGACGATTCGACTCATCGGCGAGGCGACGCCGGACGGGGCGCGCGTGAGTCCGCGCCTCGTCTCACAGAACGCTGCGCTCGCCGTGACGGGCACTCGAAACATCGTTCAACTGGAGTCTGAGCACGCCGGGCAACTCAACATCAGCGGTCGCGGCGCGGGCGGCCCGGAGACGGCGTCGGCCGTGTTGGCCGACGTCGGCCGCCTCGACTGAGCGGTAGACCGGCGTCTCCACTCTCCTCCCGCACGATTTTCGCAGGGCGTGATACTCGTTCTCGCCCGTGGCATACGGTCCCACAAAACGCGATATGCGGCCGTCTCGGCGCGTATACGTATCGAAATGGTTTTAGGGCATTCAGGCCAAACACGGCATCACAGAGCGCCTTAGCGCGTGACCTATCCATGAGTGACAAACCGCACCAGAACTTGGCCATCATCGGCCACGTTGACCACGGTAAGAGTACGCTGGTCGGACGACTCCTGTTCGAGACAGGGTCCGTTCCGGAACACGTAATCGAGCAGCACCGCGAAGAAGCAGAAGAGAAGGGCAAGGGCGGGTTCGAGTTCGCCTACGTGATGGACAACCTCGCCGAAGAGCGTGAGCGTGGTGTCACCATTGACATCGCCCACCAAGAGTTCGACACCGACGAGTTCTACTTCACCATCGTCGACTGTCCGGGCCACCGTGACTTCGTCAAGAACATGATCACGGGTGCCTCGCAGGCTGACAACGCGGTTCTCGTCGTCGCCGCCGACGACGGTGTCGCGCCGCAGACCCGCGAGCACGTCTTCCTCGCCCGCACGCTGGGCATCAACGAACTCATCATCGCCGTCAACAAGATGGACGTCGTTGACTACAGCGAAGACACCTACAAGGAAGTCAAAGAGGAAGTCCAGAACCTCCTCAAGCAGGTTCGCTTCCGCTCGGAGGACGCGACGTTCGTCCCCATCTCGGCGTTCGAAGGCGACAACATCGCCGAGGACTCCGACAACACCGGCTGGTACGACGGGCCGACGCTGCTGGAAGCCCTCAACGACCTGCCGGCTCCGGAGCCGCCGACGGACGCACCGCTCCGTCTGCCCATCCAGGACGTCTACACCATCTCGGGTATCGGTACCGTCCCCGTCGGACGTATCGAGACGGGTACGCTCAACCCCGGTGACAACGTCTCCTTCCAGCCGTCCGACGTGGGCGGCGAAGTGAAGACGGTCGAGATGCACCACGAGGAAGTCGACCAGGCCGGCCCCGGTGACAACGTCGGGTTCAACGTCCGTGGCGTCGGCAAGGACGACATCCGCCGCGGCGACGTCTGTGGCCCCGCCGACGACCCGCCGAAGGTTGCAGAGACCTTCAAGGCGCAGATCGTCGTCATGCAGCACCCCTCGGTCATCACCGCTGGCTACACGCCGGTCTTCCACGCCCACACGGCGCAGGTCGCGTGTACCATCGAGGCCATCGACCAGAAGCTCGACCCCGCGTCGGGTGAGGTCGCAGAGGAGAACCCCGACTTCATCAAGTCCGGCGACGCAGCAGTCGTGACCGTGCGACCGCAGAAGCCGCTCAGCATCGAACCGTCCGGCGAGATTCCGGAACTCGGTTCCTTCGCAGTCCGCGACATGGGTCAGACCATCGCGGCCGGGAAGGTCCTCGAGGTCAACGAGCGATAGATGCAGCAGGCACGCGTTCGTCTCGCCGGGACCAGCCCGGAGGACCTCGACGACATCTGCGACGACGTCCGCGAAATCGCAAACAAGACGGGCGTCAACCTCAGCGGACCGATTCCGCTGCCGACGAAGACCCTCGAAGTTCCCGCCCGCAAGTCCCCCGACGGTGAGGGGACGGCGACGTGGGAGCACTGGGAGATGCGCGTCCACAAGCGTCTCATCGACATCGACGCTGACGAACGCGCCCTGCGCCAGCTGATGCGGATTCAGGTGCCGAGCGACGTCAGTATCGAGATCGTCCTCGAAGACTGAACTCGCCGCACCGTCGCATCGAATCGCTGCGTCGAGGTGACCCGCCTTCGGGCGGTGTCACCCCACGACGCTAAGGCGCGATGCCGTTCTTTCTCTCTTTGCCGACGCGTGAGCGACGGCGTCGTCGGTCCCACCACCGGCTCCGACGTGTGCGACCGACTGGCTCGGTGGCCGCGAAACAGAAGGTACAAATGAGCGGGTGCCTTCAAACAGAGTGCGGGCTCGTAGATCAGTGGCAGATCGCTTCCTTCGCAAGGAAGAGGCCCGGGGTTCAAATCCCCGCGAGTCCATCTCCTTCCGTCGCTTCACTTCGTCAGTCGATGGACTCGCTTGCCCCCACTCGCTTCGTCGCCGGCGCTACGCGCCGGCTTCCGGCGGGACCGAAGGTCCCGCACTGCTCGTGGGGACCCCGCGAGTCCATCATGCTTCTCGGTTGTCGTCGTGTGCGATAGCTTCTGATTCGGGTCGTCTACGAGGCGCGGCTATTTCGACGCGAGAATACGACTGCTGTTAGTGTGGGTTCCCCCTCGACGGCGGTGAGACGCGAGAGGTGACGGGTGAACTCGACGTGACTCGTGCAGAGATGCGTCGACACCTCGCACGCGAGGCTCGGTCGTCGCCGTTCGAGACGCCGGAGCAGTCGCTCGGGAACAACGTCGAAGTGTAAGAGGGACCTACGAAATGACCCTACCTAATCCTAAATTGGGAGTCCTCGTAGGTCCCGTTCGTCACTCGCGCACCCGCGCACGTAAGCGTACTGACTGCGCGGAGGTGGTCGACTCGTGACGCTCGTTGCAGAGGCACCCGTCACGACCATCTCCCACGGCACCGCGTGGTACCGCGAGTTCGGACACGACGGCGCGCTCCGGTACGAGAGCGGCATCGAACTCTACCGCGACTACGTTCGTCCCTGTGACTCGGCCGTCCTGTGCCCCCCATAAGAGAACGTTAGTGGAACAGCATCTCGACGCGTACCGACCCGCTTCACTCCCGATAGTCGGTCCCGTCGGGTTCCTGCAGAACACGCTGAAGGTCCCCGACGCTGTCTTCGCGCCACTTTCGCGTACACTCCTCACAGACGTAGTCCGCGCCGTCGGCGTCGTGCGGGTCCGCCTCTTGCAACGCGTGGCCGCAGTTCGGGCACTCGGTCATGTCCGGAGAGTCGACGCAGGCGGCATTCAAACTGGTGGCACCGCTCGCGACGGACGAAGACGCGGACAGCCCTGACGACGACTCCCCGACAGAACCGAACCGAGACGGAATCGCGGTCCGGCGACTCGATTCTCGGCGCTACGCTTATCAGTCGAGACTGTTAGATACGTTCATGGATGATATCTTCGTCGCCCGACTGATGTCCACCGAACTCCACACAGTCACGCCCGACACGCTCGTCGAGGACGCCGCGAAGGTGATGATGGAGGAGGGAATCGGGTCGGTTCTCGTCGTCGACGAGGAGAACCAGTTAGCGGGTATCCTGACGAACACGGACTTCGTCCGCATCGTCGCCGAACGGCAACCGAAAGACCAGACGCCCGTCTCCGAGTACATGACGCGCGACGTGGTGACGACGACGGCGCAGGTGGCCATCACGGACGTCGCGGACACGATGATGGAACGGGGCTTTCACCACGTTCCCGTCGTCGACGACGACGAGGGCGTCATCGGCATCGTCACCACGACGGACCTCGCGGCCTACGTCTCGACGGCCGAAGCACCCAGTCCGTCGTAGAACACGGCGACCGCGCCACGGTGTGCATCGGTACCACTAAGCGTACGCCGCTCGCACGGAGCGTATGGACGACGCGGAGTACGACGAACTCACCACCTCGTTGACGCCGAACGAGTCCGTCGACGGGGTCACGACGTACAGAAACACCGTGAGCATCGCCTGTCCGGCCTGCGAGAAACCGTTCGACGACCTGGTCGTCTGCGAGGACGAGTACAGCAGTCTCGAACTCAGTCGGATGTTGGACCTCTGCGTAACCACGCACGAGGACGAAGTCGTGCTGTTCACGCACAAGAAGTAATCGCGGCAGTCGCGACCGGAGGGCGTCTTCGGTCGGTCGGACTACTCTTCTTTCGGCGGGAGGCCGTCTTCGTCGACGACGGTGCCGTCCTCGTCGACGGTGACGATACCGCGGTTGTTCACCGCGTAGGGGTCGAGTCCGACCTCTTCGAGGAACTGCTTGTACAGTCGCTCTGCGGTCTCGGCGTCTTTCTGGCGGTCCGAGGCGCGGTCGCAGAGTTCGATGAGGTCCTCGGGGACGTCGTTCTCGTGGACGATCCAGTGGTTGATGAGGTCCGAGAGGCGTCGGATGGGCGAGGTGAAGTGGCCGTAGATGTCGAAGTTCAGCGCGTGGTGTCCGCCGAATGGGTCGTTCATGTACTTCGCGCGCGGCATCACCTTCAGCACGGCGCGCTGAATCTTGTTCAGCGCGCGTCCGGGCGAGTCTTCGAGCGCCGCGTTGACGGCCTTCCGCGGGTCGTCGAACGACGCGCTCGGAATCTTCACGCCGTCGAGTTCCATGATTTCACGGAGCGCCTTGTCCCACTGGTCCGGGGTCGGTTGCGGGTGGACGCGGTACATCGCCTCGACGCCGCGACCCCACATCAGTTCGTGCGTGACGGCCTTGTTCGCCTTCAGCATGCACTCTTCGATGATGGTGTGCGCGCGGTCACGGCTGGGATTCAGGACGAGCGAGCCGTCTTCTTTGCGCTGTTCGTGCATCTGGTCTGCGAGTTCGAAGACCAGCGCACACTCCTCGTGGAGGGGGAGACTCTCGTCGTCCAGCCGCTTCTCGGCCTGCGAGTAGGTGAGTCGCTCGTCGGACTCGATGACGGATTTGTAGATGTCGATGTTCTCGAACGAGAGGTTCTCCTTTTTGATCTCCATCTCGACGGTGTGGGCGAGCCGGTCTTCGTTGGGGACGAGAGAACAGACCGTCTCCGCCAGCGTCGGCGGGAGCATGTGGATGGTGTACGCGGGGAGGTAGACCGTGTTGCCGCGTTTGACCGCCTCGTCCCACATCTCCGACCCGGGGTGGACGTAGTGGCTCACGTCGGCGATGTGGACCCAGAGCGTGTACGTCTCCTCGTTCTCTTTGATGGAGATGGCGTCGTCGAAGTCCTGGGCGTCGATGGGGTCCGTCGTCCACGTCGTCAACTCGCGGAGGTCCTGTCGGTCGTCGACTTCGTCTCGAATCTCGTCGTGAACGTCTTCGGTTCGCGCTCTGGCCTCCGAGAGGACGGGGCCGGGGAACGCGTCGCGAATCTCGAACTCCTCGAAGAGTTCCTCACGTTTCTCTTGCAGTTGCCGGGCGACCTCGGGACTGATTTCGACGGGGCCTTGCCCCTCGGCGGTCCCGGCCTGCGCCTGCGCGTCGTTCGACATGCACCCGACTAGACGCGAGAGATAGTTAGTCGTGTCGCACACGCGGCGAACCGTCAGGCGACGCCGCCCAGCAGTGCCCCGACGGTGTACGCGACGCCGGCGGCGGTCATCCCGACGAGGAACATCTCTAATCCGTTGACGTACCACCGCCGACTCGTCACGAGACTCCGACTCGCGCCGACGAGAAAGAACGTCACTCCCGTGAACGCCACGGAGTACGCGAACGGCGTCGGAAGGGCGAGGAGGTACGGGACGAGCGGTGCTCCGCCGGCGGCGACGAACGCGGCGAACGTCACGCCCGCCGTCACTCGCGGTGACTTCCCGTCGCCTTCGTCCTCCGTCGGCGGGTGGTCTGCGTCCTCCGTCGGGTCGCGGTCCTCGCCTCTGACGGTGCGCTGGTAGTCGAGTTCGGACCGTCGACTCAGGTAGTTGCTCATCCCCATCGAGAACCCGTCGGCGAAGAGGTTCGCGAGGCCGAGAACGACGACGATAGAGGGACTCAGCGCGGCCCCGGCGACGCCGGAGACGACGGCGAACGTCGTCACGATGCCGTCGTTCGCCCCGTAAACGACCTCGGCGAGGTACCGTCCGGAGGATTCGACGTCGTCTCCGAGTATCCGTTCTAACACGTCCACCTCGTCGTCGCGAGACCGCAAAAACGCATCTCCAGTCGACGAGGAAACAGCTTCGACGTTCGGGATCCATAGAGTTGCATGGGTGAACGCGTTCTCGTTCCGTTCGACGGGTCGCCGCTCTCACAGCGAGCGCTCGAACACGCGCTCACGACGTACGACGACGACGTACTCGTCTTCTACGTCGTGGACCCGTTGTTGGCGGTGTACGAAGCCGAGACGAAGGGGCTCGCCGCGGCGGAAGCGTGGTCCGAGGAGATGGCCGAAGTGACCGCAGACGTGCGGGCGGCGGCCAGAGAGATTGCCGACGCGCACGACGCCGCGGTGACGACGGAGGTGGTGACGGGCCGTCCGGCCCGCGCGATACTGGCCTACGTGGCCGACCACGCCATCGACCACGTGGTGATGGGGAGTCACGGCCGCTCCGGTATCTCGCGACTCGTCCTCGGCAGCGTCGCAGAACAGGTGATGCGGCAGTCGCCCGTGCCCGTGACTATCGTCCGATAGCGGGGCGGGCGGGTCGCTACCGCTCGCGTTCGGTCTCTTCTGTCGGGCCGTATCGCTCCTCGACGGCGTCGAGGTAGCGTCGGAGGAACTCGCTTCGACTCAGGCCGTCGGCTTCGACGTCGACCAGGAGCGACTCGAGTTCCGCGCGCGGTTGGTGACACAGCCCTCGATAGCACGCCTTGCAGAGGTGTTCGAACTCCTTGCCGTGTCGGTTCCAGCGGTCACCCTCTTTGTCGTACTCCCGGGCTTCGCCGCGGAGGACGGAGGTACCACAGGCGATACAGACGACCGTTTTCCGGTCCCGGTTGGTCCGGGAACGCCACATACGACTGCGAAAGTACCCCCGTTACTTAGCGTTTGTTCCGCGTCAGACGGGCGCACGCCGCTGATACGTCGCAGAAGACGAACGTCGTCGAAGACGGAACGACCGCCTCGGATAACGGTCGATTTATTCACGACGATTGCGTGTTCACGCGTATGAACGTCAAGTCCCGTCACCACCTCCGGTCGGACGAGATATCGGAGTTGGAGGAGGAAATCGCCGAACAGACCGGTGTGGAGTTGGACGGCGACACGTACGAGATGGTCGAACTGACGGACGTCGACTTCGACGTCGTCCTCGTCGACGGCGACCCGTCCGTCGTCTACATGGACGGCGAGCGACCGTTTCTCACCGTCGTCGGCGCGAACGCCTACGACCCGACGAAGAACGTCGTCACCGTCGACGCCGGTGCCGTCTCGTTCGTCAGCGGCGGCGCGGACGTGATGCGTCCGGGCATCGTCGAGGCCGACGAGGGAATCGCGGCCGGTGACCTCGTCCTCGTCGCCGAAGAGACGCACGGAAAAGTGCTCGCCGTCGGCCGCGCCCTCGAACCCGGCACGGAGATGGTCGGCGACTCCGGCAAGGTCGTCGAATCGCTCCACCACGTCGGCGACGACCTGTTCGAGTTCGCGGTCTAATCCTGGTACTTCGCGACCGCGGCCTCGTACCCTTCTTTCGCCGTCTCGTAGGTCGCTCTGAGGTCCGCAATCGGGTCGCGTGTCGCGTCAACGCGCAGGTCGTTGTAGTACGGTTCGGGGGTCTCGTCCGCCGTCGAGGTCACGACGAGGGCCGCACTCTGTACCTCCAGGTCGTCGCGCTTGTCGCCGCCTTCCTCGTGTCCCGCTTCGAGGGCGTCGACGAGTCGCTTCGCCAGCGGTTCGTCTCGGTCGCCGGACTCGTACGCCTCGGCGGTGGCGTCGACGACGGACTCCCCGGTGAGGAGGTTGCCCGCGACGGTGTAGTTCTCGCCGACGCGGTGGCCGAACCAGCCCTGACACTCCGCGCCGGAGAACGCGAACGTCTCGTCGCTGTCCACGCCGTGCAGTTGTCGCTGTTCGCGGCCGTCGTCGGCGTTCAAGAGCGCTTGGAGGGCGTCGTCGACGGCGAGTCCGTCGTCGAGGTATTCGACGCCCTTCCGCCCCAACTCCACGTTCACGAGACTCTGCGTGGCCACCACGCCGTTCTCGGAGGCGAACGGGCAGAGCGTCCCCACGGCGGGTAGGCGCGTCGTCACCGCGACGCCGAACCGCGTCCGGTCCGCGCCCGTCTCGTCGGCGTACGTCTCTCGGACACAGATGCTAAACGTCATGGTGGGTGGTCACGGCCGGGGTGGAAAAACTTCGGCGTGGCGGCACGAGACGCCCGTTCTGTCGGGTGTCTGACCACCGTCTGACGTAAGAACTAACCCGGCGGTCGCGTTTGTAGAGTTTATGGGAATCATGAGCAAGATCCTCAGTGGCGGCGAGAACCACTCGACTGAGGACTACGTCGAACTCGACTTGGACGACTTCGACACCGCTCGCGGCGAGGCGGGAATGAGCGTCCGAATCGCGACCATCGGCGACAAACAGGACGTCATCGGAATCAAGGACGCCGTCTACGACGGTGACCTCGTCATCGCCGACATCACGCGGCACACCACCTCCGACAGCACGATGGAACACATCATCGACGACCTGCGACAGGTCGCAGACGAAGTCGACGGCGACATCGTCCAGAAGGGCGACGACCAACTCATCATCACGCCGACCGGCGTCACTATCGCCCGCGAGAAACTCTCGTAACGCGACGGCCTTCGCTCCGCTTCGACACCGTTCTGTGCCGTGTGCTACACCACCGCAACCGATGGGTTTAGCCGTGCGCTCTCCTTACCCGCGCGTAGATGAGCAAGGACTTTATCGAGGTCCGGGGTGCGGAGGAACACAACCTCAAAAACCTCGACGTCCGGATTCCTCGCGAAGCGTTCACCGTCGTCACCGGCCTCTCGGGGTCGGGTAAATCGTCGCTCGCGTTCGAGACGATCTACGCCGAAGGGCAACGTCGGTACATCGAATCGCTGTCCGCGTACGCCCGGAACTTCCTCGGGCAGATGGACAAACCGCAGGTGGAGGCCGTCGAAGGTCTCTCGCCGGCCATCTCCATCGACCAGAAGAACGCGGCGAACAACCCGCGTTCGACCGTCGGGACGGTCACGGAGTTGCACGACTACCTCCGTCTCCTCTACGCCCGGGTCGGCACGCAGTACGACCCCATCACCGGCGAAGAGGTGGGCGAACAGTCCGCACAGGACATGGTCTCGCAGATTCTCACGCTCCCCGAGGGGACGAAGGCGAAGATCGTCGCGCCCGTCGTCCGCGACCAGAAGGGGGCGTTCGAGGACCTGTTCGACGAACTCGTCGCCGACGGCTACGCGCGCGTCGAAGTCGACGGCGAGGAGTTCGACCTCACCGTGGAGCGACCGGACCTCGACAAGAACTACGACCACACCGTCGACGTGGTGGTCGACCGGGTGAAGATTCGCCCCGAGGACCGCTCTCGAATCGGTGACAGCGTCGAGACGGCGTTAGAGGAGGCCGACGGCGTCCTCAAGTTGGTCGTTCCCGACCCGCCCGAAGACGTGCCGTTCGCCTCGAACACCCGGTCGACGGGTGACCTCGCGGGCGAGGACGACGACCGACTCGTCGTGGAGTTCTCCGAGGAGTTGGGCAACCCGAACTCCGACTTCCAGTTCTCCGAGATAGAGACGCGGTCGTTCTCGTTCAACAGTCCGCACGGCGCGTGTCCCGACTGCGAGGGCCTCGGCCAGACGAAGGAGGTGGACGAGAACCTCGTCGTCGTCGACCCCTCGAAACCCATCAAGCACGTCTTCGAACCGTGGTCGTACAACCGGTCGTACTACCGGACGCGACTCGACTCGGTGGCGAAGCACTTCGACGTGAGCGTCGACACGCCGTTCGAGGACCTCGACGAGTCCGTCCGGCAACAGTTCCTCTACGGGACCGATTCGCAGGTCGTCTTCGAGCGACAGACCCGGAACGGCACTCGGCGGAAGAAAAAGCGGTTCGAGGGCGTCGTCCCGAACCTCCAGCGTCGTCACGTCGAGACGGACTCGGACTCCACGCGCGAACACATCGAGGACTACATGGCCGTCACCACCTGTCCCACCTGCGACGGCACGCGCCTGAAAGAGCAGTCGCGACACGTCCTCGTCGCCGGCACGGCCATCACCGAGGTGAACCGGATGAGCATCGGCGACGCCCTCGAACACTTCGAGGGACTGGAGGCGAAACTCGACGAACGCGGCCGAACTATCGCCGAGGAGATTCTGAAGGAGATTCGCGCCCGTCTCGGCTTCATGGAAGAGGTCGGACTGGAGTATCTCACCTTGGACCGCGAGGCGGCCACGCTCTCGGGCGGGGAGAGCCAGCGGATTCGCCTCGCCACGCAGGTCGGGTCCGGTCTCGTCGGCGTCCTCTACGTCTTAGACGAACCGTCCATCGGTCTGCACCAACGCGACAACGACCGCCTCCTGAACACCTTGGAGGGCCTTCGCGACCTCGGAAACACGCTCATCGTCGTCGAACACGACGAGGAGACGATGCGCCGCGCGGACAACGTCGTCGACATGGGTCCCGGCCCCGGCAAGCGCGGCGGCGAAATCGTCGTGCAGGGCGACTTCGACGACATCTGCGACGCCGAGGACTCGCTGACCGGCGACTACCTCTCCGGTCGAAAGGAGATTCCCGTCCCCGAAGAACGACGCAGTTCGGACGCCGCGCTCACCGTCCGCGGCGCGCGCCAGCACAACCTGAAGGACCTCGACGTGGACCTGCCCATCGGCCAGTTCACCGCCATCACCGGCGTCTCCGGGTCGGGGAAGTCGACGCTGATGCACGAGATTCTGTACAAGGGGCTCGCGCGGCGGATGAACGACAACACCTCCGTCCACCCCGGCGAACACGACGCCATCGACGGACTCGACCATATAGAGACGGTGCGTCTCATCGACCAGTCGCCCATCGGCCGGACGCCGCGTTCGAACCCCGCGACGTACACCGGCGTCTTCGACTACGTCCGCGAACTGTTCGCCGAGACGAAACTCGCCAAACAGCGCGGCTACGACAAGGGCCGCTTCTCGTTCAACGTGAAAGGCGGGCGCTGTGAGGCCTGTGGCGGGCAGGGGACGGTGAAGATAGAGATGAACTTCCTCTCGGACGTGTACGTCCCCTGCGAGGAGTGCGGCGGCGCGCGCTACAACGACGCGACGCTGGACGTGACGTACAAAGGCGAGACCATCTCCGACGTGTTGGACATGGAAGTCGCGGACGCCCTAGAGTTCTTCGAGGCGAACTCGCAACTCCGTCGGCGTCTCCAACTCTTGAAAGACGTCGGACTCGGCTACATGACGCTCGGTCAGCCCTCGACGACGCTCTCCGGCGGCGAGGCCCAGCGCATCAAACTCGCAGAGGAGTTGGGCAAGAAACAGACGGGCGACACGCTCTACCTCCTCGACGAACCGACGACCGGACTCCACAAAGAGGACGAACGGAAACTCATCGACGTCCTGCAACGCCTCACCGACAACGGCAACACCGTCGTCGTCGTCGAACACGAACTCGACCTGGTGAAGAACGCCGACAACATCGTCGACCTCGGCCCGGAAGGCGGCGAGAACGGCGGCGAGATAGTCGCCACCGGGACGCCGGAGGAGGTGGCTCGCACGGAGGAGTCACACACCGGCCGATATCTGCGTGACCTCCTCCCGAAAGTGGACGAAGAGGGCCCGCGCTCCGACCGGCGCAAACCGGCGAAGGCGCCGAGCGACGACTAACACGTTCTCGGCTCTGATTCTTCGGCCTCACTCGACGGTCGCGAGCAGCGTCGTCGCCGCGACGAGTGAGACGGCGAGCGCGAAGATACCGACGCTCTTCGTCGCCGTCGCTGCGTTCGGTCCGGCCGTCGTGCTCACTTCCCCAGAGAGCAGGAACGCCGCGAGCCAGAACCCGCCGACGGCGATGCCACCCATCCCGAGCGCGTACCTCGCCGTCACGTTTGCGGACATACCTTCACTCTCGGCTCGGAGGCAATGAAGCTGTGCCGCCGTTTTTCGAATACGATAATTTGAACCCGACTCGCCACACAACTGTCAAGTTCTCTCGTGTGGTACGAGACTGCATGACCGTGTGTTACGTCGCGATGCGTGAGGGTGTGCTCGTCGTCGACGGTGCTGCGGGTGACGCACCGACGGGTGACCACGTGTTCGAGGGGCACCAGGTGGAATGTCTCACCGCCGGTCCGGACGACGCGCGGGCGTTCTGCGGGACGTTCGACGCGGGTCTACACCGGACGACCGACGGCGGCGAGACGTGGCACCGCGTCGGACGCGACGTGCTCGCGGAGTCGGTGACGAGCGTCGCCGTCTCGCCGCACGACGCCGACGTCGTGTACGCGGGGACCGAACCGAGCGCGGTGTTTCGCTCGGCGGACGGCGGCGAGACGTGGACCGAACTCGACGGCCTCACCGACCTTCCGTCCGCGTCGTCGTGGTCGTTCCCGCCCCGTCCGCACACCCACCACGTGCGGTGGATCGAACCCGACCCGCACGACGCCGACCACCTCTACGTCGGCGTCGAGGCGGGCGCACTCGTCCAGACGCACGACGGCGGTGAGACGTGGGAGGACCGTCTCCCCTCGGCGCGGCGAGACACGCACTCGATGGCGACGCATCCGGACGAACCGGGGCGCGCGTGGACCGCCGCGGGCGACGGGTACGCCGAGACGCGCGACGGCGGCGAGACGTGGCACCACCCGCAGGCGGGACTCGACCACCGGTACTGCTGGAGCGTCGCCGTCGACTCCTCGCGGGTTCTCCTATCGGCGGCACAGAGTGCGCGCGCCGCCCACAACGTCGGCGACGCGGAGTCGTACCTCTACCGGCGCGAGGGAGACGAGGAGTGGGAGCGACTCGACGCGGGGATTCCGACCGGTGCGGGCGTCGCTCGGGCCGTCCTCGCGCGCGGTCACAGCGAGGGGGCGTTCTACGCCGTCACCAACCACGGCCTGTTCCGAACCGACGACGGCGGCGACTCGTTCGCCCGCGTCGCCGTCGACTGGCCGGACGCGTTCGAGCGACAACTGCCGCGCGGACTCGCCGTCGTCTGACGCCGACGCCGCTTCGCGACTCGACCGTTCGGGTCAGGCTCTGATGCCCTGCTCTGTCGTTCGGAGGCGACGGACCCGGTTCTCCGCGGCGGCGGCGAGAAGCGAGATGCCGAGTGGGAGCACCCACGCGACGGCGTACAGCGTCCCGAACGACAACTCCCCGCCCGTCGGCGCGACCACGACGAGGCCGAACCCGGTGCCGACGACGGCCGCGGGCGAGAGGCGACTGGTCTTCAGCGAGACGTAGATGGGGACGGACCCGAGAACGACGAGTCCGGCCGTGACCCAGAGGGCGAACCCGACCGTTCCGAGGTCGAGCGTCTGGAACTGCAGTCCGGAGAAGCCGACGACGATGGCGGCGTGGAGGACGCCGACGGTGAGCGCACCGACGCCCGTCTGGCCGTCGAGTGCGTGATTGACGCGCGGTTCTTTGAGCGCCAAGTGTTCTATCGCGGCGAGCGTGAAGACGACGACGCCCGCGATGACGACGCCGACGAGGAAGTCGACGACGACGAGCGACTCCGGCGACACCGCTCTCGGCCCGGACCCGACGCGGGGTCCGAAGCCGATCCACGGGACGAGGAGGAGCAGCGACGTGGTGACGGGAAGCGGCGTGAGGAGGCCGAGTCGGTGGCCTTCGGCGACCAGCAAGCCGACCGCTGCGAGGAGTCCGACGTACAACAGAGCGGTTCGCGGGTCGCCGACCGCCCCCGGGCGAACACCGAGACTCAGGAGGTAGCTCGTGAACGCGACGGGGGCGAGGGCGGCCGCGAGGAGGGCGTCCCGGCGCATACGTAATAGTTCATCATGTAAGGACTTATCATTTCGCCTCGGCTTCACTGTGTGGGCACGCTCTACCGTCGTGCAGACAGCGAAGGTATTAGTCCGACGCCGAACGAACCGGGAGTAATGTACGACTTCGCCGTCGTCGGCGTCGGCCCCGCCGGTGCCCGCTTCGCTCGCCGGGCCGCCGAGGCCGGATACGACGTCGTCGCCTTCGAGAAAGGCACCGTCGGTACCCCCTTGGCGTGTTCCGGTCACGTGAGCACCGACATCTGGGCGTACGTCCCCGACGACGCCAAAGACCGTCTCCTCCAGAACCGCGTCTACGGCGCGAACTTCCGCGTCGGCGGACCGAACAGTCGCGCGTATCCGTTCTACAAGACCGAGGAGGTGTCGAACGTCATCGACCGTGTCGAACTCGACCGGACGCTGGCCGACTGCGCGCGCGAGGCCGGTGCCGACGTCCGCGAACGCCACACCGTCACCGCCGTCGACGAACGCCACGACGGCGTCGAACTCACCGTCTCCGCCGAGGGCGACGAACGGACGTTCGAGGCGAAGATGGTCGCCGGCTGTGACGGCCCCGTCTCGCGCGTCCGTCGACAGGTTGGCTTGGCGGAACCCGAGGAGATTCTGCACGGCGTCCTCGCGTTCGACGAGACGCCGGACCACGAGGACTTCGTCGACGTCCACCTCACCGTCCCGCGCTTTTTCGCGTGGCGCATCCCCCGCGGCGACGCCGGCGTGGAGTACGGCCTCGCCGCCCCGCCGGGCGCGGAGGTCAACGAGATGTTCGACGTGCTCACCGACACCTACGACGTGGAGACGACGCACTTTTGCTCCGGCGGGATTCCCATCGGCCCGCCCGAACGCGTCACCACGCGCCGCGTGTTCTTGCTCGGCGACGCCGCCGCCCAGACCAAGCCGTTCACCGGCGGCGGAATCCTGTACGGGATGACCGCCGCCGACTGCGCCGTCGACGCTATCGACCCCGACGACCCGGCGACGCTCCGCGACTACGAGTCGGCGTGGCGGTCCGAACTCTCCCGAGAGATTTCGATGGGCCACTGGGTGCGCCGCGCGTACTCGCTCCCGGAGCGAGTCCAACATCTCGGCCTCAGAAGTCTCTCCGGCGAAATCGCGGTGCACATGGACAAGCCCACCTCGTTCTTCTCGCGCGAACACCTCGGCAAAGTCCTGAGTCGCTGACCGTCCCGAGCCTACTCGTAGACGCCGCCGACTCGCCTCACTCCCGGTCGACGTACGTCGGCAGTCGCTCGGACACGGCGCTCCCCTCCACGAACGGGAGCGACGTCCGCTCTGCGGTCACGTCGTCGCCGTCGACGCGGACGTCGAACGAGTCCGCGTCGGCGTCGTAGTCGACAAGCGCCAGCGCGATTGGCCGCTCCAGCGTCGGACTCTCGACGGCGCGCGTCACTTCGCCGACGGAGGCGTCACCGGCGAACACGGCCGCACCCGCCTCGGGCAGTTCCTCGGGAAGGAGGCCGACGAGACGCTGACTCGGTCGCCCGCGGTTCTCCACCTTCGAGACGACTTCTTGCCCGACGAAACAGCCCTTGTCGAAGTCGACGGCGTTGCGAACGCCGAGGACGTTCGGGAGCCGTCCCGATAGCTCGGAGTCGAAGAGCGGGGTGCCCGCCTCCGCCGTGAGCGTGTCCCACGTCGCGTAGCCGAACGGGGCGGCGCCGTTGCCCATCGTGAGCAGGATGTCGAACACGTCCTCTGCGGCGTCGGCCGCGCAGACTATCTCGTACCCCTCCTCGCCCGTCAGGCCGTCGCCCGCGACGACGGTGACGCCCGCCTCGCCCAGCGACCCGCGGACGAACGAGAGGGCGGGTTCGGGCGCGCCCGCCTGGTGGAGGACGCTCGCGACTTTCTCCGTCGCCTGCGAACCGTGGACGCCGAAGACGCCGAAGTCGGCGGAGGCGTCGCGGACGGACACGTCCTGGATGAACACCTTGCTCGACCAGTCTTCGACGAGGGGTTCGGCCCGTTCGGGCGGCGTGAAACAGAGCAGTCGCTCGCCCGCGTTGTAGACGTACATGTCCGTCTCGACGCGGCCCTGCGGGTCCAACAGGAGGGCGTAGACGCCCTCGCCGTCCTCGTCGGGGACGCGGTTCGAGACGGCGTTGTCGACGAACTCGACTCGGTCGTCGCCCTCGACGACGACGACGCCGTACCCCATCTCTATCACGCCCGCGCCGTTCCGGACGGCGCGGGTGGTTCGCTCCGGGCGGCCGTAGTCCCGGACGACTTTCCGACCCGCGCGAGTCTCGAACGTCGCCCCGTACCGTTCGTGCATCTCCTCTACGACGGTCATTGTCGCCTATGCGCACTCGGGAGTGAAAACGTCCGCGTCACGCGACCGAACCGCGCGCGCCGTTCGGCGGGACGGGGCACGGGGGGACAGGGCACGTCTCGACGCCGCACGCCGCGACGCCGCACGCCGCGACGCCCGCCGACGTTCCGTCTAGAGGCCGAATCGGTCGCGGATGCTGTCGAGGAGGCTCTTGTCCTCTTCGACCTGTTCGCTCGGGTCCGGAACCACTCGGTCGGCGGGGAGGATGACCACCCGTTCGTCGCCCGCGTCCACGGAGATGAGCCCGTCCGCTTTCAGCGCGGCCAGCGCCTCCTCTATGGTGTCGATGTCGGCGTCGACGGCCGCGCGTAACTCGAAGACGGTCATCCCCTCCTCCGCCCGTTCGACGAGTGCGTCGAGGAGGGACACCTCTACGTCTCGTCGGTTTCGAAACTCCCGCCGCGCTCTCATGGTCGGTACATCGACCGCAGTCGGTTTATACTGTCCCCCCACGCTCCTCGGGGTACTCCACCCACCCGAATCGAGTGCCGCGGGGACGGCGACGGCGACGAACGCCCGTCTCGTCTGCCGGGCGTCGGACGGCGAGGGGGTACATTTTAGTCGCTGAGTTTCCGAAAGGCGGGTAATGGGACTCAAGTGCCGTCTACTCGGGCATCAGTACGGGGACCCCGAGATAGAACGCGAACGCGAGGAGAACGGTGACGAAGTCGTCGTCACCATCCGGGAGGTTCAGGTGTGCCAGCGGTGCGGGACCGAACACGTCGTGAGCGAGAACAAAGAGATCACGTCGATTCGAAGCCCCGCGGACGTGGGCTTAGACGAGTCTGCGGCCGCCGCCCCCGAGGCGGCCGACCCCGTCGCCGCGGACGACGCCCCCGCCGGCCCCGAGACGACGCCGACCGACGCCGGGTCGCCCATCGCCGAGGCCGAACCGGGCGCCGAGTCGGGCGACGCCGCACCGGGCGCCGAGGAACCGGACGAGGTGACGGCCGACACGGTGCCCGAGACGTTCGGCGACGACGACGACTTCGAACCGCCGGAGAACCCCGAAGAGGACGACGCGGTCATCCTCGGCGACGAGGAGGAGACCGAACGCGACGAGACGCAGTGGCCCGAAGATGCCGGACCCGACCCGGCGACGGCGGCCCAGGAGTCCGCGGCGGTGGAGGGCGACCAACCCGTCGACCCCGACCCGGCCCCCGCCGACTCGGGGGACGCCGTCACCGACGACGCGGAGTTCATCGACGCCGACGAGGTGGCCGCCGAGGAGTCGGAGACGGCGACGGACCGCGGCCACGGCGAGTGGCCCGAACGCGACGACACCGAGTCGGAACCCGCCTGGCCCGTCCACGAGGGAGAGGACGAGGGGTTCGCCTCGCAACCGTCCGACGGAACTCCCGCGGAGGTGTCGTTCGGGAGCGGTCTCACGCCGGAGGCGAACGGACAACTCGACCACGACCACGACGCCGGCGACGAAGCCGAGTACATCACCGCCGGCGACGACGGCGGGTTCACCCGCGCGGAGTCCCAGTCGGACCTCCAGTCGGACGTGCCGGACGACGAGATAGAGTTCTACTGCCCGAACTGCGGACACGCCCGGACGGCCGGTGCCTCTTCGATGCGGGCGGGCGACATCTGCCCCGAGTGCAAGCGGGGATACATCGCGGAGCGACAACTGTAACCTCCGCCCCGCGCTTGTAAACGAGTTATAGGCGGCCCGAGACGCATTTATAGGGCATAAGAAGCGACGAGGGACGAAACAGGTAAACCGTACCCTGTCAAACCACCGGCCATGAAGGAGTACAAGATGCGTCGCGGTGAGACCCTCGAAGAACGCGTTCCGGACATGGAGTCGTACGTCGAGGAGACGTTCGGTCCCATCACCGAGACGATGGACTACAAGGGGAGCGACCTCTACGTCGTCGGCGAACCGGCCAACCCCGTCTTCGAACGCGTCGTCGCCGGCGCGGTGAAGTACAGCGGTAAGAAGGACAAACTCGCCGTCGAGTTCAAAGAGCGCGACCCGACGGAACTGAGTCCCGACGAACTCGAAGCCGCCGGCGAGGCCGTCGACGCGAAGAACACCTTCCTCCTCGAAGCGACCGGTCGCGACGCGAAGTCCCGCCGCGAATCGCTGAAGCGGCAGGTCGAAGACGACGCGCCGGACTACTGAGCGACGCCGGTCCTTCTTCGTGTGGGTCGGACGGAATCCGAACGACACTCCGTGCCGAGTGACGACGCCCGCCCGTCTCGCTACAGCGTCTCCGGAAGCCACCCGCCGTCGACTTCGACGTTCTCGCCCGAGACGTACGCGGAGTCTTCGTCCCAGAAGAACGCCGCCGCGTGCGCGATGTCCTCGACGGACGCCCACCGTCCCCGCGGGGCGTCGTCGGGGAACTCGTCCGACGTCTCGACGACGTACGGCGACACGGCGTTGACCGTCACACCGTCGTCTTGGGTGTCCGCGGCGAGCATCCGCGTGAACATCAGCACGCCCGTCTTCGCGACGAAGTACGGGAAGTTCTTCGGGTAGACGAGCGCCTTCTCGCTGCCGGCGTAGCCGACGTTGACGACGCGCCCCCACGATTGCTCGCGCATCCCCGACAGCGCCCGCTTCGAGCAGAGGTAGGTGCCGTAGAAGTTCGTCTCTATCACGCCCTTCCACGCGTCGAACTCGATGTCCTCCCAGTGGGCCGGTGCGAAGTCGCCGACGTTGTTCACGAGGACGTCGACCGGACCGAGTTCGTCCTCGACGGCCGCGAACAGTTCGTCCACCGAGTCGGGGTCCGTCACGTCGCCCTGCACCGTCGTCGCGTTCGGCGCGCCGAGTTCCCGGGCCTCTTCGGCCGCCTCCTCGGCGGCGTCTTCGCTCGTGTGGTAGTGAATCGCCACGTCTGCGCCGGCGACGGCCGCGCGGAGGGCGATGGCCCGCCCGACGCCGCGCGCGCTTCCGGTCACCAACGCGACTCGTCCGTCCAACTGCGGAGAGAGCATGTCTCGACCGTCGGAGGGAACCCACATAGCAGACTCGGCGGAGAAAACTACATAGTGCTAGCACGAGACACGACCGTAGACGACGAGTCTCCGTAGCGTTCCTGAAAGTTTATTCGGAATCGAGTAAAAAGTCGCCAGAGTTAAGGCTCCGGAGAATGTTACCTCATACATGGCAATCGAAACGATTCTCCTCGCCGTCGGCCCGGGAGACGAAGAGCGACTCGACCGACTCGCCGAAGAGACCATCGACGTCGCCGGACCGACCGGCGCCCGCGTCGTCCTCGGTCACGTGTTCACGCGCGAGGAGTACGACACCGCCGTAGACAACCTCGACTTCGACACGACGGCCGACGAGGTCACCGCCGACGACGTGGCGACGCGTCACTCGACGACCCGTGACCTCGCCGCGAAACTCGACGCGGCGGACGTCGACTACGAGATTCGCGGGAGCGTCGGCGACCACGGCGAGTCCATCGTCGAACTCGCGAAAGACGTCGACGCCGACCGCGTCCTCGTCGGCGGTCGGAAACGCTCCCCCACCGGGAAGGCCGTCTTCGGCAGCGTCGCCCAAGAGGTCATGCTCTCGGCTCCGTGCCCGGTCACCTTCGTCCGGTCGGACACGAAGTAGTCGAGTTTCGTCCCGCGCGGTCGGGCGGACGCTCGTTTCGGGACCTGCAAACCGTACCCGAATTCGCGTGAGAAACCTCTTAGTTAAGTGCGGGGCAAACGGGTATCGGTACAATGGCCTACTACGTGGGTGTCGACCTCGGGGCGACCAACGTCCGCGCGGTCGTAGCCGACGAAGATGGCACGGTCATCGGCAACAGCAGCGACGGTACACCTCGCGGGCCCACCGGTATCGCGGTGACGGAGGCGGTTCTCCGCGTCACCCGTGAGGCGTGTGCCGAGGCGAACGTGCGACCGAAAGACGTGGTCGCCGCGGGTATCGCCGCTATCGGTCCGCTGGACTTAGCCGAAGGTGCCGTCGAGAATCCGGCGAACCTCCCCGACACCATCGACCGCATCCCGTTGACGGGACCGCTCTCGGTCTTGCTCGACACCGAGCGTGTCTACCTCCACAACGACACGAACGCGGGCGTCATCGGCGAACGATTCCACTCGGAACGCAACCCCGACGACATGGTGTACGTCACCATCTCCTCGGGCGTCGGTGCGGGCGTCTGCGTCGACGGGAACGTCCTCTCGGGATGGGACGGCAACGCGGGCGAAGTCGGACACATGACGCTCGACCCGCAGGGGTTGCTCACCTGCGGATGCGGCCACGACGGCCACTGGGAGGCGTACTGTTCCGGCAACAACATCCCGCGCTACGCCGAGTATCTCCACGAGGAGGACCCCGTCGAAACCTCGCTTCCCATCGAAGACCCCGACTTCTCCGCCGCTGACGTGTTCGAACACGCTGAGGACGACGAGTTCGCACGCTACGTCGTCGACCAGGTCGGCCACTGGAACGCGATGGGTATCGCCAACATCGTCCACGCGTACGCACCGCTCACCATCTTCGTCGGCGGTGCCGTCGCACTCCACAACCCCGACCTCGTCTTGGACCCCATCCGCGAACGGATGGACGAGATGGTAATGGTGAACGTCCCGCAGATTCAGTTGACGACGCTCGGCGACGAAGTCGTCGTACAGGGGGCGTTGGCGAGTGCGTTGACCGGAGGAACGGGCGACCGTTCGCGCCTGTAGGGCGCGAAGACTCGGGCGTTCTTTCGCAGGTGGGACCGGCGACCGGTCTCGTCTGTAGACCACGGCTATCGACCACGCGCCCATCGACCGAACCGACGCCGCTTCTCGCGCCCGTCGCCCAACTTATCAACACGGAACCCCGAGGAGCGATATGCGCCGCCGCGACTTCCTCCGCACGGGTGCCCTCCTCGGTGCGGCCGGCTTCTCCACCTCCCTCTCGACGCGGGCCCGCGCCCACCCCGGTCCGTACGAACCGTTCGGCCACGTCGACGTCGAGGGGGCGAAGGACGTCGTCGTCTCGCCGGACGGCGGCGTCGCCTATCTCGCGGCGGGAACCGGATACGCCACCGTCGACGTGTCGACGCCCGACCGTCCGCGGGTCCTCGCGAACGTCCGCGACCCCGTCGACGAACACGAGAACGGCCCCCTTCGCGGCATCTACGACGTGAAACTCGACGTGACCGACCCCGAGACGCTCGTCGTCGTCGGCCCCGCGAACCCGCTTCCGGGGGCCGTCGCGGGCGTCCTCGTCGTCGACGTCTCCGACCCCGCGGCCCCCGAACGCGTCTCGTTCTTCGAGACGGGATTTCCCGTCCACAACTGCTTCGCCCGCGACGGCTACGCCTACCTGACGAAGAACACTGGCGAGACGAACGCCCTCGTCGTCCTCGACTACGCGGCGGGCGAAGTCGTCGGCCGGTGGGCGCTCACCGACGTCGCGGCGGGATGGGCCGACGTCGCGAACGGCCGCCGACCGCTTCACGACGTGTACGTCCACGAGGAGACGGCCTACCTCGCTCACTGGGACGCCGGCACGTGGATACTCGACGTGTCGGACCCGACGGCCCCGACACACGTCGGGAGCGTCGACGCGCCCGCCCCCGGAGCGCTCGCGGGTGACGGACGCGGGGAGGCGCTCGTTCCACCGGGCAACCACCACTACGTCGCCACCGACGAGTCCGGGACGCTCCTCGGCGTCGGCAAGGAGTCGTGGGCGCGACGCGTCGGCACGAACGACGAGGACGAGACGGCGCGCCTCGTCGGCGGTCCCTCGGGTATCGACCTCTGGGACGTGTCGGACCCGCGTTCGCCGAGGCGACTGTCGACTATCGACCCGCCGCCGACGCCGGACCCGACGTACGGCGGCGTCTGGACGACGGCGCACAACTTCGAGTTCCGCGACGGCCGTCTGTACTCCTCGTGGTACCGCGGCGGCGTCAAGCGTCACGACGTGTCGAACCCCGCCGACCCGGAGGAACTCACGTGGTGGCGGATGCCGAGCGAAGCCTCGTTCTGGTCGGCGCGGGTCGGGAAACCGGGTGCCGAGACGGGTTACTTCGTCGGGTCGAGTCGGGGCGTCGGCGACACGCCCGGACGACTCTACACGTTCCCGGACCACGCGGGCCAGCAGGTGTCGCCGCCGAGTCTCACGCCGAACGGAACGGCGGCGACGAGAACTGGCGCGGGAACGAAGACGGAGACGGAGTCGCTCGTCGTGACGGGGACGCCGACTGCGGACGCCTCGACGGAGTCGACACGGACCGACCCGACGGAGACGGCCGCGGCGGACGCACCCGGATTCGGCGTCGGTGCGGCCGTCGGCGCGGTGGGGTACGCCTCGTGGCGCTTGTTCCGGCGAACGCGCCGCGAGTGACGCCGAAAAGGCGGCGATAGACCGTGAACGAAACCAGATTCGGTGTCGCTCGCGCGTCCGTAACCGCAAGGCATCAAAAGATGGGGTGCCAAGAGCGTATCATGAGCGACGCTGGGGACTCGTTGAAACGGCGAATCGAGGACTGGATGGTCGGCCAGATGCCCATCATCCAGATGCACGGCGGCGACAGCGTCGTGCGCAAGGCCGACCCCGAGACGGGCGAAGTCGTCGTCGAACTCGGCGGGGCCTGCGCGGGATGCGGTATCTCGAACATCACGGCGAACAACATCAAAGCCGACCTCATCATGGACTTCGACGACGTGACGGACGTGCAGGTGAAGGTCCCCAGTTCGGGCGACCACGGGGCCAGTACGGTCGAAGGCGGCCGCGGCGGCGAACTCCAGTACGGCGACGAGGACCCGGGTCACTTCTAACGAGCTTTTTGCACGTTCGGGTCGCGCGGAGCGCGACCGCTCACCGCAAAAAGCTCGACCAAAACCTGCCGCGAGGCGGGGCCTCGCGGTACGATGCAGTGGCCGTCCGTCTCAGCGCCGTATCCGTAGCTACTTCGAGAGCGCGTTCTCCAGACTCGACGCGACAGAGCGTGCTTTCTCCGCGAGTTCCTCGTTCAGGTTTCCGCTCTCGACGGCCGCGTCCAGTTCGTCGTCGTCGACGCGTTCGACGGTGCCGTCGGGGTGCTTTATCACGTCCACGTGCAGGTCCACGTAGCGCACCTCGTCGGGGAAGCACTCGACGGGGGTACAGACGTTCACGTACGTTCCCTTCAGGTCGCCCTCCGAACTCCGGTAGACGGTCGGATACCACCACCGACCCTCGCGGAACTTCGTGAGGGCGGTATCGCCCGACTCGCGCGCCGTCCCGAGGGCGTCGTACTCGCCGCCCCCCGACAGCGTCCGTTCGACGGAGAGCGTCCCGTCCTCGTCCCATTCGACCACCTCTCCTCGGCCGAGTGAGAACGCGCGGCCGTCGGGCTTGCCGTGCCCGATGCTCACTCTGTCGCCCTCCGTCGGCCCGAACTGTCGCGTCACGACGTCGAACGGGAACTCCCCCGAAGGCGAGCACATCGCCTCGACGAAATCCACGCCCGCGGAGGCCGCCTCGCAGGAGGCCTTCGTCCGGTGGTGTCCGGGCATCGTCGTCTCCACCTCTCTGCGATGCTCGTCGAGGCCGAACCGGGACTCGCGGCCGAACCAGCACCACGTTCCCGCGCCGGGTGTCGCGAGGCGTCGGAGGGGTTCGGGGTCGCCCGCGTCCGAGAGTTCGTCGTCTATCGTCGCCGCGCGTTCGACGGCGCGTTCGAGCGCCGACCCGAGGGCGTCCATGTCGGCCTTCGTCGCGGCGTGTGACCACTCGATACCCCACCCGTCGGGGGCGTCGACCGAGAGGAAGTCGGTCATGCCGACGAGTTCCCGCCCGGCGGCGTCGTCGCGGGTGTTCACGGTGACGCCGTCGCGGCCGCGGACGAGCGTCGCCAGCCCCCCGTCGACCCTGACGTCGGTTCCGAGCGACGTTCGCCGGTCGCTCCACGGCGGTTCGGGGTCTCTGACTTGCACCCGCACGGCGTCGCCCTCCTCGATTCTGTCGTCGGTCACGCGAAACGGGAGAAAGCCCTCCGTCTCGCCCAGCGAGCAGACCGCACCGGAGCCTTTCGTCTCGGTCACGCGAGCGTCGAAGACGGTGCCGGGCGGTGCCGGGTCGGCCCACGCGAGGGTGTCGATGCCGACGGCTTCGAGGTGGTCGGTGACCGTCGCCACCGCGTCGTCGTCGCCGTGGACGCCGATGCCCTGTCGGTCGTCCGTCGTCGCCACCGTCACGTCGTGATGCCCGTCTGCGAACTCGGCGTCGAAGCGGGCGCGGATGGGTTCGGAGGCCTGGACCACGTCGTGTCCGGCCGCTAGGAGGAGGCGCGTCACGGCCGTCGTGTAGATGCCGCGCACCCGGACGCGAACGGGGTCGACGTCTCCGGTCATCGGAGTAGGTCCGGGTCGCGGGCGAACCGGACGCGGGCGTTCACCGTCGGACCGAGCGACAGTTCGACCTTCTCGTCGGTCAGGACGCGGCCCCCCTCGACGGGCACGCCCCACGAGTCGAAGCGGAGGTAGCCGCGGATGTCGCTGCCGTGCGTGAACAGGTCGAGATACGCCACTTCGTGTTCCTGCACGTCGCTCGCGCTGTGTGCCATCTCCATGTCCGAGTACGTCGTCCCGCCGTCGTCGAAGAACGCCTGTAACGCGTCTGCGTCGCGTTCGACCGCGTCTACGACGGCGTCGGACGCCGCCCGAATCTCCTCGTCGGTGAGGCCCGCCTCGCGGAGGGCGGCCTGCGTTCGTTGGTCGAAGTGCATCTGTTACCGGGCGTTGGTCCCCGGACCCTTTCAAGCGCCCGTTTCGGTATCTCGTCGGTTCGGCCGAAGATATTACGCGGCATCGGCTTGTATCGTCAGGCAGATGTCCGATAGACGAGACCCAGTCGAACGCGCAGGAGACGGCTCCAGAGACCTGTACGACATCTCCACGTGGGAGGAGCGAACGTCGGTCGACGGTCTCGCCGTCGCACTGTACCGATTCCTCGCGGCCTCCGCGAGAGTTGCGATCATCCTCGTCGCGTTCGCCCTCCTCCTCCTCGTCGGCGGGTTCGCCGCCCTGACGAACCTCGAAATCGGGACGCTCACGGTGTTGTCTGCGGTTCCCGCACTCGGTCTCGCGGCGTACGTCTACTACTCCGACGTGACGACGAGCGAACCGCTGTCGCTGCTCGTCGGGACGTTCCTCCTCGGCGTCCTGACCGCCAACTTCGCCGCCGTCCTCAACGGCGTCACGAAACCGTTCTTCCAGGGGTTCGGCTTCCTCGGGACGGTGCTTTTCTTCTATCTCGTCGTCGGTCCCGTCGAGGAGACGGTGAAACTCCTCGCGGTTCGCCTGTACGCCTACACGGACGACCGGTTCAACTCCGTCGTCGACGGTGCCGTCTACGGCGCGATGGCCGGCCTCGGCTTCGCGTTCGTCGAGAACGCTCTCTACATCAGCCGCGAACTCCCCACCGAGGGGCTGGACCTCGGACTCGACCTCATCGGCATGGGCGGCGGTATCACGGCCGTTCGCGCCCTCGCCGGGCCGGGACACGTCATCTACACCGCCATCGCGGGCTACTACCTCGGGTTGGCGAGGTTCAACCCGGAGAACCGCGGCCCCATCGTCATCAAGGGTCTGCTCATCGCGTCGTTCGTCCACGCGACGTACAACTCCACCGTCGGCATCGGGTCGGGACTCATCTCGATGGTGACCGGGCTGGAGGGACTCGCGCCGTTCGTCGTCTACGTCCTCATCTTCGACGGCGTCTTCGGCTTCTACCTCATCCGAAAGATTCGGCGCTACCGCGACGCCTACCGAAACGCGCACACGCCGTCGTACGACGACGCGTCGGCACACCCGGAACCGAGCGAGTCCGAGTAGGGCCGACGTCTCGACTCGGTCACTCGGCTGACGCGTCGGCGTCGCCGTTGGTGTCGATGTCGACGTCGGCGTCGGCCTCAACGCCGGCGTCGACGTAACCCGACACCATGTTCTCGACGTACTTCGCGACGACGTCCACTTCGACGTGGGCGGGGTCGCCGACGTCTTTCTCCGAGAGCGTCGTCAGGTCGTACGTCGTCGGGATGATGGCGACGGCGAAACTCGACGCGCGGCGGTCGGCGACGGTGAGACTGATTCCGTCCAGACAGACAGAGCCCTTCTGGACGACGTAGTTCGCCATCTCCGCGGGCAACTCGAACCCGAAGTACCAGTCGTCGCCGACGCGTTCGATTTCGGTCACGCGCGTCGTCGTGTCGACGTGTCCCTGTACGATGTGTCCGTCCAGACGGCCGTTCGCCGGGAGTGCGCGTTCGAGGTTCACCCGGTCGCCCTCCGTGACCGCTCCGAGGTACGTCTTCTCGACCGTCTCCCGGGCGAGGAACACCTCGAACCACTGCTCGTCGACCGAGTAGTCTTCGACGGTGAGACAGACGCCGCTGACCGAGATGGACTGGCCGTGGTGGAGGTCTTCGAACGTCGCGTCGGGGCCGAGACGGAGTCGGCGGCCGCCGTCGTCGTCCGTCGCCGCGACGACGATGCCGATGGTCTCGACGATGCCTGTGAACATACGCTCAGTCGTGTCCCACTGGTGAAAAGCATCACGAATGTGGTCGTCGCGTCGTCGTTCGGTTTCGGGCCGACTCCCCTCTCACCGACCTTCGGCGGGAGTACACTTTTGGTCGCTTCTCACCACCGCCTCACGATGACGTTCCTCTCACGACTCCGAACCAGTTTCATCACGGGCGTGTTCCTCGTCGCACCACTCGCGGTGACGGTTCTCGTCCTCGATTTCATCTTCGACCGGCTGACGGGAATCATCCTCAACCCCATCGTGACGACGACGCGCCTCCAGAACTTCACCGGCGACGAACTCCTCCTCGCGCAGTTACTGGCCGCGCTATTGCTCGCCGTCACCTTGACCGCCGTCGGCTACGTCGCCTCGCGCGAACTCGGTCGTCGGTTGTTCGGCGGCTTCGAACGCGGCGTCCGACTCGTCCCACTGGTGCGCACCATCTACTTCGGCGTGCGACAGGTCTCGGAATCGCTCACGCGGCAGACGGAGGGGTTCGACCGCGTCGTCCTCGTCGAGTACCCGCGCGAGGGGTTGTACTCCATCGGGTTCGTCACCAACGACGGCCCGCAGTCGGCCGAACGCGCCACCGAGAGCGACGAACTGTTCACGGTGTTCGTCCCGCACAGTCCGAACCCGACGGCGGGAGCGCTGGTGATGGCCGCCCCCGACGAGGTGTTCGACGTGGACATGTCGGTCCGACACGGACTCCGCCTCATCGTCACGACCGGGTTGGGCGGCGAGACGATGGAGGAACTCCCCGAGGGCGTCGTCCGCTGACTACAGCCCCCACCAGAACGCGATGGCCACCGACGTGACGACGGCGAGGAGCAGTTGGAGCGGACCGCCGACGCGGACGTAGTCGGTGAACGTGTAGCCGCCGGGGCCGTACACCATGAGGTTCGTCTGGTAGCCCACGGGCGTCACGAACGCGGTGGAGGCGGCGAACGTCACGCCGAGGACGAACGAGAACGGGTCGGCACCGACGCTCTCGGCCGTCGAGACGGCTATCGGCAGAAAGAGCACGACGCTCGCGACGGGCGTGATGACGTTGGCGAACAGTCCCGTGAGCAGGTAGAACAGCGCGAGGACCGCGAGTATCGGGAGTCCGGCCGTCGCGCCGACGACGGCGTCGGCGACGAGGGCCGCCCCGCCCGTCTCCCGAAGCGCGATGCCGAGGGGGACGATGCCCGCGAGCAGGAAGATGACGTTCCAGTTCACGGCGTCGTACGCCTCGTTCGGCGAGATGACGTCGGTGACGACCATGGCGACGACGCCCGCGAGGGCGGCGATGGCGATGGGGAGGACGCCGAGGGCGGCGACGGCGACGACGGAGAGGAGGATACCGACTGCGACGACGGTGGCGCGACTCACTCCCGTCTCGCGGACGCGCGCCATCACCTCGTCGAACACCTCGTTCGTCACGACGAAGTCGTCGGTCTCAGCGAGGAAGTCCGCCGCCTCGGCCGTCGTCTGCAGGAGGAGTGCGTCGCCGCCGCGGAGTTCGGTCGCGCCGATGCCGTCGCGCACGAGTTCGCCCCCGGCCCGTCGCACCGCCAGCACGATTGCGTCGTAGCGTTCGCGGAGACGGGCGCTCTCGACCGTCTCCCCTTCCAACGGCGAGTTCGCGGGAACGACCAGTTCGACGAGCGTCGAGCGCTCCGGGTGGTCGAGTTCCGCGTCCGTCACCGCCGCGCGCGGGAGTTGTCTAAGTGCCGCGTACTCGACGAACCGTTGGATGCTCGGGGGATTCCCGCGGACGGTCAGGATGTCTCGGGCCTCCAACTGCCGGTCGGAGTCGGCGGCGACGAAGTGCTGGTCGCCGCGCACCACGTCCACCACGTCGATACCGAGGTCACGGCGGGCGTCCTCGGCGACCACCTGTGCGAAGTTCCCGACGAGTGGCGACCGAGACGTGACGAGAACCCGCGCGAGGTACGGTTGCACCTCGTAGCGCTCGGTCCGCGACCCCGGCGGGACGCGGGCGGGCAACAGCCACTTCCCCACGGTGAGGAGGTAGACGCCGCCGACGAGGAAGACGACGATGCCGACGGGGGTCAACTCGAAGACGCCGAACGACCGCCCCAACAGGTCCGCGGACAGTTCCGAGGCGACGAGGTTCGTCGCCGTTCCGAACAGCGTGAGCGTTCCCGCGAGCATCGACGCGTACGAGAGCGGGATGAGCAGTTTCGACGGCGACACGCCCGCCTCGTTCGCGAGGTCAGTCACCATCGGGATGAAGACGGCGACGACGGGCGTGTTGTTGACGATGCCCGCGATGGGACCGGTGAGACCGACGATGGCGGCGAGGAGGCGGTTCTCGTCGCCGCGGGTGAGGTGGGCGACTTCGACGCCGAGGCGGCGGACGATGCCCGTCCGTTGGACGCCCGCGCTCAGGACGTACATCGCGATGATAGTCACCGTCGCGGGGTTCGAAAAGCCCGAGAGTCCGTCCGCCGCCGAGACGTTCGTGAACGGTTCGAGAGCCACGAGGACGACGACGACGCCGATGGCCGTCACGTCCGGCGACACCGCCTCCGAGACGAACAGGGCGACGGCGGCGACGAGGACGGCGAAGACGACGAGAACGTCCGCCGAGACGGACGTACCGAACACGTCGACTGCGGCGACGAGGCTCTCGATGTGCATACGAGACGACACGTCGGACGCGGACATATACTCTCGTCCGACCCGTTCGAGGTCCGCAGACGTTCACACACCGCGGCGCTTTTCGTCTCCGATGTAGTAGGCACGCCTACGATGCGACTCGGAATCCTCGGAACGATTCAACTCGCGGCGACGCTGATATTCGCCGTTCCGGTCGGCGTCTTCGGGTTGAACACGCTCCTCGACGGACAACAGATTCTCGGCGGGGGTCTCCTCGCCGTCGCGGTGTTGATGGTCGTCCTCCCGCACGTCCTCACGACGCCCGGCGACATCCCCGCGAAAATCGGCGAGAAACTCGTCGGAAGCGCCGTGAAGACGCCCGACGACGAGTAGACCGCTTCTCGACGACGTCGTTACTCCGTCCGCGGTGCGAACGACCGCGGATACTCGTGCAGCACCTCGTGGCCGTCGTCGGTGACGGCGACCAACTCTTCTAGTCGGACGCCGCCCCGTTCGGGGTCGTAAACGCCCGGTTCGACGGTGAACACCATCCCCGGTTCGAGTTCGACCGGGTCGCGGAGCGACGGTCCCTCGTGCAGTGAGACGCCGACGCCGTGGCCGGTGCCGTGCGTGAACCCCGCCTCGCCCTCGTCCGCGTTCGGGTCGAAGCCGTAGGCGGCGAGTTCGGCGGCCGCCTCGCGGTGGACGTCGGCGGCGTCCGCGCCCGGCGCTATCTCGTCGAGTGCGGCGTCGAGTGCCGCTTCGACGGCGACGTAGGCGCGGCGTTCCCACCCGCCGTCGCTGTCGACGACGTACGTCCGCGAGAGGTCGCCGTAGTAGCCGTGCGGGCCGCGCGGTGAGAGGTCGAGGAGGACCGTCTCGCCGGGGTGAAGCACGTCCGTGCCGGTGTAGTGGAGGTCCGCGCAGGTCGGTCCCGCGCCGACGACGGTGTTGCCCGCGTCGCGGACGCCGTAGACGGCGAACTCGGCGTTCACCTGTCGACGGAGGCGTTCCGTGGAGAGAGGGCCGCCCTCCCAGACGAGTTCGTCTCCCTCGACGCGACTCTCGGCGAGTATCGTCTCCGCGCGGCGCATCCCGCGAACGGCGGCGCGTTGGACCCGCCGGAGGCAGTCCAGTTCCGCGTCGGTCTTCACGAGGCGCGCGTCGGCGACGGCCGTCGTCGACCGGAGGTCGTAGCCCGCGCGTTCGAGGTGGACGGCGGCGTCGTGCGGAATCGACTGCGGGACGAGGACGAGTCCGGCGTCGACGCCGAACGCGGCGAGTGCCTCTGCGGCGCGGACGCCCGCCGGGTCGCCGACGCCGTCCATCCGGACGGTGCCGTCGAACTCGCGGGTCGCCTGCTCTTCGAACAGTCCCGGTGCGCAGAGGACGCTCTCGCCGTCAGCGCGGACGAACGCGTAGTCGCGGTCCGGGCCGTCGAACCGCGTGAGATATCGCAGGTCGTCGTCGAACCGGTCGCCGACGGCGACGAACCCGACGGCGTCGGCCGCGTCGAGTGCGTCGTCGAGGAACGCGCGGTCCGTCGTCGGTGCGGGCAGCGAGTCGGGGGCGTCGCGCATCGACTACGCTTCGGGTTCGGGCGTCGGCGTGTCGCCCGTCTGCGCCTCTTCGAGGAGTTCCTCTATCGGCGTGTCGCGAACCTCGTTGTGGAGCAGGACGCTCACGGGGAGCGTCGGCGCGCCCTTCACGACGTTCTCCAAGATGACGAGGCGTTCGCGGGCACGCGAGAGGCCGACGTAGAACACGCGACGTTCGTTGTCGGTGAGGATGGGGACGGGGTCGGTCGTGGAGGTGAACTCGTCGACGCCCGGCACCTCCTCGTCGTCGATGGAGGCGGCCATCTGCTCGACCACCTTCTCGGTCAGGTCGGTGGAGACGAACACGTGGTCGGCCTCGCGACCCTTCGCGGAGTGGATGGTGCCGACGCGGACGCGGTTGGGGTCCATCCCGCGGTACTCGCCGTCGAAGTAGGCCTCGACGGACTTGCGCTGGAACGACGTGACCTTCCGGACCATGTCGCCGGCGGCGGCCCCGTCGGGGACGAACGGCGCGTGGTCGGTGATGACGTCGGGTTCGACTTCGAGCTCGGTCAGGTCCTCGACGCCTTCCGTGTCCTGCAGGTCGTCGATGTAGTCGAACAGGTCGTCGCGTTCGTTCGACCCGAACGCGGAGTCCTGCAGCATATCGGCGAGTCGACGGGCTTCCAGACCGTTGATGTTCTCTTCGCGTTCGAGTTTCTCGATGGCCTCGACGTACTGTGTCAGGCGGTCGGTCCACATCCGCTGGTCGGTGAGGACCGAAAAGGGGATTCCGAGCGGGAGGAACTCGTCGATGAACTGGAACATCTGGTAGCGCGCGCGGAACAGGAGCATGATGCTCTCGTCGTCGTCGTCGTCCTTCTCGATGGTGTAGCGGACGTTCCGCGCGAGGTCCAGCATCGAGGGCGAACTGACGCCCTCGACGACGCCGCCCTCTTTCCGGGGTCTGAGGTCTTTCTCCTGGCGCTTGTCGATGTGGCGAATCTCCTTGTTCACCACGTCGAGAATCTTCGAGGGGAGGCGGTAGGAGTTCGGCAGGACCACGTCCTCGTCGCGTTCGGTGTCGAGGAGGAGGTTCGGGTCCGCACCCTGCCACGCGTAGACGACCTGGTCGTCGTCACCGGCGATGAGGACGTTCTCTAAGTGGGGGAGCCACTCCTGATAGACGTCGTACTGCAGGGTGGTGATGTCCTGAAACTCGTCGATGACGAGGTAGTCCACGTTCGGGACGAGCGAACGCTGTTTCACTCGTTCGAGCATGTCCGCGAAGCCGACGAGTCCGTTGTCGCCTTTGTACTTCCGCCAACCGCGGATGACGCTCGGCACGTCGATTCGGTCGTCGTCGCCGGGCCACGTCGGCGTGTACTTGTTGCCCTCCTGCGCGTTGGGGTCTATCTCGGGCGGCAGACGGACCTCCTCGACGTTCCAGTTGAATGGCACGTCGTACCAGTCGGCCACGTCGCGCCGCGTCCGCTGGAGCCACTGACTTGTCGCGATAATCTTGTTCCCGATGGTCGTCGAGCGCGCGGTTCGACGGCCCGCGCCCCCGTACTCGTCTTCGAACTCGACGCCGAAGTCCTCGCAGAACTCCTTTTTGTCCTTCTCGCCGACGACGTCGTTCCGCGAGAGGTCGAGCAGTTCGTACGCCTTCGCGTGCATCGTCGCGACGTTGCCCTGTAACGCCCGCGGCGAGATGTCGAGTCGCTCTGCGAGGCGTTCGCGAATCTCCGCGGCGGCGGCGCGCGTGTACGAGACGACGAGTATGTCCCGAATCGTCACGTCGTCGTCTTCGAGAATCTCCTCGACTCGGTCGAGGAGGGCCGTCGTCTTCCCGCTACCCGGACCCCCGAACAGACGGGTGACTGTCGCGTCGGAGTCGGTCATTGTACACGTTCACGGACTTATCCCTGATAAACTGCCTGCTTTGGGGAACGGCGAAAATTGCGGAGAACGAGGGTCGAACGTCGATACGACGGCGGCGTGTGTGCACCCTATCGCGCTCGCGGGTCCCACCCACAGACGGTGCAGTCGATGGCTGCTTTGTCGTGAATCGCCCCGCAGTCTGGACACTGCTTCTTGTTATAAGATGTCTCCCAGTCTTCCTCGGATACGTCGTGACCGCGGTCGTCCAAGAACTGGTCGAACAGCGCCTCATCGGCGTTGGGTGCTGAGGCCATACATGGTGTGCTATGGCGTACCACTACTTAGTCTTGTTGCCCGTCCCCATCCGGTGAGAGCACTCCATAGACTCCCGAGACCGAAGGGCACCGTTTCGAGCCGAGCGCTCCTACAGGTCGTACAGCGACCCGAACTTCGTCGTCGCGTAGTCGCAGAAGGCGTCCGCGGAGAGCGGTTCGCCCGTCGCCTCCACGACGAGTTCGTCCGTCGGGTACCGGCGGCCGCGTCGGTGGACGTTCTCGGCCAAGAACTCGTGGACGGGCGCGAACTCGCCGTCGCGAATCAGGGCGTCTACGTCGTCCAGTTCCGCGCGCATCGCGGCGTCTAACTGCGCCGCCAGCACGCTCCCGACGGTGTAGTTCTGGAAGGCGGCGAGGTAGCCCGCCGTCCAGTGGATGTCCTGCATGCATCCCTCGGCGTCCGTCTCCGGCCGAACGCCCAGATACTCCTCCATCTTCTCGTTCCACACCGCGGGCACCTCGGACACCTCGATGTCGCCGCCGAGGAGTGCCTTCTCCGTTTCGAAGCGCACGAGGATGTGCAGGTGGTAGGTCAACTCGTCGGCTTCGACGCGAATCACGTTGTCCGGTTTCACGCGGTTGACGGCGGCGTAACCCGCCTCCGCGGTCGTATCCGTGCCGAGTCGGTCGTTCACCGTCCCGACGAACCCCTCCCAGAACGCCTTCGACCGGCCGACGTGGTTCTCGAAGAACCGCGATTGGGACTCGTGGACGCCGTGACTCCCCGACTCGCCGAGGGGAGTCGCGTAGTGCTCTTGCGGCAACCCGAGGTTGTAGGTGGCGTGGCCGAACTCGTGAATCGTGGAGGTGAGCGCCGCGAGCGGGTCGTCCTCGTCGACTCGCGTCGTCACGCGGCAGTCGAACTGCGTGCCGAAGGTGAACGGGTGCGCGGAGGTGTCGAGTCGGCCCCGGTTCCAATCGTAGCCCACGAGGTCCAACGCGTCCTCCGAGAGCGCCAACTGCGACGCCTCGTCGTACGTCCCGCCGAACGGCGTCGGCAACTCCTCGGCGGCGCGAATGTCGTCGATGAGAGGGACGAGCGTCTCTTTCAACTGCGCGAATATCTCTTCCACCGTCGAGAGCGGCAGGTGCGGTTCGGAGTCCTCGTAGATGGCCTCGAACGGGTGTTTCTCGGGGTCGAGATGTTCGGCGCGTTCCCGGTACAACTCGACGATTCGCTCCAGCGTAGGCGCGAGTGCGTCGAAGTCGTCCTCGGCCTTCGCCTCCACCCACGCCTCGTGCGCGCTCGACTCCACGCGCGAAATCTCTTCGACGAGTTCGTCCGGGACGCGGACGGCGCGTTCGTGTTGCCGCCGAATCTCGCGGACGACCGCTCGCCGTTCGTCGTCGAGGTGCGCCTCGTCCGCCTCGTCGAGTAACGCGCCGAGTTCGTCGGCGGTCAACAGGTCGTGTCGGACCGCAGAGAGCGTCGAACGCTGTTCGGCGCGGGCGGGCGTTCCGCCCGCGGGCATCATCGTCTGTTGGTCCCACATCAGCATCCCGTCGGCGTGCCGGACGTTCGAGACGCGTCGGTAGTGGTCGAGGAGGGCGTCGTACGTGTCGCTCGTGGACATGTCTCGTGGCTCTCGCTCGCGACGTAAGAAGCTCCGTCACCCGGCAGTCCGCGAAAGAACCGTGGTGCGTGCCCGCACCTTCAGCGTCGTTTACGCGCCGGGTTCGTCGTCTGCACCACCCGCGTCTGCGCCGCCCGCGCCGTCTACGCGTCGATGCCGTACAGGTCGCCGTACTTCTCGGTCACGTAGTCGAGGAAGTCGTCCGCGGCGAAGTCCTCGCCCGTCGCCTCCACGACGAGTTCGTTCGTCTCGTAGCGCGCGCCGTGCTGGTGGACGTTCTCGGTCAACCACTCGTGGAGCGGTTCGAAGTCACCGTCTTCGATGTGCGATTCGAGGTCGTCCACGTCGTCCTCGGCGGCGGCGTACAGTTGCGCGGCCATCACCGACCCGAGCGAGTACGTCGGGAAGTAGCCGAAGTTACCGTGGCTCCAGTGGATGTCCTGCAGACAGCCTTCCGAGTCCGTCTCGGGGCGGATGCCGAGATACTCCTCGTACTTGTCGTTCCACACTTCCGGCACGTCTTCGACGTCGATGTCGCCGGAGATGAGCGCGCGCTCTATCTCGAACCGGACGATGATGTGCAGGTGGTAGGTCAGTTCGTCGGACTCGACGCGGATGAGGTTGTCCTCGTACACCTGATTGGCCGCCTCGTACGCCTCCTCCAGCGTCACGTCCTCCGCTTTCGGGAAGTGCTCTTTGAACTTCGGGAGGAGCACGTTCCAGAACGCCTTCGACCGGCCGACGTGGTTCTCCCACAGACGCGACTGCGACTCGTGGACCGAGAGGTCACGCGACTCGCCCAGCGGCGTCGCGTAGTGCTCGTCCGGCAGCCCGAGGTTGTAGGTGGCGTGGCCGAACTCGTGGACCGTCGAGAACAGCGAGCCGAGGGGGTCCGTCTCGTCGAAGCGCGTCGTCACGCGAGCGTCGAACATCGTCCCCGAGGAGAACGGGTGCGAGGAGGTGTCCAGACGGCCGCGCTCCCACGGATAGCCGAGCGTCGACAGCACGTCGCGGCAGAGTTCCTCTTGGTCTTCTTCGGGGTACTCGCCCGCCCGCGTGAAGGCGTCCGTCGCGATGTCGTCGCCCTCCTCGCGAATCTGCGTGATCATCGGCACGAGCGTGTCGCGGAGTTCGTCGAGGATGGACTCCGCCTGTTCGAGCGGCAAGCAGGGCTCGAAGTCCTCGAACAGCACCTCGTAGGGGTCTTTGTCCGGGTCGATGTGTTCCGCGTACTCGCGCTTGAGTTCGACGTGCTTCTGCAGGTGCGGCGCGAAGATGGAGAAGTCGTTCTCGGCTTTCGCTTTCTCCCACGCGGGAAGCGCCTCCGAGGAGGCGGTCGAAATCTCTTCGACGAGTTCCGAGGGGACGCTCACCGCGCGGTCGTACTTCCGGCGAATCTCGCGGACGACGCCCGCCTGTTCGTCGGTCAGGTCGGCGTCTTCGAGTTCGTCCAGCGCCTCGCCCACCTCGTCGTCGGTGAGCAGTTCGTGCGACAGCGACGAGAGCGTCGAGAGCTGCTGGGAACGCGCGGGATTGCCGCCCTCTGGCATCATCACCTGCTGGTCCCACGAGAGGAGTCCGGCCGCGTTGCGGACGTTCGAGACTCGCTTGTACGTCTGGAGGAGTTGCGTGTAGGCTTCGGGGGCCGACTCCGCGTCGGCACCTGTTGCTTCGGTCGCCATATCGAACCGAAACACCTCCCGCATTATCAACCATGTGTATCCGGGTGTGCGGCTCGTTCACATTTCTCTCTCTTCGCTACTCGCTCGGCCACGACTCGGCCGCCCCGAGATACGTCCGATAGCACCGCGCCAGAACCTCGACGGAGACGCTCTCGTCTCTCGTGTGGGCCTCTCCCGGCTCCGAGGCTCCGCAGATGACACAGGTCGTCCCCGCCTGCGAGAGCCATCCGGCGTCCGTCGCGTGCGGTTTCGTCACCTGTTCCGGCACGCCGTCCTGCGCCGCCGTCGCCGCCGCCAACACGGCGTCGGCGAACGCCTCGTCGTCGCACGCCATCGGCGGCAGGTCCTGTTCGAGCACCCACTCGACTCCTTCGACGGTTTCGACCCGCGCCAGGTCGGCGTACTCGCCGGGGACGGTTCGCTCGTCTATCGTCACCTCGCAGCGTTCGGGGACGACGTTCCACGCCGACCCGCCGTCTATCTCCGTGACGACGACGGTACCCGAGAGACGTTCGCCGAACACCTCCGCCTCCGGGGCGGGGAGTTCGCGAATCACGTCGACGGCGTCGCAGGCGCGGTAGACGGCGTTGACTCCGGCCTCGGGTTCGCTCGCGTGCGATGCGGACCCGCGGGCGACGACGGAGGAGGCGCGACGGCCCTTGTGCGCCACCACCACGTCGGTCACGCCGTCTTTGGAGTAGTTCGTGGACCCCTCGGCGACGATGGCGTAGTCGGGGACGACGCCGTCTTCGATGGCTCCGCGCGCGCCGTCGCCACCGGTCTCTTCGGCGACGAACGAGGCGAAAATCAGTTCGCCCGCCGGGTCGGCGTCGCGGAAGGCGAGCATCGACGCCGCGACGGCACCTTTCATGTCTGCCGCGCCGCGGCCGTAGATACGCCCGTCTCGCTGTTCGACGACGTACTCGCCGCTGTCGACCTGTGACTCGTCCGGCGGCACGACGTCGTGGTGGCCGACGAGTGCCAGCGACTCCGACCCCCCGTCACCTTTCCGAGCGACGACGTTGCCGTGGTCGTCTCTCGTCACCGCTGCGTCCGTCTCCTCGCGAAGCCACGCTTCGATGGCGTCGCCGCAGGCCGTCTCGTCCTCGTGGCTCGGGATGGAGACCAGATGCCTCGTGAGCGCGTTCAGTTCTTCCATGGCTCCTCGGTCACCCTCCGCCGGTATAAGTATCGCCGACGTCCGTGGTATCGGCACCATCCGTCCGCCGTGATACGTTCTTTTATCCGTCTCGCACGCCAAACCCGGGCCATGAAGCTAGTGCCGGACACGAGCGCGGTCATCGACGGTCGCGTGTCCGAGCGAGTCGAGTCGGACGACGAGGAGACGACGGTCTGTGTGCCCGAAGCCGTCGTCGGGGAACTCGAATCGCAGGCGAACCAGGGGCACGACACCGGATGGGAGGGTCTCTCCGAACTCCAGCGACTCTCCGAACTCGCCGACGACGGGGCGATTACGCTGGAGTACGTCGGCCGACACACGAAACCGAGCGAGGCGACGGGTGCCCACGAGGGCGACATCGACGCGGTCATCCGCGACGTCGCGGAGGAACAGGGCGCGACGCTCCTCACGAGCGACCAGGTGCAGGCCGAAGTCGCCCGCGCGAAGGGCCTCTCCGTCGAGTTCGTCGAGGCGCGCGTTCGCGGGTCCGGCGACCTGGTCATAGAGGAGTTCTTCGACGACCAGACGATGTCGGTCCACCTCAAGACCGACACGAAACCGAAGGCAAAGCGCGGCGCTATCGGCGAGATGCACTACCAGACCATCTCCGAGGAGGTGTCCGACGAGGCGACGATGAAGTCGTGGGCCGACGACATCGAGAACTCCGCGCGGGCGAGTCCCGACGGCTTCATCGAACTCTCCGAACCGGGGATGACCATCGTCCAGTTCCGCGACTACCGAATCGCCATCGCCCGTCCGCCGTTCGCGGACGGCATCGAGATAACCGCGGTCCGCCCCATCGTCAAGACCGACTTGGACGACTACGAGTTCGCCGACGAACTCCGTGACCGCCTCGCCGAACGTCAGCGCGGCGTCCTCATCTCCGGGTCGCCCGGTGCCGGGAAGTCCACCTTCGCGCAGGCCGTCGCCGAGTTCCTGAACGACAGCGACTACGCGGTGAAGACGATGGAGAAACCGCGCGACCTGCAGGTCGGTCCCGAGATTACGCAGTACACCGCGCTCGACGGGCAGATGGAGAAGACGGCGGATTCGTTGCTTCTCGTCCGTCCGGACTACACCATCTACGACGAGGTTCGCAAGACGAACGACTTCAGCGTCTTCGCGGACATGCGACTCGCCGGCGTCGGCATGGTCGGCGTCGTCCACGCGACGCGGGCCATCGACGCCCTCCAGCGACTCGTCGGCCGTGTCGAACTCGGCATGATTCCGCAGGTGGTCGACACCGTCGTCTACATCGAAGACGGCCGCGTCGACACCGTCTACGACGTGCAGACGCAGGTGAAGGTGCCCGAGGGACTCACCGCCGAGGACCTCGCACGCCCCGTCATCCAGGTGGTCGACTTCGAGACGAACACCCCCGCGTACGAGATTTACACGTTCAACCGGCAGGTCGTCACCGTCCCCCTCGGCGAGGAGGCGGAGGGTCGCGACGAGACGGGCGTGAGTCGTCTCGCACGACAGGAGATAGAGCGGGAGATTCGCTCCATCGCCCGCGGTCACGTCGACGTCGAACTGCAGGGACAGAACAACGCCGTCGTCTACGTCGACGACGACGACATCTCGTACGTCATCGGGAAGGGCGGCGGCCGCATCTCCGACGTGGAGGACCGCCTCGGTCTCGACATCGACGTGCGGACGCACGACGAGAACCCCGCGAACACCGGTTCCAGCGGCGGGTCGGCCGCGGCGACGCCCGACGACGACTCCGGCGAAATCGTCACCCCCGAGGTGACCTCCCGGCACGTCGTCGTCCGGATGGACGAACACGTCGGCGAGACGGTCGAAGTCCGCGCTGACGGCGACTACCTCTTCACGGCCACCGTGGGGCGCGGCGGCGACATCCAGGTCTCGCGCGGCAGCGCCATCGCCGACGAACTCGAACAGGCCATCGACCGCAAACAGAAGATCACGGTCCACCCGGCGTAAGCCGGTTCGACGCCTCTTTTCGCCCGACCGTCACTCGCCGCGAGCGTCGGGACTCCGCGTCCGGAAAGAGAGAATAACGGGGGTTGCCGCGTGATCGTCGGTCGGTACTGTGTCGCCTCCGCACCCGTGCCAGGGGGTTACTCGGCGTGGCAGGCTTCTGCCTCGTCAACTTCGTCTGCGGACTGTTTCGGGGCCGCGTCGGTGAGTTGATAGAGGTTCTGCCGCGCGTCTGCGAAGTAGACGTCTTCGTCGACGACTCCGATTCCTTCCAGTCGCTCGAGAGCGTAGCGGACCGTTCGAGCCGACAGCATCGACTCCTGAACGATGCCCTTCTGTGTGAGCGGACCGTTGTATTCGAGCACTTTGAAAACTAACTTCGCACTCGGGGGGAGGTCGTCGAGACTCTCCTGTTCTGCCTCAGCCATCGTTACGAATCGAAACGTCGAGACGGCATAAACCTTCGTGGACCTGTCCGAGCGTTCGGGTTCGTTTCGGTCTCCCGTTCGGCGTCCTCGACGCGTCGTCGCCGCCGCCACGGGAACGAACGCCTTTTGACGCCGGGTATCGCACTCGTACGCATGGCAACGGAAACGCAGACGGGCCTCTCGGGTCACTTACGAGGGGTCACTGTCACCACGCTCGCCTGTCTCGCCGGCATCGGGGCCGCACTGGCGTCGGGCGCGTTAGTCGGACTGGGGTCTGGTCCCGTGGGCGACGCGGCGACGAACCAGCAGACGCTGTTCGTCCTCGGCGCGTTCCTCCTCGCGCAGTTCCCCGTCCTCCGAGTTCTCGGCGTCGACGTGAGTGATTTCGGGGCGAAAGACTACCTCTACGTCGGCTTCATGACGTTCACCCTCTGGTACATCTCGTACGGTATCCTGCTGACTTCGGGTGTGTCTCTGTAAACATGGCCGACGACAGCATCGCGGTCGTCGACCTCGACCGGTGTCAACCGGACCGCTGTAGCTACGAGTGCGCGAACTACTGCCCGCCGAACCGAACGGGCAAAGAGTGCATCGTGACGCGCGGGGAGTACTACGAGGACGACGAACCCTACGACGGCGGCCCGGACCAGATTCGCATCTCCGAAGAGGTCTGTCTCGGCGAGACGTGCGGTATCTGCGTCGAGAAGTGTCCGTTCGACGCTATCGAGATAATCAACCTCCCGACGGAACTGCAGGAGGACCCGGTCCACCGCTACGGCGAGAACTCCTTTGCCCTCTACGGTCTCCCGGTCCCCGAGTCGGGTGCGGTGACGGGTATCCTCGGCCCGAACGGTATCGGGAAGACGACCGCCGTCCGCGCCCTCGCGGGCGAGATGGTCCCGAACCTCGGCGACTACGGTCGAGAGGCGACGTGGGACGCCGTCCTCGACCGCTACCGCGGGACGGAACTGCAGAACTACATCGAGCGCGTCCGCCGAGAGGACGTCACCATCGCGCGGAAACCCCAGTACGTCGACCAGATTCCGAAGCAGTTCGACGGCGTGACGAGCGACCTCTTGAACTCGACGGACGAACGCGGCAAACTCGACGAGTACGTCGACCGACTCGGCATCGCTCCGGTCGTCGACCAACCCCTCGACACGCTCTCGGGCGGGGAACTCCAGCGCGTCGCCCTCGCGGCGACGCTCTCGCGTGACCGCGACTTCTACTTCCTCGACGAGATTTCGCCGTACCTCGACATCGGTCAGCGCGTCACCGCGGCGCGACTCATCCGCGAACTCGCCGAAGAGGAGGACAAGGCGGTGCTGGCGGTCGAACACGACCTGGCCATCCTCGACCTCCTCGCGGACACGCTCCACATCGCCTACGGTGAACCCGGCGCGTACGGTGTCGTCACGGACCCGAAGTCCGTCCGCAACGGCATCAACGAGTACCTGAAGGGCTATCTCTCCAACGAGAACATGCGGATTCGCCCCGACGAGATAGAGTTCCACGAACACGCGCCGCGCGAGACGGCCAAGAGCAAGCCGCTCATCGACTACCCCGACCTCTCGAAGTCCTACGGCGACGGCGAGTTCTCCTTGGACGTGGAGGGCGGCACCATCTACAAGTCCGAAGTGCTCGGCATCGTCGGTCCGAACGGTATCGGGAAGTCCACCCTGGCGAAGATGTTCGCGGGCGCGCTCGAACCCGACGAGGGCGAACTCAACTTCACGCTCGACATCGCCTACAAACCGCAGTACATCGAGATAGACCAGCCGATGCGCGTGGACACGTTCCTCTCGTCTATCACCGACGACTTCGGCACCTCCTACTGGAAGACCGAAGTCGCGAACCCGCTCCAACTCGGCCGCATCATGGAACGGAACTTAGACGACCTCTCCGGCGGTGAGAGACAGCGCGTCGCCATCGCGGCCACCCTCTCGGAGGACGCCGACCTGTTCGTGCTCGACGAACCCTCGGCGCACCTCGACGTGGAACAACGCGTGCAGGCGACGACGGCCATCCGCCGCTACGCGGAGAACCACGACGCGACGGTGATGGTCATCGACCACGACATCTACATGATAGACCTCTTGGCGGACCGCCTGATGGTGTTCGACGGCGAACCGTCCGTGGAGGGTCACGCCGGCACGCCGCAGGAGATGCGCGCGGGCATGAACGACTTCCTCTCGGACCTCGATATCACGTTCCGCCGGGACGAACGCACCCAGCGTCCCCGCATCAACAAGCCCGGGTCGCAACTCGACTCGAAGCAGAAAAAGCAGGGCGAGTACTACTACTCGCCGAACTGACCAGTCTCTCTTCGACTCTGTCTCTCCGCCGAGGACGTGGCCTCAAGCGTTAACGGGCCGTAGCGTGCATCTCGGTGTATGGCACGCAAAGGCGGCAACTCGAACAACATCAACTTGCTGAGCGCCGCGGTACCCCTGATACAAGCAGTCCTCGCACTGGTCCGAAAGAAACCGAAGCGGGCGGTGCTCCTCCTCGGCGTCGCACTCGTCTCGGCGCGGTCCGCGAAACTCGGCACCGTCGCACAGGTGCTCTTGCGGGTGCTCATGCGAGCGCTCGACCGCAAGTAGCCGAGACACCGAGACAGTACCGTCTTCGAGCGTCTTCGAGCATCCTCCGAGCATCCTCCGCTCACGCGTCGGGCGGCGGCGCCGTCACGACGACTCCGTCTCCGTTCTCCCGTCGGACCTCGATATCGTACCCGAACGCCCGTATCACCTCGACGTTCGTCCGCACGTGGTCGGTGACGCGGGGGATTCGAACCGCGCCGCCGGCGAGTGCGACCCAGACGAGGAGTTGGTCGCCGAGGAACTCGTCGGCGGGCGCGCCCGTCTCTCGCCACGCTACAAACGCCTCGGCCGCGTCGTCTCCGACCCGTTCGGCCGGGACACCGCGACGACCGAGCGCATCGAACCCCGCTCTCGACGCTCCGCAGTCGGCGACGAGGGTGACGACGGCCCCCGGCGAGTTCGCCTCCGCGTACGTCACTCTCGTCCTCGTCTTCGCCACGCCGCCGACTCGTTCGTGGACGGCGGTCGCCATCCGGTCTGCGACGTTCGCCGACTGGAGCGTCGTGGAGGCGACGGCGTGGACGGACAGGCGACGGAGCGCGCCGGGGGTTCGCAGCGTCAGCGGCCTCGCGGAAGACGGGCGGAGCGAGAGCGTGAGACGGCCGCCGCCCGCCGGATAGAACCCCCGTCGCTCGACGGTGAGGTGCGCGTCGAGGCCGACGTCTCTGAGCAGTGGCAGTTTGACGTATCGGAGGTAGTCGGCGGGCGGCGACCACCGAACGTCCGTCCCGCCGATGACCGTCACGCGGAGGGTGTCGTCGAGAGCGAGTGCGAGTGGCGCGAGGGCGTCACAGACGAGCGTCGCACTCCCCGCGGTCGGAATCTCGACGCGCGTCTCGCCGCCGCGGACCCTCCCGGGGTCGAACGAGAACGTCTCGCTGCCCGCGTCGACGCCGGCCGTCTCCCCCTCCGTCACCGACCCCACGGCTTCGATAGCCGCGACGTGTTGCGCCTTCAGGCCCGGAGACGGTCGGTCGCCTCGGACGTTCCGCATCCGCACCGCTCGGCCCGTGAGTGCGGACATCGACACGGCGGTCCTGACCAGTTGGCCGCCGCCGTCGCGTCCGTCGAGTTCGAGCATCTAGCGGACGACGGTCACGGGGACTGACGCCCGCTTGAGGAGGTCTTTCGCCACGCTCCCGAGCAACCCTTCCGCGCGGTGCGACAGGCCGCGGTGCCCGACGACGATGCCGTCGACGCCGTTCGTTTCGGCGTACTCCGCGATGGTCTCGGCGGGGTCGCCGTACAGCATGACCGTCTCGGCGGCGACGCCCGCTTCGTCCGCGTGCGCCTCGGCCTCCGCGAGAATCGACTCGCCGCGCGTCTCGGCGTCGTCCGGGTCCTCCGTGTAGAGGCGGTCGTCCGACGCGTTCGCCGTCGACTCGTCGGCACCGCCTTCGACGACCATCTGCGGTTCGACCGAGTAGGCGACCGTCAGCGTCCCGTCGAGTCCCCTCACGAGTAGTAGTGCGTGGTCGAGTGCCTGTGCGCCCGACTCGGACCCGTCCACGGCCACGAGATAGTGCATCGTTTCACCGACCCTACTACGCGCGCTGAACGTTTATGCGTGGCTGTGTCACGGCGGTGAGAAGAGCGAGACGGTCGGTCAGTGGACGAGACGGCTACAGGTGCCACAGAGGTTCTCCTCTTTCACGTCGACTTCCCGAACCGTCGGCGAGAAGGACATGACGCACTTGGAGTTGTCACAGTGTTCGAGCCCGAGCGTGTGGCCGATTTCGTGGACGACCTCTTTGCGGACGCGGTCTGCGAACACCTCCGACTGGGGCTTCGTGGTGATTCCGCCGTCCGAAGACGTCTGGAGGCGATACGTGGAGATGACAGAGCCGTTGCCGTTGAGGTAGGCGAGTCCGAACACGTAGTTTCGACGGCGGTAGTAGAGGTCCTGTGCCGTGATTCCGATGTTCTTCTCACCGCTCCCGATTCGGCTGGCGAGTTCGATGAACTGCTCGGCTCGGTACTGGTTTCGGCCGCGGTCGAACGCGCCTTCGGGGATGGACTGCTCGTTGTGCACGGTGACGTCGCAGTCGTAGACGCCGCGGAGGGCCGCAGATGCCTCGCGCTTCACCTGCGCTGGGAGGTCCCCGATAGGCACGATGTCGACAAGCATGAAAGTTGTTAAGCAGGGTGGTATCATAAATATCCCGCCGTGGAAACCGAACTTCGAGACGCTCTCGCTGCCCGTCTCGCACACTACGAGACGCTCACAGAGGTCGGCGTCGGTCGCCAACCGACGGTCGCCGCCGCACTCGCCGCCGCCGGCAAACGCGTCGTCGTCACGGACGTCCACGAGTTCGAGGTGCCGCCCGAACTCCGATTCGTGAGAGACGACGTCGTCACCGCGAGCGAACGCCCCGACCCCGGCCCGGCCTACCGGTCCGCCGCCGTCTACGCGCTGAACCTCCCGCCCGAACTTCACCGGCCGACCCGCGACGTGGCCGCCGCCGTCGGCGCGGACTTCCTCTTCACCACGCTCGGGTACGAGACGCCGGACGTGCCGTGCGAGACGGAGACGCTCGCGGGCGGGCGAGAGACGCTGTACGTCGTCTCCCGCGACCGGCGGCCGAAAGGACAACGCTAAGGGTTCCGTGCCGTCGTCTCTCGGTATGCACGCAGACGCAGTCGTCCTCGACATCGACGGAGTCCTCGTCGACGTCGCCGACTCGTACCGACGGGCCATCGTAGAGTCCATCTCGCGCCTGTACGACCGCACCATCGACAAGTCCGACATCCAACGGTTCAAAGACGCCAGCGGGTTCAACAACGACTGGGAACTGACGTACGCCGCCGCGCTCTACCTCCTCGCGGACGACCGTCGACCCGTCTCGCTCGCCGCGTTCACCGACCGCATCCACGAGCGAGGCGGTGGCCTCTCGGCCGCCGAAGCGGTCGCCGAAGCCCACCTCTCGGCCGACGACTACGCCGCCGTCCGCGACGAGTGGGACCCCGAGGGTCTCAGAGAGGCGTTCCAAGCGCTCTACCTCGGGACCGACCTGTACCGCGACCTCGAAGGCGGCGACCCGCCGTTCGAGGCCCCGGGCTACATCCACGACGAACCCGTCGTCGTCGACGGCGAGACGCTGGACTACCTCACCTCGAACCACCGCGTCGGCGTCCTCACGGGCCGTCCAGAGGCGGAAGCTGAAATCGCGCTCTCCCGCGCCCTCCTCTCCGTCCCGCCGGAGCACCGGTTCACAATGGACGACTGGGAGGCGGGAAAGCCGGACCCGCACGCGCTCACGACGCTCGCCGAACGGTTCGACGCGGACTCGGTCGTGTTCGTCGGCGACACCCTCGACGACGTGCAGACGGCCGTCAACGCCGCCGCCGCGGACGAGTCGCGGACCTACCACGGCGTCGGCGTCCTCACGGGCGGCCTGACCGGCGAGGACGGGCGAGAGAAGTTCGCGTCGGTCGGTGCAACCGCCGTCCTCGACTCCGTGAACGACCTCCCGGCGTTCCTCGGCGACGCAGAGGAGTAAGCTTAGGCCGACGGCGAACCGAGCGAACGATATGGATGCGCTTCGTCTCGAACGACTCGTCTGGTCGGTGGTGTTCGGCGCGTTCGTCGCGATTCCGGTCGGACTCCTCGTCGCACCGGACCCGACGGGACTCCTCCCGGTTCTGCTCGCGGGCGCGACGCTCGCCGTCTCGATTCCCGTCGCCTTTCGCCTGTTCGAGTACTCCGAGTCTCGACTGGCAGAAGCGGGCGACATGACCGCTCGGTTCGTGACGCTGTTCTCTGTCGCCTTCGCGCTTCGATTCGCGCTCTCGGCCGTCGGCGTCGGTGGCTTCGTCGGGAACCTCGTCGCCTTCGGGGGCGGGTGGCTCTCGGCGTCGTACGCCTCCGAACGGCTGAACCCCCGTCGCTGGGGGGGCGGAGGTGTCTCCTCGTGAACGACACGCTGTCGCACCTCTCGCGGTTTCTCACCGTGATGATTCTCGTCGACTTCCTCGGACTCGGCGTGTTCGCACTGCTCCCGCCGTCGGTGGGGATACGGCAGTACGTCCTCCTCGGAACGCTCGTCGTCGCACCGCTCGTCGCCTTTCTCGTCACCTACGGTCCCGAGTTCGACGCCGCCTGAGACGGGCTGTCGCCCTCGCGAGGCCCCGGCAGATGCTCCCGGTCACACAACGCTTTACCCCTCACCGTCCCGAGGCGATAGCATGCGAATCGCACTCCTCGGTGGGACCGGCGACATCGGCGAGGGACTCGCCCTCCGGTGGGCCTACCATACGAACCACGACGTGATTCTCGGCTCTCGCGACCCGGAGAAGGCTCGCGCGAAGGCCGACGAGTACGAGACGGAACTGTCCAGTCGCGGCCGCGACGTGAAGGTGAACGGCTTCACCAACGAGATGGCCGCCGACCGGGCCCGCATCGTCGTCCTCGCGGTGCCGCCGTACCACGTCGCCGACACCGTCGAGTCGGTCGAAGACAGTCTCTCGGAGGGCGACGTGCTGGTCACGCCCGCGGCGGGCGTCAAACGCGACGACGACGGCTTCCACTACCACCCGCCGAGCGCGGGGAGCGTCACGAAGTTAGTCGCCGACGCCGCCCCCGACGGCGTTCCGGTCGTCGGCGCGTTCCACAACCTCGCGGCGGGGCGACTCGCGGACTTGGACGCCGAGTTGGGAATCGACACGCTCGTCGTCGCCGACGACGACGACGCCAAAGACACCGTGGTGCATCTCGCGGAGGGTATCGACGGTCTGCGGGCCCTCGACGCGGGCGGCATCGCCAACGCCGCCGAGGTGGAGTCGGTGACGCCGCTTCTCATCAACGTCGCCCGGCACAACGAGAAGATGCACGACTTGGGCGTGCAGTTCCGGTGACGTTCTCTCGGTGAATCAGACGATTCGCTGCTCATTTCTCGGGGAACCTCGTTCGAGAGTGCGAACTTATCGTGTCTCGGCGTCTCCATTCGAGTAGTGGTCTCCCCGTAACCCGTCGCTCGGGCGCGGCGCGAGGCCGGAGGTGACAAAAGATGGCCGGGACACAGAACACGCGCAACAAAGAACTCGTCCGGCACCTCCTGACGGAGGTGTGGCAGCGAAAGAACGTCGACGCCGTCGACGAACTGTTCTCCGAGGACGTCCTCGTCGGCGGGACGCGGACCAGCACGGGCGACCGAACGATACGGCGAGACGACCTGAAGGAGATATTCCGCGAGTGGCTGGAGGCGTTTCCCGATGCGAGCGTCGAGTCGCACGCGCTCCTCGCCGAACACGACGCCGTCGTGAGTTTCGCCACGCTCCACGGGACGCACGAGGGGGCGTTCCGCGGCGTCTCCCCCACGCACGAACCGGTCGAGATGCGGGCGTTCGCCCTCTACCGCATCCGCGACGGCCGCGTCGTGGAGTACACTGCCATCGGCGAACTGCTGAAACTCATGGAACAACTCGAGTCCGAGCGACCGCTAGACGCCTGAACAGCGTTCTCGACCGCGAAAACAGTCGGTCTCTCGTCCGCTCGGTCAGTCGTCTTCCTCTTCCTCGTCGTCCTCGTCGTCACCGTCGGGTGACTCGGTCTGCACGTCGAGGACGTCGCCGTTCGTCGCGTCGACGTACACCTCCGTCTCGTCGCCGTCAGCGCTCACTACTTCGACTTCCCAGACGGGCGTACCATCCACGCGGGCGGGGAACAGTTCGCCTTCGACGGCGACGCCGCCGTCGACTTCGCCCTCGGCGATGACGACGGCATCACGCAGCGGAACCTCGACCAGACTCGCGTTGGCCTCGTCTTCGTCGTCCGCCTCGTCCGCGTCGGCGGGTTCGGTCTCGACGTTCAGCACGTCGCCGCTCGTCCCGTCGACGTACACCTCCGTCTCGTTTCCGTTCTCGTCGACGAACTCCACCTCCCACACCGGTAACCCGCTCAGGATGGAGGTGAACGCCTCCAGTTCGACCGCCGTGCCGTCGGACTCGCCTTCGGCTATCTCGACCGCTTCCGCGGCCGAAACCTCGACGTCCCCGAGATTCACCGGGCCGTCGTCGACCTGCGCGAACGTCGACGCCGGTCCGAGTGCGCCGCCGACGCCGACCGCCCCGATTACTGCCACGAGGGCCACGATTCCCACCACTACCGCACGTGTCGTTGGTACGTTCATCACGGTACCTCACACGGAAGACGTTGGAAAGAGGCATAACCGCCGCTCACGGCGCACCTGACGCTCAGAAACACGATACTGTCCCCCCTCGTCAGAACCGTTCGCGCAACTCCGCGCGCAAGTCGTCCAGCGAGGCGTCCTTCATCGACAGGAGGACGAGGAGGTGGTACACCAAGTCGGCGCTCTCGGCCAAGAGTTCCTCTCTGTCGTCGTCTTTCGCCGCGAGGATGGCCTCCGTCGTCTCCTCGCCGAGTTTCTCCAAGACGTAGTTCTCGCCTTTCTCGTGGGTGAAGAGCGTCGTCGTGTACGACCCCTCGGGCAACTCCCGCTTTCGGGACTCGATGGTGGAGAAGAGTTCGTCGAGCACCTCGTCGGGGTTCGACGCGGATTCGTCGCTCATACCGGTGAGTCGAAACGTCGGGAGAAAACGGTTCTGACTCGACCGCACCGACGCTCAGGAGAGTCGCGAACGCGGGACGGGGTCCGTCTCGCCGTACAGCGTCTTAGCGACGAGTACGCCGACGACTGCGACGAGTCCGACGCAGGCCAGATACTCCGCGCGAAAGCCGACGTACTCGACCAACGGGACGGCGACGAGTGGGCCGAGCGTCGACCCCACGTCGCCGAAGACGTTGTAGACGCCGCCGAGTTTGCCGACGTCGTCGGCCGGGCTGATGTCGCCGAGGTAGGCGAGAAGCGGCGGGTTCGACGCGCCGACGCCGACGCCGACGAGGGCGACGCCGACCAACACCGCGGGGAGCGTCGGGACCAGTGCGAGCGTCGCGAACCCGGTTCCGAGAATCGCGAGGCCCGGAAGCGCCAGCGACGCGCGGTTCGCGAGGCGGTCGGAGTACCGCCCCACGAAGAGCGTGGTCACGCTGGACGCGACGACGGCGACGGCCATCACGACGCCACTCACGCCCGTCTCCGAGAGGAGTCCGATGGAGAGGTTCGACGCCCGCGCGTAGAGGACGGCCGTCGAGAGGAGGACGCCCGCGAAGAGGAAGCGGACGACGAAGTTGACGGCGCCGACGGTGAAGATGCGGACGTCGGCGCGCACCAACCGCGGCACGTCGCGGAGCGAACTCGCCGTCTCCACGTCGGTGTCGACGTTCGGGAGGACGACGGCGGCGACGACGGCGGCGAACGACGCCGCACAGCCGGCGACGAAGAAGGCGGTGGAGTAGCCGAACGCGTCCGTGACCAGTCCGCCGACGACGAGGCCGGCGGGAAAACCCAGGCTCTGCCCGCCTCGCATGTAGCCGACCCACTTGCCGCGGTTGCCGGGCGTCGTGACGTGGGTGATGGTGCTGAACGCGCCGACGAAGACGAACGCCGACCCGACGCCCCACAGGGCCCGAGAGAGCAGGAAGATGCTCGCGGCGTCGAGGGGGACGAGCGAGGCGTTGAGGCCGAGGACGTAACCGAACGGCGACAGTCCCTGCACGACGAACCCGGCTATCATCGGCCGCCGCGTCCCCATCGTGTCGAGTATCTGTCCCGCGGGGGTGTTCATCACGAGTCGCGTAAAGCGGTTCGCCGAGAGGATGAGTCCCACCAGAAACGGCGAGATACCCAAGAGGGGGCCGAGCGTGGGGAGCGTCGGGAAGGCGACGCCCGCGCCGACGCCGCCGAAGAAGACGCCGGCGATGAGACTCCCGGCGACGAAGCGGACGCTCGGGTCGTCGCCGCCGAACAGTCGGCTCATCCCGCGTTCCTCGGTGCTCCTCGCAGACCGACGCGGTCCTCGTCCGCCGCCGTGGTGGCCGGATGCTCGACGCTCACTGCCTTCTCGGTGGCGGGCGACGACTCTTGGTGCTTTGGAATCCGGGTATCCGTCCGGGGGCGGGACCGGTCGGGCCCCCGACCCCGGTGTTCGCCACTCAGTCTGCCGCGTCCGCTTCGACGTGGTCGAAGAACGCCAGGTCGTGCAGACGGCTGTCGGTGGTCAGTTCGGGATGAAAGGAGGTGCCGACGACGGGGCCCTGCCGGACGGCGACGGGTTCGTCGTCCCAGCGTGCGAGCACTTCGACGCCGTCGCCCACCTCGTCGATGAGTGGCGCACGGATGAACACGGCGGGGAACGGGTCGTCCATGCCTTCGACGGTCAACGGGGCCTCGAAACTGTCGACCTGCCTGCCGAACGCGTTGCGGTCGACGGTCACGTCGACGAGGTCGAGCGTCTCCACGCGGTCGTCCTTGGCGTCTCTGGAGGCGACGATGAGGCCCGCACAGGTCGCGAGGACGGGTTTTCCGGCGGCGACGTGGTCGCGAATCTCCTCGTCGATACCCTCGCGGCGGAGCAGGCGCGATATCGCCGTCGACTCCCCGCCGGGGACGAGGAGGACGTCGCACTCGGCGACGTGACCCGACTGGCGAATCTCGACTATCTCGACGTCTTCGTCGTGGGCGGCGGCGGCGCGGCGGATGGCCGCGGCGTGTTCCGACACGTCGCCTTGGACGGCGACGACTCCTGCGCGTATCATACGTACACGTCGGTCTCCGGGAGTGAAAAATCGAGCGTTCGGGGTGCGATTCGTCGCGTGGGGTCCGCGTCCTACGCCGCCTCAGAAGGCGACGGAGTTCAGGACGAGGATGCCGACGCCGAAGAGGAGGCCGAACGCTACGATGCTCTTCGGGTCCAGACGGATGGCGTTGCGGTCCTCGGCGTCGAAGTATCGAACGAGACCCGCACTAGACATCAGCCCACCGCTGTTCTGTCCGCTGCTCATGTCACTCAGTGGGACTCGCCGTCGCCTAAACGTTTCGACTCTCAGCGGAATCCGCGGGGTGAGAAACCCTTATGCGCGGGGGCAGGCTAACGTCGAATCGATACGATGACCGTTCGACTCAAAGATTTCTACGCCGACTGGTGCGGCCCGTGTAAGACGCAGGACCCCATCCTGGACGAACTCGAGGCCGACTACGGTGACGTCGAGTTCGAGAAGGTAGACGTCGACGAAGAGCAGGACGTGGCCAACGAGTACCAGGTTCGCTCGCTCCCGACGCTCATCGTCGAGAACGACGACGGAATCGTCGACCGATTCGTCGGCGTCACGCAGCGAGAGGACATCGAGGACGCCCTCCAGAAGGCGGGCGCCTGAACGACGTCTCCTCGTTCTTTCGCGCGGTTCGACCGACGCCCGTGACTCGACAGCGACGGCCTCGCCCGCCGTCTCGCAAGCGTTATACGGTCGGCTCGGGAATCAGCGTGTATGCCTAGCAACGACGCCGCGACGAAGCGAACCCTCGAAAAGCAGATCTGTATGCGATGCAACGCGCGCAACCCCCCACGCTCGGAGAGCTGCCGCAAGTGCGGCTACAAGAACCTTCGTCCGAAGTCCAAGGAACGCCGCGCGGCGTAAGCCGGCGCGTCCGTCGACCGACCTCTCTCTACGCGCTTCTGCGCACCACCGAGCGGTGGCCTCGTTCAGTCGTCGGGGTATTTCGGTTCGCGGCGTTCCGCCCGCGAGAGCGCCCTCTCGACCACCTCGCGGACGGAGTCCGCGCCGCTCTCGGGGTCCGCGCGATAGACGTCGCCGTGCCCCGCGTACAGTTCTTCGACCGTCTCCGGTATCCGGTCTAACAGGCCCCGGAGACTCGCGACGAGTCGTTCGCGCGACTGCCCCGGCATGTCCGTCCGTCCGAAACTCCCGTCGTCGAACGCGCCGTCGTTGTACACCACGACGTCGCCGCTGAACACGCGCGTCTCGCTGACCAGCGACACGTGGTCGGCGGCGTGCCCCGGCGTGTACACCACCTCGAACGACTCGTCACCGATCTGTATCTCGTCGCCGTCTTCGAGTGCGCCGTCGCGCCGAGGGTGCTCTCCGTAGGCGTACAGGTCGGCGTCGAATCGGTCGAGGACGGCGTCGAGTTCCCCGACGTGGTCGGAGTGTTGGTGTGTGAGGACGACGGCGTCCACCTCGTCGGTGTGTTCGGCGACGACGTCTTCGACGCCGGGCATCGTGCCGACGTCGACGAGGACGTTCCGTTCGCCGAGGACGAGGTACGCGTTACAGGTGAACTGCTCCGCGCCGTCTGTGACCGTGACGATTTGCATACAGAGGAGACTCCCTCCGCGAAGAAAAATCCCCCACGAGTCGGCAAGTCCGCGTCGTCGAAGCGACCCCTCCGTCCCCGCAGACTATGTTTCTCTGGTTCACGACGCGAACGAAAGTCTCTCCTGCGTATCACTTTTCCGTCCGAACCGCCTACGTGGTCGTGTATGGGATTTGGGAGCTACGACGAGTCTGAGCAAGACAGTCAAGACTACGACCAGGACCTCGACGAGAACGACGGCGTCGCCACCGCGGAGAACGACCACAAAGGCGAGGTCAGCTTCGAGAACGGCGCGTCGAACGACGAGTTGCTGGACCGTCTGCAAGAGATAAAAGACGACTGACGACCCGCCGTGACGCTCTCGCTGCAGTCGGGGACGCGCGCTCTCGGCGTCGCCGAGTCGTACGTCGACGACGGAGGGGCGGAGACGAGCGTGTTGTGCGGCGCCGTCGTCCGCGCGGACCGCGTCGTCGACGGCGCGGCGTTCGCGACGTGTACCGTCGGTGGCGACGACGCCACGGACGCGGTGCGGCGACTTTTCACCGACCTCGGCCGAGAAGACGTGCGTCTGCTGTTCGTCGCGGGCGTCGCACCCGCGTGGTTCAACCTCCTCGACCTCTCGGCGGTCGCCGACGCCGTCGACAGACCCGTCCTCTCCGTCTCGTTCGAGGAGAGCGACGGGCTGGATTCGGCGCTCAGAGAGCAGTTCTCCGGCGACGAACTCGACGCCCGTCTCGCCGTCTACGACTCGCTTCCGCCGCGTCGCCCCGTCTCTGTCGGCGACGACACCGTGTTCGCCCGCGCCGTCGGCGTGGCCGACGACGATATCGCGCGAGTCGTCCGCGCGTACACACCCGAGGGCGGCCGTCCGGAACCGCTTCGCGTCGCGCGACTGCTCGCTCGCTCGGGGAGAGCGTGGCGCGAACGCGAGGGGTTCTGCGGACCCCCGACCGCGCCGGACCGCCGCCGCTAAGTCGAATCGGCCCGCCGTCTCGACTATGGACGACGACGCGATGGACGGCCTCACCGTCCGCGACTGCCAGCGGTGTCCCGCCCTCGTCGACTCCCGGAGTCGAATCGTCAACGGCGTCGGCCCGGACGACGCGGACTTGGTCTTCCTCGGCGAAGCGCCGGGTGCGAACGAGGACGAACGGGGCGAACCGTTCGTCGGTCGGTCGGGGAGCGTCTTGGACGACGCTCTCAGAGACGTGGGTCTCGCGCGGTCGGACGTGCGCATCACCAACTGCGTCCGCTGTCGCCCGCCGGAGAACCGCGACCCCTCGAAAGCGGAACTGAGCAACTGCCGCGGCTACCTCGAACGAGAACTGGCGCTCGTCGAACCCGACCTGGTGGTCACGCTCGGGAAAGTCCCCTCCGAACACCTCTTAGACCGCTCCGTCGCCGTCACGAAGGAGGCGGGCGACGTGGTGGACGTTCGGTTGGGCGAGCGGTCCCAGCGCGTCCTCGTCTGCGTCCACCCGGCGGCGACGCTGTACGACCGCAGCCAGAAGGACACCTTCTTCGACACCATCGCGCAGGCGGCGGACCTCTCCGGACTCGCAGACAGTTCGGACGGACAGTCCAGTCTCGGCGACTTCTGAGCCGTTGATACCGCCGTTTTAGTCGCCGAAAAGAGAGCGCCGAACGCGTCCGCCGTCACTGCCAGATGGACCGGGCCATCCGCTGCGGGAACTCGACGACGAGTTTGAGGAAGCTCGTTCCCTCCTCGTTACCGCGGATGTACGACCGGACGCGCTGGCTGATGAACTCGACGGAGACGACGAGCACGAAGATGACGAGGATGGTCGCCATCATGTTCGTGTACTTGAACAGGCCGCGCTGGGTCTGCAGCACCTGTCCGAGGCCACCGCCGCCGATGAGTCCCATCGTGACGGCGATGCGGACGTTTATCTCCAGGATGTACATCGTCCACGCGATGAACGGGGTGAACACCTGCGAGAGCATCCCGAAGACGACTTTCTGCGGACTGTTCGCTCCGGTGGACTCGATGGCCTCTATGGGGCCGTCTTCGACCTCTTCGAGCGCGTCGGTGAACAGTCGCCCGAGGTTCCCCATCGTGTCCGTCCCGATGGCGAGCGTCGCCGTGAACGGCGAGACGCCGCCGAGCGGGATGTAGATGAGCGCCCACACCAGCGCCGGGATGGCGCGGATGATGCTCATCGTTCCGCGGAAGATGAAGTTGAACGGGTACGGCGTCACGCGCTCGGAGCCGAGCACGCCGAGGAGCAACGCGCCGGGGATGCCGAGGACGGTTCCGGCAAAGCCCATCGCGAAGGTGACGAACATCGCGCCGAGGACGGGGTTCCCGTTCTCGAACTGGAGCAGGAGGTTCCGGTCCTGGATGAACGCCCAGTACTGGCTCACGTCCACGAACGGAATCACGCCGAGGAGCGCGCCGGGCGGGAAGAACTCGCCGAGCGCTTCGGTGAACTGCGGCCAGTACTTGATTATCTCGCCGATGGAGAAGCCGACTTCGCTCAGCGCGTTCGTAAAGAGGAACGCGAACAGTGCGAGGACGACGAGCGAGAACACGAGTCGTACGCGTTTGGCTATCGTGATGTTCCGCAACGCGTTTTGAACCCGGTCGGTGTCGGTGCTCACGCCTCTACCTCCCGTTCCTCGCGGATCGCTTCGGTCTCGATGTCACCGTATATCTCGTCGATGACGTCGACGGTGAAGTCCTCGCGATAGCCGTCGAAGACGACGCGGCCGTCTTTCATGCCGAGGAACCGTTCTCCGAACTCGCGAGCGATGTTGACCTGGTGGAGGCTGGCGATGGTCGAGAGGTTGCGCTCCGCGGCGGCCTCGCGGATGTACCGCATCACCGACTCCGCGCTCGCGGGGTCCAGACTCGCGACGGGTTCGTCCGCCAGCAAGAGGTTCGGCTCCTGGACTAGCGCTCGGGCGATACCGACCCGCTGTTGCTGTCCGCCGCTCATCTTCCCCGCACGCTGGTTCGCCTCGTTCAGCAGTCCGACGGTGTCGAGCGCGCGGAGCGCCTCCTCTTTGTCGGCGTCTCTGTACAGACCGAGGAGACTGCCGAGGAACGAAGTGCGCCCGAGCGCGCCCGTGAGCGCGTTGCTGTAGGCGCTCATCTGCTCTAAGAGGTAGTGCTGCTGGAAGATCATCGCCACGTCGTTTCGCGGCCCCAGTACGTCGGTTCCGTCTATCGATATCGACCCGGAAGTGGGTCGTGTGATGCCGTTGAGACAGCGCAGAAGCGTCGACTTGCCCGCCCCCGACTGCCCCAAGAGGACGACGAACTCGCCGTCCGGGATGGTGAAGGAGACGTCGTCGAGGGCCTGCACGTCCCCGTACGACTTGCTGAGATTACTGACTTCTATCGTGCTCATGTTTCGTCTGTTGTGGCCCCTGTCTGCACGTACACGCGGACCTGTCGTGTGCTGGTTTGCGAATCTGCACAATAAAATGATACGAATCGCACGTCGGCGACGGTTACTGTCCGAGCGTGACGCCGAGTTCGTCGAGCACGTTCTGGACGGGCTGGTAGTCCTCGACGGTCCCTTCGTCGACGCCCGTGAACCAGAGCTGCTGGTCGTCGCCGAGGTCCTCGTTGATGAGGTCCTCTTCGCTCACTTCGAGAAGCGCCGTCTCTATCTCTCCGTAGAGCTCTTGGTTCATGTCCGCGCGGCCGAGAATCGGCGCGCGCGGGATGGGGTCCGAGCACGAGACCAGTTGCAGTTCGGGGCTCTCCGTACCGAGGTCACCGTCGTTCTCGGCGGACATCTCGAGGAACTGCTCGGGGAACTGGTCTTTGGGGACGTGCGGTGCCGTCGAGAACGCACCCGTGCCGGCGGCGACGACTTCGTCGCGGTTGATGAGCGTCTCGCGCGCCGTGGAGTGGTCAGAGAACTGCGCCGAGAAGTCGTTCGGGTCGCCGTCGGGCGCGCCGCCCGTGTCGAGTCCGGCCTTGCTCATCATGTAGAGCGGGAAGAGCGCGCCACTCGTGGAGAGTCGGTCCGCGAACGCGACCGTCTCGCCTTCGAGGTCGGCGAGTTCCTCGACGCCGCTGTCGGGCGTCGTCGTGATGAGCGAGAAGTACCGCGAGGCACCGTACGCGATGCGGATACCGACGACCTTGGTCACGCCTTCGTTCCCGCCCTGAATCGCGATGGCGGGTGCGGCGTCGGCGATGTCCGCCTGACCGCTCTTCATCGCCTGCAGGACCGCCGCGTAGTCGGCCGCGACCGTCGACTCGACCGTGACGCCGACTTCGTTCTCGATGTAGTTGAAAAGCGGTTGGTACTGCTCTTCGATGTCCACGTCCGACTCCGCGGGCGTCAGCGCGAACATGACCGACTCTTGCGAGGACGACCCGGTCGCCGTCCCCTGTGTCGTGTCTCCGCTGGAACCGCCTTCTGTTCCGGTGGACTGTTGCTCCGTCGTGTTACCTTCGCCCGTACACCCGCTGAGCCCCGCGAGACCAGCGACCCCGGTGGCACCTGCCGTCTTGAGGAATCGTCGTCGACTTGCCATTGAACTCGCGTAACTGCTTCGACAGATCGATGATAAGACTTTCTATTTTTCCTATAGCTGTCGCTGTATATTTCTGCGGCGGCCCCCGAGACCCGTCCTCGGTCGCGGTGCGCCGGTTTCGCGTTCGGCGAATCTGTCTCGGAGGGAAACGCACTTTGCTCCGCTTCGCGGACGTTCTGGTATGAGTACGACGACGACCGAACCGCGGGAGACGCTGGCGTCCGTGGTCATGGTCGACTACGGCCTCGGTAACCTCCGGAGCGCGCAACGCGGCCTCGAACGCGCGGGCGCGGACGTGACCGTCTCCGACGACCCGTCCACGTTCGCCGACGCCGACGGCATCGTCCTGCCCGGCGTGGGGGCGTTCTCCGAGGGGATGGAGAACGCCGGTCCGTTCCGCGAGGCACTCGCCGAGGCGGCCGACCGCGGACAGCCGATATTCGGTATCTGCCTCGGGATGCAGATGCTCCTGACTTCCTCTGAGGAGGCCGCACACGCTGGTGAAGGAGAGGTCGAAGGGCTGGACTTCATCCCGGGACAGAACGTCCGCTTCGACGAGGGACAGAAGGTGCCGCACATGGGCTGGAACGAACTGCACGTGAAACGCGACCACCCCCTCGTCGAAGGGGTCGACACCGGTGCGTCGGAGACGCCCCGAGCAGACGGACCCACCGGTGGGTCCGTCGACGGGGAGTACGCCTACTTCGTCCACTCGTACTACGCCGTCCCCGAGGACGACGAGGCCATCGTCGCGACGACGGACTACGGCGTGGAGTTCCCCGCTATCGTCGCCAACGAGGAGGGCAACGTGTTCGGCACGCAGTTCCACCCGGAGAAGTCCGGTGAGACGGGGCTGACCATCCTCCGGAACTTCGTCGAGTTCTGCGCCGAGCAGTAGTCCGACTCCCGGCCGTCAGGAGAGCGCGATATCGTCTATCGTCCGCGCGACTTCCGTCTCCCAGATGACGCTCATCCCGACGGCGACGATGCCGACGTCTTCTGCGTCCACCGGGTAGTCGAACCGACGCCACCCCGCGTGGTTCTCTATCGCCTGTGTGGTGTCGAAGTCCGCTTCTCTGAGCCACCCGCGTTCGGGCCGCGGCCCCGCGTACGCCGCGAGGTTGGTGATGGTGTTGAACGACTCCTCGGGCGAGTGAACCGACACCGAGAGCGTATCGATGCCGTCGAGGACGGCGGCCTGTTGGACCCAGATGGTGCCGTCGTCCTGTCTCCCGTCGATGAAGAACTGGAGGGCTCTGTCGCCCGCCGCCACGGGGTCGCTCACGACGCGGGCCGACGACTCCACCGGGAGACCGGTGTTCGGGTCCGTCGGGAGGTCACGACCGACCAACCACCCACGAAGGCCGTCCTCGAAACCGGGATTCACTACCTGTGCCGAGGGGTCTGTCGTGCCGTCGTCGACGACGGGCGCGGCGCATCCCGCGAGGCCGACCGTACCCGCGCCGCACGCCGCGAGGAACCGTCTTCTATTCATAGTATGACATTTGCGCGCGAGCGTATAACTGCCCCTCCCGACGCCCTTTTACTGAGCGGTGAAGAATCACGCGCTATGCAGGCAGTTACGCTGGGTCCCGCCGGGACGTACTCACACCGCGCCGCCCGCGCCGTCGCCGACGAGGTGGCGTTTCGCGAGTCGGTGTCGGCCATCGTCGACGCCGTCGACACGGGAACGTACGACCGCGGTGTGGTCCCCATCGAGAACAGTATCGAGGGAAGCGTCACCGAGACGCTGGACGCCATCGCCGACGCGAACATCGCCGTCACGCGCGAGATAGTCACGCCGATTCGGCACGCACTCCTCGCACAGTCCGATAGCTTCTCCACCGTCGCGTCGCACTCACAGGCCCTCGCGCAGTGTCGAACCTACTTAGAGACGGAGTATCCGAACGCCACGCTGGAAGCCGTCACCAGCACCGCCCGCGGCGTCGAACGCGCCCGCGAAGACGCCTCCGTCGCCGGCATCGGCCACCCCGACAACGCGGGCGACGGACTCCGCGTCCTCGCCGAAGACATCCAGGACCGGTCCTCGAACGCGACGCGTTTCTTCGTCCTCGCGCCCGCCTCCGAACGCTCCGACGCGGGCGGCAAATCCACCGTCGTCGTCTATCCGAACGCGAACTATCCCGGCCTCCTCCTCGAACTCCTCGAGGCGTTCGCCGAACGCGACATCAACCTTTCGCGCATCGAGTCGCGCCCGAGCGGAAACCGCCTCGGCGACTACCTGTTCCACATCGACTTCGAGGCCGGTCTGTACGAGGAACGCGCCCAGGAAGCCCTCGAAAGCGTGGACGACATCGCCTCGCGCGGGTGGGTCAAACGACTCGGTTCCTACGACACCCAGCACGTCCTCTACTGACTCCCCGTCCGCCCGTTCTGCGAAAACCTTGATGACGTGACGGGTCGAACTCCCGTTCATGCCGCGCCAGAATCCCTTCGACGAGATAGAGCAGTTCTTCAAGCGCATGGGTCGAGAGTTCGAGGACTCCGGCCTCGCGAAACTCCACGACGTCAGCGTCGACGTCTCCGAGACGGACGACGCCATCATCGTCGCCGCGGACGTGCCGGGGTACGAGAAAGAGCAGATAGACATCACCGCCTCGGGGCGCGAACTCACCATCAGCGCGGAGCGGAGTTCCGACGAGGAACACGCGGGTGACCGCTACGTCCGCCGCGAACGGACCCGAAGTAGCGTCGAACGGACGGTGACGCTCCCCGAGGAAGTCGTCGAAGAGGAAGCCTCGGCGACGTACCAGAACGGCGTCCTCGTCGTCACCCTCCCGAAGGAGACGATAGACGAGGACGACGAGTCCACCGCCATCGACGTGCTGTAGTCGGGACGCGACGACCGAGACGTCGGACCATCTCCCGTCGTACCGAACTCCGCTTTTCGACCCGAGTGGACCCTCGTCCATCTCGTCGGTGTCGGCGAATCGGTCCGTTCGTCCGCCGACGAATGCTTTCTCCGCGTGGCGAGTGAACTCCGCCGAGACTAACTTCGAGTTAATGTGTGATATTCGGTGTCTCTGAGTCTTCTACCGTGCGAACTGTCGTCTCACGTCCTGCAATATTTATCTCCTCGAACGTCGTTACTATCTCTCGGTGAACCCACAATGATGCGACGTTCCAACCCCTTCGACGAAATCGAATCGATGTTCGAGCGCATGTCCCGCCAGTTCGACGAGATGAGCCACCAGTTCGACGCCTCGAACGTGGTGAAGTCCTCGTACGGCATGGACATCGACGTGCGCGACGGTGACGAGGAGTTCGTCGTCGTCGCCGACCTGCCCGGCTTCGAGAAGGAGGACATCGACCTCTCTATCGCCAAGCGCTCGCTCACCATCTCCGCGTCCCGCGACATGAGCGAGGACACCGAGTCCGAATCCGACTCGGGCCAGTACCTCCGCCGCGAACGCCGCCACGAGTCGATGCGACGTTCGCTCCGACTCCCCGAGGACGTGAAGGCCGACGAGGCGAGTGCGTCCTACAACAACGGCGTCCTCACGATTAGCCTCCCCAAGATGCTGACCGAGTCGGACGACTCGCACCACATCGACATCAACTGAGACGTCTCTCGCGGGACGAACTCGAACGTCTCCCCGTCTCACGACGGACTCGCACGTCTCTACGGTGGCTGTGACCCCGCTTTCCCGAGCGCAGGTGGCTCTGACTCCCGTCTCCGGTTCGTTCTCCGACTCTGATATCTCTGGGAGTATATCTTGATGACACGTCGGTGCGACTAGCGTGGTGATGTACGAGAATATCCTCTTTCTCACGGACGGTAGCGACGAGTCGCTCCAAGCGCTCAACGACGCGGTCGATATCGCGAGCCAGTACGACGCGACGTTGCACGCGTTGTACGTCGTCGACACGGATCGGTCGGACGCCGGACTCGAAGACGGGCCGATGGACCTCACGCCGATATTCGAAGCGCTCCGCGACCAAGGCGAGAAGGCGATTCGGCGCGCACGCGACGCGGCGGAAGACGCGGGCGTGTCAGTCGTGGAGTCGGTACGTGACGCCCCCGTGGTCCACCGCGCGGTCAACGACTACGTCGCGGAGAACGACGTCGACCTCGTCGTGATGGCGACGCACGGCCGACGGGGACTCGACCGACTGCTCCTCGGCAGCGTCACCGAACGAGTCGTCCGTACCGCGGACGTGCCCGTCCTCACGGTCCGGGGCAAGCCGACGCCGGCCGAGTGAGTCAGAAGAACTTGTGCGCCTCGTGAACGGGGTGCGCTCTCTCGTCTCGCGCTTACTCTTGACTCTCTGTGCTCTGTTCGTCTCCGCCTTCGTCAGTCTCTCCGTCGTCGCCCTCGCCCTCGTCCGTGTCGTCGGTTCCGTCGCCGCCGTTCCCCGTTTCGTCGCCATCGTCGTCCTCGTCAGCGAACGGATGCGCACGGAGAATCGCTCCCTCCTCGGGCGTCTGATTGGCGAAGTTGCAGACGAACAGGTCGCTCCGTTGTCGCGGCGTCACGCCGAACAGCACGTCCGAGGGGAAGACGAGTCCGTCGTCGCCGCCGGCGATGGTCTCCACCTCTCGCTCGGGGGTCACCCGGACGACGCGGTTCTGCGAGTTCGCGGCGACGTACACGTCCGGCCCGTACGTGGTAATTCCGTCCGCGCCGAATATCTCGGCCGATTCGAGATACGTCTCTCCGTCGCCGGCACTGCCGTCGCCGCCGACGGGGACGCGGACGAGTCGTCCGACGTCGTTTTCGTCCTCGTCCGTCGCCCGCGTGACGGCGACGTACACCGACCCGTCGCGCCCGAACGCGAGGCCGTTCGCGCCGAAACTGTCGGTGTCGAGGCGTTCGTCCTCGAACCACACCGTCGCCTCGGGGTCCGTGTCGTCCAGTGGGACCTCGTAGACGGCACCGTTCACCGACTCCGTGACGAGGAGTCGGCCGAAGTCGGGGTCGTACAGGACGTCGTTCGGAAAGCCCGAGACGGCGGCGAGGGGGAACGGCGCGTGGCCGTCGCGCGGCACCTCCCAGACGCCGGTGTCCTCGCCGCCCGTCGAGGAGGCGACGTATATCGACCCGCCGGGGACGACTTCGACGCCGACGACGCTCCCCGGAAGCGTCGCCACGCGCCGCAGGTCCGCCGTCATGAGTCCGGTCTGTTGCGTCTGCGGGTTCGTTACCTCCCACACCTCACCGGCCGTGATTCCGAAGTAGAGCGTCCCGTCGCAGTCGAGCGCTAAATTCTCGGGGACGGGTTCGCCGCGGACGTCGACGACCGTCTCGACCGGGACGGTTCGCCCGTCGCCGTCGCCGCCATCTCCCGGTTCGCTCCCGTCTCCGTCTTCTCCGTCCGCTTGCGCCGCGGCGGTACCCGCCGCGAACGACGAGAGCGCCAGCCCGGTCCCGAACATTCGTAGTGTCGACCGTTTGGTGAGTTTTACCATACCTCGACAAGGGACGTTCCGAGCATAGCGGTTGTCGGCGGTCGTCGTGACTGTCAACCGAACTGTTCGGTCACCGTTCGTCTCACGCGCCGTCGCGCGTTCTCGGCGCACGGCGTGCTACTGCCTTCCGCATCCGTCTTCGAAATCGAGCGGGTGCGGAAGCCGGGTATAGGAGTTAATTTATGCGCGCATCCTGACGACACAGGTATGGAATACGACCCGCAGGAACTCGAGGAACGCTGGCGGGAGCGGTGGGCCGAGACGGGCCGCTACGAGGCGGACCCCGCGGACGCCGCGTCCGACGACGACCCGACGTTCATCACGGTTCCGTACCCGTACCCCAGCGGAGGGATGCACATCGGTCACGCGCGGACGTACACCGTCCCCGACGTCTACGCCCGCTACCGGCGGCAACAGGGCGACAACGTCCTCTTCCCCATCGCGTGGCACGTCACCGGCACGCCCATCATCGGTGCCGTCGAACGGTTGAAGAAAGGCGAGGAGAAACAGCTCTCGGTCCTCCGAGACACGTACGACGTCCCCGAGGACACGCTGACCGACCTGGAGACGCCGATGGGGTTCGCCCGTTACTTCATCGAACAGCACTACAAGCAGGGGATGCAGTCGCTCGGCCTCTCCGTCGACTGGCGGCGCGAGTTCACGACGAACGACGAGCGCTACTCGAAGTTCATCACGTGGCAGTACGAGACGCTCAGAGACCGCGGACTGCTGGAGAAAGGTCTGCACCCGGTCAAGTACTGCACGAACGAGAAGCAACCGGTCACGACGCACGACATCCTCGAAGGCGAGGAGGCGGAGTTCCAGGAGTACACGCTCGTCCGCTTCGGTCACGGCGACACCGTCGTCCCGATGGCGACGCTCCGCCCCGAGACGGTCCGCGGCGTGACGAACGCCTACATCGCGCCCGACGCCGACTACGTCTACGCCGACGTGGACGGCGAGCAGTGGTTCGTCTCGGCGGCCGCCGTCGAGAAACTCCAGTTACAGGCGCACGACGTGACCGTCGAACGGCGCGTCTCCGGCGCGGAACTGGTCGGCGAACGCGTCACGAACCCCATCACGGGCGACGACGTCCTCGTCCTGCCCGCGGACTTCGTCGACCCCGAGAACGCGACGGGCGTCGTCATGTCCGTTCCGGCGCACTCGCCGGACGACTACGTCGCTCTGCAGGAGGCGAAGGCCGACGATGCGCGGATGGCCGAGTACGGTATCGACCCGGCCGACGTGGACGCCATCGAACCCGTCCCCATCCTCTCCGTCGAGGGCTACGGCGAGGTTCCCGCACAGTCGGCCGTCGAGGAGGCCGGAATCACCGACTCCGCGGACCCCGCCCTGGAGAAGGCGACGAAGGACCTCTACAACAAGGAGTTCCACGCAGGCCGCCTGAACGACGACTACGGCGAGTTCGCCGGTGAACTGGTCGAAGACGTTCGGACCCGATTCCGCGACGCCCACCGCGACGAGGGCGCGTTCGGGACGATGCAGGAGTTCTCCGAGGACGTCGTCTGTCGCTGCGGCGGCGACGTCGTCGTCGCCGAACAGGACACGTGGTTCCTGCGCTACAACGACGAGGCCTGGAAACAGAAGGCCCATCGGGTCGTCTCGGAGATGGACGCCATCCCCGAGAACACGCGCGGCGAGTACGACCACACCATCGACTGGCTGAACGAGTGGCCGTGCATCCGCAACTACGGACTCGGGACCCGCCTGCCGTGGGACGACGACTTCGTCATCGAACCGCTGTCGGACTCCACGGTCTACATGGCGTACTACACCATCGCGCACCGTCTGCAGGACGTCCCCGTAGACGAGTTGGACCGCGAGTTCTTCGACGCCCTGTTCTACGGTGCCGACGCCGTCGACGACGCGCCGGACCGGGCACTCGAACTGCGCGAGGAGTGGGACTACTGGTACCCCGTCGACTACCGGTTCTCCGCGAACGACCTCATCTCGAACCACCTGACGTTCTATCTCTTCCACCACGCGGAACTGTTCGACCGGCCGCAGTGGCCACAGGGAATCGTCATCATGGGGATGGGACTGCTGGAGGGCGAGAAGATGTCCTCCTCGAAGGGACACGTCGTCCTCCCCGGCAAGGCCATCGAGGAGTACGGCGCCGACACTGTCCGGTTCTTCCTGCTCAACTCCGCGGAACCGTGGCAGGACTACGACTGGCGCGACGACCAGGTGGCGTCGGTCAAGAACCAACTGGAACGGTTCTGGAACCGCGCCGACGAGCGTATCGAGGCGGGCGCACCCGACGAACGCCCCGAACTCGAACAGGAGGACCGCTGGCTCCTGTCGAAACTCCAGCAGACCGTCCGCGACGTGACCGAGGCGATGGAGGCGTCCGAGACGAGAAGCGCCAGTCAGGCCGCCTTCTACAACTTCGAAGAACAACTGCGCTGGTACCGTCGACGGACCGAAACCGAGCGTCCGGCCGCGCGGTGGACCCTCCAGCACGTGTTGGAGACGCGTCTGCGACTCCTCGCCCCGTTCGTCCCGTTCCTCACGAACGAGTTACACGAGCGTCTGACGGGGACGCCGGCCGAAGACGCGCCGTGGCCCGACGTCGACGAGGAGTTCGAAGACGACGCCGTCGAGGCCAGCGAGGCACAGATAGAGCGACTCACCGAGGACATCAAAGGCATCCAGCAGTCGCTCGCGAACGCCGAGGAGGACGTGCCGGAGGCGGACCCCGACCGAATCAGAATCACCGTCGCCGCCGACTGGAAGCGCGACGTGTTCCACACCGTCGTCGAAGAGGGCGGCAACCAGGGCGCGGTGATGGGAACGGTCATGCAGGACCCGGACCTGCGCGAACGCGGCAACGCCGTCAACGACCTGGTGGGCGAACTCGTCGACTTCGTCCGCGGCCGGGAAGAGAGCGAAGTCGCCGCCCTGTCGGAACTCGACGAGTTCGCGGCGTACGAGGCGGCGACGGCGTTCCTCTCGCGAGAGTTCGACGCCGACGTCGTCCTCCAACTCGAAGGCGAGGACACCGACGCGACGAAACACGCGATTCCGCTCCGTCCGGCCATCGAACTCGAAGCGGACGAGTAGCGTTCTCGAACCTGATATTCGAGAAGCGACACTCGAAAACGCTCTGAAGGGATTTTTCACCGCTTCAGACCACTTCCGTTCTGCTACCTAGATTGATACTATCACGCGAGATAACGAGTGGCATGCGTTGTTCCGAGTGCGACGTCGAGATGTACCGGGTCACTTCCCGGCGCGGTTCCGACTGCGAGGACCACCGGACGTTCGAGTGTCCAGACTGCGGGGCGACGCGTCAGCGGACGCGGTGGCGACCGCTCTGAGCGGACGGCGAACGAGCTTTTACTCTCTGCGACCGTATCTACTGGTATGGCGACAGATGAGTCTCCGAGTGCACTGACGCGCGCGTACAGGACGGTAACGCCGGGCTATCGGTCCCACCCCGACGCAGAGATGAACTCCATCGGGTGGGCGATGTTTCTCGGCCTCCTCGCGCTGTTGCTCCCACTGCTTCCTTTCATCATCGTCACCTGGGTGGTGTCGAAAATCGTCGAGTTCTTCGCCGCACAGACTCGAAACACCGACGAGTAAGCGGAGGATTCGGTCGTTACTCGCTGCGGTCGCCGAGACCGAGGAGGTCGAACTCGTAGCCGTTGTCGTTCTCTTTTGCGTGTTCGTAGACGACGTGTGCGGCCGCGACGTCCTGAATCGCCAGGCCGGTGGAGTCGAAGACGCTGATTCCGTCGTCGGCCGTTCGACCCTCTCTGTCGCCGACGACGATCTCGCCGATGTCGCCGTAGATGTCGTCGTCCGAGAGGACGCCCTCGTTGTAGGGGACGTTTATCTCGCCGGAGTGGGTGGTCTGTTCGTGGTCGTCGATGACGAGTTTCGCGTCGAGCAGAATCTCGTCGGCGAGTTCGTGTTTGCCCTCCGCGTCCGCGCCCATCGCGTTGATGTGGGTGTGTTCGCCCACGTCGTCGCGGGAGACGATGGGAGACTCGACGGGCGTCACCGTCGAGAGCACGTCGCACGAGGCGGCCTCCGCGATGGACCCGGGGCGAACGTCGAAGTCGTCCTCGAAGGCGTCGATGAAGTTCGCGACGCGTTCTTCGTCCAAATCGGAGACGACGACCTCTTCGATGTCGCGGACGGTGGCGATAGCCTCTAACTGCGTGTACGACTGGACGCCCGCGCCGACGATACCGAGAGAGGACGCGTCGGCGACGGCGAGGTGGTCGGTGGCGACGGCGGCGGCCGCACCCGTCCGCTTCATCGTCAGTTCGGTGCCGTCCATCACCGCGAGGGGGAACGCCGTCTCCGGCGAGGAGTACACCATCGTCCCCATCACGGTGGGGAGGTCGAACTTACTGCCGTTGTCGGGGTGGACGTTCACCCACTTGATGCCCGCGGCGTCCCAGTCGCCGGCGTCCATGTAGGCCGGCATCGAACGGAAGTCGCCGTTGTACTGCGGCAGGTCGATGTACGACTTCGGCGGCATCTGCGCGTCGCCGCGTTCGAAGGCGGCGAACGCCTCCTCGATGGCGGGGACGAGGTCCGCCATGTTCGCGTTCTCGTGGACGTCGTCGCTGTTCAGCAGCAGTGTTTGCATCTCGTCCGTCTCTTCCGGGGTGCGTTACTTAGTTCATACTAAAACCGGACGAGATTCCACGAACGACGAACTATTCGAACACAATACACATTCGAGTACCTTTCTCGGACTCAACTCGAACATCGGCGCTCGACTCGAACGCGAGCCGGTGCCGTCGCTCGGCGAGTCGGCGTCGAAAGAATATCCGGGTCGGCGTGCGGGCCGACGGTTTCGCGGCGATTCGAGACGAGTTGCGGCGGTCGGAGTGAGTTCAGGCCGTGCCCGAATTCACATCGCGCCGCCCATGCCGCCCATGCCACCCATACCGCCGGCAGGAGCGCCACCTTCGTCGTCGCCACCGCTGGTGCTGAGGTCGCCCGCAGCGATGATGTCGTCGATTTTGAGCACGAGGTTCGCCGCCTCGGTCGCAGAGGAGACGGCCTGTTCTTTCGCGTGCGCAGGCTCGACGATGCCCGCCTCGAACGTGTCCTCGACGTCGCCGGAGAAGACGTTCAGCCCGGCGCGCGACTCGCCGTCCTCGTGTGCCGCGCGGAGGTCGACGAGCGTGTCGATGGAGTCCAGACCGGCGTTCTCGGCGAGAACGCGGGGGACGAGTTCGAGTGCGTCCGCGAACGCCTCGACGGCCAGTTGCTCGCGGCCGGAGACGGAGTCAGCGTAGTTGCGGAGACGCGAGGCGAGTTCGACCTCGATGGCGCCGCCGCCGGCGAGGACGCGGCCGTCGGAGACGGTCGTCGCCACCACGTCGAGTGCGTCCTCGACGCCGCGTTCAAGTTCGTCGACCACGTGGTCGGTCGAACCGCGGAGCAGCATCGTGACGCCGTGGGTGGAGTCGCCGAGCCCTTCGACGTAGAACAGTTCGTCCTCGTCGTCGCGGCGGACGGAGGCCGTGCCGAGGTCGGCCTCGGTCACGCTGTCGAGGTCCGAGACCACGGAGCCGCCGGCGACGTTCTTGAGGAACTTGATGTCGGACTTCTTCGTCCGACGAACCGCGAGGATGCCCTCCTTCGCGAGGAAGTGCTGTGCGAGGTCGTCGATGCCCTTCTGGCAGAACACCACGTCGGCACCGGAGTCGACTATCTTCTGGACCTTGTCCTTCAGCTGCTTCTCCTCTTGGTCGAGGAACTTCTGAAGCTGGTCCGGCGAGTCGATGCTGACCTGCGTGTCGACGTCGGCCTCTTCGACCTCGATGGGCTCGTTGAGGAGGAGCGTCTTCGCCTCGTCGAACTGGGTCGGCATGTCGTCGTGGACGGGGTCCTTGTCGATGACCGCGCCGTTGAGCAGTTCGGACTCCGAGGCGGAGCGACCCGTCTGGGTCTCGATGGAGATGTTCTCCAGGTCGACGACGTAGGAGCCGTCGTCGGCCTCGACGGTGACCTGCTTCACTGCGTCGACGATGAGCTGACCGAGGAGCTCTTTGTTGAGTTCCGAGCTCTTACCCGTCATCGACGTCTCGGCGACCTTCTGCAGAAGCTCTTCGTCGTTGGGGTCGACAGACTCCGCGATGTCGTCGATCTCTTCGCGAGCCTTCTGGCTGGCGAGGTGGAAGCCTTTGATGATGGCCGTCGGGTGGATGTCCTGTTCGAGGAGGTCCTCGGCGTTCTTGAGGAGTTCTCCCGCGATGGCGACGGCCGTCGTCGTCCCGTCGCCGGCCTCGCTCTCTTGGGTCTCGGCGACTTCGACGATCATCTCGGCCGTCGGGTTGTCGATGTCCATCTCCTTGAGGATGGTCACGCCGTCGTTCGTGATGGTGACGTCTCCCATCGAGTCGACGAGCATCTTGTCCATCCCTTTCGGGCCGAGTGTGGAGCGTACCGCCTCGGCGACGGCACGGGCGGCAGCGATGTTGTACTCCTGCGCGTCGCGGTCCTTCACGCGCTGAGCGTCCTCACCCATGATGATCATGGGCTGTCCCTGTTGCATTCGCTGACTCATAGTCGTCCCAGGATTGTTTGTGATTCTATAAAAACGCTTCGCTTCTCGACGTCGTGAGATGTGTCACCACGATTCACGTATTCGGCCCTGAACTACCCGACGTACCCCGGTTCTCGCCGTATCCGGCCGCGCGATACCCGGCCGTTCGGCGGACGACTCCGTGTGGCTACCTGCTCTCTTTATATACTCTCGACGGTCGGTATCGCAAGCACGCACGGGAACGCGTCGTCCGCGACGGACGCCGCCGTCGCTCGCGGTTGTGGCGTGCGAAAGAAAGACACTGGTTCGGAAGGGCTAGTCTTCGTCCGGGAGTTCCTCGGCGAGGAACTCCTCGCCGCGAGTCTGCTCGGACTCGAACGGCGGAAGCTCGTCGTCGGTGTTCAAAGCGTCCATCTCGTCGTTGTAGAGGCTCTCTTGGAGTTGGTTTCGCTTGTTCCGACCCTTGCGCTCCCGGCCGTTCTTAGTGTCTGGCATTGTCAACCGTGGTGACGTAACCCATGGGTATGAATCTTTTGGAGCGACAGGTAGAACTGCCGCCTCGAAGTTTACGTGTCGGTGGCGAATCGGCGTGCTGGTACACAGTCTGTCAGAATACTCCCCATCGCCGTCTGCGGATTCGCGGCGACGAGACGCCTCGCTGGAGGGGTGAAGTCAGTAGAACGCCGGGACGGGGATTTGAACCACGGTCACTCTGCTCGCTCCACTCGCGACGCTCCCTGATTCAAATCCCTTCGGAGTCGTTTCGTCACTCACGAACCGAGCACACGCTACGCGGTGCTCGGTACGTAGTTCGCGACAGAAACGCCGGGACAGGGATTTGAACCCTGGATCCCAAAGGGAACACGCTTTCCAGGCGTGCGCCTTACCACTCGGCCATCCCGGCTCTATTCCACGGTACCGCGCTGACGCGTTTAAGTCCTTCCTTTCGCCGCGAGACGGTTCTCGGTGACGTACGACGCGCTACCGACGACCACACCGACGCCGACTGCCAGCGCACCCATCGTCGAGATGCCGACGCCGAGCGCCGCGACGACGAGTTGGTAGCCCTGCACGAGGACGAGGAAGGTGAGTGCGCCGACGACGCCCCACAGCGCCGCGGATTTTCGACGCGACACGGCGCTACTCGTCGCTGACGTCCGCGATGGCCTCTATCTCGACGCCGACGCCCTTCGGGAGGTTGCCCACCTCGACGGCGCTTCGCGCCGGCGGTTCGTCGCCGAAGTACGTCGCGTACGTCTCGTTCATCTCGTCGAAATCGTCGATGTCGCCGAGGAAGACGGTCACTTTGAGCACGTCCGACGCGTCGGCACCCTCGGCGTCGAGGATGGCCATCACGTTGTCCAGCGACTGCGTCGTCTGGGTCGCGATATCCTCGTCGTCCAGCAGTTCGCCGTCCGGCGTGAGCGGAATCTGTCCCGCCGTGAAGAGGAGCGAACCGTTCGTCGTCGCCTGACTGTACGCACCGACGGCCGCCGGTGCTTCGTCCGTCCCGATGACGCGCTTCATGCCCCCGGGTCACGCGGACGCGACTTAAAACCGAGAGAGACGCCGTCGCGGTGCCGACTCAGACGAGGACGTCGACCTTGTACCCGCGTTCGCGGAGAGAAGCGAGCAGTTGCTCTACGTGGTCGTGACCGCGCGTCTCCAGGTCCAGTTCCACGTCCGTCTCGTTCATCCCGATTTCCCGAGAGGTGCGGTCGTGGCGAATCGCGTAGATGTTCGCCTGCGCGTCGGCGATGACCGACAGGAGGTCGTAGAGCGCACCCGGCCGGTCCCGCAGAACCGTCCGCACCTTCAGATACCGCCCCGTCTCCACGAGGCCGCGCATGACCACGGTGGTGAGTTGGTTCATGTCGATGTTGCCGCCGCAGAGTGCGGGGACGACCACCTCGCCGTCCTCGAAGTCGAACTTCTCGAAGATGAGGGCCGCGAGGGCGACGGCACCGGCACCCTCGACCAGCGTCTTCGTGCGTTCGAGCAGGTAGGTGAGCGTCACGGCTATCTCCTCGTCGGAGACAGTGACCACCTCGTCGACGTAGTTCCGGATGACCTCGAACGGCTTGTCGCCGACGCGGCGGGTCGCGATACCGTCGGCGATGGTGTTCACGCTGTCGAGTTCGTGGACCGACCCCTTCTGCAACGAGGTGGCGACGCTGGAGGCGCCCTCCGCTTGCACCCCTATCACGCGCACGTCGGGGAGTTGTTCTTTCACCGCGGTGGCGATACCGGAGATGAGGCCGCCGCCGCCGATGGGGACGACGACCGTCTCCACGTCCGGGCAGTCCTCGACGATTTCGAGGCCGATCGTCCCCTGTCCGGCCATGACGTAGTCGTCGTCGAAGGCGTGAACGTAGGTCCGGTCTTCGTCGGCCTCTATCTCGTGGGCACGTCGCTGCGCCTCGTCGTAGTCCGCGCCGTAGAGGACCGCTTCCGCGCCGTAGCGCCGTGTCGCCTTCACCTTCGAGATGGGCGCGTGTTCCGGCATCACGACTTTCGAGTCGACGCCCGCCCGCGTCGCCGCGAGTGCGACGCCCTGCGCGTGGTTTCCGGCGCTCGCGGTGACGACGCCGGCCGCCTTCTCCTCGTCGGTGAGCACCGAGATGCGGTTCATCGCGCCGCGAATCTTGAAGGACCCCGTCCGCTGGTGGTTCTCCAGTTTCAGGTTGACGGACGCCCCGGTCATCTCCGAGAACGTGTGCGAGTAGTCGAGGGGTGTGTGCTTTGCGACCCCGTCGATACGGTCGCGTGCCGCCTCGATGTCGGCGAGCGAAATCATACGCCGCGCTACCTCGCCGCGCCGGGTAAGCGTTCGGTTTCTTCGTGAACGACCGTGATACATCTCCGCACGGCGGGAAACGGCGCGCAAACACCGTCGCTACGCGTCTCGGGGAATGGAAAGGGGGAATGCACGCGTGTGACGTGCAGTTGTTCTACTGTTCGGGTAGTATATAAATATCATGCAGGCGGAGTGAAAGTGTAATCGATAGACAGGTCGGCGACGATCGACTCGTCAGACGCCCGTCAGTCGTCTGTCGGATTCGAATCTGTCCGCCGAACGAGGACTGGATTCTCGTCCAGATACTCCGTCACGCGTGTCCGTAGCGACCCGGTCCCGGACCACTCGGCGTCCGCCCCGAGTTCGGCCGCGTCGCCGACGTAGACGAACGCGCGACTCCCGTCCGATACCGGCACCTCGGCGCGCACGTAGAGGCCGGACGCGACCCCTTCGTACCGGTCCAGCGTCGCCACGTCGTCGGTCCGGAGGAGACGGCCCGAGACGGACCCACCCGGTGCCAGCGTCGGGTACCGTCCCGTCTCTCGGTGGAGGCCGTCGAGTCGCGCGTCTCCCGCGAACGACCAGTCGTCGAGGAGCGTGTCCACTCGGTCGGGGTCGGTGAGCGTTCCGTAGACGAAGAACGTCGGCATGACTCTCCGTTCGTGCTCGGTCCACCTTCCGGTTCCGGTATCGTCAAGCGCGCGACGCGACTGCTCTCGGCATGAACGTCGGGCGACTCCGTCGCGTCTGGACGCGAGTGTTCGCACTCGCGTGGCCGGTGATGGCCGAACAGACGACGCGGACGCTCATGCGCACCGTCGACGTGTTGGTGACGGCCGCCCTGTCGCCCGCCGCGGTGGTCGCCATCGGCCTCGCGGACCTGTTCGCCCGCTTTCCCCTCCGCATCGGCCTCGGACTCGGCGGGGCCGCCATCGCCCTCTCCAGTCAGGACACCGGGAGCGGTGCCGACGCCAACCGCGACGAGGCGGTGACGCAGGCCGTCCTCCTCGCGTTCCTCGCGGGCGTCCCGTTCGTCTTCGTCGGCCTCCTGTTCGGCGAGGCGGCCGTCGGCCTCTTTCCCGCCAGCGACGACGCGGTTCGACTCGGCGGGATCTACCTCGCGGTCGTCTTCGCCACCGCCCCCGCGCGCCTCGTCGCCCTCGTCGCCGCCCGCGCCCTGCAGGGACTCGGCGACACCCGCACCCCGATGTACGTCAACGTCCTCGCCAACGTGGTCAACGTCTCGCTCTCGGTCGGTCTGGGGTTCGGACTCCTCGGCCTCCCGGGCCTCGGCGTCTTCGGCGTCGGTCTCGCCACCTCGACGGCGAACGTGCTCTCTGCGGCCCTCTTGGTCGGGGCCACCTATCGCCCCGGTTCGCCCGTCGCGTTCGCGTGGCCGACGGACGCGACCATCGGCGCGCAACTCGTCCGCGTCAGCCTCCCCCGCGTCGCCGAAGGGTTCGCGGCCGAACTCGCCGAGTTCCCGTTCAACGCGCTTCTCCTCTCGTTCGGTGGGGACGTGGCGAACGCCGGCTTCCAAATCGGTCGCCGCGTCTACCAGCAGGTGACGGGGCCACTCGTCCGCGGCTACAACGTCGCCGCGAGCGTGCTGGTCGGACAGGCACTCGGCCGCGGCGAGACGGCGACGGCCCGGTACGAGGGGTGGGCGACGGCCGCACTCGCCGTCACCTCCGTCGGCGTCATCGGCGCTCTCCTCGTCGTCTTCGCCGACCCGGTCGTCGCCGCACTCGGCTTCGGCGGGTCCGACGCGGCCCTGACGTACGCCGCCGAGTTCGCCGTCGTCTACGGTCTCTCCGCGCCCCTCCTCGCGCTCTTCGTCTCGCTCTCCGGCGCGTTGCAGGGCGCGGGGGCGACGCGCCTCCCGTTCGTCGCTCGGCTGACGGGGATGTTCGGCTTCTTCGTCGGCCTCTCGTACGTCGCCGTCGAGTGGGTCGGCATGGGACTTCTCGGCGTCTACGTCGGCGTCTTCGCCGCCTACGCGTGGATGGGGCTGTTCGTCCTCGTCGCGTTCAGGTACGCCAACTGGGCGGGGACGGCCGCCGGACTCCTGCGAGAACGAGGGAGCGTGGACGGCGACGACTGACGGGCGAGCGGTGCCGTCGCTCGCGGCGCAGAAAAGGAGGAAGTGCCGCGTCTATCGCTCGTCTATCGGCGTGATGGTCAGGTCTTCCTCGCCGACGTAGCGCGCACGGGGTCGCATGATGCGGTTGTCCTCGTACTGTTCGATGACGTGCGCCGTCCACCCGGCGACGCGGGACATCGCGAAGATGGGCGTGTAGATGTCGACGGGGATGCCCATCTGGTAGTACGTCGACGCGGAGTAGAAGTCGACGTTCGGCGCGAGGCCCTTCTCCTCGCCGATGTACTCCTCGATGGCGACCGAGTAGTCGTACCACTTCATGTCGCCCGCGGCCTCGCCGAGCGCTTCGGACTTCTCGCCGAGAATCTTCGCTCGGGGGTCTTTGACGTTGTAGACGCGGTGGCCGAACCCGGGAACGCGACGGCCCTCCGCGAGGGCGTCTGTGACCCACTTCGTGGGGTCCTTGTCGCTCTCGTCTATCTCTTTGAGCATCTTCATCACGTTCGCGTTCGCGCCGCCGTGTAGCGACCCCGCGAGCGTGCCGACGGCCGACGTGACGGCGCTGTGGAGGTCCGACAGCGTGGACGCCGTGACCATCGCCGAGAACGTCGAGGCGTTCAGGCCGTGGTCCGCGTGGAGGACGAGTGCCATGTCCAGCGTGTCGGCGAGCACTTCGTCCGGTTCCTCGTCGTTGAGCATGTAGAGGAAGTTCTCGGCGTGGCTGAGGTCCTCCCGGGGACTCACCACGTCGTTTCCGTTGCGCAGGCGATTGAACGCCGCGAGCGCCGTCGGAATCTTGGCCGTGATGCGGCGACTCTTCCGGACGTTCGCCTCGAGGTCCGTCACGTCCTCGTGGTCGGCGTCGTCGTCGTACGCCGAGAGCGTGGAGACGATGGTGCGCAGTGCGGCCATCGGAACCTCGTCGGCGTCGGCGAGTTCGCGAATCTCCGCTAGCACCCCGTCGGCGAGTTCGCGCTCCGTCGCCATCTCGGAGGAGAACTCCGCCAGTTCGTCCTGCGTCGGCAACTCCCCGTGCCAGAGGAGGTAGACGACTTCTTCGTACGAAGCGTCGCGTGCGAGGTCCTCGATGGTGTACCCCCGATACACGAGCTTCCCGGCGTCCCCGTCGATGAAACTCAGTTCGGACTCCGCAACGAGAACGCCTTCGAGGCCCCGCTTCAGGTCGTCTGACATACCTACGAGGTTCCCATCCATCTCAAAAAAGCGTTATCGTTCACACCAAGGGACGCACACCGACGATTCGACGTCACGGAACTCGGATAGACGGGCGCTCGCTCCCGTTTTCCGGGTCGCCGCGCCGTCGGAGTGACCGACACGGAGATATCGGCTTGACACCTACTCTCCTCGACAGACGGTGTCGCTAACAAATCTTTTCACCGAACGGCGTCAAGCGCGGGGTATGAACCCCGAGGACGTGGAGTACGAACCGGTGAGCGTCAAGGACGTGCTCGCCGAGATGAAGGACACGGCCGAACTCCTCATCGACCTGTCGTTCTCCGCGGTCCTCAACGGGAGCGACGACATCGCCCGCGAGGTGCTCGAACTCGAAGAGCGCATGGACGTGCTCAAACTCCAGGGACGGATGAGTCTCCTCATGGCCGCGCGCAGTCCCGAGGACGCAGAACAACTCGCACCCGTCGTCGGCGTCGTCGGCGCGGCGGAGAAGATATCGAACGCCGCGGGCGACATCGCGAAGGTGGTCATGGAGGACATCGGCCTCCCCGACGCCATCCGGTCTGCGCTCCCCGAGGCGGCCGAAGTGCTCGTCCGCGCCACCCTTTCGCCCGACTCCCCGTACGCGGGGCGGACGCTCTCGGACGTGAACGTCGAGACGGAGACGGGCGTCCGCGTCATCGCCATCCGCCGCCGGTCGGCGACGGGCAAGCGCCGGTGGATAACGAACCCCGGTCGCGAGACGACCATCGAAGCCGACGACATCCTCCTCCTGCGCGGCCCCCAGATGGGCATCCAGGGCGTCTACGAGACGGCGACGGGCGAGACGTACGAACTCCCCGAGACGCGCGACCCGCCCATCGAGGACTTAGAACGCGCCGTCGACTCCATCATCCTGATGAAGGACATGAGCGAACTCGCCGTCGACTTAGCGTACGGGTCGGTGCTGTTCGACTCCGAAGACGTGGCCGAAGAGGTCGAAGAACTCGAAGCCGAGGTGGACGCGCTGAAGTCGCGGTTCGAGGCGTGGGTGCTCCGCGCGGCCGAACGCGTCGAGGACCCCGTCCAACTCCGCGGCCTCGTCCACATCGCCTCCGCGACGGAGGTCATCTCCGACGCGGCACTCGAAATCTCGGAGGGCGTCCTCCGCGGCATCGACGCCCACCCCGTCGTCGCCGCGGCCGTCGAGGAGTCCGACGAGGTCATCGTCCGCCTCCGCGTCGGGCAGACGAGTTCGCTCGCGAACGCGACGCTCGGTGACCGGATGGTCAAGACCGAGACCGGAATGCGCGTCATCGCCGTCAGGCGCGGCGACGGGAGCGAGTGGGTCGTCCAACCCGGCCCGACGACCGCACTCCGTCCCGGCGACGTCCTCATCGCCAAAGGGACCCGCGCGGGCGCGGAACGACTCGGCGACTTACTCGAAGACCCGCAGACGTTCGAGGAGTAGACGTATTCTGTTTGACACGAATTTCTCGATATCAGTACGTCTCCCAACGTGTTCGGTAACAGTTAACTCGGCCATCTTCTTTTGCCTGTACGTGACTCTCGTCGCGGAATTCTCTCTCCCCCGACACGAACTCCTGTTGGCGGACCTACCGAGTGACTGGTCGGGTCGCGTCGAGTTCGAACGACTCGTGCCGACGCCCTCTCCGCTGTTTCCGTTCGTCCGGGTGACCGGCGACACCGACGCGTTCGCCGCGTCCGTCCGCGCGGACCCCGCGGTCGATTCGCTCGTCGAACTCGCCGTCGCCTCCACGTGGACGCGGTATCGACTCCGCTGGTCGCCGGCCACCGAGCGAGCGATTCGGTCGCTCCTCTCGGACACCGTCGTCACCCGGGCCGTCGCGACGAACGAGTGGACGTTCGGCTTCCGGTTTCGGGAGTTCGGCGACATGGCCGCCTTCCGCGAAGACATCGAGGCGTCTTCGTTCTCGTTCGAATTACGACGCCTCCGAGACGAGTCGCGCACGGAAGAGGCGGAAGCGAACCTCACGGCGATTCAGCGAGAGACGCTGTCGGTGGCCCTCAGCGCGGGCTACTTCGAGGTGCCGCGTTCGGCGACGCTCTCCGACCTCGCGGACGAACTCGGCGTCTCGAAACAGGCCGTCTCCGAACGCCTCCGCCGCGCGACGGGAATACTCGCCGAAGAAACTGTCGAAGGGCTGTCGGTCGTTCGCTGACTTAAACTCCCGGACAAATCAAACCGGAGGCTCATCAGCTAGTCCGTGCATCTCTGTAGCAATGTCTTGTGTGGCATTTCGACGCGGGTACCACTGCCCGGCGCTCGGGGGAATGAACACGCGGGGGGCACTCCAGTGACGATTACCACGACGGACTCCTCGGGGACGGCGGTCGAACCGGAGGACTTGGACGTCCGACTCGTCCAGCGTATCGCGACGGTTCTCGACAGAGACCCGATAGACCTGCCGCCGTTGGCGCGGACGGTCGACCTCGACGCGTTGTCGACGCTGGCCGCCATCGAGGGGACGTCCGTCTCCTTCGAGTACGAGGGCTGTTCCGTCCACGTCGGTGACGGGGGGGACCTCACGGTCACGGAACTCGACGCGGAGTCGTCGTAGGCGTCGACTCACCGCGCCGACTCACGTCTCTTTTAGCAGTCCGTACGCCGAGACGAGCGTCAGCACGGCGGTCACGAGGAGCGCCGTCGACGACGCGAGGACGAACGCGAGGACGGCGAACCAGCCTTCGGGGCCGAGCACCGGGTACTCGCGAGTGCCCGCGAACGGGCCGAACAGTTCGAGGACGCGGAACGCGTAGACGGCGATGGCGAAGCCGACACCGGCGAGGACGCCGAGTTTCGCGTTTCGCGGAACCTGTAACGCTTGGGCGAGACCGCCCTGCGGCGGTCGTCCCGGAACCTCGTCGCTCACGTTCGCCTCTATCGACCGAGACCGCAAAGCCTCGTCGGTCCCCGCGGTTCAGGCGTACGCCTCGAACTCGCGACCGAACAGGAGGAAGTAGCCCGTCCCGAGGAAGCCGACGACGGTGGCGACGAGGAAGGCCGTCCGCGGGTCCGTCGCGTACAACCAGCCACCGACGGCGGCCGAGGGGATGGTGACGACGTTCCGAACGAGGTAGTACGACCCGACGGCGCGCCCGCCCGCGTTCTCTTCGGCCGGACCGACGATGAGCGCCTTGTGTGCGGGGAGTCCCGCGAACCGAAGCCCGGAGAACGCGAACAGGATCGTCACGACGAGAGCGCTGTCGGGGGCGTTTATCAGGAGGACGGGGAAGACGGCGTAGACGGCGAAGCCGAGGCCGACGACGGGCTTCAACCCGACGCGGCGGGCGAGTTTGGCGACGGGAACCATCGTCGCGAGGGCGACGGCCATCTCGACGGACAGGAGGACGCCGAAGAAGGCGTCCGGCGAGAGCGACCCGACCACGGGGAACGTCGCGCCGACGGCGAGGAACTCGACGACGACGATGACGAAGAAGACGTACACCATCCCGTTGGCGAACCGGACGAGGGTGTCGCCGACGAGCAACGGTCTCAGCGCGGGCGGCATCTCGCGCAGGTCGGCGACGACGGTGGCGACGCCCTCGAAGGACTTGCCGATGCTGTCCGCGGAGGCGTCGTAGAGGACGTGTTGGGCCACCGTCGCCACGGCGGCGAACACGGCGGCGACGGCGAGGACGACGCGAAAGCCCGTCTCGAACGCGAACGTCGCGAGGACGCCCGCGGCGAACAGGGGACCGAGGAGGAACGCGGTCCGTCGAAACGTCTCCGTGCTGGCGAACCCCGTCGCGAGTCGGTCCGGCGTGACGCTCTGCTTGACGATGGCGAACGTCGCGCCGAGACCGAACGACTTCCACGCCTGCGAGAACAGGAGTCCGACGAAGATGCCGACGGGAAGGAGAACCGGGTCGAGCGTGAACGCCCCCAGTTCGAGTCCCGGAAGCGTCACGACGCCGAACGCGTCGGCGAACAACCAGACGAGAAATCCGAGAGTCGAGGCGAGACCGAACAGCGTCAGCGCCGTCCGCGACCCGATGCGGTCAGAGAGCGCACCGCCCGGATAGGGGTAGACGGCGCTGATGAGGTTCCCGAAACTCCCGTACAGCCCGATGGCGACGCTTCCGGCCCCGAGGACGCTCATATAGCGCGGCATGTAGCGGCCGGTCATCTGGAAGCCGAGGCTGAACGCGAACATCGACACCGAGAGGACGAGGACGTCGCCGTCCAAGGCGAAGAACTGTCGGAACGTCGACAACGCGTCCGGCTCGTCGGTCTCTCCCCGAACCATACCGACGTGTTCGGCCGACGGAAGTTGTTTCTCCCGGTCAGAGCGGTCTATCGCGGTACGGAGAGAGGGTGAATCGTACGGAACGGGCCGGGTCTACAGATGAAGCCAGCGCGTACTTCCCTGGTCGGGGAGGTGCCACCGCTGGTGGATGGTCTCGCCGTCCGCACGCACTTCGACTTCGGCGTCGCAGGTGGAGGCGAGCGACTCTCGCACTTCGGTGTCGTCGGCGTCGACGTGGTAGTACGCCATCCCCTTCTCTCCGAGGACGGAGTCGGTGATGCCGTTCGTCGCGTCGACCGTCAACTCGTTCCCGACGGCGTCGGCGAGTCCGCCAGCGGAGTCGAGACTGAGGCGGAGTTCGCCCGGCCCGAGCGTGTTCGACGCGCCGAACGTCTGGATGGCGTCGTCGACGCTCGTTCGCAGGCCGTCGACGCTCGCCGCCGGGTCTGAAGACTGCTCGAAGATGTCGTGAAAGTCCACTACCGAGAGGCCGTCGCTCTCGGGGCCGACGCCGCGCGGGAGGCGGTCACCGAGCGAGTCGCGGTCCGCCTCGTCGGTCAGGACGATGACCCGCGAGTACGAAGGGACTGCACCGAGCGTCCGACGACTCGCCCGTGCGGTGCAGAGGTCGTCGTCGCAACTAACGAGGATCGAACAACCGTCCTGCTTCAGCCGAAGGAGTGAGCGACGGAACGCCTCCGGTTGCAATTCCGCGGACATAGTGTCGGTAGATACCCATATATTTCAGGGCTTCTTGACTTGTTATAATCTCTCCTGTAGTATAACTGTTGTTGCCGGATACCTACCGTTTTTCCGAACGGGGGGAGGAAGATACCGAATCGATAAAGGGCGATGCTGCCCAGTCTCTGGTAATGATTACCCTCGGAAGCGCGAGTGCGGCCCCCGGAGAGGTGGACACGGGCCGTCTCGAGGTGGGTGAGACGCGGGATGGGACCGCCGTCGGTCTCCCGTGCGCCGTCGTCAACGGGGCGTCGGACGGCAAGACGCTCTACGTGCAGGCGGCCTCGGACGGCGACGAACTGAACGGCGTCGGCGTGATTCAGCGGGTCTTCCCGCAACTCGACGCCGCGGAGATTTCCGGACAGATTCTGCTCGTCGGCATCGTCAACTATCACGCGTTTCAGGTGGCCGAGCACCGAAACCCGATGGACGACACGAAGATGAACCGCGCCTATCCGGGCGACGAGAACGGGACGTCGTCGGAGCGAATCGCGGCCGCGACGTTCGGGGTCGCCCGCCGCGCCGACCTCATCCTCGACCTGCATCAGGGTTCTACCTCGAAGATGATAGACGAGGTCCGCGTTCGGTGTGGTCGCCACCACCGCCTCCACAAAGAGTGTCTCCGCCTCGCGAAGACGTTCGGCTGTGGCTACGTCTTAGACCAGAAAGGCCCCGACGGGCAACTCGCCCGCGCCGGGCCCGACGAGGGAATCCCCACCATCGACCCCGAACTCGGCGGCTGTGTCGGGTGGGACGAAGAGAGCATCCGAAAGGGGGTTCGCGGCGTCCACAACGTCCTCCGCGACTACGGTTTCCTCGACGGCACTGTCGAGACGGAACGACAGACCCGCGCGAAGGGGTTCGACCAGTACGGTGCCCCGGCGGGTGGCCTCGTCCGCTTCAAGAAAGACCTCGGCGAACGAGTCTCGGCGGGCGACGTGGTCTTCGAGGTGACCGACGTGTTCGGCGGTCTCAAAGCCCGCGTCACCGCGGACGGCCCGGGTATCTTCTGGCGCTCTCGCCGCCTCCCGCAGGTCGCGACCGGCGAGTACGTCTGTTCCGTCGGCACCAACATCGACACCTTCTGATGACGCTCTCAGCGCTCTCGCTCCGGTGTTCGGCGTGCGGCGAGACGTACGAGACCGACTGGGCGTGGCGCTGTGACTGCGGCGCACCGCTCGACTTCCTCGCGGACGCCCGGCCGTCGCGGGACGCCCCCGACCCCCGCGGGTTCGACGACCGGCGCGGCCTCTGGTCGTTCGCCGACTTCCTCCCGGTCGGCCCGCACGTCACCCTCGGCGAGGGGATGACGCCGCTCGTGGACGCGCCCGACTGGGACGCTTCGTTCAAGTTGGAGTACGTCTTCCCCACCGGGTCGTTCAAGGACCGCGGCGCGACGACGACGCTCTCCGTCGCCGCCGAACTCGGCGTCGAGAAAGTGGTCGAAGACTCCTCGGGCAACGCGGGGGCCGCCGTCGCCACCTACGCCGCCCGCGCGGGCATCGACGCCGACATCTACGTCCCCGCTTCGGTCAAGGCCTCGAAACTCCGCGCCATCGAACGCGCCGGGGCCACGCCCGTCCGTGTCGAAGGCTCCCGCGAGGACGTGACCGACGCCTGCGTCGACGCCGTCGAGGCGGGGGAAGGCTGGTACGCCTCCCACGCGTGGAACCCCGCGTTCTTCGCCGGGACGGCCACGTTCGCCTACGAACTCGCCTACCAGCGCGGGTGGTCCGCACCCGACGCCGTCGTGACGCCACTCGGACACGGAACGCTCTTCTTGGGCGCGTACCGCGGGTTCCGCGCCCTGCGGGACGCGGGTTGGATAGACGAGATTCCGACACTGCTCGGCGCGCAGGCGGCCGGCTACGCCCCGATTGCCGACGAACTGCACGGCCAGAACGAGGGACGGAACGACGTGGCCGACGGCATCCAGATTCGCGACCCGACCCGACGCGGACAGATTCTCGCCGCCATCGACGCCACCGACGGCGACGCTATCGCCCTCTCTGCCTCCGCGGTGGAGTCGGAACTGGACGCCCTCCACCGAAAGGGGTTCTACACCGAACCGACGTGCGCCGTCGCCCCCGCCGCACTCCGCGAGTACCGCGAACGCGGCGTCCTCGCGCCCGACGACGACGTGGTCGTCCCCCTCACCGGGAGCGGACTGAAGGGCTGAAGACGCGACTCGGCTCTCGGCGTCTCGACCGGCACGAAAAAATCAGCTCAGCTCGGGCGACCCGCGTCCTTTCCGGGCGTTTCGGTCTCTCTCTCCGCCTCTCCTCCGAACGTGTCGATACCGAGGGCGTCGTTGAGCGGGCATTTCTGCGTGATGCCCGTCGCGAGGAAGACGGCGCCGACGAGGAGGGCGACACCCGCGACGACGAGACCGAGGGTCCCGGCCGCGATGGTGAACATCCCTCCGAGCGCCGCGGCACCCGCGACGATGAGGAGCGGTCCGACGACGAGTCGGGCGATACGGTCGTAGCCACCGACGTTTTTCTGCATGAGTTCTCCCGGTTCTACGTACGCCGTGTGACAGTATAACGGGAGAGTCTGGTTCTCGGAAACAGGGAACGGAGCGTCACCGGTCGTAGCGTCGCTGTCGGCCGCTCAACCGTTCGTCCCAGTCTATCCACTCCTGTTCCCACCCGTTCTTCGCGAAGTAGCCCGTGTCCGGACTGTCGAACTCGGCGTCCTCGCGCATCGTCCGGTTCCGGGTGGGGCCGCCTCGCTGTTCGCCCTCCACGAGGAGCGGTTCGAAGGCGACGGGGCCGTGTTTCTCGACCACCTCGCCGTCGGCGTCGACGCTCACGAGCGTCTGCTTCGGGCCGCCCATCGGGAAGACGAGTCGCCCGTCGGGGTCCAGTTGCGAGACGAGTCGTTTCGGCGGGGCGATAGCCGCCGCCTCGACCAGGATGCGGTCGAACGGGGCGTACTCCGGCAGGCCGTCCGCGCCGTCGCGCCGGTCCACGAGGACGGCCGCAGAGCCGACGGACTGGAGGTTCGACCGCGCCGCGTAGACGAGCGTCCGGTCGATATCGACGGCGTGGACGTGCGTCTCGCCGACTATCTCGGCCAACAGCGCGGCGGTGTAGCCGACGCCGGCTCCGACGACGAGCACGTCGTCTTCGGGGTCCGCTTCGAGTGCCGAGAGGAGTCGCGCGACGTCTGCGGGCGCGAGAACGGTCGAACCCTCGTAGTCGCTCGAACGGTTCTGGTACGGCGCGTCGTCGACGAACTCGTGACGGGGGACGGTTCGCATCGCGAGAGAGACGGGTTCGGCCACGTCCATCCCGTGTTCGAGGCCGTCGACCATGTCCTCACGCAGTACCGCGGGGTCCATACGCCCTCTCGGAAGTCCGCACTAATCAACCGCACGCTCCGGCCGTTTCGCGACGAGGAGCGACCGGTCGTCGCCCGGAATCGTCGAGACGGTCACGTCGTCGAACCCCGCCGATTCGAGCCACGACCGGAGCGTCGCTTCGGTGTAGACGTCGCCGTGGCCGACGCCCAGCGCCCGGATTCGGCCCCTGACCGCCGTCGTCGACCCGTCGCGGACGACGTCGACGACTGTGAGCGTTCCGCCGGGTTCGAGCGCTTCGAACGCGCTCGCGAGGAGCGTCCGGTTCTCCGCGGCGTCGTAGCCGCTCGTCACGTCGGCGAGGAAGACGAGTCCGAACGCGTCGTCCACCGCGAAGTCGGGCGCGTCGGCGGCGACGGTTCGAACGCCTCGGTGCACGAGCATCGGTTCGACGGCGTCGACGACCGACGATTCGTCGAGGAGCGTCGCGTCGTACCCTCTGGCGGCGAACTCCGTCGCGTAGACGCCGGAGGCCCCACGGACGTCGAGGACGCGTTCTGCGTCCGGCGCCTCGCGGACGGCGGCGGTGACTCGTGCGCGAACTCGCGCGTCGTCCGTCGCCGCGTGCGCACCCAACCGGTTCCGCGTCCAGTCGGCGGGGCGTTCCGGCCCCTCGCCCGTCCGCATCGTCTCGGGGAGGTCGACCCACAGGTCGAACAGGTCGAGCGTGTGCGGGAGGCGGCCGATAGAGCGTACGTCTCGCTTCGCGAGGAACCCGAGCGCGCGGTTGGTTATCTCGTACTCGCCTCCCACTTGGCGGACGAACCCGAGGTCGGAGAGCGATTCGACGACGACTCGCGCGGCGTGTTCGGTGACGCCCGCGTCGGCGGCGACTTCGCTTGGCGTTCCGGCGGCGTCGAGGAGGGCGTCCAAGACGCCGCTTCGCCGGGCCGCCCACAGCAAGAACAGTTCCTCTGCGTCGAGCGACGACCGGTCTCGCGTCGGCATGGTTCGTCCCACGTCCCCCTGGACCAAAAGTCGGCCTACTCCGTCACGTCGGCCCGGTTTCGGGAGTCGAAACGTCCTCCTAACGCGTCCGAGCCGCTGACTGTTTCAGACTGTTTCAGCGGCCTAATCGCACGACTGCGGCGGATTCAATCGACGGCCGTTCGGACAGTAACGGTCCGAAACGTGACTCACTATTTATGAGCGCAGAGCGGTTTTCTGTTGCTACGATGGGCGCCCGAGATACCCCCGCACACGACTCGGCGAACGATACGCGTACGTCCGCTGTCCGAAGAGATATGCACGGAACTGACCGATACGCACGCCTTCCACGTAACGACGCCTTCCACATCCTCAGAGACGACCGCCGCCGGGCGGTCCTCCGGTACCTCGCGACCGAACAGACCGACCGCCCGACGCCGCTCTCGACGCTGGCGGCGTTCGTCGCCGCCGTCGTCTACGACGCCGACGAGGAGTCGAAATCGGTCGGTGAGGTACAGTCGCGCGTCCGCATCGCACTCCACCACGTCCACCTCCCGGTGCTCGAAGACCACGGTGTCGTCGAGTACGACGACGCGAACCGGACCGTGACACCGAACCCCCTCCTCGCGGCACTGGTTCCGTTCCTCGGCGACGGACTCGCGGCCGACGCCGACCTGGTCGTCGATACGGTCGCCGTCGAACGACACGGATACCACGACGCCGCACCCCGCTGACCGCCGTTCACCGGCGACTCGGCTCTCCCCGTTCTTTCGACTCCTCAGTCACCACGCCGACCACGCGGACGTGGTCTTGTCGGTGCCGTACAGTCGATTGACGTCTTTGGCGTACACCATGTCGCCGTCGTGGTCGAGTTTTCCGTGGCGGTACTCCGGGGCGTCGTCGCGGACGTGAAGCGCCTTCACGAGGAACTTCTCGTCGCCGAACGACTCCGTCTCGCCGACGACGAACTCGTAGTCGCCGGGGACGTTCACTTTGAAGCTCCGGGTGTTCTCGCGGTAGCCCGTCCCCTCTTTCGGGTTGACCGTGACGCGGACGGAGACGTTGTCGACGGCGCGCGTCCAGATGGTTCGCGCCTCCGCTATCGTGGACTCCTCGGCACGCTGCTCGGGTCCGACTTCGATACCCGTGATTCGGACGAGCATGATGGCCTCCGGCGTGTCGACGATGAACTCCTCGCCGACGGCGATGGTCTCTTTCGGCGGCGCGTCGACCATCGTCGTGAACGAGTCGCCGTCCTGCGAGACGACGACTTTCTTCTCGACTTCCGTCTCCTCTTCGATGCGGACCTTGTGGACGTGACTGCACTCCGTGCAGCGAACCGTCGCGTGACCGCCCGATTTCAGCACCTCGTGGACCGTCTCTTCCCCGGGCGAACAGGAGGGACAGGCGACCGCGATGCGGTCTTGCGTGTTGCTCATGCGGGCTTCTACCCCGTCACGCCGTAAATATCCGTGCTTCCACCGGCTCCGTGTGACCGCGTGACTCGCCGTCGCCAAAGCAGACAGGGGTTTGATATTTATGCCGGAGGACGGAGACGTATGGTCTCTCGCCACACGAAAACCACCGCCGCGTTCGTCCTCCTCGCCACCGTCCTCTGGTTGTTCGCCCAACAGTACACCGACGACGCGTGGGTGCTGTGGGGTATCCTCGTCGGCGTCGGGGTCCTCCTCCCGACGGCGCTGAACGAGGCGAGGACGTAACTGGTCGTCTGGGGTCCTACTCCGGAAGTTCCACTTCCTCTCCATCCGCGTACACGGTCGGCTCTCGAATGATGCCGTCTAAGTGGAGCGGCGCGTCCGTGTCGCCGCCGATGCCCGCGTCGTCGCCGATGGCGATGTGGACCGTCCCCGCGGCTTTCTCGTCTAAGAGAACCGACCCCACCAACTCGTCGACGCCGACGTTCGTCCCGATTCCGAGTTCGGCCAGGTTGTATGCATCGCGGCCGACGTCCGCCGCGCCCGCTTCGACCTGTTCGCGCACGTCGTCGTCGGAGATGTGGGTCACGAACCCGTCTTCGACCTCGAATCTGAGCCGTTGACCCTCTTCTAACAGACCGTGCGGCATCATCGTCCCGTCGACGACGTACGTGCCGTTCGCGTTCTCCGGCGAGACGAACACCTCGCCCGCGGGAAGGTTCGAGAAGCCGCCCGCCTCGTGGACGATGCCGGTGTCGGCCAACCAGTCTCTGTCGCCCGGTTCGAAGGTGATGTCCGTCCCCGCGGGCGTCGTCACGCGAATCTCCTCGGCCTCCGTGACCTGTTTCAGCACGTCGAGACAGTGCCGCGAGATGGCGTCGTAGTCGGCGTCGAGGCCGGTGAGAAACACGTCTTCCGTGATGCCGGGGAGCGTCGCGCCGCGCGCGCCCGCCTCGCAGGCGTCACCGCGGGCGCGGGTGTGACTGAGGCTCTTGGAGGTGGGCGCGAGGAACACGTCCGCCTCGGCCATCGCGGCGGCGACGGGTGCGGGCGGTTCCTCGCCGTGTTGGCTTCCGGGCGGGTAGCGAAGGAGCGTCGCGTCCGCGGTGACGTCCGAGGCGACGTCGTAGAGCGCTTCGCCGATACTGCGACGTTTGTCGTCGGTGACGACGACGCAGGACTCGTCGGCCCCGAGGTCCATACACTGTACGACGGCCGTCTCCGCGGCGGCGCGTAACTCGCTCTCGGTCATGTCTCGACGTCGGTCTCCCGGCTGGTTAGTCGTTCCCATCCCGCTTCGGACGGGCGGTCTCGGAGACGTGAGGAACCACAGATTAGTAACTCGCCTTCGTGAGAATCCGCCGCGTTACTCGCCGCGGAGTTAATTTCTAACAAAAAATCTCCGAAATAACTATTGTCTCCGGCCTTCGACAACTCACCGATGATACGAGTGGGTGTCAACGGCTACGGGACGATTGGAAAACGCGTCGCCGACGCCGTGGACGCACAACCGGACATGGAAGTCGTCGGAGTGGCCAAGACGCAACCGAACTTCGAGGCGCACACCGCCGTCCAGCGCGGATACCAGATGTACGCCGCGATTCCAGAGCGGATGCCGCTCTTCGCGGAGGCGGGTATCGACGTCGCAGGCGCCGTCGACGAGTTGGTCGCCGACGCGGACGTCGTCGTCGACTGCACGCCCTCCGGCATCGGCGCGAAGAACAAGGAACTGTACGAGTCCCACGACACGCCGGCCATCTTCCAGGGCGGCGAGGACGCCGACGTGGCCGACGTGAGTTTCAACGCTCGCTCGAACTACGACGCCGCCCTCGGCGCGGACTACGTCCGGGCCGTCTCCTGTAACACGACCGGTCTCTCGCGCATCATCGCCCCCCTGCGCGAGGAGTACGGCGTGGAGAAGGTACGGGCGACGCTCGTCCGCCGCGGCGGCGACCCCGGACAGAACTCCCGCGGCCCCATCAACGACATCCTGCCGAACCCCATCAAGGTCCCCAGTCACCACGGCCCCGACGTGAAGACCATCTTCCCCGACCTCGCCATCGACACGCTCGGGATGAAGGTGCCCGCGACGCTGATGCACGTTCACAGCCTCAACGTCACGCTCGAAGACGACGTGACCGGCGCGCACGTCCGCCAACTGTTAGAGAAGGAGTCGCGCGTCTACGTCATCCCCGAGGGGATGGGCATCGACGGCGCGGGGAAACTGAAGGACTTCGCCCTCGACGCGGGCCGCCCGCGCGGCGACCTCTGGGAGAACTGCGTGTGGGGCGAGTCCATCGCCACCGAGGGTCGCGACCTCTACCTGTTCCAGGCCATCCACCAAGAGTCCGACGTGATTCCGGAGAACGTCGACGCCATCCGCGCGATGACGGAGTCCGCCAGTCAGGCGGACAGCATGGCGACGACCGACGAGTACCTCGGCGTCGGTATCACGGGTGACCCGTCGGGTTTTAGCCACGAGGACCGGTCCGAGACGGTCCCCGAGACGGAACTCGCGGACGACTGACCCCCCGACGACGCCCGTTTTCGCTGCCTCTTCACACCTCGTAGAACGCTACGTCGCCTTCCTCGGTGTCGAACAGTGCGACGTGGTACGTGTCGTCCGCGCCCGGTATCGGCAGTCCGCCGGGGTTGACGTGGACGGTGTCGCCCCGTTCCTCGTACGTTCGCTGGTGCGTGTGCCCGCGGAAGACGTAGTCGTACTCGCCCGAGTCTACCAGTGCGTCGACCAGCGTCTCGCTCGTCCCGTGGTAGACGGCGACCGAGTGACCGTCGAACTCCAACGCCGCGCACTCGCCGTGGTACGTACCGAACGACTCGATGACGGTCGAGAGGTTCCACTCGCCGTCGTTGTTGCCGCGGACGGCGTGGAAGTCGAACTCGGCGTCGAAGACGTTCGCCGTGAACGGCGACACCACGTCGCCGCAATGAAGCACCGTCTCAACTCCCGCCTCCTCGAACGTCTCCACCGCGTCGCGGGCCAATTCGAGGTTGTCGTGCGTGTCAGAACAGATGCCGATTCGCATGCTGGCGCGTTCGACGGCGGGTCAAAAAAGCGTGGCGCGATAGCGGGCCGTGAACCGAGCGAAATCGACCGCAGTCAGTTCCGCTGAAGCACTTCCACGCCGACCAGCGACGCGCCCGTCAGCGCGCGGATGTACGCGCCGCCGGCGATGGAGACGTGGCCGAAGTCGTCCTCGTCCATCCCGTACATCTCGATGGCGCGGGAGGTGTCGCCGCCGCCGACGACGGAGAAGCAGTCCGTCTCGGCGATGGCTTTCAGGACGCCGACGGTGCCCTTCGAGAAGCGTTCGTCCTCGAACAGGCCGAGCGCACCTTTCACGAAGACGGCCTCGGAGTCGCGAATCACGGGGTCGTACTCAGAGACGGTGTCGGACCCGATGTCGAGGTAGCCTCGGTCCTTCTCGTCGATGTCTTCCACTCGGATTTCGGCGCGTTCGTCGTCAGCGTCTTCGTACGCCAAGTCGACGGCGAGTGTTATCTGGTCGCCGCGTTCTTCGATGAGCGACTCGATGGTCTCGTGGTTCGCCTCCCACTGGTCGTCGAACAGGTCCATCTCGCCCACGTCGTAGCCCACGTCGTGGCCGGCGGCGCGGAGGAACAGTTCGCCCGCGATGCCGCCCAAGAGGAACTGGTCGACTTTCTCGCCGAGGTTGTTCATCACGTCGATGACGTCCGTCGCCTTCGTCCCGCCGACGACCATCGTCACCTGTCCGTCGAACTCTCTGGTCGCTATCGAGGAGTTCGCCTCGTACTCCGTCTCCATCACGCGCCCGGCGTAGGCGGGGAGTTCGAGGGGGAAGCCGACGAGCGACGCGTGCGAGCGGTGCGCCGCCGAGTAGGCGTCGTTGACGTACGCGTCGAACAGGGGTGCGAGCGTCCCGACGAACTCGGTGTCGGCCTTGTCTTCGGGCGACTCCTCGGGCAACTCCTCGTCGCACATCCGGGTGTTCTCCAAGAGGAGTATCTCGCCCTCTCCGAGCGACTGGATGGCCTCCGCGGCGTCTTCGCCGTAGGTGTCTGCGACGAATCCAACGTCGCGGCCGACGTGTTCTGCGAGGATGTCTGCGTGCTGTTCCAGAGACACGAAGTCGTCGCCGCCGGGACGGCCCTGGTGGGCCATCAGGACGACGCGGTCACCGCGTTCGGCGAGTTCGCGGACGGTCTCCGCGTGGCGTTCGAAGCGGCGGTTGTCCTGCACTGTCCCGTCTTCGACGGGCGAGTTCAGGTCGAGGCGGACGAGGACGAGTTGGCCGGGTTCGAGGTCGTCGAGCGTCTTGAACGTGGACATGTGGGTATCAGATGAGGAAACGAAGAGCGGTCACTTAGTGGTGCGTGGAGTGGGTGCGGTCGACCCGGGCGCTCAGTCGTAGGTGATGAAGTGCGCCACGTCGAGCATCCGGTTCGAGAAGCCGTACTCGTTGTCGTACCACGTCAGAATCTTGTACAGACCGCCGTCGTTGACCTGGTTCGTGGACTTGAGGTCGACTGTCGAGGAGAACGGCAGACCGAGGATGTCTTGGGAGACGACTTCGTCGTCCGTGTAGCCGAGGACGCCCGCGAGGGGGCCGGAGTCGGCGGCGTCGCGGAAGGCGTCGTTTATCTCGTCGACCGACGGCGTCTCGTCGAGCGAGACGACGAGTTCGGTGATGGAACCGTTCGGAACGGGGACGCGAATCGCCATTCCGTCGAGTTTGCCCTCCAACTGGGGGAGAATCTCGGTGGCGGCCTGCGCGGCACCCGTCGAGGTGGGGACGATGTTCTCGGCGGCGGCGCGGCCGCGGCGCTTCTTCGCCTTCGGGCCGTCGATGAGGTTCTGCGACCCGGTGTAGGCGTGCACCGTCGTCAGGAGACCGGAGTCGATGCCGAACTCCTCGTCCAGCACCTTCGCGACGGGCGTGACGGAGTTCGTCGTACACGAGGCGTTCGAGACGACGTCCTCGCCGTCGTACTCGTCGTGATTGACGCCGTAAACGATCTGTTTGACCTCTTCGTCTCCTTTCGGCGGCGCGGAGATGAGCACTTTGTCGGCACCCGCTTCGAGGTGCGCGGACGCGTCCTGCTTCGTGCGGAAGATGCCCGTACACTCGAGCGCCACGTCCACGTCGAGTTCGTCCCACGGGAGTTCGGCGGGACTCTGGATGTTGAACAGCGAGACGGAGGTATCGCCCGCGACGAGTTCTTCGCCCTCGAGCGACACCTCGTCGGCACGGCCCATCACGGAGTCGTACTTCGCGAGGTACTCCATGTCCTCGAAGTCCATCACGTCGTTGATACCGACGAGTTCGACCTTCGGGTTCTCCATGACCGCACGGAACACGTTCCGTCCGATTCGTCCGAACCCGTTCAATCCGACGCGCACCACGTCGTCGTCGTCGACGGCTGCGCCCGCAGCGAGGTACGATTTTTCACTCATATCCGAGTATCGTCGGCCAAGATACTTGAATCCACGTGTCTCCGGCCAAAGTCAGTGAACGGCGATATCCGTGGGGTAAGAGAGCTGTACTGTCGCTTCTGTGTGAACGATGATTGACGATTTCGTGCGACCGAGTGCCAGATGCGGGCAGAGACGAGCACAGTCACACAGTATCAGGCACGCCGAGTTCGCGCCGCGACACCGCCCGAGACGGGCGTTCCGACCGCTCTCGAAACCCACCGGGGGAGAAGGCTTTTGACCGGAACCAACCAAAGGCGGGTGTATGAGAGATGAACGCGACGACCCGTTCGACAACATCTTCGACGAAATCGAACGGATGATGAGCGAGATGACCGGTGGTGACGCCACCGGGTTCGCCTCCGAAACCCACATCGACGTGTACGATGAGGGAGAGGCCATCCGACTCGTCGCGGACCTTCCGGGTGTGGAGAAAGACGCGATAGACCTCAAGTGCGACGGCGAGACGCTCACCGTCAGCGCCGCGGGCGACAGACGAGAGTACGACGAACGAGTCACACTCCCCGTTCGCGTCGACGAGCACTCCGCGAAGGCGTCGTTCAAGAACGGCGTCCTGCAGGTCACGTTCCAGAAAACCGAAGACTCTGCGGCCATCGACGTGGAGTAACTCGACGCCGTCTCCGCGCCGTCCTACTCGTTCTGTTCGGCGGTTCGCCGTATCAGCGCCGCGAGTCTGTCCCAGAAGTCGCCGTCGTACTTCTCGTGGTCTATCGTCGGCCGCGCGTTCGTCTCCGAGACGAGCGTCCGGTCTTCGGTGACGAGCACGTCGACGCCGAGATAGTCGATTCCGAGCGTCTCCGCCACGTCTAACGCCAACTCCCGATGCGCCTCCGAGACGGTCACCGCTCTCGCCTCCGCCCCGCGGTGGACGTTGTGCTTCCAGCGGTCTTCGCCGAGCGCGTTCGGGAGACGGCGTTCGACGCCGCCGACCACCCTGCCGTCGACGACCATCACGCGGTAGTCGCGGGCGTCGGGCACGTACTCCTGTATCAGGTAGGACTTGTCGCCCGTCGACCGGAAGTCGTGGACGAGGTTCAGGTAGTCGACGACGCCGAGAAGCGAGTCGACGTCGGACACCTTCGCGACGCCGACGCCGCGCGTCGCCGAGTTCGGCTTCACGACGAGTGGAAACGACAGGTCGGAGACGGCGTCGGCGACGACGCTCTCGTCCACCGGGTTCGACAGCATCCGCGTCTCGGGAACGGGAAGCCCCGCCCGCGAGAGCGACGCGATTACGCCGCCTTTGTTCCGCGACGTGAGCACCGCCTCGCGGTCGTTCACCCACGGAATCGGGTCGCGGGCGTCTATCGCCCCGCCCTCCATCAGCCGCGTCGGGTAGACGAACCCCACGTCGAAGTCGCCTCGCGACTCGGTGAGTCGAATCGCGCGCGACTTCGCCGGGAGGTGTTCGACCGCGACGCCACGTTCGCCGAGTGGGTCCCGCATCCGCTCGAACGTCTCGCTCGACGTGGTGACCGCCAGTCGCAGCATCGGCTACGGAGAAGCGGCGATAGCGTAAAAATCGCCGGGTCGCGGCGAGGTGACCCGCGCCCGAAGCGTCCCTCGCTCAGTTACGAGACGAGCAGTTCTTCGCCCTTCTCGACGTCGATGCGGCACGGCGGCGACATCTTGTTGTAGGCGCGGCGCAGTGCGTCCTTCGCGATGGGCGCGTCCTCGACGCTGCAGTAGATGGTGAACACGCGCTCGCCATTCTGGATACGGGCGGCGGTGCCGACGACCTTACCGAACGACTGGCGCATTCCGTCGGAGACACGGTCCGCACCCGCACCGGTCGCCTGCTTGTTCTCGCGCAGGACCTGGTGGGGGAACTTACGGAGGACCATCTTGTAGTTCGGCTGACCGACCTGCTTGAGCATCACGCGGTTGGCCGACAGGCGTGCGGACTCCAGCGAACCGTGTCGAATCTGGCACTCCTCTTCGAGACGGAGGCTGATCTGGACCGGGTAGTCCTCGGGACCCGTCTGGAGGTTGCCCATGTTGTGCTGTGCGATCTTCGAACCGGGAATTCCGGTGATGTACTCGCGTCGGGTGTACGACGGCTTGTCGATTTCGCGGTACATCGAGGCGGGTTTATCTGCCATGGTTACTTGTGCAGAAGAACGTTCATGCGGCGTAAAAGCGCTTCGAAGCATCACCCGCCTGCGGTGCCGCGTGCCGCGTTCTCACGCGCCACGCCCGCGCGTCGAAACTATCAATCGACGGACGTTCGTACCACGAGACAGTGGCACGATTCACTCGGCGGACGGCCGGCCTCGTCCTCGGACCCCTCGGGTACGTCACGGTCCGTCTCGCTCCCCCGCCGGGGCTCGACCCGGCCGGTGCGGCGGCGCTGGCGTGTACCGTCTGGGTCGCCGTCTGGTGGCTGACTGAGACGGCCCCCGTCGCGGTCACCGCACTGCTTCCCGTGGTCCTCTTTCCCGTCTCGGGCGTCACGGCGGCGGCGACGACGGCCGCCGCGTACACTGACCCGGTCACGTTTCTCTTTCTCGGCGGCTTCCTCGTCGCACTCGCCATCGAACGGTGGGGACTCCATCGTCGTATCGCCGTCACCGTCGTCACCGCCGTCGGCGACGACCCCCGCCACCTGCTCGGCGGATTCATGCTCACCACGGCGGCGCTGTCGATGTGGGTGTCGAACACGGCGACGGCGATGGTGATGGTTCCCATCGCACTCTCCGTCGTCGGTGACCCCGACGAAGACCCGCGAAACGACGCGGCTCTGGACCGAACTCCCGCTCTCTTCGTCTCGCCGCAGGACTCACTCCCGCCGTCCTCACCCGCACACACCCGCTTCGGGACCGCGCTCGTCCTCGGAATCGCGTACGCGGCCTCTATCGGCGGCATCGCCACGCTCATCGGAACGCCGCCGAACGCGATTCTCGCGGCCGTCGTCGAGCGCTCGCTCGGCGTTCGACTCGATTTCGTCCGTTGGATGCTGTTCGGGGTCCCGTTCGCGGCCGTGTTTCTCCCCCTCACGTGGGCCGTACTGGTCGCCTCGTTCGACGTGCGCGGGCAGACGGCCACGCACTCGTTCTCGGTGGAGCGGACTGCACTCGGTTCGTTGTCGGTGCCCGAGCGCCGCGTCCTCGCCGTCTTCGCGCTCGTCGTCGCGGGGTGGCTCACTCGCCCGTTCCTTCTCGACCCGTTCGTCCCCGGTCTTACGGACGGTGCCATCGCCGTCACGAGTGCGACGCTCCTGTTTCTCGTTCCGAACGGTGTCGACGGTGGCCGACTCCTCTCGTGGGAGGACACCGCCCGACTCCCCTGGGAAGTGCTGCTCGTCTTCGGCGGGGGATTCGCCATCGCGGACGCTTTCCGGACGACGCAACTCGACGCGTGGTTCGGCTCGACGTTCGGCGGTCTCTCAGGGCTTCCGACCATCTTCGTCTTGCTCGCCGTCGCCACCGCCGTCGTCTTTCTCACCGAGGTCACCTCCAACAGCGCAACGGCGTCGTTGTTCGTTCCGCTCGCGCTCGGGTCGGGGATAGCACTCGGCGTCTCGCCGTTCGTTCTGGGCGTCGTCGTCGCCGTGTCGGCCTCGCTCGCGTTCATGCTCCCGGTCGCTACCCCGCCCAACGCCGTCGTCTTCGGGACCGGCTACGTCACCGTTCCGCAGATGGCGCGCGTCGGCGTCGTGTTGAACGTCGTCGGTATCGTCCTCCTCGTTCTCGCGGTGACGCTCTGGATTCCGTTCGTCTGGGGCGTCTCCGTGTTCCCCTGACCCGTCTGCTCTCGCTTCGCGCCGCGCAGACCGGAGGGTTCTCGTCGCCCGACGCGGATACACGCGTATGATACTCGTCTTGGAGAACGAGGTGGACCCGGAGACGCGGTACTTCGTCCCCGAGATTCGTCGCCACCTCGAAGCCGCCGGTGCGACCGTCCGCGTCGACGAGTACGCCGACCACGGCGGCCGACCCGACGCGCTCTCGACGGCGGACGCCGTCGTCGTCTCGGGGAGCACGGCGGGCGTCTACGAGACGGACGACTACCCGTGGATGAACGACTTGCGCGAACTCGTCTCCGAACTCGTCCGCGAAGAGATTCCGACGCTCGGCGTCTGCTTCGGCCACCAACTCGTCAACGACGCCCTCGGCGGCGCGGTGGAACACCGCGGCCTCCGCGCCGGAATCGAACCGGTCCGGTTCGCCGACGACCCCCTGTTCGACGGCGTCGGAACCCGCGTCCCACTCGTCCACGGCGACTTCGTGACCGAACTCGGCGACGGCATGGAAGCCATCGCCTCGGCGGACTACTACCCCAACCTCGCCAGCAGACACCGCGACGCACCGCTTTGGACCGTGCAGTACCACCCCGAGTTCACGGCGTCTCTGTTCCCGGCCATAGAGGAGGACTTCGGCTGGCCCGAGGACCCCGCTCACCGCGACTTCGGCGGCGTGACTCCGGAACGGACGTTCGAGAACTTCGTCCGACTCGCCGAGCGACGCTGAACTTCGGCGTCGCCGTCGACTCAGTTTTCCTCGTTTCCGTCTTCCTCGTGCCCACCGTTCTCGTCTCCTCCCCCGTCGCCGCTGTCCGAACGCTCGTCACCCGCCACCGGTTCGACGGCGACGAACGACAGTCCCTTCTCGTCCAGCAACGCCTCCGTTCGGTCGGTCACGGACGGGGCGACGAGGATTCCGCGAACCCCCTCGTCGGGGAACTCGGCGTCCACCGCTTCCACGTAGCGCTGGAGTTGACTGGCCGCCGAGGGGCCGACGCGCCGCCGTTTCAACTCCACGACGACCGGTCGGCCCGCCGCGTCCTCGCCGAAGATGTCCACCGGCCCCGCCGTCGTCTCTCGCTCCGTCGCCTGCGGAACGAACCCGTCTTCGACGAGTCCGGGGTCGTCGAGGATGCGCCGTCTGAGGTCCTCTTCGCTCCCGAGGAGTTCGAGGTCACTGCGGTCGGTCACCTCGTAGGCGGACAGTTGGTCGATTCGCTCGAACCGCACGTCGAGACGTTCCGCCGGCGTCGTCCGCTCGCTTCTCACGCGGAGACGGCCGTCGCGGACGCTCGCGCGGTGCGTACACCCCGGCGGTTGCCAGTTGACGGGCTTTCGCTTCTCGTCGGTGTGGACGAGGATGGTCCCGTCCGGTTTGCAGACGACGAGGCGGTCGCCCGGGCCGAGACTGGAGGTGGCGCGGCCGTCGTACTCGACCGTACAGCGTCCGAACAGCGTCACCATGCGACCGTCGCCGAACGCCTCCTCCAAGAGGACGAGTGCGTCGCGGTGCGTCGGGCGGTGGAGGACGGTGGCCGGCATGTGTTCGTAACCGTCCGTGATTGGGCGGGGACCGGTATAAGTCGCGTGACGCGGACCCGGTCGGACGCTCTCGACCCGAGCGGTGCGCGCACTTATGGAACGTGACGACGAACTGTCTATCATGGACGACGAATACAGTTCGTTCCGCGGGAACCGAATGGACGAGGCGGACGTCGACGAGTTCCTCCGCTCGCAGGGTGTGGGCGTGTTGTCGCTGGCCGACGACGGTGAGGCGTACGGCGTTCCGCTCTCGTTCGGGTACGACGGCGAACGCTTGTACTTCGTCTACCTCCGTCCCGAAGAGACGAGCAAGAAGGAGGCGTTCGCCGCGGAGACGCAGCGAGCGAGTTTCACCTGCTTCGACGCCGCCGGAAAGCACGACTGGCGCAGCGTCGTCGTCGAGGGCTCGATTCGGCCGATAGCGGACGACGAGTGGTCGACGCTCTCGGAGACGATGGCGGAGAACGCGTGGTTCCCCAGTCTGTTCTCCGAGGTGGAACCGATGCAGGACATCCTGGGCTGGGTGTTGGACATCGAGTCCGCGACGGGCCTCCGGAACCGAGCATAACCACCGGCCGACGCGAACGGCTTTGTACGTCCCGCGTGACCGTCCGGTCGTGCAATCCGCCGACGGCACCGACGACACGTCCGAGACGCGCACGCCCCGGGTCGTCCGCACGAAGTGGCACGCGCTCGCACTGGTCTCCGTCGCCGAACTCCTCGCGATGTCGCTGTGGTTCAGCGCCAGCGCCGTCGCTCCGCAACTGGCCGCGCTCTGGGGTCTCGCGCCCGCGCAGGTCGGATGGCTGACGAGCGCCGTCCAACTCGGGTTCGTCGTCGGCGCACTCCTCTCTGCGGTGCTGACGCTCGCCGACGCCGTCGAGTCCCGGTACCTCGTCGCGGCGTCCGCCCTCCTCGGCGCGTCGACGACGGTTGCGCTCGCCGCCGTCGCCGACGGCCCACTCGTCGCCGTGGGACTCCGATTCCTCACCGGCGTCGCACTCGCCGGCGTCTACCCGCCGGGGATGAAACTCGTCGCGGGGTGGTTGCCGGAAGAGCGCGGACTCGCCATCGGGACGCTCGTCGGTGCGCTCACCGTCGGGTCGGCCCTTCCGCACCTCGTGCGCGCGTTCGGCGGCGTCGACGACCCGTTGTTCGTCCTCTACGTTGCCGCCGGACTCGCGACTGTCGCCGCCACGCTCGTCGTCTTCGTCCCGCCCGGCCCCGCGGCGGCGCCGGCGTCCCGATTCGACCCCCGCGCGGTCCGACGCCTCCTCCGCGACAGACCGTCGCTCCTCGCCAACGTGGGCTACTTCGGCCACATGTGGGAACTGTACGCCGTCTGGACGTGGATACCCGTCTTCCTCGCGTTCAGCGTCGAAGCCGGGTCGCTCTCGCTCGCGGCACCCGACAGGACCGTCTCGCTTCTCGCCTTCCTCACCATCGCCGTCGGCGGCGTCGGCGCGACGGTGGCCGGGCGACTCGCCGACCGCGTCGGGCGGACGGCGGTGACGAGCGTCAGCATGGTCGTCAGCGGTGCCGCGAGCCTCCTCGCTGGCGTCGTCTTCGGGGCGTCGCTCCTCGTGCTGACGCCGTTCCTCCTCGTCTGGGGCGTCGCCATCGTCGCCGACTCCGCGCAGTTCTCCGCCGCCGTCTCCGAACTCGCCGAGTCCGACTACGTCGGGACGGCGCTGACGCTGCAGACGGCCGTCGGCTTCCTCCTCACTATCGTCTCGATTCAACTCGTCCCGTTCGTCGCGGGCGTCGTCGGATGGCGCTGGACGTTCGCACCGCTGGCACTCGGTCCCCTCGTCGGGACGGTGGCGATGCGACGACTCAGAGCGCACCCGGCGTCGTCGGCGATGGCCGGGGGCCGTCGTTAGTCGTCTCCCGCCTCGCTCCCCAGTACGCCTTCCACGCCCCCGAACGCCGAGTACGCGCCCGCGCCGAGGGCGGCACCGACGGCGTTCGCGACGGCGTCGGCGACGCTGAACGACCGGGCCGGTATCGACGCCTGCACGAGTTCCACGCCGCCGCCGAGAGCGGTGGCGGCGACGGCGGCGAGGGCGACGCTCGCGGTGTCGCGCGCGCGGAGGGCGTCGGCCCCGAGAAAGGCCGTCGTCGCGTACGCGCCGAGGTGAACCCACTTGTCGACGCCGACACCGAGAAGCGTCGGAAGCGCCGTCGGCGTCGCTTCCGCGGGTCCGCTCCCGGGCGGCGAGACGACGGACGCGACGACGACGACGAGGCTCCAGCACGCGACCGGACCGACTCGTCTGAGATGTGAACGGGGGCGACTCACTGTGGAGTGAAGTCGCTCCGCGTTCCTGAGCGTTTCTCTTCGGGCGTCCTCAGTCCAGCATCCCGCGGACCATCGACGCCCCTGTCTTGAGCAAGGACGGCCGCGTCACCTCGTCTACCTCCTCGCGGGTCAGTTTGAAGTCGAAGATAGCGAGGTTGTCCGCGAGGTGGTCGCGACTGGTCGACTTCGGCACGACGGCGACGTTTCGGTGCTGGGTCGCCCACCGGAGCGCCACCTGTGCGGGCGATTTGTCGTATCGCTCGCCGACCTCTCGGAGCGTCTCGTCGTCGAGGACGTCGCCGTGCGCGAGCGGACTGTACCCCGTCAGCACGACGTCCTCGTCTTGACAGTACCGGAGGAGCTTTCGCTGGGGGCGGAACGGGTGGAACTGCACCTGGTCCGTCAGAATCGGGACGTCGGCCACCTCTCGCGCGCGTTCCAGCATCGAGACGGGAAAGTTGCTCACGCCGACGTTGTAGACGCGGCCCTCGTCGACGAGCGCTTTCATCCCGCGCATCGTCCGCTCGATGCCGACGAGCGGGTTCGGCCAGTGGAGGAGCAACAGGTCGACGTACGGCGTGTCGAGTCGGTCGAGACTCGCCTTCGTGGACTCGACGACGCCCTCGTAGTCGGCGTTGCGCGGGTTCACCTTCGTCGTCAGGAACACGTCGCTTCGGTCCACGTCGGCGTCGGCTATCGCGCGCCCGACGTCGCTCTCGTTTCCGTACATCTGGGCGGTGTCGACGTGACGGTAGCCGAGTTCGAGTGCCGTCGAGACGGCGTCGTAACACTCCTCGCCGTCCATCTTCCACGTCCCGAGGCCGACTTTCGGGATGCGGACGCCGCGAACGTCGACGGTTGGTATCTCTTCGGTGGACATGCGTGTCCGTACGCGGGTCGATTCCTTAACGTGTTGGCACGTTCCCGCGGCGTCGCTCGCCGGACGACGTTCGCCGCGGACACCGAACCGCATCGCTCAGAAAGTAAGTGGTTCAGAGAACTGCCGCATACGGACCGAACTCAATCGACCGTGTCGTCGTCAGCCTCCGTCCGCTACCGTTACTGCGTCGAAATTCTTCGCCGAATTACAGACGGGTGACGTTCTTCGCGCGAGGGCCCTTGGGGGCGTCCTCGATCTCGAACTCGATCTCCGTACCCTCTTCGAGGTCCGGTCCGCCGACGTCTTCCATGTGGAAGAAAACGTCCTCGTCGTGGTCCTCGGTCTCTATGAATCCGTAGCCGCCCGTGTCGTTGAAGAAGTCGACTTTGCCTTTTGCCATAGCCTCTGGACCAAGCCGTTCCCCATTGATAACCCTTCCGAGAACGTACTCAGACTCAGAAAACTCGAAACCGTCGTTTGGGTGGCTCTGTGTGGCGAATTCGACGGAATCAGTCAGTTGGTGTATGCTGACCCGACACACGGAGAGAGTCGCTTCTACGACGGCGTCGAGGACCGAAATTCCCCCTCGTTCCGCCGTTCTCTGCTCGCGCGCAGTCGCGTCTCTCACGAACGTGGCGAGAAGCGTGTGGCGAGAAGCGCGACGCCGCGAGTGAAGGGAGAAGCGCGACGCGGGGTCCGACACCGGCTGGCCAGCGCGTGTTACCGAGAGTCGGTTCCCGGTCGGAGACGAACCTGTAACACGCCGTTGTTGAACGACGTATCCGCGACGGTGACGGGGTCCCACGGGAGGGGGACTCTCCCGACGGCCCGGTCGCCGACGGCGACGACGAGTTCGCCTCGCTTCGCGTCGATACCGGCGGTTACGTCGTCTCGCTTCGTGCCGAGTAAGTCGGCGACGATGGTGAGTTCGTCGTCCGTTCGGTAGCTATCGACGTGGTAGTCGTGGTCGTGGTCCGTCTCGTCGGGTCCGCGACTGGGTCGGCCCCGTGGCCGCGAACCGGACGACCGTCGGGTCGAGTCGGCGCCGTCGAGGAGGTTGCTCAAGAGGTCGGTCACGGAGAAGTTGATGTCGATGCGCGTCTCTCTCGCGTTCTCGTCGGGTCCGTCTCGTTCGTCGTCGGGAGTGTGGCGTTTCATGATGTGCGTCGTTCGCGGCCTCACCACCCGTAAGCCGGGCAGGGCAAAAAGCATCGTGACCAGTTAAATTCGTCCGCGGGTCGTCGGGGTCCCTTCGCCTCGCAGTTCGTGACCTACTGCCCCGGACGACGACCGCACTCCGTGCGTGAATCACTCGTTGTAATCAGAACTGTGATAGTTCCAGTTCACACCTGTGGTATCCAGAGACGCACTCTCCACCCGTTTTCTCGCCGGTTCAACTCACCGGACGCTTAACGCCGCGTTTCGTTCTCCGTCGCCGAGGGGTCTCGTCTCCCAGCGGTGCGTTCGCGCGTCTCCGCTCCGAGTTCGGGACGACGCCGACCCAACCACTCTTTTCGGCTCCCGGTCTACTGGTCAGTATCGTGTCTCGTCACTCTCCGCTCCGCCGTCTGCGCGAGACGGGTCCGGTCGGACTGGTTCCCCTCGCGTGGGGATTCGCGGCGGCGGCCCACCTGCGAATCCTCGACGACAGAGCGGTCCTCGTCGGCCACCTCGTGATGGCGACCGTTCTGTTCTTCTTCGCCGTGCTCTCGTGGTCGGAGATGCGTACCCATCCCGTCTTACGGGCGTGGTTGGCCGTCGTGAGCGTCGGCTTCAGCGTCACGCTCGTCGGTGCGTACGCTCTCTTCGCCGGCGACGAGACGCTGGCGGCCCTCGTCGTCCTCGGCTGGATGGTGCTTCCGACGCTCGCACTGTTGTACACCGGGCGACTCCTGCCGCGCGAGGAACGCGCGTGGGCGTACACGGTCGGTGGGGCGGTCTCGGGCGTCGGCGCACTCGCGTTCGCCGCGGGTGTCGCTCCGGTCGTCGCCCTCGCTCTCGCCGGTCTGGGACAGACGCTCGGCATCGTCGTCGCCGTCGTGGAGTACTGAGGTCGGAAGCCGGGGCGACGACGAACGGCCCGAACAGTTAGGTTCGACCCGAGTGGGACCGTACGTATGCTCGGAACGATTCGCTCGATACTCCGCAGTCTGATAGACCTCGTCATCGCCGTCGTCACGTTCCCGCTCAGAGTGCTCCGGTCGCTGCTGTAGCGACGGCACCAACTGTTTCTGGCGTGAACAGTATCTGAGACGGAATAAACAGCGAATTAAGAACTACCGATATTTGGGTATATAGTTTGTAACTAACCAGTCGTCCCACTGGCATTCAGGTGATGGTGGTCGGGGGGAACGTTCCTTTCGTCGGCCGCTGAACCCAACCCATGTCCAACGAATCCGGTAGTCTGTCCCTTCGGGCAGAGAACGTGCAGTCGTCGTACCGCGCCCTCTTCGAAGTCGCCCTCTCGCTGTTCGAACGCGCCAAAGACGCGTTCTTCTACAGTTCGGCGTACCTCGTCTTGGTCGCCATCGCCGAGGTGGTGACCGTGACGTACGCGCTCTCCGTGGAACTGAACGCGGCCCCAGTCGTCGTCGGTCTGGTCACGTTCGCGGTGTACATGGGCGACCGAATCGCCGACGTCGACACCGACGAACTGTCGAATCCGGACCAGTGCGCGTTCGTGCGCCGCCACTACCGCGTCCTCTCCGTCCTCTCGGCCGCGTCGTACGGTCTCGCCATCGCGCTGTCGATGCTCGGCGGCCCCCTCGCCCTCGCGATTACGCTCCTCCCGGGCGCGTTCTGGATTCTCTACGCGTCGGATTGGCTCCCGTCGGTCGGCGCGCAGTTCTCCCGACTGAAGGACGTCCTCGTCGTCAACTCCGCCGTCGTCGCCGCCGCGTGGGCCGTCGCCGTCGTCTTCCTCCCACTCGCGTTCGCCGACGCGGCGTTCACCTCGACTGCCGCCGTCGTCTTCGCGTACTTCTTCGTCGATACGTTCGTCAACACGGAGATACCCAACGTCGGCGACAGGGCGGCCGACGAGGCTATCGGCGTCTCGACGCTCCCCGTCGTCTTCGGCGTCGCGCGGACGAGACAGATTCTCCACGCGCTCAACCTCGCGCTCGTCCCACTGCTCGGGTTCGCGCTCTTGGCCGGACTGGTCTCGACGCCCGTCACCGTCGGCATCCTCGTCGGTGTCGCCGCCGTCTCCGTCGTCGTCTCGTTCCTCGGACGAACCGACAACGGCCGGCTCCTCTCCGTCGCGAGTGAGGCGAAGAGCCTCCTCGTCGTCGGCGTCGTCCTCCTCGCTTCGACGGCCGGTCTCTGAAGTCGCTTCCGACGAGAACGTGATAATAGAATTTCATCAATGGAGGCGATAATTCTTATATTTCGACTGATTTAGGGACACTGTCAGTGCTCACCACGTCCGTACTCGTTCCGTTGCTGTTCCTCTCTATCGCGATGGGAGCCGCAGCAGCGATTCTCGCGTGGCGAGAGCGCCCCGAACCGGGAGCCACGCCGCTCGTCTGGCTCCTGTTCGGACAGAGTTGGTGGTCGATGTGTCTCGTGTTCAAACTCCGCGCGTCGACGCTCGCGTCGAAACTGTTCTGGACCGACCTGGAGTGGGTGGGCGTCGTCATCGTCCCCGTCGCGTGGCTCCTGTTCGCGCTCGAGTACACCGGCCGCGACGAGTACATCACGCGTCGCCGCATCGCGCTTCTCGCCGTCGTCCCCGTCCTCACGGTCGTTCTCGCGGTGACGAGTCAGTATCACGACCTCCTGTTCGTCAGACCGCAGACGCTCGAATCGACCGACATCGTCCGGATAGAGGAGGGCGGCCTCTGGTACTGGGTCATCGCCGGCTACACCTACCTCCTCGGCGCCGCCGGCATCCTCCTCCTCCTCGGACTCCTCAGGAGCAAAGCCGTCACCTTCCGGAGTCAGGCGGTGGCGCTGTTCGTCGGCCTCCTCATCCCGTGGTCGACCAACGCGCTCCACATCGCCGGCGCTCTCCCGACGTCCGGTATCGACCCGACGCCCATCGCGTTTTCCGTCTCCGGCGTCGTCTACGTCGGTGCGCTGACCCAGTTCCGACTGCTCGGGACGAGCCCCGCGCCCAGGAAGCGAGCGCGACAGTTCGTCTTCGACCGGATGCGCGAGGGAGCCATCGTCGTCGACGCCAACGACAACGTCGTGGACATGAACGACAGCTGCGTCGGCATTCTCGACGTCGACCCCCGGACGACGCTCGGTGCGTCCGCACAGGCGGTCATCCCGGAGTACGACCGCCTCCCGGACGACGGACCGCTCGACGGCCACCTGACGGTCGGCACCGAGGCGGGCAGTCACCCGTACGACGTGATGGTGACGCGAATCGACAACATCCGCGGCAACGAGATCGGACGGGTCATCACCTTCCACGACGTGAGTCGTCACCTCCGGCAACAGCAGCGACTGCAGGTGCTCAACCGCACCCTTCGGCACAACATCCGCACCGAGACGAACATCATCCACGGCTACGTCGACCGGTTCGCGTCCGACGAAGACGCCCAGATTGTCAAAAAACGGGCGCTCAGAATCGAAGAACTCGGCCGGAAGGGGCGGAAGGCCATCGAACTGTTCGAGAACGGACGCGCCGGAGCGAACCCCCGACCGCTCGACGCCCTCGTCGCGCAGTGCGTCCGCGACGTCCGAGAGCGCTACCCCCGAGCGACGTTTTCGTACGACTCGTCGGCGGACGACGCCGCGGTCGCCCACTTTCTCGCCCCGGTCTTCTCGAATCTGTTAGAGAACGCCGCCGAACACGCTTCGGACGACCCCAACGTCGACGTCACCGCGCGCGTCGAGGACGAGACTGCGGTCGTCGTCGTCGCGGACGACGGCCCCGGAATCGGCGAGTACGAACTCCAAGTCCTCGACGCCGGCAGCGAGAACGCCCTCCAACACGGAAGCGGACTCGGTCTCTGGATCGCGAAGTGGGGGACCGAAATCGCCGGCGGCGAGATTCACTTCACGGAGAACGAACCGTCGGGGTCTGTCGTCACGGTTCGGGTCCCGTGTCTCGCGGAACCCGCCGACGAAGACGGCGAGTAGGGCCCGCTTCCGCGGGTGCTCCGCCACGGGACGCGCGCGACGCCGTGCGCCTACGCCGACGCCGCCGTCGGTTCGGTGTACCACCACGCCCACGCGACGAGGAGCGCCTGCAACGGAAGCCGTGCCCACAGCGCCGCGTCCGACGGGTCGCGCAACCGCTCGGGGACGCCTCGAAGCTCCAGGTCGTCGCTCGTCGCCATGTAGACGTTCGCGGGGAAGACGGCCACGAGGAGGGCGACGAGCCCCCACGCCGACGCTCGGCGCGTCCGCTCGAACAGGACACCGACTCCGAGGACGACTTCGGCGACTCCCGAGAGCAAGACGAGTGCGCGCGGCCGGGGGAACTGCGGCGGGACGACCTGTTCGTACACCGCCGGCGCGACGAAGTGGAGCACGCCGGCGACGACGTACGTGAGTCCCATCACGTATTTGAGCGGGCGCTTCAACCGCGAAACTGAGCTTTGGTTCACAGTTTACGCTCACGTCGGGACGACGAAAGCGTTGCTCTCGGCTCGGGTTCCGCGGCCGATTGGCCCCCGGCACGTCACCCTGCCGGCCCGTCACCCCGCTGACGTCACCCCGACCGGTGCCGTTCGTCCCTGCACCGCGTGTGGGCAGGCCTACGCTTCACTCGCACATTCGACGGACGCTCGGGGCATCAGTCGACGCGCCGAAGGCGTCGGCGCGGCAAATACGTTGATATGCCTGTGGCTTCTGCATTCGATGACTGAATGTCTCGTTCAGACTCTCCTCGGGCAGCGAGGGAAGCCGGAGAATCTCTCTACGAAGGAACGCTGGACGTCCTGATGCGGGGCGTCGGGATAATTATCCCGTTCATCGTCACGCTGTACATCCTCGACGTCGCACTCGAGTTCATAACGTCGGCGCTCGGACCGGTGATTCGACTGCTCCGCTGGCTGGGTGTCATCGAACTCGTCGAGAGCGTCGGGTTCGTCCGCGTCCTGATAGAACTCAACGTCTACTCGGTCGTTATCGACTTCTTCACCGAACTCGTCGCCGTCGCCGTCCTCCTTCTCGTCATCGTCGTCGTCGGCTCCGTCGGTCGGAACCGCCACGGCGAGCGTATCATCGACCTCGTGGACCTCGCTATCGCCTCCATCCCCGGCATCGGTACGGTGTACAAGAGCTTTCGCCGCATGGGCGACGTGATGCTCGACCAGGAGGCCGAGAACTTCCAGGAGATAAAACTCGTCCAGTTGCTCGGCGACGAGGTGTACGCCATCGGATTCGAGACGAGCAAGTCGCCCGAGACGGTGACGACGGCCACCGGACACGACGACATGGTGACGATGTTCATTCCGATGGCACCCAACCCGGTGACGGGTGGGTTTCTCACCTACGTCCCCGAGAGTCAGGTGTACGACATCGACATGACCATCGAAGAGGGCGTTCGAAGCATCCTGACCAGCGGCGTCGCGACCGGCGAGGGGGCCAATCAGACCACCGAAATCACCATGGGCGACCTGGACAAGATAACCGACATCGAACGGTTACAGGACGCCATCGCCCGCGACGAGAACGTGGACGACGACTCGAAGCGGCGGTAGGACCGTCGCGGCCGCAGACGCCCGACACGATTCGTCCCGCTCGCCGACCGGAGATCAGGAGGACGTCGCTTCCCGAGCGTGTGGGCGGTGCGTCCGTCAGTCGTCGCTCGAGAAACCGATTTCCGCGTGTGCTCCATCGCAGAACGGCTTGTTCTCGGAGCCACCGCACCGACACAACACCGCCTCGTCGTGGTTCGATATCCGGCCATCGCCGCGAGCGAGTTCGAACGGACCCTCGAGGTGGAACGGGCCGTTCGGCCGCGCGGTCACGGTCAGCGTCTCGGGGGTGGTGTCCGTGTCCTCGGCGCGCTCGGCAGGGACGTCCCACATCTCCTCGTTGCCACCGTCGGCATCGAACACTCGTTGGTGACTGTTGTCACAGAGTGGCTTGTTCATCGAGTGTCCACACCGGCAGAGGCCGACGCGGGTGTCTTCGAGAGTGGCTCCGTCGGGTACGGTGACGACGACGTTACCGCGGACGTACAGCGGGCCGTTCGGTGTCGCACGAACGGTGTTCTTAGCCGGGACCTGCTCCTCGGGGCTCCCGTCCGACCGCTCGTAGTGGAGTGCCCCCGTCGGGCACCGTTCGACGACTGCTGCCACCTCGTCGGCGTCGGCCGCGTCCGGGAGCACCCAGGGTCGGCGACTCACGTCGAACACGTCCGAGAGCCCCTCGACACACTCGCGAACGTGGATGCAGCGGTTAGAATCGTACACCACAGTGATATCTGTACCGCGATACTCGTGCCGGTCCTCTTCCATGGGTTCGTATCTACCGATACGAGAATAAAGGTGCGCTATGACTTGGCATGACACGAATGGGGTGGAGGGGGCGCGGAGACGTTCTCGTCGGAGAGGCCTACGCAAGCCTTTCGCACACGCGTCACCCGAGCGAAGACAACTGCACGCCGTCATCGACTCGCGAGTGGCTTCAATCGTGCTTCGATAGAGAGAACGAGCCCTTCGAATCGGACGGAGGATGTTCGTGTACATCCTGTCACGAGTATATTTACGTGACTCTTGTAGAATATCCTTCCAATTTTGAACGAATACACGGCCAGAGTGGAACTACCCACGACCCCTGATACGAAGATGATGGCGTCGGACGCAGCCCACTGACAGTTCTCACTCGCTCACTGTGTTCGCTCGCTGGTTCAGAGTCCGGTCGTGTCGCACCTACAGAACCCGCCACGCTCGCTTCGCTCGGTGGTCGGGTTCAGAGAAGTGCCGCCTCCCGGATTTGAACTCCCGAAAGACTCGCTGACGCTCGTCTTTCGACTTCCCGCTCGCTCCGCTCACGGGAACGGGGACGGCCCGATCTTCAGTCGAGTGCGACAGCTACTCGAATGGAAATCGTGTAGAAATCGGATGCCGCCTCCCGGATTTGAACCTCACTCGCTCACTGTGTTCGCTCGCTGGTTCAGAGTCCGGTCGTGTCGCACCTACAGAACCCGCCACGCTCGCTTCGCTCGGTGGTCGGGTTCAGAGAAGTGCCGCCTCCCGGATTTGAACCGGGGACAGCTCGATCTTCAGTCGAGTGCTCTCCCAGTCTGAGCTAAGGCGGCGCGTTTCGAGAGAGGCCGATGAATCAAAAAAGGGTTTCGATGTGAATCGCCGCGCCCTACATCACTTTTCGACGTTCGGAGAACGCCTCTTCGCCCGCGTCCCACGACACCGTCGTGTTCGCCGTCACGTAGCCGTCGTTCCGCATCACGGCGAGTGCGTCGAAGAACCCGACCTGCACGCGTTTCGTCACGGTCACCGACTCGTTCGCGTCGAGGCTGTCGACCGTCTCGGTGCCGTTCCAGACGACGGTGTCGCCGGCGAGTAGCCACGTCGCGACGGTGACGTTCGCCGCCGCCTCGTCGCCCGTGTTGACCGCCGTAACCGTCACGTCGCGACAGGTCAGTCCACAGTTCGTGACGTTGCCGACGCTGAAGTCGAACTGCCGTTCGTCGGTGGCGTTCTCGGACTGGTCGGTCGGGGCTGATGGCGTCTCGGTCGTCGTCTGCACCGTCGCGTCGGCGGCGACGACACCGAAACCGGAGCAGACGAGGAGGAGGGCGACGCACAGGGTGAGTATTCGGACCATCGCCTCCTATTGGTCGCCAGATGTCGTCTATCTGCTGTTTTCGGTACGGAAACCTGATTGTCTGCGTCGTATTCGGTGGCTCGGGGGAGTCGAACCGGAGCAAGACGTGCTCACTCGCTCCGCTCGCTGCGCGCGACTTGCAGGGTTCGACTCGCCCTCACAGATGTTTCTGGACTCACTTCGTTCGTCACAGAAACATGGGCTCGGGCGGAGTCGAACCACCGATCTCTTCCTTGTAAGGGAAGCGTCATAACCACTAGACCACGAGCCCGCACTCTCACCGAATCCACACACGCGGATAACCGTTTCCAATCTCTCCGAACGCCGGAATCGTTAGGGCACGGGCGGCCGTCTCTGTGATATGGTCGTCTCCCGGTCAACGCTCGGGTCTGCGCTCCTCGCTGTCTTCGTCATCACCTCCGTCAGCGCACTCTACGTCGCCCTCCACCCGACGGCGCTCCCCGGTGGCGACGAGTACGACCGCACCACGGTTTCGCTCGTCTCGGAGGGCGACGTCGTCGCCGAAGTCGACGTCCGCGTCTCGGACACCTACGAGAAACGCTACACCGGTCTCAGCAACACCGACTCGCTCGGCCCGAACGAGGGGATGCTGTTCGTCCACGACGCGCAGGGGCAGTACGCCTACGTCATGCGCGATATGGCGTTCCCCATCGATATCGTCTTCATCGACGCCAACGGCACCATCACGGCCGTCCACCACGCCGAACTGCCGCCCGAAGGAACCTCGAACGCCGAGTTGACGCGGTACCGCGGCACCGGAAAGTACGTTCTCGAACTCCCGTACGGCTACACGAACGAGACGGGCGTCGACGTCGGTGACACCGTCCGAATCGGCGACTACTGAAAGCGAAACACCGAGGGACGACGAGCCGAGACTGTTGGTATGACCGACGACGCGGACGCCGACGTCGACGCGGACGCCGACGCTCTTTCGTCTCCCGACGCGCATCCGGACGACGCGACGAGCGACGTCGCCGCACTCGCCGCCTTGGAGGGATGGCACGCCGCGGGGTTCGCCGCCCGCGTCCACTACCGCGGGGCCGGTGACCAGTACAGCATCGAGTACTACGAACCCTCCCAGTGCGTCCTCTACTGGAAGGTGAAAGGCGACGGTGAGACGGCCGTTCCCGTCGGCCGCGACACCGTCCCGGACCCCCTCCGCGCGCGCATCTGCGACGACCTGTCGCGAGCGGGTATCGACCCCGCCGTCGAGAGCCGTCACCTCTGACCGGAGGAGACAGCCGCCGAAGTGTTTCGATTCGTAACGAACGCTTTAGTGCGACGGTCCCTTCGAGAGTGAATAATGGTCACTCCCGCAGACGACGACGACCCGTTCGAGGCCCAACGGGAGAACGTCGACAACCCCATGCGACGGCTGTTCTCGGAGTACGGCCGCGACAACACGCTCGCGTTCGTGGTCGGACTCCTCTCCAGCATCGTCGCGCGCCTCCTCGATCTGATGCCGCCGGTGCTTTTGGCACTCGCCGTCGACTCCATCTTCTACGACGAGCGAGCGTTCAGCATCTGGTTGGTCCCCGACGCGTGGCTTCCGACGACGCGAACCGGACAACTGTACCTCTCGGCGGGCCTCATCTGCTTCGCGTTCTTCGGCGGCGCGGCCTTTCACTGGACGCGCAACTGGGGTTGGAACTCCTTCGCCCAACACATCCAGCACGCCGTCCGGACGGACACCTACGACAAGATGCAACGGCTGAACATGGACTTCTTCGCCGACAAACAGACCGGCGAGATGATGTCCATCCTCTCGAACGACGTCAACCGTCTAGAGCGGTTCCTCAACGACGGGATGAACTCGGCGTTCCGCCTCGGCGTGATGGTCGTCGGCATCGCCGCCATCCTGCTGTACTGGAACTGGCAACTCGCCGTCGTCACCCTGCTCGTCGTCCCCATCATCGGCTACTTCACCTACCGGTTCATCCAGACCATCCAGCCGAAGTACGCCGACGTGCGCTCCTCCGTCGGGCGGGTGAACTCCCGACTGGAGAACAACCTCGGCGGCATCCAGGTCATCAAGACGTCGAACACGGAAGGCTTCGAGTCCGAACGGGTCGGCGACGTGTCGCAGGACTACCTCGACGCGAACTGGGACGCCATCGGCACGCGCATCAAGTTCTTCCCGGCGCTCCGCGTGATGGCCGGCGTCGGGTTCGTCCTCACGTTCCTCGTCGGCGGCGTCTGGGTGCTCACGTACCAGGCGACTGGCTCTGCTCCGCTGTTCTTCACCGGCCGCCTCACGCCCGGCGAGTTCGTCGGCTTCATCCTCTTCACCCAGCGGTTCATCTGGCCGATGGCGCAGTTCGGGCAGATAATCAACATGTATCAGCGCGCCTACGCCTCCAGCGCGCGCATCTTCGGCCTCATGGACGAACCCTCCCGAATCGAGGAGGACCCGAACGCCGACGAACTCGTCGTCGGAAACGGCGACGTGGCGTACGACGACGTGACGTTCGGCTACGACGAGGAGACCATCATCGAAGACGTCTCCTTCGAAGTCGACGGCGGCGAGACGCTCGCACTCGTCGGGCCGACGGGTGCTGGCAAGTCGACGGTCCTCAAACTCCTCCTCCGAATGTACGACGTGGACGACGGTGCCATCGAGATAGACGGAACGGACATCCGCGACGTGACTATCCCGAGCCTCAGACAGGCCATCGGCTACGTGAGCCAAGACACGTTCATGTTCTACGGCACCGTCGCCGAGAACATCAAGTACGGGTCGTTCGACGCCAGCGACGAGGAAGTCGTGGAAGCCGCGAAGGCCGCCGAAGCGCACGGGTTCATCTCGAACCTCCCGGAGGGCTACGACACCGAAATCGGTGAGCGCGGCGTGAAGCTCTCCGGCGGCCAACGCCAGCGTCTCTCCATCGCCCGCGCCATCCTGAAAGACCCCGAGATTCTCGTCTTGGACGAGGCTACCTCCGACGTCGACACGGAGACGGAGATGCTCATCCAGCGCTCTTTGGACCGTCTCACCGAGAACCGGACGACGTTCAGTATCGCCCACCGCCTGTCGACCATCAAGGACGCCGACCTCATCTTGGTGCTCGAAGACGGCCGCGTCGTCGAACGCGGCGGACACGACGAACTGCTCGCAGAAGACGGTCTGTACGCACACCTCTGGGGCGTCCAAGCGGGGGAGATAGACGAACTCCCCGAGGAGTTCGTCGAACGCGCGAGTCGTCGCGCCTCGCGGACGACGGTCGAATCCGAGACGGACGACGACTGACGCGAGAGAAAGACGGTCGGTCCGGTTTCAGAACGACTCGGTCTCTTCGTCGGGGGCCGTCCCCGCCCCGCGGTCGCTGTGGCCTTCGTCGGTCGCCTCCTCTCCGACCATCATCATCACCGTCTCGTACACCTCTTCTGCGGACTGGAACTCGTCGACGCCGACGCCTTCGAGAACGTCACCGAGCGACTCCTCGCCGTCGTTGTACTCGACCGTTCGGTCGCCGAACTGCTCTCTCAGTTCCTCGGGCGTCGCCGGGTAGTCGTAGTTCTCGATTTCGTCCTCTACGTCGCCGAAGTCGACTCCTTGGCTTCGTTCGTCGCTCATGGACCTGAGGGTTCTCCCGCCCCGTTGAATGCTCTTTGGGCCACCGTCCGGTCACGAGGACACTCTGTCCGCGACCACCGACCGAACCGCGCGAGTTCAGCGGTCCGTGAGGCTCGTCGCCGCCGCGGTTCAGTCGTCGGCTTCGGCTTCGTCGGCGGCGTCGTCGGCCTCCGCGGCGTCGTCGGCGTCGGCTTCCTCCTCGTCCGCTTCGTCTGCGTCCGTCTCGTCGGCTTCGTCGGCGGCGTCGTCGGCCTCCGCGGCCGCTTCGGCCTCCTGCAACTGGCCGCGGAGTTGCGGCATCGTGCTCGTGAGTTCGCCGACGAGTTCGCTCGCCTCGCGGACGGTGTCGAGCAACTCGGCGACGGCTTCGATGTCCTCTTCTAAGTCGTCGGCGTCCTCGAACGCCTCGGCGCGTTGGCCGATGATGAACGTCTTCTTCGCCTGCCGGAGATGTTCGTCGGCGTCGCCGACGTCGAGCGACGAGCGCAGACCGTTCAGGACGCCGAGGACGTTGTCGGCTTCGGCGGCCCACACGTCGTCGGCGTCCGGGAGCGAACTCCGAGCGGCGTCTAAGTGTTCTTGCACGTCCGCGCGCATCTCTGCAGCAGCCTCTCCGAACAGGTCGTCATCAGCGAGTGTGCTCTGGCTACTCATACCCGTGCGTTCGGCGTGGATTGATTTAAATACACGCCCGAAAGTGAAAGTGAAATCGGCTACGAGGGGGCGTCTCCGGTGCGATTCACTCTCCTACGGAGACGAGTTTCATCAGCGGGTAGCCGTCCTCCATCTCCATCCGCGTCTGCACCCGCGTCCCCTCGTAGTCGACGTCCATCTCCACGACGAGAAACCGGCCGGTCAGTTCGGTGTAGTCCGCCGCGGAGTCGGCGAGTTCCGCCCGGAGAGCGTCCTCGTCGACGTCGACGCGCACGTCCTCGCAGTGCGGTTGGTTCTCGATGGCCTCTTCCATCGCACGAGCGAGGCTGTCCGCGCTCTCGGGGCTGACGGGCGTCCCGGCGAACTGGTGGTACAGCGACCCGAACTTGATTCCCGCCTCGAAGCAGGCGGTTTCGGCGTCCGAAGGCATACGTGACGCTTCGATGCGACGAGGATAGGCGTGTCGTCTCGTAGCGCACGGCGACGCGAATCGGACGTTTCTTAGCCGCCCTTCGCACAGTATCGACCGAATGGACGACCCGGTTCTCTTGACAGGGGCGGGCGGACGTGTCGGCCAGGCCATCCTCCGACACAGCGGCGACCGGTTCGAGTGGCGACTCCTCGACCGCGAACCGCTGAGTTCCGAGAAACTCCCGGCCGGCGTGAGCAAAGACGACGTGTACGCCGTCGACGTCACCGACGAGGCGGCCGTCGAAGAGGCGATGGAGGGCGTCTACGCCGTCATCCACCTCGCGGGCGACCCGCGCCCGGAAGCGCCGTGGGACAGCGTTCTCCGGAACAACATCGACGGCACGCACACCGTCCTCCAGGCGGCGGTGGACGCGGGCGTCGAGAAGTTCGCGTTCGCCTCGTCGAACCACGCCGTCGGGGCGTACGAGACGGACGAGCGGACGCCCGAGATGTACCGACCGGACGACGACTTCAAACTCGACGGGGAGGAACTCCCCCGTCCGAGCAACCTCTACGGCGTGAGCAAAGCCTCGGGCGAAGTGCTCGGCCGGTACTACCACGACCACGCCGGTATCTCCGTCGTCAACGTCCGAATCGGGAACCTCACCGAGGGACACCCGCCCATCGACTACGAACGCGGACAGGCGATGTGGCTCTCGTACCGCGACTGCGCGCACCTCTTCGAACGCTGTGTACTCGCCGACTACGACTACGAAATCGTGTACGGAATCAGCGACAACGACCGCAAGTACTACTCTATCGACCGCGCGAGGGACGTGCTCGGCTACGAACCGACGGACAACTCCGCCGAGTTCGAGGGCTGAACCCTCTCGTCAGTCGAACAGTCCCTCGACGTCCGCTTCTCGCCCCCGTCGGCGTTCGACGTGTTCTCGTAACCGCTGGTAGACGAGTCCTCGCCGTCTGCGGTCGCCGACGAACTCGAACACCAACGCGACGAACCGCGTCGTCGACGTCCCCGACTCGACTTCCTCGCGGGCGTACGTCACCGCGTCGGCGACCACGTCGCCGTCGTACGCGTCCCCGTCGGCGGCGACGACGGCCGCCGCGTCGGCGATTTCCTCGAACGACAGGTCCTCGGCGTGAACGACGTCGCCGTCGACGCGAAGCGGAACCGGCGCGGCGCGTTCGGCGAACGCCGGGTCCGCGGCCAGACGCCCGAGGTACGACCGGACGGCCCCCACGTTCACCGCGCGGTAGTCGGTTGGGAGTTCGCCGAGGTACGCTTCGGCGCTGGTCGCGAGTCCCCGCGCACCGCTCCAGTTCCGGTTCCCCGCGTGGTAGACGGCCGCGGTGTACTGAATCAGTCCGTGAAGCAGTCGCTCGTCGGGCGTGCCGTCGTCGAGCGTCAGCCACTCGTCCTCCCACGCGTCGTGTGCGGCGTGGTGGTCGCCCGCGTTGAACACCGCCGCACCGACGCGGAGCGTTCGTCTCATGTCTCGACGACGCGCTTCAGCGGGTAAATAGCTCACGCGTCGTGGTCGCCATCGCGCATTCCTACTGACATACTTATCTTCTCGCATGACGTATGCTAACTGGTACCAGATGAAAGCCCTCCAGAACACCTCCACGCTCCGCCGGGTGGTCGGATGAAGCGGATACCGCCCCTGCTCTGTGTCGACTGCGGAGAACCGTACTCGTTCACCAATACGTACAAGGGGAACTACTGCGGTGACTGCCACTCGGACTGGGCGGCCCGTCCGTCGCGGGCGCGCTCGCGTCCGCGACTCCGCTTCCGTTCGCCACCGGCCCCCGCCCCGCGTCCGCTCCGGTCTCAGACGACGCCGTCCGTTCGGCGTCTCGAAGACGAGGACGCCGGGTCGGTGCGATACAGAGACGAGTAGTCGATTTTTCGGACCTGCATACGTCGCCGAGCGAACGCGTCACCGACGCTTCGCTCGTCGTATAGTTCCTCGCAGAAACGTCCTGACGGAGTCTCACACGAACGGAGTGAGTGTGAGGCACGTCGGACGTGTCCGACGGGAGATTTGAACTCGCTGAGACTCGCTCCGCTCGTCTCGTCTGCTCAAATCTCCGTGGCGTCCGTTTCGCGAGGAACAGACTTCTCGCTTCGCTCGTCGTGTAGTTCCTCGTAGAAACGTCCTGACGGAGATTTGAACTCCGGTCCCTGGCTCCGCAAGCCAAGAGGATAGTCCACTACCCTACCAGGACTCATCTATCGATACTGCACATCGACTTAAGACGGTTACGATGTAGTCGCCGAGCGAACGCGTCACCGACGCTTCGCTCGTCGTATAGTTCCTCGCAGAAACGTCCTGACGGAGTCTCACACGAACGGAGTGGGTGTGAGGCACGTCAGGTCGCGAACGAAAGTGAGCGTCCTGACGGAGATTTGAACTCGCTGAGACTCGCTCCGCTCGTCTCGTCTGCTCAAATCTCCGTGGCGTCCGTTTCGCGAGGAACAGACTTCTCGCTTCGCTCGTCGTGTAGTTCCTCGTAGAAACGTCCTGACGGAGATTTGAACTCCGGTCCCTGGCTCCGCAAGCCAAGAGGATAGTCCACTACCCTACCAGGACTCATCTACCGATACTGCCCTCCCCTTGAAAGCGGTTGCGATACGCCCGACGTTCGCGGTGTGACACCCCGTCACGCAGAACACGATAAGAACTCTTTGTGCCTACGACACGGTTTTTGGCCCCCTCGCCCTCCGCTGTGGTATGATGCGCCGAACGGTACTCGCAAGCGCTCTCACACTCGCCCTTCCACTGTCGGGTTGTCTCGGCGGCACCGGTCCGGGGGACGACCCCGAGACGGAGACGACGACGGAGACGCGGACGGACGGCGGTCAGACGCTCTCGGTCGAATCGACGTCGCTCTCGTCGCTCGACGACTGCCCCGAGGTGAGCATAGCCAGCGAGGGCGACTCCAGCGTCGTCTGTCGCGGGTGCGTCCGCGGGAAGAACGGCTGTACCGTCGCCAAACTCGGCGACGTGAGCTACGACGCCGACACGGACGAACTCCGCGTTCTCGTCGTCACCGAGGAGGAACGCGGCGAGGACCAGATGTGCACGCAGGCGCTCGTCGACCTCGGGTACGAAGTCCGGGTCGAACTCGACGGCGGCCTCCCGACGACGGTTGCGCTTCGACACGACGACGTCGACGGCGAACAGGACGTCGCCACCCAGTCGCTCTGACCGCCCGCACGAACCCTTTTATTCGAGGAGGCGGCCAGCCTCGCTGTGCCACGCCCAGACGCCGAAATCAGGAGACAGCGGCCGAGTACTCCCGACAAGACAACGCTTAAGCGCGGGCCTACCATGGACCAAACTAGGATTATGGTCGCTTCGCTCCGAACCCCCGGTTTCTCTCTCCGGACAGCAGGGTGCCGCCGAATCGTCTCCGGAGGTGCCGCGTAGATGGGTGCCATCGAAGACGTGTACGACGACCTCGACACCGACGTCTCGTTCGAGAAGTTCGAGGCCGCGGTGAAGGACAAAGTCGAGCAGATGGGCGGACTCGCCGACGAGGAGACGGCGGCGATGCTCATCGCGCACGAACTTCGCGACGAGGAGGTCGAGGGCGTCGCCGACATCGAACCCGGTATGGACGACGTGAAGTTCCTCGCGAAGGTGATGAGCATCGGTGAACTCCGAACCTTCGAACGCGACGGCGAGGACGAGGACGGCCGCGTCGTCAACGTCGAAGTCGCCGACGAGACGGGCCGCGTCCGTATCTCGATGTGGGACGGGATGGCCGAAGAGGCCCTGGAGAACCTCGAAATCGGGCAGGTGCTTCGAATCGCCGGTCGACCGAAAGACGGTTACAACGGCGTCGAGGTCAGCGTCGACAAAGTCGAACCCGACTCCGAGGCCGAGATAGACGTGCAGACGCAGGACAGCTATCGCGTCGAAGACCTCTCGCTCGGTCTGTCGGACGTGAACCTCAAAGGTCGCGTCCTCAGCACCGACAGCGTCCGGACGTTCTCGCGCGACGACGGCTCCGAGGGCCGCGTCGCCAACGTCACGCTCGGTGACCCGACGGGTCGCATCCGCGTCACCCTCTGGGACGACAAAGCCGACTTGGCCGACGAGTTCGACGTCGGCGTCACCGTCGAAGTCGTCGACGGCTACGTCCGCGAACGCGACGGGAGCCTCGAACTCCACGTCGGCAACCGCGGGACGGTCGAAGAACTCGACGAAGACGTCGAGTACGTCCCCGAGACGGCCGACATCGCCTCGCTGGAACTCGGCGCGACCGTCGACATCGCGGGCGGCATCATCGAGACGGACCCCAAGCGGACGTTCGACCGCGACGACGGGTCGGAAGGACAGGTGCGGAACGTCCGCGTGAAGGACGACACCGGCGACATCCGGGTCGCGCTCTGGGGCGACAAAGCCGACGCCGACATCGACCTCGCGGACTACGTCGTCTTCACCGACGTCGAGATACAGGACGGCTGGCAGGACGACCTCGAAGCGTCCGCCGGGTGGCGGTCGACCGTCTCCGTGATGGACGACGCGCCCGACGGGGCCGCGACCGGCGGCAGTGACGCCGACGGCGGCCAGTCGCAGGGTCTCGGCGCGTTCGAGGACGGGTCCTCGCCGGCGTCGGACTCCGAGTCGGCCGACGCCGACCCGTCTGCGTCCGGTTCGGCGGGAGACGGCGGACCCGCCGACGGCGACGTCGAGGAGTTCACTGGAACCGTCGTGCAGGCGGGCAGTCCGGTCGTCTTGGACGACGGGACGGAGACGCGGAGCGTCGAGACGTCGGAGAGTCTCCAACTCGGCGCGGAGGTGACCGTCCGCGGACCGGTCCGCGACGGCCGCATCCAGGCGACCGAGATACAGTCGGTCACTCGGTAGCGGCGGACGGACGCCGCTTCCCTCGGACCGCCGAGCGACGGCGACGTCTCGGACGCGGAGAGACGCCGAGAGCCGTTACGGAAAGGATTATACGCCGCACGCCCGGCATATGTGCGTATGAGTGTCGAGCTACCGTTCGCCCCGGTCGACACGATCATCCGCCGCAACTCCGGTGACCTCCGGGTCAGCGCAGACGCGGCGGAGGAACTCGCCCGCCGCATCCAAGGACGCGGCTCGGAACTCGCCATCGACGCGGCCGAACACGCCCGCGAAGACGGCCGCAAGACGTTGATGGCGTCCGACTTCGGCGTCGAACAGGTGGTCTCGCGGGACGACATCGAACTTCCCATCGCTCCCATCGACCGTATCGCCCGCCTCCGCATCGACGACCGGTACCGAGTCTCGATGGACGCCCGCATCGCACTCGCGGACATCCTCGAAGACTACGCCGACAACGTCGCCGGCGCGGCGGCGAAACTCGCTCGACACGCCGACAGACGCACCGTCCAGGCGGAAGACATCGAGACGTACTTCGCCCTCTTCGAGTAGATGCAGTTCGGCTACAGCGAGACCTGTCTCGCACACGACACCGGCAAGCGGCACCCCGAGACGGCGGACCGTCTCCGCGCCATCCGACGCGCCCTCGCGAAACGCCACGGCGTCGACTACGTGGACGCCGACCCGGCCGACGACGGCGACGTCGCTTCGGTCCACGACGACGGCTACGTCTCCGAGATTCGCTCGTTCTGCGAGGGCGGCGGCGGCAACTGGGACCCCGACACCGTCGCGTCCGAGGAGACGTGGGACGCCGCCCTCGCCTCCGCCGGCCTCTCGCAGTGGGCCGCACGCGAGGCCGTCGACGGCGCGAACGGCCGGGACACCCCGTTCGCCATCGGCCGCCCGCCGGGGCACCACGCCGTCGAAGACGACGCGATGGGCTTTTGCTTCGTCAACAACGCGGCCGTCGCCGCGCAGACGGTGTTAGACGAGACGGACGCCGAACGCGTCGCCATCTTCGACTGGGACGTTCACCACGGCAACGGCACGCAGGACATCTTTTACGACCGCGCGGACGTGTTCTACGCTTCAATCCACGAAGACGGCCTCTACCCGGGGACGGGAGCGGTCGAAGAAACCGGCTCGGGCGACGGCGAGGGGACGACGCTGAACGCCCCACTCGCCGCCGGTGCGGGCGACGCCGACTACGACCACGTCGTCGAGTCGGTTCTCCGGCCGGCGCTCGAACGGTTCGACCCCGACCTCTTCATCGTCAGCGCGGGGTTCGACGCGCACCGACACGACCCCATCTCGCGGATGCGCGTCTCCACCGAGGGCTACGCGCAGATGACCGACGCCGTCCGGGGCATCGCCGACGACGTCGACTCCGGCCTCGCGTTCGTCCTCGAAGGCGGCTACGGCCTCGACACGCTCTCTGAGGGCGTCGCTATCGTCCACGAGACGTTCGACGGCCGGTCGCCGATGGACGTCGAAGAGGACCCCGACGAGAAGACGAACTCGCTCGTCGAGGAACTCCGGTCGGTCCACGCGCTGGACGACTGACCGCCCCGAGCGTAGGTCGCACCCGGCGTTCGGTCCTCTCGACGTCCTCGTCTCCGTCGTTATTGTTGGTCTGCTTCGCTTTCGTCTCCGTCGCTCTCCGCCTCGTACGCGGACATCGTCCGAAGGTGGAGTCTGACGCCGAACGCCGCACCCGCCGTCGCGAGTCCCACCGCGCCCGCTACCACTCCCGTTCCCATCGGCGTCAGCGTGTCGACAGGTCCCTCACCGACGACCACGGCCCCGCGCATCCCACGGTCGCTGTACGTCGTACACTCGTACGTCGAGACGCCGTCACCGTCGAACGATAGCGCGAAGTCGTGGCCGGTTCCGTGGTGCCGTTCACTGGCGTACGACAGCGTCTCGTCGACGACGTCGTACGCGCCCGCCGTGCCGACCCACTCCCATCGAACGACGGTACCGGGGTCGACGTGAATCGCTGCCGGTTCGAAGGCGAACGCTCCGCCGTTCCCCATCGCTCCGACCTGTACGGTGACCTCGGACGCTCCCCTGTGGTCGACGACGCCGTCGTAGTTGTCGGTGTCGTCGAACCAGCCGTCGAAGGTCGGTGTCTTCTCGTTCTCTCCGTCGGCCGCCGTCGCTTCTCCGCCGCCGCCTCCACCGGGGAGCGTCACGGCGACGTCGCCGACGACCAGTGCGCCGCGCATCCCCATCGGACTGTGGGGCGTGCAGGCGTACGGGACGACGCTCGGCGAGGACGCCGTGTAGGCGAACGTGGCTCCCGCGTCGGTGTGGTACGGAGACTCGAACGCGCCGCCCTCGGCGACGACGTTGTGGCTTCCGCCAGCGCCGGTCCACTCCCAGGTCACTGTCGCTCCCGGGGAGACGCGGACGACGGGGGGCGAGAACGCGAAGTCACCGCCGTTACCCTCGGTGCCGACGCGAACGACGACGCTCGCCTGCCCGGTCGCGTCGGTGACGCCGTCCACGCTGTCCGTCTTCGCGAACCACTCCGTGAGGTCTACCGTCTCCGCTGCTCGGACCGGACGAGCGAGGAGCGCGGACCCGACCACTGCGCCGGTACCCACGAGCATCTCGCGACGTGTGCAGGTTGCCATGACTACGCCTCGTACCCCGCGTAGGCCATCACCTGCGCGAACAGGTCGGTGTCCATCGCCGGCGTGTAAACGACCGCCGAGAGCATGCCGCCCGGGTACGACGACCCGTTACGGACGTGGTCGACCTTGTGACAGTGCATGAGGTAGATACCCGGATCGGCGTCCGCCTCGAACTCAACGGTGTACCGTTCTGCGGGGGCGACGTTCACCACGTCTTGGAGCAGTTGCATCGCCTCGGGGATGGGCGACCCGTCTTTTTCGACTATCTTGAAGCGGTGGTTGTGCAGGTGCATCGGGTGCGAGTGGAACCCGGCGTTCACCCAGTGGATGCGAACGGTGTCTCCTGGGTCGACGATGACGGGCGACCCCGTCTCGGGGTGGAACGTCGCGGGTGCGGACTTCCCGTTGACGGTGAACGTGTCCATCTGCCTGGCGGTGATATCGTAGGCCACGTCTTCGCCGCCGTACTGCCGCGACAAGCGGGTGTCCCACTCTTTGACCGTCATGTAGTACTCCTTGTCGGCACGCTCGTACCCCTCCGGTTCGACCCGGAGGATTCCGTACATCCCCATGTCCATGTGGCGAGGGGTCTGGTAGTGACAGTGGTACAGATGTGTCCCGGCCACGTTCGCCGTGAACTCGTAGGTGTGCTTTTGGCCGGGTTCGACGGTGACGCCCGTCGTCGTCGGTACGCCGTCGTTCTCCCACGTCTTTCGAAGGCCGTGAACGTGGAGCGTGTGCGGCATGTCCATCGCGGAGTTGTCGAGGGTGACGGTGAACGTCTCTCCCTCGCGAACGCGGAGAATCGGTCCCGGGACGGACGGCGTCCCGTCGTCCGCCTGCCACGCCCACACGACTGGGAGCGTGATGGGACCGTTCATCGTCTCGCCCGGGTGGACGTGGTGAACCGCGTTCACCGCACGAAGCGTCACGTGGTTGTCTCGTTCACCCAACTCGACCACTTCCGGTCGACCGGTTGCCGGGAGGTCACTCGTGAGCGACCTGTTCCCGGTCGTCTCCACTCGCGTCACTGTGGGTGTCGAACTCGTCAGACAACCGGCCGTCCCGAGCACACCGGCGGTTCCGGTCGCTGCGAGGAACTCTCTTCGGGAAATTCCGTCTCCGGGGGCACCGACTTTAGTTGTCATCAATCTGTGGTTGTCGTGTGTCTCACATATCAGTGCGAGACGACTCTCACGAATCGAGAAATGGCCGACTGGAGGGGGCGTCTCCCTCTTCGACGCGAGAACGGCGTTCGACAGCGCTCGGTGCCGTCTCGCGCCGGAACTCTCCGCGGTGTCGCCCGCTACGGCCGCGGGTCGAAGTACCGCGCGAGTTCGACGCCGAACTCGTCGGCCAGTTCTGCGACGTCGTCGCCGACGAGAAGCGAGTAGTCTTCGCGGAGTTTCCGTTCGACGTTCGTCCCGAGTCCGACCTGAAACAGCGTCTCGCTCTCTAAGAGGGCGGCGGCGTCGGTGAACTCGCGTTCGCGTTCGACGGCGTACCGGCCGCCGTCGAGGAAGGGGCCGTAGTCGTCGCCCGCCGCGTAGGCGTCGTAGAACCCTTCGGCGTGCGGTCGGACGTGAACGGGCGGGCCGTCGTGGCGTTCGACGTTCGGGAGCGTTCGGTGAGACAGTTCGACGAGGAGGACTGCTCGGTCCGCGGCGAACGTGGCCGAACGAATCGGGGCGAACCCTCGTCGTGCCAGTTCCGACTCGACGCCCGCGATGGACTTGTACAGTTGGGGGTAGAGTTGGTCGTCGACGACGTCGGGCGTGTCGAAGACGACGGCGATGGGGTGCGTGCCGCGTCGGCGGACGTGCCCGCGAACGCCCTCTTCGGAGAGCGAGTCGGGGTCGCTCCCGAAGAACACCGCTTCGCGTGGGTCCGAGAGCAGTTCGCGGGCGTAGTGTTGGAGGCGGGCGACGTTCTCCGCCGAGCAGACGGCGGCGACGTTGCGCGTGGGGTCCGTCGGGTCGACGACGACCAGAGGGTCGTCGAACGACCGGGTGCCGTGGTCCTCTGGGTCGAGTTCGACCGGCGGGTGCCAGTCGGCGGCCGCCCGGAGCAGTTCCTCGAACCCGCCGTGTTCGAGGACGAGCAGTTCCGTGAGGTAGCCCGAGAACCCTCTCGTCCGGAGGTCGCTGCCGTACGCGCCGATACCTTTCAGAAAGCGCTTGAAGACGCGCACGTCGGCGGCGAACTCGTCGTCCAACCGCGCCCGCAGGTAGTCGTTGTGGTGGGGCGTTCGGTCCACCGCGGAGCGAAGCGAGGCGCCGTCTTCGACGTCGAAACAGGGGACGAGGTCGACGTCGAAGCCGTCGAATCGGCCGGTGACGTAGGGGTGTTCGGCGTACTCCTCGTGGCCGTCGGGGAGGACGGCGTTGCCGACGGCGAGGCCGTAGCGTTCCAAGGAGTCGCGGTCGACCGACTCCGGGAACCGGACGAACAGGTCGATGTCGCGGTCACCGGAGAGCCACGTTCCGCGGGCCGTCGACCCGACTTGGAGGACATCGGCCTCCAGCGAACGGTCCGCGAGTTCCGCCTCGACGCGGGCGGTGAGTTCGTCGACGGCGTCGCGCAGTGCGGCGCGTTCGGCGGCGTCCGGGTCGATTCGCTCGCGAACGGTGGCGACGACGCGAGAGAGGTCCCCTGAGTCCGACTCGGCCATTGTCGACCCGAGGTTGTCTGCGACGCGGCGAAAGCGTGTCGATGCGGACGGCACCGGTTCCACGCTGACACCCCGCATCCGTCGGGTGAAAACGAAAGCCCTATCAAAGTTCCTCGGTGTACGATAGAGTGCAGACGCACGCCCCGAGCCGTCGTAGCTCAGTTGGTAGAGCACCTCGCTGTTAACGAGGTGGTCCCAGGTTCGAGTCCTGGCGACGGCGTCACTTCTCTCACAGACCGCGCCTCCAGTCGTGGCTCTGTCTGCCGGTTCCGTCGTCGACAACGGTAACGCTAAAGAGGTGGCCCCGGAAACTGGTGAACGACTGAGGGCCCTTAGCTCAGTCTGGTTAGAGCGCTCGGCTCATAACCGAGTGGTCGATGGTTCGAATCCGTCAGGGCCCATAAAGAAACCCGCGAGCGACAGCGAGCGGTGTTTCGCGTCCGCGCTGGCGGTTCGAACCGGGGAGCGAAGTGAGCCGAGCGAACGGAGTGACCGGGGTTCGAATCCGTCAGGGCCCATAGATTTCCTGCCAACGTCAGTGAGCAGTGAAATCGCTCTCGACCTGACGGGAGAATCGTACCAGACGCGCACAGCGAAGCGAGCACGTCTGGTAGTGGTTCGAATCCGTCAGGGTCCATGAAGAAACCCGCGAGCGACAGCGAGCGGTGTTTCGCGTCTGTGCTGGCGGGTCGAACCGGGGAGCGAAGTGAGCCGAGCGAACGGAGTGACCGGGGTTCGAATCCGTCAGGGTCCATGGATTTCCTGTGAACGTCAGTGAACAGTGAAACCGCTCTCGACCGACGAGCGGTCCGACAACTGCCATCGAGCGACGCGAGATACGAGAGTCGACGGCGTCGCCCGATGACGGACCGGTCTCGGTATTACTAATCCGAATCCCAGTTTAGCAAAATCTATTAACTTAGGGTAAATAGATAATAACACATGGGACAGACGCGACGCGACGTGCTCTTCGGTACCGCGGCGGCCGTAGCGGGTTCGGTCGCCGGGTGTCTCGGAACGCCGACTGGCTCCACCGCCTCGGGGAACGACGACGGGGCCGTACAGGCATCGTTCTTCGTGATGTACGACTTCGCCAGTCACGTTGCACCGGACACGGACGTTCAGAGCCTCGTGCCCTTCGGACAGCACGGACACGGGTGGGAACCCGGCCCGGACGTTCAACGGGACGTGTTCGACTCGGAGGCCTTCGTCTACGTCGGCGACGGGTTCCAGCCGTGGGCCGACAAAATCGTCCAGAACGTTCGGGCAGACGGCGCCGACGTGACCGTGGTCGAAGCGTGGCACGACATCGACTTACTGAGCGCCACCGAGAGTCACGAGAACGACCACGGTGGGGACGACGATGACGACCATGCTACCGAAGACAGTCACGAGCAGACGGCGGACGACGACCACGAGGAGTCCCACGGACACGAGTCGAAGGACCCGCATTTCTGGCTGGACCTGTCCCGAGCGAAACAATCGGTCGAGACCATCGCCTCCGGTCTCGCGGAGGCCGACCCCGAGAACGAACGGGCGTACGCGGAGAACGCGTCGGCCTTCGCCGAACGACTCACTTCGCTCGACGACACGTACGCGGAACGCCTTTCGGGACGGACGAGAGACACGGTTCTCGTCGCGGGGCACAATTCGTTCAGATATCTCGGCCGTCGCTACGACTTCGACATCGAGGCGTTGACCGGCCTCGCACCCGACGCCGAACCGACGCCGAAAGACATCGAGCGCGCGCAGTCGGTCGTCGACGAACACGACATCGAGTACATCCTCGCGCCGGTGTTCGAGTCGAACCGCGCCGCAGAGCAACTCGTCCGAGAGACCGACGCGACGGAGGCGCTTCCGCTGACACCGGTTCCGAGCCTCACCGACGAGTGGAGCGAGGAGGATTGGGGGTTCGTAGACGTGATGGAGAACGTGAACTTAGCGTCGTTGGCGACGGCGCTCGGAGCAGAATGAGCGTCCTCGAACTCGCCGACGTCACGTACTCCTACGGCGACCGACCGGCGGTGGAGAACGTCTCCATGACGGTCGAACCGGGGGATTTCTTGGGTCTCGTCGGCCCGAACGGTTCCGGGAAGACGACGTTGTTGAAACTCATGTTGGGTCTGTTGCGTCCGGACAGCGGTTCGGTCACCCTCTTCGGTCGCCCGGCGCACGAGTTCGCCGACGGCACGCGCGTCGGCTACGTCTCGCAGGCGGCGACGAGGAAGGCGGGCGGGATGCCGGTCACCGTCCGCGAAGTCGTCACGATGGGGCGCTACCCGCACGTCGGACTGCGGCGGTTCAGAGAGCGCGACACCGAGCGTATCACCGAGGCGCTGGACATCGTCGGCGTCGCGGACCTCGCCGACCGGCGTTTCTCGACGCTCTCCGGCGGGCAGAAACAGCGGGTCGTCATCGCACGAGCGCTCGCGGCGGACGCAGAGCTACTCGCGCTGGACGAACCCACCGTCGGCGTCGACGCCGAATCGCGGGAAGCGTTCTACGACCTGCTCCGGAGACTGAACCGGGAGGGGCTGACGGTCCTGCTCGTCGAACACGACATCGGCGTCGTGACCGCGTTCGCCACTCGCGTGGCCTGTATCAACCGGCGTCTGTTCTTCCACGGGGACTCTATCGACTTCTCCGAGAGCGACGCGCTTCGGGAGGCGTACGGCGCGAATCAGCAACTCCTCGACCATCACCACCACTGACCGTGCTTCCGCTCACTCAACTCGGCGGGTTCCTGGTCGAAATGCTCGGCTATCCGTTCATGCAGCGGGCGCTCGTCGCGGGCGTGTGCATCGGCATCGTCGCCCCGCTCGTGGGGTCGTTTCTCGTACACCGCCAACTCGCGATGATCGGAGACACGCTCGCGCACACCGCCTTCGCGGGCGTCGCCGTCGGTATCTTCCTGAGTAACCTCTTCGAGACGAACGTCTCGCCGTACCTCACCGCGCTCGTCGTCGCGGTGCTGTCGGCGCTTCTCATCCAGGTGTTGTCCGAGTACACCGACGTCTACAACGACGTCTCGATGGCCGTCGTCCTCGCCGGCGGATTTGCGGTCGGCACCGTCCTGATAAGCCTCACGAGCGGCGGCATCGCCGTCAGTATCAACCAGTACCTCTTCGGGAGCCTCTCTACGCTGACGCGAGGTGAGGTGGAGATTCTCGTCGGACTCAGCGTGCTCGTCGTCGCCGCGATAGCCGTGAGCTACCGGCAGTTGGTGTACGTGACGTTCGACGAGTCGGCCGCGCGAATCGCCGGTATAGACGTTCGCCTCCTGAACCGCCTGCTCGTCGTGCTGACCGCGATGGTCGTCGTCGGCGCGATGCAGATGATGGGCGTCATCCTCGTCGCGGCGATGCTCGTCGTCCCCGTCGCGGCGGCGACCCAGTTCGCGCGCAGCTTCAAACGGTCGATCGTACTCGCTATCGTCGCCGGACAGGTCGCCGTTCTCACCGGGACCACGCTCTCTTACGCCTACGGCATCGCCGCCGGCGGCACGATAGTCCTCGTCGCGATAGGGGTGTATCTCGGCGCGGCGGCCGTGACTCGACTCGGCCCGGTCCGGATGCGGTAGCCGACGCTCGCCGACTCTGTCGCCGGCGTCCTTCAGTCGCTCTCGACGCCCGTAATCTCGAAGCGCGCGCCGCCCGACTCGCTCTCGGAGACGGCTATCTCCCAGCCGTGCGCGTCGACGATGCGGCTGACGATGGCGAGACCGAACCCCGTGCCACTGGTGTCCGTCGAGTATCCGGGGTCGAACACTCGGTCGCGGTCTGTCGGCGGAATCCCCGGTCCGTCGTCGGCGACGTAGAACCCGCCCGGCAGGTCACCGACGGTCACGGTCGACCCGCCGTGGTCGACGGCGTTTTTGAGGAGATTCTCCAAGAGCTGTCGGAGCCGGCTCCGGTCTGCACGCACCGACCGCGTCGCTTCGACGACGAGCGCCGTCTCGCCCATGGCGACGGACTGCTGGCAGTCGCCGACCGCCGCCGCGAGGTCGACGGCTTCCGAGTCGCGGACCTGTTCGCCGTCGCGCGCGAGCGTCAACAGGTCGTCTATCAGCGCCTGGCACCGTTCGAGCGCGCCCGTCGCGGCGACGAGGTGGTCGCTGTCGCACTCGTCCATCGCGAGGTGGAGTCGCCCTTCGACGACGTTCAGCGGGTTTCTGAGGTCGTGGCTGACGACGCTCGCGAACTCGTCTAACTGCTTGTTCTTCTGTTCGAGTTCCCGTTCGTACCGTTCGCGTTCGGTGATGTCGACGGCGACGCCGAAGATGGCGACCGGTTCGTCCGGGTCGGCGCGCTCTCCCGTGTCGTAGATGGGGACTTTCGTCGAGAGGAACGTCCGCTGTTCCCCGCCGACGTCGATGGACTCCTCTATCTCGATGGGTCGCTTCTCTTCGAGGACGATGCGGTCGTTCTCGGTCACTTCGTCGGCCATCGCTCGGGGAAACAGTTCGTGGTCGGTTCGGCCCACGACGTCGTCGTCGTCGTGGCCGAACAGTTCGCGGTGGCCCTGATTGACGAAGACGTACCGTCCGTCGGCGTCCTTCATGAACATCGGCGTCGTCGTGTTCTCGAGGATGGCTTCGAGTCGCCGCCGCGTCGCTTCTAACTCTCGCTCGCGCCGCTTACGGTCGGTGATATCTTGAAACTGCGAGAAGATGGCGACGACGGCGCCCGTCTCGTCGGTCACGACGCGGTTGTGCCACTCGACGGTGATTATCGTCCCGTCTTTGCGCCGGTTCTCGTCGATGCTGTGGAACCCACCTCGGTCCTCCGACAGGGCGTCCGTCACCGAGTCGACGTTCTCGTAACTGTTCTCCGTCACGAGTCGCTCCCACGTCTCGCCCCGTAACTCGTCCTCGGTGTAACCGAGAATTTCTTCGCCTGCGGGATTCAGACGGACGATTACGAAGTCTTTGTCGTACTCGATGACGCCGAGCGGCGACTGTTCGATGAACAGCGAGAGCCGTTTTTGGCTCTCTACGAGCGCGGTTCGACTCCGGTGCTGTTCGACGGCGTTGACGACGCGGTTCGCGAGAAGCGTGTACTGACTCGTCCCGCGTTCCTTCTGCAGGTAGTCGGTGACTCCCGCCGAGATGGCGTCGCTCGCGACTTCCTCGGAGCCCTTGCCGGTGAACAGGACGAACGGGAGGTCCGGATAGTCCGCGCGGACGGCTTCGAGGAACTCGATTCCGTTCTGCCCGGGCATGTCGTAGTCGCAGACGATACAGTCGAACGCCTCGCTTCCGAGTCGCTTCTGGCCTTCGCTGGTGCTGACGGCCGTCTCGACTTCGAACCGGTCGTCCTCGCCTTCGAGGAAAGCCGCCGTCATCTCCGCGAAGTCGGGTTCGTCGTCCACGTGGAGCACCCGGATGATATCTCTCCCCGGATACATGTTTCTTATCTAAAGTGAATGCGTCCGCGCGAGATATAGCTACTCCCTCTTCGGAACTCCTCACACCGGTTGGTAGAGGGTCGACGGCGATTCGGCTACGTCGCCCGTCCGACGAACCCTGGACTCGGCATCGACGTGGACGAAGACTACGTCCGCGAACGGACGCAGGCGGACGTCAACTGGTACAGCCCCGTCTGGCACCACGAAGACGGCCGAATCGCGGAGTGGTGAGTTCCCGCCGGAGGCGACACCAGTTAGTACCCTCGGCCGAACGTCGAGACGTGACGAGACCGAACGACGCGGTGCTCTATCCGAACCGTGACTCGGCTGATTCGGCCGACTCGGACGACGACGGCGTCTCTCGCCGGCGGATGCTGGCCGGAAGCGCCACCGCCGGTGCCGTCGCGGCGGCCGGATGCGTCGGCGGCGGTGGGGACTCCGGCGGGTCCGAACCGACCGTCTTCGTGTTCAACACCGGCGACGGGACGGTCACCCTCGTCGACCCCGAGGCGGACGAGGTGGTCGAGACCAGAGCCGTCGGTCTCTCGTCGTCGTTCCCCTCGAACCAGTACACGCCGCGACTGACCGACAACGCCGACGACTCGCTGTGGCTCAACGTCGGCCGCGGAGTTCGCGGCCTCTCGGTGGGGTCGCTCTCGCGGACGGCGAACGTCGAGACGGGGTCGGGCGCGAACTGGCTCGAACAGACGCCCGACGGAGCGCACGTCGTCGTCAGCGCCCGCGAACCCGCGCACACGCAGTTCCGCATCGACGCCGACGCCGACTCGGAGACGTTCGGCGAGGTGACCGGCGAGTTGGACCGCAGTTCGGAGGGGTCGACGGGCGACCAGGCCGGTCCCGGCCCCTGCGACGTGACGATTCACCCCGACGGCGAGTACGCGTACGTCCCGGACCTCTTCGGCGACACGCTCACCGTCCTCGGAATCGACCCCTTCGAGATAGTCACGCAGGTCGACGTCGAACCCGTCGGCGACGGTCCGGCCCGGCCGTGGATGGGAACGGTTTCACCCGACGGCGAGACGCTCCTCGTCGAACACAACGAGGGCGAGACGGGAACCGAGAGTCTCTGGGACCTGAGCGACCCCGCGAATCCCAGCGAGCGAGTCCGACTGACCGCCGCCGACGGCCTCGGCGAGCGACCGCTGACAAGCGAAATCGGCCCCGACTCGGAGACGGGGTACGTCTTCACCCCCGGTTCGAACGACGTCACGGTGGTCGACCTGGCGGCCGGAGAGGTGTCGGGCCGACTGGACCTCGGCGGGTCGGCGTTCGTCGGAACGTGGAACCCCTCGCACACGAAACTCTACGTTCCCGTCCAGACGGCCGACGAAGTGGCCGTCGTCGACCACGGCCGAGGAGCGATAATCGAGCGACTCTCGGTCGGTGCGAACCCCTACGGCGCGACGGCGACGCAGGTGCGACCGAACCCGGACTCGACGGCGGGACTGCTGACCGCGATGGCGAGGCTCGGCCTCTCTGCGACGCCGACGGAGACGACGTACTGTATCGGGAACTGCGCCTGCGGCCACGAGTTGTGAACTACCCCACCCTACCGCTCGCTTGACGGCTCGCGCTTGAGGGTGGGGCTTCCTGTTTCAACGACGCGCTTTGCAGACACGGAGGTGTCCACAGGGAGCGCAGTCTCCACAGGCGTTGATTCGGAGCGTCCCGCTCCTAACCGCTTCCTGATACCGCGAGAAAGAATGTTCCACGCCGCGTTCGCGTCTCTATCCGCCTCGAACCCACACGCTGGACAGGAGTGCTCACGGACCCACAGCGGTTTGTCCGTCGAAACGCCGCACGACGCGCACTCTTTGGTCGTTCCACGCGGATTCACGGTGACGAAGTGCGTTCCTTCGCGTTTGCACTTGTATTCGAGCATCCGCAGGAACGTCCCCCACGCCGCGCCCGCCCGGTTCCGAGAGTTGCTCGGAAGTTCGACCAAGCCCTTCGAATCGAGGTCTTCGACCGCTACGAGGCCGTACTCCCGAGCGTAGTAGTTCGAGAGCTTGTGTAGGAAGTCTCGCCACTTGTTCTTCAACTCGGCGTGGCGCTCGGCCACGACGCGGCGCTGTTTCTCCCAATTCGCAGAGCCGTGTTGTTTCCGCGAGAGGTTGCGCTGTGCGCGTTCCAAGCGTTCGCGCTCGTCGGACAGGTCGGACGATTCGACGGCGGTGCCGTCGGTGTCGTGGGCGTACTTCAGGATACCTACGTCGATACCGACGCACTTCTCGGGATTCTCGGGTTTCTCCGGCGGGTCGTCCGGGGTTTCGACGCCGAGGATAGCGTACCACTTTCCGGTGGGTTCGCGTTTGACCGTGACGGTCTTGATTTCGGCGTCGTCGGGGAGGTCGCGGTGGAAGGTGATGGGTATTTCTCCGAGTTTCGAGAGCCACAGTCGGGTCCGACCGCTCGTGTTTTTGAGCTTGAAGCCGGATTGACTGTAGATGAAACTGCGGTACTCGCCCGGTGCTTTCCACTTGAGGGTGCCGACGCGGTAGCCGTTTTCTTTGCGACCGCGAAGCGTCGAGAGGTTGTCGTACAACCGCTGAACGACTTTCTGAAGAACCTTCGAGTGAACGTGTTTCAGGTCGTTCCACCACTTCTTGAGACTCGGCAGGCGTTTCTGCTCGCTGTATGCCGATGTGTCGTCGGCGCGGTTGAGTCGGTGGAGGAAGTGGTTGTAGACCTGTCTACAGGTATCGACAGTCCACGCTAACTGCTCTTCGAGAGCGTCGGACGGTCGAAGTCGATACCTGTAGTTGTAGTTCATCTACGAGCGTTCTTCGATGAGTTCGTCAAGTTTCTCTTGGACGAACGAGGACAGACTCAGGTGGTTTTCCTGAATCCACTCCTCTTGGTCGTCGCGGATAGAGATGTTCTTGCGCGTGGTCACGCCATAATATACACAAACTACACAAACATGGGTTGCGATTGCGTGGGCCTGTGGGCCGAGCGTCGGACGTGTTTGATACTCGTGCGGTACTATATCCCCTCCCTACTCGCTCCTTCGGTCGCTCGTTGAGGAAGGGGCCTTAGCGCCTCAATTCAGGTAAAACATCGCCGGGTCGGAGAAGTAGCGTCGACCGCTCGTTTAGTCGTCGTCGTTTTCGTCGTCTTCGTCTTCGGTCTCTTCGTTCTCGGTGTCCTCGGACTCCTCGTCGTCATCTTCGGACTCTTGTTCGTCGTCTTCGACCTCTTCGTCAGATTCGCCGCCCGCCTCCGCGCTCGCTGCATTCGCTTGCGACGACTGCTCGGTTTGGGTCGCAGTCGGCTCGTCGGTCTGGGTCGCGGTCGGTTCCTCAGTTTGGGTCGCGGTCGGTTCCTCAGTTTGAGTCGCGGTCGGTTCCTCGGTTTGCGTCGCGGTCGGTTCCTCAGTTTGAGTCGCAGTCGGTTCGTCGGTTCGAGTCGCGGTCGGTTCGTCGGTTCGAGTCGCAGTCGGTTCGTCGGTTCGAGTCGCAGTCGGTTCGTCGGTCTGGGTCGCGGTCGGTTCCTCAGTTTGCGTCGCGGTCGACTGTTCAGTCTGGGTCGCCGTCTGCTCTTCAGTCTGCGTCTCTCGCTGTGCTGAGGGCGTACTCGTCGCGGTCGACTGCTCGGTCCGGGTTGCAGTCGGATATTCCGTCTGAGTCGCCGTCTGTTCCTCGGTCTGAGTCGTGGTCGACCGTTCGGTCTGCGTCGGTTCCTCCGTCTCGGTGTCGCTTCCGAGTGGGTCCTCCCAGAAGAACTCCCAGAGTCCGGAGTAACCCTGGTACGCGTTCTTCTCGGCGTCTTTGTAGGCTTCTTTTGTAGAGAACGACCGGTCGGACACCTGCGCGTAGCCCTCCTGAATCAACCGTTCGTTCAGGGTGTCGGTTCCGGACTCGACGTAGACGAGGAGATTCCCTTCCGAGTCACGTCGGTCGGCTTTCGAGTCGACGCGGATGGTGACTTCCTCGCCACCGACCTGCCGTTCCGTGAACGACTGTGCCTTGTTCTCCCACTCGTTCAGCCAACTCTCGCCACCGTCTTCGGAGGCCATGCCGAGGAAGTCGCCACTGCTGTAGTCGCCGTCGGGCGTGTCCGCCCCGAGGACGTTGACGATTTCGGTGTGTCCGTCGGCGAACTCTACTTTCAGGGTGTCGCCGGCGACGACGTCTACGACTTCGACGGTCCACTCTTCGCGAGTCTCGGTGTCCGTCTCGGTGCTCGTCTCGGTGCTCGTCTCGGTGTCGTCACCGAGCGGGTTCGGTTCGTAGAACTGCCAAAGACCGGTGTACCCCTGCTGGGCGTTCTTCTCGGCCCGTTCGTAGCTCGACCGCTTCGCGAACGAGTCGTCCGAGATCTGCGCGTGTCCCTGCTGGACCAGTTGGGCGTTCAGCGTGTCGTCACCGGACTCCGCATACACGAGGAGTCGGCCCTGCGAGTCGCGGCGGTCGGCCTCGGAGTCGACGCGAATCGTGATTTCGTCGCCACCGACGTTCTGGCGGGTGAACTCCGTCGCGTTGCTCACCCACTCGTCCAACCAGGCTTCGCCGCCGTCTTCGGTCGGCATCCCCTCGAAGTCACCGTCGTCGTAGGTTCCGTCGGGGGCGTCGACGCCGACGAGACTGACCGTCTCGATACTCCCGTCGGAGAACTCGACTCTGAGCAGGTCCGCTTCGACGACTTCGACGACGTCGACGGTCCACTCGGACTGGTCCGCGCTCGGCCCGGACACGGACGCCGTCGGGGTGGTGTCCGTCGCCGTCTCTTCGTCGTTCGTACTGCTGCCCGCCTCGTTCTGAGCCGCACCGTTCGTCTCGTCAGTCGTAGTGGTGTCGGTGGTGGTCGTATCGGTCGTAGTGGTGTCGGTGGTGGTCGTGTCGGTCGTAGTGGTGTCGGTCGTAGTGGTGTCGGTCGTAGTGGTGTCGGTGGTGGTCGTATCGGTCGTAGTGGCGTCGGTGGTGGTCGTGTCGGTCGTAGTGGTGTCGGTCGTAGTGGCGTCAGTCGTCTCGTCCGTGGAATCGTCCGACGTCGTGTCCGCGGCCGACTCGGTGTCCGTCGACGAGTCGCCGTCGGTCGCTGCCGCGTCGGCGTCCGATTCGGAGTCGGACGCGTCTGCGCCGCCGCCACCGTTCGACGAAGACGAGGACGAAGCAGAGGACGACTGACTGGACTGCGAACTCGACTTCGAGTTCGACGCCGCGTCCGCGCCATCGCTCGTGGCCGCGTCCGCGGGTTCGCTGTCCGCAGTCGCGGTCGAACTCTCGCCGTCGGTCTGCGACGGGGCCGTCTCGACGTCCTCGTCGCCCGCGACGGTCGACTGCTCCGCCGTCGCCGCACCGGACTCGTTCTGCGCCTGTTCGGTCACCGTCACGCCCATCGATTCTGCTGTCGTTACGTCACTGCTGTTGGAGGATTGTGGACCCGCAGACGTACACCCCGCCGTGACGAGGAGGAGTGCGACCACGAGTGTTGCCAGCCGGGACATTCTGTATGCTGTGGACTCCCTCCGCAGACATATATTTCAGCATAATCTCGGCTGATATAATGTTGGATAATTCTGACAGTCAGAATTTACAGAATGAATTATTCTCTAGGGTGGAGTCTAATGCACCGGAAAAACAAATTAACGGACCATTTCGAGAGAGTATCTCACGACCGCTTCGCCGCCTCTCGTATTACGCCAGTTCCACCGGCGGCATCTCGAGAAACGCCGTCTCGTACCCTTCGTGGCGGGCGACTTGGGGCGGCGTCTCGACGCGCACTTCGACGGACGACTCGGCCGAGAGGTCACCCACCGGCGCGCCGTAGTGGAATCCGAGTTCCGAATCTAACCCCGCCGCCAGCGGTGTCGCCGAGCGGTCGTCGACGGCCGCCGTGAGCGACATCCCGGGGACGACGAAACGGTTGTACGGCGTTCGCGGCGAGACGACGAGATAGGGGTCCGACCCGAACCGTTCGTCGTCGACGACGCTCCCGAGGAACACGGCGTCGCCGCTGGTTCCGCGTCCGAGCGGTGTTCCCGGGAGAGTCTCGGGTGCGCGTCCGACCGGCACCGACCCCATCTCCATCTGCATCTCCATCGGCCGCACCGCGGCGCGTTCGCCCTGTCGCTCTTCGAGGAGTCGGTACCCAACGTCACCCAGCGCCCGTTCGGAAAACTCGAAGGCGACCGTCCCGGACGCCGCCGAAGTGAACCGCCCCTCGAACGACCCGAACCGGTTCGCCTGGACGCCGCCGACGCTGACGGTCACGTCGTACGTCCCGTCACCCGAGAGCGGAAAGTTCGCGCCGTAGTGAAACCCCATTCGCTGTGAGAGCATGGGGTAGACGACTTCTTGGCTCACGAGTTCGCCGTCGCGCGCGATTTCGACCGACAGCCCGGTGTTCGGGACGACGTGTCCCGTCTCGGGGTCCCACACCGTCGTCATGAGGTGGACGCCGTCGTCTCCGGTCGGACTGACTCGCTTCGTCACGAACTCCCCGCCGTCCTTCTCGACGACCCAGAATCGGTGCGGGTACGAGTACGTCACCGCCGCCTTCAGCCCCCCGACGTCGGCCGTCCCGGCCATCTCCATCCCCTCGACGTGCGTCGGGACGTAGACGGCGTCCGGTCGGTCGGCGACCAACGGCGGTTCCCGCCCCGTCGTCGTCTCCGTCTCGAACAGTCCCGCGTCGCCGAGACAGCCAGCGAGTCCCCCGACACCGACTGCCCCCGCGGCGGCGAGAAATCGTCGTCGCTCCATGGTCACGGGAGGTGTTCGGCCCGAATACGCGTTCTGGTGTGCGTCGCGAACGCCCTCGCTCGCGGAGAAACGTTCTTGCGTGCGACCCGCGGACGAACCGCATGGACCGACCGATTCGGTCGTCGCTCGACTGGGCAGTCGCGGCGACGGGTTTCATCACGTTAGTCGTCGGCGTCGGCGTCCTGACCGAGAGCCCTCTCTCGGCGCTCGGAACCGCGTTCTTCCTCGCCGTGACGCTCGCTCTCGTCTATCCGTTCGCCCGATTCGCCGGCGCGAACGAGTGACGGTCGATGGCGGTTCCGCTCGATAGGGTCACTCTCGGTAGTCGAGTCTGACGACGTAGCCGTCGCCGTAGACGACGTACGCCTCGTCCCGGCCGTCGCCGTCGGTGTCGCCCAGCGTCGCGTGGGTGAATATCGGCGCGTCGCGCGCGTACGTGTCGATTACGCCGCCGTCCGCCGCGTCCACCAGCGTCACGCTCCCGTCGTTTCCGGGGACGACGAGTTCGCGTCCGTCGTCGCCGTCCATCTCGCCGAGACTCGGCGGCGGCATCATCTGCACCCTGTCGGTGACGACTTCCGTCGACCACTCCTCGCTCCCAGTCGCCGCGTCGAGGGCGCGGAGCGTTCCGTCGCGCGTCGTGACGTACACCTCCGCGTCGCCGTCGGCGTCGCCGTCACCCATCGCGTGGACGGCGGCGTACTCGTCGTACCTCTCGCGCCACTCCACCTCGCCGGACGCGCCGTCGACGGCGACGACGACGCCGTCCACCGTGCTGAACACGGCTTCGAGGGCGTCGTCGTCGTCGGCCTGTCCGGTCGTCCCCCACGTGATGGCGTCGTCGCCGACGACGTCCGTCTGCCACTCCACCCCGCCGTCGCCGGCGAATAGCACCGCGCTTCCGCTCCGCCCCGCGACGAGGAGTTCCGCCTCGCCGTCGGCGTCGACGTCTGCCACCGTCGGTTGCGCCCACACCTGTTCTTCGAACGCGTACGTCCACCGCGTCTCGCCGTCCGGGCCGAAGACGAACGTCGTCCCTCTCACGTCCACGACGACGAGTTCGTTCTCCGGGCCGCCCGTGAGGTTCGCGACGACGGGTTTCGTGTAGCCGTAGTCGGTGAGTTCGTAGCGGAACTCCTCGGTCCCCGACGTCGCGTCGAATCCGAGGACGACACTCTCCGTCGAGGTGGCGACGACTTCCGTCGTCCCGTCGCCGTCCACGTCCGCAACCGTCGGGTCGGCGACGGAGTGGAGCGTGCAGTTCGCGGCGGGGACGCCTTGCGTCCACGTCGTCGACCCGTTCGCGGCGTCGAGAGCCACCAGCGCGCAGTTCTCACTCCGGTCCGCGCCGCTGATGGGCGCGTAGACGGTTCCGTCGCCGACGGCGACGGCGTGGTGGTTCGCGGCGATGTCTCTGCCCGTCTCGCTCGTCCACGTCGCCGTCATCGACCCGTCGTCGCCGGCGAGGCCGTACCCGACGACGCCGAGGAGGCCCGCGACAGCGAGGAGTACCACGAGGAGCGTCGCGGTTCGCATCGTTCGTGCTTACCTCTCGGGCGAGATAAGCCACCGGTTCTCGGCCGCCGTTCGAGGCTCACTCGGCCGACTCAGTTCGCGACGGGGAGCGACACGACCCACAGCGAGAGCACGGTGTAGCCGACCATGAGACCCACCAACGGCGCGTGCGAGCGAAGCGCCCACCGGCGCGTCGGCGTTCGCCGTCGCGTCACCGCTTCGGCGGCGACGACGGCGACGACGTGGCCGAGGAGGACGAGAGCGACTTGGAGCGACCAGAACGCGGGGACCGAGAGCCAAAAGAGCAGGTCGACGCTCTCCCCACCGAGGAACCGCGGCAGTCGACCGAGCGTCGTCACGACGTACGTGAGGTTGTGGGCGACTTCGTAGCCCGCGGCGATGGGGAGGAGCGTCGCCGCGAACGCCAGCGTCGCCGTCTCCTCGCCGGGCGACGTTCCGCCGCCGTCGGCGTTCGGTTCACCCCCGACTCGCTCTCGCCCCCGACTCGCCACCCGTTCGACGAGAGCGACGACGCCGAGATACGCCAACAGGAAGCCGACGAGGCCGACTTCGTAGAGGACGACGCTCACCGACGCGCCGACGCCGAGCGACTCTCTGACGCCGAAGAAGAGGCTTCGGTAGAGCGGCGACTCCACGAACCCGTCGAACGTCACCGTGTACACCATCGCGACGACGAACGGCGCGGTGGTTCGGGTGGGGACGGGCGTCGCGCACGCCCGCCACGGCGCGCGAGCGGAGACGACCCACCGACCGCCGCCGGTCTCGGTGCCTCGTCCGTCTCCGTCTCGCGCCACGCGCACCGGCGCCACCCGGCCCAGCAGGTCGTAGAGGACGGCGAGGGCGTCGCCGCGTTCGAACCACTCGCGACCGAAGAGGAGGCCCCCGGCGAGCATCGACAGCGCGTATCCGGCGACGACGACGGCCGTGGCCCGCGGAAGCGCGGGCACCCGAGTCAGATTCTCGACGACGCCGACGAGGAGGACGAACCCGACGAGGGCGGGCCAGTGGCCCAGGACGCTCGGATACGGTCGGAGCCGAACCTCCTCGCCCTCGAGTCGACAGAGCCCCTCGTACAGCGTTCGCCACGGCGAGAGCACCCGCCAGGGACTCCCGACGAGGAGACTGAGGAGTGCGACGCCTTTCAGCCAGAGCGCCCACGTGAACTGCGTCGCGAAGTTCGCGGCGGCCGCGCGCGGGCCGGTCAGTCCGTCGACGAGGACGAGGAGGAACAGGACGAAGAACCCGGCGCGAGCGACGGCGGCGACGGCGTCACCCGTCGAGGAGGCGACGGTGAACAGACGACGTTCGGGAGCCGGTATCTCGCCGACCCTCGCGAGCAGGAGCGCCGTACAGGCGACTGTCGCGCCCGCGCCGACGAGGAGCGCCGTGACCGGAATCGGCGAGTCGAACCGCGAGGAGAACTGGTGGGCCGCCACCGGTCGCGCCACGAGGCAGAAAGCGAGCACGGTAAAGAGCGCTCGGCGGAGAGCCGACGCGAAGACGTGCCGTCTGACGCGCATGACCCACGTTGACCGTCCCGACTCAAAACGCAGTCGGAAGCGTCGTCGCGTTCGAATCTCAGCCGAGTAACACGTCGAGAGAGAGCATCACAACGGTGCCCGCCATCATGCCGAGCGTGGCGATTCGCTCGTAGCCGTGTGCGTGCGTCTCCGGGATTATCTCGTGGCCGATGACGTACAGCATCCCGCCCGCGGCGAACCCCATCGCGTACGGGAGGACGGGCGCGGCGACGACGACGGCCCACGCGCCGAAGAGTGCGAGCGGAATCTCGACGGCACCCGCACGGATGCCCGCGACGGCGGCGTAGTACGTCCGCCCCAGTCCGGCGTTGAGGGCGGCGACGGAGACGGCCAACCCCTCCGGGATGTTCTGGATACCGATGGCGAGCATGAGGCCGATGGCGTTGGCCACGTCTCCGGACCCGAAGCCGACGCCGACGGCCAACCCCTCGGGCATGTTGTGGAGCGTGATGGCGACGGTGAACAGGAGGACGCCGACGACTCGGGAGTCCGCCGTCTGCGCCATCTCCTCTGCACGCTTGATTCCGCCGTCCGTCTCGGCGCGTTCGGTCAACCGACTGCTGACGAGTGGCCCGACGTAGCGAACCCACTTCTCGCTCTGGTCGAGGAGGACGACGCCGAGGACGAACCCGACGAGGACGGGGACGATACCGACGAGTTCGACACCGAACGCCGAGAGCGGTCGGTACGACGGGTCCGACGCGAAATCGATACCGGGGAGCAGGAGACTCGTGAAACTCGCGGACAGCATCACCCCCGCGGCGAACCCGAGTGCGCCGTCCAGTGCGCGCTCCGTCGGGTCGCGCCAGACGAGGACGAGCATCGCGCCGGCGAGATTCATCGACGCGATGACGACGCCGCCGACGAGTCCCTGAAGCACGGGGTTCGTTCCGACGACCCGGACGAACAGTTCTTCGACGGACGTCACGACCTCCACCCCCTCGCGACGGACTCGCTCGGCATACCCGATACACACTCGCTACCGAGGTAAAAACCACACCCGTCGGCTCGGTCGGCGTCCGGCGTCCGGTGACCGAACGACCCGCCCGACGCTCGGCGGACCGTTCGCACGGAACGACACGGCGCGTCACGGATTCTCTCGTCGTCGAAAACAACCCAAGAGTTATCCTGACCGAACGTTCAGTCCGAACATGGAGCGGAATTCGCGGAAACGGCCCTGGCTCGCCGCCGTTCTCGCCACGCTGGCGACGGGCGCAGGCCACGTCTACCTCCGCCGGTGGAAGCGAGCGTTCGGGTGGCTTCTCGCCTCGTTCGCGACTGCCCTGGTGCTCGTCTCCCCGGCGGAGGCGCAGGCGTTCATCGACGGCGCGGGCTCGCTCGAACCGATGTACCCCGTGCTCGTCGTCGTCCTGGCGAGCGCCGTCGACGCCTACCTCGTCGCTCGCGCGCACAACGCGGCGGCGCGCCGGTCGGTCGGTTCTGACGGGAGTATCACCCACTGCCCGTACTGCGGGAACGAACTCGACGGCGACATCGACTTCTGCCCGTGGTGTACGAACGAACTCGACGGGTTCGACGTCACCTCGGCCGACCGTTTCGACACGGGCGACGAAGAGACAGAGCGGTAGCGTCCGCTCCCGTTCTCCTCTCCCAAACCGCTCTCACTCGCCGACCGTCAGTCCCGCTTCGGCGGCGAGGGCATCGGCGTCCGGGAGTTCGTCGGCCAACGCCGCTCGCTGTTCTTCTAACGACCGGTAGGCGTCGCCGCCGGTGTCGCCGCGGAACGCCGCTAGTTTCGCGAGCGTCGATAGATACCGTCTGGCCGCGTCCGTCCGCGGCGTCGACAGACTCGCGACCGTCTCCGCGAGGTCCGTGGCCGTCACGGGCTTTCTGAGGTAGCGGTCGAACGGAACCGAGAGCACCGTCTCGTCCAACCGCGCGGACGAGAGGAGGGCGACGCGAACGTCCCGGTACTCGGCGGCGACGTGCCGCGCGACGTGTTCGCCGTCCACGTCCGGCATCTTTCGGTCGAGGAGGAGGACGTCGACGGCGTCGTCGACGGCGGCCAGTCCGCTCCGTCCGTCGTTCGCCACGCGAACGTCGCACTCACTCAGCATCGACGCGTACAGTTCCGTCAGTCGCGGGTCGTCGTCGACGACGACGACGACGGGCGCGTCGTCTCCTCGGCGTCGTTCGCTCCACCGACCGAGGTCACGGAGGACGTTCGCGAGTTCCCGGCCCGACGCGGTCGGCGTGTACTCCACTCGGAGCGGACGCTTCTGTATCTCGTGGCGGCGGACGATACCCTCGTCGGTGAGGTCCGAGAGCGTCTCCGTGAGCACTTTCGCGGAGACGTCGAGTCGGCGTTCCAGTTCGGAGAACCCCGCCGGCCCGTCGACGACGAGCGAATAGACGACCGCCGGGTGCCACTTCTTTCCCACGAGGGTCGCCCCGTCGCGAACCGCTCGGAGCGACGTATCTCGGTGGCTCATCGTCTCTCTGTCTCCGTCCGCGAGGGATAATCGTTTCTCTCGACCCGCACGCAACGCTCGAAGGAGCGTGGAACGCGGCGGAACGAGACGAGGGGGATGGATGGGACGTCTCGGTGAGGTCGTGTTCCGCCGCACCGTCTCCGGGGTGCCAGGTGACGCGGTGACGCTTCGCCTGTGGGCCCGTGCCACGGACCGACGCCGACCCGACAGTTCCTACTACTGTCGAACTGCAAAAAAACTCTTAGCTAACCTCCGCGTGTGCGAGCACTTACCTCGACGTTAGTCTACTCGTCGGAGTTCGACCACGAACGTCGCTCCGTCCGCCGCGTCTTCGACGCGTACGTGTCCGCCGTAGGCGTCCACGAGCGTTCCCACGAGGTAGAGGCCGATACCGGTGCCGTGGCTGTTCAACCCCTTCTCGCCCTTCCCGAAGATGGTCTCACGCTGTGTCTCGGGGATTCCGGGTCCGTCGTCGGCGACGCGAACCGAGACGGTCTCGGCGTCGTGTTCGACGGAGACCCTGACGGTCGGACTGTCGCCGTCGTGGTGCGAGACGGCGTTGTTCAGCAGGTTTCGGAACACCGACCCGAGGAGCGGGTTCGCGGCGACGCGCACCGACGGTACCGGTCCGAGTTCGATGGTGGCGTTCGGGAACGTCTCGCGTCGGGTCGTCACCTCACGTCGGAGGACGGCCTCCAGCGCGGTCGGTTCGACGTCCGCCGTGCCGTCGCCGGCGATGGTTTCGACGGCGTCGCGGGCCACGTCGGTCAGTTCGAGCGTGTCCCGTCCGTTCGTGAGGATGCGGTCGAGAATCTCCTCGCCCTCCTCGTCGACGTGGTCTCTCAGGATGTCCGCCCATCCGACGATGACCGACATGTCGTTCCGGATGTCGTGTCTGAGGATGCGGTTGAGCGTCTCCAACTGCGTCGTCGTCGTCTCTAACTGCTGTTCGCGTGCGACCTGTTCGGTGATGTCTTGGAACGTCCCCCGAAGCGCGACGACCGACCCCGACTCTCGTATCGCTTCGCCCTGCGCACGGACCCACTGCTGGTTTCCGTTGACCGTCTCGATTCGGAAGCGCTCCTGAAAACCCTCGCCGGTCTCCAGACAGCGTTCGACCCGTTCGCGAATCCGCTCTCTGTCCGATTCGACGTAGAACCCGAGTGCCTCCTCGACGGTCGGTTCGTACGATTCGGGCACGCCGTGGAGGCGTTTCGTCTCCTCGGTCCACCGGAGTTCGTTCGTCGTCGCGTCGAGTTCCCACCCGCCGATGGACGCGATTCGCTGGACGCGCCGGAGGGCGTCGCGGCCCCGTTCGAGTTCCGCCTCGCGTCGCCGGTGTCCCGTGTCGTCGTGATACACCCACAGACTCCCTCGCCCCTCCGGAAGCGATAGGGGGGTGTGACTCCGGACCAGCGTCTCGTTGCACACCGTCGTCACCGTCGTTCCCTCGTGGAGTCCGCCGTCGGCGACGATTCGTTCGGTCTCTTCGGCGAACGCCGTCGCGTCCGACACTCGTTCGTGCAGTCGCTCCGCCACCTGGTCGTACGGTCGGCCGTGGAGTTCGTCGCCGCTCGAATCGAGCCCGAACAGGTCGCAGAGACGGTCGTTCGCGGCCAGAACGGTCCGCGACTCGTCCTCCACGAGGACGCCGACGGGGAGCGAGCCCAACAGTCGTTCGAGGAGTTCGTTGGTCCGCCGCAGTTCGCGCTCTCGCCGTCGCCGTTCGGTGACGTCCTGAAAGATGGAGATGGTTCGCGACGCGTCGAGACGCGTCACGGTCAGGTGGACCGGTCGACCTTCCAGCGTCGAGTGAGTCAGTTCCACCTCGTCGGTCCAGCGACCCGCCCGTTCGAGTGCTTCGGCGCTCTCGGATTCGATTCGGGCCGCTTCCTCGGGCGCGTGAAGGTCCGTCCACGGCCGTCCGACGAGTTCGTCGACGCCGTCGAAACCGGTGATGGCCGCCGCGGAGTCGTTCGCGTAGACGTGGACGCCGTCCTCGCTGATGACGACTCCGGCGTCGACGGCGTCTACCGCCCGTTTGAACGCGACCAACTCCCCGTCGTCCCCGCCCGTGGCGTCGTCCGCGCCGTCGCTCTCGCCGACGGCCGCGTCTGCCGCACCGGTGACCACCGCGTCGAGGCGGCGTTCGAGTCTCGCCGCCTCGGTTTCGACCGTGGCCGTCGTGTCCGCGTCGACGTAGTCCGCCGCACCGGCGCGAAGCGCGTCGCGCGCCGTCGTCTCGTCGCCGACGGCCGTGTAGAGGACGACGGGAAGCGTCGGCGACGACGCTCGCACCGCCGCGACGAGTTCGACGCCGTCACCCTCGCTCAGCGCGTAGTTACTGACGACGCAGTCGTACTCGTCGTACCGTTCGTCGGCGGACCACGACGCCGTCTCCGTCACGTCGAACCCGTCGGTGAAAGCCGTAAACGAGTCCGAGGAGACGGCCGTCGGGTCGTCGCCCTCGACGAACAACACTCGCGCGGCTGTATCCATACGTTCCAGAAGACGATACACTACAAAAATCCTCACACCGACTCCGGTGGGAAAAATATCTGCGAGCCGAACGTACGGTCTCGAACCGCGGCGAAACTCTTAGCTGTCTGTTGTGAACGCGGTGAAGTCGTCGACGGGCATGACGGAGTAATCCACGCTGAGGGTGTCTTTCGTCGCGCGAATCTTCCCGACGAACGTCGAGATGTCTTCTAGCTCGCCTTCGAGGACGAACAGTTCCATGCAGTAGTGTTCGCCGACGTGACTGTGGAAGTTCGAGGCGACGAACCCCTCGTACTCGTGCCGGAGTTTCATCATCCGCTCTTCGACGCTCGTCGTCTCGTAGTCGAAGATGACGGTGACGACGGCCATCAGTTTCCGCTCTTCGAGACGTTTGTCCTCGAACTCTCCGAGGAGGTTTCGCGCCGCCTCGCGGACGACTTCGCTCCGACCGGTGTAGCCGTGTTCGCTGGCGAACTTGTCGATACGCGCCAACAGTTCTTCGGGCATAGAGACGCTGACGACGGTCATGTATTAACTGAGCACCGACGATATAATAAATACTGTTATCAGAGCCCGCTCGGGGGCTGCATCGGACACGCGGTGTCCTCGGTGTCAGTCTCGAACGTACGTCTCACGGACGGTGTTCGCCAGCATCCCGTCGCGGTCGAAGACGATGTAGACGACGAGAAACGGTTCGTCGAGCGGACGCATCACGAACACGGCCCGCGGTTGCTCCGTCTCCGGCGGCACGTCGATTCGGTCGCTCTCGCCCACGTCGACTCGGCGAACGAGGGGTTCTAACGGCGTCACGCCGTCGCGGAACTCCTCGAACAGGTCGCGCGCTCCCGACTGCTTCGCGAAGACGTACAGCGCGCCGTTCGGGTCGCCGTCGGTGCCGCGGGTGACGCGGGCGTTCATCCCCTCGTTCTCCGCCTCGGCGACCATCCACGCGTTCTTGGTCGCCTCGAAGACGCCCGTCACGCCGTCGGCGAAGGTGAACGTCGTCCCGGCGACGACGTCGACGCGGGTGAACCGCGGGTCACCGTCGTGCCACGTCAGGTCCGCGTCGACGACGTTGCCCGGTTCGAGGGCGTCGATGGTCGCCGCGAGGTCCCCGTCGTAGCCGGTCGAATCGACGTAGGTGGGTGCGAACGCCTCGTCCGCGTCGGCGTCAGTGTCGGCATCGGCGGTGGCGCCCGCCGCCGTCTCGTCCGTCTCGTCGAGTTCGACCAACAGGAGTTCGTCGGGGTCGCGCGGTCGCCCGAGCACGCGATACCGACCGTCCGTGGTCAGATTCATACGCTCCGTTTCGCGCGAGCGGAAAAAAGCCGGGCGGTTCGTCCGTCGTCAGTCGTCGGCGAGCGACTTCACCGCGTCCTTGACGCCCGCCGTCGTCTCTTCGGACTGTTTCGTGATTCGCCACCCGGTGAAGCCCATGAGGAGGAGGATTGCGGGCGAGACGAAGCCGAAGAAGTAGTACGGCGCGTACTCCAGCGTCGGGACGCCCAGCACCGTCGCCATGTAGACGCCGCCGGCGTTCCACGGGACGAGTGCGCTCGTCGTCGTCCCGGCGGCTTCGACCGCTCTGGAGAGGTTCCTGCTGTCGAGTTCGAAGTCGTCGTAGAGGCCGCGAAGGCTCATCCCGGGGACGACGATACTCATGTACTGTTCGGCCGCGAGAACGTTCATCCCGAACGCCGACACGGCCGTCCCGGCGGTGAGACTCCCGACGCTGTCGAGCGACTGGCCGATGCGGTGGGCGACGACCGCCAGCACCCCGGTCCGTTCGAGGATGCCCCCGAGTGCGAGGGCGGCGACGACGACGGTGATGGTCCACGCCGACCCCACGAGGCCGCCCGAACTGAGCAGGCCGTTCACGAGTTCGACGCCCGTCTCGGCCGTCGTCCCCGACTGGGCCACCTCCAGCGCGGCGACGACGCCCTCCACCGAGAGCGGACCCTGCACGAGAATCTGCGTCGCCACGCCCGCGAACACGCCCGAGGTGATGGCGGGCAGTGCGGGGTAGCCGCGGAGCGCGAGCGCGAACGTCAACGCGAGGGGGGCGAACGTCAGCGGCGAGACGGTGTACGCGCCCGAGATGGCCGACTGAATCTCGGCGACGCGACCCGGCGGAATCGACCCGGTCGCGGTGAGGCCGAGGTAGGTGTACAGTCCGAGCGAGAGCACCATCGCCAGCGTCGTCCCGACGCGCATCGTCCGGACGTGGGTCATCAGGTCGGTGTTCGTCACCGCCGCCGCGAGGTTCGTCGTGTCCGAGAGCGGCGATATCTTGTCGCCGGCGTACGACCCCGTCAGAACCGCACCGGCGGTCATCGGTTCGGGGATACCCAACCCCGCGCCGATGCCGATGAAGGCGACGCCGAGCGTTCCGGCCGTCGTCCACGACGACCCGATGGCGAACGCGACGAGAAGGGCGAGAACCACCGCGACGGGGAGGAAGATGGTCGGCGAGAGCAGTTCGAGGCCGTAGTAGATGAGCGAGGGGATGGTCCCGGCACCCGTCCACGTCGAGATGAGCATGTAGATGACGAAGATGATGAGTATCGCCTGCATACCCATCCGCAACCCGTCCACGATTCCCTCGTACATCCGCTCCCACGAGACGCCGTACCAGTAGCGCCCAACGAGTCCGGTGAACGCGATACCGAACAACAGGGGTATCTGCGGGTCGAGGCCCAACGCGATGGCCCCGACGCTGAGGAAGACGAGCATCCCGACGACGGGCACGAGCGCCTGCAGGAGCGACGGACGCTCCGCCTCGGGGATGTCGTCGTACGCGAGCGGTTCGAACGATAGTGTCGCCATTGCGGCGACACGTATGCAACTGCCTCATTTGAATCCGTTGTCCTCGACCACCTTAGACACCGATTCTCGTGGGAATCGGTCACAAATTATCTCCGAGAGAGGTGTCCGAGACGACCGGCTCAGAGTTTCTCGGCCGCCGACCGCAATAGGCCGTCCAGAATCTCCGGCGTCGTCGGGTGATACGCCCTGTCGGGGACGTCTCGCACGTCCATCTCGCGTTCGACGACCACCTGCATCGTCTTCGCCATCACGTCGGCGTGGTAGTGGAGTCCCTGATAGCCCAACACCGTCCCGTCGGTGCCGACGACGAGCGACGCCCGACCTCTCGGCGTCAGTTTCGTCTTGAACACGCCGTCGCTGGACGCCTCCCGTTCGACGGCGACGTGGTCGATTCCGGCCGCCTCGGCGGACGCCTTCGAGTGGCCGACGCGGGCGTACGGGTAGACGGCCGCGCCCGAGAAGACGACGTGGTGGTGGACGTTCTCGTACTCCGTGAGCGAGTCGCCGCGGAGGTCCGCGAGGATGTTGTCGGCGGCGACGTAGCCCTGTTCTTTGGCGACGTGCAGGATGGGTTCTTTCCCGTTCACGTCGCCGACGACGTACACCCTCTCGTCGTCGCGCGCCTGCATGGTGTCGCGCACCCACTCGTCGCCGTCCCGCGTCTGCGGGTCGATAGCCGTCTCCGCCAGTCCGAGGCCGTCCAGCGTCGGACGCCGACCCGTGAACAGGAACAGCGACTCCGCCTCGATGGCGTGCTCGCCGTCCGGCCCGTCGACGTGCAGTCGAACGCCGTCGTCCGTCTTCTCGACGCGCTCCTCGTACGTCTCGGTGACGACGTCGACGTCGAACTCCTCGCGGTACAGCGAGAGCAGGTCGTCGCCGAACGCCGGGTCCGCCTCGTCCAGCGGTCGTTCGTCGTGTTCGATTACGGTGAGGTCGACGCCCGCCTCGGCGAGGTAGGGGACGAGTTCCAGCCCGACGTAGCCGAACCCCATCACGACGCCCGAATCCGGCAGTTCGGTCGCGTCCAACACGTCCGCGCTGGTGTCGTAGTCGACGTCGTCGATACCGTCCACGTCGGGGACGTTCGGCGACGACCCGGTGGCGACAACGACGTAGTCGGCGTCTATCTCTCGTCCGTCGACGACGAGTCGCCGGTCGTCGACGAACCGCGCGCGTTCGTGGAGGAACGTCACGCCGTCGCGTTCGGCCATGCCGTGCACCGCCGCCCGCCGGTGTGACGCGAAGTTCGAGATGTGCTCGTCCTTCGTCGCGACGACCTGTTCGAGGTCTATCTCCGGCGGGTCACCGACGAGGCGGTGGTCGTGGCGCATCTGGTATCGGTGCCCGGCGGCCGACAGCACCTCTTTCGAGGGCATACAGCCGCGGAGGATACAGAGGCCGCCGCCCGGTTCGCCGTCGTCTATCAGCGTGAGGCGAGTTATCTCTGACCCGACGGCGTCGGCGAGTCCTTCGGCGACGGCGACGCCGGCGCTTCCGTACGCGCCGACGATAGCGACGTGAGTCATACCGAAACGGGGGTGCGGGAGAAAATAGTCGTTCGGGTGACTGTGCGCGAGCGACGACCAGCCGTGGGCGTCGCGGGAGCCTGTGGTCAGATGCGGTGACTACCGGCGGCGCACGGCGACGAGTGCCGCCCCGGCGAGTGCGGCGAGGGCGGCCGTCACGCCGAATCCGGGTGCCGACGTACTCGTCTGCGTTCCGGACGTCTCGGACGACGCGTCGGTCTCAGTATCTGTCTCTTCGTCCGTCGCGCTCTCGGCCGTCTCGGCGGAGTCGTCTCCGTCCGCCGTTTCGGTCGTACCGGTGGTCTCCGCGGACCCGTCCGACTCGGAGGTCATCGTCACGGTCCGCTCGGAGAAGTGGTTGAGGGCGACGTAGACGTCCGTCGCGGCGTCGGCCTCAGCACTGCTCTCCGTGACCATGTAGGCGGACTGCTCGCCGCCGTTCGCGGCGGTCCGCAGTTCGCTCGCGGACTCGACGTGGGCGGCCGCCTCGCCGTCGACGCTGACCGCGAGCGAGTCGCCCGCGGCGACGGCCTCGTCGGAGACGCTCGTGAGGACGACGGCACCCTCGCTGACCGAGCGTTCGACGGTCACCGTGACCGTCTCGTTCGTCCGTTCGGCCACCTCGACGGTTGTGTTTCCGCCGTACTGAACGATTTCGGTCGTCGCATTCGCGCCGCCCATCACGTACAGTTCGGCCGTCGCGGTTCCGTCGGCGATCAGCTGTTCGGCCTGCTCGTCGCTCTCGGTCCGTTCGTCGCTCTCGCCGTAGGTTCGGAGGACGAGGCGGCCGTCGTCGCCGACGTGCGCGGACACGTCGCCGTCGTCGTTCCGCGCGACGGAGGCGTTGCCGACGGCGACGAACACGCTCGTCGTGTCGCCGTTCTCGACGACGACGCGGGCCTCGCCGTCTTCGGAGACGCTCGCGCCGTCGCTGACGTTCGCGCGGAGAGCCTGCGCGCCGTCGTCGCTCGCGAGCACGAGGTTGCCGTTCGGCGTGTCGTGCACGCGCATCTCGGCGCCGCTCTCGGTGGTGACCGTCGCACGCGTCTCCGCCGTCGCGGAGACGGAGACGGCGGACCCGGCGACGTCCGTCACGGCGGACGCGTCGGCGTCGAGGTCGGCGTCCGCACCGGCGCTCGCTTCGCTCTGGGCCGACCCGGCCGACTCGACGCGGAGCGAGTCGAACACCGTCGCGCCGCCGACGGTGTAGTTCGTCACGGCGTTCGTCTCGGCGTCGAACGTGACGTGCGTTCCGGCGTACGCGGAGGACTGTGCTGTCGCGGCCGCGGCGGCACCCGACGCGGGGACTGCCGCGAGCGTGACGAGTATCGCTGCGAACACTGCGGCTGTGCGTTCCATCGCGTTCTGTCTCTGAAGACAGTCCGGGTAGTGTATCTTTTGGCCGAACGGTACGTTCACTGACGGATATCTATCAAAACGTGACCGTCCCGTCAGCCCACCCGTCTACCGCGATATACCGCCGGCGTCGTCGCCGACGACGGACGCGACTTCCTCGGGCGTGACGACGGCCAAGTCGCCGTCGATGGTCCGCTTGAGCGACGCCGTCGCGGCACCGTACGCCAGCGACTCCGGGACGTTCCCGCCGTCGACTCGCTTCGCGAGGAACCCGCCGACGAACGCGTCGCCCGTGCCGATGGCGTCGTAGGTGTCGGCCGCGTAGACGCCCTGTTCGTACACCTGCCCGTCCGAGACGGCGAGCGACCCCCTCTCGCTTCGGGTGACGACAACCGTCTCGAAGTCGAAGTCGTCGGCGAGTCCGCGCGCCACCGTCTCGGGGTCGCCGGTCCGCCCCAGACACGTCGCCGCGTCGCGTTCGGCGGCGACGAGGACGTCGATGTGGGGGAACAGCGCTTCGTACCCCGCCTTCGCCTCCTCGGGCGTCCACAGTTTCGAGCGGTAGTTCAGGTCGAACGCCGTCGTCGTGCCGTTCTCTCGTGCGGTCTGCAACAGCGTCGCCGTCGTCTCCGCCAGCGTCTCCGAGAGCGCGGGGGTGATTCCGCTGGTGTAGAACACCTCGGCGTCGCGGACGGCCGCCTTCGGGAGTTCCTCGGGCGTCGCCGTCGTAATCGCGGCGTCCGCGCGGTCGTAGATGACGTTGGTCCCGCGCGGGCGGCCGCCGTGTTCGAGGTAGTACGTCCCCAGTCGCGTCTCGTCGGCGTCGTCCCACGCGATTCCCGTCCGCACCCCGTGGCTCCGGAGTTCGGAGACGAGACGGCGACCCAGCGGCGACTCGGGGAGTTTCGAGAGCCACACCGAGTTCGCGCCCAGTCGCGCCGCGGCGACGGCGACGTTGCTCTCGGCCCCGCCGGCCTGCACGTCGAGTTCGCGCGTTCGTTCCAGTCGCTCCCCGCGCGGCGGCGAGAGGCGTAGCATCGTCTCTCCGAAACTCACGATGTCCGTCATAATCTCCCGTTCAGCGACGCGGTACATAAGTCCGTCCGGTCCGGTAGTACTGGCCTCTCCGCCGACGCGCGGCCGACGGGACGAACCGAGTGCCCACCGACCGACTCCGCGTGCCGTCCGCCGACTTACTCCGCGCGTAGTCTGCCGACTTACTCCACGCGTCGCCCGCCGTGGCCGGGGTAGTCGCGTTCGAACCGGTCCGCTATCTCGTCGCGACCGAGTTCGATGACGACCGGACGGCCGTGCGGGCAGGCGTAGGGGTTCTCGCAGTCGTCCAGCGCCGACAGGAGGTCGACGACGGACCCCTCCGTCAGTGACGTGTTGCCCGTCACCGAGGGGTAGCACGCCAGGTCCGCGAGGAGTTCGTCGGCGACGGCGTCGACCGTCTCGCGGCCGCCCGTCTCGCCCTCGCCGACGAACGCGGTCAGCACGTCGCGGAGGAGTTCCGGACGAAGCGCCTCGGCGAAGACGGCCGGAACGCTCCGCACCTCGACGGTTCGCTCGCCGGTCCGTCCGGCGTGAAAGCCCGTCTGCGCGAGGGCGTCGCGGTACTCCTCGAACAGGGCCGCTTCGCGCGCCGTGAGTTCGAGTTCGACGGCGTCGGCGAGTGCCTGCGTGGTCACGTCGCCCGCGAGTTCTCGCTGGAGGCGTTCGTAGTTCACCCGTTCGTCCGCGGCGTGTTGGTCGACGAGGACCAACCCCGCGTCCGTCTCGGCGACGATGTACGTGTCGTGCAGTTGCCCGAGGACGCGCATCGACGGGAGGGTGTCGAGCGACGGTTCGAGCGTCGCGTCGTCGCCCGCGAGGTCACGCTGGACCGTCGGCGACCCGAGTCGGTTCGGCGTCGACCGCTCCCGGGAGGCGGGTTCGGGCGTCGCTCTCGTCTCGGCTGTCCCCGTCGTTCCGTCCGCCGGTTCGGTCGCTCCCGCCGTCTCTGCCGCCCTCTCAGCCGTCTCGGCTGTCTCGTCCAACGACGCCTGCACCTCCGTCGCGTCCGACCGCGCCTCCGTCGACGCCGGTTCGGTCGCCGTCGCTCTCGACTCCGTTACCGATGCCGAGACGTCGTCCGAGGGGACGGCGCTGTCGTTGCTGTCGTCGCCGCGTGTACCGCCACCGGTGTCGTCTTCGCCGTCGTCGGTGCCGACGCTCGCACTCGGTGTCCGCTCTGACCGTTCGGGACGCGAACGGGTCCGCCCCGCGGAGACGGCCCACGACTCGTCGCTCGTCGCGGTGGTCCCTCCTTCGGCCGTCTCGCCGGTCGTCGTGTCGGTCTCTCTCGTCGTGTCCGCGGTCGGCGGTTGCGGACTGTGTCCCTTCCCGCCGCGGGCCTCGGTCGTCGGCGACTCGGGGGCGACGTTCGCTTCGTCGGGCGCGGACCGACCCCGCGGGGCCGAGGAGCGAATCAGTCCCTCCTCCAAGAGCGCCGACTCGACGGCGGACTGGACGGCGGTTTTCACGCCCGACTCGTCGTCGAACCGCACCTCCATCTTCCGCGGGTGGACGTTCACGTCCACCGTCTCCGGGGGGACGTCGACGAACAGGACGGCGAACGGGTAGCGGTCGGTGGCGAGTTGCCCGCCGTAGGCGTCCAAGACGGCCTCCCGGAGAACGCGAGCGGTCACGTACCGGTCGTTGACGAACGTCGAGAGGTAGTCGCGACCGCTCCGCGTCGTCTCCGGGTGACTCGCGAGTCCGGTGACGGCGGCGACCGGTTCCGAGTCGGGTTCGTGGTCGACGCGAATCATCGACTCTGCGACCTCTCTGCCGTAGACGGAGAGAACGGTCGATTCGAGACTGCCGCGGCCCTCGGTGGCGAACACCTCTCTGTCGTCGTGTTCCAAGGAGATGGCCACGTCCGGGTTCGCGAGCGCGTACTGCGTGACGACGGTGTTCACGTGGTCGAACTCCGTCGCCGTCGTCTTCAGGAACTTCCGGCGGGCGGGCGTGTTGAAGAACAGGTCGTCGACTTCGACGACGGTCCCCTCGGGACAGCCCGCGGGACTCACGCCCGTCACCTCGCCGCCTTCGACGCGCAACTCGGTTCCCGCGTCGCCGCCGCGGGGTTTCGACCGAACGGTGAGACGCGAGACGGCCCCGATGGTGTGGAGTGCCTCGCCGCGGAAGCCGAGGGTTCCGACGCCCGCCTCCAGGTCCTCGATGTCGGCTATCTTGCTCGTCGTGTGCTCTTCGACGGCGACCTGGACGTCGTCGCGGTCCATCCCCACGCCGTCGTCGCGGACGCGGACGCCCTCGGTACCGCCGGACTCGACGGCGACGGAGATGCGGTTCGCGTCGGCGTCGAGGCTGTTCTCGACGAGTTCCTTGACGACCGATGCGGGTCGTTCGACGACCTCACCGGCGGCTATCTGGTGGACTGTCCGGTCGTCGAGCGCGCGGATGGTCGGTCGGTCGTCGTCGGTCACTCCTCGCGCACCTCGGTGGCGTTGCTCACCGCCTCGCCCTGCGGGCCGCTGAGACGCGTCTCGGCCGTCGACGGTGCGAGCCACTCGTACTCGATGTGCTCGTCGCTCAACGAGACCGCTCGCTCGGTCACCGTACAGTAGTAGTAGACGCCGAACCGGCCGTTGTCGTCGTCGTTCCGCCACGCGACGGCGTGGACCGGTTGGCCGAGTTCGACGTCCAGACCGGTCTCTTCGGCTATCTCCCGCGCGACTCCTTCGTCGGCGTCCTCCTCGGCCCCTAGTCGTCCGCCGGGCAGTTCCCAGCCTTCGTCCGTGGTTCGGCGGACGACGAGTACCTCGCCGCCGGGACCGAACAGCACTCCTCGAAGACTCACCGTCGCCCGGAGTGGTCTCTCAGTCATCGTCTGACAGTGGGCGTTCGCTCCCTTGTACTTTCGCCATACTGTCGGGTCGTGAAGACGAGTTCGCGCCCGTGTCGGCCGATGCAAACGCTATGTTCTGACCCCGGCGAGACGACCTATATAGCGACTCGGTAGCAAATATATACTCTAGCCCGAATGTTTATATCCTACACGGCTGCTAGACTATCCATCGATGGGAGTCGAAGAGTTCGCCGACCGACCGCTCTACACCGGAGACGACTCCGCTTCCGAAACGACCTACCGAACACTCACCGCCGGAGACGCGCCGTTCGCGCGGTTCGAGCGTCCGCGGGCCGCCTCGCCGACGACGGTGGCCGTCGTCTCCGACCCGCACGTCTCGGTGGACGAACGCGGGTCGTGGAAGCTGTACCACCGGACCCAACGACGACTCCGGGAGGCCGTCTCGGACGTTGAGGCGCAGGGTGCCGACGCTCTCGTCGTCGCGGGTGACCTCTCGAAAGACGGCGAGCGACGGAACCTCCGGTGGGTGCAGTCCGTCCTCGACTCCGCCGGCGTCCCCGTCCTCTGTATCCCCGGTAACCACGACGTGAAGGAGCGTAGCGTCGCCCACTTCGAACGCCGCTTCACCGACGACGGATTCCCGGTTCACCTCTCGCTGGACGGCCCCGACGTCGTCGGTCTGAACAGTGCGATGGCGCTCGACGCCGACGGGGAACGGGAGGCCGTCGTCTCCGCGGACCAACTCGCGTGGTTAGAGGAGACGCTCCCGGAGACGACGGACCCCATCGTCGTCTCCCATCACAACCTCCCGGGCCTCGCCGACCACATCGGCGGCGACGGCTGGGCACCGCACCCGCCACTCGCGAACGCCGACGAACTCACCGACGTGCTCTCGCGACACGACGTGCCGCTTCACCTCTCGGGGCACGTCCACCTCGCCGCTCTCGTCCGCTACCGCGGGGTCCGCGGCCTCGTCGCTCCGGCGCTCTCGTCGTTCCCGCAGTCGTACCTCCTCCTCGAGATAGACGAGATGGGCACGACGGTCCACTGCCGGACCACCGCCACCGAGTCGGGTCTCGAAGAGGCGTACGACCACTCGCTGTCACACTCCGCCCGCAGCGAGACCATCGCCGGACTCACGGCAGAACAACTCACTCGGCTCCCCCTCGTGGACGAACGGACGGACGAGACGGGAGAGATTCCCCCGATTCACCGTCCGTAGCGCCGGTTACGGTCCGTAACGTCGGTTACCGCCCGTAGCGGTGGCGACGGCGCGCGTCCTCGCAGGCCCGCCGGAGGACCGTCTCGTACACCTCGACGGCGTCTTCGACGCCGTCCAGACTCACGACCGGATTCACGTCGATGACGTAGTACGACTTGTGAACCACGACGTCGAGTTCGAAGACGGAGAGGTCGAACAGCGTCGACACCTCCGCGGCTAACTCGACGAAGCGCCCGGGGACGCGGACTTCCTCCCACGCGTCGGTCCGCGAGTGGCGTTCGCTCGCTCGAATCTCGCTACCGACGCCGAACACCTTGAAACTCCGCGCGGGGACGACGTACCGTTCGACCAACCGCTCTCCCTCGAACCGCAACGCCCCCGAGAACACGACGTCGAGACGGTGCCCGCCGGGTTCGAGTTCGTGCCGCGGCTTGACCACCACGGGCGGTTTCAGCGTAATCTCGTCGGCCCGCCCGTACTCGAACGGGACGAACGGGAGTCCGGCGTCGACGCACGCGCGGGCCGCGAGGAGTCTGTCTTCGGTCTGCACCGCGCCGGCGTAGGAGTTCACCGTCGGGATGCCCGCCTCGCGGGCGACTTCGAAGTCCGCGAACGCCGCCGGCGACCACCCGGCCATGTGGTAGAGGTCGAGTTCCATCTCGGGGAGGTCCGGGTGTCGCCGCCGGTGGTCCAAGACGACGACGTCGGCCCACGAGCGGAGTCGCTCGAAGAGGCGGTATTTCACCGGGTTGCCGTGACGCTTCTTGTAGGTGATTCCGATTCGCGGGCGGGGTGCGGTGCTCATCGTCGGGACGTTCGAGTGGCGTCGCGCGGCCGTCGACGACGCTCCTCGTACCGCCTACGACTTCGCCGCTGAGGCCCGTAATCGTTTGCTACCGTCGCCGACACGCACTGTCAGCCCCGGCGACTGGTGTCTCGGTCACCGTTCCGTTTCTTCGCCTGCGGTCCCCGTCCCGTTGGTCAACGTCTCTGTGTCACCGTCGAGTCCGCTGACGTGGACGCCCGACCGTTCCCACCGCGGCTCGTGGTTCGTCTCCGCGAGCGCCCGTCGGAGGCTCCGGTACTCGTCGACCTGTTTGAGGTTCGTCTCGGCTATCGCCTGCGCCCCCCGCCACGCGAACCCGACGTGTTCGTCACTGAGTTCGACGGCGTCCCCCTCGAAGGCGCACCGGTAGACGACGGCGAACTTGCCGCGCTTCTTGTTCTTCTTCAGTTTGCGCACCGTCGTCTCGACGGGTTCGGCCGCGGTGACGGCGAGTCCGGTCTCCTCGCGTATCTCGCGGTCGAGACTCTCCCGGGCCGTCTCGCCGTACTCTATCTTTCCGCCGGGGAGTTCCCACGTCCCGTCGGGATTTTTGAGGACGAGCGCTTCCGTCTGCTCGTCGCCGTCTCGAAGGAGGATGCCGCGCTGGACCACCTTCGCCCACACGTTCTTACCCATCCTGTGCCTCCGTCTCGCGCCGTGCGGCGGGCGGTACCGCCGAGAGGGACGCGCTTCGCACGACGGCGTTCAGCACCGAACGGTAGCGGGCGGACACGGCCGACGCGGAGCGCCGACGAACAGCGTTCATTGGTCACTCGAAGCGAGTGCGGCGTATCAATCCCGTGTTTGTTCGACGAGACGTTCGACGTCGGCGATTTCTCGACGTTCGGGACGACGAGCGACCGGAACGACCCGTCTTCGTCGGCGTTCTGGCGCTACTCCTCTCGCTCCAGTCGTCGCTGCCACTCTTGGACTTTCGACAGCAACTCCACGGGCGACGTCTGGTTCACGTCGGTCCCGACCAACTCGTCGACGACCGACTGCATTTCGGGGTCGACCGCTCCACCGCTCTCGTCCCCCTCGCTCTGTCCGTTCTCGGACGCGGTGTCGTAGCCGCCGCTCTGCAGGTCGAACACGACCTGTTTCGTCCCACCGCTTCCCGACGCCGACCCGCCGCGCACGTCCACCGCGCGGTCCGCGCGGAGTTTCGCCAGCACGTCCCGCGCTCTGTCGGTGACGGGGTCGGGAACGCCCGCCAACTCGGCGACGTAGACGCCGTAGGACCGGTCGGCCGGTCCCTCCTCGACGTTTCTGAGGAACGTCACGTCGCCGTCGTGTTCGTCGGCCGCGACGTGGACGTTCGCCGCCCGCGGCAACTGCGCTGCCAACTCGGTCAGTTCGTGGTAGTGCGTCGCAAAGAGCGTTTTCGGACCGCCCGTCCCCGCCGAGTCGATGCCGTCGGCGTGGTGGAGATACTCCGTCGCCGCCCACGCGATGGAGATGCCGTCATACGTCGCCGTCCCGCGACCGACTTCGTCCAGGATGACGAGCGAGTCTTCCGTCGCGGAGTGGAGGATGTTCGACAACTCCTGCATCTCGACCATGAACGTCGAGCGACCCTGCGCGAGTTCGTCGAGTGCGCCGACGCGGGTGTAGATGCCGTCGACGACGCCGATTTCGGCCGAGCGCGCGGGGACGAAGCTCCCGACTTGCGCGAGGAGGACGATGAGCGCCGCCTGTCGCATGTAGGTGGACTTCCCGCTCATGTTCGGCCCGGTGACGACGAGGAAGCGCCGGTCGTCGTCCATGTACAGGTCGTTCGGGACGAACTCCGTCGTCGACTCCACGACGGGGTGTCGCCCCGCCTCGATGCGGAGCGGACCGGGTTCGGTGAGCGTCGGGCGCGTCCAGTCGTTGCCGGCGGCGTGCGTGGCCAAGGAGACGAGGACGTCCACCTCGGCGAGGGCGCGCCCGACGTCCTGCAGGAGTTCTGCGTGGTCGGCCACGCGTTCGCGCAGTTCGCAGAACAGGTCGTACTCCAACTCGCCGCGGGACTCTTCGAGGCGGAGGATGTCGCGCTCTCGTTCCTCCAGTTCGTCGGTGACGAACCGTTTTGAGTTCTTCAGCGTCTTTATCTCGCGGTAGTGTTCCGGCACCTGGTCGGCGACGGACTTGCCCACTTGGATGTAGTAGCCGTCGGTCTTGTTCCGGTCGACGGTGACGTGCGAGAGGCCGTACTGCCGTTTCTCCCGGTCCGCGAGCGTCTCTATCCAGCGTGCGGCCTCCTCGTGGCTCTCGATGAGTCCGTCGAGTTCGTCGTCGTACCCCGTCCGGAACAGTCCGCCCTGCCGAACCGTCTTCGGCGGGTCGTCGGCGAGTGCGTCCGCCAGTTCGTCGTGGAGGGCGGCCGCCGCGTCTCTGTCGGGCCGCCGAACGACGTCCGCGAGCGGCGAGTCCGCGAGCGGTCCGTCCTCTATCGCGTCGGCGACGGCCGGCAGGACGGCGAGCGTGTCGCGAACCGAGAGAAGCGCGTTCGCGTCCGCGCTCCCCGATGCGGTGCGCGCCGCGAGGCGTTCGAGGTCGTACACGCCGTCCAGCGTGTCGCGGACGCGTTCGCGGGCGAGCGCCTCCGTCGCCAACGCGGAGACGGCGTCGAGGCGGCGTTCGAGTTCCGCGGTGTCGCGACGGGGTCGGATGACCCACTCGCGGAGGAGTCGCCCGCCCGGACTCGTCACCGTGTGGTCGATGGCGTCGACGAGCGACCCGCTTCGGTCGCCGTGCATCGTCTCGGTCAGTTCGAGGTTTCGCTGCGTCGTCGCGTCGAGTTCGAGGTGGTCGCGCGTCTCGTACGTCTGCAGGCGCGTCATCGACTGCCGGACGCCCGTTCCCGTCTCCTCGACGTACCGCAGGAGACCACCGGCCGCGCGGACGGCGAGCGTCGAGTCGAGTCCGACGCTCTCCAGCGTCTCTCGGCCGAACTGTTTGCCGACGACGTGTTTGGCCCGCCCGGGAGCGAAGGCGTCCACCTCGAACAGCGACAGCGAGGCGTCCGTCTCCTCGCGGAGGCGACGCAGAAAGTCGTCGTCGCCCCGGACGGTCGGTCCGGGAAGCACCTCGACGGGGGCGAAGCGATACAGTTCGGCGTACGCGGCGTCGGCGTCGGCCGCCTCGGTGACGAAGAACTGCCCGGTGGTCACGTCCGCGAACGCCAGTCCGACGCGTTCTCCCCCCTCGTCGGCGACGACGGCGGCGATGTACCGCGCGTCGGCGTCCGACGTCTCCAGCAGAGTTCCGGGCGTCACGACGCGCGTAATCTCGCGGTAGTGGCCGTCGTCGTCTTCGAACTGGTCGGCGACGGCGACGCGGTAGCCGCGTTCGACGAGCACTTTCAGATACGGCGTGAGGTCGGCTATCGGCACGCCGGCCATCGGGTACGACGACCCGTGCGAGGACTTCTGCGACACTTTCAGGTCCAACTCCTCGGCGACGAACTCCGCGTCGTCGCCGAAGAACTCGTAGAAATCACCGCACTGCATCGTCAGCACGTCCGCGTCCGTCTCGGCCTTCAAAGAGAGAAACTGGTCGACGATTCCCTGCGAGGTCATGTCTCAACGGTCGCCGTCTGGCCGATAAAACACTGCGGTCTGCGGGGCGGCGCATTCGAGACGTCACGACCGTGCGAGCGTTTAAGCGCGAACACGAGGCCAGGCCCGCCGTGACCTGAGTTCGGCCACGGGCGGTTACGCGGAGTACGGCACGCCCGCCCGTGGAGACGTCCGTGCTGTCAGTTCGCTATCCGGTGTCGCGCTCGCCCCGTACGAGGCGGTCGTACGCCCGGTGTTCGTCCGACTGTCGAGAGAACCTTCGAGGCGACGTGACTCATCGGTCCACCTCGCCCATGATGGTGTCCAGACTGCCGAGCGTCGCTATCAGGTCGGGGACGTACTCCCCCTCGGACATCTCCGGGAGGGCTTGGAGATTCGAGAACGACGGCCCACGAATCTTGAAGCGACCGGGCTTGTCGGTGCCGTCCGCGCGGATGTAGATGCCGAGTTCACCCTTGGCGGCCTCGACGGCGCGGTACACCTCGCTGTCGTCTTCGGGACGGAGCGTCCGCGGCACGTTCGACTGGACGGTCCGGTCGTCTTCGGGCCAGTCTTCGAGGACGTCGGCGCACTGTTCGACGATGCGCGCCGACTCCTCTATCTCCCGCAGACGGACGAGTAGACGGCTGAAGTTGTCGCCGTCGTCCTCCGTGACGACCGACCAGTCGAGTTCGTCGTAGTAGCCGTACGGGTCGTCGCGGCGCAGGTCGTAGTCGATGCCCGACCCGCGCGCGACGGGGCCGGTACAGCCGTACGACTTCGCGACGTCGGCGGGGAGGACGCCCGTATCGACGGTTCGGAGCTGAATTATCTCGTTCGAGGTCAGCATATCGTGATACTCCGCCAACTTCTGCGGGAGGCCGTCGACGAAGTCGTACACCTTCTCGAAAAACTCGTCGCGTGGTTCCGGGAGGTCCCAGACGACGCCGCCGAGACGGAAGTAGTTGAACATCAGGCGCTGTCCGGTCACGTCCTCTAAGAGGTTCTGTATCGCCTCTCTGTCGCGCGTCGCGTACATGAACGTCGCCGTGAAGTCGCCGCACACGTCGAGTGCGTACGCGCCCACGGCGAGAAAGTGCGAGAGCATCCGCGACAGTTCGGCCATCATCGTTCGCACTACCTGCGCGTACTCCGGCACGTCGACGTCCGCCAGCGTCTCGGCGGTTCGAGCGTACGCCCACTCGTTCAGCAACCCCGCACCGCCCCAGTCCCAGCGGTCCGGATAGGGCATGATCTGGTGGCGGTACGTCTTCGTCTGGCACATCTGCTCCTCGCAGCGGTGGATGTAGCCCAAGTCGGGGTCGACGTCGACGACCTGTTCGCCGTCCAACGTCACCCGCAGGTGGAGGACGCCGTGCGTCGCGGGGTGGTGCGGTCCGATGTTGAGAAACAGCGTGTCGCCGTCTCGGCTGTCCGTCTCGACGGGATTCGCGTGCTCGCGGAGCGTGACGACCTGCGGGCGGTCCTGGTCGTAATCGCGCGAGAGCGGATGCCCTTGCCACGTCTCCGGGAGGAGGATGCGCCGCAAGTCCGGGTGGTCGTCGTACTCGATGCCGACGAGGTCGTACGCCTCGCGTTCGTGCCAGTCGGCCGTCCGAAAGACGGGGGCCGCGGACTCGCTCACCGGCGCGTTCGAGGGAACCGGAACGACGACGCTCACTTCCTCGGTCGGGTCGTCGTAGGACTTCAGGTGGTACACCGTCTCGTAGCGGTCTTCGTACTCCTGTGCGGTCACGCAGGAGAGGTGGTCGAAGCCCGCTTCGTCGCGGAGGCGACGGAGCGTCTCCTGAACGGCGTCCGCCCTGACGACGTAGCCCGGCGCGTGGCGGTGGTCGTCGCGAGAGAGCGTCAGGTCCGCGAGGAGGCCGTCGAGACTCCGATGCTCGGATGCGGGCCGTGGTGGCCGGCCGCGAGTCCGTTCGTCCAAGCTCATATCGGTACGTCTCGTTCGCAGTCCGGTCGTCGTTCTGCCGCAGCCGTGAGGGACGTTTATATGATGTCGGCGAACAGTCACGTCCGTGAAGTCGCTCCGCGTCCGCCTCGCACTGCCCGAAGCGTACGTCCACCCGATGCACGCGTTCGTCGCCGACACGCCCGGGTTCAGACGGACGAGTCTCCTCCTGTGGAACCCCGACGTCGGCGCGGAGAACACGCTCGTCTTCCACGTCGACGGCGACGACGTGGAGACGTACACCGACGCCGTCGCACGCGCGCCGTCGATTCTGGACTACGAAGTCGCGACGGTGGCGAACCGGCCGGGGTTCTACCTCGCCGTCCACGAGGGACAACGCGACGCCGACGCGACGCTTGTGGGGGCGTTCGTCGAGAACGGCGTCGTCGTCGTCCCGCCCGTCGTCTACCACACGGACCGCAGCGTCGAACTCTCACTCGTCGGCGCGGCGGACGCCGTCGAACGAACGCTGGACGGTCTCCCGTCGGACGTCTTCGTGGACGTCCGGTCGATACACGACTACGACGGCCGGGTCGTCGACCCGGTGGCGGCGCTCTCGCCGCGCCAGCGTGACGCACTCGTGGCCGCCGTCGAACTCGGGTACTACGGCGACCCGCGGGCGGCGTCCGTCGGTGACGTCGCCGACAGAATCGACTGCTCGTCGGGAACGGCGGCCGAACACCTCCGAAAGGCGGAAGCGACGGTTCTCCGGCGTGCCGTCCGCGACGCCCCCGCGCGCTGGTGACCGTCGTTTCGAGTGTCGAGAACCGACTCGGGGGGAATCCGTCGTTCTACGGCCGGATACACTGACTGGACCGACAGCTAGTATCACGCGTGAGAACCAGCGGGATACAGTTATTGTGGATGTTGCGAAAGGGGGGACGATGTCCGAATCGTTGCTCACCCGACTCGTAGACGTCTTACCGGTGGGCGGCGACGGTCGCCCCCGGGCCGACGGTGGGGTCGGTTCCGGTGACTCGGAGATAGTCACCGGCGTCGCACGCTCGTTGAACAGCACGCAACTACTCTGTGGTATCGGCGCGCCGACGTTCGTCCTCGACGCCGACGGCGTCGTCGTCGCGTGGAACCAGCAGATAGCCGACCTCACCGCCGTCTCGTCCTCGGAGGCGCTGGGTTCCGAACACGCCAGCGAGGCGTTCTACCCCGACGGCCGGCGGGCGAAGACGCTGGCGGACAAGGTGCTCGAAGCGCCGACGGACGCAGACGAGGTGTTCGGCCTCTGTTCGACGGGCGACGGCGGATTCGAAGACTCGAGTACCATGGTGACCGGCGACGGCGTCGAACGACACATCCGCTTCGTCGCACGGCCGGTGTTCGAGGGCGACGAACTCGTCGCCGTCGTCGAGACCATCTACGACCGGACCGACGTCGTCGCGAGCGACCGCAAGTCGCACGAACTCGTCGAGGAACTCTTAGACACCGTCGACGACCTCGCCGAGGGCGACCTCTCGGCGCGCATCGAGTTCGAAGACGACACCGGCCTCCTCTCGGATGCGGCGCTGTCGGTCGTCCCCGAGTTCAACGCGATGGCCGACCGCTTCGAGCGACTGGCCGACGAGGTGGACGAGAAGGCGGTTCACCTCGGCGAAGCCATCGAACGCGCCGCCGACGCGGCGGCGCGCATCGAGTCGCAGGTCACAGAGCAGAGCGAACTGCTCGACGAGGGCGCCGACGAGATGCAGAACCTCTCGGCGAGCATGGAGGAGATAGCCGCCACGTCCGACCAGGTGGCCAGTTCCGCCGCGCAGGCGCAGACGGCCGCCGAGAGCGCTCGCGGGGCGGGCGAGTCGGTCCGCTCTGCGACGGACAACGTCATCGACATCTCCGACGACCTGCTCGACAGCGTCATCGAACTGCAAGAGCGGATGGGTGCCATCGAAGAGGTCGTCGAAGTCATCGCGGAAGTCGCCGACCGGACGAACCTGCTCGCACTCAACGCGAACATCGAGGCGGCGCGGGCGGGCGAGGCGGGCGAGGGGTTCTCCGTCGTCGCCGACGAGGTGAAGCAACTCGCCAACCAGACGCACGAGCACACAGAAGAGATCGCACACAGCATCGGCCAGATTCAAGAACAGGCCGACGAGACGGTGATGGCGTCCGAGCAGTCACACGAGCAGATTCAGGTCGCCTCCGGCGAGATAGAGGACGTCTTACGCTCACTCGAAGAGATAGCCGAAGCGACGAGTGCGGGCGCGGACGGTATCGCCGAAGTCGCGCGGGCGACCGACAGTCAGGCGACCAACATCGAGGAGGTCACGACGACCATCCAGACGGCCCAGACGCACGCGTTCGACGCGCGCGACGCCTCCACCGAGATTACGGACGCGACGGCCGACCAGACGATGGCGCTCGACGAACTCACCGACCGGGTCGCCCGCCTCTGCGGCGACGCCGAGGGGTCGTTCGACGCCGAACAGGTCGACACGTTCGACTTCGGCGACCACTCGGACGGTTCCGACCGAGACGACGCGGACGACGGCACCGCCGAAGTCGCTCCCGACGCCGAACTGGCCGACGTCGGGTCCGACGACGCGAGGACGAGCGACACGACGGCGGACGAACCCACCGACCCGGAACCCCTGGCGGTCGAACAGACCGACGGCGGCGTCGACACGCAGTAACAGTAACAGTAACAGTAACCGGCCGGTCTTCGCTTCTCTCGCCCGTCTAGTCCGACGACACCGTGCAGGCGTCGGTGTACTCCACGTCGGCGACGGAGTCTATCGGGTCGTCGCCGCAGACCAGACAGTCGGGGTTCTGCCGGTACGGCACCGTCTCGAACGTCATGTCCATCGCGTCGTAGAACAGGAGGCGACCGACGAGGGGGTCGCCCGCGTCGAGAGCGAGTTTGACCGCTTCCGTGGCCTGGATACAACCGAGCGTTCCCGGGAGGACGCCGAGGACCCCCGTCGTCGCGCAGTCGGGGACCGTCCCGGGTTCCGGCGCCTCCGGGAACAGACACCGGTAGCAGGGGCCGTCGGGGACGAGCGTGGTCGCCTGTCCCTCGAACTTGTAGATGGCCCCATGCGCCACCGGGATGTCGTGGATGCGGCAGAAGTCGTTGACGAGATAGCGCGTCGGGAAGTTGTCCGAGGCGTCCACCACGACGTCGTAGTCGGCGACGAGTTCGACGTTCTCCTTCGTCAGTCGAGTCTCGTAGCCGTCGACGTCGACGTCCGGGTTGAGTCGGCGGACGAACGCCGCGGCGCTCTCGACTTTCGGCGTCCCGACGTCGTCGTCGCCGTGGACCACCTGTCGCTGGAGGTTGCTCCGTTCGACCACATCGTCGTCGACGATACCGAGGTGGCCGACGCCCGCCGCGGCGAGGTACTGGATGACCGGCGACCCGAGACCGCCCGCGCCGACGACGAGAACGGACGCGTCGAGGAGGCGGGCCTGCCCGTCGGGGCCGACTTCGTCCATGATGATGTGTCTGGAGTACCGGTCCAGTTGCGTCGCGTCGAGTGAGAGTGACATGGTCGGAGTTGGTCGTTCGCGCGAATAAATCCGCGCCCGTCGGCAGGACGAACGCCGTGGTCTTCGACACCGTCTCTCGCCGCCCGCAGACTCGTTCTTCACGGGCGTTCGTGAGAGAGAGGCTCGAATCGAAGACGGTTTTTGACGCCGCACGAACACTCGCGTATGGTGATGGAGACGACACCGGAGGAGTTGGAGACGAGACTCGACGCGACCGACTCGGAGACGACTGTCGTCGACATCCGCGACCCGTCGTCGTACGCCGCCGGCCACATCGAGGGGTCGGTGAACCTCCCCGCCTCCCGCCTCTCGCTCTCGACGGTCGACGGTAACTGGAGCGACGACGTCGTCGTCACCTGCTACGTCGGCCAGAGTTCTCGCCGCGTCGCGTCTATGTTGGACTCGCACTTAGACGCCACCGTCTCCAGTCTCCGCGGTGGCTTCGACGCGTGGGACGGCCCCACCGAATCCGGTCCCGACACCTGACGCCGGAGCGAACGCCGGGCTTATCCCGTCACCACGTGAGTAGGTGACAGATGACACGGCGTCTCACTGCCAGCGACGGCCGTCCGAACCGCCGACAGCGGTACGTTCGTCGCGTCGGGGCACTGTTCGGCGTCGGACTCCTCGGCGTCGCCGCCCTCGGCGTCACCCTCGCGGTGTCCGGACTCCTCCCCGCCGTCCCCGAGACGTCTCCGCTCGTCGTCCTCGCCCTCTCGCTTCTCACGCCGACGGTGTTGCTCGGTGTGGCGGTTCTCGTCGGCACGCGCGCCGCCGACCCGGTCGGTCTCCGTTCGCTCGTCGCCGAACGCGTCGACGGCGGCGGCCCGGTCTGGCCCGAACTCGCCGCGGCCGCACCGCGCGCACTCGGCGCGGGTGTCGTCGTCGGGTTCCTCCTCGCCGCACTCGACGTGACGTTCTCGCCGTTGGGCGCGGTTCCCGCGGCGGCGACGCCGCGGCCGACGCTCGTGGACGTTCTCTCTTCGGCACCCGTCCGCTTTCTGTACGGCGGACTGACCGAGGAACTCCTGCTCCGTTGGGGGTTGATGTCGGCGCTCGTCTGGGTCGGGTGGCGCGCCGCCGGCGGCGTCAGTCGTCCCGGCCGCGACGTCGTGTGGCCCGCAATCGTCCTCACGGCCCTCGTGTTCGGCATCGGCCACCTCCCGGCGCTCGCCGGACTCGGTCCGCTCACGTTCGCGACGGTGATTCGAACGGTCCTGTTGAACGCCCTCGGCGGCGTCGTCTACGGGTGGTTCTTCTGGCGGTACCACCTCGAAGCGGCGATGCTCGCGCACGCGGGCACGCACGTCGCCTTCCTGTTCCTGTCGGTGCTCGTCGTCGTCCTCGCGTGAACGGACGCCCCACGAGCGTTTGACGGCGCGTTCGCTCTGCGGTCGGCGTCGAAAGAAATCAAGACCGTGTGGTACCGTTACTTGCCGCGGCGACGGTCGCTCCCGATGCTCGGGCGCGTGTGCTCGGAGCCCTTCCCGCGCGTGCGGAGACCGCGGTTGGACTTCCCGGCGTTCGTCAGACCGCGGAACGCGCGGCCCTTGTGGTCGTCGCTGCAGATCCAGTTGAGGTCGTCGTCGTTCTGAATCGCGGCGTGTTCGGGGTCCACGAGGATCACTTCGTGCCACTTCTGCGACCCGTCTTCGCCGACCCAGTAGGAGGCGAGGGTCCGCATGTTGGGGTGCTTGCGCGAGGCGCGCTCCTCGGCGATGCGCTGGATGCTCGTCCGGCGACCGAGGCGGTTGACACCCTGCCGCTTCGAACGGCGGCCGGCCTTGTGACGCTGTTTGCGCGCCCCGCCCTTGCGGACGGAGACGCGGACCACGACGATGCCCTGCTTGGCTTTGTAGCCGAGTTCGCGGGCCTTGTCGAGGCGCGTCGGTCGGTCGACGCGGACGATGGCGCCCTGGTCGCGCCACTCCTGTTTTCGCTGCCACTGCAGTTCGGCGAGTTTGCCGTCGCCGGGGTTCTTCCACGCGTCTTTGATGTGGGAATAGAAGCTTCGTGCCATAGTTTCACCACGGGCGCTTGCGATTCGGAGCGCGTTCGTTTCGGCCGTGAACGCGACTCCACATGTCGTCCCGAGTGCTCGGGTGCCCGCTGGCGTCCCGTCTGACCAGCGAGTTACCGTGACTACCTCCGGTTCGCCTTTAACGACTTCGAATCTTCGAGGTGCGTGCGGTTCGGTCACAGGGCAGCGTCGTCGAACGGGGGCGGTCCGAGAATCTCGATGCCGTACTTGTCGACGACGGCTTCGACGCGGGCCCACTCGGCGTCCGTCGGTTCGGGGGCCGGACCCGACGGGTCCGCCACGCTCGTGCCGACGTCTTCGAAGAACGTCTCGTTTCCCGGCGACCGACAGATGAGGTACCGAGTTCCGTCGGCCGCGATTCGAAACGCGTGCGGGACGCCGTGCGGGGTGAAGGCGGTGTCTCCGGCCGTCGCCGAGACGATGGACCCGTCGACGTACAGTTCTATCTCTCCGTCGAGGACGTACCACAGTTCGTCTTCCGAGCGATGGACGTGCAACGGCGTCACCACCGACCCCTCGTCACCCCGTCTCTCGACCAGACTGAACGACCCGCCCGTCTCTTCGGCCGTCGCCTTCAGTATCGCCACCGCGCCGAGGGCGTGGTAGGCGGGTCCCTCGTCTCGTCGCTTCACGAACGGTTCTCCCGGCGCGTCGTTGTGCACACTGCTCACCAGTCGCTCAGAGGTGCCGAGCGGAGATGAATCGACGGACGTCCGCGACGATGACACTCGCGGCGTCGCCGTCCCGCGCACGCGCGAAGAAGAAATTTTAGCCGCCGTTCAGCCTTCCATCCCGCTGAACGACAGGCCGCCCTCGATGTACCGTTGTGCGAACAGGTACACGAGCATGAGCGGCGAGGCGAACACGAGCGCGAACGCCGAGAACCGCGCCCACGGGATGGAGTACTCGTCGACGAGCGAGTACAGACCCACGGGCAGGGTGTAGTTCTCCGTGCCGAGCAACGTCTGCGCGACGACGAACTCCGTCCACCCCGTGAGGAACGTGAAGATGAACACCGTCGCCAACCCGGCCGCGGACAACGGGAGGATGACTTCGGTGACGACGCGCCACGGCGGCGCGCCGTCGACGACGGCCGCCTCCTCGTAGGAGGTCGGAATCCCGTCCATGTACGTCTTCAGAAGCCACGTGTTGAACGGCACCGCCGTCGCCGCGTAGTAGACGGCCAGCGCGAGTTTGCTGTTGTTCAGACCCACCTGCACGTAGACGGCGTACAGGCCGATGAGAAGCGCGATACCGAGGCCGCCGCCCACCTGCGTCAAGAGGACGTACGTGAAGAGCACTTTGCGCCGGAAGATGAACTCGCGGCGCGAGAGCGCGTACGACGCCGGGATGATGAGACACATCGCGATGATGACCGTCGGAATCGACACCGTGAGGCTGTTCCAGAAGAACGACTTGAACTCCGAGGGGTTGTCGACGCCGTAGGCCGAGGCGTCGAGGAAGACGAGTTCGGGCGTGTTGAACACCACCGCGAGGTTGGTGAACGGGACGTTCACCGTGATGGCGTACGCCGGGACGATGAGGTCACCGACCACCCACAGGAACGGCTTCAGCGACGGGTCCTGCGGGAGGAGGTGGAGTCCGCCCGACGAGTAGATAGAACCGCCCGTCCCCGACAGCGCGGACATCAGTATCCAGTACACCGGGAACAACAGAAGCGTCACGACGACGAGCGCGCCGAGCGTCGCGCCGACGGACTTCAGCGGTTCGGTCGGTGACGTCTCCCCGCGTGCGACGCTCCGCGCGGTGTACACCGCGTCGCGGCCGACTTCGACCGGGGTGTACGCGACGGTGCGCGCGTCCTCCGCGAGTTTGTCGACAACGCCGCGAACGAGGCTCACGAGTCGCTCACCCCGTCCGCGAGCTTTCCTTTCTTCACGTTCAGCCACATGAACGCGCCGATGAACAGGACGGCGAGGAGGCTGATGGCCGCACCCTCACCGTACTGCGAGAAGGTGAACGCCTCGCGGTAGCCGTAGACGACGAGCAGTTCGTTCGAGCGCGCCGGCCCGCCCTGATTGAAGACGAACGGGATGAGGAACGCCTGGAACGACGCCGCGGCGGTCAGAATCGAGGCGAACAGCACCGGCCGCTTTATCGAGGGGAGCGTGACGTGCAGGAAGCGCGAGAAGTAGCCCGCGCCGTCGACCATCGCCGCCTCGTGGAGTTCCTTCGGTACGTCCTGAAGCGCGCTCACCGTGATGATAACCATGAACGGGTACGCCAGCCACATCTCGGTGACGTTGTACGAGAGAAACGACATCCAGCGCTGCGAGAGCCACGCGACCGAATCGAAGCCGAGTTCGCGCAGTATCTGGTTCGCGAGTCCGAACTCCGCGGAACTGAAGATGCCGCGCCAGACGGTCACGGTGAAGATGGCCGGAAGCCCCATCGGGAGGATGATGAGAGAGCGCATGAAGCGCTTCCCGCGGACTCGTTCGTTCGTGACGACGAGTGCGACGCCGATGCTGAACGTTATCTTCGCCGTGACGCTCGTCGCGACGAACAGCCACGTCACGCCGAAGGAGTTCCAGAACGCCGGGTCCGAGAGCGTCGAGACGTAGTTCTGTAAGCCGACGAACTCCGCTTGACCGAACGTCAGCACGTCGAGCGCCGTCTCTCCGGCGAACAGGTTCGCGGGCCTCGCGTTGGTGAACGAGATGCCGACGAGGTACAGCACCGGGAACAGCATGAACGCGGCGAAGACGAACAGTCCCGGTAGGACGAGCAGCAGCGATGCGTCGTCCTTGTCGAGGAACGGCACCTCTCCCACCTTGGTTGCGACGCGCGATGCGGTGCTCATGGCGCGGTCACTCCCAGTTGCTACGGATGGTCTTCGCCGCTTCGTCGAGCGCGGGCTTGACGTCCATGTCGCCGTTGAACAGTTTGGTCAGCGCGTCGCCGTACGGCGTCCAGACGGCGTTCATCTTCGGATGCGTCGGCATCGGGACGCCCTGTTGGACGGCCTCGGAGAAGCCCTGGACGTTCTCGGGCAGGTCGTCGCTCGTGGCGATGCTGTCTAAGACGGGAATCGCGCCCTGCTCTTTCGCGTTGCGGAGGGCGATGTCTTCGTTCGTCGCGTACCACTCGATGAAGTCCATCGCCGCCTGCGTGCCGGGGCCGTCTTCGCTCATGGCCTTCGAGAAGTACCACATCGTGATGCCCGTGAACGGGTTGGGTTCGCCGCCCTCGGGCGTGGGGAGTTTGGCGACGCCGTAGTCGACGCCTTTCTCGTTCAGCGTGCTCAGATACCACGGGCCGTTGATGGCGAACGGCGCGTTACCCTCCGCGAACGCGGCCGCCTGCGGGCCGTACGTCGGGTCGTTCGGCATGTACGGGGCGAAGTTATCGAGCGCGAACTTCACGCCCTTCGCCGTCGCGTCCGTGTTGACGCCGAGTTGGGGGTCCTCTTCGGGGTCGAAGATGTAGCCGCCGAACGCCTGTGCCCACGCACTCGTGAAGTAGGGGTCGAACGGGTAGCCGAGACCGTACGTTCCGTTCTGCGGGTCGTGGTACTCCTCCATGACGGTCTTCATCTCCGACACCGTCGAGGGTGCGGAGTCGACCATCTCCGTGTTGTAGACGAGCGCCACCGTCTCCGCGGAGTGCGGGAGGCCCACCGTCGCGCCGTCGAACTGAACGGCGCCCTGTGCGGCGTCGGTGAACTGGTCCATCTCGACGGAGATGGAGTCGCTCTTGTCGACGATGAAGCCGCGCTGGTAGTAGTCGCCGACGAAGTCGTGCGCCCACTCGAACGTCTTCGGACCCTGGTTCGCCGGGATGGCGGAGGTGGTCTTCTTCCGGAGGTCGGAGATGTCCGCGCCCTCGATGGTGTGCTTGGACGCCTCGTTGTACATGCCGAGAGCCTCCTTGCGGAGCGGAATCTCCGTGTCGGGGAGCGAGTACCACGCCTTCGCCGTACCGGCCGGGCCGGACGACTCCGTCGTCGAGTCGGCGTCACCGCTCGCGGTGGAGTCGCCGGACCCGTCGCCCGACTGCGACGCCTCCGTCCCTTCGCCCTGTTCTTGTACGCCGGCACAGCCAGCGAGCGCGCCGACGACGCCCGCGGTTCCGAGGTGCTTGAGCACCGTTCTGCGGTCCATTGTCATGGGTGAATATGGGATGAATTATTCGTTCACAACTTAAATCATTCGGATAGGACACGATTTTTCGTACGATAGTCCCCGTTCGGCGTGGATACGATTCCTCTCCACTGCGGGTCGAAACCGCCGAATTCGGCCGTTTACTTCACTCACGTCGGTCTCTCCACAGTCGGTCAAAAGTAATACGAAATCGTACCTCACAAATTCCTCTCGGAGGGCAAGAACTATATCTCGCCGTCACAAGCATCGGTCAAATGGCAACCGTAACGCTCGATAATCTACGAAAAGAGTTCGACAACGGTCGCATCGTCGCGGTGGACGACGTCTCCTTCGAGGTGGAGGACGGGGAGTTCGTCACCGTCGTCGGACCGTCAGGCTGTGGGAAGTCGACGACGCTGCGGATGATAGCGGGACTCGAAAGCCCGACGTCGGGGTCGATTCGCATCGGCGAGGCGGACGTGACGGACGTCCACGCGCGGCACCGCGACGTTGCGATGGTGTTTCAGAACTACGCGCTGTACCCGCACAAGACCGTCCGGCAGAACATGGCGTTCGGTCTGCGGATGAGCACGGACTTCTCGAAGGACGAGCGCAACCGCCGCGTCGAGGAGACGGCGGAGATGATGGGCATCGAAGACCTGTTGGACGACAAGCCGAACGAACTCTCCGGCGGGCAGAAACAGCGCGTCGCCCTCGGGCGCGCTATCGTCCGCGAACCCGACCTGTTCCTGTTCGACGAACCGCTGTCGAACCTCGACGCGAAACTCCGGACGACGATGCGCACGGAGATTCAACGCCTCCAGAACGAACTCGGAATCACCTCCATCTACGTCACGCACGACCAAGAGGAGGCGATGACGATGGGCGACCGACTCGCCATCCTGAAAGACGGCATCCTCCAGCAGGTGGGGAAACCGAAGGACGTCTACGAGAACCCGAAGAACGCGTTCGTCGGCGGGTTCGTCGGGTCGCCGTCGATGAACTTCGTCGAGGTCGAAGCCACAGGCGACGGCGGGACGGTGACGCTCTCGAAGGACGGCGGCTTCGACTACACGCTCACGGGCGACGTCGCGCGCCGCGTCTCCGAGAGCGGACTGCAGACGCTCCGTCTCGGCGTCCGACCCGAGGACGTGACCGTCGCCGATACCGGGGCGGGTATCCCGACGACGGTGGACGTCGTCGAACCCGTCGGCTCGGACAACTACCTCCACCTCGACGTGGACGTGGACTTCATCGCCCGTGTCGACTCCGACGTCGAACCCGAGGTGGACGACACCATCGAGATAACGTTCGACCAGTCGGACGTCCACCTGTTCGACGCGACGACGGGCGAGGCGTTGCTGTACGAGTCACAGGAGACGGAACTCGCCGCGCAGTAGGCGTCGTCCGACTCCGTTCGAGAAGTTCGTCGAGACGGCGTCGTCAGTCGTCCGCGACGACCGAGCGTTCCTCGCCTTCGAGCAGTTCGTACTCGTCCATGAGCGCCACCGTCGCCAGTCGGAGCGCGTGCGGCCATCCGAGCGGCGTCGCGCTGTCGGGCGTGCCGTCGTCGAACACCTGTTCCGGTAAGTAGCCGCTGTCCATACAGAGCGGACCGTCCGGGAGGACGAGAGCGAGAAGGTCACGCGCCGTCGCCGCGAACGTCTCGCTTCGGTCGTCGCCTCGGTCGGCGAGAAGCGCGCTCAGACTCGCGGCGGCGTGCGCTCCCCACCCGGTCGAGACGGTCCAAATCTTCTCGTGGTCCTGTTCGCGCGTCCGCCAGCCGTCGCCCTCGTAGCGAACCAGGCCCTCCACGTCGCTCTCCGAGGGGTCGTAGTACAGTTCGTCGACGACGCGTTCGACGTGCGAGACGAGCCTGTCCGCGCGTTCGTCGTCCACCTCGCCCACGCGGGCGTACGTCCGATGGGCGTCCGCGAGAGCGAGCGTCGCGGAGTCGGCGCGTTCGTCCAGTCCGTCCGCCTCGTGGTCGTCGGTGAACTCGCGGAGCGCGTAGATGCCGCGCGAGGGGACCCACAAGTCGTCGATAGCGTCGTACACCTCGTCGGCGCGCGCTTTCGCCTCCGAGGCGAGGGCGGTGTCCGTCGCCGCCAGCGCCGAGTACGCCTCCAAGAACGTCGCCGTGGTGTGCGCGAAGCGACCCGACATGTCCTCCCACGCGTTCTGACAGGCGATTGGTCGGCCGTCGTCGGCCAGCGTCTCGTTCAGGCCGGTCAGGGCGCGCTCGACCGTCTCCGAGACGTCTCCGTCGGACTCCTCGAGATACGTCGCGAGGAAGGCGACGACGCTGCCCGTCTGGTCGGCCTGGTAGTCCACGTCCGACCCGGCCTCGATGCGGCCGTTCGCCCATCCGGGGGCGAGTTCGCCGCTGAACGGCCAGACGCGGTGCGGCCACGACCCGTCGTCCAGTTGCGTCTCGCGGTACGCGCGGGCGCTCCGGTCGTGCCACTCCGAGAGGTCCAGTCCGAACTGCCGGTCGCTCTCCAAGAGGAAACGAGATATCTCGGCGTCGTCGCGGAACCAGGTGTAGCCGTACCCGCCGGAGTAGGCGTAGTAGGGGTCGAAGTCCGGCCCGGCGATGCGGAGGCCGAGGCGACCGGAGAGAAGCGAGAGAACCCGGAGGTCCGTCGAAACGGCGTCCGCGTGCGGGAGGTCAGCGGACGCCGTCTCCTCGGCGGCGACGCGCGCCAGTTCGTCGGCGTCGTAGTCGGCGGCGGCGGTGCGAACCGCGTCGAGAGCCTCCGCGCGGGTGTGTTCCGAACGGGACGTGAGAAGCGTCGTGACCGTCGCCGTCCCCTCCTGCGTGGGGACGACACCGACCACGTCGCCGCTCAGGTGACCCTCCTCGTACCGGTCGTCGGACACCGGTCGGGGGTAGGCCGTCGGTTCGTCTTCCACGAGCGACTCGAAGTCGCCGAACGCTTCCCCGCGGAGTTCGACGAAACCCGTCTCGCTCGCGAGGTAGTCCGTCTCCTCGGCGTGATACACTTCCACGGCGTCGTCGTGGCGGAGTTGTCCGATGCGGGTGTCTCGCCCGTCCGGGGCGAACCCGACGCAGACGACGACGTCCAGTTCCTCGTCGGCGTCGCCCGTATCGAAGTGCGTCACGTGCGTCTCGCCGACCGTCGCGTCGTACTGCGTGACCGGGCCGTACGGCGTCTCGTGTTCGGTGACGACGAGCGCCGTCCCCGTCTCGTGCCGTTGGGTCGCGGCCTCGGCTTCGAACCACGCCGTGGTCCCCGACTCACCGGCCGGTCGGACGCCGAGTCGCGAACGGACGATACCCGTCAGTCCGACGAGCGGATAGCTGAAGTCGCGGAGTTGTCCGTTCTCGGCGACGTGGACGAGTCGCCCGGCCTGCCCGGAGAACCGGCCGAACGTCGTCCGGCACTCGCCGGGAAAACGCGTCCGGTGGTCGCGGTTGTGTTTGTAGTCGTTCAGCGCGTCGCGAAGTTGCATTGTCGGCCAGTCCACCGCCGAACGTTATAACTTTTGGTGAAATAGTCGTTCACGATTTCTCGTCGCTCCGAAACAGTGAAACGACTCGGCCTGCCTCTGTGCGTATGCACCATCCCGGACCCCCGCGCTTCACGGCGGTGGGCGACGCCGTCGAACTCGCGCCCCGAGACCCCTCGCCCGAAGAGACGTATCGGTGGCGAGTCACCGACAGACCGGACGGGAGCGAGGCGACGGTCGGAGACGCTCCCGTCGTCCACCTCGCGCCCGACGTCCCCGGTATCTACCGCGTCGAACTCGACGCCCCCGACGGAACGCACCGACAGACCGTCCGCGCGTTCCCCGACGTACGCACCGAGACCGAGTTTCGCGTCGGGGCGGACGAGGTGGACGTCGACTCCGACGACGTGGACTCCGTCTCCGTCATCGGTCCGTTCAACGACTTCACGATGGGACTCACGCGGCCGACGTTCGACGGGGAGGCGTGGACCGTGCCCGTCTCGCTCCCGCCCGGCGACCACGACGCCATCTTCGCGTTCGACGACGGCTTCGACTCCTACGCGAACACGTCGGTCACGGTGGACGGCCCCGGCCGTCCGCGACTCCGACTCGACGGAACCCGCGAGGGCGAGGAGGTGGTCGTGACGGCGACGGCCGACGCGGCCCCCGACGGCGACGACCCGGCCGTGGAGTTCTTCCTCGACGGCCGCGACGGACTCCGAGAGGAGGACGCCGCCGTCGACGGCGACGAACTTCGTCTCCCTCTGTCCGCCCTCTCGGAGTCCGAGACGACTCGTCTCCACGCCGTCCCCGTCGCCGAACGCCACGGTCTCTCGGACACGCTGGAACTCTCTCGCGACGGCGACGCCGTGACGTTCTCGCGCCCCGCCGACGCGCCGGCGTGGGTCGAAGACGCCACCGTCTATCAGATATTCGTCCGCGAGTTCGCGGGCGAGACGGTGGACACCACGTTCGAGGAGATTTCGCGGCGTATCCCGTACCTCGAACACCTCGGCGTCGATACCCTCTGGCTCACCCCCGTCTGCGCGAGTCCGACGCACCACGGCTACCACGTCACCGACCTGTTCGACACCGCGGACGACCTCGGGACGAGAGCGGAGTTCGAGTCGCTCGTCTCGGACCTCCACGACGCCGGCATCCGCGTCCTGTTCGACCTCGTCATCAATCACACCTCGCGGGACCACCCGGCGTACCAGCTCCACGAGGCGGGCGTTCCGGGCTACGAAGACCTGTACGAACGCGTCCCCGACTCGCACGACACCTCTGATATCGACTGGTCCGCCGACGGCACGCCCGGCGTCTACTTCAACTGGTGGATGATTCCGAATCTGAACTACGACTCACTGCGCGTCCGCGAGTGGATGCTGGACGTGGTGGACGAGTGGGCACCCCTCGTCGACGGCTTTCGGTGTGACGTGGCGTGGGGCGTCCCCCACGGGTTCTGGAAGGAGGTCAGAGAACGCGTCAAGGCCGACGACTCCGAGTTCCTCTTGTTGGACGAGACGGTCCCCCGCCGACCGGAGTTCCGTGAGAACGAGTTCGACCTGCACTACGACACGGACCTCTACTTCGCCCTCCGAGACGTCGGCACCGGCGAGAAGTCGGCGGCGGCCGTCTTCGACGCCCTCGACGCGTCCGAACGACTGGGCTACCCCGACGACGCCGTCCACATGCGCTACGTCGAGAACCACGACGAGGACCGCTACCTCGACGAGTGCGGCGCGGACGCCCTCCGGGCCGCCGTCGCGACGACGTTCACGCTTCCCGGGACGCCCCTGATATACTACGGGCAGGAACGCGGGGTGACCGAGCAACGCGGGACGATGCGGTGGCACGACGGCGACGCCGACCTGACCGACTTCCACCGCCGCCTCGTCTCGCTTCGGCGGGCCGAACCCGCTCTCCGTCGTGGGACGGTCGAACGGGTGGACTGTTCGGTCGGCGGTGACGACGACGGCGACCGCGACCGCGATGATGACGACGGCGACGCCGCCGACGAGTCTCGGGTCGCGGCCTACGAGCGAACGACGGCGGAAGACCGCCTCCTCGTCGTCGTCAACTTCGGTTCGGAGGCGGCGACGGTGTCGTTCGACGACGGGGAGACGGCCGCTCTCGCCGACGCCACCGACCTGCTCTCGGGGACCGACGTCGGAACCGACGAGGGCGTCCGCGTCGCCGACGCCGTCGTCCTCCGTCTCGACTGACCCCGGAGCGACGCGCCGTCTCGAACCGTCCCGAGCCGTCGCGTCCGACTCGCGGGGACAGGGGGACGTATAAGTGACCCTGTTCTGCATGTATCTTCATGGACGACGCGGCTCTCATCGACTTGCTCCAGCGATTCGGGTTCTCCGACAAGGAGATAGACACGTATCTCACTATCCTCGAACTCGGCGAGGCGAAGGCGAGTACCATCGCCGACGAGGCGGACGTGTCGAAACGCTACGTCTACAGCATCGCCGAGAAACTCGACGACCGCGGGTTCGTCGAGGTGAACGACCACGCCGTGCCGACGACCATCCGCGCCAAGCCGCCGTCGGACGTGGTGGACTCGCTCTCTTCGGACTTAGAGCAGATGCGTCCCGCCTTGGACGCGCGATTCTCCCGGGCGGCCCCGCGCTCCGAACGTTTCGAGGTGGTGAAGTCCCGCGTCACCGTCGTCAAACGCCTCGCTGAACTCGTCGCCCGCGCGGAGACGGAAGTGACGCTCAGCGTCCCGTACACGCTCGTCGACGACGTGGCCGACGAACTCCGCGACGCGGTCGATAGGGGCGTTCTCGTCCTCCTCATCGTCACCGGCGTCGGCCCCACCGACCCGCTGGAACTGTCGGGACTCGCGTCGGTGGTGCGAGCGTGGGAGCAACCGATGCCGACGATGCTCACCGTCGACCAAGCGGCGGGGCTGGTCGCGCCGACGGAGATGGTGACGCGGTCGAACAGCGAGGCGCAGGCCATCGTCTTCGCGCAGGAACAACTGGGTCCGGTCCTCGTCGGGTCGTTCCTCGGCAACTACTGGCCGATGGCCACCGAGACGTACACCTGCGAACCGGACGAACTCCCGACGGCGTACGGCGACTTCCGCCACGCCGCCCTGCAGGCGACGCTCCACGTCCGGATGGGCCACGAAGTGCGGGCGCGGGCCACCGGGCGGTCGGTTCACCTCGAAGACGGCCGCACGGAGTTGAACGGCCGAATCGTCGACGTCCGGCAGGGGCTGCTCGAACCGGCGACGAACTCCTTCCCCGTCGAGAACACGCTCGTCGTCGAAACCGAGGACGGGACGTTCAGCGTCGGCGGTCAGGGGGCGTTCATCGAGGACTTCGAGGCCGAGTCGGTCGAACTCTCGCTCGTCGAGTGAGAGAACCCCGCCGCGAGCCACGTCGCCGAAACCGCGCCTCGCGCCTCGCGAACCGCGCCAGCGTCGTCAACGCACGCCGTTCTTCACCGTCTGAACGAGTCGGTCGAGTCCGACGTCGAACTGCCGGTCCGCCAGCAACACGACGACCGGATAGACGACGGCGCCGGTGAGAATCGAGAGGACGAGCGTGACGAGGGCGCCGTACTCGGCGGTGGCGTTCTGGACGGCGACGACGGCGGCGAGCATGAGTGCGCTCGCCGCGGCGGGGTAGAACACCCGCGAGAGCAGGTCGAACGCGCCGCCCTCGAGGATTCGGACGACGAAGAGACCGGCCACCGGCGTCGCGATGGCGGCACCGACGACGGTCGCGCCCACGGTCCCCGCGAGTCCGTACGCGGCGCTCAGGGGGTAGAGCGCGAGGAACATGACGCCGACGTTCAGCGTCCGCGTCACCGTCTCGTAGTTCGGTTTGCCGACCGCGCGGAACAGCGGAATCGCGGTCGAGCGAACCGACCGGAGGAGCCCGTACACCGCGAGCAGTTGCAGGGGAACCACCATCGGCAACCAGTCGGTGCCGAGGACGACCCGCGTGAACGGTTCGGCGACCACCGCGATACCCGCCGCCATCGGGAAGCTGACGAGCGTCGTCACCTGCAGGGTGTTGGCGTAGCCCGTCTTGAGACTCTCCAGTTCGTCTTGTAACTTCGCGTACGCGGGGAAGACGGTCTGGGAGATTGTGTGGGTCACCTCGGTCGCCGGCGCGTTCGAGAGTCTGAACGCGAGCGTGTAGTAGCCGAGCGCGGTGCTGCCGAGGAACCAGCCGACGAAGGCGTCGTCACCTTCGTTCGACAGGTACGACAGCGCGCCGGAGACGAATATCCACCGCCCGTAGTCGAGCATCTCGCTCGCGCGGCCGACGTCGAGCGCCACCCTCGGGCGGTAGTCGTGAAGCAGGTACGAGACCACGACCCGCGCCGCCTTGTTCGCCAGCAAGCCGCCGACGAGCGCCCAGATGGTTGGGTCGTACAAGGCGATGCCGAGCGAGACGGCCGTCTCGAACAGGCGCGCGCCCATCTGTAGCCCGAACTGCTTGTGGAACGCCATGTCCTTCGAGAAGTAGACGATACCGGGGTTCTGAATGCCGCCGAGGAGGGGGACGATACCGAGCACCCGAATGACGGGCACGACGTTCGGCGCGTCGAACACGGACCCGATGAAGGGGGCGCTGAAGTAGACGACTGCGGCGAGTGTGAGTCCGCGAATCAGCCGAAGCGTCCACGCCGTGTCGAGATACGCGTTCACGTCGTCCTCGCGGTTGCTCACGAGGGCCTCGTCGAGACCCATCTGGGTCAGTCGCTGGAAGGCGTGAATGGCCAGCGTCGCGATACCGAAGACGCCGAACGCCGTCGGCCCGAGGAGACGAGCCAACACGAGGATGGTCGCCAGTTGGAGGACGCGGCCGAGGACGTTCATCGACCCCACCCACGCGCCGCCTTTGATGGCCCGCTGGGCGACGGTTCCACCCGGTGAGAGTCGCTTCACCGCGCGCCGAAGCCTATCGATCATCGCTCAGTCACGCTCCGTCCCCGGACGGTCGTCCGAGGTGACTCGCGCGCCGACAGTTCCGCTCCGCGCGGACCGCAGTGGAGATACTCCCATGTATACGACCATCTCACGAACTACAGGCCGTTAGTTACGGGCTCGACACCCGAGACTTATCGTCTCGTTTCGAGCGCTCCGTACCGCTCTGTATGTCTCCTTCTGTCATTCGCACCTCTCTTCGGAATCCTTCGGTAGGGTGTTGCTCCCACCGGTACTCGCGTCTCACGACGCCCTAACCCTGCGGAGAACGACCTTAACGACTCGTTTCGCACCGCTCGCGCCCGCGCTCACCGTTCCGAGTCGACGACCCAAGTGGGAACGAGACGAGCGAGTCGAACCTCGCAATCACGACCGTACCGCTGTCGGTCTCTGACTTCGACACCCTCTATTTAGTATCGCGATATCGAGTTTATCGACGCAGTTCGCTCGCTGGCTCTCGTCGTCACTCACGGGCGTTGCAGGGTCTCTCTGCCGGAGAATCGTCTCGGCGCGTCTTACGGAGCGAACGCGCGGACCGTCTCGAACTCGTTCGCCGCCACCGCGTCGCACAACGCCGACTGGTCGACGTCCTCGGGCATCGCCGCGGGATATTTTCGTCTGAAGTAGCCGAGGAGGTTCTTCACGTCGCGTTCGAGGAGTTCGCGCGCGTTGTCGTGTTCGGTCGCGACGGCCTGCGGCCAGTCGAAGATGGTGACGCCCGCCTCGCCGACGGCGACGTTGTACTCGCTCATGTCGGCGTGGACGTACCCGGCGTCGTAGGCGCGCGCGACTTCCGCGACGACCAGGTCGAAGACGCCGACGACCTGTTCGTCGGCTAGTTTCGCCCGGTCGAGTTCGACCCCCGGGAGTTTGTCCATCACGATGGCGTGGCGGTTCTGGTCGATGGGCCGCGGAACGGAGACGTCGGGGTAGAGGTCCTCTAACACCTCGTACTCGCGTTCGGCCGCCTTGCGCGCGGTGTAGAGCCACGAGACGTGCTGGTTGTCGGAGGTGTACTCGCGTTCGCGCATCACCTCGCGGAAGTTGGTGTAGCCCTCGCGGTGGAACTTCAGCGCGAGGGGTTTGTACGACTGCACCTCGAACACGTCGCTCTCTTTGCCGACACCGAGTGGCGCGCCGACGCCCTGGATGGTGTCTCGCTTCGAAAACGTGCGGAGGGCGAGTGCGTCGTACCCTTCGACGGCGAGTTTGTACCCCTCGTACTGAATCGTCTTCCGTTCGACGAGGTCACGCCGCATACAGCGGTTCAGTCGGTACTCGACGTTCTCCGCGGTCAATCCGGTGAGTTCGGGGAGTTTGCCGCGGTTGACCCACTCGCTGAAGCGCATCCCCTGCTCGACGCCAGAGAGGAGGTAGAAGTCCTCAGTTTCGAGTTCCGCCATCACTCCCGCGACGTTCCGCACCATACCCGAACGACGCCCGCGACGCCTAAAAGGGCCGCGAGTCGTCCGTGATAAACCAATGTATGCGATACAGAACTCCCGACGACACGGCACGACTCCCAGCACTTTAGGAATGTCACTCGAATAGCACTCGCATGGTCCCCTTCACGCGGAGACGACTCCTCCACGGAACCGTCGCGCTCGTGGCCGGACTGGCCGGGTGCGGTGGCTCGAACAGTCGTTCGAGTACGGCGACTGTCGCCGCACCCGCGCGACGAGACGACACCGGTTCGGTCCCCGCCCATCAGATGGTTCGCAACCCGGAGAACCGCGTCCCGGTATGGCTCGTGAACGAGTCAGACCGCACGGACGACGGGACGACTCGAACGCCACCGCCCCACGGGCGGTCACGCGCCTTCGTCGCGACGGCGGAGACGGCTGAGTGGCTTCGGTTCGCCGACGTCGAGGGCGCGGGCGCGGCCCGGCAGTTCGTCGCCGACACCGACTTCGAGACGGAGACGGTGTTCCTCGAATCGCGGACCGTCCGCGCGTGCCACACGCTCACGCTCTGTCACGTCTCGTGGACGAACTCGTCCGTCGAGACGGACTACGGCGGTGGCTATCGCGACGCCGACGTTCCCTGCGAGGTGGACGACGAGGACTCGGTCACGACGCTGATTCGCATCCCCGAAGCGCTCGACCCCGAGAGCGTCCGGAGTTACGGGTCGGGGTGGAGCAGTAGCGGGTGTCGGCGGCCCCGCCCTCGCGACGACGAAGCGACGGACGTGCCCGACTTCGGTCCGAAGACCGAGAACGGAACCGTCCGGACGACGACGGAGGGGCGATGACTCGCTCGCACGCGAGTCGCCGCGGATTCCTCGCGCTCCTCGGGAGCACCGCGCTCGCCGGGTGTAGCGGCTTCGACCCGCTCTCCGAGGACGAACAGACGCGCGTCGAGGTGTCCGCCCTCCGTGAAGCGCTCTCCGAGGAGGCACCCGCGGTTCCCGAGACGGTTCCCGTCGACATCGAACGGTCGCATCTCGAACGGACGGCCGCCGACCTGCGAGAGACGCTCTCTGCGGTTCCGGCACCGTTCGGCGAGCGCGACGTTCCGAACGGCGCGATTCGGACCGAACTCCAGCGACGGTACGACCGCGCGGAGACCAGACTCGACGAGTGGACGGAGACGGAGTCCCCGCTGGAGGCGCTGGACCGTCTCCGCTACGCTCGCCGGTCGGTGTACTCGGTCGTGGGCGCGTGGGAGGCCATCGAGTCGGACCTCACTTTCGCCGACGTCCGCGAGCGAATCCCCGAGGTTCGCGCGTCGTTCGACTCGTTTCGCGAACGCTGGGGGTACGTCGGCGACGACCGAATTCGCGCGGTGTTGGTCCACGCGACGATAGAGGAACTGGTCGCGAGGGCGGGCGGATTTCTCGCCCGCGTTCCCGACGCCGAACGGTTCCACTCGGACGACGTGGTCTCGGTCGGCGAGTTCGCGGGGCGAGTCGAGTCCGCGCGGGCCGCCGTCGCGGACGCCGCGTACCTCTACCACCGGTTCGTCGCGTCGCTGTCGACCACGCGTTCGCTCGGGTCGGTGTTCCGCGATATCGGCGAGTCGCTGACCGCGACGCTCGAATCCCGACGCGAGTCGCTGCCCCCGGAGTCTCGCGACGCGTCGTCGTTCGTCGACCGCGACGTCGAAGACACACCGGTCGGGGGTGCGCTCTCGGACCTCCGGCGCGCTATCGACTACGCCGACAACGTGGACGACGAACGGGAACGCGGCCAGCGCGCGAGCGTCGTCCTCTCCGCACACTGGACGCTGGCGCGAATCCGGGCGTTCGAGTTCCTCCGAGAACGCGTCTCGAACGACGAGTACGTCACCGTCGAGACGGTGGACGACGCTCGACTGATTCGAGGGCGGACGGTGTCTGCCGTCGAGGACGCACTCGCGAGCGACGAGCACCCGCGACTCACCAGACACCTGCTCCGCGTCGCGGAGGGACTCGACTACTTTCCGAGGCGACTCGACGAGTACGACGCCGACGACACGATTTCACTCGAGTGGCTCGCCGACGACTTGGGCGAGTACGTCCACATCGAGGCGACGGCGCGGGCGAGCGTCGAGACGAATGCGGACGTCGCCGACGCGATTCGCCGCGCCTGAGTCCGGCCGGCGTTCGTCACGTTTACCGGGAGACCCCACCGACTTCCGACGACAGATGTTGCGACGACGCCTCCTCTCCAGTCTCGCCGGTCTCACGAGCGTTGCCGGTCTCTCGGCGCTCTCCGGTTGCTCGGCCCTCGCGCCCGGTGCTTCGACCCCCAGACCGACCGCCTCGTTCTCGCTCCGATGGGTTCCCGACGAGTCGGTCTACCGCGTTCGATTCGAGGAGGGCGAGACGCTCACGGCGGCGAACACCGGCGAACTCCACGTCGCCTCGCCGGGCACGGACACGCTCTGGGCCGGCGGCGAGGACGCGGTGGCGTCGTTTCCGCTCGAACCGGGCGCGACGGTCCGCCACGCCGTCTCCGACCGGTCGGTCGTCCGCGTCGTCTGGGTGTCTCCGAGCGGGAACGACTCGGCGACGCTGGCGCAGTGGCGCCCCGATTCCCAGCGGACTGCGACTCCGTGACGCGACGACCCGTCGGCGTGGTCACCAACTTTCTTGTCTCTCCCCTGCGACGTACGCGCGATGCCCTCCAGACACAGACTCGGCTTCGTTCTCGCCGCCCTCGTCCTGTTCGGCACCGTCGGCGTCTCGTTCGCCGCCGTCCCGGTCACCGCACAACAGTCCGACCGGATGGCCTGCGCCGTCTGTTCGAGCGCGCTCGACACCACCGCCGCCCACGACGGCTACACGCTGACGCGAGGTCACTCGAAAATGGTCGTCGACGTCGCCGAGAACGGGTCGACGACGTGGACGGCGCACGTGACCATCGTCGACGGCGTCGAGCGATTAGAGAACGATTCGTACCGGGCGGAACTCGTCGCGTCCACCATCGCGCGGGGGCAGGCCGTCGCCGACCCGACCGACGTGTCGTCACGCCTCGAAGGGGACACGCTCGTCGTCACGTACCGCGGACAGGACGCGGTGACGGAGACGCACGGCGTGCTGTTCTTCACGCCGCTTCACGCCGATGAACCGATTCAACCGTTCGCCGCCGGCGGCGAGGGAACGGTGTACGTCGGCGCCGACGAGTTCGTCGTCCGCGCGCCACCGGGCTACGCCGTCCGAGGGAACTACGGGAACGCGACGACGACGGACGACACCGTTCGGTGGACCGGCGACGCCGCCGGTGACTCGCCCGTCAAGCGGTCGACGACGCTCGCGTTCGCCCGCGAAAATGACTCTCTCTGGTGGCCCAGAGTGACGGTCGCTCGCGCACTGCTGGACGCCTGAGTCGCTTCCTCGGCGTCCCTCGACTTTACTCGACGTCGATGACGACGGGGCCGTCGTCGTCGCTCTCGTCGACTCCGCTCTCGTCGAATCCGCCGCCGAAGTCGCCCTCGTCGAACTCCACGTCGTCGGTCAACTCCGAGAGGGCCATCTCGATGTTCCACTTGTTCGACTTCCACACCGCGTCGAACAGCGTCCCGACGTACGGAATCGCGCCCCCGGCGGTGTCGATAGCGACGTTCGCCAGCATCGCGAGGAGCGTCTTGTAAGAGACGCCGAGACGCGCCGATTCGAGGACGATGTACAGCGAGAACGCGGCACCGACCACGTCGCCGACGACCGGAATCGAGCCGAGGAGCGGGTCGATACCGACGCGTTTGTTCGTCCCCGGAATGCCGACCAGGTCGTCGAAGACGTACGCGACGGTTCGCATCCGCTCGACGGCCGCTTCGTCTACTCCCTCGGGAATCTCTCCGCCGTAGCCGTCGAGTTCGTCAACGATGTCGTGTCGGTCCATACCCCTGGATACTCACTCAGTGCTCAAAAGCCCGATGGCGGACGTTCTCGGCGCTGTGTCTCTCTTTTCGGTCGGACAGTACGAACATCCGACTGGCGGCGTCACGGCGGTCGCGGTGCGCCCGCGTGAGGACGAACGCCGGTTCGAGCGCGACGCGTCGGTGAGCTACGTTTATACGGTCACTCGAAAATCAGAGAGACGATGGTTGACCGAATCATGGTCGGCGACGACCAGTTGCGCGCCAAGGTCAAAGGCGAACGCGCCGGCGCGGACGTCGCGGGGATGCAGTACATCGGCTACGAAGTCGGCCTGACGAAACACAGCGTCCACGTCCTCGGAAAGCAGTGCAACGCGGACATCGCCGACGAGGACTTCCGCTACATGGTCGTCCCGATAGACAGCATCCGCGCGGTCAAACTCTCGGACGTGAAAGACCGCGGCCGGACGATAGAGGTTCACCTCGGCGAAGACGACGACATCGTCCTCCACAGCGAGGGCCAACGGACGCTCGGCGAGAACCTCAAGCGCCTCTTCTTGCTCCTCTCGCGTCTGCTCTCGTGAGTTAACCCGACTCAACCGCGCCGTTCAGGTACGTGGCGCTCCTCGTCGCACGCGTGACACGAACTGCCGTCGTCGTCGGCGCGTCCTCCGGTATCGGCCGCGCCCTCGCGCACGAACTCGCCGCGGACGGTTACGAAGTCGGCCTCGCGGCCCGCCGTCTCTCGAGACTCGAATCGCTCGGCGCGGACCTCCCGACGACGTCGTACGTCGCGCGGATGGACCTCTCCGACCCCGACGACGCCAGAGAGCGGATGGACCGCCTCGCCGACGCGATGGGCGGCGTCGACCTGGTCGTCGTCTCGGCCGGCGTCGGGTTCGAGAACCGCGCGCTGGAGTGGGAGGCCGAACGCGACACCGTCGACGTGAACGTCCGCGGGTTCGTCGCCCTCGCCACGTGGTCGATGGCGCACTTCGAGGCGCGCGGACACGGCCACCTCGTCGGCATCTCGTCGGTCGCCGAGTTCTTCGGGAACCCCGTCGCTCCCGCGTACAACGCCTCGAAGGCGTTCGTCTCGCGGTATCTCGACGGCCTCCGCTCTCGCGCGTCGGCCGGCGACGCCGAGGTGACCGTCACGGACGTGATTCCGGGGTTCGTCGACACCGAGATGGCGATGGGGAAGACGTTCTGGATGGCGTCGCCGGAGGCGGCGGCCGCGCAGATTCGCGACGCCATTCGCGCCGAACGGAGTCGCGTCTACGTCACGCGTCGGTGGCGACTCGTCGCCCTCCTCCTTCGCCTCCTGCCCGAGTCGGTGACGCGCCGCGCGTTCGACTGACCGCGTTTCGACGGCGTCACGCGACGAAACGGGTCTATCGAAGCTCTCGCCACCTGTCGGGTGTGCGTGCTGAATACGGAGGGTGAGCCGCTCGAAAGCCGCCCGCGCTATCCACCCTCTCGGGCGTCAATTCACATCCTCTCGGAGTCAAGAGCTGACTTTCTTGCTTATCTCCGTCTTCAGACGAGTCGTACTCCTCTCCGGGCTATCCAAACAAGAGCGACGGCAAACAGATAGGTGAAGATGAAGAATCCTACCGTGCCGAGTGACTGGTTCACCGGAGCGATGGCCCCGAAGAGCGTTGAGTAGAGAATCAACATCGGGAGGGCGAACAAGAACAGTCCCCCGAGGAAAATCCGAACAATCCCAGTCGGCTCACCGAGCAGAAACTGGGAGAGAAACCCGAGATAACCGAGTGCAGGTAGGGCAAACAGGACAAGGACCGCACGATTCCACAGGTGGCTTCGGAGGGCACTGTCCATACAAATGCATACGTAGTGACACGATATAACTGATACTGACCGACTCGCGCCCTGTATTCAGCACGGTCGCTGAGACCGCTCATCAACTGAGGGTTTCGACGAGGCCGACGAAACCGCTTTCCGAGACTCCCCCGTAGCCCGCGGCATGGACGAGGGACGCGGACGCGGCCCGTTGGCCGACAGAGAGTGGCGACTGATACGCGAAGAGCAGAGAGGCGGGGCGATGCAGATGGCGTTGGACGAAATCGCGGCCGAGACGGCGGCGGCGGGTGGGCCTCGGACCGTCCGGGTCTACCGCTGGGACCCGAGCACGCTCTCTCTGGGCTACCATCAGGACCCGGCGACGGTCGACTGGGAGTTCTGCGAACGCGAGGGTGTCACGGTCACCCGCCGTCAGACCGGCGGCGGCGGCATCTACCACGACTACGACGGCGACATCTCCTACTCCATCGTCGCGCCGAAAGCCGAACTCCCGGGCGACCTGATGGAGAGCTACCACCTCCTCTGTGAACCGGTCTTAGACGCCTTCTCCAGACTCGGCGTCGACGCGGACTTCGTCGCCGAGTCGGTTCCCGAGATATGGTTCCCGGCGTGCTATCTGCGCGAACTCCACCCCGCACACGACGTCGTCGCCGACGGGAAGAAGGTGAGCGGGAACGCGCAGTACCGCCGAAACGACGCCGTCGTCCAACACGGCTCTCTCACCTACGCGGTGAAGGCCGCCGACCACCTCGGCGTGTTCGACGGCCACGACGTCGCTCCCGAGCGGTTCGAAGAACGCGTCGGCGGCATCGCCGAGTTCGCGGACGTGACGCGAGAAGAGGCCGTCTCGGCCGTCGAATCCGCGCTGGCGACGTGGGCCGACGCCGCCGAAGGCTCGTGGACGGACGAGGAACTGGACCGCGCCCGCGAACGCGCAGACGAGAAGTACGCCGCCGACGAGTGGGTCCGACGCGACCCCAGAGACCGCTGAGTCAGAAGCCGAACGTCTCCGTCTCTCCGGGACCGAACTCCTCGACGATGGCGTCGTGAATCTCCCCGACCGAGGGCGTGTCGCGCGTGGGGTCCAACCAGTGTTCGCCGACCCACTTGTACCGAACCGTCATCTCCTCGTCGACGAGGAAACACGACCGACGTGAGCGGTCCGAGATGCCGAACGCCTTGTACCGGACGCCGAACGCCTCCGCGAGTCGGAGGTCGGCGTCGGCGAACAGCGGAAAGCCGAGGTCGAACCGACTGATGAACTTGCGGTGCATCCGCTCGCCGGACTTGCTCGCGCCGACCACCTGCACGGTGTCGCCGCTCGCGAACCAGTCGAAGTCCCGAAACTCACACCACTCCGACACGCAGTCGGGGCTGAAGTCCATCGTGTAGAAGTTCAGGAGTACGGGCCGTTCCGCGACCAACTCCGACAGTCGCGTCTCTTCTGTCTGGCCGTCTTCGCGGACGAGCGATTCGCGAACGTCCGGAACCGTCTCCCCAATCGAGAGTCCCACCTCTGACATCGTCGTGTCACAAGGAGTCGGAGAAAATAGCTGTTCGCCATCGTGTCATCGAGGATTCGGTTTTTCGCGGACAGTTCCGCGTCTCGCGCGCGCCGCCGTCGTCCGAAGTCACTATACCCTCCTACCACTTGCCGTAGTCCATGCGAGTCGGTGCACACGTCTCGATGTCTAGCTCGAAAGTCTCCTCGGACGAGGAGACGCCACCGCACGGGAACGTCGCGAACGCCGTCCACAGACAGGTCGCCTTCGGCGGCAACTGTGGACAGATATTCACCACCTCTCCGCAGGTGTGGCGCGACCCCGAGATAACCGACGAAGAGGCCGAACTCTTCCGCCGAGAGACGGCGGAGAAACTCGACGGGCCGTGGGTCATCCACTCGTCGTACCTCGTGAACCTCTGCACGCCGAAAGACGGCCTTCGGCAGAAGTCGCTCGACTCCATGCAGACGGAGGTCGACATGGCTGAGAAACTGGGAATTCCGTACGTCAACGTTCACCTCGGCGCGCACACGGGTGCGGGCGAGGAACAGGGGTTGAAAAACGCCGTTTCGGTCTTAGACGACCTCGACGTCCCCGAGGACGTCACGATTCTCATCGAGTCCGACGCGGGGAGTGGCACGAAGATGGGCGACGACTTCGAACACCTCGCGTACGTCGTAGAGCACTCCGAACAGGACCTCGACATCTGTCTCGACACCGCCCACGCGTTCGCCGCGGGCTACGACCTCTCGACGGCCGAAGGCGTCGAGGAGACGGTCGCGGAACTCGACGAGGTGGTCGGTCTCGAACACCTGCAGTGCGTTCACCTGAACGACTCGAAGCACGAGTGCGGGACGAACAAGGACGAACACGCACTCATCGGCGAGGGTCTCATCGGCGAGGAGGGGATGCGCGCGTTCGTCAATCACCCGGACCTCGCGGACGTCCCCCTCGTCTTGGAGACGCCCACCGAGGACGGCAAGGGCTTCGCGTGGAACATCGCTCGCGTGCGAGAACTCCGCGAAGACTGAGTCCGACGGCGATTGAGCGAGGTACTCACCGACGACTATCCGACCTCCTCGGTACGAACGTTCATCAGTGGGAAGGCGTAATCCGGCGGTATGGCCCCCGATACACCCGCGCTCTCCCGCCGGTCGGTGCTTCGCGGCGGTCTCACCGCCGGCGCCGTGGTCGGTACCGGCGTCACGCTTCCGTCCGTCGTCCGCGCCGTCACGTCCGCGGATTCGACTCCCGCTGACGACGCCGACGCTACCGAACTCCGCGTCGCGACGTGGAACCTCGGCCTCGGCGCGAACCTGTTTTCGCTGTTCTCCGTCGAGGACCGCGCGGACCTCGCCCGGACCGTCGGCGACCTGTACGAGTCCATCGGGCGAAGCGCCGTCGAGGCGCGGATGGGCGCCGTCGCGGACGAACTCGCGCGGACGCGACCCGACGTGGTGGGCGTCCAGGAGGCGGCACTCGTCCGAACCGGCCCGCCGACCGAGAGCGAGGCGACGGACGAACGCGACGCCGAGACGGTCGCGTTCGACTTTCTCTCCGCGCTCACCGACGCTCTCGACGAACGCGAGACGCCGTACGACGTCGCGCAGGTGACGACCAACGCCGACGCGGAGTTTCCGGGGCGCGTCGACGGCCGCCGCGTGGACGTGCGACTCACCGACCGCGACGCGATTCTGGTCCGGTCGGACGCCGACGTCTCCGTGACCGAGCGTTCCGCGGCGACGTTCGCGGAGGCACTCGTCTTCCCCACCGGCGAGAGTCGAACCCTCCGCGTCGACAGGGGGTACGGCGTCGTCTCCGCGACCATCGACGGCGGGCGCGTCACCGTCGTCAACACCCACTTAGAGTCGGCCTCCGAACGCGTCCGCGGCGCGCAGGCCGACGAACTCGCGTCGGTCCTCGACGGACTCGGCGGTTCCGTCGTCCTCCTCGGCGACCTGAACGACGGCCCGGCGTTCGGCGGCGGCGCGTACGAGACGTTGTCGTCGAACCTGACGGACGCGTGGGACGCCGCCCGCCCGGACGCCGACGGCGACACCTGCTGTCGGGCGGCGACGCTCGACGGACCGGGCGCACTCGACGAACGGGTCGACCACGTCCTCGTCGGATCCGGTCTCGCCGCGACGGACGCGCAGTTGGTCGGCGTGAGCGAGGCGAGTCGCGTGCGAACCACCGTCGACGGCGCCTCGCGGACGCTCTGGCCCTCGGACCACGCGGGCGTGGGCGCGACGCTTCGAGCGACGGCGACGGCGGAAGGGTCCGCGGACGCGGCGGACACCACGCCGGTGCCGACGGCGGAGAACGGTACTGGGACGGGAGACGACGCGACCGGAACCGAGACGTCGCCCGCCGAACCGACGACCGACGCGGCGAATCGGACCGCGAGGCAGTCGAACGGGACGGCGGACGCCACGACGGGCGACGGCGGACGAACCGGGGATTCGGAGACGGCCACGGAGTCGCCGGGGTTCGGCCCCCTCGCCGGCGTCGTCGGCGTCGTCGGCGCGGCGGCCGGTCTCCTGCGACGGCGGCGCGACGGAGCGGAGTAGTCGGCGACCCGCGCCGTTTTTGTCTCTCTGCGGCGAACGCCGACCGTGCGGAAGTTCTCGCCCGAGTATCTCCGACGGACGCGCGACGGCATGTGGACGGGGTCACGCGACGCCCTGCGAGACCTGTCGCTGTCGGACCGGAATCGAGTGCTGGACGTGGGGTGCGGCACCGGCGAACTCTCCCGCGTCCTCGACGCGGAGTCGCCCGGAGACGTTGTCGGCGTCGACGCCGATACGGAACTGCTCGCGGTCGCGCGGAGGGAGACCGGACTCGGGGCCGTCGCGGGCGACGCGACGCGTCTCCCGTTCGTCGACGACGCGTTCGACCTCGTGGTGTGTCAGGCGCTTCTGGTCAACCTCCCGCGACCGACCGACGCCCTCGCGTCGTTCTCGCGCGTCTCCTCGGACCTCGTCGCCGCCGTCGAACCCGACAACGCCGCGGTCAGCGTCGACTCCACCGTCTCGGCGGAGGTAGCACTCGAACGCTCGGTCCGCGAGGCGTACATCGAGGGCGTCCGGACCGACGTCGCACTCGGCGACCGACTCCCCGACCTGTTCCGCGAGGCGGGCCTCCGAGACGTGCGGACGCGCCGACACTTCCACCGGAAGGTGACCGAACCGCCGTACGACGAACTCGACGTCCGCGTCGCCGCGCGGAAGGCCGACGGGTCGGGACTCGCGACGCACGAGGCGGAACTGCGTCGGACGCTCTCCGACTCGGCGTACGACGCCCTCCGCCGAGACTGGCGACAGATGGGCAAGGCGGTGGTCGAACAGATGCAGGACGAACGTTACCGGCGCGCGGAAGTCGTCCCGTTCGACGTGGTCGTCGGACGCGTCCCCGACCGCCTGTAGGCCGGGTTCACCCGAGGAACAGGTCCACGAGGTTCCCGCTCGAATCCTTTCTGTACAGTTCCGAGTAGCCGCAGTTCGAACAGGAGACGACCGTGAAACTCCGGTTCTGGACGTCGAAGAACTTCGACAGTCCGGTTCCGCTGGTCGCGATGCTGTCCATCTCCGCTTCCGTGTGACCGCACTTCGGGCAACCGCGGTCGTCGAGCGCTTCGTTGCTCATGCAACTCGTCGGTGACGCGGTGCGGCCCTGAAACTTCGCGGGGTAGCCTCGACGCTGTCGTGACAGTCGTGACAGACACGACGCTCGCGGGGAAGCGACTACGGGGGTGCGGCGACGAGACGGCGTATGGCCGTCGAACTGCTGGTGTTCGCCCTGTTCGCCCTCCTGAGCGTCGGCGGAACGCTACTTTTGTACGCGTTTATCCAACGAGAGACGGACGCAGAAGAGACGATGGACCGCCGAGACGCCGAACGGGAAGCGCAGGAGGAATCGCGTCGGCGTTGATGACGCCGCGGTGGCGACGATGGTGCGGGGGACGGCGAGTTCGACGGAGAGACGACTCAGACCACGTCGCCGCGCACCGTCGCGCCCGTCTGGGAGGCGCGGTAGTCGCGGACGGCGTCCGCCGCCTCCGCCGCGTCGTCTTCGTCCATCCCGAGCATCGCGAGTGCTTCCGGGAGCGTCGGAAAGACGAGTTCGCCCGCGCGGAGTTTGTCGAGCGCCGTCTCCGACCGTTGACCGTCGGCGTACAGACAGACGCCGCGCGGGTCGAGAATCTGTTCGTAGGCGTCGCGGGCCATCGCTCCCTTCAGTCGCTGGGTGACGTTGTCGTCGAACGAGGCGTTACACACTTCGAGGTGGACGGGTTCGTCGTCCGGGAGGAGGTGGGCGGCGAGACACTTCTCGGGGGCGGCGTAGCCGTTCGTGTTCGCGCGGAGGGAGTCGGGGTTGGCCTCGGCCCACTCCGCGGAGACGCTCTTGCCGACGCCCTTCACGCCGTGTGACCGCTCGAACGCCTCGCTCGCCTCGGCGTCGCTGGTCATGAGGAGGTCCTTCGTGACGTAGACGTCGAGTCGGTCGATGGGGTCCAAGCCGAGGGCGACGTCGCCGTACACCCACACTTCGCGGACGGGCACGGGCATCGGTTCTGTCTCGACGGCGTCGAGGACGGACGCCACTCGGTCGATGGCGCGGGCGCGTTCCATACCCCGTCTGCGGCTTCGGGGGCCAAACGGGTTTCGACAGGTCGGGGAGAGACGAAACCCGTATTCGTCCCGGCGAGTAAGCGGGTGGTGATGGAGTGCGACAAGTGCGGCCGAGACGCGGTGATGCACGCGGGATACTCGGGGGCCCACCTGTGCGAGAGTCACTTCTGTGCCTCGGTGGAGAAACGCGTCCGCGGCCGGATTCGCAAGGATAGCCTCGTTCCGCGGGACGCGACGCCGGAAGACCCCGAACACTGGGTCATCGGCCTCTCCGGCGGCAAAGACAGCGTCGTACTCACCCACATCTTGGACGAAACCTTCGGCGAAGACCCGCGTATCGAGATGATGGCGCTGACCATCCACGAGGGTATCGAGGGCTACCGCGACGAGAGCGTCGACGCCTGCGTCGAACTCGCGGGAGACCTGCAGATGCGACACGAACTCGTCACCTACGAGGAGGAGTTCGGTATCCGCATGGACGACGTGGCGCGCGAGGACCCGGAGAACATGGCCCCCTGCGCGTACTGCGGCGTCTTCCGCCGCGACCTGTTAGAGCAGTACGCAGAGGAGTTCGGCGCGGACAAACTGCTCACCGGGCACAACTTAGACGACGAGGCGGAGACGGCGCTGATGAACGTCCTCGAAGGCAACGTCAAACAGATGGCCAAACACTTCGACGCGAGTCTCGGCCCGTTCGACGAACGGCATCCGACGGACGACTTCGTTCCGCGAGCGAAACCGCTCCGAGACATCCCCGAGAAGGAAGTCGCCCTCTACGCGCACCTGAAGGACCTCCCCGCGCACATCACCGAGTGTCCGCACGCCTCCGAGGCGTTCCGCGGCGAGATTCAAGAACTGATGCTCGACTTGGAGGACCGCCACCCGGGGACGCGTCACTCTATCATGTCCGGCTACGAGGAGATAGCGGAGATGGCCGCCGACCGCTACCGCAGCGACGACGGCGACGTGGACCTGAACGAGTGCGAACGCTGCGGGTCGAAGACGATGCGCGACCTCTGCCGGAAGTGCGGACTGTTAGAGTCGCTTCGAGCGGTCTGAACCTCTTTTCCACTTCTCGGCTGTCGGTCTGGATACGTCTCGTCGGCGTTCGGTGACCGACGACGAAAAGAACGAGAGTGCGCGGTCGCGCGGAGGCGAGCGGAAACCGCCCGTCTGCGTCGCGTTACCGGATGACGTCGAGACCGTTCTGCTTCTCGGACTGGTCGCGTCCGCCGTCGGACTGCCACGACCCGCTGACCGAGGACGGACTCTGCGTCTGTCCGCGACCGTTCGTGCTTCCGTTCGAGCTAAACTCCGAAGCGGAGCCTTCGATGCTCTGCCGCGACTTGTCTGCCTGTTTCTGCGTGGACGGACCGAGTACCTGTGCGGACTGGACGCCCGTCATGATGGCCATGACGCGGACCTTGCCCTTGTACTCGTCCTGGATGCGAGCGCCCCAGATGACGTTCGCGGAGGCTTCGAGTCGTTCCGTGATGTTGTTCGCGATGCCCTCGGCCTCTTTCAGGGTGAGGTCGGGACCGCCCGTGATATGGACGAGACCACCGGATGCGCCGCGGTAGTCGACGTCCAAGAGCGGGTGGTTCATCGCGTCGTTGACCACTTCTTGGGTCTTGTTCTTGTCCTGCGTCTCGCCGACCAGCATCACCGCGACGCCGCCCTGGTTCATGATGGTGGACATGTCGGCGTAGTCGAGGTTGATGAGCGAGGGCTGGGTGATGGTCTCGGAGATGCCCTTGACCGTCTCGGCGATGATCTGGTCCATCACGGAGAACGCCTTCCCGATGGGGAGGTTGGGCACGTAGTCGAGCAGTCGGTTGTTGTCGAGAACGATGATGGAGTCCGCTTCGTTGCGGAGTTTCTCCAGTCCTTCCTCGGCTTTCACCGTCCGGGCGCGCTCGACGTTGAACGGCGTCGAGACCATGCCGACGACGATGGCGCCCTGCTCTTTCGCTATCTTCGAGACGACGGGTGCCGCGCCGGTCCCCGTCCCGCCACCCATACCGGCGGTGACGAACACGAGGTCGGCGTTACCGAGGACCTCCTTGACGGTTCCCTGCGCCATCTCGGTCGCTCGCTCACCCATCGACGGGTCGCCACCGGCACCGAGACCCTGCGTCAGCGACTTGCCGACGAGAATCTTCGTGTCGGCCTCGATCATCTTCAGGTGCTGCTTGTCGGTGTTGATGGCCACCGTCTCGGCGCCGTCGACGCCGATGTTGTAGAGGCGGTTGACGGTGTTGTTACCGGCACCCCCACAACCGACGATGACGATTCGGGGGTTCCCGAACTCGTCGTCGTCGTCTTTCATCTCCGCGTCGCGCTTCTCGGCCTCGTCGCGCTCCATGGCTTCTCTGACGATATCCTGCATCGTCTTACACCTTGGCCCAGCTTCGCTTGGTCGAGGATTCCCGGCCCTCGACCTGTTGCTCGTTCAACATCTCACGCACGGCGGACCGGATGGCCTCCGACCGGTTCGGGAACTCCCCGGTCTCGACCATGCGTTCGACTTCTTCGATCTGCTGCTTCGGAATTCGTAGTGTCACACGCTCCATGTATGCATTCCCCCGGTAAGACGGCGCGCACGATTCGTGCGAGCGTCTTACACACCGAAATCGCCGGACGAGAGCGACTTCCTCCCGTCGGACCGGTGCTGTAAGACAACCGTCTTACGCGAGAGTTACCACAGAGCGTTATAATATAAATGTAACGGCGACTGTAAGACACGCTGCAGAAAGGCCGTATACGCTAGCGTCAGCGACGTTGGCCGCGCTCCAGTACGTCTGCCGCCGACGTCCGACGACCGCATCCGGGGCAGAACGCCCAGTCGGAGCGCACTTCGTCGCCGCACTCACAGAAGACGCGGTGCGTCGCTTTCTCCCCGCAGTTCGCACAGTAGACGTCGTCTGCGGACAGTCCGTCTCCGCACTTCTCGCAGGACTTCTGGCGGTCGGGTGCCTCCGACGCCGGGTTGTCTCGGTTCGTCTTACGGTCCACCGCGTCCGCCGTTCGAGGCTCGTCTGCCGCGTTTACGGGCGTCTCGGACGCCGACCCGTCGACGGAGATGTTGACGTTGACGTCTCTCGGTGGGAGCGACGCCCCCCGTCCGACGGAGTCGAATCGCTCCGCGAGGAGTTCGTCGACGCGCCGTCCGACGAGTTCGTCCACGCGCGAGCGTATCATCTCGTCGACGGTGTCCGACGCGACGTCGGCGTCGGACACGTCGGCGTCGGCGTCAGCGTCGTCCGAACGTTCCGCGTCGTCGAGATAGAGGCGAAGCGCGTCGCGCATCACCTCGCTCTTGGAGGTGTCGAGGTCCTCCAATCGCTCGACGAGTTCGTCGTCGGCGCGGAACGTTATCTTACTCATCGAATACTCATTCTCGCAAGCCTATTTTAATCTTCCCACGCGTCTGACGTGCGTCGGTCGCGACCGAATTGGTAATTCTTAAACCGGGTGGTTGGCTACGTGAGAGTGACCGCTCTTAGCTCAGCCTGGCAGAGCAGCCGACTGTAGATCGGCTTGTCCCCCGTTCAAATCGGGGAGAGCGGACTGAACTTCAGCACCCGTGAGCGACAGCGAACGGTGCTGAATGTGAAGGACGTCTCGACCCGGTTTGAGCAGCGAGCGAATCTCTGATTCGCGAGTGAGTTCATATCGGGGTAGCGTGTTCCCCTCGTCACGAGCCTTCGTTCGCTTCGCTCGCGAAGACGGAGAGAGCGGACTTCTCTTGCGACCGTCGGACGACCGATTCGTCGCCCGCCACTACCCTGCCGCTTCACCCACACTTACTCCGCACGCGCGGGACCTCTGAGTATGAACCAACGACTGCTCGGAACGACCGGGTTCGAGGTAGGAGAGGTCGGATTGGGAACGTGGCAACTCGGCGGCGACTGGGGAGAACTCTCCGACGAAGCGGGCCGCGAGGCGGTTCACGCCGCCCTCGACGAGGGAATCGACTTCCTCGACACCGCCGACGTGTACGGCGACGGCCGGAGCGAACGCCTCGTCGGCGAGGTACTGGACGAACGCGACGCGTGGGACGACGTGACCGTCGCGACGAAGGCGGGCCGCCGGTTGGACCCCCACGAGGCCGACGGCTACACCGCGGCGAACCTCGAACGCTTCGTCGACCGGAGTCGCGAGAAACTCGGCGCGGAGACGCTGGACCTACTGCAACTGCACTGCCCGCCGTGGGGGGTGTACTACCGGCCCGAGACGTTCGATGCGCTCTCGTCGCTCCGCGCGGACGGGAAGATAGCGCACTACGGCGTGAGCGTCGAGAAGGTCGAACAGGGGTTGAAAGCCATCGAGTACCCCGGCGTCGAGACGGTGCAGATAATCTTCAACCCGTTCAGACAACGACCCGCAGAGCGGTTCCTCCGGGAGGCGGAGCGACGGAACGTCGGCGTCGTCGTCCGCGTCCCACTCGCGTCTGGACTCCTGACCGGCGCGTTCGACGCCGACGAGGAGTTCCCCGAGGAGGACCACCGCAACTACAACCGCGAGGGCGACGCGTTCGACGTCGGAGAGACGTTCGCGGGCGTCCCGTTCGAAGTCGGTATCGAGGCGGCCGAAGCACTCGAATCTGCGGTGCCGGACAGCGCGACGATGGCGCAGCTCGCCCTTCGCTGGATTCTGGACCACGACGCCGTCACGACGGTCATCCCGGGGTCGTTGGACGCCGACCACATCGCGGACAACGTCGCCGCGTCGTCGTTACCGTCGCTGTCTGCGAACCGACACCGGCAGGTCGAACAGGTGTACGACGACGTCGTTCGCGAACACGTCCATCACCGCTGGTGAGACGCGTTCGCAGACAAAACGAGCCGAGACGGTCGAACGGGAACGTTCAGCCCTCGAAGGGGTCTTCGAAGCCGTTGCGGATGAAGTAGCGGACCCAGTTGCCCTGCGTGCGGTCGGCGGGGTGGTCTGCGACCTGTTCGTACCGCACCTGTCCGTCCGTGTCGATGACGTACACCGCGGCGATGCCGGTCAGGCCGTGACTGGTCTGTTCGGTGCCGCTGTACTGCTCTGCGACTTCGCCGTCGGGGTCGGCGAGCAGTTGGATGTCGAGGTCGTAGCGGTCGCGCATCTCCGTCACCGGACCGATGGGGTCGGTGACGACGGGGACGATGTCGACGTTGTCGTGGAACCAGAGGTCGTACGACACTTCGGAGAACGTCTGCAGTTGTTCGGCGCAGAAACTACACCAGTGACCGCGGTTGACGACGACGACGGTCGGACCGTCCTCCAGCGTGTCCGACAGCGTCAGTTCGTCGCCGTTCGTGCTTTCGAGCGTGAAGTCGGGTGCTTCAGAACCTTCGAGACTCATGCACTCCGTCGTCGGGGCGTCTCGGATAAAGACGTACGGCGGTTCCGTGGCGGCCGTACAGAACCGCCGCACGGGATGCTGTCGGACGCCCATCACGCCTTTGGGCGTGGCGACCCCCGCTCTACCCATGCCGAGCGACGAACGCGACCTCGACCGAGTGTCGGACCGCAAGAGCGAACGCGCCGAACACGTCGAGAGTATCCTCGACGAGACGGAGTCGCTCGTGCGCGACGAGCAGAAGTTCCCCGTCCGCTCCGAGGAACTCGCCGAGGAGTACGCCGACCAACCGCTCGACATGCCGAACGAGACGGAGTCGCTCGGGTCCGTGTTCGACCGCCTCGACGAACAGTACGAGAACGCCGAAGAGGCCAGAGAAGCCGTCTACGGCGCGTTGACGGGCGAGGCGGGCGGCGACGAGGAGTACAACGAGGAGCGCGACCTCGGGGCCCTCGACCGCGCGGAGAGCGACGCCCCCCGGAACGACGTGGACGGGGAGGCTATCATGGACGACGTGGCGGCGGACGACGACGCGGAACGGCACGACCCGCCCGAGGAGCGATAGGTCGGTTCCGTCCCGGTCGTCCGGCCGGGCGTCACTCCACCACGCGACTGGCCGCCTCCTGAGGAATAAAGGTGATAGAACCGCGTCTTTCGGTATGGCGACCAAACTCCCGTCCTCCGAGTTCTCGACACGACTCGACGCGATTCGCGGCCGTCTCGCAGACACCGACGCCGACGCGGCCGTCTGGTTCGACGCGACGAGCATCGAGTATCTCACCGGCTTTCACCACATCCAGACCGAACGCCCCGTCGTCCTCGCGGTGACGGACGACCGCGTGGAGATTACCGTCCCGCGACTGGAGGTCGAACGCGTCCAGGAGAACCCGCGCATCGACGCCGTCCACCACTACTTCGACTACCCCGGCGGGGACCCGATTCGAACGGCCGCGGAGATGCTGTCGGAACGCGACGTCCAGTCCGTCGCCGCAGACGGCGACGGCGCGCCGGGCGTGATGGGGTACGAGGGTCCGAAACTCTCGGAGTTCGTCGACGTGGAGACGCAGTCGTGGGTCACGCGCATGCGCTGGGAGAAGACTGACGCGGAAGTCGACCTCATCCGCGAGTCGGCGAAGTGGGCCAACCTCGGCCACCAGTACCTCGCGGACTTCACCGAAGTCGGCGCGCACCCCTCGACCGTCTCCCAACGCGCCTCGCTCGAAGCGTCGCGCGCGATGCTCGACACCCTCGGCGACCGCTACGCCGTCCGCGTCCGCGGCGGCGGCCCCGTCCACGCGGGCTACATCAGTGGTCGCGAGACGGCCCTCCCGCACGGCCACACGCCGAACGAACGCCTCTCGGAAGGCGACGTCCTCGTCACCGGGGCGACGGCGAACGTCGACGGCTACTACTCCGAACTCGAACGGACGATGTTCGTCGGCGAACCCTCCGCCGACGACGTCCACTACTTCGAACTCATGCTGGAGGCGCAGACCATCGCAATCGACGCGCTCGGTCCCGGCGTCGAACTCTCGTACGTCGACGACGAGGTGAACGACTACTTCGAAGAGCAGGGCGTCCTCGACTTGGCGCAACACCACGTCGGCCACAACATCGGCCTCGGCGGCCACGAACCGCCGTACATCGACTCGGGGTGGGGCGAACACTGCACCTCCGAGCACACCGAGATGAACGAGTCGGACGCGACGATGGCTCCGGGCCACGTCTACACCATCGAACCCGGCCTCTACACCGAGGACGCCGGCTACCGCCACTCCGACACCGTCGCCGTCACCGAGACGGGCACGGAGATGCTGACGTTCTTCGGCCGCGACCTCGAATCGAACATCATTCGGTAACGGCCTCGAACGCTCCGTTTACTCCCCGTTCTACTTTCACTCCCCCCTTGGCCGAGGTTCATACCCGTTCCCCCGCACTACCGCGTATGACACTCACCGGGGACACGACGCTCGCCCTCCCGACGGCCGCGCCGTTCGACTTCGACCAGTCGGTGCGAGTGCTCTCGCGGTCCGCTCCGTGCGCCCGCGGACGGGCGTGCGGGGAGTCGACGCTCGTCACCGGCGGGTTCGCGCCGGACCCGTTCGTCGCCCGCGTCACGTCCGACGGCCGCGGTGCCGTTCGGGCGCACGTCGAGTGGTTGGACGGCGCGGGCGACGGAACCGCCGTCGCGGCGTCTCTCGAGGCCTCCCTCTCTCTGTCGGACGACCTCTCTCGACTGTACGAGGCGGCGCGAACCGACGAGGCGTTCGCGCCCGTCGTCCGCGACCTGTTCGGGTACCACCACGTCCGCTTCTCGACGCCGTTCGAGGCGGCCTGCTGGGCCGCCGTCTCACGGCAGACGTCCTCCGCCGTCGCGGCCCGTCGCCACGACGCACTCGCCCGGTCGTTCGGACGGGTGGTCGCCGTCGGCGACGAGACGGTGTCGCTGTTTCCGACGCCCGCGATGGTCCGTACGCGGGCCGATGCGGTCCGCGAGACGCTCGGCGACGACCGGACGACGGAGACGGTACTCGCCCTCGCGGACACGTTTCTCGACGAGACGTTGGCCGACCGTTCGACGCCGGACCTGACGGAGAGACTCGGCGACGTGGAGAGGTTCGACCCGCGAGCCGCCGAGTTCGTCGCGCGTCGCGGCTTCGGTCGACTCGACGCGTCGCCGACGCACGACGACGGATTCCGCGCCGTCGTCGCCGACCGATACGGACTCGACGACGTGACGGGAGACGAGGTGGACCGCCTCGCCGCCCGGTACGGCGACCAGCGAGGCTACTGGGCGCACTATCTCCGGGTGTGGGATTCGCTCCGCTCCGGGTCCCGGACGCCGACGTAGCGTCGTCGTCGCTCCCCCCGTCAGACTGTCTCCGAACCCGGCACCGTCCGGCATATTCAAGTCCAGTTTCACCAATCCAAACGTAGTGGCAATCTCGTTCGACCTGTTCGGAACGCTCGTCGCCGTGGACCGACCGGCCGACCCCGCGGCGGCGGTCGCGACCGAACTCCGAGACAGGGGTGTCGCCGTGCCGGACGACTGGCCGGACGCCTACACCGAGGTGCACGTCGACGCGCCCGACGGTGCCGAAGTCCCCCTGCCCGCGCACGTCTCCGCGGCCCTCCGGTCTCGCGGCGTCGACGCCCCCGCGAACGCCGCCCGCCGCGCCGTCGTCAGCGCGTTCGACCCCGAGGTTCGAACCCGGGCCGGTGCCGTCTCGGCCCTCGAAGCGGCGGCCGAACGCGGCCCCGTCGGCCTGCTCTCGAACTGCGCCGTCCCCGAACTCGTCGCTCGCACGCTCATCCGGTCGGACCTCGACCGAGACGCGTTCGACGCGCAGGTGACGAGCGTCGCCTGCGGGTGGCGTAAACCGAGTCCGCAGGCGTTCGAGACGCTCGCCGGGAACCTCGGTGTCCCGCCCGCCGAACTCGTCCACGTCGGCGACGACGCGCGGACGGACGGCGGCGTCACGGGCGTCGGCGGCCGGTTCGTCGACGTGAACGGCGCGAGTCTCCGTCGCGTCGCCGCCGCGATTCGGGAGGACTCGCTCTCCGACCTCGCTTCGGGGGGGTCGCCGTGCCCGTGACGGCCGCGTTCGCCGTCGCCCTCGCGGCCGGCCTCGACACCGCGTTCGCCGAACCGCCGAGTCGGGTGCATCCGGTCGCCCTGTTCGGCCGCCTCCTCTCGCCGGCGAATCGGTCTTGGCCGACGCCCCGACTCGTCGGCGTCGCCCTCGCCGTCGTCGCTCCCCTCGCGTTCGCCGGTGTCGCCGCCGCCGCCGTCCTCGTCGGTGCCGCCGTCTCCCCGTGGGCGGGTGCAGTCCTCGCCGGTCTGGTCCTGTTCTCCGTGACGAGTCTTCGGATGCTGTCGGACGCCGCCCGCGACGTGGCCCGTGCGGCCGAGTCCGACCTCGAAACCGCTCGTCGCGAACTCCGCGCGCTGGCCGGACGCGACGCCGCCGAACTGGACCCCGCGCACGTTCGCTCGGCCGCCGTCGAGAGCGTCGCGGAGAACCTCGCCGACGGCCTCGTCTCTCCCCTCCTCGCGTTCGCCGTCTGCGCCCCGTTCTCGCTCGCACTCGCGGCGGCGGCCGCCGCGTGGGTCAAGGGTGTGAACACGCTCGACTCGATGTTCGGCTACCGCTCGAACCCGCTCGGATGGGCACCGGCCCGCCTCGACGACGCCGTCATGTGGCTCCCGGCGCGACTCTCGGCCGTCTGTCTCGCCGTCTCGGCCGGAGACCCGGCGCTCGCGTTCTCCGACCGCGTCCGGACGCTCGCGCGCCGCCCGCCGTCGCCGAACTCCGGGTGGCCGATGGCGACGATGGCCGCGGCGCTCCCGGCGCGCCTCGCCAAACCGGGCGTCTACGACCTCGACCCGGCCTCCGACGACGCGGGGACGCCGCTCCCGACGACCACCGACGCGATGCAGGCGGTCAGGCTGACCACCCGCGCCGGACTGCTGGCGTTCGCCCTCGCGGGGGTGGTCGCGTGGCTCTGACGGCGCTCAGAGGCGGTGTCGCCTTCCTCACGCGCCTCCCCGTCGGGGCGGACGACGCCGCGTGGGAGGCGTTCCGCCGGACGCCCCTCGCGTTCACCCTCGTCGGCTACCTCGTCGGGGCGTTGGCGGCGCTTCCGCTCTTGCTACCGATTCCGGTGCCGACGGCCGCTGCGCTGTATCTGGCGATGCTGTATCTCCTCACGGGCGTCACGCACGCGGACGGCCTCGCGGACGCGGGCGACGCGGCGGCCGTCCACGGCGACCCCGACCGTCGTCTCGCGGTGCTGAAAGACTCGCAGACCGGCGTCGGCGGCGCGTTGGCGCTCTCGCTCTCGCTCGTCGCGCTCGGACTCGGTGCGCTCGGCGTCGCCGGGACGCTCCCCCGAACCGCGTTCGCCCTCGCGCTCGCGGCCGAAGTCGGCGCGAAGACGGGCATGGCGACGCTCGTCTGCACCGGCCGGGCCGCACACGAGGGGATGGGGTCGGCGCTCCTGTCTGCGAACGACGCCTCGAACCTCCTGCCCGTGGCCGTCTCGCTCCTCCCGCTTCTCCTCGTCGCGCCTGTCACGGGCGAGGCGGGCGTCGTCGCCGCGGCGCTCTCGCCCGTCGCCGGCGCCGTCCTCGTCGGCCGGTGGGCCGAGAACCACCTCGGCGGCGTCAGCGGCGACGTGTTCGGCGCGGCGAACGAACTCGGCCGGGTCGTCGGTCTCCACGCGGGGGTGGTGGCGTGGACGCTGTTCTGATGTGCGGCGGACGCGGGACTCGGTTGGGCGGCGAGACGGAGAAACCGCTCGTCCCCGTCCGCGGCGTCCCGATGGTTCAGCGCGTCCTCTCGGCGCTCGACGGGAGTCGCGCAGAGACGGTGTACGCCGCCGTCTCGCCCGCGACGCCGGAGACGGCTCGGTTCCTCGAATCGGTCGAGTCGAGGACCGTTTCGGTCGTCGAGACGGCCGGGACGGGGTACGTGTCCGACCTCTCGACGGCGCTCGGCGTCGTCGACGGACCGGCGGTGACCGTCGCCGCCGACCTCCCGCTTCTCGCGGCCGACCACGTGGACGACGCTATCGACGCCGCGCGTTCGGCGGGTGCCGACGACGCTTCGACGGCCCCGTCGTCGGTCACCGTTTGCGTCCCCGCCGACCTGAAACGTCGCCTCGGCGTCTCCGTCGACACGGCGTTCGACCACGACGGGCGGTCGGTCGCACCGACCGGACTGAACGTCGTCGCGGGCGAGACGGACATCGTACAGTTGACGTGCGACGACCGCCTCGCGGTGAACGTGAACCGACCGAGGGACCTCGAACTCGCGGAGGCCCGATGCGACTGATGCTCGTCGCGGGGACGACCCGCACCGCCGAACGGGAGGGTATCAGCGCCGCGGGCGCGACGCGAGACCTGATGCTCCACACGCCGAGCGCCGACGCCGAGATTCTGGAGTACGGCGAACTCGTCCGCGCGCCCGTCACGCCCGTCAGTCCGACGGGCTGTCCGACGCCCGCCGCGGTCACCCGCGCCGTCCGCGAACGCCTCGGATTCGACGTGACCGTCGTCGACGGCGGCCTCGCGAAGCCGACGGGCGCACCGACGGTCAACGTGGGCGCGAAACCCGGCCGCGACGTCGGCGAGGCCGACCCCGTCCAGACCGCGCCGGGCGCGTTCGCCGCCGCCAGACAGTTCGGCCGGTCGCTTCCAGACGACGAACTCGTCGTCGGCGAGACGATTCCCGGCGGGACGACGACGGCGATGGCCGTCCTCCGCGCACTCGGCGAGGAGTGGCCCACCTCCTCGTCGCTCCCGGAGAACCCCGTCGAACTGAAGCGAGCGGTCGTCGAGGAGGCGTTCGCCGCCTCGGAGATAGAACCCGGACAGGCGGCCCACACGCCGGAACTCGCCGTCCGGTTCGTCGGCGACCCCGTCCTCGCCGTCGCCGGCGGCCTCGTCGCCGGCGCACTCGAAGCCGGCACCGAGGTGGTGCTCGGCGGGGGAACCCAGATGCTCGCCGTCGCGGCCCTCGTCCGACACGCGGGCGTCGTCGGCCCGTTGACGCTCGCGACCACCTCGTACCTCCTCGCGGACGTGCCCGAACTCCGGGCGGCGACGGCGGCGCACGACGTGGACCTCGTCGTCACCGACCCCGGGTTCGACGCGGCGGACGCGGGTCCCCTGTCGGCGTACGCCGACGGCGTCGCCAAGGAGGGCGCGGCGATGGGCGGTGCGCTCTACCTCGCGGACCGCGCGGACGCGCTCGAATCCATCACCACCGCAACACTTGACGTGCTCGCGCGTCTCCGGGACGACGATGGACCCTGACGCCCTCTCCGCCATCTCTCGCGTCCCCCACGGGGGCGACGACGACGTCGAACTCGTCGATTTCAGCGCGAACACGAACCCGTCGCGACCGTCGGGAACCGCGTTCACCTTCGAGTCCTCGTTCGCCGCGGCCGCGCGCTACCCCGCGGACGACTACGTGCCGTTCCGCGTCGCCGCGAGCGACTACGTCGACTGCGACCCGCACGACGTCGTGCCGACTGCGGGCGGGATGGCGGCCCTCCGCCTCGCGTTCGGCGTCGTACTCTCGCCGGGCGACGACGTGCTCCTCCCCGAACCGAGTTTCGGCGAGTACGACCGCGAGATACGGCTTCAGGGAGGCACGCCCGTCGCCGTCGCGTACGACGAGGTGTTGGCGACCGACCCCGCCGAGTACGCCGCCGTCGTCGTCTGTAACCCGAACAACCCGACGGGCGGCGCGTACGACCCCGACGAACTCCGCGACTACCTCGCCGACTGCCGCGACGCCGACACCGTCCTCGTCGCGGACGAGGCGTTCCTCGACTTCACCGACCACCCGAGTCTCGCCGGCGAGGCGGGCGTCGTCGTCTGCCGGTCGTTGACGAAGATGTTCGGGCTCCCCGGCCTGCGGATGGGGTTCGCCGTCGCCGCCGGCGAACTCGGCGAGCGGATGGAGGCCGCCCGCCCGACGTGGTCGCTGTCGACGCCCGCGGCCGACGTGGGCGCGTTCTGCATGCGCGAGGAGGCGTTCGTCGCGGAGACGAAACAGCGCGTCCGGACCGAACGCGACCGGATGGCCGGGCGACTCTCCGAGGCGTTCGACGTGTTCCCCTCGGACGCGCCGTTCCTCCTCCTCGGCGTCGACGGCGACGTGGACGAACTCCTCGAACACGCGCGCGAACGAGGGTTCGCCCTCCGCGACGCCCGCACGTTCGCGACGCTCGACTCGCACGTGCGCGTGGCCGTCCGCCGCCCGCACGAGAACGACGAACTCGTTCGGACGCTCCTCGAACTCCGATGACGGAGGTGTTCGAATCGACCGTCCGCGACGGCGTCCTCAGACTCCGCAGACCGAAGACGCGGTGGCTCTCGACGGGCCACGCGGGCGGGGAGTCACTCGGCCCCGTCGCGTACAACGTGAGCGTCCCCGAGGGGTGGGACGACAGAGACGTGGACGGCTACGTCGAACGCCGTCTGGCGGCCGCGGGGTTCGAAAGACCGGGGCCGACGCTCCTCACGGGCGTCTCGATGCGGCACGCGCGCCGCGCCCGTCTCGGCCCCGTCGAAGCCGTCGTCACGGCGGGCGTGTCGAACCCGGCGGCGCTTCCGGTGGACGGCGAACTCGGCCGACCCGCGCGCGGGACGCCGCCGGACGACCACGCCGGGACGGTGAACGTCCTCGTCGGAACCACGCGCTCGCTCGGGCCCGGTGCGCTCGCCAACCTCGTCGCCGTCGCCGCCGAGGCGAAGGCGACGACGCTTCTCTCGCGGGCGGGCGTCCCGGGGACGACGACAGACGCCGTCGTCGCCGCGTGCGACCCGGCGGGCGACCGGGCCTCGTACTCCGGAAGCGCCACCGACGTCGGCGGGGCGGCCCGCGCGTGCGTCCGCGACGCCCTCTGCGCGTCGTTGGACTCGCGGTACGCCGAAGACGACGGCGGCGCGACGGCCGCCGCCGCGGACGCGCCGTACGGCGTCGTCACCGACGAACGGGCGTCGGTGTCGCGGGTTCTCACAGCCGAGAACGACGGCGAAGCTCTTTAACGGAGAACGAAGGAGAGTCGGGTGATGACAGACACTCCGGCCCCCGCGGACCTCCCCGGGTTCGTCCTCGCGGGGACGGCCTCCGGCGTGGGCAAGACCGTCGCCACGCTCGCGGTCTGTCGGTCGCTCGAACGCGCCGGGCGGACGCCCGTCGCGGCGAAGGCCGGCCCCGACTTCATCGACCCGAGCCACCACGCCGTCTCGCTGGACCGGCCGTCGCGGACGCTCGACCCGTGGCTTTCGGGCGACGACGGCCTGCAGCGAACGTACGCCCGCGGCGCGCGCGACGGTGACATCTGCGTCGTCGAGGGGATGATGGGGCTGTACGACGGCGACGTGAGCACCGCCGCCGTCGCCGCGAAACTCGACCTCCCCGTCGTCCTCGTGGTCGACGCCGCGTCGGGGATGGAGAGCGTCGCCGCCACCGCGCTGGGCTTTCGCACCTACGCCGACCGGATGGAGTACGACGTGGACGTGGTCGGCGTCCTCGCGGCCCGCGCGCACGGCGGCAGACACGAACAGGGTATCGCCGGGGCGATTCCGGACTCGATGCACTACGTCGGCCGAACCCCGCCGCTCGCCGGCCTCTCCGTCCCCGACCGGCACCTCGGACTCCACGGCGGGCGCGAGGCCCCCGTGGACGACGACGCACTCGCGGCGGCGGCGCGCCACCTCGACGCGACGGAACTGCTCGCACTCGCCCGCCGTCCGCGGGTGGAGGCACCGCCCGAACGCCCGGCCGAACCGACGGACGCCACCGTCACCGTCGCCGTCGCCGAAGACGACGCCTTCCGTTTCGTCTATCCGTCGGTCCGCGAGCGACTCGCCGCCCGCGCGACGGTCGAACCGTTCGCGCCCGTCGCCGGCGACGACCTACCTGACTGCGACGCGGTCTACCTCCCCGGCGGCTACCCCGAACGCCACGCCGCCGCGCTGTCGGACTCGCCCGCGCTCTCGACGCTCGCCGACCGGGCGGCGGCGGGCCTGCCCGTCTTCGGCGAGTGCGGCGGCGCGATGGTCCTCGGCGAATCGCTGCGGACCGACGACGGCGAGGAACACGAGATGGCGGGCGTCCTCCCCGTCTCGACGCGGATGACGGACGGCCCCGTCGCACTGGACCACGTCGGCCTTCGCGCTCGCCGTGACTCGATACTCGCGCCGCGAGGAGAGACCGTCCGCGGCCACGAGTTCCACTACTCGGCGGCGACGGCGGACAGGGACGCCCGCTACGCGTTCGAGGTAGTTCGCGGCGCGGGGTTCGACGGCGCGAACGACGGTCTCACGGAGTACCGAACGGTCGGGACGTACGGGCACTTTCACGCGGAATCGGGCGCGTTCGACGCGTTCGTCGAGAGCGCCGACGGGTAGCGTTCAGGTCGCTGTCGATTCACCGACCGCTTCGGGTTCGTCTCGCTCCCGCGGCTCTCGGACCGTCGTCACCGGAATTGGCGACTCGCGGAGGCGAAACGTGTTGGCGAAGTCGTTGGCGTTTCTGAGGAAGACGGCCAGTCGGGCGGGGTGGTTCGCCGTCGCCGTCGCGGTGAAGCCGACTGTCACCGCGGCGTCGTCGGGCGTCCGGTAGTGCTGCGCGGAGAGCGCGTAGGCTCTGGGCGTCGTCTCCGCGTGTATCACCTGCCGCCAGTCGGGCCGCTTCTCCGGGAACGTCTCCGGGTCGCGACCGGCGTCGGGAGTCGAGGACGGCGTCTCGGTGTCCGTCTCGGATTCCGTCTTTTCCGCGGGTGCGCCTCGCGTCGTCTCCGACGACGAGCGAGGGTCGTTACAGCCGGCGGCGACGGGGAGGGACGCGGCGGCGATGGTCGCGAGGAGGCGGCGTCTGCGCATATCGGATGCATCCTGTCGGCGGATAAGTCTCTTCTGAAGACTGAAACGACGACTGAGTGTCCCGGTCGAAACGGCTTTTTCGCTCGCGGCGGCTCTCCCCGCATGGACACCGACACCGCCCGCTCGGTCCTCGAAGCGAACCGACGCGACGGCTACACGATACCGTCGGCGACGCTCTATCCCTTCCAGTGGAACTGGGACAGCGCCTTCATCGCCGTCGGCCTCGCGCACGCCGACCCGGCGGCCGCGAAACGCGAGATTCGGACGCTCCTCGACGCCCGATGGGAGAACGGGATGGTCCCGCAGATAGCGTTCTGGTCGGACGCCGAGGGCTACTTCCCCGGCCCCGATGAGTGGCGCGTCGGCACCGACCGCACCGTCCACGCCGCCGTCGAGACGAGCGGAATCACGCAACCGCCGATGGTCGTCCCCGCGGCGCGGTACGTCTACGAGGTGACGGGCGACGAGGCGTTCCGCGACTCCGTCCTTCCCGACCTGCGCGCGTACTGCGAGTGGTGGCTCCGAGAGCGCTCCGACGACGGCGAACTCGTCTGGATTCGCCACCCGTGGGCGACGGGGATGGACGACTCGCCCGCGTGGGTCGGCCCCCTCGAACGCTTCGACCCCGGCGAGGTGTCGTACGTCCGCGAGGACCGGAAAGACGACGACCTGGCCGACCAGCGACCGACCGACTGGGACTACGACCGCTACGTCGCCCTCGTCAGACAGGGGCGTGAACTCGACTGGGACGAGGCGCGACTGCGCGAGGCGTCGCCGTTCGTCGTCGAAGACGTGTTGACGAACGCGCTGTTCGTCCGCGCCTGCGAATCGCTCGCGGCGCTCTCCGCGGACGCGAGCGACGAGAGCGAGGCGACCCGGTGGCGCGAACAGGCCGAGACGACGCGACGGGCGCTCTCGGACCGGCGGTTCGACGACGAACGCGGCCTGTTCGTCTCCTACGACCTCGTGGCCGACGAACCGCTTCCCGCACGCTCTATCGCGGGTCTCGTCCCGACGCTCGCGGGCGCGCCGACGCCCGACCAGTTCGACCGGATGCGCGAGACCCTCGACTCGTTCTTCGACTACGACTACGCCGTCCCGTCGTACGTCGGCCCCGAGATGGACACCGACCGGTACTGGCGCGGTCCCGTCTGGTTGAACACGAACTGGCTGGTCGAACGCGGCCTGCGCCGGATGGGCGCTGAGACGGCGGCCGCGCGCGTTCGCGAGGACTCGCTCTCGCTCCTCGAACGCGAGGGGTTCCGCGAGTACTTCAGCCCCGAGACGGGTGCGGGGCGTGGGAGCGACCGATTCTCGTGGTCGGCGGCGCTGTCGCTGGCCTGGGACGGCGACGGTACCGACGAGGGCCGGATGCCCATCGGCCTCGGCCGCGACTGACCACTCGGCGGCTTCTTGTCCGTTCGCACGAGAGATGCCGGCATGAGCGACGGTGAGCGACCCGATACCGCGGAGACTTCACAGAACACGCCGGGCGGCGGCGTCTCGCCGACGGCGACGGCTATCGAACCCGACGCGCCGGACGAGTTCGGCCTCGTGCAGGCGTGGTGGGGCGAGGGGAAAGGCAAGACCACGGCGGCGTTGGGGATGGCGTTTCGCGCGGCCGGGCACGGCTACCGCGTCCACCTCCTCCAGTTTCTCAAAGGCGGTGCAGACTCCGTCGAGGGCGTCCGCGGCGAGTACAACGCCATCGCAGCGCTTCCCGGAATCTCGTACGAGAACACCGGTCACTACGGCTGGAAGGGCCTCATGGACGGCTCTGACGACGACGAACACGCCGCGAAGGCGCGGGCGGCGTTCGACCGCGCCCGGGAACTCGTCGCGGCCGCGGGCGACGCCGACCTGACCGAACCGCTCTCACTCGACGGCGACCCGGAAGCGGGCGTCCACATGCTCGTCGTCGACGAGGCGTTGTACGCCGTCGAGATGGGTCTGGTCGGCGAAGAGGAACTGCTGGAACTGGTCGCGTCGAAGCCCGCAGACCTCGAACTCGTCCTGACGGGCGGACACGAGGAACCGACGTTCCTCCTCGACGCCGCCGACCTCGTCACCGAGGTTCGGAAGGTGAAACACCCGTTCGACGCCGGCACGCGGGCGCGGAAGGGAACCGAGTACTGATGAGCGATGGGCGAGGCGCGACGGGCGGTGGAGACACCGCGACCCGCGGCCGGACGAAGACGCTCCTCGTCGCCGGGACGGCGAGTCACGTCGGAAAGAGCACCGTCGCCACCGGCATCTGCCGTCGCCTCGCCGACCGCGGTGTCTCCGTGGCCCCGTTCAAAGCCCAGAACATGAGCAACAACGCGCGGGCCGTCCCGGTCGCTCCCGACGCGAACCCGGTGTGCGACGAGGACGATGCTCCCGACGCGTTCGGCGAAGTCGGCGTCTCGCAGTACGTTCAGGCCCGCGCGGCCCGCGCGACGGCGACGACGGACCACAACCCCGTCCTGTTGAAACCCCGCGGCGGCGGCGAGTCGCAACTCGTCGTGGACGGTCGCGCCGTCGGCACGAACGCGGCGGGCGACTACTACGAGGAGGACTGGCACCGCGCCCGCGAGGCGGCCGCGGCGGCGCACGCGCGACTCGCCGACGCGCACGACGCCGTCGTCGCGGAGGGCGCGGGGTCTATCGCCGAGATAAACCTCCACGACCGCGACTTGGCGAACGTCGAGACGGTCCGGTTCGCGGCCGACGCGGGCGACGTCGACGTCCTCCTCGTCGCCGACATCGAACGCGGCGGCGTCTTCGCCTCTCTCGTCGGGACGCTCGAACTCGTCCCCGACGACGTTCGAGAACGGGTCGTCGGCGCGGTGATAACGAAGTTCCGCGGCGACGAGTCGCTCCTCGCCTCGGGTCTCGATGCCTTCGAGGAGCGAACCGGCGTCCCCGTCCTCGGCGTCCTCCCGTACGACGACCCCGGACTGCCCGAAGAGGACAGCGTCTCGCTCCCGCCGGTCGGGGAACGGGCCGTCGTCGGCCGCCGCGGCGACGGTGACGACGTCGACGGCGGTAGCGGTGACGACGTCCGTGTCGGCGACGGCGACGAACCCGCAGAGGCCGTCACCGTCGCCGTCCCGCGTCTCCCGCGCGTCTCGAACGCGACGGACCTCGAACCCCTCGCGGCCGAACCGGGCGTTCGCGTCGTCTTCGTTCCACTGGACGCCGACTTCTCCGACGCCGACGCCGTCGTCGTGCCGGGGTCGAAGAACACCGCAGACGACCTCCGGGCCTGTCGCGCGGCCGGGTTGCACGAGGAACTCCGCGCGTTCTCGGGACCCGTCGTCGGCCTCTGCGGCGGCTACCAACTCCTCGGCGAACGCCTCCGCGGGGTCGAACACGAGAGCGTCGCCGACGACGGGGAACTGCCCGGGTTCGGACTCCTCCCCGTCGAGACGACGTTCACGACGGAGAAGCGCGTCGCGCCGGTGGACTGGCGGTTCGACGGGACGGGGCCGTTCGACGGGTTCGCAGGTTCGGTCTCGGGCTACGAGATTCACACCGGCGAGACCGAACTGGTCGCGGGTCAGACGACGGGAGACGACGTGGCCGCGTTCCGCACGCCGTTCGCCGCCGACGGCGTCGCGGACGCCTCGCTCGGATTCGCCCGCGGGGTCGTCGTCGGGACGTACCTCCACGGTCTGTTCGAGAATCGGGGGGTACGAGCGGTCTTCTGCGACCACCTGTTCGACGCCGCCGACGTCTCGCGTCCGACCGCGGGAGTCGAGGACGCTCCCGTCTCGCCGTACGACCGGGCGGCCGAACTCGTCTCTCGACTCGACTTCGGACCGCTCGGACCGCCGTTCGACGTGGCGTAACCGGACGCGCGAGAACCGGTCGACTCGTCCCCAGCCGATTCGTTCTTCCCCTCTCGCATCCTTTCGAAAGAAAATGATCGAGACGGCCCGCCCGACGCGGACGCGACTCCTCCGCGTGGACCTCGATTCGGGCACGCTCTCCCACGAGACGGTCCCCGGCGAGTGGCGCCGACGGTTCGTCGGCGGGAAGGGACTCGCCGCCCGGTATCTCTACGACGAACTGGAGGGCGGGACGGACCCGCTGTCGCCGGAGAACGTCGTCGTCCTCGCACTCGGCCCGCTCTCGGGCGTCGCCCCCGGCGAGGACCGCTACGCCGTCGTCACGAAGTCGCCGCTGTCGGGCACGTTTTTGGACTCCTACGCCGGCGGGTCGTTCCCGCGGACGCTCGCGGGTGCGCTCCCCGAACACCTCCTCCTCGTCGTCGAGGGCCGGGCCGCGGAACCGACGACGCTCGTCGTCGAAGACGGCGACGCGCGACTCGAACCGAGCGACTGCTGGGGTCTCGACACCGTCGAGACGGACGCGAAACTCGACGGCTCGGTCGCCTGCATCGGCCCGGCGGGCGAGAACCTCGTCCGCTACGCCACGCTCGCCTCCGACGGCGGCGACCACCACGCCGGACGCGGCGGCGTCGGCGCGGTGTTCGGGTCGAAGCGGTTGAAAGCCGTCGTCGCCCGCGGTGACCCACCGGCGTCGACGCCGGAACTGGACGCCCTGCGCCGCGAGACCGACGACCGACTCGCGCGCGAGGGGGCGGGCGAGTGGCTCCGCGCCGGCGGGACGGTGGAGACGATAGACTTCGCCGACGAGGTGGGCGTCCTCCCGACGCGCGGGTGGGAGTCGGGGTCGTTCGAGGGGACCGAAGACGTGGGTATCGAGGCGATACGCGCCGCGGCCGTCGCCCGCGAGTACGGTGACGGCCCGGACGGTTCGGGCAGCGAGCGAGCGGTGGGCGACTTCCGCGTCGCCGCCGGCGAGGGCGACGACCGTACCGAATCCGTCCCGCGCGGGGCGACGCCCATCTCGCTCGGTGCGGGACTCGGCATCGACGACTTCGACGCCGTCGCGACGCTCGGTGCGCTGTGCGACCGACTCGGAATCGACGTGGTGAGCGCCGGCAACGCCGTCGCGTGGGCGATACAGGCCTCGAAGGCGGGCGTCGTCTCGCTGGACGTCGACTTCGGCGACGCGGCGGGCGCACGCGAACTCCTGACGAGCATCGTCGGTCGGACGGGCGAACTCGGCGACGCCCTCGCGGACGGTGTGGACGCGGCGGCCGTCCGATTCGGCGGCGAGGGATTGGTTCCGACGGTGAAGGCGATGGCGCTCCCGTCGTACGACCCGCGCGGGTCGCCCGCGATGGCGCTCGCGTACGCGACGAGCGACCGAGGGGCGTGTCACCGCCGCGCCCGCCCGGTGGTCGAGGAAGCGTTCGCGACGGAGGCGTGGTCCGTCGAAAAGCGGGCAGCGGCCGTCGCCGAAGAGCAGATTACCCGGGCCGTGCTGTGGTCGCTCGTCGTCGACGACTTCGCGGGCGAGGCCATCGCCGACTACGGGGCGTCGTGGCTCGCGGCGGTCGGTCTGGACTACACGCCCGAGGAACTCCGGACGGTCGGCGAACGCGTGTGGACGCTGACGCGACTGTTCAACGTCAGGGAGGGGTTCGACCGCTCGGACGACTCCCTGCCCGACGTCCTGACGCGCCCGCAACGCGAGGGCGGCCACGAGGGACTCGACGAAGCCGAGTTCGAGGCGACGCTGGACGCCTACTACGAGCGTCTCGGGTGGGACCGAGAGGGCGTGCCGACGCGGGAGACGTGCGAACGGTTGGGGCTCGAAGGACTGCGATGAGCAGCGACGTCGAAACTATCAGTTGTTGACAGTTCTTTGGGCAGTGCGCACGCGGCGTGCGAGTCGGTCAGCGACGACACCGCGTCCAGTGGTACGCTCGATCGGCTCTCCGATTTATCGTCTTCAGGAACGTAGAGTGACAGATGAAAAAGATATTTCGAGAGCGGATGGCGGCGGAGATGGACGACGGATTCGTGATCTACATCAACGGGATGCGTCTCAACAAGTTACGGGCGCTTCCACACTGGTTACTGGCGAACTGGAAAGTCGCGAAGATGTTCGAGGAGTTAGAGGCAGACCCCGATAGCGGGTTCCTCGGATATACACCGATCTTCCTCGGGTTCCGGAAGGGGGCCGCGATGCAGTACTGGCGGTCGCTAGAGGACCTTCAGCGGTTCGCGACCGATCCGAACGGTTCCCACGTGCCTGCTTGGAAGTGGTACAACGAGCAGGCCGACCCGGACGGAGGACTCGGGTTTTGGGCGGAACTGTACGTCATCGACGCCGATTCGTTCGAGACGTTCTTTCGGAACGTCCCTCCCATCGGAGTGGGGAAGTTCGCGAAGATGGTTCCGATGCGCGACCATCAGCGACGACTCGGACTCTCTCCCGACGGGAGCGCTCGAAAGGCGACTTCAGTCGAAGAACCCGTCGAGGGGTGACCGACTCCGTATCGGTTCCGGATAGAGCAACGCTCTCTGTCGAATCTATGCTCTCTGCTGCACGGCACTCCCGTCGAGTTCGGAGTGGTTCGACGGAGCCGCACAAAGAAGTTCTCGGGGAGAGCCGCCGTCTCGGACCGTTCAGTCGTCGCCGGTGGCCGGTTCGGGACTGTCTCCGCCGTCTTCGACGTCGGGCAGGTCGACGGTGAGCGGTTCCTCGTCCGGGTCGGGCCCGAGCGGCGTTATCTTCACGCTCGACACCTTGTACTCGGGGATGTGCGAGGTGGGGTCGAGTTCGTGCGCGGTGAGTTCGTTCACCGCCCCCTGCGCGAAGTGCATCGGGATGAACACGACGCCGGGGTCGGACTGCTCTTCGACGTGCGCGCGGACGACGATAGAGCCGCGTCGCGACTCGACGCGGACGTATTCGTCGTCTTCGACGCCGAGTTTCTCTGCCATCTCCGGATGGATGGTGACGTAGCTCTCCGGGACGTGGTGCATCAGTGCCTCCACGCGCCGCGTCATCGTCCCCGTGTGCCAGTGGTAGAGGACCCGCCCCGTCGACAGCGTCAGGGGGTACTCTTCGTCCGGCATCTCGACCGGCCCGGCGTAGTCCGCCGGGACGAACCGGGCGAGGCCGTCGTCGTGGTTGAACTCTTCCTCGTAGAGATACGGCGTTCCGGGGTCGTCCTCGTCGCGGCAGGGCCACTGCAGGCCCGTCGGCTTCTCCTCCAGTCGGTCGTAGCTGACGCCGCCGTAGATGGGGACGAGTCGCGATATCTCGTCCATCACGTCGGAGGCGCTGTCGTAGCCCCAGTCGTAGCCGAACCGTTCGGCCAGCGCACAGAGGATGTCGAGGTCGGACTTCGCGTCGCCCCGCGGTTCGATGGCCGGACGCACGCGCTGGATGCGACGCTCGGTGTTGGTGAACGTCCCGGACTTCTCCGCGGCGGAGGCGGCCGGGAGCACCACGTCGGCGTACTCGGCTGTCTCGGTCAGGAACAGGTCCTGCACGACGAGGAAGTCCAACTCCCGAAGCGCCTTCTCGGCTTCGTTGATGTCGGGTTCCGAGAGGACGGGGTTCTCGCCCATGATGTACATCCCGTGGAGGTCACCGTCGAGGATGGCCTCGTACTGTTGCGGGAGGAACAGTCCGAAGTCCTTCGGGGGCTTGACGCCGTCCCACTCGTCGGCGAACTTCTCGCGGACGTCCTCGTTCGAGAGGTCCTGATAGCCCGGCAGCGTGTGCGGGGCCGGACCCATGTCGCCGCCGCCGCCCTGGACGTTGTTCTGCCCGCGGAACGGTGAGAGTCCGGCGCGCGGTTTGCCGAGGTTACCGGTGACGAGTGCGAGGTTCGTGATGGCGAGGACGTTGCGCGTCCCGTGGGCGTGCTGGGTCATCCCCATCGCCCACCCGAAGATACAGGTGTCCGCCGTCGCGATGGTCTCGGCCGCCGTCTTCAGTTCCTCCGGCGGGACGCCGGTGAGTTCTTCGACGCGTTCGGGCGTGAACGAGTCGACCTTCTCTTTCAGTTCCTCGAAGTTCTTCGTCCGTTGCTCGATGAACTCCTCGTCGTGCAGGTCCTGGTCGATGATGTGCCGGACCATCCCGTTCAGCCACGCGATGTCCGTGCCGGGCTTGGTCTGGACGTACTGACTCGCGTGTTCGCCGACGCCGATTTTCCGGGGGTCGAAGACGATGAGGTCCGCGCCGTCGGCCGCGTTCTGCTTGATGCGCGTGGCGAGGACGGGGTGACTCGACGTCGTGTTCGACCCGGTGATGAGGTAACAGTCGGTCTCGCCGATGTCCTCGTTGATGCGGTTCGTCATCGCCCCGTAGCCGACGGTCTGTTGGAGACCGGCGACGGTCGAGGAGTGACACAGGCGAGCGCAGTTGTCGACGTGCGGGGTCTGCAGGACCTGTCTCGCGAACTTCTGGTTGAGGTAGTTCTCCTCGTTCGTCGCCTTCGAGGAGGAGGTGACCGCCACGGAACGCTCGCCGTGTTCCTCCTGAATCTCGGAGATGCGGTCGTACACCACGTCCAGGGCCTCGTCCCACGACGCCTCGCGGAACTCGCCGTCCTCCTTGATGAGCGGCGTCTCCAGTCGGTTCGGACTGTTGACGAAGTCGTAGCCGAACTTCCCTTTCACGCAGGTAGAGAAGTCGTTCGCGGGGGCCTCGTCGGGTTCCGACGGGCGGACGCCCAGCACTTTGCCGTCCTTCCCGTACAGGTCGAAGTTACAGCCGACCGCACAGTAGTTACAGGTCGTCTCAGCCTTCGTAATGCGCGAGATGCGCGCCTCGCTGACGATGGTGGCGATGCTGAACAGTTGGCCGATGGTGAACGTCTCGGAGGCGACTTTCTCACCGGCGTGTTCGAGTTGCTCTAAGCCGTCGTCGACGACGCGGTCCTGCACCGATTTCGCGCCGTCTCGCGCCTTCTTCATGAACCGCGCGACGCCCGTGAGGTCCTCGTCTTCGTCCGCGTCGCCGCGGCCGCGGTTCGGCGCTCTCGCGGTGTCGGCCGTCTCGACGGGTTCGTGTTCGATGACCTTCCCGATGGAGTTGCGCTGGTTGAAGCCGGGGAACGGGATGGTCGTCGTGTTCGCGAGGCCCTTCTCGACGAGCGACCCCGTCGGACAGACCGTCGCGCAGTGTCCGCAGGAGACGCAGGTGGAGTCGGCCATCGTCTCGGCGTCGGACTGGAAGCCGATTCTCGTGTCCGGTCCCTGCCCCTCGATTCGGAGGACGCCCTCCACCTGCACGTCGTTACAGGCGTCCACACAGCGGTTACAGAGGATGCACTTGTTGCGGTCTATCTGGATGACAGACGAGGTGTCGTCTATCGGTTCGTACTCGTCTCGCTCCTCGAAGACGCCGTAGCGTGGCTCTTCGACGCCGTGTTCGATGGACGTGTCCTGCAGTTCACAGCTCCCGTTCTGTCCGCAGGTGGTACAGCGGAGGTTGTGGTTCGAGAGGACCAAATCGAGGTTGACGTCGCGCGCCTCGGCGGCGTCCGTCGCGTCGGTGCGGACGTGCAGGCCGTCCTCGGCGGGGAAACTGCACGCCGGGACGACGCCGTGTTCGTCCGTCTCGACCATGCAGGTCCGACACTCGCTGCGCGGGCCGATGTTGTCGGCCTGTTCGGTGCCGCGGTCGTAGTAACAGAGCGCGGGCACGTCTTCCTCGGTGTCCATCGTCTCGATGGCGTCCATGATGGTCGCTCCCGGCGGCAGCGCTATCTGCTCGCCGTCCACCGTGACGTGGCTCATCTTCTCCGCTCGCGACCCGACTTCGGGGTCGTTCGCCGTCCCCGTGTTGAAGTCCTCCGTCAGCGGCGTACTCGGCCGCGGGTCCGTCACGTCCGGGACGCCCGGAAGCGGGTCGTTCGGTACCGTCGCGTCGTCTGCTGATGGGTCGTCTACACTCATTGAACTGCCCTCGTGTCGCACTCGCCGCTGGGACACCGTCCCTCGGCGTGCGCCTCGAACTCCGTCTCGAACGCGGCCATCGCCGTCCCGACGGTTCGGGCGGCGCTTCGGCCGAAGTCGCACGTACTCGTGTTGCCTATCGTCCGCGTCAACTCGCGGAGCATGTCGTCGTCGTAGTCGCCCGCGTAGATGTCGCGCAGCAGGTTCGTCAACTGCTTCGTCCCCTCGCGGCAGGGGACGCACCGCCCGCAGTTCTCCTCGGAGGCGAACCGGGCGCGGTCACCGACCGTCGCCAGCGCGCACCGGTCCTCGCCGAACAGTTCGACCACGCCCTCCGTCCCGAGGTTCGCGCCCGCGAGTGCGGGTGCGGAGACGCTGTGGTCGAGGCGGCGCGTGACGCCGCCGAACTGCCCGCCGACGATGGCCATCTTCGTCGTCTCGGCGTCGACGGCGTCCGTCGCCCGTCGGAGCGACGCCCCCGTCGCGAGTTCGACTGTCACCGGGTCGTCCACGTCGCCCGTGACGGTGACGAGTCGCGTCCCCGGGTCGGCGTCGTCGGCGTCGAAGCCGTCGGGTCGGAGGATGGCTTCGCGGACCTGCGCGAGCGTCCGCGGCGTGTGAATCACGGTCGGCCGCCCGTACAGACCGTGCGTCTCCGGTCCCGGCGGACGGAGGCGCGCCTCCAGTCTGTCGTTCCCTTCGAGCGATTCCAGCGCCATCGTCGGTTCGCCCGCGATGTACATCTCGGGGCCGACGGCGATTTGGGGTCCGTCGCCGTGTTCGCGTCGGTGGCGCGAGGCCGCCGACGAGAGGCGTTCGGTCGCCCGCGACTCCTCCTCGCAGTAGACGACGACGTCCTCGGCGTCGACGAGGTGCGCGACGGCCATCGCGGCGTCGACGACGCTCGCGGCGTCGCCCTCCGAGAGCGTTCGGTCCGTCCGGTTCCTGTCGTCGGCGTCGTTCGCGTTCACCACGAGGACGGCGTCGCCGTCGGCCTCGCGGCACTCCTCCCAGCCCTCCGCTATCGGACGGTCCGCGCGCGCGTCGCCGCGGCCACGTCCGAGGAGGCCGAGCGTCCGCATCGCCTCGCGTGCGCCCTCGGGGTCGTCACGAACCGCCTCCGCGACGGATTCGGCGGGCGGTTCGGTCGGGTCGACCCACCCACACCGCGCGAGGGCGCGGCGACGGCCGACGCTCAACGGTCCGTCGTCGGGCGTCGGAAGCGTCTCTCGCTCTTCGTCGTGCTCTACCACCGCGTCGGCGTCGTCTCGGTCACCCGCTTCGGCCGCGGCGACGGCGTCCGCGACGCGGTCGAGCGACGGTTTGGCGTAGAACGCCGTCTCCGCCCCCGTCGTCACCAAAAGCAACGGTTCGAGCGACGTCGCACCCGTCGGTCCCGTCTCGCGGACGACGGCCGCCTTTGCGGCCTCCCGCGCGGCGTCGGCGACGGCGTTCGCCTCCGTCCGTCGGGCCGACCCCCCCGCGACGCGAACGACCGGCGAACCGCCGGGTTCTTCGTTCGAAACTGTCATTCAAGAAGATTACAGACGGGGAGGAGGAAAGGTTTGTTGCCCCCGGCCGACTTGTCGGGTTCTTCTCAGCCCGCGGCGTGCGCTCAGAAAGGCGGTTCGAGGTCGGTGTCGTCGCCGCGACTGGCGACGTAGATGACCGCGGCGGCCACGCCGGCGAGTGCGAGCATGACGAGTCCGATGCTTCGGCTCCCATCGCTCTCGTCTTCGACCGGGTCGTCCTCGATGGGGATGCGAACGGGTCCGTCGTCTGCGGAGTCGTCTGCCATACGCGAGGGTAGAGTCGTCGGGAGTAAAGGCGTTCGGGCAGGCGGCGGACGCGACTGGGCCTCCACCGACCGGTCCGCCGCGTGTCCGAATCTTTAATTCGGCCAACCGTGAGGCGCGAGTATGGTCGAAGCGTTCGCCGTCGCCAGCGGAAAAGGGGGGACGGGCAAGACGACGAGTACGCTCGCACTCGGGATGGCGCTCTCGGAACGGTACGACGTGACCGTCATCGACGCCGACACGGGCATGGCGAACCTGCTGTTTCACACCGGACTGGACGACGCCGACGTGACGCTCCACGACCTGTTGGTCGAGGGGTGCGACGCGAGCGTCGACGACGCCGTCTACGACCGATTCGGGATGTCCGTCGTCCCCTGCGGGACGAGTCTGGAGGCGTTCGAGGCGGCCGACCCCGCCCGTCTCCGCGAGGTGGTCGCCGAACTCGCCGCCGACACGGACGTCCTCCTCTTGGACTCGCCCGCCGCGCTCGGGTCCAAGAGCGCCGTCCTCCCCGTCGTCCTCGCGGACCGCGTCGTGGTCGTCCTGCAACCGACCGTCCCGTCGCTGTCGGACGGTCTGAAGGTGCAGGAGTACGCTCGCTCCTACGGCACCGAGACGGCGGGCGTCCTGTTCAACCGCGTCCGCGACGACGAGGACACGGAGCGAATCGCCGAACAGGCGGCGCGCTACTTCGGCGGGACGACGCTGGCGTCGGTGCCCGAGAGCGACGCCGTCCGCGCGGCCCGCCGGGCGGGGAAACCCCTGCTGGCGCACGCGCCCACCGACCCCGCCGCGGACGCGTTCCACGAGGCGGCGTCGAACCTCGACGTGCGCGACGGCGACGCCGCGGGCGTGGCCGACCGGTTCAAGAGCGCCGTTCTCCCCGACCGGGTGTGACGATGTCGCCCGACTCGACGCTCGGCGTTCCCGAAGGCGACCTCTTGCACTCGCGCGTCGCGAGCGACGCGGGCGAGACGCTGGCGGCGGCCCTCGACACCGAACTCACGGGCTACGCCGTCTTCGAACCGCAGGGGTCGCTCCTCGGCGGCGGCGACGACGCCACCGTGGTGACGTTCGAGGCGGGCGTTCCCGTCCTCGCGTACGACGCGACGACGGACTGCGGTGGCCCGGACGCCCTCGACGCCCTCGACGCGGCCGGCCCGTACCGGGTCGAACTGTTCGAACTCGCCGCCGCGGACCTGCAGGTGGTCCACCGCGACGAGACGCATCGCGTCCCGCCCGCCCGCCCCGCGGACAGACTGTCGACGGACCCCGAACTCGCAGAGCGAACTCGCGCGGCGGCCCCCGACCACCGCCGGGCGGACGAACGGAGTTCGGTCGAGGCGTTCCTCGCCGACGCGGACCGCATCGAGGAACTCAAGCGGGAGGCCAGACGCGAGGCGCAGTCCCGCGCCGAGGAGTGGGGGCTGACGGGGCAACTGGAGGAGTGACCGGTCGTTCGCCGACGCGAACGCCGGTCGGACCGTATATACCCGACGCGGACCAAGTGCCGATGTGACGGTCTTCTCACTGGTTCCGTTGCGGACGCCCTCCGACTTCGCCGACTGGTACCGACCCGGTGCCGACTACGTCGCCAGAGTCGCGGAGGGGATGGGCTTTCCGACGGGCGACTACCCCGCACTCGTCGACGAGGCGGAGACGGCGATGCGCGCGAACCGAACCGGCGAGAACGTCGCCGTCGAAGTGGCCCGCACCATTACCGCCGACTTGCTCGCCGACGCCGTGTTCGGCCCGCCGTTCCTGGAGTGGACGCCCCTGTGGTACGAGATGGCGCTGACCGCGCCGACGTACTACGCCGGGTGGCAACTCCGGCGCGTCGCCAGCGCGTACGCGGAGTCGCTGGACCACGTGTCGGTCCCGCGGTTCAGTCGACCGCGAGACGTACTCTACGAGGGCGACCCGGCCATCGAACGCGTCTCGGGCTTCGCCGACCGGTTCGCCTTCGCCGACGCCATCACCCATCTGGAGTGGTTCGACTACGTCGCCACCGAGTGCGGCCTGCCGGTGCCGCCGGAGTTGGTCGCTCGCACGCGCGAGGAGACGGTGGCGTACTACGTCGGCGAGATGGCGATGGATGACCTGACGCCGACCGTCCGCCGGTTCCAACATCTGCTCTTCACCGACGACGTGTGGGTCCGCGACATCGACCGCCGCTACGACCTCGACAGCACGCTGTTCACGCTGTGGGAACGCGTCCTCACCCGCGAACGAGAGCGGTTCGACCCGCGGCAGTAACCACGCGTTCGCCATCGATTTCGACGCTCGGGCCGTGCGCTTGCGGCGGGGAGATTCGAGCAACGTCCTTAGGTTCTCTCACCCCTACGACTCCGCATGACACGTCAGGCGGTCGAATCGGGCGTCGAACGCTTCGTCGACGACGTGACGGCGTTCACCGTCGAAGCGTTCAGCGTGCAACGGGCGCTTCGCGGGTCGGCCCCGGGCGCGGGCGTCGGCGGCGCCGTCGTGGACCGACTCGCCGAGAACGAGGCGTTTCGCCGGCGCGTCGTCCGCCCGGAACTGGCCGACTACCACGAACGGACGCTCGACCAGTTCGCCGTCGTCCTCGACTGCGTCGAGTCGGGCGTCTCCGTCTCCGACCGCGCCGAGGACCTCCTCGCCGTCGACTCGTACTACCGAGCGCTCGACGCCGACGCCCCCGAAGACCGGCGAACCGCGCTTCGAGAGACGGTGCTGGACCGACAGCGACGCATCGCGGACGAAATCGGACCGCTCGTCGCCGCCGACGGCGACGACTACTGGGACGCCGTCCGCGAGGTACACGACGCCGCGTCCGCCCGCGCGTTCGTCGACCGGACGTTCAGGTTCACCGACCCCGCCGTCGAGTTCCGCGACGTCCTCGCCTTCCGAACGCGGTTCGACCCCGCGGACTTTCTCTCCGGACCGGGGCGACTCCTCGGCGGGTCGCTGCCGACGCTGACCGTCGACTTCACCGACGAGGCGATTCGCGCGATGCGACGGGCCGAGCACCGCGTGATAACGGAGACGAAGCGCGAAGTCGGACGACGGGTGGACTGACGCATCGTCCGCGACCGCCCGACGGCATCGATGGCTACGGCGAGGGGTCGTATCGCTCGCCGACGACCACGGCCAACGCCTTCGGCCGAACCGTCATCGAGAGGTCGTGATGCTCGCGCATCTCCCCGTCGAGGCTGAACTCGATCTGCTCTCGTTCGTGACTCGTCACGCGGAGTCGGTCGCTCCGCAGGTGCGTCACCCGGTCGGTCTCACCGCCGAAGAAACGCTGCACCGCCGCCTCGGTGAGCATCTCGCTCGTCGGCATCTCTTCGACGATGGTCACCTCGAACAGGCCGTCTTCGACGTTCGCCTGTCCGCCCGCGCCCGTGAACCGCCGAGCGTTTCCGACGAGGATGGCGAGCGCCTCACCCGACCAGCGTTCTGCGTCTGTACCTGAAGCGCCTTCGGCGTCTATCTCGACGCGGAGCGGTTCGAACTCTCGTACCGTCTGCAGTCCTGCGACGACGTACGCGAGCCTCCCGAACCGCTGTTTCATCTCCGACTCCGTCTCCGCGCTCGTCTGTGCTGTCAGGCCGGCGATACAGGAGTTCGTGAACAGTTCGTCGTCGGCGACACCGAGGTCGAGACGGCGCGTCTCGCCGCTCTCGAGGAGTTCGAAGGCGTGGTCGATGCTCTCGACGCCGATGTTGTCGGCGAAGTCGTTGCCGGTGCCGCCGGGGAGGACTCCGAGCGTCACCTCCCCCAGCGCGTCTGCGCGACCGAGTCCGTCGACGACGTTGTGAACCGTTCCGTCGCCCCCGCACGCCGCGATTCGTGTTACTCCCTCCGAGACCGCTTCGCTCACGAACGTGGCCGCGTCACCCGCCTTTCGCGTCTCTCTGACCGTGTACCCTCGCTCGGCCGCCAGCGACCGGACTCGCTCGGCGTGGTCTGCGGAACCGCTGTCGGGGTTCAGGACGATTCGCCACGTGTTGTTCGTCGGACTGTGGTCGGTGTCTGCTGTTGTTGTCATCGTTCGAGGCTCACGTCTGTTCGTCGCTCGATACGTCCCGAATGTGGAACAGACGCGTCCGAGCGACAAGTGTCTCGTTGGCCTCGAACGAGACGTTCCGCGGTGTCGATACGATTCACTCGTCCGTCGGCGTCATGCCGCCGCCGAACCGAAAGTCGCCGCCGTTCCGGTGTCTCGCGCGTGAGCGACTCACCGAACAGTTATCGAATGGTTATCACATCTCAAAACCATCAGTTCGGTGACCCATGTCTCCATCCTGGGACTCGCTATCCGAGAGAGAACGCACCGCCCTCCGCTCTAGCGGTGAGACGATGAGCGACGTCGAACTGGCGTCCCGGTTCACCGAGTCCGACGACGGAACTGTCACGTATCGAATCATGGTCCGGTCCGACGACTCGATGGCCGGTCCCCTCGACGTCGACGAAGCGATGGTCGCGGACGCCGACGCCCACGCCCCGGCCCACGACGACCTGTTCGACGCCGACTCGGGCGACGGCGAGATGGCCGACGCGCCGAGCGAACCCGCCGGACCGCAGACCGACCCGCCCGAGATGCCGATGGACGAGGAAGACGGCGGCTACGAGTTCACCGACGTCGTCCTCATCTCGCCGGACGATTTCGACTACAACCCGGAGTTGACCGAGGCGGACCGCAAGGCCGCCGAACCCATCGACGAGCAGATGAACGGACTCGACGCGTACTTCGACCGAAACGCCATCCTCGACGTCGACGACGACTCGATGGACGCGGAGATGGCGGGTCTCCCGCCGGTGGTCGACCTGCGAAGTCGCCAGTCGAGCGTCAAGCATCAAGGGGGGCGCGGGACGTGCGTCTCACACGCCGCGATGGCGTTGCTGGAGTCGTTCCAGCACATCCCCGAGGACCTCTCCGAGCAGTACACCCACTACAAGTTCAACGAGTTCCTCGAACGCCCGCACGACGAGAACAAAGGGCTCCGGACGACGGACTCCGCGCCGTTCTTAGCGCGCTCCGACGGTCGGGTCTGCACCGAGTCCGACTGGCCGTACGTCGCCTCGCAGAGCACGATAAACACGCTCGTCGACAACGGCACCTACGGCCCGCCGACGAGCGCAGTCGCCGACCAGACGTACGGCTACAAAGCGGACGCGTACAAAATCGTCACCAACGCCGGTCTGACCGGCGAGAGCATCCGCAACACCCGATACCTCGAAGCACTGCTTTACCAGGGCTTCACGCCGGTCATCGGGACGTGGGTGGGGTGGGACGACAAGGACAACAACGGCGTCCTCGACCCGCGTTTCGACGGCACCGGCGCTCCCATCCGCCTCGGCGGTCACGCCATGCTCCTCGTCGGCTACAACCGGACGGAGCAGTACTTCGTGCTGAAGAACAGTTGGGGGACCGGATGGGGCCACGAGGGCTACGGCTACCTCCACTACGACTATATCCGGACGAACTTCAAGTACGGCTACGTCGTCGAGGAAGTCGTCCCCGAGTCCGCCGCGACGCCCGTCCCCCGACAACTCGCGCAGGCACCGTTCAGCAGTGACCGCATCAGCCGGGCGCAACTGCGCGCCGCCGTCCTGTTCATGAGGAGTTCGGCCGGCCGGTACGCCGTCGCCGAGGCGTACGCGGGGCCGAACCTCTCGCTCCGTCACCTCCGCGTCTACAACCCCGACGGGAGCCTCCACCTCGAACGCGACTCGCTCGTGGTCCGCAGTTCGTACCTGTTCGACGTGGACAGCGCCCGAGAGACCAGAACCGACGCGGACTTCTGGTGGCACGGGGTCCGCCGCGGGGTCCACTATCTGGAGTGTCGAAACGGCGCGATGGCCTGCATCGGATTCGACCTCGCGGGCCTCTCCGTGCGCGACATCGCTCGGACCCGCTTGAGTTCGACCGCGGTTCCGGCCGCCGACTTAGACTACGCCGTCGTCGTCGGACGGACCACGGCGAACCGCCCGTTCAAACTCCTCGCCCACGTCGACGAGACCGACACCAGCCTCGACGTCTCCTCTCTGGAAGTGCTCCGGTGGAACGGTAGCCGCCGCCAGTACAAGCGGAACGTCTCCATCCCGTCGTCGTGGACGTACAACCTCGACACCGGGTCGCAGGGCGGCGGCCGGTACGCCGACCTCTGGTGGCACGTCGTCTCGCAGGGCGTCGGGTTCCTCGAACGCTACTCGACCGCGCGGACGCAACTCGTCTGGTGTCTCGGCGACGGTGCCGAGCGTCTCGAACGGGAGATGGCCCCCGCCGCGGAAGTCGACCACGCGGTCGAACCCGCGACGCCCGAGATGGTGGACACGCCCGCGCCCGTCGCCGAGACCGACGGGGGCGCGACGCGATGACCCTGACCCACGTGCGCGCCGCCGACACGGACGAACTCCGACTCACCGTCGGCGAACCGGTCGAACTCGAATCCTTGACCGAACCGCTCGTCCCCGAGAAACTGTCGCTGGAACCGTTCGTCGAGACGCCCGACGGCGTCTCCGTCGTCGAACGCCGCCCCCTCGACGAGGACGGCACCATGGGTGCCGTCTATACCCTCTCCGCCGACGCCGCCGTCGACGGCGAGATACGCGTCGGCTTCCGCGACGGAGCGACGGGCGCGGTCGACTCGGAGAAGACGCTTCGCGTCGTCGTCGAGTGAGTGGGCTGTGAACGAGGCGGTTTCGAGCGAGTCGATTACGGGCGAGTCGGCGACCGACCGTCGCCGTAGTCGTCGCCGTCACACCGCTCGCACGACGACTGTCGCGTTCGTCCGTTCGTCGGCGGCGACGACCCGGAGGTCGAACGCGGCGGCGACGACTGCCGTCTCGTTCCCGCGTTGCTGGACGACGACGCCGTCCTCGACGCGACACGGGCCGAACACGCGTCCACGACCGCCGGGGCAGTTCCGGGCGGCCCACCCGGCGGCTTCCGAACCGTTGTAGGTGACGCGGAGCGACCGGTCCGCGGCGAGGGTGGCGTTCTCCACTCGCGCGACGTCCGAGGCGAGTTCCGTCCGGACGGCCGACACCGCCCGTTCTCTGTCTCTCCACAGATACGCACCGTCCGTCTGCGCCGCGGCGTCGGTGAACGACGCCGAGAGCGCCCGCCTCGTGTCGTCGACGTCTGGTCCGGGTGCCTCGGCGCCGGCGTCGTAGCTGAGTTGCGCGTACGCGAGTGCCATCGGGACGAGGGCGATAGCGACGACGACGGCCGCGAGGAGGACCACCTGTCCTCTGTCTCGGTTCACACGTACCACACCCACAGCGTGACGGTACAGTCGTCCGTCGTCAGCGACGCTCGCCCCGTCGGGACGCCGGACGGTCGCGGCGTCCCCACGTCGCCGTGGACCGTCGTCAGCCGATACGACAGTGGTGTCGGGAGAACCGCGCCGAGTCTCCGGTCGATGGCATCCGCCTCGGTGTCGAACGCCGACGCGGACCGACACGCGACCGCGAGTCTGTTCGGTCCGCTCCCCTCCGGTGGCTCCGCGGCGAGCACCGAGAGCGCGTCTCCAGCGGTTCGGTCGAGCGTCGCCGTCTCCGCCGTCTCCACGGGAACGAGCGCGAACCCCAGCGAGACGGCGAGGACGAGGAATATTCCGACGGTCACTTCGACCATCGGCGTGGCGAGTTGCCCTCTGTCCTCAGCCATCGACGGTCACCTCCAACGGTTCGACCGTCGCGTTCGTGACCGTCCACCGGACGACGGCGCGTCCGTCGATACCGTCGTCCAGCGTGAACGAGAGTTGCGGCGGTTCGAGCCGCGTGGTCCGGAACTCGTACCTTCCGGTGAGACCGCTCCGGTCCCGAAGGACGATGCGGTCGTTCGTGCGGACGACGGTGAGCGTCGTACTTCCGTTGGTGGTGACGTCGAGTTCGACCGCAGACGTGCGGTTCGGGAGCGACACGCGCTGCCGAGCCGAGAGGTCGACCGTGACCGAGCGCTCCTCGTATCGTTCGACGCGGACGAGGCGGCGGACGGTCGGGCCGTCGGGGTCACCGCGTTCGAGGAGGACGTCGTCGCCCAACCGAACGCGGACGTCTCGGTCTCGGACACTCGGTGCGAGACGCTCCACGTCGGTGAGCGCCAGCGTACGAATCTCCGTCTCGCTGACGGCGTTCGCCCGCCGAGTGTGGTTCGCGTCGGCGGCGACCAATCGGTCCGCGACCGCCTCGGCGGCGTGGCGCGCGCCGGGGTCGGTGTCGGCGTCGGCGAGTGCGACGTTCGCGAGGACGACGCTCCCCGTCGCCACCGTCGTGAGGAGGACGAGCGCGGCGGCGAGGCCGAGGAGGTTCGCCTGCGCCCTGTCGACGCCCGCCCGAGGATTCGGCGTCACGACCGGCCTCCGTTCTGCAACTCGACCGAGAGACGGGACCCCTCGTCGCTGACGACCGCCCACGACTCGCTCGAACTCCGCCACGTTCCGCTCACGTCCACCGGACGTGTCGGGAGCGTCAGCGTCACCCGTCCGCCGATGCCGGCGTCGGGGTGGTCGAGCACCAGTGCGGTCGTTCCGTCGCTCGCGTTGGAGACGGCGCGAACTCGATACGGGTCGCCGCGGACGGTCGGCGGGAGCGAGACGGCGACTCGTCTGTCGAGACGACTCGTTCGTTCCGGAACCGCGCTTTCGACCCGTTCTGCCGCGCCGACGAGCGCCCGTTCTCCGACCTCGGCGGCGGCCGCCGTTCGGTAGTCGGGGACGATGCTCCCGTAGAACGAGGTGGTCAAGAGGGCGATGAACAGCACGACGATGCCGAGTTCGAGCGACTTGCCGACGACCGGCGAGAGGCCGCGGTCGGCGGTCGCTCGTCGCGTCCGTCGCGTCCGTCCTGTCCGCCCCGTCCGCCGCAAACGCCTCGCGTCGTCGCTCACGTCCCCACCTCCACGCGGAGTCGAAGGTCGTGCGAGACGAGGTGGACCGTCCGGACGCCCGCGTACTCGGCGACGACGCTCGGCGTTCCGTCGCCGTCGAAGTCCCGTCTGGACGTCGTCGCGTTCTGCTCCCGGAACCGTCGCTCCCACGCGCCGGGTGCCGCCGTCTCGACGGCCACGCGGTAGCGGTTCGGTTCGAGCGTCTGCCGGGCGTGCGTCGGTTCGGTCGAGAGTGTCACGGGAACGGTCGTCCCCCGCGCGGAGACGGCGTCGGTTCCGGAGGCGTTCAGTACCGGCACGCCGACGTACAGCGTCCCGTTTGCGGGGGCGACGCTCGGCGGGGCGTCGAGTCTGCTTCGCTCGCCCTCGCCGGTCGTCACCGCGCCCGCGACGGCCGCGACGCGTCGATTGTCCGACTCGTACACCAGGGCGCCGGCGTGCGACGACCAGACCACGCCGGAGTCGTTGAGGACGCGGACGCTCCGGTTTGCGACGCGGAGGGTTCCGCCGGTGAGACGGAGCGTCGACGTCGTCTCGGAGACCGTTCCGGTGTCGAGGACGTCGTCCAGTCCGTCGGCCACGCGGACCGTCGCGGCCGTCGACGCTCCCTCTTGGACGATGGTCCCCGCCGTGGCGGTGAGAACGCCGATGCCGACGACGGTGAGTCCGAGGAGGATGGCGACGCCGACGACGGCCGACTGCGCGCGGTCACGGTCGGGGGTTCGGCCTCGGTCGCTGCGACCGGTCGAACGGGTCATATCAACCCCACCCCCGCGAAGACGGCGTGGCAGACGGCGACCAAGAGCCCGGAGTGCAGGAGCGCCTCGTACCGGCCCCTGCTCGCGGTTCCGGCGAACCACCCCGAGGCGAGCATCGTCGCCTGCGTCGTCACGTAGATTCGGTAGCGGTCGCGTTCCAAGTCGACGGCTTGGGGGTCGATGGCGACGCCGGAGAGGTCCGACATCGACGACAGTTGCGCGAACCCGTCGAAGACGTGCCCGCCCGTGGCGACGGTGATTCCGACGACGAGGAGCGCCGTCGTCCACCCGACGGCGACGTACACGAGCATCCCCGAGCGAAGGGCGCGTTTCTCGTGGTAGAGGCGACCGACCTCCGACTGGAGCGTCTCGAACACGGTGCCGGTGTCGCTTCCGGCGTCCAGTGCGCCGATGACGAGGCCGATAGTCTGTTCGGCCATCGGCGTCCCGACGTGCCGGACGAAGCGGTCGAGTGCGGCGGTCCGAAGGTCCTCGTCCGTTCCGGTGTTCGGCGTCGTGAGGCGGAGGTTGAGCGCCAAGTCGGCGACGTCGCCGGAGAGCGGCCCCAAATCCACGTCGCGAGCGACGTGTTCGACGGCCTCGGGGAACGGCCGCCCGAGGCTGACGTGTCCGGAGACGGCGTGGACGAAGTCTTTCAGTTCGCGGTCTTTCGCGCCGTCGAGGCGGGCGCGGCGGACGGCCACCACGCCGACGGGAACGGCGTAGGCGACGTAGCCCGCGAGGACCACGTCGACGACGTTCGCGCCGACGAGAGCCGCGAGAAGGGCCGCGAGGACGCCCGCGGGGAGGAACCCGAGTGTCGCACTCGCCGGGTTCGTCGTCGCCGTCGCGAATGTGGTGAGCGTCGTCTCCGGGCGGTCGTAGGCGACCGTCTGGTCGGGTGGGCGGATGGTCGCAACCAGCGACGCCGCGCCGAGGCCGACGGCGAGGATGAACGCACCGCTGGCGTAGACGATGAGACCGCGGAGCGTCGTCGTCCCGACGGGCGTCGGAACCGGTGTCGACAGGCCGGGTGCGATGACGCTCATCACCGTGAGGATGATGACGAGCAGAGCGGGGAGGACGAGGAGGACGATGAATATCTCCGCGAGGAGTTCGAGAAAGCCCTCGGCGCGTCGGCGGGCGCGTTCCTGCTGGTGGCCGAGCATCCGACTCTCCATCTGGAGGTAGTTTCGCAGGGCGTCCGACCCCTGGTCTGCGTGCTCTCTGAACTTCAAGAGGAACGGCGCGAGCGTGTTCTGCGCGGGCGTGTCGCGGGCGACGCGTCGGAGGCCCTCGTTCACGTTGCCGGTCATCGCGGCGGTGTTGAGCGCCTTCCTGAGAGACACCGCCGTCTCGCCGTAGGCGTCGGTGTCGGCGACGCGACGGAGCATCTCCCGACGGCCGTCGCTTCCGGAGGCGAGGACGTGCAGGTACCGGACCGCGCCCGGTAACGTCCGGTCGATGTTCGCTTGTCGTGCGGCGGCGACCCACCGGAGGTACCGACCGCCGAGGACGATGACGGCCCGTTTGACGCCGATACCGGCGACTCCCGCGGCGACGACGCCGACGACCAGTCGCGGCACCGGCGGCACCGGGAGCGACTCCGCGAGGGGCACGACCGACTCCGCGAACGCGACCCACCCGTCTATCGTCGTCGTCGGGAGTGCGAGCACGACGAACGGGAGCGGAAGCGCGAGGGTGAACGCGGCCAGCCACGACGCGCCGTACACGCGGGCGAGGTAGAGGTCGAACCCCACTCTGAGGTCCGTTCCTCGGTACGCTCGCCGGGCGCGTTCGTGCCGTCTCGCGTCGGCGTGGCGAGCGAACAGCGCGTACAGCACGCGGTCGAGCGGCGAGAGCGAGTCGTCTCGGGCGGCCGTCGAACGCGAGACTGTTTCGGTCACCGCCGCACCCCTCTGTCGACTGCGAACGGCCGCGAACGCCGTCGAAGTCCGGGGACGAGACGACGGCGGTGCCGTCCGCTCCATCGCAGTTCACGCATCGTCTCTCTCCCGTTCGGCCATCTTCCGGCGGACGCGTTCGACCGTCGCCGCTTCGTCCGTCCGGAGGTCTGAGAGGAATCCGAACAGGGTGTCGAAGTTCGAGACGTCCTCGCGGACGAGATACTCGACGTAGCCCCGCTTTCGGAGGAACTCGGCTTCGACCGTCTCGACGTCTCTATCGGTCGCCGACGCGAGGCGGTGGAACACGCGGTGCGAGAGACGGTGGTGCTCGTCGCCGAGTTGCGGATGGTCGTGTGCGACCGAGAACGACCCGTCCGTCTCGCGCCACAGCACCGTGTTCCAGTAGAGCGTCTGTCCCCCCTTCTCGATGGACCCCTTCCGCGCCGTCGGCGGCAGGGCGTCGTAGCCCGCCTCGTCGACGAGTTCGACGACTTCGGCGACGTACCGCCGGCCGTCGACGCGGTGTGGGAACACCACAAGGTCGAGTTCGCGGAGGAGGTACGCGGGGAGGCCCTGTTCGACGACGCGGTTCACCAGCGTCTCCACGTCTTCGGCGTGGGTCGTCCCGATGACGCCGTGACCGGTGTTCAGCACTTCGGCGAACGTCTCGAACGACGCGGGCGTGTTCACCTCGGCGATGACCTCTACATCGGGGTTGAGGTAGTTCGCCTCGGTCATCAGGTCGGCCATCGAGACGCGCTTGAACTCGGACTCGTGGTCGCGCGTCGTCAACGAGATGCCCGTCTCGTGGGGGAGGCGGACCTCGCGGGAGCCTTCGTCGATGCTGACGGGGCGGTGGTCGTACGGGATGAACGGCATGTGCGCGTTCATCAGTGTCGTCTTCCCCACGCCCGTCGGCCCGGAGAAGAGCACGACGCGGTGGTGTTCGTACAGCATCCAGAGCAGCGCGACCAACTCGACCGGGAGTGCGTCGAGGCGGACGAGGTCGGTCGGAGTCATCGGGTCCGCGGACTGCTTGCGGATGGAGACGTGCGGACCGCCCTCTGAGATGACGGGCAGGGCGACGGCGCACCGAATCGTCTCCTCGACGCCCTCGGGCCGGAGGTTCACCTTCGCCGAGGGGCGAGAGGCGTTCAGTTCGACGCCGTCGGCGGCGGCCAACTGCGTGACGACGTTGACGAAACTCGTCTCGTCTTCGAACGCGAGGTTCGTCGGGACGCGCACGCCGCCGACGGCGTGGCCGTCCGTCGCTCCCGCACGCGGGATGACCTTCACCCGTTCGCCGACGCGGTTCGCCTCCACGTCCTCGAGGTTCGGGTCGCGGATGGGGACCGTGAGGACGCCCTCGCCCACGTAGTCGCGGAGCACGTAGTACACCAGGTCGTCCAGTCGGTCCTCGGCGAACCGCCTGTCGACCGGCGGGAGCGTGAGGCCGTACTCCGCGAGGGCGGTTCGGACGCGGTACCGGGTCGCTTCGACCCACGCGCGAGTGTTTCTGGCCGTCAGGCGACGCGAGAGAAACTGCCGGGCGCGTTCGTGGACGAACGTCCGCCGGTCGTCGACGACTTCCCCGGCGTTCGCCTCCCAGATTCGCTCTTTGCACTCGGCGATGAGTTCGTCGTCGCCCGGGAGGAGGTCGGGTTCGAGGACGGCGTACTTCGTCGTGAAGCGGTCGTCGCCGAGCAAGTGGTCGCGGTGCAGGACCACGTCGACGTCGAACCCGCAGAACGACACGGTGTAGTGACGGAGGCGTTCGCCCGCCACGCGGTCTGCGAACTGGGCGTCGGTCCGGTACGTTGTCGTCGCGGGCGCGTAGTTCTCCGTGTGGACGACGAGCGTTCCGGTTTCGTCTCCGTCGTCTCCGCTCACGTCGACCACGTCGATTCGGTCGTCGAGCGCCAACGGTGTCACCTCGCCGAGCAGGCGCAACTCGCAGAGCGCGTAGTACTCGATGCGCCGCCGCGCCGACGGCGACACGTCCAACAGGCGGTCGAACACTCGGCGGTACTTCGGCGGGACGCCCTCTGCGGCCCGTTCCGCGGTCCCTTCTCTCGTCAGTGGCCGCCGGCGGTTCACCGCCGAGAAGTGCGCTTCGACCGCCGCGAGCGCCGACTCCGATTCGGGTCCGAGGCCGGGTTCGCGGACGTCGTACCGGAACCCGACGCCGTCGTCGTCGCGGACGGTGGCGACGACGCCCGGGACGATTTCGTACTGCGCACGAACGTCAGGGGCGTACCACGCGTCTCCGTCGTCCGGCGGGAGTGGCGGCGGAACCGCCGTCGACTTCCCGGCTCCCGGCGTCGTCCTACTCATCGGTATCCACCGACGACACGTCACACGACATTGCGCGTGAGTTGCCCCGTTTTGTTTTATAAATATTGAGAATCAAGATACGCGATAGATTCTCTCGGAGCGTGTCGCTGTCTGCCGGTTTCGAGGCCCGTAACGGTCTGATTCCCGCTCGTAGTCTCCGAACAAAAATACTTCAGCTGAAACGTCCAGAACGGCTGACCCGAAGAGTATCGAAGTCGATAACCGGGCGACGGCGCTCGGATACAGGTCGAACGCATCTCAAAATTCAGTGCGAGGCACGGTCACACCCGACGTTTCATTGCCCTCGTTACCGAACGACGCACACTGATGGCTTCGACAGAGAGCGTGCTATCGCGGGAACCCGACGACCGACTACGAGTGCTCGACCCCGACGGCACCGTCGTCGAACCAGACCTCCTCCCGAACCTCGACGACGAGACGTTCGTGTCGATGTACCGCGACATGCGCTTCTGTCGGCGGTTCGACGAGCGGATGATTAGCCTCCAGCGACAGGGTCGGATGGGCACCTACTCGTCGCTCGCCGGGCAGGAAGGCTCGCAGATCGGGTCGATGTACGCGCTCTCGGACGAAGACGTCGTCTCCTACCAGTATCGCGAACACGGTGCCGTCGTCGCGCGCGAGTTCGCCTGGGAGTACCTCCGTTACTGGGCGGGCCACGAGGAGGGACAGGAGGCGCTCGCGGACCGGAACATCTTCCCGCTCAACATCACCATCGGCGACCATCTCCCGCACGTCGTCGGGATGGCGATGGCGACGAAACTCCGAGACGACTCGCGGGTCGTCGTGGCGCACTTCGGCGACGGGGCGACGTCGGAGGGCGACTTCCACGAGGCGCTCAACTTCGCCGGCGTGTACGACGTGCCGGCGCTGTTCGTCTGCAACAACAACCAGTGGGCGATTTCGACGCCGCGAGACCGGCAGACGGCGTCCGCGACCATCGCGCAGAAGGCGGTGGCCTACGGGTTCGACGGGGTGCAAGTGGACGGGATGGACCCGCTGGCGACGTACGTCGTGACGGAGGCGGCCCGAGAGCGCGCACACGACAGCGACGGCGACGACCCCCGTCCGACGCTCATCGAGGCGGTCCAGTACCGGTACGGCGCGCACACGACGGCCGACGACCCGTCGGCGTACCGCGACGAAGCGGAGGTCGACGAGTGGCGCGAGCAGGACCCCATCGACCGGTTCGAGGCGTTCCTCCGCGAGACGGGGCGACTCGACGACGACCGAGTGCAGGAAATTGACGCCGAGATTACGGAGACGCTCTCGGACGCGGTCGAGCGGATGGAGGCGGCCGAGGCGGACCCCGATTCGATGTTCGAGTACGCGTTCGCGACGCAGACGCCGGAGATTCGACGCCAGCACGAGCGGTTCGCCGCGTTGCGCGAGAGACGCGGCGACGACTCGTTCCTCAGAGACGAGTAGCGCGCCGTCGTGTCGCGGACGAGCGCGGCTACACTTCGCGCTCGATGTAAGCGCCGAGGACGCCGCCGAGGGTGCTCAGTGCGACCGAGTAGAACGTGATCACGAGAACGACTGCCACGACCCCGACCAAGAGACCGACGGCACCGCCTTCGGGTACGATGACGAAGAGCGCGAGCGCGACTCCCGCCAGAAGAGTGAACGGGATGGCCGCTAACACTCCCGAGACCGCTCCGATTCGTGCACCTGACCGGGTGTCACCGCCCTCGAGATAGCCGGCGACCCCGCCTCCGAGCAGTGGTGAGAAAGGGACGAACCCGAGGACGACGGCGACCGCCGCGCCGATGAGCGCGTTGAACAGCGTGTTCGGTGCCCGTTCGCTACCGTCCTCTGTGGCGGACACCGACGGGTCGCCGGTACCGATATCTGATGACATCGGCCGCAGCTTCTCTCGCCGTTCGTATAAGACCAGTGCCGCTATCTCCCCGTAGTACTCCGAAGAGTGGCTCAGATTCGTTCCTGCCCGCCGACTGCTCGTAAAGCCAGTTTGTCCGACTCTCGCCCGCGCGAGGCGTCCCTCTCGTCCAGTCGGGGCGACGTCGTGGGGACCTCAGTAGATACTCCGACGGGTTCGGAGGAGGCCGTTCTTCGGGTTCGGCTGGACGGGGAGATGGACGGAGCCGACAGCGTGCAGTCGGCCGCCGTCTCTGACTCGGAACTGTAACAGACCTGAATTTATAACGCCGGCCGCACACCAACCGGGCACAGAGTATCATGGTAAGCAGTGGAACCGCCGTCCAACTCGGTGTTCTCGTCGCGACAGTCGCGGGACTGTGGGTCGGTGCTCGTCTCCTCGTCGACAGCGTGGTTCGGTTGGCCCGTCGACTGGGCCTCTCGGAACTCACTATCGGCCTCACCATCGTCGCCGCCGGCACTTCCACGCCGGAACTGGTCGTCACCACCGACGCGGCACTGGCGGGATTGGGGGCGATCGCGGTCGGTAACGTCGTCGGGTCGAACATCTACAACCTCGCGTTCATCCTCGGCGTCGTCTCGCTGGTTCGCGTTATCCCGATCGAACGGTCGTTGGTCCACCGCGACGGTGTCGTCTTAGTTGCGAGTACGCTCGTCGGGGCGGCAGTGATGCTCGATCTGACGATTTCTCGGGTCGAAGGTGCCGTCCTCGTCGTCCTGTTCGTCGCCTACACCGGGTATCTGCTCCGAACCGGTGCCGGTCCCGACGATTCGGCTCCCGACACGCCGGGCATCTCGACGCAGTTGACCGAACGGGTGACGTTCCGCGGTCGCGACGCGGTACTGCTGGTCGTCGGCCTCGTCGTCGTCCTCGTCAGCGGCGACCTGATGGTCGGGGCGGCCTCGACGCTGGCGCGGGCGGCCGGGATTTCGGACTCCGTCATCGGCGCGACCATCGTCGCGGCGGGCACCTCAACGCCGGAGTTCGCCGTCTCGCTGGTGGCGATGCGGCAGGGACGAATCGGCGTCTCCGTCGGCAACGTCGTCGGAAGTAACGTGTTCAACATGCTCGGCATCTTGGGCATTGCGTCCGTCGTTCGGCCGCTCTCGTTCGGTGCCGTCGCCCTGGAGAGCGTCGCGTGGCTGACCGTCATCGTGGTGGTGATGGTCGCGGCGCTGTGGACGGGTCGGAAGCTCTCGCGACCGGAAGGAGCCCTGTTCGCCGCCTCGGAAGTCGGGCGGTGGGTGCTGGGGCTGTTGGGGCTACTCGGCTGAGGAGGTTCGACCGCGACGAGCGGCCGGGTGGAAGGCCGTCGAACAGTCCGGAGCGCCGACCGTCACTTCGGGACGCAGACGGTACCGTTGACCCTCGCGGTGAACGTCTGGTCCGCCGCGGCGTCTCCGTAGAAGAACAGGACTCCGCGCGCGTCCTCCCACCGTCCGGTTCCGCCGACCACACGTCCTCGGCTGGTGAACTCGCCGTCCGTCGTCAGGTCGGCGTCGAAGATACCCACGTCTTCGAGGGTCAACGTCCCCCGCTTCGTGGTTATCTCGAACGTCCCCGTGTAGGAGAGCGTCGTCGGCGGTACCGGACTCCCGGTCAGCCCGGCCGACGGCGCAAGCTGCGCTATCGAGAGCGCCGTCGAACCGTTGAACGGTCCCGCGCCGGTCAGCGTCCCCTCCGTCTCTATCCCCGACGGGAGTATCCGTCCCTCGATTCGACCGTCGGTGACGCTGAAACACCGTTCGTCCGGGGCGGCGTGAGCCGACGAACTGGCCGCGATTCCCAGCGCGCCGAGGCCGAAGAGGCCCAACGCGACTCGTCGCGACACTCCGTCGGCGTGGTCAACAGCGTCTCCGCGCGGTTCCGACCCTTCGTCTGGTACCCGTGTGCTCATCGGTGTTCCTCCGAGAACTATACCGCTCGTGATACGATAAAGTAGCACGTCCCTGACACGCCGGGGTCGACCGCCGGTCGACGTCCGAGACTCTGCTCACCGCGCCCGCGCCACCACCGCGTAGAACGGGTCCGTCTGCGGTCGGTCGCGGACGACGCGGACCGACTCGAACGCGCCCGTCGACGCGACGTACTCGGTCACCAATTCGGCGCGCTCGTCCATCGACGCCGCGCGCCACGCGCGAACCGCCTTCGTCGGAAACATCCGGTTCGTGAAACTGACCACGAGGACGCCGTCGTCCGCGAGGACGCGGGCGAACTCGCGGAACACCGCCGCGGGGTACTGGAGGTACTGGACCGACAGCGCACAGAGGACGGCGTCGAACGAGCCGTCCGAGAGGGGGAGCGACTGGTTCACGTTGAGGTCCTGGACGAACCACTCGTCCAGTCGGTCGTTGCGGTCGAGTTCGTCGGCGTTCAGTCCATGCCCGACGACGCCGTCGAACGCGGTGTCGGGAAGGTGCGACACCCAACTGCTCATCGCGTCGAACACGCGGTCGCCGGGTGATAGCTCCGACTCGTACAACGTCCTCAGACGGTCGAGGAATCCCTCGTCGGCGTGGGTGACGAACCGCGGCGAGTCGTAGAACGTCTCGTCCGGACGGCTGTCGAACTTCCGCCGGTCGAACTCCGAGAGTGGTTCCTCCATCGGTCCAGTAGTTGAGACTGCGGTTCTCAATGCATACGATAGGCTGGTCTGACTGTGACCCTCCGACTAAGGCGTGAATCAGCGTTCTGCGGTATGAATAGTTGAGACCGTGGTTCTCAATGCATACGCTCGGCTCGGTCTGCACCCATGTCTTATCCGGTGAGCCATCACATCCGAAACGGCGGAGAGTGGCTACTCGGTGAGCCGTTCGTAGAACGTGCGTGGCTCGACAATCGGGATACCTCTGAAAGAATCGAGATCTAAGAGATGCTTGTCTCCAGAGACAATGTAGTCGACATCACCCGCGATGGCCGCTTCCAGAAACTTGTCGTCGTCAGGATCGTCCTCGACTGCACGAACTTCCTCCTCGGGATCGACAAACTCGGCGAAATAGCGAATCGTCTCAACCTCCTTCTGAACCTCGTTCTCTTCTAAATGAAACCGCTCGGGATACTTGAGAAGCGTTCTCCGAAACTCGGTGAGCGTCTCGACGGAGACGACGATTTCGTACTCGCCCTCGAATCCCTTGACAACGATCTCGTGCGGAACGCCGGTCGAGAGAACGCTCGAAATGAGAACGTTCGTATCGAGTACGGCCCTCATTCCTCGGCACGAGCGTCGTGGACTAGCTGATCGATCTCGCCGATCGAGAGGTCGAGTTCATCTGACCTCTCTTCGACACGCTGCTGGAACTCCTGTACGGAGGGGAGTTCAAGCTTCTTCAGGACGAGGCCGTACTCTGTAGGGACGACCATTAGTTTCGTGCCCTTTTCGAGGCCGAACTGTTTGCGGAGGCGACTCGGAATCGTGATCTGTCCTTTCGAGGTAACCGTGGTCACCTCGGGTTCGTCCGTGCTCATTGGTGTTCTACGTAAGAATTCCTTACACAGTCTCTTCAATCCTCTGGTCATTGGGGATGAAAATGACGAGCATACAGGAGGAAATATCCCGTCTTGAAACCCCACACAGTAGCTAAAACCACGGCTTTCGATACATCAATCTGCTTGGAAACTGCTGTAACGTCGGTTCTTGACTCGAAGTACTCTATTCTGAAAACCACAAAATTCTCCGGTAGTTATATTATAGGAAATACTGAATTTTTTTTTTGGATGGAAAGATATTCCGACACGACTGCATCAACTCAGATGGGTCGCCGGTCAGTTCTGAGGCTCCTCGGGACGACTGGCCTCGCGATGGGTGCGGTCGGCGGGGGGAGTACAGCGCTGTCACAACCGGCTGCAGCCGCTACTGGACTAGATATCGACAACTTCGATGACTCGGATTTCAGTGAGTACACGTTTTACAGAGACGGAGTTGCCACGAGCACCTCGAATCCCACGTTCAGCGGTTCAGGCGCGCTCAAAATCGACGGCGTGGCCACTGATTGTGTGAGTCGGTCTGGGCTGGACGCGTATCCGAGTCGCGGAGATACGTTCTCAGTCAGAGTCCGGTGGACTGCTGGTGCGCACGCAGTGATTTTCGCATACGGTATCCAAACCTACGTCGAGTACGCTGACACCGAATACTACGACGTTACTATTCGCCCCGATTCAGACAAAGTAGTACTGAAAAAGACCACGCTCAACGGAACTTCGGCGATGGACAAAGAGTTCGGTGTATCTCTCTCACCAGATACGTGGTACAGGATCGAAGTGAAATGGGAGACGGACGGAACACACGGTTACTCTCTTCGACGAGTCCTCACAGCAGGTCACACAATTAGTCGGATCTGACTCGGAGTGGAGCGACGGGGGAGTCGGATTCTTCGGTCGAGAACACAACTCCGGAGCGACGGTTTACTTCGACGAAGCGGTCGTCGACTACGCTCCGAACGAGCCTGTTCGTACGCTGGGTGTCATCGACGACTTCGAAGACGGGACGCTCGACGAGTACACACAGTATCGCCAGGAGTCAGCCACGATTACCTCCAGTCCAACCGCCGCTGGCGCGGGTGCGCTCGAAATCGACGGGGCGAGCACCGACCTCGTAAGCCAGTCCGGCCTTCCACAGTATCCACAGGCCGGAGATACGTTCTCGGTTCGAGTGCGGTGGACACCGGGAGCGAACGCGGCAATCGTCGCCTATGGCCTTCAGACGTACGTGGAGTTCTCCGATCAGGAGTACTACTACGTCGTCATCAAGCCGGATGCGGATCAGATCGTCCTCAAGAAGAGAGACCTCTCGGGAACGTACGAACTCGAAAAGAACTTCGACATCGGATTGGTGGACGACGAGTGGTATCGACTAGTCATCGACTGGCGCGTCGATGGGGCGCATACTGTCACGCTGTTCGAGGAGGACGGAACCCAGATCACGCAGCTCTCTGCGAAGGATTCGACGTGGAGCGAGGGTGGAATCGGTCTGTTCGGGCGTGAAGCGAATACTGGTGCGACGGTCTACTTCGACGAGGTTCAAGGGAGTTCTCCGTTGGTGGGGAATTTCGAGGTCGGTGAGAACAGTTGGTTCACCACGGCGAACAACACGCTTACTCGATTAGACAACACGCCCGCAGCGATTACGAACGGGGCGACGGCAATCGAGGTGACGGTGAACGATGATCCTCAACCAGTACTCGAAAACGAGGTTCGGATTCAGAATGCCGATCTAGAGTCGTATCCGTACTTGTTAGCAGATGTCGTGCCAGTCGAAGTAGAGAACTCTGATTCTCCGGTTACGTTCAAATTCCGATATACTCACTACGCATCTGGTGGTGTGGAAGAATCAGAAGAACAGATCGTCGCGCAGGCTCTTGGAAAAACACTTGCGTGGGACCTGAGCAACCTCTCTGCCGAGAAATTGGCTGCTGCTGAAAGTCTCCAAATTGTTTGGTATCCAGAGGATCATCCGCCGTCGTCTGGTTTCACCTACAACGGAAGTGTACTTATCGACAATATACGACTTGTTGATGACTCGACACAGCTGACTCGGGCGAAAATCTCCCAAAAGCACAGAGACCTCATCCGAGCGCATGGACCGATGCTTGATCAAGAGATTCAATCACAGACAGACATGGTACAAACCGGCGTTTACAACTACTACGATGAGACGGAGGTGCCTTACCGAATCGAGTTACTCAGCAATGGCGACATTGAGGAGACGATTGATGGAGAAACGTTCTACTGGGAGGAGGACGGCCAATGAGCTTACAGAGTACTTACGACAACTACGAGAAGGTCAACTCTGTCACCTCTATTCTCGGATACAACGAGAATGGCACGCCGAGTAATAGTGCGATTCCGAACGTATTCGACGACTGGTTCCATGGCGATTTCAGAACGGCACGGCCACAAAGTTTGAGCAGCGCACTTGGAAAGAAATACCCAGATGAGTACAACGGTAAATCGTTCCCAAATTGGCGAATAAATTCTGCTATCGAAGTTGGATTCGACTCACCGAATGGTCGAAGCATTGCGAACAACGACTGGGCAGTCTCGTTCGGAAAAAGCAAACAGGCAAAGATCACCCTCGAGGGCGAAAAATTCAATCCATTCCGGGATGTCCCCGGATTGAATTTTGACGGATCTGAGAACGCACTTACATCTAATGTAAAAGGACCGTTCACTGCCAAAAAGAAAATTAGTATTCCCGATTCTGATGGGAATTCTGTTGATGGCATTCGTGCATCATCTATCTATGGCGGCAGTGATCGGTATCTTACAACGGCGAAGAAAAGAGGGTACACACTTAAGGAACTATTTGCTCTCACGCCGGGAGGAGCGATTATCGCGCCACTCGCGGACTCCGCATTTATGATCCATGTGACGACATTCTATACGTTCACGGACATCATTTATATGGCCGACGGTGCCAAAGTCGTCCGACTCTGGGATGCTAGTAAATATCCCGCTCATGACCTCTATGTCGATGAAACACGAGAGGATGGAAACCCATTCCGTGAAGGGATAGAATGGGTCAGACGAAACGGTAAGCACGCTGCATTTGAGGACTTTGCCTTCGAGGGAAACACAGTTGGGTTGACACCATTCGATAGAAGTGGATCTTTCTTATACCGACAGAAGATGTTCAAAGGCAAAGGAAGTCATCCAGTCGGCACGTTCACCGACAATGGGACCATATTTAGAGCATCCACGGTTGCAAATGCAAAGTCTCAACCCTTGTTCCCTTCCGGTATCTAGTTGAATCTCTTTACGCCAAAGAATTTATTTTGTTGCTTATTTTAATTGATGTGTGATAATGAGGACGATATTGAAGGTGTTACTAATCTCTTGTATTGTTTCTACTGCAGGCTGTATTTCTTTTGCTTCAGATACCCCATCAAAGCAGAATGAGCCAGTTGCTTTTTATGCGAATAATACTGCGTCCTCTCCATACACGTTTGAGGTCTTCGTTACTGATCACTCAACAAACGTGTCTGTAAGAGAGAGTGATGGGAAGTCGTATTCGGAGTCAGTAACTTTAGGCGGTGTCACTACTTCAAGACCAAGTGAAGGCCACCATTTCACAGAGGTACGCCCCGATTCCGGCCGACACCACGGCAACTTCACAGTAAATAGCGGAGAATCAGTAGAAAGTAACATTACTGACCTCCCCATTGGGGTTGTCATTCTCGTCGTTGTATACAACGATGAAAATCAGATTGTCCAGTACTCAAGTGCAACGTGCGATGATGAAAGTCTACTAGCCTTTGGACTTATCGCTTACTCTAATGGAATAGCTACAGAATCACTGTGCGATTAGCGTATCACGAAACCAGGTTGTTAATTAGAAAACGAGGAGGCACCGGTATAGTTAAGTTCTTAAGTTGATGTTCGATCGCTGAGCGACTGATGTGGTCCTGAACGTCATATGGATTGTAACCGGTGCTCTTGATGCATCTATACTCAGTTCATTTATGTATCTATCCAGCACACGCTCTCTACGTTGGAGATACTCGTAGAGACGCTCCACCCTTCCGTGAAGGAATTGAGTGGACGCGAGACGGAAAGAACTCTGCATTTGACAAGTTCGCTGTTGAATCTCAATATCCCGACCGAACACCATTCAGTACCTTCGCTCCGCTAAAGTACGCGAATGCATTTAAGTCGGGTAAAGGAGAGCATCCAGCAATGACGTATGTAAGTGAGGGTACGGCTCTCTCAGAATCTAACGTAAGAAACGCTTTCCCATCGCCTTTTGTCCCATCACTGATTTGAATAGGCATGAATTGTTTTTTATCGGAGTTGAATTCACGACATGTGTTAATTTGTATTGCAATTGTGTGTACAATCATGATTGCTGGATGTACAGCGAATCCATTCGATAGCTCATCAGGTCAGGAAGGTCCAGTTACTGTCATTGCAAACAATTCAGCAACAGCTACATACACATTCGAGATCTACGTGATTGAGTCGCCTCCGATTGATCCAGAGCTGTCAATAACAAGGCGGAACGGAATGAAGGATACATTATCAACGGACGGTGGACTGACTGTCACCGATCTTGCTGGTGACGATAGAAGTGTTGTGTCCGTTAAATTCCCACAAAATCAATCACGTCTCCACGAGCGGTATTCTGTTCCACCAACGGCAGAGAAGCTGACTAACATAACTGAATTCAAGAGTTATGACACGGTAGTAATCGTGATTCGAGATGATGAACGAATTCATACTATCGTGACCGCTGATTGCGACGATGACCTCGTTATTGTTGAGGGGTATATCGGACCTAATGGAGGGGCAGGGGGCTACAACTGCGAGTGACGATTATGGGGACATTGGAAATAACAATGCTCGGCCTTGTTGAAATCCTCAAACGATGATAGGTTTCAGCACCCGCGCTGAATAGAGGAGGAAGCGTCGATCACGTGACTTTCCGGCACTCGGTGTTACGTACAGAGGTGTACTCAGCAGGACTCAGTGATCGAAGTTCAACTTCACGGTTGAACAACTGTTAGAATGGGCTTGTGACCCTCCCAGTTGTTTCAGACGACGGCGACGAATAAGGGGATATAGACGAACAGGACAAGAACCCCAGGATATGCCTACTTGCCAACCAGGATGAGATACCGAGAT
>NZ_FOYS01000001.1:728162-753480 GCF_900115785.1 Halogeometricum limi
CTCGAAGTGCGCGACGAGGCCGTTCGAGACGGGAACGTCGGAGGACCCGCCGGTTCCCGTGTCGCCGTCGGACCGTACGGTGACGGAGACGCGAGCGGTGTTGGACTCCTGTCCGGCGGTGTCGGAGACGCGGTAGGTGAACGAGTCGCCTGTCGTCGCCGACCCGTCGTGTCGGTAGGTGACGGTGCCGTCGGCGTTCGCCGTCGCCGTCCCGGAAGACGGACCGGTGACGACGCGGACCGAGGAGGCGTCCAGTCCCACGTCGTCGGCGTCGTTTCCGAGGACGGCGACGTCCACGCTCGCACCGGGGTCGACGGTGATACTGTCGTCGGACGCGACGGGCGGCGCGTCTGTCGTCCCGCCTGTCCCCCCGCCCGCGCCGTCGAGGTATCGAGCGGTGAGTGCCGCTTCGACCTGTCTGCGTTCGGTGTCCGAGAGGGCCCCGTCGTAGACGTACACGGCCGCGACGTCCATGTCGACGTGGTCGTTCCCGTTCAGTTCCGCCCCGAGGACGATTCGCTCTGTCGTCGTCGCGAAGGTGTGGGACCCGGCGTCTATCTGCTGGCCGTTCGCGTAGTGGGTGAACTGCCCGTTTCCGTACACCACACTCTGCACGAGCCACCCGGCACCGACGCCGGCCGTTCCGCTCTGGAAGTCGTTGGCTCGACCCCAACCCTGTAGCGTGAGCGCGCCGGTGTCGCTCACGACCAGGCCGAACGCCCGGTTCCGCGCGGGCGTCCCGTAGGCGAACCCACCGAACCCGCTGGTCGCGCGGTAGTTCGCGACGACGAACACGGTTCGGTCGCTGCTACCCGCCGGGAGACCGGTCGTCGCCGCCGTTCGGACGAGTTCGTCGTCCTGACCGTCGAAGCGGACCGCACCCGCGCCGTTCGCGCCGTCCGCGATGTACTGCGGCGCGCCGACGGCGGTCAGGTCGTTACCGTTGCCGGACTGGTCGACCCACTGGGTGACGCCGTTCGCTCCCGTTCGGACGCCGGTGTCGGCGTCGTACTGCGCGACGAGGCCGTTCGTCGTCCTGACGTCGCAGGCTCCCGCGGCCGCGTACTCGGCGGTCAGCGTCACGTCCGCGGCGGGGACGGTGAGCGTCCGGACGCGATTCGCGCCGTCGCTCCAGCGGACGAACTCGTACGTCGTCCCCGCTTGGCAAACGGAGACGGGTGCCTCTACGTCGTGCTCGAAGCCGATGGCCGAGTCGAACGTGTAGCCGCCGCCGGCGGTCGAACGGGGGATTTGGTCGAGGGTGACGCCGAGTCCGTCGGGGTCCGTCCGAAGCGTCACGTCGACTTCCTCGGGAACGAGCCGAACCGCGTCGGTCGCGGTGATTCCGTCGGAGTCGGTGGCAGTCAGGGTTATCTCGTAGCCCGTGTTGCCCGTGAAGGCGTGGCCCGTCGTCGGCACCTCGAAGCTGAACGACTCGCCCGTCGTCTCGAACTCGGGGTGGAAGTGTTCGTTGTGCGTGAACCGGACGTTCCACTGGAGCGACGAACCCGTCAACTGACCGTCGTCGGGGTCGGTCGCCGACCCGCGGACGGTGAGCGTGTCGCCCGCGCGGAACGTCGACCCGTCCGCGGGCGCGGTGATTTCGGCGCTCGGACCGCTTCCGACGCGTATCTCTATCGGCTGTGACTGGACCGTCACCGACCCGTCGCTCACTTCGACGACGGCGTCGTACGTCCCGGAGTTCCGGTAGGTGTGGCTGACCTGCCGTCCGGTCGCCGTGTCGCCGTCGCCGAACCGCCACGCGTACGTGAGGGCGTCGCCGTCGGCGTCCGTCGCACTCGCCGAGAAGTCGACCGTGAGCGGCGGCGAACCGCCCGTCGGCGTTCCGGTCGCCGACTGGACGACGGGTGCGGCGTTTCCGCCACCGTCGTAGACGTACCGGCGGACCTGTCCGGCGGCGTAGTTCACCGTGTACAGTGCGCCGTCGGGACCGACCGTCGAGGCGACGACGGCACCGGCGTTCGGTTCGAAGTTGTAGCTCGCGCGGACCGTTCCATCGGACCGGAGGACGAGATACTTGATCCAGCCGTCGTTGTAGTCCGAGTAGAACAGCGCACCGTTGTACTCGGCGGGGTACATCCCGCCGCGGTACACCGGGCCGACGGTGACGGCGGCACCCTCGCGGCCGCCGGACTCGCCGTGCGAGTAGGTGTAGATGGGGTCGTCGTACGCCGCGTTACTGCACATCCCCTCGCAGTTCGGCCAGCCGTAGTTCGCGCCCTTGCGGCCGAGGTGGATGTCCTCTTGGGAGGAGGGTTCGACGTTGCCGCCGACCTCACCGATGTACAACCGGCCCGTCGCGTCGTCGACCGTCGCGCGATACGGGTTCCGGAGGCCGGACGCCCAAATCTCGCCGAGGGTGTTCGGGTCGCCGTCGCTCGCGTAGGGGTTGTCGCCCGGAATCGAGCCGTCGCGGTTCAGTCGGATGACCTTCCCGTCGGGGACCGAGAGGTCTTGGGCGCGGCTTCCTTGGAACTCGTCGCCGGTCGTGAGGTATATCTTCCCGTCCGAACCGATGTCGAGACCACCGCCGAAGTGACAGCAGACGCGACTCTTCCCGACGCGAATCTCGTTCCGCCAGAGGACGCGTTCACTCCCGGCCCTACTCGTCACGCCGCCGCTTCGCTGGTCGTGCGTGAACCGCGAGAGGACGTTCTCGGGCTGACTCTGTCTCGCGTAGTACAGGTAGAGGTAGCCGTTCTGCTCGAAGTTCGGGTCGAGCGTGATTCCGATGAGGCCGCGTTCGCGGTCGCTGTCGACGTCGGAGAGTTGGAGGTAGATTCCCTGTCGCCCGGACGAGGGGTCGTAGATGACGACGCGCCCGCCTTGTTCGATGACGAGCATGCGTCCGTCCGGGAGGAACACCGCCTCGGTGGGGAACTGGAGGCCGGAGACGACCGTTTCGACGCGGAACGCGTTCGAATCTGTCGCCCACTGGTTCGTCCCCTCGGCACCGCCGCCGTCTTGGTGGTCGCCGTGCGCGGCGACGGGGTCCGTCCAGAACGTGACCCCTGCGGTCACCGCAGACGTGAACGTGACGAGAGTCAGGAGCACTGCCAGTAGTTTTCGCGGTGTCGGTGTTGGTGTCATGGAGGACCTCCGGGATGTCACTCTGCTCTACGACCTCTGAGAATATTAGTTAGTAACTCAGGTGACAGATTAGGTGAACGACACACTCGCGTCAGGGTCCGACTGCGCCTCACGAGACGACAAAAACAGTAATCGCGCCGGAGGTCGCTCGCTCGCTCGCGACCTAGAGATAGCCGAGGTCGGCGAGGTGGTCTTCCATCTGCGAGGACAGTTCGACCTGATTGGCGGCCTCTCGGTCGTCGTCGTCGAACCGCTTCGTCGGGAGCATCTCGTCGAGTTTCGCGTCCATCTCGGCGGCCACCTCGGGGTAGTCGTCGGCGACGTTCGTCTCTTCGTCGGGGAGGTCGAACAGGTCCGTCCGGTCGTCGCTGCGCATGTACTTCCACTCGAGCGAGCGGATGCAGTCTATCGCCCCGGCGTGGTACTGTCCGATGTCGCAGTCGGGGTTGAACTCCAGGACGGTGTCGAGATCGTCCATGCGCGGACCGCGTTGCATGAGGGCGTACTCGCGCACGTCGCGCGTGAGGTCGTATCCCTGGAACTGGCTGGTGTCGCCGCCGACGGCACCGACGAGCGTCTGCATCACGTCGATGTGCTGGACGATGTTCTCCGTCGCACTCTCGGAGAAGTTCACCCCGTGAGTGACCATCGGCACCTGCGTCAGTCCGTCGTGGAGCGTCAGATTGTGCCCGAGGACGCCCTGTTCGCCGAATAGTTCGCCGTGGTCGCCGGTGACGACGAACACCGTCTTCCCGTCTGTGTTCTCGCGGACGTAGTCGAACAGTTTGCCGACGAGGTGGTCCGAGAACGCTATCTCGGCGTCGTAGACGGCCATGAGCGCCGCTCGCTCCTGGTCGGTGAAGTCACAGCCCTCGGCGACGTTCTCCCAGATGTTGTTCGTGAGGTTCTTCGCCACCTCGATGGCCTCCTTCGGCGTCCCCTCGAACTCGCCGAGGAACTCCTCTAACAGCGACAGCGGGGGGTTGTACGGGTGGTGCGAACTGTTCATGTGCGTGTAGAGGAAGTACGGCTTCTCCTCGTCCGCCGAGAGGTCGTCGACCCAGTCTTCGAGCACCTGATACTGGTAGTACGGCGGGAGACACTGGCCGTGGTAGATGGGTTCGGTCTCGAATCCGGCGCCGAACGTGGTCAGTTCGCGGAGGTACTTGAACCCGGCCCGGACCCCGCGCGGCGAGAGGAAGTCGTCTTTGTTCGGGCTGGCCTTGAACCGCTGGAACCCTCGGTCGAGTCCGGTCACGTCGCTTATCCACGGGTTCGTGCTGAACCCGGCGGTCGAGTACCCTTCTTCGGCGAGGAGTTCGGGGACCGTCGACATGTCGTCGGGGAGGCGGCGAACGTCGCGCGTGTTCGCGTGACCGACGCCGTGCGTCGTGAGATAGGTCCCGGTCAGAATCGACGTGGAGACGGCGGGCGTCCACCGGGCGTGACTGAAACAGTTGTCGAACGTCCGTCCGTCGCGCATGTCGGCGATGCGGCGGAGGTTCGGCGTCGTGTCGCGGTGGTACCCTCCGACGGAGGTGTGGTCTGCGCGGACACTCTCCAGAGAGATCCAGATGATGTTGGGTCGTGACTGCGTCTGTGGCATCGTTACTGACCGAGCGAACGGTCGCTCGGGGGTTAGTTATAGGCGGGCTATCAGCCGCGAGACCCTCGAATTCGGGGGACTGAGCGAAAATATGCGCGTCGCATTGCGGCCTCGACTTCCGGGCGTCCGGCCGCGTGACTACTCGACGGTGCCGTCCAGGAGGTGCGTCAGCGCCATCACGTACGACCCGACTTCGTACGTTCCCTTGTACTGCTGGTCGCGCCATCCGCGCTGGAACTGGCGGTTGTCCATCCGGCCGTCGACGGTCACCTGTCGCATCGGAACACCGATACCCGATACGTCGACGAGGTCACGCCCGGTGCCGTTCGTCTCGAATATCCACGCCATCGCGCGGCGCACCTCGTTCGAGTAGTTCTTCTCGCCGCCGCCGGCGTAGTAGTGCGAGACGGCGTTGACGAAGAACGTCTGGTGGCACTCGTACAGATAGTGCCAGTACGGCGTCTGCGCGGTCAGTTTGTTCCGTATCTCACCGGGGAGTCGCGCGTACACTGGGAGGTCCTCCCAGATGAACGCGCCGTCGTCTCGCATCCGGTTCTCGATGGTGTAGTCGAGGACGGACTCCACGTCGCCGAGGTAGCCGGTCTGTCCGGTCACCTCGATTGCGCGCGAGAGGGCCCAGCAGGTGTACATCTGGTTCTGATGTCGTCGCGTCGTCGCGTTCTCGAACTGGAACAGTCCCTCCGTGGTGCGACGCTCCGAAATCTCGAACAGACCGCGTTCGACGAACGCGCGGACGTCGTCGTCGCTCGGGTCCGATTCGAGGAGGTAGGTGGCCCCGTAGAGCACGAGGCTGTCCTCGGCGTGGTCGAACTCGACCGTCTCGTTCGCGTGGTCGAACAGCGTCCGCGCGGTGTCGAGATACCGTTCGCGCTCGTCGTCGAACACTTCGGCGGCCATCGCGTACGCGGAGAGAAGCGGACCGAGACCGTAACTCGGCATCTCGTCGGGGAGTTCGCCCGACTCGACGTGTTCTTCGAAGTACTCGAACTCGCGGTGAATCTGCTCGTCGTGGCGGTCCGACCCGACGGACGACGCCCGCCAGTTCATCACGCCCATCATCGCCATCGTGGCGTAGCGCCACTCCTGACTCTCGTCGCGCGACCAGGTCACCGTCTCGCCGTCGAACTCGTAGTCGAGTGCGCGGATGATGGAGTCGGTGAGTTCGTCCCAGAACCCGCCGTCGCGAGTGGGGCGGAACAGCGAATCGACCCCCTGTTCGAGGTACGACTCGTACTTCATCGGGCGGGCGGCGAGGACGATGTAGGACGCGCGGTCCCACATCTTCCGCTCCGTGAGTTCTTCCGAGAGACGCTCTGCGCCCTCGACGAATCGCTCCTGGTACTTCTCGGGGAGCGAGTTGATTCCGAGGTGGAGGCGTCGGGGGTACTGGAACAACAGGTCGACGTCCGCGAGGTGCCAGTCGGGCGTGATTACGTCGAGCGCTTCGTCGGGTTCGTAGAAGCGGTTGTTCCCGTTCGCGGCGTACGGCGACCGAGGCGTCGGGACGGAGAAGACGTAGAGCCCGTCGGACTCCGTGACGCGGTGTACCTCGTCGGTGAGGCCGGTCACGTCGAGGAACTTCCAGTCGTACGGGCCGATGCAGACGGCTCCGTCGAAGTGGTCGTCGGGGAACGGGAGGCGGGGGGCTTCCGGTTCGGTGACTTCGTAGGTGTCGACTGCGTCGCCGAGTTCCTCGCGCGCGGTGTCGCTCGCCCCCGAAGAGAAGTCGAGGCGGACGACTTCGTCGGCGTCGAGTTCGGCCGTCAGCGTGGACTCGGAGGCGAGGTCCAGCACGCGGTCACGGTGGCCGAGGTGGTCGAGCGCGGCGATTCGCTCCGCGTCGCGGAGATACTGCATGTTCGGCCCGACGGGTGGCTGTTTCACCCAGCGTTCGAGCCGGCGTTCTCGGGCTTCGTTCTTCCTCGTCGATGTGGAGAGAGTAGTTGTTTCTGACATGGGTGTCGCGCCATGTACGGCGGAGTATACCGTCTCATCTAAGCTGTCGGACTTAATTATGCGGCGACGAACGTTCGGCAACGCGGGTTCGTGGTTCCTAACCTGCGCAACGTTTTATTCATCGGCGCTCGTGGCGGGTATCAGCGATGCGCATCTGTATGCTCTTGAACGCGGTTTACCCGACCGATATCCGTCTCGCCAAGGAGGTCGAGTCGCTTGCCGCCGCCGGACACGCCGTCTATATCCTGTCCGAGGCCGGCGACGGACTCCCCGACCGCGAGAAAGTCGGCTCCGCGACAGTCATCCGCCGCCCCTTCCAAGAAGCGTACGCCGGATTCGACGGCGTCGCCGCCGGTGCGAGGACGCTCGTCACCGGCGTCGTCGACTCTTGGGTCGACACGCTCGACGAACTCGTCCCCACGGAAGGAATCGACGCACTCCACGCCCACGACCTCCCGATGGTCCACACCGCTCTCGCCGCCGGAGAGAAACACGACCTCCCGGTCGTCGCCGACCTCCACGAGAACTGGCCCGAGGCCGTCAAGCAGTACCGTCGTAACGATTCGCTCAGTTCGTTCACGAAGCCTCGGTACTTCGCCCAGCGACTTACCCGCCCCGTCGCGCGGTGGAAGCGAATCGAACGCGACGCGGTCCAGCGTGCCGACCGGGTTATCGCCGTCACCGACGAGGCCAGAGACCACTACGTCGACGACTGCGGTGCCGACGAATCGAAGGTCGACATCGTCTCGAACTACGTCGACCTGGACACGTTCGACGCCGCGGAGTTGAAAGACGTCGGCTTCGAGGACGACTTCGTCATCTCGTACGTCGGGACGCTCGGCGGTCCGCACCGCGGACTCGACGCAGTCGTCCGCGCGATGCCCGCCGTCATCGAACGCGTGCCGAACGCCCACCTCGTCGTCGTCGGGAACGGCAAGGAGTACCGTCAACACCTCCAGTCCATCGTCGACGAACTCGATATCGCCGACCACGTCACGTTCACCGGTCGAGTGCCGTTCGACGACGTTCCGTCGTACATCGAAGCGAGCGACGTCTGCCTCGTCCCGCACCAGTCGACGGGTCACACCGAGACGACCGTGCCGCACAAACTGTTTCAGTACATGGCGATGTCGCGTCCCGTCGTCGTCACCGACGTGGCTCCGCTCCGGCGCATCGTCGAAGAGTCGGAGTCCGGCGTCGTCGTCCGCTCCGGCGACCCCGCCGGCTTCGCTCTCGCGTTCGTCGAGCTGGCACAGAACGAAGAGCGAGCGCGGGAGTTCGGCGAGAACGGACGGAAGGCGGTCGAGGACCGGTACAGTTGGAGCCATGCGGGCGAAGCGCTCTGCGAGTGCTACCGTCGGATACGAGGCGGAAACGGTTCCAGACGGAGCAAATCCGAGCTCTCGACGGTATAAACGGACCCGGCGGTACGCGGCGTCGATTCTCAGAAAAGTGTTGAGGCGGTGGACCCGCGCGGTCCGTCAGAACGTCGGGTTGGCGAACCTGACGGAGTGGCGGTGGTGGCGGACCGCGAGGTCCGACCGCCCGACACACGGTAGGCTGTCAGCGGTGACCCACTCGCCGGGTGGCGACCGACGAGTGAGTGGAGCGGTGATGACTGTTGAGGCTCGTTCTGGTAGCGATACGGTAGCGTCGGCCGAGGTGGCGGACTCGGCAGACGCAGGGATAGCGCGGTAACCCGCCGCACGCAGTGGCTGCTCGTTCGGCAGGTAGTCCGTCCGGGTTCGCGCACGTGGACGAACCCAGACGGACGACCCGCCTGTCCCATCCCCCCAAGCGTTCCCAGATGCGGTGTTCTGCGCCATCCATCCGATTAGTAGAGGCTTAATTACAAATATCTTTCGGTGAATAAAGGTAGCATTAACAGAACGTCAGGAATTGGTAAATGTATCGAAACTGTCTGAGACAGACGAATACGGCTCTCTTGGGGTTTTATCTCAGAGTTAATGCCCCGTTTCGCTCTTCGGCGGCGTTCGTCTCCGTGGCTCGTTCGCACGCTTGTTCCGACGACTCTCGACGAAGCAGTCGAGTGCGTGTGAGAGCGCTCGGTGTACGGGGAGGTTCTCCCCGGAGCGGTCTCTGACTTCCTTCTCGTCGTCCTCGTGGTCGAACAGCGTCTCGTGACCCTCTCGGAGTCGCCGCGAGAGCTTCCACCGACCGTTGCACACCATCGCGCCCGTCGGTGCGTCGCCGGCGGCGGCGAACACCTGCCGCTCCGTCACGTGACGCCCCACGAACGCGCGGAGGTCGGACCCGCCGCGTTGCGCGTCTCGTTCGACGCCCGCCGCCGCGAAGAGCGTCGGGAGGACGTCGACGGACGACGCGGCGAACCCGACCTCTTCGGCGTCGAAGTCGGGGCCGTGCATGTAGAGCGGGACGTGCATCGATTCGTCGTGGAAGTCGCCTCGCGTGTCGTACCACGTCCCTCGTTCGCCGAGCGGACAACCGCTCGTGCCGGCGAACGCCGTCACGGTGTCCGCGACGTCGAGTCGAGACCGGACGCCGTCGAACAGTCGTCCGACGCACCGGTCGAGGTGCTCGAGTTCGCCCCGATACAGCGTCTCCAGCGTCGCTCGTTCCTCGTCGGTGAGCGACTCCGGGGCGTGCTGAGTCGCGTGCGCGAGTTTGGTCGCGGTCTGCGGGTCGACGTCGGCGCTGACGGTGTTTTCGCGCGGGACGTGCGGTGCGCTCGCGTCCCCGTAGTGAACCCACAGGAACTGCGGTTCCGACGAGTCGTCGAGCCACGACAGCGCGCGTTCGGTCACGTCTTCGCCGGAGTGCGACGGCGTGGACGAGACGCTGACGCCGAGCGACGACCCGAGCAGTCGGTCGACGGCGCTCAGCGGACCACCGAGCGTCGTCCCGTCGGCTATCTGCCGTCCGACTGCTCGACGGACTCGCTCGCTCGTACTCGAGGGGGTGGCGTCTTCCGGCACCTCGAATCCCCACGTGGCCCGTTCGCTCTCCGCGGGTTCGCCGTGGAAGAGGCCGACATCCCACCCTGACTCGGAGAGGGTGTCGACGAGCGTCGGTCCGATTCCGAGGTCTTCGGTCGGGTGGGTACCGGTCAGTATCGCTCGGAGCGTGGATTCGTGGTCTGGTGAACTGGTGTACGCCCGGGAGAAAACCGTCGCATCCCCGGCGAGACGGCCGAGCGTGGGGAGCGAGGAGTCGACCTGTCCACTCTCGGTGTGGACGTAGTCGTGGCGCACGGCGGCGGCGGTGACGAGGACGACGTGCATGTTCTCTTCACTGTACTCACTTCCGATTATTATTCTTGACGCACTTTCAGCAACGACTGAAAATCTCAAAAACAATCATTTAGTTGCCTGCCCGACACGTCGTCTGACTACCGTCCACGTCTCGGCGACGCCCGGCGCGCCGTCGAGTATCCACCAGAGGACGACGGCGGCCGCGAGGCCGAGTTCGAAGGTCATCTGCCCGTCCAGTCGGGCGTTCAGCAGGTAGTGAAGGATACCGACGGTCGGTTCGTTCGCGACGTCCAGCGGAAGCACGGGCCACAGCAAGAACGCGAGTTCCTGGTAGTTTCCGGCGAGAATCGGCTGATAGCTGTCGCCGAGGAGATGCGAGTAGTACCCGAGGACGAACGCGCCGGGACTGGGAACGTCGAGACGGGAGAGAAGCGACACGACGAGAATCACGATGACCGTACCGGCGAGAAGCGAGTGTGCGAACGACCGGCCGCTGGGGAGGACACCGAACGTCCACGCGAGCGGTTTATCGACGAGGTCCGGCATCTGCGACCCGACTACCACGAGCGCTACTCCCGGCCACGACGGCGGCCCGCGGTTCCAGAGACGAGAGAGCGACGAGTAGAGTACGTAGGCGAAGGCGAGGTGTCCCCAGGGCCACATCGGGAGAGCGTCCGGTCCGGCGTCCTAACTACCTGTCGGTCCACGCGGACCGGTTGCGTGTCGCTTCTCCTCACCCGGTTTCAGTTTATCAGCAAACACACAATTAACCCCTCGAAACGAGTATATATCTCTACCGACACGACTCGCTCTCGGCACCGATCGACCCAATCAAACATTAAATCTCTCGGTTCTCGGCTCGATAAAACAACAAAATATATGTGCGACTGACCAGACCTGAAGAACATCGATAGATGAGAGCGAAGACCGAGCAGTGGTGGGAGGGGAGAATCGACTACGACCGTGGTGCGGAGTCGTACCACGTCGCGTACGAACAATCCGAACTCGTCAGTACGAGCGTCGTGCTGAGCGTGGCGGCTATCGAGGGGGAGGAGCCGACGGCGCTTCCGCCGTTGGCGGAGGCGATTGACCCGGACGCACTCGACGACCTGTTCGCCGGTGACGTTCGAGGGCAGGTCTCGTTCACGTACACCGGGTACGACGTGACGATTCACGACGACGGTCGAATCGAAATTCTCCCGAGTACCGACGTCGCACGACGACAGCAACGAAACTGACCGACGCTCGCCTCCGGGCACGACGGCGAGCCGCTCGCGACTTTCTCTCGACTCGACACCACTCGGCACAGCGTCCGCTTTAGGTGACGCATACCAATGCAGTCAGCCGGACAGACTGTCTCGTATGTTTGGAACGAGCGGTATCCGCGGACCCGTCGGTGAGACGGTCACGGCGGACCTCGCCCTCCGCATCGGACAGGCACTCGCCGTCGACACCGAACGCGTCGTTCTCGGCCGAGACGCGCGCGAAACCGGCGACGTCCTCGCAGATGCGCTCAGCGCCGGTCTTCGCGAGTGCGGGACCGACGTGGTCCGCGTCGGCGTCGCGGCGACGCCGACTATCGCACGCAGCGTGGAGTGGTTCGACGCCGACGCCGGCGTCGCCGTCACCGCGTCGCACAACCCCGCACCCGACAACGGAATCAAGCTCTGGAACCGCTCGGGACAGGCGTTCTCGCCGGAGCAGAACGAACAGATAGAGCGCCGACTCGCCTCCGGCGACGTCTCGCACGCGGCGTGGGACGCGTTCGGCCGCCAGTCCGACGAACCGACCGCCGTCGAACGGCACACCGAGGCCGTCGTCGCCGGATTCGACTCGCTGGACGGCCTCGACGCCGTCGTCGACTTGGGGAACGGAACCGGCCGGGTGACCGTCGACGCCCTCTACGAACTCGGGGCGACGGTGAACACGCTGAACGGTCAACAGGACGGCACCTTCCCCGCGCGCAAGAGCGAACCCAACGCGGAGACGCTCACGACGTTGCGGCAGACGGTTCCGGCGACGAACGCGGACTTCGGCGTCGCACACGACGGCGACTCCGACCGGATGGTCGCCGTCTCCGACACGGGCGAGTACGTCCCCGGCGACGTCCTCCTCGCACTGTTCGCGCGCGACGTCGTCTCCGACGGTGACTCCGTCGCCGTCCCCGTCGACACCAGCCTCCTCGTCGCCGACGTCGTCTCCGAGGCGGGCGGGGACGTCGTCTACACCCCCGTCGGTGACGTGTTCATCGCGGAGGCCGTCTCTCGACCCGGGTTCGTCTTCGGTGGCGAACCCAGTGGCGCGTGGATCTGGCCCGACCAGACGCTCGCGCCGGACGGCAACTACGCCGCGCTCAGACTCGCCGACTTGGTCCGCCGGGAGGGCCGACTGTCCGAACAGGTGGCGGACCTCGACGCTTCGCGGTACACGACGCGTCGCCTCAACCTCTCCGTCGACGACAAGGCCGCCGCGATGCAGTCCATCGGCGACCGCCTCACCGCAGAGTACGAGGACGTCGACACCACGGACGGCGTGCGCGTCGACACCGACTCCGGGTGGTTCCTCGTCCGCGCCAGCGGCACGGAACCGCTCGTTCGGGTGACGGCCGAAGCCAGGGACGAACGCGAGGCCGACGAACTCCTCGAAGATGTGAAAATTCTCATCGAGTCTGAAGGAATAACCACCTGACCGGCCACAATTCGGCTCCTAACTCTTTCAGGAGAGACGTATTTCTCTCTTTGGTGTAATACTATTTATAACGCTATAGCCCATCCGTACGTCTGTTCAGGCCACGTGGTCGCATTTCGGATGCTCCCGACTCGCTGCCGCGACACGTCGCCCGAACGACAAGCTATCTGCCTGTAACCCGTTGGCACGGGTTCGACACCGCACATTGGCGGGTGTGGCGCGGGGGGCCGCGCCGCTATCCGCCGTATAACAATCTACGTTCTAGCCGTCAGTGTATCCGATGAAAGCAGTCGTACTCGCTGCCGGCAAGGGGACCAGACTCCGTCCGCTGACGAACGACAAGCCGAAGGCACTCGTCGAGGTGGACGGCCGTCCGATACTCGAACACTGCCTCGATACGCTTGCGGAACTCGACACGGAGGAGTTCGTCCTCGTCGTCGGTCACCAGAAAGAACAGATAATCTCTTACTTCGGCGACGAACACCGCGGTATCCCCATCACGTACGCGCACCAACGCGAAGCGCTCGGACTGGCCCACGCCGTGCTCACCGCAGAGGAGTACGTCGACGACGACTTCATGCTGATGCTGGGCGACAACGTGTTCAACGCGAACCTCGACGAAGTCGTCGCCGCGCAACACGACGACCACGCCGACGCGGCGTTCCTCGTCGAAGAGGTGCCGTGGGAGGAGGCGTCTCGGTACGGCGTCTGCGTCACGAACGACGACGGCGACATCGTCGAAGTGGTCGAGAAACCCGACGAACCCGAGTCGAACCTCGTCATGACGGGCTTTTACACCTTCTCACCCGCCATCTTCGACGCGTGTCACCTCGTCCAGCCCTCTGACCGCGGCGAGTACGAGTTGCCCGACGCCATCGGACTGCTCATCAGTTCCGGCCGGACTATCTCGGCGGTCTCGACCGACGGATGGCGCGTCGACGTGGGTTACCCCGAAGACCGTGACCGCGCGGAACGCCTCGTTCGCGCAGAACGCGGCGAGACGACCGTCGACTTCGAGGCTGCGGACGCCTCGGCCACGTCCCACGTCGAAGACGACGACTGAACGGGAACCGAACCGCGCGCGTCGTCACGGCGTCCTCCCGTGACCGACCACCGAACGGCACCCCTCCCTGGTAGCGTCGCGACTGTTCGTCCAGTGTTTCGGAAAAGTACCGATGTGACCGCGTGTGTGAGTCCCGCGACCCACACCACCGTGTCCGCCGTTATCGTCTCTCTCTCTTCGTCAGGCGACGCGTTCGCCGTCGAGGAACGCGGCCGCGGGTCCGTTTATACGAACGTTCGTGAGTCCGCCGTAGAGGATGTACTGTCGCTCTTCGTTCGACACCGCGTCTTCGACGCTCTTGCCGAGACCCGGCAGTATCGCGTCGAGGTCCGTCGCGGACTTGATTCGGCCGTCGACCGTCGCCTCGAACGTCGCGACGCCGTCGCCGGTCGAGCGAATCGTCAGAAACTGTTCTTCGTCTTCGGTGGCGGACCCGGAACCAAGCGTCCCCAGCGCTTGCTTCCCCGTCGCGTCCGCGTCGGAACTCTGATCTTTCGTTTGGCTAGCTTCAGTCTCGCCCTCGTGGGTGAGACTGTCTTCGTTGTCGCATCCCATACTGTATTCATCCGGCATTAACGAAATAAGTCTTGTGGTAAAATTGCCGTAGAACGGCTTGAAAGTGCCGAATTATCGTCTTTCAGGCTTCTGTGAATGGCCCTCTAAGGCGAAGTTCAGACGCGGTGTAGTAGCGGCTTTAACACGACATTATTCTGCCGAGAGAGCGGAAAACGGTCTCGAAACCGATCAGATTTCGACGTAGTCGAACCCGGCGTCGCGCCAGGCGTCGCCGTCGAGGATGGAGAAGCCGTCGACGACCACTCGGCCGTCCATCAGGTCGGCCGCCTCGTTCGGGTCGATGTCGCGGAACGCGTCGTGGCCCGCGGAGACGACGAGTGCGTCCGCGCCGCTGAGTGCCGTCTCGACGTCGACGAGGTCCAACTCGTCGTTCTCGACGTGGGGGTCGTGGACGCGTACGTCGACGTCGCCGGGCGTGTACCCGCCGTCTGCGGCGGCGGTTCCGACTTCGTTCGCGGTCATCGTGCTGAGTCGTTCGACCAGTCGAAGACCGGGACTGTGGCGGGCGTCGTCGACGTTGCCCTTGTAGGCGATGCCGAGGACGGCGACGCTCGCGTCGTCGAGACTCCCGAGTTCGCCTTCGAGCAGTTCGATGACGAAGTCTACCATGCCGTCGTTGACGCGACGGGCGGTGGCGATGAGGTCGAGCGAGTCGGAGAACTGTCCGAGGAACCACGGGTCGATGGGGAGGCAGTGGCCGCCGACGCCGGGTCCGGGGTTGAGGACGTCCACGCGGGGGTGAACGTTCGCCAGTTCGATGGCGTCGCGCGAGCGAATCCCGTAGTCGTTCGCGACACGAGCGAGTTCGTTCGCGAACGCGATGTTCACGTCGCGGTAGGCGTTCTGCGAGAGTTTCACGAACTCGGCCGTCGTCGCGTCGGGGGCGCGGTGGATGGTGCCCTCGACCATCGACTCGTACAGCGCGATGGTCTTGTCGGCGGAGTCGTCGTCGATACCGCCGATGATGCGGTCGTTGTGGACGAGTTCGTGGGTGATGTTGCCCGGAAGCACCGTCTCGGGGCAGTGCGCCAGCGAGAAGTCTTCACCGGGCGTCAGTTCCGACGCCGCCAGGATGGGTGCGAGTACCTCTTCTGTCGTTCCCGGGGGAACGGTCGATTCGAGGATGACCATATCGCCTTCGCGGAGGTACTCCGCGACGGTTCGGCCGGACATCTCGACGTAGGCGAGGTCCGCACGCTTCGACTCGTCCTCGTAGGGCGTGGGGACGCAGATGATGTGACAGTCCGCCTCGACGACTTCGGTCGAGGGTTCGAAGCCGTTGTCCAGCGCTTCGAGAACGTACTCGCGGAGTTCCTCCTCCGTGGTGCGGGGGTTGCCCGCCCGGAGGTCTTCGACGAGTTTCTCGTTGGGGTCGTAGCCGACGACGTCGTGGCCGTTGTTCGCGAACAGTGCAGCAGTTGCTAAGCCGATGTAACCGATTCCGTGTACACAGATTTTCATTTGGGGACCTCCGCCGTCTCGGGTTCCGCCCCGGCGGCGAGCGTGTCGAGTATTCGTTCCGCCGCGTGGCCGTCCCCGAAGGGGACGTCCCAGTCGGCGTGCTTTCCGAGCATCGTGGACGCGGCCTCGACGACGTCGTCGGGGTCGAGTCCGGCGAGGCAGTTCGCACCCACGTACGCCGTCTCCGGACGTTCGGTGGTGTACCGCAACGTCACGCACGGCGTTCCGAGGATACACGTCTCCTCTTGCACACCGCCGGAGTCGGTGAACACCAGGGAGGCGGCCGCCTCCAGTCGGAGGAAGTCGAGGAAGTCGAGCGGTTCGACCGTCCGAATCTCCTCGGGGAGGGTGAGGCCGAACTCGTCGAGTCGCGACTGCGCCCGCGGGTGGATGGGGTAGACGACCTCTCGGTCGGTCTGCGCGGCGAAGCGCGAAACACCGTCGAGCAGTTGTGCGAAACTGTCCCGGTCGTCGACGTTTTCCGCGCGGTGTGCGGTGAGGAGATAGAAGTCGTCTTCGGTGAGACCGAGCGTCGAGAGAATCTGGCTCTTCTCGGTTGCGAGGTCACGATACTCGTAGAGCGAGTCCACGACGGTGTTGCCCGCGACGACAATCTCTCCGCTCACCGACTCGCGTTCGAGGTACCCCTTCGTCTCCTCGGTCGGCGGAAAGAGGTAGTCGGAGATGTGGTCGGTGACGACGCGGTTCGTCTCTTCGGGCATCTCGCGGTCGAAACTGCGGAGACCCGCCTCGACGTGACCGACGTCGATGTTGGACTTCGCCGCCGCGAGCGCACCCGCGAGCGTCGAGTTCGTGTCGCCTTGGACGAGGACCACGTCGGGGACGTGCTCGTCGAGGACGTCCTCGATTCCTTCGAGCATTCTGCCGGTCTGTTCACCGTGGGAGCGAGACCCGACTTCGAGGTTGTAGTCCGGTGTCGGAAGCTCCAACTGGTCGAAGAACACCTGGTCGAGGTCCTCCGAGTAGTGCTGCCCCGTGTGGACGAGCAGACAGTCCACACCACGGCGGTCACACGCCTTGATGAGGGGTGCGCACTTGATGATCTCTGGTCGAGTTCCGAGGACGATCGCCACCTGTGACACGCCGTCGCTGTCGGCCGTCATAGGTGCCGGTAGACCCAGCGTCGTTCGTGTCCGACGCCGGCCTCGTTTCGTTCGACCTCGTTCCTGTAAGTGGTCATGTATCGGTCTCTATCTTACCGACCGTCCCGTACGGGCTTTGTTATGGGGAACCTGTACGAGAAGAAAACGGCTCGTACCGGGTTTCAGAACCCCGGTTACGGCGGTTTACGCGTTTCTGACTGTGCCGTGTGTGAACAGTTATTTCCCCCGTCACAGTAGAGAACCAAACTCTCCTCGTGCGCCGGGCGTCGCGATGCGATTCGGTCTCCGGTCCTCGCGCGCCCACGCGTGCGTGCGAGAGAAGTGAGCCGTGCTCGCGGTGGTCACAGCGGCGACGATTCGTTCGCTCACAGTCCAGAGAAAAATCGAGAAGAGGAGGGTTAGTTGTCCGAGCGCGAGGCTACGGGCTGCGTTTCCCCCGTTTACCGCAAGGAGTGTGGGTGTCGTACGTCGACGCTTACTCTTCCAGCGAGACGTACTGGTTCTCCCATTCGCGCCGTTGTTCGATGGCCTGTCGTCCCGTCTCAGAGATCGTATAGTAGTTCGTGCGCCTGTCCTGTTGACCTTTGTCGACGAGTCCGTCCTCGACTAGCGCATCGAGGTTTGGATACAACCGTCCGTGGTTGACTTCGCCGACGTCTCTGCCGATTCTCTCTTTAATCTCCTGACCAGACGGACGGTCGGAGCCTGCGATTACGTACAGGAGGTCCCGCTGAAAGCCTGTTAACTCGAACATCTCGGTTTCAAACCATCATTTGTCCCCATCCGGTATTGTTAGCCACCAGTATACGTTCGGTGTACGTGTATTAACATACCCCGATAGGGTTAGTTTCAGATATGTTTCGACGTTCGCCCCGCCGGAGTCGCGCTAATGACTGGCTTTATCGATGAAAAGGAACCGTGAATTCTCTCTCTGCGTACCATTCGAAGCGGGTCCCTACGGAGGGAAATGGGGGCGGTAGGCGGCGCCGTAACGGGATAAGCGAGTCGATAACAAAGATACTGAGCCGATTACGTGCAGTCGGCGATTTGCATCGGCAGTCGCGGGCGCGCGGGGATGAGACACGCCTGACACGAAATGTGATGATCGACCTATCCAAAGACGAGCTGTTCCGCATACTCAGTAACTCTCGTCGTCGTTACATCATCTACTATCTCCACGAGGCTGGAGACGAGATGAGCCTGAAACAGTTGGCGGCCCAAATCGCGGCCGTCGAGAACGGCACATCTGTGGATGAGGTGACCGACGAAGAGCGACAGCGAGTGTACATCTCGCTGTACCAGACCCATCTCCCGAAGTTAGAGGAGGCGGGAATCGTCTCCTACGACGACGAGGAGCGCATCGTGGCGCTTACTCCGGAGATTGCAAAAGAGGGCTTCTTCTGGATGCAGTCGGAAGAGCCCACCCGGTCGTGGGCCACCTACTACGCCGTCTTGGGCGTCGTGGGATGGCTCGCGATAATCGCACGAGCGGTCGCGGTTCCGGTGTTCGCGACCCTTCCGTGGTTCGCTATCGCAGCGTTCGTCTCGACGGCGCTCCTGATCATCGTCGGCGCGCAGTACGTCGCCGAGTCGAGTGACGAAGAGACCATGGACACGTTCGAGACGCTCATCGAATGAGCCGACAGCGGTGGGGCGGACCGCCGACCGTGCGGTGCGGGTAACTCCCCTTCGACGTTCTCGCCGCTCTCTCACTCTGTGAGAGACGTGCAGTTCTTGCGAGTGACCACCGGTCAGTTCGTTCTCTCTCGCTGGGTATTTTCACGAAACTCCGAACATCGACATCCGAGACCGGTTATACGGTCGGTTCGGGGGAGTTAGCAGTTCAATTTCTTGTTGGGGATGGATTAATCTCTGAGCTTGTCCTCTTAAAAAATATTCTCCCGGCGCGAACAGAAGCAAAACCTGCGACTGGAAGGCAGGTATATGATGCCCGATGCAGAATAGGTAGTTGACCTCTCGTGCGGGTCGAACCATCGGCGTTAGGAGGTCACCCACCGCGGACCAATCGGGAAATGCCAAATTAACCTGGTGGGTGAACCGACGATCGACGCCACGGGTTCCTCAGACGAGGGGAGGTAGGCAGATGGCACTCGAAACACTCACCCAATCCGACACCCAAGAGGCCTCGACCCCCGAGGCCGACGTTACCGAGCAGTCTGAACAAGAAGAGATGCAGGAGATGCTCTCGAAGGACACCGTCTTCGAGCTCCTGAAGAACCAGCGACGTCGCGACGCGATTCAGTACCTCAAAGAGAACGAGGGCGAAGCGAAACTCGGCGACATGGCCGAGTTCATCGCCGCCAAGGAGAACGACATCGAGATCGCACAGCTCTCGTCGAGTCAGCGCAAGCGCGTGTACATCGGACTCTACCAGTGTCATCTCCCCAAGATGGCCAACTCCGGTGTCATCGACTTCGAGAAGAACCGCGGCGACATCACGCTCAAGCCGATGGCCGAGCAACTCGAACCGTACCTCGGTGACTCCACGCCCGCGCAGAACGACGACAACTCCCCGTCCTCGAAGCGCAACGTCGCCGTCGCCGGTGTCGTCGGCACGGCCGTCGCCGCCGGACTCCTCGGCGCTCCCGGGTTCGCACTCGTCCCGGACGCCGGATGGGCGGTCGTCAGCACCACGGCGCTCGTCGTCCTCACCGCGATGGAGACGTACCGCCAACGCGACCTCGACCTCGAATAACGCGACTGCTTCTCTCTGGTAGGCGACTCTTCTTCCCGCTCTTTCGACGTTCGAGCGCGGCCGACTCTTCGACGCTCGCGTCCCTCTCGTCGTCGCGCGTCTCCCTTCGCACTCTCTATCTTTTCTTCGAGACAGTACGCGAAAACAGACTGTCTCCGGAAGCCGACGTTGAAGAATAGTTGGATTATCGACTAATTGTTTTCTCGAACGGTGTCTCAGTCCGCGAGAGACGGGAATCAGGCACAGCATTCTCCGAAAACGACGTGCATAACGGACCGTTGATGACTCGACACGCTGCCCATAACAATGCCCGTCGGGGCCGCCTATCGAAGTATGCCACTACACTCCGCCAGGCCGAACGGCACGGCATCCGGTCGCCAGTGCCGGGAGGTGCACGGATGAGCGATGTCCGAGAGGCGGTTGTCCTCGCCGCCGGCGAGGGACGGCGGCTTCGTCCGCTCACGAAGTATCTCCCGAAACCGATGCTTCCCGTCGCGAACCGACCCGTCGTCGACTACGTTCTCGACGCGCTCGTAGAGAGTGGCATCGAACGCATCGTCGTGGTCGTCGGCTATCGGGGAGACCGCATCCAGACGCACCTCACCGCGGCGTACCCGGACGTCGACATCGAGTTCGTCCAGCAGCCCTCCCGCCTCGGAAGCGGCCACGCCCTCATGCAGGCCGCCTCCGCTATCGACGGCGACTTCCTCGTCGTCAACGGTGACAGCATCATCGACTCCGAGATAGTCGCCTCGACGCTGGGGCGATACGAGTCGACCGAGAGCACCGCCACCGTGGCGGTCGCGCACTCGGACACCCCGGAAGAGTACGGCGTTGTCATCACCGACCGCGGCCTCATCGCCGACATCGACGAGCATCCTGTCGAGCGAGAAGGCTACGTCGTCAACGCCGGCGTGTACGTGTTCGATAGCTCGGTGTTCGACGCCCTCGACCAGACCGACCCGTGGCAGGGCGAGATTCGACTGACCGACGCCATCGAACACCTCGACGGCCCGGTCACCTCCATCCTCGTCAACGGCGGATGGCTCGACCCCTCGACGCCGTGGCAGTTGCTCTCGGTTTCCGAGGCGCTGCTCGGTCGCCACTACGGTTCCGACGTGTACATCGCCGACTCCGCGCGCGTACACGAGTCGGCCGTCATCGAGGGACCGGTCGTCATCGGCAAAGACTGCGACGTCGGTCCCGGCGCGGTCATCCGCCCGGGAACGTGCCTTCAAGACAACGTCCACGTCGGAGCCAACACCGTCGTCGAGCGGTCTATCCTCTCGACGGACGCGCACGTGGGGGCCAACGTCCTCCTGCGCGACTCCGTCGTCGGGTCCGGCGCTCGTATCGGCGACTGCGTCGCCTCCCCCGGCGGCAGAGCGGATATCGTCGTCGACGGGCGTCTGTACACGGACCGCAGAATCGGAAGCATCGTCGCCGACCGCGCCACGGTCGGTGCGAACGCGACACTTACGGCAGGTAGCAGTGTCGGCGCCGAAGCCACCATCGGTGCCGGTGTAGTCGTGGACGGAACCGTCCGCGAGAAATCAGAGGTGGCAGCTTAACATGTGTGGAATTACCGCGTGCATCGGGCAAGACGATTCGGTTGAACCGCTGCTGAACGGACTGCAGAAACTGGAATACCGCGGCTACGACTCGGCTGGCGTCGCCGTCAAGAACGGCACGAACATCCAGCTAGACAAGAAAGTGGGCGAGGTGTCCGAACTGGTCGCCTCCATCGAGTCCGACCCCATCTCCGGGAACCTCGGTATCGGCCACACCCGCTGGGCCACCCACGGCGGTGTGACCGACGACAACGCGCACCCGCACACCGACGAGTCGGGGCGGGTCGCCGTCGTCCACAACGGTATCATCGGCAACTACCAGTCGCTGAAGAAGGAACTGGAGTCCCGCGGGCACGTCTTCGCGAGCGACACCGACACCGAAGTCGTCCCTCACCTCATCGAGGAGGAACTCAACAACGGCGCGAACGCCGAGGAGGCGTTCCGCTCCGCCGTCGCCCGACTCTCCGGCACGTACGCCATCGCCGCCATCGTCGGCGACGACGAGGCCATCTACGCGACCCGTTCCGGGTCGCCGCTGTGTCTCGGCATCGGTCCCGGCCAGTACTTCCTCGCGAGCGACGTCCCGGCGTTCGTCCAGCACACCGACCAGGTCGTCTACCTCCACGACGGCGACTTCGTCGTCGTCACGCCCAACAACTACGAGATAACCGACGGCGCGGGTCGCTCGGTCTCCCGCGAGGTCCAGCGCGTCGAGTGGAACGCCGAGACGGCGAGCAAGGGCGGTTACGAGCACTTCATGCTCAAGGAGATTCACGAACAGCCCGGGTCGCTCCGCAACACCATCCACGGCCGACTGAACGCGCTCACCGGCACCGTCGAACTCGACGAGTTCCCGGCGGAGACGTTCGCCGACGTCGAACAGGTGCAGTTCGTCGGGATGGGGACCTCCTACCACGCGGCGATGTACGCCTCGTCGATGCTGTCCTCGCGCGGCGTCCCGGCGTACGCGTTCCAGGCCGGCGAGTACGGACTCGTTCGCCCGCCGGTGACCGAGGACACTCTGGTCATCGCCGTCACGCAGAGCGGTGAGACGGCCGACACGCTCGACGCCCTGCGTCGCGCGAAGAGCGCCGGTGCCGACACCGTCGCCGTCACCAACACCGTCGGTTCGTCCATCACCCGCGAGTGCGACGACACGCTCCTCATCCGAGCGGGCCCCGAAATCGGCGTCGCGGCGACCAAGACGTTCTGTTCGCAGGTCACGGCGCTGTCGCTCCTCGGCGAGCGACTGGTCGAGGACATCACCGGGACCCGGACCTCCGACGGCCGTGACCTCGTCGAAGCGCTCTCGCGCCTCCCGGGTCACGTCCAGGAGATTCTCGACACCTCGGTCGCACCGGCACTCGCCCAAGAACTCGAAGACAGCGACTCGTACTTCTTCATCGGCCGCGGCGTCGCGCACTCGGCCGCACTGGAGGGTGCGCTGAAGTTCAAAGAGATCACGTACGAACACGCGGAAGGGTTCGCCGCGTCCGAACTGAAGCACGGACCGCTGGCACTCGTCACCCCCGACACGCCGGTGTTCGCCATCTTCACCGGCTTCGAGGACGACGCGACCCTGAGTAGCATGAAAGAGGTGCAGGCGCGCGGTGCACCGGTCATCGCCGTCACGAGCAAGACCGACGGCGAGATTGCGGAGTTCGCCGACTACGTCCTCCCCATCCCGGAGACGCATCCCGACGTCGCGGGCATCCCGGCCAGCGTACAACTCCAACTGGTCGCCTACCACGCCGCGCACCTCCTCGACAGACCGATCGACAAGCCGCGCAACCTGGCGAAGTCGGTCACGGTCCACTGACGCGCGCGACCCGCGCACCCCGCGTTTCGACCAGAATCCTTCTGCCGAGAAATTCAGAAGTTATTAACATTCCTCTCCGAGTTAGTTACTAAAAATTGGGATTAATTCGCCGATAATGACTCCTTTATCGCCGAGAACCGGTCTTTGACGGCCTCTCGCAGTTTCTGAAACGAGTTCTCAAATTTCAGTAGGACGTGCTTACGAGAACCGGTACGGTGGGTCTACTATCTCGGAATTCCCAGTATGTGGTGATTACATAAGGGGGGTTCTCGCAATAGATGATTCCATGGCAGCGAGCACACATTGGGTTGCATCGACGTCCCTCCTCTTGGAGGAGGTTGAGAGCGACGACCTTCTCGACGCACTCGGCGACGAAGTCGCACGCGAGATTCTGGTCGCCGGTAAGCAGGGCCCGGTCACGGCGGAGGAGCTGGCAGACTCCTGCGGCGTCTCCGAGTCCACCATCTACCGCCGCCTGGACCGCCTGAACGAACTCGGACTCGTCGAACGCTGCAACCCGCTTCTCAGCGCTTCGAAGGGTTCCTACCAGACCCGCATCGACGGCCTCTCGCTGGCCGTCGACGAAGAGGGTATCTCCATCGAGCAAGGCCCCAACGACTCCAAACTCGACGCGATGGAGACGGTCCTCGACGTCGTCGACGTTCAGCGCGTGAACTACGACGCGGAAGACGACCTCGTCGACGTCCAGTTCAAACTCGACCCCGAACTGTTCGAGACGTTCATGCGCGTCTACAGTCAGAAGCGCGACTGCTAGCCACGGTCCGCATCCCCCCACATCTCCACCCCCTTGCCGAGAGGAACGCCGGACGTGGTTCCCCCCGCCCTCGCCTCCTCTCGCTTCATTTTCGACGTCGTAGCGCTCACTCCGGGAGCCTCTGCTTCGCCACGGATTCGCTCGTCTCCGACGACGCGTCGCAGACCGGGCAGCACAGCGCGCTCGATTCGACCAGCCTGAACGTCTCGGAGCAACGAGGGTAGGGGGAGCGAAGAAGCGCGAAGAAGCGCGAATATGACCGAAGAAGCGTGACCCGGCGACCCCCGGTCTCAGCGGTCGCGCGTGACCGACTCGCCCGGCCGAACCGTCGCCTCCGGCGAGAGTACGACGCCCGCGTTGAGACTGCTGTTGATACCGGTCTTCGCCCCGTCGCCGACGACGACGCCGAGTTTTCGTCGGCCGGTGTCGACGCGTTCTTCTTTGACGGTTAGCTTCACGTTCGCCCCGTCGTGACGGAGGTTCGCGACTTTCGTCCCCGCCCCGAAGTTCACGTCGCGGCCGAGGACGCTATCGCCGACGTAGGAGAGGTGTCCGACCGTCGCCCCTTCCATGAAGATGCTGTTTTTCACTTCGACGGCGTGACCGACTTTCGCGTCGGGGCCGACGACGGTGGACCCGCGGACGTACGCGTTCGGACCGACGGTCGCACCGGACTGGATCAGGACGGGTCCGTCGACGACGACGCCCGAGCGAACCGTCGCGCCCTCTTCGACGACGACGGCTCCGTTCAGTTCCACGTCCTCGCTCACGTCGCCGTCGACGCGCGCCTCCTGGTCTTCGAGTTTCCACGCGTTCGCTTCGAGGAGTTCCCACGGGCGACCGACGTCCAACCAGCGGTCGAACGCGATGGGGCGAACCTCGTAGTGTTCGCACGTCTGCGAGAGCACGTCCGTCAGTTCGAGTTCGCCGCGTTCGGACGACTCCACGTCGAGCAACCAACTGTGTGCGTCCTCCGGGAAGACGTACGCACCGGCGTTGATGAGGTTCGACGGCGGGTCGCTCGGTTTCTCCACGACGCCCGTGACGTTCCCGGACTCGTCGGTCTTCAGTACGCCGTACGACGTGGGGTCGTCGACTTCGAACGACCCGACGGCGGGGCCGCCGTCGTAGAGTTCCGACAGCGATGGAACGTCGTACAGTGCGTCGCCGTTCAGGACGGCGAACGAGCCTCCGTCGAGGAGTTCCAGCGCCGAGCGGACGGCGTCTGCGGTCCCGAGTTGCTCTTCTTGCACCGCGTACTCGACGGAGACGCCGGCGTACTCGTCGCCGAAGAACGACCGCACGTCGTCGGCTTCGTACCCGACGACGAGGACGAGTTCCGTCGCCCCCGCCTCGACGGCGGCGTCGACGGTGTGCGCGACGAGCGGTTTTCCGGCGACCGGAAGCATCGGTTTCGGACGCGAGTCTGTCAACGGCCACATCCGGCTACCAACTCCTGCGGCTAGAACTACGGTTTGCACACGTCCCCTACGAGGATGGGTGGAAAATCTATTTGTTGACTACGGCGTTTCGGCGCCGAATTAGGAGGCGTCTACTGCTTTCAGCGCGAACTCGAGGGCGGCGCGCGTTCGGCCCTC
>NZ_FOYS01000001.1:753490-939581 GCF_900115785.1 Halogeometricum limi
GGACGCGAGTCTGTCAACGGCCACATCCGGCTACCAACTCCTGCGGCTAGAACTACGGTTTGCACACGTCCCCTACGAGGATGGGTGGAAAATCTGGCCTTGTTGAAATCCTCAAACGATGATAGGTTTCAGCACCCGCGCTGAATAGAGGAGGAAGCGTCGATCACGTGACTTTCCGGCACTCGGTGTTACGTACAGAGGTGTACTCAGCAGGACTCAGTGATCGAAGTTCAACTTCACGGTTGAACAACTGTTAGAATGGGCTTGTGACCCTCCCAGTTGTTTCAGACGACGGCGACGAATAAGGGGATATAGACGAACAGGACAAGAACCCCAGGATATGCCTACTTGCCAACCAGGATGAGATACCGAGATTGCCAGTGCGAAGACGTGGCTGCGTGACGAAGGCGAGACGGACGACGGCATCAAGGGCGTGTGTGGCGTATGGGGCGGGTGTCCGTCTCGGGGGAGTGTCGTAGCGCCGGATGACCCGCTATTATTCGAGACTCACGTCGCCGTTTGCGGTGACAGTGACTGTGTAGTCGCAGTACGTGAACGTCACAGTGCCGTCTGTCGGGGTTTTGTTTGCGAACAACGAATCTAACGAGCCGGGGTCGACCACGTCGTATAGTTTCTCGGGCAATTCAGTGGGGTGAACATCCATCTCCGTGGCGACAGCCTCGATTACGGCGTAACTCCTCGCATTGGCTGATGAAGTGGGTGATGACGGACTCATGTATAGTATGGGTATGCGACTACGCGTACGAAAGCAATCACCTCTTCGTCGTCACTCCGCGTCGTCGGAGGCGATGCATTCGAGCAATGGCCGGATCTCGTCGAACTGCGGCCCTTTGACGATTTGACCTGTCTCTTCGTTCCACTCGATGTAGCCGTGGTCTTCGAGTTTTGGCAAGTGGATGTGAAACATTTCGATCTGCTCTCGTTGCTCGGCGTCGGTCAGCACTGAGTGTCCTGTAGGGGATTCAAACCCTGCGTCCTGCGGGTTCGATTCGAGGAGGGCGAGCAAGAGCGTACGGCGCTGTTCGTGCGCGAGTGCCTCGAAGTCGAGATCTGCATTCATTATAATCACACAAGGTACTAGGGGCAATCAGGCTGCCTTTTTCGTACACAAACCGTACTTACTCCCTTTTTCGTACACAAACCGTTTTTACCTACTCACTCGGGGTTGACTGTAAGGCCCGAGAGCGCGTCCCCGAGGACTGCCTTGATCCCTCCACGGAGGCGGGAGCCGACGGCCTGCTGTGAGATGCCGAGTTCCTCGCCGAGGGCTTCCAACGTGACCTCGCGGGGAGACTCGAAGTACCCCCGGTCGTAGGCAAGCACCAGCGCCTCTAGCTGGGTGTCAGTGAGGATGACTTCGATCGCCGTCTCAACCGGGGTGAGTGCGGTTAGTGACGTCAGCGTGATCGGGATATCCAGCTCTCGACAGCGCCGTTGAAATTCTACGATGTCACGTTGCTCATCACCGCGGACATCGAACGTCCACTGTTTGTTTGTACCGATAGCCTCGATCAGTGGAATCGATGTCTCTGCCAGTACGGTTAGCACGTCATCGTACTCCAGCGTCCATTCGACGCGTAACAGGTACTCGTCCTCGACAGAGTCGACGAGCCGGATCCCCTGCACGCCGGGGTGTTCAGTGAACGCACTCTCGATGTCAGCGACTTCGGTTCCCCGCACCCAGAAGTAGGGAATCACGACGTCCTGGGCGGGGACGAGTCGCTCCAGCTCGACCGTCACGTTCGGCAGTTGGTTGAACACTGTCCCCAGCGGGAACTGGTCTGACGGAACCGTGAACGTCGCTTCAGTAACCATTGTCTGTCCCATGGGCTTCCAGCTGTAAAGACCTGCTACTGATTGGCACGCGTTTTCGCCCACCGTTCGCGGACGCATCATCTCTCGGCCCCGTATTCGGTACATGGTCCACCCCGGCCCAACCAGTGGGTTCACCGATACGGGATCCGACGTCGGTACCAGCACCCGTTCTATTCAGCAGTCCGCTCCTCTCAGAATCACAGACGCTCGTACTCGTCGCGTGAAATTGCGAGGGCGCGTTCCACGTTGTGAACAACGCATTTGATGACGAGCTCACGGAACTGCTTCCACCAGCGTCGTGAACGGACGAAGGCACCGTACTTGCGTTTGAGCCGAGAGTTCACCGTCTCATTCTGACTACGCTGCCCGTAGAGAGTGGCGTCGATCCGAGCGTTCCACGCCTTGTGGAGCGACGAAAACGTGCGGTGCTTAATGAGCGGACGAACATCCTGCTCGTGGGCAAGCGTTCGAATCTTCTGGTCGTCGTACCCTTTATCTCCGAGGAGAACAACTACTTCGTCGGTATTTCGCTTGATGAGGGACGGTGCGATTTGCGAGTCGTGTTTCCGTGTCGTCGTCACGTGTACGTCGATAATCGCGTTCGCTCTCGTGTCTACGAGAACCGTGACTTTCAACTGCTGAATCGTCAATTTCGTTCGCTTCGTGTAGTGTTTTGAGGCATGACTGCGGTCGAACCCGGAGGCGTCGATCCCGACGATACCGTTGGTCGGGAGAAGCGTAACGGAGAGGTTGAGGAGAACCCGCCAGACAGCCATATTGAGCCGGTTGAACGCTTTACACAACGTCGAAGGAGAGGGGAGTTCTTCAAGATCGATGGCACGTCGAATCCGAGGCATCTCGATGAGTTCGTCGAGAAGCATCCGATACGTCGTGTTCTTCCGGACTTTGAGGCAGAGTAAAACGATGTGTTGGTGGAGTGTGTACCGTCGTTTCGAGAACTTCGAAGAGTATCGAGCGGTTGCTCGACGAGCAAAGTGATACGCCTGCTCAACGAACCGGAGCAACCGAGACTTCGGGAGGGCCTGCATTCGGTCAAACTACTGCTCGGTCCTGTAACTCTCTGAGGATTTCAACAGAGCCAAGAATTTCGTACTGCGGTTCTTCTACTTCGCATTCGCCTGTCTGCTGTACTCGATTTGGAGAGCCGTTGACCTCCTCGTTCAGATCGAGTTGACCGGGAAATACGTTCGGTCACCGATAGTGACGGCGAATACGGTTCTCATGTTGTTGAATAAGCAGACGGGCATAGGATAATCATCTGTCCGCGATAAGCGACCGCCCGGTGGTGAGCGGCGGCGCTATGTCGACGACCGCTACTCCGCACGAGTAGTTAGAATCCCGAAGTGATTCTTCGGTTGAATCTGAGATCGAAGCGTCTCTCCTTCCCTGCTTCACCCAAAACCACGCACCAGAGCCGCTCTCTCCCCTCCGTGGTCTCAACTCCTCCATCGGTCGGAGAGACGGCTTCCGTGGACCTGAGGGTTCGGATGCCGGCCGTCGACTCCGCCCGGTGACCCGACTCACGCCCCGTCTCTCGGCACCCGAACCGTCGCCGTCGCCCCCTCCCCGAACAGCAACTCGCAGCCGAGAATCTCCGCGCCCCAGCGGACCATCCAGAGGTCGAGACTGCTGGCGTGGTTCAGCGCCGTCTCAGACTCGGCGGTCACCGCGTCGACTTCGTGGCTCGGAAGCGGCGTCGCCGTGTGGAACTGGAGGCCGTACGCGTCGTCGGTCACGTCGAGTCGCACGTCGACGTCGCAGTCGGTGTACTCCGCCAGCGCCAACAGGAGGCGGGCGGCCATCGTCGAGAGGAGGTCGGGGTCCGTGCGAGCCACCGCGTCCTCGTCCACCTCGACGGTCACGGTTCGGTCCACGTCCGCGTCGGCGACGGCGGCGTCGACGACGCGCCGGAGCGAGACAGCGTCTCGGGTCACGTCGGTGCGGTCGACGACGCGGTCTATGGTGCGCGCGTCTTCGGCGAGTTCGAGGAGGCCGCTCGCGTAGCGTTCGGCGGTCGCGAGTCGGTCGTCCCGTTGCGTCCGCGCGTGCTGTCCGCCGTCGGCCGAGACGCTCGTCTCCGAGCGGGCGAGTTCGAGGTTGCCGACGACGACGTTGAGGTCGTTTCTGATGTTGTGCCGGAGGACGCGGTTGAGCACGTCCAGTCGTTGCTCGCGGCGACGCTGGGCCGTGATGTCCTGAAAGACGACGCTGTGAGCGACGACGGTTCCGCTCGGGTCGGTGTGCTCGGAGGGGGTGATGGCCAGGTACTGCAGCGAACCGTCGACCCGCGTCGAGATGGTCTGGTCGGTCGCGTCGAGGTCGACGGCTGTGCCGACGAGTTCGTCGAGGTCCCTCTTCAGCGCGGCCGACTCGGCGACGCCGAAGACGGCCGTCGCGGCGGCGTTGAGGTTGATGACTCGGCGGTCGCGGTTGACGACGACGACCGGCGATTCGAGGTGGTCGAGTTGCGTGTTGTCGACGACGCGCCGGGTGGTCGGGTTGAACTCGAACATGTCCGTCCCGAGGACGGCGTAGCCGTCGACGAGGATGTGGGGGATAAATGCGAGGGGGACGAGGTTCAGTTGCGGGTACGGCCCGAGGCTGAGGAGCCAGGCGACTTCGGCGATGCCGGGCGGAATCGTACTGAGGGCGATAGCGATGGCCTCGACGCGGTACAGCGAGTAGCTCACGGCGGTGTCGACGAGGACGAGCGCGCCCGTCGCGGCGATGAAGATACCGAGGACGACGAGTGCGACGCCGACGGGAACCGGGGTGTACACGACCGTCGAGAGACCGGCCGTCGGCACGACGCGGAACGCGGGCCAGATGAGGTGGTGGTACGGATTCGTCAGCATGAGACCGCCCGTCACCACGGGGAACAGGAAGACGACGTGAAACGTGCGCGTGTCCACGAGATGCTCGCGGCCGCTGTAGGAGAGCGTGAACGCGAGGAAGGAGACGACCTGTATCGCGAGCGCCGTCCAGACAGTCGTCTCCAACAGCAGACGAGTCGGGGGGTCCGAGACGAGGTAGCCGACGCCCGTCGTCGCGCAGAACACCGCTTGGCTCGACAGCGTGACCGCGAGCCACGTCGCGCCGGGTTTCTCGCGGTAGGCGAGAAGCACCGTCGCCAGGAACGCAGACCCCAACGCCGCGACGGCGGCGGCGACGACGGGCCAGAGCGCCGGGCTCATCGCCCCCTCTCCGGGCGGCCGTCGTCCCCGACGCGACCCGTCACCGTCGCGGCCGACGCCGGACGGACGCCGAGCGTGACACCTCGTCGGGACCCATACATCGAACAACTGTTAGTTATCGTGACGAACAATAAATCGTACTGATGCGGGAGCGAGGGCGACCCGACGAGAGCGAGAGCGGACGAGGCGAGCGTACGGGGACTCTCGTGTGTTCTCACTGCCTCCGGGAGAGCGAACCGACACGGACGGAACGTGTCGACTTCCGTGAAACCAGCTGACAGTTTCAACCCGTTTGAAAAATCATTAATAATCTCGCTTCGGACAGCGGGACGTTATGTCTCCACTTAGCAGACGAACGTTCTTGAAAGGTGCCGCGAGCAGTGCAGTCGCGCTCACCGCGATGGGTACGGCCAGCGCCGCCGACGGCCGAGACCAGTTCGTCGTCACGTCCTCCGGAAAGGGTGTCCTGAAGCGACTCGAACGCGAGGGGTTCGAGGTAGTGAGTTCCGTCGCCGACGACTCCGTCCACCTCGTCGTCGCCGACTCGGCGTCCGCGCTCTCGAAGGTGAAGGGAGTGAACTCCGTCGACCCGAACGCGGGCTATCGGCTCTCCGGCCCGGCACGCGAGGCGTCGAGTACCGAGGAGTCGACGAACGACGACGACGCGGACATCCAGTGGGACAAGATGGACGACACGACGGGCGCGTTCCGGGCGCACGACACCGCGACCGGAAAGGGTCGGTCCGTCGCCGTCATCGACACCGGTATCGCGACGAACCACCCTGACCTCGACACCGCGACGGGGCGCGGCAAACTGTTCCGCGCGGACGGCGTGTTCGGCAGTCCCGTCGTCGACGGCGACCGGACCGTCGCGGCGCGGTACCCGAACGGACCGGAGATTGCTTCGTACACGTATCTCGGTGCTCCGGCGACGAAGGACCAAGCGGCCGCCGACGACGTGCAGTCGCACGGGAGTCACTGCGCCGGCATCGCGACGGCGAAGAACGAGGAGAAGGTCGGCATCGCCGGGATGGCGCCCGACGCGGAGGCGATTCCGCTCCGCGTGTTCTACTGGAAACAGCTAGACGGCTACCCGTACGACGAGGACGGCGACGGCACCGAGGAAGAGGTGACCGTCACCGTCCTCTACACGACGGACTTCGACATCCTGAGCGCCATCGACTACGCGGCCGACGTCGGTGCAGACGCGGCGAACATGAGCCTCGGCGGCGGCGTCATCAAGGGTTCGGAGCACAGTTCCGGGGAACACGTGGCCTACCAGCGCGTGGTTCAGAGCGCCGTCCAGCGCGGCACCGTCGTCACCGCCAGCGCGGGCAACGCCTCCTCGAACCTCCAGCAGGGCGGGTACTACACGCTCCCGAACAGCGTTCCGGGGGCGATGAGCGTCTCCGCGACGGCGCCGAACAACAAGCTGGCGTTCTACTCGAACTACGGCACCAGCGACATCGACGTGGGCGCGCCCGGCGGTGCGTACGAGACGTTAGAAAAGACGCTCGCGACGGACACGGCGTGGCCGTTCCCGCTGAACCTCGTCTACTCGACGGTTCCGAGAGACCTGAGCGGCGGCACCGGCTACGGGTTCAAAGCCGGCACGTCGATGGCCGCCCCGCAGGTGGCCGGACTGGTCGCACTCGTCCGCGAAGTCGCGCCCGGCCTGAACGCGAAACAGGTGCAGAACGTCATCGAACGGACGGCGCGGTTCAGTAACGGCAACAGCGACGCCGACATCGGCGCCGGTGTCATCTACGCGCCGGACGCACTCGCCGAGGCGCAGAAGTTCGCGAAGTAACTGTCCGCTCGGACGCGACTTTTTTGACGATTAGAACTCTTCTGCGGTGTTCACGCCGACGACGATACCGACCTCTCCCTCGTCGAAGCCTTCGGTCGCGTGCGTGGCCGAGGCGAAGAACTGGTCGGCCTGTTCGGTGTGGGCGCGGACGACGGCCGCCTCGATACGCTCGTCGAAGGTGAAGTCGTTGAGAACCGTCTGCAACCGCTCTCGGCTGATGCGGTACGCGCGGGTGTCGTCGACGGAGACGTAGTCGCCGCTCCGTTCCAGCGTCGAGTGCTGGCCGATGAGCGTCGCGTCGAGTTCGACCAGCGCGGCCATCAGGCCCTCGCTGTCGACGCCGGACTCCTCGGCGACGCGTTCGACGACCGACGACTCGATGGGTATCGCAGTCTCGTCTGTCATGGTCGGTCGAACGGACGGGGCGGGGGTGGTTCGGTCTTTTGGCCCGTCTCCGACTCAGTTTTCGCCCGCCTCGTCCAGTCGCAGTCGGTACTCGAAGTACTCGTCTCCGTACCGGACGACCGTCCGCCGCGGGTAGTCGTCCGCGCCGCCGTCCTTCGAGACGTTGCCGTCGGCGTACGCCCGTTCGTCCAGTCGCTTCAGGAGGGAGACGAACGCGTCGGGGAACGGATGCTCGGCGACGTACCCGTCGGTGCGGGCGTCGCTGAGAATCTCGCGTTCGGACTCCGAGAGCGACTCGGGGTCGAGTCGCGCGCCGACGAGTGTCCCCCGAATCACCGCCTCCATCTCCGCGTCGCTCTCGGCGACGGGTTCGGCGACGGGTCGGTAGACGGCTTCGTGGAACGTCTCCGTCGCCAGTTCGACCGCCCAGACCCGGTCACGGAAGGTGACGTACGACGGTGCGTCGTCGGCGAGGAGGTCGCTGTCTTCGGTCGCCTCGCCGTCGCGGTAGACGTAGCCCCCGCGTTGGACGAGACCCCACGGAACGCCGCCGACGTTGCCGCGGGCACGGGCCGCCATGTAGGCGACTTGGACGGCTTTCCGGTCGACCTGTGGGAGGTCACCGTGGTCGACGGCGGGCGGTGCGCCGGACTCGTCCTCGCTGACGCGTCGCTCTTCTTGCAGTCTGAGTACCGGGTGGGTGACCTCTTCCTCGCCGACGACCACCTCGTCGAGGTGGTAGTACGTCCCCCCGAACTCGGCCCACACGGGTTCGCGCGTCGGAAACGGTTCGACGTACTGCGTCGTGTACTCGCTGTCGTTTCGGGCGGCCGCGAACGCCGCCTCGTCCCACGGCACGCGGGTCTGATTTAGGTCCGTGACGTACCGGTCGCGGAGTCCGGTGTCGAACGGGAACACGCGAAACGTGAGCGTCGAGGCGTCGCCGCCCGTCTCCGTCGCGAGTCGGTCCGAACACCCGGCGAGCGTCGCGAGTGCCGTCGTTCCGGCGGCGGCGAGAAACCGTCGTCTCCCGATTTCGGTGGAGGGCATCGCCCGTGGATATTCCTCTCAGTTGAAGTATCTTGTGCGTCCGGCGGCGACGCCACCGGGTGTCGAACGGTCGAAGAGTCGCGCTGTCGGGTGGTCGAGCGGTCGGGTGGTCGAACGGTCGAATCAAAAGGAAAACGAAAACGAGCGCGTATCGCGGGGTTCGCGCGGCGTCTACGCCGACTGCACCGCGTCGACCAACTCGTCGTAGTCGGGTTCGTTCTCGGGGGATTCGGCCTCCCACGCGTAGCTGATTTCACCCTCCTCGTCGACGACGTACACCGCGCGGTTGGCGACGCCGTACAGACCGAGGTCCTCGATGTCGGTTTCGAGGCCGTACGACGATATCGTCTCTCGATTCATGTCGCTCACGAGCGAGAACGACAGGTCGTGTTCGTCGCGGAAGGCGTTGAGCGAGAACGGCGAGTCCGCGCTGACGCCGTACACCGACGCGCCGGCGTCCTCGAAGTCGTCGATGTGGTCCTCCAGTGCGACCATCTCGTTCGAACACGGCGGCGTGAACGCGCCGGGGAAGAACGCGAGGACGACCGGTCCGTCACCGACCGCGTCGCTCAGCGAGAACTCCTCGACGTCGCCGTTCGCGACTTTGTTCGTGAACTCGGGTGCGTCGTCGCCTTCTGAGACCATACCCTCGCTTGGGTCTTCGGAGGGATAAACAGCAGACACGTCGACATCCTGACCGGGAGCGTGAGCCTTTTCTGCGGCCGAGAGTGGTACTTGAGCGTTGTTGCCGCGGCGTCGGAGTCGCGCGAGAGAGGCGACGGCCGACCGCACCGAGCGAGCACGTCGCAGGCTACAGTCAAGCCCCGAGACGACGTATCTCTCCGCGTCGGCGGACGTGTCCGCCGGTGTTCATCATGAGTACTCAGTTCCCCACAGCCGAACCGAAACCGCGGCGCACGGGCGCCGCGCGGGCCGTCGCCGTCGCCGTCGGCCTCTTCCTCGCGGGGTTCCTCGCGAACCTCGCGTTCGGACTCGCCGTCGCACTCCCACTCGTGTTTGTCGGCCTCGCCCTCACCGGCGGCGCCGTCCTCGTCGCTCTCACGGCCGCCGGCCAACTCGGGTTCGCCGCCGTCGGGGCCGTCTACCTCCACCGGTGGCTCTCCGGCATCCCCGTCCGCCGGCCGACGCGCGCGGACCTCCGCACGGCCGGCGGCTACACCGTCGCGGTCCTCCTCGTCGCCGTGGCGTTCACCGCCGTGAGTCAGTACCTCCCCATCGAACCGACGTCGACCGTCCTCTCGGACGCCGTCGTGGCCGACCCGCGCCTCCTCGTCGTCTTCGCGGTGCTGTCGATACTCCTCGTCGCGCCCGCCGAAGAACTGCTGTTCCGCGGGGCCATCCAGGGCCGACTCCGCCGGACGTTCGGCCCCGTCGCCGCCGTCGTCGGTGCGGGACTGCTGTTCGCGGCGCTGCACGTCCTCAACTTCGGGACGCTGAACAGCGGGGCCGCCGTCGCCCTCGTCGCCATCTTCACCGTCGGCTGTCTCCTCGGGTGGGCGTACGAGCGAACCGAGAACCTCGTCGTCCCCGTCGTGATACACGCGCTCTACAACAGCGTCCTCTTCGTCGGGACGTACGTCGTCTACCTGTTCACCGGGTCGCTCTGAGCGACTCCGGACCGATTCGACCCGACTCGCGTCGGCGTCCCGTCCGTCCGACGGCCTCTCGGTTTATATCCCGACCGGGCGAACCGCTCTGGCGATGCGTGACGACGTGGTCGAAGAACTCAGAGAGCAGGGCAGAGGAGTCGTCGGCGGCTTTCTCGTCCTCGGTCTCTCGGCGGCTTACACACACGAGATATGGTGGTTCGCGCGTGGCCTCCCGGCCTGGTACGTCCTGGCGTACGCCGTCGTCGGCCTAACACTCGTCTACGTCGTGATTCGCGGCGTCGGCTTCCGCGAGGACCACGAACAACATCCGCGACCGTTCGGTCGTCCCGCGTTGACGGACTTCTCGGAGGTGATTCTTCAGAGTCTCGTCGCCGCCTTCCTCGTCCTCTTCCTGTTCGGTGTCGCGGAGGTGGGCGACTCGCCGACGCTCCTCGCCCGCCTCGGCCTGTTCCTCGTCGTTCCGTTCGCGTTCGGAGCGTCGCTCGCGAACTCGCTTCTGACCGACGACGGGCGGTCGAACGGGGTCGCGGAGTCGTTTCCGGGCGACCTCGCGGTGTTCGTCCTCGGCGCGGTGTTCGTCGCGTTCCCCATCGCCCCGACCGACGAAGTGGTCGTGGTGGCGACGCAGATTGGCTGGGGTCGGACGCTCGCACTCGCCGGGGTCGCTCTCTCGACGACGTTCACGACGCTGTACATCCTGGAGTTCCGCGGGCAGTCGAACCGAATCCGCGGGCGGAGTCTCCCCCTTCAGGTGGGAAACACGTTCGTCGTCTACGCCATCGGCGTCGGTGTCGCCGCGACGCTCCTCGCCGCGTTCGGTCGGTTCGACGGTGTTCCGTTCGCCGTCGGTCTCCGTGAGACGGTCGTTCTCGGGTTCGCGTCCACGCTCGGCGCGTCCGGCGCACGGGTGGTGATTACGTGACCCGGGACGACGGCGAGGACGACCGGGAGGCGGTCACCCGCGTCGAACTCGGGGTGATGCTCCTCAGCGCCCTCCTGACCGTCGCGTTGTTCGGCCTCGTCGTCGGAGCCGCGCTCACGACGCCGCAGGCGGCGGCACCGACGGCGACCGTCGACCGGGTCGAGACGGCCGAAAACGGGACCGTCCACGCGACGGTTCGCTTCCTGAATCGCGGCAACACGGGTATCGAGCGCTCGCAGGTCGAAGTGACGTGCGGAGACGAGTCGCGGCAGGTAACGTTCGCGAACGTCCCCGCGAGCGACGAACGCCGGGCGACGGTCGTCTGTCCCGCCGGCTCGGACCCGACGGCCGAACTCCTGTGGTGGGTCGACCCGTAGGCGGCGTTCGCCCTCGTCCGGTGGCGAGAAGTCGATATCGGTGTCGGTGTCCGTATCGGCGTCGGTTACCCCCTCGACCTCCGCTTCGTCGAGCGCCTCGTCGCCCACGCGGAGGCCGAACTCCGCGGCCCGTTCGCGCCAGCACTCGCGGTAGCCCTCTCGCTCGACGGCCCCGGGCATCGACGTTTCTAGACGATGATAGTTCGACGCGGTGAACCACGCGCGAGGCGTCCGTACGACACGGGGGCGCGGACTCAGATAGAACGGGTCGTGGTCACGTCGTCGATGGGTGTCGCGTCCCGCCAGACGGCCTCGAACAGGTCGGTTCCGAACCGGACGGCGTCGTCGCCGTCGGCCACCAGTTCGCTGCTCGGGTCGTACGACCCGTCGAGGCGGGGCAGCGAGAGGAACGTCGTCTCGTTCGCGACGGCGAGCGCGAACGACGCGTCGGCGACGCGTATCGTGAGTCGCTCGGGGACGACGACGTCGCCGCCGTAGCGGTGTATCTCTTCGACCACGTCGGGCGTGACGAGGAGACGACCCGGCCGGTCCGCGCAGACGTCTCGAAGCGTCTCGCCGAGGCCGGGGAAGTGAACGGGGCTGACGACGGCGACGGAGTCGGCCGCCTGAAGGTTGTCGTGTATGAGTCGAACCGCCCCCGCGGGGTCCGTGTCGGAGACGCGAAACACGTCGTGGTCGGCGAGTTCGGTCAGGCGCGCGCGGAACGTCGACGGGAGCGCTCGAACGTCGTGCGTCCGCCAGTAGTCGCGGTCCGTCTCCACCAACGCCTCCACGCTCCGTCGGCGTTCGAGGAAGTCGGCGACGACGTGGCCGAGGCCGGTGAGTCGCAGTCGGTCGTCCGTCGCTTCGACGACGCCGTTCTCTCGGAGGCCACCGGTCGCCGCGTAGACGCCGGACTCGCTGGCGTCGAGCGTCGTACAGAGCGTTCGCGTCGTCTTCGGACCGTCTGTGAGCGCGTCCACGACGGACTCACGAGTCGACGAACTCGTGACGTACCGCACGACGGAGGAGCACGCTGTCTCGGTCACTTTCGACAGTTCGGCGGTGAATCGACCTAAACCCAACGGTGCGGTCGCTGGTGACCGCGTGGAGGGCCGAAGGAAAGCGGGGAGTGGGGCGGCAGACGAGGTGCGCGACGTTGACTGGCGGCGTCAACTGAGGGGTCTCTCGTCCCGCGGACGCACCTGCACGGTGCACGCCTCGGGACAGATAGACACAGACACCGGTCCTACTTCAACCTTTATCAAATCTGACAATAATTTTCCGAAACGGTTCGAAAATTCCAGTCGGACTGGAATCGCGGCCGCGGCGAGAGGCGTCCGGCGTCTCAGTCCGGCGTCCCCGGGAGGTCGTCGGGACTGATTCCGAGGTCGGTCAGGTCGTCGATGCTCATCCCCGAGTCCTCCGTCGGCGAGGTGGCGATACCGCTGGTGACGATGCTCCGGACGCCCTCCTCGACGGTCATGTCGACGTCCATCACCTGCTCTTCGGGAAAGTGCGAGAGGAACCCGCCCATCACGGGGTTCGGCGCGAGGGGGACGAAGAGCGTCACCATCCCCTCGGTGTCCGTCACCTCGCAGATGCTCGGCGGCGACTGGGCCGTCTCGAACCCGATGACGTAGCTTCCGTCCGTGGGGAACTCGACGACTTTCACCGACTGGAAGTTCTCGGTGCCGTCGTCCAGCATCACGTCTCCCATCCGGCGGAAACTGCGGTAGACGGCACCGACGCCGGGAATCTTCGTGATGAAGTAGTCGAACATACCGATGACGTGTTCGCCGTACCGGTGTCGCGCGAGGAGGCCCGCGACGACGACGACGACGGCGAGGAAAGCGAGCGCGATGAGTTCCGAGACGAACCCCACCTCGCTGGCGATGAGTTCCGTCTCCAAGAGAAAGCCGACGAACGGCTGACTTCGAATCCCCTGGATGATACCCGCCCACTGCAACAGACGAACGAGCGGTTCGAGCGCGCCCGAGACGAACCCGAGTGCGAGGTCGAAGATGTATATCGTCACGACGACGGGCATGATGACGACGATTCCGGTCACGACCACGTCTATCGCCGTCTCGTAGGCCGACCGGCCGGTCTGCTTGGCTCTCTCCGCGTACTCTCTCTGTGGTCCCGATGCCGACATGCGTCTCGTGCGTAGGGCCGTCACCCCTCGTCAAAGCCGTTCGGGTCTCGTGACTGTCTTCCTGTCATCTGAATCACTACAATCTCGAAACTCATTTACTGTGTGTCCCGGTACGTCGTGACGTGGATAGACACGCCGCCAGAACCGTCGCCCTCGCCCTCCTCGCCGTCCTCGCCCTCGGCGTCGTGGCGGCCACCATCGACTCCGCCGTGACCGGCGGCGGGGGCGGGTTCGGCGGCGGCACGTCCGGTGCCACCGGTCTCGGTCCCTCGGACCAAGACAGCGTCGGACTCGACGACACGCAGGGCGGCGGACAGCCGTTCGGTTCGCTCTGCCTCCCGATTCTGACGCACCCCGCGGTGATGCTCGGCCTCCTCGCCCTGTTGGCGGGCCTCCTCGCCGTCGTCTACTACGACACCAAGTCGCTCCTCCCCGTCGCCGCCGTCGCCGTGACGTTCGGCCTCCCGGGCTACGTGTTCTGGATGTTTCTCACCGTCTGTGGCCCCGTCGACTTCGGCGGCGCGAATCTCGGCCCCGGGGGCGGGAACTTCTCGCTCCCGCAGGGCGGCGGCGGTATCGGCGGGTCCGGCGAGGGGGCCGTCGCGCCGCCGACGGCGATGTTCGGCTTCCTCCTCGTGTTCGTCCTCCTCGGAGCCGTCGCCCTCCTGTTCTTCTCGACGGGCGACGACGCCGCCGAGGAACGCAGGACCGTCGAAGACGAGGAGGCGGACGTCGACGTCCGCGAACTCGGACGGGCCGCCGGGGCCGCGGCCGACCGAATCGAGGACGACGCCGACGTGGAGAACGAGGTGTACCGAGCGTGGGCCGAGATGACGGGCCTCCTCGACATCTCCAACCCGCGGACGAGTACGCCCGGCGAGTTCGCGTCCGCCGCCGTCGACGCCGGGATGGCGCGCGAGGACGTCGACGAACTCACGCACCTGTTCGAGGAGGTCCGGTACGGCGGGGAGTCGGCCACGGTGACGAGAGAGGAACGCGCCGTCACCGCGCTGAGACGTATCGAGGCGGCGTACGCCGACGCCGACGAGGCCGGCGGAGGCGACACCGCCGAAGGCGACGAGTGGGGGCGTGACTCGTGAACGCCGATACGCTCGCGGCGGCCGTCGGCGTCGTCGCCGTCCTCGGCGGACTCGCCGGCCTCGCGGGGTTCGTCGTCCCCGGACTGAGTGCGACGTTCGTGTTCGTCGTCGTCGTCGGACTCGTCGCCGGGGTGCAGGGCCTCCGGTACGCCCTCCGTCGCCGCAGCGTCGACTACCGGTCGACGGACACCGGCGACCCCGAACTCCGCTACCGCGTGCCGACGCCCGGCGACGACGTGGACCGCGACCTCTCTCGGACGGGCGGGTGGGGGTCGATGGGCGGAACCGACCTCCGCGTCCGCCTCCGAGAGGTCGCGATAGAGTCGCTCGTCCTCCACGACCACTGCTCCGTCGAACGGGCCGAACGGCACGTCGACGACGGCACGTGGACGACGGACCCCGTCGCGGCCCGATACCTCGGCGGCGACGTTCCCCTCGCGTTGTCGACTCGACTCCGCCTCGTCGTCCGCGGCCAGTCGTCGCCGGCGGCGCGCGCCGCGCGGACCGTCGCCGCGATAGAGGCGATTCACGACCGAGCGGACGCCCTCCCGGAGGCCGACGGATGACCCCGTTCGACACGAACCGCTGGACCGGAATCGAGGGTGCGGCCCTCCTCGCCGGGGCGGCGGGCGTCCTCTTTCAGCAACCCCCGTTGCTCCTCGTCGCCGGCCTCGGCGTCGCCTTCACGGCGTACGCGTGGTTCACCGACGCGCCCGAACCGACGCTGACGGTCACGCGGGAACTGTCGGAGACGGCTCCCGACACCGGAACGGACGTCCACGTGACGGTCACCGTCCGGAACGTCGGCGACGGCGCGCTGACCGACCTCAGACTGATAGACGGCGTCCCTCCCGCCCTCGAAGTGACCGACGGGTCCGCGCGCCTCGGCACCGCGCTTCGCCCGGGGAAGTCGGCGACGTTCTCCTACACCGTCGAGGCCGTCCGCGGCGAACACACGTGGGACCCCCTCCGCGCCGTCGTCCGCAGTCCGAGCGCGGAGACCGAACGGAGCGCGGAACGCTCGCCGGAGACGGCGACGGTGCTCCGGTGTGCGCCGTCGCTGGACGCCACCGCGGACCTTCCGCTCAGGGGGTTGACGACCCAGTACACCGGCCGCGTCGCCACGAACGTCGCGGGCGACGGGCTGGAGTTCTACTCCACGCGCGAGTACCGCCGCGGCGACCCCCTCAACCGCATCGACTGGAACCGTCGCGCCCGGACGGGGAAGATGGCGACGCTGGAGTTCCGCGAGGAACGCGCCGCCACCGTCGTCCTCCTCGTCGACGCCCGCACGGAGTCGTACGTCGCGCCCGAGGAGGGCGAACAGAACGCCGTCGAACGCGGCGTCGACGCGGCGACGCGGGCGTTCTCCTCGCTCCTCGACAGCGGTGACCGCGTCGGCGTCGCGGCGCTCTCGCCGCACGAGTGCTGGCTCTCGCCGGGGACCGGTTCGGACCACCGCGTCCGCGCCCGACGGCTGTTCGCGACGAACTCCGCTCTCGCGCCGACGCCGACGGACGAGGCGTACTTCCCTATCGTCGCGATTCGCCGCCTCCGACGACGGTTGCCGGCGGACGCGCAGGTGCTGTTCTTCTCGCCGTTGGCGGACGACTTCGCCGTCACCGCCGCGCGACGCCTCGACGCCTACGGCCACCTCGTCACCGTCGTCAGCCCGGACGCGACGGTGGACGACACGCCGGGTCACCGCCTCTCGCGGGTCGAACGCGAGAACCGCCTCGCCCGACTCCGCCGGGCGGGCGTCCGGGTGGTCGACTGGGGCGAGCGACCGCTCGCGACCGAACTCGCCCGCGCCGGACGGCGGTGGTCGCGATGAACGGAGGAGGCACGCGATGACCGAAATCACTCGCCGGCCGTCGCTGACGGGCATCTCCGTGTCCCTCGTCGCGGCCGCCGTCGGGTTCGTCGGCGTCGGCGTCGCCTCCGCGGGAGCGGTCGCACCCGCCGCCCTCGGCGTCGTCGTCCTCGCCGTCGGCGTGTTCGTCGCCTCTCGCCGCCTCGTCACGCTCGGGACGACGGCGCTGTTCGCGGGCGTCCTCTACGCCGGCGCCCAGGGCGGGGCCGCCGAACCCCTCCTCGTGGCCGCACTCGGCACCGTCGTCTCGTGGGACGCGGGCGAGTACGCCATCGGCGTCGGCGAACAACTCGGCCGCGACGCCGAGACGGCGCGACTCACGCTCGTCCACTCGGCGACGACGCTCCTCGTCGGCGTCGTCGGCATCGCCGTCACCTACGCCGCGTACCTCTCGGTCGGCGGCGGCCAACCCATCGCCGTGCTGGTGCTCTTGCTCCTCGGCGTCGTCGCACTCGTGGCCGCACTCCGCGGCGGCCGGGACGAGGGACGGCGAGTCCGTCGCGGGCGGTAGCGTCTCCGCTCCTACAGCAGGTCGCGTTCGCCCGACGCGCCCACCGTCGCGGCGAACACCGGCAGTCCCGGAAGCACCGTCTGGACCGGACCGCCGTTGAACTGCCGGAACAGCGCTTGCGCCGACGATATCGTCTCGTCGTCGAAGCCGGCGCGTTCGAGGTCGGCGGGCGCGAGTCGGGGGCGGTAGGGGGTGGTGTCCACGAACGACGACACGAGGTCGTCGGTGCGCTCGCACGCCGTCTCGAAGGCGTCGCTCTCTAATCGAGGCTCTGTGTCCGCCCACATCCGCTCGAAGAACGACGGCCACTGCGCGAGCGTCCGGTAGATGCTGGGCAGTTGGTCGTCGAACCCGTGGAACGTCTGTACCGCGTCGACGGTGTCGCTCAGCGAGTCGGGGACGTCCTCGGCGTCGAGCAACGTCGGCGCGCGTCCCCGGTCGGCGTCGAGCCAGTCGGGGAACGGTTCGGTCGCCGCCCGGTCTTCGGCGGGGGCGTGACCGACCGGTTCGTCGTGGAGCGCACGGTCCATCGTCTCGAACAGCACCGCGAGACGGGGCGCGACCACGTCGTACGTCGCGAGTTGCCCCCGCAGTTCGCGGTAGGCGGCGGGTTCGAGGCCGACGTCGCCCGGACGGTACGTCGCAAGCGCGTCCTCGGCGCTCGGTTCCGCGTCGTCCATCGCTTCCAGCACGGCGTCCCGGTACCGGACGGTCAGTCTCGCGAACGCCCGCGTCTGGAAGACGGGTTTGACCTGTCCCCACGCGTGGCGCAGGAACGCCGGTTCGTTGGCCATCGTCGTCCGGAATATCCAGTTGACGATGGGGGCGCGAAACGTCCGTTTGACGTCCGCGTACAGGCCCCGCCGCCATCCGCGGGCGTCCAGTTCGTGCAGTTGCTCGTCGGTGTCCATACGGGACGGTCGGACGGCAGGTACGTAGCTGTCGTGCCCGACGCCGCTACTCGACGGTCGGTACGTCCACCCGGCCGAGGACGTCCGAGACGACGTCTGCTTTCGCTACGTCGTTCACCTGCGCGTCCGGCGTGAGGACGAGACGGTGCGCGAGGACGGCCGGCGCGACGCGCTTTACGTCGTCGGGCGTGACGAACGCTCTCCCCGAGAGGACCGCACGGGCGCGGGAGGCTTCGAGGAGTCGCTGCGTCCCGCGGGGGGAGACGCCGACTTCCACCCGCCGGTCGGTTCGCGTCGTCCGCGCGACGTCGGCCATGTACCGCAGCAGGTCCTCGTCGACGCGCACGTCTTCGGGGACGAGGCGCACGTCCATCACTTCGTCTCGCGTCAGGACCGACCGGACGCTCGGACTGCGCGACTCGCGGCCGACGCGTCGGCGGAGGAGTTCGACCTCGCCGTCGGCGTCGGGGTAGCCGATTTCGGTCTTGACGACGAACCGGTCTATTTGCGCTTCGGGGAGCGGGAACGTCCCCTCGCTCTCGACGGGGTTCTGCGTCGCGATGACGAAGAACGGCTTCGGGAGTTCGTGCGTCTCGCCGTCGACGGTCACCTGCGCCTCCTCCATCGCCTCCAGTAACGCCGCCTGCGTCTTCGGCGGCGCGCGGTTTATCTCGTCGGCGAGGACGACGTTCGCGAATATCGGCCCCTCGGAGAACTCGAAGGACTTCTCGCGTTCGTTGTAGATGTTCGTCCCCGTCACGTCGGAGGGGAGGAGGTCCGGCGTGAACTGCACGCGGGAAAAGGAGAGGCCGAGGGCCGTGGCGACGCTCCGCGCACTCAGCGTCTTTCCGGTGCCGGGGACGTCTTCTAAGAGGACGTGACCGCGGGAGAGGACGCCGAGCATGATTCGCTCGAAGAACTCCTGCTCGGCGATGACGGCCTTCGAGACCTCTGCGAGGACGTCGCCGCACGCCTCGCTCGCTTCGGGGATATCCATACCACGTGTGGAGTCGTCACGTGACTTAGTCCTCCGGGTGACTCCCACGTGGGCCGTCGAAACCGAAACCGATTAAACGCACCACCTCCCAACAGAGAATGCAAGCCGAGGTAGCCTAGCCCGGCCAAGGCGGTAGATTCGAAATCTACTGTCCATTCGGACACGTGAGTTCAAATCTCACCCTCGGCGCTTTCTCACGGACTCACCACTCGGAGCGGCGCGTTCACCGCTGTGAATCTCGCAGAATCAGCGGTTCGATGGCGAGCGTTCGCTTCGCGACGGTGACGATGCGGAGGACGTAGGACGTGAACAGCAAGAACGGAGTCAGCGTCAGCGTGAACGCCGCGCCGACGAGGACCGTCATGTGTTCGACGCCGAACGTCGTCCCCGGGAACGTCGCCGCCTCGACGACGGTGAGCATGACGCCCGCGACGACCAACGCGGGGACGGCGACGTACAGTATCATCTGCGAGAGACTGATGAGCGCCCACTGGAAGTAGAGCGTCTTCACGTGTTCTCGCGCCGGACCGAACAGCGACAGCGCCGTCTTCAGGTCGTGGAGGAGGTCCTCTTCGGGTTCGCCGAGGTCCTCGGCGTGGTCGTGCGCCAGCCGTTCGACCTGGTATATCTTCCAGCCGTAGTTGTAGTTGAGCGCGGCGAACAGCACGTCGAACGTCCCGAACGTCGCGCCGTCGAGTTGGTCGCGAACCGTCTCGGAGTTGCCGACGACGCTGTCGGTGAACTCGTCGACTTCCCACTGCAGTTGCTCGCTGTCGATACCGCTCAGGCCGTCTCGAACCGCCTCCGCTCTCTCTTCTGCGACGTTCACGAGGTCACGGAGGAACGTCGAGGGGTCGGCGGGACTCGGCGTGCCGATGAGTTCCTCGGCGTAGTCGCGAAAGTCCATCGAGTTCTCCATCCGTTCGCGCTGGTCTCCGAGGGGGCCGTTCTCCTGCGAGATGACCAACTGACCGATGGTGACGACGAGCGTCACGCCGGTGATGATGGCGCTGATCATCGTCGAGAACATCGTCTCTATCGTGTCCTGTGCGTCGAGTTGCGGGAGGAGCGACGGGGGGACGACTTCCACGAGGAGGACGAACGAGACGAACACGCCGAGTGCGAGCACCGCGGTGACGTGCAGGCGGTTCGCGGCCAGCAACACCCATATCTTGAACCGGCTCTCTCCTGCCCGGTCACGCATCGTGTTGGCCGTGCTCACGTCGACGCTCCGGTCGACGTCGTCGGAGTACTCCGCGTTGGACCCGCTCGACCCGTCGCTCACCATTCGCCCTCCTCGTCCGCGCGGGTGTCTCCGTTCGCCTCACCGGGCGCGTCGTCGCCGGTGCGAACCGGCCGTTCGAACACGAAGTACTTCGTCCCGCCGCCGGTGTAATCCACCGTCTCGACGAGTCGCCACCCGTCGGCGGCGAGTTCGTTCAGCACCGACTTCGGGTCCTCGGCTTCTTTCTTGGTCTCTCCTCTCGGCGGTCTGATGACCTCGTACTCCCACCGCTCGGTACGGTCGTCTGTCACCATCGTCGAAGTCCACTCTTCGAAGCCCAATAACGGTACTCGCCGTCTGTCGCGCGGACCGTCAGTCGGCTGGCAGGACCGGACTCGGCCTCATCGCTCGACGCTGACGCGTTCTGCGAGGTCGTTCGACCGCTTCGCGGCTTCGAGAAGTTCCACGGTGACCGCGCCGACTTCTCCCGACGCACGCGGCACCGTTCGTGTCTCGCACGCGTCGATGAACGCCTCCACCTCCGCACGGAGCGGTTCGTCCGGGTCCGTCTCGTGCCGTTGCTTTCCCTCGTTCCACTCGCGGAGAACGCCCCCTTCCTCGATAATCTCGGAGTCGTACAGTTCCAGTACGGTATCTTCGAGGTAGTCGATGTACGCCGACCGTTTCGTTCCGACGACGGTCACGTCGCGACGCTTCCCGAACACGGGTACCCGCCACGACTCGTTGATGACGCCGGTCGCCTGCCCGTACGAGAGGAGGACCGTCGCCGTCTCGTCGACGTCCGGTCGAATCGTCGAGTCGAGTTTGCAGTAGATGCTGTCGGGCCACTGTCCGAGGAGGAAGTTGTAGACGTCGATGTCGTGGACGGCGAGCGAGAACAGTACGCCCGTGTCCTCTCGCGGAACTCTGAACGCGAATCGATTCGTGGAGAGATACCGTATCTGTCCGAGTTCGCCGCGGTCGATACGCCGTTTCAGTTCGAGCAGTGCCGGGTGGTACCGGAAGATGTGCCCGACGCCCAGCACGCGGTCGTTCTCCGCCGCCGTGTCGACGATGCTCCACGCATCCTCGCTGTTCTGCGCGAGGGGTTTCTCGACGAGGACGTCGATGCCGTCTTCGAGGAGGTCCGTCGCGACCCGATAGTGCGTCGGTGTCGGCGTCGCGACGACCGCCGCGTCGACGCCCATCGACGCGAGTTCGGCGTAGTCGACGGTGTAGGACACGCCGTAGTCCGCCGCCGACTGCGACACCCTGTCCTCGTTCGTGTCGCAGAGTACGACGGACCCGACGAGTCCCTCGTCCAGCAGTTCGGCGGCGATACGAGCGTGGTTGCTCCCCCAGTAGCCCATCCCGACGACGGCGTAGCAGCGGTCGGTCACCGCCGGTCTCCGTCGCCCTCGCGGCCGTCGTCGCCGTCGAAGTACGCCTCGACGGCCGAACAGACGCGGTCGATTTCGACTTCGGTAATCCGGGGGTGCATCGGGAGCGAGACGATGCGTTCGTACAGTCGGTCGGTGACCTCTAGCGTCGTCTCCTCGGCGTGACCGGCGAGACTCGGGTGGCGGTGAAGCGGCGTCTCGTAGTGAAGTCCCGTCTCGATACCCTGTCTCGCCAGCGACGCTCGGAACTCGTCGCGTTCGCTCGCGGGGACCTGAACCACGTAGAGGTGGTAGACGTGGAACGCACCGTCTCGTTCCGTCGGCGTGACCACCTCGGGGACCGAACCGAGCCGTTCGGTGTAGCGCTGCGCCGCCCCGTTGCGCCCCTCGTTCCATCGTCTGACGTGCCGCAACTGTTCTCGACCCACGGCGGCGTGAACCTCGCTCAGTCGATAGTTGAGTCCGAGCGCTCGGTGGACGCCGTCGCCGTCGCGGCCGTGGTTCCGCAGTCTTCGCGCGGACTCAGCGACGTCGTCTCGGTCGGTGACGAGCATCCCGCCGTCGCCGCCGACGGTCATGTTCTTCGAGGGGTAGAAGCTGAACGCGCCCGCGTCGCCCGCGGTTCCCGCGACGTGTCCGTCGCGTTCGGCGAAGTGCGCCTGACAGGCGTCTTCGACGACGACTAAATCGTAGTCGTCGGCGACGGCGGTGATGGCGTCGACGTCTGCCAGATGGCCGTAGATGTGGACGGGCATCACCGCCGAGGGGTTCTTCGCGCCGGCGACCTTCTCTTCGAGGTCCGCGGGGTCCATCGTGTACGTCTCGGGGTCGACGTCGACGAACACGGGCGTCGCCCCAAGTTTGAGCGCCGGAGACGCCGTCGCGAAGAACGTGTTTCCGGGGACGAACACCTGTTCGTCCTCGCTCCCCCCGACGCCGGCCGCTTCCAACGAGAGGAGGAGGGCGGCCGTCCCACTGCTGACGCCCACGGCGTGTTCGACGCCGCACTCTTCGGCGAACTCTCGCTCGAACGCCTCCAGTTCCGGTCCCTTCACGTACCGCGTGCTTCGAAGCGCGTCGGCCACTCGGTCGACGATAGCGTCGTCGACGTAGATATCGGTGAACGGAACCGAATCGGGGTCGCTCATCGTTCTCCGAGAAGCCGTTCGTATCCGTAGTGAGGGGCGTCGTCGGCAAATCGTGTCAATATAAAACTACGAACGGTCATACACTCCGAGTCGTCCTGATTCTCGATAAACACTTCGGGAATCGTCTCTCTTTGATACATTCTTCGTCTCTAGTACAATCGTCTCAGAACGCTGAACGTAGGAGAATTGATTTAATCTGGCTTCATGTATATTGGCTGTATGACAAGTGTGAGTGTCCTCATCCCGACGTACAACCGGGCGGCGTACGTCGGCGGAGCCATCGACACCGTCCTCGAACAGACGTACTCGGATATCGAAGCGGTTGTCGTGAACGACGGTTCCGACGACGACACGCGGGCGGTTCTCGACGCGCGCGCGGGTGACCGCGTCCGCGTCTTTCACAACGACGAGAACCGGGGCATCTCGTACAGTTTCAATCGGGCGGCGGCGGAGGCGAGAGGAGAGTATCTCTGTATCCTCGGCGACGACGACCGGTGGCACCCCGTGAAGGTCGAGCGGCAGGTTCGGCGAATGGAGTCGCTCGGAGACGAGTACGGCGTCGTCTACACCGGCGGCTTCTGCGTGCGAGACGACGTCGTGACGGACGTCTCTCGGCCGTCGTGGCGCGGTGACATCTATCCCGAGATACTGGGAACGTTCGGCGTCGGTCCTCACTCGGGACACATGATTCGTCGCGAGGCGTTCGAGGCCGTCGACGGATTCGATACGGCGTTCCCTCGCGGCGTCGACTGGGACATGTCGATTCGACTGGCGAAGCGGTATAAGTTCGACTACCTCCCGGAACTGTTCGTCAGGCGGACGCTCCACGACGACAACATCTCGCGCGAACCGGAGCAGATGGACCTGTACAGTCTCGTCCTCGACAAGTACGCCGACGAACTGTACCGCCATCCCGACGCACTCTGCCGACTCTACTCGCAGTGGTACTATCAGAAACGGGCCACGCACGCGTTGCACCGGGGAGAGACCCGACGGGCCGCCCGGTACTTTCTCTCGGCGTTCCGTCTCCGCCCGACGGCCACCCTCGCGCTCTCGTGTCTCGTCTCGATGCTCGGGCCGCGGGGGTTCGACGCGGCTGGCACCGTGCGTCGGCGGATGACCGACTGGCGAATCCGCGCTACCGGCGAGTATCCGTGGACCGGCGTCTCGTCCGGACCCTGACACGCCGACGCCCTGACGACCGGGCGACACTCTCCCGTCACGTCGACAGCGCACCGACTATCGTCCGACCCAGCGTCCCGATGTCGTAGTCGAACCAGCGTTCGAGGAGAAGGACACAGAGACCGTACGTCACCACCCCGACGGCGACCAACACGCAGAACTCCAGGGCGTCCGAGCCGAGGGAGACCGATTCTCGGGTCGCGTACACCGCCGCGCCCATCACCGCACTCGCGGCCGCGGGGTAGCCGAGGACTTTGGCGAGACGAGCGTAGCTCCCGTCGATGGTCTTCATCGCCAGATAGTATACGATGGGCTCGGAGAACAACAGCGCGTTCAGCACGACGACCAGCGCCGTCCCTTCGATACCGAACCGCGCCGTCGCCGGGTAGATGAGGACGGCGACGATGAGCGCCTTTCCCAGCTGAATCTTCGTCGAGTAGTCCGGCCGACCGACCGCGCGAAAGAGCGGGCCGCTCGTCGACCCGAGCGCCCGGACGAGTCCCCAGACGGTCAGCAACTGCAGGGTCAACACGGCGGGTACCCACTCGTCTCCGAGGAACCCGCGGACGAACGTGGGGGCGACGACGACGATACCGACGGACATCGGAATCGAGAGAAACGCCGTCAGCGTGAGCGCCCGGAAGTAGCCCTCTCGGAGTCTATCGCGGTCCGTCTGGACTTTCGAGTACGTCGGGAACGCCACCGTCGAGATGAGCTTGCTCACCATCGTCGCGGGGGTGTTCGACAGCCGATAGGAGTACTGGTACAGCCCCAGCGCGGTCGACCCAAGAAACCACCCCACGAACAGGTCGTCGCCGGAGTTCGTCAGGAAGACGAGGATGCTCCCGCTCGTTATCCACTTCCCGTAGGAGAGCAGTTCTCGGAGGCGAGTCACTTCGAGCGCGGGCCGCGGCCGGTAGTCGTGGACGAGGTACGAGACGACGAGTTGGACGGCCGCGCCCGCGACGGAGCCCGCGACCAGCGCCCAGACGGACCCCGTGGTGAGGGCGACGCCGACGGAGACGCCGGCGCTGACGACGGCGAGACTCGACTGGTAGAGGAACTCCCGGTGGAACTGCAGGTCCTTCTGGAGGTAGACGAGCGCAGGGTTCTGGAGCCCCGCCAGCAACGGCACGACGCTCATCACCCTGAGAATGGGAACCACCCGCGGTTCGCTGAAGAACGCGCCGACCCAGGGCGCAGCGGCCACCAGGACGACGCCGAGAACGACGCCGCGGAGCGACTGGACCGTCCACGCGGTGTCGAGGTAGCTGTCGACGCGCGCCTCCGCCCGTTGGACGAGCGCTTCGGAGAACCCCAGTTGGGTGACTTCCCGGAGTGCGGCCATCGTCAGGACGGCGAGACCGACCAGTCCGAAGTCGCGCGGCGAGAGCAACCCCGCGAGCACGACCAGCTTTCCGATGTTCAGAAACTGCGTGAGACCGTTGGTGACCCCGAGCCAGACGCCGCTCTTCACCGCCTGCTGTGTCACGCTGCCGGCCGGCCGGAGCCGTCGGACGAGCGCGACGAGCGACTCCCTGAGCGACTGTAGCGATATCATGTCTGCGCACTTCCCGTCTCGACCGCGTCCCGACCGCACGTCGTACGGCGACGACGCGGCGTCTCCGGGCTGAAATCCAGAGCGGTTCGGATAGATATGTCTGTGAAACCTGATGAATCTGTGCGTCCCGACGCGCCTCGCTCGCTTCCCCCCTCGCGGCGTTTCCCGTGAGATTCGACGCGAAGTTGGGTGAGATTCTGAAGAAGGTACATCCCCGTCGGACTCCCACTAGCGAACAGATGACACGGAACCGCCTCGGCCGACGACTCGACTCGACGCACGCCACCGCCCTCTTCGCCGGTATCGCGGCCGTCGCCGGGTCGTACGCCGCCGCCGGGTTCACCCCCGCGTTCGTCGTCGCTCCCGTCGAGGCGTTCCTCACTCGGACCGTCCCCGACGCCGTCCTCCGGTTCGCCATCACGACGCTCGGCACGTTCGCCGGCATCGACCACTTCGGACAGTTGCTCAACCTCGCACTCGCCGTCGGCCTCGCGACGGCGGTACTCGCGGGGGCCGCCTTCGCGGCACTCCTCGCTGGCCGCCGACTCGACAGCGCTCTCGCGTCCGTCGGTCTGGCTGGGGGGTTCGCGTGGGGACTGACGGCCGTCCTCACCGGCGCGCCGTCGCTCGCACTCGGTGCCGGCGCGGGGAGTGCAGTCGTCGTCGCCGCCGCGGAACTGGCGGCCGCGACGCCCGCGTCGACGACGGACACCGTCTCGTCCGCCCGGCGACGCGTCCTCGGCGGTCTCACGACGGCACTCGGCGTCGGAGCCGTCGGGTACGCGTTCGGCGACACCGAGACGGCCGGACGCGGTGAGTCGAACGCCGCATCGGTGGACGACTCCGCGGGTTCGGGAACGCGGGGGTCGGACTCGGCGTCCTCGACGGACACCCGGTTCGGCGACCCCGACGCGACGCGCGAACTCCTCGACGAGGCGGACCGCAGGACCCTCGACGTCGAGGGACTCGAAGGACTGGTCAGCGACGACTTCTACCAGGTCGACATCAGCAACGTCGACCCCAACCTCTCGGCGGACGACTGGACGCTCTCGGTCACCGGCGCGGTCGAACGCCCCGCCAGCTACACCTACGACGAGTTGGTCGCACTCGGGGCCGAACAGCGCTTCGTCACGCTCCGATGCGTCAGCGACCCCGTGAACGGCAAGCTGATGGACACCGACCTCTGGACGGGCGTCCCCGTCTCGCGCATCCTCGAAGAGGTGAACCCGCGGGGGACGCACGTGATGTTCCGCGCGGCCGACAACTACTACGAGGAGTTCCCCGTCGAAGCGCTCCGAGAGAGTTTCCTCGCCTACGGAAAGCACGGGGAGGCGCTCCCGCGCGGGCACGGCTACCCCGTCAGAGCGCTCGTCCCGGGCCACTGGGGGGAGATAAACGTCAAGTGGATAACCGAGATAGAGGTGCTCGAGGGGCCGGAGAAGGGCTTTTGGGAGAAGCGGGGATGGCACGGAACCGGCCCGGTCAACACCGCCGCGAAACTGCACGCGACGAACCGACTCGGAGACCGAATACAGGTCGCCGGGCACGCCTACGCGGGCACGCGCGGCATCGACCGCGTCGAAGTCTCCACCGACGGCGGCGACTCGTGGACGGGCGCGACGCTGTCGGACCCCCTCCCCGCGGGAACCGACGAGGCGGGCGAGTTCGCCGAGGACGCGTGGCGACAGTGGGAACACACCTACGACGACCCCGGAGAGAGACACACCGTCGTCGTCCGCGCGACCGACGGCACCGGGACGCTCCAACCCCGCGAAGAAGAGGGACCGTATCCGAGCGGGTCGACCGGATGGGTGTCGAAGTCGATATCGAAGTGAGACCGCCGGCGACTTCGCAGTCGATGCTTCGCAGTCTTCCGATTACACTTTCACTCCGCTAGGATTGGCTACTTATCCGTTCTCGTGAATGTGGATGTATGAACGCGCTCGCCGCCGAGCGACCAGACGAACGCACGAGGCAGACACGCCGCATCGACGTGACCGAGTTCCGGACGAAGCGCGTCGCCGAGTACGCCGCCGCGCGGTTCGACGGCGACGTTCGGTTCGAACGGCGCGGCGGGTGGACGTACCTCGTCGGCGAAGAGCGTCGCTGACGAGGGAGCGAAAGAACGCGAAACGCGAGGGTGCCGACTCAGTCGTCCGCGCGCGGCGGCGACTCGGCGGTGTCGTCGGCGTCGCCCTCGGCGACGAGGAGTCGGTCGAGCGCTTCGACCATCGCCTCGACGCTGCAGCGCGTGATGTCGGAGTCGCTGGTCGCGACGGTGACCGAGCGGTCGGCGTACGACATCTCCACCTCGACGGTGACGACGGCGTCCGTGCCGCCGGTGATGGCGTCGACGTGGTACGAGTCCAGTTGCGCGTCGGCATCGGGGCCGAGCGCCGAGCGGACGGCCTCGACGGCGGCGTCGACCGGACCGCTCCCGGTCCCCGAGGCCACGCGTTCGTCGCCGTCCACGCGGAGGCGGACGGAAGCGGTTGGCGTCCCGCCGCCGGACGCGGCCGTGAGGTCGAGGAGTTCGACCCGGCGGTCGCGCTCTCTGCCCTGTACGTCCTCGGCGATGGCGAGGAGGTCGGCGTCCGTGACGCGCTTGCCGCGGTCGCCGACCGTCTTCACGCGCTGGACGACGGCGGCGAGTTGGTCATCGGTGACGTCGACGCCGTGTTCGTCGAGGGCGGCCGCGACGCCGGCGCGTCCGGCGTGCTTGCCGAGGACGAGACGACGCTCTCTGCCGACCGTCTCCGGCGCGTACGGTTCGTACATCGCGTCGTCTTTCAGCGTCCCGTCGGTGTGGATACCGCTCTCGTGCGTGAAGGCGTTCTCGCCGACGACGGCCTTGTTCGGCGGCAGGGGGACGCCCGTCGCGCGGGCGACTTTCTGCGCCAACGAGTAGAGTTCGTCGAGTTTCGCCGTCTCGACGCCGTAGCAGTGCGAGAGCGCGATAGCCACCTCTTCGAGGGCGACGTTGCCGGCGCGTTCGCCGATGCCGTTGACCGTTCCGTGGACCATGTCGGCCCCGGCGGCGAGACTGGCGTAGACGTTCGTCATCGCCAGTCCCAGGTCGTCGTGCGTGTGCGTCGACACCGGCCCGAGTTCGGCGAGCGCGGAGACGTACTCGTACGTCGTCTCGGGACTCGCGTGGCCGACGGTGTCGGCGTAGCAGGTCCGGTCCGCACCGGCGTTCAGGGCCGCCTCGGCGATGTCGACGAGGAAGTCGAGGTCGGCGCGAGAGCCGTCTTCGCCGATGACCTCGACCCAGAGGCCGTGGTCTTTCGCGTAGGCGACGAGGTCACCCGTCGTCTCGACCACCTCTTCGCGCGTCGTCCCGACCTTGCCCTCGACGTGCTTGTCGCTGGCGGGGACGACGATGGTGACGCCGTCCACGTCGCAGTCGAGTGCGAGGTCCACGTCGCGGCGGACGCCGCGGGCGAAACTCGTTATCGTCGCGTCCAGACCGAGGTCGGTGACGCGGCGAATCGTCTCGCGTTCGCCCTCGCCGGTACAGGCGCTTCCCGCCTCGATGTAGGCGACGTTCGCTCTGTCGAGTGCGCGGGCGATGTCGGCTTTCTCCTCCGGCGAGAGCGAGATACCCGGCGCTTGCTCGCCGTCGCGGAGCGTCGTATCTAACAGCTGTACGTCGTCGTCAGAATCCAGGACGGATGCGAGGGGTGTTGTGGGGTTACCCCCGAATAAATCGACCACGAGTCATGTGCTCACACGCTCCGAGGCCGTGGACGCACTTAAACGAGACCCTCCCGACAGTTTTCGCCGTTCCGATTACGGGTCGACGAGACGGACGGTGTCGCCGCGACTCACGCCGTCGGCGGCCCCGGCGGGCAGTTCGATGATTCGGTCGGCGAGTCCGAAGCCGACCCCCGTCCACCCGGAGAGTCGCTTCACCTTCGTCACCTCTTCGCCGACCAACCAGAGAGCGTCGATGTCGAACGGGACGAACACCATGTGGAGACTCCGCCTGTCGACGTCGTCGAACTCGAAGACGAGGCCGTAGTCGTCGGGGATGCGGCGACGGAACATCAGTCCGCGAGCCTTCGAGAGGAAACTGTCCGCGACTTCCACGTCGCTAGCGAGGGTTCGACCTGTTCCGTTCCGGCGGTGTTCGACGCGCACGAACGGGCCGTCACCCGGCGACTACATAAAATATCCGTGCGACGGCGTCCTCTCGGTCGTCGCGTGCTTCGACGCGTCCCCGTGGCGTTCCCCCTCTGGGAGGCGTCAGAGGCGAGTTGTCGGTCGTGATTTCCCGTCTTCGGTAGGCGGCGAGTCCCCAGTTCGGTTGCGTCCGGTCCCACCGGCCGTCGCTCGGGTTCCGTCCTCAGTCGTTCGCGAGACGTCTCGCGTCCGTCGAGATACCGCCCCAGTCCTCGGCGGCGTCGTAGATGGTGAGCGTGCGGTCGGACTCGACGACGAGTTCGTGGCCGTAGGCCGAGAGTGTCACGGTGAGGTCGGTGGTCGGCCCGTCGAGGAGCGTCGCGATGGCCTCTGCGTCGACGCCTTCGCGGTGAAGCGGCGGCAGTTCCATCGGGTCGTTGCCGGTGGCGGCGGCGACGGCTTCGATGATGGCCGCCGTGAGGTCCTCGGTCGGCCCGATTTCGCGGACGTGTCGCCGCGCCGAATCTGTCGATGGACCTATACCTGATTGCGTCGAGTCGGAGTTTCCATGATGCATGAGTTGTCTCGCCCCGCGGCTGATGTGTGTTCTTTGTGACACTCTCGCCCCGGGCCACCCGCGTCTAGAAGAGACGTCGGCATGAGTGCTCGTCTTCGCTGTCGAAGGAGTTGAAGTCAGTCCCCCGACCGAGGGGAAGACGTAGGTCCGTCGGCTTCGGCGTCGGGGTGGGCGACGAGCGTACTCGCGAGCAGTCGCCCCGTCCCCCGACGGATACGTCCGGACAGCGCTCGGCTGCTCACGTCGAAGTGTCTCGCGAGTTCTTCGGTCGTCGTCTCTCGCGGTTCGGCGAAGTACCCCGCGTGGTACGCCGTCGTGAGCGTCTCGCGCTGGGCCGCGGTCAGACCGTACGTCTCTTCGCTGAGTTCGTGGAGACTGTGAACCTTGACGACGCTCACGTCGATGTCGCGTTCGTTGCAGAGCGTCTGGAACGTCGCGAGATTCTCGCGCTCCGAGAACCGGAGTTCGAACCGCCAGCCCCGCACGTCACCGGACGCCTCCAGCACCGTCCCATCGGCGTCGATGATAGTCGTGATGAACTGGTCCATCGTCGGGTCCCACCGGAGACGGTACAGCGTCACGTCCTCGAACGACTCGACTCGTCTGGCGTTCGCGATACCGTCGATTTCGGCGGCGACGCGTCCGAATTCGTCCGCGCTGTCTCCTCGCACCCAGACGTAGGGGAGCACCCCCCCGTCGACGGGGACGACTCGCTCGAGGTCGACTCTGACGGACGGAATCGCCTCGATGACCCGTCCGAGTGCGAACGTCTCGCCCCCGAGTTCGAACGCCGCTATCGCGCCCATACAATTCCTGGCTCGTGCGCGCGAAATAATCATATCGGTGGCGGTCCGCGCATTGAAGACGGACGGCGCGGAACGAGAACGCATGGAGAAGACGCCCACGGGAACGCCCGTCGGCGTGGACGACCCGTACGACCACGCGGGCGTCTGCGACCACCTCACCGGCGACGGCCGCTGTCGGTTCGCCCTCGACCGTGCGGGCGACGACCCCGAGTTCGCGGCGGCCAGGCGAGCGGACGACTACGCCTGCGTCGCCGCCGACGAGGACGCGTCCTTCCGCGACTGTCCGCACTACCGGTCGACGACGGACGGCCGCGAGTGCGTCCGCTGTGGACTCGAAGAGGTTCGGATGGCCCACGAAGCGGGCGAACGAGCGCTCCTCGAAGAACACCACCTCTCGTACGGCGAGGCCGCGAGCGACGGCGGCGTCCCGTCCCACGAGATAACCGTCGCGCTCTGTCGGTGGTGCCACACGAAGGTCCACAAGTCGTTCGCTCGCGTCGACGACGACGCCTCGCCCGACCCCGAGGCGTTCGCCGCGCGCGAGGCGCGTCGCTCCCGCGAGCGAGCGGAGTTCGGATTCAGTTCCGCGGCGGAGCGATACGGCGCGGACGGGGAGAACGAGCGGACCGACGGCGAGCGGTGACCCGGTTACCGGGGGTACAACGCGGCTAACAGTCCGGTCGCGGCGGCGTCGACGGCGACGACGACCCAGTAGCTACAGACGCGGTACAGCAGTGCGACGGCCGCGGCGGTGCTGACGGGGACGCCGGCCGTCGCGACGAGTCCCGCGGTGACGGCGACTTCGATGCCCCCGGTTCCGCCGGGGAGCGGCGACCACCCGACGAGGCCCGACGCGGGGGCGACGAACAACGCGGCGGCGACGGGGACGTCCGCGCCGAGTGCGGCCGCCGCGAGCGCGAGTGACGAGCCGAATCCGACCCATCCGACGGCCGCGAAGAGGCCCGTCAGCGCCACCCGTTTGCGGTCCTGTCCCACCTCGTCCAGCGTCCGGAAGTAGCTCTCGACGCGCCGTGAGACGCTCTCGGGGTGGAGGTGCCGTTCGAGCGTCGAGATTCCGAGTCGCGTCGCGAGTCGATAGCCGACGCCGAAGACGCCGCCGACGACGCGTTCGAGCACGTCGCGGCGGCGCGTGACGAGGGCGAGGACGCCCGCCGCGACGACGACGGCGCCGACGAGGCCGGCGACGAACGTGCGAACGTCGCCGATGCCCGACCCGACGACGAGGACGACGAGGCCCGTCGCGGACACCGTCACCGCCGTGAGGAGGTTCAACAGGTCCGCGACGGTGACGGCGGCCAGCGCCTCCTCGTACTTCAACTCGAACGGACGCGAGACGGCGTAGCCGATTATCGCCGACCCGCTCAGACGACCCATCGGGAGTATCTGTCGGGCGAAGTCGCCCGAGAAGTACGCGAGGCGGTAGCGGAGGCCGCCGATGACCTTCGTCGTTCGGACGGCGTGGCGGAGCGACTCTCCCCACGAGGCGATGGCGGCGACGCCGGCGAACCCGGCGGCGGCGACGAGCGAGAGGTCCGCGCGAGCGACGGCGGTGAGGACCGCTCGCCCGCCGGTGAGGCTGACGAAGACGGCGAGAACGACGAGAGCGAGACCGACGCCGACCACCGCACGGACGGCCGGGCGGGCGCGGGTGAGCACGCGGGGTGGGTTCACGTCCCCACGGACGGCGGCGAGTGACTTCAGTTGCGTGCCGTCGCCCGGTTGGGCGACGAGCGATTCCGTCGGCGCGTTCCGGACGCTTTTTGACCACCACCCGACTACCAGTTCGCAACTGATGACTCGCATCGTCGTCATCGACAACCACGGCCAGTTCACCCACCTCGAACACCGAGCACTCCGTGACCTCGGTATCGACACCGAACTCGTGGACAACGACACACCGCCCGAAGAGCTAGACGCCGACGGTATCGTCCTCTCGGGCGGCCCCGACATGGACCGCATCGGCAACTGCCCCGACTACCTCGAACTCGACGTTCCCGTCCTCGGCATCTGCCTCGGGATGCAGATACTCGCCGCCGAACTCGGTGGAACGGTCGGCGGCGGCGACTACGGCGGCTACGCGGACGTGAACGTCGACATCCTCGACGAGGACGACCCGCTTCTCGGCTCGCTGGCCCCCGAAACGCGCGTCTGGGCGAGCCACGCCGACGAGGTGAAAGAAGTCCCCGACGGCTTCACCCACACCGCCACCTCCGACGTGTGCGACATCGAGGCGATGAGCGACACGGACCGCGACCTGTACGGCGTCCAGTGGCACCCCGAGGTGGCACACACGGAGGAGGGCGAAGCCGTCTTCGAGAACTTCCTCGCCATCTGCGAGCAGTAATCCACCGGTTTTACCAGATTACCCCGAGTCTCTCTCGACAATGACTGCCACTCAGAGCGATTTGGCGGGGCTCTCACGGTACATCTTCCGTGCCCCCAACTGGTACACCAGCCTCGCCTTCGCCCTCCTCCTCGCCGCGATGGCGGGCGTCGCCGCGTTCGACTCCGGCGAGACGATGCGGACGTGGCGCGGCATCTTCTTCCTCGGCAAGGACGCGTGGGAGGGCATCTTCTTCATCGGCATCCCCACCGTCGTCGCCGCGTTCGCCACCTCGGGCGTCGACCGATTCGTCGGCGGGACGCTCACGCCCAACCGCTCGTCGCTTCTCGCACTCGTCTGCGAGATACTCATCGTCGCCATCGTCACCGTCGCGGCCATCATCTCGGTGTTCACGGGCCTCGGCCAGCGGTTCGTCTTCGACGCTCTCGTCGTCGCCCTCGCCTCGGTGTTCGCCTTCCGCCTCCTCGTCGTGATGGCCGTCTCCCGGTCGTCGCTCCTCGTGGCGGCCGTCCCCGCGAGTCTCCAGACGCTCGCGTCCGCCGTCCTCCTGTTCGTCTACAGCGGAACGCTCACCTTCCTCTCCGTCGGCGGACCCATCCTCGACGCGTACCTGAAGCCGTACCTCGCCCGCGCCGACAGAGCGCCCGCGGCGCTGTCGGCCGTCTCGCCGGACCACTTCCTGCTTCTCGCCGTGATGTGCGTCGTCTACGCGCTCTGCGTCTACGTGTTCATCCTCGTCGTCGACCGCCCGTGGCGACGCAGTCTCGGCGTCTCCGTCCTCGACTTTCTCCGGGGGTTCATCGGTCACATCGCCGAGGGGTCCCGAGAGCTAGAGGAGTTCTTCGAGCAACTCGGCGAGGAGGCTATCGTCCCCGTGACGGTGCTCGCGTTCCGGTCCGCAGAGCGGGAGAAAGCCCGGTTCATCCTCCCGATGATTCACCCCGGGCCGATGGGCGAAATCGGCGGCGGGAACTTCCCCGAACGCGTCGCCAACCGCTCGGAGGGGGTGGCGTTCCCGCCGCACGCCACCGCCGGCCACGACTTCAACCTCGTCACGGAGCGCGAAGTCGACACCATCCTGCAGGCGGCCGACGCCGCGCACGACCGAATCGAGTACACGGCCGACGCGACGCAGTCGCTCCGCACGCGGTCCGGCGAGGCGAACGTGCTCGGACAGGGGTTCGGCGACGACGCCGTCCTCGTCTCCTCGTACGCGCCCGCGTTCGCGGACGACGTGGAGTACGCCGTCGGCCTCTCCGCGGCGGCGGAAGCGCGAACGACGGGCTTGGACGACGTGCTCCTCGTCGACGCGCACAACAGCAACGACGGACTGAACGGTCCGGACCTCGGACACGTCACGCCGGGATCGAAGCGCTCGTTCGACATGATAACCGCCGCGGGACTCGCCGGAGAACGGATGGCGGAGGCGACGCGCGGCGACCTCTCGATGGGCGTCGCGTGGGACGAGACGCCGTGGACGCCGATGGAGGGTATCGGCCCACTCGGCATCCGCGTCGCCGTCACGGAAGTCGAGGGGCAGACCACCGGCTACGTCCTCGTCGACGGCAACAACATGGAACCGGGTCTGCGCGACGACATCCTCTCGGACCTGACCGAGGGGGAGGACGCACTCGTCGACGTCGCGGAGGCGATGACGACGGACACGCACATCGTCAACACGGTCAAAGCGGACAACCAGGTGGGGGCGGCTATCGACCAGTCCGACCTCCGCGAACTCATCTGCGACCTCACGCGCGAGGCCGTCTCTGACCTCGAACCGGTGGAGGCGGGAATGGCCGTCGAACGCGCCGAGGTGACCGTCTTCGGCAACGACCGAACCGAGACGCTCGCCAGTCACGCGAACGCCGTCGTCGCCATGGGCGGCGCGTTCGCCGTCTCCATCATCCTCGTGGCGATGACCGTGAGTATCCTCATCTTCCTGTTCGCCTGACGGCGACGTTCTCGAACCGAGCCGATTTCCCGTCTACGCCCGTGCGCTCAGGTCGTGATGACCACGCTGTCGACGTAGCCACAACTCGGGCAGGTGTGTTCGTACGTCACTTTGCTCCCCGTCGTCGCCGCCGTCCATCCGCCCTCCGTGTCGTGGAATCCGCACTCCTTACAGCGCATCTGGGTTCGGTCGTATCGCTCGCGGAGGCGGTCGAACGGCGTCCCGCCGAGGCTACCTTTGACTGCCATACGGTAGCATACACCAACGTAGTTGATAACGATTCCTCACGGAATCGTGAACGTGAGAGAAGAGACGCGGGCTACGCCGCGTCGGCTTCGAACAGTTCGTCAACGGCTTCTCGCGCGGCCCGCGCCGCCTCGTCGGCGACGGCTTCGGCGTCCGCCTCCGCTTCGTCGGGCGCGTTGACGTAGACGTCCACTTCGAGGACGCCGTCCTCGAACGTGACGGTCACGTCGAAGTCCTTCACCTGCGACTGCTTGTAGCGGGCGAAGATGACGCCTTCGGCGGCTTCTGCGGCCGTCTCGACGACTGTCTCGTCTGTCGGCTCTGTCTCGTCCGTCGGCATGCGCTTACGCGCCGCCTGCGCCGCCGGGGCCCATCGGGCCGCCGCCCGCGCCGCCCTGCAGCATCTGCTGAAGTTCGCTCTGGAGGCTCTCGAACTGCTCCTGCACGCGCTCTTCCTGTTTGCTCAGCTGTTCGACGCGGACTTCGAGGCTCTCGACCTTGTCGCTCAGGTCTTCGTGCGCCGACTCGTAGTCCGTCTCGACGAGGAGTTCGCCGACTTCGCGGTACATGACGGTGTCCTCGTCGATGTCGTCGAGGGCTTCGAGCGCCGTCTCGGACTCCGAGAGCGTGGACTCGGCCTGCTGTTTCTGCGCGGCGACCTTCTGTGCGGTCTCCTGAAGGTCCTGCAGTTCTTCGAGCTTCTCCTGCGCTTCCGGCGGCAAATTACCCTGCATACCCCGACCCACGAGATGCGGACTGAAAAAGACCCGTATTCTCTTCTCTCGGCCGCGCCGCGTGCGACTACGTCACACCCGTCGCGACGGCCTCTGCGACGCCGACGAGATGCGACCACGTGTTCACGCCCGCCCGGAGGGCGACGAGGTCAGCCGCCTCCACGCACACCCGGACGACGCGGCCGTCGCGGTCCACCGTCGCTGCCGACCGGTCGTCGGCTATCTCGCCGACTTCGACCCGGACGCTCTCGGCGACGGTGCGCGCCAGTCGCTCGTCGGGGTAGGTGAACGCGAGCGTGGCGTCGTGACGAGATGACATCGAGAAACGAGACGCGACGAGGCGAGAGTTATTCGACCGGGACTTCCTTGACGGTCGGTGCGCGCTCTTTCAGGAGGACGCGGTGACCGCAGTAGGGACACCGCACGCCGCCGTACTCGTCGAGTTCGACGTCGCGCTTACACCGAGAACACTTGTAGCTCATCGTATGGGTAGTGGTGGGTCGCGGTGATGTGTCTTACGCGCTCTCCTCGTCGCCGTCACTGGAGAGTGCGGCGCGGATGGAGCGACGAACCTGCTTGCCACCGGGCGTCTCGGGACGGTACGTCCCGCCGGTGAACTTCTCGCCGGTCTTCTCGTTCTTCCAGATGCCGGTGCCGACGCGTTTGACGGATTCGCCGTCGACTTTCGCGTCGCGCATGTCGGCTTCGATCTCTTTCACACGTCGGCGGGCGACGCGCCCGTAGCGCGCACCGAACCGCCCGGCACTCCCAACTTTTCGTGCCTTCTTTTCGGCCATAGTATCGCGATGTATCCGTGGTACCGGGATAAAGCCTGCGAGTCGGCCTCGCCGAGTGGGTCCCCCTCACACGCCGGCGCGGACGTCTTACTCCTGTAACTCGGCCTCGCGCAACGCCTCGTTCAGGTCGTCGCGGACGAACTCGCCCGTCTCCGTGTCCATCGCCGTCGTGACGATGCGGTTCTCCTGCACGCTGGACCCGTCTCGGAGGAGGAGGCGGACGTTGCCGTTGGCGTCCGCCCGCGTCACCTTCGCTCTGAGACTCTTCTGCGACCCCATCCCCCCGGCGTCGATGGGGCCGGGGATTATCTTCTTCACGTGCGGGTGGTCCGCGACGACGGCGATGGCCCGCCGTCCGTCTCGGCCGCCGATGAGCGTCGAGTGGGTCCCGCCCACCTTCTCGCGCGGCGGCGTCTCGACGACTTCCAGAGAGCGCTCGCCGCGCCGTTCGAGGACGCGTTCGACGGGGTTCTCGGTCGCCACGCGGTAGAACTCGTGGTGCAACTGCGCGCGCGTCTCTCTGAGCACGTCCCTGTCGCCCGCGGCGTACACTTCCTCGGGTCGTTTCCGTCGAATCTCGTCGGCGACGAGGCCGGCGAAGTTCCGGAGTTCGACCACCTGTGCGTCCCCCTCTTCTTCGGGTATCGTCGTCACCGCCGTCGTTCCGACGACGTCCTCTTCGTCAAGCATCGTCAGTTCCGCTCTGTCCCGTTCGAAGGCGACGACGACGGTGTCGCAGTTCGCGGTGCCGCACGTCAGACAGTAGTCTCCCGGTTTCTCTAACGGCGTGCCGCACCGCCCGCAGTCCATATCTGTGGGTGTCGGTGTGCACGTAAAAGCACGATTGTTCGGGCCGACTGCGTGACCGGCGCAACCGTCGGCCAGTGACCGCCGTATCCGTCGACCAGTGACCGCCGTATCCGTCGACCGCCGCGCGACTCAGAGGTCCTGCGGCGTCGTCTTCAGGTACTCTCTGAGGAGGACGGTCGCGTACGACCCCGAGGGGAGAGAAAAGGAGAGTTCGTAGCCGTCGTCTCCCACCGACGTCTCCACGTCCGTCCGCAGGAGGACGGCCCGACGCGTCCCCGTGGAGTCGAACTCTCCCGGCAGGTCGAAGTCGACGGGCGAGAGGTCGAGTTCGTCCAAAACCGCGCGTTCCACCTCGCCGGCCTCGCCGTCCGCCAGTTCCGTCTCGGTGCCGACGAGTGGCGCGGTGACGAACGCTCGGCCGCGTTCGCAGTGTCGACTCATCACCTCCACGCGACGGCCCGTCGCCACCTGCGTCCGGTCGGGGTCCGCGCGGTACAGACTGTCGGGCACGTCTCGGTCGGCGAAGCAGACGACGTCTCCCTCGACGGGTCGCGTGAGGGGAATCCCGCGGTCCAGTCGCTCCGAGAGGATGCGGTTGAACACGTACGACTGCGCGGCGTTGACGAACAGTCGCTGGAGGTTTCGGGGGACCGCCTCTAAGGCGTGTCGCCAGTCGTCGGCCGTCTCGTCGCCGTCCTCGGCGAGGCGGTGCAGCATCGACCGCTCGAACCGCAGACGGTTCGGCATCTCGGCGAGGGCGGCGTGCCAGTCGGGGTCCGCCGAGTCGGCCTGTTCGTCCACGAACTCGCGCGCGGCCCGCGTCCCTTCCGGTTCCGCGGGGGCGGGGTTGCCGATGTACGCGAGGACGGCCTCGCGCCACTCCTCGCGGGCGACGTGCAGGCCGACGACGTGCGTCACGGGTCGGCGACTGCCGAATCGCTGGTGGCCGAAGTAGTTCGGGACGGCCACCGAAACGGCGTCTTCGGTCGGGGTCGGCGCGTCTCCGTCCGCGTCGGTGTCGGCGTCGTCGCTCAGGAAGGCGGCCAACTGCGCGGTGACGGCGGCGGCGTTCTCCGGGGCGTCGGCGTCGCTGACGCGGATGTCGAACTCGTTGCCGGCGAGGTCACCGAAGTGGAGGTCACGGCCGATGCGGCCGAGCACGTCCACGTCGGCGTTCCGAATCTCCGGCAGGTCGTCGGGCGAGACGTCGCGGACGGAGAACAACTGCGTCGTGACGGCGTACTTGTCCTTCGTCCCCGCCCACGCGACCCGTTCTCGGCTGACGCCGAGGGCGTCCGAGAGGCGGCGCGCGAAGTCGTTCGTGTCCCACTCGCGGAGCGTCACGCGGAGGAGGAGGTACGGGTAGTCGCCGGGGTCCTCGTCCACGTCGACGGCGGTCATCCCCTCGACTTCGCGCACGCGGAAGTCCTCGGGGTCGACCCGGAGACGGCCGCACGTTCCGTCCGCGTCGCTCACGTAGTAGTCGATACCGACCGTCCGTTCCGTCGAGTGTGCCTCGCGCATCGTGTCTCCGGTCCGTGCGGCGCTTTCGCTCGCGCGGGTAAGGCCTCTCCGGTTCGTCGCCCGAGTCACTCGGACAGGCCGGTTATCTCGAAGCACGCGCCGCCCGCGTCGCTCTCGCCGACGACCACGTCCCAGTTGTGTGCGTCGGCAATCTCGGCGACGATGTTGAGTCCGAACCCCGTTCCGTCGGTGTTCGTCGAGTAGCCGTAGTCGAACACGTCGTCACGTTCGTCGGGCGGGATGCCCGGGCCGTCGTCGCAGACGGCGAACCCGTCCGGCAGGCGACGCACCTCCACGACCACGTCGTCGCCGGCGTGGCGGATGGCGTTGTTGAACAGGTTCTCCAGCAGGCGACCGACGCGCGGTCTGTCGCCCTCGACGACGCCCAACTCGTCGTCGACGACCAGCGTGGCCTCCGGCGTCCCGGCGGTGTTCCACGCCTCGCCGACGACTTCCGGGAGGGAGAACGCCTCGGGGTCGGTGACGTACTGGCCCTCGCGGGCGAGCGTCAGCACGTCGTCGATTATCTCCGCCATGCGGTCGGTCAGTTCTTCGAGCGTGTCGACGTACTCGCTGTCGCAGCCCTCGACTTCGCGGAGGAGGGTCAACTGCGCCATCGCGGCGTTCAACGGGTTCCGCAGGTCGTGACTGAGGACGCTCGCGAACCGTTCGAGTTTCTCTTCGCGGCGCTTGCGACGCGTGATGTCCCGAGAGACGCCGACCGCGCCGCCGAACTCGCCGTCGTCCGTCGGCGGCAACAGCGCCATGTTCGACTCGATAGTGCGCTCTGTCCCGTCGTCCCGCGTGATGGTGCCTTCGAGGCGGACGGAGTCGTCTTCGCCGTCCTGCAACTCGTGGATGGCCTCAAGATGTTCGCGCGTCTGCGCTTGGTCGACCGACAACTTCCGCGGGTGCGCCCCGACCAACTCCTCGCGCGAGTGTCCGGTGAGCGCCAGCGTCGCCTCGTTCACGTAGTCGATGCGGTCGTTCTCGTCGAACGTGAACACGGGGTCGGAGATGAGCGAGACGAGCCGTTCGTACCGTTCGAGTTCGAGTTCGTACTCTTTCCGTTCGGTCACGTCTCTGACGACGCTCACGAGGACGGACTGCCCCTCGAGTTCCGTCCGCGAGATGTTTATCTCGGTCCAGAACTCGCTGCCGTCGGCGCGCTTCGCCTTCCACTCGAAACTCGTCTCTCCGTTCATCCGCGCCTCGTCGACGAGTTCGAGCGCGCGCTCTTGGGTGTACTCCGGCGGCCCGGCGCTGTACGCTTCGATAGAGAGGTCACGGAACTCCGCCGCGGTGTAGCCGTACATCTCTTCGACAGCACCGCTGACGGCGAGTGTCTCGCCCGTCTCCGCGTCTCGGACGGTGATGACGTCGTTGACGTTCTCCAGAATCTGGAGCAGCGTCTTGCCCGAGTCGGACGCGGCGAACTCCCTCATGACTCCACTGTCGGGTGTGACTCGTTGTAAGTCGTTCGGCTGTCGAGTCGTCACAAAACTGACCGCTCATCCATTTATCCGCGAATTTTTCAGTACAGCGAGAGTTCGCCGGTCACCGTATCGACCAGGTCGTCTCTTCCCGGGCCGACGGCGAGACAGGTCACCGTCCCCGGTTCCAACTGGGTGTGCCCCGCGTCGCGCACGATGGCGTGCGGAAGCCCCTGTCGCTCCGCCTCGTCGGCGAGGCGAAAGAGGGCATCCTCGCCGTTGGCCTTCAGAACGATTTTCTTCTGTCCGGAGCCTTTCCACTCGCTTCGCGCCTTTCGGTCGGCGTCCTCGTACGCCGAGAGGCTCGCGTGCGCGACCTGTGCGGCGAGTTTTCCTCTCCCCATGCCGAGGTCGGCCCGCGCGACGATGGCCTGCTTCATGCGCCGGAGTCGCTGCCCCGACGATAAAGCACTGCCGAGTCGCGGTCGGCGGGAGGGGCAGAGACGTCTCGGCGGGGACCGCCACGGGCCTTGCAGGCACCTATGGGTGTCAGTCGCTGGAGCCCGACGACCCGGCGTCACCGCCGGACGGTTCCGGGTCGGACGACCCGAGGTCCTCCGCGGCGTCGACCGTCGGCGTCAGCGGGTTCTCGTGCACGAGGTCGGTGAATATCACCCTGATAACCTCGACGACGAGGACGACGACGAGAGGGAGGAGGAAGAAGCCGTACCAGCCCCAGACGATGGGGCCGAGGATGTACGCGAAGAGCAGGAGGCCGGGATGTAGCTTCCGGCCCGTGACGTACGGTTGAATGAGTCCCTGCGGGAGGAGGTCCAAGAAGACGACGCAGACGACGAGGAAGCCGCCGACGAACGCGAGGTGGTTTCCGCCGGACGCTCGCATCGCCGAAATCGCCAGATAGAGCGTGACGGGGACGTAGACGAGTTTGCCGACGACGAGCGGAACGAGGCTCGACACGCCGGTGAGGACGGCGAGGACGAGCGGCATCGGCACGGCGAGGTTCGCGGGCGCGAGCAGGTTCGTCCCGAGGTAGACGACGGCGGCGATGACGGACATGACCACGACGAACAGGAAGTTCCCGAAGTACAGCGACTCTAAGTCGCTGTCGACGGCCGCGGCGTACGTCCCCGTCGCCGACTCTCTGCGGGCGACGTTCTCGTGGAACCACGCGGCGATTCTGTCGTCGTCGCGGAGGAAGTAGAACGCCATCGACAGGGCGAGAACCAGGTGTAGGAGGCCGTTCGCCAACGCGCCGAGGACGGCCGCCCCCTGTTGCAGCATCGAGACGACGGCCTGCCTGTCCATCGCGAGCGACGACCCCGGATTGTCGAGCAGGTTCGACACCGTCGCTAACTGGGCGCTGGGTATCGACTGGACGCCGGTGAACCGCTGAAGCAACGCCTGAAGCGGCCCCGGAAGGCTCCCGAGCATCGACTGGACGCTCGTCGCGGTGTGAAAGCCCGCGTACGCGAGGAGCAGGACGATGGGGAGGACGAACCCCAACACCGTCACCGTCGCGGCGATACCGTCCGAGTCGATTCGCCGACTCAGTCGGTCACAGAGCGGTCGCGCCGCGTAGTACGCGAAGATACCGAGGACGAACGTACCGACGAACGAGTAGACGACGAACCCGGCGACGACGGCGAGCGAGAGGACGTATATCCACCACGCCACGCGAGCACGCTCGGACGACGACTCCGACGAGAGAGGCCACATCGTACGCGGTTGTTCACCCGACCCACCGGAATGAGTTGTGGCCGCCGGTCGGTCCGTCGGACAGTCTGACGGGGGGACTGGTCGCCGTTCGCGACTGTCGGAGGCCCGCCGTCGCCTCGCCCTCGTCTCGCCGTCACCTCGCCGTCGCGGACGGAGAGGAGTGGCTTTACGTCACCCGAACGCGCCTCTGCCAACATGATACTGTCCGACGCTGATATCCTCGAACGACTCGGGGAGGGGGACCTCGTCGTCGACCCACTGGACGACGTCGACATGCAGGTCCAACCGGCGAGCATCGACCTCAGACTGGGCGAGGAGTTCCTCGAATTCCAGCGGACGAACATCTCGTGTATCCACCCGAACAGAGAAGAGGAGGTCTCGAAGTACGTCCGCGAGACGCACGTCGACGAGGGCGACGAGTTCATCCTCCACCCCGGCGACTTCGTCCTCGGGACGACGAAAGAGCGCGTCGAGATTCCGCCCGACCTCCTCGCGACGGTGGAAGGTCGGTCGTCGCTCGGCCGTCTCGCCATCGTCATCCACGCGACGGCGGGCATCGTCGACCCCGGCTACGAGGGACAGATAACGCTCGAACTGTCGAACCTCGGCACCGCTCCCGTCGCCCTCTCGCCGGGGATGCGCGTCTCGCAACTCGTGTTCACGGAGTTGAAGAACCCCGCGGACCGGCCGTACGGGGTCGAACGCGGGTCGAAGTACCAGAACCAGCGCGGTCCGCAGGCGTCGCGCATCGGGGCCGACCCCGAGTTCGCGGCGGCGCGAGAGGCGGCCGAAACCGAAGCCCAAGACGCCCCGACCCGCGACCCGAGCGGCGACGACCCGCCGGAGGAGGAGTGATGCGCTTCATCGAGGAGATAGTCGTCGACGAGTTCCTCCCGACGTTCCGGTCGATGCTGGCCGAGGAACTCCGCGAGCGAGGGTTCACCCAGCGAGAGGTGGCCGACGCGCTCGGAATCAGCCAGTCGGCCGTCTCGAAGTACGCCCACGGCGAGGTGAGCCGAAACGAGGAGTTCCTCGAAGACGAGCGAGTGCAGAACCTCGTCGAGCGAATCGCCGAGGGCCTCTCGACGGGGGACATGACGCCCGTGCAAGCGCTCGTCGAAACCGAGGTGCTCATCCGGCGACTGGAGGAGGGTGACCTCCTCGCGACCATCCACGAACGCGAGATGCCGGCGCTCGCCGAGTACGACGGCGCGCTGAGCGTTCACGACCCCGACAGCACGCTCCGAACCGCAGAGCGCGTGCGGTCGTCGGTCCGTCGCGGTCTGCGAGCGCTCACGAACGCCAGCGGGTTCGCGGGCCTCATCCCGAACGTCGGGTCGAACCTCGCGGAGTGTCTGCCCGACGCCGACGGCATCGAGGACGTCGCCGCGATTCCGGGTCGCATCTTCGACGTGAAGGGGCAAGCGACCGTCCCCGGCGACCCCGAGTTCGGCGTGAGCGAACACGTCGCGTCGGTCCTCCTCTCCGCGCGAGAGGCGGGCCGAGACGTGCGCGGCGCGGTGAACATCTGTCACGACGACGACGTCGTCGCCTCGCTCGAAGCGGCCGGCTACGACGCCGTCGAGTTCGACCCGGACGCGCCGACGGACCCCATCGTCCACGCCCTCGAGGGACGCGACGACCTGACCGACACGTTCGTCCTCTACCAGCGCGGAGCGTACGGAATCGAGGCCATCACGTACGTCCTCGGACCCGACGCGCCGACGGTCGCTCGGGCCGTTCGGGGGCTCCTCACCGAGTGACCGTGTCCGACGGAATCGCCGCGACGCAGGAGTTCTACACCCGGTACGCGGCGCTCTACGACGCCATCGCGCGGCACACGCCGGGCGCCGGGAGTCTCCGAGCGTCCGTCGCGGACGCCCTCGCACCCGAACCGGGCGACACCGTCGTCGAGATGGGCTGTGGGACGGGCGCGAACTTCCCCTACCTCAGAGAGCGAGTCGGTCCGACGGGAACCGTCGTCGGCGTCGACTTCACGCCGGGCGTCCTCGCCGTCGCTCGCGAGCGAATCGACGAGGCGGGGTGGGAGAACGTTCACGTCGTCCGCGGCGACGCCACCAGACCGCCGGTTCGGGACGCCGACGCCGTCCTCGCGACGTTCGTCTCGGGGATGCTCGGGGACCCCGCGGCGGCCGTCCGGACGTGGGCCGGACTCGTCGGCCCCGGCGGGCGACTCGCACTCGCCGACCTCGGCCGAACGACGACGACGCCGTTCAGGCCGCTCAACGCGATGTTCAAGGGAATCGTCCGGGCGTCGTCACCGCCGGGGACGCGGAGTCAACTCGACCGGTCGCCGACCGAGATGCTGGACGCGCGACTCGCCGCCGCCCATCGACAACTGGACGACCTGTGCGAGGACGTGCAGTACGAGACGCGAGCGCTCGGGTTCGCGCGGGTGACCGGCGGACGGGTGCGGGAGGAGTAGGGAGACGAGGCGTCAGTCGGGGGTCGCGTTCGCGTCGGCGGTGACCGTACCGCGTAGTGCGGGCCGGTCGTCGCAAGCAGTCGTACCGCGACGAGCGTAGCGAGTCGCGGCAGGTTTTTGGTCGAGCTTTTTTCCGACGAGGGTTCCCACAGGGCCGCGAAGCGGCCCGAGGAAACCCGAGTGTGGAAAAAAGCTCGTGGTTCTAGTCGTCCGCGGGCGCGGCGGGCGCGAAGTCGATTTCGGGGCCGTCCCGGCCGAGTTCGTCCAGACAGGCCTGCGCGGCGCGCTTGCCCGAGACGAGCATCGCGCCGAACGTCGGCCCCATGCGCGGCAGGCCGTAGACGGTGGCGACGGCCATCCCGGAGGCGACGACGCCGGGGTGGACGACGCCGGTGTGTTCGACCACGTCGTCTTCAGAGCGCCCGACCCACATCGAGTCGTGCCCGGGCGAGTCGTGCCCGGGCGCGCCGTACTCGCCGTCGCTCGTCTTGTCCATGCCCGTGTTGTGCTCTTTCGCGTGTTCGATTCCGGGCGCGTCGAGGACGCCGCGTTCCGCGAGTTTCGAGATGACCACGGCGTCGTGACCGGTGGCGTCGACGACCAGGTCGGACTCCACGGCGACGGGGTCGACGCAGGTGAGTTCGCGCGGGAGGGCGTGGACGGGCGTCCAGTTGAGGACGACGCCGCCGACGCGGTGGTCCTCGCGGACGACCACGTCAGTGAACTCGGTCATGTTCTGCACGTTCGCACCGGCGTCGCAGGCCGCCTCGATGAGCGCGGAACAGGCGTGCGGGCCGTCGGCGACGTACAGCCCCGGCGCTTCGTCGGACTCCTCGTACGGTACCCCGAGTTCGTCGAGGATGGCTTGCGCGGGGTCGCGAACCGTCACCTTGTTCATCAGGAACCCGCCCAGCCAGAACCCGCCGCCGAGGTAGTTGTTCTTCTCGACGATGGTCACGTCCACGCCGCGTTCGGCCAGTTCTTTCGCCGCCACGAGACCGGACGGACCGCCGCCGACGAGTATCACCTCGGTGTCGATGCGGTCCACGAACTCGTCCGTCCAGTCGCTCGCGATGGCCCGCGTCACCTGTGCTTCGCTCACGTCCGCGAATCCGCTGAACTCCGTCATACAACCTAGTAGTATTACTCGATAATAAATAGTTGTCGCTCATCTGTCGGTTCGTTAGACGGCGGTCGCAACGGCCGGTGTCGAACGGTTTACCGGGGTACGGGCCCAACTGCGGACGATGACACGACGACGCTCGCTGCGAGGTGACCGCCGATGAACATGCTCGTCGACGGGGAGTGGCGCACCGACGCCTACCAGACGACGAACGACGACGGCGAGTTCGACAGACAGGAGACGTCGTTCCGCGACTGGATTTCGGCCGACGAGGACGCCGAGTTCCCCGCGGAGTCGGGGCGGTACCACCTGTACATCTCGCGGGCGTGTCCGTGGGCGCACCGCGCCGCGATGACGCGCCGACTGAAGGGACTGGAGGACGCCATCTCGCTGTCCGTCGTCGAACCGGTCCGCATCGACGACGGCTGGGAGTTCTCCGAGGAGTACCCGGACCCCCTCCACGGTGAGGAGTTCCTCCGAGATATCTACACCCGCGCGGACGACGACTTCACCGGGCGCGTCACCGTGCCCGTCCTCTGGGACAAAGAGGCGGAGACCATCGTGAACAACGAGTCCCGCGAGATAATGCGGATGCTCGACACCGAGTTCGACGACCACGCGAAACGCGACGTGGACCTGTGGCCCGAGGGCTACCGAGAGGACGTCGACGACGCCATCGACAGCATCTACGACCCCATCAACAACGGCGTCTACCGCGCCGGATTCGCCGACACGCAGGACGCCTACGACGAGGCGGTGGCCGAACTGTTCGACGCCTTGGACCACTGGGAGTCCGTCCTCGAAGACCAGCGATACCTCGTGGGCGACGTGCTGACCGAAGCCGACGTCGCGATGTTCGCGACGCTGATTCGCTTCGACCACGTCTACCACACGCACTTCAAGTGCAATCGGAGAGCCATCCACGAGTACCCGAACCTCTGGAACTACACGAAGGAACTCGCGCAACTGCCCGGCGTCGAAGAGACCATCAACGTCGAGCACATCACGCACCACTACTACCGGAGCCACGGCGACGTGAACCCGAAGCGTCTCGTTCCCACCGGCCCCGACATCGACTTCTTCGAACCCCACGACAGAGACCGACTCGACGCGGACCTGCCCGAAGCACTCCAGTAACTCCGCACTCTCGACCCGGCGACGGCTTCTTTCTCTCCGACCCGCTAGAGGGTCGTATGAGCGCGCGCGCACGAGAACTCCTCGCGGCCCTCGAACCGCCGCCGCGACTCGTGGACTGGTCCATCCTCGCGTGCGTCCTGTTCGAGGCGGGGAGCGGCGTCCTCAGTTTCGGCGCGGGCGCGCCGGCGAACTGGCCGCTCTTCGAACTCCACGCGCTCGTCGGCCTCACGCTGGTCTTCTTGCTCTTCTACAAGTTCCGCCGCGTCCGCCGCCGCGTCACCGACTCACGCCTCTGGGACCGCGCGACCGGACTCTCCGTTCTGACCGCCACCGTCGCCGTCGCCGCCCTCTTCACGGGGTCGTGGTGGGTGCTCGGCGGCAACGCGCGCGTTCTCGGCTACTGGAACCTGCTGAACCTCCACGTCGGCCTCGGGCTCGTCCTCCTCCCACTCGTCCTCGCACACCTGTACACCCGCTTTCGGACGCCGACCCGCGCGGACTTCGAGGGCCGCCGAACCGCGCTGAAGTACGGCACGCTCCTCGTCGGTGGCGCACTCCTCCTCCGCGTACAGGAGTTGGTCAACGCCGCCCTCGACACCGGCGGCCGGGTGCGACGCTTCACCGGGTCGAAACCAATCGAGAACGACGGACTCGCTCCCGAGGGTGACGTCGGCGACGGCAACGCCTCGTTCCCGGTGACGAGTTGGGTCGCCGACGACCCCGACCCGGTGGACGAGGAGACGTGGCGAATCCGCGTCGGCGGCGACGTCGACTCTCCCGTGCAACTCGCCGCGGCGGACCTCACCGCCGACGCCGACACCGAACGTCGCGTCCTCCTCGACTGCACCAGCGGGTGGTACGCCGAACGCGACTGGCGCGGCGTCCGCCTCGGCGACGTTCTCGACGCCGCGGGACCGACGGCCGAAGCGCGGTGGGTGACAGTCCACTCGGTGACGGGCTATCGCTGGTCGTTCCCCATCGAGGAGGCCGAGGAGATGCTGCTGGCGACGCACGTCGGCGGCGACAGACTCTCTCACGGCCACGGATTTCCGGCCCGTCTCGTCGCGCCCGACAGACGAGGCTTCCAGTGGATAAAGTGGGTCGACGGTATCGAGGTTCGACGGCGGCGCGACCCGGCGCAGTGGGTCGCGGTGTTGGTCAGCGGGTTCGAGTGACCTCTCTCAGAGTTCGTCGGTACCCGACCGACCGTCTCCCGTCTCTGCACGCACCGGTGTATCTATCTCCTCGTCGTCGGTAGGGAGTCACCGAGCGCACATCGATGAAGGATATTCGCCTCGGCGTACGTCCCGGCATCGTCGCCTGTCTCTCGGCGTCGATGCTCGCGTTGGCAGTCGCTCCGCTGTTCGTACCGGCGGGCTACTCGTGGGTCGCTCACACGACCAGCGAATCCGCTGCACAGGGAGTCACGGGTGCGTGGGTCGCCAGACTCGGCTTCCTCCTGTTCGGTCTGGCGGTCGTCAGGTTAGCGGTCGAACGGCGGTCGGACTGGGGGCGACTGGCCGCCGTGTTCCACTTCGGATTTGGTCTCTCGATGGTGACCACTGCGACGTTCTCTACGAGAGCGTGGGACCCGGCGGTACCGTTCGACCCGGTCGAGGACGCGGCCCACTCGGTTGCCGCGACGGCGGTAGGGTTCTGCTTCGCGTTCGGCGTCCTCGCCTTCGTCTACCGTCGTTGGACTGCAGGTCGTCCCGTGCGTCGGCTTGATTTCTCCGCTCTCTTTGCGACAGTTGCGGTTCCCGCCTCGATGGCCGTGTTCGCGGGATACGCTGGCGTCCTCCAGCGATCGATGTTCGCCCTCGCGTACGTGTGGTATCTCAGAGAGTGTCGGGTCCACTCGGACGACACTGGTGGCGACCCGGCCGAGTGACCCCATGTGCGGACGCTCGTCCGGTTCGGCTACGCCAACTCGCCGCCGCGAATCGCCTTTTCGGCCTCCGCTAACGCCGCCTCCCGGTCGAAGTCCTCGACGATAGCCTCTAGCTCCTCGCGGGAGGTGCCCTCCAGTTCCCGCGCGTGCTCCGTCACGTTCGGAATCGCGCGGACGATGTTGTCGATTATCGGAATCGCCGCCGACTGCGCGGAGCGAGACATCGGGTTCAGGTCGACGACTATCTCGACTTTCCCCATCGCCGCGAGGGCTTCGGCCCTGTCGCCGTCTTCGAGGGGGACGAGGACGACGTCCGCCGACCCGATGCCGTCGGCGTCGACTTTCGCGCGTTCGTGGTCGAGGTTCGGAATCCGGCCGTCGGCGGTCTGTCCCTTCACCGCGTCGGCCCCGTGGTCGCGCAGATGCGAGACGATGGCGTCGATTCGCTCGTCCGTTCGGTTGAACAGGTTCACTTCGAGGTCCGCACCCACCGCCTCGGCGAGTTCGACCATCTCGCCGGGGACGAGGGCGGCGACGTTGCCGTTCACCGAGAGGACGGGGTGCTCCGCGAGGAGCAACTGCGCCGCGGCGGCGCGTTCGGCGGCGTCGGCCGAGGGGATGGTCTCCTCGCCGAGCAGGTAGTCGAACGCCTCGCCGCGGCCCTCCGCGATGAGGCCCTGCTTGGAGGTGATTCCCTTCTCGACGCCCTCCTCGATTCGGTGTCTGGTGAGAAGCGAGAGATAGCGCGGGTGGCTCTCCGGAATCTCGATGTCGCTCATAGGCGAACGTGTGCGGTCGGACGAGAAAAACGGGCCGACTTCCGGAGCGACGCTCGCTCACTCGGTGACGAGACTCGACCCCGCGGGGTGGACCGCACACACCTCGGGGTCGTATCCGGCGTCCGACAGCGCCGTCCCGAACCCGAACACGGTGTCGCCGAGCATCGCCATCGCGGCGTCGCCGCCCGCGGCCCGGACGTCCTCTACGGCCGCGGCGACGCGGTCCGTCATCAGTCCCGCCTCGTCGGCGAACCGCCGCGAGAGCGACAGCAGCGTCTCCGGCGTCGGGTCCGCCCGCAGGTCCGACAGCGCTCGCTCGCCCGCCCTCGTCAGCGCCGTCGTGTCCCCGGAGAGCACGTCCGCGGTGGAGAGTTCGCCGAAGGCGACGTACTCGACGCGCGGGCGCGCCGGGACGCCGTCCATCTCGCCGTGGCCGGGCGCGCCGGGTTCGAGTCGAATCGGGAGGCCGCCGCGGGCCTGCGCGACCACGTCTCCGAGTCCGGTCCCGGCCGCAACCTCCGCGCAGTGGGCGGCGGTGACGAGTTCGTTCTCCGACCGACCGCAGTCGAAGACGGTGTTCGCGGCGTAGGCGGTTCCGAGCGCCATCGCACCGCTGACGCCGAACCCCGCGCCGAGCGGAAGCGGTGTCTCCGCGACGACTGTCGCCGCCGGGACGCCCAGTCGGTCTCGAACGCCGGAGACGGGCGGCATCCGAACCGGGTCGCCGTTCAACGTCGCCCTCGGGTCGCTTCGCTCCGTCGCGTCTCGCTCTCCGGTCGCGCCGTCCGTCTCGGCGGTCCGTCGGACCGTCACACGCACGCCGTGCGTGAGAGCGACGCCCGCGCCACGCGACCCGGCGACCGCGGGGTCGTCGTGCGGATGGGCGCTGAAGAATCCCGTGACGTGTCCGGGGACGAAGGCCGTCGCCTCGTCGGTCATACCGTCTCTCGAACGTCGACCGTTATGTCGGGTCCGATTTCGGGTCGAGCGTCGGAGCCACGACGGACGGAGCGTTACTCCGTTTCGCGCTCTCGTTCGGGGCGGGTGCGGACGTACGCCGCGGCGTCGGACGCCGTCTCCGTTCCGAGCAGTCGTTCGACTCGTCGCTCGAACTCGTCTTCGTCTATCTCGCCCGTCGCGTACCGGCGACGGAGCGTCTCTAAGGCGGACCCCGGCTCCGACCGTTCGGCCTCGCGCCGCTTCGCTTCCGCCTCCCGTCGTCTCTCGTACAGTCGCGTGAGGCCGATAGCCATCGGCAACACGCCGGCGAACCCGACGGGGAAGACGACCCAGAAGAAGGGGTAGCCGACCGCGAGGAGCGCGAACCCGACGAGCAGGATGGCTCCGATGACGACGCCGGCGACGACTTCCTGTAGCGGCGTCTCCTCGTCGGATTCACGCCGTTCCTCCCGCGACGCTCGCCCTCCGTGTGTAGCCATGGCATACGTTCTACCGGCGAGAACATCGCTCTTTCGTCGGCGGTGTTCTCAGTCGTGGTCGACGCCGGCGAGTCTGACGCTCGCGTCCGGGTGTTGGTCGGCCCGTTCGGCCAGCGTTCCCTCCTCGCGGTGGCGTTCGAGTTGCTCTTTCGTCTCCGTACGGGTGAGCGGTCCGAGGGCGGTGGCCGCGTTCAGGAGGATGCGTTCCGGGACGCCGACGTCGTGGCCGCCGCGGTCGAACGCCGACTCCGAGTCGCCCACCTCAGCGAGGATGACCTCGACGAACCGAATCAGGTCGTCTTCGCCTTCCAGCGTCTCGTGCCACGCTCTCGGATACGGACTCACGTGGTCGTCGCCGGTGACGTAGAGGTGGTCGGCGTCGACCCACGACTCGCTGCCGGTCGTCTGCTCTGCGAACGCTCGTTCGACGTCGTCGGCGTCGATTCGACGCTCGCCGTCCGGAAGTGCCGCCGCGTACGCCACCAGTCGAGTTCTCGAAATGCCGTACGTGTCCGACTCCTGCGGGAAGGGGTCGTGCCGCATCGCCAGTATCGCTAACTCTCTGACGACGAGGTTGTCCCCGCGGTCGGCAGCGGCTTCGACGACGGTGTCGACGAGGTCGACGTCTGTCTCGGTCATCGTACTCGGGGCTTCGTCTGCGTAGTAAAAGGCGGCGTGCCCGCAGATTGAAGTACCCGTCTGGTCGCGACGGTCGACCGGATAAGAGAACGGAATCGACCGGACGGCTCTCGTCTCTCGTTTCGACACGCGTCCGAAACGACTCTACGGAGAGATTCGGTGGCGCTCCTCTCGATGGTTCACCACGCCTTCGCCTACGGAGTCAGACGCTGACGGTCTCGCGGGAATCCACTCGCGAATCGATGATTCGCTCGCCGTTTCCGCTCGCAGAAACGCCTTCGTCTACGGACTCAGGCGCTGTCTGTCCCGCGGGAACCCACTCACAAATCAGATATTTGCTCGCTGTTCCCGCGTTCGTCGCCGCGGCGTCGCTTACGGCGACAGCCGCTGACGGTCACGCGGGAACAACACGGCCTCGCGGATGTTGTCGAGACCGAGCATCGTCATGACGAGACGCTCGCCGCCGAGACCCCAGCCGGCGTGCGGGGGCATGCCGTACTTGAACATCTTCGTGTAGTACTCGAACGCGTCGGGGTCGAGCCCCTGCTGTTCGAAGCCGTCGACGAGGCGGTCGTAGCGGTGTTCACGCTGGCCGCCGGAGACGAGTTCCATGCGGGGGTGCATCATGTCGAACCCCGTCGAGAGCTGGTCGTCGTCGTCGTGGTCCTTGATGTAGAACGGCTTGATCTCGGAGGGCCAGTCGGTGATGAAGTAGTGCTGGCCGACGTCGTCGCCCAGCGCACGCTCGCCTTCCGTCGGCAGGTCGTCGCCCCAGACGAGTTGCTCGTCGAGTTCGCCCGTCGCGTTGATTCGCTCGATGGCCTCCTCGTAGGTGAGACGCGGGAACTCGCCGTCGGGGACCTCGAACTCGTCTTCGAGACCGAGCGCTTCGAGCTCTTCTTGGCAGTTCTCGGCGACGCCCTCGTAGGCGGCCTTGACGACGTGTTCGCAGGCGTCCATCGCCTCCGTGTGGTCGAAGAAGGCCGACTCGAAGTCGATAGACGTCGCCTCGTTCAGGTGTCGCGGCGTGTTGTGCTCTTCGGCGCGGAAGATGGGGCCGACCTCGAAGACGCGTTCCAGACCGGAGCCGACCATGAGCTGTTTGAAAAGCTGCGGCGACTGGTTCATGAACGCCTCCTTACCGAAGTACGTGATGGGGAACAGTTCCGTTCCGCCTTCGGTTCCGGTGGCGACGATTTTCGGCGTGTTGATCTCCGAGGCACCGAGGTCGCGGAACGCGTCGCGAACCGAGCGGAGAATCTCACCGCGAATCTCGAAGATGGCCTTCACCTCGTCCTTTCGGAGGTCGAGCGTCCGGTTGTCGAGTCGCGTCGAGAGTTCCGCGTCGACCTTCCCGGACGGGTCGAGGGGGAGTTGCGTGTCCGCCTCGGCCAGCACGTCGATGCTCTCGGGGACGATTTCGACGTCCGTCGGCGCGCGCGGCTCTTCTTTCACCTCGCCGGTGACGGAGACGACGCTCTCGCGGGAGACGTCCAGTCCGGTCTCGACGAGTTCCTCGTCCATCTCGTCTTTCTCTAACTTGACCTGAATCTTCCCGCTCTTGTCGCGGAGGATGAGGAAAGCGATACCGCCGAGGTCACGAACCTCGTGGACCCACCCTGCGACGGTGACGCTGTCGCCGGGTTCGGCGTCTGCCGTGTGCGTTCGGTTCTGCATGTCCCGTGCTTCCCGCTGGCCGGTGTTAAAAACGATTGTTTCGGGTCGGCGTGCGGGTCGCAGACACACACTGCGGGGGCCGTCCGCTCGACGCTCCGACGGTGCGTACGTTTATATACTGACCCGCGGCCAGACGGCACAGCATGACTCAGAGACTCGACGACGCGATTCGCGCACCGTTCGACGGCGACAGCACCGACACGCTCGTCGTCGGAACGCTCCTGACGCTCGCCAGCGTCTCGACACCCGTCCTCGGCGTCCTCCTCGCCGGCTACGCCGTCCGAGCGATTCGCCGTCGCGCCCGCGGCGACGGACTCGCCGCGTTCGACGACTGGCGGGGCCTCGCGGGCGACGGCGTCCGCGTCGCCGCCGTGACGCTTCCGCTTCACCTCCCGGCCGTCGGCGTCGTCGCACTCGTCGGTCTCGACCGAACGCTGATGAGCATCTCCTCGCTCGCGCACTTCGGCAGTCCGTTCCTCGCTCCGGACTACGCCGCGGTCGCCGCACTGCTCTTCGTCGTCGTCCTCGAACTCCTCGCGGGCTATCTCTCGGTGGCGGGACTCGTCCGCGTCGCGCAGGTGGGGTCGCTCCGCGGATACCACGTCGGCGACGTGGTGGCCCTCGCGCGCGACCCCGGTTTCGCCCGCGCGTTCGCTCTGGCGTGCGTCGTCGGCGTGGTCGCACGTCTCGCGGGACTGGCCGTCGCCGCCCTCCCGTTCGTCGGCGTCCCACTGGGCGCGTTCGTCGCCTTCGTCGGTCTCGTCGTCGCCGCGTCCGTCCTCGCCGGCGTCGTCCCGACGGACGGCGACGGCCGACTCACGGTCTCGACTGCGACTCGCTCGACGCGGACGCTCTCGGAGGGCTGAGCGCCGACAGGAGAAGAGACGCCGTTACTCGGCTTCGGAGCGCTCTCGCATCGCGTCGCGCGCGCCTTCGACCGTCTCGCGGACCGCGTCGACACCCTCGTCGTGCAGGAGGTCACCGACCACGACGACGTCGGAGTACTGGCCCATCTCGTACGCCGCGTCGTAGTCGCTGACGCCGCCGCCGTAGAACAGCGTCGACTCGTCCAGCGCGTCGTGTGCGGCCTTCACCTTCTCGGTGTCGCCGAACATGCCGGAGTACTCGACGTAGATTATCTCCTGGCCGAACATGCGCTCGGCGACGGCGGCGTAGGAGGCGACGTCGTCCACCGCGAGGTCACAGTTGGCGTCGGTCAGTTGCGCGACGGAGGCGTCGGGATTGAGGACGATGTACGCCTCGGTGTGCGTGCGGTCCCAGTCCATCCCGTTCTCGATGCGGACCCACTCTTTGTGGGCGCCGGTGATCCAGAAGGCGTCTTTCGCGTTGAACACCGTCGGGATGAGGTAGCCGTCCAGCGCGTCGTCGTCGACGACGACGCCGGGGTTCGACGGTTCTTGGTAGAGGGGGACGTCGTGTTCGGCGCAGGCGTCGACGACCCGTTGCATCTTGTCCGCGGTGATGTCCAGCGTGCCGCCGATTTCGATGGCGTCCGTGCCGGTCTGACAGACGTCCTCGAACGTCTCTCCGTCCACGAGGTCCTTGTCTGGGTCCACTTTGAGTACGTGGTTCCACTCGGTCCAGGGCCCGGTCATTGGACGTACTACCAGTTGGCACCGTTAAAAATGGCGCGGATGGGGTCTCTGCGTAGCCCGAAGACGTGCGCGAGGGTCTGACGAACGACGTCGAAACCGTCGAACGCGCCGAAGAACTGGAGGAGAAAATCGAACGAACCGACGAACTGTACGGCCTGACCAACGGAGTGAGAAAAATCGTTGAGGAGTCGGTAAATTCATAGAAGACGAGTCGAACCCCACCCAGATGGATGTTCACGATTCGAACAACATAATCGCTGAGCGAGTTCGACTCTGCCTCACCTCATTCCCTGCGAAATTTCGGGACGTAAACGAGAGTGGAGAACTTCAGAACGTACTTACGACAACTAGAAATCTAAGTGGTCCGCGTGTTCAACAGAGCCCTGAAGATTTCACAGAACAATATCTGATCGAGCCAGTACTCCACGGACTCGGTTTCTTCAATCCCACGAGCGAGAAGTATGATGGACAAAAACCGCACTTCGTTCGTCGACCCACCACGTTCTCGAAGATTGAGCCGAAGCAACCTGATTATCTTCTGAAGAACGTCTCTGACCGACTCATCTGTATTCTCGAAGCAAAAGCAGCCAACAGAGAGCAGTTGTCCGGAAGCAAAAGGGAGGCGACGAGTGATATCGAGGGGTACCTCGAATCAGACACCTTCTGCAAGTATCTGCTGGAACGGGAGAGCCGCTATCTCGTTGGTCTCGGAACCGACGGTTTGCGGTGGACACTCTGGTGGAAAAATCTCTCTACCGGAGAAGTCTTTCGAGAATGCCCCACGGTCGACTTATCTCCTCTCATCAAATCATTAGCCAGAACAGATTCAGTGATTGCAGGCGAACCGACTCACTCTAATCCCGAAATACGGAAATTACTCAGAGAAGAGTTCGTGCCGTATTTCGCAGCGGAAAATCTACCGGAACATGTCGCCGATTAATCTGCTGCGGATTGCCACTTCCGCACCGTATCCGGCCCCACTCCGTCCATCAGGTCGGCCAGCGCGTCGGGTTCGGCCTCTTTCAGCGAGGGCACGTCGTCGATGCCGGCGTCTTTCAGTTTCTCGGCCGTCTTCGCGCCGATGCCCTTCACGCTCTGCAGTTCGTCGCCGTCGACCTGTTCGGCCTGGTACTCACGGTAGTTGCAGATGGGACAGCCGAGTTCCCACGGTTCTCTGTCGCTGTCCTCGTAGGTGATGCGAATCTCCGGCAGGTCGTGTTCCTCGCACTCCTCGTCGGTCACTTCGATGTCGCCCCGGCGCGGGAGGGGAAGCGAGTAGTCGCAGTCGGGGTAGCGGGTACAGCCGACGAGTCTGGACCCGGAACGCAGACGTTTGATGGCCAACTCGCCGCCGTGTTCCTCGCCGCAGTCCGGACAGGTCCCGATGACCAAATCCTCCTCCTCGTCGGCCTCCTCGGCCTTACAGAGCGGACAGCCGTGGACGAACGTCTTCCGCCCGGCCAGCATCTTCACGTGGCTGAGGCCGTGTTCCTCGCACTCCTCCTCTAAGATGAGCGGTTTGCCCGTCGAGGGAAGCGGGAGGGTGTACGTGCAGTCGGGGTAGCCGTCACAGCCGATGAAGTACGACCCGCGTCGACTCTTTCTGATCACCAGGTCGTGGTCCGATTCCGGACAGGAACCGACCGTCTTGTCGGCCTTCAGCGACTTCTGGAGGTGTTTGCCCACCTCGTCGCCGGACTCCATCAGCCCCTCGAACACGTCTTCGAGAATCTCTCTGGACTCTTCTGTCACGTCGTCGAGGGTGGCCTCGCCGCGGGCGATGGCCTGCATGTCCGCCTCCAACTGCGCCGTCATCTCCTCGGACACGATGAGTTCGGCGAACTCCTCGGAGGCTTCGACGACGGCGCGGGCGAGGCGCGTCGGGCGCGGCGGGTCGCTCTCGATGTAGTTGCGGTCGTACAGTTTCTGGATGACGTCGTGGCGCGTCGCCTTCGTTCCGATGCCCATCTGCTCCATCGTCTCGATGAGGCGCGACTGGCCGTAGCGACGGGGCGGTTGGGTCTGTTTGGCGTCGATGCTCGTCTCCGTGACGACGAGTTCCTCGCCCTCGTCCACGTCGGGGACGAACGACTCCGAGGAGTTGAAGTACGGATACACGTCGTGGTAGCCCGCTTTCACGAGACGTTTGCCGTTCGCCTTCAGCGACAGGCCGTTCGCGTCGGCGACGACGCGCAGGTGCTCCCACTCGGCGGACTCCGCGACGGTGGCGAAGAACCGTCGGACGACGAGTTCGTACACCTCCCACTCGTCTTCCGTCAGGTCAGCGCGCGAGGGGAGTTCGCCCGTCGGGTGGATGGGCGGGTGGTCGGTCGTCTCGTTGTCGCCGGCGGTGGGCTCTATCTCCTCCTGTTCGAGGAGATGCTCGGCGTCCTCGCCGAACGTCCGGTTGGCGGTGAACTCGCCGAGGAGTTCGCGGGGGTCTAAGTCCTCCGGGTAGACGGTGTTGTCCGTCCGCGGGTAGGTGATGTAGCCCGCCGTGTAGAGGTCTTCTGCCATGCTCATCGCCCGTTGCGCGGAGTAGCCGATGGAACTGACCGCGCGGATGAACTGGGTGGTGTTGAACGGGGCCGGCGGGTCGTCCGTCCGGGTGCGACGGCGGACGGAGTCGACCGTCGCCGTCTCCGCCTCGCGGAGCGTCTCGTACGCCGTCTCCGCGTCGTCGCCGTCCCAGACGCGTTCGGCCTCGTTGCCGTCCTCGTCGAGGTAGAAGTACTGCGCCTCGAACGACTCCGAATCCTTCTCTAGGTCGGCGAACAGTTCCCAGTAGTCCTCGGGGTCGAACGCGTCAATCTCGCGTTCGCGGTCGACGATGAGTTTCAGCGTCGGCCCCTGCACCCGGCCGACCGAGATGAAGTCGTCACCGAGTTGTCTGGCAGAGAGCGAGAGGAACCGCGTCAGCGCCGCCCCCCACACGAGGTCGATTATCTGTCTGGCCTCGCCCGCGGCGGCGAGGTCGAAGTCGAGTTCGTCGGGGTTCTCGAACGCCTCCGTCACTTCGCGCTGGGTGATAGAGGAGAAGCGAACCCGGTCGACGGGGACGTCCTCGTTCACCTCGCGGACGAGTTCGTACGCCTCCTTGCCGATGAGTTCGCCCTCGCGGTCGTAGTCCGTCGCGATGACGACGCGGCGGGCGCGGCGGGCGAGTCGTCGCAGTGCGGCGACGATGTTCTCCTGCGTCGGGTGTTTGGCGACGGGCGCGTCGATGAGTTCGACCGGTTCGACGTCGCGCCAGTCGTTGTACTCCGGCGGGAAGTCGACGCCGACGACGTGACCGGACAGCCCGATGCAGCGTTTTCCACCCCACTTGTAGACGTTGACACCGTTGACACGCTCGGCCTCCGCGGACTCGCCGCTCAAGATGTCCGCGATACGCCGAGCGGCGTTGTCCTTCTCCGTGATGATGAGTTCCGGGCCGTTGCTCATTGAGCGGCGATATGCGAGGGTGCGGCCTAAACTTTTCGCGGTCCGGCTCGCGGCTCACCACCGAGCGGTCTGCGAAACGGTCCGTTTTCACCCTCCGGCTCACCCGACCGATGGACCGGTGTCCGGCCGAGGACATTCGACGACGCCCGACAATATCAAATGCACGACATTCTTGGACGTCCCCGAATACGTATTTGAGCGTCCCGCGCGCCAGTTCACTGTTGGTCGAAATATGACAAGAACTCCGTCTCACCGAACGACGTTGGCAGTCCTCCTCTCGGTTCTCGTGCTCGTCTCGACGGCGAGTGCGACCGTCGGGGCGACGGGAATGCCCACCGGCGGCGCCTCTCCGCTCGAAGCAGACGAGACGCCGTCGCTCTCTTCGGACCGACCGCGGGACGACCGTTCCGCCGTCACGAACCTGACGCGCCAACTGGCACAGATCGAACCGCAGGCGGCCGGGTCGTTCCGGCAAGAGACGGTGTTCTCGGGGCTCTCACAGCCGATGGACGTGGCGTTCCTCCCCGACGGGAGAGCTCTCGTCATCACCAAGACTGGACGCGTCGTCGTCGGCAACCCCTCCAACGGACAGTACCAGACGTACATGCAACTGCCGAACGTCGACACCGCGCGCGAACGCGGGTTAGAGAGCATCGCGCTCGACCCGAACTTCGCGCAGAACAAGTACGTCTACCTGTACTACGTCCGCGCGTCGAACCCGCACCGCGCCCGGGTGTCGCGCTTTACGCATCAAGAGAACCAGGGTGGACTGTCGAGTCGCGGAGCGGTCGGCTCCGAACGGGTCGTCTGGCAGGACAACGCCGACCCGAAGAACTGCTGTCACTTCGGCGGCGGGATGGGGTTCGGACCGGACGGGAAACTCTACTTGACGACGGGTGAGGAGTTCGACCCCACGCAGTCGCAGGACCTCTCGCAGTCCGGTGGAAAGATCATCCGCGTCAACAAGGACGGCACCGTCCCGACGGACAACCCGTTCGCGGGGGACGGGAAAGCGTCCACGCTCGACACTATCTGGGCGTACGGGCTCCGGAACCCCTTCCGCGCGTCGTGGGACCGACAGACCGGCCGGTTCTACATCGGTGACGTGGGCGGTAACGACGACAGAGTCGCCCAAGAGGAAGTCAACGTGGGTAAGAAGGGGGCGAACTACGGGTGGCCCTACTGCGAGGGGCCATGCTCGCGGGCGGGGACGACGAACCCCGTGTTCTCGTACCCACACGCGGGCGGTGAAGCCGCGATAACCGGCGGCTTCGTCTACCGCGGCGCGCAGTTCCCGAGCGCGTATCAGGGGGCGTACTTCTACGGCGACTACGCGCGCGACTGGATTCGATATCTCAAGTTCGACAGTAACGGGAAGGTCACCGGGAGTTACTCGTTCTCGACGGGCACCGAAAGCATCGTCGACCTCTCTCAGGGACCCGAAGGCGGCCTCTACTGGGTGAGCATCAGCCAGGGGCGGGTATCTCGGTTCGTCTACCAGTCCGCCGGAAGCGAAGCGCCGACGATAACGCGGGCCACCGGCCAACCCACCTCCGGTCCCGCGCCGCTGACGGTTCAGTTCGCCGGGTCGGCGACCGACCCGAACGGTGATAGACTCACCTACCGATGGGTGTTCGGTGACGGCACCAGTGCGTCGGGCGCGTCGGTCTCGCACACCTACCAGAAGAAGGGCCGATACACCGCCTACTTACGCGTCTCCGACGGGACGACCACCGTCGACTCCGGACCCGTCGTCGTCTCGGTCGGTTCCGGGCCCGACGCGCGAATCACCGCTCCCGCCGGCGGAACGACGTTCCGCGCGGGCCAGACGATTTCGCTCCGCGGGACCGGCACCGACCCCGAAGACGGGACGTTGAGCGGAAATGCGCTCACGTGGAACGTCGAGTTCGTTCACTCGGACCACACCCACCCGGTCATCACCGACGCGGTCGGCGGGTCGGCGAGTTTCCAGGTCCCGACGACGGGCCACGACTACCACGGGTCGACGGCGTACCGAATCTCGCTGACGGCGCGGGACTCGGACGGACTCACCGACACGGAGACGGTGACCGTCGCTCCCGAGAAAGTCGACCTGACGCTCAGAACCCAACCGGCGGGGTTGACGGTGAACCTCGATAGCGCTCCCCGGACGACGCCGCTGGTCTACGACACGCTGGTCGGGTTCAGACACGCCGTCGAGGCGCCCGCGACGCAGTGCGTCGCCGGGACGCAGTACCAGTTCCAGCGGTGGTCCGACGGCGGCGCGCGCGCCCACACGGTGACGGTACCCACGTCGGCGACAACGCTCACCGCGACGTACGCCACCGCGGGGTCGTGCACCGGCGGTTCGACGGGAGCCATTCCGACGAACGGCCTCGCACTCAGGTTAGAGTCGGACGGGATTACGACTCGAAGCGGCGGCATCGTGACCGGGTGGGCCGACACCTCCGGCCGCGGCAACGCACTCACTGCGGGCGGCGACCCGACGCTCGCGAAGAGTCCCTCGGGGCAGAACGTCGTCGCCTTCGACGGGAACGGTGACCTCCTCCAGCGGACGAGTCTGACCGCGTTCCCCACGGGCAACACGGACCGAACGGTCGTCATGGTCGGGAGATACGACAGTCCCGGCTTCGGTGGCTTCGCCTACGGTTCCGCCTCGTGTAACCGCGCGTTCGGGACCGTCGTGGACAAGAGCGGGAAGCTGGCTCTGCAGGGTTGGTGCTCCGGTAACGACTTCTCGTCGGCCGCCGGCGGCACCGGCGCGGGGTGGCTCGTCCAGAGCGCGACGCTCCGGTCGGGAACGTACACGCACTTCAAGAACGGACGGCAGATAGGGACGGGGTCGCACACGTACGCGACGACGGGTAACAGCCTCGTCCTCGGGGCCGAACTCTCCCCCGGACCGTACCTCGACATGGACGTCGCCGCCGTCGTCGTCTACAACCGCGCTCTCAGCGACACCGAGCGAAAGCAGGTCGAAAGCTACCTCAGACAGAAGTACCTCGGCGGGACGGCGGCGTCCGTGACGACTGCCGGTATCGCCGTCGATTCGGCCGGACTCGACCGCTCTCGTGACCGCTCGGACACCGGGGACAATTCCCCGACGTTCGAGGCGTCGGCCGCTTCAGTCGCGCGCGGGGACCGGTAGCGGCAACGCCGTGGCCAACCCGAACAGATAGGCGAGCGCTCTCCTTCTCGACAACTCCGTGTCGGACCGCGAGAGCCGAATCGATATGACCGAGGGCGCAGTGACGCCCAAACTCGTCTCGCTCTCGTGGCCTCTCGTCGCCGGCAACCTCCTCCAGACGTTCTACAACCTCGCGGATATGTTCTGGGTGGGCCGCGTCGGCCCCGAAGCCGTCGCCGCCGTCTCGCTCATGTTCCCGACGGCGTGGATGTTCGTCTCCGTCGCGATGGGCGTCACCGCGGCGGCAGTCGCACTCGTCTCCCGACACGTCGGCGCGGGCGACGACCGGGCCGCAGAGCGAGTCGTCGGTCAGACGCTCCTCCTCGCCGTCGCCGTCGGCGTCCTCCTCGGCTTCGTCGGCTACCTCGGCAGGCGTCCCCTCCTCGCACTCATCGGCGCGGAGGGCCGCGTCTACACCGAGGCGCTCGCGTACGCCGAAGTCCTCTTCGTGACGCTCCCGTTCACGTTCGTCTTCTTCGCCTTCCGCGCCGTGCTCCGCGGCGCGGGCGACACTCGGACGGCGATGTGGCTGGTCGTCGTCAGCGCGGGTCTCAACGTCGTCTTGGACCCGCTCTTCATCCTCGGCTACGGTCCGTTCTCGGCGATGGGGACGCGCGGCGCCGCCGTCGCGACGCTGGTCGCGCGAATCGTCGCCGCCGCCGCCGGACTCGCCATCCTCCTGCACGGCGGGTGGGGCGCGCGCCTCAGACTCGCCGACCTTCGGCCGGACCCGGTCTTGCTCCGGAAACTCGTCGACGTGGGCTATCCCGCCACGCTGGACGGCCTCGCGCGCAGTTTCGCGGCCGTCGCCCTCGCGGCCCTCGTCGCTCGATTCGGCGCGGTGGCCACCGCGGCGTACGGCATCGGACTCCGACTCATGTCCGTCTCGTGGACCGTCTCGGGGGCCGTCGGGCAGGCGGCGGCGACGGGCGTCGGCCAGAATCTCGGCGCGGAGACGCCCGACAGGGCCGCGGAGGTGACGTGGAAGGCGACGGCCGGGACGATGGGGATACTCGGCCTCGCGGGGGCCGTCGTCTGGGCGTTCCCCGCCGTCTTCATGCGCGTGTTCATCGGCGACGCCGCCGTCGTCGCCGCAGGCGTCGAGATGCTCACGATAATCGCGCCGTTCTGGGCGTTCTTGGGCGGACTGATGGTGATTCAGGGCGCGTTCCGCGGCGCGGGGCAGACCCGCGTCTCGATGGCGTTGTCGCTCGTCTCTCGGTGGGTCGTCCGTTTCCCGGCGGCGTTCGTCCTCGCCTACGCGCTCTCGTGGGGCGTCGTCGGCCTCTGGTGGGCGCTGTCGCTCTCGGGCGTCGTCACGTTCGCACTCGGGTGTCTGTGGTTCCTCCGCGGCGACTGGCGCACCGCCGTCGTCGACGACGCCGCCGACGAGGGACGGCGTGGCTCCGACGAGACGACTGCGACCGGCACGACGGACTGACGACGACCACGCTCGACCGACTGTCGCCTCGACCCTGCAAAATCGACAAGGTTCCGTCCGACGTGTTCTCTGCCGTGTCTCACTCACCAGACCTTCCGGACCGCTACGTCTGCGAACGCTGCCACGCGGTCTACGCGGGAACCGTCGTCCGCGACGACGACGACACGCGACACTTCGAGGCGCCGTCGGAGTGTGCGGCCTGCGGTTCGACGGCGTTCGTCGCCTTCGAACAGTACGTCCACGCGGACGTCTGAGTAGCGTCCGTCCCGCCGGGTCCGTCTCCCGCCCGTCTCACGGGCGGACCGTCCACGCGTAGGCGTTCCGACAGGGAGCGCCCGGTGCGTACGTCACCTCGCTCTCGCCGTAACTCGGTGACGCCGCGCGGGACCAAGACGGCGAGGAGCGAACCGCTTACTCGTCTAACTTCTCGCGGAGCATCTGGTTCACGTCGCCCGGGTCGGCGCTTCCGCCCGTCTTCTGCATCACCTGACCGACGAGGAAGTTCACCGCGCCGCCCTCGCCGGCGTGGTAGTCCTCGACGGCGTCGGGGTTCTCCTCGATGGCCTCCGCGACGGCGGTGACGACTTCGTCGTCGTCGGCCGCGCCGAGACCCTCGCGGTCGACGATGTCGTCCGGGGCGTCGCCGTCGTCCAGCATCCCGCGGAGGACGACTTCCTCGGCGTTCTTCGTCGTAATCGACCCTTCGGCGACGAGTTCGACGAGGCGGGTGAACTCGTCGAGTCGGTGCGAGACGTCCGTAATCTGCATGTCGCGGTAGTTGAGTTCGCCGAGCAAGTTGTCGGCCACCCACGTCGCCGCCAGGTCGGGGTCGAACTGCTCTGCGACGTCCTCGTAGAAGTCCGCGACTTCCTTCGTCGAGGTGAGTTTCGAGGCGGACTCGGCGTCCAGACCGTACTCCTCCCGGAAGCGTTCGCGGCGGGCGTCGGGGAGTTCCGGGATGGCTATCTTCTCCTTCCAGTCGGCGACTTCGAGGGGTGGCAGGTCGGCCTCGCGGAAGTAGCGGTAGTCTTTCTCCTCTTCTTTCGAGCGCATGGAGACGGTGATACCGCGAGATTCGTCCCAGTGACGCGTCTCCTGTTCGACCGCGCGGCCGCGCGAGATGGCGTTCTTCTGCCGCGTCACCTCGTAGGCGAGGGCCTTCTCCGCGCCCTTGTGACTGGAGATGTTCTTCACCTCGGTGCGGTTCGCTTCCGCGAGCGTCTCGTCCGAGATAGCGCCGTCGTCGCCGACGTTCTCGGCGGGCACCATCGAGATGTTCGCGTCGATGCGGAGCGACCCGTCGCGCGTCGCGTCGAAGATGCCGAGATACTCCAGCACCTCCTCTAACTTCGCGAGGAACGCCCGCGTCTCCTGCGGACTGCGGAAGTCCGGCTTCGTAACAATCTCCATCAGCGGCGTCCCCGCGCGGTTGTAGTTGACGAGCGTGTAGTCGGCCGTGTCGATGCTGCCGCCCTTGTGCTGGAGGCTGCCCGGGTCCTCTTCGAGGTGGGCGCGTTCGATGCCGATGTCGCGGCGTTCGCCCTCGACGGAGACTTCCAGCGTCCCCTCCGCGCAGATGGGGGCGTCGTACTGCGTTATCTGGAAGTTCTTCGGCAGGTCGGGGTAGTAGTAGTTCTTCCGGTGAAAGCGGGTGTGCTCGGCGACGGTGGCGTTCAGCGCCTTGCCGACCTTGACGGCGGCTTCGACGGCACCTTCGTTCAGGACGGGCAGCGCGCCCGGCAGTCCGAGGCAGACGGGGCACGTCCGCGTGTTCGGTTCTTCGTCCTCGGCCGCGTCGGTCGAACACCCACAGAATATCTTGGTGTCCGTTTCGAGCTGGACGTGAACCTCCAGCCCGATGACGGTGGCGAGGTCGCGTTGAGAGAGCGCCTTCGCGGTCATTGAGCGCGATTTGGCGGCGGGCGGCTAAAGACTAACGGGATTGGCGAGTCGTCGCGTCTCGGACGGCGTCGGCGAGACAAGCGCAAACTATTCTATCTCGGAGAATGACGCGCGGACAGATGCGCGACTCGTTCGGTTCTCCGCCCGTCGAAGTCGTCCGGGACGCCGCGTTCGCCGCCCCACCCGAGCGAACGCTGTCGCTGGACCTGTACCGGCCCGCGGGCGAGTCTTTCGACGCCTCGCGTCCTCCCCTCGTCGTCCTCCTGCACGGCGGCGGCTGGCACGCGGGCGACAAATCCGACCTGACCGAGGTGGCTCTCTCACTCGCAGAGCGGGGGTTCGCCTGCGCCGTCCCCGACTTCCGCGGGAGCGGCGAGGCGACGTTTCCGGCGCAGATTCGCGACGTGAAGGCCGCGATTCGGTGGTGTCGCGCGAACGCCGCGCGGACCGCCACCGACCCCGACCGACTCGCCACGTTCGGCACGTCGACGGGGGCGCACCTCGCCGTCCTCGCGGCGCTTTCCCCCGACGAACCGCGGTTCGCGCCCGACCCGGCGAACGTCTCGGCGGCCGTCGCGGACGCCTCCGACGCCGTCGTCGCCGCCGTCGGCGTCGGCGGCCTGTACAACTTCGAGCACACGCCCGAACGCGCCGAACTCGCCGCGCTGTTGGGCGGGTCTCGGAGCGACGTGCCGGAGAAGTACGAACTGGCCTCACCCTCCTCGCATCTCGACGGCGGCGGCCCGCCGACGCTGCTCCTGCACGGCGGCGACGACGACGTGCTCCCAGCGATGGCCTCCGAGTTGTTCTACGACGGTCTGGAGGCGGCGGGCGTCGACGCCGAGTGCGTCGTCGCCGACGGCGTCGGCCACGACGTCCTCCGCGAACAGTTCGACTGGGTGCTGGAGTGGTCTGCGGGCTTTCTCGACCGAGAACTCCGCTGAGTCGCCGGCGGGCCGGCCGCCACCTCGCTGTCGGGTCGGCCACCGCCTCGCCGTCGGCCCGCCGTTCATGACCCATTTCTGTCATATTACGTCTGTATGTCTGACGTACGTTTATGTGGGCGCGGACGGGGTGTACACGCATGAGTAACCGGGTGGAGGAACTCGAATCAAAAGTCGCGGAACTGCAGGCTGCGGTCAACGGCCTGACGGAAGAACTGGTCGAGACGAAAGAGCGCGTTCGACTGCTCGAAGACCAGGTCGAAGTCGACCTCGCCGCAGGCTCCCGCCCCGTGGGACACGCCTCCCCTGACCCCGACCCCGAACCAGACGCACAGCCCGACACGACCGCCGACACCGACGCCGACGCCGACGAGGCGGACGAACCCGAGAACCCCGCGCTCCGCGAGTCGCCGGCGCAGGCGCAGTCTCGGGGTGCCACCTCTGAGCAACCCTCCGACGACGCCAGCTTCATCGACGCCGACTCCGCCGAGGCTCCCGCCGCAGAGCCGGAGCCGTCCGAGGAATCGACGGACGATGCAGTCAAGTCCGACGAGTCCCAGGAGGAAGACGAGACGGAGTCAGCCGAAGACGACAGCGATATCATCGTCGCGTAACTGGGTGGCTCTGTCCCTCACGAGCAACCCATGCACATCAAAGAGCTCGTCCTTGACGGTTTCAAGAGCTTCGGGCGCAAAACCCGAATTCCGTTCTACGAGGACTTCACGGTGGTCACCGGCCCCAACGGGTCCGGAAAGTCGAACATCATCGACGGCGTGTTGTTCGCGCTCGGTCTCGCGCGCACGCGAGGTATCCGAGCGGAGAAACTGACGGACCTCATCTACAACCCCGGCCACGCCGACGAGTCCGGGGGCGGGACCGGCGGCACCAAAGAGGCCAGCGTCACCGTCGTCCTCGACAACTCCGACGGCAAACTGGACCGCTCGCAGGTTGTCAACGCCGCCGGCAGCGACAACGTCGGCGACGTCTCCGAGATACGCGTCAAGCGCCGCGTGAAAGAGACCGACGACAACTACTACTCGTACTACTACCTGAACGGTCGCTCCTGCAACCTCTCGGACATCCAGGACCTCCTCGCGCAGGCCGGTATCACTCCCGAGGGCTACAACGTCGTCATGCAGGGCGACGTGACCGAGATAATCAACATGACGCCCTACCAGCGACGGGGCATCATCGACGAGATAGCCGGCGTCGCGGAGTTCGACGCGAAGAAGGAGGACGCCTTCGGCGAACTCGACGCCGTCGAGGAACGCATCGACGAGGCCGACCTCAGAATCGAGGAGAAGCAGGCCCGCCTCGACCAACTCGAAGACGAACGCGAGACGGCGCTGAAGTACCAGTCGCTCCGCGAAGAGAAAGAGGAGTACGAGGGCTTCCTGAAGGCGGCCGAACTCGAAGAGAAACGCGCCGACAGAGAGAAGACCGAGGCGAGAGCCGAGAAGAAGGAGACGAAACTCGAATCGCTCCGCGAGGAACTCGACAGGCGGCAGGGGAGAGTCTCCCGTCTCGACGCCGAACTGGAGGAGCTCTCGAAGGAGATAGAGCGGAAGGGCGAAGACGAGCAACTCCGCATCAAATCGGAGATAGAGTCGGTCAAAGGCGAAATCGACCGACTGGAGAACGCCATCGAGGCGGCCGAAGACCGAATCGACGAGGCCGAGACCGAACGTCGAAAGGCGTTCGTCGAACTCGACCGCAAGCAGGAGAAGATAGACGACGTCGAAGACGACATCCGCGCGGTCAAAGTGGAGAAAGCGTCGGTCAAATCCGAGATACAGTCTGAGCAGACCGAACTCGCCGAAGTCGAAGCCGAGATAGCGAGCGTCGACACGGAGTTCGACGAACTCAAAGACGAACTCGCCGCGAAGAAAAGCGAGTTGGAAGAACTGAAGACCGAGAAGAACGACCTCCAACGCGAGAAAGACCGCCTCTTGGACGACACGCGTCGCCGCTCTACCGAGATTTCGGAGACGCAGTCGAAGGTGGCGGAGGTTCGAGAGGAGATTCCGGACCTGAAGGCGAAACTGTCGGACCTCCACTCGGAACTCGACAAGGCAGAGAAGAACAAACGGAAGATAGACGGTGTCATCGAGGGCCTCCGCGAGGACCGCTCGGACCGCAAAGACGACCTCTCGGAGGTCGAAGACGACCTGCGGGCCAAGCAGTCCGAGTACGCCGAACTCGAAGCGCGCGCCGGGAAAGACGGGGACAGTTCGTGGCCGCGCGCGGTCACGACCATCCTCAACGCCGGACTGTCCGGCGTCCACGGCACCGTCGGTGACCTCGGGTCCGTCCCCGGCGAGTACGCCACCGCCTGTGAGACGGCCGCCGGCGGGCGTCTCGCGCACGTCGTCGTCGACGACGACGGCGTCGGGTCGTCCTGTATCGACTACCTGAAGTCTCGAAACGCGGGCCGAGCGACGTTCCTACCCATCACGAAGATGGACGACCGGGGCCTGCCGCGGAAACCGAACGACCCCGGCGTCGTCGACTTCGCGCGCAACATCGTGGAGTACGACTCCCGGTACGAACCCATCTTCTCGTACGTTCTCGGGTCGACGCTCGTCGTCGAGGACATGGAGACCGCTCGGTCGTTGATGGGCGACTACCGGATGGTGACGCTCGACGGCGACTTGGTCGAACGCTCCGGAGCGATGACCGGCGGGTCGGGCGGCGGGTCTCGCTACTCGTTCTCGAAGTCCGGGTCGGGCCGCCTCGAACGCCTCGCCGTCGAAATCTCCTCGCTGGAGGACGACCGCCGCGAGATTCAAGACGAGATTCGCGAGATAGAGTCCACGCTCGACGACGCCCGCGAGAAGGCGTCGGACGCCGCCGACCGCGTTCGGTCTGTCGAGGGCGACATCGAACGCGCCGAGGCCGACGTGGCGGAGGCCGAAGACGAAATCGAGCGACTCGAAGCTCGTATCGACGAACTCCGCGAGAAGCGCGGCGACGTGGACGACGAGATGCAGTCGCTGGATGCGGACATCGAGTCCGTCGACGCCGATATCGACGCGGTGCAGTCCGACATCGACGAGTTGGAGGCGGAGTTGGCCGACTCCGAGATTCCCGAACTGACGGCGAAGGCCGACGAGATTCGCGCGACCATCGACGAGAAGGAAGACCGGATGGACGAACTCGACGGCCGCCTCAACGAACGGCAACTGGAGAAACAGTACGCCGAGGAGGCCATCGAGGACCTGAACGAGACGGTCGAAACCGCCCAAGAGCGGAAGGCGGACGCCCGCGACACCATCCGCGAGAAAGAGGAGAAAATCGAGGAGAAAGAGGCGGTCCTCGACGAGAAACGCGAGGCCGTCTCCGACCTCGAAGCGGAACTGACGGAACTGAAAGCCGAACGCGAGGAACTCCGCGAAGACGTGCGCGAGGCGAAGGCCGAACGCGACGAGCAACGCGACGAGGTGGACCGGGTGGCGTCGCAGGCCGAGAGCCTCAGAGAGAGCGCCGAACGCCTCGCGTGGGAGATAGACGAACTGGAGTCGGAAGTCGGCGACTACGACCCCGAGGCGATTCCGGACCACGACGAGGTCCAAGAGAACATCCAGCGACTGACGGGCAAGATGGAAGCGCTCGAACCCGTCAACATGCTCGCCATCGACGAGTACGACGAGGTGCAGGCCGACGTCGAGGAGATGCAGGAACGCCGCGACGTCCTCGTCGAAGAGCGAGACGGTATCGAGGAGCGAATCGACCAGTTCGAAGCGCAGAAGAAGGAGACGTTCATGGCGGCGTTCGACGCCATCAACGACAACTTCACCGACATCTTCGAGCGACTCTCCGACGGGACGGGCGACCTGCACTTAGAGAACCCCGAGGACCCGTTCGAGGAGGGGTTGACGATGAAGGCGCAACCGGGCGACAAACCCATCCAGCGACTCGACGCGATGTCCGGCGGGGAGAAGTCGCTCACGGCGCTGGCGTTCGTGTTCGCCATCCAGCGACACAACCCCGCGCCGTTCTACGCGCTGGACGAGGTGGACGCCTTCCTCGACGCCGCCAACGCCGAACGCGTCGGCGAGATGGTCGACGACTTGGCGGGCCGCGCGCAGTTCGTCGTCGTCTCGCATCGCTCGGCCCTCTTAGAGCGGTCCGAACGCGTCATCGGCGTCACGATGCAGGGCGACAACGTCAGCGCCGTGACCGGCATCCAACTCGGAGACGAGAGCGACGCCGACGAGGAGGTGCCGGCGGATGACTGAGGACGTGACCGCCCGCGAGGCGGTCATTCCCGACGGCGTCGACGCCCCGAGCGACGACGACGAAGTCGAACCCGTCGAACTCCTCGTCCAACTCGCCGAAGAGGGCGAGATAGACCCGTGGGACATCGACGTCGTGGACGTGACCGACGCGTTCCTCGACCGTCTCGACGCGACGGACCTGCGGACGTCCGGGCGCGCCCTGTTCTACGCGTCGGTCCTCCTGCGGATGAAGTCCGACGCCCTGTTGGAACCGGACGCAGAGGAGGAGGACCCGGAACTCGAACCGTGGGAGATGGCGCTCGAAGGCGGCGGCGAGATGGCCGGCGGCGACGAGGGCGGCGCGCCCGGATTCGACCCGGTGGACGCTCTCGAAGCCGAGATGGACCGCCGTCTGGAGCGAAAGCAGGCCCGCGGCTCGCCCGAGACGCTGGACGAACTCGTCCGGGAACTCCGCGAGGCCGAACGCGAGTCGTGGTGGAAGCGCCGTCGGCAGTACGACACCTCCGATTCGCCGCGCGGGTATCGCCGCGGGACGCAGACGCTCGACTACCGGACGGCCGACGACTTCCGCGCGGACGACGAACCCACCGCCGCGGACGTGACGGGGACGGCCCACACAGAAGACATCGAGTCGACCATCGACGACGTGGAGGCGGTGCTCCGCGAGCAGTACGAGAACGGCCGCAAGGAGGTGCTGTACGCGGAGATTCGCTCGACGGCGGCGACGCCGGTGACGACGTACCTCGCGCTCCTGTTTCTCTCGCACCGAAGCACCGTCCGTCTCCAACAGGACGACCTGTTCGGCGACCTGTGGGTACAGGACCCCGCACAGGTGGAGGCGGAATCGGAGGCGGACGGCGAGTCGGACGACGACGCGGCGGGCGAGTCGGACGAGGACGGAGAAGAGGCGGTCGAAGCGATAGCGGACTGAATCGGGCGAAGGGCCGTTACAGGTCGCCGTTCACCGCGCCGGCGACGTCCGCCCGCGAGAACAACCGTTCCTCTTCGGGAATCTCGGGGTACGGTTCGCCGTCGGTGTACTCCGGCCACTCGCCGAACTGCTCCGGATAGAGTTGCTTTGCGCCCATCTCTAACTGGAACAGGTTCATGATAGGTCCCTGATAGCGCATCCCGGCGGGGTAGACGCGTCCCTCCTCGACGGCCGTCAGTTGGCTCCCGACGGGGTGGTCTCTCAGCGCGGACATCGTCTCTTCCATGCTGTAGTTCGGCGTCATCCCCCAGAGGTGGAGGATGACGTCCGGGTCCGCTTCTGCCAGGGCCTCGAAGTCGACGGTACCCCACAGACCGCTCCAGTTCTGGTCTGCGAACGCGTCCGTCGCACCCAGCGGTCGGGTGTCGGCCAGCCAGTACCCCGGTTCGTTCAGGTGGTACGTCCAGAACGTCTCGTTCCCCGCGGAGTAGGTTGCGCGAACGGCCGTCGGCCGGTCTTCCTTCGGCGGGAGGTTCGACCGGATAGTCGAGACGAGGTCCTCGTGGACCGCGCGCAGTGCCTCGTACCGTTCTCGCTCTCGGAACACGTCGGCGACGTGCCCGAACATGTCCCACAGCGTGTAGTAGTCGTAGCCGTCGCGGTAGCCCTCGGGCGGCGACCCGTTCGTTCCGCTGTAGAAGTTGCCGAACCACGGGGCGACCTGTGCGCCGAGTTCGTCCGCGTCGGCGGCGTCCCACCCTTCCTGCGTCGACACCCACGCGGGGTCTGCGAGGTGGACGTCGCTGTCGAGTTCGAAGAGCATCTCCTTTCCTAGTCCGTCCGCAAGCGGGTCGACGAGGCCCTCCCAGTCGAAGGAGACGCCGTCCAGACGCTCGTAGTAGTGATTCATCGTCGTCCCCGACATCTCGGGGACGTACACCGCGTTCAGGGCGTCGCCGTGGCCGAGGGCGACGGCCATATCGGCGTACTGGGGGAACACCGCGAACACGTCCTCCGGAACGGCGTCGAACGTCACCTCACCCATCGGTCGCATCGACGCGGTGTAGGACTCCTGCGTGTCCGTTTCGGTGTCCGTTTCGTTCGTCGTCTCCGCCTCTGTCGTCGTCTCCGTGCCCGTCGAATCGGTCGAACTCGACTGGCCCGCGGACGCGTCGGTGTCGCCGGAACACCCGGCGACGAGTCCCGCGGCGGCGACTGCGCTCGCCCGCTTCAGATACGTCCGTCGAGTCGGTGTGTCTCTCATCTGTTTTAGGCAAACCTAAACAAGTGCAAAGAGGTTTCGATTCGCCTAACAGAACCGGGGCGGACGCGTGGCGTCCGCAGTCGCCTCTCAGTCGACGTACTCGCCGATGAGGGGTTCGAGGTCCGTCTTCACCTGGGGGTCGATGGCGTCGTCGGGGGTGTTGATGGTCCCGTCCAGCGAGGTGTGACAGTCGCACTCGTGGTCTTCGGGGATGGCCTCGATGGCCGCACGGACCGTCTCTTTGATGGCCGTCTCGTTCTTCGCGGCGTTCTTCAGCACCTCTTCGAGGGTGACTTCGCTGTCTTCGTTCCAGACGTCGTAGTCGGTGACGCCCGTCACCGTCGCGTACGCCATCTCGGCCTCGCGGGCCAGTTTCGCCTCAGGGATAGTCGTCATCCCGACGACGTCCCATCCCTGCGCCCGGTAGAACTCGCTCTCGGCGCGCGTGGAGTACTGGGGGCCTTCGATGCAGACGTAGGTCCCGCCGCGAACCACTTTCGCGTCCGTCGCGGACTCGGCGGCGTCGGTCAGAATCTCGACCAACTCCTCGCAGTAGGGGTCGGCGAACGGTTGGTGGACGACGACGCCCTCGTCGAAGAACGTCAGGTCGCGGCGCTTCGTCCGGTCGTATATCTGGTCGGGAATCACGAGCGTCTGCGGCGGCAGGTCCTCGCGGAGGCTCCCGACGGCGTTCGACGCGAGGACGTGCGTGACGCCCATCTCCTTCAGCGCGTAGATGTTCGCGCGGTAGGGGAGCGTCGTCGGCGACCGCTGGTGGTCCGGGCCGTGGCGGGGGACGAAGACGACTTCACGGCCGGTGTCACCGAACTCGCCCACCGTGAGAGGGGCGGAGGGGTCGCCGAACGGCGTCTCGACGTCGACTGTGCGCGTGTCTCGAAGCGGCAGGGCCTCGTAGATTCCACTGCCACCGATGAATCCGATGGTCATATTTGACACTTCACGCGACGGCAGGTAAAACGTGGCGAGTTCCGTCTCAGAACAGGAACCCCGACTCCAGGACGGCGATGGTCACCGTGAGGAGGGGGATGCTGACGAGGGTGGTGACGAACACCGCCGTCGAGACGAACTCCGCCAGTGAGACGCCGGCGACTTGGCCCTCAGAGAACTCCGCGACGAGGATGAGGGGGGTGACCGCCGCGGGCATCGCCGTCTCCAACACGATGGTCTTCGCGACGGTGGGGTCCGAGAAGCCGACGGCGGTCACGACGCCGACGCCGACGACGGGTGCGACGACCATCTTCAGCGCCGTCACCACGCCGACGGTTCGGAGCGTCTCTCCCACGTCGGTCTGAGAGAGTTGGATGCCGAGCATGAGGAGCATCAGCGGAATCGAGGCGTCGCCGACGAGTTTCAGCGTCACCATCGCCGTCGATTCGGTCGGCGGAGCGACGCCGAAGTAGCGGACGAGAAGCGCCGCGAGGACGGCGTAGACGAGCGGAATCTTGAACACGCGCTTCACGCCGTCGAGGCCGCCCCGGCCGCCGCCGCGCGAGGCGATGAACACGCCCAGCGTGTAGATGAGGACGCCCTGAACCGACAGGAAGAGGACGGCCGTCGCCCGACCGGTCTGGCCGAACGCGAAGTTCGAGACGGGGATGCCGTAGTTCCCCGAGTTCGAGAACGCCGACACGAGGACGACGGCGCTCAGTAGCGGGTCCGTCTCGCCGAGGGCGCGTCCGACGCCCTCGGCGAGGAGAATCATCACCAGGTGGTAGGCGACCACCGCGACGACGACTTGCAGGAGCGTCGACTCGGCGATGGTCGTCGTCGCGAGACTGTGAAAGACGAGTGCGGGCGCGAGGACGTAGACGACGACGGTGTTCAGCGGGTCGGTCTGGACGTCTTTGACCCGTCCGAGGACGAAGCCCGCGGCACCGACGGCGAGAATCGGCAGGATGGCGGTCGCGAAGATAGAGAGTACTGAGGCCACGTTCGAGGATTACGAGCGACCGTCTCAAGCCCTTCGGAGACGGCGCGGTTTACCGGTGCGGGGGACGGGCTACGCGCCGACGCCTTCGTTCTCGACGAGACGCCAGGTCCCCTCGTCGACCGATTCGATGTAGCCTCGCCGCTCCATCTCGGAGACGACTTCGGGCATCCGGTCGGGTTGGGCAATCTCCATCTCGATGCGGTCCACGTCGTGGAACTCCGCGAGGTAGTGGCGGATGGCCTCCATGTCGAACGTCTCCTCGTCGGCTTTCTCCATCACGCCCGTCGTGAGGTCTATCATGTCCTCGATGAAGTTCCACGGGTAGACGACCCACGCCCACTCTTCGAGGCGTTCGCCGACGAAATCCGGTTCGAACTCGCTCGTCTGGAGGAGTTGGAGGGTCGCGGTCCGAACCTCGCCCGCGCCGCGTTCGGTCACGTACTCGTGGGCGCGTTCGATAGAACCGCCGGTGTCCGCGATGTCGTCGATGATGAGCACGTCTTTGCCCTCGACGCTGCCTTCCGGCATCGGGTAGCGCACTTCGGGTTCGTTCGACTTCTGGGCCGTCCCCACGTAGTGCTCCATCTTGAGGCTCGTCAGGTCGTCCATTCCGAGGAAGTCGCAGATACATCGACCCGCGAACCACCCGCCGCGCGCGAGTGCGACGACCACGTCGGGGTCGAACTCGGCCGCCTTCACGTGGTCCGAGACGTCGCGGCAGAGCCCGTAGATATACTCCCAGTTCGTGATGGTACAGTTAAACTCGTCGGGGAGGTCGCCCATTGACTTCGTTCACCAGTTCGTGAACGGGGCGTAGCCCCCTTTAACGTGTCCGTCTTCGACGAGGACCCATCAACGCGACAGACAGTCTCGACTGGTCGGGTGGAGCTGTCGCATAGCACGCATATATTTTTATAATGCCGTGTTGTATGGTAACGTGCAACAAGATGTGACTGCCAATGTACACGTGCAACAACTGTGGTGGCTTCGTAACGCGCGACTTCGTCCGCGTCTTCGGCGACAGCGACGACGAGGTGTTCGGTTGCCCTTCGTGCATGAACATGCGCGAGGTGATGGAGGGCGGGGCGTCCCGCCCGCAGGTAGCGACCGAGTAACCGACACGTCGCGTCCGAACCCACCACGACCGCCCTGATAGACGCCCGAACCGCCGGGATTCATACCCGCGAGGTCCGTGGACTCGGCCATGCAGACCCGCCGGACGCTCCTCGTCGACGCGTTCACGACGGAACCGCTCTCGGGCAACGCCGCCGGTGTCGTTCCCGACGGTGACCTCGCCGAATCGCAGATGCAAGCCGTCGCCCGCGAACTCGCCGTCAGCGAGACGGCGTTCGTCCAGCAGTCGAGTAGCGCGGACAGGCGGCTTCGATTCTTCACTCCGACCTGTGAGGTCGACCTCTGCGGTCACGCCACCGTCGCCGCCCACGCGCACCTCTTCGCCGACGGCGCTATCGACGCGGGGACGCACACCGTCGAGACGAACGTCGGCGTCCTCGACGTCGAGGTGGAATCCGACGGCACCGTCTGGATGACGCAGGACGACCCGACCGTCGAGACGGTCGACCTCGACTACGACCGAGTCGCGTCGGCACTCGGCATCGACCCCGCGGCGCTTCGCGACGTCGGCGAGGACGTCCCCTCCGCCGTCGCCTCCACCGGACTCCCGTTCCTCGTCGTCCCCGTGAACTTCCTCGAACATCTCTCCGCGTCCGACCCCGACTTCGACGCCGTCGAGGAACTCACCCGCGAGTACGACGTTGCCGGCGTCTACGCGTTCACCTTCGACGCACTCGGCGCGGAGTCGACGCTCCACGGACGGATGTTCGCCCCCGGCGTCGGCATCCCCGAAGACCCCGTGACCGGCACTGCCAGCGGTGCCTGCGGCGCGTACCTCCGGCACGTCGACGTCTTCGAGGGCGACCTCCCCGAGGAGATGGTGTTCGAACAGGGTCACTTCGTCGACCGGCCGGGACGCGTCCGCGTCCGCGTCGGCACCGACGTCCGCGTCGGCGGCCGCGCGGTCACCAGTCTCGACGGGTCGCTGACGATACCCCCCGCCGCGGACGACGACATTTTAGAAGCCTGATACTACCAGGCCGCTGTGACTAATGTAATAATATATAACCTTCGGCCGTATATTGACTTTCGTGTGACACGAATGGCCCGCATAGACGACCGATTCGGTGCGTTCGCCGACGCGACGCGGCGGCGCGTTCTGCGCGTTCTCTGTACTTCCTCCGACGAGGCGTCCGAGTTACCGCTCGACACGCTCGTCACGAAGGTGGGGGAGAGCGAGCGACTGGGGAACGAAGACGGACAATTGAGACTTCACCTCGTCCACGTCCACCTGCCGAAACTGGAACGGGCGGCGCTCGTGGACTACGACGGTGAGACGGTTCGTCTCACCGTCGAGACGGACGTGGTGACGGACGGATTGCGACTCGCGAAGCGGTTCGAGACGGGGTGAGGTGGGGATTCAGGCGACGCTCAGCCGATGTACCGCAGGTCGTCGTCGCTCATCCCCTGCTGTTGGTTCTGCATCTCCTGAATCTTGCCGACGACTTCCTTCATCTCTTCTGCGCGTTCTTCGAGGGACTCGAATCCCACCTCGAAGCCGATGGCTTCTTGCAACACTTCGAGGACGGCCTGTGCGCTCTGGGGGTCCACGAGGTAGCCGCTCGTCTCGCCCATCAGACAGGCGACGGAGAACCCGCGACGGCCGCCGAGGCCCAAGAGGAGGCCGCTGACGCCGACGATGCCGCCCGCGGGTTCGTCCTCGCGGAACTCGACGTCCGCCGCTTCGAGGCGTTCGACGTCGGCTTCGTCGGTGACGGCACCGAGGACGCTCGGTTCGTCCACGAGTTCGCCCGTCGGGACGCCCCCGAGCGCGTAACCCTCCTCGACGCCGAACGACTCGGCGATGTCGAGGAAGGCGTCGGTGACGTGGTAGTGCCCGGCGTTCGTCTGCGCCTGGTGGTCGCCGGTGAGGACGAGCACGTCGCGTTCGCCCGCGTCCACCGCGTGGAACTCCGCGCGGGCCAACTGCGCGACGCTGTCGTCGTTCATCGTCACCTGTGGCGGGAACTCGTCGGCGTAGACGTATCTGACGGGTTCGCTGTCGAACTCTTCGAGAAGGTGTTCGGCGGCGAGTTTGCCGACGTGGCCGACGCCCGGGAGTCCCTCGACCAGCACGGGGTCCCGAAGGTCGGGGTCTGCGAGTGTCTCCACTTCGATGTCTTCCATGCCCCTACTCGCGGACGCGTCGTTTAAGAGCGCGTCGGTACTCCCCGTACGGGTCTTCGGGGTTGAAGCGCGCGGGTGCGCTGTTGACGGCGTCGGCGCCGCAGTCGGGGCAGGCCTCAGAGAGCGTGTAGACGGGTCGCTCGTGGCGCTCGCGCCACTCGCCGCAGACGCGGATGTCGGACTTCACGGCCGTTACTCGTCGTCTTCGTGGCGTTCGCGGTGGAACTGCGCGGTCCCGCCGGCCGCCTCGATGACGTCCTCGGCGCGCGCCGCGGCGTCTTCGAGGGCGCCTTCGGCCGTCTTGTAGTCCGGCGCGCGCACCTTGATTCGGTACTCGGGCGCACCGACGTAGGTGACTTCGAGCTGAATCTCCTCGGGCACGTCGTCGCCTTCGGCGGCCTTCAGCGCGTCTTTGATGTGGTCGACGCCGTCACCGGTCGGGCACCGGAGGTCGACGTACCCCGTGACGTTGACGTACGGGACCGAGACGTTCTGTCTGGCCGTCTGGACGATGGCTTCGACTTCGTCTTCGTCCAGGTCGACGTCTTCGAGGGCGGCCGTACCGTGGATTGCGGCCTGCTCGAAGCCGTCGTAGAGCGTCTCGTACTCCGCGAGGACCGCGTTCGCGACGGCTCCGTACTCGTCGTCGGAGACGTCCTCGCCGAACGCGATGCTCATCCACTTGTCGGCCTTCTGCTCGTTCTTCCACTCCTGGATCTTCTCTTTGCGCTGGTGTTCGTTGACGTCCTTGATGGTGAGGTCTATCTGCTGGGACCCCGTATCCACCTCTAACACTTTGGCGACGACCGTCTGTCCCTCGCGGACGTGGTCGCGGACGTTCTTGATCCAGCCGCTGGCGACCTCGCTGATGTGGCAGAGACCGCGCTTGTCTTCGTACTCTTCGAGGTCGACGAAGACCCCGAAGTCGGTTATCTCGTCGACTTTGCCGACGACGAGTTCACCGCTGTCGGGCCAACCGCTGTACTTCATGTGTAAATACCTCCAGAGGGGAGCTTACGCCTCGGCCGAGCGTCGTTCGACGGTCTCTACGACGTCGCCGTGAATCTCGGCGTCGCCGCCGGTCGGCGTGGCGAGCGTCGTCCCGCAGACGGCGCAGTTGACGACCGACGACGCCTTGCCGAAGACGACCTGTTCGTTGTCGCAGTCTGTGCACTGAACGAGGTAGAAGTTACCCGCCATGATTACTCCTGGAACTCCAGACGGCCTGCGCGCCAGCCCTCACGCATGTGAGCCTTGCCACAGTCCGAGCAGATGTACTTCAGGTGGGTCTTCTTCGTCGGCTTGTCTCCACCGGGCACCTTCGAGAACTTACCGGCGTTCCCGATGACGGCTTTTCCGCGACGGGTCTGACGGGCGTTCCACTTCATTCCCGTCGGACGTCCTTTGCGGACCTTTTCGACTTCGTGTTCGTGATGCCCGTTGCAGTTCGGGCAGTACGTGTTGAATCGGCGTGGCATCTGCATAGATATCGACCTTGTGCGTGTTTCGATATCGCCCGTTAAAACCCGTTTGGTTCGGCGGCGTCGTTCTCCGCCGCCGTGTGTGGGTATGACGTGCCCCGACGCCGCTCGATTCGAGTTCACCGGTTCGGGTTCGGTCCCGTGCGGCCGAGCGATACGCCGCAACGACGAATCGCGCCCGTATCGACCGTTTCATCCCCACCTGAAGCACCCGTTACGGTCCGTTAGCGGGGGGATATTTATCAGTCGATACGACAGAACATACGGTAGAGCTGTCACTCACTATGAAACGAAGAACGTTTCTGGCCGGTCTCTCCGCACCGGTGTGTCTCGCCGGACTCCTGAACGGCAGGACACGCTGGGAAGCGCACCGCCCGGAGACGAGTCGAATCGAGACCGGACCGGTGGTCGCGACCGAGACGGTCGCGGAGGGGTTCGACCAGCCGATCGGTTTCGCGACGGCACCGGTTCCGTCGGGGTACTACGTCGCCGACAAGACCGGGCGAGTCTACCTTCACGAGGCGGGAGCGACTCGGGAGGAACCGTTCCTCGACGTCCGCGACCGACTGATGGAGTCGACGTCGTGGGAGCAGGGGCTGATCGGGTTCGAACTGCATCCGGAGTTCGCGGACACGCGACGGTTCTACGTTCGGTACAGCGCGCCGAGACGTCCCGGCACGCCGGCCGACTACGACCACACGTTCGTGCTGTCCGAGTTCACGGCGACGGCCGACTACCGGGGGACGGTCCCGGATTCGGAGCGGACGATACTGGAGATTCCGCAACCGGGCCGAAACCACAACGCGGGCGCTATCGCGTTCGGCCCGGACGGCTACCTCTACGTCGCCACGGGCGACGGGAAGCACGGGAACGGTGACCAGGGGCGGGGGCACGCCACCGACTGGTACGCGCTGAACGGCGGCGGGAACGGACAGGACGTGACGGAGAACTTACTGGGGAGCATCCTCCGTATCGACGTCGACGCACGCGACGACGAGGAACCGTACGCGATACCGCCGGACAATCCGCTCGTGGGGCGAGACGGCCTCGACGAGCAGTACGCGTGGGGCTTTCGCAACCCGTACCGGATGTCGTTCGACGGCGACGACCTGTACGTCGGCGACGTCGGGCAGGACCAGTTCGAGGAGATAAACCTCGTGCGCCGCGGCGGCAACTACGGGTGGAACGTGCGCGAGGGCACGCGCTGTTACAGCAACCGCCGGTCGGTGCACGCGCTGTCGAGACTGACGGGCGGCGACCGCTCGTACCCGTACTGTCCGCGCACGACGGCCGACGGCGAACCGCTCGTCGACCCCATCGTCTGTTACCCGCACCACCGCGACGGGCGGTCCTTCGGGTCCGCCGTCATCGCAGGCTACCGCTACCGCGGCGACGACGTCCCGGCGTTGGACGGGACGTACGTGTTCGGCGACGTCGTCGGGTCGCTGTTCGCCGCGACGCCCGCCGACCGCGACGGCGAGATGTGGTCGATGGAGACGCTCCGCCTCTCGTCCGACGAAGGGGAGGCGTTCGAGGGGGCGCTACTCGCCTTCGGGCGGGACGACGCGGGCGAACTCTACGCGCTGACGAGTCAGTTCGCGCCCGGGACGGGTGCGGTGCACCGACTCCGCTCGGCCGAGCGGTGACCGCGGACGTCCGTCGACGGTGGTTCGTGACGACTAGTCGTCTCCGTCGCGGACGCTAGCGACGTGGTCGACGTGGACGTACAGGTCGTCCGTCCGGACCGCGACCTCCTCTTGGCAGAGGTCTCCGAGAGCGGACTCCGTCGCCTCGACGGTTCCGTCCGCGAGACTCGCGATGGACTCCGCGTCTCGTGGCTCGCCTGCGACCGCCAGCGCTGCGCTCACGCGGTCGCACAGAGTGGCGGTGTGGACCCACGAGCCGATGTCGTAGCCTGACTCGTCCATTAGCTATACACGACGATTCGGAGGCATAAGGCGAATGCCTGATAATTCATAGAGCCGCCCTAAATAATGTCTATACGATACAAATTCAATCTGCATAAGTTTGAAAAATATTGCGTGCGGCGTTCTCTGGGCGTTTATTCGAGCGTCACGTGAAAGCGGTGAGCGGACGCCGTCGTCGCCCGTCGACGGAGCGGTTCGCATCGGGCGTTTCGCGTCGGACGACTCGCAGTCTGTCGTCGCCGGACCGATTCGCTCCGCTCCGTGTGCGGGTCTTAGACAGTTTTATGTTCGTTTGCGCGTGAGAATCGCTCATGAAGAAAGTCATCATCCGCGGCGACCCCGGCATCCGGCGGGACGCGGTCATCGAACTCGACGGCGAGGAGGTCGTCTGCTTCTCCATCGACCGACAGGGTGACTACCACGGCCCCGACACCGTCCAACTCTGGTGTACCGTCGGCACCGAAGACGAACGCGAAGCGTTCGAGAAGCGCGAGTTCGTCCCGCACTTCCTCGACGTGGAGGCGATTGACGCCGACGCACTCACGGTTATCTCGAAGCGCGGCGCGTAGTCAGGCAGCCGTCGACTCGTTCGCTAACGCTTCCTGTTCGACCTCGTATATCGTCACCGACCCCGACTGGTGAGCGACGCTGATGGCGTCGGAGTCGAACTCGATGTCGCCGTACCGGGCGCGTTCGCTCGGACCGACCCAGATGTACCGGACGTCGTACTCCCGGAGGAGGCGCGCCCGTACCTCCGCGTCGTCGGTCGTGTACATGACGTCCACGTCGCCCACGCGCGCGTAGTAGGCGTCGGGTCCGCGGTAGCCGACTTCGTGCGCCCATCCCGCGACGGTCGGAAGGCCGGTCAGACTCGACGTCGGGTTCGCGTTCCAGTTGTACATCACTCGCTCCCGGCCGTCCGTTCCGCTGGCGTAGTACTTCGTCCCCGGCGCTTCCAGCAGGACGGGTGCGCCCTCTCTCGCGTCCATCCAGTCGATGGCCTCGTCGTACTCGGGGTGGTACGTCTCGACGAACTGCGTCGCGTCCAACGTCGTCCCGCCCGGCGGTCCCTGTTCGAGGTGCGCGCCGACGGCGGCGACGCCGTAGACGCTCGTCGAGACGACGAGGAGGACGGCGAAGACGACGGCCGCGGGACGACGCCACGCGGCGTCGCCGGAACCGTCGGTGACGACGCTTCGTTCCCCTGCGGCGGCGGCCTCGCGCACGCGAGAGACGACTGTCGCACCGCTCGGAACGCCTCGAATCAGTCCCGGGACGACGACGCCCATCGCCGTCGCCCACAGCACCCACACCTGCATGTACGTCTTGAACACGGTGTTCATCCGCCCGGGCCCGGCCTGTTCGTTCACGAAGACGAGTTCCACCAGCGTGACCAGTCCCGCCCCGGCGACGACGAGGACCGTCTCGTAACCCACCGGTCGGTCACCGCGGAGCGCGACCCACCCGAGGACGACGAGCGGAACCGAGACGACGAGCGCGGCGAACCCGACGTCGAGGCCGACGTAGCCGAGGGCGAGGAGGGAACCGACGAGGTACAGGGGGCGTCGCACGCGGAGACGGGAGACGAGGTAGACGCCGAAGGCGGCGACGAACGCGCCGTGGACGAGGAGGAGTGCGCCGAGACTGCTCCGCATCTCCGGACCGAGGAGGTCCACGGAGCGTTCGCTTCCGCTCGCGGCGGCACCGAGCAAGAACGGCGCGGCAACGACGACGGCGACGGCGGCACCGGCGACGGCGAGGCCGAGGGCGACGGCGACGCGCGCCGTCTCCTCGGTGAGACGAGAGCGGTCGGCGAGTCGCTCGCCGACGCCCGAGAGGCCGGGGACGAGCGTCCACGGGTCGGCGGGGGCGAAGACGACGGCCAAGGTTCCGAGCGCGAGGACGCTCGGGAAACTCCACGTGTTGTGGACGGCCTGCCAGCCCGCGACGACGGGGAGCGTCGCGAGGAGGGCGCGACGACGCCGAACGGCGGGTTCGGGGGTCCTGAAGTAGGCGTAGCCGATAGCCGCGGCGAGGAGCAAGAAGGCAGTCCCCGTCATGTGCGCGTGGAGGTCGCCGTTCAGCCACGCGAACAGGGGGAACTCGTTGATGGTTCCGGGGATGACGCGCGAGGCGTCCCAGTAGGAGAACGACTCGGGACCGGCGAGAATCTGCGCCACCGTGTAGTCGGTTCGGGCGGCGACGAACTCGGCGGTCGGTCGGCGAACGCTCTCCGGGAGGAGGACCACCGCGAACCGCCCGGCCGTGACGAGGTTGCTCGCGAACCCGACGAAGAACGCTGCGAACGTCCCGGTGACCCGCCGCGAGAGGCCGTGGTCTTCGCCCACCGTCGCGGCGAGTTCGAAGGCGGCCGTGACGAGCATCGCGTAGAACCCCGCGAGTGCGAGATTGTAACTGAACTGCGTCGACGTCGCCGTCAGCCACGCGAACAGCGTCGTCACGAGGTGGCCGCCGTAGTAGTACTTCACCGTCGTCCCGGCGAACCACATGTCCTCTGGCGGAAGCGTCGCCGAGCGCTGGAGGCTCTTCAGGAGGCCGTAGTCGAGGAACTTCTCCCCGCCCACCGGGAAGACAGCGGGGTCGAACGCCCGCACCACGACGAGGAACAGAAAGGAGGCGGTGAAGACGACGGCGACGTCGAGAACCGGTCGACGCGGGACGGAGACGGCGAGTTCGAGACGGCCGTCTCGGAGCGCGTCGCGGTCGGCGGCGGCGAGGAGGGACGCCGCGAGGAGGACGACGACGCCTGCGACGAGGGCGGGCAGGCCGAACGCGACCTGTCCGACCCAGTAGGCGGGAATCGTGAGGAGGAGCGTCGCGATGGGGAGTGCGAGTCCGACGCCTCGGCCGCGCGTGTCCGGCAGGAGGCGTGCAGCGAGCGGGAGTCCGGCGGCGAAGAGGGCCGCGTAGAGGACCAACCAGCGAAGGACGAGGGCGTACTCCATACTCTTACCGTCACTCGCACGGGCCGGCGTCATACGCTTTATGATGCGGCCACGTTCGTCCTCGCGAACGGGTCAGACGGCGGACCGGACAGTTCGGTGGCTAATCGCGCGAGCGGTTCGTTTTTTACCCCCGCGGTCGGTACTCCAGCCAATGAGCCGTTCTGTCGGGGTCGTGGTTCCCGCGTACCGCCCGGACCCCCAACGACTCGCCGACTACGTCGACGCGATTCGGTCGCACCTCTCGCCCGCGGCCGTCCGCGTCGAACTCGACGCGCCGCGCCCCGAGATGCTGGACCGACTCGCCGCCCTCCCGGCGACGGTCAACGCCGTCGACGTACGGCGCGGTAAGGGCGCGGCTATCACGGCCGGATTCGAGGCGCTCGTCGACGAAGTGGACGTCCTCGCGTTCGCCGACGCCGACGGCAGCACGCCCGCGGCGTCGTTCGCCGCCGTCGTCGACCCCGTCCTCTCCGGCGCGTACGACGTCTCTACGGGGTCGCGCCGTCACCCCAACGCCGACGTCGTCTCCCACCAGACGTTCGCCCGACGGCGACTCGGCGACGGCTTCGCGTGGATTGCGCGCCGCCTGCTCGACGAACACCTGTACGACTACCAGTGCGGCGCGAAGGCGCTCTCGGCCGACGCGTGGCGGTCCGTCCGCCCCCACCTCTACGAGGCGGGCTTCGCCTGGGATATCGAACTCGTCGCCGTCGCGGGTGCGCTCGGCCAGCGAATCTCGGAGGTGCCCGTCCGATGGGAGGACCAACCGGGGTCGACCGTTTCGCCGGTGCAGACGTCGATTCGCCTCGCCGGTGCGCTCCTCAGTTCCCGACACCGCGCGCGGACGATTCGAGAGCACCGACTCCACACGTTCCTCGAGTCGACCCGCGAGCACGAACCCGCGCTGGTCGACCGACTCGGAGAGACGGCCGACGCCTCCGAATGAGTTCTCGCACGTTCTCCGCGCTCCTGTCGGGCGTTCGATTCGGTAAGTTCGCCTCCGTCGGTGCCGTCGGCGCGGTGTTCGACGTGACGACGACGACGGCGCTCATCGTCCTCTTCGACGTGCTGAACGAGTACGCGAAACTCGTCGGCGCGGAGGTGGCCATCGTCGTGATGTTCTTCGTCAACGAGAACTGGACGTTCGCCGACGCGGGCGAGTCGGGCATCCTCCCGACGCTTCGACGACTGCTCACCTCGAACGTCGTCAGAAGCGGCGGCCTCCTCGTCCAGTTTCTGGTCGTCCGCGCGTTCCGAGAAGCGGGATTCTCGTTTCTCGTCCTCGGCTTCGACGTCTGGGAGCTGCTGCCGATTCCGCTGGCTATCGGTGCCTCGATGCTCCTGAACTACGTCGCCGAGAGCGTCTTCACGTGGCGTATCGGTCAGTCGTGACGACCGGTGGAAATTAGCATACGACGGTCGAATCACAACCCTTAACCGTAACCCCGGATTGTGTTGATACAGCGGGATGGGATAGCCAGGAGATTCCGCCGGGCTCATAACCCGGAGATCGGTAGTTCAAATCTACCTCCCGCTATGGTTTTGCCGAACTCAACTCCGAAGCGCCGAGTCTCGTCTCGGCGTGTCCCACGAGTTCGGCCCCATAGTGTTCGAGGGAATTTGAACCAGGGAACGACGTGAGCGCTAGCGAACGAAGTGACCAGGGTTCAAATCTACCTCCCGCTATTTTCGAGATACCAACCTCCGAGCGCCGAGTCTCGTCTCGGCGCGCACGAGCGGTATCTCGGAAATAGACTACTGGTAGTTTGAACGAGAGAACCGAGCGTCAGCGAGGTTCGCGTCGTTCAAATCTACCTCCCGCTATGGTTTTGCCGAACTCGAACTCACAAGCGAGGCGTCTCGTCGCCGAGCGACGAGCGAGTTCGGCCCCATGGCTCTCTCGTTCTCCGCGCGTTCGAACCACGCGACGCTCGACGGTCCATCCGAACTCCGTCGCGACGTTCGTACTCGTTCTCTGTCCGTCGGGTGCCGTCGTCGTCGGCTACGCGCTCACGGTCCTCTCCTCGACGGAGTGGGTGGTTCTCGGTTCAGCTTCCGGTGAAGTCGATTCGACTGCCCGACGAACGCTCGTGGTCGCCCGACTCGCCGAGGTGGTCGAACTCGTACGCTTCGTCCGTGAGGTAGACGACGCCGTCTTCGACGTCCACGTCGAACGTCGAGAGCACCGACCCCTCGCAGGGGCCGAAGTCGCAGTATCCCGAGTCACGTTGGAACGTCGCGCCGTGTTTCTGACAGACGAGTTCGCCGTTTCTGACGTAGGCACCGGACCCCTTGTCGAGTCGAACGTCGGTCCAGTGCGGACAGGTGTTCTCGAAGGCGACGACTGCGCCGTCGCCGAGTTTGGTGAGGATTGCTTCGGTCGTCTCCGTGCCCTGTCTGAGGGTAACGAGTACGGTCCCGTCTTCGGGAACGTCGTCCGCGGCGATGATTCGACGCGCGTCGTCCATGGGCGGCGTAGGAAGGGAGGCGATTCAAACCTAGCGGTCTCGGAACCGTCTACTCGTCCGGGCCGGTGTCGTCTGCATCGCCCGCGTCGTCCACGTCGTCCGCGTCGTCTACGCCGCCAGCGTCGTCTCCCTCGTCCGCGTAGTGTTCCCGTTCGACCCGCGCGTCGAACAGACGGGAGAGGAGGGTGGTGACCGGGCCGCCGCCGAGTTGGATGCCGTCGACCGACGCGACGGGTCGGAGTTCCCACGTCGTGTTCGTGACGAACGCCTCGGACGCCTCCCGGAGGTGGTCGGGTCTGTACGACCCCTCGCGGACGGGGATTCCCTCCTCGCGGGCGACGTCCAACACCTCGGCGCGGGTGACGCCCGGAAGCACGGGGCCGTCGAGGCTCGGCGTGCAGAGGGCGTCGTCGCGGACGAAAAAGAGGTTGCTCGTCGCCCCCTCGGCGAGGCGGCCGTCGTCGTCCAGCATCACCGCTTCGTCCGCACCGGTGACGCGGAGTTCCAGACGCGCGAGGATGCCGTTCAGGTAGTTGTGCGTCTTCGCGTGCGCGGGAATCGCCCGGTCCGGGACGCGCCGCGTCTTCACCGTCTGGAGCGTCGCCGGCCCGTCCCACACGTCCGACCTCTCGCGGCCACCCCGCGGGAGCGGTTTCACCTGCACGACGACGGTGGGGTCCACTTCCTCGCCGGGCGTCAGCTTTCCCGGTTGGACGCCTCGTGTGACCGAGAGTTTGACGTAGGCGTCCGTCAGGTCGTTCGCGTCCAGCGTCTCGTCCACCCGACGCTTCAGGTCCGCATCCGTGAGGCCGTGGTCGAGTGCGAGTGCGTCCGCTCCCTCGGCGAGTCGGTCCGCGTGCGCCTCCCAGCGGAACACCTCGCCGCCGTAGGCGCGGAGCGTCTCGAACAGGGCGTCACCGTACATGAACCCCCTGTCGCGGACGTTCACCGTCGCCTCCGACGCGGGGACGAGTTCGCCGTCGACGTGGAACTGCAGTTCGTCGTCCGTCGTCTCTTCGGGCGTCACCGCCTCCTCAGTCATCGCCGCCTCCGCTGCTCTGTCCTCTACCATCGTCGCTTCCGCACCACGCGACGAAGTTCTCCACGAGGCGCTTGCCCGCGTCGGTGAGGATGCTCTCGGGGTGGAACTGCACGCCGACGTGCGGCCTGTCGCGGCGGCGGACGCCCATCACGACGCGACGTTCGTCGTCTGTCCACGCCGTCTCCGCGAGGCCGTCGGGGATGTCGTCGCGTTCGACCGCCAGCGAGTGGTACCGACCCACCTCGAAGCGGTCCGGGAGGCCCGAGAAGATTCCGTCGCCGTCGTGGCGGACGACCGAGGGCTTTCCGTGGACCACGTCCGGCGCGTGCCCGACGGGCGCGCCGAGGGCAGCACAGAGCGCCTGGTGCCCGAGACAGACGCCGAGCGTCGGGTACGACAGGTCTCGGAACACCGGAATCGAGACGCCCGCGTCGTCGGGCGTGCCCGGCCCGGGCGAGACGACGATGCCGTCGGGGTCGATGTCGCGGACGCCGTCGGTGTCGACGGCGTCGTTGCGGCGGACGACCACGCTGTCGGCGAACTCGCCGACGTACTGGACGAGGTTGTAGGCGAACGAGTCGTAGTTGTCTATCACCAACACCGTCGTCATCGGCCGTCCCCCGCGGGCGTCTGCGCCGGTTCCGTTCTGTCCGTCTTCGCATCGTTTTCTTCTTCGTTGGCTCCGTGCTCCGCCTCCGTCGCGTCGTCCCCGTCGACGACGCGCATCCCGTGCCCGCCGTCGTCGAGGGCGTCGTCGATGGCGTTCACCAGCGCCCGCCCCTTCGCCAACGTCTCGTCGTACTCGTCGTCGGGGTCGGAGTCGTGGACGATGCCCGCGCCGACGCGGAGGTGATACTCGTCGTCGTGGTGGACGAGCGTCCGGATGACGATGTTGAGCGTCGCGCGGTCGTCGAAGCCGAAGAGACCGATGCTGCCGGTGTACGGGCCGCGCCGCGTCGCTTCGACGTCGTCGATTATCTCCATCGTCCGCGGTTTCGGCGCGCCGGTGATGGTGCCGCCGGGGAAGACGGCCGCCACCGCGTCGGCGACGCTCACGTCCGCCCGCCGCCGCCCTTCGACGACGCTCACGAGGTGCATCACCTCGGAGTAGCGGTCGACGCGGCGGTACTCCGAGACGTCGACGCTGCCGTACTCGGACACCTTCCCGAGGTCGTTTCGCTCTAAATCGACCAGCATCGCGTGTTCGGCCCGTTCCTTCTCGTCGGTGGTCAGGTCGGCTTCGAGTTCGGCGTCGGCCGCGGGCGTCTCGCCGCGCGGCCGCGTCCCCGCGATGGGTTCGGTGACCAGTCTGTCGCCGTCGACCTGCACGAGGAGTTCGGGACTCGCACTGACCAACTCCGCGTCGGGAAACTCGACGAGACCGGAGTACGGCGCGGGGTTCACTCGGCGGAGGGCGTCGTACGCCTCGACGGGGTGGACGACGGCGGGGGCGACCAGTCGCTGCGAGACGTTCGCCTGGAAGGTGTCGCCGTCGCGGACGTACCGCTTCACGGCGCGCACCCTGTCGGCGAACGCGTCTCGACCGCAGTCGCTCTCGAACTGCGCTTCGTCGCCGTCGACGGCCGCCGAACCGACGCTCCCGTCGCCCGCCGTCGCCCGTTCGGCCAGCGACCGCGCCCGTTCGAGGGCGGCGTCGTAGAGAGCGTTCACCTCCTCGTCGCTCGCGCCCGACGGGACGCGGGGGCACGCGGTGACGCGGAGGGTCGTCTCCCCTCCGTCGCGCGGTTCCTCCCACGCCGCGACGCGGTCGAACAGTCCGAGGCGGAGGTGCGGGAGGTTCCGGTCGTCCGTCGCCGTCGCGGGGAGCGATTCGAGTTCGCGCGCCACGTCGTACGAGAGCCACCCGAACAGGCCGCACGGGTACGGAACCTCGACGCCGGTCGCTCCGCGGACCAACGTCTCTTCGTCGAGTGCGGCGTCGAGCGTGGAGAGCGACGGCGACGCGTCGGTACTCGGGCCGCGTCCGCCGTCGTCGTCCGCTCTCGTCTCCGCGTCGGAACCGACGCGGATGCGCGTCTCGGGGTCGACGCCGAAGTAGCCCCATCCGGGTTGTCCCCCGGTGGTTTCGACGAAGAAACCGTCGCCGTCCTCGTTTCGGGCGCGCCGATACGCTTCGAACGGGTCCGTGACCGACACGCTGAGTTCGACCGGGACTCGTGCCCCCGCGGGAGCGTCCGCGGCGGCGGCGCAGAACGCGTCCCGCCGGGTCTCGACGGTCGGCGTAGCGGGGTCTGCCATGTCGGGACGGTGGACCGGTGCCGAGTAAACGGTTTCGCGACGGCGAAGAACAGAACGGGCGTCGCGGTGTGGGGTCGGCGCTACTCGCCGTGGTCGCTCGCGCGGTCGATCCAGCGCTGAACGCGTTTCTCGGAGACGTCTATCGCGTCGGCGAGGTCGGCGGCGTCCGCGTTCGCCAGGTCGCTCACCGTCGCCACGCCGGCGTCGGAAAGTCGTTCCGCGTACGCGGGACCGATTCCTTTGACGTTCTCGACCGGTTCGCCCCCGGCGTCGGACGAGGAGTCGTCCGCGCCGTCCTCGTCGGCCTCCGCGTCGGTGTCCGCGTCGATATCCGTCGACATGTCCTCGGAGTCCGGGCCCGCCGCCTCCGCGGGTTCGGCCGCTTCGGTCGCGTCGTCGGCGTTCTCGTCGTCGACGATGGACCCGGTGGACGCCGCGGCGTCCGTCTCGGCCGCGACCGTCTCCTGTTCGATGGCGTCGTCGGCGTCTACGTCGCCGATATCGTCCGCCCCGTCGACGTCCGTCGACGACGTGGACCCGACGGCTTCGGCGGGTTCGGCCGCCTCCGCCGGTTCGTGTTCGTTCCCGACCATCGAGTCCGTCGACGCGGCGGAGTCGGCGTCACCGGTCGCCGCGTCGTCGTCCGGTTCGTCGGCCGCTTCGTCCGCCTCGGGTTCGGCCTCTTCGATGACCTCCTCGGCGTCGTCGTCGGCCGAGTCCACGGCCTCCGCGGGTTCGCGTCCCTCGTCTTCGTCGACCATCGTCTCCGTCGACGCCGCGGCCTCCGTCTCTTCTGCGACCGGTTCCTTCACCGCAGATTCAGATTCCGCGTCGACTTCGTCCCGCGTGTCCCGTTCGACGGAGACGCGCGTCTCGCGCCGCGACGTGGTAGAAGACGCTTCGTCGCGGCCGAGAAGCGACCGCACGGACGACTTTATCGAGTCGAGTATACCCATCGTGTACCCGTATGAACGCCGCTTATTTAAAAATCGTTACCCCGCTGTCCCGTCATCCGAGGTTCGCTCGGAGCGCGTCGTTCATCGCGTCGACGGGCGCGTCCCGTCCCGTCCATCGCTCGAACGCTTCCACGCCCTGAAACAGGAGCATCCACGCGCCGTCTATCGTCGTCGCGTCGGCGGCCGCCGCCTCCCGGAGGAGGCGCGTCTCGATGGGCGTGTACACCGCGTCGAGGACGGCGAGTCCGCCGTGGAGGTGCGCCTCGGGGACGGGCGTGTCGTCGGACTCCATCCCGACGCTCGTGGCGTTCACGAGGACGTCGGCGTCGTCGATTCGGTCGAGCGTGTCCAGTCCGCCGCCCGTCGCACCCGGGACGTCGTCGGCGAGGGACGTCGCCCGTTCGGCCGTTCGGTTCGCGACGTGGACTGACGCGCCGGCGTCGGTGAGGGCGAACGCCGCGGCGCGTCCGGCCCCGCCCGCGCCGACGACGACGGCGTCTCTCCCGTCGAGTGGCACGCCGTGGTGCGAGAACGACCGTTCGACGCCCGCCGCGTCGGTGTTGTACCCCCGCGGTTCGTCGCCGGAGAAGTCCACCGTGTTCACCGCGCCGATGCGCGCGGCGAGTTCGTCGGCGTCGACCAGTTCGAGCACGTCCCGTTTGAACGGGATGGTCACGTTCAGTCCGGTGATTCCGAGGGCGTCCGCGCCGTCGACGGCCCGCCGGAGGTCCGCGGGTGACGGTTCGAAGGTGACGTAGCGGGCGTCCATCGCGAGGCGGTCGTACGCCGCCTCGTGCATCGGCGGCGAGAGCGAGTGACCGACGGGGTTGCCGAGGAGTCCGAACACGTGCATGAGTACGCCTACTCGTCCGACCGGCGGCGACGTAAAACGTTCCGACACGCGGAGACGACGATAGGCCGGCAGCCGATGGGCGGCGTCTCCCGTGACAACCGTAGTCATAGACGACGCGGACCGTCGCGCTTTTGCCCGCCGGGCCGCCTGTTCGACACGTCTCATGGCCGTAGCCGCAGTTTTCTCCGTCGAGGCGGTCCTCCTCGTCCTCGGTATCGTCGCGCTCTACTTCGGCGCGGAACTCCTCGTCGAGGCCGCCTCGCGACTCGCCGTCGGGTTCGGCGTCCGCGCGGCCATCGTCGGCGTCACCGTCGTCGCCTTCGCGACCACCGCCCCCGAACTCGCGGTGGTGCTTCTCAGCGGCTTCTCGTACACGACGGACCTCGGACTGGGAGCCATCGTCGGTTCGAACATCGCGAACATCGGGCTCGTACTCGGTATTTCCGCGCTCGTGAGTCCGCTCGACGTCGACGACGGCGTCCTCGCTCGCCACGTCCCCTTCATGGTCGGCGCGGCCGTCCTCCTCGTCGTACTCGGCGCGGACGGCTCTCTCAGTTCGATGGACGGCGTCGTCCTCCTCACCGCTCTCGCGGTGTTCACCGGCTACCTCCTCTACCGCATCCGCGCGACGACGCCCGATTCGGTCCCCGTCGAGTCCGTCGACGTGGGCGGCGACGTCTCCGTCCGCGCCCGCGACGTTCTCACGCTCCTCGGCGGGTTGGTGCTCCTCCTCGTCGGGTCGCGGTGGCTCATCCAGGGCGGGCAGGGACTCCTCGAATCGTGGGGGTTCGACGAACGCTTCATCGGACTCACGGTCCTCGCGTTCGGCACCTCGCTCCCCGAACTCGCCGCCAGCGTCCTCAGCGCCGCGAGAGACGAGTCGGAGTTCAGCATCGGCAACGTCGTCGGCTCGAACATCTACAACGTGCTCGCCGTCCTCGGCGTGCTCGCCATCCTCGTTCCGGTTCGCGTTCCGGCGAGTACCGTCGGCGTCGACTTCCCGGCGCTGTTGGTGTTCACCGCCGCCATCGTCGCCGTGATGGTCTCCGGACGCACCGTCTCCCGCCTCGAAGGGACGCTCCTCGTCGGCGGCTACGTGGGCTTCTTCGGCGTCTTCCTCCTCTGAGTGGCGGTCGCAGGATGAAGCACAAGAGATAGGCGTCCACGCCGTGCACCACTCATCGATGAGTTCACGCCTCAGCCATCCACTCAGCGCCGTCGGACTGGCGGTACTGTTGTCTCTCCCGTGGGTCGTCCTCGACGCGACCGGTATCGCGGAGGGACTGCCGGAACTCGCCACCGTCGCCGTCAGCGGGTTGGCGGTCCTCGGCGCATCGTTCCTCCTCGCGTGGGGCGCGGAGACAGCAGAGAAAGACGTCCCCCGTGCGTTCGCGCTCGCGGTCCTCGCGGTCCTCGCCGTCGCCCCGGAGTACGCCGTCGACGCCCTCTACGCGTGGCAGGCCGCCAGCGACCCCTCGAAGGCGAACCTCGCCGTCGCCAACATGACCGGCGCGAACCGCATCCTCATCGGACTCGGCTGGTCCGGCATCGCCCTGTTCTCCATCTACAAGGCGACGCGGGGACGCGCCGACGACAACGTCCTCGACCGGAGCGGCACGCTCCGCGACGCGGTCCAACTCGACAAGAGCATCTCCACGGAGATTCTGTTCCTGTTCGTCGCGACGGTGTACGCCTTCTTCGTCCCGTTGAACGGCGGCATCGACTGGGTGGACACCATCGTTCTCGTCGGTCTCTACTTCACCTACATCGCCATCATCGTCCGCGGCGACGTGGACGAACACGACGAACAGGTCGGGGTCCCCGCCTACTTTCAGGCGAAGTCGCGCCGCGTCCGCACCACCGTCGTCCTCACGCTGTTCGTCTACTCGGGCTTTCTCATCTTCACCGCGGTCGAACCGTTCGCGCACGGTCTGGAGGAACTCGGCCTGCAGTTCGGCATCCCCGAGTTCTTCATGGTGCAGTGGATAGCGCCGCTGGCCTCCGAGAGCCCCGAACTCGTCATCACCGCCTACCTCGTGAACAAGGCGCGGTCGACGGCGGCGTTCAACGCGCTCATCTCCTCGAAGCTGAACCAGTGGACGCTGCTCATCGGGACGCTCGTGGTCGTCTACAGCCTCGCACTCGGCCGGTACGGAACGCTCCCGTTCGACTTCAAACAGGCCGCCGAGATATGGCTCACCGCCGCGCAGAGCTTCTTCGCGCTCACCGTCCTCGTGAACTTCAACATCTCCGTCCGCGAGGCGGTCACCCTCCTCGTCCTGTTCGTCTCGCAGGTCGTCGGGGAGTTCATCATCATCCAGACGGTTCCGAACGAAGCCGTCGCCACCGAGTACTCGATAACCCTGCTTCTGGCGTACACGGCCGTCTACATCCTCATCGGCGGCGGCCTCCTGTTCTACCGCCGACGCGACTTCCGCCAACTCGCCCGCATCACGGTGCGCAACGTGCGCGGCGAACCGGCACCCGAACCCGGGCGGGCGGACTGACCGCCTTCGACGCGTTTTAGCCCGTCCACGGGCCAGTTCTCCTCGTGATAGCCGTCGTCGTCAGCCGTGCCGACAGCGCATCGGTCCACATCGGAGAGCGACTGCTCGAACTCGAAGACTGGGAGGAACGCACCGACGACTCGCGGTCGGACGCGGACGGGGGAGGGACGTACTACCGCCACGCCGACTTCGAACTCCGCGAGTTCGACGCGATGCACCTCGAACTAGCGAACGTCGCCGAGGCGTTCTCCGCGGACCCCGAGTTCGTCGCGTTCGTCTCCCGACACTCCGGCGACACCGGACCCCTCCTCACCGCCCACTTCACTGGTAACTTCGGCCCCGCGGAGTACGGCGGCGAGACGGGACGGTTCGCCCGCGCCTGCCCGAACGCACAGAAGGCGGTGGTCGAAGCGTTCGACCGGCACGCGCCGGACGCGTACGGCGTCGGCGTCGAGTGTACGCACCACGGGCCGACGGACGCCGGCGCGCCCGCGATGTTCGTCGAACTCGGCAGCGACGAAGCCGAGTGGGACGACCCGGCGGGCGCCCGCGCCGTCGCTCGCTCCGTCCTCGCGTTGTCGGGCGTCGCCGCCGACAGAGAGCGACAACTCGTCGGGTTCGGCGGCGGCCACTACGCCCCGCGGTTCGAGCGAATCGTCCGCGAGACGGACTGGGCCGTCGGCCACATCGGGGCCGAGTGGCCGCTGGACGCGATGGGTGCGCCCGAGCACAACCGCGAGGTGATTCGGCGGGCGTTCGAGGCGTCCGCGGCCGAGTACGCCGTCGTCGACGGCGACCATCCCGAGTTGGTTTCGGTGGTCGAAGAACTCGGCTACCGCGTCGTGACCGAGACGTGGGTCAGAGAGACCGAAGGCGTCTCGCTGGACCGACTCGCGTCGCTGGAAGCCGACCTCTCGTCGGTCGACGAGGGACTCCGCCTCGGTGCGCGCGTCGACGACGTCGCGGACGGCGCTCACGTCGTCGTCTCGCTTCCGGACGACTTGCTCGCGGAGGCGGCGGGAATCGACCTCGACGCGGCACTCGCGGCCGTCCACGACAGGGCCGTCGCCTACGAGACGAGAGAGGGCGGGACGAAAGCGACCGGTCGGGCCGCGCTCCCCCGCGAGGACGACTACGACGCCGTCGTCGACGCACTGGCCGCGGTCCTCCGCGAGAAGTACGACCGAGTCAGCCACCAACAGACCGCCGTGGTCGCAACGCGAGAGGCGTTCGACGCGGCCGCGGCGAAGTCGTTGGGGGTCCCCGAAGGCCCCGCGTTCGGGAAGCTATCGGCCGGGAAGACAGTCGAGATAGACGACCGGACGGTGACGCCGGGAGACGTGAACAGCGAAGAGACCGTCGTTTTCCGGATATAACGGCTTAATTGACGACTAAAACGGGCGGCGTCGCGTCTGACACTCGTCCGACGTGAGGGGGAAAGATAATTAGGCTCCATTCGGTAAGGACGCTCATAAATGGACTCTATCGTCGACGATGCAATAGACGAGGCCGAGGAGACGGGGGATGGGAGGACCGTCGACGGACTCGAGGACGACCAGATTCGCCGAAGCGGCACGATGACGGACGAGGAACTGAAGGACGTTCTGCAGGACCTCCAGACCGACATCACCGTCGTCGGGTGCGGTGGTGCCGGCGGGAACACCGTCAACCGAATGCACCAAGAGGGAATCAAGGGCGCGAAACTGGTCGCGGCCAACACCGACGTGCAGCATCTGGTCGAAATCGGGGCCGACACGAAGATTCTCATGGGCGAGCAGAAGACCCAGGGCCGCGGCGCCGGGTCGCTTCCGCAGGTAGGCGAGGAAGCGGCGCTCGAATCCCAAGAGGAGATATACGACGCCATCGAGGGCTCCGACATGGTGTTCGTCACCGCCGGACTCGGCGGCGGAACGGGCACGGGTTCCGCACCGGTCGTCGCCAAGGCCGCCCGCGAGTCGGGCGCGCTGACCATCGCCATCGTGACGACGCCGTTCACCGCGGAGGGTGAAGTCCGTCGCACGAACGCCGAGGCGGGTCTGGAACGACTCCGCGACGTGGCCGACACGGTCATCGTCGTCCCGAACGACCGCTTGCTCGACGCCGTCGGCAAACTGCCCGTCCGGCAGGCGTTCAAGGTGTCCGACGAAGTCCTCATGCGCTCCGTGAAGGGAATCACGGAACTCATCACGAAACCGGGTCTCGTCAACCTCGACTTCGCCGACGTGAAGACGGTCATGGAACGCGGCGGCGTCGCCATGATCGGACTCGGCGAGTCCGACTCGGACTCGAAGGCCCAAGACTCCGTCAAGAGCGCGCTTCGCTCTCCGCTCCTCGACGTTGACATCTCGGGTGCCAACTCCGCGCTCGTCAACGTCACCGGCGGGTCGGACATGAGCATCGAGGAGGCCGAAGGCGTGGTCGAGGAGATTTACGACCGTATCGACCCCGACGCGCGCATCATCTGGGGTACCTCCGTGGACGAGGAACTCGACGGCACGATGCGGACGATGATCGTCGTCACCGGCGTCGAGTCGCCGCAGATTTACGGTCGCAGCGACGGCGGCGAACCCGAACGACGACCGCAGGAACAGCCACAGGCCCCTCAGCAGGGGCAAGACATCGACTACGTCGAGTAGTCGACCGAGGCGCGGCGGGTCGTCCGCCCGCACGACACCCTCCTCGAACGACGGTCCGCAGTGACGACGCTCGCGTTCTCGCCTGTCGTCGCGTCCGAGTGCATCAATAGATAGAAAAAGCCCGCCGTTCTAGCGGAGAGCAACAATGGACGTCAAGTACGACCTGACAAGCTACGTGCGGGTGCTGAAACTGGCGAGCACCCCCTCGTGGGAGGAGTTCTCCCAAATCGGTCTCATCGCCGGTGCCGGCATCTTCCTCGTCGGCTTCATGGGATTCGTCATCTTCGCGGTCATGAGTTTCCTTCCGGGAGGTGTCTGAGGTGCCCATCTTCGCCGTCAAGACCACCGCGCGACAGGAGCGAACCGTCGCCGACATGATCGCGAACCGCGAAGAACCGGAGATTCACGCCGTCCTCGCGCCCGACTCGCTGACGAGTTACGTGATGGTGGAGGCGGACAACAACGCGGTCATCAACCGCGTCTTAGAGGAGATTCCGCACGCCCGCGGACTCGTCGGCGACGGCGCCGCCACCTCCGGGATGGCCGAGGTGGAGCACTTCCTCTCGCCGACGCCGGACGTGGAGGGTATCGCGGAAGGGGACATCGTCGAACTCGTCGCCGGGCCGTTCAAAGGCGAGAAAGCGCGCGTTCAGCGCATCGACGAGACGAAAGACCAGGTGACGGTCGAACTGTACGAGGCGACCGTTCCGATTCCGGTCACCGTCCGCGGGGACCAGATTCGGGTGCTGGACTCCGAGGAACGGTAGTTCGGTTCCGACGCGCGCGAACCGAGACTGCCTCGCGCCGCCTCCACCGTTCCGCGCCGTCTACAGCGCGCCCTGTTCTTTCAGTCGTTCGACGACCGACTGCAGGTCGGCCTCCGACTCCACTTCGCGTTTCACCCGTTCGCGTTCGCGAACGTCCGAGGAGTTCGCGTCGTAGGCGCGGACGAACTCCGCGCGAGAGTGCTCTTCGAACGCGTGTCGGATGGCGAAGTAGCCTTCGGGGACGATGGTGCCACAGACCTTGCACTCGTGGCGTTCGTGCTCGACTGTCAGGTGGATGACGGCTTCCTCGACGTCCTCGAACCGTCCGTCGCACCCGGAGACACCGCACTTCCACAGGGACATACAGGCGGAGACGGATACCGGGGACTAAACCGTTCCGCAGACCCCGTCGTGGTGTCATCGAACTGAGGTGCGGGAAGAGCGAGATGCCACCGGCCGGTCGGGAGATATCGCATCCGCCGCCCGTCACCACACGTTCGACCGCACAACTGTGCGGTCGGACGAGTGGACCAGTGCAGAACGTTCGATAGTAATGACTAACCACGACGACACCACATCGAAAGACGTGACCGCGCCGTCTCCGTCCCACGGGTCCACCCGCGTCGACATGCACGTGAAGCTTCTCGACGAACGTGTCGTCTCTCGGGCGAAAGCCCGCGACATCGACGTTCTGGTGTACGCCCCCCACTTCACCCGTCTACCCGCGATTCGGCGGAAGGCGGCCGCGTTCAGCGACGACGAACTCCTCGTCGTCCCCGCCCGCGAGGTGTTCACGGGGACGTGGCGGCAGCGACGCCACCTCCTCGCTCTCGGCCTCTCCGAACCCGTCCCCGACTTCGTCACGATGGAGGCGGCGTTCGCGACGTTCGCTCGGCAGGAGGCGGCCGTCCTCGTCCCGCACCCCGGTCTGTTCAACGTCAGTCTGGACCGAGAGGACGTCCGCGCGCACGCCGACGAGATACACGCGCTGGAGACGCACAACGGCAAACTGTTCCCGAGCCAGAATCGGTTGGGCCGGGAGCTATCGGCCGAGTTCGGAATCCCGGGCTTCGGGTCGTCGTACGCGCACCTCCGCGGGAGCATCGGCGAGGTGTGGACGGAGTTCGACCGCGAGATTACCTCCGAAGCGGAGTTGGTGGCCGCACTCCGCGAGGGCGCGCCGCGTCGCGTGATACACCGGACGGGCCTCGGCCACCGCGTTCGCTCCGCACTGGAGTTCGCCCACCTCGGCTACGAGAACACGTGGGGAAAGGTCGACAGACTGTTTCTCTCCGGGATGGAACCGACCCACCCCGGCCACATCGCCTACGACGGGAAGTTCGACGACGTCCGCGAGTACTAGAACGCGCCCACCAACGCCGCCGCCTCCGCGAACGACGTGTCCAACGCGAACACGTAGTAGTGGACGACGGCCAGCACTGCGAGTTCGAACGCGGTCACGACGAACGTGACCGGATTCGCCCACTTACTCGACGTGGTGACGCCCGTCGGCAGGTCGTACTCCTTCGAGGAGAACGGGTAGAACAACGCGATGCCGCGTCTGGACCCGACCATGTCGAGGACGTAGTGCGTCGCCACGCCTACCCACACGTACTGGAGGTTGCCGAACACGTACGGGAAGACGAGGAATATCGCGAGAACCGGGAGGTTGTGCAGCGTCTTTCGGTGCTTGCCGAACGCCGTGTCGACGTCGGGGAAAAGTGCGCCGAGGACGACGGGTAAGGAGAGTTCGGCCACCTTCGTCGCCGCCGCGAGTGCGAGCGCCGAGGGCGTCTCTTCGACGAGGGGCCCCATCGTCGGGTCGACGACGAGGATGACCCCCAACCCCAACGCCAACAACGCGCCGTTCAGGACGTGCCCTTCTTTGTTCATCGAGTGACTGTCCGACCGCCGAGAACACAAGCGTTGTGCACGGTCGAGAACCGTCAGCCGTCCGTCAGACGCCGCGGGTTCGCGTCTCGTCGCGCGTTCACGCCCCGTCGCCACCGGACTCGACGGCGGCGAGAAGCGTCTCCAAGGCTTGCCTCGCTATCTTCGCTTTCACCTGCGTTCGGTCGCCGTCGAACTCGTGCCGTTCGACCGTCGCGTACGACGACTGGGTGCCCCACTCGCCGCGGTACGCGAGGCCGACGTACACCGTCCCGACGGGTTTCTCGGGCGTTCCGCCGTCCGGTCCCGCGATACCCGTCGTCGCCACGCCCCAGTCGGTCCCGGCGGTGTCGCGAACGCCGGCGGCCATCTCGCGCGCGACGGGTTCGGAGACGGCACCGTGTTCGTCGAGGGCCTCTCTGGAGACGGCCAACTCGGTCAGTTTCGCGTCGTACGAGTAGGTGACGACGGAGCGGTCGAAGTAGTCCGACGACCCGGCCACGTCCGTGAGAAGCGACCCGACGAGGCCGCCCGTGCACGACTCGGCGACGGCGACTGTCTGGTCCGCGTCGCGGAGGGCGTCACCGACGCGCGCTTCGACCGGCGGGTCTGCTGGACACTCGGGCATGCGAGAGACGACGGCGGGAGGCGACAAAAGCGCCCTGCCGAGGGCGAAAGAGCCACGACCCTCCCGCGTGAGGCGACAGACGAGATGAGCGAGGACGAGACGGCTGGCGACGCCTACGACGAACCGCTGTTCTTTCAGGTGATGGAGTACGCCGCACACGCCGACAGAGACGTGGTCGACATGGTGTCGGGCAACCCCGACTGGGAACCCCCGGAACCGCTTCGAGACGGCCTGCGAGAGTACGCCGACGCCGAACCCGACGAGTTCCAGTACCCGCCGAGCGAGGGCCTCCGCGAACTCAGAGAAGAGATAGCCACGCGCCGGAACGTCGACGCCTCGCGAGTCGTCGTGACGAACGGCACCGGCGAGGCGAACTACCTCACGATGGCGCGCGCGATGGAACGCGACGAGGGGACGGAGTTCCTCCTCACCGACCCCGTCTACCCGTACTACCCCGGGAAGGCGCAGATGCTGGGCGCGACGTCGACGAAGGTGCCGGTGCTTGAGAGCGGCGACCCGGACGTGGACGCGATGCGCGAGGCGGCCTCGGCGGAGACGGCGGCCATCCTCGTCAACACGCCGAACAACCCGACCGGCGCGGTGTACGACCGCGATACCATCGAGGAACTCCACGACGTCGCCGCGGAGAACGACGCCCTCCTCCTCGTCGACGAGGTGTACGACCACTTCGACTTCTCCGGCGACTTCGAGAGCGCACTCGCTCTCGACTCCGACCGCGTCCTCGTCACGACGGGCTACTCGAAGTCGATGGCGGTCACGGGCTTTCGCGTCGGCTACGCCGTCTTCCCGGAGGCGTACGTCGACGCGGCGAAGACGCGACACATGCTGGTGAACGTCGCCACCACCCGACCGGGTCAGGTGGCGGTCCTCCGCGCTCTGAAGGAGACGCCGCCGACGTACTACGAGGAGACGCGGGCGATGCTCCGCGAGCGAATCGACTCGTTCACCGACGCCCTCGACGCCGCGGGCGCGGCGTACACCCGGCCCCGCGGGGCGTTCTACGTGATGGCCCGGTTCGACGACTTCCCCGGGACGCTGTCGAACGTGGAGCGACTGATAGACGAGGCGGGCGTCGCGGGGATGCCCGGCGAGGCGTTCGGCGAGGCGTACAGCGACTGGGTCCGGTTCGCGCTGGTGACCCCCCGGGCCGACGAGGCGGCGTCGCGACTGGCGGACTACTTCGGGTGAGCGTCCCGCCGTCGCCGCCGTCGACGGCCGGCGACTGGCGACCGACGACCGGCGACCGACGGGTACACAAACCGTGACCGCGTGCCCTCTCGCATGACGAACATCGACGTCGAACCCGTCGAACAGGTGGACGACGACGGCGACGAACCGGACGACGACGCACCGGACGGCGGCGGTGACGACTCGACGGACCTCTCGGTGGAAGTCGAGACGCGGGCGACGGACGAGACGGACCTCCCGGACCGCGTCGATGCGCCCGACTACGTCCTCTACGGCGGGAAGGGCGGCGTCGGCAAGACGACGATGGCCGCCGCGACGGCACTCGCGTCGGCCGCGTCCGGAACGTCGACGCTCGTCGTCTCGACGGACCCCGCGCACTCGCTCTCGGACACCCTCGACGTGCACGTGCCCGCCGAACCCACGCAGGTTCGCGACGACATTCCGCTCTACGCGGCCGAGATAGACCCCGACGAGGTCATCGAAGGGCCGTTCGCGACGGACGCCGACGCCGGCGGATTCGACGCCGCCGACCTGGACGCCGACGACAACCCGTTCGAGGACGGGTCGGAGACGCAGAACGGGCAGGCCGACAACCCGTTCGGGATGGACATGGGCGGGATGGAGGACGTCTTAGGTGACGCGATGGGTCCCGGTTCGATGCCCGGCGCGGACGAGGCGGCGGCGATGCAGCAACTCGTCGCCTACCTCGACGACCCGCGGTTCGACCGCGTCGTCGTCGACACCGCGCCGACGGGCCACACGCTCCGACTGCTCGAACTGCCCGAACTGATGGACTCGATGCTCGGCCGCATCGCGCGGATGCGACAGAAGTTCTCCGGGATGATGGACAACCTGAAGGGGATGTTCGGCGCGGGCGACCCCGGACAGGGGATGGCCGACTTAGACGAACTCCGCGGCAGAATCGAGCGACTGCGAACCGTCCTCCGCGACCCCGAGAAGACGGACTTCCGCGTCGTGATGATTCCAGAAGAGATGAGCGTCGTGGAGTCGAAGCGACTCGTCGACCGGTTGGACGAGTACGAGATTCCCGTCCAGACGCTCGTCGTCAACCGCGTCATGGAGAACCTCGCGGACGTGACGACGACGCCCGTCGACTCCGAGTGGGTCGTCTCGCCGAACCTCGAAGACTGCGAGTTCTGTCAGCGACGCTGGGCGGTCCAACAACGGGCGCTCCAGCGAGCGACGGACCTCTTCCGCGGCCGCAACGTCAAGCGGGTTCCGCTCCTCGCGGACGAGGTGAGCGGCGAGGAGGCGTTACGCGTCGTCGCGGCCTGTCTGGCCTGAGCGGACGGGTCCCCACGGCGGAGACGCGTCCGGAAGTCGAGACGGGTCGCTCAGGCGAGTTTTCTGAGGTAGCCGTACAGCGAGTCCACCCACGCGTCCGGGAGGTACCGGGCGAAGACAGCGACGCGAGCGGGCGTTCCGGGATGGTAGCGGGCGTGCGGTTTCGTCGACGACGCGGCGTCGACGATGTCCTCTGCGACGCGTTCCGGCGGGATGGCGGCCGGACCGCCGCCGCCGAGCATCTGCGTGTCCTCGAACAGGTCGTAGAACGACTCGTACGCGCCGGAGCGTTCGATGCCGGGGATGTCGTCGCTGTCGCCGTCGACCTCTTCTTCGACGCGGTCGGAGAAGTTCGTCGCGACCGGACCGGGTTCGACGAGGACGGCGTCGACGCCGTATTCGGCGACTTCGTTCCGCAGTGCGTCGGTCATCGCGCCGAGGGCGAACTTCGACCCCGAGTAGACGCCGCCGCCGGGGAACGCGATGCGTCCGGCGACGCTGGAGACGTTCACGATGGTGCCGTCGCCCTGGTCGCGCATGTGCGGCAGGACGGCGCGGATGAGGCGGTGCGGCCCGTACACGTTCACGTCGAACTGTCGGTGGACCTGTTCGGTCGGGACGTCTTCGAGGGGTCCGAACTGGCCGTAGCCGGCGTTGTTGACGAGGCAGGTCAGGTGACCCTCCTCCTCGACGATGCGGTCGACGACGCGGTCCACGTCGGACTGGTCGGTCACGTCGAGCGTCGCCAACTCACAGCCCTTCTCGCCCAGCGTCTCGATGTCCGCGGGGTTCCGCGCCGTCGCGTAGACGCGCCAATCTTCCTCTCGGAACGCCAGCGCTGCGGCGCGACCGATACCGGACGAACAGCCAGTGATGAGGACCGTCTTCGGATGCACGTTCGCGCTGTCTCCCCGCGGCGAGTTAATTGTACGCGGTTCGTCACGGGTCCGAAGTCGTTCTCGCGGTGCGGGAGGGTCGGTGTCGGGGGTCGCGGTGGCGCGTCCGACCCCGTCCGACTACGCGTACTCCGCTTTCGTCTCGTCGGCGTAGGCGTCCGCGCGGCGGGTCGGTTCGGGGAGTTTGTAGCCGCCGCAGAGTCGCGAGACGAGGTCCGTCGCCGTCGGGACGGAGACGCGGTGGCCGGGGCTGACGTACAGGGGGTTGATTATCGGACTGGAGTCGTACTGTCGGGACTGGTAGGCGTGTCCGATTCGGTCGCCCGACTCGGCGTTCTCGACGGTGTCGTCGGCGAGGATATCGGTCCGCCAGCCCTCGGGTCGGCCCTCCGCGTCCTCTCGCGGGCGGCCGCACAGCAGATTCTTCGCGACGCCGACGCTCGGGACGTCGAACACGACGCCGAGGTGGGTGGCGAGTCCGGCCTGCCGGTAGTGGATGCGTCCGCTCCCGTCGAAGACGACGAGGTCCGGGTCGGCCGAGAGTTCCTCGAACGCCGCGACGATGGGACCGCCCTCGCGGAACGACAGGAGGCCGGGGACGTAGGGAATCGACAGGTCGGTCACGGCGTGGGCGCGTTCGACGACGTCGCCGCCGCGCATGAGGACGACGACGCTCACGGCTCTGTCGTCGAGGAACGCCTGGTCGACGCCGGCGACGAGGGGGCGGTCACCCGTCAGCGAGGCCGCGGATTCGAGCGACACGTCTCGGGGGTCGAAGTCGAAGTCGTCTGTCCACCGCGCGGCGTCGGCGACGTCGTACTGGAGCGTCTCCATCTCCTCGCGCGACAGTTCGGGGTCGGGGAGGAACTCGGGGCGAACCGGTGTCATGGGTTTTCGGTCAGAATCGGCCACCGGGGCCACCTCGGCCCCCGCCACCGAACGAGAGTCTGTTCGGAACCCGCTGGCGACCCTTCACTCGCTGGCCGTACGCGAGGCCGATGAGGAGGCCGACGAGGTGGGCGAAGTGTGCGACGCCGCCCTGTCCGAGGTTCGCGGCCGTCCCCGGCGCGAGGAAGAACACCATCGAGATGCCCGCGAAGCCGAGCGTGAACAGCCACAGAGGCACCGGAATCAGGAAGTAGAGGTATATCTTCAGGTCCGGGTTCAGAACGGTGAGGACGCCGAGGATAGCGAACACCGCTCCCGACGCGCCGTAGACGCCGGTGGCGGTGTTCGGGTCGAGGAGGATGCCAGAGCCGACGTGCGCGAGGCCGGCGAGGACACCGCTCCCGATGAACAGGAGCGTGAACTTCCGAGAGCCGATGTAGCGTTCGACTAAGGGGCCGAAGAAGTACAGCACGATGCTGTTACCGACGATGTGGAAGAAGTTGAACGGACTGTGTGCGAAGATGGAGGTGAACCACGTCCAGACGTAGAAGGGGTTCTCGGAGGTGAGCGCGAAGATGTCGATGAACGTCCCGCGCCCGGCGGTGAAGAGCACTAGCCACTCCAGTCCGAACGTCACCCACATCAGACCGAGAAAGACGTACGCCATGTTGCCGCGGAAGTAGCCCATCGGGCCGCCGGTGCCGGTGAGGCGGTCGAGAAGCCCCTGTGAGCGACTCTTAGAGGTGCTCACCGAGTCGTCGAACCCGCTGTCGAAGACGCCGGAGGGGTCGTTCCACTCCGAGAGGCCGGGACAGGCGTGGTTCTCCGGCAGTCGGTGCTCCGCGCAGAACGTCTGCCCGCACCGTCGGCACTGGTAGGGCAGGTTCTCGTGCTTCCCGCACTCGTCGCACGTAGCCATTGTGTCTGGCTAGTCACGACGGGCTAAAAGCGGTTCCCCTCTCGCCCGCCGGAATCGCACATCGGGCGTGCGATTTCGAGGGGTGCGTGCCGCCGTGAACGCGCCGCGTTCACCGCCTCGGTTTCGACTCGCTACGCGTCGTCGTCGCCCGGTTCGTCTTCGCCGGCGTCCGGGTCGTAGTTGGTCGGAACGACCGTCGCGTGCGCGATGCCGAACGTGGACTGTTTCGCTGCCATCTCGTCTGCATAGTCACGGCTTCGACGACTAATAATTACCCATGCGCATAATTCATGCTGTCGTGGTGTGCGCATAACTATCACGCATCACCCGGCGTGCGGTCGGCGAGTCGACGGTCGGCGAGGCGTCGTCGTTCGGTGTGGCCACTCCGGCGCGTTCGTCTCTCGGTCTCACCGTCGCTTCGGCACCGTCGTCACTCCGAAGCCTTCGTTCACGGCGACTCGAAAATGCGGTGTCGCAGTGGGTCTACGCGAAGTTCTCTTCGTAGAGGTCCATCGCGTGTTCGATGGCGTCCTTCGCGGCGTCGGCGTCTTCCCAGCCGAGCGTCTCGACTTCCTTGCCCTCTTCGAGGTTCTTGTACGTCTCGAAGAACTCCGATATCTCGGCTTTCTGCTGGTCGGTCAGGTCGTCGACGTCCTGGACGTGGTCGTAGCGGGGGTCTTCGGTGGGGACGGCGATGACCTTGTCGTCCTGTTCGCCGTCGTCGTCCATACCCATGAGGGCGACGGGACGCGCCTCGATGATGCAACCGGGGAACGTCTGGTCTTCGACGAGGACGAGGACGTCGAAGGGGTCCTCGTCGTCGTAGTACGTCTGCGGCATGAACCCGTAGTCAGAGGGGTAGTGGACGTTGGAGTGGAGCACGCGGTCGAGGACGACGCCCGGAACGTCTTTGTCGTACTCGTACTTGTTGCGCTCGCCCTTCAGGCACTCGACGACGGCGTAGACGACGTCGGGCGCGTCGGGACCGGTCTCCATGTCTTCCCAGAGATTCGTCATACGTCTCTCTCGTCACACAACGCAAAAAAAGGCCTTTCGCATCGCGTATCCTCCTGCGACCGGGTGAACCCTTTTGCGAACGGTTCTCTTCGGTGTACGAAAACGTCCAACGACGCGCAGATATTATCAGGTGAATACTGGGGACCTATCGACACACGTCCACCAAGTTCCCGAGTACGACGGATTCAGGCGCTGGAAGGACTGCTTTCACGGTGTGTTCTCCAGATACTCTCCGGGGATTCTCATCTTCGTTGAACAAACAAATCGTCAGTTGAGAAAGGTTAAATAGTCTGGTGACATTTCTCCAACCATGTCAGAGGCACAAACAGTCAACGACTCGGGCCTGGCACGCGATCTGACCGCGTTCCAACAGAACATCCTCGTCATCCTCGCCGAGGAACCGATGTACGGACTCGCTATCAAGCGCAATCTCGAAGACTACTACGGGACGGAAGTCAACCACGGTCGACTCTACCCGAACCTCGACGACTTAGTCGAGATGGGTCTGGTCGAGAAGAGCGAACTCGACAAGCGGACCAACCAGTACGAACTGACCGAGAAGGGTCACGACGCGGTTCTCGACCGCTTCGCGTGGATGCTCGACAAGTTCGTCACCGACGAGACGCGCGCCGACGAAGTGCGCGAACTCATCGACGCGAACCTGTAGCGGCGACAGACGAAGGGAGAGTTCGTTAGAACTCGGGCACGTCCGCATCCGCGGCGTCGAACGCGAGTTCGATGCTGTCGCGGACGACGGATTCCTGTTTTTCCGACGGCCACGTGTTGCGCGGATAGTACTCACTCAGGAACTCGCGAATCTCGGCGCGCGAGGCGGTGTCGACGCGGCGAACGTAGTGGTTACCCATAAAATCCGCGAACGCGCGCACGTTCGCGGCGTGTGCGGGGCCGTGTTCGGCTTCCACGCTGTCGACGAGTCCGGCGTTGTGGGCTTCGACGGCCTCCCAGTCGCCGTCGACGTCCGCGCCGGTCAGCGGAATCTCGTAGGCCCGTCCGGTGTCGTCGATGCTGTCGATTCGGACGGTTCCGTCGTCGGCTAACCACTCTTCCGGGTGCAACACGAGCGTCTCGTCCTCCTCGCGGACGCGCGACGTGAAGTCGCGTTCGGCCAGAATCTCGTCGCGCCGGCCGCGGTACGCCGCCGCCTCGTTCTCGTCGACGGCGTCGCGCGCGAGTCGCGTCAGTCGTTCGGCGGCGTCGACCACCGCGTCGGGCAGTTCACCCGTCTCGTCGTCTCGGGTCGTCTCTTCAGGCATGGTCGAGGGCCTCGTTGGCGAGGGAGTCCGCGCGGTCGTTTATCTCCCGCGGAACGTGTTCGAGCGACCACCGGTCGAACGACTCCAACAGTTCGAGGACGCGGACGCGACGCTTCCGGAGTTCGGGGTTGTTCGTCCCGTACTCGCCGCGGACCTGTTTGACGACGAGTTCGGAGTCGCCGCGGACGTCCACCTCCTCGAACCCGTAGTCGCGGGCGGCCTCCAGTGCGCGGGCGAGTGCGTCGTACTCCGCGCGGTTGTTCGTCGTCTCGCCGATGGTCTCAGAGCCCTCCGCGACGATTCCCTCGGAGGTGACGATGGCCCACCCGATGGCGGCCGGGCCGGGATTGCCCCGACTCGCCCCGTCGAAGTAGACGTGCGCCCGCCCGCCGTGGTCTCTGAGGACCGCGAGGAGGTCGGTCGGTCGCGCGCCCTGCACGACCACCTTGTCGTCGTAGGCGACGGCGTTCGCGTCGCCGCGAGACGCCTGCCAGCGTTCGTACTCCGTGTTCCCCGCCTCGACGGTGACGCCGGCATCTTCGAGTCGCCGCCGGGCCTCGTCGGGGTCGCAGTCGACTGTGGGCATAGTCGACTGTTCGGCGGCGCGGGTAAAGCGGATTCGCTCTGTTCTGACGTGAGCCACGAGGTCACATTCGTCCAAGAGTTTAAGTCCGTCGCGACACCGAGTATAAAAATGCGATGACACGCCCAACTCGCCAGCGGGAGCGAGACAGTGACAGAACACGGTGGCGCGGTGACCGGGAAGAAGACACTGCCGACGAGGACGACATCGACTTCGAGGACATGGACGAGGAGGACCTCGTCCGCACGGGCGACGGCGAACTCATCCACGAACCGACGGGTATCGTGGTCGAAGAAGAGCAGATAGACCCCGGCCCGGAGTGGCGGGCGTTCAACCACTCCGAACGGCAGTCGAAGTCTCGCGTCGGCGCGCCGACGACGCAGACGATGCACGACAAGGGGCTGACGACGACCATCGACTGGAAGGACAAAGACGCCTACGGACGCTCTATCTCCTCGCGGAAACGCTCGCAGATGCACCGCCTCCGCAAGTGGCAGGAGCGAATCCGGACGAAGGACGCGGGCGAGCGAAACCTCCAGTTCGCGCTCTCGGAAATCGACCGGATGGCCTCCGCGCTCGGCGTCCCCCGGTCGGTTCGTGAAGTCGCGTCCGTCATCTACCGCCGCGCGCTGAGCGAGGACCTGATTCGCGGACGCTCCATCGAGGGCGTCGCCACCTCGGCGCTCTACGCGGCCTGTCGGAAGGAAGGTATCCCCCGTTCGCTCGAAGAGATATCCGAAGTCTCCCGAGTGGAACGAAAAGAGATTGGACGGACGTACCGCTACATCTCCCAAGAACTCGGTCTGGAGATGAAACCCGTCGACCCCAAGAAGTACGTTCCGCGGTTCTCCTCGGAACTGGACCTCTCGAAGGAAGTGCAGTCGAAGGCGAACGAGATAATCGAGACGACGGCCGAGAAGGGACTGCTCTCCGGGAAGTCGCCGACGGGGTACGCGGCCGCCGCCATCTACGCCGCCTCGTTACTCTGCAACGAGAAGAAGACCCAACGCGAAGTCGCGGAGGTGGCGCAGGTGACGGAAGTCACCATCCGCAACCGGTATCAAGAGCAGATCGAAGCGATGGGAATCCACGGCTAGCGTCCCACCGCCGCACCACCGCACGCCGCCCTCCGTTTTCCGATTCGTCACCCGACGAGTCCGGCGTCTCCCGATTCGCGCGACAGATTCAAGCGAGTCGCACGGCTAGCAAAGCCGAGTAGATGCGTCTCGACGAGTACATGGACCTCGCGGCCGAGTCCGAGCGAGCGAAACGCCGCCGACTCGCCCAGGAGAAGTCCTACGACATCCTCGACCACTTAGCGGAGTTCCAACACCGGTTCGAGGAGACGGTTCAGGGCGACTCGCTGTTCGGCAGCGTCTCACCCTCCATCTTCGTCGGACGTTCGAACTACCCGAAGGTGTCGACGGGTATCCTCTCGCCCGTCGGCCACGAGGACGACGCCGCGCGGTTCGAGACGTCCGCCGGGTGGTACGACGAGGGCGTCTCCATCTCCGACGTGTTCCGCCGCCGGACGAGTCTGTTGAACTCGAACCAGTCGACGGACGCCGTGAACGTTCACGACTCGTGGGACGGCTTCCTCGGCGTCCAACGAGAAGTCGCCATCGCGGACCGCCCCGTGAGCGTCGAAATCGGTCTGGACGGCCGTCCGGACGTCGACTTCGACGTGGGGCGCGACGACGTCGCGACGCCGACGGGGCCGCGGGCGCACGCACGCTCTGCGGACTTAGCGGAGAACCCACACGTCCCTCGCCCCGTCCAGAAGACGCTCGAAGACGACGACTGGAACGCGCAGGGGGCGATGAACTATCTCTACCGGCGGGGATTCGACGTGTACGACGTCAACACCATCCTGTCGGCGGGCGCACTCGGACGGGGAGAGAACCGGAGACTCGTGCCGACGCGGTGGTCTATCACTGCCGTCGACGACACCGTCGGGCAGTTCCTCAGAGGCGGTATCCAGACGAACCCCAGCATCGACTCGGTGGAGATTCACCGAAACGAGTTCCTCGGCAACGCCTTCTGGGTGATTCTCGCGCCCGGCGATTGGGAGTTCGAGTTGGTCGAGATGAAAGCGCCGGGGAGCGTCTGGAACCCCGACCCCGAGGCGGGGATGTGGCTGGCGGCCGACAGCGAGGGATTCGAGGGCCGGACGGGCTACGTCGACGAGACGGCGGGTGCGTACCACGCCGCCCGCCTCGGCGTCTTGGAGTACCTCGAACGCGAGGGGAGACAGGCGAAAGCGCTCGTCCTCCGGCACGTCTCCGAGGACTACTGGGGACCGGCAGGTGTCTGGCAGGTGCGCGAGTCGGTCAGAAACGCCTTCGACGGCGAACGCGCGGAGGCGGAGACGTTCGCCGCCGCGGTCCGACAGGTGACCGACTACCTCCCCGTCTCGCTGTCGGACCTCCGGCGGAAGTCCACGATGGCGTCCGGACTCCAGATGAACCTCGGCGACTTCTCCTGAGGGACGCCGATAATACCAATTTATTGACTATTATCGTGCTATCGGATAACGCCTTGGTATACAAGGCCGCATAACTATGCCGCGAGGGGGTATTAGCCATTTGTGATGGAAGAGACGGTCGATACACTCCGTATCCTGTCACAGCAACGCCGTCTCGCCATCGTGACGGCATTGAAGGAAGCCGACGAACCGCTGACGACGGACGAACTCGCCAGAGAAGTAGCGTTCAGAGAACTCGGAATCTACCCCAGCGAACTCACCGAGAGCCAACTCAGGAAGATACGCTTGTCGTTCCACCACGTCCACCTGCCGAAACTGGTCGCCGCTGATGTCGTCGAGTACACCCCATCGGGAGACACCGTCCGACTCACGGCCGAGTCGACGGACGTCCAGCGTATCGTCGACGTCGTCTTTCGGGACTAGTGCCTCGGTCCGGAGACGGCGTCACTCGGTTTCTATCGTCTGTAGCGAGTTGGTCACGAGCGTGACGATAGCCCGTCGGAGACGCTCCGTCACCGCCTGGTCGGATATGCCCAGTTCGTCCGCGAGTTCGACCGTCGTGATTCGCCGCGGAATGTCGTAATAGCCCTCCTCGACCGCCAAGAGCAGCGTTTCTCGCTGTCGCGGTGTCAGGCCGTACCACGGTCCCGCGTCGGGTTTCGTGGGGTTGTACACCCGATGAACGTCTATCGAGACGCGCGCGTCGACGCACGCCCGATTGAACGCGGCCAAGTCCTCGTACCCCGGGAAGCGACACTCGAACTCCCACGTCTCGGATGACCCCGTCGCCGCGAGGATGTGGCCGCCCGTGTCGAGGAGACTCTGGAAGACGGCGTCGTCGGCGACGTGCCAGTCGAGTGCGACGAGAACCCGGTTCTCGTAGGTGTCTATCTCGGTGATGCTCTCGACGGAGTCGTGGGCACGAGCGGTCTCGATGAACGTCGGTCGGTCGGAGTCGTACACCCAGAAGAACGGCACGGCCTTCTCGCCCAAGGGGACCAGAGCCTCCAACTCCACCGTCGCTCTGGCCCGCATAGAGAGAATCCTCCCCAACTCGAACTGGGAAGATGGAACGCGAAAATCTACGATGATACTCATGGACGTCGATACGTCTGGTAGCCCACCCACCCGTATCAGTCGGTGGCTTGGTACGCCATGCAGTAGGTCGGGAAGCCAGATGAAGGTGGTGTTGGTGGGGGAGGCGACGAAAAATAGTACGGTATGCCGGTATTTCACAGTGTAACCGTACAAAAGGTGATACGTGACGTCGGCGTACTTTCACCAACGCGCTAGTTATCCGAACGTCGGTCTCTACTGCATACTCCTGAGTTCTTTACCCACCTCCGACGAATCGGTAGATACAGCGGAACGATTCACCACGGCGCTCGAACGTCTCCTCAACGAAGCGACCAAACACGATGTCGACGTCGAAGGCGGGTGGGCGTGTCGCGTGTCGAACCCGGGGACCGAGTACGACGTCCTCGTCACCCGGGTCGAACGTTCGAACTCCGACGACTAGCTCCCGAACTACTCGGCCGCGTCGAGGTTCGAGAACGCCTCGTCGACGAGTTCGCCGGTGTCGGCGATGATGTCGGCCATCGTGTCGTCGTCGGGGGCCATCCCGACCAGACGGCCGACGCGCATGATGCTCACGTGATAGACGGTTTGGACGCCCGGTTCTTCCTCCCAGACGACGACGTTACAGGGGAACAGTCCGCCCATCTTCAGGTCCGACGCGTCCAGTGCTCGGTCGGCCATGTTCGGGTTGCACGCGCCGAGGACGTAGTACGGGTCGCGGTCCGCGCCGATTTTCTCGTTCAACATCTCCGAGGGAGAGAACTCCGTGGCGACGCCGAACCCGGCGTCGGTGAACACCTCGCGGACGTGTTCGATTGCCTCGTCGTGGTCCATGTGCAGCGTCGCGCGTTTCTCGCCGATGTCCGACTCGGAGAGTTCGGACGGGTCGATTGGTAGCGTCATCACATCCCTGTTGTACCGGGACGCTGGAAAAGCTATGGGCGTGTGCGCTTCGCACACGACTGCCCGTCGATTCGACCGCAGTTCAGAGCGGAATCGGCAGCCAGCGGAGCCACCCGAGGACCGTCTGGGGCGGGATGAGTGGGTCGTGCATGACCAACCAGTCGAGGAGGCCGAGGCCGAGTCCGTGCGCGACGATAGAGGGGAGAAGCGACTGACTGTCGTAGTCCACCGCGCCGAACAGTACGTCCGTCGGTCCCGAGAGGAGCAGTTCTATCGGCGGCTTGCCGACGTGGTGAAGCGCGTAGACGACGGGGCTGATGAAGATGCTCTTGTAGCCGAACTCCTCGCTCACGCCGACGCAGAGCAGTCCCCGGTAGTACGTCTCCGCGGCGACGACGACGACCAACTGCTGGGCGGCGTGCGGGAGGAAGTCCAAGAGGGCCGGACTCGTCTGCCACATCGGGTAGTACGCGCGAATCGTCGGTAGCGACGACCCGACGATGTAGAACGGGAGCACGAGCGCCGAGACGAGGAGGGTGTTCCGTATCGCCCGCCGATTCACCCGCCACCCGAGGTTGCGGCCGTGGGTGATGGCGAACGCGCCGGGGAGGAGGATGAACACGACGGCGTCGCGGAACGCGCGGTACGTGAGGTTCGACGACGGGACGGTCCACGTCATCCAGAGGACGGTCAAGAACAGACCCAACAGTAGCGACTTCTGGAGCCACGAGAGGCGGTTCACCGAATCGCGAAGACGAGAGAAACCGAACACCGAGAATCGCCTTGCTGCGATTACTTCGTCTCGACGGGCGCGGTGCCGACGACGGACTGGACCGCCTCGACGAACGCCTGTCGAGTGTCGAAGTACGACTCGTCGACCTGTTCGAGCACGTCCGAGAGCGTCTGCGGACCAGACGGCGTCCGGACGACGCTGTCACCCTCCTGTTCGAGGATGCGGGGCTTCTCGTGCGGCCACGTCAACCGCGATGCGACCCGTGCGAGCGGTTGGCCCTCGACGGGCGTCTCCTCGCCGAGTTCCACGACGGGTCCCTCGTTTTCGTCCTCGTCTGCCATATCCTGCGATTTGCCATCACCGACAATGAACCCTTCGACACGTTCGGACGCCGGGACTCGTCGCTCGCAGACCCCGGTCCGACGCCGTCTGCGTGCCCGCACGGCCGAGCGTCGTACGCGCGTCTGACGCATCGTTTTGTGTGATGGGGCTTTACACACGCGCATGACCAGTCTCTCGGAGGCCTATCACACAGGGGAACGCGCGGGGCCGAGCCTCCGGCGACTGTCGCTCGGACTCGGTGTCTTCGTCGTCGGCGTGCTCCTCGTCCTCGCCGGTATCGTCGTCGCAACGACCGAGATTCTCCTCGGCGGCGGGACGACGCTCACGCACGTCCGCGAACTCGGCGGCATCCTCGCCGGCGTCGGCGTCCCGATGGTGTTCCTCGGTATCTTCACCGTCACCCCCTCGGGGCGACTGACGAAGGCGGCGGCGGTCGTCGGCGCGGGAATCGCCCTCGTCGGCGTCGCGTTGTTCTGGCACGCCTACCCCTGCCAGTGGTCGGGGTCGAACTGCGGCGCCGGACTCGCCGACCTGACGCTTCTGACCGTCGTCGTCTACTTCGTCGGCGCACTCACCACGTTCTGGTGTCTGTTCGTCGGCGTCGCCAACTTCAAGACGCGCAACGCGCCGGGCGGCACCGCCACCGTCGAGGTGACGAAGAAAGGCGAGACGCGCTACGTCGAAGTCGACCGCTCCCGCGGCGGACTCGGCGGCATCGGCTTCCTCGGCGGCACGCCCGACGGCGACGCGGAGACGCAGACGGCGGAGGCGAGCACCGTCTCCGACGGCGGCACCGACGCCGAGTCGATAACGTCGCCGCGAGACGCGCAGACGACGCCGGACGCCCCCGACGGCCCGTCCGGTCGGAAGTCCCACTCGTCCGGGCAGTCCGCGGCCGACACCTACTGCGGCAACTGCGCGCACTTCGACTACGTCCGCACGAACGGCGGCATCGAACCCTACTGCGGCTACCACGAGGAACTCATGGACGACATGGAGGCCTGCGACCGGTGGACGCCGCGGACGAAGCGCTAACTCGGACTTCGAACCGAACCCGAACCGGACACGACCCTGCTCCCTTCTCAGACGTCTTCGAGGCGCGTTGCGACGTCGTCCCAGTGGCTCCCCTTCCAGAACACCTGCCCGCAGTCGCGACACCGCCAGAGCGCTTCGTCTCCGGGGTCGGGCGCGTACGCCGGCACCGCGTCCGTGCCGGCCACCCGTTCGACCGGGCCGTTGCACGACCCACAGCGTGCCGGTGTCTCCGCCAGACCGACCGGGTAGCCCGCCGCCTCGAACTCCCGGAGTTGACCGGTCACGTCTCGTCGGGTGAGGAGGACGCTCCGTCGTGCCCGCGCCGCGAGCGATTCGTCGCGCGTCAGGAGCGTCCGCTCCTCGCACCGGACGCGCCCGAGAATCGCGTCGTCGCCGGGGTCCGGGCCGTCGTCCAAGACGTAAGCGGCGTCGTAGCCGCACATCCGCAGATACGTCGCCAACTTCCCGAGCATCGAATCGAGGAGCAGTCGCGGTCGGTCCGCGTCCGCACCGCTCCGCTCGTTTCCGTCCGACCCGTCCATCAGTGCAGGAACGACCGCAGGTCCTCGACGGGCCACGTGTTCAGCACGTCACCCGCTTCGCACCACCCGCGACGGGCGGTGTGGACGCCGTAGCGAACGTAGTCGAGTCCGCCGGGCGCGTGTGCGTCGGTGTTCGTCACGATGGTCGCCCCCGCCTCCAACGCGACGCGCACGAGTTCGCCGCGGAGGTCCAAGCGGGCCGGGTCGGCGTTTATCTCCAGTGCGACGCCGTTCTCGGCGGCCGCCCGTGCGACGCGTTCGACGTCGAGTTCGAGCCCCGGACGCTCGTTGATGAGACGACCCGTCGGGTGTCCCAAGACGTCGACGGACGGGTGTTCGACGGCGTTCACGAGGCGTTCGGTGGCCGTCTCGCGGTCCTGTCCGAGTGCGGCGTGCGGCGAGGCGACGACGATGTCGAGGTCCGACAGCACGTCGTCGCCGACGGAGATTCCGCCCTCCGCGTCGACGTTCGCCTCCACGCCGTGCAGGAGTTCGAGGTCCGTCTCGCCGGCGACGTCCGCGACGGCGCCCATCTGCTCGCGGAGTTCGTCGTCGTCCAGTCCGACGCCGCCGACCATGCCCGGGCCGGTGGCGTGGTCGGTGACCGCGTAGTAGTCGTAGCCGCGTTTCTCGGCGGCGGCGACCATCTCCGACAGCGAGTAGCGGCCGTCGGACCAGTCGGTGTGCGTGTGCAAGTCGCCGCGCACGTCGCCCCGTTCGACGAGCGTCGGCAGTTCTCCGTCCCGTGCGGCCTCTATCTCGCCGGTGTCCTCGCGGAGTTCCGGCGGGACGAGGGGCAGGCCGAGCGCCTCGTACATCGACGCCTCCGTCTCGCCGGCCACCTTCTCGCCCGCGCGTTGGTCCGCGTCGGCGTCGTCCACGTCGCTCACGTCGAAGACGCCGTACTCGTTCATCTTCAGGTCCCGGTCGATGGCGACGTTCCGGAGTTTGACGTTGTGGTCCTTGCTCCCCGTGAAGTACTGCAGGGCCGCGCCGAACTCCTCGGGGACGACGACGCGGAGGTCCACGCGGATGCCGTTCGAGCGGACGCTCGCCTTCGAGGTGCCCGCCTCGATGACCGTGTTCGCGGCGGGCCAGTCGGTGAACGTCTCGACGACGGCTTCGCCCGACTCGCTCGCCACGAGGACGTCGACGTCGCCGATGGTGTCGCGCCACCGGCGAATCGACCCGGCGACGTCCGCCTGCCGGACGTCCTCGTCGTCTCGGAGGTAGTCGAGGACGTCGTCGGCGAGCGGTCGCGCGTCGCCCAGACGCTCGCGCTCCTGCGCCTGCCGGGCGAACGGGACGTTCTCTCGGATGTTCTCTTCGGTCTTCGCGCCGAACCCGCTCACCTCCCGAATCTTCCCCTCCTCGGCCGCGGCTTCGAGTTCGTCGAGCGTGGTGATTCCGAGCGCCTCGTACAGTTTTCCGACCGTCTTCGGGCCGACGCCCTCGACGCTCGTGAGCGTCGCCATGTCGACGGGCAGTTCCTCCCGCAGTTCGGCTAACTCCTCGATAGAACCGGTCTCGAAGTACTCGACGACTTTCGAGGAGATGGCGTCGCCGACGCCCTGTATCTCCTCGACGGCCGCTTGCCCCTCGTCCGCCAGTTCCTCGATGGGCCGCGGATGCTCGCGGATGTTCTCGGCCGCCCGCCGGTACGTGCTCGGCTTGTAGGCGACGTCCCGCGCCTCCAAGAGGTCCGCGAACTCCTCGAACAGCGACGCCACCTCGTCGTTTCGGCTCACTAGCGGCCACCCCGACTGGACCGCCCGCTCTGCTCGCGCCCGAGCGCCTGTTTCAGGAAGCTCATCCACCGCTTCTGGTCTTGCGCCTCCTGCAGGGTAGCCTCCTGTTCGAGGTTCGCCGGGCGCAGTTGCTGGAGGGCGTCCAGCGCGCGTTCGATGCCGATGATGCTCTCGACGAGACGCTCTCCCTCCTCGAAGCTCACCTCACCGTTCTCGATTTGCTGTCGTCGCTGGAGGCGTTCGCGCCGGAGGTTCTTCTTGGCCCGTTCGACCCGCTCTTTCTCGCCGTCCGGAACGGTGTCGCGGCGTTTTATCTCGAAGACGAAGTCGCGCAGTTCGACTTCTTCGCCCTGCACCTCGACGACGTCGGGGATGTCCATCCCGATGGTCGCCCCCTCTCGGTCGATGCGTTCCAGCAACCGCTTTCGCTCGAACTCCTTCACGTTCTTGCCCGCGGGTAGGGGCGGACGACACTTCGCTCCTTCGCCGGCGGCGGGTCCGTTCACGTGACCGTCTCCCCGCCGGACACGTCCGTCCGGTCGGTTCCTCACCGTTCGCCAGACGGCGGCGTCTCGGCTTGTGACGTGTGTTCACGACAGACACTGCCGAAACCCCGCCGCCTTCGCCGGTGTTCTCTCTGCGTCGCAGTCACCGGCAGACGTTCGGAATTAGAAGAAGGTTCTTATGCGTCTCCGCGGAAAGGAGACGTATGGGTTTGTTCGACCGACTACGCGGGCAAGACCACCCGCGTGTCGCTTTCATCGGTATCGACGGCGTCCCCTTTAGTCTCCTCTCCGAGAACCCCGACGAGTTCCCCAACATGGCCGCACTGGCCGACGAGGGGAGCGCCGGGGCCATAGAGAGCATCGTCCCGCCGGAGTCCTCCGCGTGTTGGCCCTCGCTCACGACGGGTGTCAACCCGGGTGAGACGGGCGTCTACGGCTTCCAGGACCGCGAGAACGGTTCGTACGACACGTACGTCCCCATGGGACGCGACGTGCAGGCGACGCGTCTCTGGGACCGCGTGACGGACGCCGGCCGCAAGGCCACCGTGATGAACGTCCCCGTGACGTTCCCACCGCAGCGTAACGTCCAGCGCATGGTGTCCGGGTTCCTCTCGCCCAGCGTCGATAAGGCGGCGTATCCCGACGACTTCCGCGACTCTCTGGAAGAGATGGGCTACATCATCGACACGAACGCGAAACTCGGTCACAAAGACGACAAGACGGAGTTCGCAGAGAACGCGCACAAGACCATCGACAAGCGCTTCGAGGCGTTCAGTCACTACCTGCAACAGGACGACTGGGACCTGTTCTTCGGCGTCTTCATGACGACGGACCGAGTCAACCACTTCCTGTTCAAAGACTACGAGGACGAGACGTCGGACAAAGAGAAGTTCATGGAGTTCTACCGCAAGGTGGACGACTATCTCGGCCAGATTCGCGAGATGGTGCCCGACGACGTGACGCTCGTCGTCGCCTCCGACCACGGCTTCACGTCGCTGAACTACGAGGTCCACTGCAACGCACTCCTCGAAGAGGAGGGGTGGCTCTCCTACGAGGACGACGACCACGAGCAACTCGGCGACATCGCCGACGAGGCGATGGCGTACTCGCTCATCCCCGGTCGCTTCTACATCAACCTCGAAGGCCGCGAGCCACGCGGGTCGGTCCCCGAGTCCGAGTACGAGGCGCGCCGCGACGAACTCAAAGAGATGCTCGAGAACCTCGAAGGTCCCGACGGCCGCAAGGTCGCAGAGCGCGTCGTCGAGAAGGAAGAGGCGTTCCGCGGCGACCACGACGACATCGCACCCGACCTCGTCGTCGTCCCGAACCACGGCTTCGACCTGAAGTCCGGGTTCAAAGGTGACAAAGACGTCTTCGGTCACGGACCGCGCAACGGGATGCACAGCTTCGACAACGCGTCGCTCTACGTCGACGACCCGGACGCGAGCATCGAGGACGCCGACCTCTACGACATCGCCCCGACCATCCTCGACCTGATGGAAGTCGACTACAACCGGACCGACTTCGACGGCGCGAGCCTCATCACGCAGTAAGGGCGCGAAACCACGATTTTCGCGTTATCTTTCGCTCCGAGCGACGGCGCTCGTCCGTTCGCATCGGTCCGCACCGAGCGGTCGCTCTCCGCGTTCGGAACGGCGGGACCGATAGAACCGATGTCGAGTCGGGTGTGACTCAGATGAGGTCGTCGAGTTCGTCGTTACTCCACGCGTCCGCCGGGTCTTCGCGTTCCTCGGCCTCTTTGGCCTCTTTGACCGCGTCCTTCGCGCGTTGCATGAACGCTTCGAGGCGGTCGGAGCGTTCGACGCCGCCGAGGAGGATGAGCGAGGCGATGCGCCCCGACCGAAGCGGGAAGTCGCCGCCGCGGACCTGGAGACTGCCCGTCTCCTCTTCGACCCAGCGACGGGCGCGTTCGACGCCTTTCCGCGGAATCGTGTCTGGTTCGCCAGCGATGACGAGGAGCGCGGAGTCGGCCTTCGACGCCTCGGGCAGACTCGTCCCGGTGAGGAGGGCGCGGCGCGTCGTACTCATCACGGTGTTGATGTTTCCCTCCGCGTCTTCGGCGGACTCCGCGGCCGCGTAGCCGAGCGCGGCGATACCGCCCGACCGGAGCGTGTTGATGACCTCCGAGGAGTCGACGACGCTCTCGGCGACGCCCTCGACGGCCTCGCCGGAGGCGAACAGCAACCCGACGCGCTGGGCGATAGCGCGGTTGATAGCGTCGAACCCCTGTTCGAGGCTCTCGCCGGAACTCCGGAAGGCGTCGTTGTCGACGAGGAGGAGCGAGTCCGCCTCGCGGGCGACGGTCTTCAGCGACCGGCCGGCGTTCACCTGGTACATCGCACCCTCGTTCCGGCCCGGAAGGATACCGAGGGCGTAGACGGGCACGTCGTAGATGCGTTTGAGTTCCTTCACGAGGACGGGTGCGCCACCGCTTCCGGTGCCGCCGCCGAGTCCGGCGACGACGAAGATGGCCTCCGCCTCGGCGCTGACGCTGTCGTCGAGTGCGGAGAGCACCTCCGTCTTGTCCGACTGCATCACGTCCGCGCCGAGTTCGTTGTCGCCGCCGACGCCGTGGCCTTTCACCCGGTCTTGGCCGACGAGAACGGTCTCGAACGGAATCTCTTGGAGGTCCGCTTTCGCAGAGTTGACCGCGACGGCATCCAGAACCGCGCCGAACTCCATTCTGTCGTCGAAGTCGACCAGTTCGCGAGTGAGTTTCCCACCCGCTTGACCCACACCTATCAGGACGGTCTTCATATCCGAATGCTCGGGAGTACCTACCTTCAACTTTCCCCACCGGAGCTTTATCAGTGATGACGGGACCAGACGCCCCATGCCCGCCGATACGACAGACTTCGCGACGCTCGCTGCCCGTTTGGACGCGGTCGAACGAACGCTGACCGACGAGGCGCGCGCGGACGTGCAGTCGAACGCGGACGTGCAGTCGAACGCCGACTCGGAGACGGCGACGCCGCCGTCGGCACAGACGGACCCCGAACTCGAACGACGAGTGGAGTCGCTCGAACGGCGCGTCGGCGAACTCGAAGGCGAACTCGACGCCGTTCGGGGCCTCATCGGCGGCGTCGAGGCCGTGAACGACTCCGTCGAGCGTCGCGCGAATCTCGCGCTCGCGGCCGTCGAACGACTGGCGACCGAGTCCGAAGGCCGTCTCGACGACGACGCGGACGGACTCGTCGTCGAGCGACTGCCAGCGGAGGTCGAAGCGGTCCTCGACGGCGACGGAGAGCGGGCGGAGTCCGCGGCGATGGACGCCTCGGAAGGCGACGCCGACACCGGGACGGACGACTCGCTCGCCGCGAGACTCCGCGAGGCGTTCTGAGGTGATTCGCGTCGTCCTCGCGGCCGTTCTCACCACCGCGGTTCTCGGCGCGTCGCTCCCGGCGGTCGAAGACGCTCGCGCCGACCGAGCGTCGACGGCGGTGGACGCCGACGTGGAGCGTCTCTCCGCGGCCGGGTCGTCGCTCGCGCACGGTTCGGACCCGACGCGCGACCCGGCGACGGCCCCGACCCGAACGGAGACGGTCACGCTCCCGCCGCCGACGTGGAGCAGCGCCGAACTCGCGTACGTCGCCGTCGGCGGGTCGCCGAACGGCCCCGGCAACCGGTCGGTGGTGACCTACGCCGTCGACGACGGCCCGGAGACGTCGCGTCGCCTCTCGCTTCCGCTCCCGATTTCGACCCCCGACGGACCCGTCGTCCTCCGCGGCCGCGGCGACCGCACCGTCTCGCTGTCGCTTCTGACGAGCGTCGACGGCCCCGTCCTCGTCGTCGGCCGGGGGAACGCCGACGGACGCTGAGGTTTATATACTGGTACGCGGCCAGCGACCCCATGCCCCTCGACTTCGCGGCCGGTCTCGTCGCCGCCGCCAGCGCGGTGTGTTCGCCCGGCGAGGACGACTCCGACGACGACTCCGACGACGACTGCCGGTGCGACCACGCCTTCGAGACGCCGACCGGACGAGCGACGGACCGCACGGAACTCGTCGTCGACGCCACCGACTGCCGGGGTGAGGGTGACCTCGCGCGAACGCCCGCGTGCCGGGCGGCCGTCGTCGACGCACTCGCCGACAGCGATGCCGACGCGGTTCGGGTCCGCGCCGACGGCCTCGAACGGTCGTACGACGACGACGCGGCGGGACTGCTCCTCGCGGCCGGCCGGTTCGTCGAACGCGTCCGGTTCCACGACGAATCGCTCGCCGCGCGCGCCCGACGCGACCCCGTCGACGCCGCGGCGCGCGCGACGGGGCGTGCCGGTCCCGTCTCGACCATCGCCGCCGAGACTGGACTCGCCGCGGGCGTCGAACGCGCCGACGGCTACGAGGAACTGCTGTGGAGTTCGGTCGGCCCGTCCGTCGCCCGTTCGCGAGTCGTTCGCCGCCCGCCCGCGGGAGCGACGCTCCTCGACCGGCGCGAACTCGCCACCGGCGCGACGGTGCGTCTGTATCGGACCGCGACCGGCACGCGCTACCACCTCACGCCCGTCGCGCACGGCCTCTCCGCGGACGCGATGGCGACGCTGGCGGCGGCGCACGACTGCCTCGCCCGCGGCGTCGTTCGCGGCGGCGAACGCGCCGCCGGACGGGCCGTTCGCCACGTCGCGAGCGAGGACGACCCGGTGGAGACGCTCTCGGCCGTTCTCGACCGCCACACGCGCGGTAACGGCGTCCTCGACGACTTGTTCTCGGACCCGCGGGTGACGGACGTCGTCGCCTCGGCACCGGTCGAATCGAACCCGGTTCGCGTCACGGTCGACGGCGACCGGGTCGAGACGAACGTCCGACTCACGCCCGACGGGGCCGCCGCCCTCGCCTCGCGCTTCCGGCACGCCAGCGGTCGCGGCTTCTCGCGCGCGTCCCCGGCGCTGGACGCCGCCATCGACGCTCCCGACGGGTCTCGAATCCGCGTCGCGGGCATCACCGCGCCGGCGAGCGAGGGTATCGGCTTCGCGTTCCGCGCGCACGACGACCGCACGTGGACGCTCCCGGCCCTCGTCGGGGCGGGGACGCTCTCCGCGGAGGCGGCGGCGTTCCTCTCGCTCGCGACCGACCGCGGCGCGACCGGTCTCGTCGCCGGGACGCGCGGCGCGGGGAAGACGACGCTTCTCGGCGCACTGCTGTGGGAACTGCCGCGAGACACCCGACTGGTCTCCATCGAAGACACGCCCGAACTCCCGGTCGACGCGCTCAGAGACGGCGGCCGCGACGTGCAACCGCTCCACACCGACCTCGGGGCGGACGGCTCGTTCTCGCCGACCGAAGCGCTCAGAACCGCGCTCCGACTGGGGGACGGCGCACTCGTCGTCGGCGAGGTTCGCGGCGACGAGGCGAGCGCGCTCTACGAGGCGATGCGCGTCGGCGCGCACGGTCACGCCGTCCTCGGGACCATCCACGGCGACTCCCCCGAAGCGGTCCGAGAGCGCGTCGTCTCCGACCTCGGCGTCCCGGAGTCGTCGTTCGCGGCGACCGACCTCGTCGTCACCTGCGCCCGCGACGGTGCGGACCGGCGCGTCGAGACGGTCGCCGAACTCCGGCGCCGCGGCGGCGAGGTCCACTTCGAGACGCTGTACGACCGAGGTCGAAACGGCCTCGAATCGACGGGCGTCGTCTCCCGCGGCGACAGTTCGCTTCTCGCCCGCCTCGCCCGACACGACGAATCGTACGCCGACGTCCTCGCCGAACTCGACCGGCGCGAATCGACGCTCGCGCACCTCGCCGAAACCGACCAGACGCGGCCCTCCGACCGGCCCGCGTCTCCTCTCGAAGTCGAATCGGAGGGGACCCGATGACCGACGCCGCCCGCGTCGCTCGGTCGCTCTCTCGTCTCTACCCGTGGTCGGTCGCCCCGACCGAGGACCTCCGACCCGCGCTCTCGTACCTCGGCAGCGACGCCGACGCGGAGACGGTCACCCGCGCGGGCTACGCGCTGATTCTCCCCGTCGCGACCCTCGCGTTCATCGCCGCGACACTGGTGCTTCCCGACGTCGGGCCTGTCGTCCGACTGTCGTCCGCACTCGCGGTCGGACTCGGCGCGGCGCTCGCCGCGCTCCGACTCCCGGTGGTCGCCGTCCGTCTCCGTCGGACGCGCGCGCTGGGAGAGACGGCGGCGCTCGTCGGTCGCGCGACGCTCCGAATGCGACTCCACCCGGCCCCCGAACGCGCGGCGTCGTTCGCCGCACACACCGCCGACGGACCGCTGGCCGAGAGTCTGGCGGCCCACGTCAGGCGCGCCCGCGGGACGCCCGACTCGGGGTTCGAATCGTTCGCCCGCGAGTGGCGCGCCGAGTTCCCGGCGCTCGACCGCGCCGTCTCGCTGCTTCTCGCCAGCGCCGACGACCGCGCCGACGACCGCGACCGGACGCTGGACCGCGCACTCGACGCCGTCCTCGACGGGACACGCGACGAACTCGCGTCGTTCGCGGCCGACGTCCGCGGACCGACCACCGCCGTCTACGCGTTCGGCGTGCTGCTTCCGCTCGCACTCGTCGGCGTCCTTCCCGCCGCCCGCGCCGGGGGCGTCGTCGTCCCGACCGCCGCGTTCGTCGCCGTCTACGACGTACTCCTCCCGTGCGGACTCGCGGGTGCGTGCGTCTGGATTCTGGTCCGCCGACCGGTCGCACTCGCTCCCCCGCGCGTCGACGCGAGTCACCCGGACGTCCCCGACTCGCCGACGACTGCCCTCGTCGTCGCCGCGTGCGCCGCCGTCGTCGGTTGGGTCGTCGGCGGACTCGTCGCACCGTGGGCGGACGGACTCACCGCCGTCGGGGCCGGCGTCGGGTCGGGACTCGTCGCGCGCTACCGTCCGATGGCACGGGTCAGAGCGCGCGTCCGCGGCGTCGAAGCGGGATTGGACGACGTGCTCTCGCTCGTCGGCCGCCGGGTCGGTTCGGGTGACTCCGTCGAAGTCGCCGTCGACTCCGCCGCAGACGACGTTTCGAGTCCGGCGGGCGAGGTGTTCGTCGAGGCGGCCGGGGTCCGTCGCCGCCTCCGCGTCGGCGTTCGCGAGGCGTTCCTCGGCCGCTACGGGGCACTCGCAGACGTCCCGAGTCCGCGTGCGCGAGGGGCCGCAGCGCTCCTCTCCGTCGCGGCCGTCGAAGGCCGACCGGCGGGACGCGCCGTCGTCGCGACGGCGGACCACCTGCGTGACCTCCGTCGCGTGGAGAGCGAGGCGCGCCGCGAACTCGCGTCGGTGACGGGGACGCTGTCGAACACCGCGGCGCTGTTCGCGCCGTTGGTCGGCGGGGCCACCGTCGCGATGGCCGCCCGGATGGGTGCTGCGGAGTCGACGCTCGTCGAACGCGGGGCACAGACGCTCGGGCCGGACCTCCTCGGCGTCGCCGTCGGCGCGTACGTCCTCGTCTTGGCCGTCCTCTTGACGACGCTCTCGACGGGCTTGGAACGCGGCCTCGACCGAACGCTCGTCGGCTACCGCGTCGGATTGGCACTGCTCTCTGCGACGGCGGCCTACCTCGCGGCGTTCCGCGGGGCGGCGCTCGTGTTCTGAACCCGTCGACGGCGACGGCGAGGGTTTATATACTGAACCGCGGCCAGACGGCCCATGCTCGACTTACCGCTGGACTCGTGGTACGCGTGGTTGGGGCTCTCGCTCGCGGGCGTCGCCCTCGTCGGCGCCGCCTCCGGCCTCCCGACCCTCCCGCCGCCGAACGCCGACGCGGCGGCCGCCACCGTCGACCGCGTGGCCGCGACGGAGTTCGAATCGACGGCGGAACATCCGCTGGACGCGACTGCGGTCCGCATCGGAACGCGTCGCCTCGCGGTCAGGAACGACGCCGGAACCGCGCACGCGACGTTCGCCTTCGGCCCGGTCACGCCCGTCCCGGCGAACGACTCGCGTCTCCGCGACGTGATTCACGGCGCGCATCCCTCGTCTGTCTTCGACTCGCCGACGGCGTTCCAGCAGGCCGTCGTCGACGCGCGGGCCCGCGGGAGCGACGCCCCGTGGCGCGAGGTGGACCGCACGCTTCTCGTTCGCCGCACGACTTGGGAGGGAGTCGATGTCGTCCTCGTGGACGCGTGAGTCGCGCGTCTCGGGTCCGCCCCGACACCGCGGACAGGCGTCGCCCGTCGCGGCGCTCGTCGCCCTGTTCGCCGTCTGCGCGGGATTGAGTCTCTACGCGACGGTTCTCGGCGGGTCGATTCCCGTCGTCGCGGAGCAGACTGTCGCCGCGCCGACGCTGGACCGCGCCGTCGACGACGTGAGCGACGGCGGCGTCGTCTCACTCGACCGGCTGGCATCCGCGGACGCGGGACGCTACGCTCCCGACGGGCGCTCGGTCAACGTCTCGCTCACCTTCGACACCGCGAGCGGTCACGACTACGACTGGGCCGTCGGTCCGCGTGCCCCCGCACGGGCGACCGACCGCGCGAGTCGACCCGTGAGCGTCCGTCTCGGACCGGGCCGCGTCGACGCCGGCCGTCTCGCGGTGGTGGTGTGGTCGTGAACGCGACCGTCGACGCCGCGGTGTTCTTCCTCCTCCTCGGTGCCGCCGTCGTCGGTCTCACCACCGCCGACGTGGGCGCGCAGACGGGCGTCGTCGACGACGGTCGGGCGGACGCCGTCGCCACCGTTCTCGCGACGAGTACGGCGACGGTGAACTACTCGCTCGCACCCGGCGCGCGCGCGGCGAACCAGCGCGGTGCCGCGTTCGAACGAACGGACGGCCCGGAGTTCGAGCGGACGGTGCACGGCTCTCTCGCCGGGCATCTCTCTCGTGTGACCCTCGGGACGGCGGCCTTCGACGACAGACCGGTCACGCACGCCCGCGACGGCTTGCGGAACGCGACTCGTCGGGCGCTCACCGCCGAACTCTCGACCGTCGGCCTCCGAATCGACGCCGTCTGGCGTCCCTACCCCGACGCTTCCGTCGAATCCCGCGTCTCCGTCGGTGAACGCCCCCCGGCGTCGGCCGCGACCGACGCCGCGACGGTGTCGATTCCGGTCGGCGTCGAACCCCTCTCACCGAACGAGACGGACGACTTCGAGACGCTCTCGGAGGCCGTCGCCGCGCGAACCGTCGAGGCGCTGGCGCCCGCCGGACGGATGCGAGTCGCCCTCCGCGACGACGCGCCCGTCTCGACGCTCGCGGCGTACCGATACGACCGACTCGGCGAGGAACTCGGCGTCTCGGTGTCCGAGTCGGTCGAGGACGCGGACACGACGACCGCGAACCGTCGCCTCGCGGCGGCGCTCTCCCCGCGGGTCGAATCCGACCTCAGAACGCAGTACGACTCGTCCGAGGACGCCGCGGCCGCCGTCTCGGTCGCCGAGGTCAGAATCGTCGTCCGGACGTGGGCGACGGAGGGTCGCTGATGCGACTGGCAGACGACGACCGCGCGCGCGTCCCGTTCGCTCTCGTCGGCGTCCTCCTCCTCGTCGGCAGTTCGACGTTCGCCGCCTCTCTCGCCGCGCCCGACGTGGGAACCGTGGACCGGTCGACGGACGTGGCGATGGACCGCGTCGACGCCGAGACGACCGCCGCACTCCGCGTGGCCGTCCGCGAAGCGGCCCGCGCGGCCGCGAGAGACCCGGTGACGACGGCCGGAAACACGTCCGCCGGTCGCGCACTCGGGACGAACCGGACGTTCGAGAACTACCTCCGACTCCGGGTCGCGGTGTCGGCCAGAGACGCGCTCTCGTCGGTCGAGCACCGGCGGAGTACGACGACGGCGAACGCGTCGCTCGCACCGCTCTCCGCCGTCGGTGCCGCCGGTGCGATGCGGAACGTCTCGCTGTCTGCCGTCGACGGCGGACGCTCGCTCTCCGTCACCGTCCGCAACGTCTCGCTCGTCGCCTCCAGAGACGGACGCGTGGTCGCAGAGCGGACCGTCTCGCGCCGCGTCACCGTCGCGGTGCCGGTGCTCGCACTCCACGCGCGGACGACCGACTACCAGCGACGGCTGAACCGGTCGCCGGTGTACGCTCCCGGACTGGCCCGCCGGACGACGGCCGGCCTCCTCGCGGTCACCGAAGCGCGGGCACTGGCCCAACACGCGAACGCACCTATCGAGAACGTCCTCGGGAACCGCCACGTCGCACTGTCGACGAACGCGGGCGTCCTCGCCGCACAGCGCGCTTCCTTCGGCCGAGCGGACCCGGACGCGGCCCGCGGCGTCCGCGCGGCGACGCTCCGAACCGGCGCGGAGGACCTCTTCTCCGCGTCCGGCGCTAGCGGCCCGGCGACAGAGCGACTCCTCGCGGCGGCACCGACGGCGAACCCGTCGCCGCCGCCCGAGACGATGCCGACGAAGACGCTCACCGTCGGCGTGAACGAGACGGCCGACGACGCGTTTCTCGCCCTCCTGCGCGAACACCGCGACTCGCCCTCGCTGCGGAGTCTCTTCCGCATCGCGTACACGCCGAACGTCACCGTCGCCGCCGACGTGACCGACTCCGCGACGGGGCGCAAACCTGCGCCCGACGCGCCCGGTCCCTCGTGGTCGCTCGTCCGCGAACGCGCCGACCGCGAGGTGTCCGCGGAAGCGACTTCGGGGGTCGAAAGTTCGCCCGCCGTCGCCGAGGGGTCGCGCGTCTTGGAGACGGCGACGCGACGGGTCGTCGTCGAACACACCGTCACGCGGACGTGGCGCGGGGCCAACCGGTCGCAGCGAACGACGACGGCGACGTGGACGGACCGCCACCGCGTCCGCGTCGACGTGGTCGGGTCGCTTCGCTCGCTCCCCGGGCCGAGTCGCTCCGTGACGCCGTTGTTCGAGCGAGGTGGTGCGCTCTCGGGGCCGAACTTGGCGGGAGTCGACCGCCGCGCGAGCGACGAACTCGCCGCTCGCGGCGGTGCGGACGCCGTCGCTCGGCGCGCGGTCGAGGGGCGCGTGGACGGACGGCCCGAACGACGCCTCGGCGAGCGTCCGGACGGACTCTATCCGTGGGTGTACGAGGACGTGAAGACGCTCCGCGAGGAGGTTCGAAACCTCTCCGTCGAGGTGACGGCACGGGACACCGCCACCGGAAACGCCAACGCCGCGGCGGCACTCGCGGCCGTCGTCCGCGACCGGCGGCGCGACCTGATCGACGCACCCGCGAGGTACGACGGCGTCTCGGACCGCGTGCGCGTCGCCGCCCGGTCGGCGTACCTCGACGCGGTCCTCGCCCGTCTCGACGAACGCGCCGGGGAGACCGCGGGTCAGAACCGCAGACTCGAAACTGCGCTGGACTCCCGTGGGGTGAACGCGACGGCGACCAGAGAGCGACTTTCGACACCGCTCGTCCGGGCGGAGACCGGGCGGCGAAACGCGAGCGACGACGCCGGCTTCGTCCCCGACGGCGACCCGGCGTATCTCTCGCTGTCAAGCGTCGACGGTCGGGCCGTGGACGGCGTCAGCGACGACGCCTCTTACACGCCGCTCGCGGCGCGAAACACGAACCTGTTCACCCTCCCGTACGGTGACCTCGCTGACTCCGTCGTCGACGGCGTCCTCGGTTCGGGAGGCGTCCCGCTCAGGACCGCCGGCCGTGCACTCATGGCGGCGAACCGAACGCTCGCCGTCCGGAACGACTCGACGCTCCGCGACCGACGAGATGGTCTGACGCCGGCGGTCGCGAACTCGTTGCGAACGGTCGAACTGACGGCCGTCGACGTCGTCGAGTCGGAGGCGGGGCGCTCCGACACCGCCGCCGAGGCCGCCGTCGACGCCGGACTCGCCCGCTGGGACTCGCACGGAGAACGCGCCGTCGCGACGGCGAACGGGTCGCTCGCGGCCGCCGTCGCCGCCGAGGCGGCACCGAACGACGCGACGACGCACGACCGCCTGGAGACGACGCTCCGGGTCGAACTCCGCGAGGAGGCGGCCACCGACAGCGTTCGGGTCCCGAGAGCGGCCGTGAACGAGACGGCGAGTCGAACGCGGACGCTCGCGACCGAACTCGCCGACGAGGCGGCGTCGCGCGGGGCCGACCGGGTCACCGGTCGCGTGTTGAACGGGACGCTCGGGTCGGTCCCCGCGGGTCTCCCCTTGTCGCCGACGCTGAACCCCTGGGTAGCGACGACGAACCTCTGGGTCGTCGAAGCGCACGGCGCGTACGCCCGATTCGCCGTCTCGACCGGTGACGACGCGGTGCCGACGACGTACGTTCGCGACGGGTCCGTCGTCAGACTCGACGTGGACGGCGACGGCGAACGCGAACTCGTCGGGTCGAACGAGCGAGTCGGATTCGAGTTGCGAACCGTCGTCGTCGCCGTCGTCCCGCCGGGCGGAAACGGCGTCGGCGACGTGGACGGCGACGCCATCGAGACGTCGTCCGCGTGGTCGGGTCCCGCGCCGGGGCCGCGGTGCGACACGCCGACGGGGCGGTGTCCGGGCGAGTGACCGTCGACGAGACGAGAAACCGTTTTGGCCGCGGCGCGGTGAGTGGGGGTATGCTCTACGACGCGGCCGACGACCCGGCGACGCTGTCGACGACCGAGTTGCGAACGGCGTACGAGACGCAGATTCGAACCGTCGTCGACGAGGTGGGCGTCCAGACGGCGGCGGCGGACGCCGGTGTGGACGAAGCCGTCGTCTCCACCGTCGCCGACGGCGACGCACCCGAGATGAACGTCGAGGACGCCGCCGCCCTCCTCGCACTCTCCGACGACTACCCCGACCGAGAGGCCATCGTCCTCGAACTCCGCGACCACCTGCTGATGGGGATGACCACCGGCGTCTTGGACGTCGACACCATCGCCTCGAACGTCGAGTTGGACCTCTCCGGGCAGGAGATTCAGCAGGTGCTCGAAGGCCGGTCACCGATGACGCTCGCGCAACTGGCGGCCATCCACCGCTACATCGCCGAGCGAAACGACCGATAGCGACCGATGACGCGCGCTCTCGTCATCGGTTGTGGCTACGTCGGCCTCGAACTCGGGCGACAACTGCTCGAAGACGGACACGACGTGACCGGCGTTCGGCGGTCCGACGACGGCCTCTCGGCGGTCGAAGCGGCGGGTCTCACCCCCGCCCGGGCCGACGCGACCGACCCAGACTCGCTCTCGTCGCTCCCCGACGCCGACTGGGTCGTCTTCGCGGCGAGTTCGGGCGGCCGCGGGGCCGACGCCGCCCGCCGCGTCTACGTCGACGGGTTACGGACCGTCGTCGAGGAGTTCGGCGGACGCGACTCGCCGCCCGAGCGACTCGTCTACACCTCCTCGACGGGCGTCTACGGCGACCACGGCGGCGACTGGGTGGACGAGGAGACGCCGCTCGACCCGACGACGGAGAAGACGCGCGTCCTCGCCGAAGCCGAACGCGTCGCCGTCGAGGAGGCCGCCGACGCGGGCATCGACGGGTCGGTCGCTCGGTTCGCGGGGCTGTACGGTCCGAACCGGTATCGGCTCGACCGCTATCTCTCGGGTCCCGTCACCGAGGGCTACCTCAACATGGTCCACCGCGACGACGCCGCGGGGGCGGTTCGGTTCCTCCTCACCGACGACGCCGCGCGCGACGAGGACGTCCTCCTCGCCGTCGACGACGAACCCGCCGACAAGTGGGCGTTCGCGGACTGGTTGGCCGCGGAGTGCGGCGTCGACAGTCCACCCAAGCGGACGAAATCGGAACGACTGTCCGACGGCGACCTGTCGGAAGCGGCGCGACGACGCATCCTGACGAGCAAACGGTGCTCGAACGGCCGACTCCGCGAGTTGGGGTACGAGTTCGCCTACCCGACGTACCGCGAGGGCTACCGCGCCGCGATAGCGGCGTACCGAGGCGAGAGCGCGTAGAGACGCTCTCGGACGGGAAACTGTCGACCGAGTAGGGTCGAAACGAGGGAATCTTCATACGTTTGGCTCTTGAGTTCGTGATATGGATTCGAGGGGCGCTACCGGCGCGGTCGACGCGGCCGCACAGGTAGTGGGCGGCGCCGAGTCTCTCTTCGGGTCGCACCCGGAGTTAGTCGCGGCACTCATCGTCGGGATGCTGGCGCTGGTCGGCGGCCTGTACGCGATTCTTCGGTTCAAGCGCCCGATGGGGACGCGGTTTCTCGAACGACTCTCCGAGTTGGACGAGGTCGCGGTGCTGATGCATCCGAACCCCGACCCCGACGCGATGGCGACGGCAATCGGCGTCGCCTGCCTCGCCGAACAGGTCGGAACGACCGCGAAGATACAGTACTCCGGGCAGATACGCCACCAGGAGAACCGCGCGTTCGAGACGGTGTTGGACCTCGATTTGGAGGCCATCGACCACGTCACCGACCTCGGCGCGGAACACGTCGTCCTCGTCGACCACAACAGACCCCGGGGGTTCGCGGGCGCCGACGGCGTCCTCCCGTTCGCCGTCGTCGACCACCACCCCGGTGAGGGGACGGGCGAACAGTTCACCGACGTGCGAACGGACTACGGGGCGTGTTCGAGCATCGTCGCCGAGTACTTCCGGGACATCGGCGCGAAACCGGTCCCCCCGGACCGCCACGCGAGTGAAGTCGGCTCGGAGTACACGATACCGTCGACCGTTGCGACGGGCCTGCTCTACGGCATCCTCACCGACACGAAGCGACTGACCGCCGGGTGTTCGGAGGCCGACTTCACGGCCGCCGGCTACCTCTACCCCGGCGTCGACGAGGACATCCTCGACAGAGTCGCCAACCCGGAGGTGTCCAAGGAGGTGCTGGAACTGAAGGCGCGCGCCATCGCGGGACGCGACGTCCGCGGCCCGTTCGCCGTCAGCGACATCGGGACGCTCTCGAACGTGGACGCCATCCCGCAGGCCGCGGACGAACTCATCCAGTTGGAGGGCGTCACCGCCGTCGTCGTCTGCGGCGAACGCGACGGAACGCTGTTTCTCTCGGGGCGGTCACGCGACGACAGAGTCCACATGGGACGGACGCTCGAACACGCCCTCGACAACGTTCCCGGGGCCTCGGCGGGTGGACACGCCCGGATGGGCGGCGGCCAGATTCCCCAACGAGAGGGCCGCATCCTCACCGACGGCGGCGACGCCCTCACCCGGACGACGCTCTGTGAACGACTGTTCGACGCGATGTCGGGCGACGTCTGAGTTCCCTCCGCACTCCGTTTTTCCGAACTCTCCTCGCGAGTCGGTGCCCGTTTACCCGCACGCCGCGTAGCCCCCTCCATGGCGACGACAGCGGGCACGTGGAGCTATCGTGACCGATTCGGCGACGCGTTCGCTCGGACCTTCTTTCGGCGGTTCGGGCCGGGCGTCGTCTCCAGCATCGGGGTCGGAACGTACCTCGGCGACGCGACGGACGACGCGGACGCCGACTACCGCGAGGCGGTGCGGACGGCGCTCGACTCGGGAATCAACCTCGTCGACACGGCCGTCAACTACCGCTGCCAGCGGAGCGAACGCGCCGTCGGCGACGCACTCCGCGAGAGCGACGCCGACCGGTCGGAAGTCGTCCTCGCGACGAAAGGCGGATTCGTCCCCTTCGACGGGTCGCGCCCCGACGACCCCGGCGCGTACGTCCGCGACGAGTTCGTGCGGACGGGTCTGGTCGGCACCGACGACTTGGCGCACGGCAGTCACTCGCTCGCGCCGGGATTCCTCGCCGAACTGTTCGACAGGTCGCTGGAGAACCTCGGCGTCGACGCCGTCGACTGCTACTACGTCCACAACCCGGAGACGCAGTTGGCCGTCCGGTCCCGCGAGGACGTGTACGACCAGTTGGAGGCGGCGTTCGAACTACTGGAGGAGAAGCGACTCGCCGGCGAACTGGGCGTCTACGGCGTCGCCACGTGGGAGGCGTTCCGCGTCCCGCGCGGCCACGACTCGTATCTCTCGCTCCCCGAGGTAGTCGCCCGCGCCGAACGCGCCGCCGAGTCGGCGGGCGCGGACGACTGCGGTTTCTCGGCCGTCCAACTGCCGTTCAACGTGCAGATGGCGGACGCGTTCACCGTCGAGGCGCACGCGCACCCGGACGGCGACGGCGACGTGAGCGCCCTCTGGTACGCACAGGAGGCCGGACTCGACGTGTTCGCGAGCGCGAGTCTCGGACAGGGTTCGCTCGCGGCGTCGATTCCGGAGACGGTGGACGCGCAACTGTCGGGCGACACGGCGGCGCAACGGGCCATCAACTTCGCGCGGAGTGCGCCGGGGGTCACGGGCGCACTCGTCGGCACCGGGTCGCCGGAACACGTCGCGGAGAACGTCGCCGCCGGGACGTTCGAACCGCTCGGCGCCCGCGCCTTCGACGCCGTGTTCGAGTAGACGGTGAGGTCGCCGGACGAGTGTCTGTCCGGTCGGGTCCGCGACGACGCGGTCAGCCGAGTTCCTTCCACTCCGTCGCGCACTCCGGACAGGTCCGAAGCGAGAACACCTCGTCGGGGTCGTTCGTCTTCTTGAGCGCTTCCCCGCAGTCGGTACAGGAGAGTCGACCGTACGTGTCTTTCTCCAACTCGCCGTCGCGAAGCCCCTTCCTCGTCGTTTTCATCCCGCTTCGCCAATCGGGAGGGGGGCGTAAATAGGCGCGGGGGCGGGGGAGAGAGGCCGCACGCGCCGGACCGAGCGCGCGGGACGACCCGCGGCAAGACCCGCCGGGACGACGTTCCGCAACGCTTGAAGCCCCGCGGGCGGTAGCGACGTTCGTGTCACGAGGCCGGCTGTTCGGAACGCTGTGTTCGATGGTGCTACTCGTCAACCTCGCACGGGTCGTGTTCGCACCACTGCTGGAGGAACTCATCACCGTCTTCTCCATCGGCGAGGGGACGGCCGGTCTCATCGCGACGCTCGTCTGGGTCGGAAGCGCGCTTCCGCGAATCCCGACCGGATGGGTGCTGACGCGCGTCCCGCGCCACCGCGTCGTCCTCGGGACGGGCGTCGTCCTGACGGGCGCGTCCGTGTTCACCGCCGCCGCCGACTCCGTCGTCATGGTCGGCGCGGGTGCGCTGTTGATGGGGCTCTCTTCCGGCGTCTACTTCGTCTCGGCGAACCCGCTCGTGAGCGAACTCTACCCCGAACGCGTCGGGCGGGCGATGGGTATCCACGGGACCGCGAGCCAACTGGCCGCCGTCGTCGCCGCGCCGTTCGCGACGCTCGTCCTCTCCCTGTTCGTCGACTGGCGCGTCGTCTTCGTCTGTATCGGCGTCGCCGCGTTCCTCGCGACCATGGCGTTCTACCGGACTGCGAAGGCGACGGACCTCCCGGACGCCGGGTCGTCCGACAGAGACCTGTTGGGCGCGGCGCGGACGCAGTGGAAGATAATCCTCCTCGGCGTCGTCATCCTCGGCTTCACCGGCTTCGTCTGGCAGGGCCTCTTCAACTTCTACGAACTGTACATGGAGACGAAGGGTCTCGCGGACGCGACGGCCAAGAACATGCTGACGCTCATCTTCGCCGCGGGCGTCCCCGCCTTCTTCTTCTCGGGGAAACTCGTCGACCGCCTGCCCCGCATCCCGTACCTGCTCTCCATCGTCGTCGTGTTCGTCGTCAGCGTCCTCGTCCTGACGCGGACGACCGGACTCGTCCCCCTCCTCGTCGTCACCGCGGTCATCGGCTACACCATCCACAGTCTGTTTCCCGCGCTCGACACCTACCTCCTCGACACGCTCCCCGACGAGAACCGCGCGAGCGCGTACGCCGTCTACTCCGCGGGCATGATGGTCGTGCAAGCGTCGGGGTCGTCCGCCGTCGGCCTCCTGCGCGAGGGTGGCGACGCCTACGAACTCGTCCGCGGTCTGTTCGAGGCCCTCCCGATGCTCGGGAGTCTTCCGGCGGGTGGCCTCTCCTACGACGCCATCTTCACCGGCCTCTCTATCGGTCTCGGCGTCGTCGTCGTCGCCCTCGTCACCCTCCAGCGTCGGGGCCGACTCCCGAACTGACGTCTCCCGCGTCGCGACCCGCGCGCTTTTCTTCGGTCAGTCCTCACCTGCGACTGATGGAGTACGTACAGGAGCGGGTGACGACGCTCCACGACTTGGCCGACCCGGTTCCGGACGCCCCGACGGACCGGACGGCGGTTGTCGTCCCGATGACCGAACGCGAGTACGCGGGGCTGGCGGCCGACAGCGTCCTCTCGGAACTGGAGCGAATCGACCCCGCTCGGGTGGTCGTTCCGCTCCGCGCCCCCGCCGAACGGGTCGGCCCGTTTCGCGAGTGGCTCTCGGAGTACGACCTCTCGCTCGACGTGCTGTGGTGCGACGGCCCGCGCGTCGCCGACGTGCTCGACGCCGAGGGACTGAACGGTGCGAGCGGGAAGGGCCGCGACGTGTGGTTGGCGCTCGGGTGCGCCGCGAGAGAGGAGTTCGTCGTCGTCCACGACGCCGACACGAAGACGTACGACCGGTCGTACGTCTCCCGTCTGCTCTTTCCGCTCGCGAACGGCTACCAGTTCTCGAAGGGCTACTACGCACGCGTCGAGGACAGACGGCTGTACGGCCGCCTGTTCCGCCTGTTCTACACGCCGTTGGTCCGGGCGCTCGCGGACGAGACGCCCGCCCCGATTCTGCAGTATCTCTCGGCGTTCCGCTACGCGCTGGCGGGCGAGTTCGCCGCGACGAGCGAGTTGGCGCGGTCGATTCGCGCGCCGCGGTCGTGGGGCCTCGAAGTCGGCGTCCTCGGCGACGCCTTCGACTTCGCGGGATTCGACGGGGCCGCACAGGTCGACCTGGGTGCGTACGAACACGACCACCGCGCCGTCTCCGGGCCGACCGGACTCTCGGACATGAGCGAGTCGGTCGGCGAGACGCTCTTGCGGACCGTCACCGACCACGGCGTTGCGCCCGACTTCGAGACGTTACCCGCCCGCTACCGCGACACCGCGCTCCGACTGGTCGACCAGTACGCCGCCGACGCGGCGTTCAACGGCTTCGAGTTCGACCGGGCGGGCGAACGCGAGCAAGTCGACGCCTATCTCGACGCCGTCGTCGAACCGACGGGCGCGGACGACAGACTCCCGGCGTGGTCCGACGCGCCCGTCTCGGCCGAGGAAGTCTGCGAGGCGGCCACCGCCGACGCCGAGGAGGTGTCGTCGTGACCGCCGACGAAGCGCTGTACGACGACTTGGCGGGCGTCGTCGACCTGTTCGACGGCCTCTCGACGCGGGAGTTAGAACGCGCGCTCGAGGAACTCGCGTTCAAACAGGGTCGCGACGCCGACGCCGACGCGTTGGCGGCGGCCGTCGACGGTGCCGTCTCGGACTACTACCTCGCGACGGCGACGCACGAGGACGGCGAAGACGACGTCGAACTGGTCGTCCCGGGCCCCGTCGCGTTCCCGTCGCTGCCGGAGAACGCCGAGGACCTACCGCACATCTTGGACGTGGACGACCGGACGGTGGACGAGAGCGCGGTCACCGAGGCGACGCTCTCTCGACTCCGCGAGGACGCCGACGCGGCCGTCGAGACCGGCGACGAGGGACGTCTCCGGCACCTCCTCGACGTGACGTACGACGTGGAACTGTGGGCGTCCGCCGACGTGGACGTGAGCAGCGTCCGGTCGCGTCTGGAGAGCGAACTCGACGAGTAGCACCGGTTCGGTTCGAGAGCGACTCTGCGGCACCCTCGGAGTTCGACAGACGTGGCGTACTGACCACAGGAAACGCCGTCGGATTCATCCCCGCGCTAAAGCACGGGGCTTTCTCCTTGATTTTCCGGTAACCCCCGCTCGTTCGTTCCGGCTTCGAGTCGCTGAGTAGGTCGATAGACCGATGTGCCTGTGGCTCGCGGGCAGCGCTCGACGCGACGACTGATTCTCTCCTGTACCGCAGTCGGGGTCACGCTTCTGGATACGGTTCTCAAAGGCGCTTCGTGGCCCACAGTCATCGTCGCCCCCGATAGTGCACACGGAGTGATTTCGACGGGAGAAACGACGAACCCGAGTAATTAGACTAGTCTAAACATTATATTTGATAGAAGCTATTATATATTTCATCTAGTCATTGACTAGCCGACGATGGACGATACGACGCAGTCGAACTCGGAGCATCGATTCTCACGCAGAAGAGCGACTACTGCCGGTACAGAACTTGCCGTTTCTGGCATCGCCGGATGTACGGACAGCAGCGGCAGCACCGAAGTCGAACTCACGAGTGGCTCGACCAACGGGCGCACAACTGGAGACGGGCTTGTCGAGCGATTGTTCGGCGTGACGCAGGTCGAGGACCGTGCGCTCGGTCGCATCGGGGTGGTCGCCCATGGGGAGTGAAAAACCGAGCGTGTCTCGTCTGGTCGACGAGTCGGGAGCCGGACCCGGGAGACTAGCCACCGTTGCGCTGGTGGTTCTCCGTATTGGCCTCGGGTGGATTTTCTTCTATTCTGGGCTGACGAAAGTGCTCGACCCCGACTGGACCGCCTCGGGCTATCTGACCAACGCGGTGCCCGACGGAAACCCCTTCGCAGCCCTGTGGCCAGTGCTGGCGAACGTACCGCTCGTCGACGTGTTGGTTCAGTGGGGAATGGTGTTGACGGGTGTCGGGCTCATCGTCGGTGCGCTGGTTCGCTGGAACGCGTTCTGGGCTTCGTTCATGATGCTCACCTTCTGGGCGAGTAGCCTCCCGTTAGAGAACGGATTACTCGTCGACAGCCACGTCATCTACATCATCGCTCTCACTGGTGTGGCGTCACTCGGCGTCGGTCGCGTCGCAGGCTTCGACGGGGTTATCGAATCGACGAGTCTCGTCAAACGCCACCCGCGACTACGCTATCTCCTCGGCTGACGTCTCTGAAAGCGAAACGCCGAACTTCACGAGAGAACCGCGCACCGTCTCGGTCCGAGTCGCCCCCAATACCGACCGGCCAGTGGCCGATACGCGACCTGTATTCGGCGCAGTCCGGACGAGCGATGGCGCACTGTGGACTCTCGAAAGAGCTGTTCGGTTCGGGTTACGTACTAGTCTCGACGGGGAATCGCGTCTGACTGGACCGGAGCCACCTGGGTCCCGTCCGCGGGCGGCGAGGTTCGCGGACGCCGCGAGAGCTAAGCCTAAGCCCCTCCGACAGTTCGAACCAGTATGGACCTCTCGCGGGTGTCGTCGCACGACGCCGAGACGCTGACGGGTGCGGACCGGCAGGCGGCCGTCGTCGCCCCCATCCTCGTCCGCGACGGCGAGGACCACGTCCTGTTCACGAAGCGCGCGGACCACCTCGGCGAACACCCCGGGCAGATGAGTTTCCCCGGGGGGACGCGCGAACCGAGCGACGCGGACCTGCAAGCGACCGCACTCCGCGAGGCCGACGAAGAGATCGGACTGAAAGCGGACGAGGTCGAGTTCTACGGCCGACTGGACGACATCGGCACGGTGACCGACTACTCGGTGACCCCGTTCGTCGCCCGCGTGCCCGACCGGACGTACGACCCCGACGAACGCGAAGTCGCCGAAATCGCCGTTCTCGCGGAGTCGGACCTCACGGACCTCTCGAACTACGAGTCCGAAGAGCGGATGCACCCGAAGTACGGCCAACACCGCCTGCACTTCTTCCACGTCGACGGCTACACCGTCTGGGGGGCGACCGGACGGATGCTCGTGCAACTCCTCGAACTCACGACCGACTGGGAGGCCCCGCCCGAACCCGACAGGGTGGTCGACCCCGACGCGGACCTGCCTCTGTAGCGCCGCCGTCGACGCGCCGTCCCGACCGCACGCCGCCCGGCCGGACGCCACCCCGAGCGCATGCCCACCGACCGCACGCTACCCGAGCGCAATACCTGCCGCCCCCCGACGAGTTTATCCCGCCCGCTGGGCAACAGGAGGCTACATGGTCGCACAGACGATTGATCGCGTTCCGCGACGACGATAGCCTCCCTCTCGTGAGTAGTGATATCCGATGTTGACCGGTGAGCGCAGCGTCTCGCAGACGGGCCTCGACGCGGTGGCCCTGAAGCCGAAAGAGTGCGACGTGCGGGCGGCCCTCGACACGCCGTTCGGCACCGTCGCCATCGACTACGAGGGCCGAGAACACCTCCCCGACGCCGACGTCCTCCGCGAACTGAGCGAGGCGAAGGAGGTCCGTCTCACGACGCCCGTCCGCGCCGACGGCTTCGACCCGACGGGCGACGACGAGTTGTGGGAGTGGGTGCCCGAGGGCGTCCGTCGCGTCCTCGTCGCCGGCCACGCCGCCTACCTCACCGAGACCGAGCGTCGCCGCGCCGTCTCGCCGCGTCTCGCCGCCGCCATCGAACGCGCGCCGGACGCGTGGGTCGGCACCGAGGGTATCGAACGCGTCGCCCTCGCCGTCGGCGGGACGCAGTACGAACTGCTCTCGCGTTCGACGGCGCGTGACCTCCGCGCCCTCCGGGCGACGGGGTACGACGGCGAGATAGCGATATACGCGCCGACGGTGCTCTCCGACGACGAGGACGAGATTCTGGACGGCGTCGGCGCGTACGCCGCCCGTCGGCGTCCCGTCGCCAAGGCGCTCCCCGAGGACGCCGCCACCGACGCCCGCGCGACGGGTCGCGCCCGCGAGGTGCTGGGGAAAGCCGTCCGCGACTACGCTCTCGTCGGCAGCGTCGCGGACGTGCGCGAACAGGTCGCGTCGCTGAAAGAGGCGGGCGCCGACGTGGTCGTCGGCTACCCCGCTCGCGGCGTCGACGAGTTCGCGGAGTAGCCGCTTCTCGTCCTGTTCGCCGCTCGCTCTCGCCGCTCTCACCTCTCCCCCTTTCCGCGGCACCGACTGCTAAGTACCGCCCCGACGACCGACGGGTATGCCGACACGCGACACACCTCACCTACACGAACACACGACGACGACGGCGAGAGACCGACTGGAAGACGCGTCGGTCGCGCTCCTCCCGACCGGCGCGATAGAACAGCACGGCCCCGCGCTCCCCCTCGGAACGGACTACCTCGCCGCGCGCGCCGTCGCCGACGCCGTCGACCGACCCGACGTGGTGACGCTTCCGCCGGTTCCGGTCGGCGTCAGCGCGCACCACCGGCAGTTCCACGGGACGCTCTCCGTATCGCCGGAGACGTTCACGGCGTACGTCGAGGAGACGGTGGAGAGCCTCGCCGCCCACGGCGTCCGGAAGGTGGTGTTCGTCAACGGTCACGGCGGGAACGGCGACGCTCTGACCCGTACCGCCAGACGCCTCCGCGCGAAGGAAGTCGCTTTCGCCGTCCCGTGGAACTGGTGGTCGAACCTCGCGGAGACGACCGAGGACCTGTTCGGAATCGACGGTATCGGACACGCCGACGAGGTGGAGTCGAGTCTGGTGTACGCCGTCGCCGCGGAACTGGTCCGAGAGGACGCGCTCGAACGAGCGGAGGACGAGGGTGCTGATTCGTGGGGCGTCGACGTGGCGGGCGCGTCGCTCCCGTACGACACCGCCGACTTCACCGACAGCGGTGCCGTGGGTCACCCGACGCGGGCGTCGAAGGAGGCCGGACAGCGCCTGTTCGCGGAGGCGACGGCGGACCTCGAAACGCTCGTCGACTGGCTCGCGGAGCGGTCGTTCGCGTCGCTCTTCCCGCCGGAGCACCGATGACGGGGAAGCGCGACGGCGCGGGTGAGAGCGGCGAGACGGACGACTTCGCTCGGCCGTTCGAGATTCCCGACGGGGCGGGCACCCGAGTCGCCGTCGTCGGCGCGGGCGCGGTGGGTCTCACGGCCGCGTACGACCTCGCGACGGCGGACGCGTCGGTGACCGTGTACGAACGCGGCGACGTCGGTGCTGGCTCGTCGGGCCGCGCGGCGGGCATCCTCTACGACGCCTACGCCGAGGACGTCGACGCGCGGATGGCCGCGCGCGCACTCGCCCGATTTCGGGCGTTCGACGGCGCGCGCGAGTTCTCGGTGACGTCTTGTCCGTACGTCTTCCTCGCGCACGAGTCCGACGACAGGACGGGCGAGGCAATCGCCGAGACGGCCGCACGGATGCGCGTCCACGGCCGCGACGTGACGACGACGGACGGAAGCGGCCTCCGAGAGCGGTTCTGCGACTCGCTCCGAACCGACGACGTGGGCACGGCCGCCGTCGCCGCCGGGGCACTGTGGACCGACCCCGCCTCCTACGTCGACGCGTTGGCGGGACTCGCGCGCGACGCGGGCGCGGAGATACGCACCGGAGACGCAGTCGGCGTCCGGACTGACCCGCCGGGCGTCGTCCGCGACGAGGTGGTGACGGAACGCTACGACGCCGTCCTCGTCGCCGCGGGCGCGCACACGAAGCAGATTCTGGCCGGCGCGGGCGTCCCGATAGCGATGAAGCCGTATCGAGTGCAGGCGCTCGTCAGCGACCGACCGTACGACGGTCCTATCTGTTACGACGCCACGGAGGGCGCGTACTTCCGGCCGCACCCCGAGGGGTTGCTGGCGGGCGACGGCACCGAACCGGTGGAGGCCGACCCCGACGACTGGCGACGCGAGGGCGACGAGTGGTTCGTGGACGACGTGACGGACGTCCTCTCGCGGCGGGCGAACTACGACGCCGACGTGTCGCGTGCGTGGGCGGGCCTCTGTACGGCGACGCCGGACAGAAATCCGCTCCTCGGACCGGTCGCAGACGGCGTCTACGCGGCGACGGGGTGGCACGGTCACGGCTTCATGTGGTCGCCCGCGTCGGGAGAAGCGGTCGCGGCCGCGATGCTCGGCGGTGACGTGAATCTGGACCCGTACGACCCCCGACGGTTCGACGGGTCCGAGGAGTTCGAGGTGGTCGAGGGGATGGCCGTCGAGTGACCTACTGTCGTTCTTCGGGGTCGTCCGGCGGGGACTCGCCGTCGTCGAGGCCGGCGGAGTGGTCGGCGTCGGCCCCGTCTTCGTCGGCGTCGTTCCCGTCGCCGGAGTCCGCGTCGACGTCTCCCGCGTCCATCGCGTCTATCTCCGTCGCGGAACTCGTCGCCTCGACGCCGTCGTCTTCCTCGTCGGTGACGGCGACGTTCTGGGCGCGTTCGTCTTTCGGAATCTCGACGCGGAGCGTCCCGTTCGCGGCGAGCGTCGCCGACGCCTCGGTGGCGTCGACGGCGGCGTCGTCGGGGAGTTTCGCGCTCCCGTCGAGCGAGAGTCCGCGCCCGGGGAAGCGCATCTCGAACCCCTCGTGGAAGTCGCGGAAGCGGTCGATTCGGACCTGTACTTCGCCGTCCAAGAAGCGAACCTGCACGTCGCTTCGCTGGACGCCGGGTGCGTCGAAGACGACGAGATAGGCGTCGTCGCTCTCTAAGAGGTCGGACGGGAGGGGCTTTCGCTCTTGGACGCGACTCACGCCGCGGCCGATGCGTTCGAGGACGTTTCGGGCGGCGGATTCGCCGAACTCTTTGAGTCCGCTCATAGTTCGATGGCTTCGAGGCAGTCGGTCCCTCGGCAGTACGGACAGACGAAGTCCGCCACGCCCACGTCGTCGGGCATGTCGTACGTGTAGTGCATCTCGAACATGTCCATCTCGCAGTCCGAATCAGTACACTTGACTTCGAGGGTCGCAGGCATGCATAGACGTTGATTCGCCACGCTGATAAACACGCGGGCTTCGGCCCACCTCGCCGCGGTCGCACGGTCCGGACGGCCGGTTCACTCCCGAGCAGACGCCGACGCGAACGCGGCGTCGGCGGCCGAGACGGGCCGCGGTGACTCGGGGGCGTTCGGCGGGTCGCGGAGTCGCTTTCGGTACCACTCGATGTCGTGCCACGCGCCGAGTTTGAACCCCGCGTCGGGGAACGTGCCGACGTGTTCGAAGCCCATCGCCTCGTGGAACGTCGCGCTGTCGGGATTCGGCATCGCGAGGGCGGCGTAGGCGGCGACGTAGCCCTGTTCACGGAGCGTGTCGAACAGACGGTCGTACAGTGTGCCGCCGATACCGCCGCGTTGCGCCGACGGGTCGACGTAGACGGAGACCTCGACGGCCCACTGGTAGGCGTCGCGTTCGCGGAGCGTCCCGGCGTAGGCGTAGCCGACGACCCGACCCTCCGACTCCGCGACGTACCACGGGTACCGGTCCGACGCCAGTTTGCGTCGAACCTTCTCTCGCATCTTCTCGGCCGATGGCACTTCCGTGCTGAACGTGACGGGCGTCTCGCGGACGAACGGCGCGTAGATGTCGCGGACGGGGTCTGCGTCGCCCGGTTCGATGGGGCGAACGTCGACGGAGTCGTCGTCGCTCATACGTTCGAGAGGCGGGTGCGCCTACAAACCTCCCTCGGTGACGGCGGTATTGGCTGTGGCGGGGCAGTCGGGGCGAGAGGTTGAGCGGTCAAGAGACCGAGAGGCTGGGAGACTGTGAGACTGAGAGACCGGGAGGCCTATCTCGCTCGCATCCCGACCCACGACGATGACCGAGTTCGTCGCTCCCGAGACGGTGTACGGCGTCGACTTCAGCGGCGCGCGCCGCGCCGGCGACTCGATATACGTCGCAGAGGGAGTCGCCGGCGGCCGCCTCTCGATACGGTCGTGCGTCGCCGCGCCGGACCTCCTGAACGCGTCCGCCGCCCGCGACGACGTTCTCCCGACGCTCGCTTCGTTCGTCGCGGACGCGGGTCCGCGAACGGCGTTCGGCTTCGACTTCTCCTTCGGTCTCCCCTCGTTTCTCCTCGACGCGGCGGGCGTCGAAGCGTGGGAGGCGTTCGTGCGGTGGTTTTCGGACGCGTTCGACGGGCCGAGCGAGTTCTCCGACTGGGCGCGGGCGGTGGCCGACGGGGAGAACGGAGACCGGACGTACTACGCGAGGGAGACGGACGCCGCCGTCGGCGCGACGTCGCCCTACCACTTCTTCGTGAAAGCGCAGACGTTCTACGGTATTCGAGACGTCCTCCGCCCCCTCGTCGCCGCCGACGCGACGCGCGTCCTCCCGATGCAGTCTGCGACGCCCGAGAAACCGTGGGCGCTCGAAGCCTACCCCGCGGCGACGCTGGACCGACTGGGCGCGCACCGAGAGCGGTACAAGACGGACGACGAGACGGGGCGGAGACGACGCCGAGCGAACCTCGACGCACTGGCGTCGCTGGACGGCGTCTCGCTCGACTCCGCCGTCCGCGAGACGGCGCTGGCAGACGCCGACGGCGACGCACTCGACGCCGTCGTCGCCGCGGTGGCGACGTGGCGACACACGAGAGACGGGGCGGGACTGCGACCGGACACCGGCGGGTCGACGTGGCGGCGCGAGGGACACATCTACGCGTAGGCGGCGGAGTGTCGACGCCGCGGCGCGGTCCGAGGTAGTCACCGTTTTACCCGTCCGTCGTCTCGTCTCTGCCATGACCGACCCGGCCGACCTCACCGTGACGCTCGTGGACGGCTACGTCGACGAACCGGCGCACTTCGGCGTGCCGCCGTACATCTCGACGTACCCGCGCTTTACGGCCGGTGCCATCGTCGACGCCGGCGTCCCCGAGGAGAACGTCACCTACCACACCATCGACGAACTCCGCGACGACAGACAGAAGTGGGCCGACGTGGCCGACGCGGACCTGATGGTGTACATCGGCGGGATGACCGTCCCCGGCAAGTACGTCGGCGGGACGCCCGCCGAACCCGACGAGGTGCGCGAACTCGCGTGGACCGCCGACGGCGTCTCCGTCATGGGCGGTCCCATCCGCTTCGGCGTCGGCGAGGAGAACGCCGGCGCACAGGAGATGAAGCGGCAGAACCTCGACTACGACTTCCTCGCGATGGCCGACGTAGAGGCGGCCGCGTACGACCTCGTACAGAACGGACTGGAAGGGTTCGACAACCGCTACCGCGACAACGACGAGTTGGACCGCTGGGCCGCCAAGGGGGCGTTCGTCGTCGAACAGCACCCCAACCACCCCGACTACCTCATCTGCGAGATGGAGACGTCTCGCGGGTGTGCGTACCGATGCTCGTTCTGCACCGAACCGATGTACGGCAACCCGGCGTTCCGGACGCCCGAATCCGTCGTCCGCGAAGTCGGCAACCTCGCCGACAGAGGTGCCAAGCACTTCCGTCTCGGCCGACAGGCGGACATCCTCGCGTTCGGCGGCGACGGCGAGGCGCCGAACCCCGACGCCCTCCGGAAACTCTACGGCGGCATCCGCGAGGTGGCTCCGGAGTTGGAAACGCTTCACCTCGACAACATGAACCCCATCACGGTGGTGAACTGGCCGGAGAAATCCCGCGAGTGCATCCGCATCATCGCCGAACACAACACGCCGGGCGACACCGCCGCGTTCGGCCTCGAATCCGCCGACCCCGTCGTACAGGAGGCGAACACGCTCAACGTTACCGCGGACGAGTGTTTCGAGGCGGTCAAGATAGTGAACGAGGAGGCCGGATGGCGTCCCGGCGAGTCGCCCGCCGACGCGCCGACGCACGGCCCCGACGCGGCGAATCGGCTCCCGAAACTCCTGCCCGGAATCAACCTCCTACACGGCCTGAAAGGGGAACGCGAGGAGACGTTCGCGCACAACAAGCGCTTCCTCCAACGCGTCTACGACGCCGGTCTGATGGTCCGCCGAATCAACATCCGGCAGGTGATGGCGTTCGAGGGGACGGAGATGGCCGACGAGGGCGCGAACATCGCGAAGGACCACAAGAAACTGTTCCAGCAGTACAAGAAGGAAGTCAGAGAGGAGATAGACCGGCCGATGCTCCGCCGCGTCGCCCCCGCCGGAACCGTCCTCCCGAACGTCCATCTGGAGTACCACCAGGACGGCAGGACGTTCGGACGGCAGTTGGGGACGTATCCGCTCCTCGTCGGTATCCCCGGCGAACGCGAACTCGGCCGGACCATCGACGTGGCAATCGTCGACCACGGCTATCGCTCCGTCACCGGCGTCCCGCACCCACTCGACCCGAACGAGGCGAGTATGGACGAACTCACTTCGATTCCGGGCATCGGCAAGCGCACCGCGGGCGACATCGTCGTCAACCGCCCGTACGCCTCCGCCGACGAGGTGTCCGTCGCGGACGTGGACCTCTCGAAGTTCACCGGAAGCTACCCCGTGGAACCGCGGGCGGAGTGAACAGGTCGCGCGAACTCAGCGACGGGCCGACTCGTCCGAGCGGTGGTCGCCTCCCTCCGCGTCAGTCTTTCCCGATTCGGGGGCGAGGAGGACGGCGACGCCGACGGTCGGGACGAGAAGCGCGAGCACGGCGAGAAGCAGTATCACCGCCGTCGCCGTCGGTCCCGAGGCCACGCTGGAGACGACTGCGAGAACCGCGTACAGCGCCACCGGCGCGCCGACAACCGCGAGTGCGACGACGCGCAGTCGCCAGCGGCGACTCTTCGGGGCGTATCTGCCGAGAAGCGTCGTATCGGGTGCGTCGTGAGACCAGCTCATTCCATCACAATTAGTAACGAGTGGCAAACAGTTTTCGGTGGTGCGCGCGGTCGGACCGTTCGGACGGCAGTGATTCCGAGTCGTACCGTGCCGAGCGAACACAGTGAGCGAGGCACGGCCTCTTTTTGGTCGAGCTTTTTGCAACGTTCGCGTGACGCAACGCGTCACGTGAGCCAGCGAGAACGCACTGCGTTCTCGCGAGAGAGGTGCGCCGAAGGCGCACCCGAGTCCGCAAAAAGCTCGTTAGAAGTCCTCTTCGATGACTTCGCCGACGGCGAAGTTCGACTTGACTTCCGTGACCTCTATCTTCACCCGGTCGCCGACTTCCGCGCCGGGGACGATGATGACGTAACCGCGTTCGACGCGGGCGATACCGTCTCCTTGCTTTCCGATGTCTTCTATCTCCACGTACCGGAGTTCACCCACTTCGACGGGGGGTTGCGGTTCTGACGACGGCGTCGTCTGGGTAGTCGTCTCGCCGGACGACGACTCGTCGATTGCTTCACGAGAGATGAGAGCGACGCGGTACGTCTCGCCGGGTTCGACGGTGCCGGCCTCGACTTCGCGCTTCGGAACTTCGACCACGTAGCGGTCGTCCTCCGCGCGCACGTCGGTGTTGAACAGACACAGGAGTTTATCTGAGATTTCCACCGTATAGACCTCCAGACGCACGTCTCACGGGAGTGTTAAATGTGTACCGCCGATGTCGGGCGGTTCTGTGACGGGTTCGGGTGGTTCTGCGGTCGGTCCGCCGGTTCGGCCGTCGCCGCGTCGCGCACCTCGACCGGACTCAGTCCTCGACGGGAGTTCCGTCGGGCCGTTTCGCGCCCTCGGAGTCGTGAACGACCACTTCGCCCGGTCCGGTCTCGACCGGAGCGAACTCGTCTCTGACGCCGATGGCCTCCTCTAGTTCCCGGACTGCGCGTTCTTTCAGCGCCGCCGCCAGTTCCTCGGCGTCCTCGCGCGAGATGTCGCGGCCGAGGCCCTCGCACTCGTGCGCGCGGACCATCCCTTCTTCGTCCACCGCCTCGCCCATCGGCTGACTCGTCCCGCCGAGAGCGACGCTGAACGGGTACGTCTCGCAGATGAGCGGTCGGTCGGGGTGGACCGAACAGGCCCCCTGCCCGTCGGACTCCTCGTAGAAGACGCAGTCGCCGCAGGCGTCGGTCTGAAGCGCCCACTCGAACGTCTCGCCTTCTGGGCCGTCGTCGCCCTCGACGAGGCCGAACGGCATCGGTCGGGCCACGTCGCGCCAGTCGAGCGGCGTCTCGGCGGCGTCCTGCACCTCGCGTACCTCGTCGGGAAACACCGTCGCGGTGTGGGGCTCCGTCTCGTCGCCGGCGTCGTGGCCCGTACAGCAGGCCCCGCAGCGAGTGCACTCGAAGCCGAGAGATTCGATGGCGTCTGCGAGGTCCGAGACCGAGAGGTCGCGGGCGCGTTCGAGTTCGTCTTCCAACGTGGGACCGGCGTGGCTCACACCGGCAGTCGGTGCGTGACCGGCAAAACCCCCTCGATTACGCGAGTTCGACGCGGTGGGTGTTCGACTGGTATCGGAGGCGTCCCTCGGCGGCGAGTTTCTGAACGTGCGCGATGACCGTCGCGCGGGCCAGGTCGCGGACGCCCGAGAGGTCCTTCTCGTAGGCGACGTCCAGTATCTCCTCGACGTCGCGCGCGCCGGCGGTCACGGCGTCGAAGACACGTTTCTCGCGGTCGATTCGGTGCCGAATCAGCCGTTCGCAGGTCGCTTTCGAGTCGTGGACGACGGGGCCGTGGCCCGGATACAGCGCCGGGGGGTCTCTGGCGAACAGGCGGCGGAGGGCGACGAGGTACGCGCGGACGTTCCCCTCGGGTGCGCCGACGACGACGCTCCCGTCGGCGACGACGACGTCGCCGCAGAGGACGCCGAAGTCGCCCTCGAACGCGACGTGGTCGGGCGCGTGGCCCGGCACGTCGAGGACGGTGACGCTCGTCTCGCCGAGCGGAATCGTCTCGCCTTCGGCGAACGTGCGGTCCGGTTCGACGCCCGTGACGTCGGAAAAGCGGAGTTCGCGGCCGCGACGGCACCACACCGCCGCGCCCGTCTCCTCGGCGTACGCCTTGACGGCCCCGGTGTGGTCGGGGTGCGTGTGCGTCACTGCGATGTGCTCGACGGTCGTCTCGGAGACGAGTTCGTCGAGTTCGTCGGTTCGGCCCGCCGGGTCGACGAGGAGTGCCTCGTCGGACCCGACGAGATACGCGTTCGTCGCTCCCGCGGGCGCACGGGTGACGATCGGAACCGATGCGCGGATGAGTGGAGTCACGACTCGCGGTATGGGGGGGTGTCGCAAAACGATACTGATGTGAGCGAACGCGGGATGGCTTGGTCAGTCGCGTCTTCGGCCGCCGTCGCTCACACCGTCTCGCTGTCTACGTGTTGAGGAAGTAGACTTGCTTCCGAGCGTCTTTGAAACTGTAGCGCGACCCGACGAGGTCCGCCTCTTCGAGTCGGTTGAGCGCGTAGCGTACGGTCCGGTCGGGAAGCAGCGAGTCCTCGGCGAGTTGTCCCTGTGACAACGGTGCGTCGCCCTCTAACACTTTGGCGACGAGTTTCGCACTGGGAGGGAGTTCGCGGAGTCGCTCGCGGAACTCGGTCTCCGAGAGGGGGTCCTCACGGTTCATCTCTGCGGTAGTGGTGCTCATACTCCACGAGAACGCGTAGTCCATGGTAAAGCTTGGCTACAAGTGTGTCAAAACAATCCAGACACATAATACACAAATAAGGCCGTATAATGTCTTCGCGGCGAACGGTTTTGTCGTCGCCGCGCGAGAGGGCGGTCGTGATTCCCGAATCGCACCGCGACATCTTCGAGAAGCAGTCGTTCGCACACCTGGCGACGGTCATGCCGGACGGGACGCCGCAGGTCACGCCCGTGTGGGTCGACCACGACGACGGCGAGTACGTCCTCCTCAACAGCGCACGCGGCCGACGAAAGGTGACGAACATCGAGCACGACCCGAAAGTGGGCGTCTCCGTCCTCGACCCCGACGACCCGTATCGCTACGTCTCCGTCCGAGGGGAGGCGGAGTTGGTCGACGACGGAGCGGTGGAGCACATCGACGCACTCGCAAAGCGGTACATGGGCGTCGACGAGTACCCCCACCACGGCGAGGAGTCCGGCGCGCGGGTCATCATCCGCGTTCCCACGGAGCACATCGTCACCAGCGGGTAGTCCGGGCTACTGACGAGTCGTCCGAGTCACCGACGGGTCGGCCGGTCGGTTACCGGGCGCGCCGTCGGGGAAAAGACCCGTTCCGCCCCTCTCGCACGCGTTCCACCCGTGCGTACGCTGTCGAGCGATTACTTCCCGCGTGTCGGCGACGACTAAACGGTATCCAGTACGGTTTTAGTCCGTCGGTGTGCAGTACGACGTAGTGTGAAAGGAAAGGAGTGGTACCAGGCGGACGACGTCGCCGACGAGTACGACTCGAAGCGATTCTCTCGCGGCGGGCGACACATCGACCACCGAGAGAAACAGGCCGTCCTCGACGCCGTCGGACCCGTCGAAGACAAGAACATCCTGGAGATAGCCTGCGGTACGGGTCGCTTCACGGTCATGCTCGCCGAACGCGGCGCGAACATCGTCGGCCTCGACATCTCGCGGGCCATGATGACGAAGGGTCGCGAGAAGGCACGACGCGCGGACGTCGCGGACCGAATCGAGTTCCTCCGCGGCGACGCGGCGCGACTGCCGTTCCCGGACGACCACTTCGACGCGGTGTTCGCGATGCGGTTTTTCCACCTCGCGGACACGCCGGCGAAGTTCCTCGCGGAGATGGCCCGCGTCTCGAAGGACGTCGTGTTCTTCGACACGTTCAACGACACCAGCGCTCGCGTCGCGTACAACTGGCTCTTGCCGATGGGGTCGCGCCTCTACGCCGAGGACGAAGTCGACGGGTTGCTCCACGACGCCGGACTTCGACTCACGCAGGCCACCCACGACTTCGTCGTCCCGTACGGACTGTATCGAAAGCTCCCGAACGGCATCGCGGGCGAACTCCGCGGACTCGACACCTCGCTCGGCGGCACGTCGCTCGGCGAACGACTCGCCTCCGTCTCCTACTGGACGGCGTCCGTCGAATCGAGCGACTGACCCCGCGAACGCTTCCGTCGGTGTCGAGCGGCGACATTTAAGTTTCTCCGTAGATACGAACGCGTATGGACCTCTCGGTCGTGGTTCCGACGCTCAACGGTCGGGACCGCCTCGCCGCCAGCCTCGACGCGTTAGCCGAGGCCGCACCCGACGCCGAAGTCGTCGTCGTCAACGGCCCGTCGGCGGACGGAACGACCGGAATGGTGCGGGACCGAGACGACGTCGACGTTCTCGTCGAGATATCGGACCGGACGCTGAACGTCGCACGAAACGCCGGAATTCGCGCCTCGTCCGGCGACGCCGTCGCCTTCGTCCGGTACGACGTCGCCGTCGAAGACCAGTGGCTCGACGGCGTCACCGACGGCTTAGCGGAGGCCCCGGTCGTCACCGGGCCGTCCCACCGGACGCTCCGCGCGGGCATGACCACCGAGACGCTGGAACGCCGGACCATCTGCGGGCGAGACGTGGTGTACTTCAACGGCGGGAACGTCGCCTTCCGCCGGGCCGCCCTCGACAAACTGGACGGCTTCGACGAGTACCTCCACACGGGCGGCGCGCGCGACGCGGCGCACCGACTCGCGGCGACCGGATTCGGCGTGACGTGGCGACCCGAGATGAGCGTCCGAACCGAGTACGAGGCGGACGGCGGCGTGAAGGAACGCGACTGGGGGTGGAAGTACCGCGCGTTGGGCTATCGACTCGCGAAGAACTACGGGTTCCGACCGACCGTCGCCCGACGGACGCTCAAGCACGCCCGGACGGACGCCGTCTCCGCCGCACGCGACGTGATTCGCGGTGACGCCACGCCGACGGGATGGTTCGGGACGGGTCGAGACGTCGTCTCCGGGATGGCGACGGGGCTCTCGGACGGACTCGTCGCCCGCGCCCGCGACCGGTCGACGACGCGGAACCCGCACGGCTGTTCGAAGCGGGCCGACCGCGCCGTGGCGACGTACGACTGGCGCTGAGAGACCGCGACTCGTGCGCTACGACTGCTCGCCCGGTGCGAGTTGCGGAATCACGCGGGCGGCGTTCTTCGAGAACGCCCGCCGCATCGCGTCCTCGGAGACGTCGAGCGTCAGTATCTCCATCACGCCGACGTTCGGGTGTGCCTCGGGGACGCCGCTTCCGAACATGACTCTGTCCGGATGCTCCAACAGCGCACGCTCTACGACGCCGCGGAAGCGAACGAAACTCGTCTCCAAGTAGAGGTCGTCGTAGCGGTCCAACAGGTCGATACTCCGGTTCATCAGGTCGCGGTCGAGCGGATAGCCGCCGAACGCCGCGAAGACGACGGGAAATCCGCGGTCGAGAAGCGTCTCGGCGGCGTCCTCGGGGGTGAACTCGCGGCCGACGTGGACCAGGGCCGGAAGCCCGACGTCCGCCAGTTGGTCCAACGTCTCCTCGTCCGGGAGGCCGTCGACGGCCGGTGCCAACGTGAACCCGTGGAACCGGTCGTCGTAGGCGTACTGTTCGATGTCCTCGGGGTCTGCGTGACTCTCGTCGCGCGAGGCGGTGAGGTTGCGGAGGCGGGCGGTCGCACGCCCACTCGGGTCGCGCGGACCGTTCACCCGGGCGAACGCGAGGAACGGTCGGTCGACGCTCATCCGCGCGACGGCGTTGTTCGCGCGCAGGTAGCCCTCCCCCTCGGCGCGTCGTCCGGGCGAGACGACGGCGCGGACGACGCCCGCTTGGTGGAGTTCTCGCTCCAACCGTTCGGGGCTTATCTCGCGTCCCCGCGTGGCCACCGACTCCTCGCTGTCGGGGTCCAACCGAGCGTGGACGTCGACCACCCGAAACCCGTGGTTCAGTTCCAGCATCGTTCGACGCTTCGCCCACGGGTTCAAATAGTTTGTAGAAGTGACTGCTCCGAGAACCGAGTCGACCATTCGGCCAGTGGATTTTTATATTAATAGACGTTCGACCATCGTCGACAGAGAGACACGATAGCACGGTAATTCGGTTGCTGTCGTGCGATTTCACAGCACAGACTCAGCGATACATATTTATAGAACCGCAAGCGTCTACTGCGGTGAGGTTTCACAATCATGTCGTCACGAATGCAGCAGCCCCTGTACATCCTCGCCGGTGGAAGTTCCCGAACGCACGGCCAGGCCGCCCAAGACTCGAACATCCGCGCCGGAAAGGCCGTCGCGAGTGCGGTCCGCACGACGCTCGGACCCCGCGGCATGGACAAGATGCTCGTCGACTCCTCGGGCGAAGTCGTCATCACGAACGACGGCGCGACCATCCTCCAGAAGATGGACATCGAACACCCCGCCGCGCAGATGATCGTCGAAGTCGCGGAGACCCAAGAGGAGGAAGTCGGCGACGGCACCACCACCGCCGCCGTCCTCACGGGTGAACTCCTCGCGCACGCCGAGGACCTCCTCGAACAGGACCTCCACCCGACGGTCATCGTCGAGGGCTACACCGAAGCGGCGAAACTCGCACAGGAGGCCATCGACGCGCAGGTACTCGACCTCGACCTCGACGACAGACTCTTAGAGAAGGTCGCCGAGTCGAGCATGACCGGCAAGGGAACCGGCGACGTGACCGCCGACATCCTCGCGAAACACGTCGTGAAGGCCGTCCGCATGGTCCACGCCGAAAACGACGGCCGCTTCGACCGCGACGACGTCCGCGTGATGACCCGCACGGGCGCGTCCTCCTCGGCGACCGAACTCGTCGAAGGCGTCGTCATCGACAAGGACCGCGCCAACGAGAACATGCCCAAGACGGTCGAAGACGCCACCGTCGCCGTCCTCGACGTGAAACTCGACGTGCGAAAGGGTGAGGTCGACACCGAGTACAACATCACCTCGGTCGACCAGTTGGACGCCGCCCTCAAGGCCGAAGACGACGAACTTCGGGGCTACGCGAAGGTGTTCACAGACGCCGGCGTGGACGTCGTGTTCTGCACGAAGTCCATCTCGGACCGCGTCGCGGGCTACCTCGCCGACGCCGGTATCCTCGCGTTCAAGAGCGTGAAGAAGTCCGACGCGCGCGCCATCGCCCACGCGACGGGCGCGAAGCGTCTCGGCACCACGAAGGACCTCGACGCGTCCGACTTCGGACACGCCGACAGCGTCTCGCTGAAGAAGTACGCCGACGACGAACTCACGTTCGTCGAGGGCGGGTCGGCCGCGAAGGCGGTCACCCTGTTCCTCCGCGGCGGCACCGAACACGTCGTCGACGAACTCGAACGCGCCATCGAAGACGCCATCGACGTGGTCGCCGCCGCCATCGACAAGGGCGGCGTCGTCCCCGGCGCGGGCGCGACGGAAGTCGCCATCGCCGACCACATCCGCGCCGAGGCGGCCGGTATCGAGGGCCGCAAGCAGCTCGCCGTCGAGGCGTTCGCGGACGCCGTCGAGGCGCTCCCGCGCACCCTCGCGGAGAACACCGGCATGGACCCCATCGACGCGCTCGTCGACCTGCGCGCGCGCTACGAGAGCGACGGCGTGGCGGGCATCATCTCGTCCGGTCGCTCCGGTGAGATCGGTGACCCCGTCGACGCCGGCATCCTCGACCCCGCCGCGGTCAAGCGCGAAGCGGTCGAGTCCGCCACCGAGGCCGCGACGATGATCGTCCGCATCGACGACGTCATCGCCGCCGAGTAATCCGACCCGGCTCGCTGCCACGAGCCGTCTCCTTTCTATCGACGTCGTCCCACCGAGCGACGGCGCCGTCTCTCCGCCCGTCGGCGTCACTCACTCGCCCGACCGTCGATGCGTATCCTCGGCAGGTGCCAGTCGTAGCGAAGCGCCAACAGGCGCGTCGAGAAGACGAGGACGGCGCAGACGGCCGAGGGGACGCCGGACGGCGCGCCGAGAGCGGCGACGACCCAGAAGGCCGCGCCGCCGAGAACCGCGGGCGTCGCGTAGAAGTCCTCGCGCAAGACGACGGGCACCCGCCCGATGAGGAGGTCGGCGAGAGAGCCACCGCCGACGGCGGTGACCGTCGCGAGAACGACGACGCCGTACGGCGTCAGTCCGGTCTCGGTCGCCACGAGTGCGCCCGTCGCGGCGAAGGCGGCGAGGCCGACGGCGTCGCTGGCGAGAAACGCGGGCGTGTCGCGGATGCGGACGTGTTCGGGGGTTCTGCGGACGAGTACGATGGCGAGGCCGACGCCGAGGAGGGCGGCGGAGGCGTCCCACGTCGTCGCCAGCGAGGCGGGGAGGCGGTTCACGAGAACGTCGCGCGTCGTCCCGCCGCCGAGGGCGGTGACCACGCCGAGAACGGCCACGCCGAACGCGTCGAGTCCGGCGTCAGCGGCCTTCAGCGACCCCGCGACGGCGAACGCGAGGAGGCCGACGACGTTCATCAGGGCGAACGGGTCGAGGCTGTCGAACACGCGTCAGGAGGGGACGGGGTCGTCGTCGATGCCGCCGTTCGAGTCGGTATCGCTGACGCGTTGGATGCGTTCGATGCCGTCTATCTCGTCGACGACGCCCTCGACCGGGTCCGGGACGAGGTCACGCCAGTTCTCGTCGTGGACCATCCGGTCGCGGAGTTCGGTGCCCTCCAACACGTCGCGGTTGAACATCGGCGACTGGCGGACTTCGACGCCCGCCTCCGAGAACAGTTGGATGACGAGGGGGTTGTTCGAGTAGGCCACGTCGAACGCCGGCGACATGCTCTGGACGTGACTCACCCAAACGGAGTTTCGGTCCAAGTCCTCGATGGGGACGGCGTACGTGGTGATGTCGAAGTCGACGACCGACTTCGTCACCATCATGATTCGCTCGCCCGCGGTGAACGGGTTCCGCGGCGAGTGCGAGTCGCCGGCGGACCCGATTCCGAGGACGAGTTCGTCGACCTCGTCGGCTATCTCTTCGACCATCCGGTGGTGGCCGTTGTGGTAGGGCTGAAAACGACCGATGTAGAACCCCCGCATGCACCTCGTTTCTCGTGGCTGGTTTATAAAGGCGACGAGTTGGGTGAACGTACGATATCGTCGTGTATGGCGGCTGAATCTGCCGAATGTCGCCGTGGCGATGGGTGTGCATTTGGGGAGAAAGTATATCAGTCGTGCAGCCTTCATTTGAAGTAGCGAAACAGTTCTATGAGTAACGACATGGATACCGACGACAACACCTCCGAAGAGGGGGTCGACGTCCCCGAGGAGACTCCTCGCCCCCCGTCCGATGTGGACGACGAGGCCTTCTCGGAGTCCGGCCCCGACGACGGGGAGGACGAAGTCGATAAGCGGACCATCGACGACCTCGGTAGCGACGTCGAAGTCGAAGCCGACGTTGCCGACGACGTAGACGAAGACGACCTCCTCGGTGGGCTTCAGATCGACTCGACGAGCGAGATATCGGTTCCCGACCGACTCGTCGACCAAGTTATCGGGCAGGAACACGCCCGAGACGTGGTGATGAAGGCGGCAAAGCAGCGTCGCCACGTGATGATGATCGGGTCGCCCGGGACGGGCAAGTCGATGCTCGCGAAGGCGATGGCCGAACTCCTGCCGAAAGAGGAACTGCAGGACGTCCTCGTCTATCACAACCCCGACGACGGGAACAACCCGAAGGTCCGAACGGTCCCCGCGGGCAAGGGCGAGCAGATAGTCGAGGCCCACAAAGAGGAGGCTCGCAAGCGCAACCAGATGCGCTCGTTCCTCATGTGGATCATCATCGCCATCGTCCTCGGCTACTCGCTCATCATCGCCGGGCAGATTCTGCTCGGCATCCTCGCGGCGGGTGTCATCTACCTCGCGTTCCGCTACGGGTCTCGCGGCAGCGACGCGATGATTCCGAACCTCATCGTGAACAACGCCGATCAGACGGCCGCGCCGTTCCAGGACGCGACCGGCGCGCACGCCGGTGCACTGCTCGGCGACGTTCGGCACGACCCGTTCCAGTCCGGCGGGATGGAGACGCCGAGTCACGACCGGGTCGAACCCGGAGCCATCCACAAAGCGAACAAGGGCGTGCTGTTCATCGACGAGATAAACACGCTCGACATCCGCTCCCAGCAGCACCTGATGACGGCCATCCAGGAGGGCGAGTTCTCCATCACGGGCCAGTCCGAGCGTTCCTCGGGCGCGATGGTCCAGACCGAACCCGTCCCGACGGACTTCATCATGATCGCCGCGGGGAACCTCGACGCGATGGAGAACATGCACCCCGCGCTTCGTTCGCGTATCAAGGGGTACGGGTACGAGGTGTACATGGACGACACCATCGAGGACACCCCCGAGATGCGGCGCAAGTACGCGCGCTTCGTCGCTCAGGAGGTCAGCAAGGACGGCCGCCTGCCCGAGTTCAGCGCCGAGGCCATCGAGGAAGTCATCCTCGAAGCCCGTCGCCGCGCGGGTCGGAAAGGTCACCTCACGCTCGAACTGCGTAACCTCGGCGGTCTGGTCCGCGTCTCCGGCGACATCGCTCGCGCGGAGAGCGCGGACGCGGTCACCCGCGACCACGTGTTGCAGGCGAAGGGGCGCAGTCGCTCCATCGAACAGCAACTCGCGGACGACTACATCGAACGCCGCAAGGACTACGAACTGCAGGTGGCCGACGGCTACCAGGTCGGCCGCGTGAACGGTCTCGCGGTCATGGGCGAGGACTCCGGTATCATGCTCCCCGTCATGGCCGAGGTGACGCCGTCGCAGGGGCCGGGCGAGGTCATCGCCACCGGTCAACTGAAGGAGATGGCACAGGAGGCAGTCGACAACGTCTCCGCCATCATCAAGAAGTTCTCCGACGAGAACATCTCGGAGAAGGACATCCACATCCAGTTCGTCCAGGCCGGACAGGGCGGCGTCGACGGCGACTCCGCCTCCATCACCGTCGCGGCGGCGGTCATCTCCGCCCTCGAAGAGGTCGGCGTCGACCAGTCGCTCGCGATGACCGGCAGTCTCTCCGTCCGCGGTGACGTCCTCCCCGTCGGCGGCGTCACGCACAAGATAGAGGCCGCCGCGAAGTCCGGGTGCACGAAGGTCATCATCCCGCAGGCGAACATGCAGGACGTGATGATCGAAGACGAGTACAAGGACATGGTCGAGATCATCCCGGTCTCGCACATCAGCGAAGTTCTCGACATCGCCCTCGAAGGCGAACCCGAGAAGGACTCGCTCGTGGACCGCCTCAAGAGCATCACCGGCTCTGCGTTCACCGAAGGCAGCAACGTCACCGGGCCGTCCAGCCCGAGTCCGCAGTAACGTCGGATGCCCGACTGGGCGACGTTCGCCGCGTTCGCGGCCGTCGTCACGACGGGCCTCTTGGCGCTCTCCTACGCCTCTCGAGGCGTGATTTCTCACGACGACGAGCCACCGCAACGGACGGGGACTCGGCTCCGTTCGCTCTCGGAGGACGAGTCGGCCTCCGAAGCGGAGGCGGACGGGACGGACGCGGCCGACGAGACGGCGACCGCAGAATCGGACGCGCCGACCGACTTCGCCGGACCGACCGGAACGGGCGAGAGGCCTGCGGACACGACCGCCGAACCTACAGAGACGACCGCCGAACCCGCGGACACGGCCGCCGAACCCACACCCACGCGTGCGGAGGACGTGAGTCGCGAGTTCGTCCTCCCCAAGTCCGGCGTTCGGTATCGCTCGGCACCGTCGGAGGAGACAGCAGAGCTATCGACGGCGGCCCTCCTCGCGAACGTCGCCTTCTCGCAGGGAGTCTTCGCCGTCGCACTCCTCGCCGGCGCGTGGTACGCACAGATACCGGCGTCGGCGTTCGGCGCGCACGTCGAGACGCTCTCGCTCTCGGGACTCCTCCTCGGCGTCGGCCTCGGCGTCGCGCTCTACGCCGCGAACGAAGTCGGCGCGGCCGTCGGCGCGGCGTACGGTCTCGGGAGTTCCGAAGAACTGCGAGGCGCGCTCGCACCGGACTCGAAGGGCGGATGGGCCGTCCTCCTCTTGGTCGTCCTCCCCCTCATCGCGGGGTTCGAAGAACTCCTCTTCCGAGGCGCACTCGTCGGCGTCTTCGCGGCGGGATTTTCGGTCTCGCCGTGGCTCCTCGCACTCCTCTCCTCGGTCGCGTTCGCCCTCGGCCACGGCGCGCAGGGCCGACTCGGCGTTCTCGTCACGGGGACGCTCGGCTTCGTCCTCGCCGCCGCGTTCGTCGTCACCGGGAGTCTGTTCGTCGTCGTCGTCGCGCACTATCTGGTGAACGCGCTGGAGTTCGTCGTCCACGAGGGCCTCGGATTCGAGTGGACGAACCGGCCCGGATTCGGAGACGACGCCGACTGACGGCGGTCCCGAACGACTTTATCCGTCCCCGCTCTCGTTCGGGTATGTCGTCTTCGATGTCGAATCAACGGCTGGGACAGGTGCTCCTCGCCGGATTTCTCGTACTCGTCGTCGCCTCGATACTGACCGGAAACGCCGCTATCGACACGCTCGTCGAAGTCGGGTTCGGGTTCGTCGCTCTCTACTTCGGCTACACGACGTACGCGAACCCCCGCTACCCCGACGGCACGGCGAAGACGGCGACGACGGCGGCGTTCGTCCTCGCCGGTCTCGGACAGTTCGTCGTCGTCGTCACCGGCCTCACGGTCGTCGACCTCGTGACGACGGTGTTGTTCGTCGGCGGGTTCGTCGGCTACGTTCTGTTGAACCGCCAGTGAGTGCTCGCGGCCGGTCGTCGGCCGAGGCGCGGGTCGTCGCCTGTGCGTCGCTGACACCAGACCGACGCGTGACTATGCCGTGAGGCGACGACGGAAGCGTATGCAACGGCGCACGTTCCTCGGTGGTATCGTCGGTGTCGCCGCCGCGGGCGTCGGTGCCGTCGCGGTGGCGGAGTTGTTCCTCCCGGAGCAGTCGACCATGGTCGGCGAAGCGGACGCGTCGACGGGGACGGTACTCCGGCGCGGGACGTTCGAGGGGCAGACGGGCCACGACGTCGCCGGAACGGTCGAACTCCGCCGGGACGACGACAGCCACGCCCTCAGGTTCGTCGACTACGAACAGACGCAGGGGCCGGACGTGTTCGTCTACCTGACGCCGTCACCGACGCCGGAGACGGCCGCGGACGTGGCCGCCGGGACGAAAGTCCTCGTCGACGGCGGGGCCGACGGCGGCGAGAGCACGAAAGAGGGGACGTTCACCCAGCGACTCCCGGCGGCCCTCGACGTGAGCGAGTTCCGCGGGGTGAGCATCTGGTGCGACCGGTTCTCGACGCCGTTCGGGCGGGCGGCGCTCGAAGCGGTCGAGTCGTGAGCGAACGCGACTCGGACGCGCCGCTACGCCGACTCCAGTCGCCGTAACTGCCGAGCGACCGCGTCGGGCGTCGCCCCCGACGCGTCCGAGACGCGGTGGTCGGGGACGAACAGCGGAACCGGGTTCTCGCGGAGTGCCGCCCGCGCCGTCGCCACGTCGTCCTCGTCGTCGGGGTCCAGGTCAGCCATCCGCATCACGCGGCGGAGTTCGAGCGTCTCGCCGTAGGGGAGTTTCCGCACGGCGTCCAGCACTCGGCGGTGGTCCGTCGGGACGGTCAACGCCACGGGCACGTCGTCGAAGTGGTCCTCCGAACCGGCGAGGTAGTCGTCGACGCGGTCCAAGAGCGGATGGTCGGGTTCGGCGTCGGACGGGAGCGACGCGGGAAAGGAGACGCTGATGACGCTCCCACTCGCGACACCGAGTTGCACCGCCCGGTCGAGTCCGTCGAACTCGCGGGCAAACACGCCAGCGTTCATGAACGTCGGTTGGCCGCGACCACCCTTGAACCTTGACGACGACGCGCAAGCCTTATGTGCAGATGAGTGCGTTATTGTACAATGATGAACGCTAGTGAGGATTCACTCGCGCCCGAGGTCCGGTCTATCCTCGACGCCGCGAGAGACCGACCCGGCGGCGACGAACGGGTCTCGGTGACGGCGCGGTCGTTCCCCGACGCCGTCGCCGCGACGGAGGCGGCGGGTCGCGTGCCCGTCGTCGCGGAGGTCAAACCCACCAGTCCGACAACCGACGGCGAACGCACCGATGACCCCGTCGAACTCGCCCGCGAGATGGTCGCGGGCGGCGCGACTGCGCTGTCGGTGCTGACCGAACCGGACCACTTCGGCGGGTCCGTGGAGAACCTCCGACGCATCCGCGAGGCCGTCGACGTCCCCGTCCTCCGCAAGGACTTCGTCGTGAAGGAGTCGCAACTGGACGCCGTCGAGTCCGACCTGGTCCTCCTCATCGCGCGGTTCGTTCCGGACGACCTCTCTGACCTCGTCGCTGCCGCGCGCGAACGCGGGTTCCAACCCCTCGTCGAGGTTCACAGTCGCGCGGAACTCGAACGCGCACTCGACGCGGGTGCGGACATCGTCGGCGTCAACAACCGGGACCTGGGGAAGTTGGACGTCGACCTCGAAACGTTCGAGTCCGTCGCGCCCCACGTTCCGGACGACGTGACGCTCCTCGCGGAGAGCGGTATCCTGACGGCCGAGGACGCTCGCCGCATGCGGGCGGCGGGCGCGGACGCCCTCCTCATCGGCACCGCCATCATGGACGGCGACGTCCGAGAGAACACAGAACGGTTCGCGACTGCGACACCGGAGACGGAGAAATTAGAATGAGCAAGACACGCTTCGACGGGAAGTTCGGCGACTACGGAGGACAGTACGTTCCCGAGGCACTCATGCCGGCCATCGAGGAACTCGAAGACGCGTACGAGCGGTACGTGTTGGCGAACGAGGACGGCTTCATGGACGAGTTCCGCGAACGCCTCGCGGACTTCGGCGGGCGACCGACGCCCACGCAGTACGCCGAACGCCTCTCGGAACGGTACGACCGCGACGTGTACCTGAAGCGCGAGGACCTCCTCCACGGGGGCGCGCACAAACTCAACAACGCGCTGGGACAGGTACTCCTCGCGAAGTACATGGGCAAAGAGCGCATCGTCGCCGAGACGGGCGCGGGACAGCACGGGACGGCGACGGCGATGGCCGCCGCGCACCTCGACATGCCCTGTGAGGTGTACATGGGCGAACGCGACATCAACCGCCAGCGACCCAACGTGTTCCGGATGAAACTCAACGGGTCGGAGGTCAACCCGGTGACCGTCGGTCGCGGGACGCTGAAGGAGGCCATCTCCGAGACGATGCGCGACTGGGCGACGAACGTCGAAGACACCCACTACGTCATCGGCAGCGTCGTCGGTCCGCACCCGTTCCCGGCGATGGTTCGGGACTTCCAGTCGGTCATCTCCGAGGAGGCGCGCGAACAGATGCGCGAGAAGGCCGGAACGCTCCCCGACTCGGTCCTCGCCTGCGCGGGCGGCGGGTCGAACACGATGGGCGCGTTCGCCGAGTTCGTCGACGACGACGGGGTCGAACTGTACGCCGTCGAAGCCGGTGGTTCGACGCTCGACGTGGACGAGGAGGCGGGCGTCGCGCCCAACTCCGCGTCGCTCTCCACCGGTTCCGAGGGCGTCCTCCACGGCGCGCGAACGAAACTCTTGCAGGACCGAGACGGCCAGATAATGGAGAGTCACAGCGTCTCGTCCGGCCTCGACTACGCCGGTGTCGGCCCCGAACTCGCCTACCTCGTCGACGAGGGGCGCGTGCGGGCCGTCAACGTCGACGACGACGCCGCACTCACCGCGTTCCACCGCCTCTCGCAGTTGGAGGGGGTGATTCCCGCACTGGAGACGGCGCACGCCTTCGCTTACCTCGAAGCGAACGACGAGGAACTCGGCGACACCGTGCTGGTGAACGTCTCCGGTCGCGGCGACAAGGACCTCGAATCCGTCATCGAGGAGACGGCACAGCGAGACATCGACATCGCACCCGACATGGACGCGTTCGCGGGGGGGTTCTGAGATGAGCAACCCCGAACTGGACGCCGCTTTCGCCGACGGCGCGGCGTTCGTCCCCTACCTCGCGGCGGGCGACCCGGACTTCGAGTCGTCAATCGAGTACGTCGAAGCGCTCGAACGCGGCGGAGCCGACGTCATCGAACTCGGCCTGCCGTTCTCCGAACCCATCGCGGAGGGGCCGACGATTCAAGAGGCCGTCGTGCGGTCGCTCGAAGGCGGGATGACGCCCGCGCGGTTCTTCGAGTTCGTGGAGGCACTCGACGTGGACGTGCCACTCGTCTGCATGACGTACTACAACCTCATCTACCAGTACGGGGATGAATCCGGCCCCCGACCGTTCGTCGAGAAGGCCGCCGAACTCGGCCTCTCCGGGTTCGTGGTTCCGGACCTCCCCGCCGAGGAGGCGGACCCCCTCCGCGAGGCGTGCGACGAGTTCGGTCTCGACCTCGTGTTCATCGTCGCGCCGACGACGCGCGGGGACCGACTCGAACGCATCATGGAACAGGTCTCGGGGTACGTCTACGTGCAGGCGCGTCTCGGCGTGACGGGCGCACAGGACGACGTCTCCGGGCAGACGGCCGCGAGTCTCGACCGCCTCTCGGCGTACGACGTACCCAAAGCGGTCGGGTTCGGAATCAAGACCGGCGACCACGCCGAACGCATCGTCGAAGGCGGTGCGGACGGCATCATCGTCGGGAGCGCCCTCGTCGACATCGTGGCGGAGGGCCACGAGAACGGTGACGACGCGGCGACGGTGGCGGCGCGACTCGAAGAGAAAGCGCGCGAACTGAAAGACGGCGCAGAGCGCGGATTGGCGCAACGTGCGCCCCAAGCAGAACGCACATAACGACGCATTTGCTACACACTCCCATACCTAACTCACATACCATGGACGTAGGAATCTCAGCACGACTCGAACGTATCTCGACAGGCGGACGATATCTCGTCGTCCCGATGGACCACGGAATCACACTCGGCCCGGTGAAGGGCCTCGTCGATTTGGAGACGACCGTCGACGCCATCACGCGCGGCGGCGCGGACGCCGTCCTCACGCAGAAGGGTGTCGCCCGGCGCGTCCACCCGAAGAAGAACGGCAAAGGCTACATCGTCCACCTCAACGGGTCGACGGTCATCGGCCCGGACTCGAACGACAAACGACTCACCGGGTCGGTCGAAGAAGCCCTCCGCGCCGGCGCGGACGCCGTCTCGTTCCACATGAACGTCGGGAGCGAACACGAACCCGAACAGATGACGCAACTCGGCGAACTCACCGAGAAAGCCCACCGATACGGCGTTCCGGTCCTCGCGATGAACTACGCTCGCGGAGACGACATCGACCCCCACGACCCGGAGAACCTCGCGCACGCCGTCCGCCTCGCGGAGGAACTCGGAGCCGACGTGGTGAAGACGGCGTACAGCGGCGACCCCGACTCCTTCGAACGCGTCTGCGAGGCGACGCGTCTCCCCGTCGTCATCGCCGGCGGCAGTCGCGGGACGGACCGACAGACTATCGAGATGGTTCGCGGCGCGATGGACGGTGGTGCCGCGGGCGTGTCGATGGGGCGGTCCATCTTCCAACACGACGACCCTGAATCCATCACCCGCGCGGTCAGTGCGGTCATTCACGACGACGCCGACGCCGAAACCGCCCTCCGCGAGGCCGGACTGGGTATCGAGGCCTAACCTAACCCGCCCCGCGTCCCCAACTCTTCTCGCGCCCGTCCTCGACGCGCCCCGATAGCGGCGCGCCCCTACGGCGCTTCGTCAGCCGGGTTCGACCCGTACACCGCCGGAATCCAGTTCTGCTCGTCGATGGGTGGTCGTTCGTAGTCCGACTCGGACTGCCGAGGCGGCAGGTCGATGGGGTCCGGCGTCAGGTCCCCGTAGTCGATGAGACTCAGGAGGTGCGTGATGCAGTTCAGTCGGGCGTGTCGCTTCACGTCGGCGTGGACGACGTGCCACGGCGCTTCTTCGATGTCGGTGTGCTCGAACATCGCGTCTTTCGCCTCGGAGTACTCCGCCCACCGCGAACGCGCCGTCAGGTCCATCGGGCTGAGTTTCCACCGGCGCTTCGGGTCCTCGATTCGCTTTCGGAACCGACGCTCCTGTTCCTCGTGGCTGATGGAGAACCAGTACTTCACGAGGACGATACCCGACCGGACCAGCATCCGCTCGAACTCGGGACACGACCGGAGAAACTCCTCGTACTCCTCGTCGGTGCAAAAGCCCATCACTCGTTCGACGCCCGCGCGGTTGTACCAACTGCGGTCGAACAAGACCATCTCGCCCGCCGTCGGGAGATGTTCGACGTACCGTTGGAAGTACCACTGCCCGCGTTCTCGGTCCGTGGGGGTTCCGAGAGCGACGACGCGGGCGACGCGAGGATTGAGTCGTCGCGTGATTCGCTTGATGACGCCGCCTTTCCCGGCGGCGTCGCGCCCCTCGAAGACGACGCAGACGCGTAGTCCCTCCTCTTTCACCCAGTACTGGAGTTTGACCAACTCCTCTTGGAGACGGGCCAACTCGCGCTCGTAATGCTTCTTCTTCAGTACGCCCCGCTTGTTGTACCGCTCCTCTGTCGACACACTCGCTCACGTTCTCTCGACAGCCAGCGGACATATAGTGTATTGCTCGCCGCTGTGACTGTCACGGAGGGTGACTCGGCTCTCCCGGAGTCCGCAGAGACGCCTCGAACGGACAGCATCGGTGGATATCTCGGTTTGATATCGCGGCATTCGATACATCAACTGCAGAACGGCGCGACAGTTCGGCCGTGGAGCGGTGGTCGGTTCGACTCACGCCCCGACGACGAGTTCCGGTTCGATGTCGAGAAATCGCCCGACATCTCGGACTTCCGATTCGAGCGCGGTCTCGTCGGGAAGGACCTCGAACGGGTTGACGCGAACGGTCGGGGTCTTCGCCGACCGGTCGAGCCGCCACGTTCCGACGACGGCACCGTCCGCGACGATGGTCGGCCGGACGACACCGGCACCGGGCCAGACCTGCGACCGGAACTCGGGTGGGACGGGTCGGTTCTCCGTCGCGTAGCCGAGGAGAGACGTGTCGTACGCGGGCAGCAGCCTCAGTACTGGTTCGCGCTCCTCTACCCCGTCGAGAGCGTCGGCGTCGAGCAGTCGTGCCGGCGAGCCTTCGACGTCGACCCCCGTCGTCGTCTCGCGGAGAGACTCCCAGGCGGGCTTCGCGTCGCGCGTGAGGAGACCGGACCACGCGACGAAGTCGTGGAGCGTCGCGGGTTGAAACGCCGCGAGGTACCGTCTCGCCAGTCGTTCGCACGCGGCCTCTCTAGTGCGGTCCTCGGCCGGACGTTCCGACACCTCCAAGAGGGCGTACGCGTTCGCGCCGTCCTTCGGTGCGGTCTCACGGAGGACGCCACGGAGCGCGGCCTGCCGGACGAGGAAGTTCGGCGCCTGACTCCGAGGGTCGACGTCGATACCGTCCGCTCGCAGTCGGTCTGCCAGTTCGACGAGCGTCAGCGGTCCGTCGTCGCCGAGAGACGTTCGGATGCGAGCGACCGCCCGTTCTACCGTCGGTTCGTCGAGTCCCATCTCCGCGAGTCGTTTCGATTCCGGACCGCGCGCGGTGAACCGTGGGCCGAGAAGCGAGAGTAGCCACGGCACGTCCTCGGCCGCGAACAGGTGAAGCGTCCCCCGCATGCACCACGTTCGGACGACGTTCTCGTCCTCGTACAGCGCTCGGTCGACGTCGGCGGCGACCGAACCGGGGAGTCGGGGACGGACGGAGAGCGCCATCGCGGTTTTGTCCTGCGCTTGGAGACCACAGACGCGGCGTGCGACGGACGCCACCGTCTCACCGGCCGGCGGTGACGACAGCCCTTGCGACGCGAACCGGACGCGGTCCGCGACCGCACGGGAGAGTGACCGAGTCATACGACTGAGAGACGACCCGGATTCGTATATAAATAGGGCCACGATACACCGCGTGTTGCGATACGGAATCGGCTCTCGCGGTCGAACGGCGACCCGGTTCCGCGGCGACGGACGGCCGCCGTCCGGCAAACCTCCGGAGAGTCGCCACGCTTTAGCCCCGTCACCGAGTCTCTCCGACGATGACACGGAGCGTCTGGCTGAAGGCCGACGACAGCGTCGGCGACTGGGAGACCCGGAAACGACGGATAACCGCGGGTCTCGAAGCGGGAGTCGACTGGGTGCTGGTAGACGAATCCGACGTCGAACGCGTTCGGTCGTTAGGCGACGTGAACGTCGCCGCCTTCCGCACGGACGCGGACGCGAGCCTCATCGACAACGTCGAAGAGGCCGAAGAACCGGACGACGCCGCTCTCGCCGACACCTACGTCGTCGGCAAGGACGGCGAGGGTGACGGCACCGTCGACTTACCCGGTGACCTCTCCGGTTCCGCGGACCTGACCACGCTCCGCCGCGGCGACAACCGCGCGAACGCCGCCTACGTCCGCATCCTCGCGAAAGAGTACGAGACGTTCGCGGAGACGGCCGCCCAAGACGCCGACTACACCATCGTCGTCGGCGAGGACTGGACCATCATCCCGCTCGAGAACCTCATCGCCCGAATCGGCGAGGAGACGGACCTCATCGCGGGCGTCACCTCCGCCGACGAAGCGCGCGCCGCGTTCGAGACGCTCGAAATCGGTGCCGACGGCGTCCTGTTGGACAGCGACGACCCCGACGAGATTCGTCGGACCGTCGAGGTCCGCGAGGCCGCAGAACGCGAGTCGCTCGACCTGAAGTGGGCCGAGGTGACGAGCGTCGAACGGACGGGGATGGCAGACCGCGTCTGCGTCGACACGGGTAGCCTGATGGAACACGACGAGGGGATGCTCGTCGGGAGCATGGGCCGCGGTCTGTTCTTCGTCCACGCGGAGACGGCCGAGTCGCCGTACGTCGCGTCCCGACCGTTCCGCGTCAACGCCGGTGCGGTCCACGCCTACGTGCGGACGCCCGGGGGCGGGACGAAGTATCTCTCCGAACTGAAGAGCGGCGACGAGGTCCAAGTCGTCGACACCGAGGGCCGGACGCGCGAGGCCATCGTCGGGCGCGTCAAGATAGAGAAGCGACCGATGTTCCGCGTCGAGGCGACGGTCGAAGACGACCGCATCGAGACGCTCTTGCAGAACGCCGAGACCATCAAAGTCCAGACGCGCGAGGGTCGCAAGGCGGTCACGGACCTCGAACCGGGCGACGAAGTCCTCCTCTACTACGAGGACACCGCCCGACACTTCGGCGAAGCGGTCGAAGAGAGCATCATCGAGAAGTAACGGCCTGTCGCCTCCGTTCTCACGTCGTCCTCTCGCGCGACGCTCACTCCGTCTCCGAGCGCACGCTCTCGGCGTCGAACGTTTCGGGGCCGCGCGGTGGGGTCTCGAACTCGGTGGCGCACCACGGACAGAACGTCACCTCGGGGTCGAGTTCGCCGCGACAGACGGGACACTGGAGGCCGTCGGACCGAGGGTGGCCCCGCGCGGCGAGGTAGTACGCGTCGAACGCACTCAAGAACAGGAGGACGAAAATCGGTGCCGTCACCTCGGACGGGAGGTCGGTGAGAGACGCCATCGTCAGCGTCGTCGGGTCCACGGACACCGACACGAGGACGAGACCGACGCCGAGGACGAACGTGAACCACGCGAACCCGCGACGCCACTCGCGGAGGTAGACGTGACCGGCACCGGCGACGCCGACGCTCGCACCCAGTACGCCGACGAGGGCGGCTATCAGTGCGCGACGACGTGTGTCCGTCATCGTGCGTCTCCCGATGATTCCCCCGTGCTTAAGTTTCGGGTTTCTTTTTGAGACTGTCAGTTAGACGTGAAAGTGACGCGAGGTCGTACTGGCCGGGAGCCGTCGCCTCGGCGGCGCGAACGGGGGCGTAGCCGATTTTCGACCCGTAGACGGGTGCGACCGCCCGGGTGTGCCGTCCCGCCTCGCCCATCCCCATCGTCGCCACGGTGTCGCCCCAGGTCGTCGCGGCGTGCGTCGCCGACAGGAGTCTGAGCGCGTCGTCGCGACTGGTCGCGGTGACGGCCACTTTCCCGACGTCGCCGACTCGCGCGGCCTCGTGCAGCAGTCGACGGAGTTCCGAGGTGGCGGGCGTCCCCTCGAAGTCGTGGACCGAGGCGACGACGGCGGCGTCCGCGTCGCGGACGCGTCCGGCGGTCGACGCCCCGCGCTTGGTCCGAAGCGCGTCGAGTTCGACGTCGACGGCGGCGACGGCGTCGTACCGCGCGGCGCGTTCGAGCGAGGCGAGTCGTCCGTCTTCGTCCGCCTCCGACGCGCCGCCCTCCCAGGACGCTCGGTTCGTCACCAACAGCGGAAGTTCGCCGTCGTACCCGTCGAGTTCGGTCAGGGGGTCCTCGGCGAGGTCCATCCGGAACTCGACCGCGTCGGCGTGTTCGCGCGCCGCGGGTTCGTCTTCGAGCGTCGCGGTACTCGCCGCCAAGACGAACGAGTCGAACGAGAGGTGCATACGGTCACCTCGCGTGCGCCGTGACTAAATCCTTTCTCGGGCGGCGACGCTCGCGGTGCGGTCGCTCGGCGGTGTGATAAACGGAGACAGCGGACGGTCGTGAACGTGCAGAACGCGCAGAACGCGAGTCGTCGCGGTTCGGCCGCGGACTCAGGCGAGGCCGAGACTCTCCTCGGCTTCGAGGAGTTCGTGGTAGCGGTTGCGGATGGTGACTTCCGAGATGTCAGCGACTTCGCTGACGGCGGCCTGCGTCGTCTTCTCGTTCGTGAGGAGGGCGGCGGCGTAGACGGCGGCGGCCGCGAGGCCGACCGGCGACTTGCCCGAGTGGACGCCCTTCTCCTTCGCGTTCTTCAGCAGTTGACGCGCGCGCATCTTCGACTCGTCGGAGAGACCGAGTTCCGAGCCGAACCGCGGGACGTACTGTTCGGGGTCGGCGGGCTTGACCTCCAAGGAGAGTTCGCGAGCGATGTAGCGGTAGGTGCGGGCGACTTCGCTCTTCTCGACGCGGGAGACCTCCGAAATCTCGTCGAGCGACCGCGGCACGCCGGCCATGCGGGCGGCGGCGTAGACGCACGACGTGGCGACGCCCTCGATGGAGCGTCCGGGGAGCAGGTCGTCTTCGAGCGCACGACGGTAGATGACGGAGGCCGTCTCGCGGACGTTCTCGGGGAGGCCGAGGGCGGAGGCCATCCGGTCTATCTCGCCGAGCGCCTGCTTCAGGTTGCGCTCTTTGGAGTCGCGCGTGCGGAACCGCTCGTTCCACTTGCGCAGACGCTGCATCTTCTGTCGCTGGTTCGACGACAGCGAGTTCCCGTACGCGTCTCGGTCGCGCCAGTCGATGTTCGTCGACAGACCCTTGTCGTGCATCGTGTTCGTCGTCGGCGCGCCGACGCGGGACTTCTGGTCCTTCTCGGCGGCGTCGAACGCGCGCCACTCGGGGCCGCGGTCGACGGAGTCCTCGGTGACGACGAGGCCGCAGTCGTCACACACCGTCTCTCCGTGTTCGTCGTCGACGACGACGTTACCGCCGCACTCCGGGCAGACGAGGTCCTCGGAGGTACTCTCCGATTCGGTCTCCTCTTCGTCCGACTGTCGGCCCCACTTCTGGCCCATGGACCGCCGCTGGGTGTTGGTCTCGCTTTCTTCCTCTTTCGTTCTCGCGTTCCGGCGAGTGAAGGTGCTCTTCTCGCTCATGGATGTAGGCGACGAATGCTCCAGAGCACAGATACGACTGGGAAAACGGCCCGGAGCGTTCCGTACGACATAGAGCGATGATTCATACATAAGACGTTCGGAATCGCTCTCGCAGACGGGGCGCACAGGCCTTCGTATAGCTGTTTGTGAACGTGTATCGTGCACCTTATATACTATCGCCGAGTCGGAGTCTACATCCCGCGGGCGCTCCGAGGGCCGGGTATGCGAGAGACGACTTCCGACTCCGGTCCCGGTTCGCCTCGCGTCGTCTCACTCGCGCCGAGTACGACGGCGACGCTCGACGCGATGGGTGCGGGCGACTGTCTCGTCGGCGTGACCGCTCACAGCGGGTTCGACGCGCCCACCGTCGGCGGGTGGTTGAACCCGAACTACGACCGCATCGCCGAGTTGGACCCCGACCTCGTCTGCACGAGCGACGGCCTCCAGTCGGACGTGCGCGACGAACTCCTCGACAGGGGGTACGACGTGTGCCACGTCGAACCCGGGCGACTCGCGGACGTCGTCGCGTCGTTCGAGACGGTGGGCGAAGCCGTCGGCCGTCCCGAGGCGGGCCACAGACTCGCCGAGGAGAGTCGGGCGCGACTCGCCGCCGTCGACGCGCGGACGCCCGAGGACGCCGCCCCCGTCGTCTACTGCGAGGAGTGGTCGGACCCGCCGATGGCCGCCGGGAACTGGGTCCCCGACGCCATCGAGGCGGCCGGCGGACGCTGCCCGTTCGTCCCCGCCGGCGAACGCTCCCGAGAGGTCGCTCGCGAAACGGTCGAAGCGGCCGCCCCCGACCACGTCGTCCTCCACCTGTGCGGTCACGGTGACCGGGTCTCAGCCGAGTCGTTTCGAGAACGCGGGTGGGATGTCGACGCCGCGGTACACGTCCTCGACGACTCGCTTTTGAACCAGCCGAGTCCGCACCTCCTCACGGGTATCGAGACGCTCGCGGACCTGATTCACGGCACGGACGACGCGAACGACGCGGCGTCGGCGGACGAATAACGACACGCCCAAACCGGTTCCCGGTGAGGTCGACCCATGCGAATCGCAGTCGGTAGCGGAAATCCGGTCAAACGGGACGCGACGGAACGGGTGTTCGACTCGGCGGCCGTCGTCGCCGAACCCGTCTCCTCTGGCGTCTCGGAACAGCCGACCGGTCACGACGAGACGCGGACCGGCGCGGAGAACCGAGCGCTCGCCTGTCTCGACGCGGATGCCTACGACCTCGGCGTCGGCATCGAGGGCGGCGTCGCACGGTTCGCGGGCCGAGACGACCTGTTTCTCGTCATGTGGGCGGCGGTCACCGACGGTACTCGCTGGGGGCGCGGGACGGGTCCGAGCCTCCGTCTCCCCGAGACCATCGCCGACAGAGTCGACGCCGGGGAGGAACTCGGCCCCGTGATGGACGACGTGCTCGGAACGAACGACGTCGCGAAGAAGCAGGGCGCGGCGGGCGCGTTCACGGCGGGGCGACTCTCGCGAACCGACGCGCTCGAATCGGCCGTCGTCTCCGCCGCCGCGCCGTTTCTCTGCGACCTGTACGACTGACCGATACGACTAGTCCAGTTCGGCGGTCTCACCGTCTCTGGACTCTCTCACGTCCCTGCTCTCTTCGACGGCCGTCGTGAGCGAGACGTTCAGGCCGAGCATCGAGGCGTACCCGCCGACGACGGTGATGACGTTCTTTACCGCGTGGTCCAACACGGCCGCGCCGATGGCGACGGGGTAGCCGACGGGCGTGAGGCCGATGACGAGAAGCGTGAACGCGCCCTCGTAGAGTCCGACGCCGCCGGGCGAGAGGGGGAGCACCTTCGCGAGGTTGCCGACGCTGACGGCGAAGAAACTCACCGAGACGAGTTCCACCGTCGCGAGGCCGGGGTCGAACGCCTGCAGGACGAGCATCGCCGTCACCACGTCGAGCGTCCAGATGACGAGGCTGGAGAGGCCGACGCGTGCGAACCCGCGTCTCGTCCCGGCGACGGACTGCAGGTCGTCGACGAAGCGTTCGACGATGCCCGCGACGAACTCGGCGTAGGAGTCGGAACTCGCCCGGCGAACGAGCGACCCCGCGAGGTTGCGGTCGGACTGCGCGGAGGCGACGATGGCCGTCACGGCGACGAGGGCGGCGACGGCGACGAAGACGGCGACGCCGACGGCGACCTGTCCGGCGCCCTCCGCGCCGACGACCGTCTCCGCCAACTCGGCGGTCTGACCCGTCACCGTGTACCCCACGAGGACGATTCCCGCCAGTAAGGTGATGGTCAGGAGGTCGAACACGCGTTCGGCCGCGAGCGACGCGAACCCGGAGGGGTACGGGATTCCGCGTCTGGCTTTCACCACGTACGCGCGGATGAAGTCACCCATCCGCGCGGGGAACACGAGGTTCCCGGTCTGACTGATGAACACCGCGCCGGTGAGGAACGTCCACCGCTCTTCGAACCCCAACTCTTCGAGGATGTCGCGGTAGCGGACGCCCCTGAGAGGCCACGAGAGCACGTAGACGAGGGCGGCGACGCCGACGAGGACGGGGTCGGCTTGCTGCATCTCCGTCAGGACGGCACCGAAGTCGAGATACTGCGTCATCAGGAGGACGGCGAGGACGGTGAGCACCGCGCCGGCGACGAGTGCGACGCGTTGGGTGATGCGCGGGCGAACGGCGAGTTGCCACCACGTCCTGACGATTTGGCTCCCCATCCCGAACACGTCGCGGACGAGGTCCACTTTCGTGTCGCCCTTCGGCGTCCACGACACGGGGAACTCGTCGATGCGGTAGCCCGCACGCTGTGCGCGGACGAGCATCTCCGTGTCCCAGAACCAGTGTTCGTCCTCGACGTCGTCGCGTAACTCCTCGAACACCTCGCGACTGAACGCCTTGAACCCGCACTGGTGGTCGCGGATGCTCGACCCCAAGAGCAGGCGGACGAACAGGTTGAATCCGCGACTCGGGACGCCGCGCTTCGTCGGCCGGTCGGCGATTCGGCCGGGCATCCACCGCGACCCGGTGGCGACGTCGTACCGGCCCGAGCGGACCCGTTCGACCAACTCTTCGAGGTGCTTCATGTCCGTCGCGAGGTCGGTGTCGAAGTAGACGAGAACGTCACCCTCGGCGGCCGCGAAGGCGTGTTCGAGTGCGCCGCCGCGACCCAGTCGTCGGTCGCTGTGGAAGTGTCGAACTCTGTCGTCCGCGGCGGCCATCGCCTCGGCCAACTCCGGCGTTCGGTCGTCACAGCCGTCTTCGGCGACGATGACTTCGTACGTGCCCGACGGCAGGAACCGAGAGAGCGTCCGGAGCGTCGTCTCCACCGTCGACTCGATGGTCTCCGCCTCGTTGTACGCGGGGAGGACGACGCTCACTTCGACCCCTGCGGACTGGTCGGTGGTCGGGCGACCCATTTACCGTCTATCGCCAGCCACCGCGTATGAATTTTCTGCCTTCCGCCGCTCTTCGGGTGTGACACTGTACCGAGACGGCCGTATTCTCCGGAAGACACTCTGGATTAGCTGACTGTTAGCCGACTGTACCGTGAGAACGACACCCGAGGAGCGAACGACGGACCAGAGCCGAACGAATCGGTAGACAGCGGCGTGTTAACCACTCGTACCAAACCCCTCATACCCGTTCCTTTCCTCCGAACTGGTATGAGCGCCACCGCACCCACCGCCCACCCGACCGCAGACCTCTCCGAGAAACAACGGCGTATCCTCCAGCACCTCCGCTCGCGCGCCGCAGAGCAGACGTACTTCAAGTCCCGCCTCATCGCCGAGGAACTCGGCCTCTCGGCCAAGGAAGTCGGCGCGAACATGCGAGCCATCATCGACGGCGACTTCGACGTGACCGTCGAGAAGTGGGGGTACTCGTCGGGAACGACGTGGAAGGTCACCGTCTGAGTCGGTGTTAGCCGACCGTACCACGGCGCTCTCCTCTTTCGACGTCCGTTCTCCGTCTTCGACGTTCCGTCTCAGGGGTCGTAGCGAATGAGGCTCGCGGCGTCGTCCGCGAGAGCGACGGCGTCCGGGCCGAACGAGTCGGCGTAGCGCACGAGGAGGGTGATGACCGTCTCGGGTCGCGTGATGGCGTAGCCGTCTTCGCGCGAGAGGAGGCCCGCGTCGTCGAGTTCCCGCGCGTAGTTGCTCACCGTCGCCCGAGAGACGTCCAACTGCGCGGCGACGTCGGTGCCGGTGGCGTCGGGGTCACGGAGGAGGGCGACGAGCATCCCGCGCGGCGTCCCTCGACGGAGATAGCCCAGCGTCGTCTGCTCGAAGGAGGTGAACCGCTTCGCCGGGAAGAAGCGCTTGTAGTCGCCGTCGCGGCGGAACTCGACGACGCCGTCGTCGACGAGGCGGCGCAGGTGGTACTGCGTCTCGCCGGTTCCGAGTCGTAAGTCGTCGCGCACCTTCGAGAAATGTGCGCCCGGCGTCGAGGCGACGTAGCCGACGATGGCGTCTCGTGCGTCGCTTCCGGACGTCTCCTCCGCGTCGGCCTCGGACGACCCGAGTCCGACGAGGGGCGTCGCCGCCCCGAGGGCCGCGAATCGCCGGAGCGTCGCACGCTTCTCTTCGTCCACGCCTCGGTCGGTCATCTGTGCTCGTCCCGGAGTAGGCTCGTTCTGCGACAAAAGCTCTTCGCTCCGACGGACGCGGGCCGCGAACCGTCGGCTATCGTGAGCGTCACTCGACTTCTTTCTCTGTCTCGCGCTGACCGTTCGTCTCGCCGCCCGCCCCGGACTCCGTCTGTCCGTCGGATTCGGCGACGACTTCGTCCGGGCTCTTGATGTCGGATTTGTCCTGCGCGTCCGCCTCGGCGACGACTTCGTCCGGGCTCTTGATGTCGGGGTCTGCTCCCTCTTTGATGGCTTGTGCCTCCTGTTCGAGTTCTTCGACGTCCATCTCGGCGGCCTGGTCTATCTGGCCGAGAATCTCTTCGATGTCGTCCAGTCCGATGAGTTCGCGCGTCTCCGCGTCGAAGTCGAGGCTGTCGAGTCCGGCCTGTTCCTGCACGTCGGAGTTCGAGAGCTGCCGGCCGTACCGACCGAGGAGGCTCGTGAGTTCCTGCGGGAGGACGAACGTCGTCGACTCGCCCTGTCCGATGTGTTCGAGCGTCTCCATCCCCTTCTCGATGATTGCGCGTTCGCCCATCGACTCGGCGGACTTCGCGCGGAGGACGGTGGAGATGGCGTCACCCTGCGCTTCGAGGATCTGACTCTGCTTTTCACCTTGCGCGCGGATGATGTTCGACTGTTTTTCACCTTCCGCCGTCTCGACCGCAGAGCGCCGCTCACCCTGCGCCTCCAGAATCATCGCACGGCGGCGACGTTCCGCGGACGTCTGCTGTTCCATCGCCTGCTGGACGTCCTGGGAGGGGTTCACTTCGCGGACTTCGACGGACTCCACGCGGACACCCCACTCGTCGGTCGGTTCGTCCAGTTCCTTGCGGATTCGCGCGTTTATCTCCTGTCGCTTGTTCAGCGTGTCGTCCAGTTCCATGTCGCCGAGGACGGCCCGGAGCGTCGTCTGCGCGAGGTTCGAGACGGCCTTCTTGTAGTCGTCGACCTCCAAGAACGCCTTTCGCGCGTCCATCACCTTGATGTAGACGACGGCGTCGGCGGTCACCGGCGAGTTGTCGCGGGTGATGGCTTCCTGTCTCGGGACGTCCAACGTCTGCGTCCGCATGTCGAACGCGTACGTCCGCGAGACGAACGGCGGGATGAAGTTGATACCCGGTTCCAGTAGTTTGCGGTACTCACCGAAGACGGTGAGCGCCTTCTTCTCGTACGCGTCGACGATTTCGACCATCTGGTAGACGGTCACGACGGCGAGGAGGAGAACTAACAACCCGACGAGGTACGCGCCGAGCGTGAGTCCCACCTGTAACAGCACGGGGTCCAGTACCATGTCCTGAGCTTAGCGTGTTAGTTAAATAAGAGTTCGCCCGTGACAACCGCGGACGGCGCTCTCGACGCGTCTCGCCCGCCTCGGGTCCGGTCAGGCCCGTTCGCTTTCGGTCTCCGTCTCGGTCGCACCGCTCTCTGCGCCGTTGTCGCTCTCTCCCCCGTCGCCGTCGTCGCCGTCGCCGCGCTCACGACGCCCGCGAGCGAGTTCCCTGTCGATGTCGTCCAGCGCAGAGTCGACCGATTCGACGGTGACGACGTTGCCGCCGCCGGGGTCGACGACGATGACTTCGCTCCCCTCGGCTATCTCGCCGCCGACGGACCGGGCCGCGTAGTAGGGGTTGAAGCCGCCGCCCTCGTCCAGTTTCACCTCACCCTGCGTCGGCGTGACGCGTTCCGTGACCCGTGCGCTCCGCCCGCGGAGGGCTTTCGAGTCGCTGGTCTGACCGGTACCCTTCCCGCCGTACAGGTCGAACTCGCGGTAGCCGTACAGCGCGAGTGCGCCGAACAGGAAGACGAGCACGCCGAGGACGAGGGGGCTGGCGAGTGGTCCGAGGACGAGTCCGACCAGTCCCGCGGCTAAGAGCGCGATACCGAGGACGATGAAGTGCGCACCCGGTGCCAACGCCTCCGCGACCGAGAGGCCGAGTCCCGAGACGACGAGGAGGTACGGAAGCATCTCGGGGGGCAGAGACAGTTGGAGGAACGCCGGTGGCGGCGACCTGAGCATAGCGAGACTTAGCGTGCGTGTCGATTAAGCGTTGTCACGTGAACGGGTCACGTCTCGGGTTCGGTCGCTTCCGGGACGATTCCCTCGTCGCGGACGAACCGAACCGTCAGTTCGTCGTCGCGGACGACGAGCGTCCCACTCGTCGCGTCTTCCGGGACGCTGAACGCCACCCACACCTCACGCGGGTCGTTCGGGGCGAACAGTCCGGCCTGCGCGAATCCCGTCGTCCCGTTCAGGGGTTGGTGTCCGTACCGGTCACCGGCGACTTCCAGCGCCAGCGAGTCCTGGTCGAGCGACAGGTGCGAGGAGTCCTCGTTGCTCACGTTCATCCTGACGAGGACGAACGTCTCGTTCGCCGGCGCGGCGTACGTCGTCCCGTTCACCGTCAGCGTGTCCGTCGCCCGCGCGTTCCAGCGGACTTCGGCCGTCGCGTTCGCCCCGGCAGTCGAGAGCGCCGAGACGGACACGTCGCCGGAACCGCCCGACGCCGCACCGATGGCCGGCAGCCCGAGCGCGGGTCCGACGGCCGACCCGACCAGGAACACCACGAGGACGAGAAGCGCCACCGGCAGGACGACGTCCGGTCTCGGGAGACTCGTCAGCGGTCCCGGGAGCGTCGGTCCGTCTCCCTTTCCGTCCGCGTTCGACGTCTCCGCGCTCGCCGACCGACCGCCGTCGCCTCCCTCGCCGCCGACGGCACCCCCACCGTCGCCTCCCTCGCCCGACTCGCTCCCGCCGACCGGCAGTCGGTCGAGGAGCGCCTGAAAGTCGAACGGGAGCGCTTCGGGGACGGGCACGCCGTACGACCGAAGCGTCGCGAGCAACCGGTCGAGCGGACTGCCGCCGCCGGTGTACTCGCGGAGGACGTGTTCGAAGCCGCCCTCGTCGACCGTCTTCGCCAGCGTCTCGCGGTCCAAGAGGTGGATTCCCTTCGACTTCGCTATCTTCCGCACCGGGTCGGCGTACGCGCCCTGCGTCGCGACGACGCCCACGTCGATGCCCTTCTTGCGGCAGAACCCGACGAACTTCTTCAGGTGTTGCTTTTTCACGTGCGAGTCGACCGTCGGGAAGACGTACAGCGCACCGCGCTTGCCGTCGCCGCGTTTGCCGACGATGAAGTACGTCTCGTCGGGTCGCTGTTTCACGGACGTCTCCCACCCGCGTTCGTTCCAGAGGTCTTCGAGGAACGAGACGAACGACTCGGGTTCGAGTTCGGGCAGTTTCTCCATCAGTGCGTCACCTCTCTCGGGTCGGTGTGGTCTCTCACGTGTCTCCCCCCTGTCTGCGAGCGACGAGTCCCGCGGCCGCGAGTATCGCGACGACCGCGACGGCGGGCGACAGCGAGACGCCCGTGCTCGTCGCGTCGGACGGGTCTAGCGGCGTCTCCGAGCGAACGGGGTACGGCGTCGTCGTCGCCGTCGGCGTGGCGGTGGGCGTCGCCGTCGCCGTGGGTGTCGGCGTCGGCGTCGCCGTCTCCGTCGGCGGCGCGCCGAACGAGACGCGCGCCGTGTCGTTGACGACCCACCCCGAGCGCTCGTAGGCGGTGTCGTTCCGCGAGTACGCCTCGTCACCGTCGTCGGTAACCAGTTCCGCGCGCAACGTCTGCTCGTCGTACAACGGAAGCGACAACTCCGCGCTCACGTTTCGGTGTCTCCCCGGCGCGAGGTAGTCGGACCGTCCCACGCCGTCGCCGTTTGCGTCGTGGATGCGGACGAACCCGCCTTCGGGAACCTCGACGCGAGAGAGCGTCACCGTCGCGCCGTCGGGCGACTGGTCGTCGAACCGGACGCTCGCGTTCGGCGCGACGAGGGTCACCTGCTGTGCGGTCTGCAAGAAGAACTCGTCGCCCGAGTTGACGTCGTCGGTCCACAGCGTCGCGTTCACGCCGCGCGTCACGTCGCCCACGTCGAACGTCGTTCGGTACCGTCGCTGACTGTCCACCGTCGCCTCGCTGATGAGGAGGAACGCGTTCGGTTTCGGCGACCGGAGGCGGACTTCGAGCGTCGTGTTCGGCGCGTACGTCGTCGTTCCCTCGACGGCGAACGACTCGTTCTCCCACGGGTAGTGGACGGAGTCGTTCGACGGCGACAGGGTCGCCACGGGGTCGACGAGGGTGAACGACCGTGTCGCCGCCGTCGTCTCCGACTCGACGAGGCCGTTCTCCTCGGTGAGGGTCAGGCGCATCTCGTACTCGTTCCGGGCGGCCTGTTTCCGAACGTCGAGGGCCGACGTGTCCAGTACGAAGTAAATCGTATCCGCCTCGAACGACGGGTAGACGGAGACGTTCGCCTCCGGGTCCGCCGTCGCCACGTACTCGTCGGGCTGGCGGTTCGGACCGGGCGCGGTCTGTGAGACGTTCAGTTTGATGCCGTTCGCGGCGGCGTCGCCCGCCAGTCGGTCGGGTTCGAGCGCCGTTTCGAGACCCGTCTCGTGAACTTTCATCACGACGTAGTCGCCGCGGGCGACGGTGGTTCCCGGCGACATCGTCCCGACGAGTTCGCCCGTGTCGGCGTTCCCGTCCGCGTCGGTGTTCGTCGACGCGCCGAACGACCCGGGCGTGACGAACGACTCCGCGCTCATCTCGCCGCGCGGTTCGACGGTGAGCGTCGACAGGTCGCGTTCGTCGCCCTCGACGGTGACGTTCATCAGGTAGTCCGCGGGCTCTATCGGCGCGTCCGGTGCGGGCGACAGGAGCGTCGCGTCGCCCCCGTCGACGTACTCGTCGGGGTCCGCGGCCGTCGTCGCGTACGTGTCGATGACTATCTCGTCGGTTCCGCTCCCGCCGAGCGCGATGCGGAGGTGGTAGCCGTAGTCGGGGCCGCCGATAGTGACGTTCGCCGGACCGGAGTGGCTCACGGTGAAACGCACCTCGTCGCCTCGGGTGACGTTCACGTTGTCGCTTCCGAACGAGCCGCTCGCTTCCGTCTGGAGGGTGCGTGCGGACTCGTAGCCGCTGGGTGCCCCGTGCTCGTTGGCGAGGGCGAGCGCGGGGGTGGGGCCGGCGGCGACGAGCAGTAACACCGCGGCCAGCACCGTGAGGGTGTGTGTCGATTGCATCGGGGAGACGGCAGTTACTGCTCACTAACCGGTATCCCACATAAAACACTGCGGTCGAGTATTCAGAACTGATAATCTCGTCCGCGAGAACGCCCGATTTCGCGGGGGAGACGGAGTGTGCGGCGGTGACTCACAGCGCGGTGACGAACAGGAGGACGGTGCCGACGGCACCGATGACGACGAACAGCGCGTTCTCGGCCGTCGGTCGACCGGGTTCGAGCGGTTCGAGCGTCCGCGGGTCCTCGAAGACGTCGTCCGTCTCCTCCTCCTCGTCCGCGTCGGCGGACGTGGGTGTCGTCTCCGGCGCAACAGTCGGGTCCGCTTCGGTGTCGTCGACGCCGTCGTCGCGTCTATCCATTACCGGCGGTACGAGACGAGTCGCAAAAGGGCTACCGCCACGCCGTCGGCGCGCGCCGGGCGGTCGGACTACCGGTCTCTATCGGACTCGTGTCGGATGACGTTCCCCTCGTAGACGACGCCGCGTTCGGCGTGGAGGGTGACCTCCGTCCCGGACTCGACGCTCTCGGGGAGCGGTGCGCCCGATATCATCGGGATGTCGAGTTCGCGGGCGACGAGCGCCGGATAGCCGGTCATCCCGGCGCGGGCGTCGATGATGCCGCCGAGTTTCTTCGCGTCGCCGTCGAACTCGCCGTCGAAGTCCGCGGGCAGCGCGAGCAGTGCGCCCTCGGGGACGTCGGTCAGGTCGCCGTCGGCGGAGATAGCCAGCGGACCGGCGACGCGGCCGCCGACGACTTTCCGCCCGGTGGCGACGGCTTCGGCGGCGACGTGGACTTTGAGCATGTTCGTCGTGTTCGTGCCCTCCAACTCGGTCATCATCCCCGAGAGGACGACCAGCGTGTCGCCGGACTCGGCCGCCTCGGCGTCGAGGGCGGCCTCGACGGCGTCGTCCATCATCTCGTCGACGCCCTCGCGGTAGTCGGCGTACTTCGGGATGACGCCCCACGAGAGCGTGAGTTGTCGGCGGACGCGGTCGTTCGGCGTCGTCGCGACGACGGGCACCGCGGGGCGGAACTTCGCCGTCTTCCGCGCGGTGTACCCGGATTCGGAGGCGGCGACGATGGCGCTCGCGCTCACGTCCCGAGCGAGGTATCGGGCCGACCGGGCCAGCGCTTCGGTCCGCGAGTCGTCCTCGGCGACGGGGACGTGCTGTTCTTGGTTCTCGTCGTACTCGTCGCAGGATTCGACCTGTTGGACGATGCGGTCCATCGTCTCGACGACGCGGACGGGGTTGTCGCCGATGGCCGTCTCACCCGACAGCATCACGGCGTCGGTGCCGTCCAGGACGGCGTTCGCCACGTCGGACGCCTCCGCGCGCGTCGGCCGTCGCGAGTGAATCATCGAGTCGAGCATCTCCGTCGCCGTGATGACGGGCGTCCCCGTCGCGTGACACCGGCGGATGATGCGTTTCTGGATGATGGGTACCTCTTCGAGGGGCATCTCCACGCCGAGGTCACCGCGGGCGACCATCACGCCGTAAGAGGCTTCGACTATCTCTTCGAGGTTCTCGACGGCGCCCGCGCGCTCTATCTTCGCGACGACGGGGATGTCCGCGCCGAGGTTCTCCAGCGCATCGCTGATGGTGTAGACGTCCTCCGCGGACCGGACGAACGAGGCGGCGACGAAGTCGGCGTTCTTCTCGGCGGCGACTTCGAGTTCGCGCTGGTCGCCCTCCGTGATGAGGTCGATGTCGAGTTTGACGCCCGGGAGGTTCACTCCCTTCCGACTGCCGAGTTCGCCGCCGGAGTCGACGTGAGCGACGACGACCCCGTCCTCGACGCGGGTGACGGTGGCTTCGATGCGGCCGTCGTCTAAGAGGACCGTGTCGCCCCGTTCGGCGGCGTCGATGGGGTACGAGAGACCGATTTCCTCCGGCGTCGCGTCGTCTCCCTCGACGAAGCGAACCTCGCTATCCGTCTCGAGTCGGATGGGGTCGTCGATGGGTGCGGTGCGCACCTCGGGGCCCTGCAGGTCAACCATCGCCGCGAGGGGTTCTTCGGTGCCCTCGTCGACGGTTCGGATTCGCTCGATGACCTCCGCTCTGTGCTCCGGCGTGCCGTGACTGGCGTTCAGTCGGGCCACACTCATCCCGGCGTCGGAGAGTGCCCGAATCGTCGCCTGGTCGTCGGACGCGGGTCCGAGCGTACAGACGATTTTCGCGTTTCTCATAGCACGGAATAGCAGTCACCTCCTAAAAAAGCCCGACGATAGCACTACTCTCGTGGTAAAAATTCATGTACTACTAACGTGTCGATACGAAACAATTTGCGTCGGAGGACGACCGTTATCTCCGCTCGGGACCAGATGGACGTATGGACACAGGAGAGCGGCGTCGCCGTCCCGACGGGGGTGAGACGGGGAGCGACGACCGGCGGACGACGACTGTCGGCGAATCGACGAACGCGTCCGCGATTCGCGGCGACGGCGGTATCGTCCCGGCGGACCGGACGCCGACGTGGCGCGACCGGAAGGCGCGGACGACGGGCCTCGCGCGACTCACCTACGAGTACTTCGAGCGCTCGCGGTACGAAGACCAAGTACTCAGAGCGCAGTCGGCGTACGTCGAACGCGACGTGCTCGCGTTTCCGACGTGGCCCCACGAGACGGTCAGAAACATGTCTATCGCGAGTTTCTTCGTCGGGATGATTCTGTTTCTCTCGGCGATGCTCCCTCCGCATATCGGCGCGCCCGCGAACCCGAGTTCCACCCCGGCCATCATTTTGCCCGACTGGTATCTCTACTGGTCGTTCGGCCTGCTCAAACTCGACCCCATCAACCCCGAGTTGGCCGTCCTCGGCGGGCAGAAACTGATGGCCGACCGGACGTTCGGCGTCCTCGCGAACGTCGTCGTCGTGGGCTTTCTCGCGATGGTGCCGTTCCTCAACAAGGGGTCGGCGCGCAGACCGGTCGAGCAGCCGTTCTGGGCCGCTCTCGGCGTCGGCGGCGTCGTCTTCGCGTTCACCATCAGCGTGCTGTCGGTGAAGAACCTCGTCCCCATGGACCCGAACGTCCTGTTCGACCTGACGTTCCTCGCGCCCGTCGTCGCCGGCATCGTCACCTACGCGGTGCTGAAGACGATGCGCGAGGGGTACATGTACGACCTGAACCGGCGGTACTACAGACTCCGGCCGCCTCGGTGAGTCTCCTGTCTCGGCATCTCGTCGGGCACCCACTCGGGGCGCGCCCCGCCGTACTCGACGCGCCACTCGCCGTACTCTTTCTCGTCGGCCAGCGACCACACGATGTCTTCGAGGACGGGTGCGTCCACGACGTACGCGCCGTCGGTACGGCCGGTGAAGCGCACGTCGAACGACCCGTCGCCCTGGTCGTGGACGGCGACGCGGTGGACGCCGTCGCGAATCTCCTTCGGGACCGACGCGACGAATCGGAAACTCGCCGCGGCGAGGCCGGGAGAGAGGCGGATGGGAGGGCCGCGTTCGAGGGATACGTCGACACTCGTGAGACCGAAGTACATGGATACTCACTATCTATTCACGAATGAAAACTGTTCGGGGTCGGACGGGGGTTCCCGAACGGAAGACTGCCATCACGTTTTAGCACGAGACGCTTCACCTCCGACCTATGCAACACGTCACAGACGACGTCGTCGGCAAGCACGTAGTCGGCCCGAACGGCGAACGAATCGGCAAAGTCACCGGCGTTCAGGACGGCAAGGCGATGCTGAAGGGCGAGACGGGCGTCTCCGCCGACATGGAGGACGCCTTCCGAAACGACGACGACGAAGCGCTCTCGGTCACCGCCGACCAGATCGTCGAAGTGACCGACGACGAGGTTCGCGTCGACGTCGACTCGCGGTAGTCGGACGCGACCGAAGCGGAGAGAAGAGACGGAAGAGACGAGACGGGCGGCGTCGGTTACCGGACGCGCGTCCCGGGTTCGGCGTCGCCGTGCGTCGTCAACAGGTCGGCCTGTTCGCCGGCGGCCAGCACCATGCCGTTGGACTCGACGCCGAACAGTTCGGCCTTCTCCAGGTTGGCGACGACGACCACCTTCTTACCGGGCAGTTCGTCGAGGTCGTGGAGTTGCTTGATGCCCGCGACGATCTGTCGTTCTTCGACGCCGATGTCGACGGTCAGTTTCGCGAGTTTGTCCGCGCCGTCGATACCCTCGGCGTCGAGAATCTCGGCGACGCGCAGGTCGAGTTCTTGGAACTCCTCGAAGCCGATTCGGCCTTCGAGCAGGGGTTCGTGTTCGTCGCTCACGTCTTCACTCGAACCGTCGGCGGCCTCGTCAGTTTCGGTTTCGTCCGCGGCCGTCGCCGCCGCGACGCGCGATTCGAGTTTCTCGTTCAGTTCCTCGACGCGTTCTTCTTCTATCTTCTCGAACAGTTCGGACGGTTCGCCGAACGATGCGGCGGGCGCGTCGAGTGCCGCCTCCACGCCGGCGGCGTGCACGTCGTCGTCCTCGTTCAGGTCGTTCCAGAGTTGCTCGGCCTTGCCGGGCGCGAGGGGTTCGAGGAGGACGGCGACGGCTTTCGCCACCTGCACGCAGTCGCGGATGACCTGTGCTTTCTCCGCGCCGTCGTCGAGTTTCCACGGTTCGTTCCGCTGGATGTACTCGTTGCCGAACTGGGCGAGTCGGACCACGCTGTTTCCGACTTCGCGGACGGAGTAGTCGTTCACGCCCGCTTCGAACTCCTCGATGGCCGTTTCGATTCGCTCGCGAACCTCGTCGGAGAGGTCAGCCTCGGGGGTGCCCTCGTACTCGCGGTAGGCGAACAGCATCGACCGGTAGAGGAAGTTGCCGACGGTGCCGACGAGTTCGTTGTTCACTCTGTCGCGGAACTTCTCCCACGAGAAGTCCACGTCCTGCTGGAACCCGCCGTTCGTGGCGAGGTAGTAGCGGATGAGCGCGGGGTCGAAGCCCTCCTCCAGATACTCGTCGGCCCAGACGGCGCGGTTGCGAGAGGTGGAGAAGCCCTTCCCGTTGAGCGTGATGAACCCGGAGGCCATGACGGCGCGCGGTTCGACGTGGCCCGTCGCGTGCAGCATCGCCGGCCAGAAGACGGTGTGGTGCTGGATGATGTCGCGGCCGATGATGTGGACGATGTCGCCCGACTCCTTCCACGCCTCCTCCCAGTCGAAGACGTCGGCACCGACGCGGTCCGTGTACTGCTTCGTCGAGGCGATGTACTCGATGGGGGCGTCCACCCAGACGTAGAGGACGAGGTCCGATTCGGACTCTCCGGGGTAGTCGATACCCCAGTCCATGTCGCGGGTGATACACCAGTCCTGCAGTTCGCCTTCTATCCACTCGCGGGGTTGGTTCTGCGCGTTCGACGTTCCTTCGAGACGGTCGATGAACTCGCCGAGGTAGTCCTGCAGTTCGGACACCTCGAAGAAGCGGTGGCTCCGTTCGCGGTACTCGGCGGCGTTGCCCGTGAGCGTCGAGACGGGGTCTTCTATCTCGCCGGGTTCGAGGTGACGACCACAGCCCTCGTCGCACTCGTCGCCGCGGGCGTGTTCGCCGCAGTACGGACAGGTTCCCTCGACGTAGCGGTCCGGAAGCCACTGGTCGGCCTCGGGGTCGTACGCGACGGGAATCTCCTTCTCGTAGACGTAGCCCGCCTCCTCGAGGTCACGGACCAACTGCTTCGTCAGTTCCGTGTTCGTCTCGTCGTGGGTGTGGCCGTAGTTGTCGAACTCGACTTCGAACTTCGGGAACGTCTCCTCGTACTTCTCGTGGTGTCGCAGGGCGAACTCCTCGGGGGTGACGCCCTCCTTCGCGGCGTTGACGGCGACGGGCGTGCCGTGCATGTCCGACCCGCTGACGAACGCCGTCTCTTGGCCGAGTCGTTTCAGCGCGCGACTGTAGATGTCGCCGCCGACGTACGTCCGGAGGTGGCCGATGTGCAGGTCACCGTTCGCGTACGGCAACCCGCAGGTCACCACCGCCGGATTCTCCGTGGGGAAGTCTTCGTGGCTCATGGTGGTTCGTGTCTGGTGATTCGTGGTGGCGGGACCAAAACGCCGTCGGGTTCGCTCGGACTCGCTACGCTCGTCCTCGCTCCCCGACGAGTTCTCGCTCACTTCGCTCGCGAGAACGCCGTCGGGTTCGCTC